>NZ_JAMZIE010000009.1 GCF_024178165.1 Halohasta salina | reverse complement strand
TGGGCAGTCGGTCGAGCGTTCGTCGCTGGTGTTCGCAGTTTGTACATTATTATAACCGCCAGCGACCGCATCAATCGCTAGATGATCGAACGCCAACTGAGGAGGTCGCTAACTAGACAGTGCCTGTATACTATAATGGTCAGATGGGTTAAATATTGTGTTGGAGCCCCGTCTATGCCATCGGTGGTGGTTGAATACTGTTAGTCGGCTTCATCCCCGCCCTGAAGGGCGAGGCTTTCGCCTCGAATTTTCCGTAAATCCGACAACCGTTCCACAGTCCACTGTCGATAGCTGGCCGGATATTCAACACTATTCCATATCATTAAGTAGGTTTGTCTACAGGCGGAGCAGGCCGAGTGCCTTGGGGCTTGACCCCGGGGCGGTTCACTCGTTTGACGAGTACTCCGACGGAATCGAGAGGATTACAAAAAGATAATCATCATCACCCTCTCCGAACAGTTTGAGAACCCCGTTATTGGCTCATTTGTCGGTAGCCTACCACAGCTACCACAGCCAATACGATTATTACCAGCAGACCAACGAGTGCTGTTGATCCAGGGCCGTCATCTTGTTCGTCGTCTGCCCCACTGTCGTCTGCCTCACCGTCATCTGTTCCAGACTGGGTTTCAACCTGGTTTACCTCGGCCACTGCAAAGAGCGAGAAGCTATCAGTATCTGCCTCTAGTGTTACTTCGCCCTCGCTCGTCTCCTCAACAGTTGTTTCTAATGTTTCCCAACTGTCTCCAGTCTCGTGAACGATCACTGCATTTTGCGGGTTGTCAAGCCTGTCACGATCGGCAGTCATTGTAACAGCACCATCAGAATTACGGGCCTCGTCGGAGTCCGGTGAAATATCTGCGACGGTCACGACCTGTGCTTCAACAGAGGTAACTTGTGCGTCGCCGCTGTCATCGCCGTCACTGCTATCACTGCCATCGCTGCCATCGTCGCCACTCTCTGCTTCTGCTTCTACTTCCTCTGCTACTTCTTCGGCGAGTTCCTGATCGTCTTGTAGTGCGCCAGAAACGGACTGTGAAACTGTTTCTGGTGGATCCTGCCACTCTCTCACATCAAGATTACCGCTCGCCTGTTCGTTGTTGATAGTGACTTCTCGAACAGATTCTGTCCCTTCAGGATTAATATTCACTCCGGGCCTATCAGGGTCGTTATCAGCGATCTCTGACCGCGACTCTGTGTTTGGCTCTGTCTGTTCAAGCTCTTCACGTACTTCTTCGACAGTCGGTGATTGCTCTTCTTGTCCTTCACCGTCTTGTTGTTCCTCTTGCTGTTCTTCTTGCTCGTCGTCTACTACACCGACACCGCCGCCACCGCCACCACTACTACCACTGCTACCACTATCATCGTCGTCGCCGCCATTATCGCCGCCGAGAGTGAACGTGCCCGTCTGGCTACTCACGGCATTTTTGTTATTCTCGATTGTACCTAGGTAGACATACTCGTATGTTCCTGTTCTCCAATCATTATTTGTCTCAATAGTCAGAGTGTGATCCCCACTTTCGTCTACGTCTGCGTCCATCGATGCGTTAAGTACCGTAGCAGACGATGTGCTCAGCGAACTATCAAAACTCGTCGGAGGAACGTTTCCGCTAAGCTCCTCTCCAATAAAGTCGACCATCGCCCCTGAACCTACAGAACGCGAGACCGTCCCGTCGGAGAGTTCAATCCCATTTACTGACGCTCCATCTTCGACAGTCGCTGTCCCGTCGACCTTCTCAATCGAGTGGAAAAACTCGCTGTCGTCCTCAATGTTGAAGTTTTTGTCGAGATTATTCCGGTCAATATCGATCAGGTGTGCCGAATCCCTTAGCGTATCTCGGTCGTAAACCGCGATGGCATGCGTAACTCCTGATTCGGCCAATTGCTCAGATGCATCAACGTCAAAATTGATTGTATCTCCGGGTTGTGGATTACTTGTTGTCCGGTCGACCGTTGCGGAACCACGTTGCACCGTGACGGCATCACCACCGATCACGGTTATGTCGTCGGAGATTGAGATGTTCTGACTACTCTGGTCAATCGAAATCTCCGTATTGTCATCAGTAGCCGCAATGAAGAATGCGTAGTGGCCTGCTTTTGGCGGCGTAAACGTGAACTCGGTTGTCGTCGTCGCACCATCACTGTCTGAATTCAACTGCTTACCCTGATCCACCCAGTAGTACGACGCGTTTTCATTCGCGTTCTCGCTTGTGAGAGCATCTAACGCGTCGGAAAAAGTATCTGGGGCAGTGCCGTCTGTAGGTTCCGCACGTGCAGCCACAACTTGCACGTTTTGATCGTAGAGCTCACTGTTACCCGTATCGTACTCAAATGTGAGCTCCGTCCCTTGATTGAACGTTGCTGTGAAATCTTTCCCGAGTGATGATTCCAGAGAACCTGCTTTGACATTAACGGATGGATTCTGAACGCGGAGTGCCGCATTATCCGTTTGCACTCGATAATTTAGTGCTGACTCGTCCCACACATTCACAACATCGGAAGCCTCAATAATCTGATTGTCGGGGAGGCCTGTGGGATCTCCACTCCCCGCGATCACTGCTGGTGCAACAGCTATCTGGCTTAGTAGTAATGCTGATACTACGAGTAACACTCTTGAATGTGCCATTTATATGCCTCTTGTCTCATTGCCATCACATTAACTTTTCGGACAATATCTCTTCTGTTTGAATTCAATCTAGATTGTTAAAGCCAATTATCCGAAGTTACATCATCCTCGCCGTAAACAGCGAGGAGGATCTCACTATGACCGACGAGGGCGATTTCAACTCAATCATCGTAGAGCGCGGCCTGAAAGCCGCGCTCTTCGAACCGATTCAACCCGTTGTATACCGTCTGGCAATCCCAGCCGTACTTTGCTTCAATCTCATCAGGAGAGTTCTTCCAGATATTTTCGTGCGGCGGTAAGACGCTTGATCGCCTTCGGATCGGTCTCGTCCGCGAGATGCTCGCGGACTCGACCCTTTGTCAACTCAGGAATCTTGCCCCCTTCCTGGGTCATGTGACCAGTTGTTTCTTCAGAGTGTCAAAATCTTTGACCGAGAGTATATGGAATAGAGTTATGTAACTGTGTAAGACAGACTGGGTATGGTACGGATTCCGGGTCACACATCAATCCTGCTCGTCATGGTGGCTGTTATGATTCTAATGGCTACTGCGCCAGGAGTCGTAGCCCAGTCTAGTTATCAACTCAGCACTCCAGATAGTGTCGACACCCCCACCCGCGAAATCACGCTTCGGAGTACCACATACGAGGTATCAGCCCTGGGAAGAGCTGAACCAGATAGCAGTGTTGATTTAACAGTTGATGCTCCGGATAACCAGTTCTATCGCGTTTATTTATATAACTCCAGCCAAACCCCGGTAATTCGGGAATCTGGAACTGGGGATAGTAAGTTAACATTCGATCTGAGCGGTCAAGACCCCGGCACGTATATGTTTGCCCTGCAAGAACAAGGAACGACGCAAGTGATACATCCACTGGTGATTAAGGGCTATGGTGTAGATCTTGACACGCCAGATCAGGTCTCGTCTGGCGACTCATTTACAGCGGACATCTCTCTCAGCCAAACTGGATCCGATTTAACGGCTGACCGCGTTGAAGTTGTTGTTGCCGGACAAGAATCACAGATAACAGAAACCGCTTCCGAAAACGGCGACTCCTATACAGCGACTGTTTCTACAGACCCACTTTCTGACGGGTCATATTCAGTTTATGCAAACGTCCGTGGAACTAATACAGTCTATAACGAGCAAGAAATACTCGGCGTTAGTAGTACAAACGAGGTCATCGTCGGTGACAACGAGAATACTGACGGGGATGAGACGACAGACAACGAAAATACTGACGGGGATGAGACGACAGACAACGAGACTCCCAATGACACCAACGAGCCCTCCGGACAGATCAAAGATCCTGAAGCCACAGAAGAACTCCCAGACCCAGAACCTGATGAAGGTGATCAGACAGACACCTCTAGTGAGGACGACCAGGGACAGACGGACACACAGTCCGAAACCTCAAGCACGATTCCCGGTTTTACATTCCCACTCGCAGTCATTGCGGTGATGCTGACGTCTCTGACTATGCGCTTCTACGACCGATAGCTTCCGTACCAAATCACGGATGCGGCACGGCAACGTGAGCAATAGACGCCGTCACGCCAGCGAACCTATCGTAGCAGGGTCGCAGTTCAATGTTCCGAGACAAACGTCTTGGTTGGGAACATTGTTTATCGGATGATACGTCCGTGGTACCTTTGCCGGCTGTGACTTCCAACTGCTGAGAACTGACCAACAATCCTCTACAGAGGAAACAAGGCGAGTACCTCGGGGCTTGACCCTGTGGCAGTTCACCTAAGAGTATAAATGAAGGTGTTTCGACACTGGTCTCATTGACGGCAACAGGAGAATGAATTCGAATCAGTCCGCAGGCCCTGTTTGTGCCTGATCTGTCTCAGTAGGCTCTTTAGACTCAGATACGTGCTGTATAGGGAGTTTGTCCGTTACTTTCTCGGTTCCGCGATCCGGCAGTTGGTTGCGAAGTCGACGCCCGATCCCGTGAGCTTCAGCGATTTCGATATCACCGAGAGCTTGAATGAGTGTAACTGCCCGTTCGATTCTGGTCTGCTGCCAAGAGTGCTCACGGGCTTCATAAGTGCGGATCCCACGGAGGAAGTCGATTTTCGAGAACTCCGGCCAGTAGGGCGCACAAAAATACACGGCAGCCTCATTGCCGTTGGCGTGCCACGGCAGGAAATTCGAGGTCCGTTCGTCGCCGCCGGTCCGGATGATGAGATCAACATCCCGAATCGGCTGGCGGTAGAGGTGAGACTCAATGGTCTCGACGTCGATCTCCTTGGGTCGGAGGTCACCTGCCTCAATGGCAGCGGTCACATCACAGGCCGCACGCAGCAGTTCGTTCCGGCCACCGTATGCCAAGGCGACATTGAGCCGAAAGCCGCTGTACTGGTTTGTTTCGGTTTCAGCATACTCAATCGCAGATTGAATTCGCTCGGGGAGCCGTTGAATCTCTCCGAGAGCCCGAATACAGACCTCAGCGTCGTGTACTCGCTGGCTATCGGCGAGTTCGTAGAGCTTTGATTCGATAATATCGAAGAGGGGTTCGCGCTCTTTGAGCGGCCGATCGAAATTCTCCGTCGAAAAGGCATACAGCGTCAGCTCCGAAATGTCGAGCTCTTCACACCAGTTGAGCACCTGTTCGGAAGTATTGGCACCCGCTTGGTGACCCTCCGGCGTTTCGCCACCTTGTTTGCGGGCATAGCGCCGATTGCCGTCTTGGATAATGCCGACGTGGGTTGGCCCCTCGCCGACCTCTCGGCGAAGCACCTGCTCGTATGCTCGCCGTAGTTGTCGACTCACCCACGAATACATCTACTCAGAACTATCTTCACGTAGCTATAATATTCTTTCTCATATAATTTTAGTGAGAAGTTGTGTGATATCCTTGCCCGCCGTGAACAGTAGCCTACCTGTTTAATCAAACTTCGGGGTGTTTCGCACCGAGCGAGCAGGTTGTTGCAAATCCTAATATCCCAACGCTCGGGAAGTCTTGTCGTTTACGGCGAGGAGGATGTCAATTCTTGTTCTGTCGGTTTTATCATCCGGCTAAAGACGGGTGTATTCGACTTATACACTATACTATACTCGGCTCTGCACGTTTATATACAACCCTCAGAGCCCTCTGAATGGAGGAAGAGATGGTCGATGTCTTCCATCAGTCCATCAAGATCACGGTCTGGCTGCTCACGCACCCACGAAAACATGTTGTAGATCGTCTCTTTGAGGCCGTGTTCAAGCTGGGCTCGGAGCGACGAGGCTTTCGAGACGAGTCGCTCCGAGACGCTCGACGGAGAACCAAGCCGAAGCAGACTGTAGGTCAACATCTGAAGGTGCCAGTGCCGACTGGCACCGTCAGAATCACGCACCTCGCAGCCTCCAAGGCCAAGATCCTCTTTCGAGTCCTCGAAGAATGTCTCAATTCGCCACCTCTGGGAGTAGCTTCGAATGATATGAGCTGACGGAGCGTCAACCTTGTTCGTCGCAAAATACTTGATCGGATTCTCTTCGTCCTCGTCAACTTCTTTCTCGGTGATTACCAGCCGGACCTCACCCAATTTTGATACAGGCAGCGTTTTCGTCCAGATGTTGTAGACCTCATCGTCAATCTCCCGTTCTTCAGTGTCGATACTCTCTGCGAACGCATCGACCCGCTTCTCTTCGCCATCAAATGTGACCTGTCGATTGCTCCGGAGAGGTCCAATCCAGTCCTTTCGGTAGGATTCGACATGCTTGATCAACTCAGAACCGTGAGCGAACCACGAATCGAAGAGATAGGTGACCGCAGGTACACCTATCTCTTCTTCGAGTTCCGTGATTATCTCTTGTGCAAGCTCATACTTCGTCGCTTCTACGTCCTCCTCGTCGTCATCAGCTTTCTCGTACTGGCGAAATGCCAGAGGATAGGACGTTTTGTGGTCAGTATAGAACGCATAGACGAGATCTTGTCCCCAGACAGGCTCGCCTTCGCTGTGATCATAGAACGATCCAGCACCGGGAAGTTCCTTCCCGGTTCGCTGGAGCACTGAATCGTCGATGACAATGTAGCCGTCCTTCGACCACCGCGTCTCACCGTGATTTTGCAGTTCCTCTAACCGCTCGTGGTTAAGCTGATCTTCGTCCCAATCATACTCGGTGATGAATTTGTTGAGTGCCCGGTCGCTTCCAGCAGGAAGGACCTCTCGTGCTATTCCAGTGACGGTCTTGCTGCTGGCCGCAGCAAGACCTGTCACGTACGTTTTGGCGTGCTGTATTTGGTGATACGACAGCGAATCGAAGTCATCCAGTGGATCAGTGCACGATAGGAAGTCCGTAATCGGCGGAATTGGCTGTCAATACTGTGTTTTCTTGGATCCTAGTTAAACGTGCAGAGCCGAGTACTATGTATGACAGTAATGTATTTATAATATGTAATCATAAGTTTATTTACCTGCAATGAATTTGACTTCGAGTCAAAGAAAGATGCTCTCTGGATTAATTGACCTCTATCAGCAGACCAATGATCCAATCAAAACCGGCGACCTTGCTATGGAAGTAAACCGGGATTCCGGGACGGTCCACAATCATATGCAGAACCTCAAGTCTCTCAGGCTTGTTGAGGGCGTACCTGGTCCAACAGGAGGGTATAAACCGACCGCAAAAGCATACGAAACACTTGAAATTGAGCAGATCGACGATTCAGCAACTGTTCGATTGATGCGGAACTCTGAGGTTATTGAGGACGTGGATGTTGTGGAAGTCAACCTCTCAAGCGTTCATCATCCAAATATTTGCCGAGGGAAAATTCATATTCAAGGCTCCATCCAAAATTTCCGCGAAAATGATGTAATTGTTGTTGGTCCAACACCAATATCTGAACTCCAGATTACTGGAACTATCGATGGTATAGATGAAATAAATAGTATACTCATAATACAGGTGACAGACATGAATGCTCCAGTTGAAGACCCGTCTCAGTGAGCTCATCCTACAGTAACTCTGAGTTTGTGTAGAATACCATTTGGTACTTAGCTGAAAGTAGGTGCTAAGCCCCCTTCCTCAGCGAGTGCCGACCGAAGGGAAGGCGCGAGCAGGGAGGGGATACAGCGCCGCATAGTTCTCATACACGATTCGGTGACAGGCCCACAGACCCACGCAGTCGCAACGTTTTAACAGTAGGATAGTATTATATTGACCGAACTCAATGGAGTACGATCTCGACTCGGGAGCACACTCGACGTATTCCCTGCACTACCACCTGATACTCACCACAAAGTATCGGCGCGGAGTGCTAACCGAGGAGCGAACCCAATTCATCCACGAGGTCATCAGCGGGTTCACGGACAACTATGGTGTCGAACTGACGAACCTCGACGGCGAGGACGACCACGTACACATCCTCTTCCGAGCGAAGCCAACCACAGACCTCGTGAAGTTCATCAACACGGCCAAGGGCGCGACCGCCCGCCGTATCCGCAACGAGTACGCGGACGAACTCAAGACCGAACTGTGGGGCGACTCGTTCTGGAACGACTCGTACTGCCTCATCTCGACGGGGCAAGTGTCGCTGGATGTGCTGAAACAGTATGTAGAGGACCAACGCGAGTAGAATGTACTACGCCTACAAGTACCGTCTCAAGCCGTCCGACGCCCACCGAGAGGAGTTGGACCGCCACCGAGACATTTGTCGGCAACTGTACAACCACACGCTCTACCGTCTCAACGAGTATCAAGACGAACACGGTGAACTGCCGTCCATGACCACCCTACGGTCGGAACTCCCCGACCTCAAGAAGTGGTGGGACGGCCTCTCGGACGTGTACTCGAAGGTTCTCCAAACCGTCGTGGAACGCCTGTTCGACAACCTCAAAGGACTCTCGGCGCTCAAAGAGAACGGCTACGGCGTCGGCCAACTCAAGTGGAAGCCGCCACGGGGGTTCCGCAGTTTCACCTACAGTCAGTCTGGCTTCAAGCTCGACAAGAAGGGCGGTCAGACTGTCCTGTCACTCTCAAAACTCGCGGACATCCCGATTCGGCTCCACCGCGCCATCCCCGACGACGCCACGCTCAAACAGGTCACGGTCAAGAAGGAACCGACGGGCGAGTGGTTCGCCACGTTCGGCGTCGAAATGGACCGTGAACCACCCGAACCGCCTGAGAACCCCGAGAAGTGCGTCGGTATCGACGTGGGGATTCTCAAGTACGCCCACGACACCGACGGCACGGCGGTCGGGTCGCTCGACCTCTCAGACGAACGCGACCGCTTGGAGCGCGAGCAACGGAAGCTCTCGCGCAAACAACACGGGTCGAACAACTACGAGAAGCAACGGCGTCAAGTCGCGGAGTGTCACGCCGACCTCCGACGGAAGCGCCGCGACTTCTTGCACAAGCTCTCTAACTACTACGCTCTGGAATACGACCTCGTGGCAGTCGAAGCCCTGAATGTGAAGGGGATGATAGAATCCCCGTCGAACAGCCGCAACACGGCGTCTGCTGCGTGGCGAACGTTCCTCTCGTTGCTTGAGTACAAATGCGAGCGTGAAGGAACGCACTTCGTGGCGGTCAACCCGAGAGGGATGACCAAGGAGTGCGCGTCATGCGGCGTTTCGACGCGAAAGCCGTTGTGGGTCCGTGAACACTCCTGTCCTGCCTGCGGGTTTGAGGCGGACAGGGACGCGAACGCAGCGTGGAAGATTCTGTCTCGCGGTCTCGAAGATGTAGGAGTGGGGCACTCCGAAAGAACGCCTGTGGAGACTGCGCTCCCTGTGGATACGCCTGTATCTGCAAAGCGCGTCGTTGAAGCAGGAAGCCCTACCCTCAAGGAGCGAACGGCGTTAGCCGTGAGCGAGTAGGGTAGGGTAGGGTAGTTCACATACCAACCGTTCCCATGCCGATGTATCTCGGTATAGGTGGGGCCGACGTATCTAGGAACGGTATCCAAGGAGATACTCGGTGATGGATGAGATACGATGGCAACCAACTGCTCCACACACGGTCGACAGTACGCGACCGACACCGCTGCACAGGGAACGCTGATCGAGATGGCCTCGATTATCGGCCACAAGTGGTATCCGGTAATCCTCAACGAACTGTGCGTTGAGGACGACCGCGGCTTCAGCGACCTCCACGACTCCATCGACGGGGTCTCAAACAAGATGCTCTCGGACAGCCTCTCGGCGCTTGAAAACCGGGGGCTGGTCGACCGAGCGGTCGTCAGCGACAAACCGGTCCGGGTCCGGTACACGCTCACCGACGCGGGCCACGACCTCGAAACCGTCCTCGCCGCGATGCTCGACTGGGGACAGGCGAATCTCGACCACCGGGAGACGGGGTCGACACCCACGACTACTGTGGGAACCGAGCCGGTCGCCGCAGCCGTCTCTTCCGGCGGCCACTCCACGGGGGCCGACCAATGAGCAGCGGTGCCGAATCGGGAGCCCCCCGCGATTGGTCGGCGCTCATGGCCAACCGGTGTGATCCTGACTCCGAGCCGTCAACGCGAACTCCTGACCCCTCGGCAGTCACAGTGGCCCAGACCGTTTTGGGACTTCGGTCGCAGGATCTGGCCACCTATGATGCGGTCAGTTCCCAGCCCGGTGCGTCGACCAAGGAGCTCGCTGCCGAACTCGATCGCGACCGGAGTAACGTCAACCGGTCGCTCACTCGGCTCGACGAGGCGGGACTGGTGTGTCGACAGCGACGCCTCCTGGAGAGTGGCGGCTACTTTTATGCGTACTTCGCCGAGCCGAGCGAGACCGTCACCAACCGACTCCGCGAGGCGCTCGACCGCTGGACCGAGGCCGCAGCCTCGACCATCGACACCACGCAGTGGAACGAACGGATCGCATCGGACGTGTGAGTTGGGGTGTCTGGGGTTTTTTGTTCGTTTCCTCGCGGCCTCACTCGGCCGGCGGCAGCGTGAGTGTCACCCGGCTGCCGCGTGGCCCGTTTCGCTCGAATGCAATCCGGCCACCCGTTCGGGTGATGATCCAGTTGACGATCCACAGCCCGAGCCCACTACCGTGTTTCAATGGCGTTTCTTCGCCATCGAGGAGCACCTCTTTTTCATCAGCGGGGATACCCGGTCCGTTGTCGGCGACAGTTAGCTCGACGACGCCACCGTCGGTTGTGGGTGTCTGTGCGGAGATGTCGACCCGTGGAGTGGCAGCGTCGTTGTGCTCGGCGGCGTTTCGGACGACGTGTTCGACTGCCAATCCGAGTTTCGGGGCAGCCATGACACACACTCGCTCGGGGAGGTCGACCGAAAACGCGACGTCGGGATCGGAGTCGGCCAGTTCGTCGACCGTCTCGTCGACGAGAACCGATAGATTATGTGGTCGTTGGGTGTGGTGGGCCGATTCGAGGATGTCGGCAAGCTCCTTCGCGTAGGAGGCCTGTTCGTAGAGTTCCCACGCCTTCGAGACGACGGCCTCACCGCTGGCAGCCACCTCCGGTGTCTCGGCGTCAGCGAACTGCTCGGCGTGGCCGATGACGACATTGAGTCCGTTGCGGAGATTGTGACGCAACATCCGGTTGAGGACGACTGCCTGCTGGCGACTTTCCTTGCGGGCGGTCACGTCCCGAGCATTGAGCACGTAGCCGGTGATCGGCGAGTCGGGATGGCTGCTGAGTGTGGCTTCGAGCCACGCCCACGAGCCGTCGGCCTGACGGAATCGAAACTCGTGGGCGCTCTCCGAGTTACCGCCGATGACCTCGAACATCTCGATCGTCTCTCGAAGCGTCGACTCGTCGTCGGGATGAACGTAGTCGAAAACCGATTCGTCGCGGACCGTTTCGTGTCCCAACACGGTTGTCAGCGACGCACTCTCGTATCTGACCGTTCCGTCGGCCGCGACGATCAGCATGATATCGGTGCCGTGTTCGATCAGCGATTGAAACCAGTCGCGTTCGGCACGGTCGGTCGTCTCTCGAATGTGGTTGACGAGATGCGGACGGCCGTCGAGTTCGACCACCGAGGCCGACATCTCGGCGGGGACGATCTCGCCGTCTCGCCGGTAACAGGTGATTTCGTCGGTCCACCCGTCGCCGTCTTCGATAACGGTCTCGGCGAAGGAAGCGAACTGTGAGAAGTTGTGCGGGTGGAGCTCCGAGGCGTCCATCGACAACAGTTCCTCGTGTGAGAAATCGACCAGTTCCTCGGCGGCGGGATTGCAGTCGACGATGCTATCTTTTTCGATGTCGACAATGAAGATCGCGTCGTTGGCGTGCTCGAAGATGGCCTCGAACGTCTCCCGTGAAGCCGCCGGGCGACCGGACGGATCGTCGCTGCCAGTCGTATTCATTGAGTCTTCGTCTCAGGATCCCCGGACGGTTTTATAAAGGGCAGGTAACCCTCCTGTAACTGTCTCCACTTCAAAAAGCAACGCTTGTGTATCGCCGTCGACCGGCCGCGACATTGTTGTTACAATAACGTTCGTTACAATCTGGTATGTCGTCGACCGAATCCCCACCAGGACCGACTCCCGACCGAACCGATCCGATCGCTGGTTCGTACGCCATCTACGTGACTGCCGAGCAACTGCACGTCTGGCAGTATCAACACAATATGTCTACCCCTGAGGGGAAATGGCAGCTCGTCGAAACGCTCGACCGGGGAGACAACCCGCAGCTCTCGTTGACCCAAGCAACACTCACCGCTCCGACTGACGATAACTACTGGGTGTATGCCAAAGAGTATGACTGTTTCCTCGGCTGTAACTAACTATCGTCGATCAGATTGTAACGTGTCGATGCTAACGTAGCTACCACATACTGAATACTACTGTCCGCTGATACCGGTACGGTGGTGTGGGGATTACAATCACCGGCTTCGGTATCACTCCTCGGTGCAACCCCGCAGAACGGTCGGAAAATCCGATGTTGGTACGTAGCGTTGGAACGCGACTACGTGTGGTAGGACGACTCACAACTCGCGTCGCAGAAGTGTTTGTACTCGACTTTCCCATCTTTCGTGGTTGCGATGACACGATGAGTTGGGTAGTCGACGATTTTGTTACTACAGACGGCACACTTCGGAGCGTCTTCCTTTGGGATCGTTGTATCGCTCATACATCAATATAGTAACCTTTGTGCTGAATAACATCAGCGCTGGAGTGCTATTCTGCTGCACATCCGGTCTGTGAAACAGTTTCACATGGATGGGCTGTGCCAGCCCACCGGTGGGAACTCGCCTAATCGTTCGGCACCGACTCCGAACTGCTCAAGATACAGATGTTTGGGACGAGGAGATTGTTAATTACGCCCACCGAGATACAGTACCGCAAACCGCATTCATAGAAACGATCCCCCGGCTAGCTGCTTACTCTGGCCGACCCACACCGGCGTATTCGATCCCGGTCAGCTCTGCGATATCGGATTTCCACGTCGTGAGATCCCGCTGTTCGAAGCCGGTTAGCGAGTCGTGACCACAGGCACGGGCCATCACTTCCATCAACTCGACCGTTGCATCGAAAAACCGCGCGAGGTTGTCGGCAGCCTGGTCGACCACGAGCCGCGACCGGAGGTCGTCCTTTTGAGTGGCGATGCCGACCGGACAGTTGTTCGAATCACAGGCCCGCATCCCGAGACAACCGATGGCCTGGATCGCACTGTTGGCAACTGCCACCCCATCAGCGCCGAGCGCCATCGCTTTGATGAACTCGGATTCGGTCCGCAGGCCGCCGGTAGCGATCAGTGTCACGTCGTCTGCGTCGCGCTCGTTGAGGTGTCGACGGGCCCGAGCGACGGCAGCCATCGTCGGTACCGAGATGTTCTTTTTGAATACATCGGGGGCTGCACCAGTGCCGCCGCCGCGGCCATCTAGGATGATATAATCTGCGCCCGCTTCGAGGGCGAAGTCGATATCGTCCTCGACGTGCTGGGCTGAGAGCTTGAAGCCGACCGGGATGCCGTCGCCATGCTCCCTGACCGTTTCGGCGACCGCTGCGAAGTCATCAGGCGTCTCCAGATCGGGGAACCGCGAGGGGCTCACCGCGTCGGTGCCGGGTTCGAGATCCCGAACGTCGGCGATCTTGCCCTGGACTTTTTCGCCGGGGAGGTGGCCACCGGTACCGGTTTTCGCGCCCTGTCCACCTTTGAAATGGAAGGCTTGGACCTTCGAGAGGTGGTCGACGTCCCAGCCGAACTTCCCGCTGGCGAGTTCGTAGAAATATTTTGTATTAGCTTCTTGCTCCTCCGGCAACATCCCGCCTTCGCCCGAGGCGATGCCGGTTCCGGCCTGCTCGGCCCCCCGTGCGAGCGCAATCTTGGCCTCCTCGGAGAGCGCACCGAAGCTCATATCGCTGACGAAGATCGGAATATCGAGTTCCATTGGCGAGTCGGCTCCCGGTCCAATAGTGAGTGAGGTGTCGACCGGTGCGTCGTCAGCCAGCGGCGTCGTTGCCAACTGAGCCGACTGGATCTGGATATCGTCCCACGAGGGCAGTTCGGTGCGTGGGACGCCCATCGCGGAGATCTTCCCGTGGTGGCCCCACTTGTCGAGCCCGTTCTGGGCGAGATGTTGAATATACTTGGTGTGTGGCTCCTTTTCGGGATGGGGATCGCCGTAGAAGTCGGGAAACGAATCTTCCTCGTCGTACTCGTTGGGGTTGTCCTCGTTCCAGGCACGGATTTCGGCGGCGTCGACATAGACCGCGTCGTCATCCTCGTCGATCCATGCGGTGAATTTCTCCAGCTGTTCGCTGTTGTCGTACTCACTGATCCCTGTATCATAGCGATAGTCCCAACCATGGACGCCACAGATCAGGTTCTGACCGTCGATGTGGCCGTCCGATAGCAGGACGCCGCGATGCTGACACCGGCCGTATAGCACCGATACCTCGTCATCGTAGCGGACCACGACGAGGTCGACACCGGCGACTCGGGCATCCGTTGGTTCCCTGTCGGGGAGTTCACTCCATGTTGCGACAGCTTCTGGATAGTCGATCTCGGCTGGTGGGCCTGTTTCACTCATAATCAGTACGATTTAAAAAGTGACTTCGCTGAATCTGTTCGCACACGTATCTAATCCGAGTCAGAATAGGATATTAAGATGCTGCCGCAGTGCGCTGAGTACACCTAACCATCCATTTTGTTTCTCAACTACCGTTTCTGGATGTAGTACGTCGGCTATTCCAGCACTGTTCAAATAGTGATCTTAGGTCATTGACGGCGAGGTCCCATTCGTGATGAGCGTGTATTTTCGGTCTTGACTGGTCCGCGGCTCATCAACTCGCTCTGTGTACTGATCGATGCTAGATGTTGCCGTCTCAGACCAGCTTCGGTGGCCCACCCAACTTCAGCCCCTGTTCTGTGAGCAGTTCTTTGAGTTCCTCGGCTAACGCTGCTTTCTGTTCAAGTGCCTCAATACCGACATCCCAAGAGTAGTCCCCGTCTATCTCAGTTTCCCATGTCGTGTAATTCTCTGTATTGCGACCATCTGTGGGCTCTATAATTGAGATCGTGTGAATGATTTCTGGAAGAACTGTCGGACTAGGGAATGACACAGTCTTCTCAATACGCATCTCGATATCTGTTATTCGCCACTGCTGTACCGTCTTCGAATCAACAGACACATCAATAGAATTTCTATTGAACCGGTCCCCTATACCGTCCAAAACCTTACTGGCGGTATCGTGGATCTCATCAGCCAAGCCAGTGGATTCATGAGTACCATGTTCCCGAACGTAGGATTTGATCTTCTTCTTGATACTGGGGCTGAGGTCGCCTCTCGAGTCGATATACTCAAGCAGTTTCTCTATCGCTTCAGCTGATAAGGTGGACAGTTTCGTCGGATCGAGTTCGGGGATGTCATCGCCGATGTCGTCGACTCCTCCGTTCTCAGTGTAGATGAGGCCCGCAAGTCGGAATGGTTTGATTAGCCCCCACTCGATTTCCGATTCATGGCCGTAATCCATCTCTTCGAGAAATTCCCAGATGCTTGGGTCGACCTGATACGTGACGTTGCCAACATCTGAGGGGCGTGCGTTGATGTAATAGCCTTCTTTGCCGACATAGGCTTTCAGGGTTGGCATAACACTGATTAGTTGTTGAATATATTAAGTTTTCAGTCTTGGAGAGGCATCAACGTGCGCCCATACCGACGCCAGAGATGTCCTCTGCCCAGTCGAATCGTTCTTGAAGGGCGTACATGACGAGTGTAGCGGCTTCGTGAACTTCGTGATCGTACCCGATGTTTAGATTTCCTTTTGCCTCCAAGAGGTTGTACCGGGTCATCTTTGAGAGGTAGGTTCGAACGAAGGCTTCGGCATCCTCAGTGAGATCGATGTCAAAACGACGGTCAAAAAGAAACACGACGTCGACTCAGCCAGTATCAAATCCTTGGCGCGTGCAATCCCGCGCTCGCCCATGAGGGGCTTGTAGAAGAGCCAGAGTTAGGGGCACTACTTCCGTGCAACGTCATCGTCTACGAAACTGAAGAGGGAAATGTGGTGGTGAGTGCAGCTGATCCACAGCAACTGTTGTCTCTTGCCGACAACCCCGCACTCGATTCCATTGGAGATGATGTCTTCGGCCGGTTCGAGCGTGTCATCTCGACCGTCGACGACGAATTCGAGACCGTATCGGAGGCCTAATTCCTGATGTCCTCATTGACTCAAGTCGATACCACGACCATTGTACTCCTGATTATTGGGGTAATTATCATAGAATAACGTATACGCCAAACTATTAATTTCGAAGAAATACGCGTTTTAATAATTTCCACAGTCAAATTCCCACAGTCAAATTCCCACAGTCAAAGTAGATACGAGACGATTGGAGTCGTCATGTCGACGACTGTAACACATGAGTGATACGTCATTGATTCGGTTGTATCCGAACAAACGTCCGAGAAGAACTGCTTTCGAAAGCCCGAACACATACACGCGACTGCGCACTGAGGGCCATTGTGTCGAAAGCGGGTCTGGGTTCGTGACTGAGAAAGGCCGTCCGGTACTCTTGGATGCTAATGTGACGCCGAAAGTAGCCGACACACGAAAGCTAAACAGCATTTGCCCTCCGAGTCACTGTATGCCTCACGACCGTCTTCATGCCCAGAAACCGACACATGATCTTGACCGTTGGTCGACCGGGACTATCGATTCAGTCGAACAGCGGGACGGCCACTGTGTCGTCACTGTCATCGACGAGGACAACGAACCCGTAGAATTGGGTATTACACTCGCGATCCGGGAGTTGTTCCTCAGTCGGTTGGATATCGACGATGGGGAATCCCCAGTAGGTGAGCGCGTCTGGTACCGGAAACACGGTGGCTGAAGACTGGCCAACTGCTTCGTTCGTCTTCCTCTCCACCTCTTGGTTTCCCGGAAACGACCCAAATTGGTTTTTGTACTGACCGTTCTTCCCTGAATGTGGATGGCCGATGCTGATCTCTCGCAGGCAGTCGATGTCGACCTCGATAGTGACGATGTCGTCACCGTCGAGACGCTGAACGACGAAATTGCCGATCTGATCGACGACCAGACTGATCTGAACCACGACTACGTTGTCGGCGACGTGTCTGGATGCCGCGACTCAAATGGCCACGTCCACTTTGATCTCGTCTTCGGGGATGCCTCGATTCACTGCGTTCTGTTCGGTTTCCGACGGAGTCAGACAACTGTCGAGCCGGAAGCGGAGATGCAGGTCGCGGTTCGAGGCGAGTTGTCCTTCTACGAGCCACAGGGCTCCTGTTCGATCCTCGTGACCGACGTCGTCGACATGGGCGAAAGCGAGTACAGCCAAATCTATGCCGAGAACAAGCAACTGCTCGCCGAGGACGGGCTGCTTTCAGATGGCCGCAAGCAACCGCTGCCGGAACTTCCGGAAACGATCGGGCCGTAACCTCGGCCGATAGCGACGCTCGCGTCGACGCTGTCACAGCCATACATGCCCGCTACCCTGATGTCGACATCAAAGTTCAGCACGCCAGCGTCCAAGGCCCAGATGCCCTCCAGGAGCTGATGAGTGGCGTGGCCACGCTCGACGAGGATGCGACGGTCGTCTTCGAAACCGAGTCGGCGATTCCCGACGACCTCGCGGGGCTGCTTGACGACTACGGTGGCATCGCCCGGTCGATCCTCATCGGAGTGCCGACGTGGTCCTGGCCGACGGCGACATTGGGATGGCCCACCGCGAACTACGGGAACGCGATCAGCTTATCGAAACCATCGATGCTGCAGACAAGGAGTTGTACGGTCATGACGACCCCCATGCGGCACACACCATGGGGCTGTTGCTCGATAGTGTGCGGCGGAGTGCTGAGTACGGAGCCAACGCTGCAACGATCGGTATCCAGCAGGTGCTTCGTCAGGCCGAATCGGACGAGTAGGGAGTCGTCTATTTGCCGGGTGAAGTCAGCACATCGTCCCCGGTGATTGATGATCCGTGAATGCCCTTTTGTTGAATATGAGTAACGAGTCGTGGGAGAGGCGGCCCCAAACACGTCGACGGCAGGGAGTTCGAATGAGCAGCGAACTCGCTGGACTGGACAGCCTCGGTGCGGCTGGCAGTTCGACAGTCGTCGGTGGATCGGAGTACAACCCGAAGGTCGTCGACGGCGCGGTCAGCCGGCGCGTCTCGCTGGCGGCCGAAGCGATCGATCGATGCCTAGCAGTCACATGAACGGCGACAGCGACACTGGTAAGATAACGCTCGCGTTCTCGCTCTCGGCCATCGAACGACTCGAAGACCCGAAAGCGGCGTTCGAGGATGCACAGAATTGGAGTCAGTCGATCGGTCTCATCGACGATGATACCGACCGGATCGAGCGGATCGTCACCGAGTACGACCTTCGACAGGATTTCGATATCCAGGGCCGCGACAAGTGGTTCCTCCTCGAAGAGATCTGCGAGACGGTACCGACACCACGGCACGTCTACGTTGGGGCGAGCGACGAGGATATGCGGGTGTCGACGCTCTTTTGTTGGGAGTACGTCCGTGTCTCGAAGGCGGCCGAGAGAGCCGACTGGAAGGTCTCCGAGACTCGATCCGATCCCGGGCTCGTCGCTCGTCTCCTCGCTCCCGTTCGAGACCTGATTGATTGAGATCTTCCCCACGCTGAAGCGCGAGACTTTTTCGTTGATTTCGCACCTGTGCAATAGTGGAATCGTTAGCTGATCGAACGCCAACTGCGGAAGTCGGTAACTAGACCGTGCCGAACGACTGCGAGTATGCGCATTGAGAGACGAATCTTCGATACCGAGAGCCACTACTATTAGATTCGTACGAATACGGACATACGTGAACCACAGAACGCTTGGGACGATCGACTCGGTAAGTGAAATCGGGTATGGGTCGTGGGAGATCGGCAGTGACTGGGGCGATGTTTCATCGGCCGAGGCACAGCGGGCGGTCGAAACCGCTCGCGAAAGCGGCGTCGACTTCTTCGACACTGCGGACGTCTATGGCGACGGGCGCTCCGAGCGCATCCTCGGCGACGTGCTGCGAGAAGACATCGACAGCTCAGAGGTCACAGTCGCAACGAAGGCAGGTCGACGGCTCGATCCACACACAACCGAGGGATACACCGAAGCAAACCTTCGGCGGTTCGTCGACCGCTCGCGGGAGAACCTCGGCGTTGAGGCGCTTGATCTCCTGCAGCTCCACTGCCCGCCGACCGACGTCTATTATCGCCCCTCGGTCTTCGATGCGCTCGACACGCTCTGTGACGAAGGGCGGATCGAACGCTATGGCGTCAGCGTCGAACGCGTCGAGGAGGGACTCAAAGCGATCACGTACCCTGGCGTGGAGTCGGTACAGATCATCTTCAATCCGTTTCGACAACGGCCCGCCGAGTTGTTCTTCGAGGAGGCTGCGGCCCGAGATGTCGGCGTGATCGTTCGGGTGCCGCTTGCCTCGGGACTGCTCACTGGGACGCTTTCACGCGAGACCGAGTTCCCCGAAAACGACCACCGTAACTACAACCGCGAGGGCGAGGCCTTCGACGTCGGCGAGACCTTCGCTGGTGTGCCCTACGAGGTCGGTCTCGATGCTGTCGACGCGTTGACCGAGCACGTCCCGGCGGAGCTCTCGTTGGCGCAGTTCTCGCTCCGGTGGATTCTCGATCACGAGGCCGTCTCGACGGTTATTCCCGGATCGACGACGCCCGAGCATATCCGCGCAAACGCCGCGGTCTCCGAGGTCGACCCGCTTGGGGTCGACGCTCACGAGGCGGTCGAAGCAGTCTATGAGAAGAACGTGCGCGAGCACGTCCATCACCGGTGGTAGGCCACTTCGCCAATTCGATGACGTCGGGCTACCTCTGTACACCCGACGAAATCGTCTCTTTCTGATCGAGTCTTGGTCGACCGACAGTATTCAACTGGCAGTCGACCCCTGTTCCACTGAGCAGGGAGTGCGCGCGAGTGTGGTCAGTATGGCTTTTGGATACAGAAGCGGGCGCATATTGGAGGTGCCACCGGCAAATTCAGATTTCCCATCCCATTCTGGCCTGATTGCGAAAACGAGTGAGATCGGATTATAAAGTATCTAAAGAGATTTGAAGCCTCAATAAAATGTTGAGAGGAGACTCATTTCATGTCTAAAGAGTCTGAATCTGTCCGAACGCTCGTCGTATTATATGGGTATCTGGATTGTTGATGTAGTCAGACGGTGACCATCTGATGTCGAACGCCACACCAAACCATGCACAGAATACGAGCCCAGTGACGAACTGGGCTGCAGATGTCGCACAGCAGGGAACGCTTGCGCTCAGAGCAACCGTTCGAGGAATGAGTTTTTGGGCAGCCATCCTGTTGCCGCTGGTCTACCTGCCACTCCTCTCGGGTGGCTTAGGCTCACAGACCGGCTTCATATTCCTCGGTCTGCTCGCAGTGAATCTGATCGCCCTGTTCGTCGGACACAACCACACCCATACCAACCAATGAGCGCCTCATCCCATCCTGATACCTCGACCAGCGACGCCAAACCGAAAGACGAGCGGCTTGCCGACTATCTTCGTGCCCGTGTCGAAGATGGTGAGTTGTACTTCAAAAGCAAGTTCATCGCCGAGGATGTCAGCCTCTCGTCGAAGGAGATCGGCGCGCTGATCGTCAAGCTTCAGGACTCGGTCGACGATCTCTCGATCGAACGTTGGTCGTATACTGGGGCGACCACGTGGCGTGTCGAGCAGACCAGCTAACGGCGTCGTCACCGTCGACCCACCACCACTCCTTTGGACCAATTGCTTCGAGCACCAGCAGTGTCTCGGCTGACAGCGAGACGAAGACGATCTCTTGCAGAGGCCTTCCTAATCCGCTTGGATACCTCGCTGTTTGGGTGCGGCAGTGAGAGAACCCTCGGACCGCATTTTGGGATCACGTTAACCAACAGGTGACAGCAGACTTAGCCCACTGTTGGTTAATAATTGGTTACAGACGAACCCTCGTGGGGTCGAAGTCAGAGTGAGTGAATCCGACCTGGACAAACTGGTACTGTTTCAGATTGACACCACCAGCGGCATATGATCGCTTGCGTCGATCCAGTCGTTGTACTCACCGACCGTCATCTTGATATTCGATTCCAGGAGTTCGCGTGGGACGAACGTATAGTCAATGTGGTAGGGCCGTTCTTCTTTCTTATACATATAGAACGTCGCGTCTGTCTCCTCGCCGAAATCCTCGCGCTCTAGCGCGGGGAGAATGTCACGTATCCCAGAGGGCCCAGAGAATCACGATCGTTTGTTGGGTGCTACGGAAAAGCCTCGGTTAGCTGGTTACTTCAGTTCGATCTTGAGGTCGCTACCGTCACTTACTGCAAGATTGGCGACACCGTTGCCAGCGGCGAAGGCGACTCGTTCGGCACCGAGACCCAAGCGCTCAGCAATGCTCCGATCGGGCTCGAACTCTTGGGTTTCAACATCGGCATCGATCAGATCGCCAATTCTATTCTCGATATCGGCTTCGGTTCCGAGTTCGTCGACGAGCCCGATTTCTAGCGCATCGCTTCCGAGATAGATACGGGCCTCCGTATCGCGGATGTCTTGTGGGTCCATGTCACGGCCGTCGCTGACGGTCTCGACGAACTGGTCGTAGTAGCCGTCAACGATATTTTGGAGATACTCGCGCTCGTCGTCCTCGATTTCGCGGAGCGGAACACCAGCGTCTTTGTACTCACCGGCTGTGAATTGTTCGTAGGAGAGCCCGAGTTTGTCGGCCAGTCCAGCTGCGTTGGGTCGGGAGCCGACGACACCGATTGACCCGACGAGGCTGGCATCTCTGGCCCACAGCTCGTCGCACCCACTTGCGATCCAGTACCCGCCCGAGGCACACGTGTCGGTCGCATACGCAATCGTCGGCCCCTCGAAGTCGACCGCCGCACGGCGGATGTCGTCACTCGGAAGCACTTCCCCACCGGGTGTATTGAGTTCAACGAGGAGGGCTTCGACAGCCTCGTCGTCGTCGGCTGCCTCGATCTGCTCGACGATCTCGTCGGCAATGCACACATTTCCTCCCGAGAGTGATGAGGATCGACTGCGGGTGCGCTGAATCGGTCCTGAGACGGTGACTTTCGCTACATTGTAATCTCTAGGACCGCCGAACCGGCCGTCTGTGAGTCGACCAACGAGTTGTTTTCCAGCGAGGGTCGCTGCAGCACCCGCGAGCCCTGCAGCAACCATGGCTGATTTGTTGGTATCGGCGTCAGTGTTCATATTTGATCTGACTTATTTTCGGGAGTGGCTCGTATATATCACTCGCCACGTAGCCCACTGACTACCCGATTGCACTGGAGACTTCGACAAATTGATTCTGTTCGATACCCTGACGAACTCGCTGGCTGGCAGGAGACAGCAACCGTCAGCGCCACTCTTCAAGACCAAAAACGAAGCTCTCGGTGTCACTTCGAAGCCATGCCTCAGGAGACTCGGCTGACTCGTCAGGCCTGAACTCTACAAAACCCTGCGTACTGAGTGTTGTACAGAGCTGGCTCTTTTCGTACTCAAGATCGGAGGCACTGGGCGTATTTGCTAACCCCTCAAGCTTCGATTCAAGGAATTCGTTGGAGACCATACAGTCGAGACGCACAGAGGTGACTTTCAGTACACGTCGACTACTGTTCGTAATCGCACAGTAGGGACTGCCTACGACGACTAACTGACCGGTAGCCACGAACTACTCTCAACCCAGTATGGCAGTTGGCTAGTCGCCTACTCGTTGAGCAGGGCTACGTGTCTCGGTAAACACCAGCGACGGATGCTTGACTGACTGCCCACCCACGAATTATGGAAGCGGTCGATCCGAGTGACAGACCTGTTTTACCTTAGTCGTCTGAACCATTTTTTGATTAACCCAGCCCTAAGAGTCTCAGCTAGGTTCGGCAATTACTGTTCAGGGCAGGGAGGATATCAACTGATATCCAGTCTCACCTCCCACTTAGGA
Organism: Halohasta salina; assembly: GCF_024178165.1. Classification (GTDB taxonomy): domain Archaea; phylum Halobacteriota; class Halobacteria; order Halobacteriales; family Haloferacaceae; genus Halohasta; species Halohasta salina. The sequence continues at coordinate 64,713 of NZ_JAMZIE010000009.1, read as the reverse complement.
CGCATACGCATCCCTACTCAACGGTGACGCCAGTGATTTCAAATCGTGCACCGCCCGAACCGGCTTCTGTGACGTGAATCTGCCAACGGTGAGCTGAGACTAACTGCCGAACAATCGAGAGGCCCAATCCAGTACCCGTATAAGCCCTGCCCTCAAAACGCCAAAGGCAGTTAGGGTGGGGTAGTTGATGGAGAACATTCCGGACTTGGTGTGCTCCGGGCCATGCATATGAGGCTTCGAGCAGAAGACCGAACTGATGGCCGAGTCGCCACATGCTGCACCGGCCGATCAGGTTCTGGACCGGGTCGACTCCCACCCCGAGGGGCTCCCAAGCGAGGAGGCCCAGCAGCGACGCACCGACTACGGCGAAAACACGATCGCTCGGGCCCGTGGACGCCCAGCAGTCGGCATCTTTCTCGACCAGTTCAATAGCGTCCTGATCTGGGTCCTGCTGGCCGCCGCCGGGCTCTCGATCTGGGCTGGCCACACCGTCGACGCAGTCCTCATTTCGGTCATCGTCGTGGCCAACGGCGTGTTTGGGTTTGTACAGGAGTACCGGGCCGAACGAAGTCTCGAATCGCTTCGGGAGATGGCCGCACCGACAGCCATTGTCCGTCGGAAAGGGGAGCAGCACACGGTTGAGGCGACTGAAATCGTCCCCGGTGATGTGGTCGTTCTGCGGAGTGGCAACGTCGTCCCAGCTGATGGTCGCCTGCTTGAGACAAGCGGTCTCGAAACCGACGAGGCAGCTCTGACCGGTGAGAGCACGCCCGTCTCGAAGTCGACCGAACCAGTCGATGCCGAGACGCCGCTGGCCGAGCGGACAAGCATGGTCTACAAGGGGACGACGATCACCCGTGGGACGGCAACGGCGGTCGTCACGGAAACCGGGATGGAGACGGCGGTCGGCGAGATCGCCCATGCACTCGCCTCGACCGAGGAGACTCGGACGCCACTCCAAGAGGAACTCGACGAGTTGGGACGGACGCTTGGTGTTGGAGTCATCCTGCTGTCGGTCGTGGTCGCACCTGTGCTGGTAGTTCGGGGGACGGAAGCGGTCCAAGCCGCACTCACGTCCGTCTCGCTCGCGGTCGCCGCGGTTCCGGAGGGGTTACCGGCGGTGGTCACACTAACCCTTGCAGTCGGCGTTCGAGGGATGTCGGCCGAAAACGCACTGGTCCGACGGCTCCCGGCGGTCGAAGCACTCGGCTCGGTCGACGTGATCTGTACGGACAAAACCGGCACCCTGACACGGGGACAGATGACCGTCAGCAGGCTCTGGGTGAACGACGCCGTCATCGATGTCGACACCGCTCGCGACGGTAGTCGTACGATGGGCGATGCCGGCACGGCTCACGACGATCGTGATGCGGTGGCATCCGAATCAGAACGGTGGTCGGAACGAGACGATCTCCTCGTGCGGATCGGGGTGCTCTGTAACGACTCGACGCTCGAAGACGGCGATCCAACGGAGCAGGCGCTGCTCGAATTGGCCGACCGTCGCGGCATCGATATCGACGCCCTTCGGGCCGAACAACCACGAACTGGTTCGATACCGTTTGCCTCCGATCGGAAGTGGATGGGGACGGTCCACGACGAGATCGGTTACGTCAAAGGGGCACCGGAGGTCGTCATCGAGAACTGCGACCGGATCTTCACCGCCGACGGGCCGGAGCCACTCACGGCTGAGGCCCGCGAGCGAATCGAGGCGATGGTTCGAGCCTTCGCTGACGACGCTCTTCGGGTACTGGCGATGGCCTACCGTGAGTCGACTACTGTCGACGATCTCGATGGTGGACTCGTTTTCGTCGGATTGACCGGGATGATTGACCCGCCGCGAGAGGCGGTCGAACCGGCGATCGCGGCGACGACGCGTGCGGGAATCGCCGTCAAAATGGTGACCGGTGATAACGTCCGGACCGCGCGGGCCATCGCCGAGTCAGTCGGGATCGGCACCGAGGTGCTTGCAGGTCGAGAGATCGAGCGAATGGACGACGAAACGCTTCGGGAGCGAGTCGAGTCGGTCGACGTCTTTGCCCGGACATCGCCGGACCACAAGGTGCGCATTCTGGAGGCTCTCCAGTCGAGGGATCACGATGTCGCGATGACTGGCGACGGCGTCAACGACGCGCCAGCACTCAAAAACGCGGATGTGGGTGTTGCAATGGGCGTTCGTGGGACGGATGTCGCCAAACAGGCCGCCGATATCGTGCTGCTGGACGACAACTACGCGACGATGGAGCGGGCCGTCGAGCGCGGGCGGGCGATCTTCGACAACATCTGGAAGTTCGTCGCCTACCTCTTGACTGCCAACGTCGCAGAGGTGGCAATCGTCTTCATCGCCTCGCTGTACGGCTATCTCATCTTGCCAGCCGTCCAGTTGCTGTGGATCAATCTGCTGACCGACGGGCTGCCAGCACTCGCCCTCGGCGTCGACCCCCAGAGCGGTGAGGTGATGGAGCGGCCACCACGTGAGTCCGACCAGGGAATCATCGGTCGAGAGATGCTCGGCTTGATCGGTGGCATCGGAGCGGTGACGACGAGTGCACTGCTCGTGTTGATGAGCGTCACGCTCGACGGTGCGCCGGAGACCACGCCGTATGCGATGACGATGGTGTTCACGAGCTTCGTCTTCCTCGAATTCGTCGGGCTCTACGTCATCCGCTGGTTGCGGGGGACGCCAGCGCTGTCGAATCCATGGTTGCTCGTCGCCGTCGTGGTTTCGGCTGGACTCCAACTTGCAGTGGTGTATACGCCACTCAACCGGTTTTTTGGAACGGTGCCTCTCACTGTAACCGACTGGGGAATAATCGGGCTCGTGCTCGCGGTCTGCCTTCCGGCGTACATGGGGGTCGCCGTGCTGGCCTCGCGCTTCGCTCAGTAGTAGGGGCGGACCACCTGCTGGCCGACTTGACCCCTCTCAGCCCCGCAACCCGAGACTCCCGCACCGGGAGCTCAGTCGAAATTGATAAGCGGCTTGATAAGTCGACTGCAGTTCGCCATGAGTAGCCGACAGCCACCACTTATAAGAGCAGGTTGCCAGCAACAGGCCGGATAGTTGTGCCCCATCCAAGCGACTATCGATCCTGGCATGGAGTATCATGACATGGTGTCGACACGCCACCACCGTTGCAACCTCTGTGGCCGGGGGGCCGAGACAGGCAAGCAAGTCGAAGATGACGTCGACCGTCGGAACCCGAAAGAAGACCTGTACTGGTGGGTCGTCGCCGAAGACTCCACGCGGGACCTACGGTTCGAGCGGTGATGCACGGATGGCGCTCGAACGACCGTCGCGCCGAACGACGCTCGCGCTACTGGTCGCTGGCGGCCTCTCGCTACTCGTGGGTCGGGTGGTCGACGCGTTCGGACCCTTCCGATCCGACGGCGGTGAGCGATGGCCAGCCGACGATACCGTCTCGCTGCCAGCGCCGCGAGACCAGAGCAATGTCTCGGTCGAGGACGCAATCGACAGCCGCCGCTCCCGGCGTACCTACAGTGACCGCCCGCTCGACCGCAGTGAACTCGGGCAGGTACTCTGGGCGGCACAGGGTGTAACCGACCAGGTAGATGATCACCGGGCGGCCCCGAGCGCGGGCGCGCTCTATCCCCTTGAACTGTACGTCGTCATCGGCTCGCCCGGCGTAGAGGGACTCGACCCCGGCGTCTACCGCTACCGGCCGGAGGGTCACGAACTCGGCCAGGGCCGAACCGGCGACCTCCAGGCCGAGCTTCGGGCAGCGACACTCGATCAGGAGTTCGTCGACGACGCACCCGCCGACATCGTCATCTGTGGAGTCGACGAGCGCACGACCGGCAAGTACGGCGACCGCGGGCGGCAACGGTTCGTGCCGATGGAGGCTGGCCACGCCGGTGAGAACCTCTACCTACAGGCCGAAGCACTCGGCCTTGCGACCGTCTCGGTCGGTGCCTTCGACGACGACCGCGTTCGGGAGGTCTTGGAGGCCCCGTCGACCCAGCGACCGTTGTACGTCTTCCCGGTCGGCGAGCGAGTGGGAGTGACCGACGAGTAAGCGAGATCGACTGTTGTGTCTGGCTGTCGTTGTCTCGCAGCTCGGGCGCCGCAGCGTCGATCCGTGTTGTGAGGAGACCGCGAGCGTGTCACAAGCGGAACCAGCCATGAAAGATACCCCATATCTGGCATTGGCCGAGGCGGCAGGCGTGTTCAGCCAACTCGTAAGTTAGTCGCCAATATGCCCTTATCGCGGAGTCTGATAGGGGTTGTATGCCGTCCCCGATTCGTATCAACGACATCATGAGCAGTCCCGCCGAGACAGCTCCTCCCGACGCCACGGCGACCGCGGCTGCGGCCACCTGCCAAGACGAAAATATCGGATCGCTGGTCGTCGTCGACGAGGGCGCAGTCGTCGGCATCGTCACCAGCGACGACTTCGTGGGGGTGCTTCGCGACGACTCGGACCCCCGAACGCGCAGGCTGGCCGATTTCATGTCGACTGACGTGGTGACCGTCGATGCCAGCGCGACTGTCGGCGAAGCCGTCGAGCGGATGGCCGACAACGACATCGCTCGGCTGGTCGTCCTCGACGGCGAAGAACTCGTCGGGCTCGTCAGCACCGACGACATCGTCCACCACGTCCCGCAGGTCCTCCAGCGCAGCGAGCTCGACCGGCCCGACGACGCGGCCCACCGCTACCACCGGTTCCAGGAGACCGCCTACGAGATGGACAACTGGGAGACCGAAAGCCGTGGGCTCTCCGATGCGGCGGTCTCAGTCGGCGACCGGATCGCCTTCACGAAACCGATCAGCGAAGGGGACGTGCGGGGGTTTGCCGCTGCCAGCGGTGACACGAACCGTCTCCACCTCGACGAGGCCTACGCCCGCGAGACACGGTTCGGTCGACGGATCGTCCAAGGGACGCTTGTCGGTGGGCTGATCAGCGCCGCGTTGGCTCGCTTCCCCGGCGTGACCATCTACGTCTCCCAGACCCTCTCGTTCCTCCAGCCGGCCGACATTGGCGAGCGACTCACCGCAGTCTGTGAGATTAGCGAGCACGTACGCGGAGACAAGTACCAACTGACGACGGATGTCGTCGACGCCGATGGCGAGCGGCTCGTCGAGGGACAGGCCGCTGTGCTGATCGACGAGCCACCGGATATCGGTCGGATTGAGCTCGAAGCGATCCCCGCTGGATGAGGCCCTACCTAATGATGGTTACCGGAACTGGAGCACCCTTGAGAACGCTCTGGGCGACGCTGCCGAGGATGACGCGAGAGAGGCCAGTGCGACCATGTGATCCCATAACGATCAGATCGATGCCGTGGTCCTTCGTGTACGAAATAATCTCGGCTGCAGGGGTGCCGAAGACGTACGCGGTCGTGAGTCGATCCTCGTCGGTCACGTCTGCGGTCACGTCTGCGAGCAGCGCCTCGGCACGCTCGGTCGTCCGCTCGTGTAGTTCCTCCCGTCCGATCATCGCCTCGGCGACGTCCATCTCCTCGATGTAGTCGATAACGTGTAGCACCGTGATCTCTGCTGTCGGGTGGACTGCCAGTGCATACATTAGTGCGTCCCGCGAAAGTGGTGCGCCGTCGGTCGGGACGAGGACCCTCTCGACATCAGCAGCCATGGACGAACTACAGGCCAGGCTCGCTAATAATTATGTTCCGGATACGGGCCGACTAAATATTATATTACAAGCGGAATGACAACCAGTATGATCGGCACGAGGAGCAACGACCCGACGAACACGACGAACGCGCGGCGGTCTTCGAGCAGGAGATCGTCGACGGTTTCGATGCTCCACACGTACCAGTCGAGCAGTAGGAGGGCCACGACCGTGGCGACGGTCGACAGTCCGAGGATCAACAGGACGGTCGTGACGCCGACCGGTGTCGACAGGACGAGCGCAACGAGCAGTGCATCGAACAGCGTCCCGATGTTCGCGCCGAGCACGTAGGGAATGATTTCGGTCCGTTCGACGTAGCCACGGTTGTAAAGCGGGACGATCACACCCACCGAGAAGGCGACGCTCGTCGTCACAGTCGTGATGAGCAGCCCGAGGCCGAATGAGAGCCACGTTCGCTCGAAATGTCGGAACAGATAGCTCCGTAACACGGTGGTTTCGATCCCATCGAGGATACGGTCGAACAGCTGGAGACTCCCGAACAGAACCGCGACTGCCAGCAGGAATGCTGGCGCTGGTCCGAGGAGTTCCGTGAGCTGCTGACAGAGCGTCGGGATCGCTGCGAGGATTCCTCCGTCGACAGTTGGGAGTCGACCGACAGTCCGGGCTGGGCCCGTCATCCGTGGCAACAGCAGATAGCCCACGGCGGTCACTGGCAGGTAGATCGAGTGTGTCAACAGGAACGTGAGTAGTCCCATACTCACGCCCTCCTGCAGCGAATAGCGCTCCTTCTGGAAGAAATCCAAGGCTCCGATAAACACGACGATGGCGGCCGCACCGAGCCGTGAGCCCGCTATCATGAGGAACAACTGCGAGACCGGAACGAGTCCCGCGTTGTACAGCGAGAGGGCAAGCGCAGCAACGACTGACCCGTTCCCAAGTACGTAGGCCGCGAGCCAACTCACACCGAGCGCGGAGCTATCGCCGACAACCACCCTCGTTAGTGCCTGTCTGAGTGCCGGAGCAGCCGCGTTCGTCGTCGTTCCCAACAATTGGACTGCGAACAGAAACAGCGCGACAGTAGTGACCGTGGCAACCACGAGTCGAAGCGACGACGAAATCCGGCCGAGCGACCGCTTCCCGGGCCAGTTCACGAGTCTCAGTCCTCCATTGTATACGGCCGCTGTACAGTGAAACGACAGCCATTCGAATAAGCTGTGTTCCCACTCATGTGATAGGACAAGTCGTATGCCCGCCACGAGTACAGAATCCAAACGCGAGAGTCGCCATCCGAACCACAATCTCGGAGGATGTCAACGCTCGACTAAGCTTCCACTAGATCCTGAATCTACTCCGAACCGTTCGTGTCGACCTCGTCGAACAGGTCTGTAACGCGCTGTTCGATATCGTCCCGGATCGCGCGGACCTCATCGAGACCCTGCCCATCGGGATCGTCCAGTGCCCAGTCACGCACGTCGACGTCGTCGGCATCGAGTTCGAGCGTCGAACAGCCCATCGTGGCGACGACGTCACACGATTCGAGTTCGTCAGTGGAGACCTCCCGCGGCGTTCGATCCGAGAGGTCGATATCGTGATCCTCCATGACGGTCACGACTTCGTCGTGAACGCTGTCGGCGGGGTGGGTGCCGCCGGTGATGATCTCGACGCTGTCTTCGAGCCCACGGCGCTCACGCTCTCGTTCGGCGAAGGCGGTCGACATTTGGCTGCGCCCGGCGTTCTGTACACACACGAATCCAAGGGTCGCCGTCGAATCGTCTCCCATACCGACCCCGACTGCCGCTGTCGGATTAACGACTTCTATGTGGTGTATATATGTCTCAATAGACGCCGTCTGACAGCATGGAGGGACCACGGCTCGACGGATGACAGATGACGGCTCGATCGGTTACGGCTCGACGGATCGGGAGCCGTCGAGCGCGACCAGCATGGCGGTCGCCCGGTTGGTCGTGTTATACTTGCGCCACTTGCCGTCCTTTCGCCGTGTGAGGAGCCCGGCGTCGGTGAGCTGTGACAGTGCATGGCTGATCGCACTGTCGCTCACATCGAGCAGTGGCGCGAACTCACAGACACACAGCTCCTCGCCAGCCGTGTGAATGATGCGAACGATCTTGTACCGCGTTTCGTTAGCCATCGCCGACAGGAGGTCGACGTCCGATTCGAGATCGGGGCCGCCGACAGCTGCATCCAACTCCTCTAGTTCTTCGAGTCGCTCCTGGAGTGCGTCGTTCGTACAACTCCCCCGTTCGTCGGTGAGATACCGCTGGAGCCGGTTGCTCGCGGACATACGAATAGTTGATCGACATGTAAATTAACTCTTTTGCAGCACTACCCACGATATCGTCTCACCCACAACAAAACAATTTAGAATTTACTAATCTAAGCCCGTATATAGTTATCCGTACAGTACAGTGGCGGGTGTCACAGTCGACGCGGCTAGCGACGAACAAAAAACGTCGACCACTGACACCAGTCGACTCTGGGACTGTGGGGTGGGCATAATGTCGTACACGCGCGTCAACTACACCAACATCCAACCGGTTTCGGGAGCAATGCACACGCTGCGTGACCCACTCGACAGCAAGGAAGTCGGCGTTATGATCGCCCGCCGTGAGCCGGAGTGGCGGAATCGTCCACACGACCACGCCGACAGCGACCACGAGGAGATCTACATCCTCATGGAGGGCCGCGCGACCGTCGTTGTGGATGACGAGTCCGTCGCAATGGAAAGCGGTGACGTAATCCGCATCCCGCCGGAGTCGACCCGCCAGATCAGAAACGGCGAAACCGAAAGTGCGTTCGTGCTGGTCAGCGCGCCCGCCTCCCGGTGTATCACGACCGCTGAAACGGCCGATGACGACGGTTCGTGGATCGCAGACGGCTTCGTTGGCTGAGCCGATTCGGCCGACAATCGGTTTAGTGTTCATCGAAACGTTTAGGTGACTGTTTCACGTTTTGCTCAAATGAGTACGAGACAAGACGATTTTCACTCACGGTCGACGGTTCCGACCAGTCGAGTCTCGTTTGACCAACAATCAATCAACCCATGACCCAAATTCAACTCTACGAAGAAGCGATGTGTTGCTCCACAGGCGTCTGTGGACCGGACCCCGACGACGAACTCGTCGAACTGAGTGCTGCGCTCGACCAACTCGAAGACGAATTCGACGAGGCCGAGATTTCGCGTGCCAATATGCAGCACAACATTGAGGCGTTCCTCAACACCGAGGAGATCTACGACCTCGTTCAAGAGAACGGCCCCGAGATCCTCCCGATCACGACCGTCGACGGCGAGATCGTCGCCAAGGAAGAATACCTCTCCTACGACGAGCTGGCAGCCGAACTGCGCGCCAATCAATCTCAAGAGGCCTAATTAATGGCAACAACGCAAACAACGACGGACGCACGAGGGATTGTTGAACCGAGCGGTGACGACACCGAGTTCGTCTTCTTCAGCGGGAAAGGCGGCGTCGGCAAGAGCACCGTCAGCTGTGCGACGGCAACGTGGCTCGCCGACAACGACTACAACACCCTGCTGGTGACCACCGATCCCGCACCGAACCTCTCGGATATCTTCGGCCAAGAGATCGGCCACGAGGTCACCGAGATCCAGGACATCGACAACCTCTCGGCGATCGAGATCGACCCGGATCAGGCCGCCGAGGACTACCGCCAGGAGACCATCGAGCCGATGCGCGAACTGCTCGACGACGAGCAGATCAGCGCGGTCGAAGAACAGCTTAACAGCCCGTGTGTCGAGGAGATCGCGGCCTTCGACAACTTCGTCGACTTCATGGACTCCCCGGAGTACGACGTGGTCGTCTTCGATACCGCGCCGACGGGTCACACGATCCGGCTGATGGAACTCCCATCCGACTGGAACGCCGAACTCGAAAAAGGAGGGTCGACCTGTATCGGCCCCGCGGCCTCAATGGAGGACAAAAAGGCCGACTACGAGCGCGCCATCGACACGCTCCAGGATAGCGAAAAGACCTCGTTTGCCTTCGTCGGCAAACCAGAGGACTCCTCGGTCGACGAGATCCAGCGGAGCGCGTCGGATCTCGGCGAGTTGGGCATCGAGTCCCAGCTGCTGATCATCAACGGTTACCTGCCCGAGTCGGTCTGTGAGGACCCCTTCTTCGAGGGCAAACGCGAAGACGAACAGGCTGTCATCGAGCGCGCCGAACGCGAGTTCGACGCCGACGCGATGGCGACCTACCCGCTGCAGCCCGGTGAGATCGCTGGTCTCGACCTGCTTGCCGACGTCGGTGGCGTTCTCTACGACGACGACGAGGCCACCGTCGACGTCGGGTCGGCAACCAACGTCGACACCGAGGAGTCGGTCGACTTCGACCCTCTGACCGACCCCGATGCTGTCGCCGAGAAACTCCAGCCGGTCGACGGCGAGACGCGCTATCTGTTCTTCACCGGGAAGGGCGGCGTCGGCAAGAGTACAATCGCCGCAACCTCGGCGACGAAACTCGCCGAGGCGGGCTACGAGACGCTAGTGGTCACGACCGACCCCGCGGCCCACCTCGAAGACATCTTCGGCGAACCCGTCGGCCACGAGCCGACCTCGGTGAGCCAGGCCAACCTCGATGCAGCCCGCATCGATCAGGAGCAGGCTCTCGAAGAGTACCGCGAGCAGGTCCTCGACCACGTTCGGGAGATGTATGAGGGCAAAGAGGACACCCAGATCGACGTCGAGGCGGCCATCGCCAACGTCGAAGAGGAGCTCGAATCACCATGTGCCGAAGAGATGGCCGCCCTCGAAAAGTTCGTCGGCTACTTCGACGAGGATGGCTACGACATCGTCGTCTTCGATACCGCACCCACGGGTCACACGCTCCGACTCCTCGAACTCCCATCCGACTGGAAGGGGTTCATGGATCTCGGCTCGCTGACGAAGGGAGCCGCCCCCGCGAAGGGCGACCAATACGACAACGTTATCGAGACGATGCAGAACCCCGACAAGAGTTCCTTTGCCTTCGTCATGTACCCCGAGTATACGCCGATGATGGAGGCCCACCGCGCCGCCGAAGATCTGAATGATCAGGTCGGCATCGAGACGGCGTTCGTCGTTGCCAACTACCTTCTGCCCGAGGAGTACGGCGATAACGCCTTCTTCGCCAACCGCCGGGCCCAACAGCAGCAGTATCTCGGCGAGATCAAGGATCGATTCGAGACACCGATGATGCTCGCTCCCCTTCGCGGGGACGAGCCGATCGGCCTCGACGAACTCAGCGCGTTCGGTGACGCGGTGACCGGACTGGCTGAGCTCACTGACAAACAGACCGCAGAAGTCCCACACCAATGAGTGAAACCCAATCCGTCGAAGACGCAGTCGAACAGAAGCTTCAGGCGTTCATCGACGCCATCGAGGACAGCGAAACCTACCAGCAGTTCATGGCTGCCAACGAGCGGCTCGAAAACGACGACGAAGCCATGGAACTGCTCGATGAGTACCGACAGAAACAGCGACAGATGCAGCAGAACTTCGATCAGTCGCTGATGGCCGAACTGCAAGAGCTCCAAGAGGAGCTCTCGGAAAACGAGACGATCCAGCAGCACCGTGCGGCACAGTCCGACCTCATCGAGTTGCTTCAGGAGACAAACGACGTAATCAGCGAACCGATCGGCATGGAGTTCGCCCAGTCATCGGGAGGTGGGTGCTGTTGAGCACCTCCAACGACGAGGTCATGGCGGCCGCAGAGGAGCTCGGCGAGGAGCTTCGCAACGCCCAACGCGAGCAGAGCCAGTTCCAGTTCAATTCCCTGCTGATGCGGTGTAACGACGCCATCGGCCGGGAGATCGGCGTCGACTACGGCAGCGCTTGCGGTGCTGGCGACGACTGCTGCTAAGTAGTCACACCGCGCTCCGTTTTCCCTGCGACTTCCCTCTCAGAGGCACCATCATGACCCAGAGCCACCCATCCTACGCGGATATTGCCCGCCGCGAGCGACTCGCCGAGTCGACGCTGGATCTGCTGGCGTTCGATACCCAGAACCCACCTGGGGAGACCACCCAACTATTGGCGTGGCTTGAAGATCGCATTTTGAACTGGGGTGTCGACACCGAATGGATCGAGTCCGTCGACGGGAAACCGAACCTCGTAGCGATCGTCCCCGGCGACAGCGAGTGGACACTGCTCTACGAGGGCCACGTCGACACCGCGCCCTACGAGCGCGAGGCGTAGAGCTACGATCCCCTCGGCGAGCGCGTCGACAACCGCATCTACGGCCGCGGAGCGACCGATATGAAAGGTGCGGTCGCGGCGATGGTTGAAACGCTCCGCATGTCTGTAGTCGACGACTTCAGTTCGGACTCTCTCAAACGATCGTGTCGATAGATGGCCTGTCGAGCGCGAGACGGGGTCGTCACTCATCAGGAGTCCAATCGGCATGCTGCAGATGGCAGGCGCTCCAGTCGGAGTTGGGATCCCGAAATACAGTCGTTTGATACGGATTATCGTCGGAAGGTACCGCTTGACCACCACCGAGCGGCGGCCAGAGCGGCTAATTTTGTATAGCGTAATATGATTTATTCTTACCGCGGATTATTCCACCACATTTGCGTGGGTTTAGCAGACTGTACTGGTCTGCATAACCCACAGAATTATAAGATTCTCTACTGAATGGCTAAACGACCAGTCTATGCCACTCTTAGAATTAGGTCGACAGACAGCGATCGGGCTCCCTTACGCGATTTTCGCGACCGAGGAGGAACCATTTAATGAGTGACTCCCCGCAGACTCTGGACGGTGACTCACCTACATTCGACGATATCCGATGGACAGAATGTTCGCTGGAGGACTTTGTCGAACTGTACTGGGACCGTATCGCTCCGTGTCTCGAGGCCGAAGATATCGATCCCACGACCGAAAAGCCCAGCCACCAGTGGTTTCGGGACCACGGTGCGCGATCGTTTGTTGCTGCCCTCCGACGGCACCACGGTCGCTCTTTTGGCGACTTCTGGGCTGAAACCCTTGCGCTCGGCGTCGACGACGGGTACGACTGGGCTACCCAAGACAGCGAGACAGTAGCTGCGCTTGAGGGCTTTCTCGATCGTCGTCAGTCGCGGTACAGTCTCGCTCAGTCCTCGGTCGACGCACTCAGGACACGGCTCAATCTCTATGTCCGGGCCTATACGGAAGCCAACGATACCGACGATCTCCTCACACCCATCCAACGAGACGAAGAGATACCGGCCTACGAGGCTGTCGACGCCTGTTATGCAGCCTTCGATTGGCTCAATGAAGGTGCTGACCACGAATACAGTGCTCAAACGCTCCAGCGGGTGCGGCGCATCGTCGATGCGTGGTATCAACATCTCGTCGGTCGACGGATTGCCTCGCTTAATCCGGCGAGTGGACTCTACGACGAGTTCAAATGGGAAGTCGGGGCCTCCTCAACGCCGTCGCTTTCTGCTGAACACATTCAGGAGCTCGTTGCAGCGACCACCGAAACCCGAGCGAAACTCTTGATTATGGCCTTGGCTGGTTGGGGCCTCCGAGCCAGTGAAGTCGCTGGCCTGCATGTCTCACAATTCAATCGTGATGTCCCAGACAACGATGTCCCCTATATCGAATTCGAAGACCGGAAAAACGGCCCTGGAGAGGTCTCTGTGTTGTTTGGAGCGGATCTGCTGGACTCACGGATAGAGACATTGGCAGCCGATGAGACATGGTCTGGCTATCTGTTCCCGTCCTCACAGGGGGCGAAACCACACGTCACGAGAGATACAATCCGCAACCGCTTCCGAGCGCTTGCGTCAAAGGCCGATCTCCCAGAGCAAATCGACGGTGAACAGCCCAGTCCACAGCTCTGTCGACGGTTCTGGTACGATACCTATACTGCGGTTCTGGAGGGCGTGCTTGATGGAGTCGAAGAAATTGCTGCAGAACAGGGCAGTAGTGATCCACAGGTCGTCATGCAAAACTACCTTTCAGACAATCGGTCTCGCCAGTTACGTCGACAGTTCATGCGGGAACAGCTAGCTGAGGCGTTTAACCCCCTATAGTGGGGCCAGAGAATTTCATCGTTACTGCAATTGTAAACTTTATACCGCTATATCAATTCGACAACCGGTAAGTTGAGACTACAGTGGGTTTAGCGGGGCTATAATGCGTGAATTTGACCGATTCGGTCAGTGGAAACTGCCTCAGGTCGCTCTCCAAACAGCCATTCTTGTTATTCTGCCAATCATACGAACAGATTTTGATATATCTAGCAGTGTAGCCACTCAGACGGTCTGCTAACCCGAACAAAACACCTCACTACCCGATTCCTGTCTGCTTCTTCAGCAGGGTCAGCGTGTTGTCCGCTGTAATCAGCGGTGAATGGTCATACTCACCGGTCAACTCGACCTGTACCAGCAGATCGACTGCTCGCCAGATCGAGTACAGGAGACACGCGAACGCGAAGTAGAAGAACCGTAGCCCAAAATTTTTTGAGGTTATCGCAGCCATGAACCGCTTGATCGATTTGTACCCGCTCTCGATCTCCCACCGGTAGCCGTACTCAGTGAGGTGCCCGCTCCCCCGATTCGTTATGAACACCGAGTACTGCCGGTGATCGTCGTGCTCGGAGTTCTCTTTACGTCGGTAGATCAGCGTCGTTTCGTGCCACTCGTTGTTTCCGAGGTGGAGTTTCCGGTCGGTCTCATACCGATCTTCCCCTCGTTGGATGAGTCGCTTTGCTTGGGCTCTCTCGCTGGTCTGCATCCGTTTCGGGACGACATATGAGAGTCCGCGTTGACTGATCATCTCCAGCACGTGCTGGCTGTCGAACTCACGATCCATCAAGACATTATCAACGTGCACGAGGTCCTCAGCCGAGTCCAGTAGATCGTCGACGATCTCCTTCCGTGACTCCCCTCGTCGAACTGGTCGTGCATCGAGGACAAGTGGGACAGCGTTTCCGACCAGCTGTACTGTCGCCCACTGGTAGGCGTACTCGTCAGTTGGCTCTTTTGTCCCGATAATCTCGTCTTCGTGGCCAGTTCGGTCGCCTGTAAAGGGATCGGTCTCGGTAATCTCGATTGCCACGATTCCGGCACAATAGAACTCCTCCGTCGCTGCTACCCTATCTAAGAGTCGGTCGACTGCCTGCCGGTACATCTCTCTAATTTGGTCGACTGAGAGGCTTCGGAGGTGATCTCGGTGGGTATGCCCGAGCGGTGTTCGATCACGCCGTGATTCGTGAACGAAACTGAGAGCCCCCTCATCCGCCGCTAAATTTTCGCGCAAACCGAGATACGTCTGTAGGTCCCAGAACGCATGTTCGTGTATTTCACAGCTCTCTCCACGTTCAAGTGAGAACGCAGGATAGGCAATCTGACCCACGTGAGTAGTGATCTCTTCAGCCCGATCTAGTGTACCAATTGATCCGTAAAATTTCCATCACCACTCTCGTCACTACGAAATTGGCGTGAAGGCTTTCTGGGAATACTGACACCTTCATCCTCAGCTTTGATCAGGATTGCCCGAGCACCCTTCTGAATCGTTTCTCGGAGGGTTGTCGGGAGTCGGCGGTGCCACGTTCGCCACAGTGTCGACTGATCAGGGACGGTCTCAAAGTCAATCTGCTGCCGGACGTTCGGATAGCGTTCAAGATACTCGACAAGTGATGTCTCGTGCTCCCATCCGTGGACTTCCTTCAGGAGAGATAAGCGTACCAGCGTTCGCATACGGTACGTTGTTGAACTGCTGTACCGATCATGACCTGTGAAATCCATGTATTGTAGTGGTAAATCGCAAATGAACTCGTCAACCGAGTTGTGGGAGTCATGACTAAACCAAACAGAGGCAACAGTTCTGATATCCTCATCAAGTGCTCCAAGCGAGGAGGTATCGTACAGTGGTATTGTATCGTAGGCTGGCCAATTGTAATACGAAGTCGTCGCAATCTCTCGAAAAATCTCACGTCTTGAGGAGAGCGTTGAAGACATGGTGAAGTAGTAGACCTGTTATTTTCAAAAAGAACCGAGATCATATGTTCAATAGAAATTGCAAGACTACGACCGCAAATGTGGCACTGATAAAATCGCCTATAAAAAGAACGGATTGGTCATGACTGTAGTTACCTCTTGAACCGCGTTTCGGAAAGATTCGTTGCATCAACACATGGCTTATTCGTTACCTACGCTGGGCTGTCGTCGTCGAGGTGACGTTCGAGTTGCTGTTCGAATTCGGCTTCGGTGAGTTCACCTCTGGTGTATCGTTTTTGAAGCCATTCGATGGGATCGCTAGTGTCCTCGGTTGATGCCTCGTCCGGTTCCGTCTCTGCGGTCACGAGTTTGTAACCGACGTATCCAATCCCCAGTGCCAGAAACAACGGTAGGATGATGAGAACCGACGACCCTCCCATCAGGCCTCAATTCCGTCATAGTAGTAAACGGCCGTGTACTGTGAGCCGACAGAGCAACTACCAAATAAAAATTGTGTGGCTACTCTTTGGGGAGCCGGATCACGTTCTCGCGGCCGATCCGGATCTTTTCGATTGCCCCATCGTCGGCCATCTCCGAGAGGACGCGGGAGGTCTTCGATTTCGACCAGTCGAGCGCATCGACGATGTCTGCCTGCTTCATCTGGCCGTCGTGCTGTTCCAACACGTCGACGACCTGTGACTCGTTCGTCACGAGATCATACTCCCGCCCAGTAGGGGCCTCAGCGTCAGTTGTTACATCGGAAGGGCTGGCATCACTTGCGGTCGCGGGACCGGTGTGGTCGTCGTCGACCGCAGCCTCGTCGGTCGGTAGTTGGTCGGAACCGGTCGACTGCTCGCTTGTCGACCGATGTCGTCTGACGGCCAGCACCCCAACAGCGACAACCACTACGAGACCGACAATAGCCGGAATCAGTGTGGAATCGACCGGCAGCGCGCTGACAGGGGCTGCAACGACCCGTGGCCGACCGTCGGCGAAATCTTCACGCCCGCTCCACTGGACGACGCCATCAGTGGTCTCGTCAGGGGCTGGCGCGGAGCTGCTGACGGTGTATCCTTCGGGAGCAGCGATTTCGAGGACATCTCCCTCACTGATGAACAGTCCACCAGCAAACACGTCGCCCACGACCCACTGCTCGTCGTTCTGGGCGGCGAACCCTTCCCAGCGAAACTGGAAGCTAACGATCCCCCATCGGTTTGGGACCTCTTGGACGCTGGTTTTAGCCTGAAATTCGACGGCGCGCATCTCGCGGTCGTACTGTTGGTTCGCCCCAGCGACGACCGCCGTCATTCGCTCCTCGAATGGACCGAGATACTGACTGGTGTCGTTGCTGAACGCAGCCTGAAACGCTTCGTACTTCTCGGTAGCAGCCGACGTCGAGAGCCGAGTTCGGAACTGGATCGTCCACACCGCATCGCCGTTCGGACGAAGGTCGATCCGCGTAACAGTGTTGTCCGGCTCGGGCTGGTCGGTTGCGATCTGATACGGACCGGTGTGGTCGGTGGCCGCCACACCGCCCGCGATCACGCTACTACAAACGAGAGCAAACAGACACATTGAGACGAGACGTGATCGCATTGCCAGCGGTATTAACTGATTTGTATTAAACAGTCGTATTGTGGCCGGATAAGTAGTAGAGATATACAGATACACCCATTTCAGATGAATATACGCCCCAAATAGAACAGTCCGAAACAGTGTCGGAACGTCCTGAACAGTCGTGAAATCGGCCGGAACGTCCAGAAACCGGCAGTACGGTCGTTGGCATATATTATGGCAGGGTGACTGGTAGAGAATGATGAGAGCGACACAACTGATCGCTGTGCTGGTGGCGTTGGGCCTTGTGGTTGGTTCAGTGCCCGTCGCCGCGATGGCAAGCACAGCTACGACCGGGGGCGCACAGACAGCCCCACTCCAGATGGACAGCACCGAAACCAACCAGTCGGGAACGAATCAGTCGGGACCCAATCAGTCAGCATCTATTCGTGCGAGTACGGGCCAGCAGCTGACGACCGTGCTGGCGGTGACCGATGACGAGGTGAAAAGTGCCGTCGAGGAGTCGTCGGTCGAGGCCTCGTTTGCGGCCGCCGCCGAGACCGAACGCGCCGAACTGATCGCCTCGCGTGCGTCGACGCTTAGAGAGCGCGCCGAGGGACTGATCGCCGAGCGGCGAGCGGCGACCGCCGACTACGAAAACGGGACGCTGTCGAGCGCCGACTACGCCCAGCGTATCGCCGTGCTGAGCGGACGAGCCACGGCGGTTAGCAACGCCATCACGAGGGTCCAGCAGCGCGCAGTGACAGTCTCGGCCTCGGAACTGGAGGCCGCAGGCTACGACGTTGCGGCCGTTGCCGACAGCCAAGAGCGGCTGCAGGCGCTGACCAGTTCCAGCTCGCGTGCACTGCTCGACCAGTACACGGGGATGAGCAGCGGTGAGATCAAAATCGAGCGAGCCAATGGCGTCGAGATCGAGATCGAAAGCGAGGACGGCGAACAGTCACGGAGCTTCGAGCGACCACAGCCAGGCGACGGGAGCTTTGTCGTGAGCATGGATGATGCACAGGCAACCGCCGAGTCGGCACTCTCGACCGACACCGACGGCGAGTGGACACTCGAAGAGGCCAAACGCAAAACGGAGTACGGCTTCTACGAATTCGAGTTCACCTTCGAGGGACCGAGCCACACTGGGGAAGCTGAAGTAGACGTTGACGGCCAGACCGGCGAGATATTCGCATTCGAGGAGGAGATCGAACCGCGGGACGCTGAAGACGAAGACGAAGAAGACGACACACGACTGTTGATCTCGGTCGTCGAAGGCGAGCCAGCCCCGGGTGCGACGGTCACACTCCGGGTGACTGCCGCAGGCGATCCGGTGTCGGGCGTGAACGTCGAAGTCGGCGGTGAGATCATCGGGACGACCGACGCCGACGGCCGACTGATGGTCACCCTTCCGGACGACGAGGAGGTCGACATAGAGATCGAAGACGGCGAGCGCGAGGGAGAACTTGAACTTGAGTTTGCCGACGAGGAAGACGGCGAAACCGAAGACGACGAGCAAGACGACGAGCAGGACGAAGCGGAGCCCGAAACTGAAGACGACGAGCAAGACGACGAGCAGGACGAAGCGGAGCCCGAAACCGAAGACGAGAACGAAACCGACACCGACGACAGCGGCGACCTTTCGATCAACGTTGTCTCCAGTGATCCGGCACCGGGCGCAACCATAACGCTCGAAGTCAGTCAGGGCGGCCAGCCGGTTGCAGATGCGTCGGTGACTGTCAACGACGAACCGGCCGGGACGACCGACGCAAACGGACAGCTGACAGTCACGTTGCCCGACGACGATGGCGTCGAAATAACAGTCGAATCCGGCGACAATGATGGAGACCGCGACTTCGAGTTTGATAGTGAGGACGACAGTGAGGAGGACGAATAATGTCTCGACGCCGCCCACGTGTGATTACACTCGTGATGACGCTAGCTGTACTCGCGGCGGCTGGTGGCTCGGCAGTTGGTCCAGCCAGTGCGACGACCTCGGTCGACACACTCAGCGAGCCAGCGTTCGTCGTCGACCTCCAGTCGGATGGCGACGCGACAGTGAGTCTGGTCGTGAGCTACGACCTCGCTGACGACGCCGACCAGCAGGCATTCGATCAGCTCCGGGAGGATCCCTCGAATCTCACCGGCAACTTCGAGCAGCGACTCTCGCGGATCGCGGACCGAACCGCCACTGACACCGGCCGCGAGATGACGATCAGTGGTGTCAGCGCCTCCGTCGAGACGAGGGACGGGGTTGGCGTGATCCGTGTTTCCGCCGAGTGGAGCAACCTGGCAAGCGTTTCGGGCGACGAGCTGACGCTCACCGAACCGTTCGCCAGCGAGTTCCAGCCCGACCGGCTGTTCGTGATCAAACCACCTGAGGGCTACCAGCTCGCAACCAGTAGCCACGAGCCTGCCAACACGGACGCGGAGACGGTTCAGTGGACCAGTGGTGTTGACCTCTCTGGATTCAGCACCACGTTTGCGACCGACAGCTCAGAGTCGCTTCCCACACCGCTGACGACGCTGCTTGCGCTTGGACTCGTGAGCGCGCTTGGATACGCAGGCCACCACCGACTTCGACAAAAACAGTAGTACAGCCAGTCAATCGCGCCTATTTTTCGAACTGTCCTACTCGCCGTCGAACATACCGGTCGACATGTATCGTTCGCCGCTGTCCCAGAAGACTGTAATCACGAGTGGGTCATCGACGCCCGACTCAACGAGTCGTTCGGCGATGCGTTTGGCGGCGAGATTCGACCCCCCTGCTGGACTGGCTGACGAATTCCGTATGCATTGAGCAAAGGACTCTCAACTTCAAATACAGTTTCAAAAGGTTTCGTCTGTGCTACTGGCGTCGATACCAGAGTACAACCCCGATTCCACCGAGGCCGGCCACGAGCAACACCACGATCAGGGTAGTACCACTACTAGCTCCATTCGATTCGCCACCGACAGCAACCGACCCAACCGACTGCTGGCCGACGCGGAGGTTGTAGTCACCTGCTGCATCGAAAGCGGGCGAGAGCGTGAGTGTCGTGTCGCTCTGTGCGTCGATGAAGACCGTCTCGGAGGTCACGACCTCCCCGTCTGCGGTGAGGGCTGCGGTGTAGTTACCGGCTTTACCGCCGCGGTTGGCCACCGTCAGCGTGACGTCGACCGGCTCGCCGGTTGCGAGACTCGTCTTGCTGACCCGGCTGTCGGTCAGCTCGTACAGCGGCTGGATCGACCCGACAGTAAAGATCGACAGTCCGGGTGAAGTCGCCTCGAAGACGTACTCGGAGTCGGTTTCGTCGACGAGGGTGGTGGGCAGGGCGTTCCACCGGACCGTCTCGTCACGGTAGAGCCCGACCGACTCGGCGCTAATCCCGCTCCTGTCGAGGTAGGACTTCCCGACGCGGAACGTGAACGTCACGTCCTCGATATCCTCGTCGGGGATGCTGTGGTCGACGGTCACCTCTCCGATCGCCCGTGACCCGGTTTCGCGTGCGAACTCACGATCGGTCTCCGAGAGCCCATCAAGCGAACTGGCCGGTTGGCTCTGGGGCGAGTCAACCAGTGTCTCGCTGCCATCGGCGTCAGTCCCGGTGGGCGTCTCACTGTCACCGGTGTCCGTGCTGGTTGGCTGGTCGCGTTCCCGAGTCGTTACATCGAGTGTGAAGTCACCGTCTGTGTTGATGTTCATCCGGATTCTCGGTACTCTGATGTTGGGCTTTGTCGTCTCGGCTGACTCAGTATCGTCGGTTGCAGCGTCATCGGTGTCAGCGCCATCCGTTTCGTCCGTCTCTGGCTCCTCGAAGGAGATGTCGACCGGCTGGTCGGCCCGTGCGTTTGAGACGGTGACACTCCAACTCGAGTCCGTCGTCGAGTCCGACTCGGCGTCGTCGGTTCCGGTCTCCTCGTTTTCCTCGCTCGACTGGTCGACAGTGACGGTCGTTTCTTCGGCCTCTGGCTCGTCGTCGGATGACGAACCCGAAGACGAACCCGAAGACGAACCAGATCCTGACGAGACTTCTTCGACGGTCACGGTGAGCGTGTCGGTGTCGTAGTTGCCGGCCCCGTCCGATGCGTTCAGCGTGACGGTGTAGGTGCCGGGTGAGCCGTAGGTGTGAGTCGGTTTCTCACCGGTCGTTTTTGAGCCGTCGCCGAACGTCCAGTTGTATGTCGACACACCTACGTTGTCGGTCGTATTCGAGCCGTCGAACTGGACGGTCGTTCTCTCGTCTACGGTCCGGTCGCTGCCAGCGTCGGCCGTGGGGGCGGTCGTATCAACCGTAATCGCGGCCGTCCCCTCGGAGTAATGGATGCCAAAATCGACACGGACGCCGCCGGAGACGGGCGTAATCGTCGTCGACCGGCTCTGGCCGTTGAGTTCTCCGGCGAGTTCGGTCGCGTTCACGCCCCAGTCGGTGAGCAGTGTCTGGGGTAAGAAGGCCTCGAAGAAGCCGGTGTTGTTCGTGCCGTCCTTGGCGAAGTGGGGCGCTTTGACGGTGAGTTCGACCTTATCGTTCGTTCCCGTCGTGTTGTACTGCGGCGTGCCGAACTCTTGGGCGTCGGTCGTCATAATCGAGCCGTTGAGTCGTTCGCGGTAGGTCTGTGACATCACGCTGAGGTCGTCGACCGCGAACGTCAGCGCGGCGTCCTGCGACTCGTTGGCTTGGTGGGTGCCGGGCCACGACATGGGCGACGAGCCATCGGGCTTGAAGTAGGATTCGACAGCAGTGGGCGTCCCCTCGATAGAGAGGTTCCACGTGTTGTCGCCGTTGTCCGTCCGTGTCCAGTTGGCGTCGTGGGCGCTGCCGATCAGTACGCGCGGCGTGAAGTTCTGAACGGTGACGTTCATCCGGATGAGCGTACTGCTGTCGGCTCCGAGGCCGGCGAGTTCGTAATCTGGTTCGGTGTTGGTGTCGCTTGTGCTTGCGCTCGCGTTCTTGGCTTGGATCTGCAGGAGACCACCCGAGAACCGGGCATCAAGCGTGACGTTTGTCATGTCGGGTTTCGTGCCCGAGAGGTGTTCAAGTGACGAGGAGACGACCGCGGTCCCGATGGCGACACTGTCGGATTCGCTGTTCGCCCCGTTGTTACCGCTCGCATCGCTGGCGGTATAGAGGGTCGCCGTGTAGCGTCCGTCGCTGCTCCCGTTGTAGGTGGCGGTGTAGCTGTAGGGACCGCTGCCGGTTTCAGTGAAGTTCGACGCATCGAGCAGTGCTGATGCCGGGCCATTGAGGCTAACCGAGATCGTGCTCAGTTGTTCGCTCGCGTTGAACGACACCGTGACGTTCTGGCCGGTGGCATTCGTCGACGAGAACTCCGAGATTGTCGGCACGACTGTGTCGACGGTCACACTGTCGGTCTCGTCGCTCGCACCGTCGTTGCCAGCAGAATCATTAGCCGTGTTGAGCGTAGCTGTGTAGGTACCATCACTGCTTCCAAAGTATTGTGTGACGTACTGATAGGTACCATCACCGGTATCCAGTTGCTTAAACTGTGATTCAGTAAGTGTTGCCGTCTCTGCTCCACTGATTGTGACGTTTATCGAAGACAGTGTTTCGGTCGAATTGAACGACACTGTGACGTTTTGACCCGATGGGTTCATAACTCCGAACTCCGAGATCGTCGGCGCGGTCGTGTCGAAACGTACCGTTCGGGATTCACCACCCGCACCGTTGTTGTCTGCCGAATCGTTGGCCGCATTCAGTGTGGCGGTGTAGCTCCCGTCACTGCTCCCGTTGTAGATCGCAGTATAGTTGTAGGGACCATTGCCGACTTCGGTGAAGTTGGTTTTGTCCAGTGTTGCTGTCTCCGCCCCACTGATCGTGACTGTGATCTCGTCGAGTGTTTCGCTCGCATTGAACGCAACCGAGACGTTCTGTACCGATTGGTTCGTCACCGAGAATTTCGAGATCATCGGTGCGACCGTGTCGACAGTCACGCTGTCGGATTGACCGTTCGAACCGTTGTACCCGACCGAATCATTGGCTGTGTTGAGGGTCGCTGTATAGCTTCCGTCACTGCTGCCGACGTACCGTGTGTTGTACCCGTATGTTCCGTCTCCGTTGTCCAGTTCGCTGAAGTCGCCCGTGGTGAGCGTTCCGGTCTCTTGACCGCTGATGGAGACGGATATCTCACTCAACTGTTCGCTTGCGTTAAACGACACCGAGACGTTCTGACTGGATGGGTTTGTTGCCGTGAACTCCGAGATTGTCGGCGCGGTCGTGTCAAAACGTACCGTTCCGGATTCACCGCCCGCACCGTTGTTGCCTGCCGAATCGTTGGCCGCATTCAATGTGGCCGTGTAGCTCCCGTCACTGCTCCCGTTGTAGATCGCAGTATAATTGAAGGGACCACTGCCGACTTCGGTGAAGTTGGTTTTGTCCAGTGTTGCTGTCTCTGCACCACTGATTGTGACAGTGATCTCGTCGAGTGTTTCGCTCGCATTGAATGCAACCGAGACGTTCTGTACCGACTGGTTTGTCACCGAGAATTTCGAGATTGTCGGTGCGACTGTGTCGACAGTCACACTGTCGGACTGACCGCTCGCGCCATCTCTGGAACCGCTGTCCTCGGCAGTATTTATCGTCGCAGTGTACGTTCCATCAGTCCCGCCTGCGTACGTAGCAGTATAGGTGTAACTTCCAGCGGAGCCGGTTTCAGTAAAATCGCCTTCAGTGAGCGTCCCTGATTCAGCTCCGCTGATCGATACCGAGATGTTCACGAGTTGGATATCCGAATCGAACGAGACCTCGACGTTTTGGTCAGACGGGTTCGTTGCACTCAGACTCGAAAGAGCCGGTCCAGGCTGTTCGAGCGCGTGAAGTTTACTCACTGAGCCGTAGTAGAGCGTGCCATTCCATGCCAATGGCGTCGGGTAGAGGGTCGTTGTCGGCGAGGTGTACTGCCACCGTTCGGTTCCGGTTGTGGCGTTGAATGCGTGAACAGTATCGTTTCCGAAATCGGAAATATACAGTGTCTCACCGGCCACAACCGGTGCACCGCGGAAGTCGGACCCTGTGGTGTTCCAGATTTCCTCCCCGTCGGTCGCGTTCAGCGCAACGAGGTCACCACCACGACTTCCTGCATACAGGGTGCCGTCTGCATATACTTGACTAGCGTCGACATCTCCGGTCACTGTGTAGTTCCACCGCTCGGTACCGTCGGTCGCGTTCAGCGCGTATACATATCCGGTTCCCGACGTTTCGCCCGACGTGCTCTCACTCCCGATAAAGACGGTATCACCGACAACCGTCGGATCCGACTGGCTCTCGTCCGGTAGCGTGTAGTTCCAGATTTTGTCTCCAGTCGTCGCGTTGAGCGCGGTGACGTTGTCGTCGGCGGCTCCGAAGTAGACGACATCGTCGACGACCGCTGGATTCGACTCGACGAGCACGGGCTGGTAGAGTCTGTGATACCACAGCTCCTCACCGGTGGCCGCGTTCACCGCAGTCATGTTGCCGTCGTTGCTGCCAAAGTAGACGACGCCGTCGACGACTGCTGGTGCCGACCGGACGTTGGTCTGTGTCGAGTAGTTCCATATCTCACTGCCGTCAGTCGCGTTTATTGCGTGGAGTTTGTAGTCGTTGGTTCCAAGATAGAGCACGCCATTGGCGTAGGCGGGTGTTGTCCATGTCGACCCGTCTGTGCCACCGGGTGTAGCGTTCCACTTCTCCGCGCCAGTCTTCGGGTCGACTGCGTAGAGTTTGCCGCCGTTGTGGAAAGCGACGTACAGCGTGTCACCGACGACAGTCGGCTGCATCACCAGTGGTGTGCCATCGGAAATGTTCCACACCTCTTCGGGCTGTGTGGTCGGTCCCTGCTGGTTCGGATAGTAGCCGCGATTGTCTGCCCCGCCGTGGTACTTGGCACTCGCCGTCTTGACCGTCACGGTCTCGCTTGCGCTCTGACCGCCGCCTGCAACCGTGACCGTCCGGTCACCAGTATTCCAGAGCGTCTTCAGAATCGTGACTGTTCGGCTCTCACCCGCGGCGATGGTTCCGTTCCTCCATTCGACGACTGTCCCGTCAACGCTCAACGAAACCGCATACGTCTCGGCCGAGCCGCCGGTGTTGTTCACCGTAATCGTCCCGTTAGCTGCACTGCCTGCATACAGCGTCGACGGCGTCACCGATGGCTCCTCGTAACTCACCGGTCCTGCTGCCGCAACCGTCCCGGCTGTGGCAACGAACCCACCGACTGTCGACCCCACAAGGAAGACCACCATCGTGAGCGCGAGTAACCGATCTCTCCGACTGTGGCTCATTGTCACACCCCACTGGCAGTCGGCTGAAACAACCAATCCCGACAGGAATTCGGCTGTGTCACACTGATCGAAGTATCATACCACTGACCACAAGCTGATCGTGTCGACCGAATAAGAACCACTACAATTATTGACAGTATTCGGTATAAATTAACTATTATCTGATGTTTAATAGGCATACGAAGTAAAATGAATTAACCTCTAATAAATGAATCGCCTACGTATGACGTTCTCCTCGAAGAGTAACCCGACTAAGTCGGTATAAAAGATCAACGAGCTGGCGAAGCAACCGGCCGAAGGATCTGAGGAGGACATATCCGCTCATTTGGGCCCGTAGACCGCAGATATAGGGACATTCCGCAGGTCTACATAAGAGCGTAGAATCTTAACCAACACAAGATGGCCTAATCAATGAGTGTTGGTTAATACAGCTCTGATTAGATCTTCAACTCCCGAAGCGGCCTCACACGGAAGGTATCTGGCTCGTCGACCGTCTCTTGAACGCCTCTTCGTTCCCACTATTTTACGCGATCGTCGGTTGATCAGCGCGTTGCGAACACGTCGACGACGGGCTCGCTATCGACAGCATCGAAGGCCGTCCCGATCTCGTCGTCCGTGCGTTTGACTCGGCGAGTCTAGTCGTCGAGGTCGAAATCGCCGACGCACTTGCCGACCGGACAACAGGCGTGGCCGACCAACTCGATGGATTCCGCACACAACGCTACCAGCGCGTGTTGGTCGTTCCAGAAATGGTGACGAATGCAGCCGAACGGCTTGACGAAGACTTAGAGGGTGACCTGACGGTGTCGACGCCAGACGGCGTGTCCGAGTTGCTTCAGTAAGTGAGTACGTCTCGTCCGTTCTCGCTCCGTCGACCACACGCCTCTTTGCATGAGCGGCCGGCGATCGCTTTACACCCCTCATTCAAAGTGAAATCCCGTCGATTCCGGCCGCCAATACAGCCGACGCACCGATTTAGAGTCCGATGTTCGAAGCGACTAACTCGGGATCGTGGCCGACGCCTTCAACGACCACGTCGGGGTCTTTCAATAGACGGTGGGCCGTAAAGGTGCTTTCTGGTGACCGCCACCGGTCCGTCGACACTCAATGATGTCCAGAAACGCCTGTTCGTCGAGTAGTTGCCGAACCCGGTCGATTTTCAGTGGATCGGTGCTTTCCTGCTCGCACACCGTTTTGTAGGCGTCGTAGACATGTGTCGTTCGGTAGCCATCTTCGCCGTCGTCTGGATCGGCGTTCTTGGTGAGCAACGCCAGCGCCAGCAGAATATGCCGGGCGTGTGGCGTCTGGGTCGAGACGTGTTCGGCTACGCGGTCGGCTTCGGCGTGGTGTTTGGCCTGCTCTAAGTGAGCCTCTCGAACTTTCGTGTCGCCTTTTTCCTCAGCGATCACGCCTGCGTTTTTCAGAATCCGAATCGCTTTCCGGGCATCGCCGTGTTCACGAGCGGCCAGCGCCGCCGCCCGTGGGATGACCGCACTGTCGAGTGCGCCCTCATAGAAGGCGTCCTCGCGAGCGTGCATAATCTCGCGGAGTTGGTTCGCATCATACGGCGGAAACAGTAACTCGGCATCGCCGAACGACGATCGGACCCGCTGGTTCATTTTCTCTGGGTAGTCGAGTTTGTTCGAGATGGCGATGATACCGATGTTGGTGTCGGTTTTCTGGGCCTCCCGCGCCCGCGAGAGTTGCATCAGGATATTGTCGCGGTTGCCGTCGGCGTCGGGTTGGATACGGTCGACCTCATCAAGGGTGATGACCGCGGCATCGAGGTCCTCGAACAGCTCCTAGATCATCGTGTAGTACTGCGAGGCCCCCAGTCCAGTCAGTGGGACGTTCTTCGGTTCGCCGACTGCGCGGTTGGCCGCCCGCGCTGTCGCACACGCTGCCCGGGTCTCTGTGGAGTGTTGCGAACAGTCGACGTAGATGTCGGTGACAGAGAGCCCTTCGCGTTCGGCGACGGAAGTTGCGGTCTGGGCGACGTGGCGGGCGACGAGTGACTTTCCCGTCCCAGTCTTCCCAGAGATCAACACTGGCGTCGGTGGTTCGCCACGGACGATCGGGCGGGGGTTCGAAACCAGCGACTCGATCTCGTCGTCCCGGCCAACGAGACAACAATCAGAGCGAGAAGTCCCGCCACCGTACGACTACGATATCAGTCGAAGGTCATGCCGTAACCCCATTCTTCGAGTCGTTCCTCGGTTTCATCGAGATGTTCGAGTCCGACCTTTACCAGTGCTTCTCGAAGATCCGTCAGTGAGACATTGTCGCCGAAGCGCTCTTCGAGTTCTCTCAGTGCTTCTCGCTCAGCAGTCTTCGTTTCTGGTTGTAGAAACAGTGGAACCCTATCGCGACCGTCTTGGACGCTGTCACGGCGATATTTGTAGGGTATCTGCATCCGTGTTTGGGTGGATTGTCCGCTCTCGGTCGACTCTGGGGTCGTATCTACGTTAGTAGCGACAGGCGTCTCATCCGTCTCTTCGGAGACTTCGGGCTCAGGAGATGGGTCCGGATCGGAAGCCGGTGGTTCAGTATCCTCTGCAAAGGGGTCTTCGCCGGCGCCTTCTTTCATTCCCGTCATGGGGTCAGCACCTCGTGGTCGACGTCACCCGGTTCAGGTGGGTTTGGAGCTTCGATCCCTGCGGTTTCCTCGAGATAGCGTGCGATCCGGTCGAACTGTGCCAGCGTCTCGATCTCGTAGTCCCGCGATCGGTCACGGTGTTCCCGTACATAGGTGAATGCCGAACACTGTTTCATCCAGCAGCCCTCCATCAGTGAAGCCCGCTCGCCGATGATTTCCGGGATCGTGTACTCGATTTCCTCGAGGATCGACTGTTGGTCACGCGTATTTTTGAACCCGATCGGGACGGCTGCCATGACTCCAACCTCGACGTCGAGTTGATCCTCGAGTCCCGCAACAAGTGATTCGAGGCCTTCGACTGCTGCCCGGCCTTTCGCACTCGGTTCAACGGGGATAACCAGCGATCGGGTAGCATGGATCGCATTGTATAGATGCGGCCCCTCTGTGGCAGGTGGGTCACAGATCAGGACATCGTAGTTGTCGGGCACACCAGCTTCTCGAAGCACCCGCAGCAACTGCGCATGCATCCCGAAGGCCTCGCCCATTGCTTCTGCCTGATCTTTCTCTCGCTGGAGGTATTCTGCCATATCCGAGAGCATGTTGTGTTCGGGAATGATATCGACACCTTCGACAGATCGGATTAGATTAGCAAAGTCGCCCTTCGGTCGACGGATCATATGTCGAACAATGTTGTCGACTGGCTCAGTGCGTTGGTCGTCGACACCGAACAGCCGCGAGAGATCGCCGTCCTGGGGATCCAGCGGGACAACCAGTGGCTTGAGGCCTGCCCGGGCATGGGCCACTGCCAAATTAGCTGCAGTCGTCGTCTTTCCGACCCCACCTGCCTCACTGTACGTTGAGTAGGCTAACATATTCTCTACATGGTGTACATCCATCTTGAAACTTCGTCAGACACATTCATTGTTTGAGTACGTAGACTCATGCATTGAACACACACAGTGAACACACACAGTGAACACACATTATAAATACACCTAATGAACACACCTAATGAATATTGTTCATGAACACAATTAGTAGATGTGGAATTTGAACACAAATTTTGGGTGCTTATCCTGAATTTCGGGACTGAACAGTTATGCCAAACACCAGCGCTGAACACAACTAATGAACATTTCTATTGAAGAATTTTATTGAACACATACACTGAACAAAAGCCATGAACACGTAGCCGTACTGCGGTTTAGGGGTTTATTTGACTTCTCAGACACCCGGGCAAGAGGATATGTGACTACAGGGAAATAACGTGACTCCGGCATTGACTACCTCAAAAACGACAATCCGCATATGTTGGAACAGATACAATTTCACCAAACATCACAGAGGGAGTCGACTTCATGTTGGCTCGAAGGAGCCTGAATGCCCGGAGGGACATTCTATTGCCAATATGATCTCTAACTTCGTTGTGCTACTGTCCGTCCGGCATCGTCCAATCGATATCCGCGTCCCGACTGGGGAATCGCGGCATTGAGACGACCTCGAACGTTCGGTCTGCTGCGGCAGGTGTCACCGGTGCCGAAAGCATGAGTCGCGCGACGTCCGCTCGCGAAATCGTTCCCCAGAGCTTCGCGCCCGGCTCGGCAGCCGTCACTAGGTCTGTCCGTGAGCCGTTCGTCAAGATGCCAGGCCGGAGGATCGTGTGACGGATCCGTGCGTCCCGGATTGCAGATTCGGCTGTGGCCTTCGCCTCCTGAATCGGGCCAATAAACGCGTTGAACGCCGTCGCAAGCGGGCTTGCTGGCTCAGATCCGACGCCGATGGCCGACTCCATGACGAACGAGTCGACGCCAGCGTCCGCTGCCGCACTGACCAAGGTGCGGTTGCCAGCCCCGTCGACGAACGGCGGGCCAGACCGGAGTGCAGTCGGCGCAGTCCCGACGGCGCTCAGTACCGCATCGACATCGGCAACAGCTGCCGACAGGTCCTCTGGGGCCAACAGATCGTCAACAAACACCTCGTCAGCACCAGCAGTTTGGAGCCCGGGAGCGGCGTCAGGCGACCGCGTGAGTGCACGAACGGTGTCGACGCGTGTTTGGGCGAGCCGCAGAATTTCGCGCCCGGTTGCTCCGGTTGCGCCAGCGACGAGGATTGTCTCGAGGGTGTTCGATCCCATACCCCTGTCACGGTTCCGACAATAAAAAGCGCCTTGATCAGGTCGCTACCCTCAGAGTATCCGCCGACCGTTTCTCTCCGTGTGAGCAGTTGGCCACTTTCGGCCCTGTCCTTGTGGGGACACGTTGGCACCAGTCCAGAGAGACGGACACCCACAGTCTTGTCGACTATCTCGGCCGCTACAGCCAACACTGAGCTTTGTGTCGAACCTGATCAGGACACCGAGTTCCGATGCGAACTGTGGACCTTGCTGCAGATCTCACATTCCCAGAGGGTAAAAATACGCTATACGGACAACAGGCCCACCAAATCGGGTGACGTTTTTCACCGACGGGACCGAATTTCCATACGGCCATGTCCACAGATGAAACAATGCGCGCTGTAGAGGTTCCAGCAGCCGGCGCAGACTTCGAGATCGTCGAGCGCGATGTTCCTGAGCCCGAAGATACTGAGGTTCGAATCGCAGTCGACGCCTGTGGAATTTGCCACAGCGACGCAGTCGTGAAGGAAGGCACCAGACCGATCGAGTACCCGCGTATTCCAGGCCACGAAGTCGTCGGGAGCGTCGACGCGATCGGAGAGGAGGTCACAGAGTGGTCTGTCGGTGACCGCGTGGGTGTCGGTTGGCACGGGGGTCACTGTTTTACAGAATACAAGGAGAATGCCCCGGGGCTTGACCCCGGGGTTGAATCCGACATTCTGTGACACAAACCATTAAGCGGACACATCGATAATCAAGAGACAGCGATGGAGTACAGTCACCGTTACCCTGCATACCCGACACAAGCGGTAGCGGCTGAACTGGAATACCACATCGACGTTCATCGCCAAGCGTACAACTACACTCTGCAGTAGTTGAGACTGGAGTTTTCAATGCATAGGCTGCAGGATCAGTTTGATCACTGACAACGGGTGGTTATTTGGACCGTTTGAACTCGAACCGTGCCCCGCCATCGGTTCCGTCTGTCACCGAAACCGTCCAGCCGTGTGCCTTCGCGATGTCGGCCACGATTGAGAGCCCGAATCCGGTACCCCCCTCACTGGACGTGACGCCGTGCTTGAACACTTCATCTCGCCTTTCCGAGGGAATTCCGTTGCCGTCGTCCTCAATGTAGAACCCATCGTTCTCATCCAGTCGACCCACGGTAACCGTGATGTCGGCACCACCGTGCTCGACCGCATTCCGGAACAGATTCTCGAAGAGCTGGGTCAGCCGCCCTGCATCGCCGGTGACTGTCGGAACTCCATCTGCAACTGTAAGCGTTGCCTCCCCAGTGTCGACGTATCCCCACGCCTCCGTCGTAATACTCTCGAGGTCGATCTCCTCTGCATTCTCGATCGTCGTCTCCCCACGTGCCAGCGTCAGAAGGTCCTCGATGAGCCGTTCAATTCGGTCGTGTGCGGATTCTACTTTCTCGAAGTGCTCCGCGTTCCCGGTCTCCTCTGCGATTTCGAGGAATCCCATCGCGACGGAGAGCGGGTTCCGAAGGTCGTGGGCAACGACGCTCGCGAACTGGTCGAGTCGCTCGTTCTGTCGATGTAGTTCTTCCTCCCTACTCGCTCGTGCGAGTGCTGCCTCGACAGTCGCACCGAGAATCCGGAACAGATCGACGTCCGTCTCAGAAAAAACCCGCGTGGAAACTGACCCCGTCGACATGAGCCCATACTCACCCAGTGGAACGAGAATTTCACTCCGAATCTCTGTGTTCGGATTGTGGGGTTGCCCCTCGGCCTGGACATCATCGTATACCCGGGTTTCTCCGGACTCAAACGCGTCCCAAGCAAGGCCGTCCCCGGGAGCGAACCGAGGGGAATCGCCAAACAGGTCTCGTGCTGCGGACGTTTCCGTAATCGGGACGAGCGCGTCCTCTCGCCCGTCGTACTCCCAGATACCGGTGATATCGAAGTCGAGTATCTCGGTCGCGGCATCGACGGCAATCGCCCCGATCTCGTCGCTCGATTCAGCGCCGCTCAGCTGCTGTGCGGTCTCCTGAAGTGATCGAAGGCGGGCTTCCAACTCTTTCTGTTCGGTGATGTCCTCTAAGACGGCGAGGATACTCGTGACTTCCCCATCGGGGCCTGTAATCGGCGCGACCGACAGGAGCAGGTCCAGTTTGTCTCCGTCTTTTGTCTCCCGCCGTATCTCTTTCGCCCGGATTCGCCCCCCGTTCAGGACGCGCTGTCGGTGTGAGGCAAACTCTTCCTGCTGCTCGTCCGGAACCATCGGATTGAACTCACCAAGCACCTCTTCGCGCGACCAGCCGAACATATTTTCAGCCTCGTCGTTCCAGCGGATGACGTTGCCATCGGTGTCAATCTCCATGACGGTGAGTGGCGTGGCCTCGATGAATGATTCCAGTCGCTGGTTCGTCGCCTCGAGTTCGCGCTCTCGCTCGACCTGCTCGGTGACGTTTCGGGCGATGCCCACAACTCGAACGGTCTCTCCATCGACAACAACCGGTGCGAGGCTGGTCTCCCAGAACCGTGCATCGTCACCGACGTCGAGTTCCTCGCGATACGAGATCGGGGCACGCTGCTCGACACAGCGAGTGTAGTTAGCCTCGATTTCAGCACCCTGCTCGTCGCCGAACACCTCTCGGGGTGTCTTGCCGCGGACCTCCTCAGTTGTAAGTCCGGTCTGTGTCTCGTATCCCGGACTGAGTCGGGCGAACTCGAACGACGGGTCCGTTCCATCGGTATCGACGTCAAGCAAGAATATCGCGTCTCCGGACGTTTCGAGCAACGCCTCGTATTCCTCCGCGAGTTCTCGATGCTCACGGAGTTCTGCTTTTCGCTCCGTTATATCCTGAAAAACGCCTCGAAGTGCTGAACCGCCACGCTTTGTGTCCTCAACGTATTCCCCCCACGCCCGAACGTCACGAACCTCTCCGTCGGTTCGTACGATCCGGAGGTCGAGGTCGTACGGTTCCCCGTCTTCGATTGCCTGGTCGACTGCTGCGGTAATCGTCTCTCTATCCTCGGGGTGATAGAACTCGAGTCCGTCGTCGAGGGTTGGCTCGTAGTCCTCGGCGACACCGTGAATCTGGCGGACGCCGTCAGACCAGATGAGTTCGCCGCTCGATGGGAAGTATTCCCAGATACCGATGTCTGCGATGTCCTGAACGCGGTCGAAGAGGAACTCCTGACGTTCGAGCTCGGCACGGTCACCACGACGCGAGAGTTCGGTACTCACGAGTTGTGCTACCAGCTCGACGAACGTTCGTTCGAGCGCTCCGAACGGCGCGACTCGCGTCGTTGGACTCGAGAAATTGACTGTTCCATAGCGGGTGTCGTCAACGACGAGGGGCACGCCGATGTACGACTCCAACTCGAATTCACGATAGGCGGGGTGAGCCTCTTTTCCGTCGCTAACGGCGTCTGCGAACGAACGGACCGAATCCGTATTGACGACTTCCGCACAGTACGTCGAGTCGAGATCGAACTGATCGCCGGCTTCGATATCGGCCTCCGGTGCGTGAACTGCCTCGACCGTGTAGTTGCTGTCCTGAATCCGAGAGACGATTCCGATTTCGAGCCCGAGGGTATCGCAGCCGACTTCCAACAGGTTCTGGAGCCGTAACTCGGCCGAAACACCGCTTTCTGCCATGACGGATTGGAGGTCCCGGAGCGCGTCTCGCTCTCGTTCTAATTGACGCTTCACCTCGCTCTGTTCGGTAACGTCTCGAGCGACGACGAGCACTTGTTTGTTTTTCTGATTCTTGAACGGTGTTACCCGGACATCGAGCGTTCGCTTACTGTCCCCGACCATAAGGTCGAGTTGTAGATCCGCATCGTACAGTCCGGTGAGACCACCATCACCCTCTATCCCGTCAAGTGTCGATTCGACTGTCCGGGAGAGCCGCGTTGCATCGGACTCGCTAATGCGGTCATCGACGACCGTTTCAAGCTGTTGTCCTGTGATCTGTGCCGACTGATCCCCTGTGAGTACCCGTTTCGCGGCCGTATTCGCGAACTCGATATCTCCCTCTTTATTGAGGACGAACACGATATCGTGGACGTTCTCCAGGATCGTGGCACTGCGTTCTAGCTCGAACTCCCGTTCTCGCTCGGTAGTGATCTCGCGTGAAAAGACGCTCATCCCGTCGTCGTCCGGGAACGCTCGCACTTCGACCCAGTAGTCGAACGGCTCCGGCAGGTACTGTTCGAACGACACCGACTCGCCGGTCTCCATCGCCGTTCGATATTTTTCTTCGAGTTCCGTCCCGACGATCGACGGAAATTCCTCCCAGAT
The DNA here is from genome assembly GCF_024178165.1 of Halohasta salina. Taxonomy (GTDB): domain Archaea; phylum Halobacteriota; class Halobacteria; order Halobacteriales; family Haloferacaceae; genus Halohasta; species Halohasta salina. The sequence continues at coordinate 30,370 of NZ_JAMZIE010000009.1, read as the reverse complement.
CGTAGCCCCAGTAATGGCGTCCGGGTCACGGCTGATTCGCTCGGCCATCTTCTCGTTCATGTACTCGATACGCCAGTCGCTATCGACAGAATAAATCGCGTCAGTAGCGCGTTCGAGTGTTCGTCGAAAGCGCCGTTCCGTTTGCTCGGCCTCCTGTTGTTTCCGTGCAGCGCTCGCAAGTGTTCGAATGCGGGCCGCAAGTAGTGTGAAGTTATCACGCTCCGACCGGACTGGGATGTAGTCTGAGACGCCGGCACGAGTCGCTTCGCTCGCGATCTCCTCGCTCCCCTGTCCGGTAAAGAGGATTATCGGGATATCATCGTTCTGCTGGCGAATCGACTCCGTAAGCCCGATGCCGTCCGAATCATCGAGCGAGTACGCCGTTACGATACAGTCGATCCGGTCCGAAGCAAGATTGTGCAGTGCTTCGTCGATACCGACGGCATGTATATAGTCGATCTCGGTACTCGTCTGTTGGAGCTTGGTTTGAACCAACTCCGCGAACGCGGGATCGGAGTTCACGTAGAGGACGCGGATTGGATCGTCCAGTTCGCCAGTAGTACCGAGCACAGTTACAGAGATCTGATTGTCCAACTGGTTAAATATTTCCTGCTAGACGTCCGCGTGGGTTATCGAGGTGGCTTACGATTGAGAATCGCAATAATTGAGGGTGATTATTTGTATGTCGGTGTATTTAAGCGAACGAGATGGGTATTTTGCTAGTATGCCTGCGGAAATTCTGGCTGCTGACGATGACGAAGACATCCGAGAGATGATCGATGTTAGTCTCAGTGAGGAGTTCGACGTGGAGACTGTAAAAGATGGCCGGGAGGCATGGGAGTGCTTGGAAAAGGACTCGGATTCACTACCGAAAGCGGTCATCCTCGATGTCATGATGCCAGAGATGGACGGGTTTTCGGTTCTGGACCATATCCGAGAGAAAGACGAGATGCAGGATATGTCGGTTATTATGCTAACATCTCGGAGTCGGGAGGAGGACATCGTTCGAGCACTTGAGGCAGGCGCGGACGATTTCCTGGCTAAGCCATTCAATAAATCGGAACTTTACGGACGTGTACAGCAAACTCTCCAGTAAGCAACCGTACAAAATTGAAACAGTAAAGGTGCATTAGCCGGTAGACAGTTACAATGTGGGTGGCCACGATAGTCGCCGTTATCGGTCTCTTGAGCGTCGGGACCATTACTCAGTTCACCGGGTATCGTATGGGTGGTTCAATCACTATTCCCATTCTTGCGGTGTACTCTTTGAAGAACTTCGTCATGCTCCCCGTTTTTGTATTGAGCGCTGCAGCCGCGTACGTCGGCCTGTGGATCTTCCGTCGCCGAACGTTGATCTTTGGTCGTGACGAGCTCATTGCAGCGATGGTCATTGGCACAGCCGTTCCAGTAGTCACGCTCTTTTTTATCTTGCAATTAGGACTTGAGGTGGGAGTAGTTGCATTCCTGGGAAGTATTCTCCCTGGACTCGCAGCGTACAATTACCATCAAATCAAGCCGGAATATCGCCGAAACGACCTCTTGGCGAGTGTCGGGTTGTTCGTTACCCTCACTGCACTCGGCTGGGTACTGGTTTCCAATGGATTTGCGCGTGAATTTGGCACGCTGACGCCCCCAGTCCTTTTCTCTTCGACGGCAGACGTCGCTATCTACAAGGGTGTTGCAGTGTCCCTCGACCCCGAATCTGTCATCCTCCCTCGAGAGATTGTGGCCGGACTGTTCGCTGGTGGACTCGTTCTATCTGAACGGCTCCGGGGGCGGTTCGGTGTTCGTGTCGGGATCATCGGTGCGGTCCTCCTCGCAATTTACGCGCTAGCGAGCTATTGGCTCGTAATCCTGTACGTCCTTCTGCTTGCACTATCGTTCGGCTTCATCCAGTTGTCGAACTACCACACACTCCGGTACGGACGAGTGCTTCTCGGCGTGACTGTCGCAGTCGCGATCTTCGCTGCAGGATCGCTGACGTTTGTCATCCCAATTGAGCGAGGGCTGTCGGCGTTCTTTACTGCAATTTTAGCAGGTGTCGGGGCGTACAACGCGCATGCGTCGGCCCCCTTCGAGCGCCGCCTCGTCGTCCCGCTTCAGATCGTGGTCTTCGTCCCCGCTTTGATCGTCGCTCGACTGTTCAGTGCTCCCCAACCTCGTGGGTTTCCACAAGAGCTGACGTTGCCTGTCCTGGGGATTGCAGCGGTTTTCTGGGTGGCTGCCCTGGGTATCGCGTACTGGTATACTGTGTCACCCCCGAGTGAAGAGGAGGTCCTCTCAGCGTCAGTTCTGTCTGAGGGGGGTGAAACATGAGTCGGACTGCCTTCGAGATTTACGGCCGTGGGTTCGGCTGGGCGTGGCGCCTCAGGGGCCCAGCGGAGGTTCTAGCAACCGGTAGTCGCCACTACGATACGTCCCGAGCAGCTCGCGAAGCAATTGATGTCGTTCGCGCCGCTGTTGCAGAACTATCGGGGAATGAAAAGTCCTTCCAAGACACCGATGTCGACGCGCCCGACATCATCATCGAACAAGAACCCACACCGTCGGGAGAACTCCCGAAAGAACGAAACAACTGGGTCTGGCGGCTCCAAACTGCAAACGGGGTACTGGGACACAGTTCCGATCGCTTCCCGACAGAAGTGTCGGCACAGTCCGCGGCGGACCAGTTCTTAGACTATGCGGCGGGGGCACTTCCGATGTTTCTCGTCGGGGCCGAATACGAGTGGAAGACTGGTCCGAACCCAATCGAAGTCGGGTCGTCGAGTTTGACAGGACTGGTGAGTGAAGTGACAAGAGGTATCCGACATCGTAAGATTCTCGATCGAATCGATACCCAGATTGTCGTCTCGGGGACTCGTGGTAAATCCTCAACTACCCAACGCCTCGACGACGTCTTCAACCGCCGGGGGTATGATACGCTCACGAAGATCACCGGCAACCATCCACTACTGATCCACAACGGCGAGGCCCATCCTATCGAACGACGGGGCCCCCGAACGACGCTCTACGAGAATATCAGTCTCATCGCTGAATTCGTCCCCGAACTCGATGCGTACGAGCCGGACGACGTCGCTATCTTTGAGAACCAAGGGATTACAGAATATACGACCCGGCTGTTCAATCAGCGTCTGACCGACCCGGACATCATCGTGTTAACAAACGTCCGTCAGGACCACACAGATACCCTCGGGAAGACTCGGACAGACCTCGCACGTTCGTTTGCGCGGTCGGTCCCGGCGGGAACACACGTCGTGAGCGGTGAGCAACACCCGGTGTTGCACGAATATATGCGGAAAGAGATCGAACGTCGCGGAGGGACTATCGAGCAGGTTGAGATCCCCGACGAACACGACGGACTGATCGGTTCTGAAACGATTCACGCAGTCAATGCGGTGTTAGATGCTGTTGGCGAACCGCCACTTCCAGCCGAAGAGATCGAATCGTTCCTCAGTGCGATCCAACCAACGTGGATAGAAGTTGAAGACGGACGCATCTTCAACGCTGCCGAGGTGAACGACGTCGAAAGTACTGAGATGGTTCGACGGAGGCTCGTCGATGACGAATGTATCACCCCGTTCGTATATCTCCGGCGAGACCGGCGAGGGCGGACAGCGTCATTTGCTCAATATATCGAGTTGCTATTCGAGCGAGAGTTAATTGATAAGGCCCACGTCGGTGGGGCTAACACACGTGCGTTCGCCGAAAACGTCGATGTTCCGACCGAGTGCCACAGTCAGAATGCGGACCCGGAGCAAGTTCTAACTGAACTGTTCGCCGATGGCCGACCGGTCATCCTCATGGGTAACACGGTGGACGAGTTTATGCGTGAGATGCAGACGTCAATTGAAAAACGAGTGAAAGAGAAAAAACAGGCTGCCTCGGCAAGCGAAGCTGTTGACCTTTCTGAACTGGCGAGCGTGGAAGCGAATAAACCAAAAGATCACGAATAAAACGTTAGCTTCTGTAAGGAGCCGGCCTTTCGGTTAGATGTAGATGTGTTCTTGAGGAGGCCATAACGATTGTCCGATAGTGCCCATTACTACTGAATCTCGGAGAACCGTCTTTCGACAAATTGCACGGCGGTCGTACGTTGAGTGGCCAGCGTACGATTCGACACCGTTGTACGACCGCACCTCACTTGCCGGATTAGAGGCGGACGTCCGGATCGTCTCAGGAGCCTGGTTCAGGCACCATGAGCACAGCTCTGTTGAGCAGTTCGTCTCCGAACTTCCGCTAGCCTACTTCCAATTCGAGGCCCACGACTGCTACGAGGGTCCGACACACTACGAGATGGACACCCTGTTTCGCGTGTTCGTTCTGAAAGAACTTCACGGATGGGAGCACGAAACATCTCTCTACGAGTACCTCAAAAGCTGTCCGGAGCTTTGTGAGCGGCTTGGGTTGGAGACAGTTCCTGAGCAATCGACACTCTGGCGCAGTTGGCACACACGCTTCACGAATGCTCTTCGGAAGACAGTCCAGAAAGCGTCTCGAACGATTCTCGTCAAAGCGCAGAACGCCGACGTCACTGTCCCGCGCGAACCGGAGCAGATCCTCGCGGCTCGTGGCGATGACGTGGACGAATCGGTTCCAGACGACCGAGCCATTCTGGACAACGCCGATAGAGTCACCGAGCACGTCAGCCGTGTCGTCTTTCCGGCGTTCTCGCTGGACCGTGGCGAGGGCTGTGTGATTCACGAGAACGCCTACTGGGGCCTACAGACATATCTCGGACTTCGCGAGCGGCTGGCTGCGAACGAAGGAGCTCGTAGTTTCCTCTACGAGTCGACTCGGGATCGGACACCGCTGGGGCACGCCCACCGGGAGCAGATTCGGGACCTCTCCATTGAACAGGTTCGAGCGATGTACCGGCAGGCCATCACTCGGCTCCTAAACGAAGCTGCGGAGACAGAGCAGTTCTTTCGAGCCGGAATCGTCGCGATCGATATTACCGAAGCTGATCCGTTCACAGGTGACCGCACGGGCTACGAAGACGAGATCATCGGAACGAAGGAGAAGACCAACGAATACGCTTACCAGTGGGCGACGGTGCAGTTGGTCGGGAATGCCGTCCCGATCGTGCTGGATGCGCGGCCGGTGCGAAAGGGGCAGACACGACTGGAAATCGTCGAGGACTTGCTCGATTCGGCTGAGAACCTCGTCCACGTCGATAACGTACTGATGGACCGGGAGTTCGATAGCCAGCACGTCTTGGAGATGATCAGCCAGCGCGGACTCTCATACGTCGTCCCGAAACGGATGCAGGCGAGCGAGAAAGCCCAGGCGAAGCGGTTGCTCCAGCGGGACCAAGACCGATACGAGACCGACCGCAAACTCCATCTGGGCAAGAACGAGTGGCACGAGACGACGCTGATCTACCGTCGGAAAGAAGACTCCGAGCACGACGACCATCGACAATATTCGGTATTCATGACGAATTGCGGGAGTGGACACCTCACGGAGTACGGCTACCGGTGGGAAATCGAGAGTGGCTACAGGTCGATCAAACGGTTCATGGCCGCCACCACGTCGAAGGATTTTGGGTTGCGATTCTTCTATTTCGCATTCGCCTGCCTGTTGTACTCAATTTGGCGAGCGGTCGATCTACTTGTCCAGGTTAAGCTGACTGGTGAGTACGAGCACTCGCCGATCGTGACGGCAGATAATACGCTCACGCTGCTGAAGAAGGAGACGGGAATCGGCTGAAGGCTGTCCATTTCGGGGAAACGCCGACGTTCCGAGTGGCAACACTGGTGGTAGTCTCGGATATCTCTCGAAATAGTTGGTGGTGGGATAAGAACGGTCATTTGAGCGTTGGGTCGGAACCGTTTCTGGTCGCAGATTCAGTCGAAATCACGCATCACAGACCCGCTAAAACCACTGTAGTCTCAACTTCACACACTCTGTACGAGTATGAGAACGTGGACGCCGACAACATCGGCTCGGCGTACAAACACCACTACCGACTCCCTAACTGGAAAGACGAGTTCTCTGTGTTCTCAGAGGTGAACTCGAAGGCTCTGCAACGAACCGTCACGCGGTTCTACGACAACCTCTCGAATCTTAAAGACCAGAAAGAGCATGGGAACAAGGTGGGGAAACTCAAGTGGAAGTCTCCACGGGAGTTCCAGAGTATGACGTTTTCGCAGTCCGGCTTCGAACTCAAAAACACGAGTGGCCGACGTGCGACACTCTGGCTCTCCAAAATCGGTGACATCAAAATCTGTTATCACCGCGAAATTCCGGATGAGGCAGACATCAAAGAAGTCACGATCAAGAAAGAGACGACCGGCGAGTGGTTCGTCTCCTTCGGACTGGAAACCGCCGACGCCGACCTGCCTGAGAAACCCGACGTGGAATTACTGGATGCGAGCAACAGCATCGGTATCGACCTCGGCATTCTCAACTACATCCACACCAGCGACGGCAAGACCGTGGACTGGCTTGACCTAAAGACGAGTACGAGCGTCTGCGCCGCGAACAACGCAAGTTATCGCGGAAGCAAGAAGGGTCGAACAACTGGGAGAAACAACGCCGGGAAGTTGCGAATGTCAAGCGTCACATTCGTCGGAAGGTGCTGGACTACCAACACAAGATTACAACGTGGCTTGTCCGCGAGTACGACGCGGTGTTCGTTGAGGACTTGAACGTGAAGGGAATGTTGGAGCAGTCGCACAACGCCCGAAACAAGCAGGATGCGGCGTGGCGGCAGTTCATAACGCTACTTGAATACAAGGGTAACTTGTATGGTACGCACATCGTTCAGGTAGAAGCACGAGGAACGACAAAAGAGTGCGCGTCGTGTGGTGTTGAGACTGCGAAGCCCATCTGGATCAGAGAACACTCGTGCCCGTCGTGTGGGTTTGAAGCAGATAGAGATGCGAATGCGGCGATGAACGTCTTGCAACGCGGTTTTGCTGAGTTAGGGCTGGGATGGCCCGAAGACACGCCTGTGGAGACTGCGCTCCCTACGGACACCACTACGGTGTCTGCAAAGCGCGTCGTGGAAACAGGAAGCCTCGGGGCTTGACCCCGAGGCGATTCACCTGTGAGGCCTGTCGTCGTGGTGATTTCAAAAATTGTGACCGGACCCTGGTCACCGGTCTTGACTTTGACGGCGGCTACGCAGAGTATCTCACAGCCCCACGTGAAGCACTCGCAGCCGTCCCCGACGAACTCGATGCTGTCGATGCGGCCCTGCTGCTCTGTGCCGGTGTCACGACGTTCAACGGGCTCCGCAACAGTGACGGTCGACCTGGTGATCTCGTCGCCGTCCAGGGTATCGGTGGGCTCGGACATCTAGGGATTCAATATGCACATAGGGCGGGTTTCGAAACGGTCGCCCTCTCACGAGGTAGCGACAAACGAGAGGCAGCACACGAACTCGGTGCTGACCACTACATCGATACCGAAGCCGAAGACCCAGCTGAGGCGTTACAGGACCTCGGTGGAGCGGATGTGATCCTCACAACGGTGCCATCTAGCGAGGCGATTGCCTCGGTTGTGGGTGGTCTCGGTGACAATGGTGATCTCATCGCAGTCGGCACTCCAGGCGACCCAGTTGAGGTGAACATTCAAGAACTCATCGGGTCTCGAAGTTCGGTCAGCGGCTGGGCCTCTGGGACAGCCATCGATTCCCAAGAGACACTGGAGTTCAGTGCACTCCGTGATGTGACGCCCGACATCGAAACTTTCGATCTCGAAGACGTTGGCGAAGCATACGAGCGTATGATGTCGAATGAAGTGCGGTTCCGGGCTGTGCTAGTCCCCTGACCCAGCGAACCCCGATCACAGTGAAACTCACCAATTCGAATGGCTGCCTCGAAGAACCCTACGAGCCAATCGGCCGCCGCCTGCCACGACTAGTGATTAGTAGCCTAAGTGCTCACGGATGAGTACCACAGTCGTCCGCCCCTCGTCGAGTTCCTTCCGGAAGATGAGTTGCTTGGCGATCGCAGACTCAACCCCATAGGCATCTTTCGCGCGCTCGTTTTCGAGCGGGTAGGCTACGGATTCGAGACGATCCAGTGCATCATCGAGGGTAGGCACGATCTTGTTGACGCCGCTGACGATGACGACGTTCCCCGCAGCGAACGGATACGCACCGATCCGACTGCCGGATCGATCTGCTGCGACGAGTTCGCCAGTCTGGGCGATGGCATTGATGCCACCGACGAAGTAGTCGGCCGTCTGAGACTGCCGACGAGCGGCCTGCCGTTCGGCATCATCGTCGATACTCCAGATTTCGGCGGGAAGACTCTCCCAATCGTGGTCGCCGTCGGTGAGATACTCAGCAAACCCGATCTCTTCGAGGGTTGTTGAGTGACCGTTCATTACCGACATGCCCTCGGGGATCTGTGACTGGAGGGTCTCTAGGGCATCGGCAGCCGAGTCGGCAACTACGACTTCAAATCCGTTGGCTTCGAGGTTAGCCACGGTTTCGTCGATCGTCTCGTCGTCCGGGTTGGTATCGAGCCTTTCGTCGATATTGACAGCAGCTGCATAGTTTGATTTCTCCTGAGACATGGGTAAATGATGTACATCCATTCGTACTACCGGGACTGTGATAAGCGCTCGCAGACATCGGTGTCGGGTGGTTACATAGATGTTACTACTCCAAGCGCTGATAGAGAATCCATCTGGAGAGTGTGCAGTGAGAGGGGACCAATTCAGTGGTGCCTCTGATTGGTTTTCAAACCAATCCGGGGGTTGCCTCTGGCCGGCAGTCCTACATTAGCTGTTGGAAATATATTGTTTTGGTTTGAATGAATACCGGGCCCAACATGGACGGACGGTCGCTACGATCCAGTCTGCGATGGTGTTTCCTTTCGGGTAGGTGGTAATAACATCGGGAACCACTTCAAGACGGTCCTGGAGAACTGCCGCCCATCTGCCGTTACACATCGATATGCTGAACGCTGTGGGTTTGGATCGTCAGCGTTGCTGGCTCTGAAACGGTGAGTGTGTATCTATTCACGTCGTGTTCGATTCACCATTCATGCACGCCCAGCAGTCACAGTACGTAGTCAGCGACAGACAAATTAGCAACACTCAACTCGTTTATCCGATCAGATCTGATCAGCCGGCGCCGGGGGATCGAAGTGACTCTCAAAATTGAACGCGTCGGCAAACAGTACGGCAACCACTGGGCTCTCAAAGATGTCGACCTCACCTTCGACGATGGGGTGATCGGACTGCTTGGTCCGAACGGTGCCGGGAAGTCGACGCTGATGCGGATTATCACGACTGTCATGAAGCCGACCGAGGGGACTGTTCGGTGGGACGGTACCGACGTAGTCGATGACCCCTCGGTGCTACGACGTCGGATCGGCTACTTGCCGCAGGATTTCGGCGTCTACCCAAACCTCTCTGCGAGGGAGTTTCTGGAGTATCTCGCTGGGATTCGAGGGCTCTCGGATGCGGACGACCGTATCGATGAGTTACTCGACCTAGTCGACTTGGCCGACACGGAGGGACATCTCGGCGGCTTCTCCGGGGGAATGCAACAGCGGGTCGGTATCGCCCAATCCCTGTTGAGTGATCCAGATCTGTTGGTCGTCGACGAACCAACTGTCGGATTAGATCCCGAAGAACGCGTTCGGTTCCGGAACGTGCTGACCGATCTCGCCGACGAGCGGATCGTGATTCTCTCGACACACATCGTCTCGGACGTCGAAGTGACCGCGAGCGATATCGTGCTGTTGGCCGACGGCCGAGTTCTAGCCCACGAACACCCCTCAATACTGCTCGAGCAGGTCACTGGCTCTGTCTGGGAGTGGACCGTCGATGACGAGTCACTGCCGAGCATCAAACGGAACCATACACTCAGCGGCACCGTTCGACAGCGCGACGGTGTCGCAGTGCGGGTTGTCTCCGAACAACAACCGACACCGGCAGCTGAACTGTGTGATCCAACGCTCGAAGATGCATACCTCCATGCCATCAACTAAACGCAGTCGCCTCTTTGGTCCGACTGTTGCTGTTGCGCTGGCAGATCTTCGTGAACGCTCGCGGTCGAGAACGCTGGTTGTAGTCCCGATTCTCGTCGCTTACTTCGTGAAACTGGTCACCGTCGATACCACGTTGGTCCTTGATGGTCAGTATACCGGTGTCCTGACGAGTACGTGGATCGCCGGCATGACGACAGTCATCGGCACCTTGGTGTTTTTCCTCTTTGGGTTCAGCTTCGTCAAGGGAGCCGTAACAAGGGACCGTGAGAGGAAGGTGGGCGAATTAATCGCGGCTTCGTCGATCTCGACCCCGCAGTATCTCGTCGGGAAGTGGCTGAGTAACGTCGTCGTGCTTGCGGCTGCAACCGCGATACTGATGGCTGCGACCGGTGTCGCATTTTTCCGCCAGGGAACGGGTGGGCTCGACGTCTGGGCGTTTGTCTCTCCGTTTGTCCTGATCACGCTGCCCACGATGGGCTTGGTCGCCGCTGCGGCCGTGTGTTTCGAGGCCACTGGGCTGCTTCGCGGTACTGCTGGGACTGTGGTCTACTTCGCCCTCGCTTTGCTACTGCTTAGTGTCAGCATCGGACCGAATACGGCACTGGATGTGACCGGTCTCTCACTCGTCCGTGAGAGTATGGCAGAAGCTATCGCCGCTCAGTATCCTGCCTTCGATCCCTCGGCGCTCGGAGTTGCTTACACAGACGATCCAGGAAGCCTCCAACAGTTCAGTTGGTCTGGAATCGAATGGAGCACCTCGGCCCTTCGCACGCGGGTGCCGGTGGTCGGACTTACCGTCGGCCTCCTCGGGATAGCAACGATCGCATTTGATCGATTCGACGATACAGGGGGGTGGTCGGTGCCGTTCAGAGGTAAATCGGATGACGAAGCAACGACGACGTCGGTGGCCGAGGCGAGTCACCCACCAGCGGTCGATGCCCCAGCCGTCGACGTATCACTCCCATCGGTTTCTCATGGACGGTTCGCCTTCGGTCGGGTGCTCCTCGCAGAACTTCGGCTTGCGCTCCGTGACCACCAGTGGTGGTGGTATCTGGCTTGCGGTGTTGGGTTCATCGCGACTGGGGTTGCACCGCTTGAGGTAACACGCCAAATCGTCGTGCCCCTTGTACTCCTGGTACCGCTTTCGGTGTGGTCTGTACTCGGGGCGCGGGAACAGCTCCACCGAACCGAGGAACTCGTATTCGTCGGAAGTCAGCCGCTTAGACTGCTGTCTGCAACATACCTGTCGGGAGTCATCGTTGGCCTGATACTGACGCTTCCTGCCGGAGTTCGGTTTACCGCCGCCGGGCTATACAGTGGACTGCTCGGCTGGGGAGTTGGGCTCCTATTCCTGCCGGCGATTGCACTCGCCTGTGGGGTCTGGAGTGGTCGATCGAAACTGTTCGAGATAAGCTATCTCACGGCGTGGTATCTCGGTCCGGTGAATGGACTCGGCTACCTGGATTATCTCGGTGTCAAAGATGGAACAGTGACCAGTGGGGTCACACTGGGCTACCTTGTGGTGACAGTTTCGGCACTAGGCGTTGCGGTGTTGGGTCGTCGACGCTAACGGCCGAGCATGGGGAGATCCCTAACGGTGAATGGTCTGATATGGCTCTCGCAAGCAGTCGACCGGACGAGATTGGGCGCTGGATCGGGAGGCTTCTAAGGATCGTTGGCGCAGCATTACGCGTTGAACTCGCCAGCGGTATCCACAGCGCTTTCTGGGCGGAATTCCGTTTTCGTGGCTACGTAGTTCGATTCCGTTCGGTATCGGGTTCGTCTTGGTACCGGTCGTGTTGCTCGAATCCTACCAGCACCCCGCCGACAGCACCCCCACGGCAACGATCCTCGGCATTAGTTAAATTGAGACGCTGAATCTCCTTCCGACTCACTCACTTCGCTTGTTCGTTGAGGAAGGAGCCGTGCGTCTTAATTCAGGTAAACGTCTTCTGTAGGTCACCTACAAGCAGCTATTCTGTGTCGATATACAAGCCGTATCGGTAAAATTCGTCGTCATACCAGAGCAGCTTTCCATTTTCTGCCGTGTCGACCGTTCCAAGCCCAAGAAGATCAAGCAGCCTGTCGAAGGCCCCAGATATCGGAGCCTCTTCTGAGTAGGTTCTGTTAGCAATCGCCTGCTCAAGGATCTCCCGTGGTTCTGTAGGCAACTCGCTGGGAGAAAGATCCGCATCGATCCGAGAGCCGAATACAACCTCACGGAACTCACCCTGTGAGTTCGCCACCTCAACGGTCAAGGCAGTATGAGCGGTTTCGGTGAGTTGCTCCGTTGTGACCTCAACACGGTAGGCCCACGGTCCACTGTCGGTCATAGTCACGACTTGCCCATCCAACTCACCGCTTGCGAGTCGACTCTCACCTTCGCTCGGCCGCCGCAACACGTAGCCATCGTCTCGAAGTAACTCTGCAGAGCCTGATTCACCACCACTCACCGTATATGAGTGCAGTATTTTGATCACCCGAGCACTGGGTCGTTCGAGCGTCTCCACCAGGATCGAATCATCGGGCACCTGCTCTTGTGGGACGGTATCAACACGAACTACTTGTCGCTCCAGCTGCTGTCGACCGGTGACGATATATTTGATCTGATAAAACGACCCCTCGGACTCGACGTAGGCGTCGTTCGGCAACGGTTCGTAGCCGTATGTCGTGTGTCGACCCGCTGGGAGAATGTTCTCGAGAGCGGTTTCTGCGGGGTCTCCGAACAGAGGACTGTCATCAGGTTCGTAGAGTGCGTGCTCGACAGGAGAGCTCTGAATCTGATCGATAGTAAGCTGGTACTTTTCGGTCGACTGCTGAGAATTTGATTGAAAACCAGTCAAACAACCAGCAAGCGTAGTGATAGCTGCGGTCCCAACCGCTTGAAGCGTGCGTCGACGGGTTGGAGTCATCGCTCACCCTCTGGATCGAGTGCGAGCAGTCCAACCGGCCCTGAGACGAAGATTCGTCCAGCAGCGACTACTGGAGAAGCGTACTCGGCGGCATGGACGTCGGTATACTCCCACTGTGTTCGATCATCGCTGCGTCTGCCATTTGTATCCCGCCGGAAGGCACGAACATCACCCGAGACCACGATCACACTGTCGTCAGTAACAACGGGGGCTGCTGTCCCCTCACTCGGGAGATGTGTGTGCCACTTCGTCGACCCAGTGTCTGCTGTGAGACAATGGAGATCGTCCGAAATCACGTATATTTCGTCATCACTGGCTGCTGCTGCCGCTCGGCTTTGGAGGTCTCGTCGCCACCGAACGTCTCCGGACGGGGTTACTGCGATCGTCTCTTGCCATCCGGTCTGGATGATCCCACCGTCGTCGACTGTCGGAGCCGCATAGGGAGTATCGACCGAGAGACGAAACCGTTCGTCGCCACCCTCACGGTCGAGTTTCACAATCGCATCGGAATCAGGGATGTAGACACCCTCCTCGTCGACTGCGGGAACGATCTGTGTGGCTGTCGAATCGCCGAGATTGTACTCGTCATAGACGAGCGGCTCAAGTGACTGCCGCCAGCGTTCGGTACCATCGGCAGCCAGTCTGAGACACGCGGAGTCACTCCGAATGAAGATGTCCCCGTCGACAACGGTCGCACCGTATGTTTTCTCAGTACCGACCCGGTAGGCCTCGAGTAGTTCGCCCTCGGAGAGCGACAACACATGCAGCGTGGCGCGTTGTGAGACCTCGTCGGTCGATCCAGTGATTTGGGTGGGAACGTAGAGCCGTCGGCGATCCGGATCGAGACACGGAGCCCCCGAAACTTCGTGATCTAACTGGTGGGTCCACTGCTGGGTTCCCGCTGTGTCGAGCGCAACGACCTCTCGATCGGTCGCGAAGTAGACAATATCGTCGTGCACCACTGGTGGGGTGTAGATCCAGCCGGCCGATGTGAGTGGCTCATGACGCTGCGGTTTGGGTGTGCCACCTTGGACCTGGTTCGTGTTTCGAGGCCCGTTTCCGAACGAGTGCCAATTGCCGGTATACAGTGGGGCCGTCTCCTCGGTATCGCCGATAGAACTACAGCCAGCCAGTGTGCTCGCCACTGTACTCCCGACGACTGCAAGTAGTTGTCGACGGTTGAGACGACTCGGAGATGACTCTGGAGGCGGTCTGTTATCATCTCTTCTCGATGAATACTGAGGCGGCAGGTCAGCAGTGGTCACAATTTGCGTTACACCACTTGTCGTAAGTGTATAGTGTTAGGTGAAATCAAGCTTGCACCCATTCGTAACGTATATTCTCTCACTGTGGACAGAGATATCATCTGAAATCTGTATCACCTACGACGGCATAGTACGGATCATCTCCGGGGTGGTCGACGACGGTATTCACAATCCATCCATCGCCAACGCTCTATTAATTAATCAACAGTTGAACACCACAATCCGATATCGTTGGTTAAAAGATCAACTACATAGCATAGGCGTCGACGAGCGAGGCCGAGAGCCATCTCTGGGGAGGGCAAAAACAACATAGTCCAATGAGCACCAACAGTCGGTCGACAGTCGACGATCACCCACAGTATGCCTTTTTCAGACCGTCCGCTGAGCCACGAGAAATGCGATGTGGTGGCTGGATGGCGAGCGGCAAGCTGTGAATTACGTGGTTCGGGTGGCACTGGGCTGTGACACACTTTTTATCGTATTGTTTAGTCCTCCTTTGTATGGATCCGACCGAGTTTCTCCAGAACGGGATAGTCAGCATCTCGGACGACACATATGCAGTCTGCCGGACCAATCACAACCATCCCGGTGCATTTGCGACCATCCAAGACGAGACAGAGACAACAGTGGTCCTCAACCAGGATGATGTCGACACTGTTGATGCCAGCGAGGTCGAATCAGGCTGGAAGCGACTGACATTCGAAATGGAACTTCCGTTCGAACTCGTTGGCTTTCTGGCGACGGTTGCCTCAGCCCTTGCCGAGGTAGATATTTCGGTGTTTGTCATCTCTACGTACTCAACTGACCACGTGTTCATCAAGGAAGATGAGCTTGATGCTGCTGTCCTCCGGCTCGAAAACTTGGGATGCAAAGTCACTGACTGACGCCGATCGACATAAAAACCACACCCCGTTTTCTCCCACGAACTCGGTTTCCGTCTTGTACGCCGATTGTGACACCGCTCAAAGAGACGGGCAGCTTCAGTCAGTGCTTTCGGCCTACCGAGTAGTCACAACGCTTGTCTCGGTTACTCCTCACTCTCGCCTTCGAGTTCCAATCGCTGCTTCAGGTTCTCTAAGGCGGTGCGGAGTTCCCGTTCGTTATACCTGCGGGCGAACGGTTTGACGACCGCACTCAGGACGCGACTTGGGATCTGGTATTTGGCCCTGTATGTCACTTCAGTACCGCCGTTTACCGTCGTAAATT
The DNA here is from genome assembly GCF_024178165.1 of Halohasta salina. Classification (GTDB taxonomy): domain Archaea; phylum Halobacteriota; class Halobacteria; order Halobacteriales; family Haloferacaceae; genus Halohasta; species Halohasta salina. The sequence continues at coordinate 15,034 of NZ_JAMZIE010000009.1, read as the reverse complement.
CGAGATCCAGTTCACCGTCGATGCCACTGTACATATCGAAGACCATCCGCCGGTTCGGTTCGTGGACTGTTTGTTTGAGTTCCGTCTGCAAGCCGACCCCTGCCATCGTGTATGTGCAGTCCAACCGCTTGCCGCCGTTATCAAGTCGGTCGACGTTCTGGACGTTTGTCACACTAGGGGTGACTTCGGCGTGGTTGTACGGATCATCGAGATATTCAAAAGCCGTTTCGACTGGGGTATCGATCCAGATTGACTCGCTGACCGAAGTCATTGCTATTGGCTATGCGGCCCAACGGAGTTATATCGCTCTACATTATCAAATTCGCTAAGAACCGAATTAGAATTATTCAGAACAGTTGTGATGAAACGAATCAAAAGCTGCCAGCGATACGATTGACGCTTTATACGGTACTGCTCGTGCCAATCTGTGACTCAATTTGCAAATCACGCAAACTCGGCTCAGTCTCTGTGATCGCTCGTTCGATATGCTCTTGGGTGACTGATTGTAGGTCGTCTACTGCTGCCCCATCCATTGCATACCGAGTGGCTGTCTTCGCTATCTTTTCTATATCAGATGCGACATAGGGCCTTGGAGTGCTGTTGTCTTCGATAGTCTGTTGGATCAGATCCCAGTCAATATTTTCCTCGTCGACAGGTGGACATTCAAGATGTTTTCTCAGAATCTTGATGCAGGTGTTTCCATCCGGAGGTGGGATCTCGATCGTTTCGCCGAGACGGCCTGCCCGTGTGAGTGCGCCATCGATGATACTTGGGCGGTTCGTCGTTCCGATCACGAATACATCGGATTGCTCAAGGGCAGATATCTGGGCTAATAATTCATTCACCGCTTGTTGTTCAGAATTAGTCATGTGCCCATCACGGTCGTTCGCGAGTGCATCAATCTCGTCGATGAATACGATCGCTGGAGCAACCTCCGTAGCAGTCTGAAACAGATGTTGGATATTCTGTGCTGCCTCTCCGACCCATTTGCTCACAACATCTGAGGCAGTAATTGAGAGAAATGCATAGTCAGCCTCACCTGCTAATGCTTTAGAAATATATGTTTTTCCAGTCCCCGGTGGTCCATACAATAAAACGCCGTTTGGAATCTCAAGACCGTACCGTTCGTACAGTTCTGGATCAGATATGGGATCAAGAAACGTTTCCTTGAGGTGGTTTTTTGTCTCGCTCATTCCTCCAACGTCCGAGAAATCGATCTCAGGAGTCTCTGCAAGGAACTGGCCAGCAGTAGCCTCTTGCTGTTCCGCAGCCACCGTGTCTAATTCCTCTAAGATGAGTTCACTCGTAACGTGTGGGACTTCGTCATCGGTAGTCCTACGGAGGCTCTCCCGCTGTGCAGAGTCGGCAATCTGGACGATATCACTCGGTGTGAAGTCACTTGTCGCGTCTACGAATGTGTCGCTGAATGCTTGATCATCCCAGACTGGTTCGACAGAACCAGTAAACGATTCGAGTTCTTGTTTCAAAATCGCGAGACGACTCTCGGCGTCAGGCAACTCGAATTCGACTTTCGTGTCGATCCGACCGGTGCGCTTTACAGCTGCATCGATCTGTTCTTCGCGGTTTGTCGTACCAATTATAACGATATCTCCGTTTTCTTCGTTGACCGCTTCGATACGTCGAAACAGATGGTTAACAGCCTCCGCACGTGCCTGATGTAAACGGGTATCACGAGTCGGTGCGATAGTGTCGAGTTCGTCTAAGAGCATGACACAGGGTTGATTGGCTTCTGCGATCTCGAACACCTCTGTGATGTTGCTCTGCGTTTGCCCAAATTCACGACTACGAAGCCCGCTCACATCTACTTCGAAGAAATTGTATCCGAGTTCGCCAGCAACTGCTGTCGCGATATGTGTCTTGCCCGTTCCAGGCGGTCCATAAAACAGGATGCCATTGCCCTTCGAAACGTCGTACTCGTCGAACCGAGGGTCACTAAAGGGTTCTATGACTTCCTCTCGAAGTTGTGTTCGAAGCTCGTACATCCCTGCAATATCCGAAAAATCCACATCAGGAGGGGGGTCGAGATACTCGTGATCACTGTCGACGATCGCACTGCTGCGAATTGTTTTTCCAGTGGTCGTCAGCTGTGTGACCGTCGAAAACTCGGTCAAGATGGCTGTCGGAGACCCGTCCCGTGTACTCATATACACGTCTTCTATCCGAACTTTCATACCGGGCTTGAGTTCGGGGTGGGAAGCCTCATCGACGAACGGAATCCGAGCAGTGTCGTCTGCGAGCATACCTGAGAGCAATTCTTTGTTGTCGGTCGATGTATCCGTGGTATCTGATTCGGTTTGGAGGACCCTCACCTCGATATTGCGACCGTGATCTCCGACCGAGAAGTCGTCTAAATCGGTGTCGCCACCGATCGAGTGATCGACATCGACTGGCTCGTCGGCCATCGAGACTGTCGTCGACTGGTTGAAATAGAGCTGGAGATCGTCCCTCCATTCGTGTGTCGAAGCATCAGTAGCAGTAATTGAGTCACCCACCTCAAAATCGAAACTACTGTGCCCAGTATAATACATGACGCCGGTCGAGTCGGCGACTTTTCCCTCATAAATAACTACTTTTTCATCACCGTAGGAGACCTTCCGTGTTCCTTGAGTGAGAACCGTCACAGTGACAGATACCGACTCCAGAGGATCCGTGATCGCCTCGAGATCTCGACCCTCTGACGACGAATTCCTCTCTTCCATACTTTTTTCGTATGCGATCCGAGCGAGGTGTACCGCTTCGTGCAGCGAGACGTGTCGCAGATGGTTGCGTATCGAACGTTCGACGGCCTCTTTGGGAACTCCGAATTCTGCGGCGATCTCTTGGGCTTCACTCTCAAGGCTCATTCGTATGTCGACTGGTTCATAGTCTGCTGCTCGGTCTCAGAGAAACCAGTGATCTCCTGGTGTTGGTGCGTAATGTGAGGCTGCACAACCTCAATGTGATCATGTCGGGTGTCCTTCATAGGTTCTCTAAGTTTCGGTTAAATTTGGATATGATCAATAGCGCCCCAATAAGTCGACAGCATCGGAGTGAATCCGTTCGGCAGTGGTCGTCCCAACTTGCATAACATCCGTCAGCTCCTCTTGTGATGCAGTAACGATATCGTGCGGTGTCTGATAGCCTGCCTCCCAGAGGAAGTATGCTTGTTGACCCGTTACCACATCGATATCAGCGACTGTCGGGCCATACAGTACACGCAAACTCGGAGCCGCTTCGGAGGCCGGTACTCCGGAGGCAGCCAACGACGACAACGCTGACGCAAATTCTTCTTTCTCTACCCCTGTCTGGGCTTCGAGGCGTTGGTCTACTGGTGGTGTCTGTCCCAACAGCTCTCTGGCTCCTTCGATTGCGACCGTCGCGATCGATTCGCTGATCTGATCGATCGTCGCTAACTCGTTCGGTCGTGAATCTGCGAGTGTTTCTATCGACTTCACACCGCCAACAACGAGTTGTTTTGCACGTAGTGGACCGATCCCGGGAATCTGTTGTAGTGATTCGACTGTCTCAGGGTCGGGGTCGTCCTCAACCGTGGAATCCGATGCGGCCATCTCGGTGGTGGGATCTGCTTCGGTTTCTTCCGATGGCTCGGATTTGGACGAAGATGTTACTACGCCGGTCTGTTCGGACTCGTCTGAATCCGACACAAAGAGACTTTCTGGAACAGATGGTAATTCCTTGATCTGAAGATCGGACGCCGATACGGACTCGGAAAGTGGTGAGTCCTCAAGTACCCGACGAACTCGTTCTTCGTTTCGTTCGGTGAGATATGATTCGGTAACGTAAGCTGTCAGCGCCGCTCGCTCATTCCCGGTTAGCGAGCCCTCGACAGAAAAGTCCCGAATGACCTGGTCGACATCGCGCTGACGAGGAAACCAGCCGTCACCCATAGCAAGAATAAAGGGAACAAAGTGATCGGAGAGGGTACTTCTGACCGACAACCCGAGCCGATCCTTGAGAAGATTTACTGCACGGTCATCTAAGGAGAGCTGATATCGGCCCCCGGGCAGTGATATTTTTAATTTGTACCGTCCAGTCGCATCTTGAATAAGCCTCGTGGGTTTATTCTTCATTTACTGAATATCTTATTTATATCCATATTGAATAAACATTTTGTTGTCAACGTATCGCATATCAGGAAATCGACGTCTCACTAGGAGCCGTGATCTACACACAATGAGTGCTACTTCTTCAGAACGCGCCGCACTCAACAGAGCCACGCAGGATTTGATCAAGCAAATTGATAACTAATGCCGATGCCATAGAAACTGTTTCAGTTGCTGATCATAGCGAGTGCACCCGGATAAACTCGCTCATCAATAAAACAATTGACCGATAGGTTTAACGTTTTTTCGTCGTAATACTATATAATGCAGTCCGGGACAGAAGCCAATCCTAATGACGCACCCTCTTTGCAACTTGTTCTCATTGGTGATGATTTGCAGGCTCGCAATACGCTACACTCGCTGCTCCAGGCCGAAGACTCAAAACACACCGTAATCAGTATCACAGCGGACGAACTCACAGAGTTGCCGCTAGAGGCTTCGACTGTCGGTGCCGTTTATGTCGACTGCGTTCCTCAAGACGGATCTCGGACCGCCTTCGAATCATCAAAAACGACGCCACAAATCGTCGTCGGTACCGAAATCAATCCTGCAGTCGCGTATACAAACGGGGTTACCGAGGTAATTCCACTCAGTGTCGACAGCCACGCTGAAACGATCGCTACCCAGATTAAACACACCGTCGCACAAGCCAGCCACCACCGGTTTCCGACGGATTTGCTCAATCAAACCAGTGACGGGATCGTGGTTCACCATCCAGAGACGGGCGAAATCATCACCTGTAATGATACATTCTATCAAATGTTGGGATATGATCCCGAAACGACTGACCTATCACTTAAAGATCTAGTCGGTCACAACGACGAGTTTACTGAAAAGAGGGCAGTTGAGATGGTCCAACGCGCTGCAGCGGGCTCTTCGGAAACCTTCCTTTGGCCGGATCCAACCAACGATGGTCGACAGATCTGGGTTGAAGTAAAGATCAAACCGGCGATGCTTGATGGATCAAAGTACGTCGTCTCCGCGGTGCGGGATATCAGCGAACGCAGAGCACAAAAGAAGCAATTAGAAGACAATCAAGCCGCACTCGAACGCTTACAACAAATCACCGCCGACCCCTCACAAAACCTCACGACCCAAGTGCAGGACCTGCTGCGTTTCGGTGCTGAATACCTCGGAATGGACATCGGCTTTCTATCGAAGATCGAAAAAGAAAGTGATCACTTCGAAATCGTCGAGGCCGTCGGTGATCACCCGCTCATCCAGTCGGGGAACGAAGCTGCCCTCAAAGAAACGTACTGCCGTCGAACGCTACATGAGGATGTCGACTCGCCGCTTGTTTACAATGATGCCGCAACTGAAGGGATGACTGGCGATCCAGCCTACCAGAAGTTTGGACTCGGCTGTTATATGGGCGCGAAAGTTACAGTCGATGGCACCCTGTACGGCACGATCTGTTTCGCAGATACTGATCCTCGGACCGAACCGTTCTCCGAGATAGAGCAGACGCTGCTCGAATATATGTCGCAATGGCTCCAACAGGAGCTTGAACGGCGCGAATACCTCGAAGAGGTTGAGACGGCCAGACAACGTAACCAAAGCCTGCTCGAACGTATCGATGACGCATTTTTCGGCCTCGACGACGACTGGCACGTCCAGTATGTCAACGACGCCGGTGGGAACGTGCTCCGTCAAGCGATGGGCACCGACTACGACAACGAGGAACTAATTGGCAAACATCTCTGGGATGAGATACCAGCGGCCGTCGAGACGACATTTTATCAAGAGTACCACCGGGCACTGGACGAACAAACCACCGTTACCTTTGAGGAGCGGTACGAACCGCTCGACGTGTGGTTCGAGGTGCGCGCCTACCCCGACGAGCACGGTCTCTCGGTCTTCTTCTCGAATATCACCGACCGAAAACAGCGCGAAGAGGAACTATACATCCTCGAACGTGCGATGAAGGAAGCATCGTTCCCACTGACACTGGCAGATCCCACACGGGAGGATAACCCACTAGTGTTCGTTAATACCGCCTTCGAGAACCTCACCGGTTACAACGCCGAGGAGATACTCGGGCAGAACTGTCGGTTCCTCCAAGGGCCCGATACCGACGCTGAGACGGTGGCCTCACTCCGGGAACACATCGACTCTGAGGAACCATATACGACAGAAATCAAGAACTACCGGCAGGACGGCTCGACGTTCTGGAACCGACTGGATGTGACGCCAATTTACGATACTGACGGGACGCTACTCCGGTATCTCGGCAGCCAATCCGATATTACTGATCCGTACCGAAACCGAGAGATCCGTCGACGGCTGCTCTCGACGACACAGGACCTGATGGATGCAGACTCTCGAAATGAGATTGCCAATATTGTTGCTGATGCAGCCGTGGAAATCCTTGACCACGAACTCACCGTCGTTTATCTACAGGATCATAGTGACGACAGACCACTGACCCCCGTCGCGTGGGCCGATCGGGTCGACGAGATGTTCGATGGCCCCCCAAACTATCAAGCCGAGGGGCCGCTGTTGGAAGCCTTCGAAACAGGCGAGCCAATTATCGTTGCTGACGTGGCTGACCGGCCCGAACTCTCAATCGAGATGTTTGATCCGGTTGAATCACTGCTGCTTATTCCGCTCGGCGAACACGGAGTGTTAGGCGTCGGAGGCTACGAAACAGGCAGCTTCGATGCAGCCGATGTCGAGCGAGCACAATTGCTGACGGTTAATGCGGCGAGTGCGTTCTCCCGGATGGATCGTCGACAGGAACTCGAACAGTACGAGACGCTATTCGAGACCGTTCAAGAAAAGCGGTACGTCGTCGACAACGAGGGCTACATTGAACTGATAAGCAAGCCACTAGCCGCTGCAGTCGGGCAAACGCCAACAGATCTCGAGGGAGTACACATTTCGACGATCCTCTCGGAAACGACTGAGGCCGACCGACAGGCAGTAGAACGACACCTCATCGACACGCCAGACACAACCGTCAGCTCATACGAAGGAACACTGGTCGGTAGTGATGACATCGAAACGCCAGTCGAAGTCGATGTGTCGTTGCTCCCTCACGACGAGCGCTTCCGTGGAGCAGTCGGTGCAGTACGGGATATCTCTGAGCGTCGACAACGGGAAGCCGAGTTGCGTGTGTTCCAGCAAGCCATTACGCAGGCCGGAATCGGGCTGACGATGTACGACGAAAACGGACACTTCGAGTATCTCAATGACCACTACGCACAGTTGGTCGGTCAGCGACGCGAGACGTTGCAGGACACCCCTATTTGGCAGACGATCGCAGATCTTTCATCCGATTCGTTCGATGCCTACTGGGACTCGTTCGAATTAAACGAGACACGAACCGAACAGACCGAACACGTCCGCACTGATCAGTCGACGGTCACTGTAGAAAGCATCACGACAGCCGTCGAAATTAACGGGACTAAACACCACCTGATGTTAGTCCAGGAGATTACCGGTCGACGGGAACGTCGTCAACAATCAGAAGTGCTACATCGTGTACTGCGCCACAACCTTCGGAATAATCTGACCGTGATCATCGGTCGGGCCAAGATGTTAACCGAAGAGCTTGATAACGAGACGGCCGACCATGCTGAGGTTATCGAGCAGAATACGAGTGACCTCCTAAGGACAATAGAGGCTGCCAGCGATGCTCGAAACGTAATCAATCAAGATATCGTCCGCAAACCGACTGATGTCGTCAACTTACTTCGTGAGGAGATCGATACTATCGAGGACTCGTTTGATGGGACAGTGACAACCGAACTCCCAGACTCCCAGTTGGTTCTCGCTGATATCCCTCTCCAACGAGGATTCCACCATCTCATCGCGAATGCGGTTGAACACAATGACGCCGATGACCCATGTCTATGTGTCCGCGTGACTGAGGCCACCGATCGGCTGGGGTGGGTTGCTATAGAGATCGAAGACAACGGGCCGGGGATTCCCTCCGGAGAACTTGACGTGCTTACTGCGGGGGAAGAAACAGCACTCAATCATGGCAGTGGGATCGGTCTCTGGGTAGTCAACTGGGTTGTCACACGATACGGCGGTGATCTGGAGTTCGAAACCCCGGCTCACGGTGGGAGTCTCGTCCGCATCAAACTCCCCGTCGCAGAAAAACGTGAGTGACACCCGCGATGTCTGTGGTGTTCGTTGTTTCAATCATACCGAGCTACCCAAATCTATATTATACTGACGTGATTGACATTCAGCGTGCCTGTTAAGCGATCGAAACCTCTTGGTGAACTCTATCAAGAGGTTTCAGACTACGACCTCGTTCTCGTACCCGACTCTCCGCTTGCCGATGCACTCAATCGTCGACTCAACCGACCCCACTTTGGTCCGTTTGCAATAACGCCCCGCCGGCTTGCAACACGTCGTCGAGAGACAGCCGAGGATCGAACTGCCTTCCTCGAAGTGATTCGGAGAACCGATTTGAGTTGGAAGCAAGTCTCCAAATCAGTCGGTGACATCCTCCAGTGTTGGGAGTATCAAGGTCGACCGGAGGCCATCTTGGAGTACGAGGGGTACGATACAGCTGCGAATCGAGAGGTTATCGACACGATTCGTTCAGTCGACACGTCCTCGCAGATTTTGACGGAGTACCAGATCGACGAGTCGACAGCAGAATCAGTGGCTGTTGTGGGTGAGGACCAACTCACAGCACTTGAACGATCAATCCTCCCCGAGGAGTACGATACAGTCGACCGCTTTGTCGACGAACCGTACGAACTCCCGCCGTTTCGAATTTTTGAATCAGCAACCGCCATTGTAGAGACGCTCTTGGAGACCATATCTACCTCGAATGCTGATGATATTGCTGTCGTGCTTGACGAGGGAAGCGAGTATTCGCCGCTTGTTGAGTCGGCACTCGAAGCTACCGATATTCCATATTATGGCGGTCCGGGATTCATAGATCAGGCTGATCATCGAGCGTTCATCCAACTCCTTCGGTACGTCACAGGTGGTGTTGACACACGTGTCCGTGTCGTCAAGCCGCTTCTGACTATCCTCGGTGAGGATCTCCCCGTCGATCATGACGAAAAGCGACTCGTCGATATCGTCTCAGAAGAGCTCGAATGGCTGGAACCGTTACTCGATACAGACACAGTTCCGACTGTTGGCGAGCTTCTGTCGGTCTATGAGACTCGCTCCGGTGCTGAATTAGAGACACTCAGGGAAGAATTAGCGGCCTTGGAAGTCATCGAGGAACAGGCGACTACTGAGCTCGTCGACCGGCTGACGTACTATTTCGACACATATGATGTTCCAATCGCGCGTGAGAACGAGGGTGTGCTCCTTGCGGACGCAAAGTCCGCATCGTTCGTTGATCGTCCCCTCGTATTCTTCCTAGGTCTCGATGAGGACTGGACCCATACATCACCCAACCGACCGTGGGTCGACCGTGACTCGGAATTTGAGCGAAATATCGACGGGTTCCAATCGCTCCTACAGAGTGGCGTCGAGCGATATTACTTGGTGCAGGACTCCACCGGCGGCTCTCCAGTGACCCCGTGTCTGTATTTCGAGGAACTACTTGACGACGAGTTCGACCGATTTAGCGACCTCGACTCGATCACGCATACTCGACCGACTCGACAGACAGAAGGCGGGTTTGGGAAGGAGCCACTCGATGCAGAAAGTGGATATGAACCACTTGAGAGTGTTAGTCAATCGAGTCTAAACTCGTATGCAAACTCACCACGGGACTACTTTTTCGGCCGGATCCTCGACTCGCCAGATACGCACTACTTCAAGGAGGGTAATTTGTTCCATGACTTCGCAGAGTTCGCGGTCAACCATCCGTCGACGATCGAGGACCATCCACTCGAAGACATCGTCGATGCGATGATTGAGGAAGCACGCCCGTTCCATCGGTCTGTGGACATCCCGACGAGACGCACCCGCTACCGCGTCGGCTTGGAGACGATACTGGAGTTCCTCGACGAGTATGCACCAACCGACACCTCGTTTGTGACTCCATCGAGTGGGTGGGGAGAGAATTTCTTTGTCGAATATTTCGACATGGAAGTCGATTCACCTGTCACTGAACGCTGGTTCGATGATACAGAACTTGGCGTGAAGGGCAAAATCGACCTGCTGTCGTCGCCCACCACCCTCGTGGACTACAAGAGCGGTCGACGGAAACGTGCCTCACAGATTACGAAGGGATCATCGATTGATGAGCCAAGCGACAAACCAAATTTCCAAGCACTGCTCTATCTTACCTACTGGCGACAGCAGCAGCCTGGTGAGCAGCTTCAATTCACGTTCTTCCATTTCCTTGAGACGCTTGATGATGCCGTCGCCGGTGATGCCGAACTCAGCGACTGCCTGACAACGGTCGAATATCGACCAACCTCGTTTGCTGAGTTTGTTCGTTCACCCGCTGTGTTTGAAGAACTCTGTGAGGACGCCTCAAACGACTGCAATAAGACGTTTTCGAAGGTCGACTACGATACCTTCCAAGACGTCGTCAGCACTCACCCACTCCCACGCACTCGGGATGCCGACGAGATGCTTGATTCTCAGTTCGGTGAGACGCTCGTCGAACGGATGGTCGACGAGGTCGGTGACTACAAGTATGTCACAAACGGTTGTAAACAGGCCTGTAGACACCTTTGTGGCTATCGGAAGGATACGTACTTCGAAGGGGACGTCGACGCATTCGAGGAGTTTGTCTCCGAGCAGATTGCAGACCTGAATCATTATCGGAGCGGGAAAGATCGCTTCCCGGTCGACGGACGGGCCGGTGAGCCGAACTATCGGTACGTAAACCACCGAGATCTGCTGTTGACGGAGGAACGCCCGAACACATCGGTGGCCGACGAATTTGAGCCAGTGGCGGCTGCTGATATGGAGGGAACCCAATGACGTCGCCGAATCCGAAACAACAGCAACTCATCGACGGCACAGATGGTATCTATCTCGTCGACGTCGGTGCCGGAACTGGAAAGACATTCACTGTCACTCGACGCTACGCGAATATCCTCGCACAGGACGACATCGAACCGGAGGACGTCCTGCTTATCACGTTCACGCGAAATGCGGCGACTGAGATGAAAGACCGGATCAGTGCGAGTTGTGACTACGATCTGCGAGCACTGAACGATGCACCGATCCAGACGTTCCATAGTCTCTGTAGCGATATCCTCGACGAGCACGGATTCCACACCCCATCGTATCTCGGTATCAATGACTCAATCACGGGGTCGACTCGAATCCTGGAAGACGAGAGTATCGAAACCGAACAGTTCAGAGAGTTCATCAATCAGTTCACCGATGCACACGAGGAATATGCCGGGGTTCTTCGAACGCTTTCTGATCCGACAGAGCTACTGAGTTTGATCAAGAACCTCGCCTCGAAAGGCGTGTTCCCGACTAAGACTGGCTGGTATCGCAATTCCAAAGCTGTTCTGGAAGGGGACTACGATACGTTCAAGCACGCGTTTGACTCGGTCAACGAGCCGCAAAACGGTGGGAGTAGACAGTCGACGCTTCGAAAAAATCTGGGTCGATACGGGAAGAACAAGCTCTACCTCCCGAATGCGCCAGACCGACACGAACTCCGTGGTGAACGAGGCTCGAAAGCAGTTCCTGACGAAGTAGCTGAACTAGCGTTCCATGAGGATCGTGGCGAGTTGTTTTCGTTTGTGCATGATGTCTACTTTGAGTACCTCGAGTTCGCACTCGGGCGGAACTATCTGAACTTCTCGTTTTTGCAGTTGTTCGCGTATGTCCTCTGCTGTGAAGACGACAGGCTCAGAGAGTCGATCTCATTTGAGTACGTGATGGTCGATGAGTTCCAAGATTCGAGCGAGATACAGTTCAAACTCGCGTTACTCCTCTCTGGGACGCAGAATTTCTGCGTTGTGGGTGATTGGAAACAGAGCATCTACTCGTTTCAGTATGCCGCTATCGAGAACATCACCGAGTTTGAGTCTCGTCTGAACCAGTTTGCCACAGAGCTCAACGATGACGCCGAGCGAGTGTCGTTTCCGCTCTCGCCGATCAATCGCATTGAGCTCGAACAGAACTATCGGTCGACCCAGTCGATTCTTGATTTCTCTGAGCACGCTCTCGTCGTACCGGGAAGTAGCAAGGAATCGGTAGACAAGGAGGCGGTCCTTGAGAATGTCGTGTCGTTGTGCTCGAATACCGAGCACGACCATTCCCAGATCGAAGCATTCCACCACACCGATGAACACGAGGCCGTGCTGTCGAAAATCGAGTCCATCGTCGACAACGACGAGTACGCCATCGAAGAAGACGGCGAGCTCCGTCAACCGACGTACGACGACATTGCGGTCCTCACCCGAACCCGAGATTACGGGCGTGAGTTACTCTCTGTCGCTGACGCGTATGATTTCCCGATGGCGTACGAGGGGGGCATAGAGCTCTTCCGGCGCGACAGCGCGAAACTGCTCTTGGCATGGCTTCGGATACTCGAAGACAACGCCGACGCAGACCGTGGCTGGGCCGTTGTGTTAGAACGTGCTGGATACACGCTCGATGAAATAACACATATCCTGGAGACGGGATCGTATCCGTCCGAAATGCAGTCGTTCCGGTCAGAACTCACAGCACTCGAAACGCATGGTGCGGTCATGCGACGGGTGTTCGATCGATACGGCTACCGTGAGTCGACGGTCGATGCGCTGCTTACGACCCTGAACTTGATTCATACCTCGACGACGATGACACGGGGAGATATCATTCGACTCATCACGGACGGGATCGAGAGCGGATACACTCAGGAGGTGGAGGCACCTGCAGGCTCGGACTCGGTTACTGTACAGACGATCCACTCGGTCAAGGGATTGGAGTATCCGATCGTGATTGTCGCAAATATGAACGACGGAGCCTTCCCGCCATCAGGCAGTCATGGCGGTACGATCACGTTTTCGGAGACAACTGGGCTCCGTCACCGAAAGACGTACGCAGAGGCACACGGCGTCCCGCATATCTACGACAACTGGCGAGCAGACGTTCTCCGACGCTGTATCCCGACCGACTACGATGAGGAACGTCGACTCCTCTATGTTGCCATGACTCGGGCAGAGAACCATCTCGTGTTCGCTGCGGGAGAGGAACCAAACACTTTCTTGGAAGAACTTCCGGTCGATATCGAGACCGTCGACCCATCAGTCGACATGAATGACCGTGACGCCTCGTCGAAACGGGAGTTTCGTGCGGATATGCCGGTGGTTGACGGACCTGAAGGGTATTCACCACACTCGCTCATGGACGATTCGGTCTATGATGATGTCACCGAGGGGCGTGGAATGGAGTTCGGCTCAGACGTCCATGAGTTCGCTGAGGCGTACGTCCTCGGAGAAGATGTTACGGCAGACAATGATGATAAACAGCATATCAAGACGCTTATCGACTCCTTACCTGGTGAATTCCACGTTGAGGAGCGAACCTATCTCCCATTAGAAACTGAACACGGGAATGTAACCATCTCAGGGATTGTTGATTTGGTCCATGTTACTTCGGATAGAGCGGAAATAATTGATTTCAAAACGGATCTCTCACGGCATGCAGAACCAGAGTACCGGAAGCAGCTGAGTGTCTATTACCATGTTTTGGATAAATGGTTTCCAGACCACACCGTGAGTGCTTCGATATTCTATACCGCCGAGGGTGACCGAGTGACAATTGAACCGATTAGTCGGGCGGATCTCCGTGAGCTCACGGATTTGAATCTGCGGTCATGACAAGATAACATCGGGACGTGTGATAAGTCGAAAACCAAGGAACCGGTTTCTATGCAATTATAATCCAGTCCCCGGACGGACAAGCGGCGGGGCAAGCGGTAGTGGTGGCAGTGACAGTGGAGACGTACCAGCCGAGTTTGGCGGTGGCAGTGGTCCGGCCGGTGCGTCGACAGATCCAACCGAGGCCCATCTTGAGACGATCCTTGAGTCGATCTTTGCGGCAGCAGTGCAGACAGGCCGAGAGGCAACAGGAGCAGTCCCCAATGACGAGGTGAAAGAGCGCCTCACAGACAGGCTCCCAGATGATGTCGGGACGAGTTATTCGGAACTATCCAACATCCTTGAGAAACTCGATAGTACCGAGTACGTTACGACAGAGCGAGTTGACGGCGAATCCCACATTTCGCTCACACCAGCGGGGGAGGCCAAAGTCTTCGAGAGAGACACCGGATCGGCCGGGAGTGGCGGTGGCGACGACCACCGCTGGGTGCTTCGAGAGGCGTTTACTGCGTTCACCAAGATCGGGTATGAGACGTGGTTGCCACAACAGGACGGTGGCGAACTCCCCGATGGAGTAGCCGATTCGCCAATCGACGTGACTGACGTCGACGAGTCACTCTCCGGTAACGAGGTGATCGAAGAGATCCAACAGCGAAAAGATCGTCTCCAAGAACAGTATCCCCCAGTGTGGGAGCTTTCGGGGGCCGACGGACTCTCTATCGAAGCCGAGACGTCGACACTCAAAACCCCGTTCCAGACGTTCAACAACCTCAATAAATCCAAGCGACGGGGGAATCTCTGTGTGTTCGCCCTGAAAGACGAGAGTGCGAACAAAGGTGAGTTTGCGTATTGGGGCCGGCGTGCAGAGCAAGCGATCTACGAAACGGTCCAACACAAGAACTCATCCAAAATCATCAACTACGAGCCAGTATGGCGAAAGCGGCGTCCAGACGAGGATAGCAACCCTCGATACTACAATCGCTCTTGTGGCGGAGATTGTTGGTGAGTCATAGTGCAGCTTCGAGGATGCTTTTTAGAGCTTCTTCACCTGGTTTTCTGAAGACCTCACGTCGGAACTGAAACGCTCTGAGGTACGGTGTGAGTTTATCCTTTGAGACACCTCGATGGGGTGAGAGCCAGGATCGCACCAGCGATCCGTGGCTCTCGCAGGTGTTCACGTGAACGTCTCCATCAACGTACTCG
>NZ_JAMZIE010000008.1 GCF_024178165.1 Halohasta salina | reverse complement strand
AGTTCCTCGTCGAGAGTGTTGACGACAAAATTAAGCAGATGCTCTTCTTCGATCTGGTTGTCTGTTTGGGTCCGTGTCACACTACGTCCAAACAGACACTTCCTCTAACTCAATGTGATCGACTGAGTATGTATCGAACCGCTCTGTGTCGACAGTCTCCTCGAAAAAATCAGCCCGACAGGCATCAAGAACGATCAGCGTGTCCCAGTCTTCGTCCATCACGTGGACCGCCTCGTCGTAGCCCGGATAGCTCGGATGAAGCCGTGTCAGCGGGCCAACGACGAACGGGACGAACACACGGTCCCGCCACCACTGTAGGGAAGAAAAGTTGTCCCGTATTTCAGAGATGACATGACGTGGTGAAAGCATAGACAAAACTGGCTACCCGACCAATATAATGTCGTCGGTACGTTACTACCGATCACTCGACGGTAAAGGCGGCTTGGAACGATCTGTAGGCCGTCGTGATCGACTCCGAAAGCTGTGTTTCGAACGTCGACATCGAAAACCGGTCGACAAACGTCGTCGGATCGGCCGACATCCCCTCCTGCTCCTGTTGACCGACCGCAGAACGAATCGACGCTGCCGAGCCGTCATGCAGAAAGCCGTTCTGTCCCGTCTCGACAAACAGTCCCGGAAATCCGTCGTTTCTGGCGAGACAGGATTTGCCGCTCGCGTTGGCCTCGATCGGGACGATGCCGAAATCCTCGTTACGGCCGTTGAAAACGACGGCCCGGCAGCGCCCCAGCAGGTCGTACTTCTCGTCCTCGGAGACGAAGCCGGCGTACTCCATGTTGTCGGCGGCGCGAATGCGGTCGACAACACCTGCATCGCCTTCACCACCGGCAAAAACGATCCGTTTGTCAAGCTCCTCAAAGGCCGCAACGATGGCTTCGATCCCCTTCTCGACATCGAGCCGCCCGAGATGGAAGTAGAATCCCTCGTCACCCTGATCCTCGTACCGATCGAGTTCAACCGGTGGATAGACGACTTCGGCGTCCCGTTTGTAGAACTTCCAGAGGCGGCGTGCGATGACGGGGCTGTTGGCGAGATAGTGGTCGACGCGGTCGTCGATCGCGCTGTCTCTTGTTCGGAGGTAACGGACAGCCGGTCGAGCCAGCCGACCGAAAAGCGAGCTCTTCCGGTCGTGATAGAGGTCGTAAAACCATCGAGGCGGCGAGTGGCAGTAGTTGAGATGGAGCGTTGTATCCGGCGTGATCACGGCCCGCGGAGTCGACCCGGAGGTGATGAGCACGTCGGGGCTGCCGTAGGTTCGCCAGTCGACGTCTTCCCAGAGACTGTACTCCCCCGGTCGACCCAACCGTTTTCGCATCCCTGTGGTCCACTCCGGGAGGTCGGTGGTCACGTCGTAGAACACGATGTCGCCGTATGGATTGTCGTTACCGGGCTCCGGCTCACCGACCGTATACACTGTCGATTCGCCAATGGCCTCAGCCAGTTTCGTGATCAGATACTCGGCACCCCCCCACGAGTCGATATGCCAGTGAGCGATTGCGATATCGAGATCGTCGGCAGTCAAATCCTTGGTTGGCGGGGAAGTGTCTTCGATTGCCATCTTATGCGGATCGGAGCGCCTCGATCGTTAGCTCGAGTCCGTCGTCAAACGTCACAATAGGCTCGTAGTCGAGTAACTCACCGGCTTTCGAAATATCTGCATGCGAGTGACGGACATCACCGGGACGTGGATCGTCATAGATCGGCTCGATGGTCGTCCCAAGCTGATCGTTGATTCGCTCGACCAGTTGGTTGACCGTGACCCGGCCCCCGGTACCGACGTTGAACGCCTCGCCGGTGACGTCTCCCTCGGCGGCCAGTACGTTGGCCTCGATCGCGTTCTCGATGTAGGTGAAATCACGCGACTGTTCGCCGTCGCCGTAGATAACCGGCCGCTCGTCGTCGAGCATGAGGTCGATGAACTTCGGGATCACGGCCGCATACTCGCCGTCAGGATCCTGTTTCGGCCCGAAAATGTTGAAATATCGCAATGCGACCGTGTCGATATCGTAGAGCTCACTGAATTGGAGGGCGAGCTTTTCGGTGTAGTACTTCGAGAGCGCGTAGGGAGATTCCGGACGTTCAACCATCGTCTCGACTTTTGGCAGTTCCTCGGTCGCTCCGTATATCGACGATGAGGAGGCGACGACGACGGTATCAACACCGGCCTTCCGGGCTTCGTCCAGCACGGTCGCCGTTCCAGTGCAGTTCGCGTCCGTCGACGTCACCGGGTCGTCGACGCTCCGCGGTACCGACGGGACTGCAGCCTGATGGAACACGTAGTCGACCCCTTCAGTGGCGTCGGCGACACCGTCGGCATCCCGGATATCGAGTTCGGTAAACGAGAACGACGAGTCGTCACGGAGCGCGTCGAGATTGCCCCGACGCCCCGTCGCAAAGTTATCGATTCCACGAACTGTGTAGCCACGGTCCAGCAGGTCGGTAGCAAGACTCGAGCCGATGAATCCGGCGACGCCGGTCACGAGTGCAGTGGGCATAGCATCAGCCTACCACCCCCATGAGTTGAGTGTACCGAATTCCGTCCGACCGTATCGTTACAGACGGACGACGTGGTCGTCATCATACCCGCTGGTCGCGTTTCGAGTGTCGAACACGAGCGAGGCGTTATCGACGATCGTTTCGATATCGAAACAGGCGTGATCGGTCACGACGACCACACAGTCGGCGTCGGCCAACCGTTGGGGCGATAGTTCGGTCGAACTGTAGGTTCCGGCCGGAACGGAGAGTTCCGGGACGTAGGGATCGTGATACGCCACGGTCGCCTGCCACTCCGAGAGCTGGTCAATGATATCGATCGCGGGCGATTCGCGCGTGTCGGAGACGTTCGGCTTGTAAGCGACACCGAGCAACAACACCTCCGCGTTCGAGAGTGCGATCCCGCGATCGTTCAATTGTTTGACGAGGCGGCGGACGACGTGGCCAGGCATTTCGCGGTTGATCTGATCGGCCAGATCGATGAATCGGGTTTCGATCCCCTGCTGGTTGGCCTGCCACGAGAGGAACATCGGGTCGACCGGGATGCAGTGGCCACCCAGTCCCGGCCCGGGATAGAACGGCATATAACCGAACGGTTTGGTCGCCGCGGCGTCGATGGCGTTCCAGATGTTGACATCGAGGCTGTGAGCGATCTGTGCCAACTCGTTGATGAGTCCGATATTGACTGCCCGGAAGGTGTTTTCGAGGAGTTTGACGAGTTCCGCCTCTGTCGCCGAGTCGACGCGGACGACCTCGTCGAACACCGGCCCGTACAGTGCTTCGGCCCGATCACCACAGGCATCGGTCACGCCACCGAGGACTTTCGGGATGTCAGTGGGTCCGTACTGCTCGTTGCCGGGATCGATGCGCTCCGGCGAGAAGGCGACGAAGATGTTTTCGCCGACTGAGAGTCCGTTTTCGGTCAGCGTTTCGGCGACGAACTCCTCGGTTGCGCCGGGATAGACCGTGCTTTCGAGGATCACCGTACAGCCTTCAGGAACGACCGATGCGAGCTCTTCGACGGCGCTTGCGACGTACGACAGGTTCGGGGTCCCCGATTTCCGCATTGGTGTCGGAACACAGATCGAGACGGCGTCGACGTCGGACAACGCCGCGTACTCCGTGGTCGGCTCGAACCCGTTTGCGAGCCCTCTCGATACCGCGTCGTCGGGTACATCGTTGACGTACGAGGTGCCGTTGCTGAGCGCGTCGATCCGGTCGTCGTCGACGTCGACACCGACGACATCGTAGCCCGCTTCGACCATCGCAAGCGAGAGTGGCAGCCCGACGTATCCCAGGCCAATTACACCAACCTGATTGGTTGTCGTCCCGGTCATTAGATGTGGGAGACAGGAAGCCACCCGTTGTGAGTCTGTCGGTTCGGCGAATCGTATCTACCACTTTGTTAGGCCGTATATATATCCCGCACCGACGAGCCCGGTGAGGAGGAGCAACGTCACGAACTGTTTGAGTTTCGGCGTCGAGGGCGACAACAGTAATCCCTTGATCCGATCGGGTATGAACTTGAAGAGGAGTTGTCGGAGGAACGCCGATTCCTCGTCGGTCGTTGTTTCGGGGACCAAAACTTCGAGCGCGCGCTTCGAGTATCCCTGCCAAAAGGCTCGTTTCCCGAGCCACCATTTGTCTGTTCGGAAATCGAACACTTTGTGTTCGACGATAGCATCGGGGTTGTAGATGACGCCCTGTCCGTACTCCCGTTGCATCCGTGCACAGAACTCGGTTTCGTGGGCCTGGAGTTTGTTGTCGCCTTGCCGTCCCACGGCCGGTTCGAATCCGCCGAGTTCTTCGAGTACGGACCGCTTGAACGAGATGTTCGACCCGAACGTGTTCCGGACTTCCTCGCCCGGCTCCGCGAACCCCTTATACGTGACCCCGATCAACCAGTAGAACTCCTCGGGAAGGAAATCCGGCTTTCCAGCGACCCAGTCAGCAACCATGCGGCCGCCGGCCGCGATCGCGTCTCGTCGTTCATAGACGGAGATCAACTCCTCGATCCAGTGTGGGTCGGCAACCGCATCGTCGTCGATGAGTGCAACGACATCGCCCGTGACATACTCGAGCGCGTTGTTACGGCTGGCCGACAGGCCGACGTTTTCTTCGTTGAGATGGATCCGGACCGATTCGAGATCGCCGTACTCCTCTACAACCTGTTCGTACAGTTCGTCGTTCCCGTCGATGACGATGATCAGTTCGATGTCGTCGTATGTTTGATCGAGGATACTCTCGACAGATTCGCTAAAGGCATCGAACATGTCGAAAGAATACGTGCAGATGACTACGGAGACGTCCATTGGTCGTCGGTTGCTGGTTCTATCGAATAAGGATTTCTTTTCACTCACTAACTAGTTCGCTCCGTCGACATTTCACAAGGCTTATTCAGGCAATGAAACTGGGTTGCTACAATGAGCAACGCAACGGAGGATCACAGCGACGAACGAACGGACACGGTTGGCTCCGTAGTTTCGTCACTCAAGCAGTGGTATCATGTTCCAGTGCTTGTCGCGCTGATCGCCTTCATGTTGGCTGCGCGACTTCGGGAGTTGAGTAATTTCCAGACGGAAAGCGGCGTTACGTTCCGTGGTAACGATCCGTGGTATCACTTCCGGGAGACAACCTATCTCCTCGATCACTTCCCGTCGACGATGCCGTTCGACCCGATGACGAACTACCCGACCGGGACGAACGCCGAACAGTTCGGGACTCTCTACGACCAGATCGTCTCCGGGTTCATTCTACTGACGAGCTTCGGTGATCCTTCCCCGGAGTACGCGGGGGTAATTATGCTGATCGCGGCCCCTGTGTTCGCTACTGCTGCTGTCGTGCCAGCATACGTCATCGCATCGCGGGTTGCCGGGCGCGGCCCCGCACTCGTCGGAATGTCTGTCTTGGCACTGCTTCCGGGAACGATTCTCAACTACTCGCTGGTCGGATTTTATGACCATCAGGCAGCGGAAGTGTTCTTCCAGACGCTCGGTGTCTTCGGATTCGTCCTCGCACTAGGAGTCGCCCAGCGCGAACAGCCGGTTTGGGAACTGGTCGCCGACCGAGATATCGACGCGCTCCGTCGACCGTTCGGCTATTCGGTCGCAGCGGGTGTCGCCGCGGCCCTCTATATGTGGGCGTGGCCGCCGGGTGTGCTTCTCGTCGGATTTAGCGGTATCTTCTTTGCGATCAAAATCACGAGCGACGTCTATCACGATCGGAGTCCGGAGCCGGTTGCGTTCGTCGGAGCCGTCTCGATGACCGTGACTGGACTGTTGATGTTCGTTCCGCTGAATAGCTTCACGATCGGTGGCGCGACGAACTACTCGCTGCTCCAAGTTATTCTCCCGATCGGTGTTGGGCTTGGTTGTGTCTTCCTCAGTTATCTCGCGCGCCAGTGGGAGGCCCGAGAGATCAATCGAGACTGGTACCCGGTCGCTGTCGGAGCGATGGTCCTCGTTTCCGTGGTCGCCTTCTCGGCGTTCGTTCGAGATCTCACTGGAAGCCTGCTCAATAGGGTCGGATTCAGTGCCAGCCTGACAGCTCAGACCGTCGGTGAGGCGACCCCACCGCTCGCCAGACAGGCGGCGTTCGACTTCATCTATAGCGAGTACGGGCTTGCATTCTTTGCCGCGGTGGCAGCAGCCATCGTCGTACTCGCTCGCCCACTGATCCGAAGCGACGACACCCGTGAGACGGGGTACGTTGTCGGCTCGCTGGCGGTCGTCGTCGTGATATATCTCGCTACGCCGGCCGTCGACGCGATCGCCGGCGCGCTTGGGACGAGTTGGCAGGTGCTTGGTCTCCTCATCGTCTCTGGACTACTGGTCGGAGCGACGTTCCTCCACCGATACGATGCGGTCGAACTCTATCTGCTGGTGTGGGCGGCGTTCATTACTTCGGCGGCGTTCACCCAGGCCCGGTTCAACTACTATCTCGCGGTCGTCGTCGCGGTGTTTACCGCGATCTTCGTCGCAAAGATCGTCGGCTACGTCGACCTCGATATCGACACCGACTCGGCCAAGCAAACGGTCCGGAATCTCGAAGGTTGGCAACTAATGACCGTTGCCGCGGTCGTGCTCGTGTTGATCGTACCGCTGATCTATCCCGCCGCCGGCTCGGCGTGGGCTGCCGGCGGGAGCAACGGTCCCGGTGCGGTCACCCAGTGGGATGATACCTTCGAGTGGATGAGCAGCGAGACGCCGCGGCCGGGTGAGCTTGAAGGCGCAAACAACCCGATGGAACTGTACGGAACCTACGAGCGACCCGCCGACGGCGACTTCGACTATCCGGAGGGTGCCTACGGCGTCCAGTCGTGGTGGGACTACGGCCACTGGATCACGACGCAGGGCGAACGGATCCCGAATGCCAACCCGTTCCAGCAAGGTGCAACCCCTGCCGCCAACTACCTGTTGGCTCCGTCCGAACAGGCGGCTGCCGACGCACTCGACGAGAAGATGGGCGAGAACGACGAGACTCGCTACGTCATGGTCGACTGGCAGATGGTCACCCCCGGCTCGAAATTCGCCGCGCCGACGGTGTTCAACGACGACGTCAGCCGGAGCGACTTCGTCGAACAGGCCTACCCGCTGGTTCAGGGCGAGGACGGCCAGCAGTTCGCCGCGCCGGTGACGATGCGGACCCAGCGGTACTACGACAGCCAGATGGTTCGGCTCTACAACTACCACGGGAGCGCGGTCGACCCCAAACCGATCGCCATCGAAACCCAGCCGCGGACTGTCGAGACGGGGGCCGGCGAACAGGTTACGGTCAACACCTTCGACAAACAGGAGGGCGTCCAGTCGTTCGAGACGCTCGAGGAGGCCGAAGCGTACGTCGAGGAGAACCCCGAAGCACAACTCGGTGGTATCGGCACCGCCCCGACCGAACGCGTCGAGGCCCTCGAACACTACCGGCTGGTGAAGGCCAGCGAATCCAGCGCAATCAACCAGCCCACCTATCAGAACGACCTGTTCAGCACAGCCCGCGGGACCGGCGTCAACGCCAACCTGCTGCTCGAAACCAGCCCGCAGTGGGTGAAAACCTTCGAGCGGGTTCCGGGGGCGACCGTCGACGGCACGGGCGCAACGCCCGGATCGGAGGTCCGTGCGACCGTCGAGATGCGGGTTCCCGAAACCAACTCCTCGTTCGCATACACACAGTATGCGACCGCTGACGACGAGGGCAACTTCGAGATGACGCTGCCGTACTCGACGACGGGCTACGACGAGTTCGGCCCCGAAAACGGCTACACCAACACGGACGTTCAGGCGACCGGCGAGTACGCCTTCAGCAGCGACGCTGGCGAGGTCGCAACTGCCCCGGTCGAGGAGGCCCAAGTCGTCGGCGTCGACGACAGTCCGGTGACGGTGGAACTCACCGAGTCCGCGGTCGAACTCGGCCAGTAGACAGTCACTACTGACCAGTAGCCACCGTTTACTGGCCGGTGGGACACGATATTCTCAGTTGTGGAACGGTCGACGCAGTAGCCGGCGGCTACTCGGCGGCCAGCAAACGATCGACGGTCCCGCGTCGACGGTAAACCCGAACTACCAATGTGGGTGGCGACCCACCGACCGGTAATGACGACACTCCGCGAACTGGCCGGTATCTATCTCCGCGGTCTGGGCATGGGGGCGGCGGACGCGGTCCCCGGCGTCTCCGGCGGGACGATCGCGCTGATCACGGGCATCTACGAGCGGCTGATCGGTGCGGTTACCGCGGTCCAGCCGACCCGGCTGCGACGGATTCTCGGCGGGCTGCGGGCCGAGGGGCGACCCGACGCCATTGTTGCTCTCCGGGAACTCGATATCGTGTTTCTGCTCGCCCTCGGGGCTGGGATCGCAACTGCGGTCGTGACCGTTCTCCGGGCGATCAGCGTGCTGTTGGAGACGAACCCGGTCGAGACCTACGGCTTCTTTTTCGGCCTGATCGGGGCCTCGGCGGTCGTGCTGCTCGGCGAGGTCTCGCTTGCGACCCGCGGTCGACGGGCGGCCGCAGCCGCGGGGTTTCTGGTGGCGTTCCTGCTGTCGGGGTACGCTGCGGGCGCGCTAGGGTCGTCGCTGCCGGTGGTGTTCCTCGCGGGGGCGGTCGCGGTGAGCGCGATGATCCTCCCCGGTGTCTCGGGGTCGCTGCTGTTGATTCTGCTGGGTCAATACGAGTACATGTCGACCGCACTGAGTCGGTTTACCGACACACTGGTCGGCCTGCTCGACGGCGGCGGGGGCGACGCCGTCGTCGACGCCGGGGTTCCCGTGGTGACGTTCATGGCCGGCGGCGTCGTCGGCCTGCTGACGATCGCTCACAGCGTGCGCTGGGCACTGGATCGCTACCGTGAGGCGACGCTGGCGTTTCTGGTGAGCCTAATCGTCGGCGCGTTGCGGGCACCGGTCGAACAGACTTCGCTTGAACTGACCGCAACGGGTACCGGGTGGTCAACGACGGTCGTCGGACTGTTCTTGCTGTTTGCGGTCGTCGGCGCGGGGGCGGTTCTGGTCGTCGATCGGCTGGCCGGCGGGATCGACACCGGTCGTTCCCAGCCGGCTTAAGCACCGTCCGCAGCGGGGTTACTCCCGTGGAACGGCGATGTTCCGTACCCGATCCCCGCAGTCGGGACAGGTCGTCAGCCGCTCGTCGCTGTGACAGCGGGATCCACAGCCGACACACTCGAAGTAGTTGGTCGACGGCGTGAACGGGTCGATGGTCGCGTTATGAGGTACCATGCCGTACGGGGAGCGGCCTGACAACTAATCCTTTTTGCTGCCGTTAACTAATGTATACTGCATTCTTATACCAATATAAGGTTAAAAGTAGAAGTTTTTGGTGCTTAAAATCCACATTTCTATAGGTCGAGAGAGCGACTGGCGGAAGACGGCGGCACCGATCATCAGTCGACCGACGTGTCGGCGGAAGCCGTCGAGAAGCTATGTTTAAATCGCTGGCCGACGGCGTGTATGGTATGAGCGTAACGCTTCGTCGACCGAAAGGGCGGACCTGCGAGCGGTGCGGACGGGTCGAGCAGTGGAACGACCAGGTGGACTCTTGGGAGATTACCGACGACGCAGCGGGCAGCGTCTACTGTATTCACGAGTGGGATATCAACGGCCAGTTCGTCCCCTACGATAGCGACGAGTAGGGTGGCGGCCGACGAGTCACCGGCTATTTACGTCTCGGGGTTAGCTATAGGGGTAACCAACGCGCGGTTCCCGTGCAGTAGGCGTACGCGGTCGGGTCCTCCGTGTCTCGATGTCGTCGTTCTATGCGTGGAACCGCTCCCGTTCGGCATACCTATGGAAATCGAAATTGCGACAGTAGGCGGCTACGAAGAGGTTGGGCGGCAGATGACGGCGGTCCGAATGGACGACGACATCGTCGTCTTCGATATGGGCCTCAACCTCTCGCAGGTACTGATTCACGACAACGTCCAGACCGAGCGTATGCACAGTCTGGACCTGATCGACATGGGCGCGATCCCCGACGATCGCGTGATGAGCGAACTCGACGGCGAGATCAAGGCCATCGTCCCCACCCACGGCCACCTCGACCACATCGGTGCGATCCCGAAACTCGCCCACCGCTATGACGCCCCCGTCGTGGCAACCCCGTTCACCATCGAACTCGTCCGCGAGCAGATCCGCGACGAGGACAAGTTCGACGTCGGCAACGACCTCCAGGTCATGAACGCGGGCGAAACCATGCGGATCGGCGATCAGGTCGACATGGAGTTCGTCAACGTCACCCACTCGACGATCGACGCGATCAACCCGGTGCTCCACACCCCTGAAGGGGCCATTGTCTACGGGCTCGACAAACGCATCGACCACAACCCCGTGCTTGGCGATCCCTTCGACATGAAACGGTTCCGCGAGATCGGCCGCGAGGGCGACGGGGTGCTGTGTTACATCGAGGACTGTACCAACGCCAACAAGAAGGGCCGAACCCCCTCCGAGTCGGTCGCCCGGAAGGAGCTCCACGACACCATGCTGAGCCTCGAAGACTACGACGGCGGGATGGTGGCGACCACGTTCGCAAGCCACATCGCCCGTGTCTCCAGCCTGCTTGAGTTCGCCCAGGAGATCGGCCGCAAACCGATCCTGCTCGGTCGGTCGATGGAAAAGTACACCGGCACGGCCTCCCATCTGGACGTCGACCTCCCCGACGACATCGAGATGTACGGCCATCGACGCGCCATCGATCAGAGCCTCAATCGGATTATGAAGGACGGCAAGGAGAACTTCCTGCCGATCGTCACCGGCCACCAAGGCGAGCCACGGGCGCTGCTGACGCGAATGGGTCGCGGCGAGACCAACTACGACTTCGATCAGGGTGACAAGGTCATCTTCTCGGCGGGGATCATTCCCGAACCGACCAACGAGGGCAACCGCTACCAGTCCGAGCGCCTCCTCAAAATGCAGGGTGCACGCATCTACGACGACATCCACGTCTCGGGCCACCTCCGGCAGGAGGGCCACTACCAGATGCTCGATGCGCTCCAGCCCAAAGAGCTGATTCCGGCCCACCAGAACCTCAAGGGGCTGTCGGGCTACGTCGACACTGCCAACTCCTTCGGCTACGAGGTCGGCCGGGACATGCATATCAGCCGGAACGGTAACATCCACCAGATCACCGAGTAACGTCACTCAGGCCGCTTTTTTACGACGCAGCTTGCATCGACCAGACAGCCAGCAGGCCGAGCAGGACCGCCGGCACCAACGGCAGGGCCAGAAACGTCGCAAAGAACGTCCAGCCGAGTCGGGCGGGCGCTGTCGGGAACAGATAGATGACGCCGGGAATCACCAGAAAACAGACGACGACGCCGGCGACCAGCAGCCAGCCCTGTGTGCCGAACCCCTCGCCTTCGGCCTCGCCGGTGTACGGTCCGTCGTCGACCGACGAACCATCCCCTTCCGGCCGGTGGACGTAGCCGCCGTCCTCGGAATCAGCCGCGTCGCTGGAATCGGGACTCACAGTCGACGTTCGGCGCGCCCGTGGCAAAGCCCTCACGGTTCGCGGCGCTCGTCGGCATTCGAGGTGTTTTAAGCTACCGGGTGTAACTGACTGCCATGAGTCAGCAGGAACCCGAGCAGTCGGGCAAAGACCCGAACCTGCGGAGCAGCGAAGTCACCGAGGGCACCGATCAGGCCCCCTCCCGGGCGATGTTCCGGGCGATGGGGTACGACGACGACGACCTCTCGTCGCCGATGGTCGGCATCGCCAACTGTGCAGCCGATATCACACCCTGTAACGTCCACCTCGACGACGTCGCCGAGGCCGCCTACGCGGGCGTCGACGACGCCGGCGGAATGCCCATCGAGTTCAACACCATCACGATCTCGGACGCCATCTCGATGGGTACCGAGGGGATGAAGGCCTCGCTGATCAGCCGGGAAATCATCGCCGACAGCGTCGAACTCGTTTCCTTCGGCGAGCGGATGGACGGCCTCGTCACCATCGGCGGCTGTGACAAGAACATGCCGGGGATGATGATGGCGATGATCCGGACCGACCTCCCGAGCGTCTTCGTCTACGGCGGCTCGATCATGCCGGGCGAACACGACGGCCGGGAGATCACGATCCAGAACGTCTTCGAGGGTGTCGGTGCGGTCGCCCAAGGCGAAATGGACGAAGCGGAACTCGACGAGATGGAGCGGCATGCCTGTCCAGGTGCGGGCTCCTGTGGTGGGATGTTCACCGCCAACACGATGGCCTCGATCAGCGAGACCCTCGGACTCGCCCCCCTCGGCTCGGCAGCCGCACCCGCCGAACACGAGGATCGCTACGCGATCGCCGAACGCTCCGGCGAGATCGCCCTCGACGTCATCAAAAACGACCGTCGACCCTCCGACATCCTCTCGAAGAAGAGCTTCGAGAACGCCATCGCCCTGCAGGTCGCCACCGGTGGGTCGACCAACGCCGTGCTCCACCTGCTGGCGCTCGCCGCCGAGGCGGGTATCGATCTCGACATCGAGGAGTTCGACGAGATCTCCCGCCGCACGCCGAAGATCGCCAACCTCCAGCCCGGCGGCACCCGCGTGATGAACGATCTCTTCGAGATCGGCGGCGTCCCGGTCGTCCTGCGCCGCCTCCTTGAGGCGGACCTGATCCACGGCGACGCGATGACCGTCACCGGCCGCACCATCGCCGAGGAACTCGAACACCTCGACAGCGAAGGGCTGCTGCCCGACGACGACTCTATTGAGGCCGACTACCTCTATACGGTCGACGAGCCCTATCAGGAAGAGGGGGCGATCAAGATCCTCACCGGCAATCTCGCACCGGACGGCGGCGTCCTGAAGGTCACCGGCGACGATAAGTTCCACCACGAAGGCCCCGCCCGCGTCTTCGAAAACGAGGAGGACGCGATGGCCTACGTCCAAGAGGGCCACATCGAGTCCGGCGACGTGCTCGTGATCCGCAACGAGGGGCCACGCGGCGGCCCCGGCATGCGGGAGATGCTCGGGGTCACCGCCGCCGTCGTCGGCGCGGGCCACGAGGACGACGTGGCGCTGCTCACCGACGGTCGGTTTTCGGGCGCGACGCGCGGGCCGATGATCGGCCACGTCGCCCCCGAGGCCAAGGACGGCGGCCCCATCGGTCTGCTCGAAGACGGCGACACCGTCACCGTCGACATCCCCGAACGCGAACTCTCGGTCGACCTCTCGGACGACGAACTCGACGAGCGCCGCGAGGACTGGGAGCCGCGTGAGCCGCAGTACACTGGCGGCGTCCTCGCAAAGTACGCCCGTGACTTCGGCTCGGCGGCCAAGGGCGCAGTGACCAATCCCGGACTCGTCGACGACGAGTAGGTAGTCACTACTCGCCTGGTTGGTGGCCCCGAAGCGGGTACTCCTCGACACCGTATATAAACGAACTTCGGATCGGCTGCAGATCCGTGTCGACCGGTTCGACCGTCTCGAACCGATCGAGCAGTGATCGGAGGGCGAGTTTCGCTTCGAGCCGCGCCAGCGGTGCGCCCAGACAGTAGTGGGTGCCGTAGCCGAACGAGAGGTGCTGGTTCGGCTGGCGGTCGACGACGAACTCGTCGGCCCGATCGAAGGCACGCTCGTCGCGATTGGCCGAGCCGAGCCACGCGACGACCCCCTCGCCTGCCGGAATCTCCCGGCCGCCGAGCGTCGTCGACTCCGCGGTCACCCGGAACACCGCCTGCACTGGTGACCGATACCGGAGCGCCTCTTCGATGGCGGTCGACAGTTTCGTCTCATCGGCCCGGAACTCGTCGAGTAGCTCCGGCTGGCTGGTGAAACACCGCATCGCGTTGGTGATGAGGTTCGTCGTGGTGATGTTACCCGCCACCAACAGGAGGGTACAGAAGCCGATCAGTTCGCGTTCGGTGAGCCGCTGGCCGTCGACCTCCGCCTCGATGATCGCCGTAATCAGATCGTCCCGAGGCTCGGCTCGCCGCGCGTCGATCAACTGCGAAAAGTACTCGCTCATCTCGCGTTGGGTCTCCTGCTGTCGCTGTTGGAACGCCTCCATCGCAGCCTCGGTGGTCGCATCGGGCCGCTCAATGACGGTATCCGACCACCGCTTGAACTGCGCGCGGTCGTCGGTCGGCACGCCCAACAGTTCGGCGATCACGTCGACCGGCATCGGATACGCCAGCTCGGAGACGAGATCGAACTCGGCGTCGAGATCGTCGACGTATCCCTCGGTCAGTTCCCGAATGCGGTCGGCCTGATTGCTGATCGCCCGTGGGGTGAAGAAGTCCGACACGACACCCCGGAGCCGGTCGTGTTCCGGCGGATCGGCGAACAGCATCGTGTCGAACACCGGCGGCGGCTCGCCCTCCCCGTCGGCGACCTCGTCGCCGAACTCCGCGGTCGACGGATCAGCCGAAAACACCGCGTCGGTATCGAGGACGTGTTTCACGTCGTCGTACCGGAACACGTCCCACAGTTCGCGGTCGGTGTCGTACCGAACGGGCGAGTCGGCCCGCATTTCACGGTACCAGCCGAACGGTTCGAGCCATCGCTCGCGGCTCGACAGCGCGTCCGGAAAGCTCACTGCCGGTCGACTGGGATCGGCGGCACTCATACGAAATACTGTCGGCTGACCGAGGGTAACTATTCGCACCCGTCGGATTATGTGGGTTTGTTCATATCAAAAAACACAAATAAACGCGGCCTTTTGCCGCCGACAGCCGAACAGGGCTGTGATGAGTACACCAGCGACCGGTCACCTGCTCGATTCGTTTCCCTACGTTCGGGTCGGCGACGGCGACAAGCGACTGGTGATGATCCCCGGCTTCGGCGATTCGATGTTCGGCGGGCGGTATCCGCCGGCAGCCGCGTGGGCGCTGCAGGCCTACTTCCACCGGTTTACCGACGCGTGCACGGTTTACGTGATCAGTCGACCGCGGGGGCTGCCCGCGAACTACCAGATCGACGACGCGGCCGATCAGTACGGTCGGATTCTCGACGGGTTCCCGACGCCCGTCGACGTCCTCGGCATCTCGATGGGCGGCTTTATCGGTCAGGAACTCGCCGCGCGGTATCCCGAACTCGTCGAACAGTTGGTCCTCACCGTCTCCGGCTGGCAGGTCGCCGAGAGTGGTCGACCGATTATCGAACGCTGGCAGCGGTACGCCGATCAACAACGTTGGTACCAGCTCCAGTCGGAGGCCGCCGCCGAACTGTACAGCGTCCGTGACTGGCGGCGGTATCTCCTCGGATCCGTGTTCGGTCTTGCCAGCCAGTCGTTGCTCCCACGACCGGCGGTGTCGACCGACGTTTCGCGGTCGCTGTCGGCGATTCTCGACTACGACGCCACCGACATCCTCGGCGAGGTCGACGCCGAGACGTACGTTGTCGGCGGGAGCCACGACCCGTTTTTCCCCGAGTCGATCCTCCGGGAGACCGCCGACCGGATACCGACCGCTGACGTGTTCCCGATCGATGGCGCAAAACACGGCGCGTTCGACGAACGGAAGCGACGCCACGATACCGCGGTCAAAGCCTTCCTCGATGGGTCCCAGCCGGTCGGCGCGGACTGATCGCCTGCCACATGTCGACATTAACGTCGCCGGAACGTCGCGCTGTCGTGTGATGTCGGCCCGCAGCGTTTTGGACGTGGTCGTCGTATCCGTGCGCATATCCGAATCAGACCCCGAGTCAGAACTCGAAGCCGACCCCGGTGCCGAGCATATCGACGGTTCCGACGACGCCCCGGTCGACCTCCCCGATCCCGAGTTGGGTCGGGCCACCATCGTCTACGACGAGCCCGACGGCGAGACGACGACCCACGAGGTCGACAACGAACACATCGTCTACTTTCAGGACCACTGGCAGCTCAAAACCGGCACCGACAGCGAGGACAACGACGTCATCCGACGGATTCCCCGCCAGCGCGTCCACTACGTCGAGCGCTCGGTCGAGGAGTTTCAGGACCGTGTCGACGCGATGATCGAGGGAGCTCGCAAGCGACTGCCGATCTGAACGCTGGCGACGAACTGCTTTTAGATCGGCGTCGGCGGACTGAGTTCACTCCGGCTACACGTGACTGGGCAGCAGATTCATATACACCCACACACCGACCTATCAGGATGAAACACTGCAGCGGTTGTGGTCGACGACTCCGACGCGAGACACCAGACAACGGCG
Source organism: Halohasta salina (assembly GCF_024178165.1). Taxonomy (GTDB): domain Archaea; phylum Halobacteriota; class Halobacteria; order Halobacteriales; family Haloferacaceae; genus Halohasta; species Halohasta salina. The sequence continues at coordinate 82,755 of NZ_JAMZIE010000008.1, read as the reverse complement.
AATACGGGATCCCCGCAGTCGACGGGCGGCGGTATCCCGATCGCTGTCCGAACTGTGAGACGCCAGTGGCGGATTCATAACGGACCGATAGTCCCGGTTCCCTGCAGATACGACTGCTTTTGCGAGCGGCAGCCGTCGTGTGAGCGATGGATGGGTTCGTCTGTTACGGCGGCAAAGGTGGCGTCGGCAAAACCACGCTCGCGGCGTCGACGGGAGTTGCGGCCGCCCGTCGCGGGGCGAAAACGTTGGTCATCTCGACCGACCCTGCCCACTCGCTGGCGGATGCCTTCGAGGTCGAACCGGGGACCGAGCGACGGGCAGTCGACGAGAACCTCTGGATCGAGGAACTCGCTCCCGACGCCGGCGAGGCAGCCTACCGTGCCATCGTCGAAGGGCTGGCGGCTGAACTCCGGTCGGCCGGGATCCGACTCGACGACGCGGAGATCGAGCGGCTGTTCACCGCGGGCGTCGTTCCCGGCAGCGACGAGCTGGCGGCGATCGAGGCGCTGGCGGCCCACAGCGAGGGCAGCGAGTCCGATCGGATCGTCGTCGACACCGCCCCGACGGGCCATACGCTCCGGCTGCTCGATCTGCCCGCGGTGCTCCGGGAGACGGTGGCGGCCGCCGACTCCCTGCGTGGCCAACTTCGGCGGACGGTCGACACCGCTCGGAGCGCGGTGTTCGGCCCGGCCTACCTCTGGGGCCGCCGACGCGACGAGGACGACGCGTTCGCGTCGATGGCCGGACGCATGGAGTCGGTCCGGGAGCTTCTCACCGATCCGGAGCGCGTCGACTTCCGCGTCGTCTGCCTCCCCGAGCCGATGGCGGTCGCCGAGACGCTGCGGCTGGTCGATCAGCTTGCCGACGCCGATATCCCGGTCGAAACCGTGGTCGTCAACCGGGTCCTCACCGACCCCGATCCCGACTGTCGGCGCTGTCGGGCGACCGAGACCGCCCATCGAGAGCAGTTGGCGCGGCTCGAAACCGAACTGCCCGACTGTCGGCTGGTTTCGATCCCCGCGATCAGCTCCGACGCCGACGCCCGCGAGACGGTCGACCGGATCGCCGCTCAACTGCCGGCGACGCTGGTCGAGGTGTGAGTGTCCCAGTAGGCGCTGGCTACTGCGAGTAGCGACCGACTACGGGGAGAATTCGTAGTCGGTATCGGTGGTTCCGCCGTCGGCTGCCGGCCGTGGAGATTCCGAAAGGTACTCGCCGAGGGTCGACTCGATTTGCCGACAGCCGGCTTGTGGGTCGTAGCCGACGCCGTGGTAGTGTTTGGCGGCGTAGCGGGGATGGAAGGCGTTGAACTCCTCGTGGGCGTAGACGTCGGTCGACCCATCGTCGGTCCGAAACAGCATGACGTGGAGCTGGCGGTCGGCCAGCGGCCCCTCCCGGCGGGCCCACGACCCGGCCTCGCTTCGGCCGTCGGGGAGGGTCTTCCACGCCGACAGCGGCATCCGCTCGAAGCCGTTGGCTGCCAGTAGCTCGTCGACGTCGTCGACGGGTGCGTCGATCCGGCCGGCGTACTCCCGTGGCTGGAGTTCGTAGGCTGCATACCCCATCCGGAGCCGGCGGGCCAGTCGGTCGAGTCCCGGTAGCAGTGCCGCCCGGCCCCGGTTCCAGAACGTTGCCGCCGGACCGCGGTGGGGTTGGTCGAGCACCCCATACAACAGCACCAGCCCGATGGTGGCCACGATCGGTGCGGCGATCATATCCGAGTTCTTCGTGGCGGCCATCAAAGCCTTTGTGTCGTCGTCAGGGCTCTATTGGGATCCATACCCATAGCGAGCCCCGCAACCTACTCGTGGGTAAACAGGAAGGGCCGCCCGTCGTGGTCGGCGGTCACGCAGAGATCCATGACGTCGTCCAGCGAGAGGCTGGTCTGATCCTGCTTGCAGACGACCAGATAGTCGAACGGCTCCCCGCAGGCCGGACAGGCGATTGAGGTGGTGTTCTGATAGGTCGCCATCGTCTCGTTGTCCCGCCGCGGCGTCAGGTAATTCACCAGTTCGTCGAGCGACTCGGTCTCCTCGTCGGGTTCGCCAGCCCCGTTCGGCGTTGGCTCGTCCATGCTACATCTAGCCACACCACGAAAATAAAGACATCGGCTACGCTGCTTCGAGACAGGCCACCGCAGTGTCGACGGCCTCGACTGCGCTCGTGCCGAGGACGTAGGCAATCGGCTCGATGCCGAACGCCCCTTCGTGGTAGCACACCGCCGGCACGTCACCCCGCTCGGCGAGCAGCGATCGGATCCGCTCGGTGCGGTTCTCGTAGCTCGCATCGAAGCTGAGGGTGTCGAGCCCCCGTTCGGCAGCCCCATCGAGCAGGGCGTCGGTCGTCCGGAGGTTAACTGCGCCTCGGATCTCGGGGTCGACGGTCATCGCCGCCAGAATCGTCCGGGCGACGTGCTGGGAAGCCCCGAATTCGGGGTCGGCCGGGACGTTGACCTGGCTGCCCATCGCATGGAGTCGGCCCGGTACCGCCGCGACCTCGGATGCGGCGTCGGCGTCGGGCAGGGCCATCCCGATGTTCGAGCCGACGTTCGGGACGTGGTCGACGACCGCCGGCGTGTTCGAGAACTGCCGTACGGCCCGCCGGACGGTCCGGAGCACGTCGCGTTCGGCCTCGTGGCGCTGGTCGCGGCCGCGGACGCAGAGGTCACAGCCCACCCCCTCGAGGGCGGGCACCTCTTCTTCGTGGATCGCACAGATCGGCCCGCGATCCTCGAAGGTCCGGATCAACTCCAGGAGTTCCGCCAGTGCCGCGTAGTCGTCCAGTGTGCCCGCGGCGAACCCCTCGGCAATGTACTCGACAGTCTCGACCATTCGGGGGTCCTCGGCGAACCGCGGTTCGCCGGTCCGATCCCCGCTGAGGTATTTGCTGACGGCCGCCTGCGAGACCCCGAGTTTGGCTGCGATCGCCTGTTGAGCCATCCCCCGGTCGGCGAGTTCGACCGCCAACATTCGCCGGGCGGTCGGCAGAAACCGGTCGACGACGATCTCGCTGGGCAACTGGAGCGTCATTGGCTACCACGACACAGGAGCGTGCTCATTGGCTGAGCTATCCCCTCGGAGCCGTATATAGCCTCATGGCGCGGCCGCGGACTCCGAGCGCTCGAGATCGAACAGCCGCCAGCGACCGTCCTCGCGGCGGAGTTCGACGGTCGTCCGGTGTTGGCAGCCGTCCCGACGATGCGTGAACGCGAGGACGACCCGATCGGTCGCCGACTCCAAGCGTTCGATGTCGCCGACGATGCCGTGGTCGACTGTCGTTGCCCGCCGTAGGTCTTTCCGAGAGACCGGCTCGGTGACCGCCCGAGCGTGATAGAGGTCGTCGACCGCGGGGTCGCCGTCGTTGAGCCGGTCGACGAAGGCTTCGACGACTGCCTCGGGGCTCCGGTCGGGCGCTTGGTTCCGGCGGTCGACCGCGTCTGTCGGCGGCTCCGCCGGGGAGTCGTCCGAGTCGACGGTTGGTTCGTCGTCCAACAGCCCCCGGTAGGGCTCGAAAGCCGAGGGGTCGACCATCCGGCCGCTGGCCTCGACAGCCTGCCGGATGGCCCCGACGAGATGCCGCATCTCGATGGTCGGCTCGCCGCCGTGGGCCTCGTCGGCCGCCCGAATCGCCGCGGTCCGACAGATCGTTTGGATCCGACCGCCGGTGAACTCGAACTCCGAGAGGAACGCGTAGTCGAGGTCGCCCACCGGGGCGTCGTCGGGGAACATCCCCTTCCAGATCGACCTGCGGGTCGACGCCTGTGGCTTTGTAAACGAGACGGTGTGATCGAGCCGGCGCTGGAACGCCGAGTCGATCCCCGAGGCGTAGTTGGTCGTCAACAGGACGACGCCGTCGTAGCTCTCGATCCGCTGGAGCAGGTAGTTCACCTCGGCGTTGGCGTATCTGTCCGTAGAATCCGAGACCTCCCCTCGCTCGCCGAACACCGCGTCGGCCTCGTCGAACAGCAACACGGCGTTGGCGTTGGTGGCGGCCTCGAAGATCGCTTCGAGGTTCGCCTCGGTCTCGCCGATATACTTCGAGACGACCGCCGAGAGATCGACCCGGTAGAGGGCCATTCCGACCTCGCCGGCCAGTAGTTCGGCGGCCATCGTCTTGCCGGTCCCCGAGGGCCCCTCGAACAGCGCGACGACCCCCTGCCCGCGGCTGAACCGCTCGGCGAACCCCCACTCGTCGTAGATCCGGCCCTGCTGGGCGATGTGGGTCCCGACCAGCCGGAGTTTCGACTCGGTCTCGGCCCGCAACTCGATGTCGTCCCACTCGCTGTCGGGCTCGATTCGATCCGCGAGATCGTCGAGCTCGCCGGTCGACTGGGCGCGACAGCCCCGGTAGACGTCTGCGGCGGTCAACTCCCCGCCCTCGGCGACTGACCGGGCCGTCGACAGGGCCGCCCGGAGCCCTTCGTGGGTGAGCCGAAACGTCCCCGCAAGCACGCCGGGATCGACTTCGTCGGGGAGGGCGGCCGCGTGGCGTCGCCAGAACGCTCGCCGGAGGTCGACCGAGGGGTAGGGAAACTCGACGATGGCGTCGACGTCGGTCGACATCGTTCCGGTCGGGGTCCACTCCTCGCTACCGGTGACGAACACCGAGGTATCGAGGTCGGCGAGGGTATCGAAGACGGCTTCGAGACGGGTGGTTCGCTCGGCGTGATCGGTTGCCGCAGTCGCGTTGGTGAGGCAGAGCGGTCGACCAAGCAGTGCAGCCTCCCGGCAGAGCCAGTCGAGTACGTCGGCCGCGAGGACGGCCCCGAGGTCGGCTTGCAGATATCGGTCGGCACAGACCGCCGCGACCGCGCGGTGTTTCTCGCTGGCGGGGCCATACCAGTAACACCGGGTGGGGCCGTCACGTGCGGCGAGTGTCGCTACGCGTTGGCCGATCCGGTCGCTGACTGCGAGTTCGTCGACGGTCGTGTCGGCCTCGCAGTCGACGACACCCACCCCGTTGTGGGCGGCGATCTCCTCGACGAGCGCGGGGTCGGGGCTGTTGTCGCCGCTGAGATACTCGACGACGCGCCCGCTGGGGACGACCAGCCGGTTCGCCCGTCGGTCCGTCCCGTGTGGTGGCGCGTGGAGTTCGATCAGGCCGTGGGTACAGAGCGGCGAGTTGCGATCGACGAGTCGACCGGCAGCGAGTCGTTCACTCGGGGTTCGGCCGAAGAGCGTTCTGATGTATTCGACCGTCGGCCGACTCAGCGACCGGTCGTTGGTGGCACGCCGGAACCGGTCGGCGTGCTCGGCGTCCAACACGGGGGCCATCGCCAGCATGAGCACGTCGAGATGCCGACGCGACAGCCCACACACATCGGCGAGCACGCGGAGTCGAAGCCGACACTCGCTGTCGCGGCACTCCTGTCGGATCGTCTCGGTTTGCTCACGGATCGCCGCGCGCGTCTCGGCGGCCACTGCGAGCGACAGCGACGCTGGCTCCGGCGGCGCGCCGCTGTCGACGGCTGTTGAATCGGCAGTCTCCACCGACCGTTCGGTTCCATCGTGGGCCTCGATGACGGTCTCGATCCGGACGAGTTCCGCACGGAGATGGTCGTGTGTCGTCGCGTAGCTCATATGGGGGTCCGTCGGAGCCGACGGCGGGATACGGGCACTTGCCTGCGGGATCAAACAAAAACCCTCGGCCGAGAGTATTTATACGAGCACGCGGGCACTCCCGGTAAGACCGTCTCTATGGGATTTCGATCAGCTCAGTCGACCGACCGGACCGCTCGGTCGGCGACCCATTCGCCGGCGACCGAGTCGTCGACCGGAGAGTCGACGCCTGCGCCCTCACAGATGGGTCGAACGTGGCCGACCATCGAGCGCGCCGAGGACCATTTCGGGATGCGGATCCCCGACGAGTCGACGCTCCAACGGCTGGAACAAACCGAGCGAACCTATGGTCGAGAGACCCACGACTGGATCGCCGAGGGGATGCCTGCGGAGATTATGGGCAAACCGCGGGATATGGAGGCCTTTCGGCAGCGGCAGGCCGACCGGCCTCCCGAGGTGCCGACGAACGTCGAACGGCAGAACCGGCGGTCGGTGTTGCGGAGCGAGCAGGCCGCCGCCGAAACGGGGTCGGCTGGTGAGACGGGTGTTCCTGATGCGGTGCGGGAGGTGATTTCGTCGACCGGACGTTCGCTTGACGCCTCGATTCAGCGAGCGATGGAAGACCGGATGGGCGACTCGCTGGGGGATGTGCGGATTCACACCGGTCCGCAGGCCGCCGCAGCCTGTGAATCGATCAACGCTCGCGCATTCACCGTTGGTAATCACGTCGCGTTCAACGCCGGCGAGTACGATCCAGAGTCGCCGGAAGGTCAGCACGTGCTGGCGCATGAACTGGCCCACGTCCGCCAGCAGACCCAGGGCGCGGTGAGCATGTTGTCGCAGGAGGATGTTGAGTTGGAAGTCGACCCAGATCCACAGCTGGAACGCGAAGCCGAAGAGACTGCTCAGCGGGTAATGACTGGCGGTGAACTTGGAATTCAACGACTGGCTGAAACGGAGGTCTATATTCAGCGAGCGACTGACACTGACCAACAGTCGGAGCCTCCAACAACACTCACCGCTGTCGCTGAAAGGGTTGAAGAGATGCAGGAACAGATCGATGACAATACGCAGATGGCCGGGAAAGCCCTCGGAAAGGCAGTCGCCCTTGAACAAAATGATGGCCTTCTGGAAGGATCTGCCGAGAGCGGGTTCTTTGAGATGATCAAAAAGGGCAGTGAGATGATGCTCACGTCGACTGTCGCCGCGGGTGGTGGATCTGCTGCTGGACTCTCGCCGGAGATGGTTTTGGGTATTGCCGGTGGATCAGCGGTTGCTCAGTTCCTCGCTCAGTCTGCCAGTGGGGCGTTCGGAGAGGAGGCCAGAGAGTATGTCGAGAAACTTGACCTGGATGTCGATACTATAACATCCATACTTGAAGGACAGGAAACAGGAAATGGGGCAGATCCATTCAATGGAGCTGAAAGCTAATGAAAGCAGAAATCATCGGGGAAGATGACGAATATGTTAAGATATTTGTGACTGACAACGGCGATAATGAGCATGATTTGACTTTGAATAAAAACAATGGTGATATCGAGTGGCATGACCAAGATGGCTACCCCGACGACCCATTGAAACGTAGTCATGCTGGCAACCAACACGTCGACCAAGCCCGACGGTACGCCCGGTGGTATGTCTACCAGCAGACAGAGTATGATACGCTTCCTCCGGCAGAAAACCCCGAACGGATCGCTGGGGTACTGTTAGCACTACAGGCTCTCGATAGCGACGAGTTCGAGGCACTGTTTGGGGACTTCTATCGGCAAATCGTTGCTGATAACGACTCATCGGTGACGCCACCAGTGGCTGTTCCACAACATGTGTGCGACGCCTCTACGTTTGTCTACCAACTCGACGTTGAGCTTGAACAGTCAGTTGACGAACTCCGCGGGCAAATACTGGAAACACTACCTGCTGTTGCCGAACAACTGTCCGATGTCTTCGATCAGGACGGCCTCAGTGATAAATCACTGTCAGCCATCTTCGATGCTGTAACGACTGCAGATGTCTCCTCTGAACTCACATTTCCCGACTCTGTTGGGGCAGAGTTCGATATCGATATTTTGTCGACAGCGGCGGTCGACATTCTGTACTATCCACACCCAGATAGTCAGGGAGAACGCCTCCGAGGCGATTCCCTCGATGACCCGGACGCTCGTCTCTCAATGGAGGCTGGACCGATCACCGATAATGAGACGTTCCGGTATCTGTTGATCCACCACTTGGTATGTCAGATACGGGATTGTTATGTCGGCATGGGAGAGCAACCACCGGAACCCTACCGTCTAGTCGGGCGTGGACTCTGGGAATTCACACACAAGTACAATTCACTGGATTTCTATGAGCCATATCACAAATACGATGCCGATATCCCTGATTATTATCGTGCATTTTGATGTTCTCTGCCAACTTTCAGGGTGCGAAACCAATCGTCTACTACCCCGAACTGATGTGCAATTAGAGGTCGACCCCGATCCGACGCTCGAACGCGAGACCGAGGAAACTGCCGAGCGCGTCATGCAGGGCGGTGACCTTGGGATTCAGCGACTGGCCGACACGGAAGTTCATGTCCAGCGGATTCCGAGCGTCGACCGGGGGTCGACATATCTCTTGGGTAACCGAACCGGTGGTGGCAGTCCGGGAGTAGCCGAACGGGTCGCCGAATGGATGCGTGGCGAGGCGTACGACCCCAGCGAGGAGGGTGTCGAGAGCCTCGATTCGGAGTCGCTCTCGGAGACGCTCCAGACGGTCGTCGACGATGTCGCCGACCTCAAACAGACAGTCTATGGCGACGACGGCATCGATACGAAAAAAGTCGCTGCCAAGGGGATCGCCCCCGCACTCGTCGCCGGTGGCGCGGGCGTGGTGGCTAGCGCTTCGCTTCCGGCGGCCCTGCTCGGTGCGGGCGGGGCGTTCCTCACAGGCGGGACCAAGGAACTCTACGGACAGAGCATCGAACGAAGCCTCAAAGAAGGCAGCCTGTTCCAGCGGGAACTCGACGCACTCGAATCGAAGTTCAACGCGCTCGCCAACGCGGTTGGACTCGGGAATCTTGCAGAGTCTGAAACTAGTTCAACTCGGTTCGATCAATCATGAATGGAAAAATTATTGACGAAGATGACCGCGGCATTGGGGTTCGTGTTACTGATAATAACCAAGTCAATCATACCGTTGCAGTTGGTTTCGATGGGACAATACAGGGACACTCCCAGGATGGCTACCATGACGAGGCAGCCAAACGCACCCACGACGACAACGAGCGTGTCGAGCAAGCCCGCCGGTTCGCTCGCTACTACGTCTTTCAGGAACGTGGTTACGACACCCTTCGGCCGCTGAAAAAACCCCGTCCGCCATTGGTCTTTAGCTAAGCCTCAGCAGTCGGTTGGATGGTGGTAGCAAGCCGTTCTTGGAGGATTGGTCGTTGCTTGTGGATCTTTTGAGCGTCTTCGATCAGTCGTTGTAGCAGTGGCGGCGGTGAGTAGGCGAGATATTCCCTCAGTTCACGGAGGATGAGCTGGGCGTGCGACCGAAAGGTCGCCGCCCAGCGTTCCGGTGGGAATACGATCCCATCATCAGCGTGTTCAATGACCAGATTGAGCAAATCACGACTCACGACCAAGGATAACAACGCTGCGTACAGCAGAATTTCTACGATGTGCTTCTTTGTCGTGTCGAACTCGTCCAGTCCGTATTGTGTCTTCAACTCACGGAACAACAGCTCTACTTCCCATCTACATCGGTAGATCGTCGCTAGATCGGCCGGAAGAAACTCATCCCGAGACAAGTTCGTGATGTACAGATGGTAGTCGTCGGCGTCCTCATTCCGGACGCCGACGACGCGGAACCGTTTCGTATCATGTGACTGCGTTCCCGCGTACTCTCGTCGGTCAAACTCAACCTCAACTTCCACGTCGATGTACTTCCGGGAGAGATCATCTACGATGTCGAAAATTTTCTTGCCTTCCAAGGGAATGGCGCGGCCGCGCCATTCGCGTAATTCCTCCGTTACAACCCGGTTCGAACTCTTTTTCAGTCGGCTCACGAAGTAGCCGTCGTTCTCGTCGATCAACGCGAACCGCCGGTACTTGAAGTAGGCGAGGTCGAAGATCGCTAGCCGTCCTTCTAGCCATGAACCTGTCTTAAACAACGTGCTGTCGTGCGTTTTCTCGTCTGTGACGCTGAAGTGTTCGACTGTCTGATCGGTGACGTTGTGGAGCAGATGGAGCTTCGCTCCAGCCTGCTCCTCGTGACGTGCTTTGTACTCTTCAGAGAGCAACTCGTGTAACCGCAAGACGGTTCCATCAGCAATCATCACGTCTCGAAACCGGTCGAACTCCTCAGAGACGGTATGAGGGACAGCGACCTCGTCGAAACCATATTCGACGAGGTCGCGGAGGTACTCTGCGAGCGTCGGAGTCAACCGCTGATAGAAGCCGCCCGGAGAAAGCGACTCGTCAGCAGTAGAGTTGTAGGTGCGTCTGAAGGCCGCAAGCGTTCGGCTTTCGCCTGTGGCGAAGCCAAACGCGAACGACCAGACAAGTGGCGGGAGCTGAAGCTTTCCCTCTCGCTCGACCACGCCGACAGCCTCGGCGTGGTCTTCGAGTGCTTCAGAAGGAAGGAGGTTAGTGAGATGACGTTCAATGTGACGTGAGGAGGGTTCTGTGTGCACAGCTGAAGCCTCCTCATTCCTTCCGAAAAGGTGTCCCGATAAGCCGCCGCTGTCATGCGGTTCTTCGCTTAGCTAAAGACGGATGCCCCGTCCGCATAGCGGCCGCACGGCGGGCACTCGAAGGACTGTCGACGTCGGCGTTCGAATCGATGTTCGGTGACCTGTATCAGCAGTTCAAAAGTGATTTCGACCCCGATGTCGAGGGAGTCGTCGACCTGCCGGGGGACGTCGCCGACCCGGATCTCGTCGTCTACCAGCGGGACCTCTATTTGGGATTCGAGCCCGACAGCATCGACTTCGGCGACGAAGTGCGGCGGTTGGCCGAGGAGCACGGCGTCGACCTGACCGCACCGGCCACCGAATCGAGCGCCGAGGCGTGGCGGCAGTTCGGCCAAGAGACCGCCGAGGTGGCTGCCGACAGCGACGACTCGCTGCTGTCGGGGATGGATCTCACAGCGGTGTCGGGGATTCATCTGGTGTATCCGGATTCCTCGAAAACCGAACAGCGCGTTCCTGCCGAGACGCCACTGACACGCGAGCCTGACGCCCGTCTCGAACTCCCTTCGGTCGACCCCGGCTCGCTCGACCGGTTTCAGGCGTTTCTCGCGTTCCATCTGCGCTGTCAGATCCGCGATCTGTTCATCGGGATGGGCGTCGAACCACCCGAAGCCTTCCGGGTTCGTGGACCGGGGCGATACTTGTCGACGATGCGCTATCGACTGGTCGACATGTACGACGAGTACTACCACCTCGATGATCCGGCGCTCGACGGCTGGGTCGAAGCCTGACAGAATAGAGTTGGGCGAGTCTTCCGGTTGTATCCGGGATATGATCGATTCAGTCGTTGGACAACTGTTCGAGCACGTGGGGCGGAATCTCGTCTTTCGGAACGCCGTCGGGGATCTCTTCCGGGCGTTCGGCCGGCAGTTCGGTCGACGCGTTATCGGCCGTGTCCTCGGAAGGGGAGAGTTCGCCGTCGAACTCCGGATTAAACAGCTGCATCGCCGTCTGGATCGTCGTCCAGTCGTCCTCGGCGGCGGCCTCCCGGAGGCTCTTGGTCGGTGCCGACAGCAGCTGCCCGACCAACGAATCCGCCAGCGACTCGATGACCTCCCGCTGGTGGTCTGTCAACTCGCCGTGGGCGTCGAGCTTGGCGAAGGCGGTGCCGACCTCGCGGTTTTTGACGCGCTCGGCGCTTTCGTACATCGTACTGATCGCCTCGTCGGCCCGCTTCCGTTTGAACAGGGCCAGCAGGCGGTCGAACTCCTCGTCGATCATCGCCTCGACCTCCGTGGCGGCGGCCTGCCGCTGGCGGTGGGTCGACTCCGTCACTGATTCGAGGGCGTCGATATCGAACAGTTCGACCTCGGCGAGTTCCTCGGCGTCGGGGTCGATATCCCGCGGCTGGGCGAGATCGATACAGATCGTCTCACCGGCCTCAGCGAGCCCCTCGGATTTCAGTACGTACTCGGGGCTCCCGGTTGCAGTAATGACGACTGTCGCTCGCTCGGCGGCCGACGCCGCCGCATCGAGGCCGATCGCCGAGGCGTCGGCGTCGACGGCCTCGGCGATGTGGGTGGCGTGGGGGATCGTTCGGTTGGCGACCAGAATCCGGCCGACGCCCGCGGATTCGAGGGCGCTGGCGGCCAGCGACCCCATCTCGCCCGCGCCGACGACCAGCGCGGTCGACCCCTCGAGGTCGGTCTCGCGGCGGGCCAACTCGACGGCCGCCGACCCCAACGAGACGACCCCTTCGTTGATCGCGGTCTCGGTGCGGGCGCGCTCGCCGACGTGGATCGCCTTCGTGATCGCGTCCTCCAGCAGCGGGCCGATCCCGTCGGCCGCCCGCGAGGCCTCGAAGGCGGTTTTGAGCTGGCCGATGATCTGGTCCTCGCCGAGGACGAGCGACTCGAGTCCGGCGGCCACCCGCATGAGGTGCCGGAGGCTCGCCTCGTGGTCCATGTGGTCGACCGCGCCCGTCCGGACCTCGGTGGTGATGTCGGCCAGTGCTTGACGTCCCTGTTCGGCCCGGTCGGTGACGACGTAGGCCTCTGCGCGGTTGCAGGTCCCGATGGCGAACGCTTCCGAGACGCCCGGCTCGGCCAGTAGCCGCTCGACCCGCTCGGCGACCGTCTCGGAGCTGGCGGCCTCGATCTCGTCGACGCTCGCGTTCGTATGCGAGACGCTCACTCCCGTGATGACGCCCGTCCGGATCATCGGCTCGTGCCCTCCATATCGTCGTGTTCAGCTGCCATTACGCGCTCTGCCTCTTTTTCTGGGTTGGGAGTACCCGTATGTAAAGCCTTCCAAACCGATGACGACTGGACAACCGACCGGACTGCCGCCCGGCGATCCGCCGGGGGGTAGCCCGCCGCCTTGAGATCCGCTCGCAGCTGGCCGCTCAACTCGGCCATCGCCCCCGCCTCGTCGATCTCGGCCTCGATCTGTTGGCGGAGATATCGCGCCAGCGCGGGGCTCTCGCCGCCGGTCGAGATGGCCACCGACACCGGGTCGTCCCGCACCGTCGCCGGCACGACGACGCTGTCGACGTCCCGCCCGCCGGACTGGTCGGCTCGATTGACGAGCGCCCCGTGGTTGCGGGCTGCCTCGTCGGCCGCCCGGTTGAGAGCGTCGTCGTCGGTCGCCGCCACGACTAACGCCGGCTCGATCCGACCGACCCAGTCGGCGGCGTCCTCTGGATCGGGGGCCGCGCGGATCCGCTCGACGGCCGCGAGCGCGGGCCTCTCGAAGCGGTCGACGAACGTCGGGCTGACGGCTACGACGTCGGCCTCGCGGGCGAATCGGCGGGCCTTCCGCGCGCCGACGGGTCCGCCGCCGAAGACGAGCACCCGTGCGCCGCTGAAGTCGTGGTACAGCGGGATCACCGGCCGATCACCGTCGCTGGCCCGACGGGATCGCTCCGTCGACTTACGACGCCTGCGCGGTCGATCGCCGCCGCCCACACGCCGACCTGTTGCATACGCTCACATACGGGATGGGAGTGAATAAGCGTCTCGGAGCGCCGGCCGCCGACGGGGTGTGGCCGGAACATCGGAACCGTTAGATCGACGGGACGAACTCGCTGAGACAGTACCTCGCGGTCACCCACTCGGGGATGGCCGCCGGGCGATGGGGCTCGCCCGACCCAACCGCCGATCGGCTGATGGCTCCTGTCGACCATCCATGACACCCAGACAGCTCCTCACACGACTCGAACCGATCCTGTTGATCGCTGTCGGCGGCTTCGCCGGGGCCAACCTCCGGGGGTTCGTCGACCTCCTCGTGCCGGGCTCGCTGGCGGGGACGCTCGCGGTGAACGTCCTCGGGAGCTTCGCCCTCGGCGTGTTAGTCTACGACTCGCTGGGCCAGCCGGCGATCGCCGACAACGCCCGGCTGGTCTTCGGGACCGGTTTTCTCTCCTCGTTTACGGAGAATCAAGGAGAAAGCCTCGCGCTTTAGCGCGGGGATGAATCCGACATCTCCCTATACATCCACTGTTCGATGGTTATGCCGGATATTCCGCGTTATTCCGAATCATTAAGTAAGTTTAGCTACATTGGTTACGTATGGCGAAACAGGTCGTCAATCGCACCTATACGGCCTCCATACGGAACCACCAACAGGTGTCTGACGATCTTGATTCGCTCGGGTTCGCTGCCTCAAAACTCTGGAACGTTGGGCGGTGGACGTGTGACCGCATATGGTCCGAAATCGGCCATATTCCTGGTCACAGCGAACTCACTGCCTACCTCAAGAACCATGAACGCTATAGTGATCTTCATTCGCAGTCAAGTCAGCGTGTTCTACAGGAACTCGCTGAGGCGTTCGATGGTTGGTACGGCAAACGACGCAACGGAGACATGAGAGCGAACCCACCCGGCTACCGCAAACACGGTGACAAACACCCACGAAGCACAGTCACATTCAAAGCCGCTGGCTTCAAACTCGATACTCAGTACAGCCGTGTTCGACTCTCCAAAGGGTCGAATCTCAAAAACCACTTTTCGGACTTCATTCTCTGTGAGTTCCAGACACGACCGGACGTAGACCTCTCTACTGTAGAGAGTGTTCAACAGGTTCGGGCTGTCTGGACAGGGTATGAGTGGGAGCTACACTTTGTCTGTAGAGTTGAAGTAAAAACATCCGCTTCACCCGGTGACAAGACGGTGGGGATCGACCTCGGCATCAATAATTTCGCCGCACTCGCCTACGAAAACGGTCACGCCGAGTTGTACCCACTCAACTGCTTGAAGCAGGACGACTACTATTTCAGCAAGGAGCTTGCCCGCTGCGATGATTCTTTGTCGGAGCGAGCCACCCGGCTGAACCACAAGAAGTCGACTCGTCGGACTCACTACTTCCATACACTGTCGAAACACATTGTCGAACGGTGTGTTGAGGAAAGTGTTGGAACGATAGTAGTGGGCGACCTTTCGGGTATTCGGGAGGACGACGACACCGAGGAAGCAAAAGATTGGGGCAAACATGGCAACCTTGATCTCCATTCGTGGGCGTTCGACCGCTTCACTGATCTACTTGAATACAAAGCAGAGATGGAAGGCATCGAGGTAAAAGAAGTCTCGGAGCGTGATACCTCGAAAACGTGTTCGTGTTGTGGGCAGACGAGAGACGCGAACCGTGTAGAGCGTGGGTTGTACGTCTGCGACAGCTGTGGTATGGTAGCCAACGCTGACGTGAATGGTGCGGAGAACATTCGACAAAAAGTAACTCCGAGTCTCGCCTGCGATGGGGGAGATAGGAGTACCGGCTGGTTGGCACAGCCATCGACGTTTCTGTTTGACAAGGAAACTGGTGCGTTCGCACCTCAAGAACGGGTCACGTCGTAAACCACAATATCCCAACGTGGGAATCCTCGCCCTTCAGGGCGGGGAGGATGTCAAGACCTACTCCTCGTTTAGCGTCCGGACGGTCAGACTCTGGGAGGACGGCATGCGCGGCTACGCAGTGCTCAATGCTCTCGGGAACCTCGCGCTCAGCGCCGCCGCCGTCGGCGTGGCGTGGCTGCTCGTTGCCTAACTCAGCCGTCGGCGAACGACACTCCATCGAGGTCGACTTCCAGATCGTCGACGAACGCGTTGAACGCGTCGACGAACCCCGCCACGTCGTCGGCCAGCGCCCGAACATCCGGCGCGGACGGCGGGCCGTACTGTGAAAGCAGATAGATGCCGCCCTCGCCGCCGACCCGGAGATACGAGACCTGCCCCTCGTCCCACTTGAGTTCCCATCGCGTGCCGTCGACGGTCGTCGCAAACGTGCCGTAGTCGGTGCCCTCGTAGCGGTAACACTGCTGGGCGATCTCGGTGGCGACCTCGCCGATCGCCTCAACGATCCGGTCGCGGTCGGCGACGACGGCTTCGGTCGACCGGACTTCGGGAAACTCCGGGACCACATCGTCGAGGACGTCCTCGCGGGCGTCGACGAACGCGTTGTAGGCCGCGACGAAGGCCTCGTAATCCTGCAGGGCATCACGGAGCGCCTTCGGTTCGGGCGGGCGCTTGGTCGAGATGACGTAGGTTTCGGCTCCGCCTTGGCTCTCGAACAGCAGGAATTCGAGGCGTCCGGCCTCGTATTTGACCGTCCACTCGCCGCGGTCGGTGCCGAACGTCCGGCGGCCGTAGTCGCCGCCCTCCAGCAAAGCGAGTTCCCGGGCGATTTCGCCGGCATGGGACCGGACCTCGTCGAGAATCGCCGCTCGCTGGGCCCGGAGTTCGTCGGTGGTTGCGGTTTCGACATCTAACCCGTCGACCATTCGCTCTCCGTACGTCGCCTGTGAATATAAGTCGTGCCGCCGTTGCTCACGTTCGTCCCAGAAGCGGACACGGTGGGATTCGAACCTCACTCTCAGCGGAGCTGCTCACGGGTGCAAAGCACCCGTTCGCCAGCGTGGCGCGTGGCGCCACGCCCTGCTCGCTGCTTCGAATCCCTGTGCCGTTGCTACTCACGTGCGTTCGTAGACAACGGACACGGTGGGATTCGAACCCACGATCGAGCGGTTAGGAACCACTCGCCCTGTCCACTAGGCCACGTGTCCACGAGCAGTCGCTCCGACGGTTGAAAAATCGAAAAACGTCCGGCCCGGACTGGATTAGCTGGCTTTCTCGGTTTCCGTCTCGGTGTCGTCGACCTCTTCGGACGGCTCACTGGCCGTCTCCGAGGGGGTCGCATCCGGGTCGGTCATCTCGCTGAGTTCGTCTTCGATCTCCTCGCGGCCCTTCTTGAACTCGCCCATCGCCTGCCCCGTCGACCGGGCGAGTTTGGGGATCTTGTTCGCGCCGAACAAGAGCACCAACACGAGCAGGATGATGAGCATCTCCGGGCCGACTGGGCCGAACAGCGGAAGCACGTTGACCATGTCTACCAGTCGATAACCCTGTCGCAACTATAGGCTTTTTGCTCGGAGCCCCCGCTGTGGGGGCGGCCATCGACGCCGGCAGTCACGGGACAACGAAACACTGAAACGCCGAACTGCCGAACGCCGGGTATGGAACTGCGGGTTATCGAGAAGACCGAGACGGAACTCCGGATCGAGATCGCCGGCGAGGATCACACCTTCATGAACGTACTCAAAGGCGAACTGCTGGAGGCCGAGGCGGTCTCGGCGGCGACGTACGACGTCAATCCCGAGCAGTCCGGCGGCCAGACCGATCCCGTGCTCTCGATTACGACCGAGGACGGCACCGATCCGCTTGATGCGCTCGCCGACGCCGCCACCGCCGTCCGGGAGACGACCGACAGCTTCGCCGACGCCTTCGAGGCGGCGGTCTGACGCCGGCGTCGACCGGCTACCGGCGATCGGCCAGCGAAACGACCTGTTCTGCGTCGACTGTCAGCCAGCGTGTCATCCGTTCGGTGGGCGCGAGGCCGTCCTCGAAGACGGTGTACTCGGTTCGGCCGTCCGGCGTCGTCGTCGTGCGGCCGGCGAAGACGAGTTCGCCGGCGGCAGCGCCGTCACCGGGAGCCGACGGTTCGTCCGGGGGTCGACGGTCGGGGTGATTGGTGGAGGGCACGTCCCCGCAGTCGGGGGCGTGAATAAAAGCATTTGTCATTCGATAGAGGAAAGTCCAGCTCAGCCCACGGCACTCAGCGCCGGACCGGGATCCCCTGCTCGTCGAGGTCGGCTTTGACCTCCTGGATCGAGTACTCGTCGAAGTGGAAGATCGACGCCGCCAGCCCCGCGTCCGCACCGGCCTCGGTGAACACTTCGGCCATATGCTCCGGGCCGCCACAGCCCGAGGAGGCGATTACCGGCGTCGACACGTTGTCGCAGACCGCTTTCGTCAGCGGGATATCGTAGCCGTCCTTGGTGCCGTCGGTGTCGATGGAGTTGACGAACAGTTCGCCCGCGCCACGCTCTTCGGCCTCGATGGCCCACGCGACGACGTCCCGGCCGGTCCCCTCGCGGCCACCCTTGATCGTACACTCGAACCAGCACTCCTCGCCGTCGACGGTCGTGTAGTATTCGCCCTCGTCGTCGAATCGGCGGCGGGCGTCGACGGAGATGACGATACACTGGCTGCCGAAGGCCTCCGCGCCCTCCGTAATCAGTTCGGGCCGCTGGAGCGCCGCAGTGTTGATCGAGACCTTGTCCGCGCCCGCACGGAGGGTCTCCTTGATATCCTCCTTCGTTCGGATCCCCCCACCGACGGTCAGCGGGATGAAACACTCGTCGGCGACCGCCGAGACGGTTTCGAGCATCGTCTCCCGGTCGTCGGCGGAGGCGGTGATATCCAGAAAGACGAACTCGTCGGCGCCGGCCTCGTTGTAGGCTTTGGCCATCTCGACGGGGTCGCCGGTGTATTTGAGGTCCTCGAAGTTGACCCCGGTGTAGACGGCGGCGTTGCCCTCCTCGTCGAGGTCGACGTCGATACAGGGGATGATGCGCTTTGTCAGCATTGGATATTGGTCAGTTGGTGGGTCGGTGGTTTCACCGTTTCGACCGGTGTGAATATTGGACCGGTGGCCGAGGCGGTCGCGCCGAACCGCGGGAACTTAAGAACCACCTGCGCCTGTCGTCGGTATGGTCGGTTCACTCGTGGCGACGGCGTTTTGGGCGATGTTGCCCGCCTACGTCCCGAACAACGCGGCGGTGCTCGCCGGTGGGGGTCGCCCCATCGACGGCGGCCGGACGTTGGGCGAGCGGCGCGTGTTGGGCGACGGGAAAACGTGGCGCGGGACGGCGGTCGGCACCCTCGCCGGCGTCCTGCTGGCGCTGGCGCTCAACACGCTTTCCGGTCCCGCCTCCGCCGCGCTCGGCGTCTCGCTGCCGACGTTTCCACTCCCTGCTTCGGTCGGTCTCGCTTTCGGCGCGATGGTCGGCGACATCGGGGCCTCGTTTCTCAAACGTCGGAGCGGCCGCAAGCGCGGCGCGGCGTTCCCCGGTCTCGACCAACTCGACTTCGTCGTCGGCGCGCTGCTGTTTGCGTTCGTGTTCGCCGCCGACTGGGCACAGTCGACGTTCACGCCCGCCGTTCTCGCCGTTATCCTCGTCATAACGCCGCTGCTGCACGTGAGCACCAACGTCGTTGCGTTCAAGATCGGCGCGAAAGACGAGCCGTGGTAGTCGGCGACTACTTTTCCGTGGCTGTTTCGACGAGTCGCGTCTCGCCAGCCCGAACCGCCTCGCCTTCCTCGACCAGTAGGTCGTCCCGCGAGTAGGCGGCGGGTAACACCACGTCGACCCGGCTGCCAAACGAGATGTGGCCGATTCGCTGGCCAGCAACGAGTTCGTCGCCCGGTTCGACGGAGGGATGGATCCGGCGGGCGAACCAGCCCGCAATCTGGATGACTTGATACTCGCCACAGTCGACGACCACCTGCTCGTTGCGGTCCGAATCCTTCGAGAAGGCGGGTTTGTAGGCTCCAGGACGGTGGTCGACCGACGTGACGGTTCCGGCGGTCGGCGCGCGGTTGACGTGGACGTCGGTGACGTTCATAAAGGTGCCAACGCGGAGTCGGTCGTCCTCCTCACGAATAACCGAGATGTGGCCGTCCGCGGGCGCGATGATGCCTGAGTCGGGTGGCTGGCGGTCGGGATCGCGGTGGAACCACAGCGAGCCGACGCCGAGGGCCAGCGCGGCGGCTGCGAGCGGTGGGGCAACGACGGCGGCGGGCAGCGCGAGGGCGAAGCAGGCGAGTGCGTACCGCCAGCCACCGGGAGCGACGGCGTAGGGGATGTCGGGCATGGCTACGCGGTCGACCGGAGTTCGGTTCGGCCCTCGCCCCACGCGGCCAGCAGGTGGGTGAGGTGGAGGCGGTCATCGAGTCCCTCGGTGAGTTCGAGGTCGACCTCCCCCGCCAGCGCGTGCAGGCGGGTGATGTCGTCGGTCCCGAACTCCGACCGCGAGCGGGCGACCCGCAGGAGTTCACTCAGTAGTTCGGTGCCGTCGTACCCCTCGTCAGAAAGGAGGTCGTCGACCGTCTTCCGGGCCGATTTGAGCTCGCCGCTGCGCGCGTCTTCGAGCGCACTCAGGATCCGGTCGTCGTCGCCGATGTCGCCCAGCGTTTCGTAGGCCGTCTGCATCGTGAGTTCGTCGTTCTGTGTGGCGGTGGTCTGGGCGGTGAGGATCGCCCGGCGGAGGTTCCCGCCCGCGGCGCTGGCGACGAATTCGAGCCCCGCCTCGTCGTGGTCGACGCCTTCGGCCTCGCAGATATCCTCTAGTACGCCGATCGTTTCGTCGGTCGTCGGCGCGCGCATCGGCACTGGGAAACACCGCGACTGGATGGGGGCGATGAGCTTGGCCGGCTGCCGCGTCGTAAAGACAAACTGGGTCGTCCGGTGGTGTTGTTCCATCACCCGCCGCAAGGCCTGTTGGAAGTCCTCGCGGATCGCCTCGGCGTTGTCCAGCAGGATCGTTTTGAACTCGCCGGAGACCGGCGCGTAGCTCGCCGACTCCTTGAGGACGTGGCTGATCATATCGCGTTTCGACATCCGGCTCCGCCCGGTGAGGAACTGCTCGAATCGGGGGTCGGATTTGATCTCCTTTTTTGTGCGGTCGAAGAAGTCCGCCACGTTGAGTTCGATCAGATCGGCCTCAGTGTCGTCGTGGACCTCGCGGGCCAGCGCCCGCGCGGCGGCGGTTTTCCCGGCTCCCGGCGGCCCCTGTACTACGAGGTTCATCGGTTCGCCGACGGTCCGGTCAAGGCGCTCGCGGACTTCCGGCTGCGGGAGGTCCGAGAGGGCCGGCGCGTAGGTGTCGATCCACAGCGGCGCGTCCATTGGCGGTCCTACCGACTCCGTGGCTAAGAATCGGTCGGTTACGGTGTTTCGGGCGGTCGACGCACACGGTTTTTGGGTCGGCGGTCGTCGCTCTACTATGGCACGAACGGCAGTCATCGCTGGCGTCGGTCCGGGGCTCGGTGAATCGATCGCACGCAAGTTCGTCGACGAAGGGTGTCAGGTCGGTCTCTTTGCCAGATCGGGCGACTATCTCGACGAACTGGCGGCCGATCTCGGCGACGACGCGCTGGCGGTCCCCACTGATATCACCGACCCACAGCAGGTCGAGGCTGGATTCGAGACGGTTCGAGAGGCCTTCGGCCCCGTCGACGTGCTGGTCAACCACGCCAGCGGCGGCTCGTGGAAGGGGCTGCGTGAGATCTCCCACGAGGAGTTCGAAGCGGCATGGCGGGTGTCGTCGTACGGGGCGCTATGCTGCTCGCAGGAAGCCGTCGACGACATGCTCGATGGCGACGGCGGGACGATCCTCTTCACCGGCGCGACCTCGGCGGTCCGCGGCCGCGACGGCGCACTCGGGTTCAGTGCGGCCAAGTTCGCCAACCGCGGCATGGCCGAGTCGATGGCCCGCGAACTCGGGCCTGAGGGGATCCACGTCGCCCACGTCGTGATCGACGGCCAGATTCTGACTCCCGCCGCCAAGCGACAGCAACCTGACCGCGACGCCGAGGAGTTTCTCAACCCCGATGCCATCGCCGAGACCTACTGGGATCTCGTCGAGCAGGACCGCTCGGCGTGGTCGCTCGAAGTCGACCTCCGCCCCCACGTCGAGGAGTTCTGAGTCGTCGACACCGACCGGTAGAGATCCAGTACGGCAGATCTCCCGGTGTTGCTGAATTAGTATTTAGTGGTAAACGGCGACTAACTGATGTATGAACGCACGGTTCTCCGCGAGTCGACGGGTCGTCGTCCTCGCCGTCGTCTCGGTACTGGTCCTCTCGGGGTCGATCGGTGTCGTGGCTGGACAGTCGACCGACACGCCCTCGGGTGTCGTCGTCGTCGAGGCCGACGAGACGGTCGACCGGATCGACACCGTTGCCGGCTCGATCGTCGTTCGCGGCACGGTAACCGGCGATATCAGCGGCGTCGCCGGCCACGTCCACGTTACCGAGAGTGGACAGGTCGACGGCTCGGTTGAGGCCGCGGCTGGCGCGATCCGTATCGATGGAACGGTGGCGGGCGACGTTTCTACCGGGAGCGGCCACACCGAGATCACCGACACCGCCCGGATCGGCGGCAATCTCGACCTTGGGACGGGGTATCTCCTCGTCGACGGGCAGGTCGACGGCGACGTTCGGGCGGGTGCCGAGCGGATCGCTCTCGGCCCGAACGCAGTGGTTGGCGGGGAGTTCCGCTACGACGCGCCGAGCTTCAGTCAGGATCCGGCCGCAATCGTCGACGGCGGTGTCGTCGAAGACTCCGATCTCGGTGGCGACACCAGCGATTTCACCGTGCCGTCGTGGCTCGGCATCGTCTACGGGTTGCTGGCGAACCTGCTGCTCGGCGCGATCCTCCTCGCGGTGTTCCCGTCGTTCGCCACCGGCGTCGCCGCCCGCGTGGTCGACTCCCCGGCTCGATCGGGCGGGATCGGGCTGCTACTGCTGATCGCCGTGCCGATTCTGCTGGTGGTGGTTGCGATCAGCCTCGTCGGCATCCCGCTGTCGCTGTTCGGCGCGGCCGGCTTCGGCGCGGCGATCTGGATCGCGGTCGTTCTCGGCCAGTACGCCGTCGGCGCGTGGGCGCTTGACCTCGTCGGCGTCGACAACCGCTGGCTGGCATTGGTGGTCGGTCTCGTCGCGGTCGCGCTTCTCGGTGCAATCCCGATCTTCGGCGGCCTCGTTGACCTCCTCGTGTTGCTAGTCGGCCTCGGCGCGCTCGCACTGGGACTCCGCAAGCAGTACCAACTGCACAGCGGCGACCAGTCGACTGTCGTCGGTACAAGTGCGGACTGAGTGGGCGTCCGCTGTCCGGTGTTCGCCGGTCCGTTCACCTGGTCGACCGACAGCAGTACGCCCGGCTGTCGGATGCTTTATTTTTCAGCGTAGAGTAGTGTCCGGTAATGGAATTACTCGGGAACCTCACGTTCGTCTTTGTCGCCGGGTTCATCACCGCCTTGGCGACCGGGATCGGCGCGCTCCCGTTCTTCTTTTTCGAGACGATCAGCGACCGGCGGAACATCGTCCTGTGGGGGCTAGCCTCGGGGATCATGGTCTCGGCGTCGCTGTTCGGGCTCATCGAAGAGGGACTCGCCGAGGGCAGCGGCTGGGAGATCGCCGCCGGGATGGCCGCGGGCGTGGTGCTCGTCATCGTCGCCCACGAGGTGTTGGTCGACGCCGAGATCGACCCCCAAGAGTACGAGGAGGCGGACTTCAAGAAACTCGTCCTCATTCTCGGCATCCTGACCGTCCATAGCTTCCCCGAAGGCGTCGCTGTCGGAGTCTCCTTCGCCGACCTGGGGCTGGAGGGCGGCACGCAGATCCTCGGGGCGACCGTCCCCGTGTTGGCGATCTTCATGACCGTCGCCATCTCGATCCACAACATCCCTGAGGGGACGGCGATCTCGATCCCCCTCAAATCGATGGGCGTCGAAAACTGGAAGCTGGTCTGGTGGGCCGTCTTTTCGAGTCTCCCCCAACCGATCGGCGCGGTCATCGCCTTCGGCTTCGTCCGGGTTGCCCGGGAGTTCCTCCCCTTTGGCTTCGGCTTCGCCGCGGGGGCGATGATCTATCTCGTCGTCTCGGAGTTCATCCCCGAAGCGCTGGATCTCGGCAACAACGTCCCCCGCGGTGGGAAGCCGGAACTCGTCGGTGGGATCGTCTTCGGGATCCTCCTGATGCTACCCCTTCGGTACGTCTGAGGCGTCGACCGGTCGAGACGCCGTCCATCTGGCCGCCGCCCGACGGACGTTCCGAAGGGCGTTTAATCGCCCGCAGTCGACCACTGTCCATGTCGTTACGTGTGACCTTTCTCGGCACCAGCGGGGCCGTCCCGACCACGGATCGGGCACCCAGTGCGATCTTTATTAACCGCGAGGGCGACGGCCTGCTGTTCGACTGCGGGGAGGGCACACAGCGCCAGATGATGCGGTTCGGCACCGGCTTCGACGTCGCGGCCATCTTCGTCACCCACCTCCACGGCGACCACATCCTCGGGATTCCCGGCCTCGTCCAGAGTTGGAGCTTCAACGGTCGGGAGGCCCCACTGACGATCTACACCCCGCAGGGGACGGGCCACGACATCGAGACGCTGCTCACCGTCGGCGACTACAGCCCGGCGTTTCCGGTCGAGATCGTCGAGATCAGTGCCGGTGACGTCGCCCGCGAGACCAACGAGTACGAAGTGCGGGCCTTCCAGACCCACCACCAGACCAACGCGGTCGGCTACGCGTTGATCGAGGACGACCGCCCCGGTCGGTTCGACCGACAGAAAGCCGAGGAAGAACTCGGAATCCCGCCGGGACCGGCCTACGGTCGACTCCACGCGGGCGAGGCGGTCGAACTCGACGACGGCCGGGTCATCGAGCCCGAGGAAGTCGTCGGTGACCCCCGACCCGGTCGAAAAGTGGTGTACACGGGCGATACCCGGCCGGTCGACGCCACCGTCGAGATCGGCGAGGACGCGGATCTGTTGATCCACGACGCCACCTTCGCGGCCGACAACGGAGAGCGCGCCCGGTCGACGGCCCACTCGACCGGGGGCGAAGCCGGTGACATCGCCGCCCGCGCCGGCGTCGAACGGCTCGCACTGACACATATCTCCTCGCGGTACGGGGCTGACTCCTCGGCTATCGAGCAGGAGGCCGCCGCCGCCTTCGACGGCGAGGCCTTCGTCGCGACCGACGGCCAGACCGTCGAGGTGCCGTTCCCCGACGAGTAGGCGTCGACTACCCGGTGTTGGGACGTCTATAGTGCCCACAATAGCTCTCTTAGCAGTGTCTTTTGGCCGTGGTAGCCATCGGCTATATATGACGGTTGCTCCCGCGGTTCGACTGCTCGTGGTCACCGACGACAGCCTGTTCGACGAGTATACCGCCGCAGCGGTGCGTCGGTCGTCCGCGATGGACGTCCGATCGGTGTCGACGCTGGCGGCAGCCCGCGAGTCGATCATGGAGGGCGGGATCGACTGCGTTGTCCTCGATACGGAACTCTCGCCCGACCGTGTCGAAATCTTCCACCAGTCGCTCCGGCGTGAGCATCCGACGCTGCCGGTGATTCTCGCGGCCGGCCGACCCAGCGCCGAACTTCCGGCGGCGCTGTCGTACCACGCCTTCGTCGAGAAGGAGGGCCCCGAGATGGGGGCCGGAGTCGCGAACGCAGCGCGGGTGCTGACCGCCGCAGGGGTGGTCGACGACACCGCCTCGGCGACCATCGAGTAGCCCCGCGGCGTGGAGTATTTACTGCCTGCGGTTCTATCAGGAGTGTGACCGTCCGGACGAACGCACTCGACGGGCCGGTGTTCGGCGTCGACATCCAGAGCGGTGACATTCGCGGCGATGCACCCTCCTACGCGCTCGCCGTCCTCGACGACGGCCAGATCGAACGGGACGTGGTCTCGTTCCGCAAACTCTGTCGACTGATCAAATCCGAGGAGCCGGGGCTGTTGGCGACCGACAACGCCTACGAACTCGCCGAGGACAAAGACGCCCTCGTGGGGTTTCTGCGTCGACTCCCCTCGGCAACGACGCTCGTACAGGTGACCGGCGACGAGCGGCCCGAACCGCTGTCGCGGGTCGCCGCCCGTCACGGCGTTCCCTACGGCAAGAAGCCGATGAAAGAGGCCGAGGCCGCCGCCCGACTCGCGGCGGCCAACGTCGGCTGTGAGGTCTCGGCGTTTACGAACACGACGACCGTCAAGGTCGCCCGCGGGCGGTCGACCGGCAAGGGCGGCTGGAGCCAAGACCGCTACACCCGCCGGATTCACGGCAGCGTCAAGCGGATGGCCAAGAAGGTCGAGTCCAAGCTCACGGAGGCGAATCTGGAGTTCGAAAAGGACGTGACCGAGAAGTACGGCGGCCTTGCGAACGCCGTCTTTACCGTCGAGGCGACCCCCTCGGAGCTACCGGTGTCGACCCACCGGTCGGGTGATACCCGGATCGAGATCGAACGCGAGCAGCGCGACGGGATCAGCTACGAACCGCTCGTCAAGCGGCGGGACCGCGTGATCGTCGGGATCGATCCCGGAACGACCACCGCGGCGGCGGTCGTCTCGCTGGACGGCCGGGTGTTGGACCGCTTTTCGAGCCGGACGGCCGACACCGCCGAACTCATCGAGTGGCTCATCGACCGCGGTCGACCCCTGATCGTCGCCGCCGACGTGACGCCGATGCCCGAAACAGTGGAAAAATTCCGGCGGAGCTTCGATGCGACCCGGTGGGTCCCGCCGAGCGATATTCCGGTCGACGAGAAGGTCCACCGGACACGCGATCACGAGTACGAAAACGACCACGAACGGGACGCGATGGCCGCAGCCCTCTATGCCTACGACGACCACGAGGATCAGTTCGACCGGATCGCCGAGAAGACCCCCCGGCAGTTCGACCGCGAGGAGGTGATCGCCCACGTCGTCGCTGGCGGCGCGTCCGTCGAGGCCGCCCTGCGAGAGCTGTCGGACGAGCCCGAGGCCGACGACGAGGAGTCGACCCACGAGGTGCGGGAACTCTCGGCAGAGGAACGGCGAATCAAGGAGTTGGAGGATCAGGTCGACCGACTCCAGGCCCACACCGACGAACTCGAAGCGAAACTCGACGAACGGGACGAGACGATCGAGGAGTACAAACAGGAGCTCTCGGAGGCCCGCCGCGAGGAGCGACGGGAGGCACGGGAGCGCCGGGAGATCTCTCAGCGTAACCGCGAGATCAATCGCCTGGAGCGGGAGCGCGACGAAGCTATCGAGCGGGCCGACGAACTCGAATCGAAGTTAGATCGCCTGAAGGAACTCTGGAAGCTCGACCACTCGAACGTCGACGACGTGGCGGGCGACCGAAATCTCGTCTCGGTGAAGATGGTCGAGCAGTTCACCAAACGTGCTATCGAGGAGACCGACGAGGAGATCGGCCTCACAAGCGGCGACATCATCTACTTCCGGGACGCCTCGGGGGCCGGACGCAGTACGGCAGAAATGGTAGTCGACATCGAGCCACGGGTCGTCCTGCGGGAGGGTGGGCTGTCGGATGCGGCCGACGAGATCCTCTTCGAGGCCGGGATTCCGGTCGGGTCAGCCGAGGACGTGTCGATTCAGGAGATCGACGAGTTGGCAGTTGTGGACGACGAGGAAATCGAGGCCGTGATCGCCGACTGGGAACAGCGAGCCGAAGAGCGCGAACGCGAACAGAAAGCGAGCATGGTCGACGAACTGATCAGCGAACACCGCGCCGATACGAAATCCGGCGGGAGCTAGGGCCGACCCGCATTCAGAAGTCATTTTACAGCGCTGACCCGACGGAGGTGTATGGACGCCTACGAGTTGATCACCCGGAATGCCGATGAGGTGGTCACCGACGACGAGGTTCGCACGCTAGCCAACAGCCCCGAGGGCAAGCGAGCCTATGTCGGCTACGAACCCTCCGGCGTCCTCCACATCGGCCACATGCTGACCGCGACGAAACTGATCGACCTCCAAGAGGCGGGCTTCGAAGTCACGGTCCTGCTGGCCGACGTTCACGCCTACCTGAACGACAAGGGCACCTTCGAGGAAATCCGCGAAACTGCCGAGCGAATGCAGGAGCAGTTCATCGCCTACGGCCTCGACGAGGAACAAACCGAGTTCGTCCTCGGCTCGGAGTTCCAGCTCGACGAGGAGTACACCCTCGATCTGCACGCCGCCGAGTTGGAGACGACGCTCTCCCGCGCCAAGCGGTCGATGGCCGAGATCCAGCGCGGCGACCACGCCAAGGTCTCCCAGATGGTCTACCCCCTCATGCAGGCGCTGGATATCGAATATCTCGACGTCGACCTCGCGGTCGGCGGGCTCGACCAGCGGAAGGTCCACATGCTGGCACGCGAGACGCTGCCCGAGCTCGGCTACGACGTCCGGCCCGCGCTCCACACGCCGATCATTGCCGACCTCTCTACTGGTGTCGGCAAGATGTCCTCCAGCGACGGGGTGACGATCTCGATGGACGACTCCAGCAAGGAGATCGCCGAGAAAGTCAACGACGCCTTCTGTCCGCCGACGGCCGATCCCGACCCCGACGACGAGGGCAACGAACGCGAGAACCCCGTCCTGCAACTGTTCAAGTACCATGTGTTCCCGCGGGTCGACACCGTCGTGGTCGAGCGCCCCGAAGAGTACGGCGGCGATCTCGAATACGAGAGCTACGAGGCCCTAGAGGCAGATATGGAATCCGGCGAACTCCACCCGATGGACGCCAAAGGTGCCCTCGCGTCGGAGCTCGACGCCCTAATCGCACCCGGTCGACAACAACTCGACGCCTGAAATCGACCCCCGTTTCAACTCGACTCACCGGTGCGGGACCGACACCGGTTTCAATACATTTTTAATCATGTAGAAAATACCTCCGCAGAAATGAATTTCTGCTCCGACAACCGAGCCCAGTCGATTCAGGTCGGAGCCGTACTGTTGTTCGGGTTTCTGATCATCGCTCTCACGCTCTATCAGGCACAGGGCGTGCCGGAGGAAAACAGGCAGGTCGAGTTCGAGCACAGCCAGCAGGTCGGCGATGAGATGGTCGACCTGTATACGGCCGTCTTCGAGACGGTCGTCGACGGCGAGCCACAGCCGGCGACGATTACCCTCGGCACGGAGTACAACAACCGACTGTTTTTCATCTATCCGCCGCCGGCCAGCGGAACGCTACAGACGACCGCCGATAAGCCGGTGCGACTTCACAACGTGACGGCAGTCACCGACACCAACCAGTCGTTCGACAACTACTGGGACAACACCACGCGGAGCTACGAGGCGCAGGCGATCACCTACAGTCCGAACTACCGGGTCCTTCGCGGGACGGCCGACTACCGGATCGAGTACGGGATGCTCGCGGCCGAGTACGACGAATCGAACACTACCGAACTTCGACTGGCCGAGAACCACCAGCCGATCATCGACGGCGACGAGATCGAACTCGTCGTCATCGACGGCGATCTCCAGTCGGTCGACACCGACGCCGAGTCGGTCATCCCTGAGCGAGTGACCGAGTCGACCGAAATCGAGGTCACGAACGATTCGAACACCGGCCTGATCACGCTCGAACTCCCGACCGGACTGGGCGAGGAGCAGTGGAACACGACTGATCCCGACGATATCCTCCACAGTGAGCAGGAGGTCGAAAACGTCTCGGTGAACGACGGGAACGCCACGATCCGGCTCAATAGTTCGACGAATTACACCCTGACAATCCACAAAGTCGACGTCGGATCGGGACCCACCGAGCCGGAACCGACGTATCTCCAGAACGTTTCGTACAGTGGCACGGATTTGAAGTTTAAAATTCGGGACAGGTTCCACGATCCTGTCGATGAAGGGGTCGACGTCTGGGTGTTCAACGCCTCTGGAGACGTCGATGAGAAATCGACTGCGGAACTGGAAAACCCAGCGAGCAATAGATCGGTACGGCTCACTGGAGTCGACTCCCCTTGTGGGATCGCACTCGACGACAACATCGGTACGACGGAAGCCTACGAGCGGATCAACGCGACGGGGGCTTGCTGATGTTCGAGCGTGCCCAAAGCGAGAGCGTCGGTGTCATCCTCCTGACGGCCGTGATCACGCTCACGGTTACCGGGGCGGGAGCCGTCGTGTTGACCGAGTGGCAGGCCGACCTCGAACAGGGACCGATCGCCGATATCGAATCCGATGCCACGCCAATCAATGTGACGCTGGACCACCGGGGCGGCGACACGCTGTCTCCGAACGAGACGACGATCCGGCTGGTGGGTGTCGACGAGAATATCAGCCTTGAGAGTCCCCTCGCTCCAGGAACCAGCTCCAACGAGACGTTCGACGATCCGATTCTCGATGGGCAGTTCGAGCTGCTGGTGATCCATGATCCGACCGAGACGGTCGTCCACAGCGAAACTTACGACTTCGACTCCACGGCCGACAGGTTGGTATTCGAGATCGCCAACGAGAGCGATCCGGCCTACGTGCTGAAGGACAACCCAGCCAACTACACGGTCAAGGAAGTCTTTGAATTTGGCGACCGCGAGATCAACAGAACCGTGACCAATGAGGCAAACATCACTGTCGAGGATAGCTCGAAACTCAGTGTAGACGAGGGTGCGTCGACGATCACCGGCACGGAAGCGGATACCGTGGTGAACGCGACCGCCGAGGTCGACGACGCGACCAACGAAACCGAGATCATCATCCTAGAGAATCCACCGGTTTTGGAGGTGGAGACGCATGACGCCTCCACAACAGGTCCGACCTCGATTGAGGCGAAAGGTGAGCTGACTGATATGGGTCGTCTCCCAGAAGTAGATCTGCTGTTCGAAACCATCCCATACCGAGCGTTCAACAACGACAGCGAAGACAACGGGGACAACATCATTGCCAGCGGAGAGTGGCGAACGGATCCCGCCGGCTACACCCACGCAGGGAGATACGTCCACGACAACAAACCACTCGTTGAGGGAGAGACACGTACATATTACTACAATAACTCCGCCGGTGTTGGGGGGAATTATCTTTGGCATCTCCGGGATGCACCGGAAGATTCCGGTTCTATGTATCACGATTACTATAGAGGTGGGTACTATTACGGTGACTGGCCGGACAGCGGGTTCCGAATCGAGGTCACACTCAGTGAGGACGGCTCGACCGTCGACGTGGTCTCCTACAAGGATGTCACTGGAGATGACGTACACATTGCAGATCGGGGTGTTTCAACCAGAAACGGTGATGTCTACTTCACGACGCACACGAGTGGAACCAGCGGTGAGAATAGCATCCGACTCACTGATATCCGCGAACCCGGCGAAGCTGAACTCACCGAGGCCGAAACGGATGTGACAAAAGAGAAGAACTATTCAGCCGAGATTACCGGCCTCAACGTCGACCAGACGTATTCCGCTCGTGCATACGCACGGGCGGAGATCGGTGGGGAAACGGTGACTGCGACTGGGGATCGACTCACGAACAGTACTGAGAGTCAGGTCGTTGAGACAGTCGGTGCCCCGCCAGCCAGTGGCACTAGAATCAATTCGACTGGTCGGTTGGTTGACATCGGAAGTCTTGACAGCACGGATCTACTGTTCGAATACATCCCACACCGGTTTTTCAATAAAGACAGCAATGACAACGGGGACAACATCACTGCCAGTGGTGTGTGGCGAACGGACCCCACCGGCTACACCCACGCAGGGAGATACGTCCACGACAACAAACCACTTGTTGAGGGGGAGACACGTACATATTACTACAATAACTCTGCCGGTGTTGGGGGGAACTATCTTTGGCATCTTCGAGACGCACCGGAAGATTCCGGATCTATGTATCACGATTACTATAGAGGTGGGTACTATTATGGTGACTGGCCGGACGGCGGGTTCCGAATCGAGGTCACACTCAGTGAGGACGGCTCGACCGTCGACGTGATCTCGTATAAAAATATGACCGGTGACGATGTACACATTGCAGACACTGATGTTTCTACGAGATCTGGGGATGTCTACTTCACGACGCACACGAGCGGAACCAGCGGTGAGAACAGCATTCGGCTGACCGACATTTATGATACTGCCGAGATTGAATTCGTTACGGCCGAAAGAGACGTTACCGAACCGACCGGCTACAACACGAATATCACAGGCCTCAGACCGGGACGGAACTACACTGTCCGTGCCTATGCCGAAGAGATGGTCAACGGGACGGAAATCGTCGACACTGGTGAACGATACACTACCTATCTCAACGGTCCATCTATCACGACACTCCAAGCAAACGCAACCGGCGGTACCTCGGTTGAAGCCGAGGGTGAACTCGTCGACTTGGGTGATCTACACCAGACGGACCTGTGGTTCGAAACCGTCCCATACCGTGCGTTCAATAAAGACCGCGAGGACAACGGTGACAACGTCACGACCGATGGGGAGTGGCGAACCGATCCGGAGGGATACACTCACGATAGCGACTTCATCCATGATAACAGACCGCTCGTCGGGGGTGAGACACGCACGTACTACTACTACAACCCAGGAATCAATGCTGGGTATCTTTGGTATCTTCGAGATGCGGAAGAGGAAACTGGCTACGTAGGCAGTGATTACCACCGTGGTGGGGCGTGGTATCATGATTTCCCCCAAGGCGAGTTCCGAATCGAGGTCACACTCAGTGAGGACGAATCAACGGTCGACGTGATCCTCTACGAGAACGCCACTGGGGACGAAACGGACTTCGTTGAGACGGATGTCCCTACCCGCAGCGGGAACGTTTATTTCTCGACACATCCCTACGGAGGGGCCACCGACTCCGACAGCATCCGTCTCACCGACATCTACGAACCCAGTGACTCCGAACAACACGAAGCCAAAACAGGTGTCACTGGTAGTACCAACTACTCGGCGGAGATAAATAACCTCAAACCGGATCACAAGTACGCGATACGTGCGTACTCCGAACGGATAGCCGACAACGTCACAATCACCGACAGCGGTGCTGAAGTTACGGCAAGAACCGAAACCGCGACCGTCGAAACTGTCAGTGCCCATCCCAACGGCAACCGAATTGAGGCCGAGGGTGAACTCGTCGATATTGGCGCACTGCAAGAGACAAATCTCTCTTTCGAATACACACCATATCGTAAATTCAACGAACTGGAAACGGACAACGGTGACAACGTCACGACCGATGGGGAGTGGCGAACCGATCCGGAGGGATACACTCACGATAGCGACTTCATCCATGATAACAGACCGCTCGTCGGGGGTGAGACACGCACGTACTACTACTACAACCCGGGAATCAATGCTGGGTATCTTTGGTATCTTCGAGATGCTGAAGAGGAAACTGGCTACGTAGGCAGTGATTACTACCGTGGTGGGGCGTGGTATCATGATTTCCCCCAAGGTGAGTTCCGAATCGAGGTCACACTCAGTGAGGACGAATCAACGGTCGACGTGATCCTCTACGAGAACGCTATTGGGGACGAAACGGACTTCGTTGAGACGGACGTCCCTACCCGTAGTGGGAATGTCTACTTCTCGACAGAACCCTACGGTGGTGCCATTGGCTCCGACAGTATCCGTCTCACCGATATCTACGAAGCTAGTGAGACTCAACGAGTCGATGTCGAAACGGGTGTTACCGAAAACACCACCTACTCGACGGACATCCTCGCGGAGTTTGAACGGAACTATACCGTTCGTACGTACGCTGAACGACGGGTCGACAATACAACGATCGTCAATACTGGTGACAAAGTCGAGGTCCAAACCGAGGGTCCAGGTGGTGTTCCGTAGCGGTCGACAATCGATTGATCCGGCAGGTTCGTCGTTTCCGGACCACAAACCCACGTTTTTACAGTGGACGATTCCCAACCCCAAATTATGAGCGAAAACGAGAGTCGACGCGATCTCCGAATGCCGGACGACGACGAGGTGTTCGCCGAAGTCACGAACATGCTCGGGGCCAACCGAGTCACCGTTCGCTGTGCGGACGGCGTCGAACGGACCGCTCGCATCCCCGGCCGGATGCAAAAACGCATCTGGATCCGCGAAGACGACATCGTGCTGGTCGAACCGTGGGACTGGCAGGACGAGAAGGCCGACATCACCTGGCGCTACGAGAAGTCCGAGGCCGAACAGCTCCGCGACGAAGGCCATCTCCAGTAACGCCGCCGCGACCGACGAGACTTTTCCGCGTTCGGTTCCTACACCGGACAATGACCGACGAGTTCGGCCTGGTCGACACCGACGTAACGGCCCCACCCGGCGACGAGTGGGAGCAGATCGACGTCAGCGACACCGAGGCCGACCGCATCGCCCGGAAGCGCGACCGGGAGTTCGAGCAGTTCCGCGAGCGGATCACCGACGCCGACCAGTTCAAGGTCGAACAGTCAGTCTTCGACGACGCCACCTTCGGAGCCCTCTACAAACTCGTCGGCGACGGCCACATCGAGGCCTTCGGCGGCCCGATCTCCACTGGCAAAGAAGCCAACGTCTACGAGGCCCTCGGCGGTGAGGGCGAGGAGGTCGCGGTCAAAGTCTACCGGATCAACGCTTCGGCGTTCAAACAGATGCGCGACTACTTGGAGGGCGACCCCCGATTCGAGGGGATCAGCAACGACAAGGGGCAGGTCGTCCTCGCGTGGGTGCGCAAGGAGTACGCCAACCTCGAACGCGCCCAGCGGGCCGGGGTCCGGGTTCCGACTCCGATTGCCGTCGAACGCAACGTGCTGGTAATGGAACTCGTCGGGCTCGTAGATGATCGGGCCCGCCGGCTCGCCGAGGTCGAAGTCGAAAACCCCCAGACGGCCTACGAGGTGGTCCGGGAGTACATGCGTCGACTCTACAGCGCGGGGCTGGTCCACGGCGACCTCTCGGAGTACAACATGATCATCCACGACGGCGAACTCGTGATCATCGACCTCGGCCAAGCGGTCACGGTCCACCACCCCAACTCGGACGATTTCCTCCAGCGGGACTGTACGAACGTGGCGTCGTTTTTCCGTCGACAGGGGCTCGAGGTGACCGACGACGAACTCCACGGCTTCGTGACCGACGTCGAGGCCGATCCGAGTCGCTGAGCCCTCCGAGGAACACGCTTAAAAACGTCCACCCGGTAGCAGTGGTATGCAACACGTAAAGGTTCCACAGGACCGGATCGGGGTCCTGATCGGCGAAGGTGGCGAGACGATGCGGGAGATCGAATCCCGCTCGGAGGTGCGGCTCGACATCGACTCCGAATCGGGTTCGGTCGCCATCGAGTCGGTCGGTGATCCGGTCACGGCGCTTGTGGCACCTGATATCGTCCGGGCGATCGGCCGCGGCTTCAAACCCGAGGCCGCCCTCTCGCTTCTGGACGACGAGATGCGGATGTTCGACCTGATCGATCTGGGCGACAAAACGCGCAACGACAACGATCTCCGCCGCCAGAAGGGTCGACTCATCGGCGAGAACGGCCGCACCCGCGAGTTGATGGAGGAGCTGTCGGGCGCGGACGTCGTGATTTACGGGTCGACAATCGGGATGATCGGCGACCCCGAGGAGGTCGAGGCGGTTCGGCGGGCGACGGGGATGATCCTCGACGGCGCGCCACATGGTGCGGTCTACTCGTATCTCGAACGGAAACACCGCGAGCTGACCAGCGGTCCCGATCTGGCCTGAGCGCCCTCGTTTTTACTCGACTGCTGCCAGTCGATCTCCGACCCTTTCGGCGACCCCCAGCAGGTGGGCTTGGCCGAAGGTGGCCACTAGGATCGCGCCGAGGGTGTTGAACATCATGTCTCGAACCGTATCGTCGAGGCCGTGTTGGGCCAGCGGCATCGTGATCCCGGTCGTCTCCGAGGCGATATCGAGGCCGAACTCGAACAGTTCCCAGACCACGCCGAACGACATCACCACGAGCAGGATGAAGACGAACGCGAACTCTTTTGGAATGTGGATCTCGTCGCTGTGGAGGTCGACCGCCCGGACGAAGGTGTAGCCGATGGCGGCGATCAGCGAGGCCGACATGGCGTGGGTGATGTGATCCCAGCCGTCGATCTGGGCGTAGAGTCCGGCTGATCCCAACGTGTGGAGGAAGACGGCCAGCGTGATCCACAGCCCCAGCCACGGATCGAGCGGAAAGTCGTACTTCCGTTCCATCAGTGCCGGGACGAGCGTGATAAACAGCCCCATACTCCCGTTGGTGATCGCCTTCGGCGCACCGAAGCCGATCCCGTAGACGACGATCCCCGCCAGAACCAACTGCATTCCACGGGTGAGCCGGCGTTGGCTGCGCACCGAGGGCCGCGGCAGTAGTCTCATCGCCGCACCACCCGTCGGAGCCGCCGGCGAAGCTGACGGCCACGACCCCTGAAGTAGGCGTCGAACAGCACGCCGGCGACGAGTCCCGCCAGCATGATCCACAGGAACTCGTACATCAGCGCTTCGTTGGCCATGTCCTGTGTGACTCCCGACTGTAGGAGGAAGCTGGTACCGAACTGCTGGTCGAGGTTCCACCGGACGACCGCCCACGCCGCCCCCGAGGCCATCGTCGTCAACACGACCAACAGGACCGCGAACCAGTGGGTGAGCGTGAGCTGGGTAAACATGTGGAGTTCGACCGTCACCAGCAGTGCCAGCCCCGCAACCGACAGGAAGTAGCCGAAGGTGCCGAGTTCGCCGCCGGCCAGCGTGCGCACGAGGATCGGCAACAGCGCCAGCGTGAGTAGCTCCCACGGCAGCATCATCCGCCAGTCACGGGCGGCCACCGGCGGCAGCAGTACGATCACCGCCGTTGCGGCCGTAAACAGGATCCACAGCCGGTCGACGTCGAGGACGCTCTCGACGATAACCGAACACAGGATCCCGACCAGTAGCCACGAGACGACGGCGTTGTACCGGCCGCTTCTGAACAGCCGCGCGAGAACGTCCTCCGGCCACGGCTCGATCCGGGCGGTCGACTCGCTCCCGTCTGAATCCATCTGTCGGCTAGTATTGTTTGCACCCGATAAATACACTTGCTTACCAAACCATTCGTGAGCAACCGGTCAGTTTCGGTATCGGTCCGGTACGTAGTCGGCAAGCCAGTCGGGGACGTGGCCGAAGACGATCGGCGCGATCGACGCCAACCACTGCCGGAGAGCGGCGTAGACGACGCCGACGACCAGCGCACAGCCGACGACGAGTCGGAACGGGTCGTCGAGGACGAACCACAGGGGGACGGCCATCGCGGACAGCAACAGCAGGTCGTGTGGCGAGCCGTCGTAGGGGACCCAACGTTTAGGAGCGCGCCACTCGCCGCGGACGTGGTCGTAGACCGCCTGCTCGGAGCTTTTCTCCCACGGCCGGAGTTCGAGGCCGCCGCCGTAGCGGTCCATCCGACAGTGAGCGGTCGCACCGAACAGCGCGAACGCGAGGCTGACCGTCAGCGCCATCGGTACCGCCGCCGCGAGCAGGCCGGCCGGAACCGCCGCCAGCAGGTAGCCCGTCGGGTAGTGGAGCGTCCGCCGGTGGCCGGCGTACAGGTCCAGATCGGGCAGGATCCCGCCGGTGAGACCGCCGGCCAGCGCCGCCGGGGCGAACTCGGGTGCGAACGTGACCAGCGGGACCGCGATCGCCACCCCGACTACCGCGTGTGTAGGCAACATCATCGTCGGTCGACTCGACCGGAACGACGCGGCCACGACCTATACCGGTTTCGAGGACTGTCACTCCTCGCTGTATGCGTATTTAAAACAGGGTATTGTCATACGTTCACATGCGAAAATCCGTCGGACGGGGAGCGGATCGGTCGACTGCACTCACAAGTTTTATATAGAATCACAAACAATCCGGAGGTGTATATGTCTCAGCGACAGCGCATGGGTAACCAGCCGATGATCGTACTTTCCGAGGACAGCCAGCGGACCTCCGGAAAGGATGCACAATCGATGAACATCACGGCCGGCAAGGCCGTCGCCGAGTCTGTTCGGACCACGCTCGGTCCGAAAGGAATGGACAAGATGCTCGTCGATTCGGGCGGGTCGGTCGTCGTCACCAACGACGGTGTCACCATCCTCAAAGAGATGGATATCGACCACCCCGCCGCCAACATGATCGTCGAGGTCTCCGAGACACAGGAGACCGAGGTCGGCGACGGCACCACCTCCGCGGTCGTTATCGCGGGTGAACTCCTCGATCAGGCCGAGGAGCTCATCGAGCAGGACATCCACGCCACCACGGTCGCCCAAGGCTATCGACAGGCCGCGGAAAAAGCAAAAGAGATCCTCGACGACGGGGCGATCGACGTCTCCACCGAGGACCGCGATACCCTCGTCGAGATCGCCGAGACGGCGATGACCGGTAAGGGCGCGGAAGGCGCAAAGGACCTGCTGGCCAACCTCGTCGTCGACGCCGTCGTCGCCGTCCACGACGACGACGGAATCGATCTGGACAACGTCGCCGTCGAGACGGTCGTCGGCGGCTCGATCGACGAGTCGGAACTCGTCGAGGGCGTCATCGTCGGCAAGGAGCGCGTCGACGAGAACATGCCGTACTTCGCCGAGGACGCCAACGTCGCCGTCTTCGACGGGGCCTTTGAGGTCGCCGAGACCGAGATCGACGCCGAGGTCAACGTCTCGGACCCCGAACAGCTCCAGGAGTTCCTCGACAAGGAAGAAGAACAGCTCAAAGAGCTCGTCGACCAACTCGTCGCGGCCGACGTCGACGTCGTCTTCGTCGGCGACGGGATCGACGACATGGCCCAGCACTACCTCGCCCAGGAAGGCATCATCGCCGCCCGGCGCGTCAAGAGCTCCGAGCTCAAAGCCGTCGCCCGCGCGACCGGTGCCCGCGTCGTCTCGAACCTCGACGACCTCAGCAGCGACGACCTCGGCTACGCCGGGAGCGTCGCCCAGAAGGACGTCGGCGGCGACCAGCGCCTGTTCGTCGAGGACGTCGAGGACGCCAAGAGCGTCAGCCTGATCGTCCGCGGCGGCACCGAACACGTCGTCGACGAGGTCGAACGCGCCATCGAAGACTCGCTGGGTGTCGTTCGGTCGACGCTGCTCGACGGGCAGGTCCTGCCCGGCGGCGGCGCACCCGAGACCGAACTCGCTCTCCAGCTCCGGGACTTCGCCGACTCCGTCGGGGGTCGCGAACAGCTGGCCGTCGAGGCCTTCGCCGACGCGCTGGAAGTCATCCCGCGCACACTCGCTGAGAACGCTGGCCTCGACACGATCGACTCGCTGGTCGAACTCCGCTCGCAGCACGACGGCGGCGAGTTCGGCGCCGGCCTCGACGCCTACACCGGCGACGTGATCGACATGGAAGCCGAGGGCGTCGTCGAGCCGCTGGCGGTCAAATCCCAGGCCGTCGAGTCGGCCACCGAGGCCGCCGTGATGATCCTTCGGATCGACGACGTGATCGCCGCCGGCGATCTGGCAGGCGGCCAGGTCGGCGACGACGATGACGACGGCGATATGCCTGCCGGCGGTATGGGCGGCGGCATGGGCGGCATGGGCGGTATGGGTGGCATGGGCGGCGCAATGTGAAGCCGGTCACAGCCTACCCACACTGACCCACTGCTGAGCCCCGTCCCGCTGTCGACCATCGATCACGCCCGTTCGGCCGATCGATTCCGTATTTTTTCGCCAGTCGATTCGTCCGCTGGAGCTTTGTCACCGACGCCCCTCGGTGGAGTATGTCCGTTCTCAGTCGGTATCTCGCGTGGTTCGGCGACCAGCAGCTTCCGATGCAAGTTGTCTCGACGGTGCTGTTGTTCGGGCTGCTGTTCGTCTCGGGCGTCTACACGCTCGGAGTCGTTCCGGTGGTCGTCGTCGCCGCCGTCATGGTCGACCACTGGTACCGGGCGGAACGCTGAGGCTTCGGGAGTCGGAGCCCACAAAAAACCGAGGGCGGAGTCGTCGGGATTAGTCGTCGGCCGGCGTCGCCGAGCCGAGGCCGCCCGAGGCGACACTGCCGATGATCGATTCGTTGGCCGCAACCCATCGCAGCAGCAGGTACGCGAAGAAGTACTTCGCGCCGATGTCGAGCAGGCTGTAGGCCCACGAGGTCTGGGTGGTCGTGAGGACGTTGATCCCCTCCGAGCCGAGCGCCCAGAAGATCGGGTAGCCGAACCACAGCACGACGGTCAGGGTCTTCAGCGTGCCGAAGATCTCCGACGTTCCGGCGGCGGCCGCGTCGTCGGGCCACTCGTAGAGGAGGACGTAGATGACCGCCAGGAAGAACGTACAGCTAATGAAGTACCAGAACCACCGCAGCGCGAGCGAGGAGGTGGTCAGGGCGGCTGCGAGCCCGGTGACACACATCCCGATGTCCATGGCCACCGCGGTGAAGATCTTCGTCAGGTTCGAACCGGCCAACAGCCCCAGCGCCGTGAGGATCATCGGCGTCGAGAACGCCCACGTGAGGTAGCGACCCCACATGATAAGCGCCTCCTCGGTTCCTCCACCCGGATAGGGAACGTCGACGTAGCCGACTGTCAGTCCCGATACCAGCCCGGTGTAGCTGGAGATCGACACCAGCGGCACCATCAACGTCGCCACGAAGATCAGCTGGGAGCGTGGATCCTCGACGTTACGCCCCATATAGACGAACAGGAGGATCGAGAGCCCCGCGAGGGCGATGTTCGACCAGAACGATAGTGCCAACGACTGGTTGGCGGCGATCTCTTGGAACAGTTCTCCCTGTGTCATGGCTACCGATGCTACCGAGAGGTCGGCGACGGCTGTCGATATCATAATCTGGATTTATACTAACAACCCGGCCTCTAAAACGCATGACCTAACTGGTACGGTATGCGTGCTGACCAACCGGTCGGCAGTTCATACATAATATATGTATTTTTATGTTGCGGAAATATTTAACACAGTTACGTGCCAACAGCCGGCTATGACCGTCCCACGAGTGTTGTTGGTGCGCCCGTCGGGTCGACCGGCCGGCGAGGAGAGCCTGCCGCTGGTCGCGCTGCCAACCGACCGAGGGGTCGCGTCGGTGCCGACCCACACGACCGACCTCCTGCAGTCGGTGTCGGGCGTGCTCGCGGCCGCGACCGACCGGCCGGCGATCGAGCGAGGGATCTGTGAGACGCTCGTCGAGACGGGGGGCTACGCGGCGGCATGGGTCGGTCGTTTCGACGACGGGACGCTCCGGCTGTCGACTGCCGAGAGGGTGTCGACCGAGACGGTGTCGTCCGAGGCGCTCCCAACAGCGGTGACGGCGGCCGCCGAGGCCGGCAGTCTCCAGCAGTGTGTCGCCGCCGACCGCGAGGGAACGGTCGCGCCGGCGGCGGTCGGTGCCGATCGGCTGGTGGTCGTCCCGCTCCGGTACGGCGACCGGCGCTACGGGCTGTGTGGCGTCTACGGCGACTCGACCATCGGCGGCGAAGAAGGGCTGTTGGCGGCCGTGGGGACGACCGTCGCCGCCGGGCTCCACGCCGCCGAGACCGCTCGGATCCTGACGACCGACCACGTCACCGAGCTGCAGATCACGGTCAGCGACCCCGAGACCCGCCTCGCGCGGCTGGCCGCCGCGGCCGGCGGGCGCGTCGAGCGGTGTGGAACGACTGCCGCCGGTGCCGACGACTGTGAGTTGTATCTGGCGACCGCGGCCGACACCGACCCCGAGACCGTCGGCGAACTGCCGCTCGTCGAGTCGACCCGTGTCGTCGCCGCAACCGACCGGCGGCTGACGCTCTCGGTCACGGTGTCGACCGTCCATCCCGACGACGAACTCGCGGCGTTCGGCGCGACCGTGACTGCGGCGAGCGCCACCCCCGAGGCCGCCGAGTTCACCGTCGAGGTCCCGCCCGAGCAGGACGTTCGCTGCCTGCTAGAGGCCCTCCGGACGCGGTACGACACCGTCGACCTCCGGAGGCGGACCGAACGCGACCGCCGGGACCGGCACCACACCGAGTTCGCCGCGGCTGTAGACGAGCGGCTGACCGACCGCCAGGGAGCCGCCCTTCGAGCCGCCCGGCTCAACGGCTACTTCGAGTGGCCCCGACCGGTCGACGGCAGCGAGATCGCTGCGACTATGGACATCACCCGCCAGACGTTCCACCAGCACCTCCGGGCGGCCGAGCGGAAGTTAGTCGCCGCCTACGCCGAGGGACGCTGACTGGCGGCGAACCCCACGGGCTTTTCCTCCCGCACTCCCTACTCTGCCCGTGGTCCCGAGCCCGACGGTCGACGCCGAGACAGTTACGGTCCGGCAGGCGACCCGTCCGGATCTGCTGTCGATCCACCGGCTCGAAAAACGCGTGTTCGACGAGCCGTGGTCCTACGCAGTGTTCGAGGAGTTCCTCGGCGAGCCCGCCTTCCTCGTCGCCGACCTCGACGGTCGGCTGCTCGGCTACGTCGTCGCCGACCGGACCGCCAACAACGGCCGGGATTTCGGCCACGTCAAGGATCTCGCGGTCGACCCAGAAGCCCAACGGAACGGGATCGGACGGCTGCTGCTGCGGCAGGCCGTCTCGCGGCTACTCGTCGAGGGGGTCGTCCGGATCAAACTCGAAGTTCGCGAGCACAACACCGCCGCCAGACGCCTCTACGCCCAAGAGGGGTTCGAGCCGCGCAAGCGGATCCCGCGGTACTACCACGACGGCGAGGCCGCCCTCGTGTTGGTCTACGAGTCGCGCCGGTGATCGGTCGGGGGTCGGCCGACCACTGCTGTTTTAGTTAGCTCCTCCCTACTGGGGGCCAATGGGCTACCTCTGTCCGGTGTGTGCCGAACCGTTCGGCGACGCGGCAGCGTGTGCGAACCATCTGGCAGTGACGGCGATCCTCCACGGCGAGGACCACGATGCGTGGCTCGCCGACGCGGTCGACGAGGCGGTCGATGGGGGGGTTGACACGGTCGACGAGGGGGCCGGCGACTGGGAGTCGATCCCCCGCTCCGAACTCGCCGATCTGGTCGCCGACCGCGCCGAGGAGACGACCGACCACGACCATCCCGGCGAGCACAGCCACACCCACCCGGTCGACGGGAGCCACGAGGACACCACGCAGGGCCGGCCGGCGATCACCGAGTCGGCGGCCGAGACCGCCCAACTGGACGCCGACGCGGAAGCGATCCTCGACGAAGCCCGGGAGCTAACCGAACGGATGCAGCAGCGCGGTCCCGACGACGAAGGAAAAGAGTCCTAATCCGTCGCATTGGTGTCGACGCATGGAGACCGCAGGCGTCTACGAGTTCGAGTCGGTCGACGCTGCCCGCGAGGCCTACGAGGCTGCCGGGCCAGCCGCGCAGGTCGTGATCAAGGAGGCCACGAAGGCAATGGCGTTCGACAACGCCGAGTACGACGAACGGGTCACCGGTGCGGTGATCGAGACCGCGCGCGACGCGATGTTCGCCTCGCTTTTGACCACCTACGATGGCTCCCGAGGGGATTTTGACGAGTGGTGTGACGACAATCCCGACTACTCGGTCGACCTCGCCGGCAGCGAGTCGGTCGCGTCGGTCGTCTGGCATCCGGTCGGCTTCGCCGAGACGGTCGTCGCCGCCAGCTACCAGCACGAACCCGAGGCTGCGGCCGCGACCGTCCGCCGGCGGGCGTTCGGTCGACACTACCGCGGGGAGGTAGGCGACACCTAACGCCGCTTGCGGCGCGTTAGGCGTGGAATACCTTGCCGATCGTCTCGGAGTCGATATCCCAGCCGCCGTCGGGTTCGTCGGCTTCGGGTTTGTAGTAGCGCGTCGACTGCTTGCCGTCGGGGGCGGCGTCGCTCATGTAGGCCAGCTCGGAGATCTCGATCCACCCCTCGTCGTCGGATGCCTCGTCGGTGACCGCGCGTATCTCGCCGTCGTCGCCCGTCCGGATCCAGCGTGTCATGGTATCGTTCGCCTATCAGTTTCCGTGGATATGAACCTCCCGCGGTCGTGTGGCTGTGGCTCACAGTCGCCGCCGTCCCACGTCACACCGTGACGGTCCGCCGGGAGAACAGCACCTTTATCAGGCGTTCGGGGCGAATTTCTCACAAGATTACTTCCAGGAGGTCAATGGTGACACAAGAGACAACACAACCGGAGGTGAACATCGGACTCGTCGGCCACGTCGACCACGGTAAGACGACGCTCGTCCAGGCGTTGAGTGGGTCGTGGACCGATCAGCATAGCGAGGAGATGAAACGCGGGATCTCG
Organism: Halohasta salina; assembly: GCF_024178165.1. Lineage (GTDB taxonomy): Archaea > Halobacteriota > Halobacteria > Halobacteriales > Haloferacaceae > Halohasta > Halohasta salina. The sequence goes on along the minus strand of NZ_JAMZIE010000008.1, from coordinate 39,525 downwards.
ATCCGGCTGGGGTATGCGGACACCACGTTCCGCAAACTACCCGGCGTCGACGCGCCCGCCTGTTATACCGTCGAAGAGAGCGGTCCCGACGGCACCGAAAGCGAACCGCTGCGGACGGTGTCGTTCGTCGACGCGCCCGGCCACGAGACGCTGATGGCAACGATGCTGTCGGGCGCCTCGCTGATGGACGGCGCGGTGCTCGTCGTGAGTGCGACTGAAGACGTCCCCCAGTCGCAGACCGAAGAGCACCTGATGGCGCTAGATATCATCGGCATCGAGAACATCGTCATCGCCCAGAACAAGGTCGACCTCGTCGACCGCGACCGGGCGGTCGACAACTACGAACAGATCCAGGAGTTCGTCGAGGGAACGGTCGCCGAGGACGCCCCGATCGTCCCGATCAGCGCCCAACAGGAGGTCAACCTCGATCTCCTGATCGAGGCCATCGAAGACGAGATCCCGACGCCCGAGCGCACGGCGGGCGAGGACGCCCGGATGTACGTCGCTCGGAGCTTCGACATCAATCGCCCCGGCACGACGTGGGAGAACCTCTCCGGCGGCGTCGTCGGCGGGAGTCTCGTCGCCGGCGAGTTCGAGGTCGACGACGAGATCCAACTCCGTCCCGGCCGCGAGGTCGAGGAGGGCGGCAAAACCGAGTGGCAGTCGATCGAGACCTCGATCCGGTCGCTGCAGGCCGGCAGCGAGAGCGTCGACTCGGTGACCCCCGGCGGCCTCGTCGGCGTCGGCACCGGCCTCGACCCAAGTCTCGCCAAGGGTGATGCCCTCGGCGGGCAGGTCGCCGGCACGCCCGGCAGCCTGCCACCGACCCGTGAGGCCTTCGAGATGGATGTCGACCTCCTCGATCGGGTGGTCGGCGAAAACGACGAGGTCGAGGAGATCTCGACCGGCGAGCCGCTGATGCTCACTGTCGGCACCGCGACCACGGTGGGGGCAGTGACGAGCGCGCGGACCGGCGAGTGTGAGGTCAACCTCAAACGGCCGGTCTGTGCGCCCGCAGGCGCCAAGATCGCTATCAACCGCCGTGTCGGCGCGCGGTGGCGGCTGATCGGCGTCGGCACGCTGACGGAGTAAGATGACGGCTGTTGGCATGGATACGAACGCGCTGATGATGCCGGTCGAACTCGGCGTACGAGTGTTCGACGAGCTCGACCGGCTGTTCGGAGCCGGCGCGGCGGAATATCTCGTGCCACGGGCCGTCGTCGACGAACTCGATGCGCTGGCGGCCGGCAGCGGCGAGGCAGCGAAAGCTGCCAGCGTGGGAAAAGATCTTGCGGATCGGTGTCGTGTAGTCGAAACGAACGAATCGTATGCGGACGATGCGGTGGTCGAACTCGCGGTTGACGGCGACCTCGCGGCCGTCGTCACGAACGACCGCCCCCTGCGCGACCGCCTGCTGTCCCGCGGCGTGCGCGTGGTCGGCCTTCGGGGCCGAAACAGACTCGGGATAACGGAACCATAACATGTACAAACGGGTACGACTCAAAGACACGGTTGAAGTGCCGCCACAGCAGTTGGCGGACGTGACGCCACAGCGGGTCAAACACCTGCTGCAGGACAAGTTGGAAGGACGGATGGACGAAGACGTCGGCAGTGTCGTCAGTATCGCCGAGGTACACGACATCGGGGAGGGAACGGTGCTGCCCAACCGTCCCGGCGTCTACTACGAAGCGGAGTTCGACGCGATCACCTTCGACCCCGACATGCAGGAGGTCGTCGACGGGACGGTCGTCGAGGTCGTCGAGTTCGGCGCGTTCGTCGGGATCGGCCCCGTCGACGGGTTGCTCCACGTCTCCCAGATTTCGGACGAATACCTCGCCTATGACGGCGAGAATCAGCAGCTGGCCTCGACCGAATCGAACCAGACCCTCGGCGTCGACGACCCCGTTCGGGTGCGAATCGTCACGAAAAGTATCGACGAGCGGAATCCCCGCGACTCGAAGATCGGCCTGACGGCCAAACAGCCCGGCCTCGGCAAACACGACTGGCTGGAGAGCGACCGCCGAAAGCGGAGCCAGGAAGCCACCTCGGAGGGGAGCTAAATGGTCGAATCACGGCTCGCCTGCCGTGAGTGCCACTACGTCAACGACGCCGACGTCCAGAACTGCGTCAACTGCGGCTCCTCGAGCCTCACGGAGGACTGGGCGGGGTACGTCATCATCCCCCATCCCGAGGAAAGCGAGATCGCCACCGAGATGAACGTCACCGAGCCCGGCAGCTACGCCCTCAAGGTCCGATAGCCGTGCTCCGGCTGCCCGACTCGCTCCGCGATGCTTTTAAAGAGCCGTTCGGGCCCGTCTACACCGACACCGACGAGCTGCTGGCAGCGGTCGACTCGGCCGCGGCGGATGCCGCCGTGACGGACGCCCCTGCCGACGAGCCGCCACTTATCGCTGTCGGCGATGTCGTCACCCACCACCTGCTGGCGGCCGACCGCCAGCCCGATGTGGCGGTGGTCGACGGGAAGACCGAGCGCGAGGTGGTCGACGAGACCACCGCCTCGACCCTCGCCGATCCCGATGCCGCCACCCGCGAAATCGAGAACCCGCCGGGAACGCTCTCGCGGGCGCTGTTGTCGGCGCTGGCCGCAGCGATCGACTCCCCGGAGCCGATCCGACTCGTCGTTGACGGCGAGGAGGATCTGGCGACGCTGCCGGCGATCGTCGCCGCCCCCCGCGGGGCGAGCGTCGTCTACGGGCAGCCCGGCGACGGGATGGTCCACGTCGCGGTGACCGCGGCGGCCACCGACGAGGCCCGGTCGTTGCTCTCCCGCTTCGACGGCGACACCGCGAGCGCACTGGCGATCGTCGACTGAGGGTCCGCCTGCCGGCGAGCGGGGGCTTCGAAATCCTTTTACAGCGTTCCCGTGGAGTTATGAGCAACTGACCATGGACGTTACCATCATTTCGGAGGAGGACAATCCGATGCTGCACCGCACAGATATCCGGTTCGAGACGGTTCACGACGAGACCACGCCCTCCCGGCTGTCGGTCCGTGACAGCCTCGCGGCCAAACTCGACAAGGACTCCGACGAGGTCGTGGTTCACGAACTCGATACGGCCTTCGGCATGCGCAAGACGGTCGGCTACGCCAAGGTCTACGACTCCCCCGAGTTCGCCCGCGAGGTCGAACAGGAACACATGCTCGACCGCAACAAGATCGACGAGCCCGAGGCCGAAGTCGAGGAAGCCTAACCGGCCGAATGCGCGTTCTCGGCATCGAAGGCACCGCGTGGGCCGCCAGCGCGGCCGTGTACGACGATGCCGAGGAGTCCGTTTTTATCGAAAGCGACCCCTACCAGCCCGACAGCGGCGGCCTTCACCCGCGTGAAGCCGCCGAACACATGGGCGAGGCCCTGCCGCAGGTCGTCGACCGCGCCCTGCGCCACGCCGCCGAGACGGCCCCCGAGGGCGCCAGTGCCCCTTACGACGTCGACGCCGTCGCCTTCTCGCGGGGGCCGGGACTCGGCCCCTGTCTGCGGACCGTCGGCACCGCCGCGCGGGCGGCCGCCCAAGCGCTGGATGTCCCGCTCGTCGGCGTCAACCACATGGTCGCCCATCTGGAGATCGGTCGACACCAGTCGGGCTTCGAGTCGCCGGTCTGCCTCAATGCCTCGGGCGCGAACGCCCACCTGCTGGGGTTCCACAACGGTCGGTACCGCGTGCTGGGCGAGACGATGGACACCGGCGTCGGCAACGCCATCGACAAGTTCACCCGCCACATCGGCTGGAGCCACCCCGGCGGGCCGAAAGTCGAGGAAGCGGCCGCCGAAGGAGAGTTCATCGACCTCCCGTACGTCGTCAAGGGGATGGACTTCTCGTTTTCCGGGATCATGAGCGCCGCCAAGCAGGCGGCGGACGACGGCGAGGCGATCGACGATATCTGTTTTTCGTTGCAGGAACACGTCTTCGCGATGCTGACCGAAGTCGCCGAGCGCGCGCTGTCGCTCACCGGCACCGACGAACTCGTCCTCGGTGGCGGCGTCGGGCAGAACGCCCGGCTTCGGGAGATGCTCGATACGATGTGCGAGTCCCGCGGTGCGGCGTTCCACGCCCCCGAGCCGCGATTCCTCCGGGACAACGCCGGGATGATCGCCGTGCTGGGTGCCAAACAGTTCGCCGCCGGTGATACCCTCGCCATCGCGGAGTCGACGGTCGACCCCAACTTCCGGCCCGATCAGGTGCCGGTGACGTGGCGAGACGACGAGCCCTCGGTCGCGCGTGGATTGGATCAGGGAACGGTCACCCAACGCGGCGCGGAGGCGGTCGTCGACGTGGTCGACCCCGGCGAAGAGGACGTGAGCCTGCCGTCGACGTACGTCCGCAAGCGTCGGCTGCCGAAGGCCTACCGCCACCCCGCACTCGACGAGACGCTCCGGGCCGAGCGGACGACCGCCGAGGCCCGACTCACCGCCGAGGCCCGCCGGGCGGGCGTGCCGACACCGCTGGTGTGGGACGTCGACACCGCCGAGTCGACGATCCGGTTCGAACACGTCGGCGAGACCGATCTGGCGGCCGCCCTCTCGACGGGGCCCGTTCGGGCGGTCGGCCGCCATCTTGCGGCGATCCACGACGCGGGATTCGTCCACGGCGATCCGACCACGCGAAACGTCAGGATCGGCGACCGGACGTGGCTGATCGATTTCGGTCTCGGCTTCCACACGGGCCACGTCGAGGACCACGCGATGGACCTCCACGTCTTCCGGCAGAGCCTCGCGGCCACCGCCGACGACCCGGCACCGCTCGAACGGGCGATGCTGGCGGGCTACCGCGAGGCCGGCGACGAGGCGGTCGTCGACCGACTGGCGGCCGTCGAGGACCGCGGTCGCTACCGCTGATCGAGTATCAGAACTGATTGTTGGATGTCGGAGGGTTAAGTCGGTCGGCCGTCGTGAGTCGGTATGCGCCGTCGTTTAGTCTCCCGTCGTTCGCTGCTTACCGCTACGGCCGGCACCGCAGCCCTCGCCGGCTGTGTCGGCGGGGGCGAGTGTCGGAGCGTCTTCGACGGCACCGAGCGCGTCGCCGCCGGCGAGATGCGCGTCTACGACGCCGAGGTCGCGGCCGGCCAGCGGCTCTATCTCCAGTTCCGCCGGCTCGACGGCCCGGCGGCGGCGGTCGGTGTCTTCGACGGAGCCGACGAACCCGTGTTCCGGCGGCAGGACGTAGACCGACTCGAAGAGATCATCGAGGTCGACGAACCGGGACGGTACGCCGTGGTGACCCGCAACGAGTCGAACGCGGACAGCGGCCAGTGGAAGCTACTGGTCGCGGTCTACCGGGGCTGGTGTACGGACGTCTTCTAGTATGACCGGGCGCATCGAAGGGGCCGTCTGGGTCGTCATCGGCGGGCTGGCGGCGACGGCGGTCTGGATCACGATGATCGCCTACACGACCGTCGCCCTCGGGCTGCTGGCGGGGGTCGCCGTCTGCGGGCTCTACACCGCCACCACCCGCCTCTCGGGGGTCCGGCTGCCGACCGCAGCCGTCACGCTTTCGACGGGCGTGATCGTCTCGACCGTCTCGATCACGGTCGTGGCCACCCGGTGGCTGCCGGCGATCTCGACGGCGGCGCTGGGGTACGCCGTCGGAATCCTCGCCACGTGGCTGCTGGTGAGCGGGGTCTCGCTCGACGAACTCGGTTCGTTCGCCGCCGTCGGCGGCCTCGGCCTCGCCGTCGTCGGCGGCGGGGTCGGGCTGTTGATCGTCGACGACGCGGTGCTGTTTCTGGCGCTGTTGGTCGCCGGGCTGGCCGCCGGCGTTGTCATCCCGCTGTCCGGCCGAGTCGCGGCGCTGTTCCGGGCCGGGTCGGCCCGAGCGGCCGACGACTCGATGAGTGTGGCCACCCGGTTCGGGGTCGAGGCGACGGTGATCGCGTTGCTGGCGATCACGGTCCCGTTCGGCTCGCGGGCGGTGGCGCTGTTCGGCTACGGGGGGCCGGCCGGCTTCCCGGTCGGGCTCGCCGGCGGCGGGCTGCTCAGCCTCGGGCTCACGACGCTCGCGGCGGGCCACGCCGACCGGCTCGTCGCGCTCCGCGACCGGTACGTCGAGCGGGTCTCACAGCTCGGCAGCCGGATCCGGGGATGGTTGGAGCGTCGACAGGGGGGGTCCCGGCGCGACCCCGAGGAGTCGGCCGACGAAGCGCGAAGCGAGGAAGAGCCCGCAGCCGCCGCAGGCGAGGAGGGGTCGCTGGCGGCCGCCAGCGACCTTGTCAACCGCGCGGCCGACCGGGTGGCCGACCACGGGCTGGTGATCGAGGCCGCCGAGCGGCTCGAAACACTGACCGACGGCGGACCGGAACTCACCGGACGGATGGAGGCCTTCTGGGGCCGGTTCAAAGGCGCGGTCGTCCGCGAGGGGCTGACCGCCGGGGCAGCCCTCCAGCTGTCGGCCGCCGAGGAGGCGGGCCGCGAGGACGATCCCGAGACCGCCCGCTCGCGGGTCGACGCCGCCCTCGAACTCGCCGCGCCGACGATCGGGTCGGTCGCCGCAGCGATCGTCCGCGGCCGGCGGGAGACCGGCGAGGGACTGTTGGACGCGCTGGCCCCGCTGCTGGCCCGGCTCGACCAGTTGCTGGCCGAGGAGCCGCCGCCCGAGGACCCCGATGACCTCGACCAGTACCAGTACATCCAGCAGATGCTCGAACGCCTCATCGGCGAGGAAAGCGAAGGGTTCGACACCGCGCTGTCGACGATCCGGGCGGCGGCGGCCGACGGCTGGTACTCGGTGCAGGCCGGCGACGGGGCGCTCGAAGACGGCAACTACCAGCGCGCGCTGACGGCCTACGTCGGGGCGATCGAGGCCTACCGCCGGGCCTACGACGTCGCCACTGACGCCGCCAAGACTGCGACCGCCGAGCGCGCGGCCCCCGACGACGAGCCGGCGACGACCGACGGCGACCGGACGGTCGAGGCCGACGCGTCGACCTACGCCGCCGAAGCCGACCGGATCGCCACCGCCCTCGAAGCCGTCTGTCACGACACCGCGGCGGTGGTGATCGCCGCCGTCGAAGACCTCTACGGCGCCCAGCCCCCGCCGACCGTCGACACCGACGCCCGGCGGACGATCATCCGGACGCTGCGGACGCTCCGGGAGACTCGGACCCGGATCGACGCGACGGTACCGCCGGTCGATCTCGCCGACGACCGTTACCAGCACGCCGAGATCGGCCGGTCGGTCGCCCGACTCCGCCGGCATCTCTCGACGGCCGACGGGATGGTCGAAGCGGGCAATCCCGAGGCCGCCGCGGACCACTACGAGCGGGTCGCCGACCGGCTGAACGTTCTCGGCAACCGCGCGGGGACCGCCGGACTCGGCGAACTCGCCCGCCGACTGCTGGACGCGGAGGTCGCGGTCGCCAAGCTGGCCGACGACCCCTCCCCCGAGGCGGTCGACGAGCGGCCGCCGCTGTCGGTCCCCGAGACGACCGACAACCGGGCCCCGGAGGTCGCTCCCGTCAGCCGACGGCTCCGGCGGACGTTCTGTGATCCCGGCTTCGTCGGCGTCTGGGAGTTCGTCGGCGAGGCGGCCGACCACCCGGTGCTCGAGGTGGCTGGCGAGCCCTACCCCGATCTGCTCGGGGCCGCGGAGATGGCGCTGTCGAGTCTCGATCCCATCTACACCGAGCCCGACGTCGGGGCCCTCCGGGAGTGGCTCTCGAAGCTGTCGACCGACGCGCTGTCGACGGCGGTCACGGCGGCCAGCGAGCACAGCCGCCGGATCGACGCCAGCGAGGTCGCGGTCCCGCCGGCGTTCGACGAGCCGCCGGCGATCCTCAAGGACGCCTCGGTGACGACGCTGCCGACCGCCGAGGGGATCGATACCCTCGCGGAGACGTGGGCCGACCGGGCGACGGCGGTGGCCGAGGCCGCCGACACCGCCGAGCGGCGGGCGGCGGCGGTCGACGGCTTCGCCGCGCTCGAAGACCGCCTCCGGACCGTTCTCGACGACCGGGGACAGGTCGACGCCAACCAGCTTTCCCCCGACCTCCTCGAAGTCGCCGCCTACAACCTCACCGGGGTCGCGTACGACCGCGAGGCGGGCGTGCTCTCGAAGACCGGCGAGATCGAACGTCGGAGCCACGACGAGGGGGTCGACGCCGAAGACGGGCCGACCGATAGCGAGGGCGGGGAAGCCGAGGCAGGCGGGGTCGACGACGCGGGCGACGGGACGAGCGACGAGACGGACGCGGTCGACAACGAGCCGCCGGCCTGAGAAGGCGAATTTTCATTACGCCAAAGCCTGTTAGGGGTAGTATGGCAGACAAATCCGACACCGGTCAGATCTTCGGCATTCCGTACAACTTCGAGCGGCCCTCGATCGGCCGCATGCTGTCGGCCTACTGGCAGCCCGGCAAGGGGATGCTCGTGAAGAAACCGTTCGGCGTCGGCTACACGCTGAACCTCGCCAACTGGCGGTCGCTGGTCGTCCTGCTGGTCGCCGGCGGACTCTACTACCAGGAGCGTTCTTCGGGCTCCGAAGACGACGCCGAGGACGTCTCCGAGGCCGACGAGCCCGTCGAGGTCATCGTCGACGACTGAGCCGCGAGACGCGCGTCGGGTCGCCGAACCGACGGCGCTTTGGCCCGCCGGTCGAACCGACGCGTATGCTCCACTACGTGACGACCAATCCCGGCAAACTCCGGGAGGCCCGCCAGTATCTCGGCGACGAAACGATCACCGACTACGACTACGACTACACCGAGATCCAGCACGCTTCGTTGGAGCCGATCGCCGCCGCAGGGGCCCGCGAGGCCTACCGTGAGGTCGGCGAACCGGTCGTCGTCGACGATTCGGGACTGTTTCTGGACGCCTTCGACGGCTTTCCGGGCCCTTACTCCGCGTACGTCGAGGACACCCTCGGCGTCGAGACCGTCTGGGAACTCGCCCAAACTGTCGAGGACCGGAGCGCTGCCTTCCGGTGTGTGATGGCCTACTGCGACGGTGGCGCTGTCGACGACCCGACGGGGCCAGGGCGAGTCGATGACGGCGAGCTCCCGGTGCGGCTGTTTGTCGGCGACGTCGCGGGGACGATCGTCGCACCGCGGGGCGACGGCGGCTTCGGCTACGACCCTATCTTCGAACACGACGGGTCGACGTTCGCCGAACGTAGCTCCGAGGCAAAAAACGAACTTTCCCATCGCGGCCGCGCGTTGGCGTCGTTCGCCGAGTGGCACGACCGACAGTAATCTTCCACGGTTTTTCGCCTCTGAGTCGGTGACACAAGGGTAAGCTGGTGGCATTTATGTCCGGGAAACGATATATTAGTGGCTGCCTAACGGTCGACGCACGATGTACTATCGTACTACAACCGGGCAGAATCGCATCGTAAACACGACATTTTCGGCGGTGAGTGCCTGATGTTGGACGCTGCAGGCGCGGGCGAACTGTTTTTGCTCGCGCGGCTGCTGTTCGGCGGCGTCCTCGCTTTTACCGGTCTGAACCACTTCACCGACACCGACTCGATGGCGGGCTACGCCGAGTTCAAAGGGCTGCCAGCCCCACGGGCCTCGGTGCTACTGAGCGGCGGGCTGCTGGTCTTCGGCGGGCTCTCGGTTGTCGCCGGGATCTACCCCACGATCGGCGCGGGCGCGCTCGCCGTCTTCCTGCTGGCCTCTGGCGTCACGATGCACGATTTCTGGGCCGTAGAGGAGGACGTCCAGACCGAGCTAACCCAGTTCCTCAAAAACGTCTACGGGACGGGCGCCGCCGTCGCCTTCCTCGTCGCCGCCAGCGTCCCGTGGCCCTACGCACTGAACGTCGGCCTCTAGGTCGACGCAGCCGTCTCGCGGCCTACTCGTCGAACTGACAGCGACCGATATCAGCGACAGCTCCGGTCACGTAGCTCTCCGTGTCCTCGATAACGACGCGGATATCGAACCGCGACTCGTTGATCGTGACCGACTCGGAGAGTTCGGCCTCGGCTTCGTCGCCGACTGTGACCCTGAGGTCGTGGCTCCCGACACGTCGAACCGTACCGAACTCGACCTCGCCGCCGGGGTGGAGGTCCCGCGTCGCATCGATGAGGGTCGTCCCGTCTTCGGCGGTGAGCGAGACGGTGATGGTTCGTTCGCCGTCGCGGAGTTGTTCGACGTAGACGGGCCGCTCCGTCGGAAGCGCTTTGGGTTCGACCGCCCGGAGTGTCAGCCGCTTGCGGTCGTCCGTCTCGGTCACCGACGGGTCGTAGTAGGTGCCGTCGACCGAGACGTACGACCCCTCGATGTCCATCGCCTCGGCCAGATAGATGCGGGCGGCTTCGTACCCGTCCTCGCGGGCCGCGTCGACCTCCGTCCGAATCGGGTCGGGCAACATGTCGTACGGGACGATCTCGCGATTACACTCCTCGTAGCGACGGTCGTCGCCGTCGGCCGACTCGGAATCGGCTCCCTCGGAGCCGGTCGACAGACAGCCTGCAACCGAAACCGCCCCCGCAGGGATCGCCGCCAGCAGCGTTCGTCGGCGCATACTGTCAGTACGACGTTCGATTTAAAAGAGCCTCGCAAGGGTCAAACGGCCGTTTGGGTGGTACAGCTACGTCGAGCCCCGCGGCCCGCGGTCCGGACCGGGATACGCGTCGGTGCGTTCGGACGCATACAGGCTCTCGGGGTCGAACAGCAGCGTGAAGGCGTCCGGCTGGCGGATGCTGACCGGGAACCGCTCGTGGAGCGCCACCCCCGTTCCCGAGGCCGTCAGCTCCTCGTCGAACGACAGCAGATGCATCGCCCCACCTCGGTAGGCCGAGGCTACTGCCGGGTGATCGCCGGCCGGCTGGTCGACCGGCTCGCGCCAGTCGTCGATGCAGTCGCGCCAGTCGGCCGCCAGCGACCGGTCGGCGACCGACTCGATGACCGCCGCGGCGTCCTCGATCAGGGGGTCGCTGGCGACGAGTGTCGTCCACGAGTGGCGGTAGACCGGTTCGAGTGCGCCTCTCGCCTCGCCGTCGAGACAGACGTCGGCCGCCAGCACGTCCGCGTCGGCGACGATCCGCGTCGGACTCGGTTCGGCCGGCTCACGAACGGCCCCCTCGTCGGCGTCGCTTCCGGCGTCGCCGGCTGCACGGCGGGCCGCGAGCGCCTCGCGGATTTCGTCGACGCTGACGTCGGGGACGGCCGCAAAGCAGTCGGCCCAACTCATTGCTCGCCGAGCAGTCGCGAGCGGACCTCGTCGACGGCTTCGGGGTCGACCACGAGCGCCAGTCGGTCGCCGGCCGCGACCGTAGTTGTCGGCAGCGGGATCGTCATCGGTTCATCGTCGGCCCCGTGGGCGTAGAGCCGGGCCGTCTCCGGCAGTTCGATCTCGGAGATCCGGCTGCCGACCACGGGGGCATCGTCGTCGGCGGTGACGACCGTCAACTGGAGCTGTTCGGTCAGGTCGCCGATGGCGTTGAGGCTTCCGCCCAGCAGGGCGGTTTTGGCCCCGGCTGCGCCGAGCCGCTGGGGGTAGATCACCTCGTCGCTGTCGGCACGGTAGGTCTCGTAGCGTTCGGCGGGGACGTCCTCGCTGATCCGCATCACCGTCCGGCAGCCGTACTCGTTGCCGATTTGGCAGATGGTGTGGTTGCTCTCGACGTCGCCGGTGATCCCGCCGACAGCGTCGGCAGTTTCGATGCCGGCCTCCCGGAGCACCGCCTCGTCGGTCCCGTCGCCTTCGACGACCGTTAGCCCCTGTTTTCTGGCACGTTCGGCCTTGAGGGGGTCGTTGTCGACCACGACGACCTCGTACCCCTCTTCGGCGAGCACGCGGGCGGTGCGGGAGCCGACGCGACCGTAGCCAACGACAATGAGTTTCATACACACAGTACAACCGGCCAGCGCAAAAAGGTGTGTCCCCGGCAGCCCCCCTAGAGGACTCCCGTGGGCTCGTTTTCCGGGCGGCTCAACAGCCGCGACAGCGTCTCGTCGACCCGCGCGGGGGTAGGGACGGCCCGAAACTCGATGTTCAGCGTGTCGCTGCCCGCGGTGTAGGCGGTCACGTCGCCGTAGCCCAGCAGCCGCTCGACCAGCGACTGGGAGAGTTGCGTGTTCTGGATGCGGGCGATCCGGATCCGGTCGACGTCCAGCGAGAGGAACCCTCGCTTGATGTAGACCTGCGTGGTGGTGATCACGTACCGGACCCGGTACCACCGCAGCAGGACGACCGCCAGCAACACGCTCGCGCCGAGTAGCGGCAGCAGCCGGATGACCGCCGGCAGCGGCCCATCGACGGCCGCGCCGACCGCCCCAACGACGAGCGCGCCGCCGACGCCGACCGCGACCGCGAGGCCCAACTGTGGCGCGATGGTGAACAGCGAGGGTCGACCGGTCCACTCGATTCGTTCGTCGGCCGACAGGGTGAGCCAGTCGGCCGACTCCAGACGCTCCATGGAGGACATTCGGTTGCCCTTCGGGCCGACCACGCTTCCCTGTTCGTACCGGTCGGATCGATCGACTGTCTCGTTACCTGTTTGGATCGCTCGCCGCGATCTCGCGGATCGACGCCGACAGCACGTCGATCCCGACCGCGATGTCGCGTTCGTCGACGTCGAACGTCGGGGTGTGGTGGCCGCCGGGGTGGTCGGTGCCGACGCCGACGTAGGCCGCCAGCCCCCCGTGGTTCTGGACGTGCTGCATCAGGTAGGTGGCGTCCTCGCTGCCGCCGAGGCTGTCGCGGTCGAGGACGCTTTCGACGCCCGGCGTCTCGCGGGCGACCGCGCCGACGATGTCGACCAACCGCTGGTCGCTTTCGGCGCTTGGGGCCTCGCCGAGCATCTGGATGTCGGCCTCGCAGTCGTGCATCTCGGCCGCCGAGTCGATGACGCGCTGGGCGTGGTCCCACATGTAGGCCATCAACTCGGTCGTCTCGCCGCGAACCTCGCCGTCGATGAAGGCGTGTTCGGGGACGATGTTGTTGGCCGTCCCACCGCCGACGAGCCCGGTGTTGATCCGGGTCGCGCCGTCGGAGTTGCGGGGGATCGCATGGAGGTTCTGGACCGCCGCCGCCATCGCCTGCACCGCGTTCGCCCCCGACTCGGGGCGGCCCCCGGCGTGGGCCGACTTGCCTACGAAGTCGACGCGGAACTGTGTGACGGCGAGGAAGTCGTCGATGCCGGCGACGACCTGTCCGGAAGGGTGATCGAGGCCGATGTGGAGAGCCAGTAGGTAGTCGACGTCGTCGAGGATCCCGGACTCGGCCATCGGCTTGCCGCCGGAGATCTGTTCCTCGCTGGGCTGAAAGATCAGTTTGAACGTGCCCGCAAAGTCGCTATCGAGGACGGCATCGAGAACGCCCAGCCCGATGGTCGCGTGGGCGTCGTGGCCGCAGGCGTGCATGTAGCCCTCGTTCTCGGAGCGGAACCCCTCGCTGACTGGCTGGTGGTCGTCGCCCTCGGATTCGGTGATGGGCAGGGCGTCGATGTCGACCCGCAGTGCGATCGTCGGCCCCGGCCCGCGTTCGGCGACCGCGACCGCGCCGGTGAAGCTCTCGCCGATCTCCTCCAACGTCTCCGCGTCGGCTCCGGCCTCGCGGGCGCGGTCGAGCCACTCGTTTCGGACCGACGCCTCGGGGACGTTGAGTCGCTGGTCGGCAGCGTGGATCGCGGGGCCGTACTGGATGTCGACCTCGCGGGCCCGGAGTTCCTCGATCAGTCGGGCAGTGGTGTAGAACTCACACCACGCGGGCTCGGGGTGGCGGTGGAGATCACGGCGGAGGGCCCGGAGGTCGTCGTCGGGATGGACTGCTGGATCGTGCATACCGCGTCGACGCGGGGAGCGAAAATAAAGGCCTGCTGACTGCGGTCGGCGCTCGTCCGGTTAGTTCTGGTTGTGGCCGAGCGGTTTCTTCCGTTCGACCTCGATCTCGACGTGGATCGAATCGTGGAACTCTCGGTGGCCGATCTCGCGGGCGATGTGATCCGCGCCGTGGATGTCGAGGCGACGCTCGTAGACGGTGTAATCCCAGCCCTCGAAGGTCGACCCCGGCTGGAGGGTGCGGTACTGCGGGACGCGGATCCGTTCGGCCGGCGAGGTGTGGGGCCCCTTACACTCGGCACCCTTGCGCTCGACCATCTCCTTGAGGTCGGTGACGGTGTCTTCGAGTACGGCCCGGTCGCCCGACTGAAAGGTGAGTTTCGTGACGAACGCCATGATGACTACAACCGACTGGGACCGCGAACACTAAAAACGCATCTACCGCTGGCTGGCGTGGGAGTCGCTCTCACGCAGGGTCGACCGCCAATAGCCCGGGGTAGTGGCCGGCTACTGTCGGGTCGCAGCCGACTACTGCCGAGTAGTGACTGCCTACGGCCGCCGTCATGGTCGCGGATCGCCACAGGGATCCGGAGGCACCGTGGTACTCACGGCCGTCGACTAGTACAGCCTCCGACACCCTCTTAACACGGGCTCGCATACCCGATGCTAATGACGGTAGAGGCGACCAGTGCTGGGGCGATCCTCTTCCGCGACACCCGCGGCCGACGGGAGTATTTGCTCCTCAAAAGCCGACCGGGGGACTGGGAGTTCCCCAAGGGCGGGGTCGAGGGAAGCGAAGAGCTCCAGCAAACCGCGATTCGAGAAGTAACCGAGGAGGCCGGCATCGAGGAGTTCAGGCTCATCAACGGCTTCCGCGAGGATTACGACTACGTGTTTCAGGCCAACGGGAAGACCATCCACAAGACGGTCCACCTGTTTATCGCCCACTCCTTCGAGGCGAGTGCCGAACTCTCCAAGGAGCATCGCGATCTCCAGTGGCGCGACTACGAGCAGGCGCTCAACACCATTACGCAGGACGGTCCCCGGGAGATCCTCGAAGCGGCCCACGAGTACCTCGAAGACCTGAAAGACGAGGACGGCGAGTACGTGTAGGCCGTGTCGACCGGTCGCTCGGAGTTCGTCTACGAACTACAGGTCTGTCGGTGGGCCGAACTCGGGTGGCCACCCGACGGTGAGACGCCGGCCTTCCTCATCGCCCGCCAACTCGGCACCAAACAGCGACGCTGGGATACCGTCGTCGTCGAAACCACCTCGGAGGCGCTGGCGGCCCGCCGGCAGTTCGGCGACCGCGAACTCGATTCCGACCTTCTGCATATCGTCCGCCACGCCCCCGCGGAGTGGACGTTTTACCGCGACGTGCTTCCGGAGCCCGGCTACCCGTGGCGCTACGTCCGGGAGGCGATCCACCGCGCCGACGACCGCGGAATCGTCGACACGCGGCGGGACGGCAATAGAATACAGATCAGGCGAATCGCGCCGTTTCCCGACTGGGTCGACCGACTGATCGCCGTCGAGAACAAGCCGGATCTCGACGCCAGCGCTGCCCGGCAGTTGGCCGATCAGCTACAGCACGACGTCGAGGCCGGCCTCGCTGACGAGGTGTGGGTTGCCACCGAACGGACGGGTCGACGGGTCGAGCCCGCCCTGCTGGAGTCGCTGCCGGTCGAGGCCGGGATTCTGACGACCGATTTCGAGGGCGGTGTCGACGTCGCCAGCGCCGCGGTCGAGTGGTATCCGACGCGGCTCTCGGCGGTCGAGGAGGCCGACGACAGACACCCCCGGCGGCTCGAACTCGCCGAGCGGGCCTACGGTCGGGGATGGCGCAACTACGACCGGACGATGCGGCCCGACTGTCGGTACTTCGAGCTGCGTCGAGCGGGACGCGCCCTGTTGCCGTGGTGTGCGGCCAAAGGTCGACACCAGTCCTCGCTGGTCTGTGGGAGTGGCTGCGACGATTTCGAGCCCGAGCCGCCGGCGTGGCGCACCCGCGGCTGGCCGATCGAGGGCGGGCCGGGGAAGGGAATCTCGAGGCTGTTGGCCGACCGCGCGGAGCGCTGGAATCGAGAGTAGTCGCTGCCTACGCTGCCGTAGTCGGTGGCTACTCGTCGGTGGTCTCGACGTCGACCGCATCCCGCTCGACACAGCGCCGGAACGTCGGCACGGTGCGGTAGATCACTTCGACGACGCCCTTGCGTTTGAGGCTCTGGAGGGCGCGCCGGACCTCGCCGGCTTCGGGGTCGATGTCGTAGACCTCGCGCAACCCGTTGAGGACGCTGACGACGCTCTCGGAGCGGTCGGCGGGGCCGGCGACGGTCTCGAACACCTGCGCTTCGAGCGGCGAGACGCGGATCGAACTCGGCGGCTCGTCGGTGCCCTGTCCCTCTGTGGGGGGTTCGACACCCGGTTCGACGCCGGTGAGTTCGACGGCCTCGGCGGTCGACCGAATGAGGCTGTCGTCGTCCCTGAAGTAGTACTCCTTGAGGTGGCCCTCCAGATACTGATGGACCTCGCTGCCGCTGTCGAGCCCCCACCGGTCCTGTAGCTCCTTGTTCTTCGTCGGCTGGAGTTCGACGATGTCGCCCAACCGATCTAGCTCCTCGTCCGTGAGGCTCATCGGCCGACTGTTCCGCGCCGGCCTATATCGGCGTTCCGGGTTCGACTCGTCGGTGATACTGTCAGGGAATCCTCCAGAGGGGCTAAGTCGTGTGGAACCGTGAGGGATAGTGTGACTACCCGTATCAAAATCAACCGTGTGAAAAACGCCCTCGACCGGGTCGACTACCCGCTCGACCGGGAGACCGCTGCCGCCGAGTTCGATGACGTGACGCTGATCCTCGCCGACGGTGAGGCCAATCTCGGCGAACTGATCGCCAACTGCGACCGAGCGGAGTTCGATTCGGCCGACGATCTCGACACCGAACTCAACAACGTGATGCCGATCGAGGCCGTCGGCGAGCCGGGACAGTCCGAGGGCGACGCCTGACCGGTCCCGAACCCCGTTGTTTAAGTATCGCAGTCGTCTTTCGATCCGCTAATGGAGTTTTGTGACGACTGCGGCTCGATGATGAAGACCGAGGGCGACAAATGGGTCTGTGGCTCCTGTGGGTTCGAGCGACTGCGCGACGAGGCCAAAGAGGCCGCGATGGTCACCACGCAGGGTCAAGAGGACACCGAGATCGTCGACGTCAGCGATGCCGAGGATAAGGGGCTGCCGACGACGACCGCCCAGTGTCCGAACTGTGACAACGACCGGGCCTACTGGTATATGCAGCAGATCCGGGCGGCCGACGAGTCCGAAACGCGGTTTTTCGTCTGTACCGAGTGCGAACACAAGTGGCGGGAAGACGACCATTAGATGCCGATCCCGCCGCCACCGGTCGACGACTCCCGGCTGGCCGACTGGCGGCAGACCGATCGGACGATCGAGGCACCGTTTTCGACGCCGATAGTGTCGGTCGAGACACACACGGTCGTCTACGAGGAACGGACACAGCGTGAGCGGATCCGCGAGGCGACCGGTCTCGATCACCCGTGGCGCTTCTTTTTCAGTAGTCGAGTACGGCTCGATCCGCCCCAACCGCCGAACCCGATGTTGAGTTCGCTGCTCCGCTCGCGGGTCTTTTCGGCGTTCGTCGACCGGCTCGCCGATCGCGGCCTCACCGATATCACCGACCAGGAGCGCGGACGGCTCCGGATCGCGGGCTCTGCGGGCGTCCGGAAACGGTATCGGGCGCGGCTCCGCGTCGACCCGGCTGCCGAAACGGGCGACCCGCTTGTGGTTCCGGTCGAGGCGCTGGTGGCCGTTTGGGCCGACGACGACTACCTCGTCGCCGGGGGTGCGTACCCGGCCGGCTCGCCGGAGGCCGGTCCCGACGGGCTGGTGGCTGAACTCCGGGACGAGGTCGACCCGACGGCCGACCGCGAGGAACTGGTGGCACTGATCAACGGCTGTGGCGACCAGTAACCGGCGTCGAACACGCTCGTCGACCGGTTGGCTAATCGGCCGCCGAGTCAGGAGCCGCTCCCGTCGTCTGCCGTGTCGGTCGCACACTCGCCGCCACTCACGTCGGTTAGAATCGACAGCTCGCCCTCCCGTGAGACCAACACGACCAGATCCAGACAGTCCCGTTCGGAGAGGGCCGTCGACGAGACACCGGCCCGCGTGTCGTCGTCGCTGAGTCGCACGGTCAGTTGGAACTCGCCGGGATCGCTCGGCCAGCCCTCCTCGAGGGTGAGGCTGCTGTCGCCGGTATCGTCGATCGCGCCGAGCTCGTGTGTCTCCCAGTACTCGATCTCGTCGCCCCACTGAACGATGACGTCGACCGTCCGGGCGGTGTCGTCGAGGTTCTCCAGCGTGATCGTTTCGAGGGCCGTCCCCGCCTCGGCCGATCCACCCTCGGCGGCCGTCCCGGCGTTGTCCGCTCCCGAACAGCCTGCCACCGCACCGGCCGTGATCGCGCCGCCCAGCGCCAGCAGCCGACGGCGTGTACAGTCTGTCATTGCTACTGGTTCACCAACGAAACGGTATAACCCTTTGTCAGACGCTTCCGACCCCGTGTTAGCGCCGCCTTATCGCCGCCTGCAGGACGCCCGCGAGGTCGACCCGAAACGGGTCGATCCCCAACCGGTCGGCGAGCCAGCCGCCACCCAGCGAGGGGTCGTAGCGGGCCACCGGTACCCCGCGAACGCGAACGAGCACCGGCGTTGCGACGGCCAGCGGGCCCTCGACGCCGAGCGCGCGGAGCGACGCGACGGCGTCGCTGTCGGTCGTCGCCCGGAGTTCGCGGAGCGCGGCGAAGTCTGGGGCTTCGACGTACAACGTGTCGTCTTCGGTGTGGAGTCGGAGCGTCGTTCCCGCCAGGTCGACGGTCAACTCGGCGTCGATCAGGAGCCCGCCGTTGCTCATTGGCTGCTGCTCACTGGTCGGGGTCGCGCTCGCGGGCCCGGATCTTGACGGTGCCGTCGAGCCGCCACTCGGCGTGGTCGGCGTCCTCGCCGATCCGATCGGGGACGTCGATCCGCATCTCGTCGAACTCGTAGGTGATCTCCGCGCCCCGGCCCGTGAGTCGCTCGTAGAGCCCGATGGCGAGCTCCGACCACGTTTCGGTCTCCTCGGCCCCACTACTGGTGTCGTTCGTCGACATCGTACGTCGAGTAGAACCGCTGCGACAAAGAGTCTGGCGTCGTGGCCTAACTGTTCCGGGCGAACGTGAGATAGCCCGTGTGGCCGACGCCTGCGGTCGAGGGCCGGGAGCCCCGGTCGTCGAAGGTCATCTCCCGCTGGATCGTCTCGACCGTTTCGATCTCCGAGAGGCCGACTTCTTCGGCGGCGGCCACCGTTTTCCGGGAGTTCTCGACGAACGGCGAGTAGACCGCGAGGAAGCCGCCGTCGGCCAGCAACTCGGGAGCCGAGGCGACGATTTCGGGGGCGTCCTCGGTGTCGAGCGTCAGCAGATCGAACGGTTCGCCCGCCGTGAGTTCGTCGAGTTCGTCGACGATGTCGCCGGTCCGGACGTCGACCTGCTCCGTGACGTCCGCCGTCTCCATGTTTTCGCGTGCTACCTCAGCGAACTCGGGATCCTGCTCGTAGGTGGTGACAGCGGCACCCAGACGGCCGAGATACGCCGATAGCACGCCGGTGCCGGTGCCGGCGTCGAGCACGTGGTCGCCGGCGGCCGCGCCGGTATGGCCGACGACCAGCCCGATGTCTCGGGGCATCATCGGCGCGCCGGTGCGTTCGAGGTGGTTGAACAGGTCCGGCCCGCGGAGTTCGCGGGCGACGAACTCGGTGCCGAGATGCGTCTCGATGGTGTCGCCCGACTCGACGTCCTCGGGGACGGTCAGCACGCCGAGGTCGGTCTGTAGTTCCTCGCCCGGCGCACGGAGGTACTCCCGATCGCCGTGTGTGAGGAGGATCACCCGAGACGGGAGATCGCTGCGGCGAGATCGCCGTCCTCGGCTTCGAGCGCCTCACGAGCGTCGCTTTTCGAGACACTGGCCTGCGAGGCGACGAGCTCGACGTCGTCCTCTGGGATGCCCTCCTCGGCTTCGGCGTCGCCCTCGACCGCCGGCGCGTCGGCGTCGGTCGTCTCGGGCTCGCCGACGATCTGGTAGGTCTGGGTGCCTTGGGCGTCCATCCGGGTGACCTCCGGGGCTTCGAAGACGAGCTGCTCGCCGTCGGCCGTGGTGATGGTGACCGTCTCGGCGTCGAGCTCGGTGACGTCGATCCCCATCTGTTTCATCATCTGTTGCATCTTCCGCGGGTTCATACCGCCGCCTCCAAACATACCTAGTGGATCTCGGGGCACGACGAAAAGCGTGGCGAAGCCCGTCGACCGCCGTCGACAGCCGGGCCGAACTGATAGTCTCCATTTTTGAAAAAAATCTTACACGTGTCTCCGGAGTAGTAGCCACGCATGCGCCACACACCACGTAGAGAGCTACTCAAAACGGCGGGGGCGACCCTCTTTATCGGGGGATTGGCAGGCTGTGCCGATCAGGGGACCGGCAACGGCCAACCGGGCAACGACACCGACGGCGGTGCGGATGACGACACTGGCGACGAGGGCAACGGTGGTGAGGGTGACGAACCGAGCGGCGAGGGGGCGTTCCGCGCGGTCCACGCCTCGCCGGACGCGCCGAACGTCGACGTCTACTTCGACGAGGAGGCGGTCGTCGAGGACCTCGCTTTCGGCGAGGTGAGTCCCTACGCGGCGGTCGAACCGAACACCTACCAACTGCAGGTTACCGCCGCCGGCGACGCCGACACGGTCGTCTTCGACGAGGAGATCACTGTCGAGGCCGACCGCACCGCCACCGCCGTCGCCTTCGGCGAGGCGGCCGGCGGCCCCGAGACCGGGTTCACCGTCGAGATCCTCGACGACGACATCGCCGACCCCGGCGAGGAGGACAGCCGGCTCCGGCTGTTCCATGCCTCGCCCGACGCCGGCCCGGTCGACGTCAGTCCTCAGCCCGCCGACGGCGGTGGCAACGAGACGGCCGGCGGGTCGACCGATCCCCTCGTTTCGGGGCTCGCCTTCGGCGAGACGGGGACCGCGACGGTGCCGGCCGGCGACTACACCCTCGATATCCTGCCGGCCGACGGCGACGAGCCCGTCGCGTCGGTCGACCTCTCGGCGGCCGGCGGGACGGTCTACTCGGCGTTTGCGATCGGCTACGTCGACCCCGAGGCCGCCGGGGCGGGCTCGGAGGCGGCCTTCGAGTTGCTCGTCGTCGAGGACGCCGTCGACGGCGAGCGGGCCGACGGCGGCACCGACGAGGGGCTGCTCGCGGCGGGACCGTAACTGGGTTTAACAGGCCACGCCGCGTGGGTCGGCACATGTTCGACGAGGAGGACCTCGCGGCGATCCGCGAGGCCAAAGCCGAGTGGGACGCCGAGACGCTGGGGCCGACCCTCGACCGGTTCGGCGAGCGACGCGAGCGCTTCGACACCGATACCGGCGGTCAGACGGTCGACCGGATCTATACCCCGGCCGATATCTCCGATCTCGACTACGGCGAGGATCTGGGCTTTCCGGGCGAAGAGCCCTACACCCGCGGGGTCTACTCGACGATGCACCGCGGGCGGCTGTGGACGATGCGGCAGTACGCCGGGATGGGAACCGCCAGCGAGACCAACGACCGGTTCCAGTACCTGATCGATCAGGGCTCTTCCGGCCTGTCGATGGCGTTCGACCTCCCGACGCAGATGGGGTACGACTCCGGTGCCGCGATGGCCGCCGGCGAGGTCGGCAAAGCCGGGGTCGCCATCGACACGCTGGCCGACTTCGAGACCGTTTTCGAGGGGATCCCGCTCGACGAGGTCTCGACCAGCATGACGATCAACGCCCCCGCGGTCGTCCTACTGGCGATGTACATCGCAATGGGTGACAAGCAGGGCGTCGACCGCGCTCAACTCCGCGGGACGATCCAAAACGACATCATGAAGGAGTACATCGCCCGCAACTTGTTCATCTACCCGCCGGAGCCCTCGATGCGGCTGATCACCGACACCTTCGCCTTCGCCGCCGACGAGGTGCCGAACTTCAACACGATCTCGATTTCGGGCTACCACATCCGTGAGGCGGGGTCGACCGCCGCTCAGGAGATCGGTTTCACGCTCGCTAACGGGATCGAGTACGTCGAAGCGGCCATCGAAGCCGGCCAGGACGTCGACGAGTTCGCCCCACAGCTCTCTTTCTTCTTCAACGCGCACAACAATATCTTCGAGGAAGTAGCGAAATTCCGGGCCGCACGACGGCTGTGGGCGACGATCATGGACGAGCGGTTCGGCGCGGAGAACCCGAAATCCAAACAGCTGAAGTTCCACACTCAGACGGGTGGCTCTACCCTGACCGCCCAGCAGATCGAAAACAACGTCGTCCGGGTGGGCTACCAGGCCCTCGCCGCGGTGCTCGGCGGCACCCAGAGCCTGCATACGAACGGCAAGGACGAAGCCCTCTCGTTGCCGACCGAGAAATCGGTCCGAACCGCCCTCCGGACCCAGCAGATCCTCGCCCACGAGTCGGGCGCGGCCGACACCATCGATCCGCTGGCGGGGAGCTATTACGTCGAGTCGCTGACCGACGAGGTCGAAGCCGACGCTCGCGAGATCATCGACACGGTCGACGAGCGTGGCGGGATGCTCCGCGCGGTCGACACCGGCTACGTCCAACAGCGGATCCAGGACGTCGCCTACGAGCGCCAACAGGAGATCGAAGCCGGCGAGCGGATCATCGTCGGCGTCAACGAGTTCGAAGTCGACGACGACCCCGAGATGGATATCGAGACGGTCGACGAGGCCGACGAAGCCCGGCAGGTCGACCGGCTGGAGGACGTGAAGGCCGACCGCGACGAGGCGGCCGTTGAGGCGGCGCTGGAAGCGGTTGCGGCTGCAGCCGCCGGCGACGACAACGTCCTGCCGCCGACCATCGAGGCCGTCAAGGCCTACGCGACGGTCCAAGAGATCTGTGACGTGTTCCGCGAGGAGTTCGGCGAGTATCAGCCTGGCGTGTAGCCGGCAGAGCCGCGGCTGATAGTCGAGTCCGGTAGCGGGCCACGACCGCAGCTCGGCCGGATCAGCCCAGCGAGACGGCCGTCCCGTAGGCCAGCACCTCGTCGGCACCATCGCTGTCGCTGCCGGTCATAAACCGGACGGCGACGATCGCGTCCGCACCCATCGCCCGGGCCTCCTTTTTCATCCGTTTCTCGGCGCGCTCGCGGGACTCCGTGCTCAACTCCGTGTAGCCACGGACGATGCCGTGGGTCGTTGTGACCTTGTGACCGGGGACCGTATCCGTCGTCGTCACGATCATGTCGACCGACATTCGGCGAAGGCTACTAATTGTATTGGATATATGACTGCTCCGGGCGCGGTGATTTTAGTTCCCCGGCGGTCGAGAGGTCGGTATGCGTTTCCACCACGCCGGGATCGCGACCGACGACGCCTCGGGGCTCGCCACGCGCTACGCGGAGCTGTTCGACGCGCCGGTCGTCCACGAAGAGCAGTTCGAGGGGATGGACGTGGTCTTTCTCGACGTCGAGGGGAGTTACTTCGAACTACTCGAACCCCATACCGAGGGAGCGATCGCCGACTATCTAGACCGTCACGGGCCCGGTATTCATCATCTGGCGCTGGGCACCGACGACATCACCGCGGCGCTCGACCGCGCCCGCGAACTCGGCGTCGACCGTGTCGACGAGGAGCCCCGGCCCGGTGCGTGGGGCCACGAGGTGGCGTTTCTCCATCCGGCGTCGACCGGCGGCGTGTTGATCGAGTTCGTCGAGACGTAGCTTGCCGGCCGAGCGGTGGCTTCGGCAGCGGTTCCAGACGCGTCGATCACCGCTCGGGTGGCTCGTCGACCTCGGCGGGCGTCGAAGGGTCGTCCCGCAACCGGGCGGGGAGTAGTCCGCCGAGGAGTCGACGGAGCACGGTCCGGGGGTCGGTGAAGTAGTGAGGGACGGCGACCATCGCCACTGCGACGCCGATCAGCGCGACCCCGGTGACCGGTTCGCCGGCGAGCAGTCGGTTAACGCCGAAGTTCGCCACTGGGAACGCGAAAATCACCGTCAGCGCCAGCCCGATCGTATCGAGGATGCCGAGACGCATTACCTCTGCTTCCGGCCGGGGACGCAAAAACACGCCGGCCTCGGCTCTCGGGTCAGCGGTACTCGTCGGTCAACTGGAGGGCTTCCCGGATGTGATACTTCACTTGGCTGTTTTCGGCGGCCGACAGCGCCGCTTCGAGGCGATCCTCGACCGGGTCGGGATCCTGTCGCTGGGGACTCATAACTGTGTTCACATATCCGGCCTGTAAAACCGTTGTGGTCGGTGGTGTTCGAACGCCGCCACGGACGTCGACCGGCGCGTCGAGCCGTGAGGCCCTACTGGAACACCGAGCGAACCCACAGCAGCGTCACGACGATACTGACCACGAGGACGACGCCCGCGGTCGGCCCGATCGGCAGCGGTGTGGATGTGAGCGGAACCATACCGACCCTTGACCAACCAGGGATTTCAATGGTTCGAGTCGTGGCGTCGACGCCGGCCGGCGGCGACCCCAGTTTCAGGTCCGGAAAACCGGCGGGGTGACTTACCTGCCGGTCGGTCGACGTGTCGGTATGGAGTTACGTGCAGCCTGCCTGTCCGGCGGTTGGTCCCCGATGGCCGACGCCACGGGCACCGTCCAGTTCGCACCGACCCGGCCGACCGATCCGGTCGACAGAACCGTCCCGCACCTCGGACGCCGATAGATGTCGCTCCAACGTAACATCACCGAGGCCGGCGGCCTCACGCGGACGTATCTCGCCGCGCTGGGGGCCGGCGGCTGGCTCAAACTCGGGATCGTCGTGCTGTTCCTCGGGGGGATCGGTGCCGGGAACGTCCTCTCGAACGTCCCCGTCAACCCAGAGTTGCTTTCGGAGGAGGTCGCTCCCAGCGCGCTCGATGCCGTCGCCGCGGCGGTCGCGGCTGGCGTGGCGATCTACGCGGTCTTCGGGTTCCTCGCGGCCGTCTTCGAGTTCGTCTTCGTCGACTCGTTGCGGACCCGGCGGCTCCCGCTGTGGGCGTCGGTCCGCACGAACCTCCGGCCGGGCGTCCGGCTCTTGGTGTTCCGGACGGTCGTCTGGCTGGCCACCATCGCCGTGGCGGGAGGCGTCGGCTGGCTGCTCACCGGCGGCGTCTCCGATCCCGCCGCCGTCGAGAGCCTCCAGTGGGTCGCCATCGGGAGCGTCGCGTTCGTCGCCGTCGTCGGCGCAACTGCCGTCGACACCCTCACCAACGGGCTCGTGGTGCCGATCATGCTCCAAGAGGGCCGCGGACCGATCGACGGGTGGCGGCGGCTGGGCGGTGCGATGGCCGGCCACTGGAGCGGCGGGCTGGCGTTCCTGCTTGTGGCGTGGGTCGTCGGGATCACCCTCTGGGTCGTGCTGCTCGGGATCGGGTTCGTCGTCTCGGTGATCGGCCTGTTGGCCTTCGTCTTCCTCGCGACGGCGCTGACCGAACTCCACGCGGCCTTCGAGCCGGTGGTGGTGGTTGTCCTCTTCGTCGCTATCCTCGCCTATCAGTATCTCGTCGCGCTGGTGACCGCACCCGTCCGGAGCTACGTGCGGTACTACGGGCTGTTGGTCCTCGGCGATGCCGACCCGACGCTCGACCTCCTCGCCGACCGGCAGCCGCCGGAGGGGGTCGACAGCAGTGACGCGGCGTCGACCGACAGCCCCGCCGAGAGATCGGCCGACAGCGACGATCCGGAGCCGACTCACGGGGACGACGAGCCGTCGTCAGACCGGAGCTGACAGGAAAACAACCGGTCTGCTGGGTCGAACGGTTCCGCAACAGCTATTTGCGGTCGAAATAACACCGTGATACGTTCATGAGTGAACCCGACACTGATCCAGAGGCGACCGACGAGGCAGTATCGTCACCGACACCCGGCTCGGACCTCGCCGCTGCCACCGGGTCGGCGTCGGGATCACTCATCGAAGAACCCATTATCGAGTCGAAAGACATCGACGTCTTCTACGGCGACGAACAGGCCCTCCGGGAGGTCTCGATGCCGATCCCCGAAAAGCAGGTCACCGCCCTGATCGGCCCCTCGGGCTGTGGGAAGTCCACCTTTTTGCGGTGTATCAACCGGATGAACGACCTGATCTCTGCAGCCCGCGTCGACGGCGACCTGCTGTTCGGCGGCAAGAACGTCTACGACGACGACGTCGACC
This sequence comes from Halohasta salina, assembly GCF_024178165.1. GTDB lineage: Archaea > Halobacteriota > Halobacteria > Halobacteriales > Haloferacaceae > Halohasta > Halohasta salina. The sequence goes on along the minus strand of NZ_JAMZIE010000008.1, from coordinate 13,548 downwards.
CCGTCGCGCTGCGGCGAAAGATCGGCATGGTGTTCCAGCAGCCGAACCCGTTCCCCAAATCGATCTACGACAACGTCGCCTACGGGCTCCGCGTACAGGATCAGGAGGTGACCGACGAGATCGTCGAGGAGGCGCTCCGCGGGGCGGCGCTGTGGGACGAGGTGAAAGACCAACTCGACGAGTCCGGCCTCGAACTCTCCGGCGGCCAACAACAGCGGCTCTGTATCGCTCGCGCTATCGCCCCCGACCCGGAGGTCGTGCTGATGGACGAACCGGCTTCGGCGCTCGATCCGGTGGCGACCTCGAAGATCGAGGACCTCATCAGTGATCTCGCCGAGGACTACACCGTCGTCATCGTCACCCATAACATGCAGCAGGCCGCCCGCATCTCCGACAAGACGGGCGTCTTCCTCACCGGCGGCGAGCTCGTCGAGTTCGACGACACCCAGAAGATCTTCGAGAACCCCGAGCATCAGCGCGTCGAGGACTACATTACCGGCAAGTTCGGCTAACCCCTCGGCCGGCTGGTTTTTTCCGGAGTATGTGTTATCTATTTTCGTGACGGATGTGCCGTGGGCAATTCTTTTCTATCGGCTCTCCACATAGGGGGATATGCCCCGAAACGAGTATCAATCGCAGCTTGCCGATCTGCGGGCCGACGTCGTCGACATGAGCGAGACGGTCGCCGAACGGCTCGAGATGGGCCTCGAAGCCCTCGAAACCGGTGACGAGGCGGTAGCCGAGGCGGTCATCGAGGGTGACGCCGAAATCAACCAGATGTACCTCGATCTCGAAAAGCAGTGTACCGACCTGATCGCCCTCCAGCAGCCGGTCGCGGGTGATCTCCGGTTCATCGCCGCCTCGTTCAAGATCATCACCGATCTCGAACGCATCGCCGATCTGGCCACCAATCTCGGCGAGTACGCTAAGGCGGGCGAAACGTCGTTGTTCCCCGAGGTCGACCTCCAAGAGCTCGGTGACGTCACCCTCGAAATGCTGGCGGAGTCGATGGCCGCCTACGCCGACGAGGACCGCGAGCAGTGTTACGCGGTCGACGAGCGCGACGACGACCTCGACTACCTCTGTGAGGTCGCCAGCGACACGGTCGTCCGCGAGCTGATCGAACACGACCAGCTCGACGGCGACGAGGAGATCGAGGCCTACATGGAGGACGTCTCGCGGTTCCTGCTGACGATCCGTGACATCGAACGCATCGGCGACCACTCGGTCAACATCGCCGCCCGGGCGCTGTATATGATCGAGAACAACGACGAACTGATCTACTAACTCGTCTACTGCCGTAAAACGACCGTCGACGGCCTTACTGGAAGCCGATCCGGCCGTCGCGGCGTTCGCCGAGTTGGTCGCGGCCGCCGCCGCGGAACTGTTCTTCGACCTCCTCGTAGTAGGTCATGATGTCGTCAGTAACGGTCGGACGCACCGACTCCATCGCCTTGCGGAAGTGCTGCATCTCGACTTCGGTGGCGTCGTCGTCCTCCCGCAGGGCCTCGATGGCCGACTCGCGGGCGATGGATTCGAGGTCCGAGCCGACGTAGCCGTCGGTGATCTCGGCGATCTCCCGGAGGCTCACGTCGGGCGCAAGCGGTGTCTCGCCGGTGTGGATCTTGAGGATCTGCTCGCGGCCCTCTTCGTCGGGCTGGCCGATCATCACCAAGCGATCGAACCGCCCCGAGCGAAGCAGGGCGGGGTCGATCATATCCGGCCGGTTGGTCGCGCCGATCACCATCACGTTACCCATCTCTTCGAGGCCGTCGAGCTCCGTGAGGAGCTGATTGACGACCCGTTCGGAGACGTTGTTGCCCATGTCTTGGCCGCGGGCGGGCGCGAGGCTGTCGAGTTCGTCGAAGAAGATGATCGTCGGGCTGACCTGCCGGGCCTTCCGGAAGGTCTGACGAATGGCCTTCTCGCTTTCCCCGACCCACTTCGAGAGCAACTGTGGCCCTCGCACCGAGATGAAGTTGGCGTTCGTCTCGCTGGCGACGGCCTTCGCCATCAGTGTCTTGCCGGTGCCGGGTGGGCCGTACAGCAGCACGCCCTTGGGCGCTTCGACGCCCATCCGATCGAACTTCTCCGGACTGGTCAGTGGCCACTCGACGCTTTCTTTGACCTGCTGTTTCGGCGATTCCAGCCCGCCGACGTCGTCCCAGGTGATCTTCGGGAGTTCGACCAGCACCTCCCGCATCGCACTGGGTTCGACCTCGTTGAGCGCGCCGCTGAAGTCGTCGCGCTTGACGATCATCCGGTCGATCAGACTCGGCGGGATGTCCTCCTCGTCGAGGTCGATCTCCGGCAGGTAGCGGCGCAGCGCCTTCATCGCGGCCTCCTTGGTGAGGCTCTCGATGTCCGCGCCGACGAAGCCGTGGGTCTCGTCGGCCAAGTGGTCCAACGAGACGTCGTCGGACAGCGGCATCCCGCGGGTGTGGATCTGGAGAATCTCCTTGCGACCGACCTCGTCGGGGACGCCGATCTCGATCTCCCGATCGAACCGGCCCGGTCGACGCAGCGCTGGGTCGACGCTGTCGACGCGGTTGGTCGCGGCGATGACGATGACTTGCCCGCGGGCTTCGAGCCCGTCCATCATCGTCAGCAGTTGGGCGACGACCCGGCGTTCGACCTCACCGGTGACGTCCTCGCGTTTCGGGGCGATGGAGTCGAGTTCGTCGATGAAGACGATCGACGGCGACTCCTCTTTGGCGTCCTCGAAGATCTCCCGCAGTTGCTGTTCGCTTTCCCCGTAGTACTTCGAGATGATCTCGGGGCCGGCGATCGAGAAGAAACTCGCCGACGTCTCGTTGGCGACCGCCTTCGCCAGCAGCGTCTTGCCGGTGCCCGGCGGGCCGTGGAGGAGCACACCTTGCGGCGGCTCGATCCCCAGCTTCTTGAAGATCTGGGGGTGTTTCATCGGCAGCTCGACCATCTCGCGGACGCGCTGGATCTCGTTTTGCAGGCCGCCGATGTCCTCGTAGGTGATACCGCCCCCGGTCTTTTCGAAGCCGGAGATGGGCTCCTCGCGGAGTTCGACCTCGGTATCCTCGGTGATGAGACAGACGCCCTCGGGCTCGGTTTCGACCGCGATCAGGGGGATCGCCTGTCCCGGCGAGCGCATGAAGGGGTGGTTCGTACTGCTCATCACGGGGACGATGTCGCGTTCGACCACCGGTCGCTTGAGGATCTGCCGTTTGACCATGCCCGCGGCGTCGGAGCCGAACTGGACGCTCGCCTCCTCGGGGGGTGCGAGCACGAGTTTGTCGGCCTTCTCGGCTTCGGCCTTACGGATCGTCACGCGCTCGCCGATGCCGACGTCGGCGTTCTGCCGGGTGAAGCCGTCGATACGGACGGTGTCGGTGTTCCAGTCCTGTCGGTCGGCCCGCCAGACTTTCGCGGCGGTCGTTTCGCCGCCCTCGATCTCGATGATGTCGCCGGGCGACAGTTTGAGATGCAGCAGGGTGTCGGGGTCGAGGCGAGCGATTCCGCGTCCCGAATCGTTGGGGTAGGCTTTCGCCACCTCCAGTTGGACTTCGTTCATAGTTTGCTCGCGGGAATGGTCGACGCGTCGGTTCGGTCCGGGGATAAGTGTGTTGCTCCCGGCGGTCGACGTCCGTCGATTCCGGCGACGACGGCCGTCCACGCGCCGTCACCAAGAGGTTGTGCCATCATGTGTCACAGTACACGTCGGAGGGTACAAATCCCTACCGGGACCGACCTCGAAAAACGGCGGGTACCCGACGGTAGCCAACGACACCACTGACAGCAACGGGAGGTGGGGGGAGAGGGCAGGGCTGCCAGCGGGGGCCTGGTGTGCGGCACACCGTCGCGTACATTCATCGGTTGTCGAACCGACTAATAAATCCTCTGGCCGAGAGTCGACGGCCGCGACAGTCGAGGGCGGTCGGTCTCACGGCCAGCAACCGACGCGAGGGTTTTTGCGGGACGAACGGCGATGCCTCCGCATGAAGCAGGCCGGCGTCTGGAGCTTTCGAACGGCCACGGGCGTCGCCCGCGTCGTCGACGGAAGCCTCCGGCGGCGCACTACCCTCCGCGGTCTCACAGTCGGAAACTACACCCGGCGCAACTGGCACGCGCTGTTTCGGGCCCTCGGCGTCGGCGTCAGCGCTATTAGTCTACTCGGCCCAGTACGGGAGGTAACTAACGCCGTCATCGGCTCCGGTGGGGCGTTGTCGACCATCGACGTGATCTCGGTAGCTGCACTCTTCAGCGTTCTCGGCGCGCTCTGTCTGCCGTTCATGAGCCGACCATCGACCGTCGACATCTACGATATGACCGATGTCAGCGTCGACGCCGATGACCACGAACTCACGATCCAGTACGCCGACGACGGCGGCGACCCCGAGACGACGACCGTCGACGTCGCCGACGAGGCGGCGCTCGGCGAAGCGGTGGCGGTGCTCTCGCTGAAGGGTGCGCCGGTCGAGGAGGCCGTCGTCGAAAAGTGGGGCTGAACCGGGTTACTGAACGCGCGTCCCGAGGGCCGAGTCGTCGTGAGTCGTCAGGATATCCGCTTCGTCACCGGCGGCCAGCAGCATCCCGTTGGACTCGACGCCGAACAGTTCGGCCTCTTCGAGGTTGGCGACGATGATGACGCGGGTGCCCGGTAGCTCCTCGAGGTCGTGGAGCTGTTTGATCCCCGCGACCAGTTGGCGGACCTCGACGCCGATGTCGACCTGGAGCTTGGCGAGCTTGTCCGCGCCCTCGACGGGCTCTGCTTCTTTGATTTCGCCGACCCGGAGGTCGATGTCTTGGAACTCCTCGAAGCTGATCCGGTCTTCGACGACCGGTTCGAGATCGGCTGGCTGTGCGTCCGCGTCGTCGTCGGTGTCTTCGGTCATGGATTCGTCCTCGTCGTCTTCGTCTGCAGTCGCTGCTTCGACGCGCTGTTCGAGTTTCGTGTTGAGTTCGTCGACGCGCTCTGCTTCGATCTTCTCGAAGAGTTCGTCGGGTTCCTCGAAGCTTCCCTGTGGCGCTTCGTGGGCGGCGTCGACGGTCGTGTTGGCCACCTCGCCGTCCTCACCGAGTTGGTCCCAGAGCCGCTGACAGGTTTCGGGAGCGATCGGCTGGAAGATGACCGCGAGTGCTTTGGCGATCTGCACACAGTCGTAGATGACCTGTCGGGCCTGTTCGGGGTCCTCATCGGTCAGCTTCCACGGCTCGTTGCGCTGGATGTACTCGTTGCCGAACTGCGCCAGTCGGATCGCGGCGTTGCCCGCCTCACGGATCGAGTAGTCGTTGATCGCGTCGGTGAACTCGTCGACGGCTTCGGCGATGCGGTCGTCGACTTCTTCGGAGACCTCGGCGTCGGGCGTCCCGCCGTAGTTGCGCGCCGCAAAGAGGAGGGAACGGTAGACGAAGTTGCCGAGCGTGCCGACGAGTTCGGTGTTGACCCGGTCGCGGAACTTGTCCCACGAGAAGTCGACGTCCTGCTGGAAGCCACCGTTCGTCGCCAGATAGTAGCGGAGCAGATCGGGGTGGAACCCCTCGTCGAGGTACTCGTCGGCCCACACTGCCCGGTCGCGGCTCGTGGAGAACCCTTTGCCGCCCAGCGTGACAAAACCGGAGGCCATGATGGCTCGTGGCTCGTTGTACCCTGCGCCGTTGAGCATCGCCGGCCAGAAGATCGAGTGGTGCTGGATGATATCGCGGCCGATGACGTGGACGATCTCGCCGTCTTCGCGCCACGGCTCCTCCCAGTCGTAGGTGTCGCTCCCCACGCGCTCGGTGTACTGCTTGGTCGAGGAGATGTACTCGATCGGGGCGTCGACCCAGACGTAGAGCACGAGGTCGGTCTCGCCATCGTCGTCCCCCTCTCCGGGGTAGTCGATCCCCCAGTCCATATCCCGCGTAATACACCAGTCTTGAAGCCCCGATTCGATCCACTCCCGCGGCTGGTTCCGGGCGTTGGAGGTGCCTTCGAGGCGGTCCAAGAATTCGGACAGGTAGTCTTCGAACGCCGAGACGGCGAAGAACTTGTGGCTGCGCTCGTGGTACTCGGCGGGGTTGCCGGTGATCGTCGAGACCGGCTCTTCGATCTCGCCGGGTTCGAGGTGGCGCTGACAACCCTCGTCGCACTCGTCGCCGCGTGCCTTTTCGCCGCAGTACGGGCAGGTCCCCTCGACGTAGCGATCCGGAAGGTGTTGGTCCTCGACGGGGTCGTAGGCGACCATGATCTCCTTTTCGTAGACGTGACCCGCCTCATCGAGCGCCCGGACGATGGATTTCGTCGTCTCGGCGTTCGTCGCGTCGTGGGTGTGGCCGTAGTTGTCGAAGTCGACGTCGAACCGGGGGAACGTTTCCTTGTAGGTCTCGTGCCACTCGAGGGCGAACTCCTCGGGGGAGACACCCTCCTGTTCGGCGTTGACCGCGACCGGGGTGCCGTGCATGTCGGAACCGCAGACGAAGACGGTCTGCTGGCCGAGGGTTTTCAGCGCGCGGGAATACACGTCGCCGCCGACGTAGGTCCGCAGGTGGCCGACGTGCAGGTCGCCGTTGGCGTACGGCAGCCCACAGGTCACCACCGCGGGGTCGTCGGTTGGGAACTCGTCGTGACTCATTGACTACGAGTTGGCGAAGACGGCCTAAAAACCGCTGATTCGTCGGCGGGAGTCGACCGACGAGCTATCGATCAGTCGGCGGGAGCGGCCAAACGCGGTCCGATGTCGGATCAGGGTTTCTCGCTGCGGCTGATCTCGTACTCGAAGTCCATCGTGTTTTCGGGCATGATCCGGACCGACCACTCGCCGGCTTCGGGATCCGACAGCTCGTAGGTGAACGTCTGCTGGCTGCCGCGTGCGGCGTAGGTATCGTCGACTTGGGTCGGCCGACGCTGTGCGCCGAGGCCGACGCGGCCCGAGTCGGTCACCCGGCTCCGTTCGGCGTCGACCTCACTGCCGTCGGGGGCGACGAACGTCACGTCGAAGTCAGTGGTCCCGCTTGCCGACGGCGTTCGCGGCCGGTTGGCACTGAGTTCGAGCGTGGCGTTGGTCGCCGACTCGCTCACGTCGAAGCTCGTCTCGAAGGGCTCGTCCGGTTCGGTCCACAGCTGGAAGTTGAGGTCGACCTGCTGCCAGTAGTTGTTGTCGTCGGCGCGGGTGGGGTCGGTGATCCCGAGGTCGACGGTGCCCCGGTAGTCGCCACGGTCGGCATCGGCCGGCGGTTCGACGGTGAGTTCGATCGTGTCGGTCTCGCCGGGGCCGACCTCGCTGGGCGCGTCGATCGAGACCCACGACCGATCGAGGGTATCGCGGCTGGTGGGCCGGCCTCGACGCTGGTTCTCGGCCTCGAACTGCGGGGCGACCGGCACTGCCTGCTCGCCGGTGTTCGAGACGGTGATCTCGCGGGTGAACGTCTCGCCGGCCTGTAGCTGGGTGTAGACGTGTGTCTCGGAGTCGATCTGGACGGTCGGCTCCTGCCAGACGGTGGTGCTCAGCGAGACGCTGTGGACCGGCTGTGGGGGCCGACCGGGGTACCGAACCGTCTCGTCGGTGAACGCGATGACGCCGCGGTAGTCGCCGATCTCGGCGTCGTCGGGGACGTCGACGGTGATCTCGAACTCGCGGGACTCGCCGGCGTCGAGGCTGGTGTCGCCGGCGTCGATCGAGACCCACGAGGGGTCGACCGGGCGCTGGGACTGCGGCGGCGGCGAGGCGACCTGCGGCGAGAGTTCGACCGATTCGTCCTCGCCGTTCTCGACGGTCACTGTGACCGTGTCACTCTCGCCGGGTTTGAGTTCGACGTTCCGGTAGCCGTCCTCGACGTAGAGCCGGGTGTAGTTGCCGGGGTCGACCGGCTCGCCGGCGGTCGCGGCACTCGTCGATGAACTACTCTGTGCGGTCACTGTGACCGCACCGATGGTCGCTACGGCACCGACGACCACCAGCGCGATCAGGATTCGTCTGTGTCGCTGCATGACTGTCACCCGATACTCGAGTGTGGGTGACCCTTCCTGTTTGGAAGGCTCAAACGCCCGTTTGTGTCACCGGACGACCGTGACTGGGACCGGAGCCCGGCGGACGACCGTCTGGGCGACGCTGCCGAGCAGCACCCGCGAGGCCCCGGTTCGGCCGTGACTGCCGATGACGATCCCCTCGACGTCGTTGGCCTCGGCGTAGCCGACGATCTCGCGGGCCGGCTTGCCGACGACGGTCTCGACGTCGTAGTCGACGTCGTGTAGTGTCTCCAACAGCTCGTCGGTCAACTCGGCGGCCCCCTCCTCGCGGGACTCTTTGAGCCGTTCTTTGATCAGATCGAGGCCCGCCTCCAGCGAGCCGTCGGCGAACTCGATGACGCGCAACAGGACGATCCGCGTGTCGCCCCAGTTGTCGACCGCGTACTCGACTGCCTGCTGTGCCGGTCGGGAGCCGTCGTAGGGAACGAGAACTGTCATACCGGTCGTCGGTCCCGCCGGAACAAAAAGGCGACTCCGCGGTAGCGATTCAGGCGGTCGGCTCCGGCATCGCCCGCCCGTCGGCCCGCTGTCGAACGTACGCCGTGAAGTTCTCGAAGAGCCGTTTGGCCTCACAGGCGGCGTCGTACTGTGCCGGCGAGATCCCTTCGAGGACACGGTCGACCTGCGGATCACCCAGCCGCTCGCGTTTGCTCTCGGCGATCCGGCGGGCGGTCCCCATATCGTACTCGGGATGGAACTGGACGCCCCAGCAGTCCCCCCGGCGGAAGCCATGGACGCCGTGGTCGTTGCGGGCGATCAGTTCCGCCCCCGGCGGGAGGTCGACGACGGTGTCGCCGTGGCTCGTAAAGACCGTAAACCGGTCGTCGATCCCCGCCAACAGCGGGTCGTCGCCGATCCGCTCGACCGTATTGTAGCCCAACTCGAAGTCGTCCATCCCCGCCACGCGGCCGCCCAGCGCCTCGGCGAGCACCTGATGTCCGTAACAGACCCCGAGGATCGGCACGCCGTCGGCGGCGGCCGCGGCGACGTACTCGACGAGCGGGTCAATCCACTCGTCGTCCCAGTAGACTGAGGCCCGCGATCCCGTGACGACCAGCGCGTCGAACTCGGTGTGTGGCGGGAGCTCGCCGTTGTTCACGTCGAACTCGACAAGGTCGGCGTCGAGTTCGCGCCTGAAGTTCCGCGTCGTGTCTGGATTGTCTTGGGCCGCCTGTAGGAGCCCGAACCGTAACCGTTCCATTACGACCGGGTAGGAACCTCCGAACGAAATGGCTTGCGTCGCCTGCGGGTGCTGCCGGTCTCGTCGACGCGCTACTCGCCGAGCCAGCCGACCAACTCGTCGTTGAGTGCCGCCGACCGCTCGACGGTCAGGAGGTGGCCTGCCTCGGGGTATTCGCGATACTCGCCGCGGGGTAACTCCTCGGCCAGCCGCCGACTCTCGGCGGCGTCGACCACCGAATCCCTCCCCCCGCCGACCACGAGCGCCGGTCGCGTCAGTTCGTACAGCGGCTCGGCGTCGAACTCCTCGATGGCGGCCTGCTGGGCGGCCTGTGCCTCGGGATCGGCGTCCTCCTCGGCCCGCCAGTCGACGATCCGGTCGGGGACGTCGGGGTGGGCCTCGCGGAACGCGGTCGACAGCAACCCGTCGGTCGAATCCCGGAGCGCGTCGGTATCGGCAGGATCCGCCTGAAGGTCGGACGCCTCGAACGCCGCACCCGAAACCGGGGTGCCGATCAGCGTCAGGCGCTCGGCGCGACTGGTGTGACGGGCCGCCGCCAGCGCGACGCAGCCGCCGAGACCACAGCCCACGAGGTGGGCGCGGCGGACGTTTGCGTCCCGCATGACCGCTTCCAGATCGCCGACCAGATCGCGCATCGAATACGGCCGCGACGGCGCATCCGAGCGGCCACAGCCGCGGTGGTCGTAGACGATCGTCTCGAAGAGTCCGGCGAGGGCAGCGTACTGCCAGCCCCACTGCCACGCGCCGAACCCCAACTCGCCGATGAGAACGACAGTCTCGGCGTCGGGGGCGGCGTCGGTCCGCTCGTAGTAGATCGCACAGCCGTCGGCGTCCGCGTAGCTCATACTGGTGGCTCGCGGCGGGGGTGCCTAAATGGTATGACTGTCACCGCCGACGCCGGAAGTCGACGGGTTAAGGTTACCTCAACCCCTCGTTTGGACCAACAGAACTCTTCCCTATGGCGTCTCCGTATGATATTCTCCGGGTCGATTCGGATGCCGACGCCGAGGAGATCAAACAGGCCTACCGCGACCGGGTCAAGGAGTGCCATCCGGATCTCGGGGGGAGCGAGGCGGCGTTCAAACGGGTCGAGCGGGCCTACGAACAACTCTCGGAGGCCAGCGCCACCGACCAGCTCGACGGTGAGACCGTCGTCGCCGAACAGGAGACCGCACCCGAGCCGGAGCCGACGACCGTCGACTTCCTCAACTACGAGGTGTTCGACGACTACGGCTGGAGCCTCGAAGACGACGACCTCTTCGAAAAGGCCGCCGCGGTCGACCTCCCGGAGGCCGACTACGGATCCTTCGAGGTCGAAGGCGACGAAACCCTCCTCGAGGCCGCCGAAAACAGCGGTTTCGCGTGGCCGTTCGCCTGTCGGGGCGGGGCGTGTGCGAACTGCGCGGTCGCGCTGCTGGAGGGCGAACTCTCGCAGTTGGTCGACCACATCCTCTCCGAGGAGATGCTCGACCAGGGAATCCGGCTGTCCTGCAACGGGCGGCCGACGGCCGACGAGCTACAGGTCGTCTACAACATCAAACACCGTCCCGACCTCGACGACCTGCGGCTGCCGCCGGATCGCTTCGAGAAGGCCACGAGCCGGTAGGTCGACGCAAGGACCATAGGCAGCGAGTCCCTACTGATCGTATGTTCACCGGGCGAACCGATACCCCCTGTTGTCTCTGCGGACAGGCCAACACCGACAGCCGGATCGAGGTCCCGCCGCGAGCAGTGACGCTGATGGAAAACAGCGGCCCGATCGCGTGGCAGGACATCGTCAGCCCGGTAACCCTCCAGTTCTGTGCCGACGACTGGGAGCTCGTCGCCGATCTCGCCCTCGAGATGGGCCACCATCCGCTCTCGCGGTGTAACGTCGCCTACGCCTCCTTCGATCTCCGGGAGGACTTCGAGGCGCTGTTGAACGAGACCAAGGAACCGAACCAGACCGAACTCGAAGCCCGGCTCCGCGAACGGAGTCGCGAGGTCCTCGAGTCAGCCGACGACCCCATGACCGAGACTCGCGATCTCGTCGAGGCGACGGTGATCGAGGTCGCACTGGAGGAACTCGGGGTCGCCGAGGCCACCGCCGACTGAGACTGTTCGTCGTAGCTGTTGCCGCATCGATCGCCTACCGGGCGGTGGTCGAGCAGCAACCCCGCATACCGTATGCCTCCCGGGCTACCGCGAACCCCCTTCCATGGTCGGGCTGGCCTATTCACCGATATAGTCTCTAGCACTGTGTATGGAGACGTTTGCACACTATATCGACGGCGAGTGGATCGACGGCGACGAGACGTTTGTCAGTACCAACCCCGCGACGGGCGAGGCGTTAGGCGAGTTCCCACGCGGGACCGAGGCGGACGTCGACCGCGCGATCGCCGCGGCCGACGAGGCAGCCGACGAGTGGCGGAACCTGTCGTACCCCAACCGCGCGGAGTACCTCTGGGACGTCTACGAGGAACTGAAGGCCCGCACCGACGAACTCGGCGAACTCGTCACCCGCGAGTGTGGCAAGGAGATCAACGAGGGGAAAGCCGACATCGTCGAGGCCGCCCACATGGTCGAGTGGGCCGCCGGCAACGGTCGACATCCACACGGCGACGTGGTGCCGAGCGAGATCGGCTCGAAAGACGCCTACATGCGCCGCAAACCCCGCGGCGTCGTCGGCTGTATCACGCCGTGGAACTTCCCCATCGCCATCCCGTTTTGGCACATGGCAGTCGCGCTCGTCGAGGGCAACACGGTCGTCTGGAAGCCCGCCGAACAGACGCCACGCTGTGCGCAGGCCATCGCCGAACTCATGGTCGATGCCGGAATTCCGGACGGCGTGTTCAACATGGTGCAGGGATACGGCGACGCCGGAGCCGCCATCGTCGACCACGACGACGTGGCGACGGTGCTGTTTACCGGGTCGGCCGAGGTCGGCCACCAGATCGCCGATCAGGTCGGCGGCACGCCCGGCAAACTCGCGGCCTGTGAGATGGGTGGGAAAAACGCGGTCGTCATCACCGACGAGGCGGATCTCGACCTCGCCGTGCCGGCGGCTGTGCTGTCGAGCTTCAAAACGACGGGCCAGCGCTGTGTGTCGGCCGAGCGGCTGATCGTCCACACCGATGTGTACGAGGAGTTCAAGGAACGCTACGTCGAGGCTGCCGAACGGGTGGCAGTTGGTGACCCGCTCGACGAGGACACGTTCATGGGCCCGCTGATCGAGGCCGAACACAAGGAGAAGGTGCTGGCCGGCAACGAACGCGCCCGCGAGGAGGGCGCGAACGTTCTGGTCGACCGCGGCGAACTCGACGACGACGAGATCCCAGAGGGCCACGAGGATGGCCACTGGACCGGCCCGTTCGTCTACGAGATCGGGTACGACGAGTCGCTCGAATGCATCCGAGAGGAAGTGTTCGGCCCCCACGTCGCCCTCATCGAGTACGAGGGTGATATCGAGCGCGCCGTCGAACTCCAGAACGCGACCCCCTACGGACTGGCGGGCTCGATCATCTCGGAGGACTACCGGCAGATCAACTACTACCGCGACCACGCCGACCTCGGATTGGCCTACGGGAATCTCCCGTGTATCGGCGCGGAGGTCCAGTTGCCGTTCGGCGGCGTCAAGAAGTCCGGGAACGGCTACCCCTCGGCCCGCGAAGTCATCGAGGCCGTCACCGAGCGGACGGCGTGGACGCTCAACAACGCCCCCGAGATTGAGTTGGCACAGGGACTCTCGGCCGACGTGAAGACCGACGACGACTGACGCGAACTGCCGAACACATCCATTCTTACAACTAATAATACATGTTTCGTGTACTTGTTCCGATCGACGACAACGAGGATCGCGCACGCAGACAAGCATCGTTCGTTGCCGGCCTTCCGAACGCTGCCGAAGAGGTCGAAGCACACCTCCTGTTCGTCTTTACCGAGGGGGCAGGTTCGGAGGAGCTGCCCGCGGAGTTGCAGCGATTCAACTCCGCCGAGCGTGTCGCGTCGGTCCGTCGCGCGGAGGAAACTCTCGACGACGCCGGTGTCGACTACCAGCTCCTCGAAGACAGCGGCGAGGTGTCCGACGACATTATTCAGGAGGCGGAGGCCCTCGACGTCGACCTCATCGTCCTCGGGGGTCGCAAACGCTCGCCCGCCGGCAAGGTGCTGTTCGGCTCGGTCACACAGGAGGTCCTGCTCACCACCGACCGTCCCACCACAGTCACCGGCGGCGGGGATTAGTCCACGGGCGATTCGGTTTTCGCTCTTGTGGCGGAGATTGTTGGTGAGTCATAGTGCAGCGTCGAGGATGGTTTTCAGAGCTTCTTCTCCTGATTTTCGGTAGACTCGGCGACGAAGCTGAAACGCTCTGAGGTACGGCGTGAGT
>NZ_JAMZIE010000007.1 GCF_024178165.1 Halohasta salina | reverse complement strand
ACTCACACCGTACCTCAGAGCGTTTCAGCTCCGACGTGAGGTCTTCAGAAAACCAGGTGAAGAAGCTCTAAAAAGCATCCTCGAAGCTGCACTATGACTCACCAACAATCTCCGCCACAAGAGCGTAAGACGACAGACTGCGCTGCCGTTTTCAGTTCGTTGCCGAGTCGACGACGAGCGTGTCGTCTTCGAGGTAGTGTTCGATGTGATGGGTGTGTTCTTCCAGTGTTTCGAGCTGTTCGCGGAGCATGTGCCCGGTCGCGTAGTCGCCGAGGTTCTCGGCGAGTTCGATATGCTGGCGGGTGTGCTCGATCATGTCGCCCATCATCTCCAGATCGTTCGACAGCGAGGTTCGGATGTCGTAGACGTCCTCGTCTTCGGCCTCGACAGTCGCGTTCTCGGCGAGTGTGGTCATGCTCGCGTGTGGGACGCCACCCAGCGCCTGCAGGCGTTCGGCGATCTCGTCGGCGGCGGCCTCGACGTCCTCGTAGACCTTCTGCAGGAAGACGTGGATGTCGCGGAACTCCGCACCCTCGACGTTCCAGTGGTGTTTGTGGAGCTGGTGGTACAGCACGTAGGCGTCCGCAAGGTCCGTGTTCAGCGCGTCGACGATCTGTTCGGCCTTCTTCTGGTCGAGTCTGAGCGCGTTTGCTTCGACAGTGCCTGCTTCCTGATTGATCCGCTTCTGAGTGTTCATTACATCCATTGCTTCAGTCTACTCTATCTTATAACTTATCAATATTTATATAATTTTTCGTATGACCTAAACCATGAGACCGTCGTCGCTCGTAGGTCCCAGACTCTCGGCTGCCACGGTGTGGTAGCGTGATAATCTGTACCGTTGTCGTCACAGAACCCAGAGGCTGCGGCCAGTCTGTAGCCGACAGGGATACTCGGCGGATGTATTCGAAAAGCGTTATCCCAGCCAAATGTGTCGACTGTATCTGCCGGTTTAGGCCTACCAAAATATCGAAACTGTTTAGATGATTTAGGCTAGCCTAAAAATATGGGTCAGAAACGACGCACGATGCTGAAGGGGAGTGGCGCTGTGCTCGCCGCTCTCGGACTCGCAGGGTGTACAGGCGGTAGCGGAACCGAGACCAGTGGCGACGGAAGCAGCGACGGTGGGACGGAACCGACCGCCCTCGCAGTCGCCTCGGAGTGGAACGCGATCCGGGCTCGACTCTGGGATGCCGCTGCACTCGGCGAGGCTGGGCAGGCCGAAGCCGGCAGCGCGGTCGCACAGCACGTCTTCGAGCGCTTCGAGAGCGCCTCTGGCGAGTACAACGCCCACGAGCTGCTCGAGGAGACCAGCGAATCGAACTACGAGGGCTTCGAGGGCGCACTCGGCGAGCTTCGGTCGGAGGGACTCCAGGAAGGCAACATCGAGCGTGCAAACGAGGAGGCCGGTATCGCCAGCACACAGCTCTACGAGGCCCAACAGGCCCACGCTGGCGACGCTGTCGCCCAGACGCTCGATCTCCAGTTGCTCGGTGCGGCACTCGCCGATGCGTACATGCTCGCGGCCGCCGGTGCCTTCGAGGCCGCCGGCACCGTCGCCGACAACACCTACGAACGGTTCGAGAACGCCGCAGTGTACGAGACCATCGAGAGCACCGACAGCGAACTGTACGAATCCTTCGAGAGTGCCATCGACGCGGTCGACACGGCGGCCGACGAGGAGGACCTCGAAGGGGTCTCGACGGCTGTCGCCGACGGCCTGACTGCTGCCGTCGACGGCGGCTACGCGGTCGCCCCCTCCGAGACGGTTGCCGGTGTCGGCCACCTCGCCACCTATCAGGCCCGCGGCTGGGACGCCGCCGCCCTCGCCGGCCTCGGCGGCCCGTCGACCGAGTTCGCCCACGCGGCCGCACTCACCGTCTACCGGGCCCGGGCCCACGACGCCGCGTGGCTCTACGAGACCGGCCAGCCCGACGCCGCGATATCAGTCGTCGAAAAAACTTTCGCTCACTTCGAGGGCGCTCGCGCCCACGAAGCCCTTGAAGAAGCCAGCGAGGACGCCTACCACACCTTCGAGGACGAGGGCCTGAGCGCCCTCTTGTCGGCCATCGAGAACGACGACGCCGAGGCCGTCTCGGCCGCGGTCGACGTGATCAACAGCGGCCTCGTCACCGGGATCGAGGCACTCGGCTCCGGCAACGAGGCGTCGCTCCTCCAAGCGGGCTACTTCAAGGCGAGAATCGAAGACGCCTACGAGCGCTACCAGCTCGGCGAGTCGGCGGTCGCTGCCGAGACCGCTCGCGGGCTGTTCCAGCTGTTCGAGGCCAACGAGGCCGACTTCCACGAAACGCTGGAGGATACCGACGAGGATCTCTACCACACCTTCGAGGAAGAACACCTCAACGGCCTGATTTCGGCCTTCGAGAACGGCGAGGACGCGGCCGTCGACGAACACGTCACGGGCATCCGCGAGACGCTGCTGGAGTTCGAGACCGCGGCCGGGTCGACCGCACAGGTGAGTGCCGTCGAAGCCGGCTATATGGCTGCCCGCGTGTTCGATGCGGGCGTCCTCGGTTCCCTCGGCGAGTCCAGCCGCGCGAACGCGGTGGTCCAGTCGGCCTTCGAGCAGTTCGAGGCCGGAGCCGGCGGCTTCCACGAGGCCCTCGAAGAAGCCGACCACGACCGCTACGAATCCTTCGAGGCCGCACTGGGCGAAGCCGGTTCGGCCGCGGAGGGCGATGCCTCGGTCAGCGAGGCCGCCCGGACGTTCAATGGCGAGGCCGTCGACGCCATCTACACTGTCGTCGCGTCGGCTGGCGGCTCGTTCGGATCGGCGGCCACGTCGATCATGCAGGATACCTTCGCGAGCTTCGAAGAGGCTCGCGTCCACGAGGCCCTCGAAGAGGCCGATCACGACGCCTACGAAGGGTTCGAGGCCGCACTCGACGACTACATCGCGGCGCTCGAAAGCGGGTCGGGCGTCGACGCGGCCGCCGAGGCGTTCGCCGCCGCGACGCTCAACGCACAGTTCGCGGTCGCCGGCGCTGTCGCCGAGTCCCCAGTCGATGCCAGCGGCAGCGGAGGCGAGGAGAGCGAGGAGACCAGCCTCGAAGGCGGTCCGAACGTCGTTGAGGGCGTCCCCGAGGACGCCGACCACGTGGTCGACATGCAGGCAGTCGCCTTTGAGCCGAAGGAACTCACCGTCAGTCAGGGTGACACCGTCGCGTGGAACCACGCTGGCGGCGAGGCCCACAACGTCGTCGCGTACGACGGAGAGATTCCGGACGGGGCCGCCTACTGGGCATCGGGCGGCTTCGAGAGCGAGGACGCCGCCGTCGAGGGGTGGGAAAACGGTCAGGGCGCAGTCCAATCCGGCCAGTCGTACGTTCACACCTTCGAGACGACCGGCGAGCACAACTACTACTGTGTCCCCCACGAGATGGCCGGCATGGTCGGTACGGTCATCGTTGAGTAGGGCTACGAACTGCGGCTCCGCCCGGTCGGCCTGACGGATCGCCGATCCGTCCCCGAATCGTCAGTCGTCCTTGTACTCTTTCTCGAAGCCGCGGAACTCGGTGCGGTGGGCCTCCTCGTCGGTCAGAATCTCGACCGCGATGCCTTCAGTCACCGGATCGTTGGCCTCGCCGGCGGCCTCGATGAGCGACCGGTAGGTCTCGATGGCAGTGGTTTCGGCGTCGAGGACGCCCCTGATCACCGAGTAGACGTCCGTGGTGTCCTCGGGCGGCTGCAGGGAGTCCTGCCGGGCGTCGAACGCCGCCGAGCCCGGTGGTCGTGACTCCAACTGTTTCAGTCGCCGGCCGAGCTGCTGGGCGTGATCGAGTTCCTCTTGGATGTCCGCCTGAAGGCTCGCTTTGACCTCCTCGGCGTGGACGCCGTCGAGGACGATGGCGTTGGTCTGGTAGTTCATCACGGTCTCGAACTCGTCCTGATAGGCTCGCTGGAGGATCTCGACTACCTCTGTCGATGTCATACGCTACTGTGCCACGGCGGCGCGAAAATGGGTAGTGGCCAGTTGGTGTACGGACAGTTGGGCTCGGTTCGGGGACGGTTCGGATCAGCGGTCCGCAACGAGCCCCTGTGAGTTACGACTCGTCGACCCGGACGACCTGTTTGCCGATGTTGTCGCCCGCAAACAGCCCGAGGAAGGCGTCGGGGGCGTTCTCCAGCCCGTCGACGATCGTCTCCCGATGCTGCAACTCGCCGGCGGCGACCCACTGCCCGAGCTGCTGGCTGGCCTCGCGGAACCGCGTGACGAAGTCGCCGACCAGTAGTCCCTGAACTTTCGCTCGCGGCGCGATGATCTGGGGGAGTTTTCGTGGTCCAGTCGGCATCGTCTCGTCGTTGTAGTGGGCGATCTGCCCGCAGACCGCGACGCGGGCATCGAGGTTCAACTGCGGGAAGACGGCATCCGTAATGGGCCCGCCGACGTTGTCGAAGTAGACGTCGACGCCCTCGGGTGCGGCCTCTGCCAGCGCTGCGCTGTAGTCGTCGGTCGACTTGTAGTTGATCGCGGCGTCGAAGCCGAGGTCGTCGGTGAGCCAGTCGACCTTCTCGTCGGAGCCGGCGAAGCCGACCACGTGACAGCCGTTCAGTTTGGCGATCTGGCCGACGACCGAGCCGACCGCGCCTGCAGCGCCGGAGACGACCACGGTGTCGCCGGGTTTCGGCTCGCCGACCTCCAAGAGGCCGAAGTAGGCCGTCCGGCCCGGCATTCCCAAGGTGCCGAGATAGGCTGGCTGGTCGGCGACCGAGGGGTCGACCGGGGCGACCTCGTCGGCATCCAGCAGGCTGTACTCACCCCAGCGTCCCTCGCCGGTGACCAGATCGCCCTCGCTGTAGGCCTCGCTGGCGCTGTCGATGACCTCGCCGACGACGCCGCCCTTGAGGACATCGCCAACGGCCCACGGTTCGGCGTAGGATTCGCCGGCCGACATGCGGCCCCGCATGTAGGGGTCGACCGAGAGGTAGGTGACGCGAACGAGAAGCTCGCCGGGGTTCGGCTCCGGAACGTCCGTTTCTCGCAGTTCGAAACAGTCGGTGTCCGGTTCGCCCTGCGGCCGCTCGGCGAGATGCCACTCGCGGGTTGTGTCGTGCACAGGTCGGCTACGTGCGTCCGACCCAAGACGCTTGGGACAGAGCAACCGACAGCCGTGAGACACGTCGACGGCGGCTGGCCACAGCGTACTTTTCGCTCGCCGCCGAACTGAGAACCGATGTCCTACACCAAAGTCGACACCGACGAGGTCGAACCGGTCGCCGACGGACTCCACATGCTGCGCGAGCCGCTGGAGAGTGAGCAGCTCGGCGTCTCGCTGCTCTCCTGTGAGCCGGGGTGGGAAGGCAAGCCGCACGACCACGCCGACGAAGGCCAAGAGGAGGTGTACGTCCTCGTCGAGGGGGCGGCCGTCGTCACCGTCGACGACGAGAAAGTCCCGCTAACCGCGGGCGACGCCCTGCGGGTCGACCCCGAGAGCACGCGACAGATCCACAACGGCGACGAGGAGAGCCTGTTCGTCCTCGCCGGCGCGTCTTAACTATCGGTAAAGAATCGCCCGTGGAAGCCGAACGGCTCCGGATGGGGAAGCCACGCCCGCGCCTCGACGGTCAGCGTTTCGGCATCGAACACCACCAGCGCGGTCTGCTCGCGGTCGACGTCCAGCGCCGTCGCCAACACCACCCCGTCGTCTTCTGCCTCGCCACCGGGCCGCTGGACCGGGATCGGCTCTTCGACGTACACTGACGGCTCCCACCACTCTTGAGCCGTCCCGGCTTCGCAGTCGACTTTTACGAGGCCGTTTTGCCCCTTCCGATGGGTCGCCTGCCCGTAGGCGTACCGGTGGCGTCGACCAGTCGACGCCCGCGGTACCCGCGGCAACTCCATGCCGCCGTCGTAGCGCCGCGAGCGGTCGACGCTCCCGCTCGCCGGATCGATCCGGTACCGCATCAGTCGCCCGTCGGGCACCTCGGGGAACCCATCACCGTCGAGTTCGCCCATCGACATCGCGCCGACGATCTCGCTGTTCGGGAACTCGATGAGGTCGAAGACGATCTCGCCGTCACCTCCCCCGTCGACAGCGCCGCTGTCGTCGACGTAGGCGTTGACGTGGTGGAAACAGAACGTCGCCGGGAGCGTCGGCTCGGCGACGAGATCGCCCGTCTCCCGGTCGACGACCAGGATTCGGGTTCCGCGGTCGGGCTGCCAGTCGAGCATGTCGACCGCCCCCTGCGAGAGCGGGTTGAGCGCCCGCAACACCGACAACACCAGCGGCGACTCGACCAACAGCACGTGGTCGGCGGTCACGCTACAGTCGTGGATGTAGGCCGGGCCGCGGGCATCCAGTGAGGCGATCCGCCGGCGGCGTCGACTCCCCGTCGGCAGCCGGTAGATGTGGTACTGCGGCCGCAGGCCGAACTCGGTGGTAAAGCCGACCCACTCCTCGCGGTGGGGATCGTCGACGAGATGGGCTGCGGTGATGTGTTCGGGGATGTCGTCGGTAAACGTGAACTCCTCGCGGGTGGCAAGCGTGTCGGGATCGAAAGCGATCCGGCGCGGGGCCTCGGTGAGCGCGACGAACGCGCCGTCGAGGCGAGCGACGTGGACGTTCGCGTTGTCCGTGGGGTCCGGGAGCCCCAGCGAGGTGAGGGTGTCGACGATGCGCCGCCAGCCGCGGGTGTCGGTGCCGAACTGGCCCGTGAGTTGCCCCGCCTGCGCATCGGCGTACGCCTCGCTCCGGAGAAACCGATTCGAGTAGCGAACTTCGCCGTCGTCGAAGGCGTAGCGGCGGAGCATCGCCAGCCCGTCGAACCAGTGGTTGACGCGCGTCGACCCGGCCTCGAACAGCGCGGGCCCGTTGCGGATCAGGGTTCCAGCGAGCCAGTCGGGGATCGAGCCCTCGATCTGCGGCTGGTGGTCGTCGTACTCCGTCGACAGCGAGCGGAAGCCGGGGCCAACCGAGTCTGTCACAGCCTACCGTTCGGGCGGCGCGGGCATCAATCCTGCGTGGCTCTCTGCGAACCTCACCGCTCCGTGTCCGGTCGCCCCGAACGACGTCCCGCTCTCGTCGCGATCTATCGGGTGTCGAGTCACTCAGGGTCGGCGGACACAGACGACTTTTGCGTGCTCGACGAAGGCTAGCTTATGGCTAGCACAGAACGAGAATCGACACCCTACGGCAACGATCACGCCGGCAGCGAGTTCGGCCTCGAGCCGATCATCCCCCACCTCTACCGCGCCGAGGTCGACCGCGCGGTGTCGTGGCGGCAACGGCTCGATAGCACGACCAACTTCGCGATGACGATTATGGGCGCGATACTGGCCTACGCCTTCGCCGGGCAGGGGGCCGGACACACGACGATCCTCATCGCCATGCTGGTCGGGCTGACCTTCCTCCTCATCGAGGCCAACCGCTACCAGCAGTACGATATCTGGCGCTCGCGGGTGCGGTCGATGCAGGAGAACGTCTTTGCCGACGCGCTCGATCCGAGCGGCGGCACCGAACAGACCGACTGGCGCGAACAGTTGAGCCGGGACTACCGAAACCCGACCCAGAAGATGCCGTTTCGGGACGCGGTCTCTCACCGACTCCGGCGGGTGTATCTGCCAGTGTTGGTCGGCTTGCTCGTCATCTGGGTGTTTCACCTCCTGGTGTACGGCGCTACCGGCTCGCCGGTCGACAACGCCGCCGTCGAGGCCGTTCCGGGAGCCGTCGTCCTCGCGGTCGTTGGGCTGTCGTATCTCGGGATCGTCGCGGCCGCGTTGCTCCCGGATTTGAAAACGGAGTCCGAGGGCGACCAGCTGGCCGAGTTGGATGCCCGACGCTGACCGGCTGGATCCGGAGCCACACACGGGGCGGGGTGACCGCGTGTCGACGGCCTATCGTGCCGTCGACGGCGATGGTTCTCACGACCGATTCAAAGACGCACTACTGGCGCAGCAAGCAATACCGACGCGTTCAGAACGGGGCCTGTGGGCCTTCGTTGCTGCCGTCGTCGTCGCTGGACTCGCCGGGGAAGGAGGGACTCATCCCTTCGGTTTCGCCCATCTCCGGCGCGCCGGTCTGGCCGGTGTTGGCCTGAACCTGTTCGATCTCGGGGATCTCCTTGACCATCCGGGTTTTGATCGCCTGGATCGTCATCGGGGAGATACCGCAGCCCGAACAGGCACCGCCGAGCTGGATGTGGACCTCGCCGCTCTCCTCGTCGAGGTACTCGATGGCGGCGTTGCCGCCGTGCATCTGGATCTGGGGGAAGTTGCGGCGCAGGAAGTTCACCACGCGGTCTTTGAGGTCGCTGTCCGACGCTGCTGAATCCGTACTCATAACTTTTTGTTGGGAAGCGACGGGCTTAGGCCTTTGGTTCAGCCCGCTTTTACTCCGTCAGCCGGAACAGCTGCCGGAGTTCGGTCTCGATCTCGTCGGTGTACTCCTCGAGGATCGCCTCGAAGCGCTCGCGGTCGACGACGACCCCCTCCAGTCGCTCGTATGGGTTGTCCGGAAGCTCGATGTCGAATCCCTCCCGCTCCGGTGCATAGAATGGCTCGCTCTCGTTGAGCACCTGCTGGTCGATGGCGTGGATCAGCGTCGAGTCGTAGGCGTCGTTCATCGTGTTGAACGCGTTCTTGTAGGCCCGCTGGAGCTGCGGGAAGTAGTTCGCGTACTTGTCCTCGAACTGCTCGGGGTCGAAGTCGGCCATGTCGGCCCATCGGTCAGCACGGTAAAAAACTGGGCGATCCGGCCCCCGGTAGACGAGTCGGCGCTCGGCCTCAGAACTGCTGCCACGCCGTCGGCGAGGAACTCCAGTCGCGAGCGCGCATCTCCCAGCCCTCGTCGGTCGTTCGGGTGTCGACGACCGTATCGAAGGGATCCAACAGGGTATGGAGGGTGCGCTCGTCGTGCATCGTGGAGTTGATGACCGCGACGGTCAGCCAGTCCTGATTGCGGGTCCGGCCCAGCAGGACGCGAACGAACTGGTAGATCCGATCGGCATCCCAGTACATCAGCAGTTGGGACAGCGAGTGGACGCCGACGGTCGTCTCGGGGTGGGTCTCCCAGTTCTCGGCGAGTTCGGTGAACTTCACGCCGAGTTCGGTGAGATTCTTCGGCGAGGAGGCGTACTTGATGCGCTCGGTGTCGTCGGCTTCGCCGCCCTGCTCGCGGGAGACGCAGTCGACGACGGCGACGGTGTCGGGGTCCGCACCGGTGGTGTCGGTGTAGTCGGTGCGAACCCGTTCGGCGTCGTGGCCGGTCGAGAGGATGATCGACCGGTGGCCGGCTTCGCCGAGGAGGCGGTGCATGAGGTCGTACTTCCCGCTCATCGGGGGACCGGCGATGACGACGCTCTCGGCGTCGGTGAGCGTCGGTGCCAGCGGGAGTTCCTCTACGGACATGGGTTCTGTGTGGTCACGTCGAATCGATTGGGTCACGGGTTGTCAACGGTACTACCGCTCGTGGCGGCAGCGGTCGGCAGTGGTGGAGGGTGGCTCTACACATTGTCTCGGTCGTCTCTGGATAAAAACGATGGCTTTCGCAGGGTCGACGGCGGTCCTTCGAGGTGGTCGATCCGATCGAGGAGCGCGGTCGGGCCCAGCACGTCGGGCAGCCCGCCCTCGGGTTCGGGCAGGTCGACCGGTGCCGACTCGACGAGCCGGCCCCAGACCTCTTCGGGGGCCGTGTCGGTCGAGGCAGCCTCGAGCTGGAGGGCTTGGCTCCGCCCCTGATCGTGGGCGAGCTCGATGAGGCTGCGGTCGTAACTCGAGCCGGCGGCGGCTTTGATGGCTTCGTACTCCTCGCGGTGGGGGTCGCCGAACGCCGAGGCCACACCCAGCGCGTAGGCGCGCTCGACGGCCTCGTCGCGGTCGAGTTCGCTCCAGTCGGTCGAGAACGTCGATTCGTACATCTATCCCCCCGGCGGTCCGGTGGTTACTTCCAGTCCACCCTCTCCGAACGCGAGGGTGTGGATGTCGGTGTCGACGTCGGTACCACGCATCTTGATCACCTGAATGCCCCGACGCATGCCGTCGTCCTCCAGATAGTTGTGGAAGAAGACGACGCCGTGGGCCAGGAAGTGCTCGTCGGCGTACGCCGAGGGGTCGGTCATCTCCGAGATCAACAGGGTCGTCGCCGAGGTACGCTTGACCGCGGTCAGAAACCGCATCAGCGTCGTGTCGCTCTCGTCGAACAGGTAGCGCAACAGCATCGTCGAGTCGATGACCACTCGGTCGATATCCCGGGAGTTGATGAAGCCGGCCAGCCGGTTGGTGACGTTGGTCCGGTCCATCTTCTCGCCCGGCCCCCCGAAGAAGCGACGCCCCTCCGAGGACAGCGCATCGAGGAACGTGATCGACTCGGAGTCGATTGCCTCCTCGAAGCCGAACTCGTAGCCCGACATGTCGGATACGATACCATCACGCGTCTCGTGCATACTGACGTAGAGGCTGGTCTCGCCGGCGGCCGCGCCGTCGGCCATGAACTGTGCGGAGAACGTCGTCTTCCCGCTCCCCGGTGGGCCACTGAGTACGTAGAGCCGCCCGGTGGGAAAGCCGCCGTCGACGAGCCGGTCGAAGCCATCGACGCCGCTTGAGACGCGCATGGAGAACAGTGGTGTCGTATCGCTAAATAAGGGTTCGTACCCAGTTCTCACGATTGAGAACCGGTTTGAAAGCCGCGGCGAGTCGGGCTACTGGTCGCCGACGATGTCGGGGTCGACCCAGACGACGAACTTGTCGTCGCCCTTGACGATCCCGTGGACGTTTTCGTCGTTGGCGGTCGTCGTCTCGTCTACGTCGTCCGGGGTAATGTTAGAGACTTGATACACTTCGTCGACGATCCAGCCGATGGTGCCCTGATCGCCGATCGCGTCGGGATCGAAGACGATGATCCGGTTGCGTTCGCCGTCCTCCTCGATATCGAACACCGTCTTGGGATTGATGATCGAGGTGGTGCGGCCGCGGAGATCCATCACGCCCTCGACCTGTGGCGGCGAGTTGGGGATCCGCGTCAGCTGGCCGGCGTCGACGATCTCGTCGATCACATCGATGTCCAGACAGTACGTTTCGTCGCCGAGTCCGAACTCGAGGACCTGTGTCGGCCCGCCGCCCGAGCCGCCTTCCTCGTCCTCTGTGGACGTCTCGCTCTGCGCCATACCGATACTGCTTGGTGTCGATAGTTAACTCTGTCCGATAAATTATCAGCCATGATTTTCGGGTCGGTGGCTTTATTCTCGGCGTTTTAGTAGTCGGTCGTAATGTGGACCAAACCAACGCACCCAGCGTGTGCGTCGCCGAGCCCGCGTGGGGTTCGCGTTGCCGACTTCAGTGGTGGTGGTGATGCGTAACCCACGGACGGTCGTCGTGGACGACTCGCGGTTCATGCGTGGGTTGATCACGGACCTCCTCGACGACGGCGGGATTCCGGTCGTCGGCGAGGCAAAAGACGGCCAAGAGGCCCTCGAGGTGATCGCCGACGAGCAGCCCGACGTGGTGACGATGGACCTCGAGATGCCGCGGATGAACGGCATCGAGGCCGTCGAGCGGATCATGGCGGAGAACCCGACGCCCGTGCTCATGTTGAGCGCCTACACCGACGACGACGCCGAGGTGACCTTCGAGGCCTTAGAGAAGGGGGCGGTCGACTTCTTCGCCAAACCCGGCGGCGAGGTGTCGATGGAGGTCTCCCGGCTGGGCGATCAGCTGATCGAGACGATCCGGACGGTCGCCGACGCCGATCTCGAACAGGCCAACCGAGCCGAGCGGTCGGCGACCGCCGCCGGCGCGGCGGCCGCGACCACCGCGACCCCATCCGCGGCGTCGACGCCGAGCGGCGAGGCCTTCGACGACACCCGGACGGTCGTCATCGGGTCGTCGACCGGTGGGCCGAACGCTGTCGAGACGGTGCTGAGCGAGCTACCCGGCGGCGACTGCCGGGTGTTGATCGTCCAGCATATGCCGGAGGCCTTCACCTCGCGGTTCGCCACCCGGCTCGACGAGGCCACTCGGGCCTACGACGTCCAGGAGGCGACCGACGGCGCCCGGATTGGGGCCGGCGAGGCGCTGGTCGCGAAAGGTGGCAAACACATGGAGATCACGGGCTACCGCAGCGGTCGCATCCGGGTGGGCCTCATCGACGACGATCTGGGTCACTCGGTGATGCCCGCGGTCAACGTCACGATGGAATCGGCAGCCGAAACGATCACGGATCCACTGACTGGGGTGATCCTCACCGGTATGGGTGCCGACGGTGCCGACGGCATCTGTGCGATTCAGGACGCCGGTGGGCCGACGATCGCCCAAGACGAAGACAGCTGTGTTATCTATGGAATGCCGAAACGAGCAGTCGAAGCCGGATGTATCGACACCGTCTGTCCGCTCGACGACGTCGCAGCAACGATACGGGAGTTGGTGTAGATGAGTGACGAACACCGTAAGGCCTTCGTGGCCGAAAGCGAGGAGGGAATCACCGACCTCAACAACGCCCTACTGGATCTGGAGGCCGACCCCGAGGACGACGAGGCAATGGACCAGATCTTCCGGACGGCCCACACCCTCAAGGGCAACGGGGCGGCGATGGGGTACGACTCGGTCAGCGATCTCGCCCACGAGATGGAGGATCTCCTCGACGAGATCCGCGCCGGCGAGATCGATATCACCCCCGAGCTGATGGACCTGCTGTTCGACGCCGTCGACTACCTCAGCGCGATGGTCGACGATATCGCCGAACAGGGCGACACCGACCTCGACGCCTCGGGGGTCGAGGCCGACCTCCGGGAACTGATCGAGACCGGCGAGGCCCCCGGTCAGGCCGACAGTGGTAGCAGTGACAGCGGCGGCAGCAGCGACGACGACGCCGACGAATCGACCGAGGATGCCGACGAGCCATCCGACGACGACGGGGGCTCCGATGACGGCGACGCTCCCGACATCGACCTTCCCGATGAGCTGGCCGACCACGAACTCGACACCGGCCACGCCGTCTTCCGGGCGACCGTCGGCCTCGGCGACTCGGCGATGCAGGGCGTCGACGCCATCTTCGTTCTCCAAGCACTGGACGACGCCTACGAGACGTTCACGACCGACCCCGACCGCGAAACCATCGAGAACGGCGAGTTCGAGGAGACGTTCGACCTCTATCTGATCGACTCCTCCGACGAGGCCATCGAGAGCGGCCTCTCGTCGCTGAGCAAGGTCGAGTCCGTCTCGGTCGAACCCGTGACGGCGATCGTCGACGATCCGATGACCGCCAGCGAGGCCGCCGACCTCGATATCACTCACGCGACCGGTGACGACGAGTCGACCGCCGACGACGGCGATTCGAGCGACGACAGCGACTCGACCGACGACGGCGGCGACTCGGGGAGCGACTCCTCGGGTGGCCGGTCGGGGCCGAGCCGCTCGAAGAAGGACGGCACCAACATCGCCTCCGTCCGCGTCGACGTCGACCAACTCGACGAGCTGTACAACCTCGTCGAACAGCTGGTGACGAGCCGGATCAAACTCCGCCGGGAGATGGAGTCGGCGGGGATGGACTCGGACAACCTCGACGAACTCGACAAGATCACCGCCAACCTCCAGAACACGGCGATGGACATGCGGCTGATCCCGCTGTCGAAGATCGTCGACACCTTCCCGCGTCTGGTCCGGGATGTCGCCCGTGAAACGGGCAAGAAGGTCAACTTCAACGTCTCGGGGTCGGATATCGAACTCGACCGCACCATCCTCACCGAGATCCGCGATCCCCTGATCCACATCCTGCGGAACTCGGTCGACCACGGGATCGAGCCGCCGGAGGAACGCGAGGAGAAGGGCAAATCACCGACCGGCTCGGTGTCGTTGACGGCGACCCGCGAGCGGGACCACGTCACCATCGAGGTCGCCGACGACGGCCAGGGCCTCGACAAGGAGATGCTCAAGGAGAAGGCCATCAACGAGGGGGTCAAAACCGAGGACGAACTGGAGCTGATGGACGACTCCGAGATCTACGAGCTGATCTTCCATCCCGGCTTCTCGACCGCCGAGGAGGTCACCGACGTCTCCGGCCGCGGTGTCGGGATGGACGTCGTCCGCAACACCGTCAAACAGCTCGACGGCACCGTCAGCGTCGACAGCGAACTCGGCGAGGGGACGGTCGTCCGGCTCCGACTGCCGGTGACCGTCGCCATCGTCAAGGTGATGTTCGTCGAGGTCGGCGGCACGGAGTACGGCATTCCGGTCAAGAACATCGCCGAGGTCACCCGCGCCACCGAGATCGAGGAGACCAACAACAAGGAGATCATCGAACACGACGACGACATCTACCCGGTGCTCCGACTCGGCGAGGCCCTCGACGAGCCCACCGCGGTCAACGGCAACGGGATGTTGCTGCGAATCAGGGACGAAAAGCGCAAGGTCGCACTCCACTGCGATCAGGTGATCGATCAGGAGGAGGTGGTCGTCAAACCGCTCGAAGGGGTCCTCAGCGGGATCCCCGGCCTCAGCGGGACCGCCGTCCTCGGCGACGGTGACGTCGTCGCAGTGCTCGACGTGGTGACGCTATGAGCAACACCGACACCGAGGGGTTCATGCGGGTCGTCCGACACATCCAAGACGAGGTCGACTTCGAGCCCGAATACTACAACGAGGCGTACCTCAACCGCCGGATCACCGCCCGGATGCGCCGGCAGGACGTCGAGGAGTACGACGCCTATCTCTCGATTCTGAAGGACGATCCCAGCGAGAAGGAGTCGCTGATGGACTCGCTGACAATCAACGTCACCAACTTCTTCCGCAACGGGAAGATGTGGGAGGCGCTCCGGCCGGTGCTCCGGGAACTGACCTCGGAGCACCGCTCGGTGAAAGCCTGGAGCGCCCCCTGTGCGGACGGTCGGGAGCCCTACTCCCTGTACATGCTGGCGCTTGACGACCGACAGATCGACGAGTCGCGGCTCTCGGTGCTGGGCACCGACATCAGCGACGAGGCACTGGAGAACGCCCGCGCGGGCACGTACGAGACCACTCGCACGACCGACATCGGCGAGGAACTGAGCCTGCTGGACGATCCCGAGCAGTACGTCGACGTCGAGGGCAACGAGTTCACGGTCAAACCTGAGGTCCGCCGGCAGGTCGACTTCGAGCGCCACGATCTGGTGCAGGACGGCCCCAAACGGAACTACGACCTGATCTTCTGTCGGAACCTGTTGATCTACATCGACAGCGAGTACAAGATCCCGGTGTTCGACACGCTGACTTCCTCGCTGAAGCCGGGCGGCTACCTCGTCGTCGGGATGACCGAGACGGTCCCCCAAGAGCTTCGGGACGACTTCGAGGCGGTCAGCAAGCGGTGCCGGATCTACAAGTACACGCCGGAGGATCGCTAACCCATGTCCCTGTATCACCTCGCGCGCGATGGCGACGCCGAGGGATTGCGTGATCTTCTCCTCGAAAGTGACAGTCCGGCCGTCCGGGCCCGGGCAGCCAAACTGCTGGGCGATCTCGCTGGCGACTCCGACTCGGAGTCCGTCGAGACCCTCGTTTCGGTCGCAGTCACCGACGACAACGAGGAGGTGCGGTCGGCCGCCGTCGAGGGGCTCGACGCCATCGGCTCGGGGGCGGTCGAGCAGCTGCTGATCAAGATCACCGGCTCGAAGATCGACTCGGGGGCCGACTGGGCGACCGCTCAGAAGTTCGCCAAGGCGCTGTCCTCGGAGGTCCCAGAGCTTCGGATGGCCGCCGCCAGCGCGCTCGGCCAGCTCGGCGATGCCTCGGCGCTCCCGAAGCTGGTCGACCGACTGGAAGACGACAACCCCCACGTCCGGGTCCGGTGTGCGGCGGCGCTGGCCCAACTCGACCACCCGCAGGCGGTGCCCGCACTCATCAACCGGCTTTCGGATCCTCACGGCGAGGTCCGCCGGGAGGCCGCAGTCGCCTTGGCCTCGATCGGCACTGATCAGGCGTTGGCGGCGCTGCTGGAGATGCTCGACGACGACAACACCTCGATCCGGCGGATCGCCGCCTCCTCGCTCGGCGAGGCCGGTGCGGTCCAAGCAGTCCAGCCGTTGGCCGACGCGCTGACCGACCCCAGTTCGGCCGTCCGGAGCGCCGCCGTCTTCTCGATCATCGAGTTGCTGTCGAACGCGCCGACCCAGCAGAGCCACCAGATCCGCGATACCGTCGTCTCCGAACTGGAGAACTCCGATCGGGCGACCGTCGAGCCGCTGGTCGAGATCCTCGGGGAGAGCACCCAGACCCGCCAACAGCGCAACGCCGCGTGGTTCCTCGGCCGGGTCGTCGACGAACCCGACGACCGAACGGTCGAGGTGCTGGTCGACGCCCTCGAAAGCAGCGACAACTCCACCGCCCAGTTCGCCGCCACCAGCCTCGCCGAGATCGGCGGCGAGGGGGTCGAAGACGAACTGCTGGAGTTCGTCGACGACGAGTCGAACGACGAGGAAGCCCGCGCGAAAGCCGTCTACGTCCTCGGCCAGATCGGCGGCGAGCGGTCGGCCGACATGATACAGAAGCTGACCGAAGACGACAGCAAACAGGTCCGCAAGCGTGCCTTCGCGGCGGTCTCGAAGTTCCGGGGTCGACAGTGAATACTAAGACACCCCCACCCCAATGGATTGTCACGATTAACTCTCAGGGGGGCTGACCAATCATGAGTGAAGGCGAGTACAAGATACTTGATACGAAAGGTCGGTTCGCACGCGCCGTCAAGGATGGTCGGACCATCAACGACGTCTCGTGGACACAGGGCCGGATCCTACTGTCGAACCGCCGGATCATCATCGCGACCGGTGATGGCAAACGTACCATCCCCCTGTCGGATATCGAGGGGCTCGGCGGTCGACACGACCCGAACCAGAACATCGCCGCCGTCTCGAGCTACCTGAGCCTCAAGATCGACAACGACGTGATGTTGATCTCGGCGTCGGACCACGAGGAGTTCCAGCACTCGGTGTACAAGGCCGTCCTCGACCAGAAGGTGATTCAGGCCAAACACCCCGCCGTCGCCGGCGGTGTCGTTCAGGACACGAGTTGGGAGAAAGCCCGCCTGAAGGTCGAAAAGGAGGCGATCGCGGCAGCGCTCAAAAGCGGCGCGTTCGTCCGGATGGATCTCAACGACATCAGCGAGGTCGAGACCGACCAGCGGACGGTCGACGGCGAGAAGAAGGTCGTCATCCAAGTCTCCCACGTCGAAGGCGACAATGACACCAGCGTCCAGACCCACCTCACCGGCCCCAAGCGCATCTCGATGTTCCTCCAGGCGTTCCTCTCGGAGGGCGAACGCCGCAGCCAGACCAACGTCGACCTCTCGGAGGCCGACAAGGAGGTGTTGATGGCGCTGTACTCGGGGGTTTCGCCGTTCGAGATCCCCGCGTTCATCGGCAAGGACGTAGACGAAGTCGAGGAGATCTTCGAGCGACTCGTCGACCTCGACATCGTCGAGGAGGTCCGGGTCCGCCGGGAGGTCACCCTCAACTCCCGGGGCCGCAACATCGCCAGCGAGGCGATGAACGACCAATAGTTCTCGGCACTCGCCGTCCCCCGACACCCCCGTTTTCGAGTCGCCTCTTGTTCCCGTCTACGTCACTGACCTGTCGCCGTGAGCCGCCGGCGAAGCGCTCTCAGGCGGTGGCGAACCGCCGCCACTCCCGGATAGCCGTCGCGTCGCCAGACCCCGACTGCGAGGGCCGCAAGCCCGAACTCCACGAGCAGGTAGGGGTTCCCGAGGGAGTCGACCAGCAAGCCGCCGACCGTGGGCGGACCGCTCTCGTAGGGCTCGACCACCAGCAGCGGCCACAGCAGGAACGCCACCCCCTCGTCGGTCCACAGCGACGGCAGGCTGTCGGCGAAGATGTGGAGCACCGCCCCGACGCCGGCCGCAACGCCGTACTCGGTGCGGTTCCACCGGACGGCCAGCAGGACGCCGGCCGCCACCAGCGGCAGCAACACGACCAGCGAATGCGCGAAGCTTCGGCCCGTCGGGAGCACCCCCAGCCCCCACGACAGCGGTTTGTCGACCAGATCCGGTAGCTGGCTGCCGACCAGCAGGGCGACGACGACCCCGAACTCCGGGGCGGCGGTGCCGCGGGCGTGTCGTAGGCCGGCGTAGCCGAGATAGGCGACGGCGGCGTGTCCGAGCGGCCACATTAGATGTTTCCTACGCGCGGGCGCGGATAACCCCACCGGCCAGCCCGCCGCGGTCCGACCGCCGCCACAGCACTGCGATCAGTGTGCCTACGGCGACCGCATACCAGACGCCGAGGTGGGCCGCAACCGGGTCGACGGCGGCCAGTGTCCGGACCAGCGGGACGGCGACCAGCGCGGCGGCCGCGTAGCCGGCGAGGGTCGGCATCGCCGCCCCGGCAACGACACACAGCCCGCCGAGGGCGACCAGCCCACCCACCGACCCGCCGCCGAGCCACAACACCCCCGACAGCAGTCGCGTCGACAGCCCGACGCTTTCTGCGGCCGCCACGGCCGCGCCGACGACCGCCAGCGCCACCACCACCCGGGCCAGCAGTCCCACGCCCTCGACCGCCCCGTCGACGACAGTCCGGCCGCCGATCGGCGGGCGGCCCGGTCGACTGCCTACCGAATCCTTGCGCTCGCCCGCGAGTGTCCGGGCCACCCCCGCGAGGAGACACAGCCCGACGGCGAGCAGACAGCCGGCGACCAACACCGTCCCGACCGGGGGCCGGGGGCCGGCCACCAGCCATCGCATCAGTGCCACCGGCCCGGCCGCGATGACTAATCGCCACCCGCCGTCGACCTCGCTCTCACCGTCGGTGTCGCTCGATACGGCCGGTCGACCGCGGACCACAACCAGTCGCTCGCGGAGACCCATCGCCGCCGGCAGCAGCGCCGCCGGCAGCAGCGCCGCCCCCCAGACGAGGCCGGCCGCCGACCGCCCGGTCGCGGTCCGCCACGCGATCAGCACGCCGACGAGCGCCGTCACACCGAGCAGTCGCCGGCTCTCCGCAGGGAGTTCGGACGCTCCGTCGTCGACCGGCCACAGCGCCCGGAGTTGGCGGCCGAGGCCGGCGGCTCGCCAGACGCCGGCCAGGAGACAGACTGGTCCCAGCCACGTGATCGCCCGCGTCGGCGTGCCGTAGACCCCCACCGGACCGGCCACGACCGCCGTGACGAGTGCGGGGCCCGGATCGGCTGCCGCGGCCGCCGCGAATGCGAGCGCCGCGACCCCGGCCAGCCGGCCGTCGACCAGTCGCCACGCGAGGCCGATCAGTGCAGCCACCAGCACGACACCCCAAACCGCGTCGGGTCGACCGTCTCCGGCCACTACCGCCCGCCCGACGCCGACGGTCCCGGCGGCGACACCGACGAGACAGCCGACCAGCAGCCACCGGTCGACTCCCGAGCGGGCCGCCGGGAGCCACCGGCGGTCGAAGACCTGCCCTGCGGCCAGCGCCACCCCGACCACGCCGCCGACTGCCGCCACCGTGTAGGGGGCCGGCAGCGCCCCCCGGAGCCACGCGTAGCCACAGATCCCGGCCCATACGAGCAGCGCCGCCACCCGGCAGACCTGCCGGCCGGTCCATCGCAGCCATCGCCCGACCCCGCTCGGCTCCGGTTCGGTCGACGCCATCACGCACCCTCCACGGCGTCGGCCACACCCTCGTGGACCGGCAGCGACGGCATGACCGCCCCGGCTACGGCGGCCTCGGCGGCGGCCGGCGCGTCGACGAGGTCGGCATGTTCGCGGGCCAGCGCGCGGAGTTCGGCGACGGCCGCCCCGTCGACGGCCGGATCAAACAGCCACTGGCTCGCTACCCGCCAGCCGTCGACCTGCTCGGGGAGGGACGCCCCGCTCCAGCCGGTCGGTGCGACGGCGGTTGCCATCGCGTTTGACGCGGCGTCGATCACCCCGGCGAACGCCTCACCGATCGGGACGGCCGCGAGTCGGTCGCCGGCGGTCTCGTCGAGCCGTCGACACCAATCGGCCAGCCGCCCGTCGGTTTCGACCACGGCTACCGCCCCGATCTCCCCGCGGTCGACCGCCGCGGCCACCACCTCGCGCGGGCGGTTGTCGACCGGAAGGGTCTCCCAGCGCCCCGCCGCCCGGAGGAGTTGTTCGGTTACCAGTCGGCCGGGGCGCCCCGGCTGGCCCGGATACACCGCGCTGGCGTCGCCTGCGCTCGTCTCATTCACGCTCGCATTGCTCACGCCCGCGTCGCCCGCGCCGGCGTCGTCTACGTTGACGAGGGCGGCCGTCGACTCGATATCGCTCGTGGCCAGCCAGTAGTGGTCGCGCCAGCCGTAGCCGAACCCTTGGTGGGGGAGAGACTCGACCGGTTCGGCCGCAAAGGCCCCGACGCCCTCGGCGGCACGGTAGAGGGTCGTGTTGTCGAGGCCGGCGGCGTCGACGGTCCCTCGGTCGAGCGCGTAGAGCCGTTCGGTCCGGCCGTCGATCTCGGTCGTGGTCAGCCGCAGCGTCTCGCTGTGGCGGTCGGCGGCGACCGCCAGCGCCCGACCGGCCCGGTGGCTCCGGCTGTCGACCGGCCCGACGCCGAGCGTCAGCCGCTGTCCGGCGTCGCCCAGACACCCCCCGACCGACAGCCCGGCGACCGCCGACAGCCCGGCGATCATCGCCCGCCGCGAGGTCGTGTCGACAGCTGTCATTACACCCTCGGTTCACCGCGTCGTACAAGGGTATAGACACCATACTCCGAGTTACATGCCGGCTGGTTGCGGTAAGCCGACCATAGGTTTCCGAAACTGCCAGTGTGGGCCGACAGTGTCGCCCGACAGTCGACCGGGCCGACAGTCGACCGGCCAGCCACTCGTCTACCACAACAGCCAACCGAGAGGCGGCTCACAGGCGGCGGGGCTTTTAGGCCTCGTCCACAACGACCCGCTATGGGATTGATGGATACGGTGCGGTCGATCCTCGGTGTCAGCGCCGAGGCCGACGCCACCCGCGATGCCGACCCCGAGGACCTCTTCGGAATGTCGACCGCCTACGTGACGATGGAGGCTGATCTCGGCTACGACAACGCCGGCAAGGCGGCGCTCTGTTTCTCGTCGGTCGACAGCACCGACTTCAGCGAGATGGTCGCGGAGGTCGAGGCGATCCTCGAAGCCGGAGCCGAGGACACGGGAACGACGTTCAGCCAGCACGCCGACGACCACGGCTACAACTGGGTGGTCCTCGACGACAGCGATCCCGAGGACCTGCTGACGACGATCCACTTCGCTGCCGATACGTTCATCGAACAGGGGTACGGCTCGCGGCTGCTGGCTGCCGTGTTCGCTTTCGACAAAAGTGACACCGACCACGCCTACTGGATCTACTCGTTCCGCCGGGGGGGCTACTACCCGTTCGTCCCCGCAGGCGACCACGAACGCGACAACAAAACCGAATTCAAACTCCAGTCGGTCCTCGACGGCGAGTTGGGGATTGAAGACGACGAGAGCTACTGGTATCCCTTGTGGCCCGACCGTCCCGGCGGCCATCCGTGGGAGTAGCCCGCTTTCGATTCTGTTGCTGATTGCATCGATCCCGACGACCGCCGTCGACGCTCGCCTTTTTCACTTTCACTCCGCAGTTAACGAGGGTTTATGTACGGAACCGAGTAAGGTCGGTGTACAATGGCAGACGACGATCTCGAAACCCTTCCCGGAGTCGGACCGGCCACGGCGGACAAACTGATCGAGGCCGGCTACGAGACGTATCAGTCGATCGCGGTCGCCTCCCCCGGCGAGCTCTCGAACACGGCCGACATCGGCTCTAGCACGGCTGCTGACATCATCAACGCCGCCCGCGAGGCCGCCGACGTCGGCGGCTTCGAGACCGGCGCGACCGTCCTCGAACGGCGCAACGAGATCGGCAAGCTCTCCTGGCAGATCGACGAGGTCGACGACCTGCTGGGCGGCGGGCTCGAAACCCAGTCCATCACGGAAGTCTACGGCGAGTTCGGCGCTGGCAAGTCCCAGGTCACCCACCAGATGGCGGTCAACGTCCAACTGCCGCCCGAACACGGCGGACTCCGGGGCTCCTGTATCTTCGTCGACACCGAAGACACGTTCCGCCCCGAGCGGATCGACGACATGGTCCGGGGCCTCGACGACGAACTCCTCGAAGCCACCCTCGAAGACCGCGGCATGGAGGGATCGATCGACGACGAGGAGACGATGGAGGCACTCGTCGGGGACTTCCTCGACCGGATCCACGTCGCCAAGGCGTTCAACTCCAACCACCAGATCCTCCTGGCGGAGAAAGCCAAGGAACTCGCCGGCGAACACGAGGACACCGAGTGGCCCGTCCGGATGGTCTGTGTCGACTCCCTGACCGCCCACTTCCGCGCCGAGTACGTCGGCCGCGGCGAACTCGCCGAGCGCCAGCAGAAACTGAACAAACACCTGCACGATCTGATGCGAATCGGCGATCTGTACAATACCTCGATCCTCGTCACCAATCAGGTCGCGGCCAACCCCGATTCGTACTTCGGCGACCCGACCCAGCCGATCGGTGGCAACATTCTGGGCCACACCTCGACGTTCCGGATCTACCTCCGGAAGTCGAAAGGCGACAAACGAATCGTTCGACTGGTCGACGCCCCCAACCTCGCGGACGGCGAGAGCGTGATGCGCGTGCAAAACGAGGGGCTGAAGCCCGAATAACTAGTTCTCGCTGTATAGAGCTTCTTCTCTCCGATTTCAGCCGATTCAGCCGATTTGGTAACGCGCGTGCCGATCAGGCCGCCAGCATCGCTCTCCATCAAATATATTTAATCTGACAAAACAGACGTCAACTTGTTCGGCAAGAATTGTCGTTCAGGTGGCTGCTATACAACCTTATACACATATTATTAGATCGTATTTTTAACAGCCGTCTATTAATATAGCCGAAATACGGTATTTGTCAACGATTAACCTTATACCCGTCTGTTCCATGAGTCTCAATCGTGATTCCGAAAACAACCATGCCCGTGGAGCACAACACGGTGTCCGATTGTAAACGTACAGCGTTGGTAATCCAACTGGAGGACAGCCTATGACTGATGTCGCCACAGCGGTCGAAGCGATCAACCAGACGTGGATCCTGACTGTATCGTTCCTGATCTTCTTCATGCACGCCGGCTTCGCCATGCTGGAGGCGGGGCAGGTACGCTCGAAGAACGTCGCCAACCAGCTCACGAAGAACATGCTGACGTGGGGAATCGGCGTCACCGTGTTCTTCCTGATCGGAACCGGCTTCGAGAGCCTGATGACCGGTGCTGGGTTCGCACCCGCCGCCGGTGCCGGCGGCTACGTCGGCTGGTTCTACGGTGCTGTCTTCGCAATGACCGCCGCGACGATCGTTTCGGGTGCCGTCGCCGGCCGCGCGAAACTCCGCGCCTACGTCACCTACACGTTCCTGCTGGCCGCAGTGATCTACCCGATGGTCACGGCGATGACGTGGGCCGCTCCCGGTCCGGACCTCGTCGAGCAGATTACCGGCACCGCCTTCGCCGACTTCGCCGGTGGGATGATCGTCCACGGAATGGGCGGCATCGCCGGTCTCACGGCCGCAGCGATTCTCGGCCCACGGATGGACCGCTACAACGAGGACGGCTCGGTAAACGTCATCCCTGGCCACTCGATGACCTTCGCCGTGCTCGGCACGCTCATGCTGTGTTTCGGCTGGTACGGCTTCAACGTCGGCACCGCCGGTGCCTTCGACCTCGGTGACGGCGCGAACACGCTGAGTCTCGTCGTCATGACGACGACGATGGCGATGGCGACCGGCGCGATCGGTTCGGCCGCCGTTGCCTACCTCAAAACCGGCAAGGTCGACACGCTGTACACGGCCAACGGGATGCTTGCCGGACTGGCCGGTATCACCGCCATTACGAACACGACCAGCTGGTGGGGTGCCATCATCGTCGGCCTGCTGGCTGGCGCGCAGCTCCCCATCGTCTTCGAATTCGTCTCGGAGCGGCTCAAGATCGACGATGTCTGTGCCGTGTTCCCCGTCCACGGTAGTGCGGGTGTCCTCGGCGCGCTGCTGATGCCGTTCGTCGCCGTGCCGGGTGCCGTCGAGTCGGTCGCCGACCAGTTCATCGCCCAAGTCGTCGGTGTTGTCATCATCGGCGGCTGGACGCTCACTGCAACTGCAATCATCTGGTACGTGTTCAAGATGACCGGCGAAGCACGCGTCACGCCCGAACACGAACAGGACGGCCTCGACATCTCCGAACACGGCGTCGACACCTACCCCGAGTTCGGCAGCGACCGGATCGCCACCGACGGCGGCGACGGCATGAGCGCCGACGAGTTCGAGATCAAAACCGACGGCGGCAGCAGTGCTGACGACCACGAGTTCCGCACCGACGGCGGCGAGGCCGGCGGTGAGATTAAGATGATCACCTCGGTGATCCGTCCCGAAAAGCTCGGTGCGGTCAAGCAGGCCCTCGCAGAGGTCGGCGCGCCGTCGCTGACGGTTACTAACGTCTCCGGTCGTGGCAGCCAGCCCGCCAAAAAGGGCAGCTGGCGCGGCGAGGAGTACACGGTCGACCTCCACCAGAAGGCAAAAATCGAGTGTGTCGTCGCCGACGTGCCCGCCAGCGAGGTTGTCGCGGCGATCCGCGAGGCGGCCAACACCGGCGAGCCGGGCGACGGCAAGATCTTCGTGATGGACGTCGAGAACGCGGTGCAGGTCCGCACTGGCAAAGAGGGTACGGAGGCGGTCTAACAGGATCGGCACCCCACGACCGACCCCTCTGACACTCCGTCCCACTCCGGGACACCACACTCCTTTTCCGTTCGTCCGTTGCGGCCGCGACTCCCGACATGCACAAGTTCCGGGAGTCGAAACGCGTGGTATGAACCACGAACGCTCCCGTGAGCTCTACGATCGGGCGCTGTCAGTGCTGCCCGGCGGGGTCAACTCCTCGGTGCGAGCGACCCAACCGTACCCCTTCTTCATCGAACGCGGCGACGGTGCCCACGTCATCGATGCCGATGGCAACCGATACGTCGACTACGTGATGGGGTACGGCCCACTGCTGTTCGGCCACGACCTCCCCGAGTCGGTCCAGTCGGCGATCCAATCCCACGCCTCGGCGGGGCCGATGTACGGCGCGCCGACCGAGATCGAAGTCGAACTCGCGGAGTTCGTCGCCCGTCACGTCCCCAGTGTCGAGATGATCCGCTTTGTCAACTCCGGCACCGAGGCGACGGTCTCGGCGGTCCGCCTCGCTCGGGCCTACACCGGCCGCGACAAGATCGTCGTCATGCAGGGCGGCTACCACGGCGCACAGGAGTCGACGCTCGTCGAGGGCGACCCCCACAACCCCTCGCCGTCGACGGCCGGCATCCCCCAGTCGTTCGCCGACCATACCATTCCGGTCCCGTTCAATGACCCCGAGGCGATCCGGTCGGTGTTCGAGGCCCACGGCGAGGAAATCGCCGCGGTCCTCACCGAGCCGATCCTCGGCAACAACGGGATCGTCTGCCCGGTCGAGGGCTACCACGAGACCCTGCGGGAACTCTGTGACGACTACGGCTCGCTGTTGATTTTCGACGAAGTGATCACCGGCTTCCGGGTTGGCGGCCTCCAGTGCGCACAGGGTAAGTTCGGCGTGACGCCGGATCTCACGACGTTCGGGAAAATCGTCGGCGGGGGGTTCCCTGTCGGCGCGATCGGCGGCAAATCGAACATCATCGAGCACTTCACCCCCTCGGGCGACGTGTTCCAGTCGGGGACCTTCTCGGGGCATCCCGTCACGATGGCCGCCGGACTCGCCACGCTGGAGTACGCGGCCGAACACGACGTCTACGACCACATCAACGGGCTGGCCGACCAGCTCCGCAGCGGGCTGACCGACCTGCTCGAAGAACGGGCTCCCCAGTACACCGTCGTCGGCACCGACAGCATGTTCAAAGTGATTTTCACCCGCGACGGCGCGACCGAGCGGGGCGATGCCTGTGGCGCGGGGTGTCGACAGGACCCCAACTGTCCGAACTTCGATTCCTGTCCGAAGACGGGCGCGGACGTCGCCAACGCCGAGACTGACCGCTGGGAGCGGTTGTTCTGGCAGGAGATGAAAGATCGCGGTGTCTTCCTGACGGCCAACCAGTTCGAATCGCAGTTCGTCTCGTATGCCCACTCCGAGGAAGACATCGAGTCGACGCTGGAGGCCTACGCCGAAGCGCTCTGAGTTCGGAATCGGGAACTGATGGGCTTTTGGGGCCCCGCCCTGAGGTGTAGGTATGACCACAGACGCCGACATCCGGCTTGCCACCCGCGGTTCGGACCTCGCGCTCCGGCAGGCCACCGCCGTCAAATCCCAGCTCGATTCGCGCCGCCGCGAGGTGACGCTCACCGAAGTCGACACCACCGGCGACCAGCTTCGGGACGAACTCATCCACCGCCTCGGCAAAACCGGGGCGTTCGTCCGCTCGCTCGACGAGAAGGTCCTCGCCGGAGAACTCGACGCGGCGGTCCACTCGATGAAGGACATGCCGACCGAGATGCCAGATGACCTCGTGGTCGCCGGAGTCCCCGAACGCGCCCCCTCCGGCGACGTGCTCGTGACGCCCGACGGTACCGAACTCGACCAACTTTCTCCCGAGGCAGTCGTCGGCACGAGTTCGCTCCGCCGAAGCGCCCAACTGCTCGCGGCCCGTCCCGACCTCGAAATCGTCCCGCTACGGGGCAACGTCGACACCCGCCTCGAAAAGCTGCTTGCGCCCTCGCTGCAGCGCGAACACCAGCGCCTCGTCGACGCCGAAGAGGACGGAGAAGACGCCCAAGACCCCGACGAGTGGTTCACCGAACGCACCCAGATCGAACGCGACGCGATGGAACGCCGCGTCGAGACCGAGATGGACGCCATCGTCCTCGCGGAGGCCGGACTTCGCCGGAGCGGCCTCTACGACGACGTCCCGACCACCCAACTCCCGACGAACTCCTTCGTCCCGTCGCCGGGACAGGGCGCGATCGCAGTCACGGCCAGCGACAGCGAGACGGTCGAGACGATCCGTGAGGCCGTCGACCACCCCCGGAGCCGGATCGAGACCACCGTCGAGCGCACCGTCCTCGCCGAAGTCGGCGGCGGCTGTATCGCCCCCATCGGCGTAAGCGCGATCCTGCAAGGCGAGTACGTCCAGACCCGTGCCCAGATCCTCAGCCACGACGGCAGCGAGGTCATCGAGGCGACGCGGGACCTGCCGGTGGCCAACCACGCCAGCGCGGCCGCCGACTTCGCCGCGGACCTCCGGGAGCGCGGGGCCGCCGAACTGATCGAGGAGGCCCGCCGGATCGCCGACGAGGACGCCGACGCGGCCGACGGCGGCGCGGACACCGTGATGGGTGGTGAGGATGCCTGACGACGTGGGCACCGTCTATCTGGTCGGCAGCGGGCCCGGCGATCCGGAACTGATGACGGTCAAGGCCCGCCGCCTGCTTGAGGAGGCCGATGTCGTGCTCCACGACAAGCTCCCCGGGCCGGAAATCCTCGGCGAAATCCCCGACGACAAACGCGAGGACGTCGGCAAACGCGCCGACGGCGAGTGGACGCCACAGGAGTACACCAACCGACGGCTGGTCGACCTCGCCGAGGCGGGTAACACCGTCGTCCGGCTGAAGGGCGGCGACCCGTTCGTCTTCGGCCGCGGCGGCGAGGAGATGGAACACCTCGCGGCCAACGGCATCCCCTTCGAGGTCGTCCCCGGAATCACCTCGCCGATCGCGGGTGCGGGCGTCGCCGGGATTCCGGTCACACATCGGGATCACGTCTCAAGTGTTTCCTTCGTCACCGGCCACGAGGATCCGACCAAAGACGAGTCGGCCGTCGACTGGGCGGCGCTGGCGGCGACCGGCGGGACGCTGATCGTCCTGATGGGCGTCGGCAAGCTGCCGCTCTATATCGAGGCGCTGCTCGATGCGGGAATGGATCCCGATACCCCAGTGGCGCTGGTCGAGCGGGCGACGTGGCCGAACATGCGTGTGGCCACCGGGACGATGGAAACCATCGTCGACGTCCGCGACCAGCGGGGGATCGAACCCCCTGCCATCACGATCATCGGCGGGGTCGCCGCGACCCGCGAGGCCGTCGTCGACTTCCTCCGGAACCGGTCGGACACGCCCGACATCGCCCCGACGGAGGTCGACGAATGAGCCAGCAGGTCCGCGTGGCGGTGTTCCGACCGGACGACGAGCGGATCACGGCGGCCGTCGAACTGCTCGACTCGCTGGGGGCGACACCGGTC
The DNA here is from genome assembly GCF_024178165.1 of Halohasta salina. GTDB lineage: Archaea > Halobacteriota > Halobacteria > Halobacteriales > Haloferacaceae > Halohasta > Halohasta salina. The sequence continues at coordinate 80,075 of NZ_JAMZIE010000007.1, read as the reverse complement.
GCCGACCCGATGCTCGCCGTCGAGCCGACCGACGCGACCCCCGCAACCGACGCCGACTACACGATCTTCACGAGCAAGACGGGCGTCGAACTCGCCGCCGAAGCCGGCTGGGAGCCGGGCGAGACGACGCTCGTCAGCATCGGCCCCGGCACCACCGCGACCGCCGAGGCTGTCGGCTGGACGGTCGACCGCGAGCCCGAAACCTACAGCTCGACCGGACTGGTCGAGTTGCTCGCCGACGAGGTCGCCGGCAAACGGGTCGAAGTCGCCCGGAGCGACCACGGCAGCCAAGAACTGCTCGACGGGCTCGAGGCCGCCGACGCCGACTGGGCCGAGACCGTCCTGTACAGACTGATCCGGCCGCCGGAGTCGGGTCGCTCGGCGGAACTGGCCGCCGCCGGCGAACTCGAAGCTGTCGCGTTCACCTCGTCGCTGACAGTCGACCACTTCCTCGCGGCGGCCGACGAACGGGGGGTCCGCGAGGCCGCCATCGAGGGCCTCGCCGAGGCGGTCGTCGGCACCATCGGCGAGCCGACACGCGAGACGGCCGAAGATCGGGGGATCGACGTCGACATCGTCCCAAGCGAGGCGACTTTCGAGGCGCTGGCGACCGAGGTCGTCGAAGCCGCCGCCCCCAGTTACACCGAGTAGCGACCGAAGCGGAGCCTTATATCGGAAGCCGCCCAACGCCCGGCAAATGGCTTCGGTTCACCCTGTTACTGCGCTCGCCGACTCCGCGACGGCCTGCGCCGAGCGGCTTCGGGCGGCTGACTCGGTGCTGTTGGCCTCCCACATCGACGCCGACGGACTGACCAGCGCCGCCATCGCCGCGACTGCGCTCGAACGCGCTTCGATCCCGTTCGAGACCGTCTTTTCCAAGCAGCTCGACGCGGCCGAACTCGAATCGATCGCCGCCAGCGACCACGACACGGTTCTGTTCACCGACTTCGGCAGCGGCCAACTCGATCTCATCGCCGGCCACGAGGCGGCGGGCGACTTTACGCCCGTCATCGCCGACCACCACCAGCCCGCCGACGCGTCGACCGAGTACCACCTCAACCCGCTTTTGGTCGGCATCGACGGCGCATCGGAACTCTCCGGAGCCGGAGCTAGTTACGTCCTCGCGCGTGCGCTCGCGTCATCGACCCAACAGGACTCCGACAACCGCGATCTGGCGGCGCTGGCGATCGTCGGCGCGGTTGGCGACATGCAGGCCGGCGTCGACGGCCTCTCGGGAGCCAACACACAGATCGTTTCCGAGGGGGTCGAGGCGGGCGTCATCGAGGAGTCGACCGACCTCACGCTGTACGGCAAACAGACCCGCCCGCTGCCGAAACTGTTGGAGTACGCCAGCGACGCCCGCATTCCCGGCATCTCCAACGACGCGGCGGGGGCGATCGAGTTTCTCTCCGATCTCGACCTCGACCTCAAATCAGACGGCGAGTGGCGCTGTTGGGTCGACCTCGCGGACGACGAACGACAAGTGCTGGTCAGCGCGCTGGTCCAGCGCGCGGTCAAAAGCGGCGTCCCGGCGAGTCGGGTCGACGATCTCGTGGGGACGAGCTACCAGCTCACCCGCGAGGAGCCCGGCACCGAACTCCGGGACGTCAGCGAGTTTTCGACCCTGCTCAACGCGACTGCCCGCTACGAGCGGGCCGACGTCGGACTGGCGGTCTGTCTCGGCGACCGCGAGGCGGCGTTGGATCGCGCTCGCCAACTCCTCCGCAATCATCGTCGGAACCTCTCGGAGGGGTTGGAGTGGGTCAAAACCGAGGGCGTTACCGTCGAAGACAACCTCCAGTGGTTCGACGCCGGCAACCGGATCCGGGAGACCATCGTCGGTATCGTTGCCGGGATGGCCGTCGGCGCGCCCGGTGTCCGCCGGGATCTGCCGATCATCGCCTTCGCCGAGAAATCCGACAGCGAGATCAAGGTCTCCGCGCGCGGGAGCCACCAGTTGATCCGCGAGGGGCTGGATCTCTCGGCCGTCATGCGCGAGGCCTCGCGCGCGGTCGACGGCGACGGCGGCGGCCACGACGTCGCGGCGGGGGCGACGATCCCTGCGGGTCGACAGGCGGCGTTCGTCGACCACGCGAACGAACTGGTCGGGGAACAGTTGGATGAGAAGTCGAACTAGCTGCCGTGTCGACGCTCGATCAGGCGTTGCCGAGATCGCGGAACATCACGCGGTAGTCGTCGGAAGATAGCGAGCCCGCCAGATCCAGCAGTTCGTCGTCGAGTTCGCTCATCCGATCCAACAGGGTGGTGTACTCGTCGCTGGCTTCGAGTTCGGCGTCGGACTTCTCCGATTCAAGCAAGGCGCGCTTCGAGGCCAGCGAGGCGGCCTCTCGGAGCAGCCCGCCGTACTCCGAGCGGACGAACAGCGTCTCGACGGCTTCGAGGAGTTCCGAGCGGGTGACCGGCTTGACGATGTAGAGATCGAACCCCATGTCGACGATATCGAAGTCGGGTTCGACGCCGGTGACCATCGCCACGCGACAGTCGAAGCCCTGCTCTTCGATGAAATCGAGGACCTCCTCGCCGGGCGCATCGGGCAGCCGTCGATCCAGCAGGACGGCGTCGACGGCGGTCGTCGACGGGTCGTCGTCGCTGTCGTGCTCGCCGAGGAGCGTATCGATCCCCGCTTGGGCTGTTTCGGCAGTCAGCACCGTGTACTCCGGTTCGAGAAACTGGACGTAGAGCTTCGTTACCGACGTGTCGTCTTCGACGACGAGGATCGTCCCTGCTGTCATGGTGGTGTCACTCGGCGGGGTTGAGGCCCCGAATGTCGCGGTCGGTCAGCGCTGTGCCACACACCCATCCGTACAGAGACATCCACAACCCCGAGGGTATAAATGTATCTACTAATCGTTTGTCAAAGATACGGTAACAACCCGATCGAGCCGGTGGGCTCTTTTAGTGGGCGGTCATATTACGTTGCAAACAGGTATGACAGACGTAGTTCCAACCGGGGTCGACGGACTCGATGCGATCCTCAACGGCGGCATCGTCGAAAACGCGACCGTCCTCGTCAGCGGGAATCCGGGGACCGGCAAGAGCATCTTCGGCATGCAGTTCCTCTATACGGGGGTCACCGAGTTCGACGAGCCCGGCATCTACATCTCCTTCGAGGAGAACGCCGACGACATCCTCGCGTCGGCCGAGTCGGTCGGTTTCGACCGGTTCGCCGAACTGGTTGAGGCCGGCGAGATCAAGATCTACGACAAACGCGACATGCTGAGCGACGGCGACTTCACCGCGACGATGGACAAACTGCTGGAGGACTTCTCGGCGGCGGCCTACGACCGACTCGTCCTCGACTCGCTGACGATGTTCCAGCTGTTTTTCGACGACGAACGCGAGAAACGCACCTATCTCCTCAAATTCTCGGATATCCTCAAGGAGTACGGCCTGACCTCGCTGTTGGTCAACGAGCAGGCGGCGGTGTTCCCCGACACCGAGATCGGCCTCGAAAACTTCCTCACCGACGGCAACATCTACGTCATCCAGACGCCGACCGACTCCGGGGTCAACCGCTACGTCTGGGTCGCCAAAATGCGGAAACAGGACATCAACACCGACATCTTCCCGATGGAGATCGGCGACGGCGGCATCACCGTCCACGACAAGGCCAGCGGCTTTTCAATGATGGGCGGCGACGGCGGCACCGGTGCGGGCGGCGGCCCCTCGTTTTAGCTGTTCGACATCGTCCGCCAGACATCGTCGAGTTTGTTTTTGACCACCGACCGCTCGGAGAGTTCGACGTCGACCCCGTCGTCGAAGCTGATCTCGATCTCGTCGACGTTACGGCGGTAGACCTTGATCCGGCGGTGTTCGTCCGACAGCGGCCGGTCGTGGAGCTCTAGGAGGTTGGTCTCGGTGAGTTCGTTGATCCGCCGGTAGCAGGTGGCGATGGGGACGTCTAGCTCGTCGCTCAGATCCTGGGCGGATTTGGGATCGGTTGTCGCCGAGAGGATCTCGGTATTGTATTTGTTACCGAGTACCTCGATGAGATCCTCCGATGTCATTGATTGATAACTGGGAGAGTCAGGATAAAAAGGGTATCGGTGGGCCTGTCGGCCCGAATCGCCACCCGAGTATCACGTTCGGTATTCGCATCTCGCTCGGAGGCCGGTAGCGAGTCGGCCCGTCTCGGCTCGGATGGGCGGTACCACGCTGCCAGATTCACGCTACTAGTTACCATTCCAAACTTCATGTTTTGTCGACGTGTTCCGGTTTTCGGCCGTTTCAGGCCGTTTACACGCCATCTACGCAATTATCAAAGACAATACTTTCGGACATACCTTTATTATTCGGATCCTGTTTGTTGAGCGTAACGTCGGGTGCCACAGCGAACGGTACACCGACGCGGAAACGACCCACTATGTTAAACGACACAGACCGCGGCCAGGTCGGCATTGGGACACTCATCGTGTTCATTGCCATGGTCTTGGTCGCCGCGATCGCAGCAGGGGTACTGATCAACACGGCCGGGTTGCTCCAGACGCAGGCCGAAGCAACCGGTCAAGAGACACAACAGCAAGTCAGCGACCGACTACAGATCCAGAGTACGACCGGCGTGGTCGACGAGACTACGGGGAACGTCACCAGAGTGAACCTCACGGTCACGAAGGCACCGGGGGCTGACAATATCCAACTGGAGAACGTGACCTACGAGTTCGTCACGGAAGACGCAGTTAGCACGGACGTAATTGATCCGAGCTCCAACATCAAATACATCGAGAACGAGACGAACGATAACGTGATCACCGACCGGTCTGACCGATACAGACTCACATTCCCTACCAGTGATATCGGTGAAAGTAATACGGAACTCGAAGGCGGCGACACTGTGACAGTGACACTAACGACCGCACAGGGTGCGTCGACGGTCGAAGAACTTCGCGTGCCGGACTCACTCGTTGATCGGAAGGCGGTGAAGCTGTAACAATGTTTGAAACTTTGTTTAACACTGATGACCGCGGTCAGGTTGGTATCGGGACGCTTATCGTGTTCATCGCGATGGTGCTGGTTGCGGCGATCGCCGCCGGTGTGCTGATCAACACGGCTGGGTTACTCCAGACGCAAGCCGAAGCCACCGGCCAGGAGACACAACAGCAGGTCTCCGACCGAATCCAGATTCAGAGCGCGTCGGGACAGGTCAGCGAAGCCCGTGGGAACGTCACCGCAGTGAACCTCACGGTTTCCAAAGCACCCGGTGCGGGTAACATCCAACTGAACAACGTGACCTACGAGTTCGTCACGAGCGAGGAGGTGAGCACGGACGTAGTCAACAAGTCCGGAAGTGGTAGTAGTATCGGTGTCATCGATGCCGATACGAACGACGACGTCATCACGGACCGATCCGATCGCTACCTGCTCAACTTCAGTGCCAATACTTCAATCGGCCGTGAGCTCGAAGGCGGCGACAGTGTCACGCTGACGCTAACGACCGCACAGGGTGCCTCGACGGTCGAGGAACTCCGCGTCCCCGATTCGCTCGTGGATCGTAGCGCAGTCGCACTGTAATTCGACCACAAACACATCCAATAGAACCATGTTCAAAGAACTCTACAACACGGACTCCCGTGGTCAGGTCGGGATCGGCACGCTCATCGTGTTCATCGCGATGGTGCTGGTGGCAGCGATCGCCGCCGGCGTGCTGATCAACACGGCCGGCCTCCTCCAGACGCAGGCCGAGGCGACCGGTCAGGAGACTCGACAGCAGGTCGCCGACCGGCTGCAGGTCCAGAGCGCGACTGGTCAGATCAAAGGGGAACAGGGCAACGCCACGCTTGAGAATATAACTCTCATCGTGACGAAATCCCCTGGTGCCGGTGATATCCAACTGGAGAACGTAACCTTCCAACTCGTCACTGACGACAAAGTCACCACCGACGTAATCAACAAAGATAACGTTGAAAATATAACGTCGGATACCAACGACAACGTTATTACCGACCGAGCTGACCGGTACGAAATAATCCTGGAAAACGGCACCGACTACAACGAAACGATCGAAGGCGGCGACAGTGCCACGATCACGTTAACGACCTCCTCCGGCGCGTCGACGATCGAGGAGCTCCGTGTGCCCGACTCACTGGTCGGACGCACTGCCGTGCGGCTCTGATCACGGCCGAACCGACTTTCAACCACCACGTCCGGACCGCAGCGGTCCCGTTCGTGATTTCGATTTTTCGACCCGCTCGCCGAACAGCGACGGCGTCGACGCGGAACCGGTCCGGCGAGCCAAACGCTTATACGTGTGACAACTAACCACACAGTCATGGGCTCGGACGATTCGGAGATGGAGAACCGCGACCGCGTGCTCGCGCCCGACGACCTCGATATCACCGATCAACCCGAGGTCGCGGAGATCGACGACGGGCGGTACGTGGTTTCGGCCGACGGGCCGGCGACGGAACCCGACAAGGAGATCCTCGAAAACCCCGACTGGCTCTCCGACGAGGACGAAGATGAGGGGTCCGGCGCGCCGACCGGACAGGAGCCGTCTCCCCGGTCCGAGCAGTCGACCCCGGCCGACCAACCGAATCGAACCACGCAGCCGACCGCTCGAGGCGGCCAGCCGTCGACCGATCGGCAACCGGATCCAACCCAGCCGAATCAAGGCCAGCCTACCGGACAGCAGCCGAATCAGGGTCAGCCTACCCAACAGCACCCAAATCAGGGCCAGCCTACCCAACAACAGCCGAACCAGCAACAACCCGCACAACAGCCGCCCGCCGCCGAGCAAGAGGGTCGACGACACCAGCAGTCGACCGGCGGCCAGCCGGCCGGCAGTCAGCCGGCGGCTGGGGGTCGACAGCAGTCTGCCGAGGGGCAGACGGGGTCATCGCCCCATCCCAACTCCTCGGAGCTCGCGGCCCACGACCAGCCGCCGGCCGAGCCGCCGGTGGCCGAGATCTCCAACGAGACTGTCAGCAAGTTCCTCGCCAAGGAACTCGCCCAAGGTGATGGTGACTACGGGTTCGACGCCACGCTCAACGTCGAGGGACAGGTCAACCGCGGGCGGATGACCTCCGACGACATCGGCGAGACGCTCGAAACCCTCTTGCGATGGTACGCTCGCCAGACGACCGAGGAAGTCGACCCCGAGGTGGTACTCGGGATCATTCTCGCCGGAACCGATCTGGCCGTCGAGTACCCCGTCCAGAGCGCCTATGCGACGATCAAACAGTACGACCTCAAGCCCGACGACTCGATCGGCGACCTGCTGACGGCGATCCGGAAGGAAGGCTCGTTTACCGTGCCGCCATCGAAAGACTGAGTTGCATCCCGCGGTTCTGTTCTCATCGCTGATAACTGTAGGGGAGTGTTTATGATAATGCGGGCGCGCCAACAGCATATATGGCAAAGCGTGTGCTGATCGCCGACGACTCGGAGTTCATGCGGAACCTGCTCCGCGAGATCCTGGAGGCAGATTTCGAGATCGTCGGAGAGGCCGAAAACGGCGTCGAAGCCGTCGATTTGTATAAGGAACACGATCCGGACATCGTCATGATGGATATCGTCATGCCGATCAGAAGCGGCATCGAGGCCACCGACGAGATCACCGACGAGAACCCCGACGCGAAGATCATCATGTGTACCAGTGTCGGTCAGGAAGAGAAGATGAAGGAAGCGATCAAAGCGGGTGCCTCAGGATACATCACCAAACCGTTCCAGAAACCCAACGTGCTCGAGGCGATCAACGACGTCATCCCGGCCTAGTATGAAAGTCGACATCCGCGAGCTCGGGCAGTTCAACCACCTCGCTTCTCAGGGTGCCGAACGCGCCGCCCGGTCGCTGTCACAGCTGACGGGCGTCGCGATGGACGTCGAAGTCACCGACGTGAGCCTCGTCACCGAGAACGTGCTCGCGGAGACGTTCACCGGCAAGTCGTTCGTCGGCGTCGAACTCGGGCTCGAAGGGGGATTGGAGGGCGAGACGGTCCTCGCCTTCGAGCGGGAACGGGCGCTGATGCTGCAGGACCTCCTGTTGAAGGCGACAGGATCGAGCGACGAACTCGCCCAGAGCAGCGTCACCGAGCTGGGCAACATCATGATCGGCGGCTTCATCGACGGCTGGGCCAACCACCTCGGGGAGGCGATCAACATGACTCCGCCGAAGTACACCGAGGCCGTCGGCCCGCGGATCCTGCCCGATCAGGCCATCGAGGCCGCCAAAAACCACGGGGTGTTCCTCTTCGAGAGCAAGCTCAAGGCGATGGATGTCGACCTCGATTTCTCGATCTACATGCTGCCGGAGTACCGACAGTTCGTCGAGTTGCTCTCGGGCAACGAGGGCAACCAGATCCCGGTCAACCGGCTGAGTGCCTTCGAGGACCTCGCCAAGGAGGGCGCGGGCAACGCCGCCGGCCAGATCGGGATGATGACCGGCCTCGACACCGACGTCGACGTGAGCCGGCTCCGCTTTGTCCCGTTGAAGGGGGTGCCGCGGCAGGTCGGCGACGACCGGTATGTCGGCGTCGTCTTCGAGCTGAAGGGGTTGCCAAGCGGCTATCTCGTCGTGTTGTTCGATGAGGAATCCGCCAAGACGGTCGCCAGCTCGATGATGCCCGGCGACACATCCGAGGAGGAGATCGGGACGATGACCGAAGGCGCGATCAAGGAGCTGGGCAACATCATGACCAGCGGTTTCATCGACGGCTGGGCCAACGTTCTGGGAACGAGCATCGAACACACGCCGCCGAACTTCGTCCACGACATGGGGTCGGCGATCATGAGTCCGGTCGTCGGCAAGCTCGGCACACAACAGGAGTACGCCTTCGTGATCGACTCGACGATCGAAATCGACGGCCGGCAGGGCCGGTGTGATATCTATGCGCTACCAAACGAACGCGAACTCGCCCGGGCACTGTCGGCACTGCCGGCGCGAGGCTGAGCCGCCGACCGGGGACCACAACCAGTCGTGAAACGCTTTGATACGGACGACCAGCCCGTCGACCGACGCAAGATCGGCATCGCCGAATACGCCGTCGTGACTGACGAGACCGTACTGATCACAAGCGGGCTGGGGTCGTGTCTCGGGATCGTGCTGTACGACCCGCGAAACACGGTCTCGGGGCTGATTCACGTCATGCTACCGACCGTCGATCAGGCGCGGGACTCGACGCCCGCGAAGTTCGTCGACACCGGGATCCCGCTGTTGGTCGACGAGATGGAGGCCGCGGGGGCCGACCGCGACGCGATGGAGGCACGGATCGTCGGTGGCAGCGAGATGATCCAGTTTACTTCCGGCGGCGACAGCATCGGCAGCCGGAACATCGCGCTGGCCGAACAGCTGCTCGACGAGTACGGGATCGAGATCGTCGGCTCCGACATCGGCGGCGGCCACGGCCGATCGATCCGGTTCGACCCGGCCGCCGGCGCGCTTACGATTCGGACGGCCGACGAGGAAACGCGGACCATCTGACAGCTCCCGTTTCAAAATCTCATCCCTGAAATTCAGAGGGGTGGTTTGAAGTATACTGGTTGATTCGATTTCACGTAATGGGTCTCGGTATATCGCTCCTCATCACACTCCCCGCACTCGATGGGGTCACGGTGTTCGGCACCGACCTGTCGGTGCTTGGCCCCGCAGCCGCAGGAACAGCCGGACTGGTCGGTGCCAGTATCATCGACCGCATCCTCGATTCCGACGACGACGAGGCCGACGACGATGACGCCCTGATGGGTGACGACGATCTCGGCGGGATGGGTGACGATCTCGGCGGGATGGACGGCGGGATGGACGACGACTTCGGCGGGATGGACGACGACTTCGGCGGGATGGACGACGACTTCGGTGGGATGGACGACGGCGGGATGGACGGCGACTTCGGCGGGGGTGGCGGTGGCGGCAACATCGACGAGCTCGAACACCAGCTCGACGAACTCGAAAACGAGGTCGCCAGCCTCTCCTCGACGGTCAACACCGTCCAAAACGAAAACACCGAGATCAGCAACCGCGTCGAGGACGTCGAGGAGGACATCAGGAACCTGCTGGACATCTACGAGATGGTGACCCGCGGGATCAATCCCTTCGTCGACGAGCAGGACGCCAGTGACTTCGATGTCGGCGGCGACGACGGACTGGGGCTGTTCGACACCGAGGACGACAGCGGCGGCGATGAGGACGTCGACGACTCGGTGATGAGCGAGGACGCCGACGGCTTCTTCGACGATGACTTCGACGAGGACGACGACGAAGACGAGTTCGACGACGACTTCGAGGAACTGGGTGACGAAGACGACGAAGACGAGTTCGGCGACGACTTCGAGGAACTGGACGACGGCGCCGACGAGTTCGGCGACGAAACCGAATCCGAAGATATGGTGAGCGATCAAGATTCAACCGGCGGTAAATCGTTTAGTGAACTGAAAGACGAGTACGACTCCGGCGAGGCCTCCTGGGCCGACGAGGACGAGGACGACGACGAGTTCGGCGGGATGGACGACGAGTTCGACGACGCCGACGACGGCCTCGGGATGGACGATGGCGACGACGAGTTCGGCGGGATGGACGACGAGTTCGACGACGCTGACGACGGCCTCGACATGGACGACGACGACGGGTTCGGGATGGACGACGAGCCCGACGACGCCCTCGGCAACGGCTCGGACGACGAGATGGCGGTCACCGACGACTCGCCGACCGTCGACGCCGAACCCGAACCGGAGCCCGAACCCACGGCCGAGCCGCAGGCGCAGGGTGACTTCGAGTACGTCACCTCCGACCAGCTCTCCTCGAGCGGCGACAAGCCCTATCTCACCGCGATCCCCGGCGACTACGTCGGCGATCTCGTCGTGATGGAGTGGTTGGAGTTCCTCGTCGAGGAATCATCCGTCACCGACGCGGCGCGGGCGGTCAACTACTACGAGCGGATCGACTGGATCGACGAGGCGGCGGCCGACCACCTCCGGTCGTTCCTCTCGGGATTCGGCAACATCGACCGCAACAAGGTCGACCAGCCCGGCACCGACCAGCTGAATCGGGCTCACCACGTCCACAGCCTGAAATACATCATGAAGCTCAACAACGGCACGACTGCGACGTCGGTGATCCTCGATCGGTGGGATTCCTTCGCGCAGGGCGACAATGGGCTTTAGCGTCAGCGCGTCGACGGCAATCATCTTCGCGGGGCTGTTCCTCGCGGCCGGGACGCTGTATCCCGCCGTGTCGAACGCCCACGAACGCGTGACGGATGCGGAAATCGACCGAACCGACGCCAGACTCGATATGCGAAACACCGAGATCAACATCACCGCGGTCGATACGGGTACTCCTTCCATCGGCGTCAGAAACGAGGGGTCGACGTCGCTGGACGCCGACGAGATCGATCTCGTCGTCGACGGGGAGTACCAACCTCGGAGTGACTACGACGTAAGCGACGGCGGGGTCTGGTTCCCCGGCGAAACGATCACCATCGACAACTTCCCGACGCCGACCGACAGCGTGAAGATCGTCACCGACCACGGCATCAGCGAGTCGGAGGTCGTCTAACGATGGCCAGCGTCTCGGCGTCTCACCTGATCATCTTTATTGCGAGTCTCGTCATCGCCGCCGGCGTCGTCGGCACGCTCACCACCGGCGTCGACCGAGTTAGTAGTGCGATCGACGATCGGAGTCTCGATGTCACCCAGCAGGTGCGGATGGATATGGCGATCATCAGCGACCCCAGCGACACCCCCTACGACACCGGCACGAACAACCTGACCATCCACGTCCGCAACACCGGCTCACAGGGGGTACCGATAGAGGCTTCAGCGTTCGATGTCGTTCTCAACGGCCAGTTCGTCGGCAACGACAATATCGCCGTCGACGACGCCAATGGCGACTCGAACGTCTGGCGTCCCGGCGATGTCGTGGCGATCACGATCACCGACGACTCGGTCGACACGACCGGCGACAACCGGCTGATACTGACCGTCAACGAGGATCAAGAGACCTTCGAGTTCACCACATAACCATGAGTACACGACGCACACACCGAAACCTGATTTCGCTCGGCATGGAGGACCACGACCGCCTGAACAAGGAGCTGGGTGGCGGCATCCCACGCGGCAGTATCGTCCTGTTGGAGGGCGACTACGGGGCCGGCAAAAGCGCCATCAGCCAGCGGTTCACCTACGGGTTTACCGAGGAAGACACCTCGGTCACCTTCCTGTCGACCGAGCTGACGGTCTCGGGCTTTATCGACCAGATGCACTCGCTGTCCTACGACATCGTCAGCCCGCTGTTGAACGAACAGCTCCTGTTCCTGCAGGGCGATTTCGACAGCGCGGGTGCACTCAGCGGCAAGGAGGACAAAGAGCGCAAGGAGCTACTCCGGCGGCTGATGGAAGCCGAGACAATGTGGGAACCCGAGGTCATCATCATCGACACCTTCGATTCGATCCTCCGGAACGACCCCACCTTCGAGTCGCTGGTCCGTCAAAACGAGGAGCGACAGGCCGCCCTCGAGATCATCTCATACTTCCGTGATATGATCTCCGACGGCAAGGTGATCATCCTCACCGTCGACCCCTCGACGGTCGACGAGGAGGCCATCGGTCCGTTCCGGTCGATCGCCGACGTCTACATCGAGATCCAGATGGTCGAGGTCGGCAACGACATCCGCCGCCAACTGCAGGTCAAGCGGTTTGCCGGGATGGGCGAACAGGTCGGTGATACGATCGGTTTCTCTGTTCGGTCCGGAACTGGTATTGTCATCGAGAGCCGTAGTGTAGCGTAAGGAGCTCACACACGATGACCGAACACGGAACTCCCACCCCATCCGACGAACTCAAGCAGATGGCGATGCGGAAGCCGCATCTCCGCGAGCATCTGATGAAGTTCAAGCAGATCACGGGGGAGTTCCCGCTGTTCGTCGAGGGGCCCGACGACTACGAGGCCGACCGGCCGAACGTCCTGTATCCGATCGGCGGGCCGCTGTTCGTCCACGTCCACGGCGACGTCGGACAGAAACTCAAATACTACGCCGTCGAGCCGACGCTGTCGGACTCGGAGGCGGTGGTCCTCGAGAAGGTCAAACGGAAGCTGCTGTCGATGAGCGGCCACCGCAACGCGCCGGGCGACGAGTCCGAGTACGACGACCTCATCGAGGAGTTACTCGAGGACGCGACCTACGTCGCCGACGGCGAGACCACCTTCTACGACCGGGTCAAGCAGTTCTGGAACTTCGGCAAGATCGAGATCAACCAGCAGACCTACGACGCGATCCGCTACCGGCTCAACCGGGATATCGTCGGGTTCGGACCGCTGGAGCCGGTGATGCGTGACCCACAGAACGAGGATATTCACGTGATCGGCCCCCACGAGTGTCACGTCGACCACGGCACCTTCGGGATGATGCCGACCACGGTCGACTTCGGGACGCCCGACGAGTTCGATAGCTGGCTGCGAAACATGGGCGAGCGGATCGGCGACCCGGTGTCGGATTCGGACCCGATCGTCGACTCGACGCTGCCCGACGGCTCGCGTATCAACATCATCTACTCCGACGACGTCTCGATTCAGGGGCCCTCGCTGACGATCCGCCAAAGCGAGGACGTCCCGCTGTCGATCAATCAGATCACCCACTGGGGAACACTCTCGCCGGAGCTGGCGGCCTATCTGTGGCTCTGTCTGGAAAACGAGCGGACCGTCTTCGTTGTCGGCGAAACCGCATCGGGGAAGACGACGACGCTCAACTCGGTGCTGTCGTTCATCCCGCGGGACGCCAAGATCTACACCGCCGAGGATACCGCCGAAGTGCTGCCCCCCCACGACACGTGGCAGCAGCTGATGACCCGTGAGGGTGGCGACGAGGGCAACGAGGTCGACATGTTCGATCTGGTGACCGCGGCCCTGCGATCCCGTCCCGACTACATCATCGTGGGGGAGGTCCGTGGCGAGGAGGGCCGCATGGCGTTCCAGGCGGCCCAGACGGGCCACCCCGTCATGCTGACGTTCCACGCCTCCGACATCGTCTCGATGATCCAGCGGTTTACGGGTGACCCGATCAACATCCCCGAGACGTTCATGGACAACGCCGACGTGGCGCTGTTCCAGAACCGCGTCAAACAGGGCGACAAGGTGCTGCGTCGGGTCACCTCCGTCCAGGAGATCGAGGGGTACTCCAAGGAGATGGACGGGGTCGTGACGCGTGAGGTCTTCAGCTGGGATCCCGTCGAGGACAACATCGTCTTCCAGGGGATGAACAACTCCTACGTGCTCGAAGAGCAGATCGCGACGCTGCTGGGGTACGCCGACACCCGCGATATCTACGACCAGCTACAGTACCGCGCGGAGGTCATCGAGCGGATGATCCAAGAGGGCGTGTTGGGCTACCACGAAGTCAACGAAACGATCGACGCCTTCCAGCGTGACGGTGTCGAAGGGTTGCCGTTCTCGATGCGACCCTCACCGATCGACCAATAACGCCCATGGCGACACAGACCGACCAGTCGACCAACCGACTCGATACGTTCCTGACGTTCGTCTCGGAGCTGCTGGCGTCCTACGACAAGCTGGAAATGTCGCGCAAGCGGTATTTCCTTACCATTCTGTTGCCGGCGCTGGTCGTGTTCGTGGCGACGATCGCCGCGGCGGTCCTCCTGACGGTCCCGCTGGTCGTTCGACTGCCGCTGCCGCTGCTCGGGCTGTTGATCATCACTGCTGCGGTCGTCTATCCCAAGATCTACGTCAGCCAGCGTCGCATCGCCATCGAAAACCAGTTTCACCTGGTGATGACCCACATGACGGTGTTGTCGCTGACCAACATCGACCGGATGGAGGTCTTCCGGACGCTGGCCACCGAAGAGGAGTACGGCGCGCTCGCCGAAGAACTCGGTCACGTCGTCCATCTGGTCGACACCTGGAACCAGAGCCTCGACGACGCCTGTCGACGGCGGGCCAAGGAGGTCCCCAGCGACGCGCTGGCGGACTTCTTCGAGCGGCTCGGCTACATTATGGGCGCGGGTCAGGAGATGAAGGACTTCCTCGTCAACGAACAGGACATCATGATGGACCAGTACAGCACCGTCTACGAGGGCTCGCTGGACAACATCGAGGTGATGAAGGACCTCTACATGTCGATGATCCTCTCGATGACCTTCGCGCTGGTGTTCGCGGTCGTACTCCCCATTCTGTCGGGTGTCAACCCTACGCTGACGGTCGTCGGCGTGATCGTGATGTTCTTTTTCGTCCAGCTGGGCTTCTTCTTCATTATCCGGACGATGGCCCCGTACGATCCGGTCTGGTACTTCCCGGAGGCCCGGTTCGTCGAGAACCGGAAGATCTGGGGGTCGCTGGCGTTTGGCGGGATCGGCTCGATGGTGCTGGTCGTCTTCATGGGGCTGGGTTTTCTCGGCATCGGGCCGGGCGTCGACGGGCTGTTGTTCTTCATCGAGGAAGTGCCGCTGCCGACCTACATCGCCTTCCCGGTCGCGCCGCTGTTGGTGACCGGGATCGTCCTCCGAAACGAGGAACAGAAGATCCACGGCCGTGACGACCAGTTCCCGAACTTCATCCGCTCGCTGGGGTCGGCCGAGAACGCCAAGCAGGCGACGACGTCGGTCGTCCTCGAAACGCTCAAAGAGAAGGACTTCGGGGCACTGTCGCCCGACATCAACCGGCTCTACCGCCGACTCATGATGCGGCTCGACCCCGATCAGGCGTGGGGCGAGTTCTCTATCGAGTGTCGGTCCTACCTCATCCAGAAGTTCAGCGAGATGTTCTTGGTCGGTCGACAGATGGGTGGCAACACCAAGCTGCTGGGGGAGATCATCAGCACCAACATGAACCAGATCAACCAGCTCCGCACCAAGCGGAAGCAGGCGGCGACCACGCTGATCGGCCTGCTGTACGGGATCACCGCGGCGGCGACGTTCGCCTTCTTCATCGGGCTGGAGGTCGTCAACATCCTCGCGGAGTTCTCGACACAGCTCGAAATCTCGCAGTTCAACCTCGGCCAGATCATCTACCCTAGTGCGTACAACATCCCGCTGATCGAGTACCTGCTGCTGTTGGTGATCCTGTTCAACGCCGCACTGTCGTCGGTCATGATCCGCACCATCGACGGCGGGAACAAGGCGACCGCCTACATCCACTTCGTCATGATGACGTGGCTCGGCTGTTTGACCGCGGTCTTCACCCGTGAAGTCGTCAGCATCATCCTCTCGATCTGAGCGCCGCCGACCGTCGACTTTTATCAGCCGGCCGTCGAACCAGCGTCCATGAGCGACCCCTTTCCGACCTTCGAGGTGATCCCCGCAGTCGACGTCCAAGACGGCGAGGTCGTCCAACTCGTCGCGGGTGAACGCGGTACCGAAAAACGGTACGGCGAGCCGCGCGCCGCGGCCGACCAGTGGGTCGACCAGGGGGCCGAGACGCTGCATCTCGTCGATCTCGACGGAGCCTTCGAGGGCGAACGCGTCAACAGCGCGGCCTTCGAGGCGATCATCGACACCGCGGACGTCGACCTCCAACTCGGCGGCGGGATTCGCACGGCCGACGACGCTGTCGAACTGCTCGATCTGGGCGTCGACCGCGTCATCCTCGGGACCGCAGCGGTCGAGACCCCGGAGATCGTCGGCGAGATCTCCGAGCAGTACCCCGGTACGGTGATGGTGAGCCTCGACGCCAAGGACGGCGAAGTCGTCGTCTCGGGATGGACCGAGTCGACCGGCCTCGACCCTGCGGAGGCCGCTGGGCGCTACGAGGAGCTGGGTGCGGGCGCGATCCTCTTTACGAACGTCGACGTCGAGGGACAGTTGGAGGGCGTCAATACGGAACTCGTGGGTCGAGTGTGTGAAGCCGTCGACATCCCGGTGGTCGCCAGCGGCGGGGTGGCGTCGGTCGACGACGTTCTCGAACTCCGGGACGCCGGCGCGGCGGCAGTCGTCGTCGGCACCGCCCTCTACGAGGGGGCGTTCACGCTGGCGGCGGCGATCGAGGTTGCCTCCACGTAGGTCGCTCCTCCACATTCGGATAGCAACTACCGCGCGGGACGGTTCAGGAGGACAGATCCGATCGGGACTGTTAAGCATTCGTTCGGAATACGATGTATCAATGAAACGGCTCTTGTTGGTCGGACTCGTGGTCGCTGCCGCCGTCGCAGGGGGTGGTCTGATCGCCGTTTGGGGCGACGCGACCCCTGACCGAACCAGTACGGCGTTTCTGTATGTAGAGCAGATCGATGAGCCGGGGGATGCCGAGGGAGCAGTGATCGAGTACGAGGCCCTCACAGCCGCCCAGCAGACGGTCTTCGAGCGGGCAGTCGCCGACGAGTTCACAGAGATCCCCGACGACACCAACTCCCCGGTGTGGTACGACAGTGATGCCGTGCGATACCAGAATGGAACGTATCAACTCACTGTGGCCGAAACCTAGCGCTCCCGACGACAGAGGGGGGTACGGAGGAACAGCCCTCGACTGGGTCCCCAGTGCGCGATGTCGACGATCGAACCGAACGGACAACAGCGCAACCACCATATTCCCCGCGTGTTTCAGTACCCCTATGAGCGACTCACGC
Source organism: Halohasta salina (assembly GCF_024178165.1). GTDB lineage: Archaea > Halobacteriota > Halobacteria > Halobacteriales > Haloferacaceae > Halohasta > Halohasta salina. The sequence goes on along the minus strand of NZ_JAMZIE010000007.1, from coordinate 62,556 downwards.
GCCGCCGCCGTCAGCCGCGAAACCGGCGAGACGACCATCGAGGTCACACTGGCTCTCGACGGCGACGGCGAGTCGACCGTCGACACCGGCATCGGCTTCTTCGACCACATGCTGACCGCGCTGGCCACACACGGCCTGTTCGATCTCACCGTCCGGTGTGACGGCGATCTCGACATTGACGACCACCACACCGTCGAGGACGTGGGGATCACTCTCGGGGAGGCCTTCGACGAGGCGCTGGGCGACAAACGCGGCATCGTCCGCTACGCCGACCGCCGGGTACCGCTCGATGAAGCACTGGCCTCCGTGGTCGTCGACGTCAGCGGTCGACCCTACTTCGTCTTCGACGGCGACTTTTCACAGGACCAGATTGGCGACTTCACGAGCGACATGGCCCGACACTTCGCCGAATCGCTCGCCCTCAACGCCGGGCTGACGCTCCACGCCGAGATCATCGCGGGCGACAACGCCCACCATGAGGTCGAGGCCCTGTTCAAGTCGCTGGCGCGGGCGCTCGACGACGCGACGCGAGTCGACGAGCGGCGGAGCGACACGCCGAGCACGAAGGGCGAACTGTAGCGGATGGACCGGCATCACACTTCGTTAGGAGGCTACTAACGATGTTCGACGAGATCATGGAGAAGTTCGAGGGGTCTCCGAGCCAGCAGGCGGTCATTCGCCTGCTGCTGGAACGCGGCTTCTCGGTCAACGAGGAGGGCCGGGTGGTTTCGGGCGGCATCGAGATCCCCTACACCGGGATCGCCCGCGAGATCGACGTCGACCGCCGGGTGGTCGATTCCACCACGGATGCCATTCGCTCCGATCCCGAACTCCAGCGGATCTTCGCGAACATTTCGGCGATTCCGAGCCTCCGGGATCTCGCGCCCGTCCTCGATCTCACCGTGATGACCGTCGAAGTAGAGGCCGCCGACGCCTCGGGGATCGTCGCCGAGGTCACCGGCCTCATCGCCGACCACGAGATATCGATCCGCCAGATCATCAGCGAGGACCCCGAGTTCACCGACGAGCCACAGCTCCACATCATCACCGACGAGGCCGTCCCCGGCGACCTCCTCCTGTCGATCCGCGAGCTACCGTTCGTCCGGCGCGTCGAGTTCTGACCATGCCGGCCACGATCGAGCGCCTGTGTCGACTGGCCGCGATTCAGGCCGCCCTCGTCGTCGCCGCGATCCACCTCCTCTGGGCGATTCCCCGGCTTTCGGTCTCGCTCCTCCGGAACCCGGTCGCCGACAGCCGCCCGTTCCTCTTCGTTCCCGCTGCCTTCCTGTTGGTCGCGGTCGCGGCGGCGCTGTTCCGCGGCTACCGCTATCGCCGGCTCAGCGCCCTCGGCGGCGGGACGCTGGCGGCGTTGCTGGTCGGCTACTGGCTCTGGACCGACGGCCCGCTCGCCGCGGCGCTGGCCGCCGAGCCGCTGGCGGCGGTGTCGAAAGCCGTCGAACTCGTCGGTATCGTCGCCTTCGGGCTGCTGTACTACCTCCACCACCCCGACCGGTTCGGCTCGCCCATCCCATCCGCAGAGGAGTAGCCCACCCCGCCGTCGACGGGGCTTTTTACGTTCGTCGCCAACCCGCGGCCGTGAGCGATCCGTTCCGAACCGTCGACGGCCGCGGCGAAGCGACACTCGACCGACAGGGCTCGGAGTTCATCGGCGTCGTCGAGCCGGTCGACACCGTCGACGAGGCCGAGGCCGTCATCGCCGAGGAACGCGAGACCTACCCCGATGCAACTCACCACGTCCCGGCCTACCGCGTTCCCGCGGGCGAGGCCTCGGCCGATCAGTTGGGCGAGACCATGCTCAGGGAGTGGTGTAGCGACGACGGCGAGCCCAGCGGCTCGTCGGGAAAGCCGGCGCTCAACGTGCTCGTCCAACAGGATCTCCAGCACCTCGTGGCGGTCGTCACCCGGTATTATGGCGGGACTAACCTCGGTGTCGGCGGGTTAGCCCGTGCCTACTCCGCGGCAGTCAAGCGGGCCGTCGACGATGCGGGGATCGTCGAGACGGTGCCACACGAGCGATTCACCGCGACCGTCGCGTACGACGACTCCGGTACCGTTCGGGGGATCTTGGAGTCGGTCGACGTCGAGTTCGAGGCCAGCTACGACGAACGGGCCTCGTTTGCGGTTCGGGTGCCCGTCGACGACGCCCCGGGCCTCAGAGAGCGTCTGTTGAACGCGACGAGCGGGCGGGTCGAACTCGACTAGTCGGTCGTTCGGAACGCCCGGTCGCCGGCGTCGCCGAGTCCGGGGACGATGTAGCCGTTCTCGTCGAGCCGGTCGTCGATCGCGACCGTCAGGAGGTCGACCTCGGGGAACGCCTCGTCGACGCGGATCAGGCCGGCCGGAGCCGAGACCGCCGAGAGCACGAAGAGGTTCTCGTAGCTGTCGGTCACATCGCGGACGTGATCGAGGACCTTGCACATCGTCGAGCCCGTCGCCAGCATGGGATCGGCGACGATGACGGTGTCGTCGGGGCTGATATCCGGGAGCTTCACGTAGTCGATGGTGATCGGGAACTCGCCGTCGTCGTCCATCCCCGCCGACTCGTCGCGGCCGGCGGAGATGACACCCTGTTTGGCCCGTGGGAAGGCCTTGAGCAGCCCCTCGACGAAGGGGGTTGCGGCCCGGAGCACGTTGATGATGACGACGTTGTCGAGGCCTTTGACGCGCTCGCCGGTCGTCTCGGCCAGCGGCGTCTCGATCGGGACGAACTCGGTGTCCATCGCACCGTCGATGATCTCGTAGCCGCAGATCCGGCCCAGCCGGACGAGGCCTTTCCTGAAGGCGACCTGTTCGGTCTCGGTCGATCGGAGCGTCGACAGCGTGTCCTGGGCCAGCGCGTGCGTAATGAGATGGGCGTGATCCCGCGTTTCAATCGCCATACGGCGTACAGTGGGGTGGACATAAATAAAAGAGTCGACCATCCCGTAGCGCTACAAGCCCGCGGGCCGTGGTCCCGGTATGCACACTGCCGAGCAGGCTACGTTAGCCCGACTCCCGTCGGGTGTGGCCGTCGAGACGACCGTCCACCGCTACGGCACCGGCGCGGGGCCCACACTGTACGTCCAGGCCGCCCAGCACGGCCGGGAGCTCAACGGCACCGAACTCCTCCGTCGGCTCCACGGCCGACTCACCAGCAACGATTCGCCAGGCCCCCACCATACCGACCTCGACGGCACGCTGATCGCCGTGCCGGTCGCCGACCCGCTGACCTTCGATCGGGTCTCCTACACCACGCCCGAACCCATCGACTCGGCGGCACCCAACATGAACCGGTGTTGGCCGGGGGACGCCGACGGCTCGATCCACGAGCGGATGGCCGCCCGGCTCTGGGCCGACATCGAGGGAGCCGACGCCATCGTCGACCTCCACACCGGGAGCCCCGAGATGCTGACCCACACGGTCTACCTCCGGGGTGACGCTGAGTCCCGGCGACTCGCCGAGGCCTTCGGCACCAACCTCCTGTTGGCCGAAGCCGCCGGCGCCGAGGCCGACGCCGAGTGGGACACCCGCGATTTCGACGGCAAACTCCGCGTGGCGGCGACCCGCGAGGGGATCCCCTCGATCACGCCCGAACTCGGCTCGAACAAGCAACTCGATCCGGCGGCGGTCGAAACCGGCCTCGACGGGCTCTTTGGCGTGTGTCGACACCTCGGGCTGCTCGATGGCGCGCCCGAGCCGTGGGACGGCACCCGCGCCAGAAACCACCTCGGTCGGGTCCGGGCCGCGGAGTCGGGGTTGTTCGTGGTCGACGACGGTGTTGAACTCGGAGCCGAGGTCGCGACTGGCGATACGTTCGGGACGGTGTACGCGCCGACGACGTACGAACCGCTCCAGACCGTGACCGCCGACCGCGAGGGGATCGTCTACTCGGTCGCCCGGGAGTCGACCGTGACGGCGGGCCAGACGCTCGTGGGGATCGCCGAGCGGCTGTGAGGCCGCGTCAGTGCGTCGTCCAGCCGCCGTCGATCGGGAGGTTCACCCCGGTGATGTAGGAGGCGCTGTCCGAAGCCAGGAACGCCGCCGGCTCGGCGACCTCCTCGGGTTCGGCGACGCGGCTGATTGGGGTCTGGTTGAGGACGAACTCGTAGAAGGAGTCCTTCTCGAGTTCCGACTCGGTCATCGCCGTCCGGACGAACCCCGGACAGATGCTGTTGACGCGGACGCCCGCCTCGGCGTAGTCGACGGCCGTCGTCCGGGTGAAGTTGACGACCGCCCCCTTGGCGGTCGCGTAGGCGGCGGTCTGTGGTCCGCCGACGAGCCCGAAGACCGACGCCACGTTGAGGACACAGCCCGACGACTCCTTGAGGTATGGCATCGCCGCCCGCGTTCCGTATATCACGCCGTTGAGGTTGACCTCCAGCAGTTGCTGCCAGTCGTCGAGCGAGGTGGTCTCGACGGTGCCGGTCAGCCCGATCCCGGCGTTGTTGACCATGATATCCAGCCCGCCGTGTTCCTCGACCGTCCGGTCGACGAGGTCGGTCACCGCGTCGTAGGAGGAGACATCACACTGGATGAACGAACAGCCGAGTTCCTCGGCCGTCTGTCGGCCGTTCTCTTCGGAGCGGTTCGCGATGACGACCGACGCACCCTGATTGAGGAACTCCTCGGCGATCGCCTTCCCGATTCCTGCCGATCCACCGGTAACGATTGCAGTCTTTCCTGAAAGCATACATGCAGTTGAGACCCACGTGAGTTATTGTATTTTTCGGAGAATAAAATTACATAATTTACATAGCTGTCCGGCCGCACCCGATAGGCGGTGGTCCGCCGGGTCGGCCGAGGCCGAGTCAAACGGTTCATTATCGGTCGCTGATTTCTCGGCGTATGGATCTTGCCGACCACCACGTTCTGGTCACCGGCGGCGCGGGCTTCGTCGGGGCACACCTCGTTTCCCGACTGCTCGCCGACGGCTCGGCCGTAACGGTCGTCGACGACTGTTCGAACGGCTCCCGCGAGCGGGTCGCCGACGACGCAGAGTTCGTCGAAGCCGACCTCACCGACCCCGCATCCCTCGACGGCGTCCTCGACGACGTCGACCTCGTGTTCCACCTCGCGGCCTCGAAACTCGTCGACACCGACCGGCCACACGGCCAGTTCGAGGACAACACGAAGATGACCCGCAATCTGCTCGAAGCCATGGCCGACGCAGGCGTCACGAAGATCGCCTACACCTCCTCGTCGACAGTCTATGGGGAGGCCCCCCGTCCGACCCCCGAGGACTACGCCCCGCTCGAACCGATCAGCGCCTACGGCGCGAGCAAACTCGCCGACGAAGGGCTGCTGTCGGCACGGGCCCACAGCCACGACCTGACCGTCTGGAACTTCCGCTTTGCGAACGTCGTCGGATCGGGCCTCCGCGGCGCGGTGATCCCCGACTTCATCGAGAAGTTGGTCGACGATCCCGAGACGCTGACGATCCTCGGCGACGGCCGCCAAGAGAAATCCTACCTCCACATCGACGACTGCGTCGACGCCATGCTGCACATCGTCACCACCGCCGACGACGCGGTGAATACCTACAACCTCGGCACCCGGACGACGACCTCGGTCGACCGGATCGCCGCCATCGTCGCCGACGAGATGGATCTCGACCCCGACTACGAGTACACCGGCGGCGACCGCGGCTGGACCGGTGATGTCCCGAAGATGCGTCTGTCCATCGAGAAGCTCTCGGCGCTGGGCTGGGAGCCCGAACTCAGCAGCGACGAAGCTGTCCGCCGTTCGACCCGCGCACTGATCGACGAACTCCGTTGATCGTTCGTTCCGGATACCGCGGCCAGGCGTCTCGAACCCGGCCCCTGATCAAGTTTTAGGCAGGCTTAAAAACCTCTGGGCGAACCGGGAGTGTATGCATCGCGCCGGCACCGGACTGGCAGGCCGCCTTCGAGCCGCGGCGACGCGCCGTCGACTGGCCATTCTGGGGACGGTGGCCGTCTTCGCCGGGCTCGTCGTCGCCTTTCGGGACGTCGACGTCGCCTCGGTCATCGCGGCGATGGCCCGCGCCGACTCACGACTGCTCGCGGCGGCGGTCGGCCTCTACGCGCTGTCGTGGCCGCTCCGGGGCCGCCGCTACGGCGACGTGCTGGCGGCGACCGGCCACCCCCTCGGCACGCGGTTTCTCACCTTGGCCGTGTTTCTGAGCCAGACGGCCAACCTCGTGTTGCCGGCCCGGGCGGGCGACGGGGTGCGGGCCTACGTGCTCCAAGCCCGCCGTCAGGTGCCCTACCCCGCCGGCTTCGCCTCTCTGGCGGTCGAACGCGTCTTCGACCTCGCCGCGATCGCAGTCCTCGGTGGCCTCGCCACGCTGTGGCTCGCAGTCGGTGGCGACGTCGGCCCGCTGACCCTGCTCGCCGAGGCCGAACGGGGCCGTACCGCACTGCTGGCTGCGGGGGGTGTGACCGCGGTGACGCTGGCGGTTGGCGTCTCGACGGTCGCCGCTGCCCGCTCTCGGTTCCGACCGGGAGCGGTCGCCACCGCCGTCGTCGACCGGTTTCCACGGCTCGACCCGCTGGTCGCGGCGGTCGTCAGTTTCGCCAGTGACGTGGCCGTCGTCGCGCGGAACCCACGCGCGATGGTCGTCGTCGGGGCCGAGAGTCTGGTGGTGTGGGCCCTGGACGTCGCCACGGCGATCCTCGTCCTCGCGGCCCTCGACGGCAGTCTCGCGGTCGGCCACCTGCTCGTCGTCGGCACCCTTGCGGTCAGCGTCGGCAACCTCGCCAAAGTGCTGCCGCTCTCCCAGGGCGGGATCGGCCTCTACGAGGCCGCCTTCACCGCGCTCGTGGTCGCGCTGACGCCGCTGGGTGCGAGTACCGCTCTCGCCGCTGCCGTCGTGGACCACGCGTTGAAAAACGCCGTCACGCTCGTCGGTGGCGCCGTAGCCATCGCTCGGCTGGGGGTCTCACCCACCGAGGCCGCCGAGCAGGGGACCGCTGCCGAAACCGCTCAGTAGAGGCTACCGACGGAGATCGACAATTCTTTAGGAGTGCCTAAAAAGATTCAGCTACCGAAATGAGTCAGGATATCTGCGTCGTTGTGCCGACGATCCGGGAGTACGAGTGTATGCGGTCCTACTTCGAGAACGCCCGCGAGCACGGGTTCGACCTCTCGCGGCTCCACGTCGTGCTGGTCACCGAGGACTTCTGTGAGACCGACCAGATGGAAGCGATGCTCGAGGAAGAGGACGTCGACGGCGAGGTCTTCGACGGCAGTCGCCGCGAGGAGTGGTTTGAGGCCCACGGCGTCGCCGACTACAGCCACATCATCCCCGCCGCCAGCCACGCCGAGACCAGCTTCGGCCTCCTCTACATGTGGGCCGGCGACTACGAGTACGGCTTCTTCATCGACGACGATACGCTGCCCCACGACGATCAGGACTTCTTCGGCACCCACATGGCGAACCTCGCCTTCGAGGGCGAGATCGAGTCGGTTGCCTCCGACGAGCAGTGGGTCAACGTGCTCTACCAGAACGCCGACGAGCACGAGTTGTACCCGCGCGGCTATCCCTACTCGGCGATGCACGAGAGCGTCGACACCGGGACGACGGAGATCGACGGCGGCGAGATCGTCGCTTCTCAAGGCCTGTGGACCAACGTGCCGGACCTCGATGCCGTCCGCATCCTGATGGACGGTGACCTGCAGGGACAGGCCCAGACCCGAACCACCGCCGACGACTTCGGTGACGACTTCGTCGCTGCGGAGGGCCAGTACCTCACCGTTTGCTCCATGAATCTCGCGTTCCGCCGCGAAGTGATTCCGGCGTTCTACCAGCTGCCGATGGACGAAAACGAGTGGGACGTCGGCCGGTTCGACGACATCTGGTCGGGGGTCTTCCTCAAACGCGCCTGCGACATTCTCGGCAAACAGATCTACAACGGTGCGCCGCTCTGTGAGCACAACAAGGCTCCCCGCAGCACCTTCGACGACCTCAACAACGAGGTCCCCGGCCTCGAACTCAACGAACACCTCTGGGAGATCGTCGACGACGTCGGCGGCGACGTCTCGCCCGACGACGACGAGCCCTACGCGGCGATCTTCGCGGCGATGGCCGACGAACTCGCCGACGGCGACTTCTCGGAGTACAACAACGGCGCGTTCTTCAATTACATCGGCGAGTTCATGAACGACTACCTCGACTGCCTCGAGGCCATCGAGTCGACCGCCTGACGCCGGGCGAACCGACGAGTATAAGTTGTTTTAGGTTAGCCTAAAAATATGACACGACAGAACGATCCGCAGCGCTCGAACCGTCGACGCTTCCTCGCGGGATCGGCGGCGATCGGCGCAGTGACGCTCGCAGGGTGTACGAATCTGGTCGGCGACGGCGGCGGCAGCGAGGAGACCGCCGGCTCGACGGTCGGCCAGATCGGATCTGGCCGCGAGGGCCGGGATGCTCCCGGCGGGACGCCGGTCGCGGAGATGCCCGATCTGGAGGGTGAACTCACGATCTACTCGGGCCGCGGGGAGTTCCTCGTCGGCCAGCTGATCTCGTTCCTCGACGACACCTATCCGGACTTCGAACCCATCGTCCGCTACGGCGACGGCAGCGACCTCGTCAACCAGATCATCAGCGAGGGTGCTGGGACGCCGGCCGACGTCTTCTATACCGTCGACTCCGGCGGTCTCGGCGCGCTCGCCGATGAAGGCCGAACCCAGGACCTCTCGTCGACGATCACCGATCTGGTTCGCGACGAGTTCCACACCGACTCCTGGACCGGGACCTCCGGCCGCGCCCGATCGATTCCGTTCAACACCGACGCCTACAGCGACTCGGAGCTCCCCGCGAGCATCATGGAGTTCCCGGAGTTCGAGGGCGACCTCGGCTGGGCTCCCTCCTATCCGTCCTGTCAGGGCTTCGTGACTGCAATGCGGCAGCTAGAGGGCGAAGAGGCCACTCGCGAGTGGCTGGAGGGCGTCGTTGAGGCCGGCATTCAGGCCTACGACGACGAGCTTCGGGTCTCACAGGCGGTCGCCGACGGCGAACTCGACGCCGGCTTCGCCAACCACTACTACATCCAGCGCGTGCTGGCCGGCTCGCCCGACGCGCCGATCGAGACCGCCTTCACCGAGGGTGATGCGGGCTCGATCTTCGATGTCGCCGGCGCGGCCGTGATCGACGAGGCCGACGACCCCGACCTCGCGGAGAACTTCATCCGCCACCTGCTGTCGGCCGAAGCCCAGGAGTACTTCGCCGTCGAGACCTACGAGTACCCCCTGATCCCCGACGTCGACCCCGTCGGTGAGCTGCCGACGATCGACGAACTCGACGTGCCGGACCTCCGGCTCGCCGAACTGTCGGACGTCCAGGCGACCATCGACCTCATGCGTGAGGTCGGCATCGAAACGTAGCGTGTCACTCCCCGCCCGACTCCGGCGTCGGCTCGCCGCCGTCGACCGCCAGCAGTGGCTCGCCGCGGCCGTTGCCGCGCTGTCGGGTGCCGTCGTCTTCCTCATCGCGCTCGTCGTCTTCCCCTACCACTCGACGAACCACGACGAGGGCGTCTATCTCATGCAGGCCGCCATGCTACTGGAGGGCCGCCTCGAACTGCAGGCCGGGGAACTGGCCGAGGCGTTCCGGCCGTGGTTCTTCATCGAGGACGGCGGGCGGCTCTACTCGAAGTACAGCCCGGTGCCGGCGGCGATGTACGCCGTCTCGATGGCCCTGTTCGGCGAGCCGCGGGTGACGCTGGCGCTGATCGCCGCGGGCTCGACCGCGCTGGTCTACCGGCTCGGATCGACCGTCGCCGACCGGTCGACCGGCCTCGTCGCGGCGGCCGTCTTCGCGGCCGCACCGATGACGCTGTTTACCTCGGCCGTGTTTCTGCCGTACGCGCCGACGACACTGCTGAATCTCGCGTTTGCGGTCGCCTACCTCCACGGCGTCCGTACAGGGTCGACGCGGGCGGCGGCCGCGGCGGGGATCGCTATCGGACTGGCCTTCTTCGCGCGGCCCTACACCGCCGTGCTGTTCGCCGCGCCGTTTATCGCCCACGCGCTGTGGACGATCTGGCGGGCACTCCGTCGACGCGAGGTGTTGATCGCCCGCACCGACCTGCGGTTCGGTTCGCTGCCGGATCCGGTTCGGCGCAACGGCCTGACCGCGCTGGGCGGACTCGCCTTCGTCGGCCTCACGCTGGCCTACAACCGCCGACTGACGGGCTCGCCGCTGGTGTTCCCCTATCAGGTGTTCGCCCCCCGCGACGGGCCGGGGTTCGGCACCCGAGAGATCCTCGATCACTCGGTCGACTACACCCTTCCGCTCGCGATCGAGGCCAACAGCTACGCGCTGCAGTATCTCGGCACCCGGTGGTTCACCGGCGGCCTCCTCGGTATCGCGGCCGCAGTCGTCGGCCTCGGGGTTGTTCTCGGTCGCTGGCGCGGGATCGGAGAGGGCGTCGACCCCACCGCGGGCCTGCTGCTGGCGGGGCTGTTCGTCTCGGTGCCGCTGGGGAACCTCGCCTTCTGGGGCAATTACAACATGTTGGCGACGCTGAGCGACCCCACCGACGGGCTGGTGGCCCACTTCGGCCCCTTCTACTACTTCGATCTGCTGGTGCCGCTGTCGATCTTTGCGGCAGTCGGCGTCGTCGCCGGCTGGCGGCAGCTCCGCGGGAGCCGGCTGGTCGACCGGCTGGCTCCCCTGTTTGGTGCCGCCACGCGGCGTCGGCTCGCCGTTGCTGCCCTCGTGGTTGGCCTCCTCGCGGTCGGCGGGGCGAACGCGGCGCTGCTGGCCGACCCCCTTGAGGAGAACGTCGAACCCACCCAGACGTTCGAAGTCGCCTACGAGCCGATCGAGGCCGCCGAGTTCGACAACGCGCTCGTCTTCATCCCCGACCCCTACGGCCCGTGGCAGAACCACCCCTTCCAGCCGCTCCGGAACGAGCCCGGCTTCGACGGCGAGGTAGTGTATGCGCTGGACCGCGATCCGGCCGGCGATTTCGCCGTCCTCGATGCCTACCCCAACCGAACCTACTACCGCTACGCCTACCGTGGCGAGTGGACGCCGAACCCCGACGACTACGTCCAGCCGAAACTCGAACCGCTGGCGATCCGGTCGGGGCCGTCGCTGGCCGGCGCGTCGACCGTCGGCGTCCCCAACCGGATCAGCCGGGCGACCGTCCGACTCGAAACCGACTCCGACACTGCGAGCTACGATCTCGACTCGCCGACCCGGAACGTCACCGTCGACTGGACGCTCACGCCCGACGCGGCCCGGCTCGACACCGTTGGCACGGCCGACCGGTCGGTGGCAGTCAACAACACAGCGATTCCGGTCGACGACACCGACGAGGTCCGGCTCCTGATCACGCTGGTCGATCCCGAGGGGTCGACCTTTACCTATCGGCAGGAGGCCGCTGTTCGGTCGGCTGGCGGCAGCGTCGAGGCGGTCTGGCCGCCCGAGCGGACGGTCTGTCCGCTGGTGACGCGGTGTGGCAGCGAGGGGACGTATCTCCCCGACGAGCCGGGGGCTCACCCCTCGTGGGTCGAGTTCGAGACGCGGCTCCAGCTGGTCGACACGACTGATCCGGCAGCCGGTCTGTAGCTTCCGGGTCTCGTTCTCTTCGAGCATCTCGACGGAACGTTGGCGTACCGATTGCAGTGGTCCGAACGGCACCGTTTTGGCCAGTCGACACCACTGTTCGGGTATGCATACGGTTCGCCCAGCCGCGGTCGACGAACGGCTGCAGTCCGGCGACGACCCCTTTGTCCTCGACATCCGACCGACCGCCTCCTACCAACGTGCGGCAATCGACGGCAGCCACAACATCCCGGTGTACAGCGATCTCCAGCGTGGCAACGACGATGTGTTCCGGGACCAACTCGGAGAGATTCCACAGGACCGAGACGTGGTCGTCGTCTGCAAGATGGGGGTCGTTGCCAAACGGGCGACGCGTATTCTCCGCGAGGAAGGGTACGAGGCCGCCACCCTGCTAGGTGGGATGAGCGGCTGGTCGGGCTACCGGAACGGTTCGATCAGCTACAAACTCCGATCGCTGCTGTGGACACTGCGTTGAGCGGGCTGGGAACTGCTGTCGACGCCGACCGGTTCGGCCCTCGGCGACTGTTCGGCTGGCGGGGCGCGAACCGAGGTCGCGACCGAGTCGTCCAGTCGACGCACCATCCGCATGTCGTGGCCGCCGTCGACGACCTCGAAGCCGAGCCGTCGGTAGACGGCGATCGCCGCGCGGTTGCGCCGCTCGACGTAGAGTTCCAGCGCCTCACGGCCGGCGTCGGCGGCGGCCGCAACGATCCGGTTGCAGAGTTCGGTGCCGATCCCGCGGTTGTGGAACTCGGGGTGGACGAAGACGGCCACCTCCGGTTGATCGGCTTCGACCGGCGTGTAGGCGACGTGGCCGACCAGCTGGTCCGGTCCCTCGGCGACGATGTTGTGGCCCTCTTCGAGTAGCGTCTCGACCCACTCCTGCCGCCGGTGGGCGTCGACCGGCGGGAGCCCCTGTGCGCGGTCGGCCGTACTGATGTCGGCGTACATGTCCGCCAGCCGGTCGGCGTCCGCCTCACGTGCTGATCGGAGCCTCCAGCTCGCGCCCTCCTTGTCGACGAACCGTGGACAGCGGGCTTGGCAGTACTCCGTCCCCCGGCACTGTGAGCTGTTCCACCCGTTGTAGCCTGTGGACGACTCGGTCATGAGATACCTGTTATCGGGGGATTTGGCTCCCGCATCGGGGTTTCTGTCCGTGAGCTTCGGGTGGTCCGCCCGACCGAACGGACGATGGCTGATGGCTCAGCCGACGTTTGCAGTGGCGGCACGGCCACCAGCGACTGGTTCGATGCTGCCGTAACCGTATCCGGAACGGCTCCGTTCACCAGTTCGCTTCCGTCGTGTGGCCGACTATGACTGCGTGCCATATACATCATGATTGTTAATGAACAATGTATTAATTCTTTCCCTTCCAGCACGGGTTACAGTTGGCTCTGTCCCCTCGGGGTTTCCTGTTCGGCGCGGATGGAACCGACATCGATCGAACACAGACGCCCAACGTTGTCGCGTTCGTGGTTTGCGATCCACAGGAGCTGTTCGTCTTCGATTTGGGGCGTTGACCGGTGGGTTCTCGGTCGCAGTCGGTCGTGACGATCGTCCGGTCGGCTTCGAGACACGGTTGGAGCCGGTCGAGTACCCGACTTCGCCGGCTCCAACACGGCTTTGTAGCCAACCCACGAAGCTGACGTATGAAGATCGAGTTCGATCGCGACACCTGTATCGGGATGTTCCAGTGCGTCGAGGAGTGGGACGCCTTCGAGAAGAACATGGACGCCGGCAAGGCCGATCTCGCCGACAGCGAGGAAATCGAGGCGGACCTCTTCGTCGCCGAGGTCCCCGAAGACGCCGAGTTCGACGCCGAGTTCGCCGCCCGATCGTGTCCGGTCGACGCCATCGAACTCTACGACGACGACGGTGAACAGGTCGTCTGAAGTCACTCACCACGCCTCGTATATACTCGTGTACTTCTCACCAATCAGTTGTTTCTACGACAAAAGAATAATGTGCTGACTGGTTAAATATAAATTATGCCATTGGATGACACACAGGACAGTACCCCCGGACACTCAAGCCGGTCGACGCGTCATCCGGAGGCGGGCAGGGGCCGACCGCCAGCACGGGCTTCCGGCGGATCGACGCCCCAGTCGGCTCCCCAAGAGACGGCTGTCGACTCTGCCGACCGACTCACCGGCCGGGTCGACGCCGCGTTCGGTCAGCCGACGACCGTCTCGACCGACGCGCTCTCGGCGACGCTCCTCGGCGTCCCACGGATCGCCGTCGACGCCTTCGTCTACCGGCACCAACTGGACTCCCAGACTGACGGCGAGATCAGACCGAGTGCCCTGTTCGACGTCGAAAACACCAGTAGTCGACCGATCCGGTGGGATCCAAACCGAACCTCGTTTATCGGGAGCGACGGCTACACGTACCGCGGAGCCCACATCACCCTCGACCCCTCGCGGCTCGGTCCCGGCTGTCACACCCGGTCGGTCGAGATCCAACCCGGCTGCCGGGCGCGGGTGATGACGCTCGTCGAACGACTGCCAGAGGGTGTCGAAGTCGCCCGGATCGTCCACTCGGTCTCGTCCAGACGTCACGCCGACCAGCGTCTGACGTTCGAACTCCAGTAGCCGCCGACCGGGCTACCAGTGTCGCTGCCGTTCAGGTCGACTGTTCGATCGCCTGATCGAGGTCGTCGATGATGTCCTGTGGGTCCTCGATCCCAACAGAGAGGCGCACCAGATCGTTCGTGACGCCGGCCGAGAGCTTCTCCTCCTCGCTGAGTTGCTGGTGGGTCGTCGACGCCGGGTGAATAATCAGCGTCTTGGCGTCGCCCACGTTGGCCAGCATCGAGGCGAGTTCGGTCGACTCGACGGTGCCCTGGGCGGCGTCGTACCCCGCTTCCAGTCCGAAGGAGATCATTCCGCCGTAGCCGCCGTCGAGATACTTGCTGGCTTCCTCGTGGGTTTCGTGGCTCTCCAGTCCGGGGTAGTTGACCCACGAGACCTCGTCGTGAGCCTCCAAGAATTCGGCGACGACCTGTGCGTTCTCGCAGTGGCGGTCCATCCGCATCGGCAGCGTTTCGAGTTTCTGCATGGTGACCCACGCGTCGAACGGCGACTGCTGATTGCCGAGGTCGCGCAGCCCGCGGGCGATTCCGGCGTAGGTGAACGCTGCATCCCCGAAGGTCTCGGCGAAGTTGACGCCGTGGTAGGCCGGATTGGCCGCGCCGATCTCGGGGTATTTGTCGGCGTGTTCGGCCCAGTCGAACGAACCGCCGTCGACCACGACGCCGCCGACCGTCGAACCCGCGCCGTGGATCCATTTGGTCGTCGACTCCCAGACCAGATCCGCGCCGTGTTCCAGCGGCCGACAGAGGTACGGCGAGGCGAAGGTGTTGTCGACGAACAGCGGCGTGTCGTGTTCGTGAGCGATGTCGGCAATCCGCTCGATGTCGGGGGTGACGAGCGCGGGGTTGCCGATGGTTTCGAGGTGGACGTAGGCCGTATCCTCGTCGATGGCCTCCTCGTAGGCGTCGTAGTCGAGGGTGTCGACGAACCGCGTCTCGATGCCGCGGCGCTCGACGGTGTGGGTAAGGTAGGTGTAGGTGCCGCCGTAGAGCGCCGACGAGGAGACGATGTTGTCGCCGGCCGACGCCAAGAGGAACGTCGTCAGATCGAAGGCGGCCATTCCGGAGGCGGTGGCGACCGCGCCGACGCCGCCCTCTAAGGAGGCCAACCGTTCTTGAAGGCTCCCCACGGTGGGGTTCATCAGCCGCGAGTAGATGTGGCCCGGCTTTTCGAGGGCGAACTGGGCGGCGGCGTCCTCGGCGTCGTCGAAGACGTAGGAGGTCGTCTGATAGATCGGCGGGGCCCGCGATCCCGTCGTGGGATCGGGGTCGGTTCCGGCATGCAAACTTCGGGTCTCGAATCCGTGATCGTCGGACATATCGCTCCCAAGGATTGCCGGGAACCTAAACACCACTGCCTCTCGAAACCCTGCCGGTATCTCGGATTCAGCCCGAAAAGAGGCTGGTGTGGACCGGTGCGAAATCCGAATCGCCGTCGTCGGCCTCGCGGTCGTCGTCTCCAGCCGTGTCGGTGATCGCCCGCCCCGCGACGCCGGCTTCGAGGAAGTCGGCGACCGGCGGGGCGACGTTTTCGGGTTCGACGAGGAAGGCGTCGTGGCCGTGGTCGGAGTCGACCACGTGGTGGGCGACCGGAACGTCGACCGCCCGGAACGCCTCGGCCAGCAGTTCGCTCTGCTCGACGGTGAAATGCCAGTCACCTGTAAAGGAGACGAGCAGCACCTCGCCCTCGAACGCCGAGATGGCGCGGTCGGGGGTGCCGTACCCCTCGGCGAGGTCGTAGTCGTCCATCGCCCGCGTGAGATAGAGGTAACTGTTGGCGTCGAACCGGTCGACGAATTTCTCGGCGTTGTAGTCGAGATAGGATTCGACCTCTCGATAGGGGAAGAAGGCGGCGGCCTTGTCCGGCGGGAACAGCGCGTCGCTGCCCTCGATGCCGCTGTCCCGACCGGCGGATCGACGGCCGAACTTGCGGTCCATCGAGGCCTTCGAGAGGTACATCAGGTGGCCGATCTGGCGGGCGATGGCCAATCCTTGGCGGGGTGGGCTGGCGTCGTCGTCGCCGGTTCCGTAGTAGTCGCCGCCGTTCCAGTCGGGGTCGCTCCGAATGGCTCGGCGGGCGACCGCGTCCATGCCGAGACACTGGGGGTCGAGTTTGTCCGCGGCGGCGATGGGGGCGATCAACTCGGCGTCGTCGGGGAACTGTTTGGCCCACTCCAGGACGTTCATCCCGCCGACGCTGCCGCCGACGATCAGCCGCAGTCGACCGACGCCGAGGTGATCGAGCAAGCGACGCTGGGCGCGGGTCCAGTCGCCGATGGTGACCGGTGGGAAGTCGGTGCCCCACGGCTCGCCCGTCTCGGGGTTGGTCGACGAGGGCCCCGACGAACCGTAACAGGAGCCGGGGACGTTGGCGCAGACGACGTAGTACTCGGTGGTGTCGATGGCTTTGCCCGGTCCCACAATATCGCCCCACCACGCTCGGGCCTGCCCGGCGGTGCCGGGGGTGTTGTAGCTGGCGACGTTCTGGCTGCCGGTCAGCGCGTGGCAGACCAACACGGCGTTGTCGCCGGTGAACTCGCCGTAGGCCTCGTAGGCGATCTCCAGCTCCGGGATGGTCTCGCCGCACTCGAAGCGGAACTCCCCGAGTTCGACGGTCCCCCGGTCGACGTCGGTCGCGCTCATTGTCTCCCCTCGGTAGTGCTGTGGTTTGTCATTGCTGGTTTGCCGCCGTCAGTCCGGCGTCGATATCCGCGATGATGTCGTCGCTGTTCTCGATCCCGACCGACAGCCGGAGCATGTCGGGGGCGACGCCCGCCGCGCGCTGTTCGTCCGCACTGAGCTGGGCGTGCGTCGTCGACGCCGGATGGATGACGAGGGTCTTCGCATCGCCGATGTTGGCGAGGAAGCTGATGCGGTCGACGCTCTCGCAGAACGTCTTGGCCGGCTCGAAGCCGCCCTCGACGCCGAAGGTGACCATCCCGCCGTAGTCGTCGAGATACTCGGTGGCGTTGTCGTGGGTCGGATGGTCCTCGAAGCCGGGGTAGGTGACCCACGAGACACGCGGATCGTCCCGGAGGAACTCGGCGACGCTGCGTGCGTTCTCGCAGTGGCGCTCCATCCGCAGCGGCAAGGTTTCGAGCCCCTGCATCGTCTGCCACGCGTCGAACGGGCCCTGCTGGTTCCCGAGCGCCCGGATCGCGCGGTGGCGCGCCGCCAGCGTGAACGCGCGCTCGCCGAACCGCTCGGAGAAGTCGAACCCCCAGCCGGGATTCTCGCCGGAGAGTTCGGGGTAGTCGGCGTCGGGGTGGTCCCACGGGAAGGTGCCGCCGTCGACCAAGACCCCGCCGACTGTGGTCCCCGAGCCGTGGATCCACTTCGTCGTCGACTCCCAGACGATATCCGCGCCGTGTTCGAGCGGTCGACACAGATAGGGCGTCCCGAATGTGTTGTCGACGACCAGCGGCACCGCGTGGTCGTGGGCGATGTCGGCGAGGCGCTCGAAATCCGGGGTGAGCAGCGAGGGGTTCGACAGCGTCTCGACGTGGACGTAGGCGGTGTCGTCGTCGATGGCGTCGGCATAGGCGTCGTAGTCGAGGGTCTCGACCGTTCGGGTTTCGATCCCACGGCGGGGCGCGAGCTTCGAGAGGTAGGTGCCGGTGCCGCCGTACATGTCGCTGCTGGCGACGACGGTGTCGCCGCTCTGGGCGAGGATCGTCGTCGCGGAATCGAGGGCCGCCATCCCCGCCGCCGTGGCCACCGCGTCGACGCCGCCCTCCAGGGAGGCCAGTCTGGCCTCCAGTTGGCGAACGGTCGGGTTCGAGACCCGCGAGTAGACGTCGCCCTCCTCGCGGAGCGCGTAGAGATCCGCGGCCGTCTCGGCGTCCTCGAAGACGTAGGAGGTAGTCTGGTAGATCGGGGGGGCCCGCGCGCCCGTGGCGGGGTCCGGCTCGGTCCCGGCGTGGAGGCTCCGCGTGTTGAAACCCTCGGTCATGTATGCTATGCATATATCTATTCGCCTTTATGCACGTCAGTTACGGCAAAAGTCGCCGCTGGCTGGGGGGTCGGGCTTTCGGTCGCCGTGTGGGCTACGGCTGGCTGATCTCGAAGCGCGCGCCGCCGGCGTCGCTTTCGCCCACGTCGACCACCCAGCCGTGAGCGTCGACGATGCGTTTGACGACGGCGAGTCCGATCCCGGTGCCGTCGTCGTCGGTGCTGTAGCCGAACTCGAACAGCGACTCCCGGTCGGCCGCCGAGATCCCCTCGCCGTCGTCTTCGACGACGAACCCCTCCGGCGTGTCGCTGACCGTGACCGTGGTCGCCGTTCCGTGCTCGTTGGCGTTCCGAAAGAGGTTCTCGAAGACCTGCCGCAGCCGTGTGGGGTCGGCCGACACCGTGCGGTCGGCCTCGACGACGAGTTCCATCTCGCCGGTGTCGGCGGTCTCCCACGCCTCGGTGGCGGTCGTCCCCACCGGCACCGGCTCGGGGTCGTCGACCGTCTGGCCCTCCCGAGCCAGCGACAGCAGCATCTCGATGAGTTCGTCCATCCGTTCGTGGGAGCGCTCGACCCGAGCGAGCCCGGCTCTGGCGGCTTCGATATCGGATTCCTCGGCGGCCAACTGTCCGTCGACGGCCTCGGTCCAGCCGGCCGCCGCCGACAGGGGGTTCCGCAGGTCGTGGGAGACGACGTCGGCGAACTCCTCCAACCGCTCGTTCTGTTCGCGGAGCCGGCGCTCACGTCGCTTCCGCTCGGTGATCTCCCGGAGCGCGACCACGTACCCCTGAGCGATGCCGAACTGGTCGTCGATCGGCGTCACCCGGATGTCGTAGCTCCGCGAGGGTCCCTCTCCCGTCAGGGTGTGTTCGGTTCGTTCGTCCCGGGCGTCGATCGCCTCCTCGATGGCCCCGTTGAGTCCCTCGGGGCCGAGCGCGTCGACCGGCCTCTGAGGGTCGAGCCCGTCGACGATCGTCTCGGCGGCGGTGTTGTAGTCGATGAGCCGTCGGTTCCCGTCGAGGATCACCACCGGGTCGGCCATCTCCCGGAAGAACCGGTCGGCGGCGACCGGCGCGATCTTCAGGAAGTCGTACCGGTAGAGCGCCACCCCGACGATCAGCGCCTGAAAGACGAACAACACGGGTGTCGGGTCGAGTTGCGGGTGGAGCCGGAACCGGGTCACGAACAGCAGCGTCGACACCATGACCGCGACGGCGGTCAGCAGGATCGCTACCGCCTGATATCGGTAGAGGCTCCGGGTGGTCCGGATGAACCGGCCCAACAGCAGAAACGAGACGACGAGCAGCAGGTAGACGAACCCGACCTGCGCGTAGACGATCGGCCCGTACACCTCCGCCGGCAGCAGGAACGGGCCGAACTCGCCGTAAACGACTTCGCTGGCGACCAGCCCGCCGGGGTTGACGATCCGCAACAGCCCATAGATCACCGCCTCGGCGTACAGCAGTCGACCGATACCGGCCGGGATCCACTCGCTGTCGCCGGTGTACTCGATGACGAACAGGAACCACGTGACCCCCGCCAGCGCCGCGGCGAACCCTTGGCCGACGATCGCCGCCCGCGTGAACAGGCCGCCGTCGCCGAGGATCATGCCCAGATAGCAGGCCGCCCACAGGCTGTCGGCCGCCAGCAGCCGCGCATACGAGTTCGAAATCGGATGCTCGATCGAGCGCCACGAGTAGCCCGCCAACACCAAACTTACGACAGTCGCCACGACGACCAATGAGACGACGAACAGACTCAGCAACACGTCATCTCCCATTGAAATCGCTTGCTGTCGGGCGAGTATATACCCTATCGCCCGAATATCGCATTCAATAATAGTGACTGGTCGACTCGGCAGTCTCACCCTCGGTCGACCCGGTCGTCCCGACCTAACTATCCAGACATCCGCCTGTGGCCACCCACTCGGTTTTTGACGGATCGACCAGTATCCCATCCCAATGAGCCACTGCGAGGAGTCGAACCCCTATCTCCGGGATCCGCCCCTGGAATTCGAACCGGTCGAGGCGCTGTCGGCTACCGAGGCCGAACGACAGGTCGAGTTGCTTCGCGCGGCGATCCGCGAACACGACCACCGCTACTACATCGAGGCCGATCCCCTGATCGCCGACCGGGTCTACGACCTGCTGTTCGAGCGGCTCCGCGAGCTCGAAGCCGCCTTTGATCTGGTCGACCCCGATAGCCCGACCCAGCGTGTCGGCGGCGAACCGGTCGACGAACTCGAAACGGTCCAACACACCGCGCCGATGCTGTCGATCGACCAGAGCGGCGACGTCGAAGCCGTCAGAGAGTTCGACGAACGCGTCCGGCGGGAACTCCGCGTCGAGGGGTTCGACCCCGACACGGGTTACGTCTGTGAACCCAAGTTTGACGGGATTTCGCTAGAGGCCGTCTACGAGGACGGCCGGCTGGTTCGGGCGGCCACCCGTGGCGACGGCCGCGAGGGCGACGACGTGACCGCCCAAGCCCGGCGGATCCGGTCGCTCCCCCAGCGGCTCCGCGGCGAGCCGCCCGCCCGGCTGGCCGTCCGCGGCGAGGTGTTCATGCCCAAAGACGGCTTCCGGGACCTCAACCGCCGTCGGCTCAAACGCGGCGACGAGCCCTTTGCCAACCCCCGGAATGCCACGGCGGGCACGATCCGCCAACTCGACCCCTCGGTGGTCGCCGACCGCCCGCTCGATTGTTTCGTCTACGGGCTGTTGGCCCACGACGACCCCGATCGCGAGCGCCCCCCGACCCAGTGGGCCGAACTGGAAGCCTTCGAGGAGTGGGGGTTCAACGTCGACGCCCGCGCCGAGCGCGTCGACGATATCGAGGCCGCGATCGACTACCGCGAGGCCCTCATGGCCGACCGCGAGGACTTGAACTACGAGATCGACGGCGTCGTGATCAAGGTCGACGACATTGCGGCCTGCGAGGCGCTGGGCAACACCGCCCGCTCGACCCGGTCGGCCTTTGCCTACAAGTTCCCGGCCCGCACCGAGGTGACGACGATTACGGATATCGTTGTCCAAGTGGGTCGGACCGGCCGCCTCACGCCGGTCGCACTCCTCGAACCGGTGCAGGTCGGCGGCGTCACCGTCTCGCGGGCGACGCTCCACAACCCCGGCGAGATCGAATCGCTGGGCGTCGACGTCGGCGATACGGTCCGCGTGCTGCGGGCGGGCGACGTGATCCCCTACATCGAGGAGGTCGTCGAGGATGAAAGCGGGTCGACGTTCGACTTCCCGGACTCGTGTCCGGTCTGTGGGAGCCCGGTCGAACGCGACGGCCCGCTGGCCTTCTGTCCCGGCGGGCTGGCCTGTGAGTCCCAACTCGAACGCGCGATCGAACACTACGTCAGCCGCGAGGGCCTCGATATCGAGGGGCTGGGCCCCGAGCGCATCAGCCAACTCCGTGAGGCCGGCCTGCTGGATTCGCTGGCCGATCTCTACCGACTGGATGTCGACGACCTCGTCGAACTGGAAGGGTGGGGCGAGAAAAGCGCCCAAAACCTCGTCGACGAGATCGACGCGACCCGCGAGCCGCCGCTGGACGACTTCCTGAGCGCGCTGTCGATCCCCGAGGTCGGTGCCGCAACTGCCGGCGAACTCGCCGCCGAATTTGGCTCGCTGGCGGCGTTCATCGACGCCGACCCCGACGAACTGGAAGCGGTCGACGACGTGGGGCCGATCGTCGCCGCGAAGATCCGGGACTTCTTCGATACGCCGGAGAACCGCGCGGCGCTCGACGAACTGCTGGCTGCGGGCGTCGACCCACAGTCGGTCGACGCCGCTGCGGCCGAGAACGCCGCCCTCGACGGGCAGACGTTCGTCTTCACGGGCTCGCTGTCCGTGTCCCGGAGCGACGCGCAGGACCTTGTCGAGGCCCATGGCGCGAACGCGACCGGCAGCGTCTCGGGGAACACCGACTACCTGGTCGTCGGGGAGAACCCCGGCCAGCGCAAGCGCGAGGACGCCGACGCGAACGACGTCGAGGTGGTCGACGAGGCGGGGTTCGCCGACCTGTTGGTCGACCACGGCATCGACTGGCCGCCGGAGGCCTGATCGTCATAGGTCCCGCCGCTGGAAGACGTAGAGCCCGGCCAGCGGCGCGGCCAGCAGCCAGAACAGCAGCATCGACAGCGCCGACACCTGCAGGGCCGCCGTCTCGCCGGCGAACAACTGCCCCCGAAGCAGCGCGCCTGTCAGCCCCCGAAACGCCGAGGCGGGGTTGATGAGGAACAGCGCGTTGCTCACCGCCGTCGCGCTGACGGGCACCCACTCCGGCAGCGACTGGAGAGCGAACTGCAGCGGGAACCGGACGGCGTCCCAGAAGGGGACGAAGAGGAAATACAGGCCGATCGCGCCGGCGAGGGCGGTCCGCTGGGAGGGCGCGGCGGCCGACCAGCCGACCGCGATGGCGACGAACACCGACACCAGCAGCGCGACCAGCAGCGTGTAGCCGATGTAGGTCAGCACGTCGAGTTCGAGCGGGCCGAACGCGAGGATGACCGCCGGCACCACGAAGCCGACGATGATGGCCGTCGACAGCGCCGCCGCCCGGCCGGCGACCTTCCCGAAGACGACGTCGGCCCGCGAGTGGGGCAGCGACAGCAGCAGTTTGAGCGATCCCGACTCGCGTTCGCCACTCACTGCGCTGTAGGCGACCACGAGCGCGATCAGGGGGGCGAGGGTCCCCGACAGCAGCCCGACGAAGCTCCCACCCAACACGGCGTTCGTACTGACCGTCTGGCCCTCCGGCGGGAGACTGATCGCCGCGATCAGCGCGACGAGGCCGACGAACAGCGCGGTCAACCCCTGCAGCCACCGCGAGCGGATCGCGTCCTCGAAATCTTTCCGGGCGACGACGACCCAGCTCATCGACCCCCCTCCGGAGTCGGGGCCGGTCGGTCGGTCGACGCCGGTTCGTCCCGCTCGACGACACCCTCGCCGTCGGTGTAGGAGAGGAACAGCTCTTCGAGGGAGGTCGACTCGGTTTCGATATCGCGGACCTCGACGCCGGCCTCGCCCAGCGTGGCGATCGCGTCGCTTTTGACCGCCGCCTCGCAGGCAACGGTGACCATCGTCCCGTCGATCGCCGCCCCCGAGACGCCGTCGATCGCCCGTACCGGATCCAGATCGTCGTCGGTCGCGTCGTCGACGGTCAAAATGAGCGTTTCCTCGGCCTCGCTGGCGTCCCGGAGCCCGTCGATGCTGTCTTCGGCCTTGAGTTCGCCCTCGTGGAGGATCCCCACCCGGTCGCAGACGGCCTCGACCTGCCCGAGGACGTGGCTCGAAAAGAAGACCGTCGCCCCGCGAGCGGCCTCCTCGCGGACGATCGCCCGCATCTCCTTGGCCCCGGCGGGATCGAGACCGGTTCCGGGCTCGTCGAGGATCAACAGCTCGGGCTCGCCGACCAGCGCCATGCCCAGCGCGAGTCGCTGGCGCATTCCCTTCGAGTAGCCGCCCGCGGGGCGGTCGGCCGCCTCGCCCAGCCCGACCCGGTCGAGGATTTCGTTGGGGTCGTCGTCCGCATCCTTCGACTCGATGGCGAAGGCGACGTGCTTGCGGCCCGACAGGCGGCTGTAGACGTCGAACCCCTCGGGGAGGACGCCGATCCGCTCGCGGAGGGCCGCGCCGGCGGTGTCGACCGGCTCGTCGAGCACTGTGATCGTCCCCTCGGTCGGCCGGACGAGATCGAGGACCATGTTGATCGTCGTCGACTTGCCCGCGCCGTTGGGGCCGAGAAAGCCGTAGATCTCCCCCGTTTCGACGGTGAGATCGAGATCACGAACGGCGTCGACGTCGCCGAACCGCTTCGTGACACTGGAGAGCTGAATAGCTGACATCTAATTGGCTGTTACTCGGGTTGGCGATAAAGCGTTGTGGCTCGAACTTTTTCCGCCTCGGGTTCGCCAGCGGCGAACCGCTCGGCGCAAAAACTTCAATGAAAAAGAGCGGATGGCTCGGCCGTCGGCCTCGCCGTCCGGGAACCGCGCTCGCTCCGCTCGCGCGGATGCTGCTGCCCCGTCGCGCCGACCGGAAGGAAACGCCTTTGATCGCCCGGACCCGCCTACGGACCAATGAGGCTCAGTGCCGGTGAGTCGACGTGAAGGTCGCCGAGGCGGTCCCCGATTTCGCCGACGCCTTCGGTTTCGAGGAGTTCAACCGGATGCAGCGGGAGGCCCTGCCGGTCATCCTCGAGGGCGACGACAACGTCGTCGCCAGCGCGCCGACCGCCTCCGGCAAGACCGCCCTCGCCGAACTCGCGATCTGCCGCACCCTGCGGGACGACGGCACCGCGCTGTTCATCGCGCCCATGCGTGCGCTGACCAACGAAAAAGAGGCCGAGTGGGATCGGTTCGAAGAGTTGGGCTACTCGGTGTACGTCGTCACCGGCGAGCGCGATCTCAACCCCCGGCGGGCTGAACGCGCCGACATTCTGGTGATGACACCCGAAAAGACCGACTCGGCGACCCGCAAACACGACTCGCCGCGCTATTCGTTTATTACGGGCGTCGACTCGGTCATCGTCGACGAGGTCCACCTGCTCGACTCGGACGGCCGCGGCGGCGTCCTCGAAGCCACCATCTCGCGGCTCCGTCGACTCTGTGATCCCCGGATCGTCGCGCTCTCTGCCACCATGCCAAACATCGAGGACGTGGCGGGCTGGCTCGACGCGCCGCCCGAAGCGACCTTCGAGTTCGGCGACGACTACCGGCCGGTCGACCTCCATTCGGACGTCCGAACCTACAGCCACGGCGACAACGCCTTCGCCGACAAATATCGGCGGCTGTATGCGGCCCTCGACATCGCCGAACCTCACATCCGCGAGGACGGCCAAGCGCTCGTCTTCGTCTCTTCGCGGCAGGATGCGGTCCGGGCGGCCGCCAAGGCCCGCGACGAGATCGCCGAGCGCGACATCCCGATGGGGGCCCGCGGCGACTACGACTTCCACAACGACGCCAAAGAACTGAGCAACGACAAACTCCGCAAGGGCGTTCCCGACGGCGTGGCCTTTCACCACGCTGGCCTCGCCAAGGAGGACCGCAACCGGGTCGAGCAGTGGTTCAAAGAGGGGAAGATCCAACTGCTGTTTTCGACCTCGACGCTCGCGTGGGGCGTCAACCTCCCCGCCCGCTGTGTCGTCATTCGGGATACGAAATACCACGACCCCCTCGAAGGCGAGATCGACATCAGCCCGCTGGACATCCTCCAGATGCTCGGCCGGGCCGGGCGGCCGGGGTACGACGACGTGGGCTACGGCTGGGTGGTCTGCGATCACGCCGACGCCGACAAATACCGGCGGCTGCTCCGGGAGGGCAAGGAGATCGAATCCCGACTCGCTGAGGATCTGGATGCCCATCTCAACGCCGAGATCGCCATGGGGACGATCCAGGACCTCGACGACGTGATGGCGTGGCTCGAAACCACCTTCTACTACCAGCGGGCCCAGTCGAAGCCGACCGAGTACGGCCTCGACGGGCTCCGCGAGCGCGTCCGGTCGACCCTCGAAACGCTGGTCGATCGCGGCTTCGTCGAGACCGACGACGACCTCGGCGTCGAGGCCACCGCCATCGGCACGCTGACCTCGAAATACTACCTCCGCTTGGGGACTGCCACCCGATTCGCCACGCTCGCCGACCGCGAGCGGATCAGCGTCGACGACGTGCTCGAAACCGTCGCCAGCGCCGACGAGTTCGACAGCGTCTCGGCCCGCCAGGCCGAAACCGACGCGGTCGACGAGGTACTCCGCGGCACGTCGACCGACCTTGAAGACGGCCACCGGAAGGTCTTGGCGATTCTCCACGCCGGGATGGAGGGCCAGACGCCCGCCGAACTCCGAAGCGACGCGTGGGTCATCCGACAGAACGCCCTCCGACTGCTGGCGGCGCTCCACGAGTTCCTCGGCCGGTTTGCCGGCCCACGGGCGGCGAATCTGGTCAAGCGGATCGAGGCCCGCCTTGAGAACGGCGTCTCACGGGAGGCGGTCGCCCTGACGGCCATCGACGGCGTCGGGGCGGGCCGGGCCGAAACGCTCGCTCAGGCCGGACTCACGACCCCCGGCGAGGTCGTCGACGCTGGCGTCGGCGAACTCACCCGCGCGGGGATCACGGCGGGCGTCGCCGAGCGGATCGTCGAGTCGGCCCGCGAGTTGCCGCGGATCACCGTCGACTGGGGGGCGTTCCCGGAGTCGATCGCTCGCGGCGACAACGAGATGCGGGAGATCACCGTCAACACGACCGCCGGGAGCGCGACCGTTGGGGTTCGGGTGACGGTCAACGGCGTCGAGATGAACGAAAAAAGGTGTTATTTATCAGACACCACGACGGTCCCGGTCGGCGTCTTCGGCGCGGCCGAAGATCTGGAGTTCACCGTCGAGGTGACGTTCCCCGATCTGCCGCTGCCGCCGGTCCGCGCGAGCCGGTCGGTAGTCGTCGACTAACAGGTACAGCGGCCAGTAATCGGTGACTACTGCGCGTCTCAGTTCCCACTACGACCCTTGCGGGCGACCCGCCGGTCGACGACGTCCGAGGTCTTTTTGAACACGATGGCGACCATCACGGTAAAAACGACCGTCCCGAGAGCGAACGGGCTGGCGATCGACTGGAGGGCCCCGAGGCCGACGGTGTACCCCACCACCGCGAGACCGACGACCGCCGAGAGGGCGACGAGGCCGATGCCGATCGCCACGAACAGGGTGTCGCTGCTCGAGTCAGCCGGTTGTGTGTCGGACTGCTGTGTCATATCTGTCTCGTCGACTGTCGATCACATAATACCGAACGCGCGTTCCCACTGGATAGGAATCCTCACAGCGGCTGGTAGAACGGGATCGGCGGGTGGGGGAGGTCGACACCCATCAACATCAGGGCGTGCTGCAGCGGGATGTAGCCCAGCAGAATGAACGCGACGCCGAGCACCCGGTGGAGTCGTACCCGCGTCTGAGTCGACAGCGACTGGAACAGCGTGCCGTATATAAACAGCGCCGGGATCGTTCCGAGGCCGAGGACGGCCAGCGAGACCGCCCCGCCGGCCGGTGATGCTTGGACGAACGCATACAGAAAGGCCGGGTACAACAGCGGACACGGCAGCAGGCCGTGGAGCGCGCCGAGGCCGAGGATGCCCGGCCCGTCGACCGAGGCGTCGATCCGGGCGGTCAGCCGCCGCTGGACGGCCCGAGTGATCGGACCGAACAGCGACTCGCCGGGCAGCGACAGTACCTGTCCCCGCAGCAGGTAGTTCACCCCGGCGGCGATGATCAGCAGGCCGATGGTGAAGCCGACGACGATGTTGAGTTCGCGCAAGAGAGTCGTCACCTCGCCGACCGAGACGGCCACCAGCGAGCCCGCCAGCCCGAAGAGTCCGCCGATGAGCGTGTAGCTCAACGCCCGGCCCAGATTGAACAGGCCGTGTTGCCGGACCATCCGCAGCGACAGCCGGTTCGATCGCTCGCCGCCCCGAGCCGACCGGCCGCCCGTCGACCCGCCGTCCATCCGGTCGGCGTAGGTCGTCACCAGCGGGCCACACATCCCGAGACAGTGGGCCCCGCCGAACAGCCCGATCAGGAAGAAGACGCCGAGATTGACCGTCGCCCCATCGAGGGCCCCACTGGTCCCCGAAGGCGTACACGTCTGGAGGAGTACGAATACGAGGTCGACCATCACTCGAACGGTTACGCGTAGGCGTCGATGACGGTTTCGATATCGTCGACGACCCGCTCGACGTCGAGGTTCTCCCCGCGGTAGGCGCGCTCGACGACGCCGTCGGGGTTGACGAGGAACGTGACCGTGATGTGGGCGAACTCGTAGGCATTGCCACCCTCGTCGGTCTTCTCGAAGCCGATGCCCAACTCGTCGTTGACGACCGTTTTGGCGCGCTCGTCGCTCTCGGGCCGGAGGTAGTGCCAGCGCTCGTGCTCGCGGCGGATCCCCATCTGCTCGGCGTGCTCCTCGAGTTTCTCCGGCGTATCACGGGTCGGATCGAACGTGATCGCCACGAGGTCGACCGCGTCGATCATTTCGCGGTCGGCCAGCGACGCCTGCACGTTGGCCATCCCGCCCATCAGCAGCAGACACTCGGCCGGACAGAACGCGTAAAAGGCGGTGTACACGGCGGGGCGGTCACGGTCGGTCGACGAGAACGCCTCGTCGGCGAAGACCTCCGGAAGAGTGAACTCGGGGAACGCCTGCCCGTAGGCGGGGTAGCCCAGATCCTCGCTGTCGGCCAGTTGGTCCTCCGGCTCTCCGAGGACGACGTTCGTCGGTTCCGGATCGAACAGTCCGGTGAGACAGCCCGCGGTCGCACCAACTGCGCCCGCGGCCCCGACTGCGGCCGCCCGCCGAAGCACGCTGCGTCGTTGCATTTGTCGTACCACAGCGTTCGATCCCGAAGTACGCTCTGGTCGACCTCTCGAATCGCCCTTGCGGGCTTCGATGGCCGTACCAGATGCGTTAAGCCGCTCTCGACCGTCGATCGGTACCATGACAGGACCCACCGACGAGGCGGGTATCGACAGGCGAACCATGTTGACGACTGCCGCCGGCGGACTGGCGGTCGGGCTCGCCGGCTGCATGGGTGGCAACGGTGCCGACCGGCCGGCGGCCGTCGCCCTCGACGAGGGACAGACCTGCGACCAGTGCGGCATGGTGATCGAGGAACACCCCGGCCCGACCGGCCAAGTGTTCTTCGAGGACCACCTGTCGGACCGCGACGGCCCGGCGTGGTTCTGTAGCGGCACCTGTACCTATACCTACCGCTCGGATCAGGAGGCCGAGGGCGCGACCCCGATCGTCACCTATCTCACCGACTACAGCGCCGTCGACTACTCGATCGAGGGCGATCAGCCGGCGATCACGGCCCACCTCGCCGCCGAGGATTACGTGGTCGAATCGGCGCTCTCGGTGGTCGCCGGCAGCGAGGTCATCGGCGCGATGGGACCGGATCTGATCCCCTTTAGCGACACCGCAGACGCCGACGCCTTCGCCGAGGAGTACGGCGGCGAGGTGCTGCCGGCCACAGACGTCGACCGTGAACTGGTCGATAGCATCAAATCCTGATCCTCGATCGCGTGAGCTTCTGAGTGTCACACCGTCAGCGCTAGTTGGATCGCGCCGGCGACCACCAGCAGGCCGCCGCCGAGTCGCTGGCCGACGACCGACAGCCGCGCCAGTTTGAGTTCGGCCAGCTCATAGCCCATCCCGATGGCGAACGTCGACCCCAACAGGAGCGCCGCGATCGTGCCGCCGTAGACCCCCACGACGAGCAGGGTCTCGGTGATGCCCGCCCGAAGGGCGTTGAGCACGAGGCCGAAGAACAACGGCGCGACACAGCCGACGGCGGCGATCGCGTACACCCCACCGAAGATCCCGAAGCCGACGACGCCGGGCCGCTGTTCGGGCAGCGGGAGGTGCCAGCCGACCGCAGAGCCCCGCAACAACAGCAGGCCGAACACCGCCAGCGCCACCCCAACGAGCGGCTCGACCCACGTGACGAGCCGCCGAATCGGCTCGCCGACGGCGGCGATCGCGGCGATCGTGACCCCGACGACGACCAGCACGCCGACCGCTGCCGCCAGCCCGTGGATCGCATCGCTGGCCAGCGAGCCGTCGTCGCCGCTCCCGAGATAGACGCCGACGTAGCCCGGCAACAGGGCGTAGGCACACGGCGAAAAGAACGTCGCTACCCCCGTCCCGACTGCGAGCCCGATGTCGTTGAGTAGGGTGCCGTCCATGGAAACCGGTGCTCTCGGAGCCCCCCGCTCCTCCTCCCAGCGGCCGTGCTCCGAGAACAGGAGTATTGTATGGAATCTACAATTATAAGCGTGCTGTTTCGACGATTTTCTGCCCAGCCGACGTATTCGACGGCCGAACCAGAGACGGTAAAACCGCGAGTCGGCTAGGGGCTGTATGCCATTCCCCGGCCGTCGACTGGTCGCCGACCACACGCTCGCGGTGCTCGCGGTCGGCCTCGTGGGCTGTGGGCTCCTCGCCGGGGGGCTGTTCGTCGTCGACGCCGGCGCGGCCGCCCCGGACCCCGTCGCGTTCGAGGACACCCGGTCGGTCGGCTTCGCCTCCGAGGTGTCTCAGGAGATCGACGACGACCGCCAGATCCCGCGGGCGCAGGTGTTCTACTCGCAGTACCAGTACGTCATCGGCTACTACGGGATCGAGACCGCCATCGCCGCCATCGATGACCCCACCCGCCAACAGCAGTTCGGCTACCCCGTGGCCACCTACGTCACCGCCTACGACGATACGGGGATCGAACTCGACGACGGGACGATCCGGACCGACGGCTACCCCCAGTGGGTCGACGCCGACGAGGCAGTCTTCGTCGCCGGCAGCGGCGCGTCGACGCCCGCCGGCCCGGCCGTGGTCCCCTTCGCCGATCGGGCGGCCGCCGACGCCTTCGCCGCCGACTACGGCGGCACAGTGGTCGGGTGGGACGCGCTGGCCGACCGGCCGGTCGAAACCGACGACGCCGCGGTCGTCCGCGAGGGGGTCGACGACAAGCGAGCGGCCGCCGACGCCCGCGTCGACGCCGACCGGCCCCTCCTCGACCGCCCGGTGCAGGCCGAACTCTCGCCGGGCGACTCGGTGGACGCTGCTATTGCGGCCGCACCGAACGGCTCGGCGATCCGTCTCGCCCCGGGCCGCTACGAGGGGCCGATCGACGTCGACCACTCGATCACCCTCCGTGGGCCGGGGGCGACGATCGAGGGCAACGGCACCGGGTCGGTGGTCGAAGTGTCGGCCGCCGACGTGGGGATCGTCGGACTCACGGTCACGGGCGTCGGCAACCAGACCCGCGACGAGGACGCGGTCACCGGCGACGAGTGGGACGCCAACATCGAACTCGGCTACGGCCACGGCGACGCGGCGATCGCGGCGGTCGGCGCGCCCGGCATCCACGTCGCCGACGTGACGGTGCCGTCGACGCCAGCCAACGGCGTGCTGCTGCGCGACAGTCCCGAGGCGGTCGTGAGGAACCTCTCGGTCACCGGGACCCCCGTCTGGAACGACGGCTTCATGGGCGTGATGGCGATGCGCTCGTCGGTCGTCGTCGAGGACTCGACGTTTCAGGCGGGCCGCGACGGGATCTACCTCCACCGCTCGCCGGAGACCGTGATCCGGAACAACACGTTCCGCGACAACCGCTACGGCGTCCACCTGATGCACACCTCCGACGCGGTGATCGCCGACAGCCGCTTCGCCAATCAGGAGTTCGGCGGCATCACCATCATGACCGACCCCGCCCGGAACGCCATCGTCGGCAACGTCGTCACCAACACCTCCAACGGGATCGCCACCAGCGGCTCGTACTCCTACATCGCCGACAACATCGCCGTCGACAGCCGGGTGGGGATCACGACCACCGCGGTCGGCTCGCTGTACGAGCACAACGTCGTCCGGAACAACACCTACGGGATGCGAACCGGCTCGGTGCTGGCGACCAGCCGGGTCTGGAAGAACGACTACGTCGACAACGAGTACCACGCCGGAGCCAGCGCCGGCCCGCTCCGGGTCTGGGCCCACGACGGCCACGGCAACTACTGGCAGGGGGCCTACGGGAGTGCCACCGACGGCCACTACGACCGCGCCTACGTTCCGACCGACTCGGTCGACGGCCAACTCCATCGCTCGGCGGCCCGCCGGACGGTCGCCGAATCCCCCGTTAAACAGGGGCTCCGGGCCCTCCGCGGGGCGGCCCCCGGTCTCCGATCCGGCAGCGTCATCGACCCCTACCCGCAGACCGAGCCACAGAACCCCGACCGGCTCCGGCTTTCGGAGCGGGTCGTCGACGACGGGCTCGATGCCCTCCCGACCAACACCACCATGACACCCACAGCAGACCCACCAGCCAGTCGTAGTGAGGGCCAGCCATGACCACCGATCCGATCCTCGTCGGCGAAGCGATCAGCCACGAGTACGGTGACCTCTCAGTGCTGGAGGGCGTCGACATCGCGGTCGACCCGGGCGCGGTCACCGCCATCGTCGGCCCGAACGGCACCGGGAAGACGACCCTGCTGCGGATCCTGCTGGGTCATCTCTCGCCGACCGACGGCGAGGTCCGGTACACGGGCCCCGAGGTCGACCGGCCGATCGGCTACCTCCCCCAGCAGCCGTCCTTTCGGCCGCAGTTCACCGCCGCCGAAACCATCGCCTTCTACGCCGGACTGCTCGACGAGCCCGCCGAGACCGAGGCGGCCCTCCGGCGGGTCGGCCTCGCGGATGCCGCCGACCGCCGCGTCGAGGCGCTTTCGGGTGGAATGCGCCGGCTGCTGGGGATCGCCCAGTCGCTGGTCGGCGAGCCGCCGGTGGTCGTCTTCGACGAGCCGGCCAGCGGGCTCGACCCCAGTATGGCCGCCAACGCCTTCGAGATCCTCGCTGAGCAGGCCAGCGAAGGAACCGCGGTGCTGGTCAGCTCTCACGACCTCTCGCTGGTCGACCGCTTCGCCGACCGGGTGGTCTTTCTCAACCGCGGGTCGGTGATCGTCAGTGGTTCGCCCGCCGAACTCGCCGAATCGACCAACTCGGAGACACTGTGGGAGGTTTATCAGTCCGTCATCCGCGAACCCGCCGCCCGCCGGGAGGTCGAGGCATGACCGGCGCGCTCGCACAGTTCAAAGCGCTGGTGGGCCGAGAACTCCGCACCGTCGCCCGAACGCGGGTGTACGCCCTGCTGGCGGTCGGCCTCGCGGGGCTGGTGGTCGCGCTGGTCGCCGGGGGTGGCGGCGGACAGACCGGCTACCTCCCGGCGGTCGTCGACCTGCTGTTGCCCCTTGAGTTGGTGGTGCCGCTGGCGGCGGTCGCCGTCGGCTACCGGAGCGTCGTCGACGACCTCGAACGCGGCGAACTCGCGGTTTTAGAGACCTACGACGTCTCGCCGTGGGTGTACGTCCTCGCCGTCTACGTCGGCCGGGCGGCGCTGCTGGCGGCGGTGCTCACCGCGAGCCTGCTGGTTTCGGGACTCGTGATCGCCCTCGCGTCGGCCCCCGATACCACCGTGTACGCCACCCACTCCGGCGTCGACTCGCCGATCCTCTGGGGCCGATTCCTCGTTCTGACGGTGCTGTTCGGCCTCGTGATGGAGGCACTCGTCGTGTTGCTGTCGGTCGCCGCCCGGTCGGTGCGGGCGGCGGTCGTGTTGGCGACCGGCGGCGTGTTGTTGGCCGCCGCGGGCGGCGATGCGCTGATCGTCGTCGGACTGGCCGACGGCTGGCTGGCCGAGTCGAACCTGCTGTCGGCGCTGGCGGCTACCCCCAACAGCGCCTACCGGGGCGTGGTCTTCGAGACCGTCATCGGGGTCGCTGCGGCCGGCGAGAGCGGCTACGCTGCGCCGTTACCAAGCGTCCTCGGGTTGTTCGGCTGGCTCGTCGGCTCGTTGGCGGCGGCGACGCTTCTCCTTTCGCGTCGGCACCTGTGAAAAGGGGTCCGTTGTTAGCCGTCGGTCGGCCGCGGGTCGACCGCGAACATCCCGTCGAACAGCCGCGAAAAGCGGGTGACTAGTTGTGTGTACAGCGATGGCTCGACCGTTCGGATCAGCCCCGGCGTCGACTCGGGGTCCGCGAGGACGAGCGTGATCCGGTTGCGCTCGTCCCGCCGTTTGTCGACCAGTCCCTGTTCGACGAGGTGATCGAGATGCCACTCGAGGGTACTGCGGGCGACGTCGACCTCCTCGGCGACCGCGTTCGGCGTGTTCGGCCCGTGTATCAGGAGCGTGACGAGGACGTCGCGGGCTGTCTCCCGGCGGGCGACGGCGAGCGCACCGCGTTCGCGCTCGTCGTACTCCGGCGTGAAGTAGTGGGTCCGGCCGTACAGCGGCTCCTCGACGACCGCGTCGTTCGTTTTGAGTTTTCGGATGTGGTACTGGACCTGTCCCGGCGCGAGGTCGAGAGATCGAGTAAGTTCGTTGAAATGGATCCCCGGATTGGCTGTGACGTGCTCGCGGATGCGCTCGCGGGTCATGCGTCCCGGCCACCCCACCGCTTCCCTGCTGTCGCATCGGCTCCCATATCTCACCTGTGTCGACGGTCGCCTATAAGTCACTGTTCGATTCCCAACAGGTGAAAACGGTCGACAGCCCGGGGTCGCGCTCGCTGTCTCCGGCCGGAGCTATCCGACCGGTTCGACCAGCGATTCGAGTTCGTCGACCGATTTTCGACCGCTGGTGCGGCCACGGATTCGGCCCTCGGCGTCGATCACCACGGCCGTCGGCACGCTGGTCACGTCGAGGTCGTTGGCGACCGACAGTTGGTCGTCGACGCCCAACGCCCACGCTCCGTCGTGGTCGGCCCACCACTCCCGAAGGCTCGATTCCTCGACCGAAAACCCGACCGGGTCGGTCGACAGCGAGAGGAACCGGAGGCGGTCGCCGTACTCGGCGTGAAACGCGGTGAGGGCGGGCATCGAGTCGCTACAGACCTCACAGCCGACCGAGACGAAGTCGACGAGCGTCGGCCGGTCGGCCGGCACCGACAGCGTCCCGGCGCTGCTGCCCGGCGCGTCGATAGTGTCGACGGTGAACGCGGCGGTCGTCGCGTCTTCGTCGGCCGTCTCGCCGCCCGACGGGCCATCCGGCCAGCCGCCGGTGGCAGCCCAGCCGCCGCCGACGACGCCGAGGCCGGCGAGGCCGGCCAGCAGCCGCCGGCGGTTCACGGCCCGCCTCCCGCCGTCTCGGCGTCCTGTGGGCGACAGGTCGACGGCGTGGTTCGACTCGCCGCCCGGACCAGCAGTCCGAAGGTGACGACCAGCACCACGGTGGCGATATCGTACCCCAGCGAGGCCACCGCCGTGGTCGCCTGCGTCCCCCCGAGGAGTCCCCCGATCGCCAGCAGCAGTGGGGCCGCACAGCTCACACAGGAGGCCATCCCGAGGACCGCTGCCCGGGCCGAGCCGCCGGTGGCGGCGACCAGCACCGCGACGATGTGGCCGAGCGCGAGGTAGGCGACCAGTTTGAACGGGACGACCGACACGTGGACGAGCCCGTTGTCGTAGAGGCCGATCGGCCCCCAGCCCGGCAGCGTCGACACCAGCCGGAGGGTTTCGCTGCCGGCGCTGGGGCCGACCAGCCCGCTCAGCCACGCGAGACCGAGCACGTAGCCGATCCCGACGGTCCGGCCGAGCCACCGCCGGGGGCGGTGGCGGACGGTTCGGTCGACCCAGACGGCGGCGGCGACGCTCGCGGCGAGCCAGACGGCCGGATAGACGAACACCCGGAGGTCGGTCAGCCGCGGGGCCACGGCTGCGAGATAGGCGCTCGTGGCCACCGCGTAGCTCCCGACGGCGATGGCGGCCCCCCAGATGGCCAGCGCCGTCGGCGAGCGGTCGGCGAACGCCCGGCGGACGACCGCGGCGGTCGAGGTGGGGTTGCTCACTGGGCGTCTTCGTCGGCCGGCGGCTCCGGTCGGAGGCCGATCAGCCCGATGGCGAGGGCGACCGCCGTGAGACCGACGACCGCGAGGGTCAGCAGCATGTACAGCTGTGGGTTGGTGTCGACGCCCGCCAGCAGCCCGAGTGCGCTGCGGATCTCCCAGACGATGACGAACAGCACACCGCAGCCGACCAGAATCCCGCCTTGGGTAGTGCGTCTCATGGTACCACGCTCCCGACTGCGGCGGCGAGCCGACCCAGCGTCGGCTCGATCGTCGCCGCGACCGGCTCGACGATCATCGGCACGGGGTCGACGCCGGGCCCGAGGAGGCCGCCGCGGTCGATGATGCTCGCCAGCGGCAGCGCGTAGGCCAACACCACGAGCACGAGCGCGATCCCGAACCAGAGTTTCAGGTTATCGAGGATCTCCGGGGAGTCGTCGACCGTCGACAGCGGCTCCGACAGCGGCTGACCGATTCCGCTGAGCTTCGGCGTCCCCGCGCTGAGGGCGATGTTGGTGACGAACAGCATCGTCGAGATGAACAGCAGCGTGCCGCCGATCGCCAGCTGGAGGTTGAGTTCGCTGACCGAACCGAAGGAGGCGACGAAGTCGAACCCTTCGTACTGCGGTTCGGCGGTCCGTCGCGGAATACCGAACAGCCCCTGGACGTGCATCGCGTTCGACATCAGCCCCATCCCGACGAACCAGATAACGACCTGCGCCAGCCCGATCGGCCGGCTGTAGAGCCGTCGGTTCGTCAGCTGGGGCCACAGCCAGTAGGTCGCCGCCATCAGCGTCAGCGCCACGGCGGTGCCGACGGTGAGGTGGAAGTGCCCCGGCACCCAGATGGTGTTGTGGACGAGGTAGTTGATGTTCATCCCGGCGTTGATCATCCCGCTGAAGCCGCCCGCCGCGAACATGAGTCCCGCGAGCATCATCCCGGTAAAGGCCGGGTTGCGCCACGGCAGCGCTCGGAGCCAGCCCAGCAGGCCGGTGCCGCCGCGCTGGCGTGCGCCGTGTTCGACGCTCGCCACCACGGTAAAGGCCGTCAGCAGGCTCGGCAGCAGCAGGAACATCGTGTTGGTCATCGCGATCGTCTTGAACCCTTCCGCGATGCCGGGGTCGACGTACTGGTGGTGGATGCCGACCGGGGTCGACAGCAGCAAGAACAGCACGAAGACGACCCGGCCCAGCGGATCGCTGAACAGCCGGCCGCCGGCGATCGTCGGCAGCACGGTGTACCACAGCAGGTAGGCCGGCATGAGCCAGAAGTAGACGACCGGGTGGCCCCAGAACCAGAACAGCGTCCGCGTCAACAGGGGGTTAATCTGGTCGAACAGCCCCAGCGACCACGGCAGGAGGAAGGCGACGACTGCGATGGCGATCCCGATGGTGGCGACGTACCACATCAGCATCGTCGTCAGTACCATGAATCCTTGCAGCGGGATGCGCTCGTCGGGGTTCTCGGCCGCCCACGCGCGCCACGTCCAGATGTAGTCGGCACCCGCGAGCCACGTCCCGATGACGAAGATCGCCAGCCCGCCGTAGAACAGCGGGTGAGCCTGCATCGGCGCGTAGAACGTGAACAGCACGTCAGCACTGATGTCGGTCTGGGGGACGAAGCCGCCGAGGATCGCCACGACCGCCATCAGCGTCCCCGCAACCATCAGTCCGTACCACGTCCACGTGTAGCGGATGGACTCGACGCCCCGGTCGAAGCTCCGGACGGTCGCCCACGTGAACAGCCCGACAAGGAAGAAGATGGTGAACGAGACCACCATCAGCACGCCGTGGGCGGTCAACACGGTGTAGTAGTCCGTCGAGTCGATCAGTCGCAAGACGTCGGTTCGGTGGAGCGCCTGAATCAGCCCGAAGACCGCGCCCAGCGCCAGTGCGATAAACGAACTCCACAGCGCCGCCCGGACGACCGCCGCCTCGTCGGGGAACTTATCGAGGAACGTCGGTGCGCCCGATTCGAGCTGTTCACTCATCGTTACTGTCCCCCAGTTCGAACTCGTCTTCCGGAACCACGATCAGTTTGCCTTCCATGGTGTGGTGGCCGCCACCGCAGTACTCGTTGCAGAGGATGCCGTACTCCTTGGGTTCGTTGACTTCGACGGTCAGTTCGGTGATCTCTCCCGGCACGACCATCGCGTTGGCGTTGGTGCCGACGACCTCGAAGCCGTGCAGCACGTCCGGCGACGTCACGTAGAACGTGACGGTGCTGTTGGCCGGCACCTCGATCGGATTCGGTTCGAAGATGAACTGCCGGGCGACCACGTAGGCTTCGTACTCGTCCTCACCGACCTTCTCGACCCGCGGTTCGCTGAACCGGTCGTCCTCGTCGAGGGCCGTCGAGTCGATCGTCCCGCCCTCGTCGTTGACCATCTCGATGCCGACTGCCGTCGCGCCGTAGACGACGGTACTGATAAAGCCGATGATCAGCAGCATCGACAGCACGAGCCATATTTTTTCGTAGTTGTGAATGTTCATATTATACGAGGACCGTCAGGTCGTTTCCAAGGAATTCGACGAAGTACATGAAGACCCACATGACGCTGAGGACCCCGAAATACACGAGTATCAACACCAGCGTCCCTTTCGGGTCGAACTCGTCGTGCCCGATCTCTCTGACCGTGTTCTCTCCGGACATCGTTGGTACCATTATGAAAACCTCTCCTAAATATGGATTCTGGATTCTCGCCGACTGGGAACGCGAGCAAAGAGTTATGAATATCGGGTCGACACTCTCGACAAATGGTATCACCACGTACCGCCAGTCTCGTGAGTTTGGGCGCCCTACCGGCGATGGTCTCCTATGCGCTGCTGAAAGACCCGATCGTCGGCATCTCAGTCCTCAACGTCGGTATCATTGCCACCGCGCTGTACCTCATCTTCACGCCGGTCGAGGGCGGCGGCCATGATCACTCGACCCACGCCTGAGGCTGCTGTCTACTGGTCGTCCCTTCACAGCACCCGTCGGAGCCACCACTGCGGCTTCCTATGACCGACTGCACGCTCTGTGACCTCCCCACACCGTCGCCGCCAGTCACCGACGCCGACGTCGACGGCGTCTACTGCTGTCGGGGCTGTCTGGAGGTCGCCCGCACGGTCGACGACGTGGCTGCGGCCGACGCCGAGACGGCCAGCGATCAGCTCCGCGAGGAGGTCGACGACGCCGACGACCTAGAGGGGTACGACGCCCAATACCTCAGCGTCTCGGGGATGCACTGTGCGACCTGCGAGGCCTTCTTGGAGTCGACGACCACATCCCACGAGGGCGTCGGCGCAGT
This sequence comes from Halohasta salina, assembly GCF_024178165.1. Lineage (GTDB taxonomy): Archaea > Halobacteriota > Halobacteria > Halobacteriales > Haloferacaceae > Halohasta > Halohasta salina. The sequence goes on along the minus strand of NZ_JAMZIE010000007.1, from coordinate 23,789 downwards.
TAGCGCGAGCTACGCGACCGACACGCTGAAAGTCCACTACGACCCCGACGAACTGGCGGCCGACGACCTCCCTGAGATCGTCTCGGGCTACGGTTACGAAGCCAGCGAGCGCTCGGTCGACGCCGACCGCGAGCTTGCGGGCGACATCGAGGTCGTGAAGTTCCTCATCGGCGGCGGGCTGTTCGGCATGATGACGATGCTGTGGTACGTGCTGTTCATCTATCCCAAATACTTCGGCCTCCAGTCGCTGGTCGACCTCGGCGGCTTCGACGGCCTCTACCTCTTCACCCAGATCTGGCTGTTGGCTTCCCTCGTCCTGTTTTATACGGGGTATCCGATCCTTCGGGGGGCGTTCGTCAGTCTCCGGGCGGGCGAACCCAACATGGACCTGCTGGTTTCGGTCGCCGCCCTCGGCTCCTACAGCTACAGCACGCTGGCGATGTTCATGGGTCGGACCGACCTCTACTTCGATGTCACGGTGGCGATCATCCTCGTGGTCACGGTCGGCAACTACTACGAGTCGACGATCAAAAGCCGCGCCTCCGATCTCCTCACGGACCTGACGGCGATCCAAGTCGAGGAGGCCCGCCGCCCCGACGGATCGACGGTTCCCGTTGCGGCAGTCGAGCCGGGCGAGGAACTGCTGGTCCGGCCGGGCGACCGGATCCCGGTCGACGGGGTCGTCGAGTCGGGCGTTGCTGCGGTCGACGAAGCCCTCGTCACTGGGGAGTCGGTGCCGCGGACCAAGCGACCGGGCGACGACGTTCGGGGCGGGACGGTTGTCACCGACCAGCCGCTGACGATCCGGGCCGGCGAGGCGGCCGAAAGCACCCTCGACCGGATCGTCGAACTGCTGTGGGAGATCCAGAGCGGCTCGCCGGGCGTCCAGCGGTTCGCCGACAAGCTGGCGACGATCTTCGTCCCTCTCGTCCTGACGGTGGGCGTCCTCGCGGCCGGCTGGACGCTCGTTACCGGCAGCACCCCGACTGCCGCGCTGCTGGTCGGCTTGACGGTCGTCATCGCTTCCTGTCCCTGCGCGCTGGGACTGGCGACGCCGCTGGCGGTCGCACAGGGAATCCAGACCGCCGCCCAACACGGGATGGTTGTCGCCTCCTCGGCGATCTTCGAGACCGCCGCCGACGTCGACGTGATCGCCCTCGACAAGACGGGGACGCTCACCAGCGGCGAGATGCGGGTCACCGAGGTGGCAGGCGACGACCCCGACGACCTGCTGTCGACTGCGGCAGCCGTCGAACGCGCTTCAGCCCACCCGATCGCCGACGCCATCGTCGCCGCCGCGTCGACGACCGACGACACACCATCGACGGGCGATCACGCCACCGATGGCGGCGAACTACTCGCGGACGACGACAGCGCAGCCATCGACACCGCAGCCGGCGTCGACGCGGTCGAGACCTTCGACAAGGGGGTCCGCGGCCGGGTTGAGGGCCGCGAGGTGACCGTCGGTCACCCTGCGTTGTTCGAGGACTGGGCCGACCCTGACGACTACCGCACCGAGGCCGAGCGGCTGGCCGAACAGGGGGATGTCGCGGTCGTCGTCGGCTGGGACGAAACGATCCAGGGTGTGATCGGCGTCGGCGACGAGCCGAAGGCCGACTGGGAGGCCGTCGTCGACTCGCTGGCCGACGGCGATCGGGAGATCGTCGTCCTCACCGGCGACGACACCGCTGCCACCCGGACCTTCGAGGCTCACCCCGCGGTCGACCACGTCTTCGCGGGCGTGCCACCCGAAGCGAAAGCCGAGACGGTCCGCCGGCTCCAGTCCGACGGCCGCGTCGCCATGATCGGCGACGGCAGCAACGACGCCCCCGCGCTGGCGGCGGCGGATCTCGGCATCGCGCTGGCGACGGGGACCAAACTCGCTACCGACGCGGGCGACGTGATAGTCGTCGACGGCGACCTGTCGGCCGTCCCGACGATGTTCACGATCGCCGCTAAAACCCGGAGCCGCATCCGCCAGAACCTCGGCTGGGCGTTCCTCTACAACGGCGTGGCCATCCCACTGGCCGCGACCGGCCTCCTCAATCCGCTGTTCGCGGCGGTCGCCATGGGGGCCAGCAGCCTGCTGGTCGTGCTCAACTCGACGCTTCGGCCGCTCGACTGAGCGACGCTGCGATTTCGACTACGCGGTCAGGCCTCTGCCCACGACCGGATCTCTGTTCGGAGTTCGGTGGCGCTCTCGACGATTACATCGGCCGCCGAGAGATCGGTGTCGTCGTTCGGCCCGCTCCGGTAGGCGATGACGGTCATCCCCGCGTTCTTCCCCGCCTCGACGCCGTTTTTCGAGTCCTCGATCACGAGACACTCCTCCGGCTCGCGGTCGACCTCCTCGGAAGCGTACTGATAAATGTCGGGCGCGGGTTTCCCGTCGCCGTCGATATCCTCGGCGCTGATCGTCTCATCGACGTCGATGTCGAACCGCTCGGTAACGATCCCGTGCCACGCCGGCGGCGCGGAGGTGACGATGGCGACCGGGACGCCCGCTGTTTGGAGATCGTCGACGAGAGCCTGAAACCCATCGAGGAGACTCACCCGCTCGCTGTAGATCTCTCGGGCGACCGCATCGAAGATCTCGATATACTCTTCTTTGCTGATTTTCGTCTCGTACTGTTCGTCGAGGTGGTCGTAGATCTCCCGGTAGTTCATCCCGGTCGTCTCGTCGAGATCCGGATGCTCGCCGGCGAGCGTCGCCGGAAAGATCCGTTCGGGCTGTTCGGTTCGCCAGTAGCGCTCGGAGTCGACGATGACGCCGTCCATGTCAAAGAAGACTGCCCGGTTGGAGTCGGCACTGTCTGCCATACTGTCCCGTCGACTGCCGTAAGTGAACTACCTTGGGATCGGGCGCTATTCAGCCCGCGAGAGGATCGCCTCGCGTAGCTCCTCGGGGTTCTCGGCGACGACATCGGCCTCAGAGAGATCGGTATCGGCGTTGTGTTCGGCCCGGTAGCCGACGACGACGGCTCCGGCCCGTTCGGCCGACTCGATCCCGTTTTCCGAGTCTTCGATCACGAGACAGTTCTCCGGCGGGTGGCCGACGATTTCGGCGGCTTTCTCGTAAATATCCGGTGCGGGTTTCCCGTCGGCATCGAGGTTTTCGGCGGTGATGATCTCGTCGACGTCGATCTCGAAGCGTTCGATCACGATGTCGTGCCACGACGACGGCGAGGAAGTCACGATGGCCACCGGAATCTCGCGCTCGGCCAGCTCATCGCGGAGTTCGTGGAAGCCCTCAAGCAGGTCGACGCGGTTGTGGTAGATGTCCATCGCCACCTCGTCGAAGAGGTCGACGAACTCCTCTTTGCTAATCGTCGTTTCGTACTCCTCGTCGAGGTAGTCGTAGATCTCCTTGTAGTACATCCCGGTCGTCTCGTCGAGATCCGGCTGTTCACCGTCGAGGGTCTGGGGAAAGATGTGCTCGGGCTGTTCGTCGTGCCAGTAGCGCTCGGAGTCGACCATCACGCCGTCCATATCGAACAGTACGGCCGTAACCTGGGTTTCAGTATCGGCCATACAGCCCGGTCGGCGGCTTCGGGTAAAGAGTCTCGCACGTACATTTAGACCTGAAAAGATTCCACACGGCGTATGCCTCCGCAAACCCGGATTCTTGCCGGTGACTGCACCGTTCGCTTCGAAGGGACCCGCGACCGCATCCAGCGCGGCCACGTGGTCGTCCTCGTCAAGCCCGACCGCACCGTGTTGGTCCACGACGCCGACGGCTACCAGCCGGTCGCCTGGCTCACTCGGCCCGACGACGTGACGATCGAACACGACGGCACGGCCTTCAGCCTGCGGGCCCACGCCGATAGCCAGGAGCTACTGGTGACCTCGAACGCCGCCTGCGGCTTCGAGTCGTTCGACGTCTCCGATGCCGGGGTCCCGGTCGGGACCTGCCCCGACTGCGATGGCCCCCTCATCCGGGTCCGCGGTGAGATCGCGTGTCTCGACTGCGAGGAGCGCTATGGTCTGCCGGCCGGGGCGACCGTGCTCGACGACCACTGCGAGGAGTGCGGCCTCCCCCGGATGCGTGTCGACCGCGGCGACGCCTTCGAGTTGTGTGTCGACTACGCCTGCGAGTCGCTGTCGGCGGCGGTCCGCGAGCGGTTCGACGAGGAATGGACCTGTCCGGACTGTGGCGCGCCGCTCCGCGTCCGGAGCCCCGACGGGCGGATCTTCCTCGGCTGTGAGGCCTACCCCGACTGTGAGACCTCGTTTTCGTTCCCCGCCGGCACCGTCGTCGACGACTGCGAGTGTGGGCTGCCGCGGTTCCGGACGGCCTCCGGCGAGCGCTGTCTCGATGGCGGTTGTGAGGTCGACCAACCACGGACCGAGTCGGCCCAGTAGCCCGGTTAGGGTTTGACTAACACTTTGATCGCCTCGCGGTCGTCCATCGCCGCATACCCCTCCGGGACGCCGTCGAGGTCGACCGTCTTGGTGAAGATCGGCGAGGGATCGAGCGTCCCCTGCAGCACGTCGGCCAGCAACTCCTCGGCGTAGGCCCGGACCGGCGCGACGCCCCCGTTGAGCGTGATGTTGCCGCGGAAGAACGGTTCGAGATCAAGCCCCTCGCCCATCCCGTGGGGAACGCCGACGTAGCCGACGGTGCCGCCGGGTCGACAGACCTCGTGGGCGGTCTCCATCGAGGAGGTCGCACCAACGCATTCGAGGACGTGGTTGACGCCGCCGTTGGTGATCTCTCGGACCCTGTCTACGGCTGCCTCGCCGCGCTCGCTCACGCGGTCGGTCGCGCCGAACTCCTCGGCGATGTCGAGCCGATCCTCGTGGTGGCCGATGGCGATGATTCGTTCCGCGCCGAGTCGCTTGGCGGCCAGCACGCCACAGAGCCCGACCGCCCCGTCGCCGACGACCGCGCAACTCGACCCCGCCTCGACGCCCGCGCTTACTGCGGCGTGGTGGCCGGTCGCCATCACGTCCGTCAGCGGGAGGATCGACCGCAGGGTCTCCTCGTCGTCGGCGTGGCGGTCCGGCACCCGGATGAGGGTCCCGTCGGCCTCCGGGCAGTGGACGTACTCGCCCTGTGCGCCGCCGTTGGCCCCGCTCCAGCTGCCGCTGTTCACACAGGAGGTATGGAGTCCCTTCCGACAGAACTCACACCGCCCGCAGCTAATGAAGAAGGGCGCAAAGACGCGGTCGCCCGGCTCGACAGAGACGACATCGTCGCTGACGTCCTCGACGATCCCCATCGGCTCGTGGCCGACGCGGGAGGGGACGTCCCGGTCGCTCTCGCCGCGGTAGAACCAGAGATCGGAGCCGCAGATTGCGGTGTGGGTCACCCGAACGATCGCACCCTTCGGGGAGTCGAGTGTGGGCTCGTCGACCGATTCGATACGGATGTCGCCCGGACCGTGGTATCTCGCTGCGCGCATACCGGATGAGGGTACCGCCGATCCAAAAAGCCACTCGTCGCTCGGTCACAGCCACTCGGCGGACCACGCGCTGATCTCGTCGAACACCGGACACAGCGACTCGCCTTTCTCGGTCAGCGAGTAGTAGGTCGCGATGGGGCTGGCCTCCTCGAATCGCCGGGCGACGTACCCGGTCTCCTGGAGATCGTCCAATACCCGCGAGAGCGTCCGGGAGTTCGCGCCGGTCGACCGCTTGAGTTCGTTGAACCGCTTTTCGCCCTCCTGGAGGTCGTACAGCACCGCCAGCCGCCACTGGGAGCCGATCTCTTCGAGCGATTCGATCACCGGACACGGGGAGTCGTCCGCAACTGCTTCGGCCTGCTGCTGGTCTGCCATACTCCAGCATACACTTCACGAAATATAGGAGTTCGTATCGTAACGTGGTTGCACAATGTAACCAACGAGCTCGAAGCACGGTTTCAGTACCTGACACACGAGTCGACTCCTTATCCGTCTGCCCGCGTATCGTTCACCTATGTTGGACAGTCTGTTGGTCCCCGTTGAGATACTGCTGCAAGCAGGCGTCGACCTCCCGCAGGCAGGTGGCCGAAGCCTGCTCACCGGTGGGCTTTCGTCGTTTGTCACGACGCTCGTCGTGGGGGCGTTGCTCGTCGCTATCGTGCCCGACTACACCGAGCGCATGGTGGCCGCGGCCTTCGACGACCCGCTGTCGTCGTTCTTCTACGGCTTCGGTGCGCTGGTCGGCCTGATCGTCCTCTCGGTCCTGCTCGTGTTGACGCTCGTCGGAATACTGGTCGCTGTGCCGCTCATCATCGCCGCCTATGTGGTCTGGGCGGTCGGGGCGACGATCGCCTTTCTCGCCGTCAGCGACCGACTGGTCAGCCGGGACGGCGGCTGGCTCAAACCGCTGTTGGTCGCGGCGGCACTCAACGGTGGCCTCGCGCTGACCGGGATCGGCGGGCTCGTCTCCTTCGTCGTCGGTGCCGTCGGGGTCGGCTGCGTACTCCGAGACTACCTCGCCTAACGCCCGTCGGAACCGATCCTAGCTGCGAACCGCAGTGCCTTTGGCCAAGCCAGCCGCCCACCGGGTATGAACGGACAGCTACGGGACGGCGTCGTCGCAGTCGCTGGCAACGCCCGCCAGCAGTTCCACGACGCCCGCGGCTACGGCAGCCCCGACGGCGGCAACGCGATCTCCCTCTCGCGGGTCGAGGCCGCCCACTTGCTCCTTCGGGGTGATCTCGACCACGTCGTCGACGGCAACGGCACCCACCTCGGTTTCGAGGCCTTCTTCGCCGACTCCGCGGCGGCCGTCGACCGATTCGCCCTTCGGTTCCTCGTCTACGCCGAACTCCGCGACCGGGGATTCTATCTCTCGCCCGCCCGCGAGGGATGGCCCGGCGACGACGACACTGAGTGGACCGATCTGACGGTCTACCCCCGCGGCACCAAACCCGGCGACGGTGACCCCGCTCACCGGATCGTCGTGGTCGGCGAGCGTGCGGCGGTGCCCGCGGCCGAACTGGGTGGCGTGACGCTGGCGGTCGTCGACGAGGAAAGCGAGATCTCGTATTTCGAGACCGACACCCCCGACTTCGATGGTGGCACGACCTACCAGCCGCCCGACGCCCTCTCGGGGTCGCTGCTCGACGATCGGGTCGTCGTCTGGGACGCTCCCGAGGGCTTCTTCGACCACGGGTTCTACGGCCAGCCGCTGACCGCCCGTGAGGCTATCGTCGACAGCGCGGTCCAACTCTCGCTCGTCGAGGCTGCCGGTCTCGCCGCTGAGGGGGTTCTCGATCTACAGGGGGTCGACGGCCCGGCAGTCGACGCGATCCGCGAGCGTGGCCGCGCCGTTGAGGGCGAACGGTTCGACCGCCGGCTGGCGGTCTACCGCACCCTGCGGGATCGGCAGGTCGTTCCCAAAACGGGGTTCAAGTTCGGTGCCGACTTCCGGACCTACAACACCGTCGAATCGGTCGACGATCTGCCGCACTCGGAGTGTCTCGTGCGGGTCCTCGAAGCCGACCACGCGTTCGATCCCCGCGAGCTATCGCTGGACGTGCGACTCGCCGGCGGGGTCCGGAAACGAATGGTTTTTGCGCTGACCACAGCGAAGGGAGAAGTAGAGTGGCTCACCGTGAGCCGAGTTACGCCATGACCGACGACGAGACACCACGGACGGCAGATGGTGGCACTGGACGCGAAGCCACGCCGCTGACCGACGGCGGCGTCGACGAGACCACCATCGACCCTTGGGGCTCGTCGACGATTGCCGACTACCGCAAACTGTTCGAGGAGTTCGGCATCGAGGAGTTCGAGGAGATCCTCCCCGAGGTGCCCAACCCCCACTACCTGATGCGCCGGGGAGTCATCTTCGGCCACCGCGACTACAGCCCGGTTGCCGACGCCCTCGCAAACGGCGACGATGCGGCCGTCCTCTCGGGCTTCATGCCGACTGGCGACCCGCATATCGGCCACAAACTCGTCTTCGACGAGATCATCTGGCACCAACAGCAGGGCGCGGACGCCTACGGCCTCATTGCCGACTTGGAGGCTCACTCGGCCCGCGGAATGGACTGGGACGAGATCGACGAACACGCCGAGAGCTACCTGTTGAGCCTGCTCGCGCTCGGCTTCGACGCCGAGGAGGGGACGCTCTATCGCCAATCACAGAACCGCGAGCTACAGGATCTGGCCTTCGAACTCGGCTCCAAAGCCAGATTCGCCGAGTTCGGCTCGATCTACGGTTTCGACGGCGAGACCAACGTCTCCCATATGCAGAGCGTCGTCACCCAGATGGCCGACATGCTCTATCCGCAGCTGGTCGACGGCCCCAAACCCACCGTCATTCCGGTCGGCCCGGATCAGGACCCCCACGTCCGGCTCGCGCGGGATCTCTCGGTCCGGATGCGGTTTTTCAAGGTAACGGAAGCGTATGCCAGCTTCGAGACCGACGCCGCCGAAGGTGAGTTGATCCGGGAAGCCTACGACGCGCTCGCGGCCGACCTCGACGATGACGAGATGGTCCGCTGTAAGGACGCCGCCGACTGGTTGGAGGGCCACGAAGTCGACGCCGAACTCACGGCGGCCCGTGCCTCGGCAGTCGACAAACTCTCGGAGGCCGGGATGGAGCCGGTTCGCCCTCGCGTCCGCTTTTTCCACCGTCACGGGCCTGACGAGGCCTTCGAGTCGATGATCGAGGCCATCGAGGGTGAAAAGCGGGTCTACGAGGGTCACATCGACGCCTTCGAGATGGATCTCGACGAGGCCGAGGAGTTGGCCCGCGAGGTGGAGGTCGACAACGGCGGCTACGGCTTCATCCAGCCCTCGTCCATTTATCACCGCTTTATGACCGGCCTGACGGGCGGCAAGATGTCGTCGTCGATTCCGGCCAGTCACATCAGCCTGCTGGACGACCCGTCTGAGGGCTACGACAAGGTCAAATCCGCAACGACGGGTGGCCGTGAGACCGCCGAACTCCAGCGGGAACTCGGCGGCGAGGCCGACGACTGCCCCGTCTACGAACTCTATGCGTACTTGCTGGCGAACGACGACGACGATCTCGCCACCGAGGTCTACGAGGAGTGTGTCGGCGGCGAGCGGCTCTGTGGTGACTGCAAGGAACAGGCCGCTGTGCTGATGAAGGAGTTCCTGAAAAAGCATCAGGAGAAACGCGAAGAAGCGAAAGAACTGCTCGACGACCTTGATATCGACCTCGATTCGGGTCGACGGGGACCGGGCGGCTCGGAGTAATCGGGTCGGGCGTTACCGCGCCTACCAGATCAGCCAGACGTCGCCTTTGACCGTTTCGCGGCGTTCGATCAGCCCGACTTTCGCCATCTTTTGGAGCCGGTTTCGGATGGTCGACATACTCGCTTCGATCTCCGACGCGATCCTGTCGGTCGGCAGCGCTTTGTGTTCTTCGAGCAGGTGGAGAATCGTCTCGTCAGGAAGATTCTCTGTCGGATTTCCCCCCTTCTCACAGTCGACAGTCACGACTGTAATGGGTGAATCATGATTGTTAATACTATCGATTATTCATCCTACGGACGGGCCGACTATCGGGTCGACGACCGCCATCACAACCGCTACCGGCCCGACAGTCATCCAGCCACCCGTCTACTATGACTGCTGAAAAAGACAAGATGCTGAACGGCGAGCTGTACGACGCGTCGGATCCCGAACTCGTCGACGACCGCAGACGCGCCCGTGACCTCACGCGACAGTACAACCGCACGGCTCCCGCCGAGACCGACCGCCGCTGGGACTGTCTCGACGAGCTGCTGGGCTCACACGGCGACCGTGTTCCATCGAGCCACCGTTCCGGTGTGATTACGGCTTCAACATCCACGTCGGCGACGGGCTGGAGGTCAACTTCGACTGTGTGATCCTTGACGTCTGTCGTGTCGACATCGGCGACGGCTGTCTGGTCGGACCCGGTGTCCATATCTACACTGCGACGCATCCGGTCGACCCCACTGAGCGCGCCGACGGCTTGGAGTACGGCAAACCCGTCGAGATCGGCGACAACGTCTGGATCGGCGGCCACGCCACGATCAACCCCGGTGTGACCGTCGGCGACGACGCGGTGATCGCCTCGGGTGCGGTCGTCACCGAGGACGTGCCAGAGGGCGTCGTCGTCGGAGGCAATCCAGCAACGATTATCAAAGAGGTCGACGAGAACGAGTAGCGCCGCACGTGTCGCCCTCCGTCTTCGCAAACGCTAACTGTCGACCCCACAGAATCCTTTCCAACAACCGTATGCGACTCCCGGAATCACAGCTCGCGGTGGTAGAAGCCGCGAGCGCGACAGACCCGACCGCCGTCGACCGGCTGGCCGACGAGACCGACCTCGACCCCGCCGCCGTCACTCGCGCGGCCTTCGACCTCCGCGAGGAGGACCTCGTGACGGTCGACGAACGAATCGAAACCGACGCCGAACTCACCGACGAAGCCCGCGACTACCTCGACGATGGGCTTCCCGAGGTCCGGCTCTACCGTGCCGCCATCGAGGCTGGGGCCGACGACGAGCCGGTATCGATGGGCCAACTCATCGGTGCCTCGGATCTCGGCGGCCCACAGGTCGACATCGCCCTTTCCAATTTCGCGCGCAAGGGGTACGGCTCGATCGACTCCGGCGAAGTCGCTGCCGACCCGGATGCCGACCCCGACAGCGATCCCGAAGCCGCCGCGATTGAAGCCCTCTCGGCGGGCGAGTCGGTCGACGACACCGATCTCTTGGACCAACTCGAACGCCGTGAGTTGGTCGAACAGAGCGAGCGTACCGTTCGTGAGGTCACGCTGACCGACAAAGCCGTCACCGCGCTGATGGAGGGGATCGAGGCCGCCGAGACGGTCGACCGCCTCACCCCCGAGATGCTCACGAGCGGCGAGTGGGCCGAGGTGGAGTTCGCTGAGTACAACGTTGAGGCCGACGCGCCCGCCGTCGAGGGCGGCCGCAAACACATTCTCCGACAGACCGCCGACCGCGTCAAGGACGTGCTGGTCGGCATGGGCTTTCAGGAGATGGAAGGGCCCCACGCCGACGCCGACTTCTGGATCAACGATTGCCTGTTCATGCCGCAGGACCACCCCGCCCGGACCCACTGGGACCGGTTCGCTCTCGACGTGCCGGGGATTCAGGAGTTGCCCGACCAACTGGTCGACCGCGTCGAGTCGGCCCACCGCGAGGGCGTCGGCGAGGACGGCGAGGGGTATCACTCGCCGTGGAGCCGTGACTTCGCGGAGGCTGTTGCCCTCCGGGGTCACACGACCTCGTTGTCGATGCGGTATCTCTCCGGCTTTGCGGGTGCGAACGTCGAGCCGCCGCAGCGCTACTTTTCAGTTGAAAAGGTCTACCGCAACGACACGCTTGATCCGACCCACCTGCTGGAGTTCTTCCAGATCGAGGGCTGGGTGCTCGCCGAGGATCTCTCGGTGCGGGATTTGATGGGCACCTTCGAGGAGTTCTACAAGCAGTTCGGGATCGAAGACATCCAGTTCAAACCCCACTACAACCCCTACACGGAGCCCTCCTTCGAGCTGTTCGGTACCCATCCCACGACGGGCGAACTCGTCGAGATCGGGAATTCGGGAATGTTCCGTCCCGAGGTGCTCGAACCACTGGGTATCGAGGCCGACGTGATGGCGTGGGGCCTCGCCCTCGAACGCCTCCTGATGCTGATGTACGGCTTCGAGGACATTCGGGACGTCCACGGGACGCTGTGTGATCTCGAACTCCTCCGCGAGACGGAGGTGGTCTACTGATGCCAGTCGTCGACGTCGATCCTGACGAACTCCGAGACCTCACGGGCCACGACGAGAAATCCGACGAGGAACTGAAAGAGGACCTGTTCAACCTCGGCCTCGAATACGAGGGCGAGACCGACGACGGCGAACTGCAACTGGAGTTCGCCCCCGACCGGCTCGACCGCCTCTCGGTGGAGGGTGTCGCCCGATCCCTTCGCTACCAGTACGGCGACGACCGTGGCATCTACGTCCCCGACACGAACGACGCCGACTGGACGTTCCACGTCGACGAGACGGTCCCCGAGGGTCGACCCTACGTCACCGGCGCGATCGTCCGGGATGTGAACCTCTCGGAAGACGCTCTCGACTCGCTCATCCAACTACAGGAAAAACTCCACGCGACGATGGGTCGCAAGCGAGCCAAGGCCGCCATCGGCATCCACGATCTGACGATGCTGAAGGGCCAGCCCTACGACGAGGAGACCGACGGGCCGTCGATCACCTACCGGGGCGTCGACCCCGAGGGCGTGAGCTTCGTCCCCCTCGACGCCGACGCGGAGATGACGCCCGCCGAGGTGCTGGAGCAGCACGCCACCGGGGAGAAGTACGCCGACCTCGTGGCCGACTTCGACCGCTACCCGGCGATCTACGACGAACTCGGGCTGTTCTCGTTCCCGCCGGTGATCAACGGCCGCCGAACGGAGGTCGAAGCCGAGTCCCGCGATCTGCTGATCGAACTCACTGGCACCGACCAGTGGACCATCGACCACATCTGCAACATCATCTGCTACGCCCTCTCGGCGCGCGGTGGCACCATCGAGGACGTCGACATCGAGTACGCCGACGCCGCGGCGGCCGACGACGAGTACGGCGCGAACCTCGTCCGCCCGGACTTCTCGGTTCGGACGAAATCCCTCGGCCACGACCGCATCGAGACCGTGCTGGGCGTCGACCTCGACCAGAACACCGTCATCGACCTCTTCGAGCGGTCCGGCCTCTCGGCATCGGTCGGCGATGACGAGGCGGGAGACAACGACGGCGTGGTCTACGAGGTCGAAATTCCGCCCTACCGGGTCGACGTGCTCCATCCGATGGACCTCGTCGACGACCTCGGGCGGGCCTACGGCTTCAACGAACTCGAACCGCGGTACCCCGATGTGGGGACGGTGGGCGGTCGACACGAGCGGACCCGCCTCGAAGACGCCGCCCGCGCGAGTCTCGTCGGGCTGGGCTTCGAGGACCTGCTGAACTTCCACATGATCTCCGCCGAGGCCAACTACGACCGCCTCGGCATCGAACCCGGCAGCGGCGTCGTCGGCGCGGGTGAGCCAGTCGAGATCACCGGCCCCTACAGCGAGGACTACACCCAGCTTCGGAGCTGGGTCCTGCCGTCGCTGCTGATGGTGCTGGAGAACAACACCCACCGGGCCTATCCGCAGGAATTGGCCGAGATCGGGCTGGCCGCCGCGGTCGACGAGATCGAGAACACGAACGTCGCCGAATGGCGGTCGATCGGTGCGGTCATCGCGCGCCACGACGCGACCTACGAGGACGCCAAGGCGCGGCTGGCCGCGCTGTGCGACGACTTCGACGCTACCCTCGAAACGCCGCCGACTGAGCATCCGTCGTTCATTTCGGGGCGGGTGGCCGACGTGGTGGTCGACGGCGAGACGGTGGGTGTGATCGGCGAAGTGCATCCGCAGGTCTTGGTCGACCACGATCTGGAACTGCCGGTGGCAGCGTTTGAGCTCCGGCTCGACGCACTCAGATAGGCCATAGGCTGTCGACACATCCAAACCGGTCGCCTTCTTGTATCGGTTAAATGCCGTCGACGGGAAAGATATCACGCGAGTTCTTCCGCTCACAGATCGCCCCCTACCTCGGTGTCGACCGCTCGGACGTTCGGATCGGCCCGAAACACGGCGTCGACTTCGGCGTGATCGACGTCGACGGCACTGCCCTCGCCCTCGCCACCGACCCCGTCTCGATCCTCCCCGATCTCGGCTTCGAGCGCGCCGGCCGGTTTGCGGTCCGGATCGTCCTCGCGGACGTCGCGGTCTCGGGGCTCAACCCCTCACATCTCGCGATTAGTTTCTCGCTGCCGCCCGAGATGGCCGACGACGACTTCGCCACCGTCTGGGGCGCAATCGACGACGAGTGTGCCGACCTCGGCGTCGACATCGTCACCGGCCACACTGCCCGATATGCGGGCTGTTCGTTCCCGTGGGTCGGCGGAGCGACCGCGATGGCGGTCGGCGATCACGACGACATCATCCGCCCCGACGGCGCGCGGCCGGGCGACGACCTCGTGTTGACGACCGGACCCGCAGTCGAATCGGCCGCACTGTTCGCCTCGCTGTTTCCCGACCAGATCGACTGCGAGCAGCGTGTCGTCGACCGCGTTGCCAGTCGACTCGACGATCTCGATGCGGTCCGTGATGCTCGCACGGCGGTCGACGCTGGCGGGGTCACAGCCATGCACGACGTAACCGAGGGCGGCCTCTTGGGCGCGCTCCACGAGATGGCCGCTGGAGCCGGGGTCGAGTTCGCCGTCGACCGCGCCTCGGTACCCGCCGACCCGGATGTCGAGACGCTGTGTGAGGCCCTCGGCATGAACCGCTGGAGCGCGACGAGTTCCGGCTCGCTCCTGATCGCGGTCGATCCCGACTCCACAGTCAGCGTGGTCGAGGCCCTGCGAGCCCGCGGGACGACCGCCGCCGTGATCGGTCGGGCCGACGTTGGATCGGGAGTCGTTGTCGATGGTGAGTCGACGCAGCCACCCGAGGGCGACGCCTCGTGGCCGGTCTACGAGGCGCTGCTGGAGACGGGTCAGTAACTGATCAGAACCGCCTTACCCGACCGGGACCTACGTACTTCGACCAGCAACTCCTGCTGGAGGTCCCCGATGTCTACCGAATCCATTCGTACACAGCTCCAGTCGTACCGCCAGCGAGCCGACGAAGTCGACGACACGATCACTACCCAGATGGATCGCTGGGGCGTTCCCGTCCTCCGGATCGCAATTGCGGTCGTCTTCGTCTGGTTCGGCGCGCTCAAGATCTTCGGCATCAGTCCCGCGGGCGAACTCGTCGCCGCGACCGTCTACGTCGTCGATCCCGCGCTGTTCGTCCCCGTCCTCGGCGTCTGGGAGGTGCTGATCGGGCTCTGTCTGCTCTATCGCCCGTTGACCCGCTTCGGGATCTTCCTGCTGTTCCTCCAGCTTCCGGGCACGTTCCTCCCGATCGTCCTGCTTCCGGAGGTCGTCTTCACGGCGTTTCCCCACGGGCTCACCGTCGAGGGACAGTACATCATCAAGAACCTCGTCATCATCGGCGCGGCGCTGGTCATCGGTGGCACACTCCGCGAGGAGTGACGGTCGACCCATCAGTACTGTTTTCCGACCGCCGACTGATACCACTGGTGAATGTCGACGATCGACCTCGCGCTCGACTGGACACCGAACACGAACCATACCGGCTTCTACGTCGCCCAAGCGGAGGGCTATTACGCCGACCGAGGGGTCGACGTGGCGATCCACTCGCCGGCGGACGACGACTACGAGACGACGCCCGCAAAGCGGGTCGCCACCTGTGAGTCGACGCTGGCGATCGCGCCGAGCGAGAGCGTGATCAGCTACCAGACCCATCCCGACTACCCCTCGCTGACCGCCATCGCCGCGGTCTGTCAGGAGGACAGAAGCGCGATCGTCACCCTCGAAGACAGCGGGATCGATCGGCCCGCAAAACTCGATGGCCAGCGGTATGCCTCCTACGACGCCCGCTTCGAGGACCACATCGTCCGCCAACTGGTCAGAAACGACGGCGGCGACGGCGATATCGAGATCACGACGCCGCCGAAACTCGGCATCTGGAACACCTTGCTGGAGGGTGAGGCCGACTCGACGTGGGTGTTCATGCCGTGGGAGGGCGTCATGGCCGCCCGCGACGGGATCGGGCTCAACGCCTTCTATCTCGACGACTACGCCGTCCCATACGGCTACACCCCGCTGCTGCTCGCCCGACCCGACACCATCGAGACCGACGCCGACCTGTTGGCCGATTTCCTCGCGGCCACCGCCGAGGGGTATCGGTTCGCCGTCGACAACCCCGACGAAGCCGCTGCCGTCCTCCGCGAGGAAGCCACCGGGATGGATAACGACGATCCCGACTTCCTTCGGGAGAGCCAGCAGGAAATCGCCGAGGCCTATCTCACCGACGACGGCGAGTGGGGCCTCATGGATCACGAGCGGTGGGACGGGTTCGTCGACTGGCTCGCCGAAAAGGAGATCCTCACCACGATCGAGGGCGAGCCCATCCCGGCCAGCGACCTCGATACGGCAGCGCTCTACACGAACGACGTCCTCGAAGCCGGCCAGTAATCGGCCGGCTACGCCGACCGGCTCTCGGCGGTCGACGTCCCGTCGGCTGCCGTCGACCCGACCACACCCGGTAGCTGCACCGTGACAGTCGTGCCGTCGGGGCCGGTCTCGAAGTCGACCTCGCCGCCGAGGGCCGCACTCGCCCACGTGACGATCCAGAGACCGATCCCACTGCCGTGTTCGAGATCGGTCTCCTCGCCTTCCTTGAGCACTTCGAGTTCGTGCGACGGGATCCCCGGGCCGTCGTCGTGGACCTCGAACTGCGCCGTCTCCCCGTCTTCCACGCCGTCGACGGTGACTGCTGGTCCGTCTTCTCCGCCGTGTTCGAGGCCGTTCTCGATGAGGTTCGCAAACAGGCTTTCGAGTAGTTGTGGGTTCGTCTCGATCATGAGGTCCGCCGGCACCCGGTTTTCGACTGTTCCCCCGTATTCTTCGGTCAGTTTCGGGGTGAGTTCGTCGATAACGGCCGCCATTTCGATCGGTTGGGTTCCCAACTCGTCCGATTCGAGGGTCCGTTCAACCGTTCGGGCCTTCTCGCCGAGTTCGAGTACGCCCTCGATATTCCTCGATGCGACCGACAGCATCTCTCCGATTTCCTCGTCGGCATCCTCGGCGGCGATATCGAGATAGCCGGTGGCGACGTTGAGGTCGTTCCGCAGATTGTGTCTGAGCACGCGATTGAGCACGGCCAGCCGCTGTTCTCGTTGCCGCTCGACCGTGATATCTTGGAGTGTCACCGTGTGGCCGATCGGGGTCCCACTGGAGTCGGTGATCTCGGAGACCGAGACGGCGTACTCCCGCTTCCGGCGCTCGCTGCGCCGCTGAATTCGCTGGTCGGTCGCCGCGAGGTCGACCTCGGGGCAGATGTTTTCCAGCGGCGTGCCGAGGAGCGCTCGCTTCTCGCGGTCGAATATCTCGGCGGCCGTCTCGTTGAGATTGATGATCTGGGTGTCGTCGTCGACGATCACTACGCCGAGTCCGAGGTCGTCGATGGCAGTCTGGTTGCCCGCTCGCCGGGCCGCCGGCGTGAGTTCGAACATGTTGCGTCGGAAGAAGGCGTACATGTCGAGGCCGAGATGGACCGGAAACAGCAGGGGCGCGAGGTTGAGCTGTGGGACCGGTCCGACCTGAAAGGCCCACAGGAGGATCCCGGCGAAGACGGGGAGCGGCGAGACCGCGACCGCAAGCGTCTGATACCGGTAGAGCGGGCCGTAGCTCGCAAACGCGTCGGCCAACAGGACGATTCCCGCGGTCGTGATCATCCCCGTGATCAGGAGCATCGCAAACAGCAGCGGCTCGTTGGTCACTGCGACGCCGGCGACACCCGCGACCGGCTCGATGTCGTACTCGCTCCAGACGAGCCCGTGGATCGGATTCGTCGCCACGAGTGCCGTCATCAGCAACTGGAACCCGACGAGCCCACGCATCAACGTCGACTTGACGGCCCCCGTGCGACCCGTGTACTCGAAGGCAAACGCCAGAAAGAAGACGGCACTGCCGTTGATTGCAAGCCAGATCGGGATCTCGAAGGCGAACCGGAGCGTCGGCTCGAACGCCAGTAACGCGAGGCCGTAGGAGACTGTCCAGAGGGTGACACAGCCGATCACCCCGATAAAGTAGTTCGCCCCTTTCTCGCCCCGATAGGGCCAGAGATACCGCAGAAAGAACAGCGAAATCACTCCGGCGACGAACGAACCGATTGCGGGCCACGGAACTGTCACTGCCACTGTCTCCTTTCTTTCGGCTCTATTTAATAAAGGGCGTGGGGCGTAGTATCACCCCTGATAGCGTCGTTCGGTTGGTTCCCCGGATTCCTGAGCCGATTAACATTAGTCCCCCCGGCGTCTTTCGCCGACTAATGCCCGACGGAGAGTACGATCCAGACGCTGTCGAGCCGAAATGGCAACAGCAGTGGGTCGACGACGAAACGTACGCCTATCCCACCGAGTCGACCGATCCGAACACCACCTTTTCGATCGACACGCCGCCGCCGACCGTCTCAGGCAACCTCCACTGGGGCCACGTCTACGGCACGATCCTCCAGGACATCGTCGCTCGCTTCGAGCGCATGCAGGGCAACGATGTCTTCTACCCCTTCGGCTACGACGACAACGGGATCGCCTCCGAGCGCCTGACGGAGTCCGAACTCGACATCCGTCATCAGGACTTCGAGCGCTACGAGTTCCAACAGAAGTGCCGCGAGGTCTGTGCGGAGTACGAGGCAGGATTTACGGAAAAGATGCAGGCGATGGGGATCTCCATCGACTGGAACAACACCTACCAGACGATCTCGCCGGAGGTCCAGCGCGTCTCCCAGCTCTCCTTTATCGATCTCTACGAGCAGGACCGCGAGTACCGACAGAAGGCCCCCGCGATCTGGTGTCCCGAGTGCGAAACCGCCATCTCGCAGGTCGAAACCGAGGACCTCGAAGAGGATTCGTACTTCAACGACATCGCCTTCGAACTCGTCGAATCGGGTGGCGAGCCTACAGACGAAGCGGTCGACGACGACTACGAGTACGAGACGGCGACCGAGCCGGGCGACGATATCATCATCTCCACCACGCGACCGGAACTCATCCCCGCGTGTGTCTCGATGTTCGTCCACCCAGAGGACGACCGCAACGCCCATCTCGTCGGCGGCACCGCGAAAGTGCCCGTCTTCGGCCACGAGGTTCCGATCTACGAGGACGACCGCGTCGACATGGAGAAGGGAACCGGCGTCGTGATGTGCTGTACGTTCGGCGACCAGACCGATATCGAGTGGTACCAGGCCCACGATCTGGACCTCCGAGTCGCCATCGACGAGTCGGGCACCATGACCGATCTCGCGGGCGACTACGAGGGACTCTCCACCCACGAGGCACGGGAGGCCATCGTCGAGGATATCGACGCCGCCGGCCAGCTCCGGGACCGCCGGGCCATCGAACACGTCGTCCAGGTCCACGAGCGCGACGACGTCCCCGTCGAGTACCGCGTCACCGAGCAGTGGTACGTCGACGTTCTTGACAAGCGCGACGAGTACCTCGAAGCGGGGAAGGAAATGGAGTGGTTCCCCGAGAAGATGTTCACCCGCTACCAGCACTGGATCGACGGGCTGGAGTGGGACTGGTGTATCTCCCGCCAGCGATCCTCGGGTATTCCGTTCCCGGTCTGGTACTGTACCGACTGCGACCACGAGATCATCGCCGAGAAAGCCGACCTGCCGGTCGACCCACTTTCCGACGACCCGCCGGTCGAGGCCTGCCCCGAGTGCGGTCACGACGAGTTCGCCCCCGAACAGGATGTCTTCGACACGTGGGCGACTTCCTCGCTCACCCCACTGATTAATGTGGGCTGGGATTGGGACGAGGAGGCAGAAGAGTTCACGATGGACCGACCGGAGATCTACCCGATGGATCTCCGGCCACAGGGCCACGACATCATTTCGTTCTGGTTGTTCCACACCATCATCAAGTGCTACGAACACACCGGCGAGGTGCCGTTCGATTCGACGATGATCAACGGGATGGTCCTCGACGAGAACCGCGAAAAGATGTCCAAATCGAAGGGCAACGTCGTCGATCCCGACGCAGTCCTCGACGAATACCCGGTCGACGCCGCCCGCTTCTGGGCCGCTGGCAGCGCCATCGGCGACGACCTGCCGTACCAGGAAAAGGGCCTCCGCGCGGGCGAGAAGCTGATCCGCAAGCTGTGGAACGCCTCGAAGCTCGTCGAATCGCTGGCCCCAGAAGTGGTCGACCGGCCCGACGAACTCGCAGGTATCGACCGCTGGCTGCTGGCTGAACTCGACGCCACCATCGAGCAGACGGCTGACTACCTGACGAACCGTGAGTTCTCGAAAGCCCGCGACGACCTGCGGACGTTCTTCTGGGGGACGTTCTGTGACGATTACCTCGAAATCGCCAAACAGCGACGCGACGAGGGTGACGATCAGTCGGCCGCGTACACGCTCCGGACCGCCCACGAGCGGTTCCTCAAGCTGTTTGCCCCGCAGTTGGCCCACGTCACCGAGGAACTGTACCGGGATATGTACGACAGCGAGACGAGCGTCCATCACACCGACTGGCCCGAGCCGCTCGGAATCGAGGCCGACCGCGAGGGTGGCACTGCCGCCATGGCAGTCGTCTCGGCGCTTCGCAAATACAAAAGCGACCGCCAGCTCCCGCTTAATGCCGAACTGAGTGATGTCGACGTCTACGGCCCCATCGAGGGCTTCGAGGACGACATCCGTGGCGTGATGCACGTCGACGAGCTCACGGTCCTCGATTCGGAGCCGGAGATCGAGTCGGTGATTACGGAGATCAAACTCGACTATGCGAAAGTCGGCCCGGAGTACGGCTCGCAGGTGCCCGATCTCGAAGCCGGCATCGAGTCCGGGGAGTACGAACTGGTCGACGACGAACTCCACGTCGCTGGCGAGGAACTCGGTGCTGACCTCTTCGAGGTCCACCGCGAGCGCCAGTACGTCGGCGAGGGCGAGATGCTCGAAGCCGACGACGCGATCATCATTATCTCCGAAGCCTAACGCTTCGGCTCCCATATTATAACTAGTCGACCGCTACTACAGGTCGACGCCCACTTTTTCGTCGACGACGGCCTTCACCGCGTCTCCGGTTCGAACGTGGTGGTCGTTGCCGCACGGTAGGTCGTGGAACCGTCTGACGCGTTGAGTTCCAGTTCGAGGTCGACGTCGATCCGCTCTGCCGGGTCAGCCTGCGGGTCGACGATCGTGTTGATAAACACCGTTTCGTCGGTGACATCCGGGGCGTCCGACAGGGCGATCCGCGTCGACCCATCGCCTTCGACCCGGCCGTACGTCAGTGCCGGCCACACCCCGCCCGCGGGCGAGGCGAGGTAGATGTCGGCCGGTGCCCCGGTCGGTGGGGTACGGAGGTCGAACCGGAAGGATTCGAGCGTCGTCGACTCGGCGTACTCGATGAACATCCCGAACCCGAACCGCTCGTCCAGCGACTGGGGGAACGATCCCTGATTGAACCCGACGACGCGGACGTCCTCCCCGTCGTGCCGGTAGACCAGATACGTCTCGTTTTGCCGGTCGTCGTCCCGTCGTTCGGTTTCGGCTTCGAGATCCACTGCCTGGCCGGTGTTGGCCGAACACCCGGCGGTCGTGATCCCGATCGGTATCGCGGTCGACGCGAGGAACCGGCGTCTGTTCATACGAGCACACTCGGTCGTTCCGAAAAATGGGTTGCGGTGGCTCAAATGCGACCACGTTTGACGTCGACCGAACCGTGACGCCGTGGCTGCGGTCCTACAGGTCGACGCCGACCGCATCCTCGATAGAGTCGAACCCATCGCGGTCTAGTAGCTCCAGTAGCCCCCGATTAATCGCCCGTGTGATCGCTGGTCCCTCGAAGACGAGGCCGGTGTAGAGTTGGACGATACTCGCACCAGCGCGGATCTTCTCGTAGGCCCCTTCGGCGTCGCTGATCCCACCCACGCCGACGATCGGGGTATCGGTTCGCTCGGCGATAAACCGGATCAGGTCGGTCGCCTCGCCCTCGATCGGTTTTCCCGAGAGCCCCCCGGTTTCGGCCTTGTTCGGGTTCTCCAGCGAATCCGGTCGGCTCGTCGTCGTGTTCGTCGCGATCACGCCGTCGAGGTCGAGGTCCTCGACGACCGCCAGCGCGTCTTCGATCGCCGGTCGGGGCAGGTCCGGCGAGAGTTTGACGAGCAGCGGCCGTGCACCCGCCTCTTTCAGCGTCCCGAGGATCTCCTCGAGGGCCTCCCGGTTCTGGAGCGAGCGGAGGCCGGGGGTGTTTGGGCTGGAGACGTTGACCGCGAAGTAGTCGCCCGCGTCGGCGACGCGCTCGTAGGTATAGAGATAGTCGTCCGCAGCGTCTTCGAGCGGCGTCGACTTCGATTTGCCGATGTTGACCCCGAGCGGGACGTCGGGCTGTGGCTCGCTATCGAGCCGTCGGCCGATCCGGTCGGCGCCTTCGTTGTTGAATCCCATGCGGTTGATGAGTGCCTCGTCCTCGGGGAGCCGGAACATTCGGGGCCGTGGGTTGCCCGGCTGGCGCTCGGCGGTGACGCCGCCGATCTCGACGTGGCCGAAGCCCAGTGCTTCGAGCGTCCGGGGGATCTCGGCGTTCTTGTCGAACCCCGCAGCGACACCGACCGGGTTCGGGAACTCGAGTCCGAAGACGGTCGTCTCTAATCGTGGGTTCGTGACCGCATACCGTCGACGCAAGAGGTCGGCGACCGGCGTATCCTGAACCGCTCGGAGTCCGGTGTGAACCGTTCGGTGGGCCGTCTCCGGTGGCAGGGAGAACAAAATCGGCTTCGTCAGGCTGTAGGGTCCCATTAGTTGCTGTGAGTGTTTCCACTCCAATCAACTTCCCGAAGCCGCCGTCCGACTGGATGGACTCAGAAATCGTGTTCGACCGTTTCCGGATCCGCCTTCTGGATGATTATCTTGCCGTCACGCACGCGGACGAACACCTCGTCGCCGATATCCATCCCGGCGACCGCGAGCTCGTCTTCGTGCAGGTTGACGTGGACGTTGTGGTACTCGCCGTCGTCGTCTTTCGCACCACTCGGGCTGAGCTTTTTTTTGCGAACCATCGCGGGTGTCTGTCTGCACTTCGCCACACCGAATACATAAGTGTTGTTTACCGCCCTGTGGGCACGATCACCGCGCGGTATCCGTTTCGACCGGTAGACAGTGGCTTTCGGCCTCCGATCTCCACCAAAATCGACCGGCGGCACCGAGGCAGCATTTAAACGTTCGCCCGAAAAGTGCTCATTTACCCGATATATTTATATTAGACCATGTACTCGATTGCCATGGTGAGTAAAACCATGGTACGTGAAGATGGTAAGCGCAATTTCGCACTCCGTGAATCGGACGGCTCCGAAGAGAGCGTGTTTTCCGGTAACACGCCCCGGCAGGCTGCCCTGAAAGCCGCCCGCCGGCTTGATCCGGCCCCGTCCGAAGACGCCGCCGAGCGCGTCGACCTCGAACTCCGCGAGAAGGGCACCGACAAGGTCCACATCTACGAGGGGTGGGCCTGGCACGAAGACGCCCCGGACAACAAGCCCGACTGGATGCCCGACGAGATCACCGAGGCCAACGTCTCCAAACAGGGCATCGAGCATCTCGAGGAGTGACTGCGGGTCGACAGGGCTGACTATTTTGGCGGCATCTCGTGGCTCCGATACTGTTTAGTCTCCGCTGCCGTGAGTCTCACGTGCGCGGCTATTCACCCGACGGGACCGCCTGTGAAAGCAAGGGATGACCGTTCGATCTCCTGCCGCGTCACATTCCGCGCACGTAGGCGCGTGTCTGAACTACCCAGTCGCTTCTCCGTGTATCACGTTTCAGTGTCGGCTTTCCACGTTCTTTTGTTGGTTGTGTACAGTATGTATCAGTCCTCACACGGCATGAAACCGCATGCCGAAGCGGCCTTCCTTCGACGGGGTTAAATGTGTACCTCCCATCCGAAGAAATGCGAAGGTCGCACGGGTCACTCCCGGACGACACCCGCCGTCGGAATCGCCCGACGGCGGCCATCCCACAACGATGCCCTTAAGTGTATAAGGGCATTCGGATGGAATGCAACAGACAACACACGGGATTGCAAGACCGTTCAACTCGGTCGGCACTCGTGGAGCAGATCAAACACGTCTCGCTCACACCGAGCGAGGTTCGACGGGTTTATACCCCTCAACCGTGTTCGATCTAATCCGAAGAAATGGGGATCCCGCCCCTGCGGTACGCCGTACAG
>NZ_JAMZIE010000006.1 GCF_024178165.1 Halohasta salina | reverse complement strand
GGGTGGGCAGTCGGTCGAGCGTTCGTCGCTGGTGTTCGCAGTTTGTACATTATTATAACCGCCAGCGACCGCATCAATCGCTAGATGATCGAACGCCAACTGAGGAGGTCGCTAACTAGACAGTGCCTGTGGAAACGGATGGGGTTAAGTGTCGCCCCTGCCGAACTCGGGTACCAATGAGTGCTGGCGCGATCGGCTCGTCACGATCCACGTACGCGATTCTCGGCTGCGGGAGCGTCGGCCACGCGGTCGCCGAAGAGCTCGCCGAGGAGGGCAACGACGTGCTCATCCTCGACAAGGACGACAGCCGTGTCGAGGCGTTGCGCGATCAGGACCTCAACGCCAAAGTCCAGGACATCAGCGACCCCGCGGTCGCCGACGTCGTCGACGACCGGGATATTATCCTCGTGTTAGCCTCCGACGTCGAGGCGAGCAAGGCCGCCGTCTCGGCGATCCGCGATCGCGGCAGCAACCAGTACATCGTCGTCCGAGCCTCGGATCCGGTCACCGAAGAGGAGCTCCGCGATCTGGGTTCGGACGTGGTGATCAACCCCTCGACGGTGATCGCCGAGTCCGCCCTCCGGAGCCTCGAATCCGGCGAACTCCAACACAAGGCCCGCCAGCTCGCCGACATCCTCGACGCCACCGACGACCGGATCGCCATCCTCACGCGTGACAACCCCGACCCCGACTCGATCGCCAGCGCCACGGCGCTGCAGGCGATCGCCGCCGAGTTCGGCGTCGAGGCCGACATCCTCTACGACGGCGACATCGGCCATCAGGAAAACCGGGCGTTCGTCAACCTGCTGGGGATCGAACTGCTGGCCCGTGAGGACGCCCCCGCTCTCGAAGAGTACGACCGGCTCGCCTTGGTCGACAACTCCAACGCGACCGACGACCGCCCCGAGCCGACGCCCGACGTCCTCATCGACACCTCCGAGCCCGACGAGGACGTCGACGCCGCCTTCGTCGACATCCGGACCAACGTCTCCTCGACGTCGACGATCCTCACCAAATACCTCCAGGAGTTCGACCTCTCGCCGAGCGAGACGGTCGCCACCGCCCTGCTGTACGGCATCCGGGCCGAAACGCTGGATTTCAAGCGGGATACGACACCCGCAGATCTGACGGCGGCGGCCTACCTGCATCCGTTCGCCAACCACGACACCCTCGAACAGGTCGAGTCGCCGTCGATGTCCCCCGAGACCCTCGACGTGCTCGCGGAGGCGATCCAAAGCCGTGAGGTCCAGGGGAGCCACCTGTTTTCGACCGCGGGGTTCATCCGGGACCGGGAGGCGCTCGAACAGGCCGCCCAGTACCTGCTCGATCTGGAGGGGATTACCACCAGCGCCGTCTTCGGGATCGTCGACGACGAGATCATCGTCGCCGCCCGGTCGAAGGATATCCGGATCAACATCGGGAGCGTCCTTCAGGGGGCGTTCGCGGAGAGCGGCGAGGTCGCCGGCCACTCCAAACAGGGGAGCGTCGAGGTGCCGCTCGGCATCTTCACCGGAATCGAGACCAGCGAGGACAACCGGGAGACGCTGCTCCAGTTGACCGAAGAGGCGGTCCGCAGAAAGCTCTTCGCGGCGATGGGTGTCGAGGGATCGGAGAGTACGAACGGGTCCTAAACGACGGCCTCTTCGGTTTCCTCTGGCTGTTTGAGGCGCTCGATGACGTCGTTGATCAGAATGACGTCGCCGACCGCGCGGACCCACCGATAGGGAACGATGATGCCCTCGCCGGGCGAGACGGTCTCGGCGAACAGCTCGGTGTTGAGCTGACCGACCGCCAGTCCCGTCACTGCCTCCTGATCGAGATTCAGTCGGACGTCCTCGACTTCACCGACGAATACACCGTTGTTCGAGTAGACTTCCCGTCCGACGAGGGTCGTGATCTCCTGTGGGGTCCCGTCCATGCCGTGACCGTTGGGTGTGTTGATAATAAGTTTTCGTGGTCGACCGCCAGTTGTCTGACAACACGGTCGACGCCACTGGTCGACCAATGGTGGCGACGACGCCGATCACTCGACAGACGGTGACGACAGCGGCTGGGACTGCAGTAGATGGTCGTTGATGCGCTCTCGGACCCACGAGACCGCCGGACCGGCGTCGGTCTCGATGAACGCCCGCGCGCCGTTGGCCTCGTCCATCACCATCAGCCCCGCGGTCGCTGTCGTCTCGTCTTCGGCGACCACCAGCCCGTAGGTCGGGGTCTCTTCGACCTGATGGAGCGAGAGACAGGCGTCGGCGATGAGCTGCTGGAGGGCCTCGGCGTGGCTCCCGACGAGCTTCTCGACCACCGGCTCGGTCAACACGATATCGGCCCGGATCATCTCGCCCTCGCACAGCGAGAGCCACCGGTCGAGGACCTGCGGAAACACCGCCGGGAAGACGGTCTGGATCCAGCGGGCCTCCCCCAGCAACGAACAGAGCGCCGAGACGGGCTGGTGGGGGGCATACTGGCTGGCGGTGACGACCGTCGCTTCCTCGAACACGACGGGGTCGAGATCGAACTCCGGAGGGAGATCCGACAGTAGCTGCTGGCCCTCCGAGAGCGTCTCGGCCATCGAGGCGAACTGGTCGTACTCCGCCAGCAGGAGCTCGCCGAACAGGGTGCGGCGGTAACCCGCGGCCGACCGCGCCAACAATCCGGCAGTCTCCAGCTCTCGGATGCCTCGGTCGACGGTCGACCGGGAGACCGCCAGCCGGTCGACGAGTCCGCGCTTGTCGGCGGCGTCGCTGCCGACCGCGCGCAACAACTGCTCGCGGCGCGTGAGCAGTCGGAGTATCTCGCCGGCTTGGGGCATTGACTCACTCACCTCCAGTACGGGTGACAGGTGCGTTTGCCACAGTATATAAACAACCGCCACATATATAAGTCTTGGTCACCCCCTGCGCGCCGGGCTCAAACAGTGAGGTAAAGATGGAACCGGCCGCTTGTATAGACGCCGGGGTGCCTCTGACAAACCGGCAACGTGATCGGTCGCCTTGCCCGGACGGTCGATCACCCCCGCTTGATGGCTCTTGCCCGGACCATCAGGCACCGCCAGCCGACTTTGCCCGGGTCGGTCTGGCCACGCGTTCGGCCGGCTACCGTTTGTGGCCGGGCGAACGTTTTCAGTTCTCACACGCCGAGTGACGACTCGTATCTGGAGGCCAGCTATTATCCCAACGCGTGCCGAACGGCCAGTCGACTATGAGCGAGGAGACAGCGCCGACGGTCTGTGTCGTCGGCGGCGGCCCGGCAGGACTGAGCGCAGCACTGTTCACCCAGAAGAACGGTCTCGAGACCCACGTCTTCGACACCGACGAGACGTGGATGCACAAGGCCCACCTGTTCAACTACCTCGGCGTGGGCTCCGACGACGGCACGGCGTTCATCGAGACCGCCCGCCGGCAGGTCGAGAGCTTCGGCGTCGAGCGGCATCAGGGCGAGGCCGTCGAGTCCGTCGACGAATCCGGCGACGGGTTCGTCGTCGAGACCGCCGACGGCGCCTACGACGCCGACTACGTCGTCCTCGCTACGGGGGCCGACCGCAGCCTCGCCGAATCGCTGGGGTGTGCGATGACCGACGACGGCGTCGTCGAGGCCGACCTCTCGATGCGGACCAGCGTCGACGGCGCGTACGCGACCGGTGCGATGGTGCGGGCCGAGGAGTGGCAAGCGATCATCGCGGCGGGCGACGGCGCGGCGGCGGCCCTCGACATCCTCTCGACGGAGAAGGGCGAGCACTTCCACGATTTCGACGTGCCCGCCGACGCCGATACGGTCTTCGGCGCGATGAGCGACGAGGCGTAGGCCGCCGAATACCACAACGTTTGACACCGAGGCCCACGAGAGGGGGCGTATGCGATTCGATAGAGCAAGCGGCGTGTTCCTCCATCTCACCTCCCTGCCGGGGCCCCACGGGATCGGCGACCTCGGGGAGGGTGCCCGGGAGTTCCTCTCGTTTCTGGAGACGGCCGAACAGGACTACTGGCAGTTCTGCCCGCTGGGACCGACCTCCTCGGCCCACGGCAACTCGCCGTACCAATCGTTTTCGGCCTTTGCCGGCAATCCCCTGCTGATCAGCCTCGATCGACTGGTAGCGGACGGCTGGCTGACCACAGAGGACCTCCAGCCCGTCCCGGAGTTCGACGACCATGACGTCGACTACGAGGCGGTCGGCGCGTACAAACGCGAGGCGCTCCGGACGGCCCACGAGCGGTTCCGCGAGACCGCCACCGAAGACGACTACGCCGCCCTTGATGCGTTCCGCGAGTCCGAACCGTGGCTCGACGACTACGCGCTGTTCCGGGCGCTCAAACGGAAACACGACAAGGTGGCGTGGGTCGACTGGCCCGAGCCGATCCGGACCCGAGACCCCGAGGCGCTGGCCGACGCGCGCGAAGAACTGAGCGAGGAGATCGAGTACCGAACCCTCGTCCAGTACTGGTTCGACAAACAGTGGCAGGCGTTCAAAGACGACGCCGAGGAGGCGGGCATCAAGCTGGTCGGCGACGTGCCGATCTACGTCGGTCTCGACAGCGCCGACGTCTGGTCGAGCCCCGAGGCGTTCCAACTCGACGCGGGGAACCGGCCCACTGCGGTCGCGGGCGTCCCGCCGAACGCCGGCGACTCGGGCCAGCGGTGGGGCAACCCGCTGTACGACTGGGAGCGGCTGGCCGACGACGACTACGACTGGTGGGCCCGCCGGCTCGACCGGCTCTTCGAGCAGGTCGACGTTACCCGACTCGACCACTTCCAGGGCTTTCTCGAATACTGGGCGATTCCCGCCGACGCCGACGACCCCGCCGCCGGCGAGTGGCGCGACGGGCCGGGGGCGGACTTCTTCGAGACGATCGGCGAGCGCCTCGGCGACCTGCCGTTTATCGCGGAGGATCTCGGCTTCCCCGACGCCGAACTGCAGGCGCTGATGGACCGGTTCGGCTTCCCGGGGATGCGGGTGCCGCAGTACGCCGACTGGTGTCAGGGCGGCAACGCCCACCAGCCGATGCACTACCCCAAAAACGCCGTCGGCTACACCTCCACACACGACACCGACACCATCCGGGGCTACTACGACGCCATGTCGGACCGCCAACGGGAGTGTCTCCACTACAACCTCGGCGTCGACGGCGAGGAGATCGCGTGGTCGGTCATCGAGGCGGTCTGGCGCTCGGAGGCGGGGCTGGCGTTTACGACGCTGCAGGACCTGCTGGGCCTCGGTAGCCACGCGCGGTTCAACACGCCCGGCACCGCCGAGGGCAACTGGACGTGGCGGGTGACCAGTGAAGGCCTCGACGAGGAGATCGCCAAACGGCTGGGGACGCTGACCCAGATCGAACTCCGGTAGCCGGACGATCGGGACGGCGGACTCCTGTCCGGACTCCTGAAAAAGGGTTTACACGCCGGCCCCCGAACCCGGATGAAGAATGCGTTCGACGACGTCGCTGCCACGGAGCCGGCGGGGGCTTTCCGACGCCGTCGACCGCCACTGGTTCCGGCTGCTCCTCGGCGGGTCGGCGCTAGTGGTGGGGGTGGTGACGCTGCTCCAGTTTTGGGCCGCACCGTTCTATATCAACAAGGACTCGGCGCTGTTCCAGCACGCGGGGTGGTCGATTCTCAACGGGGCGGAGCTCTACGTCGACATCTGGGACCTGAAGCCGCCGTTGATCTACTTCGTGACGGTGGTGCTGGCGGCGGTATCGTTCGGCGATATGGCCGTGTTGCACGTCCTCAGCGTGATCGTCGCCGTCGCGGCGGTCGTCGCCGGGATCACGCTGGTCGGCGTACTCACCCACCGCCTGACCGACGATGGCGTCGCCGCAATCCTCGCGGCGGGTTCGATGCTCGTACTGACGTCGCTGTACGGGTTTCCGTACGCGGGAATCCGCCCCAAATATCTCGCCTTCTGCTGTGGGGTCGGTGCGCTGGTGTTGGCGGTCGACGACCGGCCGTTTGTTGCTGGAGGTGTGGGCGCGATGGCCGCCGGCTTCTGGCAGCTCGGCGCGCCGATCGCCCTACTGGTCGTCGGGATGAGTGCCCAGCGGGGCGGCTGGGACGGCCTGTGGCGGGCGATCGGCGGCGGCGCAACCGTGACGGTACTGACTGTCGTCCCGTTCGTGGCACAGGGCAACGCCGTTCCGCTGTTCGTCGAGACCGTCCTCGCGCCGCTCTACGGTGTCGAGGGGTACACCATCGTCGGGCGGCTGCTTCGCTTCGTGATCGAGATCGGCTACGGCGTGGCGATCGTCCCGCTGGCGGTCGCCGGCTGGGGACTGGCTGTCGCCGACCGCGACCACTGGTGGGTGGCCGTCGGTGGCGGGCTCTACCTCTTTCAGCTCTTCCTCGAATTTCAGGGGGCGATTGAACTCGTCCTGCTGTTCGTCTTTCTCGCGGTGGGCGTCGGCCTGCTCGTCGCCGAGTGGTCGAGGCCATCCAGTCGGGCAGTGATCGCCGGCTGTGTCGTCCTGCTAATCGTCACCAGCGGCTACTGGAACCTCCACGGCGTCGTGGGAGAGAGCCCCGAGCCGCCGGGACGGGCAGCCATCGACGCCGAGTACGACCGGTGGGAGGTCCCGAAGTACGATTCGCTGCCCGACGACCCGGAGGGGTGGCCCTCGATGGAGACGATCTACTGGGAAAAACGCCAGCCCGACCAGTGTCACTACCGGTTGGGGCTCAAACAGCAGTACTTCGAACAGGAGACCGGCGGCAGCCTCTACAAGTCGACCTGCGGCCAGTGGCCCTTCGCGGAGCCACCCGCCGAGTGGCTCGCCGGGGCGGTCCTGCCGGGATGACCGGCTCGGTCTCGATCGGCGACTTGTTTTCATCTCTGTACGTCCGCAGAATTAACACCCAGTACGGCGTCGGACGCCTGTATGAGTGGTCAGCTCTCGCAGCCGGTAGCAGGCGGTGAAACGCCATGAGCGACGCTCTTGGCGTCGTTATTCCCGCCTACGAGCCGGACGTCGACGCGCTCGCGGCGTCGGTCGGCGCGATCCGATCGGCACTCGACCCGGTGACGGTTCGCATCGAGATCGACGCCCCCAGCGAGTCGACGCTGGCACGGGTCGAGCCGCTGGCCGACGAGTTGGGTGTGGCGAGGCGTCGGCGCGGTAAAGGTGGGGCGATCATGGACGGCTTCGACGAGCTTTCGACCGCCGTCCTCGCGTTCGTCGACGCCGACGGCTCGGTGCCCGCAGCGTCGCTGGCCGACATCGTCGACCACGTCCGCCAGCGGGCCGACACGGTGGCGATCGGCTCCCGTCGGCATCCCGAGGCGCGGATCGTCGACCATCAGACGGTCGGCCGGCGGCTGCTCGGCGACGCCTTCGCGGTCAGTGCCCGGAAACTGCTGCCAACAGCCTGTTACGACTACCAGTGTGGGGCGAAGGCGCTTCGGGCCGAGGCGTGGGCCGAGATCGGCCACCACTGCTACGAGTCGGGGTTCGCGTGGGATCTGGAGTTCGTCGCGGTCACCGGCGCGCTCGGCTACCGGATCACCGAGGTCCCCGTCACGTGGGAGGACCACCCGGAGTCGACCGTCGACCCGCTTTCGACCTCGCTGGAACTCGGGCGGGCACTGTTCGACGTCCGGCGGCGCGCGCAGGCCATCGCCACCAGCCCTCGCTACCGTGACGTCCAACCGACCCACGGGTCGACGCTCAGCCCGACGACCGATGGCGACTGAGTCGCCGCTGTCGGCGCTGGCCCACCGCGCCCGGATCGGGAAGTTCCTCTCGGTCGGCGCGCTCGGTGCGAGTATCGAGACGCTGGTCGTCGCCCTGTTGACTACCACCGCCGGGATCGGCCCGCTGGCGGCGAAGGCCGTCGGCGCTGAGCTGTCGATCTCGACGATGTTTCTGGTCAACGACCGCTGGACCTTTGCGGCGGCCGGCAACGCCGGCGCGAGGCCGGCCCTCGGTCGGTGGGGGCGCTCACATCTCGTCCGAGCGGTCGGTTTGGGGGTCGGCTTCGCCGTGCTGTTCGGGCTGACGAGGCCTATCGAGGCCACCTTGCCGATCGCCGGCGTCGACCTCTGGCCGACGGTCGCCAACGGGATCGGCATCTGTGTCGGCATGACGTTCAACTACGTCGCCGAGAGCCTCGTCACGTGGGACGTCGGCTAGCCCGTCCGGGACGGCCACACGACACCGAAAGGCCGAAGCGCGCCGCCTGTCAGGATCGGGTAATGGAACAGGGTGCGATTCCGATCGCGGAGCTAGCGGGGGGGTTCGACCTCCAGTCGACCGGCGAAAGCGGCCAGAGCTACCTGTGGGACCGCCCCGACGGCGAGATGTACACCACGACCGCGGCCCACGGCGGCGATGCGTGGTACGAGACGGTCGTCACGCCGATCCCCGACGTGATCGAGGAGTCGGCCGTCGTCCGGGTCCGGCAGGTCGACGGCGAACTCCGGTGGGAGTCGACGACGGATGCGGTGCCGCTCCTCACCCATCTCCTGCGACTCGACGATGACCTGCATGCAATCGAGGCCGACACGCCAGCCGACCCACTCCTCGACAGTGCCTTCGAGCGGTACCGCGGGATGCGACTCGTGCGCGATCCGGTCTTT
Organism: Halohasta salina; assembly: GCF_024178165.1. Lineage (GTDB taxonomy): Archaea > Halobacteriota > Halobacteria > Halobacteriales > Haloferacaceae > Halohasta > Halohasta salina. The sequence continues at coordinate 144,490 of NZ_JAMZIE010000006.1, read as the reverse complement.
CCGTGTCTGATCTCGTTTATCTGTTCGGCCCAGATGCGCGTCTCGCGGATCCACGGGATGCAGCGTCGACTGGCCCGCGAGTACGGCGACGAGATCCAGGTCGACGGTGAGACGTATCATGCCTTTCCGACGCCCGGCCAGCTCGCCGAGCGAACCGAGGAGGAACTTCGCGAGTTGAGCCTCGGTTACCGTGCACCCTACGTCCAGCGGACCGCCGCAATGATCGCCGACGGTGAGGCCGATCCACGGGCGGCGATGGGACTCGACTACGAGGACGCCCGTGACCACCTCACCCAGTTCGTCGGCGTCGGCGACAAGGTCGCCGACTGCGTCCTGCTGTTCTCGCTGGGCTTTACCGAGGCCGTCCCCCTCGATACGTGGATCCAGACCGCCATCGCCGACCACTATCCCGACTGCGATCAGGGCGGGTACGTCTCGACCTCACGAGCCATCCGCGAGCAGTTCGGCGGGCAGTATGCGGGCTACGCCCAGACCTACGTCTTTCACTATTTGCGGAACGGCGGAAACTGACAGACGGCAGCGGGACGAGTGTCTGTTTTTCGAGAATGTAGGCGAAGTTTCATACGCGCTGCGAGTCTATTTGGCCCCATGGACTGCCGAGTCGTCGTCGAGGCTGCGGTGCCCGTGTACGATGTCGAGACCGTGGACGAGGCTGTCCGGATCGCCATCTCCAAGACGGGAGAAATGCTGAACCCGGATCTCAACTACGTCGAGATCGAGATGGGGACGCGAACCTCGCCCTCCGGAGAGGAGTTGCCGCCCGCCTTCATCGCGGCCGACGAAGCATTGGTCGCCCTCGAACTCGAACTGATCGTCTTCAACGTCGAACAGGAACAACACGCCAGCCGCATCGCCCGTAAGGAGATCGGCCAACAACTGCACAATATCCCGTTGAAGGTGTTGTCGACCGAAGTAATACCGGAAGACGACGAGGATGAACAGGCCAATTAAAGTACAACGACGACCGCTATGACGCTGTTAACATCTCCTTGATTACAACCGAGTCGGAAGGCATGTGAATAATACGGACGGTCACTTTGTTTCCCGCGGGGACTTCGCAGGTACCGCTGATCATTCGAAACTGTATGAATTCGCCAGCGGAGAGCGTGTTCGTCGTATCACTTCGAAGAACAGTTCGGTCTGAGCGGAAGCTACTTTCGTCGAAAAAATCAGTTCCCTCGATATTTTCTGCATCGAGGCTATTCCCATCGGGTGGCAGCGCAACGACACGTCCTTGCGCATCGCCATCATCACACTCTGCATCGACCAAAATCTCGATATTGGAAACTGCTATCGAGTCACCGGCGACGTGCGTAAGACGAACAATCTGACCGGTAATTCCACTATCTGCCACAAATTTGGCATTCGACTCAGCGACGTTCGGAGCCGGCTCGCGGAGCTGCTCGGAGAAGCCGAGGCCGGCCCAGCCGACCGTGGCAGCGACGATCAAGACCATCGCCACCAATACCACAATGCCGATCACCGAAGATGTCGCCCGGTCGCAGTCGCCGGGTCGTCCCGCACCCCCCGCACCGCCGGTCGACCGACCGACCGCGGCCAGCCGGCTGGTCGGACGGGGCCACCGGTCGACCACCAGCGCCACCGCGGGATGTGTCGTATTCACTGACGTACTTTTGTACGTGACGGTGCTATATGTTTGGAACTGATCGGGGTCGACCGGCGGCCGGCGATGCTGGTGGTTTTTAAGAACCACGTCGCTACGTAGTAGCTATGGAGACACACATCGTCCCGGTCGGCTTCGACTACGACCGGCTCATTGCGCCGCTCATCCGCGATCAGTTCGATGTGGACCACGTCATTCTGCTGGAGGGCGCGGTCGGCAGCGAGGCCAACGTCGAATACTCCCGTCGACTCGCCACCAAACTCGAAACGGATTTTCAGAACTTGCTTGGCGCGGACACCGAGCGCATCCGCCTCGAAGACGTCTACGACTACGACGCCGCCTTCGAAGGAGCCTTCGAACTCATCAACGACCAACTCGACAGCGGCGCGGAGGTCTGGGTCAACGTCTGTTCGATGCCCCGGCCAGTGAGCTTCGCGTTTGCGACCGCCGCCCACTCGGTGATGGTCGAACGACAGGAGGACCGCGACCGGATCCACACCTACTACACCGCCCCCGAGAAGTACCTCGAAACCGAACTCGCCGAGGAGCTGCGGGCCGAACACGACCTCCTGTCGGACCTGCTTGAGGCGGGCGAACTCGACCGCGACCGCATGGAGACCAGACTCGACAGCATCACGGAACTGCTCTCGGAGTTCGACGAGCGCGGCGTCACCATCGGCGCAAAGGAGATCGGCGGCAGCCACATCGTCGAACTCCCGGTGGCGTCGTTTTCCAGCGTCAAACCGTTCGAGGAGCTCGTACTCTTTACGTTGGGCGAACACGGCGAGTTCGAGTCGGTCAGCGAGCTCGCGTCGACGCTCGCTCGCGACCTCAACGAGGAGTACACCGACAGCTTCCGCTCGAAGGTGATCTACAACGTCGACCGGCTCGGACCGGGCGGCAAGGGGTATATCGAACAGGAGGAGGTCGGCAAATCCTATCGGACGAAACTCTCCCGGATCGGCGAGCTGTGGGTGCGGTCCCACGCCGACGAGACCCGCGAGTAGTCAGGTCGACGACCGGTCGATCGCCTTGAACGCGGCCTCGAAATCGTCGAGTTCGACCATCAACTCCTCGGCCTCGCTGCGCATCTCGGCGGTCGCCCGCTTGAGGCGCTGGTACTCCTCGGAGTCCGCCAGTTCCTCCTCGCTCATCTCCTGTTCCAGCACGGTGAGTTTCGAGGTCGCCCGGAACAGGTCGCTGACCGTCTCGTCGTACTCCTTGGCGGTGAGCTGCTGTTCGATCGCCGCCTCCAGCGTCGCCTTGTCGACCGGCTTACAGAGGTAGTCGTCGAACGGCATCTCGATGATGTCGAACTCGGGGTCGATCGCCGTCACCATGATCACCCGGCAGTCGTAGCCGTCGGCCCGGATCCGTTCGAGGACCTCGTTGCCCGACATCTCGGGCATCCGCCGGTCGAGCAGCACCACGTCGACGCTCTCGTCGACCGCCTCGACGGCTGCCGGACCGCCGTAGACGGTGCGGACGTCGTACTCGTCTTCCAGTTGCAGCGTGTAGATATCGGCGATATCCTGCTCGTCGTCGACGACGAGCACGGTCGGCGTCTCCTGATCGTGAGTGGCCATGCAGATAGTCGTACGTATCGATAGGTAGACTGTTCAATATAAGTTTGGCTCCTCGGGGGCCTACCCGACGAGGCCGACGAGTCGAGCGGCGAAGCCGAGAACGAACGCCAGCACCAACAGCGCGGTCGTGACAATGACGACCGGCGACAGCGCCGTTTCGTCGATCTCGATGAACTGATCCATACTCCCCTTTGCCGACTCGGGGGATTAACTGTTTGTGGTCGACCGTTTGTTATCGGATCCGATATTTAGGGAGTGAAGTAAAAGTAACCCGACAGAGAGATGACGGTATGGAGCGGCGATATCAACCGGGAATCACACGGGCGACGCCGGGCGTCGACCGGGCGGCCACGCGGGCGGTATAGATGGCTCCCGCCCCGGCCGACGGTACAGCCGACGGCACGACTGACCGCATGGCCGACGCCCGGTCGACGCCGATCGAGCGGGTCGTCGCGGCCGACAAACCGCGTGAGATCTTTGCGGTTACCGAGACGGCGTTGACGGCGCTAGAGCCGGTCGAAGAGGCGTGGTGTTGGCGGTACGAACCCGACGACGAGCGGCTGGAACCCGCAGCCGACGATGGCCCGGCGTCACCGTCGACGGTGACCACTGCCGCCTTCGAGGCCGGAGCGCCGCGCTATCCGGCAGCCGACGACTCCGCACCGGACGCGGCCGCCCCGCTGGGAGAGGCCGGAGCGGTCGCTCTCCGTGCCGAGGCCTGTCCGCCGGCGGTGCGGACGCGTCTCGACCGGCTGTCGACGGTCGCCGGTGAACGACTCGAAGCGGTGTTGGCCTACAGGCGGCTCGAAGACCGGTTCCAGCAGGTCGCCGAACGGAACCGGGAGCTCACCCAGTTCGCCCGAACCGTCTCACACGACCTCAACTCGCCGCTGTCAGTGATCTACGGTCGGATCGAGCTCGCGTTGGACGAGCCGTCCAACGCCGAGTTACACCTCCGTGCGGCCCGGAACGCCGCCAAGCGGGTCGACTCGCTGGTCACCGACCACCTGCAGACGATCGAGGCCCACGACGACGACGCCACCGAACCCGTCTCGGTCCAGACGGTCGCCATCCGGGCCTGGCGGATCGTCGACCCCTCGACCGCCCGACTTCGGGTCGAACCCACGCTGGGGAGCGTCGAGGCCAACCCGATCCGGCTCCAGCAGTTGTTCGAGAACCTGATCCGCAACGCGATCGAACACGGCTCCGCGGAGTCGGTGGGTCTCGGGGCCGACGCGGGGCCGACCGATCCACACGCGGTGTTCGAGGACGACACCGACTCGGTGACGGTAACGATCAAGCCGACATCGACCGGCTTTGCCGTCTGTGACGACGGCCCCGGAATCCCCGACGACCAGCGGGAGGCGATCTTCGAGTCGGGGTACACCACCACCGAAGCCGGCAGCGGGCTGGGACTCCACATCGTCGAGGAGATCGTCGAGGCCCACGACTGGTCGATCGCGGTCGACGAAAGCGACAGCGGCGGCGCGCGGTTCGAAGTCAGCGTCGAGTAGTCACTGTCTACCATCGTCGGACGAACGGCAACAGCCGAGTAGGCAGTGCCTACTCCCGATCTTCGGGTGTGTCCGTCGGTACGTCGTCACCCTTCGCACGTGCGACCGAACGGTCGAGCCGATCGGTCGCTCCCCGGAAGACGCCCAACAGCGTGTGGACCTCCCGGTCGGTGGGGTGGGCCCGGCCGACCAGCCGCCGGAACAGCCGTCGTGTCTTGGCCGTTTTCCGCTCGTTGTAGGCTTGGGCGTCGAGGAAGTCCGCGAAGTAGTCGTATAGCCGCTCGATGTCGCGTTCCTCGGCCCGATAGTGGTCGACATCCGGGAGCTGTGTCTCCGCGACGGTCAGTTCGCGCAGTTCGTAAAACAGGATCGTCGCCGCCTGTCCGAGGTTAAGCACCGGATACTCGCCGCTGGCAGGGATCGAACACACCTCGTCGAGCCGCTCGATCTCGCGGTTGTGGAGCCCCCGACCCTCCCGGCCGAAGACGAGCGCCGTTCGGGTGTCGACGGTCGACAGCGACTCGCGGAGTTCGACCGGTGTTTTGAACGGGAACCGGACGTGTCGGCGGCTGTCCTCGCCCGTGATCGCGGTACAGCCCACGGTGTGGTAGGTGTCGATGATCTCGTCGAGGGTGACTTCCTCGGCGTTCGGGAGCACGTCCTCGCGGGCGTGGCCCGCGAAGCCGTAGGCTTCACCGTCGGGGTCGAGTTCCGGCGGGTCGACCAGTTTGAGATCGCTCAGTCCGAAGTTCTTCATTGCGCGGGCGATGGTACCGACGTTGCCCGGCGTCTCGGGTTCGACGACCACGACGACCGGGGGCTGCTGCCGCGGGCTCATTCGCCGGTCGGATACTCCGTATCGAGATCGAGGTCGTCGAACTCCTCGTCGTCGACCCGGTCCTCGGCGGGTGGTTCGTCGGGCTCGTCGATATACTCCCGGAGGTCGATCTCGCGGGGCTCGTAGTCTTCTTCGAGCCGGTCGTGGATCTCCTCGGGCGTCGGCAGATCCGGCAGGGCTTCGGGATCGGTCTCGACGTGGTCGACGCCGCCGAACCCCTCCGGAGCCCGGTTATCGTCGGCGAACCACTGGTGGAAGGCGGCGGCGAACTCGGGGTCGCCCCGGAGGTCGCTGCCGCCGGCGTTCTGGTACCAGTAGACGAAATCCGGCTCGTGGTCCGCACAGAGGACGATCTCGTCCATCGGCTCGCCGTAGACGTAGGCGGCCGGATTACACCGCTGTTTGTCGGCCTCGCCGTGGATCAGATAGCAGGCGTCGCACGGCTGTTCGACCAGTCGTGAGAGCCGTAGCAGTCGCTGCCGTGGGTCCTCGGGGATCTCTTCGAGGGGTTTGAACTCCTCGTCGTCGGTGAAGATCTCCTCTTCCTCGAACCGCCAGCCACGAAGCCCGATACTGACTTTGCCCATAGCGAAGCTAACGACTCGGCCGACAAAAAGCGACTGATGTGTGGGATCGCTCCCCGTAGACCGGACCGCCTATGTCGGCGGCGTTCCCAGTAACGGTATGCGAACTGTCGACGCTGCCGGCCTGAAGATCGGTGACGACCAGCCCCCGCGAATCATGGGCGTACTGAACGTCAGCTCGGAATCCCCCTACAAGCCGAGCGTGTTCAACAGTCCGAGCGAGGCCGCCGCGTACGTCGACGAGGAACTGATCGACGAGGGCGCGGACATCGTCGACGTCGGCCTCGAATCAGCGAATAAAAAGTTCGAAGTCCTCAGCGCCGAGGAGGAACTCGATCGCCTCGATACCGCCCTCGAAACCATCGAAAGCGTTTCCGGGGATGCAGTCTTCTCGATCGAGACGCGCTACCACGAGGTCGCCGAGGCCGCCCTCCGGGGGGGCTTCGACATGGTCAACGACATCTGTGGCTTCGCCGACCCGAAGATGCCCGAGATCTGTGAGGAGTACGACGTCGCCGTCGCCAAGATGGCCTCGCCGCCGGACCTCGAACGGCCGGGGGCGGTCGAAGACGTCGACGACATCTACGAGGCCCTCGAACTCAACGGACTGACCGACAAGACGATCGTCGACCCCGCCTTCGGCGGCTGGAGCGAGGACAAGACGATCGAGGACGATCGGGAGACCTTCCACCGCCTGCGGGAGTTCCGCGGCTACGGCCAGCCCATTCTCGTCTCGATCAACCGGAAGAACTTCCTCCGGTCGGTCGCCGGCCGGGACACCGAGGGGGCACTGCCGGTCTCGCTGGCCGCCACCTCGATGGCCGTCGAGCGCGGGGCCCACGTGATCCGGACCCACGACGTGGCCGAAACGCGGGACGCCGCGCTGATCGGCCACGAGTTCGGCCGCCCGCGGCTCCGGGAGACCGTCGACGGGATCGCCGTCGAGGAACTCGACGTGACGAGGAGAGGGGAGGCCCGCCGCCATCTCGACCGACTCGGTGTGACCGAGAACGTCGAGGCGATCGTCGACCGGAGCGTGACACGGGTGTTCGAACTCTCGGGGATGGACGCAGACACCCACGACCGGCTGGCGGCCGCAAGCGAGGCCGCGGGCGTCGACTGTGTCAGCCGTGCGTCTGACAGTCCCGTGGTATTGGTTGGCACCAAATCGGAGTACGATCGGCTTACCGAGGCGCTGGCTGGCGGTTCCGACGGAATTTCGGCCGTCGTCGAACGTATCAGAAACGCGTGCTGTTAAGAGAAAACTTATGCCGGATCATGTGAAACGAGGCAATGGACGCCGGAGGGGCATTCGGGTAGGGGTACTTGATGCCAATCCGGCCCATACAATATCACAACCGACGAGCCACTGGCTCGATCGGCGGATTGTATCAGGGATCGATGAGCAGTAGCCCCAGCTTTCCAGAGTGGGAGCCGATCTACGAGGCGATCCTCGCGGATCTCGGCTTCGATCGGGCGGCCGACGAGCGCGCCCGGGACGTCGCCGCCGAACTCGCTCGGCCGTTCGACGACGACCGGCTCACCCACCTCGATGGCGCGACTGTCGCCGTCGTCGGGGCGGCCCCGACGCTTTCGGCCGACCTCGCGGCGTTCGATCCCGAGAGCGTCGACGCTATCGTCGCCGCCTCGACGGCCGTCGACGTGCTCGCCGACCACGGCATCAGGGTCGACCTGATGGTGACCGACCTCGACAAGAACGTCGACACCGCCAGCGAGTTGACCCGCGAGGGGACGCCGGTGGCAGCCCACACCCACGGCGACAACATCCCGACGCTGCGGGAGTGGCTGCCACGGTTCGACCTCGCGTCGACGCTGGTGACGACGCAGGCCGAACCGCGAGGGCCGGTCGCAAACTACGGCGGGTTCACCGACGGCGACCGGGCCGCCTTTATCGCCGACGCGTTCGGAGCCGCGGAGCTTCGGTTCCTCGGCTGGGCGTTCGACGACCCGTCGGTCGACCCGCTGAAGGCCCGGAAGCTTCGGTGGGCCGAGCAGTTGCTCTACTGGCTCGAACGGCGGCGTGGTGAGCGGCTCGCCGTACTCGACGGGCGGCGTGGGTCGCTGGCCGACGACCCGTCGACGTTCGCAACCGGGGAACGGCTGTAGGGTTACTGCTGTTCGGCCGCCTTCTTCAGGATCTGTGGCGTGACGAAGATGTCGAGCAGCGCGATCCCGTAGGCAACCAACTGAACGGTACCACTCAAAAAGAAGAACGCGACGGCGGCAACGGCGAGCCCGCCGGACAGACCGATTCCCCAGCGGACGGCCGGGTTGTGAAGTACCATACGTTCGCCTCCGTGGATGGCGGGGAAAAGTCGACGATGCGTTCAATCGGCATTGAACCGTAGTCGGGGGTCGTGTCGGCTCCACAAGGTTCCTTAGCCGTCCGGCCGTGGTGTCGGTATGCAACTCCACTGGCACCGGCGGGATCTCCGCGGATCGGACAACCGGGCGTTGGCGGCCGCCGCCGAGGCGGCACGCGAGGCCGACGGCGGCGTCCTCGCGCTGTTCGTCTTCGACGACCGGGTGCTCGACCACGCCGGTTCGCCGCGGGTGTCGTACCTGCTCGATTCGCTGGCCGAACTCCGAGCGTGGTACCGCGACCGCGGCGGCGAACTGCTTGTCCGCCACGGCGACCCGGTGGAGGCCGTTCCCGCGGTGGCCGAGGCGGTCGACGCCGACCGCGTGGTCTGGAACCGTGACTACTCCGGGTTGGCCCGCGAACGCGACGCCGCAGTTCGGCAAGCACTCAACGAGGCCGAAATCCCTCGCGAGTCGTTCCACGACGCCATCTGCCACGAACCCGGCTCGATCACGACCAACGCGGGCGATCCCTACTCCGTCTTCACCTACTTCGGCCGCAAGTGGGCCGACCGCGAGAAGGACGACCCCTATCTGGCTCCCAACGAAAAGTTAGTCGACGCAGACACCGCGGGTGTCGACGCCGGATCGCTGTCGACGCTGGCCGACCTCGGCTTCGCGGAGCCGGAGGCCGATCTCTTGGATGCCGGAACCGAGGCCGCCCGCCAGCGACTCGCCGCGTTCTGTGAGGACGGGGTCTACCGTTACGACGAGGATCGGGACTATCCGACCCGGGAGTCGACCTCGCGGCTCTCGGCGGACCTCAAATACGGCACCATCGGGATTCGGGAGGTCTACTGGGCCACCGAGGACGCCCGCGAGGACGCGACAGAGGCCGAACTGGAGTCGATCGACGAGTTCCAGTCCCAGCTCGCGTGGCGGGCCTTCTACACGCACGTGCTGTGGTTCAACCCCGAGGTCGTCTCGCAGAACTACAAGACATACGAGAACGAAATCGAGTGGGAAAACGACGCCGACCGCCTGCAGGCGTGGCAGGACGGCGAGACGGGGTATCCTATCGTCGACGCCGGGATGCGCCAGCTCCGACAGGAGGGCTTTATGCACAACCGCGTCCGAATGATCGTCGCCTCCTTCCTGACAAAGGACCTGTTAATCGACTGGCGCGAGGGGTACGACTGGTTCCGCCGGAAGCTGGTCGACCACGATACGGCCAACGACAATGGCGGTTGGCAGTGGGCCGCCTCGACGGGGACCGACGCCCAACCCTACTTCCGGATCTTCAACCCGATGACCCAAGGCGAGCGCTACGATCCCGACGCCGAGTATATAAAACAGTACGTGGAGGAACTGCAGGACACCGACCCCGAGATCATCCACAACTGGCACGAGGCGTCGCTGACCCAGCGGCGCAATGCGGCCCCCGACTACCCCGATCCGATCGTCGACCACAGCGAGCGCCGTGAGGCGGCGTTGGCGATGTTCGAGGCCGCCCGCGGGGAGTGAGGTGGCCGTTCTCTCAAGGCCCCACACTGTCGTTAAAAGTGTTAACACACCGAAACTTTAGGACGGATTCGACCGTCGGTGTAGAGGCATGACGTACGAACTACCAGCCCTCCCATACGACTACGACGCACTCGAACCGCACATCGATTCCCGAATCATGGAACTCCACCACGACAAGCATCATCAGGGCTACGTCAACGGCGCGAACGCCGCCCGTGAGGCCCTCGAAGGGATGCGGGACAGCGAGGAGTTCGGCGACGTCAAGAGCGTCAAGCGGGCGCTGGCGTTCCATCTGTCGGGCCACGTCAACCACACCATCTTCTGGGAGAACATGTCGCCGGACGGTGGCGGCGAGCCCGGCGGCGAGCTCGCCGACCACATCGAACGGGATTTCGGCTCCTACGAGGCGTTCACGTCCGAGTTCGCGGCTACCGCCGGTGGCGTCGAAGGCTCGGGCTGGGCACTGCTCTGCCACGATGCCGCCAGCGACGAACTGATCGTCGCTGCGGCGGAAAACCACCAGAACCAGACCCCACAGGCGACGACGCCGATCCTCGTCTGCGACGTCTGGGAACACGCCTACTACCTCCAGTACGAGAACAACCGCGGCGAGTACGTCGACAACTTCATGCAGGTCGTCGACTGGGACGACGTCGCCCGGCGGTTCGACCAGTGTCAGGGCCGCTCGATCTGAGCCAGTCGAGTTAGCGAACCGACACGACTGCGGCAATCATTCTATTTACGAACTCGAAGGGTTGTTACCGGAATACGTTGAATAGTGGCCGTATACGTGCTATATGTTATCAAACTACTCCTCAAGCTTTAACAGCAATCGAGACAATGTTGAACTGGAGGAATTACATATGAGCTACGAACTAGATCCACTGCCGTATGACTACGACGCCCTTGAACCGCATATCGACGAGCAGATCCTGAAATGGCATCACGACACCCACCATCAGGGGTACGTCAACGGCTGGAACTCGGCCGAAGAGACGCTGGCGGAGAACCGCGAGAGCGGCGACTTCAGCTCCAGCGCGGGCGCTATCCGCAACGTGACCCACAACTCCTCGGGTCACATTCTCCACGACCTGTTCTGGCAGAACATGTCCCCGGAGGGTGGCGACGAGCCGTCCGGTGACCTCGCCGACCGCATCGAGGAGGACTTCGGCTCCTACGAGGCCTGGAAGGGCGAGTTCGAAGCCGCGGCCGGCAACGCCAGTGGCTGGGCGCTGCTCGTCTACGATTCGTTCTCGAACCAGCTTCGGAACGTCGTGGTCGACAAACACGACCAGGGCGCGATCTGGGGCGGTCACCCGATTCTCGCACTCGACGTCTGGGAACACTCCTACTACTACCAGTTCGGTCCCGACCGCGGAGGCTTCATCGACGCCTTCTTCGAGGTCGTCGACTGGGAGGAACCGAGCGAGCGCTACGCAGCAGCCGTCGAGGCATTCGAGTAACCGGGCAGTTCACACCATTTTTTGCGACGCCACGCCGCCAGCGACAGCACCCGCGCCGGTGATTCCGAACCCCCACTGTTTTCCCGGCCAGCAGTCCTACAACCGCTCATGCCACGACCGAAAGACGACTTCGAGGAGCTGTATCCCTGTGATTTCTACACGCCCGAGGAACTGCTCGACGAGGAGCTACTGTACACCGTCTACGAGATCGCCCGCCTGCTGCAAGGATTGGAGGCCGACGCCGAGATCGACGAGGGCGTCGAGGACATCCTTCTGGACTGGGCGATCCCGTGGATCATGCGGAACGCCGAGGAACTCGTTATCGCCGAGCCGCCGAGCGACGACGAACCGGGCTACTACGGCCTGAAATCCGAGTCGACCGAGGAGTAGTCGACGCCTCACTCATGAAACTGTTAGTAGCAGGTGACGCCCGCGTCGACGCCGGAAAGACGACGTTCGCCGCCGGACTGCTGGCCTCGCTGTCCGATGCGGTGGGGTTCAAACCACGAGCGGGCAACGACTACTGGTTCGACCACGACGACGTGGCGGCCGCACTGGACGAGGGACGGCTCTACGGCAAGGACGTGGCGACACTCGCCGCCGCGGCCAGCGAGGGCGGCGACCTGCGGGAAGAACGGCTCAATCCGGTCCATCGATTCTGGCGGCCGACGCCCGACCGGACGGGGCTGCTCGGCGAGAGCGGGCGGACGTTTCTGGTCGACCGCGTTACCACGCCCGAGGGCCCGCAGTTCGTCGTCAACGGCGCGGCCGAAGCCGCCGGGCTACTTCCGGACGTCGTTAGGCAGTCCCTACCACTGGCCGAGGCCCCCCGTGTCCGGACCGTCGACGGCTTCAACGAACTGATGGCCGAGCAGTATCTCCCGGCCTTCGAGCGGATCACCGAGCGGATCGCCGACACCGATCCCGCCGTGGTCGAGTCCTACAGCGATATCGCGCTGCCGGTCGAGGGAATCGCTTTCGACGCGGTCGCGGTTGTGGGCCCGACGCGGGCGCGGATCTACGACGGCCAGCGCTACACGAAGGCCTGCGAGATCGCAAGCGGCAGCGCCCGCGAGGGACAGTTGGAGGAGCGCGTCGACCGGGTGATCGAGATGATCGAGCCGGTGTCGACACACGATCTCACTCCACTGACGAGCGACGGGCGCGCGGATCCATCGACCGTCGCGGACCGGTACGAACCGGTCTACGAATCACTACTCGATGTCGCACTTCGGACGGCGTAGAGTCATCCGAACACCTCGAAAACGAACACGAGGTAGTAGAGCCCGACGCTGACGAGCACGAGACCGGTCACCCGGTTAATTGGCTTTTTGTATCGAGCGAGGTGTCGCGTGAGACGCTGGCCCGAGGATTCGGAGACCGCCGCAATCGCCAACAGCGGCGCACCGATTCCCAACCCGAAGGCGAGAAAACCGAGCATACTCTGGAGTTGGGTCTCGAACAACACCGGCGCACGGGCGAAGAACAGCGCGACAAGCCCCGGATTACACGGGATAATGATCGCCCCGAAAAAGAACCCGTAGCTGAACGCCGTCGTCGAGGGGTAGTTGAACTGCGGCGGGTCGACGGTCGGCACACGCGCGAACAGGTCCAGATCCGCGAGCAAGACGACCCCGATGCCGATCAAGAGAGCGAACGCAAGCGGGGAAACGGTCTCGATCACACGGGTCAGCGACGTCTGCAGGAGTCGCGTAAACACGAAGCCGATCCCTCCCATGAACGTGACGACGCCCGCGACGACGAACCCGCCGAGGACGATCGGCCGCGAGCGCACAGCCCCCTCGGTCGACTCGTTGTTGGCGAGATAGGCGACGAAGGCCGGGTAGAGTGGGATGACACACGCCGCACTCAGTGGCGTCCCGATACCGATGGCGAAGACTTCCGCGAGGTCGACGAGCAACGACATCAACAGGTTTCGAGCTCGGAGCGGAGCGTCGCCGGCGATTTGATGCCGTTTTCGAGCCGTTTGAAGCGTCCATCGGGACAGAGCAAAATCATCGGCGCGTTCGGCGGATGGGTGACCGAGGTGCCGAACTGATCGACCAGACTCTCGGTGACCGCCGAGGGGGGGAGTGACCCACTGCCACTCGTAGCTGTTGGATGTGGCGTGCTCCCGGACCGCCTCGGCGTCTTCGTTGGGGTCGACGTTGATACTCACCATCGCGAACGCGGTGTCGCCCTCGCTCCGCAGTGTGTCGACCTGTCGCTCCTGCTCGTCACAGGTCGAACACCAGACGGCGAACGTCTGGACGAGAACCGGCTCCTCGAAGTCGGCGATCCGAAACGACTCGCCACCACGAACGTCTTCGAGTGTCGCATCGAACCACTGGCTCCCATCCGACTCGATCTCGTTGATATTCCCCGACGTGGATGTGGCTTCGTCGGCTTCGGATCCGCCGAGACAGCCGGAGAGACTAATCGCGCCGAGACCTCCAACGAGTTCCACGGCCCGCCGCCGACTGAATTGCATACGCCGACTAGTCGTAACTGTCACACAAAACTGCCGCTGTTGTGCACTCCTGTCGCACACGAAATACGTCGCGTTCGTTCACAGTCGGCTGATAAACAGGAAATAACGAACCAATTAATACCGTCGTTGCGCTCCATTCACCAACAGCCGCGTTCGCGGCAGCTCTACCATGCAGCAGTATCTCGATCTCGTCGACAGCACGCTTTCGGGCGGCAGCTACAAGCCGAACCGGACCGGCGTGGACACGATCGCATCGTTCAGCCGCTCCTATACGGTCGACCTCCAGGAGGGGTTCCCACTCCTCACCACGAAGGACCTCTCGGGATTCCGCTGGAACTCCCTGATCCACGAGTTCAAGTGGTATCTCTCCGGCGAGGAACACATCCGCAACCTCCGCGAGGAGACCAGGATCTGGGACGCGTGGGCCGACGAGGAGGGGAGGTTAGACACCGCCTACGGTCGCTTCTGGCGGCGGTATCCAGTGCCTAGCGAGGGGCTCGACGGCGAGGCGTGGCCCGACGAGGACCACCGCTGGCGGAACGACGACGGCACCTTCGACCAGATCCAGTACGTGGTCGACACCCTAAAGCAGTCGCCCAACAGTCGACGGCTCGTCGTCTCGGCGTGGCACCCCGCCAACGCCGCCGTGAGCACGCTGCCGCCGTGCCATTACACATTCGTGTTCAACGTCCAAGGAGACACACTCAACTGCCATCTCACCCAGCGGTCGGGCGACATCGCGCTGGGCGTTCCGTTCAATATCGCCGCCTACTCGCTGCTCACACATGCAGTCGCCCAGGAGACCGGCTTCGAGGTCGGGGAGTTCGGCCACACCGTTGTCGACGCCCATGTCTACTGTGGGACCGACGAGCGCGGCGCGTGGTACGCCGAAAACCTCGAGGAACTCCAACAGCGGCTCGGCGAGGTCGACAGCCGCAATGGGTATCGCGATGTTCGCGAGTGGCTGACCGAGACCGCCCCCGCCGAACGCGAGGACAACGAGCGATACGATCACGTTCCCGGCCTCCTCACCCAACTCTCGCGGGAGCCGCGGTCACGGCCGCGTATCGAGATCGCCGACAAACCGCTGGACGACCTCGAGTTCGAGGACATCCACCTGACCGACTACGATCCCGCCGACGGGATCCGGTTCGCGGTCGCGGAGTGACCATGAGCGACGACGCTCCCGAAATCGCGCTCATCGCGGCGGTGGCCGACAACCGGGTGATCGGCCGCGACGGCGAGATGCCGTGGCACCTCCCGGCCGATCTTCGGCATTTCAAGGCGACGACGATGGGTCATCCCGTGGTTATGGGTCGACGAACGTACGACTCGATCGCCGCCGACATCGGCGGCCCGCTGCCGGGCCGGACGAACATCGTGTTGAGCCGCGGGTCGCCCGACCTCCCCGACGAGGTGGTCGTCGTCGACGCCATCGAGCGGGCTGTCGACGCCGCCCGAAAAGCAGCCGACGACACCGGAACGGTGTATGTGATCGGCGGCGCGACGATCTACGAGCAGTTCCTGCCGCGGGCCGACCGACTAGTGCTCACCGAGATCGACGAGGCCTACGACGGCGACACACGGTTTCCCGAGTGGGACTCCGAGGCATGGACCGAGCGACGCCGCGAGGACCACGACGGCTTTTCCTTCGTCGAGTACGAGCGACATTGAAGCCTCCACAACGTCTTTGATTGCAAATTTCGTGTCGACGGTATGGAATCCCCGGAACTGGACGACACCGGCTGTCCGAAATGTGGCCACAGGGAGACCGAGGTCGACGATATCGCCACCAGCGGGACCGGCCTGACGAAGCTGTTCGACGTACAGAACCGGCGGTTCACCGTCGTCTCCTGTGCGAACTGCGGCTACTGCGAACTCTACAAGGGCAATTCGAAACACGATCTGGCGGACCTCTTTCTCGGGTAGCCGGCGACGACCACGGCCCGACCGTGCGTCGCGGCCGGCTCGAACCCACGGTCGGGGCGTGTCCGGTTCGGCGTCGACCGGCCGTCCGAGAGGCGACCGCCGCCGAGGCGTGGTCGACGATGCTATCGGGGGAGGCCGACACCACCGAGCCGCCACCGGGAACGGACCGGGTAGCAAGGGTTTTTCCTGTCCGGACCGTTAGCCTCGAACAGATGAACGAGTACGGATGTCGGTTCGGACGGAGGGTGCGATGAGAGGCAACGACCAGCAGGCCTACGACCGCGGTACGTCGCTGTTCTCGCCGGACGGCCGGATCTATCAGGTCGAGTACGCCCGCGAGGCGGTCTCCCGCGGCGCGCCGAGCGTCGGCCTGCGGACGACAGAGGGCGTCGTGCTGGCCGCCCAGAGCCGGGCGGGCTCGCCGCTGATGGAATCCGAGAGCATCGAGAAGATCCACAAACTCGACGACCACGCCGGCGCAGCCAGCGCGGGCCACGTCGCCGACGCCCGGCAGTTGGTCGACTTCGCCCGCCGACAGGCGCAGGTCAACCGGCTCCGGTTCGGCGAGCCGATCGACGTCGAAGCGCTGACCAAGGGGCTGACCGACCACATTCAGGAGAACACCCAGCGCGGCGGCACCCGGCCGTACGGCGCAGCGCTGTTGGTCGGCGGCATCGAAAACGGCGAGCCGCGGCTGTTCGCCGCCGATCCCTCGGGGACGCCCAACGAGTGGAAGGCGACAGTCATCGGTGGCTCCGGACGTGACATCCAGGAGTTCCTCGAAGAGGAGTGGACCGACGCCGCCGACCTCGACACCGGCCTCGGACTGGCCGCCCGCGCACTCCGGGTCGCCAACGACGAACTCAGTCCCAGCGAGGTGAGCCTCTCGACGGTGACCCCCGAGGAAGGGTACCGGACGCTGTCGGTCGACGAGATCGAGGACGTCTTCGCCGAGGCAGAGATCGACCTCTCTGACGAAGACGACGAGGAGTAGCCACGGTTCCTGCGGGACGTTTTTCAAACTGCCGGCGTATGAGGACGTATGCCAGATACGTCGAGCGACGAGCCAACGGACGGTCAGTTCCGGTCGCCGAGCCGGACGGCCACGGTCGACCGCCTGCGGATCTATCCGATCAAATCACTCGACGGCCGATCGGTCGACGCGGTCGAGATCGTCGAGAACGGCGGCCTCGCCGGCGACCGGGAGTTCGCGCTGTTCGACGCCGACGGCGAGTACGTCAACGGCAAACGCGAGCGGCGCGTCCACCGGCTGCAGGCCGACTACGAGGGCGACGGCGCGCGGATCGACGCGGTGGAGTTGTCGACCGCCGACACCGATTCGCGGCGCTTTGCGGCCGACGAGTTGGTCGACGGCGCGGCCGTCGACTGGCTCGGCGAGCAGGTCGGCTACCCGGTCTCGCTGGCTCGCGATCCGGCAGGCGGGTTCCCCGACGACACCCACGCGGCCGGCCCGACGATCATAAGTACCGCCACCATCGAGACCGTGGCGGGCTGGTTCGACGGGATCGATACCGCGGGAATGCGGCGACGGCTCCGGGCCAACATCGAACTCGGTGGGGTGCCGCCGTTCTGGGAGGACCACCTGTTTGCCGACCGGACCCACCACGTCGCGTTCACGATCGGCGGCGTCCCGTTCCGCGGCGTCAACCCCTGTCAGCGGTGTGTCGTGCCGTCGCGTGATCCGGAGACCGGCGCGGAGCACGACGGGTTCCGGTCGACGTTTATCGAACGGCGACGCAAGACGATGCCGGTCTGGAGCGGCGGCGACTGGTTCGACCACGAATTCCGGCTGATGGTCAACACGACGGTGCCACCGTCGGCGTGGGGGCGGTCGCTGTCGGTGGGCGATACGGTCGAGGTCGGCCAGCCGATCGCCGTGGACTCCTAATCCGGCACGCCGACCGTCACGGTCCCCGCAGACGGCGGTGACCTCGCGCCTTCGGCGGTGGCACGAACCGTGTCACCGGAGCACAAACCTTTATCTACTGCACGACATCCACACTGTCAACGAGTCGTGTATATGGAATCAATCGAGTTACTGTCGCCGGCGGCCCTCCGGGAGCACCCCGGACTCGCGGTCGTCGCGGCGATCGGGCTGTTGTTGTGTGTCGACCTGCTTGCAAAACTCGCCGGGCTCCAAGTCGGCCCCCTCGGCGGAAGTCTGTCGGTGGCGCGGCTGGGATCGAACCTCTGGAACGGGCTGGTGATCGGGCTGGTGATCGGGTTGGCGGGAATCGGCCTCTCGATGACCTACAGCATTCTGAACTTCGCCAACTTCTCCCACGGCGATCTCGTTTCGACCGGCGCGTTCACGGGGTGGGGCGTGGCTTTCGTGGTCGCGGCTGCCGGCAGCCAGCCGCTCGGCGCGCTGGTGACCGTCCGGGATGCGGGCGACGTTACCCCCGGCGCGATCGGGGCTCACGTGCTGTCGACGCCCGGTGCGATCGTCGTCGGGCTGCTCGCGGCGTTCGCCATCACGGCGGTGGTTTCGCTGGCGATCGACCGCGCGTTCTACAAGCCGATGCGCGACCGGGGCGGTATCGCGCTGTTGATCACCTCGGTCGGGGTTGCGCTGGTCGTGCGGTACCTCATCCAGTTCGCCTATGGGGCCGACCGCCGGGGGATCACCGCCAGCGTCGACGGCGACACTCTCGCGACCCCGCTGGGGGTCTCGGTGACCGCCCACCAGTTGACGATCGCGGTCGCCGCCATCGGGCTCATGGTGGCGATGCACTACACCCTCCAGCGGACCAAACTCGGGACGGCGATGCGGGCGATGGCCGACAACAAGGATCTGGCGCTGATCACTGGTATCCCCGCCGAGCGCGTCGTCGCGGCGACGTGGATCCTCGGCGGCGGCCTCGCGGGAGCGTCGGGCTACCTCTATGTCCTGTTGCGGGGGACGATCCAGTTCGACTTCGGCTGGAGCCTCCTGTTGCTCATCTTCGCGGCGGTCATCCTCGGCGGCATCGGCTCGATCTACGGCGCGATCGCCGGCGGGCTCGTCATCGGACTGGTCTTTACGACGTCGACGGTCTGGATCTCCTCGGATTTCAACGCCGCGGCGGCCTTCGCAGTGATGATTCTCGTTCTCTTGCTTCGCCCTGAGGGGCTGTTCGGCGGGGTGTCGACCGCATGAGCGACGCCACCGCGCCGGACGATACGATGGTCGACCGGGAGCCCGACAGTGCGCTGGCGGCGGTCCTCGCGGCCGCCAAGCGGAGCGATCTCGGGCTGGTCGTCCTCACGCTCGGCCTGATCTACCTCGGGGCGACGCTGCTGACGTTCACCGACGGCCTCAACAGCGTCGTCGGGCTGCTACGGACGCTGACGTTCCTCGGATTGGTGTACGCGCTGTCGACGCTCGCGCTCAACCTCCACTGGGGGTACACCGGCCTCTTTAATATCGGCGTCGCGGGGTTCATGGCAATCGGCGTCTACACCATGGGGATCGTCGTCCGATCGCCGGATCCGGCCTTCGGCCCGCCGGGATTCGGCCTCCCGCTGCCGGTCGGCATCGTTGCCGGCATGGCGATGGCGTCGCTGTTCGGGCTGATCGCAGCGCTGCCGGCGCTCCGGCTCCGGGCGGACTACTTCGCCATCGTCACCCTCGGCCTCTCCGAGATCATCCGGCTGACCCTCCAGTCGAGCACGTTCGATACCGCGCTCCGCGAGACGCTGGGCGTCGGCACCGGCGGCGGCCGGGGGATGGGGATGCCCCAGAACCCGGTCCGGGGACTGTTCCTCGTCGACGGGCGGGCGGGCGATCCGACCGCCCTCGGGGCGGCCGTCTTCGGCACCCTCGGAGAGGGCGGCCTCGGCATCTCGAACAACATCCTCATCGGCTGGGGGTATATCCTCGTGTTGGCGGTGTTCGTCGTCGCCTTCTACGTGCTGCTCGAACGGCTCGGGCGGTCGCCGTTCGGCCGGACGCTGAAGGCGATCCGCGAGGACGAACTCGTCGCCGACTCGCTCGGCAAGAACGTCGACCTCATCAAGATCAAGGTGTTCATGATCGGCTGTGCGCTGATGGGGCTGGCGGGCATTCTCTGGTTCGGCAGCCAGGGCAACGTCTCGCCGTCGCCGCAGTTCGAGCCGATCCTCACCTTCTACATCTTCGTCGCGGTCATCATCGGCGGCTCGGGGTCGAACACCGGCAGCGTCCTCGGCGGCATCGTCTTCGCGGCGGTGTTGTTCGAGGGCCCCCGCCGTGTGGGAGCAGTGCTCCGAGATACCATCGACGCGCCGACGCCACCGACGTTCGGCGACGCGGTCGCGGCAGCCGATCCGGTCGGGCTGCTGGCGTACGCCACCGACAACATCGCGCCACTCCAGTTCGTCTTGCTGGGGTTGGTTCTCATCTTCATCATGCATCGTCGACCCGACGGGCTGCTCGGCGACCGGATCGAGACCGCCGCGGCCGTCGACCTCACGCGCCGCGAGGGAGGTGAGCGCGATGAGTGAGCCAGCGGCCGATACGGACCCCGAGGCAGCGGATTCGCCGGTCGAACAGGCCGCCCAGCGGACGCCGTCGGGGCTCCCGCTGCGGGTCGACGGGCTCCGCAAGGAGTTCGGCGGCATCACGGCCGTCGACGGCGTCTCCTTCGAGGTCGAATCCGGGAGCCTGACGGGACTGATCGGCCCCAACGGCGCGGGGAAGTCGACGACGTTCAACTGCATCACGGGCGTCCACGAGCCGACCGCGGGGGACGTCTACCTCAACGGCGAGGCGATCACGGGGCTCGCGCCCTACGAGATCGCCCAGCGCGGGCTGGTCCGAACGTTCCAGATCGCCCGTGAGCTGCCGGAGATGACGGTCCTGGAGAACCTCATGTTGGCCCCGAAAAACCAACAGGGGGAGTCGGCGCTCCGATCGGTGCTGCCGGGGCTCCGTGGGGGTGTGGTCGACCAAGAAGAACAGCTCCGCGAACGGGCGTGGGAGACCTTGGAGTTCTTCGAGATCGACCACCTCGCGACCGAGTACGCGGGGAGCCTCTCGGGCGGCCAGCGGAAGCTCTTGGAGATGGCCCGCGCGCTGATGACCGACCCCGAGGTGGTGTTGCTCGACGAGCCGCTGGCCGGCGTCAACCCAACCCTCGAAGAGAAACTGTTAGATCGGGTCGACGACCTCCGGGCAGAGGGGTACACCTTCCTGCTGGTCGAACACGACATGGACGTGATCATGCACCACTGCGAACACATCATCGTCATGCATCAGGGACAGGTCCTCGCCGAAGGCGGGGCCGAAGAGATCAGAACCAACGACCGCGTTATCGAGGCCTATCTGGGGGATGACCTATGAACGGCGACTCGGCGGATGTCGGCACCGACGCGGATCCTAACGAGTCAGCGGGGGCGACCGCCCGCACCGACCACACCCTCGACGACGAGGCGATGCTTCGCATCCGCGGGCTCGATGCTGGCTACGGCGACCTCCAGATCCTCACCGACGTCGACCTCGACGTGGCCGACGGCGAGTACGTTACCATCGTCGGCCCCAACGGCGCGGGGAAGTCGACGGTAATGAAGACGGTCTTCGGGCTGACGACCTACATGGACGGCACCATCGAGTTCGACGGCGAGGCCATCGAAGCCACCCCGCCCGAGGAGATCATCCACGAGGGGATCGGCTTCGTCCCCCAGACCGACAACGTGTTTCCGGGGCTCAGCGTCGAAGAGAACCTCGAAATGGGGGCCTACATCCTCGATTCGGTCCCCCAAGACCGGCTCGAAGCCGTCTACGACCGGTTCCCGATCCTCCGGGAGCGCCGCGACCAGAAGGCCGGGAACCTCTCGGGCGGCCAGCGGCAGATGGTCGCCATGGGTCGGACGCTGATGCTCGACCCCGACCTGCTGTTGCTCGACGAACCCTCGGCGGGGTTAGCTCCCGACCTCGTCGACGACATGTTCGACCGCATCGACCGGATCAACGAGTCGGGGACGGCGATCCTGATGGTCGAACAGAACGCCAAGGAGGCCCTCCGGCGGTGTGACCGGGGGTACGTGCTGGTCGACGGCGAGAACCGCTACACCGACCGCGGGGAGACGCTGCTGGGCGACGAGCAGGTCCGGCAGGACTTCCTCGGCGGCTAACTGCCCGCGAGGTCGTCGCCGGACGACGGCCCCGACTGTTTTAGCCGTGGGGAGCGTTCACAACACACATGGTCACCGAAATCGCTAGCATGACGGCCGAACAGCAACTCCTCCTGAAACTCCAGTCGACCGTCACGATCCTGGCGTTCGGGGCGGTCACCGGGCTCTTGCTGCGTCAGGTCTGCCGGCGCGTCTTCGGCCCGGAGTTCATGACGGCGAGTCCCTCCCGCCGGTCGCCGCTGGAGCCATAGCGGGTGACAGCCGCGACAGCGGGTGGAACTCGGATCACGGCGTCCCCGATCACCGAGGGTCGACCGCCGGGCAGTTCCGGTCGGAAATAACAGCGACGACGCTACGCTACTGGTTCAGGACGGTGCTCCACTGGCTGGAGTAGGAGGCCTGTTCGGGCTCGAAGGAGACGCGCTGGCCGATCGAGCCGCCGTTGTCCTCGAAGTTGGTAGCGTACTGTTCTTCGAGCGCCTGTCCGTAGGCGTCGTTGAGGTAGAGCGTCCCCGAGCTCTCGGCCTCGACGTACTCGCCGCGGGCGAGTTCCGCCAGCGCCGGCCCCTGCAAGACGTCCGAAGGACAGGTCCGGAAGATGTAGCCATCGTCGTCGAGATCGGTCACGTCCGGATCGGTCGACGACGGCGAGATGCCGACGACGCCGCTCGGAATCAACACCTGATCGGCCACCTGCAGGTTGACGTTGGACGACGCCGGGCCGACGACCGCGCCGTAGCCGGCGTTGACCAGTGCGTTGGCTCCCGAAATCCCCGCCTGTGGGTTGGTCTGGGTGTCCTCGACCTGCGTGTCGACGGTAACGTTGATGTCGGCGGCGTTGATCTGGTCGGCCGCCAGCAGTGCGCCGTCGCGGATCGGCCCGCCGAGCGGGCCGAGATCACCGGTTTCGGGCATCAGCACGCCGACCATCGCCTCGAAGGAGTCGACGCCGACCGGATCGGCCGCAGTCGCGTTTTCGTCCTCCTCGGAGAGTCCGGTGCCGAACTCGACGGTGTCGATCGTCTCCAGCGCGCCGTCCTGGAAGTCGCGGATGTCGTAGGCCGCGGTGACGATGTCACCGTTGACATCGAAATTGGCGCTCGAGGAGGCTCCCACGTAGTGGACCGGATCGCCGGCGGCGACGGTCTCGACGGCGTCGACCAGCGTCTCGGGGCCGAACTCCTCGCCGCCGGGGTTGGCGACCGTCCGGATCCGGTCGCGGATCGCGCTGCCGGAGTTCTCGCCGGCAGCGACCGCCGCCAGCACGTTGATCGCCATCGCGTCGTAGGCCTGCGCGGTGAAGACGCCGGGCTCCTCGTCGTAGGCGGCCTGATACTCGCTGGTGAAAAACTCCGCACCCGGACCGCCCGCCGAGGGCTGAGTCCCGATGACGTTGTTCATGTCGTTGTCGACCTCGCCGGGCAGATCGGCGTCCATCAGCCCGTCGGGAACGATAATATCGAGATCGGACGCATCGCTGGCGAACTCCGAGTAGTAGTCGCGGAACAACTGGACGCCCGACTCCGGGAAGCCGACGATCATCACCGCGTCCGGGACGCCGCCGGCCCCGCCGTCGTCCGAGCCGTCGCCCGTATCCTCGGGCGATTCGTTGCCGGCACAGCCGGCTAGCCCTGCCACGCCGGCGATGCCGAGTCCTCTCACCACATCACGTCTATGTATGTCACGATACATGTGATGTGTGATACCACACTTGCGGGTATAAATCTATTTTGTTTTGTTGGTATGTCTATGTTGAACAAAGGAAATCCGGCGCCGCCGGCACGTCCGTCCCGGCGGCTGCTACCAGTCGCTGAACTCGCCGCCGATCAGTGTCTCGGCCTGCTTGCGGATATACTGACGCTGGGTCGACTGGATCGCTTCGGCCAACGGGTCGCCCTCGTCGAGTCGGCGGCGGACCTGCCGGCGTTTCCAGCTCGCGGGGGTGGTGCCGTTTTCGATCCGCCACTGCAGCGGCTGGAGGTAGCGGTCGACGCCCTCCCGATCGAGGCCGACCACCCGGAGTCCTTCGGCGGCGTGTTCCAGCAGGTCGGTCAACGCCAGATCGAGGTCGGTCGTTTCGGCGCCGTCGGCGGTGAGCCACGTGATGTCGGCGTCGAGGCCGTCCCGCATCGCCGCATAGAAGTTGTCGCGGGCGACCTCCCACGGCAGGTCCGCAACCGGGTGTTCGGTCCGGGTGAGTCCCTCCATCGCCCCCGCGAAGGCGACCGTCAGTGCCATCGAATCCCTGACCGTGGGCTGGGCCGGCAGGGGGCGGAATTCGATGCGGGCGTTGGCCTGCGACCGCGTGGGACCGTCGAACACCGGCCGGACCCACCGCCAGTAGGTGCCGTGTTTCCGGCGCAAGGTCGCAAAGTTGTCGTGGAACTCCCCCTCCCGGTCGACCGGCATCGGGACCATCGTCTCGTCGCCGACCACGCGGTCGACTGCGGCCTCGACGCTGTCGAGGTCCGCCGGGAACCGGACCTTGTCGGTCTCGGTGGCGCTGTTGAGGACGGATTCGAAGACGGCGATCCGGTTTTCTTGCCACGCGTTCGCAAGGAGCCACTCGGGGTCGATCCCCTCCTCGTAGCAGTCCGGCGGGAAGAAGGGGGCGTTGACGCCGAGTGCGAGCAGGGGGCCGGCGAGCCGGACCGCGTAGGTGAAATACCGCGGGAGATCCATCGCCTGCTGGACCTGATAATGCGGCTGAATGGAGGTGATGAGGCTCTCGGGCATCACGGTTCGGGCGTCGAGGTCGACCCCCGGCGCCTCGACGCGGAACCGGCCGCTGCCGCTGTTGGCCATCGCGTGGTAGCGGACGGCGTCGGTCATGTTGGTGGCGATCCGGACGCCGTCGTCGTCGACGCTGTCGGTGAGATAGCCGCGGGCGGTCTCGCCGGTCGGCGGGATCGTCCAGAGGCCATCGCTGACCAACCGCAGTCCCTCAGCGCGGCTGCAGTCGAGGGCGGCCTCCAACCGACTGCGGACCTCGGCCTCGATGGCGTCGATGCCGTGGCTGTTGAACGGCTGGGGGCTGGCGGTCATCTCGGCGTTATGCAAGCCGAGTTCCTTCTCGAAGCCGATCAGCTCCAGCAGCCGGCGCGGCACCCGTGCCAGTGCGAAGTCGTTTTCGCGGCCGGTCTGCCAGCGGTCCTCGGAGACGCCGTAGAACTCGTATTCGAGCCCGAGGATCGACTGGTGGTTGTCGAACGTTCCCGCGTCCAACTCGGACAGCACGAAGTCGGCGTCGGCTGCCGCCTCGGTCGCGTACGCCTCGGTGTCGACCGCGAGGACGTCCCTGACGGCGGTTGCCAACTCGGAGTGGGTCATCGGTTGGCCCAACTCTCGTTTCGAGGGCCTTGAAGCCACCTAGCTCGACCGATCAGCGGCGCTTCCAATCGAGGGTGACCGAGATCGTCTCCCGGCTGCTCCGGAGCAGGGAGTTCGTCTCGTGAACGCTGACCTCGTAGCTGACGGTCTCGGGCGGCTGGAGCCGAACCGACTTATTGCCGACCCGTACGTGAACGTCCTCGCCGGCTTCGAACTCGTCGGCGAGCGAGCGCAGGCTCTCGGCGACGCTGGCCCTGTCGAGTTCGCTGTCGTGGACGGTCTTCTCGACCATACGTGACACTCGGAAACATCGCCCATAAATCCAGTTCGTGGTTGGCGTGAACGAATCGCCGCCAGCGAACGGATCGTCGGCTTTAGAAGCCACGGCGGGCTATCGCGGCCAATGGAGTTCGAGGCGTTCGCCGAACGGGTCGACGGGATCGAAGCCGAGTCGGGGGATATCGAGACGATCGAGCGGGTCGCGGCCCTCTTCGAGACTGCTGACGCCGAACTGCCGGTCGTCGCCCGGTTCGTCCAAGGGCGGGTCTTCCCCGCGTGGTCGTCCCGCACGCTCGATATCGGCCCCTCGCTTTGTTATACGGCCATCGCCCGCGCGGCAGGGCCGAACGTCTCGGCCGACGACATCGAGGCCCGGCTGGCCGACCGAGGGGAGATCGGCGCGGTCGCCGCAAGCTACGAGTTCGGCGACCAACAGGGGTTGGCAGCCTTCGGCGGCGGCTCGATCAGTGGGCTGACCGTCGACGACGTCGACACCGATCTCCGGGCGCTCGCTGCGGCCGACGGGTCGGGGAGCCAGGACCGGAAGGTCGACATCCTCTTTGGTCTCTTTCGCCAGTGCTCGCGGCTCGAAGCCCGCTATCTCGCCCGGCTCGTCCTCGGCGAGATGCGAATCGGCGTCGGCGAGGGGACCGTTCGGGACGCCATCTGCGAAGCCTTCGATCAGCTGCCCGAAGCCGTGGCCCGCGCCCTCCAAGTCACGAACGACTACGGCGAAGTGGCCGCGGTCGCCCGCGAGGAGGGCCAAGCGGGCCTCGACGGCCTCGAACTCGACATCGGTCGACCGGTCCAGTCGATGCTCGCCCAAGCCGGCACCGCCGCCGAAGCCCTCGATAGCTGGGAGGAGGCCGCCGCGGAGGTCAAGTTCGACGGCGCGCGCGTCCAGATCCACGTCGAAGCGGGCGAAGACGGTGGGCTCGGCGAGGTGTCGATCTACTCCCGCAACATGGACGACGTGACTGCGGCGCTGCCCGACATCGTCGACGTCGTGAGGCAGTCGGTAACCGAGCCCTGTATCCTCGATGGCGAGGTCGTCGCCGTCGACGACGCGGGCGATCCGCTCCCCTTCCAGCACGTTCTCCGGCGGTTCCGCCGCAAACACGACGTCGACCGAATGGTCGAGGAGGTCACGCTCCGACTCCACGCCTTCGACTGTCTCCGCGCCGGGAGCGAGGGCCTCCTCGAACGGCCGCTCGTCGACCGCCACCGGCGGCTCGAAGCACTAGTTACTGACGACGAGGCTGTCGCCGACCTCCTGCTGTCCGACGACCCCGACGAACTCGCCGCCTTCGAGGCCGAGGCGCTGGAAGCGGGCCACGAGGGAATCATGCTGAAAAATCCCCAATCCACCTACTCGCCGGGCGACCGGGGGCAAAACTGGCTCAAGCGCAAACCCGACGTGGAGACGGTCGACCTCGTCGTCACGGGCGGGGAGTGGGGCGAAGGTCGACGGGCGAGTTTTCTGGGAACGTTCCTGCTGTCGGTCCGCGAGCCCGAGACCAATGGCTACCGGACGATCGGCAAGGTCGCCACGGGGATCACCGACGAGAAACTGGCCGAGTTGACCGAGCTGCTGGAACCGCATATCACTGCGGAGTCGGGCCAGACGGTCGACATCCAGCCGTCTGTCGTCTTCGAGGTCGGGTATGAGGAAATCCAGCCGTCGCCGACCTACTCGTCGGGCTACGCGCTGCGGTTCCCCCGGTTCGTCGCGGTCCGGCCGGACAAATCGCCCGCCGATTGCGAGACGGTCGACCGGATCGAGCGGCTCGCCGAGAGCCAATAGCCAGCTACAAACCGCTCGCCGGGGTAGCCCAGCCATGACCGTTCGCCACCGGAATCTCACCGTCGACTGGCTCGGCTACGCCACCGCGCGGCTGGAATCGACCGCCGGCACCGTCGTCTACACCGACCCCGGCCGGTACGGGGTGCTCGACGGCCAGCACCCGAAGGACGGCCACCTCGTCGTCGTCACCCACGGCGACCACTACGATTCGGATGGGATCGAACGGGTCGCCCGCCAAGACGCGACGGTCGTCGTCTTCGAGGGCGTCGACGCCGAGCGGATCGACCGCGAGGTACGGCCGGTTGAGGAACTCCCCTACGAGGTCCTCCGCTGTAGCGACGACGACTACCTGACGGTCGACCTCGAATCCGATGGCGGACCGACGACGGTCGACGTCTGGACGGTGCCGGCGTACAACCGACCCGATGGCCCCTGTGCGGACGCCGACGGGACCGTCCCCCATCCCGAGGGCGAGGGCTGTGGCTTCCGGCTTGCTATCGACGGCACGACCGTCTTCTGGCCCGGTGATACCGACGCCCTCGACGGCCTCGCCGAACTGGAAGTCTCGCTGTTGTTGGCCAACATCGGCGGCAGCGTCGTGATGGACCGCCACGCGGCGGCCGAGCTCGCCGAGCGGATGGATCCCGATCTGGTGGTACCGATCCACTACGACACCTTCGACCTCTTGGCGGCCGACGACGAGGCGTTCGCCGCCGATGTGGCCAGGCGGTCGGTGCCGGTCGCGCTCGACCGCCCGGAATGATATCTAAGTAGTCACTGGCTACTGCCGTAAGGCGCAAGGTCGACGGCCCGAGAGCACAGCTATGACGTGGCAGATCATGCCCGCCTACGATTCCCTCGAGGCGGCTCGCCAGCAGTTCGCGTGGGAGCTCCCCGAGGCGTACAACCCCGCAGACGATTTTTTACGAGAGCACGACCCTGACCGGTCCGCGCTCATCTATGAGGAGCCGGATGGCTCGGTGTCGACCCACAGCTACGGCGACCTCGACGAGCAGTCGGACCGACTCGCTGCCGCACTCGATGCTCTCGGCATCGAGCCGGGCGACCGCGTGGCGGTCGTGGTGCCGCAGAAGCCTGCGAACCCGATCACACACCTCGCCAACTGGAAACTCGGCGCGATTTCCGTCCCGCTTACCGTCCTCTTCGGGCCGGAAGCCCTCGAATACCGGCTCGAAGACAGCGGGGCAAAGGCAGTCGTGGTCGACCCCGGTGTCCGCGAGACGGTCGAGGCGGTCCGTGAGTCGTGTCCGGCTCTCAACCACGTGATCGAACTCGGCGAATCAGCGACGGAAGATGCTCACGCGTTCGAGGATCTCGTGGACGATCACGAACCCGGAATCAACAGCTACGAGTCGACGCCGGAGACCCCCTCGGCGATCATGTACACCAGCGGGTCGACCGGCCCGCCGAAGGGGGTGCTCCACTCCCACGCGCTGTGGCTCGGTCGGGCAGCCGCGGCCTACAACTACTTCGATCAAGGGGTGGCGGGGTCGACGCTGTGGACGCCTGCCGACTGGGCGTGGGGGGCGGCCCTCGGCGGGACGCTGTGTGCCGGGCTCCACTACGGCGCGACGGTCGTCGCGTGGCCGCGCGAGGGGTTCGATCCCGAAGCCGTCTTCGAGTTTCTGGCGCGCCACGACGTGACACACTCCTTTATGCCGCCGACCGCGCTCCGGATGCTGATGGACGTCGACGATCCAGCCGACCGCTACGACCTCTCGCTTGAGGCCCTCGCTGCGGCGGGCGAACCCCTCACACCTGAAATCCTCGAGTGGGCCGCCGAGAGCTTCGACGACGTGCCTGTCAACGAGTTCTACGGGCAGACGGAACTCAACCTCGTCGTCGGCAACAGTGCGACGTGGTTCGAGGCCCAACCCGAAAGCATGGGCCGGCCGCTGCCGGGCTACGAGGTTCGGGTGGTCGACCCCGACGATCCCGACCCCGACGAGCCACTCCCGCGCGGCGAGGCTGGCGAACTCGCAGTCAAGCCCGACGACCGACGCGTGTTCTTCGACGAGTACTGGCACCTACCGGAGCAGACCGCTGAAAAGGAGGTCGACGGCTGGTTTCTGACCGGCGACATCGTCGAGCGTGACGCCGAGGGCTACTGCTGGTTCGTCTCGCGGGCCGACGACGTGATCCTCACCAGCGGTTACCGTGTCGGGCCGATGGAAGTCGAGAGCGTGCTGCTGGAGCATCCGACCGTCGAACAGGCCGGTGTGGTGGGGGTCCCCGACGAGACCCGCGGCGAGGCGATCAAGGCGTTCGTCCAGCCCACCGAAGCGGGGTCGGCGGCGCTCCGCGAGGAGTTGCAAACGCTCGTCCGCGAACAGCTCGCCGCCTACGAGTACCCCCGCGAGATCGAGTTCGTCGACACGCTGCCGACGACCACGACGGGCAAGATCCAGCGGCGCGAACTCCGGGAACGGTCCGAGTAGAGCCCTATTCGGGGTACAGTTCGAGCGTTCGGTCGATCTCGTCGATCCGTCGACACTCCGCGTCGGTGAGGTGTACCTGTTGGGCGTCGAGATTGGCTTCGAGATGGCGGCGGCTGCTGGCCTTGGGGATCGTCACCACGTTCGGTTTCGAGAGGACCCACGCGATCGAGACGGCCTCGGGTGTCGTGTCGTGGTCCGCGGCGATGTCGACGATCGTGTCGATCTCGCGGACTTGTCCGCCTGCCAGCGGCGAGTAGGCGACCAGTTGATAGTCGTGTTCCTGCGCGTCGGCGAGCAGATCGGTCGACCAGAACAGTGGATGGAACTCGACCTGATGGGCGGCGA
Organism: Halohasta salina; assembly: GCF_024178165.1. Classification (GTDB taxonomy): domain Archaea; phylum Halobacteriota; class Halobacteria; order Halobacteriales; family Haloferacaceae; genus Halohasta; species Halohasta salina. Next base: position 114,263 of record NZ_JAMZIE010000006.1, on the reverse strand, counting down.
CAGGCACCGAGAGTTCGGCTCTGGCCTCGTTGAGTTGGTCGACGGTGAAATTGCTCAGGCCGACCGCACCGATCGTCCCCTCGGCGTGCAGGTCGGCGAATGCCACCAGCGTCTCGCTCGGATCGTAGCTCTCGATCGGGCGATGGACGTACAGCAGGTCGAGATGGTCGACGCCGAGTCGGTCACAGCTTTCGGCCGTCGTTCGGTGGACAGCGTCGGCGCGGAGGCTGTCGGCCCAGACCTTCGTCGCCACCGTCACCGACTCGCGGTCGACGTCGCTGGCGGCGAGTCCGTCGCCGACGACGGCCTCGTTGTCGTATATCTGTGCGGTATCGAGATGTCGGTAGCCCACGTCGAGCGCCGTGGTGATCGTCGACGCCCGCTCGATGCCCATGGTGCCCAGCCCGATTGGTGGTAGATCCATACGATGGGTCGGGTGCTGATCGACAAGAACCCTGCTGGTTCGGTACTGATGACTCGGCGTGAAAGTCTCGAAAACCCCCGTTTCACACGGCATACTAAGGAAATCCCCGTGGTACCTCAGTGACGATGCAACGGAACGACTCGACAGCACAGGCCGACGGCGTCGACATCCACGGCCCCGACGACGCCCCATCGGTCGTCTTCGTCCACGGGGCGGTTTTCACCCGCAGTATGTGGGCCCCCCAACGGGACGCCCTCGCATCGGATCGCCGAATCATCGCGCCGGACCTCCCCGGCCACGGCAGCCGTGCGGCCCAGTCGTTCGAGTTCGAGCGGGCCGTCGACCTCGTCGAGTCGGTCATCAAGGACTACGCCACCGAGGAGTGCCTACTGGTCGGCCTCTCGCTGGGCGGCTACGTTGCCACCGAGTACGCCAATCGCCACCCCGACCGAATCGACGGCCTCGTGCTCTCGGGCAGCAGCGCGAACCCGGTCGACGGGATGGAGCTACTGACCCGAGCAGCGGGTGGGATCGCCCGCCTTGCGACACGGAGCGACCGGATCGAACGATTCGTTGAGGATCGGGCCGCGAAATGGGTCCGCGAGCGCCCCCTGTCGACGGCGCAGGCCACCGAGATCACCGAGGCCGGGTTCTATCCGAGAACGTTCGGCACGGCTGGCCCCCAGCTCGCGGGGCGGGATTTCCGTGACGCACTGGCGGCGTACCCCGGCCCGACCCTGATTCTCAACGGCGAACGGGATTACGTGATGCGCCGCGGCGAAGACGAGCATGCGGCGGCGGCCCCGCAGGGGTCAATCGAAGTGATCGACGACGCGGGCCACGTCTGTACCCTCCACCGTCCGACGGCCTACACCGACGCACTCCGGGAGTTCATGCGCCAGCGGGTACTCGCCTGATCAGATGGCGACGATCCACGCCGTGTAGTCGACGGCGTAGCCGTAGACCGTCTGGAACGCCTCGTCGACGAACGTCGCCAGCCGATCGGGATCCGACCGGGCGGTAATCCGGGCGTGGGTTCCCTCGGCTTCTTCGGGGCTCTCGAGGCTCTCGGCACGGAACTCGGGATACTCGTCGAGCAGTCCCTTCAACCGATCCAACTCGGCGTCGGTGCAGTCCATCGAGATCGTAGTGTCGCTGAACTGGACCCACGGCAGAAGTTCCTCGTCCGATCCCGGCGGCAACTCGTCGGGCTCGATTGTTATGAACTCGCTACCGCGCTCCCGGTGAGCGTCGATCGCTTCGGCGAACAGCTGCCGCCGTTCGGTCGGCGTGTCGGCATCGAATCGGGTCATACCGGCGGTAGCCACCGCCTCCCCAAAGGGGCGGTGTTTCGTCCCTGCCGAAGTGCCCCGCCCGCGGTTCGCACCGTCGGTGTCGAGTCCGGACGCTCCAAGGTGCCGACAGATCGGGAGTCCGGAACGCTTGAAACCCTCTGCCCCGAACCGTCGCTGTGAGTCGACGCCGACTGTTTGGCTCGTTGTGTGGGCTCGTCTTCTTCCTCAACCTCGCGAGGATCGTCTTCGCGCCGCTGCTCGATGTGTTCATCACGGAGTTTCCCATCGGCGAGGCGACCGCCGGTCTGATCGTGACGTTGGCGTGGGTCGGCAGCGCCTCCCTGCGGTTGCCGGCAGGCTGGCTGCTCACACGGCTTCCACGGCACTATCTCGTGATCGTTTCAGGCGTTCTGCTCACGCTTTCGGCGGCCGCCGCGGGCGCGGCGGTAACGGTCCGACAGCTGATGCTCGGCGCGTTCTTTATGGGGACTGCCTCCGGCGTCTACTTCGTCGCGGCGAACCCGCTTTTGAGCGAGCTGTTCCCCGAGCGCGTCGGCCGCGTGATGGGGATCCACGGCGCGGCCAATCAGGTGGCGGCTGTCGCGGCCGCACCGCTTGTCGCCGTCTCGCTGTGGGTCGACTGGCGGCTCGCGCTGTGGACGATCGCCGTCGGCACGGCCGTCGTGACCGTCGCCACCGTGATCGTCGCCCGCCGGACCGAGATGCCCGATGCGGGAGCGGCCGACCGCTCGCTCGTCGCCGGCGCGCGCTCGGAGTGGCGGATCATCCTGTCGGCGCTCGCGCTGGCCGGCGTCGCCGTCTTCGTCTGGCAGGGCGTCTTCAACTTCTACGAGCTGTATATGCAGGCCCGCGGGCTCTCGCCGAACGCCGCCTCGACGATGCTGACGATCGTCTTCGCCGCGGGGATCCCCGCGTTCTTCGTCGCCGGCGAGCTGGCCGACGACCTCCCGTCGGTGCCGCTGTTGTTGGGAATCGTCGCCTCCTTCGCCGGCTGCCTGCTGCTGGTGGTCGCCGTCGACGGACCCCTCGCACTCGCCGTCGTCTCGGCGCTGATCGGCTTCGTCATCCACGCGCTGTTCCCCGCGACCGACACATACATCCTGAGTGCACTGCCGGACTCCGCCAGAGGGAGCGCCTACGCCGTCTTCAGTACCGCGTGGATGGTCTCCCAGTCGGGTGGCTCCTCGCTGCTCGGCGCGCTGATCGAACGCGGCTACAGCTACGACTTCGTCTTCACCGTCGCCGCAGTCGGCCTCTTGGCAACGGTCGCCGGCCTCGGAGCCCTCGAACGCGCCGGTCGACTGCCGACGTGAGTCGGAAAATGACAACCGTGGGTACGTCTCGGAACGGAATCTAGGAACGCACTCTAGGAACGGAATCTAGGCTGGATCTCGGAAACGGCAACGGGATTTTTGTTCGTATCGGACCGATTACCGTTCGTATGAGTTCGGACAAGCCGTCATTCGACGTCGGAATCATCTCGGATACGACCATTAGCTCGGGACAGTACTCCTGTCCGATCTGTCACGAGTTCGAGTCGGACACCGTGCGTAGCGTCCAAGGCCATATCTCCGGATCGAGAGACGAGGTCCATCAGGACCTCGGGTGGAACTACGAGGCGGAGATCAGGGAGACGGCGACGGATTCGTGATCGACTCCGAGCAGACGGGACTGGGTTCGGACCGCTGGGCGCGACAGCTCGTATGAGCCGCGTCGATGCTATCGATCATCCGGCTGTCGAGCTGAAACTACCAGTCGACGGGGGTCGCCATCGGCTGGCGGTTCCGCGAGCGACGACACTGTTCTTCTGGGTGACCCTTGCGATGGGTACCCCGGATCGGCTGCCGCCGATCGATTCTGCTCGCGGCTTGCAACTGTTTCATGCCGGCCTTGACGCCGACGAGCGTCTCTCGTGGACCGTCTCAATAGACGGTGCGTCGCTGCCGCTCATGGACGACACCACGTTCGAAGCCGGCGGCTACAAAGGGCTTGCGTGGTGGACGGTGCGTAACCCCGTCGACCTCCCCGCCGTTGTGGAGGTTGAGTTCGAAACACGGGGTGCACAGCCGACGGTCGACGACGAGCCAGTTGTCGCGTGGTCCGAACAGGGGGAGCCGATCCCGTGAGGGACCACCGTCCGGAGTACGCTCACACTCGTTCCGGCGTCGACTCCCGCAGACGAATTCCCGACCCGGCGTGAGCGCCTCTGGAACCGACACACCGTCTACATCCCCGACCGACGATCCGTCGAGACCATCGACTAGTACTCGACTGACATAGCCACGAGTTGTGGGTGACAACTGAGCCAGCCGTCGACCGTTTGGACCGACACTGGCCGGAGGGATGTGTCCATTCTCGGACACGCGGGTAGGGGTACTCCGTACGTCAATGGCTCACAATATAAAACCCGTCGACCGTTTACCACGGTTCTGTCCATCGGTTTATCCGACGATGATTGGTCGGATGAAGGTACACTCTATCAAGGAGGGGCTGCATATGACACCGTTCGGACGGGTTGCCGCCCGCTACCCCCGGTCGAGCGTAGCCGAGTTACGGCAACTGACAGGTTCTCGCGGGCGGAATATGTTATACTTCACTCGGGAGCCAACCGTGGTGTGATGCCCGAAGAAGAACTCTTCAAAACCGAAACCGACCACCAGCGAGGCGAAATCGCCGAGGCGCTCGTCGCGGCCGCCGAGGAGATCGAGGCCGGGAGCGTCCACCTGACGAGCGAAGAAACCGATCACGAGGTGTCGATCCCCGAGACGGCGACGTTCGAGACCGAACTCGAACGCCTCACCGATTCGGAGACCAGCGAACAGCGGTACGAACTCGAATACGAGATCCGGTGGACCGAGTAGGCCAAGCCGGCTACTGGAACGCGCTGCCGGGGCCGGTCTCGGTGTCGACCTCGCTTTTGCCGAACTCGCGTTCGATCTCCTCGTAGCGCTCGCGGGTCTCAGGAGTCACGCTCGCGGTGACCTCGTCGAGGGCGTCCTCGAAGTGGGCCATCGTCACCCGGACGTTGCCGACCGATTCGGCGACTTCCTCGTGGTCGACGCTGCCGATGAACTCCCGGCTGGCGGCCATCGACGCCTCACGGCAGACGGCCTCGATGTCCGCGCCGACGTACCCCTCGGTCTTGCGGGCCAGCGCGTCGAGGTCGACGTCGTCGGCCAGCGGTTTCTCGTCGGTGTGGACCTCGAAGATCTTCCGGCGGGCCTCCTCGTCGGGCACGGGGACGTGGACGTGGCGATCCAGTCGACCGGGCCGCAGCAGCGCCGAGTCGATCAGATCCGGCCGGTTCGAGGTGGCGATCACCACGACGTCTTCGAGCGATTCGAGCCCGTCGAGTTCGGTCAGCAGCTGGCTGACCATCCGTTCGCCGACACCCGAGTCGGTGCTCTGGGAGCCGCGCTCGGCGGCGATCGAGTCGATCTCGTCGAAGAACACGACCGTCGGAGCGTTCTCACGGGCCTTGCTGAACACTTCGCGGACGCCCTTCTCGGACTCGCCGACGAACTTGTTGAGCAGTTCGGGGCCCTTGATCGAGATGAAGTTCGACTCGGCCTCGTTGGCGACCGCCTTGGCGAGCAGCGTCTTGCCGGTCCCCGGCGGCCCGTACAGCATGACACCTTTCGCGGCGGCCATGTCGAGTTCCTCGAACACCTCGGGGTATTCGAGCGGCCACTGGATCGTCTCGCGGAGTCGCTCTTTGGTGTCTTCGAGTCCACCGACATCCTCCCACGTCACGTCGGGCACTTCGACGAAGACCTCACGCAGCGCCGAGGGTTCGATCCCTTTCAGGGCTGCTTTGAGATCGCTTTCGAGGACCTCGATCGATTCGAGGATGTCGGCGTCGATCTCGTCGCTTTCGAGGTCGAGCCGCGGGCGGATCCGCCGCAGGGCGTGCATCGCGGCCTCCTTGGCGAGGCTTTCGAGGTCCGCACCGACGAAACCGTGGGTGTTCTCGGCGTAGACGTCGAGGTCGATCCCCTCGGCCAGCGGCATGTTGCGGGTGTGGACCTGCAGGATCTCCTTGCGGCCGTCCCGGTCGGGGACGCCGATCTCGATCTCCCGATCGAATCGGCCACCGCGGCGCAGCGCGGGGTCGATGGCGTCGACGCGGTTGGTCGCGCCGATCACGACGACTTCGCCGCGCTCTTCGAGCCCGTCCATCAGCGAGAGGAGCTGAGCGACGACGCGGCGTTCGACATCGCCGCCGGCCTCCTCGCGTTTGGGCGCGATGGAGTCGAGCTCGTCCATGAAGATGATCGCGGGCGACTCCTCGGAGGCCTCCTCGAAGACGTCACGGAGCTGTTCTTCGCTTTCTCCGTAGTACTTCGACATGATCTCCGGCCCCGAGACGGTGTGGAACGAGGCGTCGATCTCGTTGGCCACCGCCTTGGCGATCAGCGTCTTGCCGGTCCCCGGCGGGCCGTGGAGCAGGACGACCTTCGGCGGCTCGATGCCGAGCCGCTTGAACAGCTCGGGGTGCCGCATCGGGAGTTCGATCATCTCCCGGACCTGTTCGAGCTCGTCGTCGAGCCCGCCGATGTCCTCGTAGGTGATGTCGGGTGCGCCAGCCGCGCCGCCGGGAGCCGCCCCGGTGGGGGCCTCCTGGATCTGCTCGGCGGGTTTCTCCGAGATGTCGACCTGCGTCGAGTCGGTGACAACGACCGTCCCCGACGGGGACGTCGAGGCGATCTTCAGCGGGACGGCCTGCGATTGGCCGCCCATGAAGCCGAAGCCCAGCGGAAGCTGGACGTTCTGGCCCGCGGTGACAGGTTGGCCACCGAGTTCGCGGCGGATCAGCGAGTCGATGTTGCCACGGATACCGAGCCGCTGGGGCAGCGCAATCGTGATCGAGTCTGCCGGCTTGACTTCGGCCTTCTCGATGGTGACGGTGTCGTCGATGCCGACGCCGGCCTCCTGTCGGAGCCGGCCGTCGATCCGGACGATTCCGGTGCCGTCGTCTTCGGGGTAGCCGGGCCAGACGCGGGCGATAGCCGTGCCCTCGTCGCTGTCGAGCCGGACGAAATCGCCGCCGCTGAGGTTGAGTTCGTCGGCCGCAACCCGGTCGACTGCCGCGAGGCGTCGGCCGGCGTCCTTCTGTTTGAGCGGTTTGACTGTGAGTTTCATTGGTCCACCGTGATCGTGAGTACGCCGTTCTGCACCGTAACGTCTGGGTCGGCAGCCGGCAGTTCGAACTCCGCCTCGCTCAGACGGTCGCCGTGGTCGATGACGACGATCGCCGTCGAGCCGACGACGTCCACCTCTACCTGCTCGTCGTCGACCGGAAGGTCGGCCGCGAGCAGCCAGTGATCGTCGTACTCGTAGCGTCGCACGAAGCGGCCGTCACGACCGGCTGTCTGTGATTGGGTCATGTTACTAACTCGTAGTTAGCTATACAACTATATAAACCTTTCTCCAAGTAACCGCTGTACGGCGTCGGGGTGGAGATATTCAGTTGTATTGCGGTCCACACGTCGAGAGTGCCGAGAGTGTCGTCGACCCGGCGGCTGCGGGCAGCGTCGCTCCGGTCGTGAGGACGTTCGTCGGCCCGGCCGTCGTCGTATCGGCGAGCCGAACGGTCCGGCGATTTATGCCGGCCTCGCCCCGACAGGAGGTATGGAAACGGTTCGTCACCATGGTCGGTCGACGGCCTACCGGTACGCCGACCGGAGCGCAGACGCCGGGCCGGGGATCTGTTGTCTCCACGGTAGCGGCACGTCGCATGCCATCTGGGACGGCCAGTTTCGGCTGGCGACCACGACCCCGGTGGCAGCGGTCGACCTCAGCGGCCACGGCAAAAGCGAGGACGTCGACGCCGAGCCCGGGTACGAGACGCTGTCGGCCTACGCCGACGACGCCGCGGCGGTCGTCGGCGAGACCGGCTGCTCGGTGCTGGTCGGCCACTCGCTGGGCGGGGCAGTCGCACTGTGGCTGGCGCTCGAAGGCGACCTCGCGGTCGACGGACTCGTGTTGACCGGCACTGGCCCCCGGTTGCCGGTGTTGGCGGACCTCTTGGCGTGGCTCGACGACGACTTCGAGCGCGCGATCGAGTTCCTCCACGGGCCCGACCGGCTGTTTCACGATCCGGATCCCGACCTCCGGGAGGCGTCGATCAGTCGGCTACGAGAGACCGGGCAGGCGGTGACCCGCCGGGATTTCCGGACGGCCGATCGGTTCAACGTGATCGGTAGACTCGGCGGCATAGCGTGCCCGGCGGCGGCCATCGTCGGTGAGTACGACCAACTGACGCCGCTGCGGTACCACCAGCACCTCGCCGAGGAACTGCCGGACTGCTCGCTGCTCCGGATTCAGGCAGCGGCCCACCTCGCCATGCTCGAACAGCCACAGGCGTTTACTGCGGCACTATCGGTGGTGCTCGACCGGATTACTCGGTAGGGTCGAGGTCGTCGACGCCTTCTTCGATGTGGCTGTGTTCGGCCGCCGGGAACTCCCCGTCTTCGACGGCCTCCCGGTAGGCGTCGACGGCCGCGCGCATCTCGCCGGCCACGTCGCCGAACTGCTCGGCGAACGGCGGCAGTTCCTCGCCGAACCCCATGACGTCGGTGCCGACGAGTACCTGCCCGTCACAGTCGGGGCCCGCGCCGATCCCGATGGTGGGGATGTCGAGGGCTGCAGTGATCTCGGCGGCGACGTTCGCCGGAACGTGTTCGAGCACGAGCGCGAACGCGCCGGCCTCCTCGTGATCGCGCGCGAGCGAGAGGATTTCTTCGGCGGCCTCGGTCGTCGTTCCCTGTCGGGTGTAGCCGCCGAGTTGGTTGACGTGCTGGGGGGTGAGGCCGAGATGGGCCATGACGGGGATGCCGAGCTGTGTGAGTCGTTCGGTGAGGTCGACCGTGTGGGGACCGCTTTCGAGTTTGACCGCGTCCGCGCCGGCCTCCTTGAGCATCCGGCCGGCGTTCCGGACCGTCTCGCTGTCGTCGACGCCCACGGAGAGAAACGGCATGTCGGCGACGACCAGTGCCTCCTCGGCCCCGCGGACGACCGCCGCGGTGTGGCTGGTGGCCTCCTCGATGGTGACCGGGAGGGTGTCCTCGTAGCCCAACACCGCGTTGCCCATGCTGTCGCCGACCAGAATCACGTCGATCCCGGCGTCGTCGACGATGCGGGCGGTCAGCGCGTCGTAGGCCGTCAGCATCGTGATCGGCCGATCCAAATCGCGGAGCCCACGGGTCGTAGTCATAGCCGGTCGTATGGTTCGGGGTCGATAAAATAGTTCGATACCGAACCGCCACACAATAGTAGTCGTAGCGTGAGGTCCGCCTGTGGCAGATCTCGTCGACACGACCGACCCGGAGGGCGTCGACTTCGGCTGGGTGATGCAGGTCACCTTCGTCGTCACCATCCTCGTCGGTGCGCCGATCGTCGCCGTCCTGTCGGTGTTGGTCGAGTTGCCGACGTGGGGCGCACGCGTGAGCTTCGCGGTCCGCGTCGGCGCGCCGATCTGGTTTCTGACCGCCGTCTCGGTCTTTGCGTATGCCAAGTACAAACGCGACGACGAGGAGACCGACGAACCGTCGACGCAGTCCGAGTAGCCGGTCCCTACGCCGATTCGGCTCCCGGTAGTCGACGCCTACTCATCAAGCGATGCTGCCGTCGGACCGTTCCGATCCGTGTCTCAGACGCGTCTGAAGTCGACGCCCGCACGCTCGGCGGTCGTGCCGTCGCGCGGCGAGTCGCCGACGAAGACCGCCTCGCTGGGCTCGACACCGAGTTGGGAGACCGTTGCCAGCAGGGGTTCGGGGTCCGGTTTGTGGGTGTCGACCGAGTCCCGGCCGACGACTGCCTCGATGGCGGCCGCCAGATCGTGGCTATCGAGGGCGATCCGGCAGGCGCGTTCGCAGTTGAGCGAGCAGACCCCGACCGGCACCGACCGGTCGAGCAGTTCGTCGGCCAGCGGGAGGCGGCGCGAATCGTGTGCACCGGCGTGTTCGTGCTCGCTGATCGCCGCCTCGACCTCGCTGGCGATCCCGTGATCGTCGGCCCGTTCCATGAGGCCCCAGAGGTCCGCGCCGCGAGCGTCGACACCTGCCTCGTCGTAGACTTCGATGACGTCGGTGGCGACGACCGCCCAGTCGACGGCGAGGTGGACCAGCGTCCCGTCGAGATCGTAGACGACCGCCTCGTAGTCGGTATCCATACCGACCGAATGTGCGGCGCAGTGAAATCGGTGTCGACGAGTCAGGCGATCCCGAGGCCGCCGAGGACGAGTCGCAGGCCGATCACCGTCAGCAGCCCGAGGACGACACGGCGGCGGACGGGCGTGGTCACCCGACTCCGAAGGCGGCTCCCGATGGCGACCCCGCCGACTGCCGGGACCGACGCCAGCACCGAGATCCCCACCACTGTCAGCGAGGGGTAGAGGTCCAAGACCCCCGCCGCCCCCACGCGGAGCACGTTGATCCCGAGAAACACCAGCGCCACGACGCCGACGAAGAGGCCGTGGGAGAGGTCTCGGCTCCGCAGATAGGCGACGAGCTGGACCCCGACGTTTGTCGCGCCGAACAGGACCCCCGAAACCGAGCCGACGGCGATCTGCGCCGGTCGACCGTCGAGCGTCGACCCGCCAGTTCCGATATGCGGTAGCAGCACCGCCCGCTGTTGGCTCGCCACGAACCCCAACGTGATTAGTCCGAGGCCGATCCGGAGCGGCCGATCCGGCAGCGCGTCGAGGACGATCATCCCGACGACGGTGCCGACGAGCGCCGAGGCCACCAGCGGACCGAACCGTCGTCCGCAGGTACGCAGTTCGTCGGCCGACAGTTCGCCCACGAGCATGGCGTTCGCAGCCACCATCGGGATGATCATCAATACGACCGCCATCGCCGGGTCGACGACCGTCGCCAGCGCCATCGTGCCGACGACCGCGAACCCGAACCCAGAGAGCCCGTTGACCGCCCCGGAGACGACGACGATCAGGGCGAACAGTCCGAGAAACTCGACTGACAGGAGGACGGTCATCGATACTCTGCCTCAATAACATCGGAGACCGCTTATAAAGGGCGCTCCGTCGTGCGTGGAGGCTGCACATCGCGGGAGACAGCACTCCCACGCTGTCGGCGTCGACCGCGGGCGATCAGCCGCAGTGGCGTCGACCCCGGGCGATCAACACCCCTTCGCGGACGAACAGGCTCCCGAGGACGACGAGGCCGGCGGCGAGGAGGAGGCTGCGTTCGGTCACCGGAACCGCACCGTCGAGGAGCCGCCGGCAGGTCGACCAGACGACCAGCCCGCCGCAGACGCTCATCGGGACGCCGAGGACGAGATCACAGTACCGGCTGCTGGCGGCACCGCCGACGACGAGAGCGAGCAATCCAATAAAGAGTGCCGAGTCGACGCCCGCTGCGAGGATCGGACTGTAGCTCGGCCGCGCCGTCGAGACGGCCAGCAGGCCGACGAGCACGAACCATGCGCCGAGCAGATGGCCGACATCCCGGTCGGTGTACTGGAGGGCCACACACCGAACACCACCACAGGTGCCCTAAATCTCCGGATAGTCAGGCCCCCGAACCACGAATGCGGTGAGTGTCATTCCCAGAAGGGATACAGCTCGTCGCGCCCGCCGTCGACGATCCGCTCGCCGTCGAGGACCAGCGCCCCCTGCTGAGGGTCGGCGGGGGCGGTGAGTTCGCCGATGACGGCGCCCTCGATCCCTCTATCGGCCAGCCGCGAGCGGGCCGCTTCGGCCTCGCCCGCGGGGACCGCCGCGAGCAGCGCTCCCGAGCCGAACACGCGCAGTGGGTCGACCCCCATCGCCTCGCAGACGGCGGCAGTCTCGGAGCGAACCGGCACCGCCGCGCGGTCGACGACGGCGTCGACGCCGGCGGCCGCGGCCAGTTCGACCAATCCGGTGACGACGCCGCCCTCGGTCGGGTCGTGCATCCCGGTGGCGATCTCGCGGATCGCCCGCGAATCCTCGAGGATGCTGATCTCATCGAAGAAGCCGGCGGCCCGCTCGATGGTGGCGTCGTCGACGCTGGCGGCGCGGAGATCCTCGGCGAAATCCGTGGCGATGATGCCGGTGGCCTCGATCGCCGCTCCCTTCGTGAGGAGGAGTTTGTCGCCCGGTTCCGCACCGCCGGTCGGGACGTGGCGGTCGGTGCGACCGAAGGCCGTCAGGCTGAGCAGCGGCCGGGAGAGCGCCGGGACGTACTCGGTGTGGCCGCCGACGATCGTCACCCCGAGCTCGTCCGCGGCGGTGTCGAGCTGGTCTGTGAGCGTGGCGACGGTCTCGGGATCCTCGTCGGGGAGAAAGACGACGTTCGTCAGGAACTCCGGGTCCGCGCCCGCGGCGGCGATGTCGTTGCAGGCGACGTTGACCCCGAGGGTGCCGGCGGCCTCGGCGGCCAGCGAGATCGGATCGGAACTCACGACCAGCGTCTCCTCGCCGAGGTCGATCGCCGCGGCGTCCTCGCCGTATGCCGCGCCGGTCACAAGCGCCGGGTTCGACGCGCCGGTCCGGTCGACGATCGTCCGCAGCGTCTCCGGATCGAGCTTGCCGATCATCGACCGCTCCTCGGCACGCGGCAGCCTTGTAGCTGCCGAGTCGGGCTCACTCGTCGACCAGTTCGATCCCCAGTTCGGACTCGATCTCGCGGACGACCGAGCCGCCGACGCCAGCGCGGGCGGCCCGGCCCTGTTCGACTGCGAGATACGTCTCGGCGTCGACATCGAGGGCCTCGGCCAGTTCGTCGACCGTCAGTCCGGCGTCCTGTCGGGCAGTCTCGACGCGCTCGTCGTAGTCGGTGACGAGGTACGGCAGCCGGTCGCGCTCGTAGTTCGTGCCCTCCTGTTCCCAGTGGGAGGAATCGCCCTTCTGGGCGTCGTAGATCTCGGCCTGTTTTTGCGCCGCCCGTTTCTTTCGGTCGGCAGGGCTCTCGCTGCTGCTACTGCCGCTACTGCTGCTGTCGCTGCCGCTCGAACTCCCCTGCCGTCCCGACTCGCGCCGGCTGTCGTCGTGCGGCGAGCAGTCCGGACAGACGAGCAGTTCCGCGCCGGCCACGTTGGCCTTGCTGAGCCGGCTGCTTGCGGCCCCACAGAGTTCGCAGGCGTCGCCGTCGTCGCTCCCGCCGCCGCCCCCGGTCGAGTATTTCGCCATACCGCTAGCTTGGACCGTGGGGTGTTTAATCTTGACCGCCCGCGCCGGCACTCCCGTCGGTCGAGGTGGTCTCGTCGACCCAGTAGTCGACCGCGTCGTCCTGTCTGTAGTAGCCCTCCAGACTGCGCACCTCGCGGCCGCCGGGCGGCGAGCCGACGTAGACGCCGAACTTCTCGGAGTCCGGGTAGACCGTCACGTCGGGCTCGATCATCGTCGAGACGACGAGATAGCGGAGCGCCCCCTCGGAATCGTTGATCACGCGGTGGGCTCCCGACTCGTCGGCCGGAAACGTGACGTAGTCGCCCTCTCGTAGCTCGTGCATCTCGCCGTCTGCCCGGAGCGTTCCGGAGCCGGCCAGCACGAACAGCGCCTCCTCGTTGGCGGTGTGGTAGTGGTAGGGCCACGCGCGCTCGCCGGTAGGGAGTTCGTAGAGGCTACAGCCGAGTTCCTCGGCGTCGACGGCCTCGCCCAGCTGCTTGCGCCGGATATCCATACCACCCAAGTCCTGTCTCGTCCACGCCAGCGTCGACACGTTGGTCTTCCGCATGCGACCACTGTGATTGGTGACTGTATTGATAGTTTCCCGGAGGGGATTCCGGCGAGGGTTGCCGAAGGGTTGCATTTATCACCGCTCCAGCGTAACGGGAGACAATGCGAACTCCGACAGGCGGTTCTCCCGGCGAGTTGGGTCAGCTCGAAGGCAACAACGCAGACGTTTTCGGGCCGGAGATCGGCGATTTCTCCGGTCAACAGGGCCAGCACAGCGCGGGTGACGCCGAGGACGCGACGATGAAGACGGGGACGACAACCGTCGGCCTCAAGACGGAAGACGGCGTCGTCTTGGCGACCGACATGCGCGCGAGCATGGGCTACATGGTCTCCAGCAAGGACGTCCAGAAGGTCGAGGAGATCCACCCCACGGGCGCGCTCACAATCGCGGGCTCGGTGTCGGCGGCCCAGAACCTCATCTCCTCGCTGAAAGCGGAGGTCCGACTGTACGAGGCCCGCCGCGGCGAGGACATGAGCATGCAGGCGCTGTCGACGCTGACGGGCAACTTCCTCCGCTCTGGTGCCTTCTTGATCGTCAGCCCGATCCTGGGCGGCGTCGACGAGGAGGGACCCCACATCTACTCCATCGACGCGCTGGGCGGCACCACCGAGGAGGATTACACCGTCACGGGCTCCGGTAGCCAGTTCGCCCTCGGCGTGCTCGAACAGCAGTACGAGGAGGGGCTGTCCATCGAGGAGGCCGAAACCATCGCAGGCAACGCGATCAAGACAGCCATCGAGCGTGACCTCGCCTCCGGCAACGGGATCAACGTCGCGGTCGTCACCGAGGATGGCGTCGACGTCACCCGCTACGACGACGTCGACGAGATGATCTAACGGGGTTCGCGCGCGACACCCCCGGTAGAGGCTGTTACTCGCTGCCAGTGCGAAACGAGTAGTCGAGGCTCTCGGCGGAGTGGGTCAGCGAGCCCATCGAGACGATGTCGACGCCGGTTACGGCGTAGTCGGCGACCGAATCGAGAGCGATCCCGCCGCTGGCTTCGAGGAGTACCTCGCGGTCGGCGGCAGCGATCGGATCGGCGAGGGCGTCGACTGTCTCGCGGAGCCCCGCCGGCGCGAAGTTGTCGAGCAGGACGATGTCCGCGCCGGCCGCGATCGCCCGCCGGGCCTCCGCCTCGGATTCGGCCTCGACCTCGATCTTCGTGGCGAACGAAACCCGCTCGCGGAACTGCTCGACGGCGGATTCGAGACCGAGTTCGGCGATGTGGTTGTCCTTGATCAGCACCATGTGTGAGAGATCCAGCCGGTGGCTATCGCCGCCGCCGGCGACGATCGCGCGCTTTTCGATCCCTCGAAGCCCGGGTGTCGTCTTGCGCGTGCCTGCGATCCGGACCGAGTCGTCGACCGCCTGGGCGCAGTCGACGGCCCGCCGTGTCTTCGTCGCAATCCCGGAGGCGTGGCCGGCGAGGTTGACCGCGACACGCTCGGCGCGGAGCGTTTCGCGGGCCGGACCGGTCGTCCTGAGGACGGCCTCGCCAGCGCCGACCGACTTGCCGTCTGTGACTGCGATCTCGGCGTCGACACCGAGATGCTCGAAGACCGCCGCTGCGGCCTCGATTCCCGCAGCCGTCCCGGCCTCTTTGGCGACGAGTCGACCGGTCGTCTCGCCGGGCACGTTGTTCGTCACGTCGTGGTGGCCGATGTCCTCGCGGAGCCAGCGGTCGATCTGCTCGCCGGTGAGCATCATTCGGGCTCCGTCCCGACGGTGGCGGGCTGCTCGGCGTCGCTTTCGGCGAGGTAGTGGCAGCCGACGCTCTCGTCGTTGTCCGCGGCGGCGTTGGCGATCAGGATGGCGACGACCGTCGCGTTGCGGAGTTCGTAGAGGCTCCGTGAGGTCCGCGTGCGCGTGTAAGCGTCGACCTCTCCTTTGAGTCGACGGAGCACCCCGCTGGCAGTAACGATCCCGTCGGTTGTTCGCCGCAAGCCGAGTTCCTCGGTCGTGATCGACCGCAGGCGGTGGAACTTCTCGGCGGCGAACCGGTCAGGGAGGGCGGGGTCGCTGTTCCGCAGTCGCTGAACCTCGATGGGCGCGGCATCGAAGCCGGCGGCGTCCTCACCGGCCCGAAGCCCCCAGACGAGGCCTTCGAGAAGGCTGGTCGAGGCCAGTCGGTTGGCTCCGTGGACCCCAGTCCGGGCACACTCGCCGACGGCGTAGAGCCGGTCGAGGGTGGCTCGGCCGTGGCCGTCGACGGCGATGCCGCCACAGAGGAAGTGCTCACAGGGCGCGACCGGAATCCCGTCCTGCCAGTCGACCCCGCGATCCTCGCAGGTCGACGCGAGGTTCGGAAACGCCTCGTCGAACGGGTCGTCGAGTGGCGAGACGTCGAGGGTGACCGAGCCGGTGGTGTCGATCTCATCTTGCACTGCGCGGGCGACCACATCGCGGGGTGCGAGTTCGGCATCGTCGTGGTAGTCGGGCATGAACCGCCGGCCGTCGGCGTTTCGGAGTACTGCGCCCTCGCCGCGGACGGCTTCGCTCAGCAGGAACGGATCCTCGACCGCGGCGGCGGTCGGATGGAACTGCACGTACTCCATGTCGTCGACCGCGGCCCCGGCGAGGAACGCCATGGCGATCCCGTCGCCGGTCGACCCGGCGGGGTTGGTCGACTGCGCGAAGCAGTCGCCGATCCCGCCGGTGGCGAGGACCGTCGTACCCGCAAAAACGGGTTCGCCGTCGGGTTCGGTATCGAGCAGCGCGCCGTGGACCCGCCCCTCGTGGCGGATCAGTTCGAGGGCGGTCGTGTCTTCGAGGATCTCGACGTTGTCGACCTCGCTGAGATGTGCAAGGAACGGCCGCAGGATGTGCTGGCCCGTCGAGGCGTCGACGTGGAGGATGCGCTCCTCGGAGTGGGCGGCCTCTTGGGCGAAGTCGTAGTCGGCTCCGAGCGTGTCGAAGTCGACATCGAGGGTTTCGAGGAGCACATCGCGGACTGCGGGGGCGGCGTTCTCGACCAGCACGTCGACGGCCTCGGGGTCGGCGGTGTTCGCGTTGGCCTCCATGATGTCGTTTTTAAGTGACTCCGGATCACCGCGAGTGGTCGCGATGCCGCCTTGAGCCCAATCGGAAGAGGCGTCGTCCGGCTCGCTGGCTTTAGTGACCAGCAGGACCTCCTCGCCTTCGCGTGCGGCCGACAGCGCTGCCGCACAGCCCGCGATCCCCGAACCGACGACGAGCACGTCGGCTGTGCGCGGGTCGGCGTCGTCGGGAGTCGACTCACCAGACATCTATAGCTCCAACATTCTGTCGAGGGCGACGCCGGCGAGTTCCTTCTCCTCGGGGTCGACCTCGATCACGTTGTGTTCACGGCCCGCGGCGAGTTCTTCGAGCACCCACGTCAGATAGTTGGGGTCGATCTGTCGCATCGCATCACAGTCCATGCACGCGTCGCCGCACAGCGGGACGACGTTAACCTCGTCGTGCCACCGGTCGAGGTGTTTGGCGAGGTGGATTTCGGTCCCGATGGCCCACGTCTCGCCGGGGTCAGCCTCTTCGACGACCTCGGTGATCGTCGCGGTGGAGCCGACCACGTCGGCGGCCTCGACGACTTCCCGGCGGCACTCGGGGTGGACGACCACGTTTGCCTCGGGGTGTTGCTCGCGGACCTCGGCGACGTGGTCGGCGGTGAATCGCTCGTGGACCTGACAGTAGCCGTCCCAGAGGACGATTTCGCTTTCTTCGAGTTCGTCGGCGTCCTTGGCCTCGGGGTCCCACGGGTTCCACTCGGCGATGGAATCCTCCATGCCGAGCCGATGGGCGGTATTCTCGCCGAGGTGTTTGTCGGGGAGAAAGAGCACCTTGTCGCCACGCTCGAAGGCCCACTCAAAGGCCTTGTGGGCGTTCGAGGAGGTACAGACCAGGCCGCCCTGTTCGGCACAGAACGCCTTCAGGTCGGCATACGAGTTCATGTAGGTGATCGGGATGATCTCGCTGTCGGGGTCGGCCGCCGTGATCTGCTCCCACGCTGCGTCGACCTGGAGGGCCTCGGCCATCCCCGCCATCGGACAGGAGGCCTCCATGCAGGGGAGGATTACCGTCTGGTCGTCGTCGGTGATGATGTCGGCGGACTCGGCCATGAACGTCACCCCGCCGAAGACGACGTACTCGGCGTCGGCCTCGGCGGCGTGCTTGCTCAGCGCATACGAGTCACCGATGAAGTCGGCGTGTTCGACGATCTCGCGGCGCTGGTAGTTGTGGCCGAGGATTACCACGTCGTCACCCAACTCGTCGAGGGCGGCTTCGATCCGCGGGGTTCGTTCGGCCTCCGTCACCCCCCGATAGCTGGCCGGTAGCTGTTCCAGATTATCGTATTTGAACAGGCTCAGTTCGGTCTCGAACGTCGCCGTTTCCATGTTTGCCATTTCGTCGACACCTGTGATTGTCTAGCCACAGTTGCGCGCATTGAAGGATTTTTCTATTCAATAGCTCACGTCGGGTAGTATTTGCCACTGATTTCGAGAACAGACAGCGATCGGTGTTTGTTCCGGGTTTGTGTCTGCAGACAGTGCTCGAAAGGGGGCTGTGAGCACTTCGAGTGCGGGCTCGTGGGTGTCGCGACACGGCGCTGTCGTCGACACTCCCGCGAGGCATCCACGGGGAATCGTGTGGTGCTGTGGGTCGACAGTCCGCCACACGGGGCGGCGAAAGCGCAACTGTTTTGTTCACCAGCGGGCTACGCTTGGATGCGTTCAGACGAACGCACAACACGCTCTGATGGTGTAGTCCGGCCAATCATATTACCCTCTCACGGTAATGACCGGGGTTCAAATCCCCGTCGGAGCATACTATCTTGCGGCTTACGGCCCGTTTGTGTCCGTTCGGCAATCGTCTCATCGCCAGTGAGACAGCAGTCGCCCTCCGAACGGTGGTGCGTTATCGGCGTCTACTGCAACCGAGATGATGAAGCCACGGTGGTCGAGTACAGGCCCGAAAACGCACGCGTGTAATACTAGATCGACCGGCACTGTCGCCTTCGTCGAGATCGGTCTGACCAAACACAGCAGCCCGACCGGACGTACTCGCGAGCAGTCGGTATCGAGGGAGGCGTCGGGATCAGTCGACCCACAGGTTCGATGGGAAACGGGTTTTCGGCCGACCTCGTCGGTATGACCGGCCGAGAGCGATCAGGCGACCCGCTCTCGATCGCCGTAGGCCCGTACGGTGAGTCGAATGCGGTTTTCGAGGACGTCCATCTCGCCGGCGGCGTGATCGCCCTTGTAGACGAACTCGGTCACACCCTTCCGTATTGCACCCCGGGCGATCGGTTCGAGTTTCTTGCCGGTCAGTAGTATCACCGGGACGACCGGATCGGTGCCGGAGGCGTTGAGTGACGCCGCCAACTCGATGCCGGTCTCGTCGGGGAGTTCGTAGTTCGTCACGACGCAGTCGTAGTCGTCGGCGTCGAGTCGTTCTCTGGCCGCGGCTGCGGTCCCGACAGCCGTCAGGCGCATCTCGTGGGTGGTCTCGAGCGTCTCGCTGACCCGATTCGACATGAACTCGCTATCCTCGACCAACAGGACTCGGAGCGCGGTCATCTCGAAGCTCCCTCACCGACAGGCGGGCGTCGACTCCTCGCCGGGATGGCAGTATGCATACGTCGACACCGTCGGCCCGGAACCGAATAAGGACCCCTATGTTCGGCTGGGCGACGGTCCCAAGCGTCGGCCACCCCGGCCAAGGACGGCGCTAACCTCCTCTCGATGCGGGCCGGAATATGAGACGTAGATATTATTTTGATATGCCTGAGCGACGGGTCGAATTATATGTATTGATCACATACGTCTTAGATGGTATGCCCCATGACCACGCTAATGACATCCTTGATCATATCCAGAACAAGGTTGTATTACTGAATACGCGTGGTGAGTATATCTACGCGAACGCGACGACACAACGCCTCCTTGGGTTCGATCGGTCGGATCTCATCGGCGAGTGCGCCTTCGAGTACATCCATCCGGAAGATCGCCCAGCCGTCGAACGATCCTTCGCGAGGATTCTCGCCGACGATTCAATAACCGAAGCGACGGCGGTCTATCGGAATCGGACGGCCGAAGGCGACTACATCTGGCTTGAGAGCCAACTCTCCGATGTGACGACGTCCGATCTCGATGGCTATCTCGTGAGTTCCGTCGACGTCACCAAACGCATCGAAGCCGAGACGAAACACAGCAACCTCTCCGATCGCTTGCAGGAAATCGCACAGACGACCGACGAGGTCATCTGGATGTTCGCCGGCGACTGGAGTGAACTGCTATTCATCAACGATGCGTACGAGCGCTACTACGGCTCGACCGTCGATCAGCTCCGCGAACGTCCGCTGACGTTTCTCGACCGGATCCACCCCGAGGATCGCCCACGGGTCGAAGTGGCTATGGAGCGGCTCTCCGATGGCCATCCGACCGAAATCGAATACCGCGTGGATCCCGACCAGAACTACCACAATCAAATCTGGGTACGCGGGCAACCGATCGTGAAAGACGGCGAGGTCGTCAGGATCGTCGGTGTCAGCCGTGACGTGACAGAACGCAATCGACGTGAACGGCAACTCCTCGTTCTCGATAACCTCCTCCGGCACAACCTTCGCAACGATATGAACCTCATCACCGGGGCCGCAGCGCTTCTCGAAGAGGAGCATCCGGACTCCGCGGACCGGACGGGACTGATTCGGAATACGGCCAGCGAACTGCTCGAAAGTGCCGACAAGGGACGCCGAATCACCGAGATGGTGACCGACGGCCCGGATCGAACCCGCGTCGACCTTCGTGCGACGATCGACGAGTGTGTCGACCGTATCCGCGAGACGTATCCGCAGGCGACCGTCAGTACGGACGTCCCGTCCGACTGTACCGTGCTGACGATCCGGCAGGTGGACACGGCCATCATGGAACTGCTCGACAACGCGATCAGCTACAGTTCGTGCAGTACTCCCCACGTTACCGTGACTGTCTCACGGACGGACGGGGAGGTAGAAACGGAGGTGTACAGTAACAGTGACCCGCTGGCCGGGTTCGAGGCCGCCGTACTGCGGGGCGACCACGAGATGGACGATCTCTATCACAGTTCGGGACTCGGACTCTGGCTCGTCTACTGGCTGGCGGAGCTCTCGAACGGTCGCACGGAGATCGAGCAGAACACCGCCGAAGGCGTCAGTATCGCACTCACGCTCCCTGCTGCGCTCGATGCGTGAGTCGACCCGTAGGGGCGTTGTCGTGGCCCGTTCGCCGACTCGCTGCCCGTGGCCACTCTCCCACATCTGTCTCAGTCCCACCGCTGCCGAGAGGGGTCGTTCACCACCAGAATCCCAACACCGTAGCCGACAGAGCGAAGTCCGCTCCTCGCATAACCCGAGCATTCCGGATGAGCAAGCCAGCGTTGATCGTGAGCCAGTCGGGTCGACTCACGCCGGGGGTGACGACGCTTGTCGCCGCCGAAGGCTACGAGCCGGTCTCGACGCTCGTGACCGAGCGGGCCGAAAACGGGCAGTACTATCTCTCGTCCGCAACGGTCGCTCGGATAGAACAGCGGTTGGCCGAAGCCCACCAACCACCCGTCGTTGTCGTCGACGGCGAGCCACATATCGGCCAACTCGTCGATCTGCAGGCACGGCTCCAGTCGACCACCGTCGTGGACAGGCGTCGAGTCGTCTGGGAACGACTGGCCGACGAGAACCCGGTGGCTGCGACACGGATCTCGTTGCAAGCGGCCCGCCTCGCCCGGCGCCACGCGGCGAACGACCAGCGAGATGCGGCCTCAGCAGGGCCATCCGGCACGAGCGGGCGGGTTGCTGACTGCGACGAGCGGACCCAAACCCACCGAGATCGGCTCGAACAGCAGCAGGCGACCGCCCGTCGGCGAGTACGAACCGGCCACACAGCAGTCGACGCCGTGGTCGTTCTGCTCGGAACCGTCGACGCGCCCACGACACCGCTCTGGAACGAACTTACCGGCCACGAAGCCACCGTCGAGGGTGGACGTCCGGCGCGGCCAGCGACCGCACAGACGACTGTTGGACCACACACCGTCGCCGTGATCGACACCCCTGGCATCCCGGCAAGCGACGGGCTTCCGGAGTGGCTTGAGACAGTCCTCCCAGGGCTGGTGACGGCACTGGAGCGGTCGACGTGTCTACTCGGGGTCGGCGAGGATCACGAGGCCCTCGTCGAATCGATCGCCCAGCGCTTCGAGGTCCCCTACCGGTCGCTCGAACGGCCAGCGGCCACGGCGGCTCGGACGGAACTCGAAGACCTCCTACCGAGTGTTCCGTGCGCGGTTCGACTGCCCTACGGCGACGATACACAGGCACTCGTCTCGGCGCTACACGACCGTGCGGTCGTCCACGCGACCGAGTACGACGACGCCATTTACCTGCGTCTCGAAGTCTCGCGGGCGGCGACCGAGGAGATCGGCCGTCGGGTAACCGCAGTCGACGGCGAACTGAAACGGCTCGATACACACGACAGCGACGACGAGACGAATACGCGTGCCCGCGACCGCGGCGAGTGACGGTCGATGACGAACCTACGGGATCGCTCCTATAGACCGAATACTGGTGTTTCTGGAGCCCATACTGATCGGTAGCCGATGAACCATGTCCCCGACGAGGTGCTGGATGCCATCGACGAGTTCGGAGAGTGTCTGTTGCTCGGGGAGCCGCAACGAGTACACGGCAAACTCAGAACCGACCTGCGGGTCGAGATCGTCCCGAACGACGAGTCGACTGCTATCTGTCGGTACACAACCGTCCACACGCAGTCGCCGCCGGCGATCCGCGACCGCGGATCGTTCATGACGACGATTATCGACGGCGTCGACGAGCGGCTGAAACAGTGGGGGATCGAACCACCGACGGCATACACGTACGCCGCGACCGTCGAAGACACCCACCACTACGAGGGGACGGTACAGTTGCCGTGACCGGTCGACGACGCGCTGGCAGCGTCGTTCGCGTCGTCGTTCCCGAGGCCGTCACGATACGGGAATCGTCGCGATCGTCTCGCGGACGCGCTCCCAGTGGCTTCCCTTCCAGAAGTGGTGATCGCACGCCTCACACTGCCAGATCTGGCTCACCGAGTCGGGAGCGTGGTCCGGGCGCTGGGCGGGATCGATGCGCTCGACACGGCCGTTACAGACGCTACAGCGTTCGGGGTGGGTCGACAGTTCGATCTCGATCTCGTGGGCGTGCAGTTCGGTGAGTTGCTCGTCGACGTCCCGAGCCGTAAGCAGGATCGCGTCGTCGGTCCGCGCGGCGAGTTCTCGATCCCGAGTGAGTAGCGTTCGATCGGTCGACGCTGCCCGCCGCCGAATCGCGTCGTCGGCTTCGAGCCCCTCCTCCTGTGCGTACAGCGTGTCGTACCCACACATTCGCAGGTAGGTGGCGAGCGTACCCAACATGACGTCGAGGAGGAAACGACGGGTCATACCAGCAGAAAGCGGTTGAACCGGGTTAAGCAGTTGGTGTCGTAGTCGACAGGCAGCGCGTGCCGATCACGGAATCGGCGCTCGGGTGGGCAAAACAGGGTCCGAGAGGGGTCTCACGGGGACACGCACGATAAAAATGAACCCGGCGGCGCGTTCGGCGGCTCGCAGATCAGTTCGACGACGAACTCGCCTGAGACGCGAGATCCGCGTCGCGGTGCTCCGAATCGTGTGGGAACGAGAACTGCTTGTTCTCCCATTTACGTCGGCGCGCAAGCAACTGTTCGCCGCTCGGTGTCACCTCGTAGTAGTTGGTGCGCCTGTCTTTGGCACCTTTCTCGACGAGTCCGTGTTCGACCAACGCGTCGAGGTTCGGGTACAGTCGACCGTGATTGACGTTGTCGATGTGGGATTCGAGTTGCTGTTGGATCGTCTGGCCGGAGGGCTGATCTGAGCCGGCGATGACGTACAGGAGGTCACGCTGGAAGCCGGTCAGTTCGAAGGATTTCGTGTGGACCATTCCAATCAAGGATACGTTATCCATCCAGTTAGATTGTTTGGACACAGTCGACCCGAGCGACCTGACGATTGCAATTGCGTGACGGCCAACGCTACTGAAGAGTATTGGGTAAACCACACAAACTTATCCACGATGAGGCCGTAGTCACACGTCTGCCATGGTAGATGCAATCAGGGAGTATCTGGGCCGAGAGATGGTTTGTGAGGGGCTGTTGGAGTGTATGTTCGGGCTCACGGGGCTCGACAGGGAGGTGTTCGTCCTGTTGACAGACCACGCCGAGCCGCTGACCGTAGACGAGATCGCCGCGGGGGTCGGCCGCGAGCGGTCGACGGCCTACCGGTCGGTCCAGCGGCTGATCGACGCCGGACTCGTCCGGAAAGAACAGATCAACTACGAGCAGGGCGGCTACTGTCACGTCTTCCGGCCGACGGACCCCGACGAGATCGCCGACGACATGCAGCGCATGCTCAACGACTGGTACGCCCAGATGGGCCAACTCGTCGACGAGTTCCGCACGCGGTACGACACTGCCGAGCCGGTATCGGCCGACCAGTGAGATCGCCCGGCGAGACGGCCCGGCAACCGCAGCCTGTAGTACTCCCGGGTTTCAGACCGGCTCCAGTCGGTCGACCGTCGTGTCGCCGAACAGGGCCGCAAACAGCTTCCGTTCGGCCGCCCGCAGGTGCTGTGTGAACGTCGTCTGTGAGATATCCATCATCGTGGCGACCTGCTCGCCGCTGTGGTCCCGCGGCCACTCGAAGTAGCCGGCGAAGTAGGCGGTCCGAGCGGCCTCGCGTTGGCGATCGGTCAACATCGATTCGAGCTGCGCCCGGAAGGCGGCCTCGGTCTGGATGTCCCGCTCGCGTTCGCGCTGGGCGAGAAGCGTCAGCCCGTCGTAGGTCGACTGCAGGGCGTCGACGACGCTCCGAATGTCGTTCGAACTGGCGACCTGCGCGACCAGCCGCCCGCTGTCGCCGGTGATCGACAGCGACTCGATGCCGGCACCGTACTGTGCCAGCGTGTCGACGATGGTCGAGTCGTCGGCTGCCAGCCGGAAGAGGTGACAGTCGTCGTTCGTACAGACGTGTTGGACGGCGTCGATGTGGGCCGCCCCGCTCGCGTACTCCGCGACCGCCTCGGGTGTCGTGCCGGTGAGCGCGACGTACTGGCGGTGCTGGCCGTCACCGTCGGCAGCGATGTGTTCCAACTCGACGGTGCAGTCCAACTGCGCCGCGAGGGCGGCCAGCGGCTCGTCAATCCCCGTCAGCTGGAATTCGAGTTCGGTCACGCTGTCGGAGGCCAGCGTCCGTTTGCTCTCTACGGCGCTGATCGCGTCGGCGACGGTCCGACCGAGTTCGGCGAATATCTCGGCGTCGAGCAGGTCGACCGCGTCGTCGTCGGCCGTCTCGATCACGAGCACGCCGTACTCGGCACCGCGGTAGGCCAGCGGGACGACGATGGCCCGTGTCTCGACAGCCCCCTGATCGGTGGCGTGGTCGACGGTCGTAAACACCGGTTGGCCGCTATCTAGGGCCTCCTCAACCGGTGTCGGCGCGGTGTCACACAGCGCCTCGATGTGGGCTTCGAGGGTGGTCGCGTCGGTTCCGGCCCACGACCGCGGCGAGACCGTGCCGTCGACGAGGCCCCGGCTCCCGATCCACGCGACATCGAAGGGGTCGACGCCCGCGAACTGCTCGCAGACGGCGTGTTCGATCTCTTCGCGTGTCGAGGCCGCGACGAGTTCACGGTTGACGTCCCGAAGCATCTCGTTTGTGGTGTTGAGCAGTTCCAGCCGTTCGTTTTGCTCCTCAATGCGAAGCTCCCGCTCTTTCCGCTCGGTGATGTTCCGTTCGATGGCGACAAAGCGTTCGACCGCGCCGTCGCCGTCGGTGATCGGGGCGATGGTGGTGTCGACCCAGCAGCGCTCGCCGGACTTCCGGCGGTTGGTGAGCTCGCCGTCCCAGACCGAGCCGGAGGTGATCTGGTCCCACAACCCCTCGTAAAACGCCTCGTCGTGCTCGCCGGACTGCCAGAGCCGCGGGTTCTCGCCGATCACCTCCGCGGGTGTGTAGCCCGTGACCGACTCGACGGCCGGGTTGGCGTACTCGATGGTGCCGTCGGGGTCGGTGAGGAAGATAGCGTGGCCGGCGTGTTCGATCGCCTTCCGGAACCCCCGGAGGCGGTCGTTGGCCCGCTGGAGTTCCCGCTTGATCGTCGCCTCCTCGTCGACGTATTTCGAGAGGTAGTAGACGGTTAATATTGTCAACACACTTACTATCAGCCCGGGCAGCTCCTCGATCCCGGCGCTGGCGGTCCGCATCGTCAACAGCTGCCGCAGGGCCATGAACGACAGCATGAGCGTCAGGAAGCCGAACCGTCGGTCGCGGCTCCGCGAGAGCAACAGCAGCGAGTAGCCTGCGCCTAACAGCCGGAGGACGACCGAAGCCAGCAGGATCCCGTTCACGTGGAGCCTCCCACTCGCGGCGACCGTCGGCCGGCACGACGTCCTATCGCTCGATTCGACCAGTACATAATGAGGGTCGACTGTCTCACCGGATAAATAATCGTGGTCGTCGACATGCGGCGAGCGCGATCACTCCATCGCCCGAAATCGGGGAGCCACCCCCCGACCCAAACAGTATTGATACCCCTGACAGTGGGGATATCGGCGGGGCAAACAGTATTGGGACCCCGGATATGGGGGGTTTCGGCCGGGCAAACAGTATCGGTACAACGCTCACCACGGGTGTTGCCGTACGTCTACGTGTATGATCGATCGACTGATCCGGCCCCTCAAGGGCCGACCGACGGGGTGGAACGATGAGTAGCGCGGACGGCGAGACGCTTCCGGGCGTCCCGAGCGTCGGTCGGGACGAGTTCGATGCGATGGTCGACGCCGAGACGACCGACCCACGCGAGGAACTGGCGGATGTCGACGCCGACACCGACCTCGGAATCGAAATGGCCGAAGACGCCAAGCGCGTCGCACGCGGTGACCTCTCGGGCGACGAGTACTGGGCGAAACACGACGCGGCCGCGGCTGCCGAGTTCGGCGACGACTACCGCGAGACGCCGAACCCCGCAGTCGACGCCGGCGACCAGACGGTCTCGACGGAAGCCGCCGAGTCGATGCAGTGTACGGTCGGCTCGATGGACACGGTAGCCGCCGAGAGCGTCGGGACCGGCGACGGCGAGGGCGGTATCGGCGCGGGCGACGAGAAGTGGGGGATGGTGATCGACCTCCAGAAGTGTGTGGGTTGTGACTCCTGTACTGTCGCCTGCAAGGCCGAAAACCGGACGCCGCCCGGCGTCTCGTACAACGTCGTGATGGAGGAGGAACACGGCGAGTTCCCCAACACCACGCGGACGAACGTCCCGAAACCCTGTATGCAGTGTGAGAACCCGCCCTGCGTGCAGGTGTGTCCGGTGTCGGCGACCTACAAGATGGACGACGGCGTGGTCAACATCGACTACGACCGCTGTATCGGCTGTCGGTACTGCATGATCGCCTGCCCGTACGGCGCACGCTACTTCGACTTCGGCGAGAACTACGACGACGAAGTCGACGAGGCCGGCGAGATCACCAGTCCGGAGTACGGTGTCGACCGCGGCAAACGCGAGGAGAACAAATCGCCCATCGGCAACGTCCGGAAGTGTAGCTTCTGTACCCACCGGCTGGAACGCGGCGAGGAGCCAGCCTGTGTGGAGACCTGTGTCGGCGATGCCCGCAACATGGGCGACCTCGACGATCCCGACAGTGAGGTCGCCGCCATGGCCGACTCAAGCCGGGCGTTCCAACTGAAAGAAGACGAGGGGACCGACCCGAACGTCTACTACCTCAAATAATCATGGCAACCGAATCATCAGGCTTCGAGTTCGAGTTCGACCCCGGCTTCGAGAGCGACCGGCTCCGGATCGCGTGGTACGCCTTCATCGGCGTCCTGCTGGCCGGCGGTGCGGTCGCGGCCTACATCCGGCTCACCGAGGGGATGGCGAGTACCAACCTCACGAGCATCGTGCCGTGGGGGTCGTGGGTCGCCTTCTACATCTACTTCGTCGGCCTCTCGGCGGGGGCATTCCTCGTGAGCACGATGGCCAACGTCTTCGAGATCGAGGGGATGCACCGGATCGACCGCGATGCGCTGTTCGCGGCGATCATCAGTATGGTCGTCGCCCTGCTGTTCGTCTGGATCGATCTCGGCCGGATGGACCGAATGTACTTCCCATTTATTTGGCGACAGCTCACCTCGGCGCTCTCGTGGGAGGTCCACGCCTACGTGGCCTACATCGGCATCCTGGTCACGGAGCTGTACTTCTCGATGCGGATCGACCTCGCGCGGGTCGCCGAGCGGGCCTCGGGGCTTCGAGAGCGGTTCTACACGGTACTGACGCTGGGCCGCGACGACACGGGCGAGGCGTCGCAGGCCTTCGACCGGCGCTGGCTCAAGCGGGCCGGGATTCTCGGGATTCCGCTGGCGATCTTCACGGTCCACGGCGGCACCGGCGTGCTGTTCGCCGTCTCGAAGGCCCGGCCCTACTGGAACAGCGGACTGTTCCCGGTGATCTTCGTTATTTCGGCGCTACTCAGCGGGACCGCGCTGGTAATGATGATCTACGTGCTCCGGACCAAACTGTTCGACGGCGACTCGGTCGACCCGGAGTTGCTCGACCGACTCGCCCAACTGCTGATCGGCTTCATCATCATCGACGCCGCGCTGACCGCCATCGAGGCGTTCATTCCGCTCGCCAGCCTCCACCCCCACGAGATCGAGACCTGGCAGGTCATCATGTACGGCCCGATGTCGTGGTCGTTCTGGTGGTTCATGGTCGGCCTCAGCTGGGTGTTCCCGATGGTGTTGCTGAGCAAGAAGTCGTGGCGACGCACGCCGTCGGTGATGGTGCTGGCCGGACTGAGCGTCGTCATCGGGATCATCGCGGTGCGGTTCAATATCGTCATCCCGGCACAGATCCTGCCGGTGATGGAGGGGCTCCCCCACGGCTCGTACTTCCCGACGCTCGTTGAGTGGGGATCGAGTATCGGCATCATGGCTGTCGGACTGCTGCTGTACACGCTGGGAGCCGAAACGCTGCCACTGACACCGCTCGGCGGTGACCACGAATGAGTACTGACGACACAGGCGACGACGGCGCGTCGGTTTCGCGCCGCGACTTCGTCAAGGCTGCAGGGAGTATCGGCGCGATCGCAGGTCTCAGCAGTGTGACCGTAGACACTGATCTGGGCGACCTGTGGACGGACGACGAACACCACTACGTCGGCGACGAGTACGGCGAGTACGGCGCGAGCGACGTGATCCACACCACCTGCGGGCAGTGTAACACCTTCTGCCCGGTCAAGGTGCGACTCGCAGACAGCAGCGGCACCGGCGAGTACAGCTCGCTGATCAGGAAACTGGCGGGGAACCCTTACTCGTTCCTCACCACCCAGCCGTTCGGCCAGGTGCCCTACGACAGCGACCCCGAAGCCGTCGCCATGGGCGACCTCGAAGGCACGGGCGACGTCGACACCGACCGCTGGTCGCTGTCGGGCGGCCGCATCTGCCTAAAAGGGCAGGCGGGCATCCAGACGGCCTTCGACAGCTACCGGGTCCGCAAACCGATGAAACGCGTCGGGCCGCGGGGGTCGGGCGAGTGGGAGACTATCTCGTGGGACCAGGCCATCGAGGAGATCGTCGACGGCGACGACGACCTCGGCCACCCCGGTCTGCGCGAGATGTGGGGCCACGCTCCCAAAGGCGAGGTCATGAGCGACTGGGAAGCCGTCCAGGACGGCTCGATGGCGAAATCGGCGTTCGATTCGAAGTGGGAGGACGAACTCATCGACACCGACCACCCAGATCTGGGGCCGAAGGCCAACCAGATCGTCGACGTCGGCGGCTTCCGGCGGAACTTCATCCGCAAGCGGCTCTGGAAGCAGGGGCTGGGCTCGATCAATAGCTTCCACCACGCCGGGACCTGTGGCTTTTCGAGCGTGATGGGGAACGTCCGGTCGTACAACGCCAAAAAGAAGCGACAGTACCCCGACATCGACGAGGCCGAGTACGTCCTCGTGTGGGGGACGAACCCGATGGTCGCCAACAAAGGGCCGACGTGGCTCGCTCCGAAACTGACCAACGCCATCCAGGACGGGATGCGGATGGACGTGGTCGACCCGCGGCTCTCGAAGACCGCCGAGAAGGCCGACACGTGGGTGCCGGTCGATCCCGGTGCCGACGGCGCACTCGCCCTCGGGATGGCCCGGTGGATCATCGCCCACGACCGCCACGATCTGACCTACCTGCAGAACCCCTCGCAGGCGGCCGCCGGAGCCGACAACGAGCCCACCTGGAGCGACGCGACCCATCTCGTTCTCGTCGACGAGGCGGAGGGCCAGAAGGCGACGGCCGCCGACCTGGGCCTCGTCGCACCGGACGCCGAGACAGCCGACGACTACGTCGTCGTCGACGCCGAGTCGGGCGACCCGCGCCCGGCCAGCGAGGTCGAGACCGCGGTGCTGGAAGTCGACGTGACAGTCAACGGCACGAGCGTCGAGAGCGTCTGGAGCCAGTACCGCGACCGTGTCTTCGAACACACCCTCGAAGAGTACGCCGAGATGGCGGATGTCCCGACCGAACAGATCGCCGAGATCGCCGACGAGTTCACCAGCCACGGCAAGAAGGCCGCCATCATGCAGTACCGCGGCCCGGCGAAACACACCAACGGCTTCTACAACACCCGCGCCATCGCCACCCTCCAGCACCTCATCGGCAACTACGACTGGAAAGGCGGCCAGATCACGCCATATGCGGGTTACGACACGATGTCGGGTCGTTACCAGTTGGGGAACGTCCCCGACGCCAACGGCTCGTGGGGGATCCCGCTGACCCGTGGGGGCGTCAACTACGAGGACACCACGCTGTTCGACCGCGACGACGGCTACCCGGCCAAGCGGCCGTGGTTCCCCGTCGCCCCGGCCCAGCAGACCCAGGAGATCTACGGCAGCGCCGCCGACGAGTACCCCTACGGTGTTAACGCGCTGTTCATCCGGCCGTACTCGAACAATCACGTGATGGCGGTCGCCGGCGGCGATCAGATCCCGGCGATCCTCCAGGACACCGACACCATCCCGCTGGTGGTCGCCTCGGATACGGTGATCGGCGAGACCAGCAAACACGCCGACTACATCCTGCCCGAGCCGACCTACCTCGAACGCTGGGAGAACTTCGGCACCTACCCGAACAAGCGGCTGGCCGACGAGAAGATCAGCCAGCCCGCCATCTCGGTCGTCCCCGACGCCCGGCCCTTCGAGGATGTGCTCGTCGACATCTGGAAGGAGATGGACCTCCCCGGCGTCGGCGAGGCGTCGATTCCCGACGCCGACGGCAACCTGTGGCCGCTCGACCAGGCCGAGGACTTTTACCTCAAGCTGGCGGCCAACATCGCCTACTCGCGGGAGCCGGTGGCCGACGCCACTGCCGCCGAACAGGACGTGTTCCGCGAGAGCCACGAGAAGGGCCTCGGCGACGCCTTCGACCTCGCCCGCTGGCAGCAGGCGGTCACCGACGAGGAGTGGGCGAAAGTCGTCACGGTCCTCAACCGCGGTGGCCGCTTCGAGGAACCGGTCGAGGACTACGAGGCCGCGTTCCGCCAGCAGGGCCACGACTACGATTACGCCGGTCGACGCACCGACACCAACGCCTACGACGGCGAGCACATGCGCTACAAACTCGGCGCACGGGTGAACTTCTACAGCGACCCCGTGGCGACCGGCAAACACTCGTTTACCGGCGAGCGGTTCGACCCGCTACCGAAGGTCGACGACGTGAAACACTACAACGGCGACGTCCAGGCCGCCGTGGGCGGCGACGAGGAGCCCAATCGACCGCTGCGGCTCATCAACTGGAAGCCCCGCACCCAGGGGATGCACCGCACCCAGAACAGCCCGTGGCTCCGCGAAACACAGCCCGAAAACCCGCTGTGGATCAATCCCAAAGACGCAGAGAAACGCGGCATCGAGAGCGGCGACGAGATCACCATCGACGCCGGTCGACGCACCGTCGAGGGGATGGCGAGAGTCACCGGCGGCATCCGCCCCGGCGTCGTCGGCGCGGCGTGGGGCTGGGGCCGCAGCGGCGACGGCGCGGCCGACCAGACCGTCGACGGCCGGACGCAAGCGGCTGCCGAGGCAGATGGCCACACGCCCTACAAGTTCGACCAGCCGATGCACGACGACGCAGGGATCGCCAAGGGTCGGGACGCCGGCTTCGCGGTCAACCACATCCAACCGCTGGACAGTGAACTCGGCGACACCGGCCTCTCGGACCTCGTTGGCGGCAGCAACGCCCAGTACGACGCCTTCGTCGAGGTGGAGCGCCGGTGAGCCCGATGCCTACCCGCAACGCCAACGACACGCCCGCCGACGATCCGAACGCCCGTGCGATGGCGCAGGCCCGAGCCCGCGTCTACGGGCTGCTGGCGGCGGCCTTCGACGGCGAGATTGACCGACTCGTGACCGCGCTCGACGACCGAACGTTCGTCGACCTCGCCGCCGTGCTGCCGATCGCTATCGAGACCGACGATCTCGTGGTCGAAAACCCCGACGAGCGGGCACTCAAAATCGGGTACGACAATCTGTTCGTCGTCCCCGGAGACCACTACATCCCGCCGTTCGCGTCGGCTCACGCCACCGATCCGAGTGAGGAGTTCGAGTCGGATTCGCCGTACCACACGGCGGGTGAGTCGGGCGAACTGCTGGGCGATCCGGCCGCCGCGATGGCCCGGCTATACGACGCCGCCGGCTTCGAGCCGACACGCGGCGACGACATTCCGGACCACCTCGCGGCCTGCTTCGAGTTCATGCGGGCGCTCTGCGAGCGCGAGGCGGCGCTGCTCGACGAAAACGACGCGAGCGACGAACTCGCTGGCGTCCGCGAGTTGCAAGCGTCGACACTCGCCCGGTTGGGCTGGCTCGATGCCTTCGAAGAGGCCGTCGCAAGCGAGGACACCGTCGAGGGCGTCTTCGCCGCTGTGGCACGCATCGCCCGGACGTTCACCGCATGGGACGCCCGCGAGGGCGTCGCAGCCGACACAGGGACTGCCGAACCACACCCCGACACCGACACCCAATGACAACTGACATCTCAGACACCGACCTTCGTGATCGCCTGCGCGCCGTCGACGACCCGGCGCTCGACACAGATATCGTATCCGCGGGGGTCGTCACCGACTTCACTATCGAGGACGACACCGCCCGGATCGAACTCGCCCTCGGTGCACCGCATGCGCCCGACGAGGCGGCCATCGCCGACCGTATCCGTGAGGTGGTCGCCGAGGCGGGGCTCGACGCCGAACTCTCGGCGAATGTCCCGCTGGTCGACGAGAACGAAACGGCCGTCCTGCCGGGCGTCCGGAACGTGATCGCGGTCGCCTCCGGCAAAGGCGGCGTCGGCAAAAGCACCGTCGCGGTCAACATCGCGGCGGGGCTCGCCGAGCGCGGGGCCGAGGTGGGGATCTTCGACGCCGACGTCTACGGCCCGAACGTCCCGCGGATGCTCGGTTCCGAGGCCGATCCCGACGTGACGACGGTCGACGGCGAGGATCGGATCGAACCGCCGACGGCCCACGGCCTCAAGCTGATGAGTGTCGGGCTGATGATCGAAGAGGACGACCCGGTCGTCTGGCGCGGCCCAGTCGCCCAGAACACGCTCACGAACCTCTTCGACGACGTCTCGTGGGGCGGTCTCGACTACCTGATCGTCGACCTGCCGCCGGGGACCGGGGACGTCCAATTGACCGTCCTCCAGAACCTGCCGGTCACGGGAACGGTCGTCGTCACCACGCCCCAGTCGGTGGCGGTCGACGACGCCCGCCGGGGCGTCGAGCTGTTCGCCGAGTACGGGACCAACGTACTGGGCGTCGTCGAGAACATGAGTTCGTTCGTCTGCCCCGACTGCGGCGGCCACCACGATATCTTCGGCGACGACGGCGGCCAGTCGCTGGCCGAGGCGGTCGAGGTGCCGTATCTCGGCTCGCTCCCGCTGGATCCGGCCGTGCGAGCCGGCGGCGACGACGGCGAGCCGGTCGTCCGCCGCGAGAGCGGCGACGCCGCCGCGGCCTTCGAGTCCCTCGCCGCGACGGTCGCCAACAAGGTCGGCGTCCTCCGCCGGCACCACCACCAGCAGGCCGCCGCCTCCGAGTAGTCCGGAGGTGCCGAGAGGATCGTCGACACGCCGCATGCGTCCGACCTACAGTTCGGGGGAGCGTTCCTCGCTCGGCTGTGGGTCGAGGGTACCGGTGATCCGGCCGTAGAGGCCGAAGATGTCCTCGTAGCCGTGTTCGCTGGCGAGAACCGGCACGATACCGGCCTCCTCGACGCGGTGGGTGTAGACGTCGTCGCTGGCGAAGACCGCGCCCTCGGGGATTTCCTCGAAGTTGGCGAAGTTGACCTGCGGCTCACCGCCGCCTTTGGGAACCTCTTCGAGCCCCTCGACGACCGTCACCGACTGATAGATCGGCGACTCGTCGGCCAGTGCGCCGTGAGCCCGGAGGAACGAACGGGTGGCTTCGAGGCCGAAGTCGACGGCCGCTTCGCTGCCCTGCCGACCGACCTCGACCGAGACGGTATGCGGGACCACCGAGTCGAGCGTCGTCGACCGGAGCCCCCCGGCGTCGAGGACGTGGTCGACACCCAGTGCGGTCACCGTCCGCCGGACCGACGGCGTGAGCTCGCTGTAGATCGCAAACGGCGGCGGCGCGCTGTGTGAGGTGTGGATCGCGAGGACGGCGTCGAAGCCGTCGACGGCGGCCATGAGCTCCGGTGCGAGTGCGCGTTCGTACTCGTCGCTGTCGGCGTCGCCGGGGAACGCCCGGTTCAGATCGGTGTCGGTGTAGCGGACGCCGGCGTCGAGTGCCGGTTCGTTGGCGACGATCAGCCGGACGGTCCCCTCGCCCGTCGTCTCCGCAGGGTCGGGAAGCCGGTCGGCGAGTCGCCGGACGATCCGCTCGCCGGCGGGCTCGTCGCCGTGTAAGCCGCCGATGACTGCGACGCGGGCCGCCCCCGCAGCCCCACGTTCGATGATTTCCATACGGTCACTACAGGTGACGGGAAAAATAAATCCGGCCGTTCGCTCGTCGACAGCCGGCTCCGACCGGAGCGGTATCAGACACCCGATCGGTCGACTCCACCGCCGCCTCGGATGGCAGGGGAACCACGGGCGGCCCGAGGCCAGCATCGTAACCGCCACGGACAGCCTGAGGCCGGCATCGTGACCACCACGGGCGGCTTGCGGGCCGATGTCGTGACCACCTCACCAGTCGACGACGTATCACAGAGCTGAATAGCTCCAGTTATTGCCGGTATATATGACTCGTCGAAAGCACGTATTCGGTAATCACGCCGGGTAACAGCGGCTGAGTGTTCGGTTCGTGCCAAACGCGGCTGTCGTTAGTATATTCGGCGTTTACCGAAACCCGCCGGGTGATGGACCTGCAGGACAACAAGAGAGTAATGACGGAACGGAGTCACGGCCTGTCTCGCCGGTCGTATCTCGCGGGCATCGGTTCGACGGCCGCAGTCGGTGTTGCAGGCTGTCTCGGCGGCGGTGATGACGGGGACGATGTCACAGTGGCGCATATGCCGATCTTCCCCGATCTCCAGTACTACGTGATGGAGTCGGAGGGCTACCTCGAATCGATCGACGCCACCGTCGAGAGCCAAGAGTTCACCAACGGGCCGGACATCGTCGGAGCCTCGGCCAGCGGCGACATCGACATCGCGATGTTCGGCGTCGTCCCGGCGATGATCGCCATCGACCGCGGCATCCCGGCCAAGGTCACCGCCGCCAACATCAAAGAGCCGATGGCGATCGTCGCCGACGAAGAGTTGGGGACGCTCTGGGAGGAACACGGCAGCGACGCCTTCGGCGTCTGGGAGGAGCAAAACGGCGAGCAGTTCACCTTCGGGACGTTCCCGCAAGGGTCGGTACCGGACGTCCTGCTGCGCTACTGGCTCCAAGAGGAGGGCGTCGACCCCGAGGCCGACGTCGGGATCACCGAGATCAACGGGGCCAACGCCGTCTTTCAGGCGATCGCCAACGGCGAGGTCGACGGCACCTCGATCATGGAGCCCGTGCCGACGCGGGTGGCCAACGAGGACCTCGGCTTCGAGACGTTCCGCACCTCCAGTGAGATCATGCCCGGCCAGCCCGCCGCGGTGACGCTGATGACCGACGAGGTTCGGGAGTCGGCGGTCGGCAGCGAGTTCCTCCGCCAGCACGTCCGGGCGACCGAATTCATCGCCGAGAACCCCGCCGAGACGGCCGCTATCGTCGAAGAGGGGATCGGCATGCCAGCCGAGCAAGCCGAGCAGGCGCTGGCGGGGCCGCTGGCGAACTTCGTCACCGATCCCGCGGAGATCGAGTCGGGAACCGAGATCTTCGCCGAGTTCGCCGCTGCGAACGGCCAGACCGACGAACAGTTGACGACTGACGGGATCTTCGATACGAGCATCTACGACTCCCTGTAATGGCAACTGATCACCAAGCCGACCACGCACACACGCCCGGCACCGCCGAGCGGTCGGGGCTCGACGTCGACCTCCACCGCGCAGTCCTCGGCTTCGGCGGCCTACTCGGGTTCGTCGGACTGTGGTGGGTCGCCTCGCTGTTCCAGCCGGCGTTCGTCCTCCCCTCGCCGGCGGCGGTGGCCGAGACGTTCGTCGCAGAGGCTGCCAGCGGCGAGATGACGACCGCCCTCGGCCAGAGTATTCAACACTGGATTCCGGGGACGATCATCGGGACCCTGCTCGGTATCGTCGCCGGCGTCGCCTTCGGCTGGAGTCGACTGCTCGACGACATCACCGCGCCGGTCGTTCGCACGCTTCGGCCAGTCCCACCGCTGGCACTGATCGGCTTCGCCATCGCATGGTTCGGGATCAACAACGCCGGCGCCGCCTTCATCATCGCTATTGGGGCTTTTTGGATCAACTTCTATGCCAGCTACGGTGGCGTCGAGGGGGTCTCCGAGGACCTGCTTGATGTGGCCCGGAGCCTCGGCGTGAAGGGTGATCTCGAACTCGTGAAGTCGGTCGTGATCCCGGCGGCCTCACCCGAAATCTTGACCGGTGTTCGGACCGGCATCGGTCGGTGTTGGATGCTGGTGGTCGCCTCCGAGATCTTCGGCGTGCCGGGGCTCGGCCGCCGGATTCTGCGGGCCTCGAACAACTTGCAGGTCGACGTCGTGATCACCTACATACTGGTGTTGAGCCTGCTGTTCCTGCTGGTCGATACGGCGTTCCGGGCGGCCCAACGGCGGGTGTTAGCATGGCGATGAGCCACGCCGACGGCTCGATGGTTCGCATCGAGGGCGTGAGCAAGCAGTACGACGGCGAACAGGGGACCGTCCAAGCACTCGACGACGTCGACTTCGGCGTCGACACCGGCGAGTTCGTCTGTATCGTCGGCCCCTCGGGCTGTGGGAAGACGACGCTGTTCCGCATCCTCGCCGGACTCGAACCCGCGACCGCCGGCGAGGTCCTCCTCGATGGGAGCCGCGTCACCGAACCCACGCCCAACATGGGGATCGTCTTTCAGGAGTACCACCTGTTCCCGTGGCAGACCGTCCGGGAGAACGTCGCCTTCGGCCTGAAAAAGACCGACGTTCCGACCGACGAGCGCGAGCGGCGGGTCGACCACCTCGTCGATCTCG
This sequence comes from Halohasta salina, assembly GCF_024178165.1. Taxonomy (GTDB): domain Archaea; phylum Halobacteriota; class Halobacteria; order Halobacteriales; family Haloferacaceae; genus Halohasta; species Halohasta salina. The sequence goes on along the minus strand of NZ_JAMZIE010000006.1, from coordinate 77,189 downwards.
TCGGGCTCGATGGGTTCGCCGACAGCTATCCCAAGGCGCTGTCCGGCGGGATGAAACAGCGGGTCGCGCTGGCCCGCGCGCTGGCGATCGATCCCGCCCTGCTGCTGATGGACGAACCCTTCGGCGCAGTCGACGCCCAGACCCGCGAGATGCTCCAGGGGGAACTGCTGGAGATCTGGGAAGAGACCGGCAAGACCGTGCTGTTCGTCACCCACGACGTCGAGGAGGCCGTGAAACTCGCCGACCGGATCATCGTGATGGGGAAGAACCCCGGGTCGATCCGACAGATTATCGACGTCGACCTCGACCGACCGCGGTCGCGGACCGACACCGCCTTCGGCCAGTACTACGAGCGCATCAGAGAACTGATTTAGGCCACTCCTCGCCCCGTCGACACGATTTATGGGGCCGCCGCCCGTCACGTAGGCTATTGTGTCTGTTACGGTTTCCTACGGTTCACTGCTGTCGTTTCTCGACGGGCGAGTCGACCGCGATGTCGGCCCCACCGACCCACAGACGGGGCACTGTCTGGTCGCCGGTGGCATCGTCGGCGGCAACCTCGAAGCCGAACTCGCCCGGCGAGAGGTCCCCACCGCAGGGATCGGCATCTCGACGATCGAAGACACGGCGCGGACCCTCCTCGAATCGCACCATCGCCGCCAAAGCGATACGCCGGAGCGCGTCGAGATCATCGACCAACCGCTCGGCGAGGCGCTGGTGGTCGACGTCATTACCAGCGCCCCCGACTCCGGATCGCTGGATGCGGTCGCCGACCTCCTGTCGAGGTTCGACTGGGCGGGTCGACCGGCGCTTCGGGACACGCTGTGGCACGAACTCGACCGCTACTTCCGGCTGACCGACGCCGGCGGTGATCACGCGGCAGCCGTCGGCGTGGCCGACGAACTCGCCGCGAGCGACCCCTACGCCGGAAGGCGCTCCCGGCAGGCCCTCACCGCGTTCGACCAACTCCATACCGCCCTCCAAGCGCGAACCGACAGCCTCCCCGAGTCGACGTACCTCTCCCGAAGCCACCTCGTGGCCGCGGCCCGTGAGGTACTGGCCACCGAGTGGACAGCCTGCTACCCCGACGTCGAGTGGGTCGCCCTCGATACGGTTTCGGTGCTCGACAACCCGACGCTCCGGCTGTTCGAGGCGCTCGCTACGCTCGAGGAGGGCCCCGATATCTACGTGTTCGGCAGCAAAGCGGGTGCGGGACCGACGCTCTACGACCGACTAGCCTCGACGAGTCTCGATCCCGAACTGGACGAAAGCGACACCGGCGACCGACCTCACACCGCGAGACTGATGGCCACTGTGGCGGGCGAGCCACCGGACTCGCTGCCGACCGTCGAGTTCGTCGAAGCACCCGACGGCCGGCGGGAACTCGATCACGTCGCCGGACGGATTCGGGAGTTGACGGGAATGGTCGACGGCGGAGACGAATCGAAAGCAGCGACGACTCCCGGCGAAATCGTCGTCGCCGCCAAGGACGTGATTCCCTACCGGAGCCGGATCGCCGACGTGTTCACGAGCCACGGGATCCCGACCTACATCGAGGCCCGCAAACCCCTGATGCAGACGGTTCCTTACCGGTATCTGCGGGCGGTGTTCGACCTGCTGGCGGCCACCGACGAGGGCAAATCCGTGACGGCCGACGACCTCGTCGACCCGCTCCGGCTTGGGTTCTGCCCGCCCGACCAGCCGGGCGAGTGGCCCGACCAGCCGGACGAGTGGCCCGTCGACGGCGAGACGGTCGCCGACATCGAGCGCCGACTCGAAGCCGTCAGCGACGACGAGGGGGAGCCGGTCGCCGACTGGCGGGCGGCGATAGCGCCCGACGAGTCGCCCGCGCTTGTCGCGTTCGTCGACTGGATCGAGGCCACCGCCGAGGGGCCGCCCGAATCGGGGACCGATGTCGCCGCGCTGATCGAGTCGCTGCTCGATGCCCACCTCGCAGCCCACGCCGGCCGCGGTGTTCGACAGCCGACCGGCCCCGGCATCGACGCCCGGCGGACCGCCCTCGGGACCGAACACGACGCCCGCGTCGTCGACCGACTCCGGGGCGAGGCCGACCGGGCGGGGAGCTACGTCGACCGCGCGGTCGAGACCGACCTCGGCGCGCCGGGATGGGGGCTGGCCGCCGAGGGGGTGCGGAACGTCTGCGGTGGGGCCTCCTACTGGCCCCGGGATGCCGACGGCAACGCGGTGCGGATCGTCAACGCCGCCAACGCACACTATCTGGAGGCCGACTACGTCTTCGTCATCGGATTGGCCGCCGGGGAGTTCCCCGCCGAGCGGAGCCCGCCGAGTTTCTTCCACGAGGATTTTTATACCGCAGTGCGGGAGACAGCCGCGGCGGCCAGCGGCGGGCCCGCAGCCTACCTCCACGCGCCGACCGGCCATAGCCAGTTCGCGGGCGACGCCGAGGAGTTTCGGGCGGCGGTCGACGCGGCCAGCGGGGGCCTCGGCTGTTACCGACAGTACCGAACCACGGAGGGCGAACCGGTGGCGTGGTCGGGGTTCGTCGACGCCTACATCGCCGGCAACGACGCCGAGGTCGACCAGATCGGGATGGACGAGTGGCTCCCGACGGCGAGCGGCGACGATCCGACAGCCGCCAGCCGAACGTCGACCCCACGGGACCGGCTGCGACTGCTGGCGGCGACGTTCCCCGACGGCGTCGAGTCGGGGAAAACCGGTCGCTCGACGGCCGGACTGACCGACGCCGAAGCGATCGCCGAACTGTTGTCGCGGGCCGACGGCGAGGCCTACGAACGGGAGATCGAGCCACGCCGGCAACGGTACCGCGGCGTGGACCTGTGGTCGACCACGGTCGACCCCGACGACCCGGCGGTCGGTGACCGATCGCTGGCCGACCACGCCGGGTCGCCGATCCGGCTCCACGAACTCGATCTGTACGCCAACTGCCAGCTCAAATACTACTTCCACCGGTACGTACGCGGCGGTGACACCGAGCGTGATCGGTCGACCGATCTCCCCGCACCGATCGGTGGCCGATACCCCTCTCCGGAGTTTACCGCGGGGCTGCGCCGGCTGCTCACGTCGACCGACCGACTCGCCGACCGGCAGGCGACGCTCGGGGGGTACGACAGTATCGGGGCGTTCCGCGACCAGTTGGTCGCGTGGATCGAGCGGGATGGCCTCGACCGAAGCCTGATGCAGCCGCTGCTCGGGGAGTATCGGGCCGTCGAACAGGAACTGGCCGCCGGCGTCGACCGCGAGTGGCGCTGGCAACCGGCGTCGACGGTGAACATCGACGGCCACGAGGTTCGGGTCCCCGGCCATCGGGTCGACACCATCCCGACGTACGAAATGACCATCCCGGTCTGGTACACCGGGGGTACTGGAGTCGCCGAACGGCTGGTTAGGGAGTCCCTAGAGCCGAGCCAAACGGGAACCGTCGACCACCGGCTTCTGCTCGGCGCCGAGACAACGTCGGAGTTCGGTGGGACGGTCGTCTGTGACCCCTCCAGTTCGGCGGTCGGCCGGCAGGGGTTCTTCGTCGACGATCTGAACCCGATTCCCGACCGAATTCGACAGGACGCGAACCTCTCGCGGCTCGGCCGTGCGGCGTGGCAGGACCGGTATACGACGTGGCACAAGCGGACTGCAAGCCGGCTCGACTCGATGGCTGCCGTCGACGAACCGATCACCTACCGTGTCTCGGAGTCGTTCGTCGACGACGGCGGCTGTCGGGGCTGTGACTACCGTGCGCTCTGTGGCGTGCCTGCGGCCCACCAGCGGGGTGGCCAATGAGCCGAGAGGGTCGGTCGACCGCCAGCGATGGCGGCACCGACCTCGATCTTCGGCTCCAGTTCGGCGACAGCGACGAGCCACCTTACCCGCCGGTCGACGACCAGCGGGCAGTGTTGGCGAGCTACTTCGACGGCACCGGCCGGGTGGTCGTCGACGCCTCGGCGGGCACCGGCAAGACGTCGGCGCTCGTGACGACGGTCGCCGAGGCGGTCGTGCGAGAGGCCAGCGAGACGTCCAACCCGCTTTCGGGGATGCTCGTCACCACGTTCGGTCGGGATGCTGCCGCCGAACTGAAAACCCGGCTGGGGGAGGTGCTTCGCCACCACGCCGACAACGGCGGCGAACTCCCACGGGCGGTCTTCCGGTGGCTCGAAACCGACAGTACCATCGAGACGCTGGATGCGGTGTTCGGCGACCTCCTCCGGGAGATCGCCGTCGAGGTCGGTGTCCCGCCGGATTTCGACGTCGACGACCGGCTCGAACTGGAGGAGCTCCGCGAGTCGGTGTTCGATACCCTCCGCGAGGAGCACCGCAGCGAGTTCCGGACGCTCTCGGAGGCCTACCCACGCGAGGACTGGCGCGACTATCCGCCTGATTCGGTCGACGGGATGTTGTCGACCGCCCAACAGAAGTGCCGGGAGTTCGGGATCACGCCGACCGAGGCCGCCGACTCCCTCCGGGAGAGTCTCGCCGTGGGCCACGGCGGCGACGGCGAGCGGTGGTTCGAGGGGTGGTCCCCCGAGGCGGGCCCCGACTCGGTGCCGCCCGAGACGGTCGACGAGATCACCGCCCTCCTACGAGCGGTCGTCGACGAGGATGCGAGCGTGGAGTACGATGACGACGCCGACGCCCAGCAGCTACTGGATCACGTCCGAGAGACCTACTTCGCCACCGCCGAGGCCATCGACGCCTTCGCCACGCTGTTGGCCGCCTACGAGGAGGCCTACGACGAGCGCACCCGGCGGGCCGGCCAGTTCACCTTCGTCGACGTGGCCCACCTGCTCGACTGCTATCTCGACGCCTGCGAGCCGACCGACCCGTTTCGGCGGACGCTGGGCGAGCGGTTCGACCACGTCTTCGTCGACGAGTTTCAGGACACAAGCGCCGTCCAGTGTTCGGTGCTTCGGCGGCTGGTCGACCCCGAGGGCGGCGACGAATCCGGCGACGCGACGAACCTGCTGTTGATCGGTGACAGCAAGCAGGCGATCTACGAGTGGCGGTCGGCCGATCCGGCGCTGTTCGCCGACATTATCGAGACCACCAAGGCCGCGGCCCCCGATCCGGCCCCGATTCCGCATCTCGGCGTCGACGACGTGCGGTACCACGCGCTGTCGACCGTCTTCCGCCACCATCCCGACATCGCCGCGGCCGCCAACCACGTGTTTCAGCGCCTGCTGGAGGACGAGGGCCGCGGCGCCGTCGGCGACCACGCGCCCTCGTACGTCCCGGTCGAACCACATGGCTCGCCGTGGGACGACGACTCGGCGGCCGACACGGAGCTCGACGGCGACAGCGACGACGAATCCCACCTGCACGTGCTCGACGTCGACGCCGCAAGCGATGACGACCTGACCGAGTACATCGCCGCCGCCGACTGGGCGGCCGCCGAGGCCGACCGGATCGGCGGGACGATCGCGGCGATCACCGACCCCACCAGCGAGCCGCCGGTGACCGTCCCCGACGGGGAGGGCGGCCGCCGCCGGCCGACCCCCGGCGATATCACCCTGCTGTTCCGCTCCGGGCGGAGCATCCAGCGGTACGCCGCCGTGCTCCGCGAGGACTACGGCATCCCCGCGGAGGCGGCGGCGACCGGCGACCTGTTCGCCCAACCCGAGATCGAGTTACTGGTCGACGTCTGCTCGTGGCTCGCCACCCCCTACGCCGAGGCCGACCTCTACCGGCTGCTCCGGTCGCCGCTGGTCGCGGTCTCCGACGTGACGATTCGAGCCCTTGCGGCCGCCGACGCCGACGCCGAGGCGCTGGTCGACGACTGGCCCGACTCGCTTCCGGACGACGACCGCCAGCGGCTCGCCCGCTTGCTGTCGCTCCGCGACGACTTGCGGTGGATGCGCGAGGGGTCGAAGACGGCACTGATCCATCGGCTACTTCAACACTCGGGGCTCGATGCGGTGCTGTTGAGTGACAGCGACGGCCTCCGGCGGTACGGCAACGTCTGGCGGTTCGTCGAGGTGGTCGACGACTGGGAGGTCGACGAACTGCTATCCTACCGGGAGTTCCTCCGGCGGCTCCGGCGGCTCCGGGCGACAACCGACAGCTCGGACCCGCAGTTCCCGACCGCCGAGGTCAGCGACGGCGAACGTGGCGATGCGGTCACGCTGACGACGGTCCACCGCGCCAAAGGACAGGAGTACCCCATCGTCTTCCTCTGTGACCTGCCGAAACAGTCGACGTTTCCCCGGCTCCAACACGACCGCCTGCTTGCGAGCCGTCGACAGGGCTTCGCCCTGCGGCCGCGTCCCGGCGATCCGCCGAGCCCGGCGGGCGTCGCGTTCCCGACGCCCGACACCGACCGCGAGCAGCCGGTGTGGTTCAACGACGACTTCGAGACGACCGACTATCCCGAGGCGACCGGCCCGATCTGGCTGTCGGACGCCCGGACCGACACCGGCGAACTCCGGTATCCCAACCCGCTGAACGCCCACCTCGAAGCCCGCGAGGCGGAGTTCTGGCGACTGGCCTACGTCGCCTTTACACGGGCCGAAAACCACGTCTTTCTCGGGCTCGGCTCGCTCGACGAGACCAGCGACTACTACGACGGTGCCCGGTGGTCAACGTGGCTCGCGGGATTCAACGAGACGCTCGAACCCTCAGCCGGCTGGGACGCCCTCACTGGCAACACGCTCAGCCGGGAGTTCTCGTGGCGTGCCGAAAGCGGGAACACGATCTCACGGCTGGTGTCTGTCGGCGTCGACGAACTCCCGTCCAAGTCGCCGGAGTCGACCGACGGCGTCGACCTCGGCGACGAACTGGCGCGGCTACGCGAGGGCAGCGACGGGGCCGGGTACCCGCCGTACCGGCCCGCGGTCGTCTCGGCGTCCTCGCTGGCCGATCTGGCCGACTGCCCGCGGCGGTTCCAGTACCGCCACGTACAGGGCGTCGAACGCGGCGGCGTGACCGAGCAGCCGACCCACCCCGCCGCAGACACTACCCGGCCCACACACACGCCGGGCGGGCTTTCGGCCGCCGAGTGGGGTGATGTCGTCCACCGACTGCTCGAACTTCGCCTCGCGGGCTCCGACCGCGCCGAGTCCCACGAGAAGGCACAGGCTACCGGCGTTAGAGAGCCCCTACGCCGGGTTTGGTCGGCCGTCGACGCCTCCCGGATCGGCGAGCAGTGTCAGTCGACGGGAGCCAACTGCGTCACCGAGTACGAACTCGCGTCGCTCGTGTCGACCGCGGGACGATCACTCCGCGTTACGGGGACGGTCGACCTGCTGTACCGGGTCGGCGGCGGGTGGCACCTCGTCGACTGGAAGACCGGCCGCCGACCGACCGACGGTGCGGCTACCGAACACGTCCGGCAGTTGTCGGTGTACGCGTGGCTGCTGGACCGCCAGTTCGGGATCGATGTCGAGACGGCGACGGTCGGCTATCTCGACCCCACCACCGAGCCGGTGGTCTCGCCGGTCGACGTCACCGCCGACCTCGACACCGAGTGGGTCGACCGAGTGGTCGGCGCCGCCAGCGAGGCGGTCCCGCTCACGACTGCGTCGGGACTCGAAGCCCGGCCCGACCCCGAGACCTGTGAGGGCTGTCCCTATGCCGCGAGTGTTGGAGGCCCGTGTGTCGACGATTACCACGCGGCCGATACCGACAGTCAGTAGCGTCCTGTCACCGAGCCATTAATACGCGGACCGTGTGGTCGACGGGCATGACGGAAGATCTCGCCGCCGAGTTCCGTCGGTTCGCCCGAGAGGACTGTAGCGGACGTGTCGGCAGCCCCTCGCCGCTGTACGAACACCTGTCGCTGGCGATCGCCGACGACCCCGAACTCCGCCAGTTGGCCGCCGCGACGCGCGAGGAACAACCGCCACCGATGGCCCTATTGGCGGCGGTGCAGTCTCTCCTGTTTGACGATCCGAACCACCGCCTCGCGGCGTTCTACCCCAGCGTCGACGGGGAGACGAAGCCGGTCGACGACACCACCTTCGCGGCGTTCAAAGCGTTCTGTCGAACACACAACCGCGAGATTCGGGACCTGCTGTCGACGCGTCGGGTCCAGACCAACACGGTCCGTCGAAGCGCCTGCCTGCTCCCGGCCTTCGAGTACGTCTCACGGGCGGTCGACCGCGCGCCGCTCGGTCTCATCGAGATCGGATCGAGCGCCGGGCTCAATCTCCTGTGGGATCGGTACGGCTACCGCTACGACGACCGGGCGGTCGGCGACGCGGCGTCTCCGGTCGAAATCGAGTGCGAACTGCGGGGCCGGATCGAGCCACCGCTCCCCGAGGCGATGCCGCCGGTCGGCTCACGGCGCGGCGTCGACCTCCACCCCCTCGACGTGACCGACGACGCCGACAGGCAGTGGCTCGACGCGTTGATCTGGCCCGAACACGACGAACGACGGGCGAACGTCCGGCACGCCGCCGAAATCGCTGCCGAGGAGCCACCGACGATCTACGAGGGCGACGTGTGTGCACTCCTCGACGAGGTCGTCGACCGGGTTCCGGTCGACCAGCCGGTCTGTCTCTACAACAGCTACGTGCTCTACCAGCTTTCGGACGCTCAGCGGGCCGACCTGTACGATCTCGTTTCGAAACTCGGCCGCCAGCGCGATCTCTACTGGCTGTCCTGCGAGTGGGCGATGGAGATCGCCTCGCCGACGATCACGCTCTACCGATACGAGGATGGCGTCCACAGCGGCGAGTTGCTGGCCCGGTTCCACGGCCACGGCGAGTGGCTCGACTGGCTCCAGCGGTGAGAGAGCGCGGTTAGTCGACGCCTAACTCGCCCTCGCCGGCGGTCGAGCCGCCGAAGGCCGGCGATCGACCCGTACACAACCGGTTCGAAGCCGACCCCAGCGACGAGAGTGAACTGATTTATTGGACCCCTTCGTTGCGAACGTATGAATGAGACGGTCGTCGACCTCCTGGCTCGGAACGCCGACCATAGCCGGGAGTTCGAGGCGCGGTTCGACGACGTACAGGACGCGCAGCATCCGGATGCGGTGACGGTCTGCTGTTCGGACTCCCGGGTGCTGCAGGACCACGCATGGGGCAACGACCAGCCGGGCCACCTCTTTACCTGCGGCAACATCGGCAACCGCGTCGTCCAGCGCACGCCGGCCGGCGATGTGGTCTCCGGTGACGTGCTGTATCCGATCGCTCACACGGGGACGGAAACGGCCATCGTCATGGGCCACACCGGCTGTGGGGCCGTCACCGCCACCTACGACGACCTGATGACGGGGCTCGACGAACCGGCCGGGATCGCGCACTGTCTGGATCTCCTGAAACCCCGATTGGCACCCGCACTGGAATTGCTGCCCGATGACGTGGGTCGCGCCGGGGCGATCAACCGACTCGTCGAGTACAACGTCGACCGACAGATCCAGTTCCTCCGTGAGAGCGGTGACGTGCCCGACGAGGTCGACTGTATCGGCGTCGTCTACGACTTTCAGGACGTCTACGGCGGCGACCGCGGCGAGGTCCACGTGATCAACGTCAACGGCGAAATCGACCAGGAGGCGCTCCGAACAGCCCACCCCGCGGTCGCAGACCGGGTCGACCGGCTCTGGGAGTACGAGTAAGAATTGGCTACCGTGTGAGTAGAAACTGGTTGCCGTACGATAGCGACCGATTACTGTCGTTTTCCGCCGATCGTCAACACGGGGATCGGCGTCGTCCGCAGGACGCGTTCGGTCGTGCTGCCCAGTAGGCGCTGATCGAATCCCTGTCGGCCGTGGGTGCCCATAACGATGCAGTCGGCGCCCACCTCGCCCGCGTAGTCGGTGATCTCGCCGCGGATCGAACCGAACCGGATCGCAGTGGTGACATCGACGTCGGCGTCGACGTGGTCGAGGGCCGACTGAATGGTCGGGTTGTCTCCGGCGTCGACCTCGGCGGCCGCCGATTCGGCGTCGATCCCGATGGGGGTCTCGTTGATGACCACCAACAGATGGAGTACCGCGCCGTGGGTGGCAGCGATCTCACCGGCCAACGCGACGGCCTCGGTCGCTTGCTGGCTGCCGTCGGTCGGGACCAGAATCGTCTCGTAGGGGTAGTCGGTGGCGGCGTCGACATCCCGGACCGTGAGGACCGGCCTCTCGGTTCGGTTGACGACCCGGTCGGTGGTGCTGCCGAGGACGTACTCGTTGAGGTTCCGCTGGCCGCGGCTCCCCATGACGATCAGATCGTGGTCGTTGTCCTCCGCGTAGCCAACGATGGCTTCCGTGGGTTCGCCCTGTACCACCTCGCCGTGTGTGATGACGTCCAGTGGCTCGCCCCGCTCGCGTGCGTCTGCAACGATTTGGGCACCCTCTTCGACCAGCGCGTCGATCACGTCGGTTCCGATCCGGGTCTGGCTGGGGACGTTCGTATCCGCGACGTGGAGTACGTCTACGGTCGCGTCGTGGGAGGCGGCGATAGCCAACGCGTGATCCAGCGCCACAGTTGCGGGGTCGCTGCCGTCGACGGGGACGAGAATCCGGTCGTACATACCCCACAGTTGGTCGACCATCGGTTTACCTCTGTGGTCGGCCACCGTCGCCGCCGCTAAGCGGCTCCATCGTCGGCAGCATCGTCCGCGTCAGCCGGTTTGTCCTCGGTGTCGCCGCCCGCCTCGGCGGTCGACCCCTCAAGCGTGTCGATCCCGACGGTGGTGATCCGCGTGCCGTCGACGGCTTCGACGGCGAGCCGGTAGCCGCCGGCGTCGACCCTATCGCCGACCTCGGGAGCCCGGCCCAGTTCGTCGAGGACGAGCCCGCCGATGGTGCCGAACTCCGTGGTCTCGAAGCTCGTCCCGAGAGTCTCGTTGACCGACGAGATCGTCAGTCCGCCGTCGGCGACATAGCTGCCGTCCTCCCGCTGGCTGATCGACGGCTCGTCGCCGGGCGTGTCGAAATCGTCCCGGAGATCCCCGAGGACGACCTCGATCACGTCCTCGACCGTGACGATGCCCTCGAACGCCCCCCACTCGTCGATGATGGCCGCCATCTGTCGTTGCTCACGCTGGAACCCCGCCAACAGGTCCGTGAGTTGGCCGGTCTCGGGGATGATCTGGATCTCGCGGGCGAGATCGCCCGCCGTGATCGACGCCGCGCGCTCGGGATCGAACGCCTCGGCCCGAAGCACGTCCTTGACGTCGACGAAGCCGACGACCTGATCGGGTTCGTCGGCCTCGACGACCGGATACCGGGTGTGGCCCTCCGCGATGACCGTCGACCGAAGCTCGGCCAGCGAGGCGTCGGCCGGAACGCTGGCCACGTCGGGGCGGGGGATCATGACCTCCCTCACAGAGAGGTCGTCGAGATCGAAGATCTGCTCGATCATCTCGACCTCCTCGCTGTCGATGTGGCCCTCGGTGCCCGACCGGGAGAGGACCGTCAGGATCTCCTCTTCGGTCAGCGTCTCGTCGGTCTCGGAGGCCGGCGGGATGCCGATCAGCCGGGTGAAGTAGTTGGCCGTCCCGTTGAAGACGTAGATGCCCGGCCGGAACACGTAGTAGAAGAACTGCATCGGCGCGGCGACCAGCAGTGAGACCCGCTCGGCCTGCGCGATGGCGATCGTCTTCGGGGCGAGTTCGCCGAAGACGACGTGGAGGAACGTGATCAGGCTGAATCCGAGCCCGAAGGCGATGAGGTGGATCAACTCGGGGCCGACGAACGGCGCCAAGACGGGCTCGATCAGCGTTGCGACCGCCGGCTCGCCGATCCACCCCAGTCCGAGCGAGGAGATCGTGATGCCGAGTTGGGTAACCGCGAGGTAGTCGTCGAGGTTATCGAGGGCCGCATCCAGTAGGTCCGCGCCGGGTTTCCCCTCCTCGACCAGCGTTTCGACGGTCGACGCGCGGATCCGGACGTAGGCGAACTCCGCGGCGACGAAAAAGCCGTTCAAACCGACGAGCAAAAGCGCTACACCGAGTCGACCCGTCGAGACGAAGAGATCTACCATTGGGATGCCTATTGGTGGCCTGCCTGAAAACTCCTCGTCGAGACGGTGTCACTTCACGTCGGAACTCGACGCCCGCGAGAGCAAGTAGACCGCGACGGCCCCCAGCGCCAGATCCAGCCCGACGAGGACGGCAACCCCCGGCACCACGCCGTCGAGGGTGCCGCCGAACCACGACACCTCGATGACGGTCATCACGTCCTGCCCGATCATGAGCGAGCGGGCGGCGTCGACGCCGTAGGTGACGGGGTTCAGGCGGGCGACCGTCCGGATCCACTCCGGCAGCGCCGACAGCGGGAGGAACGCACTCGACAAAAACAGCAGGGGAAACTGCAGCAGGTTCGCGCCGATGATGGTCGACTCCTGATCGCGGGTGAGGACCGCCAGCGAGTTCGAAAAGGCGACGAACCACAGCGAAAACAGGATGCCGACGACGACGATGCCGACTGCGCCCACGACCCCAGTGACGACCTCGGCGCCGAGGACGACCCCGAGGCCGAGGATGATGGCGATCTGGACGGCGATGCGGAACACCTCGGCGGCGGTCTTGCCGACGAACACCGCGGTGCGGTTCATCGGCGTGACGAGGACTTTCTCGAACATCCCGTTCTCGATGTCGTTGACCAGCCCGACACCCGAGGTAATCGCTGCCGCGAGGGCAACCTGAATCGCGATCGCCGGGACGAGATACGTCTCGTAGTTGATGCCCGGAATCCCCCGATTGACGGCCGACCCCGCGACGGTGCCGAACACCTCGGTAAAGAGGACCAGAAAGATGATCGGCTGGACCAGCGAGACGACGAGCACGAAGGGGTTCCGCACCGCCTTGAGGTTCCAGCGTTTGAAGTTCACCCAGACGTCACCGAGAAAGCTGTTGGCGGTGCGTTGGACGGGCCGATCGACCGCCGCCCCGCCGTCGTCGACGTCGGTGCTCATTGCGAACCCCCCTCCGGACGGGGAACCGGTCGATCTGCGTCGGTCCCGTCGTCGGTAGCGGTCCCGTCGGTAATGGCGAGAAACACGTCGTCGAGCGTCGGCGCACGGATGTTGAAGCCGACGACGGTCAGCCCCCCATCGCGAAGGGCGACCAGCAGATCCGTCCCGTGTTGGCGGACGGACTCGGCGGTGACGGTGATCCCCGTATCGGTCTCGTCGACCATCGCCGCATCGAACGCCGCGAACTCGCGAGCGATCGTCGCGGCACGGCTCCGGGCGGCGGCGTCGCCCTCGATATCGATGTCGAGGACGTCACCGCCGACGCGGCGCTTCAAATCGCTTGGACTGCCGTCGGCGACGATCCGGCCATCGAGGATGACCGCCAGCCGGTCACAGAGCTGGTCGGCCTCTTCGAGATACTGGGTCGTCAGGAAGATCGTCGTTCCGCGGTCGTTGATCTGCCGGAAGTACTCCCACAGGCGGTTTCGGGCCTTCGGATCGAGCCCCGTAGTCGGTTCGTCGAGGAACACCAGCGGCGGGCGATGGACCAAGGCGGTCGCCGCGTCGAGTCGCTTTTTCATCCCGCCGGAGAACTCCTCGGCCCGCTTGTCGGCGACATCGCCGAGTTCGACCAGATCGAGTAGTTCGTCGACACGCTCGTCGCGCTCGCCCCGCGGGACGCCGTAGGCCTCACAGGCAAATCGGATGTTTTCGGCGGCGGTGAGTTCCGGGTCGATGCTCGTCTCTTGGGCCATGTAGCCGATGGTCTCGCGGATAGCCCTCGATTCGGTTGTCACATCGAAGCCGTTGACGCGAACGCTGCCGCTGGTCGGCGACAGCAGCGTCGCCAGCACCTTGATCGTCGTCGTTTTGCCCGCGCCGTTCGGACCCAGAAACCCGAAACACTCGCCGTTCGGAACGCGCAACTCGACGCCGTCGACGGCGGTCGTTCCGTCGCCGTAGACGAGTTCGAGGCCCTCGACGTCGACCGCCGCCGGGCTGGCGGTCTGACCGCCCGGTCGATGGTGGCCGTCGCGTGACCGATCGGCCGGTTCGTCGGTGTCCCGAGGTGGCATACACTACCGAGGGCCGCACGTGCCTTGTATGTTCGAGATCGCTGGACCCCGGCCGACGCAACTCTCGCCACTCATTTATGAACTGGTTGAATACCAAGGTGTGTGGTTGGACAAGGCCCCGATACGCTCGTCGTCGTTGCGATCATCCTCGCACTCGGTGTGACCGCACAGGTGCTCGCCGACCGGTACCGTGTGCCGAGCGTGCTGTTTCTGATCATCGCGGGTGTCGCCGTCGGCCCCAAAGGGATGGCGCTTGTCACGACCGAGGTCTTCGGCGAGTCGCTGACGACCATCGTCGGCATCAGCGTCGCGATCATCGTCTTCGAGGGTTCGTTCCACCTCAAGGTCGACAAACTACGGGAGGCCCCCTCGGCGGCGTTGCGGCTGATTACGGTCGGGGCCGTGATCTCCTTCGTCGGGACGACCCTCGCAGCCCGCTACTTTCTCGGGACGGAGTGGGCGATCGCGGCACTGATCGGCGCGCTCCTGATCGCGACCGGTCCGACGGTGATCACACCGATCCTCGCGGTGGTCCCGGTCAGGGATCGCGTCGCTGCCGCCCTCGAAACCGAGGGGATCGTCAACGACGTGACCGCGGCGATCCTCGCGGTCGTCATCTTCAAACTCCTGTCGGCACAGGAAACCACGCCGGCGTCCTATCTCACCGAGTTCATCCAGCGACTGAGCATCGGCGTCTTCTTCGGGCTGGTGACGGCTGGCGTCCTGTGGTTCCTCTTCGTGCGCGCGGAGCTGTCGACCGGCTGGACGCCACAGAACGCCCGGCTGATGACGCTGGCGGGAGCGATCCTCGCGTTCAGCCTCGCGGACACGCTCGCCTCCGAATCCGGCGTGGCCGCGGTGGCGACCGCCGGGATCGTCCTCGGCAACGCCGACCTGCCCTACGAGGAGACCATCGAGGAGTTCAAAGGCGACGTGACGATCATCGTGCTGTCGTTCGTCTTCATCGCACTGGCGGCGCTGATCGAGTTCGAGACGCTGTTGTCGCTCGGCCTCGGCGGGCTCGCGGTTGTCGCGGCGGTCGCGCTGTTCGTGCGGCCGCTGCTCGTGTTCGTGTCGACGACCGGCGAGCGGTTCAAGCGGAACGAGAAACTGTTTATGAGCTTCGTCGGCCCCCGCGGGATCATTCCCGCCAGCGTTGCGACGCTGTTCGCCATCCAGCTGCAGACCCCCGAACCCCCATCGAACCCTGAAGGCGCGAGCGTGCTCGCGGGGACGGTCTTTCTCGTCATCCTGCTGACTGTGGTCTTCGAGGGTGGCTTCGCCAGACAGATAGCTGAAAAACTACAGGTGATACCAATGCGTGTACTCGTTGTCGGCGGCGGTCGTGTAGGCAGAGAGATCACAGAACGGCTCGAAGAGCGCGGCGAGAACGTCGTTATTATCGAGGAGCGGACGGCCGAAGCCGAAGCGCTCCGCAACGACGGCTTTACCATCCGCGACGGCGACGGCACCAATATCGAGACGCTCCAGCAGGCCGGTGCCGAGCGGGCGAAAACGGTCGTCGCGGCGACCGGCGACGACGACACGAACCTGTTGGTCGCCCAACTGGCCAACTCCAAGTTCGACACCGACGACGTCATCTCGCGGGTCAACGAGCCCGACAACGTCGAGGCGTTCAACGAGTTGGGCGTCGACACCGTCTCGGCGTCGTCGTCGACGGCGTGGGCCATCGACAACCGGATCGAACGCCCCGCCCTCTCGCGGTGGATGACCGAGATCGGCCGCAGCGGCGACGTCC
Organism: Halohasta salina; assembly: GCF_024178165.1. GTDB lineage: Archaea > Halobacteriota > Halobacteria > Halobacteriales > Haloferacaceae > Halohasta > Halohasta salina. Next base: position 61,512 of record NZ_JAMZIE010000006.1, on the reverse strand, counting down.
AGGAGATCGAAGTCACCGACGAGAAACTGGTGGGCCAGACCGTCGGCGAGGTCTCGGAGTTGCTGCCCGACGGGAGCATGATCGCCCTCGTCAGCCGGGGCGACGAGAACACGGTTCCCGAGACGAGCCAAGAGGTCCACTACGGCGACCATCTCACCGTCATCGGACGGACGGACTCGGTCCACGAGGCCATCGAGCGGTTGCACCCACACGACTAACTCGGCCGATCGATACCACCACCACCAACCCTGTCGGGGAACGCGGTCGCACCCACGTCGACGGGTCCGCGGTGGTCACCGAGACGCGCGTTTTTAATATGCCTACCCGAAAGATGGGCTGTGCCCGCTTCCCGGAACGCCGGACTGTTCGTGTTGTTGTCGTTTCTGTGGGGAACGTCGTTCATGACGATCAAGGCGGGGTTGGAGTTCATGCCACCGGTGCTGTTCGCGGCGTTTCGCTACGATCTCACCGCGGTCGGCATGCTCGGCTACGCTGCGGCCACCACGGGCTACTGGCGGCCTCGAACGCGGGCCGACTGGTCGACCGTCGCCGTCAGCGCGGCGCTTATCATCGCCCTCTACAACGCCTTCCTGTTCGTCGGCCAACAAGGGGTGACGAGCGGCGTCGCCGCCATCCTGATCGGGATGAACCCCGTGTTGGCGACCGGCTTTTCACGACTCCTGCTTCCGAGCGAGCGACTGGGAGTCGTCGAGTCGATCGGACTCCTGTTGGGCTTTCTCGGCGTCGGGCTGGTCGCCCGGCCCGATCCCGCGAATCTGCTTGCGGCCGACCTGCTCGCGCCGGGGTTCGTGCTGCTGGCGGCGGTCAGCGTCGCCCTCGGGAGCGTGCTGGTCCAGCGAACCGACAGCGACCTGCCGGCGGAGGGCACGGTCGCGTGGTCGACCGCCCTCGGCGCGGTCGCGCTCCACGCCATCAGCTTCGGGCTCCCCTCCGAATCGCTGGCCGACGTGACCCTCACGCCGGGGGCGGTCGTGACTGTCGGCTATCTCGCCGTGTTCGCCAGCGCGATCGGCTACGTGATCTACTTCGCGTTGCTCGACCGACTCGGCGCGATCGAAATCAACCTCGTCTCCTATACGGTGCCGATCTTCGCGGCGCTGTCGGGGTGGCTCGTGTTGGGCGAGTCGATCGACGCGCTCGCCGTCGTCGGTTTCGTCGTGATCTTCGCCGGGTTCGCCCTACTGAAGCGGCGGGCGCTGGGTCGGAAACTCGGTGCGGAATGGCTCTCGGATCGCCGCTAACGAAGCACGTCTTTACGGCACCAATACTTCATTTCGACATTATATTTATAAGAAAACTTATACTGGTGCCTCGCTTTCGGTCGCTGATTATGCATTTTCGAAGGCCGGAGGATTCCGCACGTAGTGTGTTGCACGGTACCAGTAGTCGACGTCGGCTCCTCGCAGTGGGCGGTGTCGTTGCTGTCGGTGGGTTCGCTGGGTGTCTGAATCGAGTGGCCTCGGCGCTCACGAATACCGGCTCGTCACCCGCAGCAGCGTTCGCGGGGGAGCGCAGCGAGCAGCTGTCGACGGGTGAGCCGACCGTTCGTCGGCTGACTCCGACGGTGTCCGGTGGGGCGAGAGGGGTGTCCGGTGAGGTCGAGTTGGAAGGGTGGGTGACATCGTCCGCAGTTGTGGCGGCCAACTACAACAACACGCGGAGCAATCGGAGCGGCATCGCGTCGCCCAACAGTGCCGTTACCGACGAGGAGTTAGAGCGGATTCTCGCGTATTTGGATGGCGAGGCGATCGTGGCAGAGCGGTTTACCGTCTGTCTGCCCGATGCGGAGGTGCCGGATGGGAACGGGAGTATCGACGCGGCGGTGACGCCACAGCGGCTCGTCGACTATATCGCTGGTCGGGGTGACGGCGATGGGCGAGTGTACTCGTGGGGCAGTAAGTCGATGGCGGATGGAACGGGGGACTGTGACGATTCCGACGACACAATTCGGCCGGGAGAGGTCTGTGGGACGACCGAGCATCTGGCGGCTGCGGTTTCCGGGCCGACGTCGACGGGCGGGAATCTTGAGGTCATGCATGCGGACGACGGGACTGTCGTCGTGATCAATTCACCGCCGGAAGCCGACGGCGCCCCAACAGCCGTGCGGGTCGACGCCGACGGTGGGTCGGACGGACTCGAATCGTCGACTGAAGCGATCTATCAAGCGTGGAGTAGTGCGTCGAGCGGGGGCGGAAACGCGACGCCGGAAATCGTCGAGACGCTCCTGACGCAGGTGATGGTCCAGCCACCGGACTGCCCGCACCCGTTCCCGGCGTTGTTGTACGTGGGTCGTGCAGAGCATGATGGACAGCTCGTCTACGCAGGCGGCTGGGTAATCGACGATGCGGCGTTGTACGAGGACTCGGTGACGGTGTTGACGATGGTGGATGCTGCACCGGTCGTCGGTGTCGACCTCGGCGATCTGGATGCCGACGGGGATGGGCTCGGTGACGCAATCGAGCGGGCGGATTCAGAGCGTGGTCGGAGAGTCGTTGCGGGACGGTCACGCCGAGGGGCACGGCTCGATGCCGGCACGGTGGGGGAGTTGATGGAGAAGGGCGTCCTCACGGAGGGTGGGAAGCAGGGCAACGACAGCTTCAAACGGAAGAAGCCGGGTCGGAAACTGGGCACGGATGAGGAGGCGCGCGTCACGCATCTCGCGTTAGACGCGCCCGTGCTGCATCTGGTGAACGCCGGGGATGCGTCGAACGAGGTGAAGTTCAAAGCGGGAGCTGAACTCTCGAAAAGCGTGAACTAACGGTGGTTAGCGGCTCTCTCGCTGTTCGACCTTGTTCAACTCGATCAACAGCCGGAAGACGGCCTTGACGAGATTCGAGTCGACGTCGAACTTGTCGGCGTTCTCCCCGGCCCGCTCCATGACCTTGTCCTCTTGGCTCTCGTCGGTCGTCGGCAAGTCGAGTTCGTCTTTGACATCCGCGATGGAGTCGGCGACGTAGGTGCGGCGCGCGATCAGTTCGACCAGTTCGCGGTCGATGTCTTCGATTTCGGTGCGCAGTTCGTCCAGACTCTTCTCTTCGGTGTTCGTGCTCATTGGATTCGTGCTCCCTCGGTTCGTGTCGTCGTCTCAAGAAGGCTCCCATCGCGGGCGGCCCACTGCTCGCGGACTGCCGCTAGGTCCTCGCTGTCGCCGACCGCGACGACACTGGGGCCGGTTCCCGACAGCGAGACGCCTTCGGCGTGGGGCATAGCCTCGACGGCTGGCTCGGTCGAAAAGCCGAGCGCCGCCGAGTAGGCGAGTCCGTTCACGGTCATCGCCTTTCCGTAGCGGCCATCGAGAGCTAACTCCTCGACGAGATCGGCCATCTCGGTGATGTGGCCACAGCGGTCGACATCCGCATCCGCGCTGTAGGCCCGTTCGGGCGGCGTCCACACCAGCACGTCCCACTGGCGGGTCTCGCGGGCCAGCAGTTCGTCGGTGTCGTTGTCGGTGACGACCACGCCGCCGAGCATGCTGGCGGCGGCGTCGTCGAACGCGCCGGTGATCGTGACGCCGACATCGCGGGCGGCCGCGACGCCGATGCGGCAGGCGTCGGCGGCGGTGATCTCGCCGGCCGCCGGATCGGTTTCTCCGTCGTCGAGTTCGCCCGCACCCGTGGGGTCGACCACGTCGACGCCGAGTGCATCGAGCGCAGCGAGGATCGTGGCGTTGGCGGCGGCGCTGGAACTCTTGAGCCCGGCGGCCATCGGCACCTCGCTGTCGGTCCGGACCGTCCCGCCCTCGCCGTCGCCGAACCGGTCGGCGACCAGTTCGACACAGCGTTCGATCAGTCGCGTGTCGCCGTCGGGGGCGGCGGCGATCTCGCCGTCGACACCCTCGGTCGAGGGATCGAGGTCGACGGTGGCGGTGGTGTCGGCGTCGATGGCGAACGCCGACCCGCGGTGGGTTGCGAGGGCGTTGAGAACGGTGCCGGCACCCGGTGCCGACGCGACTCCCTTCATACTGGAGAGGCCGTGAGACGCCATCAAAGAGGTGACGGTTCGGGTCGGTCAGTTGGCCGCTGCACTCAGCGCCGACAGGAGGCTGCCGATGATCGCGGTGGGAATCCCGGCCAGCAGCATCGGTCCGAGCGCCTGCGTGAACGAAAACGCCTGCTGGGCGTCGGGCCCCTTCGAAAAGACGATGATCGCCAGCGCGACGACGCTCATCACGTAGAAGCCGACGAGGCTCGCGGTCCCGCCGGCCAGCAGGCCGGCCTTCGGCGTCGACAGCAACGAGCCGAGGATGCTCGCCGCGAGACCGGCAACGACCGGCCCCAACAGGAAGACGACGACGGCCGTCTGGAGATAGGCGACCGCGACGAAGACCGGGCCGAACTCGGCGGCCCCGCCGGCGTCGGTGATCAGCTGTGACTGGGCCCACGAACCCGAGATGTAGCCGAGAAGTCCGAGTGCGATACCGAAGACTGCAAACACCACCGTCGTGAAACCGATCGCTTGGAGTATTCGTTTCATGGATTAGGGTTCAGCCACGTCCCGTCGATTGGGTCGGTCCAGCTGTCGTCATCGTCGTTGTCATCTTCGTCCTCGTCCTCGTCCTCGTCACGTTCCTCCCAGGCGGTCTGGGTAGGATTGACCGCGAACAGGAACGCGTCGGCCCGCAGGAAGTGGGCGTAGTAGCGGTCGCCGTCGTAATCGTACAACACCTGCTTCCAGGTCTCGTCGCCCCACTGGTCTTCGCCCTCGGTCGCCTTGTCGGTCATCACCGCGTCGTGGGCCGCCGCTGCCGTCTCGGTGTCGGCGAACTCCTGGGCGAACAGCGTCACCGAGTCGGTCTCCTGTGGGTCGATCGACGCGTCGTCGTCGATCGTCTCCTCCTCGTCGAGCTCCGAGATGTCGTGGAGCCGGCCGAACAGCCGGTAGCGTCGGCCGGCCGACTCGGAAAACGGCTCGAAGACGCCTTCGAGCCCCGAGAACAGCTCCCAGCGTGGCCCCCCCAGCGGCCGGTCGAGATCCTCGATTTCGCGGCGCGAATCGTCGACGACATACAGCCCGTGGCCGGGAAGTCGCCCCCGATCCTCGTGGTCCGTCGGGTCGTCGCTGACGTGTCGAAACTCGAAGAGCCGCCGGCCCTCCCCGGGGGCGAGCCACTCGTAGAGCCGGTTGTCGACCGGGTTCGGCGAGTAGCGCTCCCGGATCCGAGCGTCGGTCGAGGCGTTGCCGTAAACCCGACCGAGCCGCCGGAGTTCGGCGTCGACCCGATCCCAGTCCTCCCGCTGTCGGAACGTCCGTATCTTCTCAAACCGTTCGTCGTTGACCTTCTGAAACGCGATGTGGTTGGTGAACTGCGGTTCGGGGATCCGGTTGACCGAGCCGGCGACCTCGTCGGCCAACTCCTCGACGTCCGATAGCTGGCCAGCGGAAATCCGGCCGTCTTCTTCGAGGGTCGCACGCAACGAGTTGACCGCCTCGTAGACCTCCCGGAGCCGGCCCTTGTAGCGCAGCATCGCGTCGTCGTACTCGGTCTCGAACCACCGCAGTTCCGCGTAGATCGGAGCCGTCTCCTCGGCGAGCCGACTGTTGATCGGGTCGACCGGCTCCTCGTCGCCACCGTCGTCGCCAGCCGACTCGTTGGTCGACTCGTCGGGGGCGTCGTCGGCCTCCGGATAGGTGACGTTCGAGCCCGAGGAGAGACAGCCAGCAACCCCAGCGCCGAGCCCCGCGCCGGCAACCGCAAGACATCGGCGGCGTGTTGGTTGCATAACTCCGATTGGTCGTTCATCCATGATAAACCCAACGTTCAGCGGGATGACCGCACAACGGCGGCTTTTTTCCGCTCTCGCCCGTAGCCCGTCTATGGCTGTTCACAACGACGTGCCGCCGCGAACCCTCGGCGTCGAACTCCGCGAGGAGGGCGTCGTCGTCACCTACGCCGACGGTCGGACCACCATCTACCGGGGCGTCCCCCAACCGGTCGACGGCTCGCTGCAGACCGCCCCCGGCAAGGAGACCCACGTGCTCGTGACCGATCCCACCGAGACCGAGGGCGTCCTGCTGTACGTCAACGACCTAAAAACCGCCGACGAGATCCTCGAAGACACCGGCGTCGGCCGGATCCTCCTCGATGAGGGCGACCGCGAGGAGGTATTCCCCGGCGTCACCGTCTCCCGGACCGACGGCCTCCGGACGACCGTTGAGGCCGACCCCGAGGCGGCGGGGGGCCGGGTGTTCGTCTTCGTCGAGGACGACTGGGGCGAGGAGAGCTACGAGTTCGTCGACGCCTGAGTCGACGCCCGAGTAGCCAGTTGCTACCGGTGACGTAGCCGCCGCCTACTTATCGACGGAGCCGTAACCGCCGGGAAATGAGCCTCCGAAAACAGTGGCGAGAGTTGGATCGGTCGACGGTTCGGCGCGCGCCCGACGCCTACGGGCTCTACGAGTTGGGCGACGCCGAAGGCACCAGCCTCGGGGTCGGGATCGGCGTGCTGCGGGACGCCTGCAAGGAGGCGCTGGCCTACGGCCCGCCGGCGGGGTTCGAACCGGCCGACGTCGACGGCGGCGACCCCGTGAAGGTGCGCTGGGAGCGGGCCACCTCGAAGGCCCACGCCGAGACGCTCCTCGACGAACACCGCTGAGCGGCGTGTGTGATAAACCACCGGCGCTCCAACGGGAGGTATGAGCGAGGATGCGGGAGTCGAACTCACCGTTCGCAGCGCCGAAAAGCGGGACGCCGGCCGGGGGATCGCCCGGCTCCCCGACGGAGCCATGCGGGAACTTGGCGTGCTGAGCGGTGACACGGTCGTCATCGAGGGTGAGGCCGCGACCGTCGCCAAGGTGTGGCCCGGCGGCCACGGGACCGCCGCCGGCTCGGTGCTGGTCGACGCCGACACCCGAACCAACGCGGGCGTCAAAGTCGGCGAGACCGTTCGGGTGAAAAAGGAGCCGGTCGCCGAAGCCCGTCGGGTACGGCTGCGAGCCCCGGCAGAACTCGCGGCCGCCGACATCGCCCACGAGACGATCGAAACCGCCGTCGAGCGGGACATCCGTGACCGGCCGATTCGGGCCGGCGAGGGCGTCCGCATCGAGCGGCTCGCCGGCAGCCGCTTTACCGTCGAGACCACCGACCCCGAAGGGACCGTCCGGGTCACCGACTCGACCCGACTGATGGTCATCCCGGCCGAACCGGTCGACGAGCCGACCGACGCGGACTCGGAGCCGACTGCCGGCGGGGCCTCGCCCCCACCCACCACCGACCTCCGAGCCGACACCGAGGGGCGCAGCCGGCCGGCGACCGGCGTCACCTACGAGGATATCGGCGGTCTCGACGACGAACTCGAACTCGTCCGGGAGCTGATCGAGCTCCCGCTGTCGGAGCCCGGCGTCTTCACCCGGCTCGGCATCGACCCGCCGAAGGGCGTGCTCCTCCATGGTCCCCCTGGAACGGGGAAGACCCTGATCGCCAAAGCGGTGGCCAACGAGGTCGACGCCAGTTTCTACACCGTCTCCGGCCCGGAGATCATGTCGAAGTACAAGGGCGAATCCGAAGAACGGCTCCGGGAGGTATTCGAGGAGGCCGGCGACAACGCCCCGGCGATCGTCTTCTTCGACGAGATCGACTCGATCGCCCCGAAACGCGAAGACGGCGGCGACGTCGAAAGCCGGGTGGTCGGGCAACTCCTGAGTCTGATGGACGGCCTCGACGCCCGCGGCGACGTGATCGTCATCGGGGCGACCAACCGCGTCGACTCCCTGGACGTCGCGCTCCGCCGCGGCGGCCGGTTCGACCGCGAAATCGAGATCGGCGTCCCCGGCGAGGCCGGCCGCCGGGAGATCCTCGACGTCCACACCCGACGGATGCCGCTGGCCGACGACGTCGACATCGAGACGCTGGCGGCCCGGACCCACGGCTTCGTCGGCGCGGATCTCGAATCGCTGGCCAAGGAGGCCGCGATGACCGCCCTCCGGCGGGTCCGGGCCGAGGGTGGTCGACTGCGGGGGATCACCGTCGGGCGGGCGGATTTCGAACACGCGATGGCGGCGGTCGAACCCAGTGCGATGCGGGAGTACGTCGCCGAAACCCCGACGACCGGTTTCGACGACGTCGGCGGCCTCGAAGCGGCGAAAGGCGAACTCGAACGGGCGGTGACGTGGCCCCTCCAGTACGGCCCGCTGTTCGATGCCGCCGACACCGCCCCGCCCGCCGGGGTGCTGCTCTACGGCCCGCCCGGCACCGGCAAGACGCTGCTCGCGCGGGCGATCGCGGGCGAAAGCGGGGTCAACTTCATTCAGGTCCAGGGGCCCGAACTGCTCGATCGCTACGTCGGCGAGTCCGAAAAGGCCGTCCGGGAGGTGTTCGAACGCGCCCGGCAGGCCGCCCCGGCGATCGTCTTCTTCGACGAGATCGACGCCATCGCCGGCGATCGAGACGGGTTCGGCGGCGATTCGGGCGTCGGCGACCGGGTGGTCTCCCAACTGCTGACCGAACTCGACCGCCTCAGCGACAACCCCAATCTGGTGGTGCTGGCGGCGACGAACCGTCGGGAGAGTCTCGACGGCGCGCTGCTGCGGGCCGGACGGCTCGAACGCCACATCGAGGTTCCCGAACCCGACCGGGAGGCCCGGCGGGCAATTCTCGACGTCCACACCCGCGACAAACCGCTGGCCGACGACGTCGACCTCGAGGCGATCGCCGACGCCACCGAGGGGTATTCGGGCGCGGAACTGACCTCAGTCTGCCGGGAGGCCGCCCAGCAGGCGATCGTGGCGGTCGCCGACCGCTACGAGGGCCCGACGGCCAACAAACACGCCGACGAGGTGGAGATCACCGACGCGCACTTCGAGACGGCCCTCGCGTCGACCGCGGCCAGTCGCTGAGGACCCCGTTTCCATACCGGCCCTGCGTGTGAATTCCGGCGGAATCGGCGGTATCGGCGGGGATGATCCGGCTTTTTATCACGCTTCGATACGAAAGGAAAACGGTAATGACTGCAGCGTGGACGACGCCTGCTGGCGTGGCGTATATGAGTCTGTTTTTCGTCAGTGGGATTGCCTGTTTTGCCGCGATTCCACGTGCGCGAACGTTTACCGACGTCGAAATGCGACGAGGACTGGTCGGACTGCTCGCGACGACCGGTCTCTGGGCCGTGCTCAAGACGGGGTTTTTCGTCGTCCCGGATCCGTTTCGGGAGGCCACCTACACCATCGGGCTGGTCTCGGGGTTCGCAACCGTCTGGGCGTGGCTCTACTTCGCGTCGGCCTACACCGGTCGACGACTGCATAGAAACCCGACACTCCGTCGGCTCGGCGCGGGTGTGTTTCTGACTGTCGTGACGCTAAAACTCACGAACCCGCTGCACGGCCTGTATTTCACGACCACGGAGGTGACAACGCCGTTTCGGTATCTGGCAATCGACCACGGGTTGATACACTGGGCCTCGACCGGCCTGTCGTACGTACTCGCGGCCGTCGGGCTGTTCATGATCTTCGAACTGTACGTCGACTCGGAGTACGATACCGGGGCCCTCGGTGTGCTCACCGGGCTGCTCGCGGTGCCTGTCACGCTCGATCTCGTCGCGATCTCGACACCGAGGCTCCTCAATCTCATCTATGCACCGGTCGGCGTCGCAGCGTTCGCGATTGGAGCGCTGTATCTGTTCGGCGACCGGTTTCTGGCGGTTCGAACGGCCGCACTGAGTGGTGATGCGGCGGTGATCGTCGACGACGGCGGTCGGATTCGGGACCGGTCGGCGGCGGCCGTCGAGGCGTTTCCGGCGCTCGAAGACGCGACCGGCGAACCGCTGGCCGACGTGCTTCCGGCGGTGGCAGCCGCACAGGAGCGTGACGGGACGGTCGTCGAACGGGACACCGGCGAGGGGTCGGAATACTATCTGGTCTCGCCGCGATCGATGACGCTTGGTGACTCGACGGTCACGGTCATCGCGCTCGCCGACGTCACCGATCGGGAACGCCAGCGCCGCCGGCTGGTCCAGCGGGAACGTGAACTCGACCAGCGCAACGAGCTGTATCGGGCCGTCATCGCCGCGAGCTTCGCGTTCATCATCCGGATCGATATGGCCGGGCGGTTCAGCTTCGTCTCCCCCTCGGTCGAGGAGTTCCTCGGCTACGAGCCGGACGACCTCGTCGGCGAGCCGGTTTCGATGCTCGCCCCCGACGAGCAGGGGATCGAACAGCTCGACGACTACCATCAAGAGGTTTTCGACGGTGAATCACTCCAGATACGAGATCTCCCGATCACGGCTCGGAGCGGCCGTACCGTTCACGTCGACGTGCGGACGGTGCCGATATACGAACCGGGTGTCGACCCGGCCGAGCGGACGCCGGCCGATATCGTCGGGGCGCAAGCAATGGTCCGGGACGCGAGCCAGCGACGCCAGCGGGAGGGGTTGATCAGCGTGATGAACCGCGTGCTGCGACACAACGTTCGCAACAAGCTGACGGTGATCAACGGCCGGGCCGCGATGTTGGCCGAGACGCTCGACGGGGACGCCAAATCGAACGCCGATGCGATCGTCCAGGCGGGCGACCGACTGTTGAACCTCACCGAATCCGCCCGTCGTATCGAGGCGAACCGCGAACTGTCGCCGGAGTTGCGGGCCGTCGACGTGATGCCGATCATCGGCGATTCGGTCGCCCAACTGACCGAGCGCTACCCCGAGGTATCGGTGTCGACCGAGATCCCCGAGACCGCGGTCGCCGAGACGCTGCCGCGGATCGAGACGGCGCTGTGGGAACTGCTCGAAAACGCCGCCGAACACGCCGGCCCACAGCCGACCGTCTCTGTGACGGTGACGACGACCGACCAACAGGTCGTCATCACGATCACCGATTCGGGACCCGGACTGCCCGAGGACGAACGGCAGGTGCTGGCCGACGGGAAAGAAGAGCCGCTGGTTCACGGCCAAGGCCTCGGCCTGTATCTCGCCTACTGGATCATCACGAACCTCAAAGGGGAGATCGAGGTGCCCAAATCACAGACGGGAACGACGATCGAGGTCAGACTCCCGGCGGCGTCGACGCCCCCCTGACGGGATCGATCCCGACCCGATCGGGTATCGTGTGGGAATCCCGACCCATGGATTCAAATCACCACACGACGTAGGCCGGAACTATGAGTGAAGAAGAACCGATGACCGAGCAGCCGCTCACGGATGCCCGAGCCGAACAACTCACAGCCGCCTGCCGGAGCGCCGTCGGCGACAACTGCCGGTCGGTTACCTACTTCGATGCGACCAACTACATGCAGGTGTACCTCCGCGGCGACCTCGAACAGGACGCCGACCTGATGTCGTTTATCGGCCACGAGTGGCACGACTACAAGACGACGACCGACGCCTACGCGGGCTCGGAACTCGGCTCCTACCGCTACTCGATCCGCGTGTTCGACAACGGGTTTCTCGTCCGGGTCGGCGTCGGCGACAGCGGCGTCTTCGTCACCACTGACGGGCTGCAACTGAAGGATTTCGAGTCGCTGGTCGCGACGATCTCCGAGCTGCTCGAAAGCTGGGAGTAGGCTCCCGGTACTGATAACCCGCTGACTCACGTACGCCGAGCCACCGTGTCATCCCGGCTGCTCCACGAACTCGGGTCCCTGCCCTCGACCGTCGTCGACTGGTGGCGACGAACGACCGCCGCCACGGCGGCCGAGCAGTGGCTCGTGTTAGGCGGGCTGCCGGCAATGCTCGTCTCGCTGTGGGTGGTCCCGCCGGTCGACGGCCCGGGGTTCAGTCTCGCCGTCGACTCGCTGTTCGAGAGCCCACAGACGCTGTCGACGGCCTTCACGACCAACTACATGCACGCCAGCGGCCGCCACCTGTTCGACAACCTGCTCAACTTCTGGATCACGCTGTTCGGGATCTACCCGCTGGTGGCGGTCGCCGACTGGCACCGTCAGTTCCGGCTCTCGGCCGGCGTCTACCTGCTGATCGGCCCCTTCGTTATTGCGTGGCTAACGCTGCAGACGCTCGGGACGATCACCGATCAGCCGTCGGTCGGCTTTTCCGGAATCGTCGCCGCCTTCCTCGGGTTTCTCCCGGTCGTATTGGCGGCAGCGGCCAGCGAGGTGACCGACGGCGAGGTCGACGCCGAGTGGGCGGCAGTCCCGTTTCTGCTCTCGCTGGCGGTCGTCTTCGCGGTCCCGTCGGTCTCGTACTTTCCGGTCCAGCCGATGGTCGCTTTCGGCCTCGTCGTCTGTGGACTGACCATCGGTGGCGTCCTCTGGCAGGCCCACCCACCGCGGCGGCTCGCCTCCTACAACCGCCGGCTCGATCCCGACGTTCGGCTGGCGTTCCTGATCGGCACAACGGTGTTCGTCTTCGGCGTCGCCGGGGCGCTGCTGTTCGTTCGGCCGGGGACCAACGTCTGGGGGCATCTAGCGGGGTATCTCGTCGGCTTTGCGGTCCCGTATTTCGGCTTCGTTATGCGGCCACTACGTATTTCAGTCCCAGAATGACTGCGTGCGGGCGTACTCCCGCTCCTGTTTCAACAGGTCGCGGTAGAACTCCATCTCGTCCTCGCGGAACCGACTGATGATTCGGGCGGCGTTGTGCGGGCCGACGCCGCGGGCCGCCAGCGCGATCACCGCCTGCTTGCCGTGGCTCTGGACGAGGTTGGCGGCCCGGTAGGCCCGCCGGGTCATCTTTTCTGCTTCGTCATCCTTCTCGTCGGTCCGGACCGCCGACACCACCTCGTCGGCCCACGGGTTCAGCGCGGCGACCCGCGTCGACCCACAGTCGGGACACTCGGGTTGCTCGCGGACGCGCCGGACCTTGGTCGTGTGGTCCCAGTCTTTGCAGTGGCAACAACACAGCAAAACGCGGTCGTTCCGAATCCGCTTCTTGATGGATTCGATCACGCTGGCGTCGGCCTTCTCCGGGACGAGTAGCTCCTGCCCGCTGGGACGGGCGGTCGTCCCGATCGGCGTCTCGTCGCCGATGACCACGAGTTCGAGGTCGTCGGACCGAATCCGTTCGAGCACGTCGGCCGTGCCGTCGACGTCCAGATCGCGGTGGAAAATCTCCCGCATCGCCTCGTCGTACACCGGCGTTCCCTCCAGCGCCGCAAGCAGGCGATCGCCGCCGAACCGGCCGCGACCCTGATACCGCTTGAGCGATCCGAACTTGGCAGCCACCTGCGCCAGCGTGAACTTCAGGGTCTCGGAGTTCTTCAACGCGAGTTCGAGATAGGATTCGAGGTGGGCGGGCTCGGTCGACCGGAGGACCTCGCGGAACGTGCCGGCCCCCACGCCCTGTGGCACCTCGAAGCTGATCCGGTAGGGGTCGACGCTCATCCCCACCGAGGAGCCGGTCCGTTGGCCGACCAGCGCCGACAGCAGCCGCCCCAGCGTCTCGTTGATCTCGTGGCCGAAGGCGGCGTTGACCCGCACCGTCCGACCGCGGGACTCGATACAGATCCGCCGGTCGGTCGGCAGCGAGAACCCCGCCTCGACGTGGCGGTCGATGGGACTGATAGCGGGTTCGATGGTCGACTCGTCGGTCGGATACCGACCACAGAGGTCGCGAGCGACCGCCGACTGCGAGGCTCCCGACTCGAACTGCGAGCCAGCGACCCCACGGAGTTCGCCAACCTCCCCGGCAACTGCGGCGGGAACTGGGATCTCTTGGCCGACCCACGAGGGGACCTCGCCGGCGGGGTCCTCGATAGGCGCGACGTTCACCCGTGCGTCCTCCTCGTCGATATCGTTGATCCGCCACATCTCGCCGCGCTGGATGAACACCTCCCCCGGCGCGGCGAAGTTGACGACAAAGCGCTCGTCGAGGGTTCCCACTTGGGTTCGGGAGGACATATCGTGGACCTCGTAGCTCTCCTCGTCGGGGATCATCGAGAGGTTGGCGTAGTAGTACTGCCACGTCCCGCCCGACTTTTCGAGCTGGTCGGCGTCCTCGTCGAGCCACAGCAGCCGGTTGCTGTTGAGTTCCCGAACGACAGCGCGGAACGCTTCCTCGCTCAGATCGTGGAACGGGCGGGCCCGCGTGACGGTTTCGTAGGCCCGGCGGGCGCTCACCTCGCCGAAATCCATCACCAGCCCGACGACCTGATTGGCGACGACGTCGAGACTGCCGTACTGGATGCCGGCGGATTCGACCAGTCCCTCGCCCGCCCGGCGAGCGATGGCGAGCGATTCGAGCGTGTCGTCGGGGTGGCTCGTAATGATCGTCCCCCGAGAGACCTGATCGTGGCGGTGGCCCGCCCGGCCGACTCGCTGGAGCAGTCGGGCGACCTCGCGGGGACTGCCGTACTGGACGACGTGGTCGACCCGGCCTACGTCGATCCCGAGTTCCATCGAGGAGGTACAGACCAGCGCGTCGAGTTCACCCTGCTTGAATCGGTCCTCGACGTCCACGCGAACGTCACGGGACAGCGAGCCGTGGTGGACCTCGATCGCCGCGCCGAGTTTCTTGAATCGGGAGCCGAGCGCTTCGGCCGTCTGGCGGGTGTTGACGAAGATCAGCGTCGACTCATTGTCCGCAACCAGATCACGGATCGCCCGGACGTGGCTAGCGATCTCTTCGGTGGTTGCGAGTTTCCCGGCGAGTCGTTCGTCTTCGGCCGTGATCTCGGGATGGGTGACGGTGAATTCGACACGACTGCCGACGTCGACCTCGACGATCGAGAAATCACGGTCGCTGTCCGTTTCCGACGCCAGGGCGTCGAGCCGGTGGCCGGTCAGAAACGCCGCCACCGCCTCTGGGTCGCCAACGGTCGCAGACAAACCGATCCGCTGGAACGACCCCGACAGCAGCCGCAGGCGTTCGAGGCCGACGGTGAGTTGGGCACCGCGTTTCGAGGCGGCGAGTTCGTGGACCTCGTCGACGATCACGTGCCGCACGTCCGCCAGCGCGGTCCGCAGTTTCGACCCCGTGAGCATCGCCTGCAACGTCTCCGGGGTCGTCACCAGCACGTCCGGCGGATCGTTTGCCTGCTTCCCCCGCTGGTACTGGGTCGTATCGCCGTGTCGTACGTCGATCTCGATATTGAGCCGCTCGCCCCACCAGTCGAGTCGGTCCCGCATATCACGGTTCAGCGCCCGCAGCGGAGTGATATAGAGGGCACAGAAGCCGTCGGTCGACCCCTCGCGCTTGCGGTGTTGGACGATCGCGTCGAAGACGGGCAACATCGCCGTCTCGGTCTTACCGGTGCCGGTGGGCGCGATGACCAGCGTGTTGCGGCCCGACGCGAGCGACGGGATCGCTCGCCGCTGTGGCTCGGTCGGCGTCGAAAACCCGCGATCAGAGAGAGCCGCCCGGACGGTCTCGCCGAGATGGGAGAAGGCGTCGACACCCGACTCCGCAGAACTCATTGTCCTATTATATGGCGCGAGAGAATTAAGCACACCGTCGTCGCGGTGGCTCAGACCGAATCGTACGCGCCGAGCCGCGTCCCGTCGAGGAGATAGCAGTCGGCGTCGATCAATCCCTCAGGCAAAAACGGCGAGAGAAACCCCTCCCCCTCGACGTTGATCCACGTCCCACCGGAGCGGTGGTTGAACGCCGGGACAACGACGAGTTCGGGATCGCCCCACGCCAGCGAATCGGGGTCGGCGTCGACGCCTGCGGCCAGCACCTCGGGATCGAGTCGCCCACGGAGCCACGCCGTTTCAGTACGGTAGCCGCCGACGCTGTCCTGTAGTTTGACGGTCGGATGCTCGTGGGCCATACAGATCACGTCTGCCGACAGGAGTTCGGGCGCGGGCCACGTGTGGCCGTGACAGACGGCGACTGTGCCATCGCCCAAGAGGCCGCCCGACTGTGGCAAGAGGTCGACGCCCGCCCGGTTGCCCCACAGTTCGTCGAGACCGCCGTCGTGGTTGCCGAGGGCGACCGTGATCCCGATACCGAAATCCTCGACGACCGCCGAATACAGGGCGTCGAGTTCCTCGCGTTCGGCCCCCTCGACCGAGCCGATCCGGTGGCCGAGATCACCGAGTACGATCAACCGATCCGCGCGCTCCGTTTCCAGCAGGTCCAACAGTCGCTGGCGGCGCGCCGAGGCGTCGCTCGGCAGTTCGACGCCGCGTTCGTAGCGGAGTCCGGCCTCGATGCCGGCGTGGTAGTCACCGACTACCAGCCCCCGTTGTTCACCGAGGTCGACCGTCGCCGCCGGGGCGTCGGGAACCGGCTCGACTCGGGGGCGGGAGCCGCGGTCCATCAGATCGCTTTGAGCGTGTCGTCGGCCGGTTCGTAGCATCGACCGCCCATCAGCGCGTCGGCGATAGCCTCCTCGACGGCCGCCTCGCCGACCCCGTAGGCATCGACTACCTCACCGACGAGCAGCCCGCGATCGACGCCGTCGCCGTCGTCCAACTGAGCCATCGTCTCGATGACCGCGTCTTCGAGGTCGACATCATCGGCTGGCTGGTCCGTCGGCTGCTCGTCGACCGGCTGTTCGTCGGTCTCGGACACCGCATCGGCAGCGTCGGTCTCGTCGGCCGGCTCGCTGGCCGACTCGTCGGTGGCCCCGGCGTCGTCCTCGAAATCACCCACGCCGTCGTCGAAATCACCCACGCCGTCGTCGAAATCACCGAGTCCGCCCGCATCACTCGATGCGGGGTCGGCCTCGGCTTCGGCCCGCTCGGCGAGTTCGTCGGCGTCGGGCACGTCGATGTCGGCCTCGCCGGCGGGGTCGACCTCGTTGCCGCTCGAAAAGCCGGTATCGAACTCGGATTCGAGTTCCTCGCGTTCCTCCTCGTCGAGCTGGTACATTCCCGTCTCGTCGGTCGACGACGGTTCCTCCGCGTCGGCCGTCGCAGCCTCGTCAGCGCCAGCCGTAGCTTCGGATGACGATGGTGATTCCGCCGATTCGGGCGCCGTGTCTACCGACTCGTCGACCGGCGCGTCGGTCGGCTCTGTCGGCTCCGCCGCGGCCGTCGGTTCGGATTCCGTGTCGGTCGACCCGACGGATGACGGATCGCTCGCCTCCGGTGTCCCGTCGGTCGTCGCATCGACGGTCTCCTCGTCGGGTGCGCCGGTCGCTGTCTCGGTCGTTTCGTCGACCGTTTCGGTACCGTCGACCGTTGGCGTCGCGCCATCTGCCGGTTCTCGCTCGCTCGTCGACTCCGCTTCGCCCGTCGGTTCTGCTTCGTCTGTCGGCTCTGCTTCGCCCATTGGCTCTGCCTCGCCCGTCGAATCTGCTTCGTCCATCGACTCTGCTTCGTCAGTCGCCTCCATCTCATCGGTCGACTCGGTCGCGGGCGTCGACTCGACTTCGGGGTCTGCCGTCGGTTCGGCCGGCGAGTCAGCAGTCGTCGCTACGTCGGCCGCGCCGCCGAGGTCGATATCGACTTCCGGAAGCGGGCCGAGGGTGGCATCGCCGCCCTCGTCGGGCGCGAGGTCGAGCGGGCGGACCTCCTCGCGCTCGTCGGCGACGAGTTCGAGGGTGTCGACCGCGAGTCGGCGAAGCCCCTCCAGATACGCCGTCGTCGTTCCGTAATGGTCGAGCGCGCGGGGGATGCCCGCCGCCAGCGAGTCGTCGACCCCGGCTTCCGAGAGGGCCGTCCGGAGTTCGTCGCCACGGAGCGGCGAGTCGATGGCCGCCGCACAGACGGCGATCCGCTCGAGGGTCGACTCCGCGGCGGAGACCGCCCACCGGTCGCGGGTGTCGGCGTCGACCTCGCTGAGACTCTCCGGCCGCACCGAGGTGAACACGCGATCGGAGTCCTCGGGCTCGAAGGTCCGGGCCTTCCCGGTGATCGCCACGAACGCCGGCGGCGTCGTCCGATCGAGGAACGCCTGTGCCGGCGGCTGGTACTGGCCGGCGTAGGTGACGAACGCGCCGGTCGGGTCGACGATCCGGCCCCGAAGGGTCTCGTCGTTGATCGACTCGGATTCGGTCAACACCCCGACCGCGAACAGCCGGTTGACTCGGAGCCCCGTCGGCGTCACCACGTAGTTCGGCGCGCGCTCCTCGTCGCTCTCGGAGTAGGACAGCGACGCGTCGTCGAACTCCGCCGCAAAGGGGCGGTAGGCGACCTCCCGGCGGCCCGGACCCGAGTCACCGTCGGCGCTCATTGCCGCACCTCCGCCAGCGCGGCCGTCGCAAGCGCCGCCGGATCCTCGTCGGCTTCAGCGAACTCCTCGACGGTGAGGTTCGCGCCGTACTCGTCGACCGACAGCGTCCCACGAACTCGGTAGGCACCGCCTACTAAGTTGTCTCGAATCGCGTCGGCGACGACCTCTTTGTCCATCGCATCGCGGGCCGCGTCTTTGGCGTCGCTCACGTCGCCGCCGTAGATCTCGGCAGTCAGCTCCGAGCCGATGATCGCCGTGACGGTGTCGGTGCCGTCGTCGACGATGGCCTTGATCCGGAGGTCGTCTTCGCCCTCGACTGCGCCGTGGGTCCGACACTGGCCGTTCTGGATCACACGACCACAGTCGGGACAGCGCTCGATGAGCCCCGAGCCGTCACGGACTTCCAGTACGTTGCCGACGACCTCGACATCGAACAGCCCGCCGTTGTCGACCGCCTCCGCGATCGAAAGCTGCGGGGCCGAATCGGTGATTGCGACCGGATCCGAAAGCGGCTCGACCGCCGAGAACTCCGAGAGGTTGACCGACGGCGAACCACGGAACTCCCGGATGTACACGTCCTCGATCCGCAGATCCGCGCCGACTTCGATGTCGGGATGAGGGTCCCAGTCGGTAAACGGCAGCCGGGCGGTCTCGTCGGCCAGCACGCCCGAGAGGATCGTCGTCTCGCCGTCCCGGCCGTCGATCGTCCGGGACTCGACCTCCTGCACACGGACCTCGACGTTGCGGCCGCGGTCGCCGGGTTCGAGATCGATCAGGTCGCTGTCGCCGCCGATAGGGTGGTCGACCGTGACCGTGTCGTCGGCCATCGAGACGGTCGTCGACTGGCCGAGGTTGAGTTCGGGGCGGCCGTCCCACTCCCGGACCCCGGCGTTGCCGACGACGATCGAATCGCCTGGCTCGAAGCCGAAATCCTGCCACGCGGTGTAGGAAATCGTCCCCGACCCGTCGGCGAGCTCTCCCTCCCGGATCGTCACGTCTTCGCCCTGATACCGGATCGTGCGGGTACCCTGCGTGAGCACTCGCACGGTGACGTTCACCGAGTCCTGTGTGGTCGTGATCGAATCGAGGTCCAGCGTCTCCGGCGTCGACGAGCCGCCGCCCCCGCCGTGTTTTCGGCGAACGCTCTGGGCGGCCTCCTCCAGTGGCACGTCGAACTCCAACAGCGATTCCAGATCCGCTTTGACCTCCTGTTTGTCGATGCCGAGAGCGGAGGCGAGCTCCTCGGCTTTGGTGTCTACGTCCATCGTCTCTCCGTTCGGCAGCCGACAGTAAAAAGCATGTGCGCAACCCGCGGCTCACAGCGGTGATGCGGGGAACTGCTAAGTGGGTCGACGTCACACCGTAGGGCATGAGCGAGTCACCGACGTCAGACGAGGAGTTCGCCTACACGACCCGGATCGAGGACGGCCGGACCGTCATCGACGTGACCGGGAAACACGACGTCGCCTTCGTAATCCAGTCGGCCAGCGGCGAGCGCATCTACTTCCCGCCGGAGGACATGAGCGAGCCCGCAGAGCAGGACAGCCCCTACCAGTCGTCGGACAGCCCGTATCAGGCCGACAGTCCCTACCAGCCCGCCGAGGGTGACAGCCCCTACCAGCCCGCCGACGACCCCGAAGTCAGCACGCGCGGCGTCACCGAAACCCGAACCGGGTTCCGGATCACTCATCCTGAACCGGCCGCCGAAATCACCGTGTTCCGCGGTTCGGTAGCCAGTGCCTAGCGGTCAGTAGCCAACGTATACGGGCGCGGATTCTGCAAAACGCGTTGGGTCGACGGGGAGCCTATTCGAGAGCGGTGGTGTACACGTCGAGGAGATCGTCGGCGACTTCGTCCCACGTCCGTGGCTCGTACTCGGGCGGTCCCTCGCGGGCAAGGGCTTCGTCGATGCCGCGAGCGATCGAGTCGGAGTCGGTCGTCACCTCGACGAGACAGCCGTCGGGCAGCGTCTCCCGAACACCGCTTTCGGTGGCGACGACCTGTGCGTCCGCCGCGAGTGCCTCGGTGATCGTCAGGCCGAACGGTTCGGCCCGCGACGGCGAGATGAAGACGTCGGCCGCCGCGTAGTAGTCACCGAGCTGGTCCTCCGGAATGTAGCCCGCGAACTCCACGCGGTCGGTGATGCCGAGCAGCTCGGCGAACATCTTGAGGTGCTCGGTCTGGTGGCCCGAGCCACCGAGGACGAGCGTCGCGTCGGTGTTTTTGACCTTGTCCATCGCATACAGCAGGTGGCTGATCCCCTTCTGGTCGGTGTGTCGACCGACGAAAAACAGCATCGGCCCCTCGATACCGAGATCGGCCTTGACGTCGAAGCCGGTCGTCTCCAGGGAGGAAAAGCCGTTGTGGACGACGTGGGAGTCCGCCTCGTACAGTTCGCGGACGTTCTGCCGGGTGATCTCGCTGACAGAGATGAGGACGTCGGACTGCTTGGCGACCCGGCGTTCGGTCTCGACTTCCCGCTCGGGTGGGTTGATGTTGCGATCGCTCGACAGCGAGTGGAACGCCGAGACCCACGTGGCCTCGGTCTCGCGTTTGGCCCGGAGCCCCGGCCCGTAGCCGAACCAGTCGTTGGTGTGGGCGATGTCAGCATCCTCGGCCAGTTCGACGAACTTGTCGCTCATCCGGCCGACACGGGTGATGATGTCGCCCTCGCCGGTCGGGACGCTGTGGATTCCCTCGCGGTCCTCGGGCGCGTACTCGGCCGGCAACAGGAGTTGGATGTCGACGTCCTTCTGTTCGAAGGCTTCGAACACTTCGCCCACCCACGTGTCGAGACCGCCGGTGACGTTCGGTGGAAACCCCCAGCCTAGCATAAGTATGCGCGGATCCATACCGTGGGATTCGCCTGACCCCCACTTATCAGTTGGCCCGTTTGAGATATTCGTTCATTGCCACGAACTACACGGGCCACCTCGGGGTGCACGCCGGCCGGACCGAAACGCCGAAGCGGTCGACGGCCGATGTCGGGACATGGATATCGTCGTCAACGCCGCGATGAGCGCCGACGGAAAGCTCTCCTCGCGCCGCCGCGAGCAGATCGAGATCAGCGGCCCCGAGGACTTCGACCGCGTCGACCGTATCCGACGGGAGGTCGACGCCGTCGCCGTCGGCATCGGCACCGTCCTCGCCGACGATCCACACCTCACACTCGACGATCCCGAACGACAACAACAGCGACGCGAGCAGGGTTGGCCCGCCAATCCGGCCCGGGTCGTCGTCGACTCCCGCGGCCGAACCCCACCGGAAGGGCGGATCTGCGACGACGCCGCCGAGACCTACGTCCTCGTCTCGGCGACCGCCCCCGAGACCCGACGGCGAGCGTTGCGGGACGCTGGCGCGGAGGTGATCGTCGCCGGCGATGACCGCGTCGACCTGCCAGCCGCTGTCGCCGAACTCGAAGCCGCCGGTATCAACAGCCTACTGGTCGAAGGCGGTGGTGAACTGATCTTTTCAGTCATCGAAAACGAGCTTATAGACAGGCTAACAGTGTACGTCGGCTCGCTCGTCATCGGTGGTCGGGACGCGCCGACGCTCGCCGACGGCGACGGATTCGTCGACGGGTTTCCCCGGCTTTCGCTGGCGGCCGTCGAACGGGTCGACGACGGTGTTCTGTTGCGCTACACCGTCCCGGCAGCGGAGTAGCGAGCCGACGGTCGTGCGATACCGTGACACGCGCCTGCAACTGTTATACTGTTCGAGCCTGTAGGTGATGGCATGAGCACCACAACGACCTCCGAGCCGATCCACGTCGAAGATGAAGATCACTTCGAAGAACTCGTCGACTCCCACGGGCTGGTTCTCGTCGACTACTACGCCGACTGGTGTGGCCCCTGCAAGATGCTTGAACCGACCGTCGAGGAGATCGCCGATGAGACCGACGCGGCCGTTCTCAAGGTGGATATCGACGAGCTACAGGCGTTCGCCAGTTCGAAGGGGATCCGCAGCGTTCCGACCCTGGAGTTCTACCACAACGGCGAGTCGGTCGACCGCGTGATCGGTGTCCAAGAGAAGGACGACCTCATAGACGCACTCGACGAAGCCGCCGCCTAACGGGAGTCGGCTCGCGGGACCCAGACGACTCAGGCGACCCGTGCGAAGTCCAACCGGTGGCCGGTGAGCGCCTCGTGGTCGGCCGCACGCTGTTTTGCCGCTGCGGCCGACTCAACGACCTGTTCTTCGGCGCACTCTCGGCAGACGAGGTGGTACAGTGATGACTCCGACATTTCGTCGACCGTCACCGAGAAGCATCTTAGTTACCGACAAGTTATCGGACAGTAGGTACCGGCTACGGGGTCACTCTCCCCCGTCCCAGAACGCCGCGAGCTGGTCGGCGAGGAACTCGGGCGTGAGCCGGTCGAACTCGCGGCGTTCTTGGGCCGACAGGAAGGGCCGCACCGACCGCGGCCGGTCGGGGAGGTATCGCTCGCCGACGAGGATCCGAACCCCACGTTCGTCGGGGCCGCGCAGCACGCGGCCGATGGCCTGCCGGACCTGCCGGACAGCAGGGACCGTTAGCGCGTAGGGGAAGGCGTTGTCGGCACCGAACCGATCGCCGTATGCGTGTTTGACCGCCTGCACGCGGGGCGAACCGATGTTGACCAACGGGACGCCGAACACTGCACAGGTGTGAAGCTTCTCGCCGTCGTAGTCGACGCCTTCGGTCAACGTCCCACGGGTGCTGGTGACCAACACGCTGTGGTCGTCACCGAAGAACTGCGATTTGAGTCGTTGGGTCTCCTCGTGGGACGACGACCGGTCGAGCACCACGGGTTTGTCGACCGACTCTCGGAGTCGCCCGGCGGCCCATTCGGCTTCGGCGTAGTTCGGATACGCCAAAAGGACGTTGCCGTGGCTCCGGGCGATCTCGCGGGCCGCGTAGGCGTAGCGCTCTCTGGTCTCGTTGTGGTTGTCTGCGGTCGGCGGCCCCCGGTTGCGGGCGGTAAACGGCATGACGTCGACGATCCAGCTCTCGCGGTTCGACACCGGAAACTGCAGGTCGTAGCTCCGCCGGTCGACCCGGCGCGTGGCTCCCTCGTCGTCCGGCGAGCGAGTCGACAACGACTCGAGTCCGCTGACGGCTTCGAAGATCGGAATCGGTTCGAGTGTCGCGCTCATCAGGATCCCGCCGCCGAACTCGCCGAGGATCTCCCGGACCTGTTCGGAGGGGATGCAGTTGTACATCACCAACGAGGCGTTGTAGACAGTCTGCCACGGATAGTCGGGGTCGCGGTACTCGGAGTCGCTGGGTTCCAGCGTGATCTCCCGGAAGAACGCGGTGTGGTCGCGGCTCCACCACCGAGCGAACAGGACGCCAGTGGCCGTACAGACACAGTCGCGGTCGATCCCCTGCTGTGAGCAGACGTCCTCGACGGCTGCGCCGACAGCCCCCAGCGTCCGGAAGAAATTCCCCGTGTAGCCCGCCCCCTCGGCCCACGCGGTGAAGGCGTCGGGCTCGTCGACCTCGGGATCGCGGAGTTCGAGTTCGACCCGCTCGTCGGGCAACACCTCGGTCACGAAGCCGGTCCCGTAGCCGTCGAACCGCTCGTCGAGTGCCGTCTCGACCCGCCGGTCGAGCCACTCGATGGCCTCGCCGTAGAACCGGTAGGCACGTTCGAGTGCCTCGTAGGGGACGTCGTGGTCGGCGAGTCCCGACTCGATCCGCTCGCGGTTGTCAGGGTGTTGGCGGGCCCGTTCGAGCAGCGTCCCGAGATCCCGCCGGGCCTGTTTGAGCGTCACCCGCCCCACGGTGTCGCTCAGCAGATCCCGGACGCGTTCTTCGAGCCGATGGGCCTCGTCGACGATCACCAGCGTCCGCTCGTCGAGGATCGACTCGGTGAGGTGGCGGGTCCGACTGTCGAACAAGTGATTATAGTTGCCGACTACCACGTCGGCGTTCTCCAGTAGGACACTCATAACGCGGTGCGGGCAGGTACCTGCCTCGACGGCCGCCGGGAGGAACTCGCGGGTCGACAGCACGTGGTCGGTGCCCGCCTCGAAGCCGACCGGCGAGCCGGCCTCGCGGGCGTACCAGTCGGCCTCGAACGGACAGTAGAGCGGCGTCGACTCGTCGTCGGTGAACGCGGCGGGAGCCGCGGGCTGTGCAGTGCCGTACGGGGCGGAGACACCCGCGGTTTCGAGGGGATCGTCGTCGCCCCCGCTCAGGTCCCGACGGGCGGTGTCGGCGAGCTCGCGGGCGCGGTCGGCGTCCCACCACTGGTCGGCCGCGTCGTCGGTGCCCTCGATGACGACAGCGGGCTCCGGTCCGGCCTCGCCGTCGAGGTCGGGCGAGGCGGGCGTGGCCGAGTCGGGGGCAGTCGACCCACCGGCAGTGTCGACGCGCTGGCTGCCCGACTCCTCGGCGCGGACGAGATCCGCGGTCGTCTCGCGGAGTTCCTCACACCGCGATTGGACGCTCGTGTCCGGCGGAAAGGAGTCTTCGCGCCCGTAGGGACAGAGGTCGGCCTTACCGACGAGGCCGACGCCCGAAAGCGGTTCGTCGAGTCCCCGGTTGATGGTCCGCAGATCCTCGACAAACTGCTGGCGCTGCTGTTTGACGGGGGTGGCGACGACGACGTTCTCGAACCGATCGGTCTCCCGGAGGAGGGACGCCGCGGCGGTGAGCGCGGCCATCGTCTTGCCGGTGCCGCAGGGACCCTCCATTGCGAGATACCCCTCGGCACGAACGGTCTCGATGGCGGCCTCGATGGCGTCGGCCTGGTTCTCGTAGGGCCGCTCGAAGCCGAAATACCGCTCCCAGTCGGGTGGTTCGTCGGTTGACACGGTCTGGTTGGCCTCCAGCGCGTTCGCATTTATATCCTCGGAGTCGACCGATCGCCGCCCCCGGCCCACACCGGTCGATCGACCGACAGTATTTTGTGATTTAATGACACAACAACCGTTCAATGACGACCCTCCACGCTTAATTTAGTGTTGGAGCGACTAATGAGGTTGAAACGACCCGACAATATTAAATAGAAGTTATTGCATTATACCATACCATAGATGGCCCCAAATTTACTCGAACAGGATATTACTGATATCCTGCAGACTGCCCTCACAGAAGCAACCGACGACCTGCTGTTGGTCGATCCGACCGAGACCGCGATCCGGGCACTGGTCGACGTTGCCACGGCGTTCGACGGCGAGCTCCCGGCGGTACGACTGCTCGCCGAGGAGCGAGTGCTCAAGGAGACGATGGAGGATTTCCTCGTGGCCAGCCGCGCGGCCGACCTGATCGACGCCGGCCAGCTGTCGATCCGGACGCTGGCCGAGCCGGCGGCAAACGCGTTGCTCCTCTCGACGGCGTCGGTTCAGGCGCTGGTAGCGGCCGGCGATCGGATCGGCGCGCTGACGACCGACGACGACACGTTCGTCGAAAGCGCCCGCGAGAGCTACGACGCCCGATGGGACGACGCCGAACCGTTCGGCCTCCGAACGCCGCCGATCTCACGGGTCAGAGAGACGCTGGCCTCCGACATCGGCGAGGACGTCCGGGCGGACTTCGACGCCGTGCTGGCCGGCCTCGAAACCGCCCGCGGCGACGGCGAAGGGCTCGACGAGGTGACGATCTCGCTTCTGGTCGCGGCGCGAAACGAGGTCCTGCTGTACGACATCTCCAAGTGGGGCGAGGACGTCGGAATCGCCAGCAAGGCCACCTTCTCGCGGACGAAAACTCGGCTCGAAGACATGGATCTGATCGCCACCGAGAAGGTCCCCATCGACGTCGGCCGGCCACGGCTCCGCCTCCAGCTCGGCGACGACCGGCTCCGGGAAGCCGACCCCGACGAGCTCGCCGACATCAGCCAGCAACTCATCGAGTAGCGACCGGTTGCGACCGGTCGCCATCGGCGCGTTCTTGTGGTCCCCGCGATCAGTCGACGTATGGAAATCGGTCTCGTCGGCAGCGGCCCCGCCGCAGCAGCGCTTCGGGCCGCCTGTGAGGACGTCGA
Organism: Halohasta salina; assembly: GCF_024178165.1. GTDB lineage: Archaea > Halobacteriota > Halobacteria > Halobacteriales > Haloferacaceae > Halohasta > Halohasta salina. The sequence continues at coordinate 35,519 of NZ_JAMZIE010000006.1, read as the reverse complement.
CTGTTCGATCAGAGAACTGGAGCCGACGGCGATCAGCGCCAGCGACACGCCGGCGGTCGGCGCGGTCGTCGCCCCCTCCGGGGCCGGGGTCTTCGAGACGGCGACCGACGCCTTCGACCGCTGGGTGGCCGTCGAGATCGGCGGGATCGGTGGCCACCCCCAGCCGTCGGTCGATGCGACCGTCTCGCTGTACGGCCCCGACGCGGGCTGTTTCCGGTGTCTCCGCCAGCGCGTCGCCGCCAGCGACGGGACCGCCGGCGGCGAGCCCAGCGGCTCCCGGTCGACGGTGCGGCTGGCCGGCGCGGTCGCCGGCTCCGAGTTGATCGGGCTGCTGTCGGGCGACCGGGCGGCCGGTCGGATCGTCGAACTCCCGTGGCAGGAGCGGACGTTCCTTCCGGTGCCGGGCTGTGAGTGTGAGTCCACCGAGGCGGGGGCGTTCGAACTCGCCCACCGCTCGGTCGGCGTCGAAGACGCCCTCTCGCGGGCCGAACGCGCGGTCGACGATCGAGTGGGGCTCATCACGGAGGTCGGCGAACGGGAGTCGTTCCCGGTCCCCTACTACATCGCCGCGACCGCCGACACGACCGGCTTCAGCGACGTTCGGGCCGCGGAGTTCGCCGCCGGCGTCGACCCCGACTGGGACCGCGCCTACATGAAGGCCCTCGGCGAGGCGCTGGAACGCTACGCTGCGGGCGTCTACCGGCGGGGGGACCTCGACGGCGGCTCCGTGCGGACCCGCAGTCGGCCGGTCCCGCCGAGCCGATTCGTCCGCCCCGACGACGCCGAGACCCCTGATCCGGAGCAACGGATCGAGTGGGTCGACGGTGTCGATCTGCGGACCGAAGAGCGCGTCTCGCTGCCCGCCGAGTTCGTCCAGTTCCCGCCGCCGACCCGCCGGTACCGCCCGCCGATCACCACGGGGCTGGGCCTCGGTAACTCGACGGTCGAGGCCACCCTCTCGGGGCTCTACGAGGTTATCGAGCGCGACGCGACGATGCTGGCGTGGTACTCGACGTTCGAACCGTTGGGGTTGGCGGTCGACGACCCGGCCGTCGACGAACTGCGAAAACGGGCGCGAGCCGAATCGCTGTCGGTGACGCCGCTGTTGGTCACACAGGACGTCGACGTCCCGGTCGTCGCAGTCGCAGTCCACCGCGACGGCGAGTGGCCCCGGTTCGCCGTCGGCTCGGCGGCCGATCTCGATCCGAACGCCGCCGTCCGGTCGGCGCTCGCGGAGGCACTCCAGAACTGGATGGAGCTGCGCGCGCTCGGTCCCGAGGCCGCCGCCGACGAGAGCGGGGCCATCGGTGAGTACGCCGACTTCCCCGATGTCGCTCGTGAGTTCGTCGACGCCGCCGACCGCATCCCGGCGTCGTCCCTCGGTAAGCCCTCCCTAACCGGCCGTGAGGAACTCGAAGCGGTCGTCGATCGGGTCGACGATGTCGGCCTCGCGAGCTACGCCGCCCGGCTCACGACGCGGGATGTCGAGGGGCTCGGCTTCGAAGCGATCCGGGTAGTCATCCCGGCCGCCCAGCCGCTGTTTACCGGCGACCCCTACTTCGGCGAGCGGGCCGAGAGCGTGCCGCAGTCCCTCGGCTTCGAGCCACGACTCGACCGACCGTTCCACCCCTATCCGTAGCTACGGGGTCGGATCGTCGGCGGGGTGGGCGTCGCCTGTCGGATCGGCGGCCGGTCGGGTCTCGGGCGGCTCGGTGACCTGTCGGACGGCAGTCCGTGCTTCGCCGCTGGTGTCGTCGAAGACGAGGTGCTGGTGGGGATAAGCCATCTCGGCAGTCGCGTCGGCGTCGGCGAACGCCTCCCGGATCTCGGTGCGGACCGCCGACTCGATGGCGGCGATCTTGTATGGGGATTTCACCCAGTAGCGGAGTCGGAGCAGCACGCCGTTGTCTGCGTAGTCGGCGATGAGACAGCCCGGATTGGCCGGATAGCGGGCACTGCCGACCCGGATATCGGGGCCACCTTCGATGACGTCGTCGGTGTCCCGGGCCGCCCGTTCCATCAGCCGTCGGGCGGTCGGGATGTCGGATTCGTAGGTCACAAGCACGTCCAGCGAGAGTCGGGTCCGTTCATCCTCGGCGGAATAGTTCGTCACGTCCCGCTCGCGGATGTTACCGTTCGGAATAACGAGGAACGTGTTGTCGAGGGTGAAAATCCGGGTGTAGCGGATCGTGATGTCGTCGACGAAGCCGCGGGTACCGTCTTCGAGCTCGATCATGTCGCCGATCTCGAAGGGCTGGTCGGCCAACACGAAGATCCCGTTGAGGATGTTGCCGACGATCGGCGCGAGGATGATACCGACGACGGCCGAAAACACCGTCACCGAGAGGACGATGTTGCCGATGCCGAGGCCGACCAGCGAGCCGGCGACGAGGACGGCCCCGAGGACCGTCGACCCGCGGATGATTCCCAGCACGGTCTGGGCGACGCTCTGCCGGGCGAACCGCCGGGCGACGGGCCGACCCAGCAGCCGGACCAGCAGCTTCGAGAGCCAGATACCCGCCGCAACGACCAGCAGTGCCGCCACGAACCGATAGCCCGGAAACTGGAGCCACCCGGGAAGAACCTCGACGAGCAACTCCTCGCCGCCGGTCGTCAACGGCGACTGATCGAGACGGGACATACTCGCGGCTCACAGCCCGCAGGAAAAAGCGTTTCTTCCGACGACGGCCCCCCAATCCCGGCGGATAGGCAGTGCCTACTGAAGTGATTCGACTGTTTTGCCCAAGCAATCCAACCGCAGTTTCGCTACACCAAGCAAAATTGTTTTAATGCCGGCGTCAGTCGACAGAGTCGATGCCGATTAGCCTACCCCACGACGCCAAGGCGGGGCCGACGAAACCCGAGGTTCGGTCGGTGCTGCTCGGGAAACTCGAACTCGACGAGACGGACCACTTCGCGGAGGTCGGATCCTGTACCGGCGCAGTGACGATCGAGGCCGCCCGGCGGGCCGCTCGCGTGACCGCCCTCGAACGCAAACCCGAACGGCTCGCCGTCACCGAGAAGAACCTCGCGGCCAACGGGACCGAGACTGAGGTCGACCTCGTAAACGCCGAGGCCCCCGCGGGGCTGCCAGAGGACGCCGACGCCCTCTTTCTGGGCGGGAGCCGGAACTTCGAGGCCGTGTTGGATCACGCCGTCGACACCGGCGTCGACCGGATCGTGATGAACGTCTCGCGGCTGGAGGTCGCCGGCCGCGCCACACAGGCGTTCCGCGACCGCGGGATTCTCGACGAGGTCGTCCAGTTCCAGGTGAGTCACGGCTACGAACTCGCGGGTGCGACGAGTTTCGACTCCGACAACCCGGTTTACATGCTCGTCGGCAGTGCGAGCGACGACGGCGAGAACGCGGAGGCGACAGCGTGACGCTGTACGGCATCGGGCTCGGTCCTGGCGAGGCCGACCTCGTGACGGTCCGCGGCAAGCAACTGCTCGAATCGGTCGACGTCGTCTACTCGCCGGGGCGGCTCTCGCGGACGGTCGCGCTGAACCACGTCCCCGAATCGAAGATCGGCGACCTGGAGTTCCCGATGACGCGCAACGTCGAGAAGCTCCGGGCGGCCTGGAAGCGTGCGGCCGCCGAGATCGCACCCCACGCCATCGACGGCGACGCCGCCTTCGTCACCCTCGGGGACCCCAACGTCTACTCGACGTTCGGCCACCTCCGCCGGACCCTCGATGCATTCCACCCGGCGGTCGACGTCGAGATCGTCCCCGGCGTGAGCGCGATGACCGCCTTCGCCACGGCGCTGGGCGTCGAGGTCGAAGCCGGCGCGGGACTGGCACTGCGGGAGGCTGCCGACGGCCACGCGCCGACCGGCCCCGACCGGATGATCCTCTTCAAGGTGACCGACGCGCCGTCGACCCACGAGCGGCTGGTCGAGGCGGGCTACGACGTCAAGTTCGGCCGACGGCTGTTCATGGAACAGGGCGAGACGGTCATCACCGACGACCCGAGCGAACTCGCAGAGCGGGACTACTACACGCTGGCCTACGCCGAAAAGCGCGGCGTGACCACCGAGTCGGCGACCGCGGCCTTCGGCGACGGTGTCGCCGACGGGGGACACTCGTGAGCGACGAAACGGATCCACAGTCGGCGATCGATGCAGCGGGCGAGCGTCGACGGGCCGAACTCGACGATCGAATCTTCGATCACAACGCGGGCGACGAACAGGAGGGCATCCCATTCGTGGGTGCTGGTCCCGGTGATCCACGACTCCTCACCGTCGCTGGCAAGGAACTCCTCGAAGCGGCGGATCTGGTCGTCCACGCCGGCTCGCTGGTCAACAGCGAACTCTTAGCGGAGTACTGCGACCACGCCGAAACGGTCACGTCGATCGGCAAAGATCTCGAAGAGCTGATTCCGCTGATGCGGGATGCCCACGAGGCGGGCCGGAACGTCGTCCGGCTCCACAGCGGCGATCCGGCGATCTACGGCGCGGCGATCGAACAGATGGACGCCCTCGAACAGGAGGGCATCCCCACGTATTTCGTGCCGGGCGTCACCTCGGCGTTCGCGGCGAGTGCGACCCTCCGGACGCAACTGACGCTCAACGAGGTCTCGAACCACGTCGCGTTCACCAGACCCCAAGGAAAGACCCTCACCGCCGAGGAGGACCACATCAGCGAGTTCGTCGAGATGGGCGACGTGACGACCTGTATCTATCTCGGCACCCACGCCGTCGCCGACACGATGGACCGACTCATCGACGACGGCCACGACGAGGACATCCCCGTGGCCGTGGTCTACCACGCCTCGTGGCCCGACGAAGACGTGCTGGTCGGGACGATCGGGACGATCGGCGAGAAACTCGACGCTGCAGGCCATCGGGCCTCGGCGATGGTGATCATCGGCGATGCCGTGACGGGTGCGGGCTACGAGCGGTCGTACCTCTACGGCGACTGGGCGAACCGTGGATCGGACAGCGACGATACGGAGCCGGACGATCAGGAGACAGCAACCCAATGAGTACTGACGACGACAGCAGCGGCGGACACTGTAGCACAGCCGACAGCGACGGCGAGGTCGCCGAAGAAATTGCAATCATCTCCTTCGGCCGGAAAATGGAGACCGCCGAGGAAATCAAGGCGGAACTCGCCGACCGCTACGAGACGATCGACATCATCGAGTACCACGGCGAGGTCTTCGACGACCACTGGGGGGAGTACGACTGCTTTATCGGCCTGATGGCCAGCGGGATCGCCATGCGGAAGACGGCCCACCTGCTCGACGACAAGTGGGACGATCCCGCCGTCTGCGTCGTCGACGAGGCACTCACGTGGGCGATCCCTCTCACTGGTGGCCACCACGGCGCGAACCAAGTGGCCCAAGACCTCGCGACAATGGGGGCGATCCCGGCGATGACCACGGCCTCCGAAGCCGCGGGCAAGCAGGGTGTCGAGGCCCGCGCGAAGGCGATGGATGCCCACGTCGTCAACGGGCGGTCGACCATCCAGACCAACCTCGCCGTGTTGGACGACGATCTCGGACCCGTCGCCCGACTCGACGGCCCGCAGGCCGTGCTCGTCGGCGACGACGTGACCGTCCTCAAGCGCAACGGGGACGAGGGAATCGTCATCGGGACCGGCAGCGTCTCGGGGGCGTCGGCGGAGTCGTTCATCGCGGCGTGGGAGACCGCCCTTGATGAGACCGACTACGGGTTCGAAGACGTCGACTTCGTCGCCACGGCGACCAGAAAGGAAGACGAGGAGGGCCTCTTGGAGGCTGCCGAGGAGTTGGATCTCGGTGTCGTCGCCTTCGACAAGAAGACCCTGCTCGACCACGAGGGGCCGACACCGTCGAAATCGAAGGAACTGATCGGTTGGCCCGGCGTCTCGGAGGCCTCGGCGATCGCCGGCGGCCGAAAGCAGGAACTCCTGCTGGAAAAGATCGGCTACGAAAACGAAGTGACCGTCGCCCTCGGGCAGTAGCCTACGCCTCCCGGACGTAGGTCACCGGACAGGACGCGTTGAGCATGACCGTCTGGGCAGTCGACCCGAAGACGGCCTTCCCCGCGGGTGTCCGGCCGCGGCCGCCGACGATAACGAGGTCGGCACCGATCTCGTCGGCGATCTCGGCGATCCGGTCGCCGGCGTCGCCGTCACCCGCAAGCCGGCCGTGGACGGTGTAGTCGACGCCGGCGTCGGCCAACTGGTCGGCGAGTTCGCGGATTCGGACGTTCCGCTCGGCGACGACGTCCGGCGTCACCTCGCTGTCGGGATCGAAATGGAGCCGTTCGCGGGTGTCCTCGTAGCCCTCCTCCGAGAAAACGTGGGCCAGCGCCACGGTCGCTCCCGCCGGTCCGGCGATGTCGATCGCCGCCTCTGCCAACCGATCCATGCTGGGCGTCTCACCGCTACCGACGCCCAACAGTACCGTCTCGAGGCTCATTGGTCGCCCCCAGTAGTCGTTTCGTCGCTGTGCCCTGCCCGGAAACTGTTCGAATCCATACCCTTCATCGGAGCCGGGAGGACAAATATTTACTGAAATTTGAGTAAATGTATCGAACATTCGCCGTCGACCGGCCGTACGGCTGGAATCGGCGGTTTCTGACCGTAACCGGCCGCAGAACGGTTCGAGGGAGTAGTCGCCAGCTATTCTTTTTCAATTGTACTAAGACAACCACAATTGTTTTGTGTCCGAGGCAGAACAGCATTGGCATGCGACAACAGCGACGAACCGCCGGCGAAGGGTTGATCACCGGATGAACAGCGCCGCGGCCGACGGGGTTGGGACGCTCTACGTGGTCGGTATCGGCCCCGGCCTGCCGGACGATATGACCCAGCGCGCCAAGGAGGTCATCGAGACCGCAGACTGTGTGATCGTCTCGGACCTCTATGGGGCGTTCCTTCGGGAAGATGGGACGTTGCCGCCCGAAGAGCGGGTCGACGACGAGGGGCGTGTGAGGAGGGACGACGGCCACGAGCAAGAACTCGTCCGGTCATCGATGGGTCGACAGACCGAACTCGCCGAACTCGCCTTCGACCGGGTCCGGGAGGGCGACGACGTGGCCCACGTCTCCGGCGGCGACCCCTCGGTCTACGGCAAATCCGACCTCGTGTTCACGATGGCCGACGAGACGGATGCCACCGACATTCCCATCGAGATTGTCCCCGGCGTGACGGCCGCCCTCGGCGGCGGCGCGATGGTCGGTGCGCCGCTCTGTAACGACTTCTGTACGATCTCCCTGTCCGACAAGTGGCGCGGCTGGGAGGAGATCGAAGCCAAACTGCGGGCTGCGGCGATCAGCGACTTCGTGATCGTCCTGTATAACTGCTGGCGGAACTACGAGCGGGCCGTCGAGATCGTCCGCGAGGAGCGCGTCGACGACGCGCTGGTGGCGATCGTCAACGACGCCGGCCGGGCCGACGCCGGCCGCAACGGCGAGGACCATTTCATCACGACGCTCGGCGAGGCAATCGATCACGACGACAAGGTCTCGGGGATGGGGACCTCGCTGATCATCGGGAACCACGAGACCGAAACCTGGGAAAACGACTACCGAACGTTCCTCGTCACCCCGCGCGGCGGGCGTGACGTGGAGGATTTCTAAAATGAGCACGGATACCAACACGGAGCAGACAGGCGAATCGGCGAGCGACGAATCGGGCGGCTGTACGGCGACCAGTGGATCGACCGCCGACTCCGGCGGCTGTACCGCCGGCTCAGGGACCGATTCGGGATCGAGGAAGCGACAGTCGGTCGACGAGAAGATCGACGCGACCGTCGAGGAGTTCGACGCCGAGCCGGGGCAACTGACCGCGGTGGGACTGGGCCCCGGTCATCCGGAGGGAATGACCCAGCGATCACGGGCCGCGCTGCTGGAGGCCGACCACATCGTCGGCTACACGACCTACATCGACCTGTTGCCCGAGGAGATCACCGAGGCGGCCGAGGAACTGTACGACACGCCGATGTGCGGCGAGGTCTCCCGCACGGAGGAGGCGATCGACCGGGCGCTGGCGGGCCACGATGTCGCCATCATCGGCAGCGGCGATCCCAACGTCTACGCGCTGTCGGGGCTCGCCCTCGAAATCCTCGAATCGAAGGGCGCGACCGCCTCGATGGTCGACTACGAGGTCGTGCCGGGCGTCCCCGCCGCCCAGTCCTGTAGCGCCCTCTTGGGCGCGCCGCTGGTCAACGACACCGTCTCGATCTCGCTGTCCGACCATCTGGTGCCGATGCCGGAGATCGAGTCCCGCCTGCATGCGGCGGCGAGCGAGAGCTTCACGATCGTGCTCTACAACCCGTGGAGCCGCAAACGCCGGGAGAACTTCCGGAAGTGCTGTGAGATCCTACAGGCCCACCGCGACCCCGACACGCCGGTCGGGATCGTCCACAGCGCGGGCCGAGACGACGAGGAGACCATGATCACGACGCTCGACCGGCTCGAAGAACTCGGCGAGAGCGAGATCGTCGACATGACGACCACGATCCTGGTCGGCAACGAGGAGACCTACGTCTGGGACGATCGGATGGTCACCCCTCGCGGCTACGAGACCAAGTACGACTACTAACATGACCACCTACGAAGTCACCCTCAACAAGGATCCCTGCGACGGCATCTTCGCCTGTCTCACCCGCGATCCACGGTTCGTGGAGGCCGACGACGGACTGGCGACGATCGACCCCGACGCCGATCCGATCTACGACGGCGGCGGCGAGGTCCACGAGGAAGACGGGAGGGTCGTCGCCACGTTCGACGACGACCGGATCGAGGAGGCCAAGCAGGCTGCGGCGGCCTGCCCTACGAACGCGATCGTCGTCGAGGAGGTCGAGGAATGAGCCTCGCGGCCCCCGCAGACCTGCTGGCGGGCCACCCCGCGACGGCCTACTTCTGGGGCCGCGTCGCCGGCGACGGCACGGTCCACCGCGACCACCTCACCGTGACGACTAACGACGAAGACGCCGCCGAGACGATCAGCCGGATCGTCGGCGGCGACGTCGACCACGACACGACCAGCCGCGAGTACGCCCACGACACCGACCTCACGAAGACCGAAGACGAGTACACCGTCGAAGTGACGAGCGACGATCTGTTCGGAACGAGTGGCTCGCTCGGCCTCCCGGTCGACGGCCGAGGCAACTACCGGTTCGCCGCCTTCGCCGACCACCGGCGTGATCTCCTCCGCGGCCTGCTCGAAGGGTGCGGCACGATCTGTTTCAAATCCTCCAGCGGCACGGTGGGCATCTCGTTCGTCCACGACGACGACGAGCTGCTCGAACTCGTTCAGCAACTCATCGACGACTGTCCCGTAGACGCCGCCTGCGGCGATCTCTCGGCGACCTCGTCGGGTGGCTACTGGTTCGGCGTCGACGACGATGTCGCGGCCGACTTCGGGATGTGGCTCTACGAAGGGACCGAAGACACCGGCCTGTTCGCGCCCAGCCGCCGCCGGAAACTCGTCCAGAGTCTCGATCAGGCAACAGACGTCGACTTCGACCGCTCACAGTTCGACCAATGAGTCAGGGTCAGCTTCGGAACGCCATCGATTCGGTCGACGACGAGGCCGTTCTGCTGGTCGGCCACGGCTCGCGCCGCGAGAAGTCCAACGAGCAGGTCCGGGAGTTGGCGGCGATGCTCGAAGATCGGTTGGAGATTCCGGTCGACGCCGCCTTTCTGGAGCTCGCCGAGCCCGCGATTCCCGATGCTATCGAGGGACTGGCATCGACCGTCGACTCCATCACGGTCGTCCAACTGTCGCTGTTCGCGGCGAGCCACGTCAAAAACGACGTGCCCCTCGCCGTGCAGCGGGCCCGCTCGACCCACGAAGCCGAGATCAACAACGGGGCCCACCTCGGGATTCACCCCGCGATCGTCGACCTGCTGGAGGACCGTGCGGCGGCCGTCGAGGACGAACTGGGCATCGACCGCGAGACCGACGACGTGGCCGTCGTCGTCTGCGGCCGCGGCTCCAGCGACCCCGACGCCAACGCCGACCTCCACAAGCTCTCGCGGCTGCTGTACGAGGGGCGAGCGTTTTCCCACGTCGAAGCCTCCTTTATCGGGATCACCGAGCCGACGTTGGACGACTCGCTGGCGGAGATCGCCAAACAGCGCCCCGATGCGGTCGTCGTCCTGCCGTACATGCTCGGCGATGGCGTCCTCACCGGGCGGATCCGCGAGTGGACCGACGAGTTCGATTCGGAGTACCCCTACGTCGACGCGCTGGCTGGCGACCCACTCGGCACCGACTCGCGGCTCCTCGACGTGCTGGGCGACCGCTGGCAGGAGGCTCGGACCGACAGCGTCGAGATGTCGTGTGACACCTGCAAGTACAAGGTCGACCTCACCGGCTACGAGGAGGATACCGGCGGCGCGCGGGCGATGCTCCGGGCGCTGACCCATCAGGAGACCCACGCCGACCGCAGCGACGTCGACGACGAGCCCCACACCCACGACGCCCCCGAGAAACATGTCGCCGTCTGCACGAACCAGACCTGCGCCGCGGATGGTGCACCCGCGGTGCTCGAACGCCTCCGGCAGGAGGCCCGTGACTCCAAAGAGTGTGACGCCCGGATCACGCGGTCGTCCTGTCTGGGGCGGTGCGGCGAGGGGCCGATGGTCGCGGTGTACCCCGAGAACGTGTGGTACGGCGGTGTCGAGGCCGCGGATGCCGAGCGGATCGTCTCCTCGCATCTCGACCGCGACCGGATCGTGAGCGACCTCGTTGATCAGACGCTGTAGCCGGCGGCTTACCGGCCGTCGGACTGGTCGACAACGACGATAATCGTCGGCTCCGAGCGCGTGCCCGCACAGTCCTCGCCGCGCTCGACGGCGACCGTCCGGTTGTCGGCGACCACCTCGGCCGGCAGTTCCGCCGAGGCCTCGATGGCGAGGTGCTGTGTGCCGCCCCGTGGAAGTCGATTCGAGCGCTCGTAACTCCGCGACTCGTAGCGAACCCTCACTCTCGCCTCTCGACCGGTGTTCCGGGCGTCGACGCCGGCGAGACAGCCCGACAGCGACGGCGGGTCGACCGCCCGCGTGAACACCGTGGGGTTGCTCGCGGTGAGCGTACCGATCTCCTGTTCGGTGTAGACACGGTTGGCCTCGGGGTCCTCGTGGGTCGGTGTCAGGACGGTCTCCTCGTCGAGACCGATGCTGTACTCGACGCCGCCGGCGCTGTCGACACCGACCAACAGGAGCCCGACGGCCGCGATAGCGACCACCGCGAGGCCGGCGGTCCGCCGGTCGACCGCCAGCCGGTCGCCCTGGAGGGCGTAGCCGAGACCGACGAACAGCCCGGCGGAGGCCGCAAGCAGGACGAACACGACCCCCTCGCTCGGCTCGTACCGCGAGATCACGTAGCCGAGACAGACGACGTACGCCAATCCCGAGACCGCAAACGCGACCGTATCCAGCGGCTCGCGGTCGACCGCGAGGCCGACGACGAAGAAGACGAGAAACGCGAGCAACAACAGCGCGGCGGTGACGGTAATCGAGAGGTCGAAAACGACCTCGCTGGCGAAGTACGCCAGCGTACCGAGGGCGAAGGCGACACCCAGCACGTACAGCAGGGTCTCGCCGTCGACGGTCGGGGTCATCGAACAGTCGCCGGTGGTGTCGGATCCCACATAGCTGCTTGGGTCGGTCAAACGGGCCCGAAAGCGATACCGAACCGGCTTTGAGGTGCGAACCCCACCACCGGAATATGAGCTGTCACGAGATCGAAGCGCTGCGGCTCGGGCTGATGAACGTCCTCGGTACGGCCGATCCGGCGGCCCGCGAACACGCCGAAGCGGAACTGGAGGGCCACCTCTCGGGCCCCATCGGGGCGCTGGCCGAGGCCGACTCGCTGGCCGCCATCGAACGTCATCTCGATGCCGCGCTGGTCGACCTCGAAGAAGAGATCGCCGACACACCCAGTGACGACCCCGAGTACGACTACCTCCGGGGCCGACTCGTCGCCGTCCGGGACGCCGAACGCGCCGTCCACCGCATCACCGCACAGGGCGAAAGCGTCCTCGCGGGGCTCGGCGAGGCCCACGACGTGCTTCACGAAACGTTCCCCGTCGAGGACTGATCGGCCCCTCAAGCGGTCCGGGTCGGCTACGACGGTCGCTCCGTCGAACCGATGTCGCGCCGATGGATCAGCGGCACTCGACCGTCGACGGCCGGATCCAACTCGCCGTCGGCGAACGCTCTGATCGTCGCGTCGTCGTGGTCGCCGTGGGCGAGATACCACGCGCCGGTCCGGAGGTGGAGCAGCACCTCGCAGTCGGTGCAGTAGCGGTAGCCCGTCGACCCCTCGCCGCCGTGGGCGGCCTGCCGAACGCTCTTGCAGAGCCGGTGTTTCCCCCACCACTCCCCGCAGTTCGGACAGCCGTAGACGTAGGCGAAATCCGACCGGCGGCGCTCGTAGTAGGTCGAACACCGCCCCGGCAACGCGAGGGGCTCGACCCACGCCCGAAAGGAGTCGCCGTGGCCCGTTTCGATGGTGAACCCGGCGTCGACCGCCGTGCTCTCGCCACCGGTCGCGGGCTCGGTATCGGCGTGGTCGCTGTAGCCGTCGGCGGCGGTCGCGGCCGCGCCGTCGGCCCGCAGTTCGATCCCCCGATCGGTGACGACGGCCCGCTGGCCTTGGTGTTGGTACTGCCACGCGTGGACGAGTTCGTGGCGGATAGTCTTCTTGCAGGCCTCGAAGCCGGCCCGCTCGTAGGTGTGTTCGGTCAGCGTGATCGTTACCCGACCCTCGCCGCCGTAGGAACACCGGCCGTGTCGACGCTTCGCGCGCGTCGAGGTCGCCCACGTGATCGCCGCGAGGTCGACGCCGTCGAGGGGCCACTCGTCGCCCCGAACCACGCGTTCGCCGTACCCACGGGCCCGCCGGGAGAGCTCGTGGTCGTCCCCCAGCCTGCCGACCGTGTCGACTTGCTGACTGTCTGTAGTTCCCACTGGTCGGCGGTTGGTGAGCTCCGGTATATATACTCACGGGTGGGGTCGGTCCGGCGTGTGGTCGGTGCCCGCGAGAGACTGTTACCCGGTTCATCAAAAATCGAACAGCCGTGAAAATGTCGCTGTTTAATGTTGATCCGTGGGCTCGATGTAGATGGGTAGACTCGTAGTCCGGGGTGTTCCCCGTCCCCGAACGTGCTACGCCTTCCTACCTGTTCCCCCACGTTTCGGCCCTTCCCCCTTCCGTATTTATCCGTCGGTGAACTCGCCTTGCGACATCAACCGACGCGCAATGACGACCAGCCCGTTGCCGAACCCCTCGCCGTAGATCGCGTGTTCCTCGTTCGTCGAGGGGACGATCGTACTCACCAGGATCTTCGAGCGGTCGATCAACACGAGCCGCCCGATGGCGGTCTCCTCGTCGTCGCCACCCTCGTCGCGGAGCCATCCCAGCCCCGAGACGAACGTGGTTGCCTCGGGGATCGCCTCCTGGATCGCGGTTCGGATGGCCTCGGTCGGCGCGCCGATCAGCAGGTCGACGCTCCGGGTCATCCCGGTTAGCTTGTCGATCAGCCGGTCGGTCAACAGCGACTCGTCGCCGACGACGAACACGACCTCGCTTTCGGCTTTGTCGAGCAGTTCGTTCGTCCGGCTCTCGATCGCCGTCGAGCCGGTCATCGCCCACACCTGCTGGATCGACGACTCCTCGCGGTCGTCGACCGTCTCCATGTCGTCCAGGGCGTTCCGGAGGCGGTCGACGCGGGTGTCGTACTGATCCCGGAGCGTGTCGGTCGCCTCCGACAGCGAGACCGCCCGAAACCGCTGGGGGCTCGAATGCTGGATCTCGACGAGTCCCTGGGCTTCGAGGATGCGAACCGCATCGTAGACGCGAGTGCGCGGCACGTCAGTCATCTCGCTGAGTCGCTTTGCGGTGCCCGTTGACAGCCGTGAGAGACCGACGAAACAGCGGGCTTCGTACTCCTTGAGCCCGAGCTGCTGGAGGACGTCGACGGCCTCGGTTACGTTATCTGATGTGGCCATGAATCAACAGTTCCGGTGAACCCGGTCATACAGAATACTCATGTCCCCAGACCCATAGCTATTGTCACTCGATTCGTGAAAATGATCCTGGGTCAAGCGGGACTATCCGTATAGACAGACGGCTGGTAACTTTTCACGCAAAAAGTGAAAATCTGTTGTGACGGTGGCCGTAACATACTGGCGAGTTCAACACTGGTGCTCATATAGAACGAACCCCACCGTTGTATAGATTTTCACCCAGTTAATCACAAAAACAATATACGCACAGAGGCCAACAGGAAGATAGTACCATTGGCATGATTGCTATCGTCGGCCATCTCACGCAGCCGCGGTCGACGGTAGCCGCCCGCTGTCAGCTCCCCGTATGACTACTCACCGTTCAGATCAGCACTCGACAGCCATCGAACAGCTCGAAGCGTTCAGACTCAGCACCTACGCGGCCCGAACGTTCGTCGCGCTCTCCAGTCTCGGCTCTGGAACCGCCAAGGAGGTCAGTCAGGTCGCCGACGTTCCGCGAACCCGCGTCTACGACGCCGTCGAGGAGCTCCGCGACCGGGGGCTGGTCGACGTTCAACAGTCCAGTCCCCAGCGATTTATCGCGGTTTCGGCCGAGACCACACGCCGAAAACTCGACCAGGACCTCCAACAGCGTCTCACGAAGTTGACGACGGCGCTCGATCAGCTCGAAGCGGTCGACAACGGGACCGAACAGCGGGGTATCTGGACGGTCAGCGGTCGGGAGACGATCGTCGACCGACTGCTGACGTTTTTCGGCGAGGCCGACTCGGAGATCGTCTACGTCGCCGACGATGGGTTCTGCTCGGAACGGCTCATCGAGGGACTTTCGGCGGCCGTCGACCGCGGCATCTCGGTCAGCGTCGGCGGACTTTCGGCCGAGACGATGGACCGCCTTCAGGCCGAGATGCCAGCCATCGACCGAATCGACCCCGCCGCCCGAGCCATCCCGATGGTCAGCCGGTTCCTGTTGGTCGACGGGAGTCGCACGCTGCTGAGCGTCCAGGTCGGCAACCCGACCCCGGACGCCGAGACGGCGATCTGGGGGGCCGGAGAGGCGAACGATCTCGTCGTGATACTCAAATCGATCTGCGGGTTTACAGGCTCGATCGACGGAAGTCAGTAACCCTACGCGACGACCTCGTAGCCGCTGTCTTCGATGGCCGACGTGACGGCTCCCTCGTCGACGTCGCCATCGACGACGACCTCACCGGCCTCGTGGTCGGCGTCGACGCCCTCACAGCCCGGTAGCTCCGAGACGGCGCTTTCGATGTTGGATTCACACCCGGTACAGCTCATCCCACTCACTGCGAGTGTCAGACGCATATATACCCGGAGCAGCCGGTGAGGTATTGATCTGACGGTCGAAACGAGAGCGTCCGCCAGCAGTCGTCAGTCGACGCGTTCGGCGAAGGCGAACTGGGGTTTGACGTCCGTAATGCGGACAGTCACGCTGTCGCCCGTCTCGGCCCCGGAGACGAAGACGGTGAAGTCGTCGACTTTGGCGATGCCGTCGCCCTCGTCGCCGACGTCGACGATCTCGACCTCTAGCTCGTCGCCAGTCGCCACCGGCGCGGTCAGGCGATGCTTGCCGATCAGATAGATCTCCGAGGAGCTGTCACGGGAGGCGTCGGGGCTCGACCGCCGGACGTACTGGAACTCCTCGCCGATTTCGGCTTCGAGGTCGTCGAGGTCCTGCCCCTGAAACACCTTGACGACGAAATCCCCGCCGGTGCCGAGGTGTTCGCAGGCAACCCCGAAGGCCTGCCGGGCCAGATGGACCGACCGGGCGTGGTCCAGTTCGTACTCGCCGGTCATGTTCGGGGCCATATCCGAGAGCACGACGTCCGCGCCCTCGTCGCCGATCAGCTCGCGGAGCCGATCCTTGGTCCGGTCGTCGGTCATATCGCCCTTGATCGTCTCGATGTTGTCGTGGTCGTCGAACTCCCGGATGCGCTGGAAGTCGACGCCGACTACCTTCCCGTGTTCGCCGACCTCTTCGGCGGCCACCCCCAGCCAACCGCCGGGCGCGGCCCCGAGGTCGACGACGGTGTTGCCGGGGCCGAACAGCCCCGCGGTCTCGTCGAGTTGTTTGAGCTTGAACGCCGCCCGCGAACGGTAGCCCTGCTGCTTGGCTCGGTTGTAGTATTTGTCTTTGCCGCGTCCCATTATCGCGTCGCCTCCGTGGGTCGGCGCGCTGGGCCTGCCGATACGATGGTGCTCATAGCCACTGCTACAGCCGTGAGACGGAAAAGCCGAGCGATGATCCGTCTCGAATAGCCGGCCGCCACTGACGTTCTCGTCGGGTTTAAATAATTGAAACATAACATTTTATCGGAGAGAATGGAGGAGTCGATCACCACACTGATCGGTGGCCTGCTGGCGATCGGTGGCGTCGTCGGCCTGAGCGTCGCCTACGTCGCCCTCCAGCACCGGGATCACCCGGCTGCCCGTCCGCTCGCGGGAATCGCCGGACTCCCGGGAATTGGAGGGCTCTGCTACGCGGCGCTGACGGTCGTCCACATCTCGCCGGTTACCGAGGCGGTGTTTGCCGTCGGCACAGGACTTCTCGTCTTCACCACTGGCTACTTCCCGATTTTCGTCTTAGCCTACACTGGCCGCGATGACTGGCTGACGCCGCGCCGTCGCCGGGCGATAGTCGGCTATTTCGGCCTGCTGGGTGTGATCAGTGCGGTCGACATCCTCAGGAAACCAGTCGTGATCGAGACAGTCAACGGCCTCACCTTTCCCGTGTTGTTGAACAGAGCCGAGGGGCTGCTGTTCGTGGTCGCCCTCGTCTCTTCGTACGCGGCGGTGTTTGCTTGCATGGGAGTTCTCGCGCGGTTCCTCATCTCGCCGCGGAACATGTACCGCAAACAGACGGCGCTCATCTTCGGGGCTATCGGCTTCACCGTCGTCGGTGGTGTCGTCTACGAGGTCGGGGTCAATATCCATCCAGGACTGAATCTCAACTCGGTGTTGTATTCGGCCGAGGCCGTGTTGATCGCACTGGCGTTGTTCCGGTATGAGTTTCTCAACGTCGAACCGCTCGCGCCCGAGGTGGTCCTCGAACGAATGGACGATCCCGTCTTCGTCCTCGACGACCGCTCGCGGATCGTCGACACGAACCCCGCGGCCCGCGGGCTGGTGAATACCCCCGATCCTGTCGGCACGCCCGCCGAGGAGCTGTTGCCGGGGCTGCTGGATGCGGCTACCAGCGACCGGGAGTTCGTGCCACAGGTCAGGGGTGACGGTCCCGGTCGGCGCGTCGACGGTGGGGCGTCGAGGTCTACGACTGCAACGCCGCCCCGATCAGCGACCAGTACGACCGCGACCGTGGGACGGTGGTCGTGTTGCGAGACATCTCGGTCCAGAAACAGCGCCAGCGGACGCTCGAACGCCTTCACGAAACGACCCGGCGGTTCCTCGGGGCCGAAACCGCCACCGAGGTCTGTGAGATCGCGGTGACGGCCGCCGACGAACTGCTCGAATACTCTTACTCCGGGGCGATGCTGTACGACCCGGAGGCGGATTTCCTCCGGGGAGCCGCCTTCGCCGACGGGCTCGAAACGGCGTTCGCCGACGCCGGGGGCAGCGACGAGCCGGGCGATCTGACGGTCGAACCGGGCGAGACGGACATCTGGCAGGTGTTCGAGACCGGCGAGCCGATGCGCGGCGAACCGATCGATACCGACACTGTCGACATCCCTGTCGACATCGGCGGCTCCCTGCTGTATCCGCTGGGCGAGTGGGGCGTACTGGGGATCAGTGCCGGAGCCGACTACGAGGGATTCAGCGACGACGACCGGCAGTTCGTCGAGCTGCTGGCCTCGACGACCGAAAACGCGCTCGAACGCGTAACCAAGGAGCGGGAACTCCGCGAGAGCCGCGAGCTCCTGTCGACGCGCAACGATCAGATCGAGTTCTTCAACAGCGTGCTCAGACACGACCTGCTCAACGGAATGCAGATCCTCCGCGGCCACGCCGATATGCTCGCCGATACCGTAGACGAGGAGTTGCGCTCCCACGTCGAGGTGATCGACGACCACAGCGCCGACATCGTCGACCTCACACAGAACGTGCGGGCGGTGACGAACTCGGTCGGCGAGGAGTCGGCGACGCTGGAGGCGGTCGACACCGGCACGCTGGTGGCCGAGAGCGTCTCGAAAACCCGCGGAAGCCACGACGACGTCACCATCACGGTCGGTACCGATCTCGATAGCCTGCCGCGGGTTCGGGCCAACGAGTTCCTCGCGGCCGTCTTCGAGAACCTGCTTGGCAACGCGGTCGAACACAACGACAGCGACCGCGTCGAGATCGAGGTCGACGCGGTCGTCGACGGCGAGACGGTCACGATCCGCATCGCGGACAACGGGCCGGGGATCGACGACGAGGCCAAACAGGAGGTCTTCGAGCGATCGATTACCGCCGAGGACTCCGGCTCAATCGGGTTCGGACTCTACTTCGTCCGTGTGATGGTCGACCGGTTCGGCGGCGACGTCTGGTTCGAGGACCGAGAGGACCGACAGGGGGCCGTCGCTGTCGTCGAACTCCCCCGGGCAGACGTCGAGGAAACCGGACCCGGCGAGTGACCGGCTACCGACCCGCGGGCGACCGTCGACCCCACAGCCGACCCTCTCGCTCCTCGATCGCGAAGCCACACGCCGCATAAAAGGGTCGCACGCGCTCGTCGAAGGTCGCCGACAGCGGCCGCGGGGCCGCCCAGTCGGCGGCCGCCGTGATCAGCGACCGCCCGACTCCCTGCTCTCGTCGCTCTGTTCGAACGGCGATGGCAGATATATACACGGCATCGGGCCACGGCATGTCGTCGACCGTTTCGGTCTCGGTTACAAGCGCGACCGCGCCGACCGGCTGCCCCTCGCCAGCGACCAGTATACAGCCCCGACAGCCGGTTAGTTGCTCCCGAATCCGGTCGGCGTCGGTTTCGAGGAGCGCACCGTCGAACAGCCGCATCACGTCGACCAGATCGTCGGGGTCGGCATGGCGAATCGAGTGTGTCACTCGCTTGCGTTGCGCCTGTGGTCGAGTTCGAGCAGCAGCCCTTCGACGGTGGGCCGGTCGGATGGGGAGTTACCCACGTGGGAGTAGACGAGCCGTGGCTCGTCGCCCCGAAGGTCGATGATGACAGCCAGCGGCATCCGCCCCAGCAAGTCGTGGAGTTCGCCGAGGAACCCGAACCGGACCGGCTGGCCGAACCGGTCGGCGACGGCCGAGTCGGGGTCGGCGACTACCGGAAACGGGAGGTCGTAGCTGGCGGCCCACTCGGCGGCCCGCTCTTTGGATTCGGGGAGCACCGAGACGACTGCGGTGTTTCGCTCGCGGAACTCAGCGTAGCGGGCGGCGATCTCCTGGACCTGCTCCCGACAGTTGCCACAGAGGTGGTCCCGCTGGAACAGCACCACGACGAACGCCGTCTCGAGGGCGTCGAGTCGAAGCGGGTCCGGCCCGACCCCGCCGTTGGCCAACTCGACGGAGAGATCGGTCGGCTTCGAGTACATACCGGTGGCTCTCTCGTCGACTGATAAAAAGACTCAGTTCGCGTCGGCCCTGTTACCCGCCTTTGATCAGCCGCAACACCTGCACGTGGTCGGTCTCGACGGGCTGGTCCTCCGGCACCGGCGAGCCATCCACGAGGACCGAGACCTCCTGTGGACTGCGGTCGACTGCTTCGACCAGATCGGCGTAGGTCGCCCCGTCGTCGACGGTCACCTCACGGGCACCTTCGCCGACGACGTCGACGGTGACGTTCATACTAGGTGTGGGACGGCCGACTGACAAAAGGAGTCGGGTAAGCGGTATCGAGGATTGAGGCAGTCGTGAAGAAACTAATAAGGATTATCAACGAACAAACATCTGTTTCTTACACATGAACAGACGACGTTTCGTTGTTTCATCAGGATTACTCACCTCTTTGGCCGGTTGTTTGTCAGAAAGCGGCAACTCCGGGAGATCAATAGACGTACAAGTAAAAAACAGATCTGGTGATGAGTCACGAACTATCTCTGTTGAAGTGTATTCCGGCGATGAATCGGTTTACTCCGAAGAGCTGAGTATGTCTGACGGTGAATCCAAAACAGTCGAACTTTCAGACATATCTGGTAAAAAGACGTACGTCTTCGACGTGTCAACTGACAACGAACTCAACGTCGAAAAAGAATTCTCCGGAAGTGGATTGTATGAGGTCGAGATAACAGTACATCCAGACGAGATCGATATCTCTGCGGCTGTTATTTGAATCACGTACTCTCTTCGACTACTCGCATAGACATCCCTGCAATACGGTCTCGGGGTGTTTATCATCCCACCGGCCGCTTGTGCGTATATGAGCGAGGTCGACGCCGAGACCGCCCCCGGACGGGAGATATGGATCGAGAAGTACCGCCCCCAGACCCTCGACGAGATCAAAGGACAGGACGACATCGTCGAGCGCCTCGGGAGCTACATCGACCAACGCGATCTGCCGCACCTGCTGTTTTCGGGCCGCGCCGGCATCGGCAAGACGACTGCCGCGACCGCCATCGCTCGGGAGGTCTACGGCGACGACTGGCGGGGGAACTTCCTCGAACTCAATGCGTCGGATCAGCGCGGGATCGACGTCGTTCGGGACCGGATCAAGAACTTCGCCCGATCGTCGTTCGGCGGGTTCGACTACCGGATCATCTTCCTCGACGAGGCCGACTCGCTGACGTCGGATGCCCAGTCTGCCCTCCGCCGAACCATGGAGCAGTTCTCCGACAACACCCGATTCATTCTCTCCTGTAACTACTCCTCGAAGATCATCGACCCCATTCAGTCACGGTGTGCCGTCTTCCGGTTTTCACCCCTGTCGGACGACGCCATCGCCGCACAGGTCGACGAGATCGCCGCCGCCGAAGGGATCGAGGTCACCGACGACGGCCGGGAGGCACTGGTCTACGCCGCGGGTGGCGACATGCGCCGGGCGATCAACAGTCTGCAGGCCGCCGCCACGACGGGCGAGGTCGTCGACGAGGAGGCGGTCTACATGATCACCTCCACCGCCCGCCCCGAGGAGATCGAGTCGATGGTCACTGACGCCATCGCTGGCGACTTCTCGAAGGCCCGGGCCACGCTCGACACCCTGCTCACCGATACGGGGATGGCCGGCGGCGACATCATCGACCAGCTGCATCGCTCGGTGTGGGAGTTCGATCTCTCCGAGCGCGATGCCGTCCGGCTGATGGAGCGTATCGGCGAGGTCGACTACCGGATCACCGAGGGTGCGAACGAGCAGGTCCAGTTGGAGGCACTGTTGGCCTCGCTGGCGATGAACGATTAGATCCCTGTGCCTTCGGGCTCGATGTAGACGATATCCACGCGGTCGTCAGCCGTTTTTAGCTTCGTCTTGATCTGGCCGATATCTGCGTCGATGCTGTCGGTGACGAGTTCGGGATCGAAGCTCACCTCGGTCGTTACGAGCACCTGTGCCGGGCCGACGAACACCGTTCGGAAGCCCTCAACGTGGCGCACGCCCTCGTGGTCGACGATCACGTCTCGGAGTTCGTCCTCGACTTCGGGTTCGAGACTCTCGCCGAGCAGGAGTCGCTTGTTCTCCCATGCCAACGCGAGGGCGAAGCCCATCAGCAGCAGACCGATCAGCAGCGCGGTCACCGCGTCGTAGATCGGATTGCCGGTCAGTTGGCTGAGGACGATTCCGACGAGCGCAAGTATCGCACCCAGCAGCGCGATAGCGTCCTCCGTGTAGGCGGTGAGTGTCGTCACGTCGCTCGTCTTCCGGAACGCCTCCGGGATGCCGGACCAGCCGTACTCCGTGATCTGGCGCTGGAGTTCGGCGTTGGCCTTCATGAAGGCGTAGGTCTCGAACCCGATCGCCCCCAGTAGGACGACGACGCTGACGTACCACGCCGGAAACGGGCCGACACCGAGGAGGGTTACCGGGTCGACCGTGCCCGTGTGCGGGTGGAGGATCGCCTCGTAGCCGTGTTTGACCGACTCCCAGCCCGCGATCCCAAAGAGGAGGACCGAGACCAGAAAGCTGTAGAAGAACTGTGCCTTGCCGTAGCCGAAGGGGTGGTCCTGATCGGCCGCGCGGTCGCTGTACCGAATGCCAACGAGCAGGAACACCTGATTGCCCGTATCGGAGATCGAGTGGTAGACCTCCGAGAGCATCGAGGGGCTCCCCGTCAGGAGGAAGGCACCGAACTTGAGCACCGCGATCGCGCCGTTGGCAACGAGCGCCGCGAGGACGACCGATTTGCTGCCTGCCATACCTATCGGCTCACGTGTCGGTCGGTTAATCGTTCCGGGACTCGTCGCCGAGCCGCCGGCAGCAACGTTTTTCTGCAGCTAGATGTTGAGGGGTGGTAATGCTCACGATCGTCTCCGATACCCACAGCACTGGCGGCCACCGGCTCGACGGCCGAACGCTGGATGCGGTCAGGGAGGCCGATATCGTCGTCCACGCGGGCGATTTCATGACCGAACCCGTCCTCGATGCCTTCGAGGCCGAATCGTCGACCTTCCGGGGGGTCCACGGCAACAACGACGATTCGGCGATCCGCTCGCGGCTCCCCAAGGCTCGTACGGTAGAGTACGAGGGCGTCCGATTCGCGGTCACCCACACGGTTCGCGGCGGCAACACGGCGCTGACGCTGTTCGGCAAGGAACGCGAGGCCGACGCGGTGATCTTCGGCCACAGCCACCGACCGACCGCCGACCTCGCTGGCGAACTCCCCCTGATCAATCCGGGGAGCCACGCCCAGCCGCGCGGCCATCGGCCGGCCCACGCCGAGTTGGAGCCGATCGCCGGCGGGCTGCGGGGCCGACTCGTCACCCCCGACGGCGAGGTCTTCGAGACGTTCGACCTGCATGCCGAGTGACCGTCGGTCGCGTCGACACGTCGCAACCGCGCTCCGGTCGCCGCGTCGACACGTCGAAACGCCTTTGAAGAGGCCGATGAAAGGCCGCCTATGGTCGTCTCGCTCTTCGATGATCCGGTCGTCATCGGACTGATCGTTCTGCTGGTCGGATTCGTGTTCTTCGGCTACCTCCTGATGCGCCGGACTGTCATGGGGCTCCGCGAAGGGTACGAAGAGGGCCAACGGCGGGAGTAATCGATGGTCGCCTTCGAGACGCTGTCGACGTTCCTGATCGCCGCCGCGGCGAGTCTGTTTATGGCGTGGGCCATCGGTGCGGGCTCTTCGGGGTCGACGCCGTTCGCCCCCGCAGTCGGAGCTAACGCGATCTCGGTGATGCGGGCCGGGCTGATCGTCGGCGTGCTGGGCTTTCTCGGGGCCGTCCTCCAGGGAGCCAACGTCACCGAGGCCGTCGGCACCGAACTCGTCGTCGGCGAGCCGCTGACGGCCACGGCGGCGATCGTCGGCCTCATCACTGCCGCCGTGCTGGTCGCCATCGGCGTCTTCGCCGGCTACCCGATCGCCACGGCCTTCACCGTCACCGGGGCCGTCGTCGGTGTCGGGCTGGCGATGGGTGGCGGCCCCGCGTGGCCGAAGTACGTCGAGATCCTCACCCTCTGGGTGCTCACGCCGTTCGTCGGGGGCGGGATCGCCTACGGCATCGCCAGCCTCCTTCGGGGCGACCGGCTCCACGAGGACTACCTGATCGCGGGGCTTGGCGGTGTAATCGGCCTCATCGTCGCCAACATCGGCTTCGCGTTCCTCGGGCCGCCCGACGGACAGGGCTCGATCGCCGGCGCACTCGGCGGTCGACTGCCGCTGCCCGCTTTCGGCGGGATCGCTGGCGGTCTCGTCGCCTCGCTGGCGCTTGCTGGCCTCGCGGCGTCGGCGCTCTGGTTCGTCCTCAGGCGGGACCGGACCGCCGGCCAGCGCCGGTTCCTGCTGGTGCTCGGCGGACTGGTGGCGTTTTCGGCCGGTGGGAGTCAGGTCGGCCTCGCTATCGGGCCGCTGATCCCGCTGCTCGGCGAGATACAGCTCCCGATCTGGGCGGTCCTCGCCGGCGGCGGGTTCGGCTTGCTTCTCGGCTCGTGGACCGGTGCGCCGCGGATGATCAAGGCAATCTCACAGGACTACTCCTCGCTGGGGCCGCGGCGATCGATCGCCGCGCTGATCCCGTCGTTCGTGATCGCCCAGACAGCAGTCGCCTTCGGCATCCCGGTGTCGTTCAACGAGATCATCGTCAGCGCGATCGTCGGCAGCGGGTACGCGGCGGGCAACGCCGGCGTCAGCCGGCAGAAGATGGTTTATACCGTCCTCGCGTGGGTCGGCTCGCTGGTGGTCTCGTTCGTTCTCGGGTACGGCATCTTCAGCCTCATCTCGCTGGTGCGGTGACGAGGACGGTCAGGTCAACTCCGGCTCCTCGTCGACCTCGGTTTTCGGGTACTCCTCGGTGACCGTAATACGGGCCTTCAGGATCCGGGTGTTGTCGACCTCCTCGATGGCGATTTCGACGCCGTCGTACTCGAAGGTCTCGCCCTCCTCGACGAGCCGCCCGGCGCGGTTGAAGACGAACCCCGCCAGCGTCTCGAACTCCTCGCCCTCCGGGAGGTCGATCTCGAGGACGTCGTTGACCTCGTGGATGTTGACCTCGCCGCGGACGATCGTCGTCTGGTCGTCGACGCTGTCGAAGGGCTCGCTCTCGTCGCCCTCCAGGATGTCGCCGACGATCTCTTCGACCATGTCTTCGAGGGTGATGATCCCCTCGGTCGTCCCGAACTCGTCGAGGACGATCACCATCTGGAGGCGGTTTTCCTGCATTTCGGCCAGCAGGTCGTCGGCGTTTTTCGATTCGGGGACGTGCAGCGTCGGCCGGACGACGTCATCGAGCGTTCCCTTCCCCTCGGAGTACTGGTGTTCGCGGACCAGATCCCGGACGTTGACGATCCCGATGATGTTGTCGAGGTTGCCGTCGTAGACCGGCACGCGGACGTGATCGTTGCTGATACAGGCCTGAATCGCCTCCTCGATCGAGGCCTCACGCGAAACCGCAGTCACGTCGAGCCGCGGCGTCATCACCTCCTTGGCGATCGTGGAGTTGAACGTGAAGATGCGTTCGAGCATTTCCCGCTCTTCCTCCTCGATGACGCCCTCGCGTTCGCCGGTCTCGATGATGTCCTGAATCTCGTCGCGGGTGACGTAGGGGGATTCGATCTGCGAGGAGCTTCCGGTGACCCGGTTGACGATCCGGGTCAGCCGATCGAAGACGACGATGAGGGGAAACAACACGTACTCCGAGAGTTTCAGCGGACGAGCGATCCGCAATGCCCACGACTCGGTGTTCTCGACCGCGTAGGACTTCGGCGCGCTCTCGCCGAACAGCAGCACGACGGCGGTGATCCCGAAGGTCGCCGCGACGACCGCCTGCCCCTGTGACATATAAAAGCCGAACAGGGTGGTGGCGATCGAGGACATGGCGATGTTGACGATGTTGTTGCCGACGAGGATCGTCACCAACAGCCGGTGGGGGTCGTTCTTCAGCCCCTCGACGATGGTCGCGTTCTTTATCCCCTCGTCGACCATCGAGTCGATCCGGTGTTGGGGCAGCGAGAAGAAGGCGATCTCCGAGGACGAGAAGAATCCCGAGAGCGCGATCAGCACCACGATGCCAACGACACCGAGGATGGTGATCGTCGTCGTATCGAGAACCGGTAGCTGCAGCGCCGAGAGCATAAAGGAAACGCCTGCAAGCGATAAACCCATGTCTGGAATAGTTGCTCGGCCCTGAAATTAAGCGTTGTCCTCCCGGCGGTCCGACCAGCGACGACCGACTCCACAAGCGGTGCAGTAAAGAGCCGTCGACACCTACCGCCGTCGATGGCAAAACGCCGGTGTGACGGCTGCGGAACGAAAGTCAAGATCGCCGGGGGGATCGGCGACTTCTGGAGCTTCGATTTTACGCCGACCGGGGGGATGCTCCTCGAACTCGCCGACGGCAGCGAGCACTTCCTCTGTCTGGACTGCGTCGACAAGCTACCTGACGACCACGACCCCACCGCCGAGGACGTGGCCGCGCTCCCGGCCGAGGAGTAGCCGGCCGCTACCGGTCGGTAGTCGGTGGCTACCGTCCGGCTCCCGTCCGGTCGACCGTCACCGCATCCGCACGTTTTTGAGCGATGAAGCCCCACCAGTGTCCGTGAAGCCCTCGCGCATTCTGGAGGAGTTCCCCGCCCCGAGCTTCCGCGATACCCAACGGGAAGCACTGCGGGATATCCGCGAGGCGTTCGAATCCGATAACGACGTGGTCCTCGTCCGTGCGCCGACCGGCAGCGGTAAAT
Organism: Halohasta salina; assembly: GCF_024178165.1. Taxonomy (GTDB): domain Archaea; phylum Halobacteriota; class Halobacteria; order Halobacteriales; family Haloferacaceae; genus Halohasta; species Halohasta salina. The sequence continues at coordinate 9,299 of NZ_JAMZIE010000006.1, read as the reverse complement.
CACTGCTTGCGCGGTCGATTATGGGCTGTGCCCGCGATCTGCAGACCGCCGAGCCCGCCGAAGTGACTGGCGCCTACTACACGACGCCGCAGGTCTCCCAACTCGACGACGTCGCGGCCGACGAGCTACTCGACGACCTCGAAATCATCCGCGGCAAGGGCAACTACAACTGCATCCTACCGGGCGAACACGACACACCGGTCAATCAGGCCCCCTGTGCCCGTGAGAAGGGGTTCGACTGCTCGGTCAAACACCGCTGTCCCTACTACTCCGACCGCGCCATCGCCTCCGGGCAGCCAATGGCCGCGATGACGCTGGCGTACTTCATGCAGACCGCCGGCTCGGACGTCTTCGGGATGCGCGATGTGGTCGTCATCGACGAGGCTCACGGGCTCGCCGAGTGGGCCGAAATGTACGCCACCATCGAACTGACGCCCGCCCGGGTCCCCGTCTGGAGCGAGGTCGACATCCCCGAGATCAATGCGGCCCACAACCCGGTCGAGCGCGCCTCGGCGTTCGCCGAACGACTCTCGAAGGTCTGCCGGGCGGCGAAAGACGACCTGACGAACAAGCCCGAACTCACTCCCGAGGAGGTCGCCCGACGGGACCGGCTGAACGAACTCGTCTCCGAACTCGACTGGTTCGTCGACGACTACCGGAGCCCCGACAGCCCGACGACGTGGGTCGTCGACCAACCCGGCGGTGACGGAACGGCGATCACGATCAAGCCGCTCGATCCCGCCCGCTACCTCCACCATACGGTCTGGGACCGCGGCGAGAAGTTCGCCCTCCTGTCGGCGACGATTCTCAACAAGGAGGCGTTCTGTCGACAGGTCGGGCTCGATCCCGAGCGGGTCGCGCTGGTCGACGTCGAGCACACCTTCCCCGTCGAAAACCGGCCGTTATACGACGTGACACAGGGGAAAATGACCTACGAACACCGTGACGAGACGATCCCGAAGATCGCCCGCCTTATCGTTCGGCTGATGGCCCGCCATCCCGACGAGAAGGGCCTGATCCACGCCCACTCGTATGCCATCGCCGAGCAGTTGGTCGACCGGCTCACCGAGTTCGGTGTCGGCCCGCGGGTCCGGGTCCACGACACCGACAACCGCGACGCCGAACTCGAGGCGTGGAAAGCCAGCACCGACCCCGAACTGTTCGTCTCGGTCAAAATGGAGGAGGCCCTCGACCTCAAGGGCGATCTCGCCCGCTGGCAGGTGCTCTGTAAGGCACCCTATCTGAACACGAACGACTCGCGGGTCGCCCGGCGGCTGGAGGACGGCCAGTGGGCGTGGTACCACCGGACGGCGCTGCGGACGGTGATTCAGGCCTGCGGGCGGGTCGTGCGTGCGCCCGACGATTACGGGGCGACCTATCTCGCGGATGCGAGCCTGTTGGATCTCTTCGAGCGCGCCGAAGCCGACACCCCACCGTGGTTCCGCCAGCAGCTCGACCGACTCTCGCGGCCCGACCTCCCCGAGTTCGATCCAGCCGCGGCCCTCGCCGGCGTCGACGGCGGCCCGGCTGTCCGTAGCGGTGGCTCCGGACGGCAGGCCGGACGGACGCGAACCGAATCCGACGCCGATCGCCGACAGAACCACCCGCTGTCGGACGTCTGGGGCGACGGCTGAACTAGATAAGGGTCGCGCCGTAGGCGAGCATCGAGCCGAGCATCATGACGGTGAAGAAGATCGCCATGAACTTCTGTCGATCCATACGCTCAGTCACTGCCGAACCGTCTTAGCTCTGTTGTTGGTCGACGCCGTCGCCATGGCACGAAAACAAGAACACGAACTAAAACCGAGAAAAAACAAATGTTCGTATATCTTTGAGCCATTTCGACCGAGTAGTATGGCACTGAATCTCACAGAAGCTTTAGATACATGGTGTCTGTATAGAGTGTATGGCAACGAACGGCCTGCTGACCGCACTGACACTGTACCGCTGTGGAACCCTCACGTTCGGTCAGGCAGCGACCCGCGCCGGCCAGACCGACGACGCCTTCGCACGGACCCTCGCTGACTACGGCATCCCCGCCCACGACTGACCGCACCGCCCCCGATTATCGCAATGTGATACCTATAGGGAAAGTATTAGTATCATCGTAGACAGAATTTCGAACGGAGGGGTGACACATGTCAACACATGAGAAGCGGTTGTGTGAGAGTCCGGAGCTATCGCGTGCGGAGCACTGGGCAGCCCACGCGACAGTCGAACGCTGGATTCGGACCCACGACGACCCCGACTCGCAGGCCGACGCCGACCGGCTGCTTGTCGGCTCGCGCCTGCGGTCGCGGCTCGAAACCGGTCGCCAACCGACGCAGGCACAGCTATCGCTGCTCGGCGAGCGCTGTCGGGCACGGCTGGCCGACGACACCGTTCCGGAACGGGATCGCGACCCGCTTGCGGGGGCTCTCGAGCGGGTCGACCAGTGTCTCGACAGCTGTTCGCCCTGAGCAGCCCGCTTCAGGACCGGCGTTCGTGTGGTGGGAGCGCCGGACCCGTCGCGGCCGGCTCCGTGTGGGTCACGTCGTCCGGAGGTGGCCCTGTCGGGGTTCGTAGACGTCACCCTTCCGCCGAAGCTTCTCGATCTCCTGTTCGGCTTTCGAGGCATCCATCCCGATCTCGCCGGCGCGTTCGAGGACCTCGTCGACGGGCGCACCCTCCTCGAACTCGTCTTCGATCTCGGCGATCAACCCCTTGATGTTCTTGATGCGGTCCCGCTGTGTTTTCGAGGTGCCGGTCTCGACGACGTCGGCGTCGAACTGCCCGGTCTCGGGGTCGACGCCGATATCTTGCAGACAGGAGCGAACGATCGACACCGACCGCTCGGCATCTTCTTCGTCTACGGTATCCGAGAGCCGGACCCGCGCGCTGGCCTCGGCGAGTCGAACCAGCGCCTCCAGTTTCCGGGCTGTGACGGGGATCGGCGCGTCCTCGTCGGCCCCCTTCGAGCGGAGGTCGACGTAGAACTCCCGGATGGTCGCCTTCGCCTCGTCGGTCATCGTCGGGAAACACGACCGCTTGGCGTGGGCGACGTATTTCCGGAGTAACTCGGCGTCGATCTCGGGGGCGACCTCCTCGGTGACCGAGTCGACCTCGTCTTGGGTGAACTCCGAAGTGGGCACGTTGGCCCGCTGGGTGTTCAACTCGCCGGCGTAGTTGGTCGTGAGGATGTGGTCGGCGAGCTTGCCGTCGTGTTCGGGATCCGGGGTATCGGTCACTGTAAAGATGAGATCGAACCGCGAGATCAGCGCGGGTTCGAGGTCGATCTGTTCGCCGATGGGTTCGTACTGGTCGAACCGACCGTACTTGGGGTTGGCCGCCCCGAGCAGCGAACACCGGGATTTGAGCGTGGCGTTGATCCCGGCCTTCGAGATGCTGATCTTCTGTTGTTCGAGCGCCTCGTGCATCGCCGAGCGGTCTTCCGGCCGCATTTTATCCAGTTCGTCGACCGCTGCAATCCCCTTATCTGCCAGTACGAGCGCACCGGCTTCGAGGGTCCACTGCTGGCCGTCGCCGAAGTCATCGCGAACCGCCGCCGCAGTGAGCCCGGCCGAACTCGATCCTTTACCAGAGGTATAGACGGATCGTGGGGCGATATTCTCGATATATGATAACATCTGGGAGTTGTGCGAGATGATGTTGTTCGTGAGATAGTTGTGGGTATCCTCGACTTCCAGATCGTAGACCCACTCATCATCCGGGTCGACTGGTTCAATCGTCTCGATTTTCTCCCATCCCACGTCACCTTCGGCCAACTGTCGAAGCGCATCAATACCGTGTCTGAGCGTGTCGACACCACCGTCCGAGGCAATGACTGTCTGCTCGGCTGTCAGTTCCGGTAGCGAAGCTTCGAATGCAGACACAACGCGTGACAGCGCATCACGACTCGGATTCCGGCTACCTCGCTCGTAATGCTGATACGTGCTTCGTGGAAGATTACATGATGCCTGTGGTAGCCCGACTGCCTCCCGAACACGTTTGAGTTCAGCCCCGAGATTTGGCACCACATCGAGGTTCGTGTTGCTTCCAGTCCCATCGTGCTCCAGTGCTGCCTGCGTTTTCCGTTCCGTAACAAAACCGATCTCGTCGACGTACTGTTCGAACTGGTCTCCGCTAATTCGGAGTCGGTAGCTGCCGTTCTGTCGTGCTGCAATCTGGGACCTGATGCCAAGCGAGAGTAGTAGGCTTCGGACGTTTGCCAACAGCTCATGGCTCATTGAGGCAACTGAGATCTCTCGCTGCGTTGCTGAAACGTGGCCTTCACCCTCGATATACCCGCTGAGAAATGCGGCTTTGATCTCGGTCGACGCTCGCAGAATTGCAGGTGGGACCCGCTGTGTGTCGGAGCCGGTGAGTAGTTGACTGTCGGAATGCGCAAGGAAGCTGACGAACTCACCTGACGAACACACGAGTTCCTTCGCGTCCTTCCCGTCGTGTGGTTCTCGAATCGTCGTGTTCAATCCGATCTCCGAAAGCGTCTGTGCAGCGTCGGCCAAGACTTCCTCGTCGTTATTTGTAATCGAGACGAAGCCAGTATTATTCTCGCGCTGCTCGACGTATCCCTCTGCGACAATGTATCCCAGAAGGCGTGCTAACTCCGGCGTCCACCGGTCCGGCAATGACAATTCGACCGCGTTGTATGACTGAGACGCCCGATACGTCGCTTTAACTGCATCGGATCCATCGCTTGGGATCGCCTGCGGAACTCCGATAAAATCACCAACAGAGAGGTCTTCAGCACGAACCGGTGTGAACTGACCGTTTTGCTGGACGAACAGCGGATGTGATGGCGTAACCGTTACTGATGAGCCCGTCTGTGTCGTGATCCGGTACAGTTGTTCGGGAGCCTCCCGTTTCCAGACCTTCGTTGCGTGACCAGTCCCGAGTGTTCCGTCCTGTTTGAGTGTCGGGATTGGAATGTCGACGTAATCCCACACGCCATCGTCGACCGGCTTCGGGTCGTCCAAATTCGATTCAACGAGATCCCGAATCTCCGTCTCGGAGCCGTCCGCCAACGTGACTCGCGTGTCTCCGCTGACGCACTTACCAGTACCAGGGTCACCGATAAGCAGCATATGGAGGTCGCCACGGATCCGCGAACCGTCGGGGAGTTCTTTGGTCACCCCCGAAAACAGCTGGAGGATCATCGCCAGCTTCTCTTCGTCGTAGCCGTAGATCGAGGGCGCAACCGAGGCGACCATCTTCTCGTAAATGTCGGGCTCGTTCGAGAGTTCGGTGATCTCGATGATATCGTCCTGATCGATATCCATGTCCTCGAAGACCTCGTCCTCGATGGTGACCGAGACGCCGTCCATATAGAGGTCGAACAGCGAGGATTTGCCCTCGTTGCCGTCCATCTGCTCGATGTGGAGGACGCCCACGACGGTGACGTGGTCGCCAGCGGTGACTTTGCCGGTGATATCGTCCTCGATGTTGATGTCGATGCTCTGTGGCGTCTCGCCGCCGCGCAGTCCCTCGGGGCTCTCCTGAACGCGGAGCTTCTGGGCGTCGACGAACTCCGACTGGTCGAAGTTGATCTTGAAGGGGCCTTCGCGCTCACAGCCCTGACAGTCGTGGGGTTCCTGAAAGTCGCCGTCCTCCTGTGGGATGTAGTTCATCGTCCCACAGCGCTGGCATTCGAACGCTGAGTCCGTTATTTTGGGGCGGACGTCGGTCGCCTTCCGGATGATCCCCTGTACCGAGATGAGTTTGCCGATGTGGTTGTCGTGGACGCGGATGCTTCGGATGTCGACCGAGTCCGGGAGGTTCTGCAGGCGGACGTGGGCGTTGCCGAGTTTGACGTCGGCCGGCAGATCGTACAGGCGGAGGGCCTCCTCGGCGTACTCCTGAATCTGGTCAGGTTGGGAGCGGTAGTCCTCGGCGAGGTCCCGATCGAACTGGTAGAGGTCGTCGTAGTCGATGTACAGCGAGCGCTGTTCGTTGGGGTACTGCTGGGCAAGCGTGCCGATCTCCTCGCGGTAGTAGTTGCGATAGAACTGGATAAACCGATCTGTGAGTTCCTGATTCCCGGCCTGAGCCATTACGGATTCCGTATGTCGCCATCACGTATGAAGGTCCGGTTCGCCGCCGACAGGAGCGATTCGACAACCGAACCACGAAACACAATTCGGCGGAGTCCGAAACGGATGATATGTCATCCGAGCAGACTTCGGCGCAGGAATCGGCCGACCACACCGCCGGGAGCCACGAACTGTTGATCGTCGGTGGCGGCGTCGCCGGGCTGATGGCCGCGACGTTTACCGCACGGGCGGGCATCGAGACGCTGGTCGTCAACGACGGCGAGTCGGTGCTCAACCGTAACGCCCACCTCGAAAACGTCCCCGGATTCCCCGCGGGCGTCGACCCGCGGCTGTTCGGCGACATGCTCAAATCGCAGGCCACCCGTAACGGCGCGGAGTTCCAGTCGGCCCGCGTGGCGGACCTCGAAGGGAGCCTCGAAGCCGGCTTCGTCGCCACCGCCGAGACCGACGGCGAGACCCGCGAGATCCTCGCCGACCGGGTGTTGGTCGCCTCCTTCCCCGACGCCGACTTCCTCGAGGAGTTCGACGTCGACATTCGGGAGGCCGGTAAGAAGCAGTACGTCGACGAGGAGCACGGCCGGACCGGCGTCGAGGGGCTCTACGTCGCCGGGCGGATCACCGAACGCTACCATCAGGCCGTGATCTCGGCGGGCGACGGCGCGAAGACGGCGATCACACTGATCCACGACGCCGAAATCCCCTTTTACAACGACTGGGTCGTCCCCGAGGGGTATTTCACCGACCGGGGCCGGGAGGTGCCGCCGGGCTGCGAGGAGATCGACGCCACCGAACAACAGGCCAGACAGGCCGAATCGCGGGCGGCCATGCAGGAGTACTTCGCCGAACCGCACGACGCCCAACAGCGCACCCACCCGAGTCTCGTGGACGACGACGTGGGGCGGGTCGACTTCGGCGAGTAGGGCAGCCGACTGTGGGTGGTGCGTGTTCGTGGACCGAGCGCGTCAGTTGGTGCAAAGATTTTTCACAAAAGACCAACACAGTGTCTAGGTGTGAAGCACACTCTCGATAAGTCCAGGGAATTCAGAGTTATGAGGGAGATGAATACAAACAACGCAATTAATCTGTTAGCACCATCGGCCAACCGGGTTTTCCAGGTCGTCGACTACGAGGACAACAGCCTTCGGGAGGAGCTAGCGGATCTCGAACCCGGCAAGCTGGTGCGGGTCAATCTCGAACGTGTCGGGGGGCGGGCGAACGTCTGGAAGGCCAGTTGGCCCGGTCGCGCCGAGTCCGAACCCGCCGGTCGACCGTAGGAGCGGCCGTTTTGGGAGAAATCACTCTTCGTGATTTTCGGGTTCGGCGGCCGTATCCGCTCTATCGTCGGCCGAGTGCTCTCCGTTCGAGGGTTGTGACACCGTTTTCGAGGGCCGGTACGTGTAGATATAGTCGTTGTGGAGTACGTAGTACCGTTCCTCATCCGGGTCTTCGATGACACTGTTGTTCGTATCGATCGCGAAGTCGACGAGTGCACCCAGTGAGGCGGCCTCGGCCTGTGGCCTATCGAACGCCGCCGCCGGGAGTTCGATCGTCGAAATCCACTCATCGAAGGCTTCACGATCGTCTTCATACGCCATCAGTTCCCGATCAGCCTCGGAGAGGTCCTCTCGACTTGCAGTGACCGCTCCGATCGAGCCGAGCGCAACCAGCAACAGCACCGGCCCACCAAGAGTTTGCAGTGGCCCGCCGGGTTGGGTGGCTGGGACTGTCCGAGATGTCTCGTACGATTCGACTGTCGGACCCGCACCACTGATCCGGTAGCCGCCACCGTCGAAGACAATAGGCAGTGTGAACACGTCCGTCTCGTCGACCGTGTTACCGTTGACCGTCCCGTCCGAACGGACCGTCGCGCGAACGAGCACCTCCGTCTGTCCGGGTGAGCCGCCGACTTCCTCGCGGATCCGTTCGATCTCGGCTCGGACATCGCTCATATCCTGTGCAAACGAGACACGGACCTGTTCGCCCGGATCGACGGACTCGACGGTCGTGCTGTCGAGCGGTTCAGTTCGCTGCCAGTACACCGTTTGGCTGTCGCTCCCGTCGTCCTGGTCGACGTTCCGCATGACCAGTGAGAGCGATACGGTCTGGCTCAGACTCCCGCTGTCCCGTACGGTATACGAAGTAGCGAACGTCCCTTGGAGCACCGGTGAGAGCCGTGTGAAATAGATCGGTCGATCGGTGAGTGTGCGACCCTGCTCGTACAGTGAATTGTCCGTTTCGACGGTCGCGCTGTGGGTGAAGTTCCCACTCACCTCCCATGCCGTCACCCGCTGTTCGGTCGTTGGTTCCGGAGCGGCGTGTGCCGTGTAGGTCAGCCACCCACCCAGCAGTGCAATCACGACGAGTACGCCCAGTACGATCGTGAACTGCTTGTCGAGAACAGCCCGCAGTCGGAGTTGCCAGTCGACCATACTACTGCAGGAGCGTAGTTTTGTTTAGTTACCACATCACTACTGGTCAGTAAAGACCGGCTACCAGTCGACGCACACGCGTCAGGAGCCCGTATCCACGGTCCAGACTCCGATCCCGGATCCGCCCCGTCCCGAGGAGTTCGATTCCGAGATAGTAAAACGGGACACCGATCACGGCGTCGATGGCGATGACCGGGGCCCACGGATGTACCGCATACAGTGTTTGAATCACCGGTAGAGGGAGGATAGCGAGGTAGCGGTGTTCGACGACGAAGCGCCGGTAGTAGCCCGTCTCGGGTGAGGCCTGCAACGTGACCGTTGCGTTGGCGACGCTCCGCGGTCCGACGTGTGACTCGTGTGGACTGACTGCCACGCCCTCGCTGGCCGGTTCGAGATAGGCAACTATCGGGATGACACCGCCGTTGTCGACGGGGTAGGTCAGGTTGGTCGACTCGCCCTGTGGAACCACCGTCGGTTTGTCGGACTCGAACTCCGCGCTGACGATCCCGTACTCTTGGGTTCCACTAGGACCAACCATGGCTGCAGTAGCGCTGACGATTAACAACCCTGCGAGAAGACCAACGACAATCCGTGTACGCTCTTGTGGCGGAGATTGTTGGTGAGTCATAGTGCAGCTTCGAGGATGCTTTTTAGAGCTTCTTCACCTGGTTTTCTGAAGACCTCACGTCGGAGCTGAAACGCTCTGAGGTACGGTGTGAGTTTATCCTTTGAGACACCTCGATGGGGTGAGAGCCAGGATCGCACCAGCGATCCGTGGCTCTCGCAGGTGTTCACGTGAACGTCTCCATCAACGTACTCG
>NZ_JAMZIE010000005.1 GCF_024178165.1 Halohasta salina | reverse complement strand
TCGACGCTCCGAGACAAACGTCTTGATTGGGAACATCGTTTGTCGGGTGGCACGAACGTGTCACCCTTGCCCGCTGTGACTTCCAGCTACTGCTGAGAACTGACCAACAATCATCTACCCAAGAGCGTTTTGAGTATTCTTTTTCAGCCAATACTAACTCTCTCAGATATTCATTTGCGGTTTCCTTTTTTATCTGAAGAGTGTAGCCTTCTGATTCCCATATTACTCTGTGGAACCTGTCTAAGATGTTGGCATAGTTCTTAGCAGTGTGGTGTGCATAGCCTTCAATTGCCTCAGGATTCTTCCCTTGGCGGGAAAGCCACCTAATCAACTTCTTCCTGTGGCTCTTGTATGCGACAGTTTGACGCTCATTGAGATAATCCAATGACGGAGTAGGAATAAGAACGATACCTTCAACTTTGTCGGGTTTGTTCTCTCTCATAACCCCTGAACAGAGACGGATTCCACGGTTTCAGTGCGATTCAACTTTGGAACGATGGAACGGAATCGTTTCATTGTTTTCACCATTGAAGACGTTGAAATCGCCTGACGTGATAGGGGTTGAAACTGACCGCACGGTGGGATGGCAGAGTGGACTATTGCGCCTGCCTTGAAAGCAGGTGGCCTTTGGCCTCCTGGGTTCGAATCCCAGTCCCACCGCATTCTACCGCGAGCAACGTCCGCGAGCGGCTGCTGCGGCGGACGGGATTCGAGCAGCGAACAGCTTCGCTGTGAGTGAGTTCGAATCCCAGTCCCACCGCGTTTTCCGGCGACCAACACGGCGAGCGGCTGCCATGGTTGACTGCTGTGTGACCTGTTTTCAGAACCGAACCACGGCGTCGACGATCCCAACGGTCTGCCCAACACCGACGAACGCGAGGCCGGCGAGTCCTGACCCCATGCCCGCCAGCGAGAGGAGATAGACGACCGCCCCGAGGCCGGCGATGGCGGCACTTCCGAGATACACCTCGGCGGCTTCATCGAGCCGTCGACCCGTGTCGGCCAACCCCGCCGCCGGCAGCAGCATCCAGCCGACGAGACTCGTCGTCCAGAGCGCCGTCGACCCGGTCTCGACGAGGAAGCCGGCAACACCCGCGAGCGTCACCGCGAGGCCGACGACCATCACCGCCCGCCAGCCGGCGAGCGCGCCGGTCGACATGTCGGCCCAGCCGGTCGCCAGAAAGAACGCGATGAAACCGGCCATGACGAGGTGGGCGATGAAGATCGACCGCGACCCCACCGCGCCGACGTCCGCGGCCGCGACGAACAGCCACGCCAGCGGGACGAGCAGGCCCGGACCGCTCTCCCGGAGCTGTTTGAGCATGGGTCCGTATTGCGACGCGATTTACAAGAGGGTATTCGTTCTCGCGGCCCCGCTTTCGTGCAGTGTCGGCTCACACCACCGCCCTGCTTTTCGGGCTGGATCCCCTCCCCTCGAGCAATGAGTACTCGATCCACCGAGCAGATCACCGTCTACTCGGACTACGTCTGCCCGTTTTGCTATCTCGGCCGCGAGTCGCTATCGCGGTATCAGGAGAGCCGTGACGACGATCTAGAGATCAACTGGCAGCCGTTCGATCTCCGGCATGGCAAGCGCAACCCCGACGGGACGATCGACCACTCGGTCGACGACGGCAAGGATGACGACTACTACGAGCAGGCCAAGGAGTCCGTCCGCAACCTACAGGAGAAGTACGACGTCGACATGGCACTCGATCTCGCCACCGAGGTCGACTCCTTTGCCGCCCAGATCGCCTCCTACTACGTCGCCGACCACTACCCCTACGAGACGTGGCTGGAGTTCGACGAGGCGATCTTCGCGGCGCTCTGGCAGGACGGCCGCGACATCGGTGACGCCGACGTGCTCGCCGATCTCGCCGACGAGGTAGGCGTCGACCCCGACGAGATCCGGTCGGCGCTGGACGACGAGCAACTTCGCAAGGAGATCGAGGCCGAGTGGACGGCCGCCCAGCGGCGGGGGATCACCGGCGTGCCGACCTTCGCCTACGATGGCCACGCCGCCCGCGGCGCGGTGCCGCCCGAACACCTCCGGCGGCTCGTCGAAGGCGAATAGGCCGCAGCGACCGAGTCCCTTTGTCCGTCCAGCCCCTCGACCGTCTATGGGAGACCGACCGGAACGGATCGCTGACGTGGAGGGCGTCGACCTCGCAGGCAAACGGGCCCTCGTCACCGGCTCGACGAGCGGGATCGGCCGCGAAACGGCGCTGGCCCTCGGACGCCTTGGGGCGGACGTGATGATTCATGGCCGCGACGAATCGGCCGGCGAAGCGGTCGTCGACGAACTGGCCGCGATGGGTCGGGAGGCGACCTTCCAGCGGGCCGACTACGCCAGCGTCGACGACGTTCGCGCGCTCGCGGCGGCCGTCCGGGAGTGGACCGACGATCTCGACGTCCTCTGCAACAACGCTGGCGGCCTCTTTCGAGAAGGGAAGCTGACCGACCTCGGCGTCGAGTACACGTTCCACGTCAACCACCTCTCGCCGTACCTGCTGACCGCCGAGTTGCTGCCGACGCTGGCCGACGACGCCCGGATCGTCACCACCTCGTCGGGAGCCCACCGCGGCGTCGACATCGAGTTCGAGTCGATCCGGTCGGTCGACTCCTACTCGGGGTTCCGGGCCTACCAGCGCTCGAAGCTCGCCAACGTCCTGTTTTCGAATGAGTTGGCCCGCCGACTCGACCGAACCGACCGCTCGATCACGTCCAACAGCTTCCATCCGGGGGCGATCCCCGGCAGTGGCTTCGCGCGGTTCCTCCCCGGCCCGCTGCCGCGACTGTTCGCCGCGCTGGGTCGACTGCCGATGGCCACCACGGTCGCTGAGGGAGCCGCGACCGCGGTGTACCTCGCGGCCTCGCCGCAGGTCGAAGCCGTCTCGGGGCAGTATTTCACCGACTGCGAGCCGGAGACGCCGTCGGCCGCCGCGCGCGACACGACCACGCAGCGTCGCCTCTGGGAGGAAAGTGCCACCCTGCTCGGTATCGACGAACCGCTGGCCGACGTCGAAGCATGAGGCAGTCGACACCTTCGACAACGCTGAAATCAGTTCGGCGAGAACGCCACCCATGCTCGGGCAACTCATCGACTCACTCAGCGAACCGGCCTACACCGGCGACCGCCGCTGTTGGCCGTGTACCGTCCTGAATGCCGCCCTCGTCGGGCTGGCCGCGCTCCTGATCGGGCGTCGGTGGCGACGGCTCGGCGGCGTGATCGTCCTCGGAGCCGGCGGGCTACTGATCGCCCTCCGCGGCTACGTCGTGCCCTACACCCCCCGGTTCGCGCCACGGCTCGTCGACCGCCTCCCCGTCGACGTCGGCGTCGACCACGCGCCGCCGGCCGAGCCGTCCGATTCGTTGGTGGCCACAGACGACCCCAACGCGTTGGTCGGTGTGCTGATCGAGGCGGGGGTGCTCACCGGCGACGAGATGCTCCACCTCGACGACGGGTTCGCAGAGACGTGGGGCCGCGAGATGGACGCCCTTCGCGGGGCAACCGACGGCGAGGTCGCCGCGGCGGCCGCCGCGGCCGTCCCGTACGACGCCGAGTCGACCGTCTCCGGCGAGCGGCTGCTCGTGGCGGGCGACCGCGACGCGTGGCTCAGCCGCCCCGTGGCGATCGCCGAGGCAGCGGCCATCGAAGCGCTCGTCGAGGCGGGCGTCGACCGCGAGACGGCGGCCCGCGCTGCCGGGCCGTTGCGGATGTTCCTGCCCGCCTGTCCGGACTGTGGCGGGCCGGTCGCCGAGTCGACGGTCAGCAACTGCTGTGGCGGCACGAAGGGCGTCTACGACCATCCCGACCGGGAGGTACTCGCCTGTGTCGACTGCGAGGCAGTGTGTTACGAGTTCCAGCCGCTCGACGACGCCGAATAACCCCGTCGAGCAGTCGACCGACTCGTTTTACTGTCGGGCATACCGAGCCATCGTATGAGCATCGAAACGGGAGACAGTGTCACCATCGAGTACGTCGGGCGGTTCGAAGACGGCAGCGTCTTCGACACCTCCCGCTACGAGGTCGCCGAGGAACACGGCCTCGTCGAGGCACAGGAAAACGAGGAAGACGATTACAGCCCGCTGTCGTTCGCCGTCGGCGAGGGCGACGTGATCGAGGGGCTCGAAGAGGCAGTCGTCGGGCTGGCCGAAGGCGACGAGGAGACGGTGACGATCCCGCCCGAGAAGGCCTACGGCGAGTTCAACGAGGAGTGGGTCCGTGAGTACGACGCCGCGACCTTCGAGGGGATGGTCGGCACCGAGCCCGAGGTCGGCATGCACGTCCACGCCGAAAACGGGCTCCACGGCGACGTGACCGCTGTCAAAGACGGGACTGTCGAGGTCGACTTCAACCACGAACTGGCCGATACGACGCTGGTCTTCGAGATCGACGTCCTCGGCGTCTGGTGAGAATTAGACTCGGCCGACGTTTTCGACCGACACGCTTTCGACGCCCTCGACCTCGGTAAAGGCCTCTTCGACGACTTCGGTACCGCCGGCACCGTCGGCGACGATCACGGTCGGCAGCAGCGCGACCAGCCCGAAGGCGACGTCGTCGCGTTCGAAACCGTTGATCTGTGCGCCCTCGGGCAGCGAGGCCTCAAGCTGCTCTTGGAGCTCGTCGAGGTCGATATCGGGGCTCTGCGGCATGACTTTCAGCTTGGCGGCGACTTTCCCCATCGTTATGGCCCCCGGAACCCGCAGTCGGGGCACTCATAGAGGTTACTCTGTTTGCGGCATTTGGCACAGCGGTGGATTCCAGTGCCGCAGTCCGGACAACTAAACGAGGCAGCGTTCATCCCCGCGACCATGATGCCGCAGGAGACACACTGTTGCTCGACGTCTTGTGCGGAGTCGCTCATATCTTTATCCACCAGTGGCCGACTTTTAACCCTTGCGAGGTCGACTTTCGCCCGCCGGCGTGGCAAAACGGTTTCACCCACAGGCTCCAACAGGTCGTATGGCCGACCGCGACCCCGACCGCACGGAGCCGTCCCGCGACAGCGACGACCCGCGGGCGATCCGCACCGTCGCCGTCACCGTCGACGACGTCGTCGCCGCCCTCGAAGCCAACCGGAGCGCCGACCGCGGGGCGGTCCTTCGAATCACACCCCCGTTTTCCGGCCGGATGCGCGCCCGTATCCACGCCGGCGGGACGGCGTACGACACCGACACCGACCCCGAGCCGATCCATCTCGATCCCGAGCGACTCGTCGACGAGGTTCCCGACTACCCGACGGCCGACGAGACCCGATCGATGCCCGACGACGAGGCGGCCGCCGACATCGACACCCGGCGGCAGCGCCACACCGAACGCGTCGAAGCGTGGCGCGAGACGGTTCGCGGGCGACTCGCCGAGACGGTCGACATCGGAACGCCGGCCGGCGACCACACTGTTCGGCTGATCGCACTCGGCGAGTGAGGGCCAGCGCTACCGCTGGCCGGGTGAAAATATAGAATGCGGAACAGCCGTGGGGCTTAGAGACGCTGGAGGTTCTTGGCTCGGGGGCCTTTCTCCGCTTCCACGATGTCGAACTCGACGTCCTCGCCCTCTTCGAGGTCGGGGCCGCCGACGTCCTCCATGTGAAAGAACACGTCGTCGTCCGCGTCGTCTGTTTCGATGAAGCCGTAACCGCCTGTGTCGTTGAAGAACGCAACCGTACCTTTTGCCATTCGCGATGTCTCCATCCGGATGAATGGCACTAACACACATAATTCTATGGGTCGGATTCGAAACGGCTCGCTCGTCACCTGACTCGCCCGATCAGGCCGGATGAACGAGTCCCGAAACCAGCCGGTCGACGTTGTCGGCCTCGATCGGCTCCAGTGCCTGTGGATAGCCAGCGACGGCGACCACGTAGTCGCCCTCGTGTGGGACCACCGTGATCTCCAGCAGCAGGTCGACGGTCAGCCCGTTTTGCTCGATCTCGCCGTCGAACGTCGAGACGGTCGTCTCCGTTTCGAGGACGGTCGCCGTGGTTTCACTGACCATATCGCCGACCGACAGCCCCTCGAACTCGCCGGAGAGCATCGACAGCAGCTCCGCGTTGTCCATCTTACCGACCGGGTTGAGCGACTGGCCGGCGATCGAAAACGCCGGGGTCGTCAGGAGGATAAACCGGCTCCAGCCGCCCTGTCGATCGTCCCCGCTGCCCCCGTCGTCGGCTGTCTGTTGGGTGTCGCTGTCCTCGATATCGTCCGGGAGTTCGCCGTCGTAATCCTCCGGGAGTTCGCCGTCGTAATCCTCCGGGAGGTCATCCGGAAGCTCTCCGTCGTCGGGGAGCGCGTCGGCGTCGCCCGCGGATGATTCACCGTCGGTGTCGTTTCCGAGGAGCGCTGCCGCCGAGATCGACCGCTCGTAGATCACCACCTGATTGACAGCCTCGACCGTCCGGGTCTGGCCGGCGGCGTCGACCTCTTGGGAGACGGTCTCGGTGCGCTCGTCGGTCTGTTCGTACCCCGTCTCCGACAGCGCGGCGTCCTCGACCGCCGCGGGCTGGGCCGTCTCGCGGAGCGGCCCCTCGCCGGTGGCGAACTCCAGACAGCCACCGAGGGCGGCCACTCCGATCGTCCCCGCTGCCAGCAGTCGGCGTCGTGTATACATGATCCAACCTGTCGATCCGAGTCGCATAACAGTTATTTAAATCTATCTGATACTAAAACGGAGAGCATCCGATCACGATGGCTGTCGGGTCGGACTTATGTTCGCCGCCGTCGACCGATCGGTATGACGACGTTCGTCGTTCCGACGGATTCGGTGCACACGGCCGCGGCGCTCTGTGACTATCTGGTCGACCGGCTCGGCGAGGACGACACCGTGCATGCGGTCTCCGTACAGCCCGACACGTCGGCCAGCGCCGCCGAGCGACGCGACGGCGACGACGCGCTCAACGCGGTCTACGCGCGACTGGGCGCAGTGTCGACCGTCGAGACCCATCGGGTCGACGGCTCGGAGACGTCCGCCGCGGGTGTCCGTACGGTCGCCGCGGAGACCGAGGCCGACGAGATCGTCCTCGGGGTCGACGGCGGCCTCGGAAGCGCCACCGAAGCGGTGGTGGCCGACGCCGACTGCCCGGTGGTGATCGTTCCACTGGCCTGATCATCCTGCCAGCGCCATCCCCACGATGACCGTGTTCCATCCCGTGACACCCACCCCGACGACGGCGAGCCCGAGGGGGACGCCGAGACGGTGAGGGGTCGGGACGGCCCGCCAGAGCCCGTAGCTTCCGGCGAGCACGAGGCATTTCACCAGCCCGATCCCGGCGATCCCGTACCGGTCGACCACCGGGCCGACGACCGGTCCCGCCTCGACGACACCGGGGAACTGGAGGCCGACGGCGGTCGTGGTCAGGTCGCCGACGCCGAAGAACGCGACCGCAACCACCCAGAGTGCGCTCCGGAATCCCTCCGACGGTGCCTCAAAGGGCGACATACGCCCCGGCGCGGGCGGGGGAGCATCGTTATGTGCCGCCTCCCGTATCGTAGTGACTTCCTACCGGGTCGGGTAGGCGGCGGTTACGGCACACAGAAGGAGATTTAAGAGCGCCACGACAGCCATCGAACGATGACTACTGCCTTCTTTGATCGGCTCGCCGACCGGATCGCCACCGTCGACAGCGTCGTCTCGGTCGGTCTCGACACCGACCCCGACCGGATTCCCGACCACCTCCAGGACAAGGACCTCCCACAGTGGGCGTTCAACCGTCGGATCATCGACGCCACCCACGAACACGCCGCCTGCTACAAGCCGAACGCCGCCTTCTACGAGTCGGCCGACGGCTGGCGCGCCCTCCGGGAGACGATCGCCTACGCCCACGGGAAGGACGTCCCCGTCCTGTTGGACGCCAAACGTGCCGATATCGGTAACACGACCCGCCAGTACGCCGAGATGCTCGAGGCGGTCGACGCGATCACGGTCAACCCCTACATGGGTCGGGACTCGCTGCAGCCGTTCCTCGATCGCGCCGACAAGGGCGTCTTCGTGCTGTGCCGGACCTCGAATCCCGGCCGCGAGGACCTCCAGGATCTCGAACTCGACTCGGGGGAACCCCTCTACCGGCGGGTGGCCGCCCTCGCCGACCTGTGGAACGCCAACGACAACGTCGGCCTCGTGGTGGGGGCGACCGGCCCCGACGAGCTCGAAACGATCCGGGAGGCCGTTCCCTCGCTCCCGTTTCTCGTGCCGGGGGTCGGCGCACAGGGCGGCGACGCCGAAGCCGCCGTCGAGTACGGTCTCACCGCCGACGGTGTCGGGTTGGTCAACTCCTCCCGCGGGATCATCTACGCCGGCGAGCAAGAGGGCGACGCGTTCGCGGCGGCCGCAGGACAGGCGGCCAAACGGCTCAAACGCCGGCTGAATCAGTACCGGAGCGCGGACTGACTCACCGCTGCCCAGCCAGACAGTCCCGACACAGTCCCGCCGACCGATCGTAGTGTTGGCTACAGACCAGCCCGCCGCACTGCTCGCAGGTGTGTCTCGCGCCGGCCGTCCCACAGATGTGACAACTGCCAACGGTAGCCATACACCCGCTACGCAGCGGCCGGTCGTAGGCGTTGTGGCACCCCGCCGAGAGAGTTACAATCGTGGAACACGTTGAGGCTACCAGTGGACCGAAACGGGATCGTCATCGGGATCGCCGCAGTGTTCTCGGGTATCACCGTCCTCATGCTGATCGTGGGGGTCGTGGTCAGCCCGTTTTTCCTCCTTGCGGCGCTGCCGTTCGGCGGGGCGGCGTACCTGCTGTGGTACCAGGCCAGCGGTCGGCTCGCCGAGCGGGTGCAGCGGGAGGCGGCGGGAGCTGCCGGCCGGAACCGCTCGACGGCCGGCTTCGATCCGGGCGGCTTCGGGGCCCGACGAACCGCCGAGGGGCGTGATCCCCGCGAGCGGGCCCGCCGTACCCGGCAGAACCGCCGCCGAGCTCGGGCCAGTGCGACCGGCGAGCCGACGCTCTCGGCGACCGACGCTCGCCGCATCCTCGAGGTCGACGACACCGCCAGCGAGGACGATATAAAGGCTGCCTACCGCCGGAAGGCGAAGGAACACCACCCCGACACTGACTCCGGCGACGAGGAAACGTTTAAAAAAGTAAGCCGTGCCTACGAGACGTTGAGCTAGTGAGCAACACGCGATAGCGCCGCTTGTCAGCTATTGTCGACTCTATTGTGGTATGGAGACACACGGCATGAAAAGCGTTTTACTGTCGCCTGACAAACGCCGGGTATGAGCGCGGATCGGGCCGCCCTGCAGCAGGCCCTCAAGCGCGGTGAACAGGACGGCGGCCACATCGAGTTCAAAGAACGGCTCACCCGTGACCTCCACCTCTCGGACGGGCGGATGGAGAGTCTGGCGGCCCAACTCCGCCACCGGGTGCTGTCGGGCGACGGCGAGGCCACCTACGTCGTCGGGGTGACCGACGACGGCGGCATCGCCGGCATCGCCCCCGACGAGTTCTCCGAGACGATGGACGTCCTTTCCTTGCTCGCCGAAGAGGCCGGTGCCCACATCGAGAACGTCGACACGTGGTCCGCCGGCGACGACGGGCTGGTCGGGATGGCGACGATCCGTGAGGGGCCGATGCTGTCGGCCGACAACGGCCATATCGTCATCGGGACGGCGGGTCACGTCGACCACGGGAAATCCACGCTCGTCGGCTCGCTCGTCACCGGCGAGGCCGACGACGGCGACGGCTTCACCCGCGGATTTCTCGACGTCCAGCCCCACGAGGTCGAACGCGGGCTGTCGGCGGATCTCTCGTATGCGGTCTACGGCTTCGACGAGACGGGCGATCCCGTGCGGATGGACAATCCACACCGGAAAGCGGATCGCGCCCGTGTCGTCGAGGAGGCCAGTCGGCTCGTCTCTTTCGTCGACACTGTCGGCCACGAGCCGTGGCTCCGGACGACGATCCGCGGGCTCGTCGGCCAGAAGATCGACTACGGCCTCTTGGCGGTTGCGGCCGACGACGGCCCCACGAAAACGACCCGCGAACATCTCGGCATCCTGCTGGCGACCGATCTCCCGACTGTCGTGACGGTGACGAAAGTCGACGCCGTCTCGCCGGAGCGCGTCGTCGAGGTCGAAAAGGAGATCGAGACCCTACTGCGGGACGTCGACAAGACGCCACTACGCGTCGAGCGGTACGGCGTCGAGACTGCCGCCGCCGAGTTGAGCGAGACGGTCGTGCCGATCATTCGGACGAGTGCGGTCCGAGGCGACGGGATGGCCGACCTCGACCGACTGTTCGAGACGCTGCCCAAGCGGGCGACCGACGAACACAGCGCCTTCCAGATGTACATCGACCGCACCTACAACGTCACCGGCGTCGGGGCGGTCGCCTCCGGCACCATCAACGCCGGCAGCGTCTCGGCGGGCGACGAACTCCTGTTGGGGCCGATGCCCGATGGCAGTTTCCGCGAGGTCGAGGTCCGATCGATCGAGATGCATTACCACCGGGTCGACGAGGCCAAAGCCGGCCGGATCGTCGGGATCGCCCTGAAGGGCGTTGCCGAACGTGAGGTCCAACGCGGGATGGTCCTCCTTCCGCGGGCGGCCGACCCCGAGCCGGTGCGGACCTTCGAGGCGGAGGTGATGGTGCTCAATCACCCAACCCGGATCACCGATGGGTACGAACCCGTCGTCCACCTGGAGACGCTCAGCGAGACGGCGGTCTTCTCGCCGGAGGACGGCAAGCTCCTGCCGGGCGACACTGGCACGGCGACCGTCGAGTTCAAATTTCGCCCCTACTTCGTCGAGGAGGGCCAGCGGTTCGTCTTCCGTGAGGGCTCCAGTAAGGGGGTTGGGACCGTCACTGCAGTCGACTGCTAACCGAGCGTAGTCGACGACTAACGCATCGTAGCCTGCGGTTACGCCCGGCGTTCGCGGCGGTAGGAACTAGTTACTCATATGATAGCCGGCATCGGTTCGCTCGGCCACCCCACACAGCACGCACCACTCGGCCAGCCGCCGCAGTCGCCGCTGTCGGACCTTGCCGGGGTCGGTGTGGTGGTGTCGTTCCCACGTCGGCAGGTCGACCACGCCGTCGAGGTCTTCGACCGACAACGGGTCGTCGGCGTCGGTCAGCACGGAGTGAATCTCGCGTGCCCCGTAGATCCCATCGCACAGCCGGTCGACCAGTTCGTCGGTCGTGAGGTCGACTCGCTCTCGACGGTAGCCGCCCGGCGTCCGGTCGACTAATCGGAGGGCGCGGAGAAACGTCAGCCACTGGCTCGCCTCCTCGCGGTCGTCGATGTGGGTGCGGTCGACCAGCCGCCGGTGGCAGTCGGCTTCGCTGGCCGGCACGAGCGGGATCGCCCGCTGGGCGTCGGCGACGGCGTCGAGGGTGGCCGGCGGTTCGACAACCCACTTGAACCGCATCTACTCGATACCGAAGGAGTCGGCGACGAGTGCCTCGTCGGTCTCGCCGACGACGTAGGTCGCGCCGTCGACCACGTCGATGGTGACCTTCGCGGGCGCGAAGATACGTTCGTCGACCTCGTAGAAGTCCCAGTCGGCTTCGGCGAAGATCTGCTCGAAGGGGACGCCGTACTCCTCCCGTGCATTGGAGGGCACCTGCTCGAAGACGTCCGACTCCGATCGCACTTGGAGGTAGACTTCGCCGCCGTAGGCCAGTGCGTCGTTGGTTCGACCCATCGCCACCGATTCGTTGTAGCTGACGGGTGCGACCGGGGCCCGACCCGTCGCCGAGACGATGTCCGCCGGCGGGTAGCCGAGTTCCGAGAGCCGGAAGACGGCGAGTTCGGCCGCGCGGGCGGCCATCGAGACGCTGCCGGCGGTCGACCCCGCGGCGTAGGTCGGCAGAAACAGGCTCGTCGGCTCGACGTTGCAGCGGTCGGCGACGTGTTCGGCGATCCGGTCGTCGGGCAGGTCGACGCTCTCGACGGCCAGCACGGCGAAATCGAACTCGTCGTAGTAGCCGACGCGTTCGAAGTCGGTCTCCTCGCCGACCAGCGCGCGGGCCGGCCCCGAACCGAGGCCGTCGAACTCACCGAGGTCGAGTTCCCAGCCCGCCTTCTGCGAGCAGAGCAGCGCGACGCCGGGGTGGTCGGTCGTCAACTCGACGTAGGGGATCGGTGCGCCGCCGATCCGGTCCATCTGGGTGTAGGTCGTTGCGAGACCGGCGGTCTGGATGTCCGCCAGCATGAGCCCGGCTTCGATGCCGCCGTCGGCGGCGACACCGAAGTCGAGGACGGTCGCGCCGCAGTCGAGTTCGCCGGGGACGACGCCGAGTTCCTCCGCGAAGTCCAGCGCCTCGTCGACGAGTTCGACTGCCGAGCGGTTGATGCTCTCCATACGCACCGATTGACCGTGGTCTCCTAAAGGGATTCGTAGTCCGGCCGATCAGTCCTCGCTTCTGGCCTCGCGGCCGAGAACGGCTTCGACCGCGTCGACCTTCTCGGCGGCCGACTCGTCGCTGGTCCGCTTGTCGTCGACTTTCAGGACGGTGGTCACCCGGTCGGCGTCGACGGCCGTGTGGGCGTCCCCCACGGCTGCCAGCAGTGTGTCGATATCCTCGGCTTCGATGACGGTCCCCATCGGGTTGGTCTCGTAGCTCACGTCGTGGGCATCGAGGGCGTCGACGGCGGCGGCGACCTCGTCGGCCATGCTGTCTTCGATCACGGGTGCGACACTCAGGAGTGCGATGACGGTCATGGGTCGACTGTCGGGCGCTCGGGTCCTAACTCCACTGGGTGCGGAAACTTGAAACGAACCCCCCGTAATGGGACCTGTATGCGCCGTCGACTGCTCGCTGGCTGTACACTGGTGGCGATCGTGGCGACCACCGGCAGCCTCTATTTCAGCGAGGTCGCCGGACTCGCACCCTGCGAACTCTGCTGGTATCAACGGATCCTGATGTACCCGCTCGTCGTCGTCCTCGGTGTCGCCGCCTACGAACGCCGGGCGGCGGTCTGGAAGACGGGGCTCCCGCTGTCGGTGCTCGGGGTCGGCGTCGCGGGCTATCATACGGTGCTCCAACTCACGCCGACCGTTCAGTGTTCGGCCGGCATCGGCTGCGGGGCGATCCTGTGGCAAGGCCTCGGGGTGTTCACCATTCCGCGACTCGCATTGCTGGCGTTCGGTCTCGTTTCGGTGGGACTCGTCGGCCTCGCAGTCGTCGACCGGCGGGCCGCGTAGCGTTTCGATCGCTCGCCGTTTCGAGTCACGTCGACTGCGCCCCAGCATCCAGTCGCATGCCACAGCGAGCGCTCGCAGGTGTTGCGTTCGGGAGAAAATGCGTCGGCGGGGATTTGAACCTCACTCACTCCCTTCGGTCGTTCGCTGATTCAAATCCCGCGAAACGCAGACATCCGGCGACCGGCATTGCGGCGCGATGAAACGCGCCGCTTGTGGGTTGGTCGCCGGAGAAAGTATGCGTCGGCGGGGATTTGAACCCCGGTTGTAACCATGGCAAGGTTACGTGATACCACTACACTACCGACGCGCGTTCTTCGCATTTACTTCTAACCGGAGGTGGATGTATAAGGGTTGCGAAAGCCACGCCCTGTGAGTGAGAAAACCACACGACAGGAGTGGGGTTCACCGCCCGAACCGGAGCCACTGCCGGCCGCGTCGACGCCTGCGATAGCCCGGCCGAACGGGACACCGGCGGTGCCGCCGAGGGGTCGAGGTTCGATCCCGTGCCGCCGGTCGACCGTCCGCGCTCGCGGGGATCCAGAATCGAACTTCGCGTGTTGACCGCGGGATGGTGCGCTCCGGTCGAGTCGGTCGCGGACGTGGTAGGTTCTCGTTGAGTGTGATGGTGATGCGTCGACAGCCATTGAAACGGTCGGTATCGAGAGGATCGAACTCGGGGTCAGAATGTCGAACGGAGGTCGACTACGAGCGCATCGACGGCCTCCTTGTCACCCGGTTGAAAGGGGTAGTTTCGTGTTAGCCGGATTTATCCGCCTATAACAAACCGCTGGCAGTCGGACTGGCGGCACGAAGCCGACGTACCCAACTGACAATCGGGTCGACGCGGCTCGGTGGCAATGGTTCCCAACCGAACACACAATGAATTCGACACGACAGACCACAGTACTCAGTTTCCTTGTTGCGCTCCTCATGATCTCCGCCCTGTTCGCACCAGTGGTGTCCGCACAGCCCGAGCAGCCGGTGGATGACGAACCAGCGGCCGACGAACCGGCGGCCGACAAGTACACCTTCCGTATCGTGCAGGGCGATCAGGAGTTCGAGGTCGAACCAATGCAGGGCGACGTCCCGGCCGAAGCGTTCTACGACTATCGGGATCCGTATCAGAGCCGGGAGAACCCCTCGTGGGGACGGTCGTTCAGTTCGCGGGGCACGACCGACTACCAACAGGACAGCACGAGCATTCTCCTGTTGTACGAGGGGCCGAAGGGTGTGAGCCTGATCGTCGTTCACGACAAGTATCATGAAGACCTCGACAACGCGACCGCCGGGAGCTCCGTGAGTTTCCAGCTCACCGGACTGCCCGACGACGGCGAGTGGGCCATGATCGACGACGACTACGGCTGGCGGATCGACGGCGAGGAGAAGGGTGATGTCGCCCAACTCGACGCGGATCACCGAGCCGGTGCGGCCGGCAACGACGGCGAGCCGCCCGAGGGTGTCGACGCACGGCTGAGTTGGGCCTGGAAGACCGGCCGAACTGACGGGATGGCCTACCGCGGCCTCGCAGACGAGGACCTGTCGCTCACGATCGACCCCGCGTTCAACGAGGACTCCTATCACCGTGTGGGAGATGATCGACGCCCCGACGAGGAGCCCGACGATCCCGAGGAGGGCGAAGAGTACAACGGGACGATCAACGACTGGCAGGTGATCTCCGCCACCGACGGCGGTGACGATTTCAAACGGATCTGGTTCGATAGCCTCAAAGCGGAGGTCCGGATCGAAACCGTCCCCGCCTCGGAGCCAGTGACGGCCTCGCTGTCGGGTCCCGAGCAGGCATCTGTCGGCCAGAACGTCACGTTTACTGCCAACGCCTCGACTGACGACGTCGACGGCTACGAGTGGACCGTCAACGGCACGCCCGTCGAGTCGACTGACGGCTCGACGCTGACCCACTCCTTCGAGGAGGCGGGTACCGCCGAGGTCTCCGTGACGGTGACGACCGCCGCCGAGCGGAGCGATACGGCCTCACGTACCGTCGAGATCGCCGAAAGCGAGACGGACGGGACCGATGCGACCGACGACCGGACGCCGGGGTTCGGCGCTGGGGCGGCACTCGTCGCGTTGGCTGCCGTGCTACTGCTCGCAGCGCGACGGGTCCACACCTGAACGGCCGTCCGCGTCGAACACGTCGATCGGCAGCATTGGGTTGCCTCCGCGACGGTCGTCCGCGATCTGTCGACTCCCGGTTCCGATCCCGGTACGGGTCAGTTGCTACTGGTATGTTCTCGTTGCGTGGGTGGTTGAACCGTCGACAGATGCAGAAGCGGTGGCTATCGTGGGGGTCGAACTCGTCACCGCGTTTCGGCACTAGCGCTGCTCGGTGGTATGGAGGCGGCCACCTTGTCACCTGATTGAAACGGGTAGTCCCACGTTAGTCAGATTTACCCACCTATAACAAACCGATAGCAGTCGGACTGGCGGTACGAAGCCGACGTAACCAACTGACAATCGGGTCGACGCGGCTCGGTGGCGATGTCCCTCCAACCCACACAATGAATTCAACACGACAGACCACAGTACTCAGTGGCCTCGTTGCGCTGCTCATGATCACCTCGCTGTTCGCACCGGCGGTGTCCGCACAGCCCGAGCAACCGGCGGACGACGAACCCGCCGACGACGAGGAGCGCACCTACCGTATCGTGCAGGGAGACCAGGAGTTCGAGGTTCGACCCATACAGGGTGAGCTTCCCGTCGAGGAGTTCTACGACTACCGGTACCCCTATCAGAGCCGCGAGGACCCCTCGTGGGGCCGATCGTTCAGTTCGGAGGGAACGACCGAGTTCCAGCAGGACGACACGAGCATCCTCATGCTGTGCGAGGGGCCGAACGGCGTGAGCCTCGTTGCGATCCACGACAAGTATTACGAGGACCGTGAAAACGGGACCGCCGGAAGCTCGGTGAGTTGGGAACTCACCGGCCTGCCCGAAGACGGCGAGTGGGCCGTGATCGACGACGACTACGACTGGCGGAACGAGACGGTCGAAAAGGACGACATCCACCAACTCGGTGCGGACCATCGCACCGGCGCCGCCGGCAACGACGGCGACCCGCCGGAGGGCGTCGACGCCCGGCTGAGTTGGGTGTGGTCGAACGGCCGAACCGACGGGATGGCCTACCGCGGCCTCGGCGGCGAGAACGTGTCGATCACGATCGATCCCGCGTTCAATGGGGATTCCTACCACCGGTTCGGCGACGACCGCCGGCCCGACGAGGATCCCGACGACCCCGAGGAGGGCCCGGAGTACAACGGGACGATCGACGACTGGCAGGTGATCTCCGCCACCGAAGACGGCGAGGAGATCAGACGGGCGTGGTTCGATAGCCTCGAAGAGGAGGTCCGGATCGAGACCGCTCCGGCCACCGAGCCCGTAACGGCCTCGCTTTCAGGCCCCGACCGAGCAACGGTCGGCGAGAACGCGACGTTCACCGCCAACGCAACTGACGACGTCGAGGGCTACGAGTGGACGGTCGACGGCACGCCGATCGATTCGGCCGACGAATCGACGCTGACCCACTCGTTCGACGAGGCGGGTACCGCCACGGTCAACGTGACGGTGGCGACTGCCGACGAGCGAACCGACACGGCATCCCACACCGTCGACGTCGCCGAAGCCGAAACGGAGACACAGACGGCCGAAGACTCGACACCGGGCTTCGGGATCGGGGCGGCACTCGCCGCGTTGGGCGGTGTGCTACTGCTTGCAGCCCGACGGCGAGGCACCTGATCGGTCGCTCACCAGCCGGCCGTCGTTAGTCGACTCGGTATTCGTCGCATTAGTCGCGAGTATCTGCACAGAACGCCAGTAATACACCTAATATTGAGTTAAACGGAAGGCTAATACGGGTTTCATCTGAATGTGTGGGCATGCCACGTGTCGACTACCAGCACCGCCTCGATGCGCTTCGGGAGGACGTGCTGTACCTCTCGGAGATCGTCCTCGATCGACTCCGGCGCGCACTCTCCGCGCTCGAACGGACCGACGCGTCGGTAGCCCGGGCGGTGATCGACGGCGACAGCGAGATCAACGAGCAGTATCTCGAACTGGAGGGTGACTGTGTCGACCTGATCGCCCTCCAGCAGCCGGTAGCCTCCGATCTCCGATTCATCGCTGCCTCGTTTAAGATCCTCACCGATCTCGAACGCGTCGGCGATCTGGCGGTCAACCTCGCCGAATATTCGCTGACTACCAGCCGAACGCGGCTGCCGGAGGTCGACGTCCAAGCCATCGGCACTGCAGTCACCGAGATGCTGGAGGACGCGATGGTCGCCTACGCCGACGCGGACAGCGAGCTGTGTTACACCCTCGCCGAGCGCGACGACGTGGTCGACCAGCAGTGTGAGGCCGCTTCCGAGGCGGTCGTTCGTGATCTCTTGGGCCGTGAGCAGTCGACTGGCGAAGTCGACCGTGAGGGACTCCTCGCTGACATCTCGCGGCTCCTGCTCACCGTGCGGGATCTCGAACGCATCGGCGATCACGCGGTCAACATCGCCTCGCGGAGCCTCTATATGATCCAGAACGACGCCGACCTGCTGTACTGAGTTGAAACTCCCGCCGCATGGGGAGGATTTATCTTATTTAAATCAAATATTTCATTCATGTCTTTCCGGAGCGTGAGCAGTCCATTTCATCACGCAACCCACCCGATAGCGGGTGAGTTCGCCCGTCTCATCGTTATCCTGAGTGGGCTGTACCTCTGGCACCGCCTCGTGAGAGCGGTGCTGTCGACGGTGGCCGGAGGCGGTGGCCCACCAGCGTTCAGCGGGGTGGCGATCACCAGTCTCGTCTTCGGTGGCACTACCATTGGAGGTGTACTGCTGTTTACTGTAGCATATACCGACTACCGGAACATTAGCCTCGGTCTACAGCTCCCATCACGGGGCGACCTACCGCTGGTAGGGATTGCGGGAGTGGTCCCACTGATCGGTGTCGCTCTCACCAAACTGGTCGGTACCGTCACCGGCGTGCAGTACAACGCGTTGCTACAGTATTCAGTCGCTGCTGATTCATCGCTGCTCCCAGTATTGAAGCTGACAGTGATTTCGGTCCTCGTCGGCGTTCCGATGTTCGTGATCGTCTGTCAGATACTCATCCAGGGGAGCTTCGGACAGGCCGTCGACGCCGACAGGGCTATCGCGCTGACGACGTTCGCGGCGGGCTTCGTCCTGCTGAGTACCACTGGCGGACTGACCACCGTTCCCGACCGTGGGAAACTCCTCGGCTTGCTGGTGTTCACGCTCTGCCTCGGCGTCGGCCCGTATCTCGTCGACCAGTTCGCCCCTGACCGTCGACCGGCGGTCGCCTACGGTCCTGCGCTCCTCTTTATTGGGTTTGTCGTCGTCTCGGGAGTTACCGCAGTCGACTCCTTCGCCGGTGGCCTGTTCATCGCCACCCATCTCGCGGTACTCGGTGTCGCCGCCTACAGCTACGACCGAACTGGCTCGGTTCTCCCACCGGCAGTCGCCTACACGACGCTGGAACTGGCTAATACCGGGACTGTCTACGCCTTCGAGGCTGGGCTCCAGAGTTGGTAGAGTAGGAATTCTGTTTCTCACGTGCACGCGCGACACGGATCGAGCCGAGTCGACGCTGTCGACAGGTCAAGTGTTCCACGTTTCATCTACATTTTGTCGTGTGGTATGGTACACCAACCAACAACGTGATTGCCGGATACAGGCGCTCTAGGGACCGTGTGAAGGCGACACAGGGGGAGATCGTTCCGCTACCCTTTTAGGGTCCCATTGGGAATCGAAGATACAGTCTAGTGACGAGGCACACCCGATGGACGGACTCACACTACTGGTTCCGTCGTCGGTCGTCCGCGAAGCCGAGGACAAACGCGAGGCAACTCGTAAGCTCGGTTACGTCGCCCGTGCGGCGGCGGTGTTTCGGGCCGACCGACTTCTCGTCTTTCCCGACCGGGAAGGCGAGCGTCGATGGGGCGAGGAGTTCGTCTCCGTCGTGCTGCAGTACGCCGCGACGCCCCCCTACCTCAAAGACGAGGTGTGGGGCAAACGCGACGAACTGCTGTTCGCGGGGATCCTTCCGCCGCTCCGCGTCTCGTCACAGACGGTAACCGATCCGGACGGATCGGTTACACACCAAGGAATCGTGACCAAGGTCGGATCTGAAGGCCGCGTTCGGGTCACTTGCGGACTGCAACACCCGATCTCGCTCATGGTGCCGCCGGATATGGCGACACCCGCTGAGGGGGAGCGCGTCACCGTCAGGATCTCTTCGAGAGAACCGGTCCGTGCACGACTCGTCGACGAACCCACACCGGGGTTCGACGTCGAATGCATGGGCCTCTCGGCAGCCCTCAGCGACGAATCGGGGCTACGGATCGCCGCCTCCGAGTACGGGGAGAAAATCACCCACGCTCGGCTCGGCGATCTCCTCCCGGATCTCCGGGCGGGGATGACCGTCGCCTTCGGCTCGCCCGGCAGAGGGCTACCGGAAATACTCGGGCTCGAACCCGAGGCAGTCTCGGCCGCAGTCGCGGCACAGGGACACGTCGACTCCGATCCGGGGTTCGACCGCTGGCTCAATACGATTCCGCGACAGGGCAGCGAGACGGTGCGAACGGAGGAAGCGATGTTCGCGTCGCTCGGCTGTCTCACGCTCACGGAGTAACAACATGCCACAACCAAGCAGACCACGCAAAGGCTCGCTGGGCTACGGCCCGCGAAAGCGTGCGACCTCCGAGGTCCCACGCATTCGCTCGTGGCCAGACGACGACGGAGCAGCGGCTCCACAGGGCTTTGCCGGCTACAAGGCCGGAATGACCCACGTCGTGATGGTCAACGACGAGGCAGACTCGCCGCGTGAAGGAATGGAAGAGTCCGTTCCTGTCACGGTCGTCGAGGTGCCTCCGATGCGGGCGGTTTCCCTCCGAGCCTATCAAGACACGCCGTACGGACAGAAGCCGATCACCGAGGTCTGGGCCACCGAGTTCGACGAGAACCTCGACCGCGCCCTCGACCTTCCGGCTGAAGACACCTTCGAGGAGGACTCGGAGGCCCTTCGGGAACTCATCGCCGACGGTGAGGTAGACGACCTGCGTCTCATCACCCAC
Source organism: Halohasta salina (assembly GCF_024178165.1). Taxonomy (GTDB): domain Archaea; phylum Halobacteriota; class Halobacteria; order Halobacteriales; family Haloferacaceae; genus Halohasta; species Halohasta salina. Next base: position 149,828 of record NZ_JAMZIE010000005.1, on the reverse strand, counting down.
ACCGTCCCCGGCGAACTCCAGAACGTCCCGAAGAAGAAACCCGACATCATGGAAACGCGCGTCGGCGGCGGCTCGCTCGACGAGCGCGCCGACTTCGCGCTCGAACTGCTCGAAGACGGCGGCGAACACAGCGTCGACGACGTCTTCCGCGCAGGCGAATACCTCGATGTCTCGGGCATCACAAAGGGGAAAGGCACCCAGGGTCCCGTCAAGCGATGGGGCGTCCAGAAGCGGAAGGGCAAACACGCCCGCCAGGGATGGCGTCGACGGATCGGCAACCTCGGTCCGTGGAACCCTTCCCGGGTCCGCTCGACGGTTCCTCAGCAAGGACAGACCGGCTACCACCAGCGAACCGAACTCAACAAGCGCCTGATCGACATCGGCGAGGGCGACGAGGCCTCCGTTGACGGCGGCTTCGTCAACCACGGCGAGGTCGACGGCGACTACATCCTCGTGAAGGGGTCGGTTCCGGGGCCGAACAAACGGCTGCTGCGGTTCCGCCCGGCCATCCGGCCGAACGACACCCCGCGCCTCGATCCTGAGGTCCGGCACGTCTCAACCGCATCTAATCAGGGCTAATCATGCAGGCAACAGTACGCGACCTGAACGGTGACGACGCGGGCTCGATCGACCTCCCCGAGGTCTTCGAGACCCACTTCCGCCCGGATCTCATCCAGCAGGCGGTCGTCGCCGCACAGGCAAACCGGAAACAGGCCTACGGCGCGGACGAGTTCGCCGGGCTCCGAACGCCCGCCGAATCCCTCGGCAGTGGCCGCGGGATGTCCCACGACCCCCGACAGGACGGTGTCGCACGGCGCGTCCCCCACGCTGTCAGCGGTCGGAAGGCACACCCGCCGAAGGCCGAGAAGGACCAGGGCAAGACGATCAACAAAAAGGAGCGCCAACTCGCCACGCGGTCGGCGCTCGCCGCAACCGCCGACGCCGAGCGCGTCGCCGACCGCGGCCACCAGTTCGATGAGGATCTCGACCTCCCGCTCGTCGTGAGCGACGAGTTCGAAGACCTCGTCAAGACCCAAGAGGTCCTCGGACTGCTCGAATCACTCGGCGTCGACACCGACATCGAGCGCGCCGAGGAGGGCAAGACGGTGCGGGCCGGACGCGGGACGACCCGTGGCCGGAAGTACCAGGAACCCAAATCGATCCTCTTCGTCACGAGCGAGGAACCCTCGACGGCCGCCCGTAACCTCGCGGGTGCCGACGTGGCAACTGCTCACGACGTCAACGTCGAGGATCTCGCCCCCGGTACTCACGCCGGTCGGCTGACGATCTTCACCGAAAGCGCGATCGAGGAGGTGGCCGACCGATGAGCTCGATTCTTCACCACCCGCTGGTGACCGAGAAGGCGATGAACGAGATGGACTTCGACAACAAGCTCCTGTTCATCACCGACATCGACGCCACCAAGCCCGAGATCGCCGAGGAAGTCGAGACGCGCTACGACGTGACTGTGACGAACATCACGACGCAGATCACGCCGAAAGCACAGAAGAAGGCGACGCTCTCGTTGAGCGACGACGACGACGCGACCGAGGTCGCCTCACGGATCGGGGTGTTCTAACGATGGGACGACGAATTCAGGGACAACGACGCGGTCGTGGCGGCCCAACGTTCCGGGCCCCATCCCACCGCTACAAGGCAGAACTGTCGCACAAGAAGTCCGAAGACCACGACACCATCTCCGGCGAGGTCGTCGACATCGAACACGACCCCGCCCGGAGCGCCCCCCTTGCGGACATCGAGTTCGAGGACGGCGACCGTCGACTCGTCCTCGCCCCCGAGGGTATCACGGTCGGCGAGACGATTCAGGTCGGCGTCAGCGCGGAGATCAAACCCGGCAACACGCTGCCACTGGGAGAGATCCCCGAGGGCGTGCCGGTCTGTAACGTCGAGAGCTCGCCGGGCGACGGCGGGAAGTTCGCCCGCTCTACGGGCGTCTCGGCGCAGCTGATGACACACGACCGCAACGTCGCGGTCGTCCAGCTGCCGAGCGGCGAGGTCAAACGGCTCAACCCCGACTGTCGCGCCACGATCGGCGTCGTCGCCGGCGGTGGCCGGACCGAAAAGCCGTTTGTCAAGGCAGGCAACAAGTACCACAAGATGAAAGCACGGGGGACGAAGTACCCGCGGGTCCGTGGGGTTGCCATGAACGCGATCGACCACCCCTTCGGTGGCGGTGGCCGTCAGCACCCCGGCAAACCGAAATCCGTTTCGCGGGACGCCCCGCCGGGACGGAAGGTCGGCGACATCGCCTCGAAGCGAACCGGACGCGGCGGCAAAGGAGGACGTGACTAATGAGCAGCACAGAATACCGAACTGGCCGAGAGGGCGAGTTCACATACCGCGGTTACGACCTCGACGAACTCCAAGCGATGGAGCTCGACGAGGTGGCAGAACTGCTCCCCGCTCGACAGCGGCGAACCATTCTCCGTGGGCTCTCGGAGGAACACCAGAAGCTCCTCGAGAAGGTCGAGGACAAGACCGCCGAGGAGACGGCCAACAACCCGGTCCGAACCCACCTGCGGGACATGCCGGTCCTGCCGGAGTTCGTCGGACTGACGTTCGCCGTCTACACCGGGCAGAGCTTCGAGCGTGTCGAGGTCGAACCCGAGATGATCGGCCACTACCTCGGCGAGTTCCAGCTCACGCGGACCTCGGTCGAACACGGACAGGCCGGGATTGGCGCGACCCGTTCATCGAAGTTCGTGCCTCTCAAGTAAACCATGGGAATCAACTACAGCGTCGAGGCCGATCCCGACACGACCGCGAAAGCGATGCTCCGGGAGCGGCCCATCAGCCTGAAGCACAGCAAGGCCATCTCGAAGGCCATCAAAGGCAAGACCGTCGCGGAGGCCGAGGCCTACCTCGACGACGTGATCGACGGCGAGCAGTCGGTGCCGTTCAAACAGCACAACACCGGCGTCGGTCACCGCTCGGATATCGACGGCTGGGACGCCGGCCGCTACCCCGAGAAGGCAGCCAAGGACTTCCAGCGGCTGCTGGAGAACGCCCGCAACAACGGCGAGAATCAGGGGTTCGACGGCCCCGAGATGGTGATCAAACACGTCGCCCCCCACAAGGTGGGCGAACAGCCCGGTCGACAGCCACGTGCGTTCGGCCGCGCCAGCGGGTGGAACACCACGCTCTGTGACGTCGAACTGATCCTCGAAACATCGGAGGCGGATAACTAATGGCAGACGAACAGCAGTTCATCGAAAACGGCCTGCAGCGCGCCCAGATCGACGAGTTCTTCGGCGACGAACTCGGCCGCGCAGGCTACGGCGGCATGGACATCGCCAAAACCCCGATGGGAACGCAGATCGTCCTCAAGGCCGAAAAGCCCGGGATGGTCATCGGGAAAGGCGGCAAGAACATTCGGAAGATCACCACCGAACTCACCGAACGGTTCGGGATGGAAGACCCCCAGATCGACGTCCAGGAAGTCGAGGAGCCGGACCTCAACGCCCGGATCGTCGCCGACCGACTGGCCAACGCCCTCGAGCGTGGCTGGTACTTCCGGAAGGCGGGTCACACCACCATCGACCGCATCATGGAGGCCGGCGCACTCGGCGCTGAGATCGTCCTCAGCGGCAAGGTGACCGGTGCCCGTTCCCGCGTCGAGAAGTTCAACCGCGGCTACATCAAACACAACGGCGAACCCGCCCAGACCGTCGTCGACGAGGGGCAGGGCGTCGCCGTGATGAAGCTCGGAACCATCGGCGTCACCGTCAAGATCATCCCGCCGGGAGCCACCCTGCCGGACGACTTCGAGATCCACGAGGACGTCGAGATCGAGGATGTCGAGCAGGCCGACGACGGCGAGAGCGTCGAGTCGCTGCTCGCGGAGGAGCCCGACGAGGTGCCGGAGGCCGCCGAGGCCGAGCCGGCAGACGACGTCGAGGTGCCCGACGAGGATCCCGCCGAGGTCATCGACGAGGAGATCGTCGAGGAAGTCATCGACGAGGAGACCGCCGACGAGGACGACGCCGAGGCTGACGCCGACGCCGATGCCGACGACGCGGCCGACGATGACGAGGAGGAACTCGACGAGGACGTTGCCGAGGAGGCAGCCGATCTCGTTGCCGAGATGGAAGACGACGACGAGGAGGTCGATAACTGATGGCGATCCTCTACGCCGAGGAGATCCGGGACATGACGCCCGCCGAGCGCGAGGTCGAGCTCGAAGAGCTCGAAACCGAGCTGCTCAACCTCAAGGCCCTACAGGCCGCCGGTGGCGTCCCCGAAAACCCCAGCGAGCTCAAGGAGCTTCGCCGGACCATCGCCCGGATGAAGACGATCCAGACCGAAGAAGGCGACTTCGAAGACGACGACGCCTAACGATGCCGCGAACGCCCGAGACACTCACACGACACGAACTCATCGGCCTCCCGCTTCGGGTGGTCGACGCCGCCAGTGCCGACTTCGTCGGCCTTTCAGGGCGGGTCGTCAGCGAGACGATGCACACGCTCGTCGTGTCGACTGCCTCGGGCGAGAAACGCGTGCCGAAGGCGGACTCGGTGTTCGAATTCGCGCTCAGTGAGGAATCGACAGACGACCAAGGTGCAGGCGTGCACACAGATGAAGCCGCCGAGATCGCAGCGGGAGATCATCCCGCGGCGGACCCGTCACCGGGACGGGGCCGGAAGGGCTCGGGGTCTCCGTTCGAACTCGGGGAGGAAACTGCGGGGGTACGCCCCCGCAAGTCTTCGCCGTCGGAATGTTCCGCAAACCAACCGGGTGGATGCGAGGGCGGAGTCTACGTTACGGTGGATGGCAGCCGACTACTCTCACGGCCTGCAGACCGAACCCAACGCACAGGAGATTCGAAATGGCGATAGGACTTGACGTACCTATGCCTCCGGAACCCGAAAACCCGGAGGAATACGACTACGAGAAGTGTCCGTTCTACGGACAGCTACCCGTTCGAGGCCAGACCCGCAGTGGGACTGTCGTCTCGACGGATATGGCAAAGACCGTCATCGTCGAGCAGGAGTACGACGTGTTCGTGCCGAAATACGACCGGTATATGAAACGCCGGTCCCGTATTCCGGCCCACGTTCCCGGCGTACTCGATGAGCTCGAAGAAGGTGACGAAGTAACGATCGCGGAGACCCGACCGCTCTCGAAGACGAAATCCCACGTCGTCGTCGAAAAGCTTGGAGGCGATGCCTGATGGAGGCCCTCAAAGCCGACGTGACGCAGGGACTCGAGAAGGGCTCGCTGATCACGTGTGCCGACAACACCGGCGCGCGTGAACTGCGAGTCATCAGCGTCGCGGGCTACTCCGGGACGAAGAACCGACACCCCAAAGCCGGTCTCGGCGACAAGGTGACCGTCTCGGTCACCAAGGGGACCCCCGAAATGCGACGGCAGGTGCTGGAGGCAGTCATCGTCCGCCAGCGTAAGCCGATCCGTCGACCGGACGGCATTCGCGTAAAATTCGAGGACAACGCCGCCGTTCTCATCGACGAGAACGAGGAGCCTCGCGGGACCGACATCAAGGGCCCGATCGCACGCGAAGTCGCCGAGCGCTTCGGGAGCATCGCATCCACGGCGACGATGATCGTCTAGTATGACACGACAACCACACAAACAGCGAAAATCCGCTGCCAACGCGTCGCTCCACGAGCGACACGAGCAGGTCAAAGCGCCGCTGTCGGCCGACCTCCGCGAGGAGTACGACCAGCGGAGCGTCCGCGTCAACGCCGGCGACACCGTCGTCGTCCAGCGTGGCGACCACGCCGGAAGCGAGGGCGAAGTGCTGACGGTCGACCTCAAAAAGGCCGAGATCCACGTCGAGGAAGTCACTGTCGAGAAGTCCGACGGTGAAGAGGTTCCCCGACCGCTCGACGCCAGCAACGTGCAGGTGACCGGGCTGGATCTCGACGACCCACGGCGCGAGGCCCGCCTCAGCAGCGAGGAGGACAACGAATGAGCAACCACCAGAAACGACTCTCGGTACCGAACTCGTGGCCGGTCGAACGGAAGACCGAAACCTACACCGTGAAAGCCGGTGCGGGCCCCCACGGCGAGGCCGGCGTGCCCCTGCTCGTCCTGCTGCGGGACGTGCTCGGCTACGTCGACTCGAAGAAGGAGGCGCGCTACGCGCTGAATCAGGACTCGATCCTCGTCAACGGGGATGCGATCTCCGACGAACGCCGTCCGATCGGCATGTTCGACATCATCGCCTTCACCGAGCGCGGCGAGTTCTACCGCGTGTTCCCCGACGAGGGCGGTCGGCTCGCGCTGACCCCCATCGACGAGGCCTCGGCAGGCAGTCGGCTCGGCAAGATCGTCAACAAAGAGCAGGTCACTGGCGGCGAGTTCCAGTTGACGCTCCACGACGGCACCAACGTCCGCACCGACGACGGCAGCGAGTACTCGACGAACGACTCGCTTGTCATCGACAACGAGGACAAGGAGATCGTCGCCCACTTCGTCTACGAAGAGGGCGCACTCGTCACCGCCGTCGACGGTCAGCACGCCGGCCAGATCGGCACTGTCGAGGAGATCGACGTCACCCTCGGTAGCGGTTCGAACACCGTCCGCGTCGAGGGCGACGACAGCTTCGAGACGGTCGAAGAGTACGTCGTCGTCATCGACGAGAACTTCACGGGAGATGATGACGAATGAGCGAGGCTGAAGCCGAGTTCCACGACATGCGCGAGCCGCGCGTCGAGAAGGTCGTCGTCCACATGTCGGTCGGCGAAGGTGGCCGCGAACTCCAGAACGCCCAGGAGATCCTCGAAGAGATCGCGGGCCAGGAGAGCGTTCAGACGCTCGCCAAGCGGACGATCGCCGAGTTCGACATCCGCGAGGGTGACCCGATCGGCGCGAAGACGACGCTCCGCGGCGAGGACGCCCACGAGTTCCTCGAGACGGCCCTGCCGTTGACGGAGCTTTCGGTCTCGCAGTTCGACGACACCGGTAACTTCAGCTTCGGCGTTGCCGAACACACGGAGTTCCCGAGTCAGGAGTACGACCCGCAGATCGGTATCTACGGGCTCGATGTCACCGTGACGCTCGTCCGACCAGGCTACCGCGTCTCGAAGCGAGACAAGGAGACCCGATCGATTCCGAGCGGTCACCGGATGACACCAGACGACGCAGCCAATTTCGTCGCGTCGACGTTCGACGTGGAGGTCAATGAATGAGCGAAAGCGAAGAACAGACGTCCGGAGACACCGCGGAGCGGACGGGCCAGGAGCTGGCCTGTCGGCGCTGTGAGCGCGAACAGGGGCTCGTCGGCAAGTACGACATCAACCTCTGTCGGCAGTGCTTCCGCGAGGTCGCCCGAGACATGGGATTCAAGAAGTACAGCTAACCATGGCAGGCAACGACCCACTGTCCAGCGCACTCTCCGGCATCGACAACGCCGAAAGCGTTGGCCATCTCGATATTACGGTACAGCCCGCCTCGAACATCATCGGCTCGATCCTCGAAGTCTTCTACGACCGAGGATACATCGACGGCTTCGAATTCGTCGACGACGGCAAGGCCGGGAAGTTCGAGGTCGAACTGAAAGGCGCGATCAACGAATGTGGCATCGTCAAGCCCCGGTACTCCGTGGGCGCAGACGGCTACGAGAAGTGGGAGAAACGGTTCCTCCCGGCCCGTGACTACGGGTCGCTCATCGTCACGACGAGCCACGGCGTCATGAGCCACTACGAGGCCCGCGAAGCGGGCATCGGTGGCCAAGTGATCGCATACGTCTACTAAAAATGACACGAACAGCAATCCACCTTCCGGACGACGTGTCCGCTACGGTAGACCACCTCGATCTCACCGTCGAGGGACCGGACGGCAGCGTCACGCGCCGCCTCTGGTACCCCGACGTCGACGTCAGTGTCGACGACGACGAAGTCGTCATCGCGACCGACGTCGAGGACGCCAAGACCACCGCGACCGTCGGCACCTTCGAAAGCCACGTTCGCAACATGATCCACGGCGTCACCGACGGCTGGGAGTACAAGATGGAGGTCCACTACGCTCACTTCCCGATGCAAGTCACCGTCGAGGGCGACGAAGTCGTCATCGAGAACTTCCTCGGGGAGAAGGCCGACCGCCGGACCCCGATCCGTGGCGACACAGAGGTACAGGTCGACGGCGAAGAGGTCACACTGACGGGCTCCGACAAGGAGGCCGTCGGCCAGACCGCCGCCGATATCGAACAGCTCACCAAGGTCAACGACAAGGACACGCGCGTCTTCCAGGACGGCGTCTACATCGTCGAGAAGCCGACCAAGGCTGGAGGTGCCTGAGATGGCAGACGAACCCCAAGACCTAGAAGACATCAGCGGTGTCGGCCCCTCGAAGGCCGACGCACTCCGCGAGGCAGGCTACGAGTCGATCGAAGACGTCAAGGCCGCCAGTCAGGGCGAACTCAGCGAGGTCGACGGTATCGGCAACGCGCTGGCCGCCCGGATCAAGGCCGGCGTCGGCGACCTCGAAGTCGACGAGGAGACCGAGGCCGAGGTCGAAGACGAGACGCCCGAGGCGGAACTCGAAGAAGAGACCGAGGACGTCGAGACGGAACTCGTCGCCCGGGGCCACGCCGACAAGACCCCCGAACTCGACGAGGAGACCGACGCGGCGCTCACCCAGAAGAAACGCGAGGGTAAACCCGCCTTCAAGCGTCAGGACTACCACATGAAAAAGCGGACGCCCGAATCGTGGCGCCGCCCGCGTGGTGGCCTCTCGAAACAGCGCCGCGGCATGAAAAGTCGGGGCCCGAAAGTCTCGGCCGGCTTCCGTTCGCCGAAAGCCGCCCGTGGGCTTCACCCCAGCGGCTTCGAGGAGGTCCGTGTCCACAACGCCGACGACCTCGACGACATCGATGGCGACACCCAAGCGGTGCGGATCGCCAGCAAGGTCGGCGGCCGCAAACGCGAGCGGATCGAGGAGATCTGCGAGGACGAGGAGATTCGCGTGCTGAACCCAACCTACATCGAAGTGGAGGTCGACGACGATGAGTGATCTCGGATCACAGAAGCGACTCGCCGCCGACGTCCTCGGCGTCGGCAAGGGTCGTGTCTGGCTCGACCCCGACGAACAGGAGGAGATCGCCGAAGCGATCACCCGTGAGGACATTCGGGATCTGGTCGACCAGGGGATCATCCAGACGAAAGACACGCAGGGCAACTCCCGCGGTCGCGCCCGCGAACGCGACGCCAAACGCTCCTACGGCCACAAGAAGGGCCAGGGGAAGCGCAAAGGCAAATCCGGCGCCCGCGAGTCGCGCAAGGACAGTTGGGTCTCCCGGATTCGTGCCCAGCGGAAGCGACTCAAGGAACTCCGCGAGGAGGGAACGATCGACCGGACGCAGTACCGCGAGCTGTACAACAAAGCCAGCGGTGGCGAGTTCGACAGCGTCGACCGGCTCGAAGCCTTCGTCCGAACCAACTACGGCATTGAGGTGAACGCATAATGGCAACTGGACCACGATACAACGTGCCGATGCGCCGCCGCCGTGAGGTCCGTACTGATTACCACCAGAGGTTGCGCCTGCTGAAATCCGGCAAGCCCCGTCTGGTCGCCCGGACGAGCAACAAACACATCAGGGCGCAGCTGATCACCCCCGGACCCGACGGCGATATCACCCACGTTGCCGCCTCCAGCGAGGATCTCTCGGAGTACGGCTGGGACGCCCCCACGGGCAACATCCCCAGCGCGTACCTGACGGGTTACCTCCTTGGCAGCCGCGCGGTCGAAGCCGGTCTCTCTGAGGCCGTCCTCGATATCGGGCTGAACACGGCGACGCCGGGTAACAAGGTGTTTTCGGTGCAGGAAGGAGCGATCGACGCGGGGCTCGAGATCCCCCACAACGACAGCGTGCTGGCCGACTGGTCGCGCAACCGCGGCGAACACATCGCCGACTACGCCGACCAGCTCGACGAGCCGCTGTACAGTGGAGATTTCGATGCCTCCGAACTACCTGAGCACTTCGACGACGTGCTCGCAACGATTCAGGAGGACGAATGAGCCAACATAACGACGGCTGGGAGCCGCGCACGCGGCTCGGCCGACAGGTACAGAGCGGCGATATTTCGACGATGGATCAGGCACTCGCTTCCGGGCTCCCGCTGAAGGAGCCGGAGATCGTCGACCAGCTCCTGCCGGGGCTGGAAGACGAGGTGCTCGACATCAACATGGTCCAGCGGATGACCGACTCGGGTCGCCGAGTCAAGTTCCGCTGTGTCTGTGTGGTCGGCAACCGCGACGGTTACCTCGGATACGCGCAGGCCCGCGACGAGCAGGTCGGCGGCGCGATCCAGAAGGCCATCGACGTTGCCAAGCTGAACATCATCAAAGTCGACCGCGGCTCGGGATCCTGGGAGGACTCCGCCGGTGGGGTCAACTCCCTGCTCCGAACCGCCGAAGGGAAGGCCGGCTCGGTTACGGTCCGCATCATGCCCGCCCCGCAGGGCCTCGGGCTCGCGGCCGCCGAGACCGTTCGGAACATCCTCGAACTCGCCGGCGTGCAGGACGCCTGGACGAAATCGGATGGTAACACCCGGACGACGGTCAACCTCGCGAAAGCGACCTTCAACGCCCTGGAGAACGCCGCCCAGTCGCGGACTCCCCAGCGCGCGAAGGCCGTTCGGAAGGAGGCCAACGAATAATGCAGGCACTCGTCCAACTCCGCGGTGAGGTCAACATGTCCCAGGACGTCCGTGACACGCTGCAGATGCTGAATCTGCACAGCGTCAACCACGTCACGTTCGTCCCGGAGACCGACACCTACCGCGGCATGATCACGAAGGTCAACGACTACGTTGCCTTCGGCGAACCGAGTGCCGACGTTGTGGCGACGCTCATCGAGCGACGCGGCGAAGCCGACGAAGGCGACGCCGACGTCGACGACGCGTGGGTCGCCGACAACACCGACTACGACGACGTTGCCTCGCTCGCCGAGGCGCTCGTCGACGAGGAGACGACCCTGCGGGAGCAGGGGCTGTCGCCGGTCGTTCGGCTCCACCCGCCGCGCGGTGGCCACGACGGCATCAAACACCCGGTCATCGAGGGTGGCCAGCTCGGTCGCCACGACACCGAAGATATCGACACGCTCCTGGAGGCGATGCGATAATGGGATCCAAGAAACGCCGACAGCGCGGCTCCCGAACCCACGGCGGCGGCACCCACAAGAACCGGCGCGGTGCCGGCCACCGTGGTGGCCGCGGCCGTGCGGGCCGCGACAAACACGAGTATCACAACTACGAACCGCTCGGCAAACACGGGTTCAGCCGCCCGGACTCGATCACCGACACTGTCGCGGAGATCAGCGTCCAGAAGCTCGACGAGGACGCGGCGCTCTACGTCGCCGACGACCTCGCCGACGAAGACGGTGACGCCTACGTGATCGACGCCCGCGACGTGGTCGACGCCGGCCACGACGTCGACGTGGTGAAGGTACTCGGCGACGGTCAGGTTCGCAACGAACTGGTCGTCACCGCCGACGCGTTTACCGCCGGTGCGGTGGCGGGTATCGAGGAGGCTGGCGGCGACGCCGTCCTCTCGGAGCGCGCCGAGGAAGCCGACACCGAAGACACCGAAGCGGAAGACGTAAACGAAGAGCGTTCGGACGAAGCATAACATGAGTTGGAAGGAGGCCGCCGAACCGGTGTTGACGAGGATGCCCGTAGTGGCACGGCCGGAGGGTCACGTTCCGTTCAAACGGAAGCTGCTGTGGACCGCCGGTGTGCTCGGCATCTACTTCTTCCTCACCAACATCACGCTGTTCGGCCTCGACGCGGGTGGGAGCGACATCTTCGGCCAGTTCCGGTCGATCCTCGCGGGTGGCCAGGGCTCGATCCTGCAGGTCGGGATCGGCCCGATCGTCACCGCATCGATCGTCCTCCAGTTGCTTGGGGGCGCGAACCTCTTGGGACTGGACACCGAAAACGACCCGCGCGATCAGGTGCTCTATCAGGGGCTCCAGAAGCTGCTGGTCGTCATCGTGACCATCGCGACCGCCGCGCCGATGGTGTTTACCGGGAACTTCCTGCCGGCCAGCCAGTCGGTCGGCAACGCCCTCGGCATCGGCGTTACCGGCGTCCAGCTGGTGATCTTCGCGCAGGTGTTCGTCGGCGGCATCCTGATCCTGTTCATGGACGAGATCGTGAGCAAGTGGGGTGTCGGCTCCGGTGTCGGGCTGTTCATTATCGCTGGCGTGAGCCAACAGCTCATCGGCGGCATGATCAGTTGGGAGGCGCTCGGTGCCTCGGGCTTCTTCGCCAGCTGGTACGGGATCCTCTTCGGCGAGACGACCCTCGGGTCGACGTTCACCGCCGAGTGGTTCCAGAACCTGCTGTTCCCGCCGGGTGATCTGCTGGCGCTGGTGACGACGCTGTTGATCTTCGGCGTGGTCGTCTACGCCGAGTCGGTCCGCGTCGAGATCCCGCTGAGTCACTCCCGCGTTCGGGGTGCCCGGGGCCGGTTCCCGGTGAAGCTGATCTACGCGAGCGTCCTGCCGATGATCCTCGTGCGGGCCCTGCAGGCGAACATCCAGTTCCTCGGCCAGATCATCTACAGCCAGATGGGCGAGGCGATGCCCACGATCCTCGGCGTCTACGCCGACGGCCAGCCCGTCGACGGGCTGTTCTACTATCTGGCACCGATCCAGGCCCGACAGGACTGGATGTGGTTCCTCGGGCTGACGCCCGCGGGGATCGAGCCGTGGCAAGTCGGCCTCCGCGTTGCGATCGATCTGATCTTCATGTTGGTCGGCGGCGCGATCTTCGCGGTGTTCTGGGTCGAAACCACCGGCATGGGGCCGGAGGCGACCGCCAAGCAGATCCAGAACTCGGGGATGCAGATCCCCGGCTTCCGCCGGAACCCACAGGTCGTCGAGAAAGTCATGGAGCGCTACATTCCGCAGGTGACCGTCATCGGCGGCGCGCTCGTCGGCCTGCTGGCCGTGATGGCCAACATGCTCGGCACCATCGGCAACGTCTCCGGAACCGGACTGCTGCTGACGGTCTCGATTACGTATAAACTGTACGAGGAGATCGCCGAAGAGCAGATGATGGAGATGCATCCGATGATGCGGCAGATGTTCGGCAACGAGTAGCCGGCTGCCGTCTGCGGCTTTTCGATTCGGTTTCCACCGGTCGACAGCACCTGTTGTTTGTCGCGCTCGCTTCTCCCTGACACGAGGGTCTCGGTGTACCGATCCGTCGCTCCCGAACTCGGCTTGGGACTGTCGCGTCGACTCGGAGAACGTCCGCTGTGGCGACCGCTGACCGATCAAACCGTAGTCGATTCGACGCCCGTGAGGTCGAAAAGAACACGCGTTAAGTGTGTTCGGCCCCAAGAAATGGTATGTCGGAACCAACCGATCTCGGGACGCTGCGGCGCGGCACTGAGTTGGTGAAACGCGGCTTCGCACAGATGCAGAAGGGCGGCGTCATCATGGACGTCGTCAATGCCGAACAGGCACGGATCGCCGAGGACGCCGGGGCTGTCGCGGTGATGGCACTCGAAGCCGTTCCGGCGGACATCCGCAAGCGCGGCGGGGTCGCGCGGATGCCCGATCCTTCGAAGGTCAGCGAGATCATCGACGAGGTGTCGATTCCGGTGATGGGCAAATCCCGGATCGGCCACCACACCGAGGCCCAGATTCTCGAAGCCCTCGGCGTCGACATGATCGACGAATCCGAGGTCCTGACTCCAGCCGACGACGAGTACCACATCGACAAAAGCGAGTTTACCTCGCCGTTCGTCTGTGGAGCCCGGAACCTCCCCGAAGCCCTCCGTCGGATCCACGAGGGCGCGGCGATGATCCGCACGAAGGGCGAAGCCGGAACGGGCGACGTCAATCAGGCCGTCCAGCACCAGCGGACGATGATGAACCAGATCCGCACGATCGAGGGACTGGACCACGAGGAGCGAGAGAAGTGGGCCCGGGAACACGGCGCGCCCCGCGAGTTAGTTCACGAGGCCGCCGAGATGGGTCGGCTCCCGGTCGTCAACTTCGCCGCCGGTGGGATCGCTACGCCCGCCGACGCCGCACTGATGATGCACCACGACTGTGACGGCATCTTCGTCGGCTCGGGCATCTTCGGTGCGGAGGATCCCGAAGCGATGGGCGAGTCCATTGTCGAGGCGGTCAACAACTGGGACGACCCCGACCGACTCGCCGAGATCGCGACCGAAGCCGGCAGCGGCATGAAAGGGCAGTCGAACGATTCGATCCCGGACGAAGAACGCCTCCAAGGCCGCGGCGTCTAGCTGGCCGGATCGCTACTGTTTTCGCTGCCGTCGTCAGTCTCGCCGGCTGGAACGTATTCGATGCGGGGGTTTTCGCCGGGGGCGACCGGAATCCGCTCGATCTCCTCGCCGTTGCTGTCGGTGATGACGATGTAGTAGTCGACCCCGTCGCTGTCGGGTGCTGGCTCGGTGTCGACGCCCTCGTCGTCGACGTCCTCGCCGGCGAGGAACGACCGCACCGCGTCGGTGGTCACAAGCGAGACCGCCTCGCCGCTGTCGGCGTTGACGAACACGTTGCGGCTGATGTCGGTGTTGTCGGTCGGGACGACCTTGCTGTGCCACCACAGGTCGTCGTCGACGAAGACCGGCACCGGTTCGACGACGACGAAGTTGTCACCCCAGCCGGTCTGGGAGTCCGCCGACCGAACGATCCCCATCGCCCGCTCGGGGCCGGTGAGCGTCTCGCCCTCGGAGGCGAAATACCGGCTCTCGCCGGTCGTGGCGTCGACGAAGAAGATCTCGTCGAGGCCGCGGGAATCCTCGCCGTACGGTTCCATGGCGGTCACGTAGCTCAACCGTTCGCCTTCGAGATCGACTACGAACGGCTGGTCGTTGCCAGCGCCCGCCGGGAGTGCGGCGACTTCGATCTCGTTTTCGTGCTCGCCGACAACCGGGAGTTGGTTGATGATCCCGTTCCGGTAGCCCAGCGACCCCATCTCTCGGTCGGTGTTGTAGAGGGGATAGAGTCGCTGGCCGTCGAGGATCTCGCTTTCCTGTGCCTCCGTGGGCGTCAGATGGGTGATCGTCCCGTCGGGGCTGATGAGCGCGCCGCCGTCCCAGACCGGGACCGTGTGTGGGATCGGGGTCAGCTGCCACTCGTGGCCCGTTTTGGGGTAGTACATGTAGGCGGTCCCGTCGTGGGTGAACTCGACGGCATCATCGTAGTACCGCGTCAGGTAGTCGGTCGACTTCAGGTTCCAGTCGGCCCCCCGCTGGAGGTACATCCCCTCGCCGACGGCGAACGGCTGGTCGTCGTAGGCCGTGATCGATCGGTTTTCCATCCGGGTCATATCCGACAGCAGGACGCCGCGCTGGTTGCTCAGGAGCTTGTTCCGCGGACCGTCGGGTTCGATGGCATAGGACCACGCCAGCGTCCCGTCTTCGGCGCGGGCGATATCGCTCGGCCCCAACCGGTGGGTCCGGTAGGACGTCGACCCCCGCGTCTGGACGTCGGCGACCGCTCGCGGCACGATCCGGGGATTGTCGGCGTTGATCGCCGGGAAGCCGTCGATCGGTTCGCTGTCGGCCATCGTCCGGTCGGCCAGCGTCGACTCGGCGACCATCCCGGCCGGCACCGAGTAGACGAAGCCGATCACGACGGCGATGCCGAAGACCGTACCCAACAGGGAGAGCTTCAGCACGGCCGAATCGCTCACAAACAGCCCTAACGAGCCGCCGTCGACCTCCCGGCCGTCGGTCTGCAGCGGCGGCGCGAGCCAGAGACCGACCGCCACGAGGATCGTCACCCCGCCGACGAGCAGCCCCGTCGGCGAGTAGACGATGGGGTAGACGAGCCCGTGGACGAGGGGCCGTAGGATGTACAGCAGGCCACCGGCGGCGATCAGGATGGCGATCCGTGTTGCGAGATGGCGGCCGGTCGACACCGTCTCGAACCGACCGTCGAAATCGAGGTTCACGACCGGTCGTATGGTGTCTCTTCGGAATAACGTCTCGGAATCAGAGCAGTCTTGCGCCCCGACTCACCCGTGTCTGGTAGGCGCGGGCGTCGACGCCGGCGTCGGCGAACGCATCGAGCATCGCCGCGGCCACGTCGCGCCGGTGGTGTTCGTGACAGACCGCGAGCAGCGAGGGGCCGGCTCCGCTGACGGTGACGCCGAGCGCCCCCGCCTCGCGGGCCGCTTGCGAGACTCCCTCGTAGCCGGTGATAAGCTCCGCCCGCGCGGGCGTCACCAACGGATCGGCCATCCCGCGGCCGACGAGTTCGGGATCCGACCGGTACATCCCCGCGGTCAGCGTCGCGGCGTTGCCGACGGTCTCGACCAACTGCTCCATGCTCGCGGTCTCGGGGACGACCTCGCGGGCGTCACGGGTCGAGACGGCGATCTCGGGGAGACAGGCCACGACCGGGATGTCGGCGTCGACCGCGTGGACGCCGTCGGCGGTGGCGATCGTGAAGCCGCCGAGGATCGACGGCGCGACGTTGTCGGCGTGGGCGACCCCCGAGACGACGGCTTCGCCTTCGGCGGCGATGGGGACGAGCTCCTCGCGGGAGAGCCCGCGGTCGTAGAGTTCGTTGAGCGCGACCGCCGCCGCCGCGGCGCTGGCGGCCGACGAGCCGAGTCCCGACGCGGGCCGGACGCCCTTGTCGATCTCGATGTGGGCCGGCGCGTCGAGTTCGTCGACGACCGCGCCGACGGTGTTTTTCTCGGGGTCGGTCGGGATGTATTGGCTCCCGACGCCGGTGATCTCGATGGTGGTCCGTTCGGCGCGTTCGACGCGGATCACGTCCGCGGGCCGGTCGAGTGCCACCCCGAACACATCGAAGCCGCTGCCGAGGTTGGCGCTCGTCGCCGGCGCTCGAACCGTGATCATGCGGCTCGGTTATCCCAGTCGGGTGAAAAAGATAGCGAACCCGACGGCCGCATGGTCGGTCGATGCCGAACTCCGGTTGGGTCCATCGGCGCTAGCTGTCGGCGGTGGCGTACACCAGCGGCCCGATGACGACGAGGGTTAGCCCCAAAAACAGGAAGTAGTTCGGCATCAGCGATTTCGGTGTCAACACGAAGATCACGCCGAACAGCATCGTGTTGATGGCGATGACCTGCTGGGATTTCAGCGGCAACGCTCCGAGCGTCGTCAGCACGAATCCGGCCAGCAGGATCTGCCCGATGTTGTAGTCGATGAGGATCGAGTCGACGAATAGCGGCAGCATGCTTGCTCGTAGGTCGCAGTGAAACCCGCATTAAACTTCCGTTCTTTCGGTGACCCGGCTGGGTCCTATCGGGTGGGAGCTACTCGGGACCGGTGATGTCCAGCGGCCGGATCCAGCCGTACCACAGCACGAACACCATGCCGCCGTACCCCATAATGAAGACGAGTTCGCCGAGTCGGGTCAGTCCGAGCTGTCCGAGCCCCCAGCGGGCGACGCCGGAGCCGGCGATGCCGACGAACAGGATGAGCGCCAACAGGACCGCGTCCGTACGGAGAAACTCCCGCAGGTTCGTTTCGGCCATACCACCTCTTTGGGAGCCAGCAGTGTCAATCGCTCGGTTCCCCGTCAGTCGCCTCCTTCGAGATGGGCTTCGAGCGCCGCCTGCTCGTCGCTCCGGCCGATGGTCACGAGTGTGTCCCCGGCTTCGAACTCGAAGGCCGGCCGCGGACTCGGGTAGGCGTCCGCCCCGCGTTCGACGGCGATCACCGTCACTCCGGTTTCGTCCCGAATACTGCTGGCTTCGAGTGTCGTGCCGGCCAGCGGCGAGTCGTCGTCGAGGGTGTACCACTCGATGACGGTGTCGCCGCCGATCATCGTCGAACTCATATCCGTCTCGCTGGGCTGGAAGTGGACGTCTTCGAGGATCGAGCCCAACGCCGTGGCTTCGTCCTCGCTGAGCTCGACGATCCGGTCGGCGTCGGCGTCCGCCGCCTTCTTTTTAAATATCTCGTGTTTGCCGGTGTTATGGACCACCACGACGAGCGCCGAGCCGTCGTGGACCGGCAGCTCAAACCGTTTGCCGACTCCCGGCAGGTCCGTCTCGGAGATTTCCATATCCGATACTGTGCGGATAGCCGAATAAGTATTCACCCGGTCGACGACCTCCCGGTGGCCGCGGTACTCCACGAACCGGCGAGCCGATTCGCACATCCTTATGAGGGGCGGCTACACAGTACCGACAACCCTCATGGCTGATACCCTCCTGTTGGAAGTCGGCGCGATGCTGGCGGTCGTCGCGCTCTGTGGGCTGCTGGCCCGACGGGTCGGCCTCTCGGTGATCCCCTTCTACATCGTCGCCGGGATCGTCTGTAGCCCCTTCGTCGTCGGTCGACTCGGCCTGCCATACGTACAGGAAACCGAGTTCGTCACGATCGGCGCGGAGCTCGGGATCGTCTTTCTGCTCTTCTTTCTCGGCCTCGAGTTCAACCTCGATCGGCTGCTCGAAAGCCGCGAGCGGATCAGCGCGGTCGGCCTCATCGATCTGGGGATCAACTTCCCAGTCGGCTTCGCCCTCGGCTACCTCTTTTTCCAGGATTTCGTCGCCGCGACACTGATGGCTGGCATCATCTACATTTCCTCGAGTGCCATCATCACGAAGTCGCTGCTCGATCTCGGCTGGATCGCCAACGAGGAGGCCGACCCGATGTTGGGGACGCTCGTCTTCGAGGACCTGTTTATTGCCGTCTACCTCGCGGTCATTTCAGCGGTCGTCCTCGGCGGCGGCGACCTCGCCGAGGCCGTCCGGCCGGTCGGCATCGCCGTCGGCTTTATTTTGGTCTTGCTCCTGCTCGTCCAGTTCGGGAACGCGCTGTTCGAGCGGGCCCTCGATACCGGCTCCAGGGAGTTTTTCGTTCTCCGGGCGGTCGGCATCACCGTCGTCGTCGCGGGGGCGGCCCTCGCGGTCGGCGTCAGCGAGGCCGTGGCGGCCTTTTTTGTCGGGATGGCGTTCAGTTCGACGAGCCACGTCCACGATCTGGAGACGCGTCTGGAGCCGGTCCGTGACCTGTTCGCGGCCGTTTTCTTCTTTTGGATCGGCCTCATCACCGACCCGCTGTTGATCGGCGGCGTCGCCGGCCTCTTGGCCGCTGCAGTGGTGATCTCCACACCGTCCAAACTCCTGAGCGGCTACTGGAGCGGTCGGATCTACGAGCTGAGCCACACCCGGTCGGTCCGGGTCGGTGCGGGGATGGTCACTCGGGGGGAGTTCTCGCTGATCATCGCCACCGTCGCCGCCGCCAGCGCCGACCCCGTCGTCGCCGAGACCGTTCCCGCCTTCGCGGTAGGTTACGTGTTGGCGATGAGCATCCTCGGCACCGTCCTGATGCAGTACTCGGGGGTCCTCGACGGGCTCATCCCCGACCGCACTGGCCAGCCCACGCCGACTGACTAACCGATTTCCTGACCGACCATGCGACTGATACAGACACTCATCCCGGAGGGAAAACGCGAGACGGTCATCGACATCCTCGAAGACGAAGAAGTCGACTTCGCGATGACCGAGGAGAGCTCTGAGTCGGGCTACAGCGACATCCTCTACATCCCGGCCGAATCGGATGCCGTCGAGGCCATCGTCGACGACCTCCGGAGCGTCGGCGTCGAGCGGGAGGGGTATATGGTCATCAGCGACGTCGAGACCATCGTCTCCGAACAGTTCGAGGAGCAGCAGGCCGAAAACGAGGAGTCCGGCGACGACGAGCGCATCTCCCGGGAGGAACTCCGGACCAAGGCCCGCGGCCTCTCCCGGAGCACGACGAACTACCTCGTGTTGACGATCATCAGCGCCATCGTCGCCACCGCAGGGCTGCTTCAGGACAGCGCGGCGGTCGTCGTCGGCTCGATGGTGATCGCGCCGCTGATCGGGCCGGCGATGGCCTCCTGTGTCGGGACCGTGATCAACGACGACGACAACGCGCTGTTCTGGGAGGGAGTCCGCTCGCAGGTCGTCGGCCTCGTGGTTGCGGTCCTGAGCGCGACGCTGTTTGCGGCCGCCTACCGGTTCTTGCTCGCGCCGGACCTCGAACTCCTGCTCATCCAGCAGGTTGCCGAGCGGGCCCATCCCGGACTGCTCGCGCTGGCCATCGCCCTCGGCGCGGGGACCGCGGGGGCGCTTTCACTCACGTCGGGAGCCGACGAGGCGCTGGTCGGCGTGATGATCGCCGTCGCACTCATGCCACCCGCGGCCTCGGTCGGTCTCGGCATCGCCTACGTCGACCCGCGACTGGCGGTCGGTGCAGGGATCTTGGTGCTGGTGAACCTGCTGTCGATCAACGTCGCCGGCATCCTGACGATCTGGGTCAAACGCTACCGGCCGACACACTGGTACGACGCCCGGGAGGCCAAGCGGGCCACCGTCGTTCGGCTGGCCGTCTTCGGGATGGCGGTCCTGCTGCTCACCTCGTTTTTAGCGGTGAGTTCGCTCGACGCCCGCGACAACATGGCCTTCGAGGCTGCCGTCGAGGGGATCGCCGAGGAGACGACCGACGGGCTGCTCGCCGTCGACATCGAATACCGCGCCGACCTGCTTTCCCAGCAGCCCAGCGAGGTGACGATCCACGTCTCCGACGAGACCCCGCCGGCGGCCAGCGAGATACGGGACCGCATCCGGGAACGGACCGGCCTCGACGTTTCGGTCACCGTGATCACCGAGCAAGTCGACACTGCCTGAATCGCCCCGGAATCCGGTTGGATGCTCCGAGTCGCCCCTAACTGCGTCGTGTGACAGTACGGACAGGAACAGCGACGAGACGTGTTCGATACTGGCTACTCGACCGACAGGAACGGCACCGGGTTCGGGCTCGCGATCGTCGCCCGGATCGTCGAGGCCCACGGCTGGGAGATCAGTGTGGTCGAGGGCTCGGCCGGTGGCGCACGGTTCGAAATTACGGGCGTCGACTGCGCCCGGAAATCGCCGGGGATCGTCGCTGACTACCGCGTAACCGCTGCCTACCGGCGTGCGACGTGAAATAAAAACAGGCTACCGAGTGTGACCGCCCTAAACGTGGGCTACTCGCTGAGCTGACTGTAGGAGCCGACGAGGCTATCGGTGAGGTCGATACCCTCGATGCTCGCTTTCTCGTCGAAGACGGTGTTGGTCAGTTCGGCGTCCTCGACGTGGGCGTCGGGGAAGACGAGCGTGTCCGTGAGCGTCGAGTCAGTGACCGTCGCGCCGGACATGACGTGTGTCGAGCCGTTGAGGTCGCTGTTCTCGACGGTCGCATCGTCGGCGATCTTGGGCTCGCCGCCGAGTTTCCAGTCGACCGCATCGAGATAGGCGGCGGCTTCGCCGATGTCGAACCAGACGTCGTCGAAGGTGAAGGCATAGACCGACTGGCGGTTCTGGAGCCACTGGAGGAACCAGCCGGGCTCGTCGGGGTTCTGGTCGTCGGCGAGATAGGTGTCGAACTGCGGCAGTACGTCCGCGGGGAACGCATAGCAGGCGATCGAGGCCAGCGTCGTGTTGGGATCGTCGGGCTTCTCTTGGAAGTCGACGACCTCCTCGCCGTCGAGTTCTACGAGACCGTAGGATTTCGCGCGCTCCCGGTCACCGACGTCGTAGGCCGCCAACACGGGCGACTGCTTGTCCTCGAAGAAGTCGACGAAGTCATCGATATCGAAGCCGACCATGTTGTCGCCGGCGATCACCAGCAGGTCGTCTTCGAGTCCCTCGCGGTCGATCAGTTGGGCGAGTGCGCCGACGACGCCGAACTTCTCGTCCTCGTCGCTGGTGTCTTCGACCGACAACTGCGGTTTGTCGTACCCCTGTTCGTCGACGTAGGTCTCGAAGTCGGCGGCGAACCGCTCGTTGGTGCTGATGTAGACGTCCTCGACGTCGTCGTCGGCGTCGAGTTGGGCCAGCGTCTTGTCGATCACCGTCGTGTCGCCGACTGGCAGCAGCATCTTCGGGCGGTTCCGTGTAATCGGCCACATTCGCGTGGCGTAGCCACCGGCAAGAACAATTGCGTCCATACCGTGATAGGCAGTCTCTGTTACCTTATACTCTTTCCTTGCGGTGATCACGAAACGGCGGCTACGGCGGGGTAGGCACTCCTTTACGGCAGTCGACCAGCGGCTGCCCGACCGACGGCGGGCGGTAGCTGTCGATTAACTAATGTAGCTGGCGGCGACAGGGCGGGGTATGTTCGGAACGAGCGGCGTCCGCGGTCCGGTCGGCGAGACGGTCACTGCGGAGCTCGCAGTCTCGATCGGACGGGCGGTCGCCACCGACGGCGCGTCGACCGTCCTCGTCGGCCGCGATGCCCGCGAAACGGGTCGGTTTCTCGTCGACGCGGTCGCGGCGGGACTCGCCGAGTGCGGCGCGGACGTAATCGACCTCGGTCGGGTAGCCACGCCGACGCTCGCCCGGAGTATTGCCCGGTTCGACGCCGACGCTGGCGTCGTCGTCACCGCCTCCCACAACCCCGCCCCCGACAACGGACTCAAACTCTGGACTCCCTCGGGGCAGGCCTTCGACACCGACCGCCGCGAGCGGATCGCCGACATCGTCGACCGCGAGGCCTACGACTTTGCCGACTGGAACGCCTCCGGCGACCGCCGCCGGGATTCGACCGCGACCGCTGCCCACGAGGACGCACTGACAGGGGCGGTCGACCCCGAGCCCATCGATGGCCTCGATGTCGTCGTCGACATCGGCAACGGCGTCGGCGGGGTGACAGCCGACGCGCTCGTCGAGTTGGGTGCCGACGTGACGACGCTCAACGCCCAGCCCGACGGCTCGTTCCCCGGCCGGCCAAGCGAGCCGACCGCCGAGACGCTGACGGCCCTCTGTGGGCAGGTCGAAAGCGGTGAGGCGGAGCTGGGCATCGCTCACGACGGCGATGCCGACCGTATGCTCGCGGTCGACGAAACGGGGACGTTCGTGCCGAAGGACGTCCTGTTGGCGCTGTTCGCCCGGCGAGCAGTCGCGGCCGCGGGCGGCGGCCGGGTCGCCGTCCCGGTCGACACCAGCCGGTGTGTCGACGACGCCGTGGCGGCCGCCGGCGGCGAGGTCGTCCACACGAAGGTCGGCGACGTGTTCGTCGCCGCGGTCGCGGCCGAACCCGACGCCGTGTTCGGCGGCGAGCCCTCGGGAGCGTGGATCTGGCCAGAGGAGACGCTGTGTCCCGACGGCCCGCTGGCGGCCTGCAAGCTCGCGGCGCTGGTCGGCTCTCGCGGCCCGCTCTCCGAGCTGGTTGGGAGCGTCGACACCTACCCGCTGGCCCGTGACAACATCGAGGTCGACGACAAAAGCGGCGTCATCGAGCGGGTCACCGAGACGATCCGGGCGGAGTTCGACCGCCTCGACACCACCGACGGCCTCCGAGTCGACACCGACGACGGCTGGTTTCTGATCCGTGCCAGCGGTACCCAGCCGCTGGTGCGGGTGACCGCCGAAGCCGAAACCGAGGCGGCCGCCGAACGGCTCCGCGAGCTGGCAGTCGACCGTGTGATCGACGCCCGGTCGTAGCTACGGCGAGCGGTCCCGGGTGAGCACCTCGCCCGGCTGCGTGGTCGCCCCCGTCCCGAGGACGACGCCCGCGTTCAGGCTGGTGTTGATCCCCGTTTTGGCGTCGTCGCCGACGATGACCCCGAGCTTTCGGCGGCCGGTCGAGACGCGCTCGCCTTTGACTGTGAGTTTGACCGGCTCGCCGTCGTGTCTGAGGTTGGCGACTTTGGTGCCGGCACCGAAGTTGACCCGCCGACCCAGCACGCTGTCGCCGACATACGAGAGGTGACCGACCGTCGCACCGGTCATGAGTACACTGTTTTTCACCTCGACCGCGTTGCCGACCTTCGTCTCGGGACCGAGGTACGTCGACCCCCGGACGTAGGCGTTCGGACCCACGGTCGCCCCGCGGTCGACGTAGACCGGTCCCTCGATGGTGACGCCGGCCTTGATCGTCGCCCCCGCTTCGACGACGACCGGGCCATCGAGGGTCGCTCCCTCGTGGACCTCGCCGTCGAGACGGGTCGAGGGTGATTCGAGGAGCCACTCGTTGGCTGCCAGTAGCTCCCACGGTCGACCCACATCGAGCCAGCGCTTGAAGGGAACAGCGGTGACCGAACACTGGTCACAGACGGCTTCGAGCACGTCGGTTAGCTCCAGTTCGCCCCGATCGGAGGTCTCGACGGTGAGGAGGTCGTGGGCCGCGGCGGGGAACACGTAGGCCCCGGTGTTGATCAGGTTCGACTCGGGGTTGGCCGGTTTCTCGACGACGCCCGTCACTCGGGTGTCGTCGTCGGCCGCAAGCTGGAGGACGCCGTAGGCGCTTGGGTTGTCGACCCGATAGGAGCCGACCGCCGGGCCGTTGCTGTAGAGGGTGTCCAGCGAGCCCTGATCGTACAGCGCGTCGCCGTTGAGCACGACGAACGGCTCGTTGTCGAGCAGCGGGGCGGCCGCGTTGACGGCGTCGGCGGTGCCGCGCTGCTCGGTCTGAACGGCGTACTCGACGTCGACGCCGGCGTGCCGGGTCCCGAAGTGGTCCCGAACGCGGTCCGACTCGTAGCCGACGACGACGACGAGTCGGTCGGCTCCCGCGTCGACCGCGCGGTCGAGGGTGTGTTCGAGCAGCGGCTTGCCCGCCACCGGGAGCATCGGTTTCGGCTGGGCAGCGGTCAACGGACGCATCCGCGTCCCTTCGCCGGCTGCGAGGACGACAGTTTGCATACCGGATGGTATCGAACGAGCCCCAAAGCGATTCTGGTTGGTCGACTGCCGCACTGTTAGACTCCCACCATGTCGGCGGCGCAGTCACCCGTCGATTCGGATCGAACCGTCGTCGAACCGCTCTTGGCATCCCACAGGCCCAGTCGTCGAAACATACGCCGTCGTCGGATTCGGATCCGGTTTGTTAGGCGGCCGGTAGTTATACCATCGGTCCGTCGGGCGAGTCGAAGCGCTTTGGGTCGGCCGCCCGAAACCGGCTGGCATGCCCGAACTACAGGGTCACCACGTCGGCGTGACCGTCGACGATCTCGACCGTACAGTCGATTTCTACCGCGACGTTCTCGGTCTCCCGGTCGTCGCCGAGTTCGACGTCGACGGCGCGGCCTTCGCAACCGGGGTCGGTATCGACGGCGCGAGCGCGCGGTTCGTCCACCTCGACGGCGGTGGCGTCCGGATCGAACTCGTCGCCTACGAGCCGGCTGGCGAGGGCCAGTCGACCCCGCAGCTCAACGACGCGGGCGCGACACACATCGGTCTCGAAACCGACGACATCGACGCCGTCTACGAGTCGTTGCCGGCGGACGTCGAGACGGTGAGTCCGCCGCAGACGACCGCGACCGGCACCCGGATCCTGTTCGTCCGTGATCCGGAAGGAAACCTCATCGAACTGCTCGAACCCTCGTAAGTAGTCACCGACTACCGACCGTATCGCGCCGTGTGTCGACCCGGCTGACGCCGTTGCCGTCGAGGCGATACTGCTCGCCGTCGACTGCCAGCGGCTCCTCGAAGGCCTCCTCGACCGGGTAGTAGTGGGCCGTATGGACGAGCCGCGTGGTGTCGGCATCGAGATCGGCCGCCAGCGCCAGCGCGCCCTCGCGGGTCATGTGCTTGGAGCCGAAGGTCCGCGGGACGCCGTCGGCGTCGTGGTTGGCCCCGCCGATCGGGTGGGAGGCACACAGCGAGGCGGGGACGATCCCGTCGGCGAGAAACAGGTCGGGATCGGAAAGCCGCTCGCGGGAGGCGTCAGGTACGTCGTAGCTCGTATCGCCCGACAGCGAGAGTTTTGCGCCCGTCTCGGGGTCCTCGATCACCAGCCCGTAACAGACCAACGGCGGGTGGTCGACCGGGACGAGCGTCAGTTCCAGTCCACAGACGCAGACCGGCTCGAAGGGAGCGACGTCGTGGACGGTCACGGTGTCGAGGTAGTCGTACTTCTCCCGGACCGTGTCGGCGACCGACTCGCCGGTCTGGGGGTCGACCTCGTCTGCCGCGTAGACAGGGAGGTCGTCGAACACCCGGTAGGCGTTGCCTAATCCGTCGATGTGATCGAAGTGGATATGAGTGATGACCGCCGCATCCGGGAGGTCGACGTCGTGGTCGAGAAACTGGTGGCGAAAGTCCGGGCTGAGATCGACGAGGATCGACTCGCCGGTGTGTTCGTTCTCGACGTGGACCGAAAACCGGGAGCGATCGATCCCCTGCTCGCGGGCCGCCTGACAGGTGTCGCAGTCACAGCCGACCGTCGGTGTCCCCGTCGTATCCCCTGTTCCGAGCAGCGTGACCAGCATCTCAACGCCGCCTCATCTCAGTGGGCCTGATCCTGCGGCTTGGCGTCGACGGCCTGCTCGTCGCCGTTGGTGCCTGCGGCTGGTTCGTCGTGATCGTGGTCGTGATCATGATCGTGATCGTGACCGCTGCCGCTCCCGGTGAGGGCCGCGCCGTCGCCGTCGATCATATCCATATTCTTGAGGTTGTCACGCTCTTCGAAGTCGGCGACTGCATCGAGGAGGTCGGCCTGTGTGAGCTCCATCCGCTCTTCGGTCAAGGCTTCGAGGACTGCCTCTCGAAGCACCATCCGGAGGTCGCTGCCGGTCAGGCCCTCGGTCTCGTTGGCGACCGCCTCGGGATCGAAGTCGTCGATCTCCATCTGCTGGGTGATGACTTCGAGGATGTCCGCCCGCATCCCCCGGTCGGGTTTGGGGAAGTTGACGATCTCGTCGAACCGTCTCCATGCGGCGGCATCCAGCTGGTCGGGGTGGTTGGTCGCGCCGATCAACAGCACCTCGTCGCGGATCAGCGAGATGTCGTCGATCGACTTCAGCAGGGTGTTGACTGCCCGCTTGAGCGCGGCGTGTTCGTCCGAGCGCCGGGTTTTGGCGACCGAGTCGAACTCGTCGATAAAGAGGATACACGGCGAGAGGCGCTTGGCGACTTCGAAGGTCTTCTCGACGTTTTTGGCGGTCTCACCGAGATACTGGCTGGTGATCATTGAGAGCTTGACCTCGACGAACGGCAACCCGAGTTCGTGGGCCAGTGCCCGCGAGATCGTCGTCTTGCCGGTTCCGGGCGGACCGACAAAGAGTAGTTTGCCGATCTCGCGGAGGCCGATGGAGGCCAAATAATCCCTGTGTTCGATCGCTTTGACGATCTTCTGGATCTCACCCTCTTGATCGGCCGTCAACACCAGATCGTCGAGCTGCATCTCGATCTCTTCTGGCGCTCTGACCTGCACGAGATCCAGCATCTCGGCGTCGTCGTCCTCGTCGAAATATTGGGAGAGCAGCGCGTCGATCCAGACGCGGTCGGCCTGAATCGGCCGGTTGTTCTGTCGGGCCTCCTCGTGGGTCACCGAGACTTCGGGCTCGTTTTCGACCGCGGCGGCGATCGTCGGATTGGTGCGGAGTCGCTCGTCGTCGGCGCGGTCGAGATACCACTCGATGGCCATCTCCGGCTGTGTTAGCGAAATCTCGCCGGAGAACTCCTCGCGCTGTGTAAACAGCAGCTCCGAGACCGCCTCCCACGGCCGGTCGACGCCCGTCGCCGTCCGGGCCGTGGAGTCGGTCGCCCGCAACGGGCGTTCGATACTACCGGGGGGTTGTGGCTCTCCTGTCGTGTGGTCGGTCTCGTCGGCCGAGCGCTCGGTCCAAAAGACCTGTCTAAACCGGGGCGGCAGATCGTTCTCGTCCAACGACCGGTCGTCGGTATACAGCTGGGCCGTCAGAACGAATTCGACCACATCGAGGGCCGGGTCACTCATCCCACATAGCTTGGTACTATGGTCGCTTAAGACCGTCGAAGCCCGGGACACCGCGCCGCGGTCCCGACCGACGACTACTCGGTTCCGAACGACGTACATTACTCGACCGTTCGTCGGGATATTGTCGGTAGAATCTGCCGATCAACGCGTATTAGGTCCTTGTAGTCGACCGTATTTCGTACGTTCGTCCACTTGCGTCGAGAAGACGACGCGCTTGTCAACGAACAGCGTTTTAGTGGTGAGAACACACAGTATAAAACGAAACACGTGACGTATATCGTACTGGTACCAAAATCAGTGTATATTCGGTCGACACAGACCTCCGAACATGGGTGAGGAGTCGGCTCGTCCGCGTGCCGACACCGGGCGGGCGGGGGTTGTCCTCGCTGGAGGGCGCTCCGAGCGGTTTCCGACGGTCGAAAAGGCGCTCGCGCCACTGAACGGCCAGCCGTTGGTGTGGCACGCGGTGCAGTCGGTCACCCCCGCCGTCGACGAGGTGATCGTCAACTGCCGGCGCGACCAGCGAGCGGAGCTCACCGAGGCGCTGGGTGATCTCGCGGTCCGCTTTGCGGTCGACCCGGTCTCCGACCGCGGACCGGTCGTCGGCCTGCGGACCGCGCTGTCGGAGACGACCGCAACCTACGCGGCGGTCGTCCCCTGCGATATGCCTGCGGTTCCCGCGGCGTTCGTCGACTTCCTCTTCGCGCGGGCCCGCCACCGGACCGGTGCTGTCGCCCGTTTGGAGGGCGAACGCCGGCCGTTTCCGATGGTCGTCCACGTCCGGGCGGCGACGGCGGCCTGCCGGGAAGTCGAGGCGGGCGGCCGATCGGGTCTCGGGGCGTTTCTCGACCACGTCGACCCGGATGTCGTCCCCGAGCGGGTCGTCGAGGCCCACGTTGAGCCGACGGCGTTTCGCGACGTCGACACCCACGCCGACCTCGCGGCGCTCCGGGATCGGTGATCGACGCACCCGCAACGATCTGCCAGCCGGCGACGGGTTCCAAGAAACTGGGAATCCGAGCAAGAACTTACATCAACTGTCGTGACCGTCCGACTAGGGTGTAGTACCGTGACACTCATTCAGTGGGACGACGACCGGTACAGCACGAATATCGATCGCTTCGACGAACAGCACCAGCGGCTGTTCGAACTGCTCAACGACCTCCATCAGGCGATGGAGGAGGGCCGTGCCCAAGAGGAGGTGGGGGACACGCTCCGAGAACTCGAACGGTACACCGAGTACCACTTCGGCGACGAGGAGGAGTTCATGCAGGGCTGTGGCTACGCCCAGGACTGCTCGGAGTGTTTCCGCGACCACCAGGAGATGCACGAGAACTTCGCGACGAAGGTAAGCGAACTCCGGGAGCAACACGAGAACGGCGAGTACATCACCATGGACGTGTTGCAGTTCGCCCGCGACTGGCTCGACGCCCACATCGCCGGCGACGATCAAGACCAGGGGTACGGCGAGTACTACCAGCAGCAGGCCGACGACTAGCGTTCCAGTAAGCGCCCAAACGGCGCTCGACGCGCGTCGACCGACAGGGAGTGGGGGCGGCCGTCGGATCGCTGGACGATAGCGCAGGAGCGAAAAGACGATGGTATGAATTCGAACGCGAACGTGTTTGGGCAGGGGGGACTGAACGACGAGGTAGACGAGTCGGCGCTCGTCGAGGCGGTCGGCCTCGACGACGAGGAGATCCGGTGGCGAAAGGAGTTCGTCGGCTTCGACGAGGCCGACGTCGAGCGGTTAGTGCGGCTCGAAGAGACGTTCGCCGCGCGGGACGACGAGATCGCCGAGGCGTTCTACGCGAACCTCACCCAGTACGACCGGACAAGCGAGGTCATCGGCCGGTCGCCGAAAGGCCTCGACCAGCTCAAGGAGACCCAGCGGGCCTACTGGCGAACGCTCACCGACGGCGAGTACGGCGAGGCGTACTTCACCAACCGCGCCCGCATCGGTAAGCTCCACGACCTCTTGGAGATGCCGTCGGCCCAGTACATCGGTCAGTACGGGGTCTACTTCGAGCTGCTGTTCGAGACGATGGCCGACCGCACGGGCGACCGGATCGCCGAGACGCTCGCCGACGCCGGCGTCGACGAGGAGACGGTCGAGACGGTCACCGAGGAGTTCGAGACGGGCCTCGACGAGACGCTGTCGGTGCTCAAACTGATGACCCTCGACATGCAGGTGGCGATGGACACCTACATCGAGAGCCGCGAAGCGGATCTCGAAGCCGAGATCGACCGCCGGCGGGAGATCGCCGAAGAGACCAACGAGGCCGCCCAGGACCTCCAGCAGTTCGCCACCGAGGTCTCGCGGAGTTCCCAGCGTATCAGCGATCTCACCGACACCGAGGCGGGCAACATCGACGAAATACGGGCGGAGATGTCGAACCTCTCGGCGACCATCGAGGAGATCGCCTCGACGGCCGACCACGTCGAACGGACCAGCGAGCGCGCCGTCGACACCGCCGAAGACGGCCAACAGTCGGCCGCGGCGGTGATCGACGTGATGGAGGAGATCGACGCCGCCGCCGAGGATATCGGCTCGACGGTCGCCGGGCTCCAAGACCGGACCGAGGAGATCGACGCGGTCGTCGACGTCATCAACGACATCGCCGACCAGACGAACATCCTCGCGTTGAACGCTTCGATCGAGGCGGCGAGGGCCGGCGAGGAGGGCGCCGGGTTCGCGGTCGTCGCCGACGAAGTCAAGGATCTCGCCGAGGAGTCACAGGGGCAGGCCGACCGGATCGAGTCGATGATCGCCGAGATCCAGACGGAGATCGAGCGGACCGTCGAGACCGTCGAGCGGACGACCGACCACATCGAGACGGGGATCGACCGGGTCGACGACGCCATGACGGAGCTCGACGAGATCGTCGACGTCGTCGAGGAGGCCGCCACCGGTATCACCGAAGTCGCCGAGGCGACCGACGATCAGGCCCGCACCGCCGAGGAGATCGCGACGATGATCGACGACGCGACCGAGCGTATCAACGAGATCAACGAGGAGATCGACGAGGTGGCGACCGCCAACGAACAGCAGACCGCTAAGGTGTTCAAAGTCACCTCGGATCTCAAACAGCTCAGCGAGGAACGCTGATCGGCTCGCGTCGGAAGTTTTAGTTCCCTGTCGACCCGCCTGTCCGTATGAGCCTGCAGGTCGCCGTTGCCGTCCCGTTCCGCCAGCAGGGCACCGACTCGCTGGGCGAAGGCGAGTTCGTCGTCGCCCTCTCGCTGGATCGGGAGTGGTTCTCGCCGGATCAGGCCAAACGACTGGTCGACGTCGCGGTCGGCCGCGGCCTGCTCGACACCGACGACGGCGACCTCCGGCCTACCTTCGACGTCGACGACGTCACGGTCCCGGAGGGGTTCACGCCGGATACCGACATTCTCCGCGAGCAGTCGGCCTTCGAGCAGTTGCTCGAGTTGATGGTCGAGGGCGGCCTCGACAAACAGGAGGCCGTCGCCGCGACCAACGAGACCCAGCGCCGCCTCGGCATCCGGCTGGAGGCCGCGGCAGTGGTGGTCGCCAGACGCCACGGCCTCGACTGTGCGGGCGTCGCCGACACGGTCCGGGCGGAACTCGAAGGGGATTAGGTCGGTCGGGGAGTTGTCCCCGCCATGGTTCAGGACCGACTCCGCGACGGGACGCGCATCGCCCAACTGGTCGCCTCCGAGCTCACCGGCGATCGCCGTCGACTCGCGCAGGTCGCCGTCGTCGACGCCGACCCCGACGTCGAACCGACAGCCGACGGCGTACTCGCCTACCGGATCGTCCACGTCGCCGACCCCGCGGCCATCACGGTCGGCGACCGCGGCGGCACGTCAGTCGACGAGGGGGCCGACCGGACGACCCTCGCCGAGGTGTTCGTCCAGCCCGAGCGCGCCCGCGTCGAGTTCGTCGCCGGCCCCGACGCGGCCGCCAAGACGGCAGCCGACGCCGAGCTTCGGGTCCGCCCGAAGGCGGTCGACCCGCCGCGAACGCTGGTGTTCGTCGAGGACGGCGCGGCGGCAAAACGTGTTATTCCGATCTTCGAGGCGGTCGTCGCAGCCACCGAGCCGGCGGCCGACTGACTCGTCTCACGCCAGCGAATCGAGCAGACCGGGGAGGTCTTGGGTGAGTCGGTCCCGCTCGATGTAGGCGTCGGCCCGCGGATCCCGGTCGGGGCTCCCGTCGAACAGCACCTGAATCGCGTACAGTCCCGAGGCGGTCGCACCCTCGATGTCGTCCAGCGGGGTGTCGCCGATGTAGACGGTCTCCTCGGCGGTCGTGCCGAGCCCGTCGAGCAGCGCCTCGAAGGCGGCGGCGTCGGGTTTCCCCGCCGGGAGTTCGCCGGTGACCAGCGTGGTGTCGAACAACTCCTCCCAACCGAGGTGCTCGATCTTCGAGCGCTGGGCGAGGACCGACCCGTTTGTCAGGAGGCCGACCCGGTAGCGCGACCGGAGGTCGGTGACCAACGCCTCGATGCCGTCCAGCGGTTCCAGCGAGTCGGTGATCCCCTCGCGGTACGCGGTCGCCATCGACTTGGGGTCGACGTCGCTGGCGGTCCCGTCGAGAATGTCGGCGAACACGGGCTCGCGGCTCTCTCTGGTGAGGTGTTGGCGGTGGGCGCGGAGGTACTCCTCACGGGATATCTGCGGGCCGTCGACCGCGTCGACGGCCGCTTGGAGGATCGTGTCCCGATCCCTCGTCGTCACCGCGAGTGTGTAATCGAGGTCGAAGGCGACCCCCCGTATCGACATACCCGACCGTTTGGATTCCAGTGGTTTGAGGGTAGCGACATCGCCGCCGGGGCCACGGCGGCCACCGACCGCCGGAGAGCCGTGTGAGTCGACCACTCACTTTTTGCCAGTGGCCCACCCGCCCCTACGTGTGACGCTCGATCCGATCCACGTCGACGCCATCGCCCGCCTCGCGGGGTCGGTCGCCGAGACGGCCGACGACAGCGACCACGAGCGGTTCGCCGAGACGGTGTGGGCCGAGTGGCTCGACCCCTTGCTCGACGACGGCCGGCGGGTGATCGAGCCGCTTGGCGAACGTCGCCTGCAGTGTGTCGACATCGACACCGTCGCGTTGGCCGACCGCCCGTTTCCCACCGTCCACGGCGTCGACTCGGGGACGATCAACCCCACCGCGTTCAAAAACGGACTCGTGCTCGACCTCGCCCACGCCGCGATGGGCGTCGACCCCTCCGACGTCGAGACCCACCGGGCCCGCACCATCGTCGCCACCGCCCACACCAACGACCCGAAACAGGTTACCGAACACGGATGGGTCGCCTACGACGCGGGCCACAGCCGCTACCGGCTGATCAGGGCCCCGCGGGTCAACCGCTATGCCGAGGCGGTCGTCCACGCGCTGTCGCTGTACTTCGCCGAGAGCCACCACGCCCTGGATCACGCCGACCGGGTCGAGGACCTCCTGTTGCTCGACGGGCCGCTGTATCCCAAGGAGATCCTGACGTGGCGCGACCGGACCCCCGAACTCGAAGCGCTGACCTACGAGGCCCGCCCCAAGCGCGTCCTCGAAAACTACGTCCGGCTCGTCGAGACCTTCGTCGACCGTGGGGTGCCGATCGCCGGCTTCGTCAAAAACCCCTCCGCGCGGGTGATTACCGATGCCATCGCGGGCAAGGACACCGGCTTCGAGGCCCCGTGGCCCGACGACACCGCCTTCTTCACCCGGCTGCTCGAAGCCCACCACCTCCCGACGGACGAGGACGGCCCCACCGAGGGACCGGGCACCGACCGCCGGACCGACGAACTCACCTTCACCTCGTGGTTCGTCTCCCGTGGCGGCCCCGACGGGACGATGGCCGCCGCCGGCGACGCGCTGGGCGTCGACCGTCGGCTCGACCCCGACGCCTACGAGGTCACCTTCTGTATCGTCTACGATCCGCGCTACGACATCTGTTACAAGCTCGAAGCGCCCCACGCGGTGACCGAGGACGCCGAGACGCGCCGACAGCTCACCAGACAGGTGCTCTCGGAGGTCGCCGCCGAACGCGGGCCGCCGCGGGCGATCGCCAAGGCTGACGACCTCGCCCGGATCAGCGCCGGCGAGAAGACCTCGCTCCGCCGGAAGTTCGAGCGCCTGCTCGACAGCGAGTTCCTTGAGACCTACGACGACGTCCGGTGGCCCGGCGAGGCTCCGTGATCAGGGCCGGGCCTTGAGATAGGCGTCTTCGAGATACGTGCCGATCCGGTCGACGATCCCCGGATCGTCGCTCCAGAAGCCGTAAAACTGGTTGGGGGCCCGTTCGGTCGCCAACAGCGCGGTCTTGTAGACGTTGTCGCCGCCGCCGTCGAAGACGACGAACCACGACCGCTCGATCTCGGTGTTGTCGACCGAGTGGTGGGTGATGCCGTCGATCTCGATCGGCGTCCCGTCGGGGGCGGTGAAGGTGTGGATGTCGACGCCGGTCGTCCCCAGTCGGCGGTAGCGATCGTGTTGATCGTCGAGCTTCGAGGCGTACTGGAAGCCGGTGTAGAGCCGGCCGGCGTCGACCCGGAGGGCCCGGTCTTCGATCTCGTGGGAGATCTCGATCATTCGGGCCTTGCTATAGGAGGTAAACGTCGTCTCCTTGAGGTGGGTGAGGATCTCGTGATAGGGCGTATCGTCGATCCCCACGCCGGGGTGGCGGAGCGCACCCCCGTCGATCAGCTCTTCGAGCTGTTCGGTCGGCACCGCCGCCAGCACCTCGTCATCGAGCCGGAGGACGACCACGCCCTCGGGCTCCCCGGAGGCGGTCTGCCGACCAGTCACCGTGACGTTCTGTGTTGCGAAATAGTCCCCGAGGTCGGAAACGAGCGTGCTCCCGGCCGGCGGGTTGAACACCACGAGCGTCTTCTCGTTTCCTTCGACACGTTCGATAACGTCTGCCAGGGACATGTATATAAACACGGTTTCCTCCGGGATAAATACTTCTCAGGAGTTCGCCGGCTTGGCCGGTACCACCTCGATCTCGACGCTCGCGGGGTCGACGCCGACTCTGGCGAACTGGGTGCGGACGTGGTCTTCGGCCGCCTCGATGGCCTGCTCGCGGGTCTCGAACCCACGGGGCATCGGCGACTCGAAGGCGATCCGGATCTCTTCGCCGTCGATCTCGACCGCCGAGCCGCCGCTTTCGACCTCGTAGAAGGCGTCACAGACCCAGACGTACGGCGCGTCCTCGTCGGGCGCACCCTTGTACGTCGGCGGCTCTTCGCCCGGCTCGAAGACCGACCCCGTCAGCGCCGTCCCGCCGCCGTGACCGCGAACGAGCAACATACCCGCAGTAGGTGGCCGAGACACTAAAGCAGGCCCGATCAGGCCTCCGTCTGCGGCCGTGGCGGCTCGGGGAGGAACTCCAAGAGCGCCTCGACGACCAGCCCCGGCTCCTCATGGAGGAGCCAATGGGTGGCCTCGTCGACCAACTCCAGTTCGCCGTCATCGCAGTACTGGAGGCTTTCGCGGGCCATCGCCGCGTTCAAAAACTGGTCCTGTGCGCCCCACAGCACGAGTGTCGGCGTCGACACCCGCCTTCGGACCGGCTGGGGTCGGTAGCGCGCGGCCGCCCGGTACCAGTTGAGCATGCCGGTCATCGCCCCCGGTTCGCTCCATGCCCGCCGGTAGCGGTCCAGATCGGTCGCGGAGAACGCGCCGGGCCGGCTGGTCGACTCCAGGGCGCGCCGCCCGAGCCACCAGTCGCCCAGTTCGGTCGCCAGCTCCGGGACGACGGGAAGCTGGAACCAGAGGAAATAGGCGCTTTTGAGCCGCTGGCTCCAGTCGGTCCGGAGGGTGTCCTCGAAGACGGTCGGATGGGGAACGTTGACGACCGCGAGCCGCGAGAGCCGGTCGGGGTATTCGAGGCCGAGCCACCACGCCACCGCCGCCCCCCAGTCGTGACCCGCAACCGCCGCGGTCTCCCGGTCCATCGCGTCGATCAGGCCGACGATGTCGGCGGCCAACTCCCGGAGGTGGTAGCTCGCCACGCCGCTGGGTTTCTCGCTCAGATTGTAGCCGCGCTGGTCGACGGCGACCACCCGATAGCCGGCGTTCGCCAGCGGGCCGAGCTGGCGGTGCCAGCCGTACCAGCATTCGGGAAACCCATGCAGGAGGACGACCAGCGGCCCCGACTCGGGGCCGGCTTGGACCGTGTGCAGTTGGACGCCGTTGGTGTCGACGACGACGGACTCGGCGTCGACGGAGTCGGGGAGAACGGACGCATCGAGCTGTTCGGACATACGGGGACCGACGGCGGGGAGAGACAAATAGCTGTATCAGACGTCGAACAGGGTATCGGCGTCGCGTCGCTGTTTCTCGTAGAAGCCGCGGCCCTTGAGCCGCGGGACGTCGTGTCGGTGAAGCGTTTCGGCGTCGAGATCGTACACCAGCGGGAAGACGCTCGTCCGCCTGTCGGCGACGGTGTACTCCTCGGTGGCGAACTCGACCAGCGAGGGGTCGGGGTCGGCGACGGGGAAGACGACGTAGCCGAAGAGGTTCTGCATCGAGCCGGGGTCGGCCGGCGAGCAGTCGGTCAGCAACTCGCGGAAGGATTCGGCGGTGTCGGCGACGACCGACGCGTCGACCGTGTCGGCGTCGGCGACGGTGACGAAGACGTCGGTGACACCGATCGTCGGGTCCTCCGTGCGGTCGTGCCAGACCGGTTCGAAGTCGGCGACCGGCCCGGCATCGAACGGTTCGTACCCCTCGTCGAGCACCGTCTGCTCAACGCGGTCCCGGTAGGTGCGTGTGTCCATGTTCCGAACACAGACGTGGATAGTATATGTCATTCGGTATTTGTCGGGTATGCGAACGCTCCTCCACCCCACCGGAAGAGTTTATGTAATCGAGACGATAATACCAGGCATGCACCACGATCCGGCCACGACCGCACTCGTCGTCGTCGACATGCAGAACGGCTTCTGTCACCCCGAGGGCTCGCTGTATGCCCCCGGCAGCGAGGCCGCCATCGAACCGGTCGCCGAACTGGTCGACCGGGCCCACGACGCCGGCGCGCCGGTCGTCTACACCCGGGACGTCCATCCGCCCGACCAGTTCGAGGATGCCCACTACTACGACGAGTTCGACCGCTGGGGCGAACACGTCCTCGAAGGGAGCTGGGAGGCCGAGATCGTCGCGGAACTCCCCGCGGCCGACGCCGACCATACCGTCGTCAAACACACCTACGACGCCTTCCACCGGACCGAACTGGAGGGGTGGCTCGACGCCCACGGCATCAAGACCCTGCTGTTCTGTGGCACCCTCGCGAACGTCTGTGTGTTCCACACCGCCGGCAGCGCCGGGCTCCGGGATTTCAAGCCGGTGCTCGTCGAGGACGCGCTGGGCTACATCGAGGAAGATCACCGCGAGTACGCGGTCGACCACACGGAGTTCCTCTACGGGGAGTCGACGACCCGCGAGGAGATCGCCTTCGCGTAGGGCGTTACCGATTTTTGAGAACGCCCTGTAGGTGTTTTTTCGTCCGCTGTCTACCGTGTGATGATGAACGGCACACACGGGCGACGGCGTGTCATCGGCACACTGGGGACGGTGGCGGTCGCGGCGCTTGCGGGCTGTTCGGCCGGGAACGCCGCCGACGACCGGGCGGCCGACCGGACGTATCTCGACTCGGAACCCGACTACGGCAACTGGTTCGACGGCGTCAGAAACTACACCGAGACCGTCGACTGGACCGATCGCGAGGCGGTGACCGTCACCGTGGGCTACGAGCAGTACAGTTACGATCCGGCGGCAGTCGCCATCTCCCCGGGGACGACCGTCGTCTGGGAGTGGAACGGCCGCGGCGGCGGCCACGACGTCGTCTCGCCAGGCGACGGCCCCCTCGAAAGCGATCTCGTCCACACCGCGGGTCACACCTACAGCCACACGTTCGACGAGTCGGGGATCTACCGGTATCGCTGTACCCCCCACGAAACACTCGGGATGCGCGGGGCGGTGTACGTCGAGTAGGCGCTCGATACCGACCGCCAGACGGAGTACCGAACGGTTAACTCCCTGCCGGGCGGCCCCGTAGCTATGGCACCCGGCGACTGCATCCAGATCGACGACCGACTCATCTACTACGTCGACACCGGCATGTACGACGTCGCGGCGTACGGCTCGGTGTATATCATCGACGCCGACCGGCCGGCCCTCGTCGACACCGGCCTCGGTACGAACCGCCAGCACATCACCGACGCCCTCGACGAACTCGGGGTCGACCTAGAGTATATCATCCCGACCCACGCCCACCTCGACCACGCCGGCGGCGCGGGCTTCCTCGTCGACCGGTTCCCCGAGGCCGAGGTGCTGACTCACGAGCGGGCGGTCCGCCACCTCGTCGATCCCGAGCGACTGGTCGAAGGCACCAAGGCAGCCGTCGGCGAGATGTGGGACTACTACACCGAGCCGAAACCGATTCCCGAGGACCGGATTCGCGGATTGGCCGACGGCGACAGTGTCGACCTCGGGAGCCTGCACCTCACGGCCCACGAGGCCCCCGGCCACGCGCCCCACCAGCACGTCCTCGAAACCGACACTGGGGTGGTCTTCACCGCCGACGCCGCCGGCCTCTACGTCCCCGACCGCGACGAGATCCGGGTCACCTCGCCGCCGCCGCAGTTCGACGTCCACCAGTGTCTCGACGACGTTTCGATGCTCCAGTCGTTGGACCCTGAACTGCTCTGTTTCGCCCACTTCGGGCCCCGATCGTACGACGAGCGGCTGCTCGACGGTTACAAGCGGTCGCTGGTCGAGTGGGTCGAGGCGGTCCGTCAGCGCCGCGACGAACTGGGCGAGGACGCGGCCGTGATCCAGCATTTCGCCACCCACACCGAGTTCACCGAGATCTGGGGCGACGAGAAGGGCCGCGAGGAGGCCAAACTCAACACGCGGGGTGCGCTGGCGTTTCTGGATCACGCCGAGTAGCCGCCGACTACCACCGCGTAGCCACAGGGTAACCTCCTTGCCCCCGGCCCGGGGAGTCGACCCATGGCCAGCTACGACCTTTCACATCCGATCGAGTCGGGGATGAGCGTCTATCCGGGCACCCCGCCGGTTCGGGTCGAGTCGACTGCCACTGTCGAAGCCGACGGGTTCCGAGCCACCGCGATCGAGATCGATTCCCACGCCGGCACCCACGTCGATGCCCCGGCCCACATGCTCGCCGACGGGACGACAATCGACGAGCTACCGGTCGAGCGCTTCCGGTTTACCGCTCGGCTGGCCGACTGTCGACCGCTGGAGCCGCGGGCCGAGATCGACGTCGGGACGCTCACTGCAACGCTCGACGGCGACCTCGACGAGGCGGTCGACCTGCTCGTGGTCCGGACCGGCTGGGACGACCACTGGGGGACCGATCGGTATTTCGACCATCCGTACCTCAGCCGCGAGGCCACCGACTGGCTGGCCGATCGCGGGCTCAGCCTCGGTATCGACGCGCTCAACGCCGACCCGACACCGACCGACGCTGCTGGGCCGGATGAACCCACCGGCTACCCGGTCCACCACGCCCTGTTTAGTAGTAACCGCCTACTGGTCGAGAACCTCCGGGGATTGGGTCGGCTCCCGTCGCGGTTCGAACTGCAGGCCCACCCGCTGGCGGTCCGCGACGGCGACGCCGCGCCGGTTCGGGCGGTAGCCGTGGTCGACGAAGTCGAGGCGTGATACCAGACGACATATCATGTTGCTCGTCGTGGGCGGTGTATGGCTCGCGTTCCGTACGTCGACGAGAGTGCACTCCCCGCCGAACACCAAGACCTGCTGGTCTCTGCGCTTCAGGGTAAACCGCTCAACATCTACCGCGCGATCGGCAACAACCCGGCGGCCTTGTATGGGCTCCGGACGTTCCTCGGCGCACTGTGGCGCGACTCCGGGCTCGCTCCCGAGCAGCGGGAGCTGGTGATACTGGCGGTTACCGCGGAGATCGAGTCGGCCTACGAGTTCCATCAGCACGTCGCCATCGCCCGCGATGTCGGGATCGCCGACAGCGACATTCTGGCCATCGCTGACGGCGACCTCGACGGGTTCGACCGGCGCGATCGAACGCTGATTCGGTACGCACAGGCGGTCGTCCGGGAGACGGTCGACGACGACTGTCACGACGCCCTCGCGGCCAGCCACGACCCCGAGACGGTCGTCGGCGTCGCCGCACTTGCGGGCGGCTACCTGCTGGTCGGGCGGCTGCTTGCGGCGCTCGCTGTCGAGACCGAAACGCCGTTCGTCGGCTGGCGGCTCGAACACGACGCGTAGCCGTCGACTACTGGAAGACGGCGTCGAGTAGTCACGGGCTACTCCGTTCGACATCGGCGGGACCGACCGATCGACCGCGCGTCGTTTCGAGCGATTCAAGTAGCTGCTGGTGCTGCAATCGGAGTATGAAAGATCAGGGACGCTCGACGCGGAAGCGGACCGGCGGTCGACTCAAGCACTTCAGCAAGAAGAAACGCTACCAGCTGGGCCGTGAGCCCGCCGAAACCACTGTCGGCGAGCCGCGACTCCAGACCATCGACGCCCGTGGCAACGACGAGAAGCTCCGGGCGCTGTCGACCAACGTCGCCCAGCTCGCCGACGGCGGCGAGACCAGCGAAGTCGAGATCGAGAACGTCGTCGAAAACCCCTCGAACGTCAATTACGCCCGCCGAAACATCATCACGAAGGGCGCGATCATCGAGACCAGCGCGGGCCGAGCCCGCGTGACCTCCCGACCGGGCCAGACCGGCCAGGTCAACGCCGTCTCGCTGGACTGAGGGCTCTTTTCGGATCCGTACCTTACAAGCCGCCGGCCGCGTAGCTGTCGGTATGGAGCTTGCGACGTTTACCGACCGGCTGGATGACGAACTCGACACCGACGCCTACGCCGACGTCGACGCCAGTGCCAACGGGCTGCAGGTCGGCTCGCCGGAGGCTGACCTCTCCCACGCCGCCTTCGCGGTCGACGCCGCCGAGGCGACCATCGAGAGTGCTGCCGAGGCGGACGCGGACGTGCTGGTCTGCCACCACGGCCTGTCGTGGGGCGGCATCGAACGCGTCACCGGCCGGCAGTACGGCCGGATCGCCCCGCTGATCGACAACGACATCGCGCTGTACGTCTCCCACCTCCCGCTGGACGGCCACCAAGAACTGGGCAACGCCGCCGGGATCGCCGACTTGCTGGCCCTCGACCGGCGGGTCCCCTTCGGCTCGATGGGCCCGGTCACGATCGGCCAGCAGGGGCGGCTCGCCGAACCGACCGGGGTCGACGAGGTCGCCAGCCGACTCGAAGCCGAACTGGAAGGGGTCGAGGACGTCCAGCGGCTCGCCTTCGGCCCCGAGACGGTCGACCGGGTTGCGATCGTCACCGGCAGTGGCACCGACTGGCTCGACGAGGCGGTCGACGCCGGCGCGGACCTCCTGATCACCGGCGAGGGCAAACAGCAGGTCTACCATCAGGCCCGCGAGGCCGGGATCAACGTCCTGTTGGCGGGCCACTACGCCACCGAAACGGTCGGCGTGAAGAGCCTCCAAGCACTGGCCGACGACTGGGGCCTGTCGACGAGCTATCACCCCCATCCTACCGGACTCTAATTTCCGTCTCCTCGCCGGACGCTAACCGGCACGAAAGCGGCTCTTAGGAGTGATAACCGGGTGTCGTGGTTTTATCAGTCTGGAATTCCAACTGGTCAGCATACTATGAGTACGGAGGCATCACCGAACCCGATCCGTGACAGCTACGCGGCGAAGCTGACGCTGTCGTTCCTCGGGGTCGTCGGCATCATCGTCACTGCGGGGCTGTTCGTGCATATCGAGGCGGTAAACACCCTCGGGGCCGAAAGCGGGGTCCTCGGCTCGAACATCCTCGGATTGATCCTCGTGTCGGTGATCAGCCTCGCGCTGATCGGCGTCACGATCGGCAGTCAGACGGTCATCTCGCTGCGGCACCTCGCAACGAAGGCCGACCGGATGGCCGACGGCGATCTCGACGTCGATCTCGAAACCAATCGGAGCGACGAGATCGGCCAGCTCTACCGCTCGTTCGACGCGATGCGGCGCTCGCTGCGCGAGGAGATCTCGGCGGCCGAGACGGCCCGCCGGGACGCCGAGGAGGCCAAGGGGAACGCCCAGGAGGCCCGCGACGAGATGGAGCGCCGGGCCACCCGGATCGAGAGCCAGGCCGAACAGTACGAACGCGTGATGCGGGAGGTCGCCAACGGCGATCTCACCCGCCGGGTCGACCCCGACACCGAAAGCGAAGCGATGGAGCAGGTCGGCATCGCGTTCAACGAGATGCTCGACGAGCTCGAAGGGACGGTCGGCGAGGTCACCTCCTTCGCCGACACCGTGGGCGAGGCCGCCTCAGGCGTCGACAGCCGCGCCGAAGAACTCCAGCGGACCAGCAGCGGGGTCTCGGATGCCGTCGAGGAGATCTCCGACGGTGCCCACACCCAAACCGAGAACCTCCGTGAGGTCGCCAGCGAGATGGACGGGCTGTCGTCGGCCGCCGAGGAGGTCGCCGCGACCGTCGAGACGGTCGCCAAGACGACCGAGAACGCCACCCACGCCGGCACCGAGGGCGAGGCCGCCGCCGCCGACGCCCTCGACCAGATGGCCGCCGTCGAGGAGACCACCGACCAGACGATGGAGGACATCGAGACCCTCGATGAGGAGATGACCGAGATCGGCGAGATCGCCGATATGATCAGCGAGATCGCCGAACAGACCAACCTGCTGGCGCTCAACGCTTCGATCGAGGCCGCTCGCGCCGGCGAGGACGGCGCGGGGTTCGCGGTCGTCGCCGAGGAGGTCAAGAGCCTCGCCGAGGAGACCAAAGACGCCGCCGCAGAGATCGACGGGAAGATCCAGCGCGTCCAGGAGAAGACCGGCGAAGCCGTCGAAGGAATGGACGAGACCTCCGAGCGGATCAGTCAGGGCGTCGACACCGTCGAGGGGGCGATCGAACAGCTCAACGACGTCATCGAGTACGTCGAGGAGATCGACGGCTCAATGAGCGAGATCAACCAGACGACCGAAGACCAGGCCCGTGCGGCGGGCTCGGTCGTCGACATGATCGACGAGGTGGCCTCGATCAGCGAACAGACCTCCAACGCCGCCGACAACGTCACCGACACCACCGAAAGCCAGCTCGAAAGCCTCCGGACGGTCGAACGCGAGGCCAGCGAACTCGGCGAGCAGGCCGAACAGCTCCGGCGGCTGCTCGAGGAGTTCGACGTCTCGACCGACGCCAGCGCCGGCGGGACCACGGCCAACCGGATCACCGTCGACAGTTCGCCGAGCGGCGGCTCGCTGGCGGCGACCGACGGCGGCAAGCACGCCGACGACGATACCGGCTTCGAGTTCGGTGACCGACGATGATACTGCCGACGGAACTCTGGGCGGCGGTCGGTGTGGTCGCGCTGACTGCCGGCACCCTCCCGTCGCTCTACTTCGCGGTCACCGAGCCCGAAAACCGCCAGTACTACGGGATACTGGCCGCGATCACCGGCATCGCGGCGGTCGCCTACGCCCTGACGTCACAGGGGATCGGGACGATCCCGGTCAACGGGGTGAACTTCTATATCCCGCGGTACGTCGACTGGCTGCTGACGACACCGCTGTTGATCCTCTATATGACGCTGCTCTGCAAGCCCGGCAAGCGGCTCTACGGGCTGCTGATCGGGGTCGACGTGGCGCTGATCCTCTTCGGCGTCGCCGCCATCTTCACTACCGGCGGGCTCTCGCTGGCGCTGTTCGGGGCCGGTTCGGCCGCCTACCTGGTGTTGGCCTATCTGCTGGTCTCGGAACTCCCGGCGCGGGCGAGCTTCGAGACCGACCGCGTCGAGATCGTCTTCAGCAAGCTCCGGAACGTCACGGTCGTCCTCTGGACGGCCTACCCGATCGTCTGGCTGCTCGCACCGGTCGGCTTCGGCTTCCTGCTGCCGAACACCGAGATGATGGTGATCGTCTACCTCGATATCATCACGAAGGTCGGCTTCGCCATCCTCGCACTGATGGGCCGGGACGCACTCTCCCCGCTGCAGAACGACGCGCTGGCGATGGATGCCGGCGACGACACGGCCGGCTCGCCCGCCCTCGCCGACTGACGCCGACGTGTCGCTCACTTTTCGGTTGCTCACCTGTCGACTGATTTTCGCCGTTGAGTCCCTGTACAGCCGCAAGCGCCCGTCTACTGCCGGATGCCGTCACGATGGCGCAACCGAAATCATCAAATCATATCACTACTATCTGTTTTGTAGCTTGTGATGTATTTATTTGTCTCCGGGCGATACCGGCGCGAATTCGGGATCGACTGCGGGCGGGCGACGAACGGGCGGGCTGGCCGGAATCCGGCCGTCCCGGTATAACGGGGTCGATCGGATGCCGACACCTCGGGTCTCGAACGTCGTCTTGCTCACCGTCGACTCCCTGCGGGCCGACGCGATCAGTCCCTACGACGCCCAGCGCCACACCCCTGAGCTGGCGTCGCTGGCCGACCGCGGGACGGTCTTCGAGCGGGCCTTCGCCACGGGCAACTGGACGCCGTTTTCGTTCCCGTCGATGCTGGCCTCCCGGCCCGTTTTCGCCGATTCGGGGGCGATCGGCGTCGACGCCGCGCCGACGCTCGCCGAGACCCTTTCGGCGGCTGGCATCTCGACCGGCGGCTTCAACGCCGCCAACGGCTTTCTGACCGCCCACTGGGGATACGACGAGGGGTTCGACAGCTTCGAACCGTTCGTCGCCAGCGTCGGCTCGGGGCTCTACAGCCGGTATCTCGCCACCCACCCCACCGTCGAGGCGTGGATCCAACTGCTCGGCTCGCCGTTCCGCCGGCTGGCCGCCTGGCGGGACGGCGACACCGGCCAGCAGTTCCTCG
Source organism: Halohasta salina (assembly GCF_024178165.1). Classification (GTDB taxonomy): domain Archaea; phylum Halobacteriota; class Halobacteria; order Halobacteriales; family Haloferacaceae; genus Halohasta; species Halohasta salina. The sequence goes on along the minus strand of NZ_JAMZIE010000005.1, from coordinate 105,327 downwards.
ATACCTCCAGGATGCTCGATGTCGAGGCGGCGGCCACCGACTTTATCGAGACCGCCGACGAACCGTTCTTCCTGTGGGTTCACTACATGGACGCCCACACACCGTACGTGCCGGCCCCGCGGTACATCCGCGAGGTGTCTGCCGGCCGTCTCGGTACCCACCGGATGCTGCGGGCCCACACCCGAACCGGCCTCGGCCGTGAGGTCGGCGACCGGACCTTACAGGACCTCCGGATGCTGTATCAGGCCGCCGTCAGGCAGGTCGACGCCAGCATCGGCCGGCTCCTCGGGACTCTGGAGTCGGCCGACCACGCCGACGACACTGCCGTCGTCGTCGCTGGTGACCACGGCGAGGAGTTCCAGGACCACGGCCATCTGGCCCACTACCCCAAACTGTACGACGAGTTGATCCGGGTGCCGCTGCTCGTCGACGTTCCCGGTGCGGATTCCCGGCGCGTCGAGCGACAGGTCGGCCTTGACGTGATCCCGCCGACGGTCGCCGACCTGCTGGATGTCGACCCGGCCGACGAGTGGTGCGGCGAGTCGGTCGCGCCAGCGGTCCGGACCGGCAACGAGCCGGCCGACGAGCCGGTCGTCTCGGTGACCGTCCGCGGCGAGACAGTGACCAGCCAGCCGATCCCGCGGTCGCTCGATGACGGCGAACTGCTGGTGAGCGTTCGGGACCGCGATTGGACCTACGTCCACTACGTCGACGACGGGCACCACGAGCTCTATGACCGCCGCGAGGATCCCAACGAGCAGACCGACCTCGCCGCCAATCCGACCCCCGAGGCCGACCGTGTGGCCGCCCGATTCGCCCCGATCGCCCGCGAACACGCCCGGCTGCTCGCCCGACAGGACGGCACGGCCGAGCCCGCTGGCGTCGACGACGATCTCGACGCCAGACTCGAAGCCCTCGGCTACAAATAGTGCTCAGAGCGTTCCTCCGCCAGCTCGTTGAGGGGCCGCTGGCCCGTCGCCTCCGGCGGTTCGTCGCCGTTGGGATCTTCACCGCGGGCATCCAGCTCGGACTGCTGTGGCTGTTCGTCGACATCGCGGGAATAAACTATCTCATTGGCGCGACGATCGCCATCGAGATCACGATCGTCCTCTCGTATGTGCTCAACAACGCCTGGACCTTCGAGCGGATGCAGAACACCGGGCTCGTCGAGTACACCGTCGGGCTACTGAAGACGAACTTGGTCCGGGGGACCGCGATCCCGATCCAACTCGGGATCTTGTTCGTGTTCGTCCAGTGGCTCGGGGTTCAGTACCTGCTGGCCAACGCAGTAGCGATCCTGCTCAGCGGGCTCTACCGCTACGTTCTCGACGCCCGGTGGACGTGGGGATAGAGGGCCGCTCACTCGCCGGACCGTTTCTCGCCGAACCGTTACTCGCCGGATCGCTACTCGCCAGTGTCGACGCGGTCGGCGAACCACTCGGCGGCCCGGTCGACGGCCGCCCGGTCGGTGCCGCTAAACGTCACCCGGACCGACTCGCCGGGATACGAGCCGACGCTGACGTCGAACTCATCGCGGACGGCTTCGAGCCGGTCGACGAGCGCGCTTTCGGGCTCGTCGGTGACGACTGTCTCGGTGTGGATCTCCGCCCCGGAAAACTCCTCGTCGACCGACTCGAACATCGCCTTCATCTCGGCTGGCACGCCGGGCAGCACGTAGATCGAGTCGACGACGGCTCCGGGAGCCACGCCGACCTCGTTGGGGAGCATGCGCGCCCCTTCCGGGAGGTCAGCGGTTCCCGCCGCTAGCTCGTCGGCTGCGTAGCCACCCTGTTCGGTGAGCCACTCGTGGGCCGCCTCGTGGTGGGTCGTCTCCCGGCCGACCGCGGCGGCGACGCCGGCCATCGTCATGTCGTCGGGGGTCGGCCCTAGCCCGCCGGTGACGATCACTGCGTCGTATTCGGCGTGGTACTCGTTGACGACGCGGGCGATAGCGTCGATCCGGTCGGGGAGGGTGGTGATCCGGTCGACCGTACAGCCGCGGGCGGTGAGCCGCTCGGCGAGCCACGTCGCGTTGGTGTCGGTCGTCCGACCGGCCAGCAGTTCGTCGCCGACGGTGACGATAGCGACGTTCATCGTTCCTCGTCGTCCTCCTCGGTGTCGAGCCCCATTCGGACCCGAACGTCGTGGAGGCGGTCGATCTGCCGGCGGTAGTAGTAGAGCCCGCCGGCCGCGATCACCGACAGCAGCACGACCGCGCCGCCGAAGACGTAGAGATCCCGTTCGAGGTAGTACTGGACGAGAATCGGCCCGTTGGTCACCTCGTCCCACCGGACGTGGACCCGGTTGTCGACCACTTCGGTTTCCGCGCCGCGGGGGGCGGCGTTGCTAAACAGGAAGAAGTCCATCCGGTAGTCCGGCGGCAACACGACCTCGTAGGAGCCCTCGACGTAGACCGGTAGCGTGAGCCGCCGGGGGGTTACCGGGGCCGAGACGGCGAGTTGCCCCTCGGCGTCCGGCACCGTCAGGTCGACCTCGTCGGTCGTCTGGTCGATCTCGCCGCCGTGCTCGCGGATCTCGGTGCCGGTGATCACCGTCCCGTTGTCGGCATACCGGAACCGCACCGCCGAGATCTCGAGGGGTTCCTCCCGGCCGAGGCCCGCGGGCGTGTAGAGTCGGAGCTCTTGGCTCGCGTTTACCCGGTAGACGGCTTGGACTTCGTCGGCGGTATGGAGGGTCAGTCGACCGTCACGGTCGGTCTCCCAGTCGTAGGGTTCGGCCGGCTCGCGGTCGAGCCGTTCGTCGGAGATCTCGCCGCCGCCGGTGATGTATCCCAGACAGCCGGCGCTCACCGCCAGCAGCGCCACCAGCCCCACCGCGAGGCCGAGCCGCCGGTTCATTGCTTCCCCGCGGCCCGTACTGGTCGGCGTCTGCTGACCGCTCTATCGTGGCAGCCGGTGGCTGTTCCGTCCTGATGGCTGGCCATAGCGTATACATGAGTCCTACCGCTGCGGACTGTTGAGCCTATCGCAACGGATCGCCGACTGGGGGCCCTCCGGCCCGGCTGTCCGTGTCGACCCACACGGCCGAACCCGTCAAGCCCGTCGACGCCCAACAGTCCTCTCGGATGGCCCCCTCGCTGGAAACCCCCGTCGACATCGGCGGCTGCGCGCTCCGCAACCGCCTCTACCGCGCGCCACTGTTGGAGTGTGCCGGCAACGGCCCCGCTGCGGTCGACACGCTGATCGCCGACCTCGAACCGGCCGCCGCGGCCGGAGCCGGCCTCGTCTGTCAGGGTGCGACGATCGTCCGGGGCCCCGGCGGCTGTGCCGCCCCGAACATGACTTACGTCGACGATCCCGCCTTCGTCGACGAACTCTCGCGGCTCACCGACGCGATCCACGCCCACGGCGCAGCCATCGCGATCCAACTCGAACACGGCGGTCTCCGGAGTCTGGAGACGTGGCACCGCGGCTCCCGGCGCGACCACCCCGACCGCCAGCAGCTCGCGGTCTCCCGGCCGCCGTGGCCCCTCCGGTTGGCCGATCGACTGGGACTGCTCTCCTACGACCCCCACGTCCTGTCGACCGACGAGGTGTACGAACTGGCGGCGGACTTCGGCCGGTCGGCGAAGTGGGCCACCGACGCGGGCTACGATATCGTTCACATCGCGGGCGCGAACATGGGGATCGTCCACCAGTTCTGCTCGCCCTTTTACAATCGCCGGGACGACGAGTTCGGCGACGGGGGTCGGTTTCTGGAACTCCTCGCCGCCGAGATCCGCCAGCGGTGTGGCGATGTCCCGTTGATGACGAAGGTGCCGGCCGACTCCGCCACTCCTCGGGGGATCGGCCCCCGTCTCACCGAAGCCGATACGGTAGCACTCTGCGAGCGCCTCGACGCCGCCGGCTTCGACGCGATCGTGCCCGTTACTGGCTCGGTGATCTGGGATATGAGTATCATCAAAGGCGCGTTCCCCGGCCGGGCGTGGCGCGACGAGCGGTTCACCGCTGGGTACGACGCGGCCTTCGGCGGGCCGCTGCGACGGCGGCTCGCGGCGGCGGCCACGTGGCTCGATTCCCGGCTCTACGAGTTCGAACCGGCGTGGAACAGCGGGCTGTGTCGGCGCGTCCGCGAGCGCGTCGACGTGCCGGTGCTCGCCGAGGGCGGCATCCGGACGCGGGGGCAGATCGACGAGTTGCTCGGCTCCGACTGCGATCTGGTCGGGCTGGGCCGGCCCTTCTACGCCGAGCCGCGGCTTCCGGCGCGGCTGCTGGAGGCCGATCCCGAGGTGGCGGTCGTCTGTGAGAACTGCAACAACTGCACCGTCCCGCAGGCTGCGGGCGAACCGGGGGTCTGTCGGACGCCCGCCGTGTTGGCGAAGGCGGGTCGACTCCGCAAGGCCGGAGCCTACGACCGCCCGGCGTCGGCCGAACCCCGGATCGACTCCGTCGACGAGTCGACCGCCGAATCGGTCGACGACGGCGTCTGACGCGGCGAGTGTGTTTTATACACCCGCCCGATTCGGTGAGTATGGATCGGGCAACGACGTTCGTCACCGGGGTTGTGAGCGGGCTGGCCGCGCTGGCGGGCTGGCGTTACTACCGTTCGCGGGCCACCGAGTCGGTCGACTACGAGGTCCGCCGGCTCGTCGACGGCGTCGAGATCAGGCGGTATCCCACGGTCGTCGTCGCCGAGACCGTCGCCGCGAGCGAGGCCATCGCCCGACGTCGGCTCCGGGAGTACGCCGCCGGTGCCAACCGAGTCGGTGCGGAGCTTCCGGCGACGACGCCGCTACGGACCCGGATCGGGCCGCTCGAAGCCCCGACTCCGACCGGCACCGAGGCGTCGACCGCGCCGGTCCGGGTCGGGAGCTACCTCCCGCCGGGGTACAGTCCCGAGGCCGCCCCCGAGCCGACCGACCGGGCGGTGCTGCTCACCGTCGAAACCCCCCGGACCGTGGCCGTTCGGTCGGTGCCGCGCTACCCGCCGACCGATCGGGTCGGCCGGGCCAAACGACGGCTGCTTGAGGGGGTCGACCGGGCGGGGCTGGCCGCGGTCGGCTCGCCGTTCCTGTTCAGCTACGACAACAGCCTGCTGGGCTCGCTGACCGGTCGGGCCGAGGTCGGCATCGAGATCGCGTAGCTCCTCGACAACGGAAGATATTCACCGTCCGGTCCGCCGACACCTAGGTAGTATGAGCGATGCGGATCCGAGCCGACGACGCGTGCTTACGCTCGGCGGGAGTGCGGTTCTCGCCGGTCTCGCCGGCTGTGCCGGTAGTCCACCGACAGCCGAGCCGGTCGACGATACCGAGGACGCCGATACCGCCGCCGCGACCGACGATCCCGAAGCCCGCGTCTACCGCGAGGCCATCGAGTCGGTCCTGTTGGTCCAGACCGACAGCGGTGAGGGCACCGGCTTCATGATCGACGACACCCACGCGGTCACCAACGCCCACGTCGTCGGTGAGGCCGAGTCGACGGCGATCCGGTTTTCCGAGGGGCGGTGGACCACCGGCGAGGTCGTCGGCAGCGACCCCCACAGCGATCTGGCGGCCATCGCCATCGAGTCGGTCCCCGACTCGGCGACCCCGCTGTCGTTCGCCGCGGAGGGGGCCGCCACCGGTCAGGACGTGGTCGCTATCGGCAACCCCTTCAACTTCGACGGCTCTATTACTGCCGGCATCGTCAGCGGCGTCGACCGGTCGATCCCCGCGCCGACCGGGTTTACCATCCCCGACGCCATCCAGACCGACGCCGCGGTCAACCCCGGCAACAGCGGCGGGCCGTTGATGTCGCTGGACGGCGAGGTGGTCGCGGTCATCAACTCCGGCGGTGGCGACAATCTCGGCTTCGGCGTCTCGGCCCGCCTCGCCCAGCGGGTCGTCCCCGAACTCATCGAGACTGGGAGCTACGAACACAGCTACATGGGCGTCTCCTTTACCAACGTCACTCCCGATGTCGCAGCGGCTAACGATCTCGCCGAACCGCGGGGCCTGCTGGTCAGCAACGTCGTCGACGGCGGCCCCTCCGAGGGTGTCCTCCAACCCAGCGAGGCGTCGGCTGTGGTCGACGAGGTGCGGTACCCCGTCGGCGGCGACGTCATGTTGGCGATCGACGACGCCGAACTCCTCACCAACGAGGATCTCGGGAGCTATCTCGCCCTCCACACCCGCCCCGGCGACACGATTGCGGTGCGGATCATACGCAACGGCGAGGAACGGACCGTCGAGGTCACCCTCGGCACCCGGCCCGACGAACTCGAATAGTCGACCTCTGGCGCAGTGACTCGACGAGCCGTCGCCGGTGTCTACTTCGACCGGGCTCGGTCGACGACCCGCTCGGGGCGGTCGCTCGTCAGGACGTCTTCGAGGCCGCGTTTCAGTTCGTCTTCGTCGAGTTCACCGGTGGCGTACCGGGTTTTGAGCGCCTCGATCGCCTCTTGTTCGGTCATTTCGGCGTCCGATTGCGACCTGTCGCCGGATCGTTCTAGGGCGCTGTCGATCTTCCGTTGGACGTCCGCCGGGATGTCGGTCCGAACGTAGACGAAGCCGGCCACGGCGAGGAGTGTCAGAACCAGGAAGACGACTGCGAGAAACCCAACGACCAACACCGGCCCGGCGAACACCAGAAACAGGATCGTCGCGAACACCAGCAGGGCCGTGACGACAGCAGCTATGGCCGCCCCGAGTGCCAGAGCGATCAGCACCGGGGATGTGACGAAGTCCTCAATCAACTCCGCGGGTTCGGCCACCTCCTCGACGATATCCTCGATGTCGACGACGGCCTCCACGATGTCTTCGAGATCGTCCATACGTCACTGTAGCGGCCGCAGAGCAGTTGTCCGTTATGGTAAAAACGACTGCCAGCGGTGCTGTCCGGGTTACAGGTAGTCGTGTTCGACCAACCGGTCGACCGCTTCCCGAAGCCGCTCTTCGCTGGCCGCATACGAGATGCGGGCGTAGCCCGGCGCGCCGAAGGCGCTTCCGGGCACGGTGGCGACGTGGGCTTCCTGAATCGCGCCCTCACACCATTCCTGATCGTCGTCGTCGACCGGGATCATCATGTAGAACGCGCCGTCACCGACGGGTACGTCGACGTCGTGTTCGGCGAACAGATCCGCCAGCATATCCCGGCGCTCGCGGAAGGCTTCGCGCATCTCTTCGACGGCGTCGTCGGTGCGTTCCGAGAGCGCTTCGAGGCCGGCGCGCTGGACGAAGTTCACCGCACAGGAGACCGAATGCGAGTGGAGTTTGCTCGCCTCGTCGATCAGATCCTGCGGGGCGTGGATGTAGCCGAGCCGCCAGCCGGTCATCGAGAAGGCCTTCGAGAAGCCGTTCAGCGTGATCGTGCGGTCTTCCATCCCGTCGAGTGACCCCAGCGAGGTCGGCTCGACGCCGTACGTAATACGCTCGTAGATCTCGTCGGAGATCACGGCGAAGTCGTGTTCGACTGCGAGGTCGCGGACGCCTTCGAGGGCCGCATCCGAGTAGACCGCGCCCGTGGGGTTCGACGGCGAGTTGACGACCAGCAGTTCGGTCTCGTCGGAGACGGCCTCGGCGAGGTCGTCCAGTCCCGGTTCGAGTTGGAAGCCGTACGGCGAGAGGTCGACCCGGTTGAGCGAGCCGCCCGACAGTTTGACCATCGCCTCGTAGGAGACCCACGCCGGATCCAGCAACACGACCTCGTCGCCGTCGTCGATCAGTGTGTTGATCGCCTCATACAAACCCTGTTTGCCGCCCGGCGTAACGATGATCTCGTCGGCCGAGGCGTCGAGTCCCTGTCCTGTCAGCTTCTCGGCGAGTGCCTCCCGAAGCTCCAGAATCCCGTTCGAGGAGGTGTAGCCGGTGTGGCCGTTTTCCATCGCTTCCTGCCCAGCCTCAATGATGTTCTGTGGGGTTGGGAAGTCGGGTTCGCCGACCGAGAGGTCGACGACGTCGATCCCCTCGGCCTCCAGTTCGCTCGATAGGTTGCTGATCGCCAGCGTCGCGCTCGGTTCGACCCGGCCGACCCGGTCCGCAAACTCCATGTTCATTGTCCTACCCCTACCATATCCACCGCGGCGTTTACCGCTTCCGCTCCTTTCTCGACCCGCTCGCGGGCCTCCGCCCCGCTCATCCCCGGCCCGCTGACGCCGAAGGCGACGGGCGTATCCCGATCGAGGCTCACGTCGGTTAGGGCTCGGGCGGCGGCGTCGGCGATCACTCGGTCGTGGTCGGTGTCGCCGGTGACGATCGCGCCGATGACGGCGACGGCGTCGACGTCCTCGCGCCGGGCGAGTCGGTCGGCGGCCAGCGGCGAGTCGTAGGCGCCCGGCACTTCGAGGATCTCGGCGATCTCCACGTCCCGCTCGGCGGCGGCCGCCTCGGCGGCGGCCTGCATCTCGTCGGTGACCGAACTGTTGAATTGGGCCACCACTAGTCCGACTGCGGTCATAGCCGGACGTTGGCGGGTTCGGCAAAAGAACTACCGTTCGCGGGTCGTCCGACGCTCCGAGCACACACAACTATATGTCTCCTCCTACCAGTAAGCAACTATCACAGGACCCTCTCCATGACTGTCGTCTTCTGGATCCTCGTGGCGTTTGCGACCGGTAGCTCGATCTTCATGGCGTGGTCGCTGGGCGCCAACAGCAACTCGCCGCCGTTCGCCCCCGCGATCGGTGCGAACGCCGTCTCGACGATGCGCGCGGCGTTCCTGATCGGCATTCTCGCAGCCGCCGGCGCACTCACACAGGGTGGGGCGATCTCCGAGACGGTCGGGGCGAACCTGATCGACGGCGTGGCGATCACGCCGCTGGCGGCGGCCGCCGGACTGCTGGTGGCGGCGGGATTCATGTCGTTCGGCGTCTACAGCGGCTACCCCGTTCCGGCGGCGTTCGCCACCACCGGCGCGATGGTCGGCGTCGGCCTCTCGCTGGGTGGTGACCCGGCGTTCGAGACCTACCAGCGGATCGGCACCTTCTGGCTCTTGGTCCCGCCGACCTCCGGCGGGCTCGCCTACGTCACCGCGAAACTGCTCCGTCGCGAGGACGTTCCCGAAACGGTCTCGATCCCGCTTCTGGCGGCGATCGTCGCTGGTATCCTCGCCAACGTCCGGCTCGGTATCATCCCGCATCCCGACCGCGCGCAGGGGTCGGTCGCCGAGGCCCTCGCCCGACTCGTTGGTGACCCCTCCGTCTTCGGCGTCGACATCGCCGTCGGCCTCGTCACGCTCGCCTTTGCGGCTCTCGGGTTTCGGGCGATCCGTCGACGGACCCAAAGATCGGTTGAGGCGGGCGTCCGGACCCTGCTGGTCGCCCTCGGGAGCGTCGTCGCCTTCTCCAGCGGTGGGAGTCAGGTCGGCCTCGCTACCGGCCCCCTCGAAAACCTCTACGGCGTCGAACTCGGCCTCCCCGGAATCGTCCTGCTCGCCATCGGGGCGACCGGTATTCTCGCGGGCGCGTGGATGGGTGCGCCCCGACTCCTGCAGGCCACCTCGCGGGAGTACGCCCAACTCGGCCTCCGGCGGTCGATCGCGGCGCTTGTCCCGGGCTTTATTATCGCCCAACTGGCGATCACCCTCGGGATCCCGATCTCGTTCAACAACATCATCATCTCGGGCGTGATCGGCGGCGGGCTCGCCGCCGGTTCGGCTGGTGTCTCCCGCCGGAAGATCGGTGTCACGCTCGGCTTCTGGGTGATTACGCTCGTCGGTTCGATCGCCATCGGCTTCGGGCTCTACCGCGGGCTGTCGACGTTGCTCGGTGTCCAGTAGTCGACGGCTCGCTCGGGTCGTGACCGGACGGCCGAGGGCTATCGGATGACAGTGACCGCGACGGGAGCGTCGGCGAGCACGGCCGTCGACACAGTGCCGAGGAGACGTCTGGTGACGGCCGAGCGTTCGCCGCCGTGGCCACCCATGACGATGTGGTCGACGTCGTGGGACGCGGTGTACTCGACGATGGTTTCGGCGGGATCACCGGTCTCGACGGCGGTATCGACCGACCGGTCGACGGCTGCGGCCTCGGATTCGGCGCGTTCGATCAGTCGCTCGGCGCGCTTGCGGGCCTCGGCCTGCCGCGATTCGTCCGGCTCCAGAATGCCGCCCTCGCTCATCCCTGCGTCCAGCGGCGTGACGATGTTGAGCACCGTTACCCGACAGTCGTAGACGGTGAGTGCGTGCTGTAACGCCTCGTCGGCCAGCGGCGAGCCGTCCAGCGGCACGAGGACGTGTGACGGTTCCATACCGCTCGTTGCGTGGCGGCACATAAATACTCGGTCCAGCGTCAGGCGGGAACACGAACGTTTTCCCGACAGCCCTCCAGCGGTCGACTGTGACTGCCGGTCCGACCGCGGATAGTCCCTACAGTTGGTTCGTCGCCGTCGTCGGATCGGTAGCGATGGTCTTCACCTTCGGCACGCCGCTGTCCTACGGGATCTTTCGGGCCCCGTTCAGCGAAGCCTTCGATGTCTCGCCGGTCGCGCTGTCGACCGTGTTTTCGGTGATGCTGTTTACGTTCTTCATCGGGTCGGGTGTTATCGGCGTGCTATCGGTCCGACTGCCCGCCCGCGGTGTCCTGCTCGCTGCCGCCGGTGCGACCGGCCTCATCGCGCCCGCCCCCTTCGTCGTCGGCTCCTACGCCGGCCTGTTGGTGCTGTTCGCGGTCCTCGGCCTCGCGCTGGGGACGGCCTTCGTCCTCACCGCGTCGATCGTCCCACGGTGGTTCGAGACCTACCGCGGGGCTGCCACGGGGCTGATCTTCGTCGGCAACGGCCTCGGACTCTTCGTCCTCCCGCCGCTGTGGCAGCGGGCCTTCGCGGCCTTCGGCGTCCGTCAGGGGTTTCTGGCGATCATGTCGGTGACCGCGGTCGCCTTTCTGCTGGCCGGGCTCGTCTGTCGACGGCCGCCGTGGGCCGACGGCGCGGCGATGTCTGCCCGTGAGACCGTCGGCTGGGTCACCGGGTTGGCCCGGAGTCGGTCGTTTCAGCTGTTGTTCGTCGGGATGGGGATGGCCTTCGCGTGGTACCAACTGCTGGCGGCCTACGCGGTCGACCTGTTTGCGGCCCGCGGGCTGACCGAGGCCGCGGCGTCGACGGGGTTCGGTTTTATCGGCGGCGTCAGCATCATCTCGCGGATCGGCGGCGGCTATCTCGGCGACCGGATCGGCTCCCGTCGGGCCTTTCTCGGCTCGCTCGGCTGTGCCACGACGGGGGTCGCCCTGCTGACGGTCCCCCAGTTGTCGGCGCTGGTAGGTGGTGTGTTCCTGATCGGCCTCGGGTTGGGCGGCTCGGCGACGCTCTATATTCCCGTGCTCATGGAGGTGTACCCACCGGAGAAGGATACCGCCATCATCGGCGTATTCAACGTGGCTGCTGGGCTCGGCTCGCTACTCATGCCGCCGCTCGGCACGGCGAGTGTCGCCTACACCGACGGCTACACCGTCGCGATCCTGCTGACCGTCGTCGTCATGCTCGTCGGCTTCGGGCTGGTCGCCGCCGGAACGGCCAGCAAACGGACCTAATCGCCGTCGGTGAGAATCCTTATGCCCCGTCGACCGAATCCCTCGCGTATGACAGTCACACTTCCCGGTCCGACGCTCGGCGTCGTCGGCGGCGGCCAGCTCGGGCGGATGCTCGGCGAGGCCGCCGCGCCGCTCGGCGTCGATCTGGTCGTCCTCGATCCGACCCCCGAGTGCCCCGCCTCGCCGGTCGCCCGCGAGCAGATCGTCGGCGATTTCGACGACCCCGAGGCGATCCGCGAACTCGCCGAAGTTAGTGACGCCCTTACCTACGAGATCGAACTCGCCGACCCCGACGTGCTCGCCGACGTCAGCGAGGAGTACGACATCCCGGTCAATCCGGATCCCGACACCCTCCGGACGATTCAGGACAAACTCGTCCAGAAGGAGGCACTGGTCGACGCCGGCATCCCGGTACCGGATTTCATCGGGATCGGCGGCGAGAAGGACCTCAAACTCGCAGTAGAGGAACTCGACGGCGTGATGCTCAAGGCCCGCGAGGGCGGCTACGATGGCCGCGGCAACACGCCCGTACAGGATCCCGACGACGCGGCCGACGCGCTGGCGGAACTCGGCGTCGACACGATGGCCGAATCGTTCGTGCCTTTCGCCCGCGAACTCTCGGTGATCGGCGTCAAAGGAGTCGACGACGTAGCGACCTACCCCGTCACCGAGACGATCCACGAGGAGGAGATCCTGCGAGCTAGCGTCTCGCCAGCCCGGACCGACGACGGGACGCGCAACCGGGCCCGCGAAGTCGCCACGGAGGTTCTCGAACTGCTCGACGGCAGGGGCGTCTACGGGATCGAACTGTTCGAGACCGAAGCCGGGGAGATTCTGGTCAACGAGATCGCCCCTCGGCCGCACAACTCCGGCCACTGGACAATCGAGGGCGCACGCACCTCGCAGTTCGAAAACCACATCCGGGCCGTCTTGGGCTGGCCGCTCGGGCCGACCGACCTCCGGGAGCCGACCGTCTCGGCCAATATTCTGGGCGACGTCGACGAACCCGAGGAGGCGACGCTGTACAACGTCGACACGATCCTCGACGACCCGAACGCCCACCTCCACTGGTACGGCAAAACACAGGCTCGACCGCTCCGCAAGATGGGCCACATCACCGTCACCGACCCCGCGGAGGGTGATCGGGACGCGCTACTCGACCGTACCGAATCGCTCCGTGACGGGCTGACGTTCGTCGAACCGTCACAGTAACCACTTCCTACCACTACCAACACACCAGTAGCCAATGACTACCGCACCCGAAGTTCAGGACCTGATCGACCGACTCGAAACCGAAGCCGCACAGGACCGCGACCCAGCCGAGACGCCCGACGTGGGGATCATCATGGGCTCGGACTCCGATCTCGACGTGATGGCCGGGGCCTACGAGGCCCTCGAAGAACTGGGGTTCGCCGAACAGACCGATTTCGAGAACCCACCGGAGAGCCGATTCACCTTCGAGAGCTACGTCGTCTCGGCGCATCGAACGCCCGAACTGATGTACGTCTACGGCGAGACCGCCGCGGCTCGCGGTGTCGACGTGATCATCGCGGGCGCGGGCGGCAAGTCCGCCGACCTGCCGAACATGACCGCCTCGATCGCCTACCCGATTCCCGTGATCGGGGTGCCCGTTCAGGAGAAGTCCGTCGACTCGGTGATCGGCATGCCGTCCGGCGCACCGATCACGGCGGTCGACGCCGGCAAGTCGTTCAACGCCGGGCTGTCGGCCGCCCAGATCATCTCGCGGGAACACGAGGAGATCGAGGGGGCGCTCGTGGAGTACCACGACTCGCTGCAGGGCGGCGTCGGCGAGGTCTCGAAGGATCTCCACGATCTGGGAATCGACGGCTTCCGCGACCGCGAGGAGTAGGCACAGGCTAACGGGGGTCAGAACGACACGTTGTCGACCAACAGTTCGTTTTGGAGGTAGGATTCGAGTTCGTCCCGGAGCATCGCTCCCGGGTCGTCGGTTCGGGTGGTTTTCTGGAGGTTGATCCCTTCGATCGTGGTGATGATGAACTCCGCCGTACGGTCGGGGTCGACCGGTTCGAACACGTCCTCATCGATCCCGGCCCGGACGATCTCCGCGAGATAGTCGACGAGAGCGGCCGATAGCTCGGTGAACTCCTCGCGGAACGCCGGGTTCTGGATCGCCTGCGCGCGGAGTGCGAGATAGGTGCCGACCCGTTCGCCGGCGGTCGGCGTCCCCTCGGCGGCTGGATAGTCGCCGAGCGAGACGGTGATATAGGCCTCCAGATCGCCGACCGGATCGCCCGTCGACTCGATGCGGTAGCCGCGCTCGAAGTAGTCCCGCATATACTGGACGAACGACAGCAGGATGTCGTCCTTGCCGTCGAAATGGTGATAGAACGTCGACTTGGTGAGATCCGACTCGTCGGCGATCCGCTGGATCGAGATCCCGGGGTAGCCGTGTTTCTGGAGGGCGGCGAACGTCGCCATCATGATCGCCTCGTGGGTGTCGGCCGGCTCGCCGTCGAGCGGTGCCTCCTCGCTCATAGACAAGGGTTGTCGACCGGCGGGAATATATCTTATTACTGGGCGACAGAAGCAAGGAGTGTGGTGGTAGCCGCCGATCGGCGGCTGTTCGGTCGGACTCGTCCCGTGGTCGACCCCGGGACGAGCGTCGGGCGGTCGATCAGACCGTCCCGGGGATCCAGACGCCGGTCGGGATGAGACCAGCGACGTACAGCAGACCGATCCCGAACGACCAGACGACGATCGCCATCGCTGGCGGATCGATGTGGGTCCGGCCGTGGGCGTAGAAGATCCGCTGGGTCAGTTCGCCGAGGAGCGCGGCGACCAGCCCCAACCCACCGGCGATGAGGAGGCCTGCGGTCACCGAGAGTCCGGCGAGGGCCGCCTCACCGGAGGCGGTCACCGCGAGGAAGACCGTCGACCCCGCCAGCGTGATGTGGTGGGTGACCGGGAAATTCTCGACGCCGAGGTTCAAGAATAGCAACGAGGCGGCACTGATCCCGAAGCCGAGAAACGGGCTCCCGGTTCGGAACGCGAGGTAGCCCGAGGCCAGCCCCGCGATGAGGCCGATGGCGCTGACCTCGGCCCACTTGTACTGCTGGGGCAGCCACGGCTCGGTCGCGAGCCACTCGGCTTCCGGTTCGCCGCCGTTTTCGCCGCCGCTGGCACCGCCCGCACCGGCACCGACCGTCTCGCCGCGCTCGAAGGGGCCCATATCGAGGAGCCCGCTGCCCTGCGGCTTGCCGATCAGCGCGTAGCCGAAGACCGCCCGGTGGACGAACGCGCTGATCACGATGCTCACCGGGATCGGGTCGACCGTGATCAGCAGGTTCCGCGATAGCTGTTCGATGGCGATGCCGAGCAGGCCGAAGAGGCCACCGACCGCCAGCACGTCGGGTTTGTTGCCGAGTGCGAAGCCGATGTCCTTGGCGTTGTGGTAGTCGAAGCCAGACTCCATGTAGCCCTGTTTCGCCGCGTAGGCGGCGGCTGCGGCCCCACCCGCGAAGGAGATGTGGGGGCCGAAGACGTGGCCGAAGCCGATCCCGACGAGGTCGACCGACCCCTCGGGGGCGACGCCGACGATGTTGGCCGCCGCGCCGGCGACCACGAGCAGGCCGGTGAGCACGAACGCCGGGAGCGCGCCGATGGCCGCGCCGAAGGCGCCGCCCGCGAACGCGCCGACCCAGATCGAGGGCTCGCCGAGGACGCTCGCCACGTCGCCGAACGAGCCGCCGAAGGCCTGCAAGGCGAGTTCGGGTGCGAACTCAACAGGCATTGCTGGTCACCGTCGTCGCTTGGTTGGTCGACCGGCCGCTGCCAGTAGCTGTCCGTCTGTCGTCAGGTCCGTGATCGAACGCCCCACACTGCGGGTCGACTCCCGCCGATGTTGGCGTTCTACAGTCCGTGTTTCGTGTCATGTGTCTCTCCGATCTGCGTCTCGAACGAACGTTCGTTTTATTATTAATGTGTTGGTTTTTCCTGAATGAAGGTCGGGTTGGAGCGGCAGCGTCGAAATCGGCGTGTCGACGGGACGGACTCGATAGATCGTGGAGCAGAGTCGCGGTGTAGTCGCTCTCGTATCGTTGTCTACAGCGGTTATGCGGAACTGGGAGCGGGTTCGGAGCTCTCGGCCAGCCAGTAGCCAGTCGACACCCCGAACATGGCGAGACCCACCCCGAGCATCCCGGCCCCGAACTGGATCTCCGGCCCGTAGCCTTGCGAGAGCATGAGTCCACCAAGCGTCGCTCCCCCACCGAACACACCCGATGGGAGACCCGACATCTCGCGGTCCCACACCAGTTCTGGATACCGAATCAGGATTTCGGTCGTGACGGCATAGATGCCGATCAGGATCTGTGTCGACGGATCGGTGAGACTCGTAATCTCGGTCACGGCTCCGGCCACGAGGAGTGCAGCCCCGTACCGTACAGCGCGGTTCATAACTATCTCTGGGACTAACGTGCGGCTACTAAGTTTCCGATGATCCGTTTGCGAGGCGCTGAACGACGGTCCCCGATATCGGTCTCGACACCGACCTGAGACGAGTGAGGGTCGACCACGGTTCCCACAAACGCGGTCACCCGCCTACTCGGTGTTGTTGATCCGGACACCCTCGACTTCCGTCTCGGCGATCGTCGGCGCGGACTCCCGGAGCGCCACCCAGTCGGTGGCGTCGACCACCGTCTCGTTGGTCAGGTCGACCGTTACCGAGTACTTTAGTTGTTCCTCGGCCCCGTCGGTCGGATCGCTGATCCTGACGTCGGCCCGACCTTCGACGTAGGCGGCCTCGCGGTCGACGACGACCGATCCCTCTTTACTGTCCGCTCTGTTGGTTTGGAACCGGTACACCGAGACGTTGCCGGAGGTGTTTACCGACGTGATATTGCCGCTACGGTCGACTTCGGTCGTATCGAGTTTGTAGATCGGGTCGACCGAGAACTCGACGCGGTCCAACTCGCCGACCCGCTCGCTGGCCGTTTGGTTATCCCGGGCAATGTCGACAGCGCGCTCGCGTTCGGTGGCGGTCAGCGGCTGGCGTCGCTCGGCGTCGACGTGGAACCGACCGGCGTCGGTCTCCTCGATCTCGACGGTGGTGACGTTCGAGAGGTCGTCGGCCACGGTCACGGTCCGGTTACGATCGGAGAACGTGACGTTCCGCTCGGAGACGACGAACTCCGCGGCGTCGTCGCCGGTTGCGTCGGGTGTTGGCGTCCCGAAGCCGGTTCCGATTCCGGCCACTATCAGGCCGACGATAGTGAGCACGAACAGTAGGCCGAGCCGGAACCGGAGCGCTTCGCGCATCGTGGTCCGATATTGCGTGAAAGACCTAATGAACGCTGTGGTGAAACGCGTTCCAAAGCGGTTGTAAACGCGTTTCACGGCCGTTTCACGCGAAAAAACGGTAACTGTTAAGCCGCGGTGTTAGATACCCGGCCGTATGGATCGCCGAGGGTTTCGGGGTCGACAACTCGTCGCAGCGGTCGGGTTCGTGGCTGCGGTGGTCGTCCTCGCCGTCCAGTTGATCACCCCCTCGCCCGTGATGGTGTCGGTCGGCGAGAACGGCGCGGAGGCGACGCAGGTCGGCCAGTATTTCACCTACGCGGACGTCTCGGTGATCGTCGTCAGTGCCCTCCTCTGTGGGGCTAGCGGCACGTGGCTGCTGGTCGACGGCACGGCCTCGGCCGGGTCGACGACGACGGCCTCCGCCCGACGCGATGCGACCGCCCACCACGACCCGGCCGACGACGCCGACCCATCCGACACCGGGTCGACAGACGGGACGACCCACGACCCCGAGCCATCCCCGCAGGACCGTTGGGAGCGGGCGGTCGACCGACTCCGGAACAACGAGGAGACGATCTACGCGTTGCTGGTCGAAGCCGACGGCGAACTCCCACAGCGGGACCTCGTCGAGTCGACCGACCTCTCGAAGGCGACGGTCAGCCGAACGCTCGACAAACTCGAACAAAAGGAGTTGGTCGAGCGCAAACGCCGCGGGATGGGCAACGTCGTCCACCTCGAATGACCTCGTTCGGCCGGTTTCGCTCCGGTTTCTAACGCGTTCCGAACAGTTACCAATAAACACACTTCTGGGTTTTCACGCAAGCCACAGTCGGGGCAGCGCGGGCGGCGACGCACTCTCAGAGGTCGCGTCGACGATCCGACTGGCCCGTGACTATGCGATACACCACAGCAACACTCGCGGCACTGGCGCTTGTGGCCCTCGTGGCCGGTGGCGTCAGTGCGGCACCGACCGCCCCGTCGACCGTAGCGTCGGCGGACGTCGCACAGCCAGCCAACTATACGCCCGACACGGTCGACCCCGACGACGAACTGACCGACGGCGACGTCGAGACGGCCCGCGAACTCGCGTGGGCCAACGACTCCGTCCGGGCGGCCGCCGACGGCGACACACCCGTCCAGTTCGAAGTCTGGGCCCCGAACGGCGAGGATGATCACGTCTCGGTCTGGGTCGAACAGAACGAAACGACAGTCGCCATCGCCGACATCGATCTCGACGCCGAATCGGTCCTCGCGGTCGACGAGCCGACGGTGCTGTCGGCCGATGAGACCGAAAGCTTCGACGTCGAAACCACGCTCGATTCGGCCGCTGCGGACTCGACGACGGTCTTCGAAGTGACCACTGACATCTCTGCCGACACGACGGTCGACGGTGAGAGCGACGAGTAGCTGACCGACTCCCTCCGACACGCATTCCCCTTTTTATTGTTAGTTGTTCCTCCCGGTCCGGGGACGCGTTCGCACAATCTGTGTCGGATGGCGATCACCAGGCTCGCCGCGACGATGCCACCGGCAGCCGCCGCAGTGGGAATGCTCACGAGAAACGATACGGTAAAGAACCGCTCGATGACGGCTGCAACGCCAACGCCGACACCGGCTCCGATCCCCCCAGCGAGGGCTGGCTGCCTATCGGTATCTGCCATGAGTTACGATTTATCGACAACAACTGTGCGTTGATCCATTAGTTCCGGTTCAGTAGCCATGATCCAAACGATTTCGTCGACTGTAACGACAACCTACGAGGAGTTGTCAGTTACGATGATGGCACCATCGAATCAAACGACGGAAATTAACTGTGACCACTGATAGTTCAACGAAGCTGTATGGCTGGGTGTTCTGCCTGAGACAGCCGGTCAAAAATCAACGCTTATGAGGGGCGGGTGCAAATCTCAGCACGTTACGGAGAACCACGAATGTCATGGATAGCAATCGGGGCGCTGGCGCTCGTCGGGATCGCCATCCCGCTGGCGATGATGGCGGTCTCGGCGCTGCTGCGACCGGCCGTTCCCGAACAAAGTAAATCGACAACCTACGAGAGCGGTGAGATCCCGACCGGCTCGGGCCACGTGCAGCTCAACATCCAGTACTATATGGTGGCGCTGCTGTTCGTCGTCTTCGATATCGAGACGGTGATGATCTTCCCGTGGGCGGTCATGTACCGCAGCGCGCTGGAGGCGGGCACCCCGCTATCGCAGGCGTTGCTCCCGATGTTGATCTTCGTCGGGATCCTCGTCGTCGGTCTCGTATGGGCGTGGCGTATCGGCGCCGTCGAGTGGACCACGAGTCTGCGCGCGGCCACGCAAAAGACGGAACGACAGAACACATGAGCAGCGACAATCAACAACCATTCGTCACCGACAGTTCGGCTGTAGTTACAGAAACCCGCGACGCGCGACTCGCGGGCCAAGACGACCGCTTCAACTCCCGGCTTCGGGAGGCGTTCGGCTCCTCGCCGTTCATCCTCACCAAGTTCGATAAGTTCATGAACTGGGTGCGGGGGTCGTCGATGTTCATGCTGCAGTTCGGGATCGCCTGCTGCAGCATCGAGATGATGCACACCTACGCGGTCAAACACGACCTCGACCGCTTCGGCGCGGGCGTCCCGCGAGCCTCCCCGCGACAGGCCGACGTGATCATCGTCCCCGGGACGATCGTCTCGAAGTTCGCCCCGCGGATGAAACGCGTCTACGACCAGATGCCCGAACCCAAGTTCGTCATCGGCATGGGCTCGTGTACGATCTCGGGCGGCCCCTTCCAGGAGGGGTACAACGTTGTCAAAGGTGCCGAGGAGGTCATTCCGGTCGACATCCACATCCCCGGCTGCCCGCCGCGACCGGAGGCGCTGGTCTACGGCGTCGCCAAACTGCAGGAGCGGATCGCCAACGGCGAGTCGGCTCCCGTGGTGGTCAAACCCTACGAACTCGAACAGTTCGGCGACCTCGAACGCGACGAGATCGTCGACCAACTGGCCCAAGAGATCGACACCGAGGATCTGGTCATGCGGTACAACTGGGCTGATTCACCATGAGCGTGGAACTCCCCGATACCACCGGCGTCGTCGAACAGTCCCCCGAAGAGATCGCCGACCTGCTGGGCGACCTCGCCATCGGCCGCGACGACCACCTCAACGCGCCGGGCTTCGTCATCAAACCCGACACGGTCGTCGAGACGCTGCGTCGACTCCGCGACGACGCGGGCTTCGACCACCTCTCGTGTGTCACCGCACAGGAGTACGAGGACCGCTACGAGTCGATCTACCACCTGACGAAGTACGCCGACCGCACCCAGGAGGTCTCGATCGTCGTCCCCGCCGACAAGGAACAGCCCGTGAGCCAGTCGGCAAACGAGGTCTTCCGTACGGCCGACTGGCACGAACGTGAGGCCTACGATCTGGTCGGCATCGAGTACGACGAGCATCCCGACCACCGCCGGATCCTCCTGCCGGAGACGTGGCAAGGCCACCCGCTGGGACTGGACTACGATCAGGACCAGCCGCAGGTCGTTCCGCTACGCGAGCACGCCAACCCGCTGTTGGAAGACCAGGAAGCCGAGGGTGACTCCGAGACGATGTTCCTCAACATCGGACCGCACCACCCGGCGACCCACGGCGTGCTCCACATCAAGACCGTCCTCGACGGCGAGCAGGTCGTCGACCTCGAACCCGACATCGGCTACCTCCACCGCTGTGAGGAGCAGATGTGTCAGAACGGTACCTACCGCTACCAGATCATGCCCTACCCCGACCGCTGGGACTACATCTCGGCGGGCCTGCTCAACGAGTGGGCCTACGCGCGCGTCGCGGAGGACATGGCCGACATCGAGGTGCCCGAATACGCACAGGTCATCCGCACCATGGGCGCGGAGCTCTGCCGGATGGCGGCGCACTTCCTCGCGTTGGGGACGTTCGCGCTGGACATCTACGGCGACTTCACCGCGCTGTTCATGTACTCGATCCGCGACCGCGAACGGGTCCAGAACATTCTGGAGGACCTGACCGGCCAGCGGCTCATGTTCAACTACTTCCGGCTCGGCGGCGTCGTCTGGGACCTCCCCGAACCCCGCGAGGAGTTCTTCGAGAAGACCCGCGATTTCCTCGACGAACTCCCCACGGCACTCGAGGAGTACCACGACATGATGACCTCCAACGAGATCCTCCAGCTGCGGACGGTCGACACCGGCGTCCTGCCGCCGGAGGTCGCCAAGAGCTACGGCGCGACCGGCCCAGTCGCCCGCGGCTCGGGGATCGACTACGATCTCCGCCGTGACGACCCCTACGGCTACTATGAGAACCTCGATTGGGACGTCGTCACCGAGGACGGCTGTGACAACTTCAGCCGCCTCCTCGTGCGCATGCGTGAGGTCGAACAGTCCGCCCGGATCGTCGAACAGTGTGTCGACCTCTTGGAGGACTGGCCCGAAGACGAGCGGACGATCCAGTCGAACGTCCCGCGGACGATCAAACCCGACGACGACACTGAGATCTACCGCGCGGTCGAGGGTGCGAAGGGCGAACTCGGGATCTACATGCGCGCCGACGGCACCGACAAGCCGGCCCGCTTCAAGATCCGGAGTCCGTGCTTCTCGAACCTGCAGACGCTGCCCGAGATGTCGAACGGCGAGTACGTCCCCGACGCCATCGCCAGCCTCGGCAGTCTCGATATCGTCCTCGGCGAGGTGGATCGCTGATGGCGGTCCCACTCCAGGGGGAGGTCATGCTCCCCGAGCGGATCGCCGATCTGCTGGGCCTCGGCGGGATCGCCGGCGAGGTCGTCGGTGGGCTGATCGGCGCGCTCATCGTCGGCAACGTCATGCTGGCGATGACCGGCGTCGCCGGCCCGTGGGCCAAGCGAAAGATCACCGCGGCGTTTACCGACCGGATCGCCGTCGACCGGATCGGGCCGTTCGGCCTGCTGATCATCGTCGCCGACTCGGTGCGACTGCTCTCGAAGGAACTGATCATCCCTGAGGGCGCCGACCGACCCTCGTATGACCTCGCACCGATCATTCTCCCGGCCTCCGCACTGCTCGGCTTCTCGGTGATCCCGATGGGCAGCGGCATCCAGTTAGCGGACCCCGAGGCGGGGCTCGCACTGGTGTTCGCGTTCGCCTCGATCGCCTCGGTCGCGCTCGTGACCGGCGGTTACGCCTCGAACAACAAGTACTCGCTGATGGGCGGGCTGCGCGCAGTGGCCCAGAACATCGCCTACGAGATCCCGCTGATCGTCACCGCGATGTCGGTGGTCGTCTTTGCGGGCTCGCTGCAGATGAGTACGATCGTCGCCGAACAGACGTCGACGCTCATCTCGATCGCGGGGGTTTCGATCCCGGCGTGGTACGCCTTCGTCAACCCCTTCGCCTTCGTGCTGTTCCTCGTGGCGAACATGGCCGAGATCGGCCGCAACCCCTTCGACATTCCGGAAGCGCCGACCGAGATCGTCGCCGGCTACCAGACCGAGTACTCCTCGGTGTACTTCGTGCTGTTCTACCTCGGGGAGTTCCTCCACGTCTTCCTCGGCGGCGCGATCATGGCGACGATCTTCCTTGGCGGCCCGGCCGGGCCGGTCTTGCCGGGCTTCGTCTGGTTCGTCATCAAGATCTGGGCGTTCTTCCTGTTCACCCAGTGGTGTCGCTCGGCGATCCCACGGGTGCGTATCGACCAGTTGATCGAAATCGGTTGGAAAGGAATGTTGGTGCTGTCCTTCGCTAACCTGGTGCTCACGGCCATCATCGTGGGAGTGATCGCATAATGATTGGAATTCTCAAAGGCATGGCGACGACGATGAAACACGCACTGGACGGAAAGACGTTCACCGTCAAATACCCCGAGACGGCACCCGAAGTGAGCCCGCGGTTCCGTGGCGTCCACAAGTTCAGCCAGGAGCGCTGTATCTGGTGTCGACAGTGCGAGAACGTCTGTCCGAACGATACGATCCAGATCGTGATGGACGACCAGCGCAACGGCGAGCAGTACAACCTCCACATCGGCCAGTGTATCTACTGCCGACTCTGCGAGGAGGTCTGTCCCGTCGACGCCATCCTGCTGACCCAGAACTTCGAGTTCACCGCCGACACGAAAGACGAGTTCATCTACAACAAAGAGCAACTCAAAAACGTGCCGTGGTACAAGGGGATCGACCCGCTGAACTCGCGGAACCCCGACCGTGGGGCGTGGATCGGCGAGGGTGACGGCGAAGTCGACTACCAGTAACGATCGGACGATCCGTCGGCATCGGTGACAGTTTTGGCGGCCCGAGAGTGAGTGGCCGCCATATTCGACCCGAGTTCACGGATCAGTCTCGAAATCTTCAAAGGGATACCTTAAGGATACACACACAATGGTTTATGAGACCATCGCGTTCGCGCTGTTCGCCCTGATCACGTTGGGCTTCAGCATGGGTGTCGTCCTCGTCGACGACGTGTTTCACGCGTCGTTGCTACTGGGCGGCGCGCTGTTGAGCGTCGCGGTGCACTACGTACTGCTGCAAGCCGAATTCATTGCAGCGATGCAGATCCTCGTCTACGTCGGCGGGGTTCTCATCCTGATTACGTTCGCCGTGATGCTGACGCGACGAGAAACGGAGACGGAGGTGAGCAACGTATGACCGACGACCGACCGGGCAGCTCCTCACGAGCCCCCGGCATTGCGGCAGTCGCACTGTTCGGCGTGCTGGCGGCGGTGATCCTCGGCTCGGCCGGCGGCTTCGGCGACCCCGTAGGGTTCCCCGCCGGCGAGTCGATCGTCCACACGATCGGCTACGCGCTGTTCGACATCGGCCTCGGCGAGATCCCCGTAGAGGGCTTCCTCGCCGCGTTCCTGATCATCGCCATCGCGCTCGATGTCGCCCTCGATAGCGCGGTCTATCTCGCCAAACGCGAGGACGAGGGGACGATCGTCTCGGCGCTGACCGACGGCGGCCGCGACATCGTCGACGGCCCCGTCAGCGGCGACGATTCCGAGGGAGGTGACCGCTGATGGTGCCGGTCGAGTACTATCTCCTGCTGTCGTCGGGGCTGTTCTGTATCGGCCTCTTCGGCATCCTGACGCGGCGGAACGCGCTGTACTTCCTGATGTCGGTCGAGCTGATGCTGAACGCCGCGAACATCAATCTGGTTGCCTTCTCGTTCTACTGGGGCAACCTCACCGGCCAGACGTTCGCGCTGTTCGCCATCGCCTTGGCGGCCGCGGAGGTCGCGGTCGGCATCGGCATCATCCTCGCGCTGTACCGCAACTTCGGAGACGTCGACGTGATGCAGGCAGCAACAATGAGGTGGTAACGATATGGTAACCGCATTCGACTACGTTCCGGCAATCGTTCTGTTGCCGTTCGTCTCGTTCGTCGTCGCACTGTTCATCGGGAAACAGCTCCCGAAGAAGGGTGCCTACGGTGGGATCGCTGCCACCGCGGGCTCGCTGCTGTTGTCGTTGTGGGTACTGGCGTCGGTCGCCGGCGGTGGCGCTCATCAAGAGACCTACTGGACGTGGGCCGAAGGCGTCGGCTCCCAGCCGTTTACGCTGGAGTTCGGCGCGCTGATCGATCCGCTGTCGGCGCTGATGCTCGTCATCGTGACGCTGATCGCCACGCTCGTCCACGTGTTCAGTCTCGGCTATATGAACGACGAGGGCGAACGCGACCTGCCACGCTACTACGCCGGCCTCGGGCTGTTTACGGCCAGCATGCTCGGCTTCGTGATCGCTGACAACCTGCTGATGGCGTTCATGTTCTTCGAGCTGGTGGGGCTGTGTTCGTTCCTGCTGATCGGCTTCCACTTCCGCGAGCCCGGCCCGCCGTCGGCCGCCAAGAAGGCGTTCCTCGTCACCCGGTTCGGTGACTACTTCTTGCTCGTCGGCGTCGTCGCCGTCTTTGCGACCTTCGGCACGGCGGCCTTCGCGGGCGCGGAATCGTTCCCCGCTCTCGCCGAGGGCGCACTCGATGGCACCGTCGACGTCTGGACGCCTGGTGGCCTCGACACCATGACGTGGTTCACCGTCGTCGGCCTGCTCGTTTTGGGCGGTGTGATCGGTAAATCCGCCCAGTTCCCACTCCATACCTGGCTGCCCGACGCGATGGAGGGCCCGACTCCCGTCTCGGCGCTGATCCACGCAGCGACGATGGTCGCCGCCGGTGTCTATCTGGTCGCCCGGATGTACGGCTTCTACGCGCTGACGCCGACGACACTGGGGATCATCGCGCTCGTCGGTGGTTTCACCGCGCTGTTCGCAGCGACGATGGGACTCGTCAAAGAGGAGCTCAAGCAGGTGCTGGCCTACTCGACGATCTCCCAATACGGCTATATGATGCTCGCCCTCGGTTCGGGCGGCTACGTCGCGGCGGTCTTCCACCTGACCACCCACGCCTTCTTCAAGGCGCTGCTGTTCCTCGGTGCCGGCTCGGTCATCATCGCCATGCACCACAACGAGAACATGTGGGATATGGGTGGCCTGAAAAACAAGATGCCCGTGACCTACTGGACGTTCCTCGCGGGCTCGCTCGCGCTGGCGGGCATCTTCCCCTTTGCGGGGTTCTGGTCGAAAGACGAGATCCTGTATGAGGCACTGATTCACGCTGGCAGCGAGCCGCTGCTGTTCGCCGGCTACGCGATGGGACTGCTCGCAGTGCCCGTGACCGCGTTCTACACGTTCCGGATGGTCTTCTTGACCTTCCACGGCAACGCACGGAGCGAAATCGCGCGCAACCCAGAACCCGTTCGCTGGAACGTCAAGGGCCCGCTGTCGGTCCTCGGCGCGCTGGCGGTCGTCACCGGCGGGATCAACATGGTGCCGGTCCAGAAAGTACTGGGCATCGAGGGCATCGACTACCTCCACCTGTGGCTCGACAACCACTGGGGCGGTATCGAGGGGCTGTCGTCGCACCATTACGCCGAAATCGATCCGTACAGTTCGACCTATCCCTTCGGTACTGAGGTCGCAACTGTCCTCGCGGGCGCAGCCATCTCGCTGGCTCTCGCGGTCGCCGGCCTGCTGCTGGCATGGAAACTCTACAACGTCGCCGAGCCGGTCGAACACACCGACAAGCTCGGCGGTGCCAAAACGTTGCTGTACAACAACTACTACCAAGACGAGTTCCAGGTCTGGCTCGCGGACCGCACCCGCGGCGTCTCCGGCGGCGCGGACACCTTCGATCAGGGCGTCGTCGACGGCGTCGTCAACGGCGTCTCGTCGGTCAGCCTCTTCGGGGGCGACCGGATCAAACGCATCCAGACCGGTGTCGTCGGTAACTACGCGCTGTTGCTCACGGTGAGCCTGACGGCGCTGCTTGTCGTCTTCGCGCTGTTAGGAGGGTGGTTCTAATGATCATCGAAGCACTACTCGCGTTCACGTTTGCGGCCGCACTGCTCGTCTTTGCCGTGCCGAACCGCTATGCCCACAAACTCGCCTTCGGGCTGAGTCTGGTGCCGATCGTCGGGAGCCTCTACATGTGGTCGGCCTTCGAGGCCGGCGGCAACGCGCTGACTGGCGGCCAGATCGCCTTCGAGACGGTCGCCCCGTGGCTCGAAGTCGCGGGCTACCAGCTGCAGTGGTACGTCGGCGTCGACGGCATCAGCCTGCCGCTGGTCGTGCTGACGACGTTCCTCACCGCGCTGGCGATCATGAGCGCGTGGACGCCCATCGACGACCGTCAGAGCCAGTTCTACGGCCTGATGCTGTTGATGGAGGCCAACCTCATCGGCGTCTTCACGGCGCTGGACTTCTTCCTGTGGTTCGTCTTCTGGGAGGCCGTGCTGGTCCCGATGTACTTCCTCATCGGCGTCTGGGGCGGTCCGCGCCGGAAGTACGCCGCGATCAAGTTCTTCGTCTACACCAACATCGCCTCGCTGGTGATGTTCATCGCCTTCATGGCGCTGGTGTTCTCGCTGCCGGTCGATTCGTTCGGCCTGCCGGAGATCACCCAGTCGCTCGCCGCAGGCGAACTCACCGCGTTCTACGGCCTCCCGGCCGAAACGCTGGCGCTGGTCGTCTTCGCGGCGATGTTCGTCGGTTTCGCGGTCAAGGTGCCGGTCGTTCCGGTCCACACGTGGCTGCCCGACGCCCACGTTGAAGCCCCCACGCCCGCTTCGGTGATGCTGGCTGGCGTGCTGCTGAAGATGGGGACCTACGCCCTGCTCCGGTTCAACTTCACCATGTTGCCCGAGCAGGCCAGCGCGTTTGCGATCCCGATCGGAATCATCGCTGTCGTCTCGGTGATCTACGGTGCGATGCTCGCGCTCGCCCAGACGGACCTCAAACGGATCGTCGCCTACTCGTCGGTGTCGTCGATGGGCTACGTCATCCTCGGACTCATCGCCTTTACCGAGTTCGGCATGGGTGGGGCGACGTTCCAGATGGTCGCCCACGGCCTCATCTCGGGGCTGATGTTCATGGCGGTCGGCGTCATCTACAACGCGACCCACACCCGGATCGTCGACGACATGTCGGGACTCGCCGACCGCATGCCGGTCGCGGTCTGGATTCTCGTCGCCGGAGCCTTCGCCTACATGGGGCTGCCGCTGATGGCCGGCTTCGCCGGGGAGTTCTTCATCTTCGTCGGCTCCTTCGGGTCGACGGCGCTGCCGTATGCGCCGGTCTTTACGGCGCTGGCGATGTTCGGCATCGTCATCGTTGCGGGCTACCTGCTGTTGGCGATGCAGCGGACGCTGTTCGGTCCGTTCCGGCTCGAGACCGACTACGAACTCACGCGCGCACCGATGCATGACATCGCGCCGCTGGTGGCGCTGCTTGGGGCGATCGTCCTGCTCGGCGTCGCGCCTTCGCTGTTCTTCGACATGATACTCGATGCAACCGTTCCGATCCTTGAACTGGGAGGTGGGCTCTAATGAGCCTCCTCCAGATCGAACCGACCAGCTGGCTGTTCGCGCTGTCGTCGCTCGGCCCGACGGTCGTCTTGGTGCTGTCGGCGCTGGCCGTGTTGGCGATCGACAGCCTCTCGCCGGACGCCCGCTCGAACACCCGACTGGCGGCCACCGCTGCCGCCGGGACGCTGATCGCCCTCGGCATCACCGTCTGGTACCTCCTCGCCGGCACCGGCCAGCCTGCGACTGGTGGGGCGATCAGCCTCTTCAGCGGCGCGATCGTCGTCGACGGGATGGGGCTGTTCTTCACCGCCATCTTCACCAGCGTCGCCGCCTTGGTTGTCGTCGCTAGCTACGACTACCTCGAAGACGACGCCAACCCGGCGGCGTTCTACTCGCTGCTGTTGTTCGCGACGACGGCCATGTCGCTGATGGCGGTCGCCAACTCGCTGGCGACAGTGTTCATCAGCCTTGAGATGGCCTCGCTGCCCTCGTATGCGCTGGTCGCCTACCTCAAGACGAACCGGGGAAGCGTCGAAGCTGGCCTGAAGTACTTCCTGATCGGCGCGGTGTCGGCGGCGGTCTTCGCCTTCGGCATCAGCCTCGTCTACGCCGCTACGGGCTCGCTGCTGCTGCCCGACATCGCCACGGCGATCGGCGACGTCACCGACCTCGCGGGGATCCTCGGCGTGGGGATCCTGATGGTCGCCGGCGGCTTCCTCTTCAAGACCGCCTCCGTCCCGTTCCACTTCTGGGCGCCGGAGGCCTACGAGGGCGCACCCGCCCCCGTTTCGGCGTTCCTCTCGTCGGCCTCGAAGGCCGCCGGTTTCGCGGTCGCCTTCCGCGTGTTCGCCGAGGCGTTCATGCCCGCCCTCGATGTGGCGGTCGACTGGGGACTGCTGTTCGGGATCCTCGCGGTCGTCACGATGGTGCTGGGGAACTTCGCCGCCGCGACCCAGACCAACGTCAAACGCATGCTCGCCTACTCCTCGATCGGCCACGCCGGCTACGCGCTGATCGGGCTGGCGGCGGTCACCGCCGGCGCGGGCGCGAACAACGCGACGGTCATGGGGGCGGCGATGGCCCACCTGCTGGTCTACGGCTTCATGAACACTGGCGCGTTCCTGTTTATCGCCATGATCGAACGCTGGGGCGTCGGTCGTACCTTCGAGGATTACGCCGGCATCGGTCGGAAGGCCCCGATGGCGTCGATGGCGATGGCCGTCTTCATGTTCAGCCTCGCGGGGCTGCCGCTGTTCGGCGGCTTCTTCTCGAAGTACTTCCTGTTCCTTGGAGCGATCAACGCCGGCTTCTGGTGGCTCGCGGCGGTCGGTGCGGTCACCAGCGCGCTGTCGCTGTACTACTACAGTCGGGTCGTCAAGGCCCTGTGGCTCGAAGAGCCGACCGGTAACCTTGATGCCCTCGACAGCAAACCGACTGGCCTCTACGCCGCGGTGATCGTCGCCGGTGTGATTACGGTGCTCCTGCTGCCCGGCTTCGGGCCCGTGATCGAAACCGCCGAGGCCGCCGCCGCTGCCGTCTTCGCGTAGGCGGCGGCACTCGGTCTCGTTGTGCGGTGCTGTCGGTAGTGACTGTTTATCACCTAGTAGTGGCCTACTACGGCACCGTACTGACCGGCTACGTCGACGAAACGTGCGGAGTCGACCCGATCACGGGCCGACGACGGCACCGTTTTCCCGGTCGATCCCGTTCCAGCAGCTATGTTACGTCGGCTCGTCCTCGGGGACGGCGCACTCGGTCACACGCTCACCGACCGTGCGAGTGCCACCCCTGGCGACCTCTATGTCGTGACCACCGACAGCGGCTGGGTGACGACGCTCCGCGAGGAGGGTGTTGCGGCCATCGAGGGGGATCCGGCCGACCGGAGCCACTACCCGTCGACCGCCGACGTGGTCGTCGTTGCCGTCCCAGACTCCGACCGGGCCGAACGGATCGCCGCCGCCGCCCGCAGCGCCTTTCCGACTGCGACGCTGGTCGTGACTGCCGGCGTCGGTACGAGTGACGCCACCGTCGACCGACTGGCCGCCGTGGCCGACCGCGTGGTCGACTCGCGAGCGATGATGGCCGACCGCGTGGTCGGGGCCGTCGGCGACGACGCGCAGATGGGCGAGCTGCTGTCGTCGATCCGCTCGCTGTCGGGACCGCTGGCGGTCGTTGCCCACGACAATCCCGATCCCGACGCTATCGCCAGCGCGGTCGGCCTCGTCGCTATCGCCGAATCGATCGGCGTGCCGGCCGAAGCCTGCTACTTCGGCGACATTACCCATCAGGAAAACCGGGCGCTGGTCAACCTGCTTGACCTCCCGTTGTATCCGGCCGACGCCGAGAGCTTCGATCCCGAAGCCTACGGCGCGATCGCGCTGGTCGACCACGCTCAACCCGGCGTCAACGACAGCCTCCCCGAGGGGACGCCCGTGGAGATCGTCGTCGACCACCACCCGCCCCGGATGCCGATCGACGAGACCGACCGCTACGTCGACATCCGGCCGACGATCGGCTCGACGAGCACGATCATCACCGACTACCTCAGTCGGCTTGGGATCGACCCCGGCCGGGAGCTGTCGACCGCCCTGCTGTACGGGATCCAGACCGACACCAAGGGGTTTACGCGCGAGGTCTCGGCGGCGGACTTCGATGCGGCGGCGACCCTCTCGCCGACCGCCGACGCCGACGCTCTCAAACGGATCGAGTCGCCGAGTGTGACCGCTTCGGTCGTCGAGACGCTGGCGACCGCCATCGAGCGCCGGGACGTCCGTGACACTGCGCTGGCGACCTGTGTGGGGGCGATCACCGACCGGGATGCCCTCGCGCAGGCGGCCGACGAGCTGCTGAACATGGAGTCGATCACGACCGTCCTCGTCTACGGCTACACCGACGACACGATCTACGTCTCCGGCCGGACCCGCGGCGGTTCGGTCGACCTCGGGGCCGTGCTCAGAAACGCTCTCGATCGGATCGGCAGCGCCGGCGGTCACGCCAACATGGCGGGTGCACAGCTCCCGCTGGGGATCATCCGTGAGACCGGCGACGAAGAGTCGCTGACCGACGCCGTCCACGAACTGGTCGCCGAGCGGTTCTTCGCCGCCCTCGAAGCCGCCACCGAGCCGACGGCCTACATGGTCAACCCGCCGTTGGGCGGCCGCGAGGAGTAGCCCCGAGCGCTACGTTTTTCCACAGCTTCGGCCTACGCCCCTGTATGGACGGTACCCCCCACGTCGAGGAGTACATGACCCACGAGGTCTCGACGGTCGACCCCGAGGACTCGGTGGCGGCGGTCCGCGACCGGATCGCCGAAAGCCAGAGCCACAACGGGTTCCCGGTCTGCCGCGACCTGCTCGTCGAGGGCTTTGTCACCGCTCGGGACCTGCTTGCAGTCGACGGTGAGACCCCGATTCGGGATGTGATGAGTACCGACATCCTCGTCGCCGACCCCGAGATGCCGGTGACCGACGCCGGCCGGGTCATCCTACGGTCCGGGATCCAGAAGTTGCCGGTCGTCGACGACGAGGGCCGGCTGCTCGGTATTCTCTCGAATACCGACGTGATGCGGAGCCAGATCGAGCGGGTCACCCCCGAGAAGGTGGGCAAACTCCGGCGGAGCCTCGATCAGCTGCACGACGTCACGGTCAGCGAGGAGCGCCGGGAGGTCCCGCTGGCGGCGCTCACGCCGACCCAACAGCGGGTGTACGCCGACGAACTCGAAGGCCGGCGCTACGAACTCGAACGCGGCCTCGCCGAGCCACTGATCGTCATCGACAACACCGGCGCGGCCGCCACTCCCGATCTGTATCTCGCCGACGGCCACCACCGCGTGTTGGCCGCCGACAGCATGGACATCCCCGAGATGGACGCCTACGTGATCGTCCTCGAAGAGGCAGTCGACCTTGGGATGGCCAAAACGGCCGCCAAAGCGGGGCTGACCGAGATCGACGATATCGACATCGTCGACTACGCGCGCCACCCGCTGGTCGAGACGACCGAGCGGCTCCAGTAACCGACGGGCCGAACCACTAAGTCCGTCCGTCTCGGCCTCCGAGTATGCATACGGCAGGGTTCCGACGAGGTGACTCGCGGTGAGTGCCGACGACGCGTCGCCGGTCGTCGGCGTCGACGTCGGCGGCACGTTCACCGACGTGGTGCTGCTGGCCGACGGCGACGTGACGACGGCCAAGGTGCCGACGACCGACGACCAAAGCGAGGGCGTGATGACGGGCCTCCGGCAAGCCTGTTCGACCGCCGGGATCGAGCCGGTCGAGATCGCGGGCTTTAGCCACGCGATGACCGTCTCGGTCAACGCGCTGCTGGAGGAGGCCGGTGCGACTACTGCGCTGGTTACCACCGAGGGGTTCCGCGATATCTTGGAGATCGGCCGGCAGGACCGCCCCGCGCTGTACGATCTCGACGCCACCAAACCGACACCGCTGGTGCCCCGTCGACGGCGGTTCGAACTCGACGAGCGGGCGACCACCGAGGGGATCGATCGGCCAGTCGACGAAAGCGAGGTCGACGCGCTGGCCGACGAACTCGCCGCCAGCGATGTCGAGAGCGTCGCCGTCTGCCTGCTCCACGCCTACGCCCACCCCGACAACGAACGGCGGGTCGCCGACGCCCTCCGCGAACGGCTCGACGTGCCGGTGTCGGCCTCCCACGAGGTGCTCGCGGAGTTCCGCGAGTACGAACGCAGTTCGACGACGGTCGTCGACGCCTACGTCCGGCCGCCGATCCAGCGGTATCTCGCCCGACTCGACGAACGGGCTACCGAGGCGGGGGTCCCAACTCCCCGGATCATGCAGTCCAACGGCGGGATCGCCGACTCTGAGACCGTCAGACAGCGCGCAGTGACGACCGTACTGTCGGGGCCGGCCGCCGGCGTCATCGGTGCGACCGCTCTTGAAACCGACCGCGAGGGCGTGATCACCTTCGATATGGGCGGAACCTCCAGCGACGTGAGCCTCGTCCGGGGCGACGAGCCGGTGTTGACGACCGACGCCGCCATCGACGGCCGGCCGATCGGCGTCCCGATGGTCGACATCCACACCGTGGGCGCGGGCGGCGGCTCGATCGCCCGGGTCGACGCCGGCGGCGCGCTCCGCGTCGGGCCGGCCTCTGCGGGCGCATCCCCCGGCCCGGCGGCCTACGGCCGCGGCGGCACCGAGCCGACGGTCACTGACGCCAGCGTCGTGTTGGGCTACATCGGCCCGGAAGCCCGATTCGGCGGGGAGCTCTCGATCGACGCGTCGGCCGCCCGGAACGCCCTCAAGGAACTGGCCGCCGAGGCGGATCTCGCGGGGCCGACGGCGGCCGCCCGCGGCGTCTATCGGGTCGCCAACGCGGCCATGACGCGGGCGATCCGGGCGGTGACCGTCGAGGAAGGCCACGACCCCCGCCGGTTCGGACTCTGTGCGTTCGGTGGGTCTGGACCGATGCACGTTACGGCGATCGCCGAGCGGCTCGGCGTCGACCGCGTCGTCGTTCCCGCCGCCAGCGGTGTCCGGTCGGCGTTCGGCCTGTTGGCGGCCGACGAGAAACACGACGCCGCCCGGACCGTCCGGACGCCGCTCGCCGACTGCTCGCTGTCGGCCATCGAACCCCGACTCGACGAACTCCGCGAAGAGGTCGTCGACCGCGTCGCCAGCGGGACGCCGACCGTCGAGTACGCCGCGGATCTCCGTTACAGCGGCCAGAGCTTCGAGCTGACGGTGCCACTGGAACGGCCGTTCGACGCCACAGCCCTCGGCGCGGCGTTCAACGAGGCTCACGAATCGGCCGCCGGCTACCGGATGGACGACGCGGTCGACCTCGTGACCCTCCGGTCGACGGCCGTCGTCGAGCGCGAGCCGCCTGTGGTCGCCCACGACGCCTCGGGACCGGCCCACACCGGCGACCGGCCGGCGGTCTTCGACGGCAACCGCGTCGAGACGGCCGTCTACAGCCGATCGGGGCTCCCGGTCGGCCGCTCCGTCTCCGGGCCGGCGATCATCGAGGCCGACGAGTCGACGACGGTCCTCCGGCCCGACTGGGAGGCGACGGTCGCCACCGACGGGACGCTCCGACTCACACGGGAGGCGACAGCATGACCGCTCCCACACTCGACCCCGTGGAACTGGAGATCGTCCGCAATCAGCTCGAAGGCGTCGCCGAGGAGATGGGCCAGCTGCTGGTAGCCAGTGCCTACTCCCCCAACATCAAGGAGCGACGCGACTGCTCGACCGCGCTGTTCGACACCGACGGCCGGCTGGTCGCCCAAGCCGAACACATCCCGGTGCATCTGGGAGCGATGCCCGAGGCGGTCTCGGCCGTCCGCCAGCGCGATCCCAAGCCGGGTGACGTCTGGCTACTCAACGACCCCTTCGCCGGCGGCACCCACCTCCCGGATCTGACGATGGTCTCGCCGATGGCGGTCGACGGCGAGCGGCTCGGCTACGCCGTCTCGCGGGCTCACCACGCCGACGTCGGCGGGATGGCCCCCGGCAGCATGCCCGCTGGCGCCAGAGAGATCTATCAGGAGGGGCTCCGCGTTCCGCCGGTCCGGATCGTCGAGGCGGGCGAACGAAACGAGGAACTACTGTCGGTGCTGCTGGCGAACGTCCGGAACTCGGCCGAACGTCGGGCGGATCTCCGTGCCCAGATCGCCGCCAACGAGCGGGCCGCCGAGCGGTTCGCCGCGCTCCAGTCCGACCACGGCCGCGACCGGCTTCGGGCGGCGTTCGAGGCGGTCATCGACTACTCCAGCCAGCGTATGAGCGCTGCCATCAGCGAACTACCGAACGGTACCTACACCGCCGCCGACGTCCTCGAAGGCGACGGGATTTCGGCGGCCGATATCTCGATTAAGGTCTGTTTAACGATCAGTAACGACTCCCTAACGGTCGACTTCGACGGCACGGCCCCGCAGGTCGACGGCAACGTTAACGCACCGCGATCGGTCACGAAAAGCGCCGTCTACTTCGTCGTTCGAGCGGTGACCGACCCGGAGATTCCACCGAACCACGGCTGTTACCGACCCGTCTCGGTCGAGATCCCCACGGGCAGTGTGCTCGATCCGAAGCCGCCCGCGGCAGTCGTCGGTGGCAACGTCGAGACCAGCCAGCGGGTGACCGAGACGGTGCTGTCGGCGTTCGCCGAGGCGATCCCCGAGAAACTGCCGGCGCAGGGTCAGGGGACGATGAACAACCTCACGATCGGCAGCCGGGACGGCGACGGCTTCAGCTACTACGAGACGATCGGCGGCGGCTTCGGCGCGCGGCCGATCGCCGACGGGATGGACGGCGTGCAGGTCGGGATGACGAACACCCTGAACACGCCGATCGAGGCTCTCGAAGCCGAGTACCCGCTCCGGGTGAGACGGTACGGACTCCGGCCCGACAGCGGCGGCCGCGGCGAGTACCGCGGTGGCCTCGGCATCGAACGCCGCATCGAGGTCGACGTTCCCGCGACCGTCTCGTTGTTGACCGAGCGCCGACGCCACGCCCCTCGCGGCACCGCTGGCGGCGAAGACGGCGCTACCGGCGAAAACCTCGTCGACGGCGAACCCGTCGGGGCGAAAACGACGATCGAGGTCGACGCCGGAACGACGGTCACGGTCCGGACTCCCGGCGGGGGCGGATTCGGCCCGCCCGAAGCCCGCGATCCGGCGGCGATCGAGGGCGATCTGGCCGACGGAAAACGAACCGAACGGCGGGACGACGAGCCGCCGTAGCTACGCCGACTCCTCGTTCGGGTCGGCGCCGTTCTGCCACGATTCGACCAGTTCTTCGGCGGCCGACCGAGTGTCGACGATCTCGAAGGCGTAGCCTCGTCCCTCGTCGGCTTGGTGGAGCCGGTCGAGTCGGACCGCAAACCGGCCGTCGGTACGGCGGCGAAGGCGGATGGTCGCGTAGCCGTCGGCTCTGGTCCACTCTGTGAGCCCGTCGTCGGTCCTCGTTCGTTCCCAGTCCATACCCCTCTGAGGCCGACCGGCCACTTGCCTCACTCGGTTTGGGCGTGTGCGGTAGCCGGGTCGTCGCCGGTCGATCGGACGACCGTTCCGCAGTTCGGACAGACCGGGTAGCCGAAATCGTCGTATCGGTGCGCTTTCGGGACGATGTTACAGGCGGGACACGCGTTCGCGGAGAGCCACTGGAATCCCATAGAATGCGATGGCGCGGTTTCCTACCTAAGTAATCGGCTCCTACCGACCGACAGAGTATCAGTAGTCACACCGTACCGTCGACGCGCTGCAGTATTAGTCAGTCAGGCAAAAAGTAAACGCTGCCTACTCGTCGGTTTTGTCGTCGGCTTCGTCGTCGGCCAACAGTTCGTACTCCTCGAGGACGGCTTCGACCTCGTCGACGTCGTACTGCTGGTAGGACTCGTCGTCGACGGTAATCGTCGCTAGTCCGAGTCCGTCGGGTTCAAGCAGCTCGTCGGTAGCGTCCGACAACGCGCTGAGGGCGAGTTCGATCCCCTCATCGAGGGTGAGGTCCTCGTTGTATCGTTCTTCGAGGTACTCACGGATGTCCGCACGGTTCTCACCGATAGCGAGTGCTTTCCACTCGTATGGGGTACCCGACGGATCCGTCTCGAACAGTCGTGGCTCGCCGTTCTCGATGCCGCCGACCACCAGCGCGACACCGAACGGCCGAGCACCGCCGATCTGGGTGTACTGCTGGATGTAGTCGGTGACTGTCTTGGTTAACGTCTCGACACCCATCGCCTCGCCGTAGCGCAGGCGGTTGACCTGCGCCTGCCGCCGGGCGAAGTCGATCAACTGGCGGGCGTCGGCGACGTGGCCAGCCGAGGCCATCCCGATGTGGTCGTCGGCCTTGTGGAGCTTTTCGACGCTCTCGGGCTCCATGAGCGGCGAATGGCTGCGTTTGTCGGCGAGCAGTACGACTCCCTCGGCGGTCCGAACGCCGATCGACGCCGAGCCGCGTTTGACTGCTTCTCGGGCGTATTCGACCTGGTACAGTCGACCGTCCGGCGAGAAGATGGTGATGCCGCGGTCGTACGCCTGCTGTTGGGCTTGTCCCTGCATATATGTCTCACTCGAAATCGAGTTCCGTCGCACTCACGAACCCCGTCGGCATCGATACCTCGACCGCCTCGTCGCGGGCGTAGGCGGGCCGATCGGCGTCCGCGAAGGCCACGTGTCTCTGCTCGAAACGTCCGGTCCCGCGTCCTAAATACCTTTCCTCACAGGCGCGTACCGTCCCCGAAATCCCCCGTACGCTGAGGCCGACCGGCTCGCCATCGATGGCGTCGACACACGCCAGCGCCGCCCGTGCGGCGTCGGTCTCGCCCCGCCGGACCCGAAGCATCGTCTCGCCGGCGCCGTCGGCAAACGAGAAGCTATAGACGGTCAAGTCGGCCGCGGCGCTCCCCGGATCGCCCAGCAGATTCCCCGCGGCGTACCACAACTCCCGCTGAAACGTCCCGCGGTCGATCTCGGCGGCGGGCGTCGACTCGATGCCGACCGCGAGATACCGCCACCGCGGCCGGATATACTTTGGTAGGTGCTTCATAACGAGGTGTCTTCAGTCATTTCGCGGTCGACCGTCACCCGCTCGCCGACCAAGACGCCGACCTGTTCGTGGACACGTTCGACTGCCGTGAGTGCGAACCCGGCGTCGGTGAACATGTCGGCCAACGCACCGACCGTAGCCGGATCGTCGACGGCAGGCGTATAAAAGGGGTCGTCGGGATCGGCGTCGGCGAACAACATCACGTCGCCGAGGACGAACCGGCGCGGTTCGAGATCGGCGATGGTGTGGATCGCCGCTCGTTTGGCGTCATCGTCGAGGTGGTGGAGCGCGAAGTTCGAGGTGACGATGTCGACACGGCCCTCGACGTTCGGTTCGCGGAACCGTCCCTCGCCGAACTCGACGTTCTCGCACCCCTGTTTGTCGGCTTTTGCGACGGCTTGTTCGAGCATTCCCTCGCTGATGTCACGACCGACGACGTTGCCCGCCTCGGGTGCCAACGCGAGTGCGATCGCGCCGGTTCCGGTGCCGAGGTCGACGAGGCGGTCTTTCGGCGTCGGA
This sequence comes from Halohasta salina, assembly GCF_024178165.1. Classification (GTDB taxonomy): domain Archaea; phylum Halobacteriota; class Halobacteria; order Halobacteriales; family Haloferacaceae; genus Halohasta; species Halohasta salina. The sequence continues at coordinate 67,714 of NZ_JAMZIE010000005.1, read as the reverse complement.
TCGGCGTGGTCGACGACGAGCGAACAGCAGGCGTGGTACTCCGGGCGTTTGTCGTCGTCGTAGCTCGCCGCTTGCTCCGTAAACCGGGCGGCGTGTTCCTCAACCGTCTTTCTCATATCTGCCCCGTTTGACCCCCGGCGCAATGAACGATTCGTCGGTTCGCTCCCGGTTTCGGGCGGCGAGCCGGCCCCATTCGGCGAGGCCGGTCTCGATCTGTGCGGCCGAAAAGCCGATCTGTTCGCCGAGGGCGATCAGTTCTCGCGGCGCGCGAAGACCGAAGTGGTCGGTCGCGTTCGCGCTGACGACGTAGGGCGTGTCGTACTGTTCGACCAGTTCACGAAGTTTGCGGAGCCCCCGGAGGGCTTGGACGCGCTGGCCGCCGCGTTCCCGCAGCACGGGCCCGAAGTCGAACTCCACCCGGACGCCGTGGGTGTCGGCTGCCCGTGCCAACACGTGGTTGAAATCGCCGTTTCCGGCCATCGGTCGCGTGAGGACATCGACCCGGTCCTGTTCGACGGCATACCGGTTCAGCGCGTTCGTCCCCCCACGGACCAGCAGAAGGGTACACGCTTCCCGGAAGTTGCCGATCGATCCCGCGACGCTGTCGGGGCTCTCGGCGTCGACCTCGATCCCCTCGACGACGTCGATGCCGTAGTGGTCGCCGATGGCGGCGGGGTCGTAGGCTGCCTCGCGCGTCCGGACGACCAGCCCGTCGTAGCCCTGACTCGCGGCGGTTTTGGCGTAGCGGCTGACGGTACTCGTTCCCTCGGGGTAGGCCGTGACCGCCTCGTAGAAGCCCGCCATCGGTTACTCGCCCCGTCGGTCGGTCGCCTGTTGGACGTCGACGGCCGCGCGGTTCTCGGCGACGTCGTGGACCCGGACGATGTCGGCCCCCCGGTCGGCGGCCAGTGCGGTCGCGGCGACGGTGGCTTCGAGGCGGTCGTCGGGGGTGCGGTCGACGTGGTCGAACATCGACTTGTGGGAGTGACCCACGAGGACCGGACAGCCCAGCGCGTCGAACTCCCCGAGCCTGCCGAGCAGTTCGAAGCTCTCGGTCGCCGTCTTCCCGAAGCCGAGGCCGGGGTCGACGATGATCCGCTCCCGTGGGATCCCGGCCTTCTCGGCCAGTAGGACCCGCTCGTCGAGCGCTTGGATCACGTCACCGACGACGTCCTCGTAGTCGACGTCTCTGTCGGGAACCACGGGGGTGTCGATGGAGTGCATGACGATCACCGGCACCTCGTGGTCGGCCGCCAAGAACCGCATTGCCGGGTCTTCGAGCCCCGCCACGTCGTTGAGGATGTCCGCGCCGGCCTCGAGGGCGGCTTCGGCGACCGCCGCCTTCCGGGTGTCGACCGAGATCCACGTATCGAGGTCGGAAACGGCCTCGATCACCGGCACGACGCGGTCGATCTCCTCGTCGATCGGCACCGGATCGGCCCCCGGTCGGGTGCTCTCGCCGCCGATATCGATGATATCCGCGCCCTCTGCGATCAGTTGCTTCGCCCCCTCGATCGCGGCCTCGCGGTCGAAAAACTCCCCGCCGTCGTGGAAGCTATCCGGGGTGACGTTGAGGATCCCCATGACGGCCGTCCCGTCGTCCCACGGATACTGCTGTGTCTCGGTCCCGTCGACCGCGTCGAGACCGACCTGCGTGCGGATCTCGTCGGCGATCCCACCGAGGCCGAACGGCCCGTCGTCGAGGGTCTCGGTCAACGCTCGGAACTGGGCTGTCGTCCCCGCCAGCACGATATCGTGGAGTTCGCCCGCGGCAGTGACACCGGAGATCCCACAGCTCCCGCCGAGCGAGCGGAGTTCCCGGTCGACGATCGTCGCCTGCCGGTCTTCGACCTGCATCGTGACGACGTGGTGAGCCGCGCGCTCGGCCTCGGTTTCGGCCGCGCCGTCGGGCAGATGGGCGTTCGCCAGCACCTCGTGGGCCGCCGCGGTGTCGTCGACGCGCTTGGGGACCGCCCGGCGAGTCATCGTCGTCCGGGCCTCCCCGACCGCGAACAACGAGCCACAGACCAGCAGGCAGTCGTCCGGACCGACCCGCTTGCGGGCCGTCTCGACGGCGTCGGCGACCGACGCGCCCGCGGTCACGTCGTCGACGCCGGCCTGTTCGAAGACGCGGGCGAGTACGGCTGGATCCTCGGCCCGTGGGTTGGCGGGCCGACAGGTCACCACCGAGTCGGCGGTCGGCAGCGTTTCTATCATCTCGATGTAGTTCTTGTCGCCCATGACGCCGAAGACGAGATGGAGGTCGTCGTACGCGAACGTCGACAGCGTCTCGGCCAGCGTCGCGGCCGCCTCGGGGTTGTGTGCCCCGTCGAGGACGGTCAGCGGCGCATCGCGCATGACCTCGAAGCGCCCCGGCCAGTGGGCGTTGCGGAGCCCACGACCGACGACGTCGGCGTCGAGGTCGACCGATTCGTCGCCCGACGATTCTACGGCTTGTCCGGCCAGCAGCACCGCGATCCCTGCGTTGAGCGCCTGATGTTCGCCGAGTAGGGGGAGCCGCACGTCGAGTGTGTCGACCCCGACGCCGGGGGAGTTGTCGGGCAGGTCGATCCGGGCGCTGGCCTCGGTGTGGTTGACCCGGCCCCCGTAGCGCACCGTGCAGTCGGACGCCTCGCCGCCTGCTGGGCCGACCGTCAGCAGGTCGCCCGCTTCGGCTCGGACCGCGTTGCGGGCTTCGCCGGTCGCCCCCGTGACCAGCGGCGTCTCGCCGCCGGGTGCGACTTTTGCCTTCGTCGTGGCGATCTCTTCGATGGTGTCGCCGAGGGTGTCCGTGTGTTCGAGGGTGACCGTCGTCACGCAGGCGGCGACGGGGTCGACCACGCTGGTGGCGTCGTACTCGCCGCCGAGGCCGACTTCGAGGACCGCGACGTCGCACTCTTCGCGGTCGAAGTACCAGATCCCCATCGTCGTCACCACCTCGAAGAACGTGAGGGGGTTGCCGTCGGCCGCACGGTCGACCAGCCACGGCCGAACCCGGTCGACGAACTCGGTGATCGCACTCGCGGTGATCGGCCGACCGTCGACCCGGATGCGCTCGTCGAGCGAAGAGAGATGCGGCGAGCTGTAGAGGCCGACCGACAGGCCGGCTTCCCGCAGGATCGATGCGACCATCTTCGCCGTACTGCCTTTGCCGTTGGAGCCGGCGATCTGGATGAACGGTAGATCGGCTCCCGGCTCGCCGAGTTCGGCGCGGAGGGCCGCGGTCGACTCGGTGCCGGGGCGAACCGCAAAACGGCGGAGGTCGAACAGGAAGTCCGCCGCCTCGTGGTAGTCCATACAGCGGGTTCCGACTGCCACAGGTTATCTGCTTCGGTGCAGGGTGACCGCAGCCGCCGACCGGCAGTGGTATTGATACGTCCGGGCGACGAGAGCCCCGTGTATGCGGCTTCCAACGCGCCGGACCGGGTTCTACCTCCTGTTGGTCGTCGCCACGACGCTGCTGTTCACGGTCGTGTACAACACCGGGATGGCCGTCTGGGAGGGCCGGACCCAACCGCTGTACCGCTCGCTTGAGGTCGTCATCCAGAGTTTCACGACGACGGGCTACGGCGAGGATGCGCCGTGGCAGACCCCCCAGATGAACGCCTTGGTGATCCTGATGCAGTTCGCCGGGATCGGCCTCATCCTGACGGCCGTCGACGTCTTCGCCGTCCCGTGGCTGCGGGAGGCGCTCTCGCCGACGGTTCCCGAGGTCGCCCCGGAGGTCTCCGACCACGTCGTCGTCTGTGGCCACACGCCACGGACCGAGGCGTTCCTCACCGAACTCGACGCCCGCGATCAGTCCTACGTGCTCGTCGAGCCCGACGAGGAGACCGCCGCCGACCGCTACGAGGCGGGTTATCAGGTTATCCACGGCGATCCCGAGTCGACCGCGGTGTTGGCCAACGCCCGGATCGGCGAGGCGGTCGCGGTCGTCGCCGACGAGGGCGACGACACCAACGCGAGCATCGCGCTGTCGGCCCACGACGTGGCGCCCGGTGTCAAGGTGATCACGCTGGTCACCGATTCGGCACTCAGACGCTACCACCGGGCCGCGGGCGTCGACGCCGTATTGTCCCCGCGGCAGTTGCTCGGCGAGAGCCTCGCTGCTCGGATCCCCACGACGGTCACCGCCGAGATCGAGTCGGGCATCCCGATCGGCGACGATTTCGAGCTGGTCGAGCTCGTGGTCGGTGCCGAAAGCGAGTTCGCCGGCCGCCGCTTCGAGGCGGCCCGGCTCCGCGAGCGGTTCGGCATCACCGTCATCGGGGCGTGGTTCAACGGCGCGTTCGTGACGCCGGTCGACGCCGCCGACACGCTCGATCCCGGCGCTCGGCTGCTCGTCGCGGGCGAACCCACTGCACTCGAGGCGCTCCGGGACGCGACCGCCGCCACGGTCCGGGAGTTTGCGACCCAGCACGTCCTGCTGGCTGGGCACGGCGACGCCGGCGAGGCGGCCGCGGCCGCCCTCCGAGAGGCCGGCAGCGAGCTGTCGGTCCTCGATATCGAGTCGGGACCGGCCGTCGACACCGTCGGCGATGCCCGCGACCCGGACGTCCTCGAGGCCGCGGGGATCGAGGCGGCCGACGCGCTGGTGGTGACGGTTGCCGACGACACGACCGCGATCTTCGTGACGCTGATCGCCCGCGAGCTGAACCCGGATCTCGAGATCGTCGTCCGGGCCAACGAGCGGGCCGGCGTCGACAAGCTCTACCGGGCGGGGGCGGACTACGTCCAGTCGCTGGCGTCGATCAGCGGCCGGATGCTGGCCGAGACAGTCTTCGACGATGAGGCGGTGTTGGCCTACAGCAAACAGGTCAGCGTCGTCCGGCTCCCCGCCGGCGGGCTGGCTGGCACCACCCTCGCAGCCGAGGCGGTCCGTACCGAGACCGGGAGCACCGTCATCGCGGTGTTGCGGGACGGCGAGACGATCACCGACGTCGACCCCCAGCAGTTCACTTTCGAACGCGGCGACGACGTGATCATCGCCGGCGACGACGACGCCATCAGGCGATTCGAGGACCGATACACAGCGTAGCCGGCCGTCCGGTGAACGTTTTTGTAGTCGGCCGGTGTCCTCTCGGTATGGACCAGCCAGCAGGTGAGGCTCCGTCGACGCCGGTCGAGTACGAGCCGGTCAGCGTCAAGGACCTGCTCGTCGAGATGAAAGACACCGCCGAGCTGTTGATCGATCTCGCCTACTCCGCGGTCCTCCACCGCAACGAGGAGCTCGCCGCCGAGGTGCTCCGGCTCGAACACACGATGGACGTGCTGGAAATCCGGGCCCAGATGAGCCTGCTGATGGCCGCCCGGAGCCCGTCAGATGCCGAGACGCTCGCGCCGGTGTTGGGGATCGTCACCGCGACCGAACAGATCAGCGACGCCGCCGGCGACATCGCCAAGATCGTCCGCGAGGACATCGGCCTCCCCGAGGCGATGCGGGCGGCGCTCCCGGAGGCCGTCGAGACGCTGGTTCGGGGGGTCGTCGACGAGTCGTCGCCGTACGCCGGCCGGACGCTGTGGGACCTCGACCTCGAATCCGAAACCGGTGTCCGGGTGATTGCCCTGCGGCGTGGCGACGACTGGCTGCTCAATCCCGGCCGGGACACCGAGATCACCGCCGGCGACGTCGCCTTCCTCCGCGGTCCCGATACGGCCGTCGGCGACGTCTACGAGACGCTGGCGTCGAACCCCTACGATCCGCCCGAGCCCGACGTACCGGCCATCGAGGATCTCGAACGCGCGGTCGACACCATTCTCCACATGAAGAACCTCTCGGAGCTGGCGGTCGACCTCGCCTACAGCAGCGTGCTGTTCGACGACGCCGAACTCGCCGAGGAGGTGAGTAACTTGGAGGTCGAGGTCGACGGCCTCGAATCCCGCTTCGAGGCGTGGGTGCTGGGGGCCGCCGCCGACGCCGCCGACCCCGTGGCCCTCCGTGGGTTGATCCACCTCGGCACCAGTACCGAGGTGATCAGCGACGCCGCCTACGACATCAGTCAGGGGGTCCTCCGGGAGATCGAGGTCCACCCAGTGGTCCAACTCGCCGTCCAGGAGAGCGACGAGATCATCACCCGCGTGGTGGTCGACGACGATAGCGACCTCGACGGCACCACGATCACCGCGGGGCTCCCCGAGGCCGACGTGACGATGTCGGTCATCGCGATCCGGCGGCCGGGCGACGGCTGGATCCTCGTCGCCGACGCCGACGCCGAACTCCGGGGTGGCGACGTCATTATCGCCAAAGGAACCCGGACTGCGGCCGACCAGTTCGGCGCGTTAGCCGACGCGTAATCCGAGCGGTTCGAGGTGTTAGCCGACGCCTAACGAACCACTTATTGGAGTGAGAAGCCCCCATCTAGGTATGAACTACGAGCAGGTCCGGTCGGTCGACCCGGCGGTCGCAGACGCCCTCGAAGGCGAGGATTCCCGGCAGGAAAACACGTTGGCGATGATTGCCAGCGAGAACCACGTCAGCAAAGCCGTCCTCGAAGCACAGGGCAGCGCACTGACCAACAAGTACGCCGAAGGCTATCCCGGCAAGCGCTACTACGCCGGCTGTGAGTACGCCGACGACATCGAACAGCTTGCCATCGACCGCGCCAAGGAGCTGTGGGGTGCCGAACACGTCAACGTCCAGCCCCACTCCGGGACGCAGGCCAACCAGTCGGTCTACTTCGCGACGCTCGAACCGGGCGACAAGATCCTCTCCTTAGATCTGACCCACGGCGGCCACCTCAGCCACGGTCACCCCGCGAACTTCGTCGGCCAGTTCTACGAGGTCGAACAGTACGAGGTCGACCCCGAGACGGGCTACGTCGACTACGAAGGGCTCGCCGAGATGGCCGACGAGTTCGAACCGGATATGATCGTCTCCGGCTACTCCGCCTATCCGCGAGAGGTCGAGTGGGAGACGATCCAGGACGTCGCCGACGACGTGGGGGCCTACCATCTCGCCGACATCGCCCACATCACCGGCCTCGTCGCCGCGGGCGTCCATCAGTCGCCGGTCGGCGTCGCCGACTTCGTGACGGGCTCGACCCACAAGACGATCCGTGCCGGTCGCGGCGGCATCGTGATGACGGACGAGGAACACGCCGACGACATCGACAACGCCGTCTTCCCTGGCGGTCAGGGCGGCCCGCTGATGCACAACGTCGCCGGCAAGGCGGTCGGCTTCGCTGAAGCTCTCGAACCCGAGTTCGAGGAGTACGCCCAGCAGGTCGTCGACAACGCCGCGGTGCTCGCCGAGACGTTCGCCGACCACGGCTTCGAAGTGGTGTCTGGCGGCACCGACACGCACCTCGTCCTCGTGGACCTCCGTGAATCCCATCCCGACCTGCCGGGTGGCGACGCCGAAGACGCGCTGGCCGAGGCTGGCATCGTGCTCAACGCCAATACGGTGCCGGGCGAGACGCGCTCGCCGTTCAACCCCAGCGGCATCCGCGCCGGAACACCCGCGCTCACGACGCGTGGCTTCGGCCCCGAGGAGATCGCCGAAGTCGGCGATCTGATTTATAAGGTCGTCGACAACCACGACGACGAGGAAGTTATTGCGGAGGTTAGCGACCGCGTCGACGAACTGTGTGACGCCCACCCGCTGTACGAATAGCGCTACCGCCCCGCTTCCGAATCCTTTTGCCGATTGCCCGCCGTCTATCGCCTAATGACCGAGATTATCGACGGCAAGGCCGTCGCAAGCGATATCCGCGAGGAGATCACCGGCTGTGTCGAGAACCTCGAAGCCGAGGGGGTCACCCCCGGGCTGGCCACGGTGTTGATGAGCGACGACGCCGCCAGCGAGACCTACGTCTCGATGAAACAGCGGGACTGCGAGGAGGTCGGCATCAACGGCATCCACGTCGAGATCGACCCCGAGGCCCCCGCCAAGGAACTCTTTGATACTATCGACGACCTCAACAACGACCCCGAGGTCAACGGGATTTTGGTCCAGCTGCCGGTGCCGGACCACGTCGACAAACGCGAGGTCATCCGCGCGATCGACCCCGCCAAGGACGTCGACGGCTTCCACCCCGAGAACGTCGGTCGACTGGTCGCCGGCGACGCCCGATTCAAACCCTGCACGCCTCACGGTGTCCAGAAACTGCTCGAATACTACGAGATCGAAACTGAAGGCGCTGATGCAGTCGTTGTTGGCCGCTCGGATATCGTCGGCAAACCGCTGGCGAACCTCTTCATCCAGAAGGCCCCACAGGGCAACGCCACGACGACGGTCTGTCACTCCCGGACTGACGACCTTGCGGCCAAGACGGGCGACGCCGACATCGTCGTCGCCGCCGCGGGCGTCCCGGAGTTCATCGACGGCTCGATGATCCAAGAGGGCGCGACGGTCATCGACGTGGGTGTCAACCGTGTGGATGCGGACAACGACAAGGGCTACGCGCTCGTGGGCGACGTCGACTACGAGAGCGCCGAAGCAGTCGCGGGTGCGATCACGCCGGTCCCTGGTGGCGTCGGCCCGATGACCCGTGCAATGCTGCTGTACAACACGGTTAAAGCTGCCAGCGAGCAGGCGGGCGTCGACGTCGAGCTTCCGTAGACGCGTCGTCGGTTTGCTTCCGCTATCGGTCGACGCCTCGTTATTCACCGACTACTTGTGTATTCGACTCACGGTCAGTGCCGGAACATGTAGACGCCGTCCTCCTGATTCAACAGACAGAACCGCGCCCCGTCGTTTTCGGGAAACGTCGTCCCGCGCTTCTTCGTGACGAACAGCCGGTCGAACACCTCCGAACAGACCGGACAGGCCACGTCTTTCCGGTTGTCGTAGAGCCCGGTGTCGCCCGTGTCTTTCAGCTGTTTCATCTCGTGGCGGTGGTCGTGGACGTCGAACGGCTCGGGCATACCGTCACGATAACAGCCGACCGTGTTGGTGTTTTCGGGGTTTCCGTCGACCTGCTCACTACAGCCGTCTGAGGCGGTCCCGAGCGGACGCCAGCGCGTCGGCTTCGCCGGTTCGGAGATAGTCACCGATCTCGCGGGCGGCATCGACCAGCGTGTCGGCCGTGTCGACCGGGATATCCCCCTGTAAGGCCTCGGCGCGCTTGAGTTGCTCCCGGAGCGAGCCGAGGGTGTTCGTCGCCTCGGGATCCGGATGGTCGTCGAGCCACGTCCGCAGATCCCGGCGGTAGGCCTCGATTGCCTCGGCAACCCCGAGCCCTCTGGCGGCTGCGAGCGATCCCGGTAGCTCCGATTCCGGCGGCCACTCGCCGGCAGCGGCCCCGTCGAGTAGTTCGAGCACGTACAGTTCCTCGGCTTCGGTCGGCCCGCGACCCCGGGCGGCTATATCAGCCGCCTGTAGCAGTTCTCTGACGGCGAGATACCGGTCGTCTAGCGGCCGAAGCTCGCCGCCATTGATGAATCCGCGCGTGTTCGTGTAGCTTCGGAGTCGGTCTTTGAGGTCATCGACCACGTGAGCCAGCGGCTCGCTCGCCAGTCGCTGACGGATCGGCTCTATCTCCAACTCGGCTGCCCCGTCGGTGTGGAGCTGCCGGCGCTCGTCGACGCCGACACTCCGAATGGCTCCGCAGTCCGGACACCGGATGGCCCCCGTCTCGTAGTAGGACCACTGTCGGCCACAGGCCTGACACTCTCTGGTACCCCGTATCTCCATACCGCTCGTTTTTTCGCAATGATAAAAACAGTTAGTGGCCTCCCTCGGACGTGTTACGTATGCGTGTTTTCTCAGAATCATATATGATAACTATATGGACACATTTATACATGTCCGGTGACCAGTTGACAATGACGCTTCGCTTTGGAGGGCCGAAGCGTCAGCGGGGACCACAACGGAACGGATGCGCACACCTTCTGTGCTGCTTACGTTCCCCTTTTGAGTAATCATCGCCTACTCGACGTCGACTTTCAGTAGCCGTCGGCTACTCGACGCTGAGCGAACCGTCGGCCCCGTCGGTCGACCCGCCTTCGCGCCACTCGATCTCGAGTTCCAACGACCGTTCGGCGTTGCCGCCGCTGCTGTCGGTTTCGCGTTCGGCCTTCACCTCGAAGGTGGGCCGTTCGGGGACCTCTAGGGTCACGCTGTCGCTCCCGGCCGATAGCGTCACGGCTTCGTGGGCCGACAGTTTGTCGGCGACTGCTCGCAGGTAGTCGGCGATCTCCGCGCGGGACTGTGTCGACTCCGATTTGAACAAGACCTCTTCAGGCATACCTGTCCCAACGCTCGGCACCCTCATAAATAATGAGCCCATTACGTGTCTGTTTTTGTGCATTTCGGCACTGCACACGCAACCGGACTCTCGCCGAAAATCGGGACACACGACCGGTAGATCCGCCGACTGCCGACATCCGGTCGGTAAATTTATTTATTTTAGAGAATAATCTGTACGTGGACATTACCGATGTACGACCTGACAGGATTCCAGCGCGATCTGCTCTACGTGATCGCCGGCCTCGACGACCCCCACGGGCTGGCGATCAAGGAGGAACTCGAGGAGTACTACGAAAAGGAGATCCACCACGGCCGGCTGTATCCGAACCTCGATACGCTGGTCGACAAGGGGCTCGTCGAGAAGGGCCAACAGGACCGCCGGACCAACTTCTATACGATGACTCGCCGGGGTCGGCGGGAGATCGACGCCCGTTCGGACTGGGAATCGCAGTATCTGACTGCCTGAGACCCCCTCCGATCCGAGCCCTCCAGCCCCGCTACTCGCCGTCGTTGCCCTCCGCGGTCGGTTCGCCGGCCGGTGGTGAGCCGTCGGTTGCACGTGGCCGTCGCATCCCGACCAGCGGCATCGGTGGCGTCGACCGCTCGGTCAACAGCGCCGGCAGGACGATCCGGGCGAACTGGACCACCAACACCAACAGGACCGGCATGAGGAACAGGCCGTACCAGCCGAACAGCAGCGGCCCCAGCGTGTAGGCCAACATGAGCGCGCCGACGTGGACGTTCTGTCCGGAGACGTAGGGCCGCAACACGAGATCCGGAATCGAGTCGACGACGACCAACGAGACGATGAAGAAGGCGGCGACGAACCAGAGGCTCTCGGTGGCGGCGGTCGTGAGGCTCTGGATCGCCATATAGCCGCCGACCGGCACGTAGACAAGTTTCATGCCGACGACCGGGATGAGGCTCGCAACCCCGGCCAGTAGACCGACCAGTGCCGCCGCGGGGATCGCTACATCGTTCGGCGCGACGACATTGAGTAGCGAGTAGATGATCACCCCGATGGTGCCGGTGAACACCGCGTTGAGGATGTTCCCGAAGAAGATGTCTTTGAGATCCCGGTCGACGGCGACGAGATACTGTCGGAACAGGGTCCCCTTCTCGCCGAAAGCATTCAGCAGCCAGCCGGCAATCCGGTGGTCGTCACGCAGCAGATAGAACGCGAGGGCGACCATCGCAAACAGGTTGATCGCCGCCACCGCCAGCACGGTTGCCGTCTCGACGGCGGAGGCCAACGAGTCGACCACCGAACTCACCAGTTCCGTGGTCAGAAACTGCGAGAGGTCGGCCGAGGCGAGCGCTGTCGGATCGGCGAGGCGGTCGAAGACCGTGGGATCGAGCCCGAAATCTTCGGGGTTGAGTGCGGTCGTCTCCGTGAGGTCGTTGAACTGCCGCACGACGATCAACAGCGCGTAGCCCACCAGCGCGAGGGCGGGCAGCGCGAGGGCGAAAATCGAGATCCCGGCCGCGATGGACGGCTCGCCGACCCGGCCCTCGATCCGGTCGTACACCGGCCGGGTCGCATAGTAGAGGAACAGCCCGAAAACGAGCGTCCCGACGAACGCCTGCACGACGTAGGCCACGGCACCGAGGAGGCCGATCCCAACGAGCACCCAGACCGGATGCTCGCGGAGCGTCGACTGAAGCGACATAACTAGCGACTAACGGGACACAAAAAAAGAACGTCGACTCCCTGTCGGTGGTGGGATCGGCTGGTGGTGTCGACCACTGGGTCGGCGGTGTGTTCAAACCGCTGGCGACCCAACAAGTGTGGATGGTCGCGGCGCTCCTTCGGACGGGGACGTTTTTCGGGGTCTCCTTCGGCGAGCCGGTGATCCGGCTGGCGATGGCCGCAGCACTCGGGTTGTTTCTCGGTCTCGAACGCGAGTGGTCCGACAAACCCGCCGGGATTCGGACCTTCTCGTTGACCAGCCTGCTCGGTGCCGTGTTTACGATCATCGCAACCGAGACCGCCTACGGCACACTGTTGCTCGCTGTCGGGGGGTTGTTCGTGATCTCACAGGCGCTTTTGATCGGGGTGCTGGGCCTGCTCCCGGATCGTTCGCCCGATTCGCTCTCGTTGACGACTGCGGTGTCGCTGTTCGTCAGCTACGGCGTCGGCGTGTTGGTCGCCTCGGGGTTCGTCCTCGAAGGCGTCACGGTGGCCGTGTTGTCGTCGACGCTGCTCGTGCTCAAACGCGAACTCCACGGGATTGCGGGTGGGCTTTCGCGGGAGGAACTCCAGTCGGCCATCGAGTTCGCCATCCTCGCGTTCGTCATCTATCCGCTGCTCCCGGCGGGTGTCATGGAGGTCGGGCCGGTCCCCTTCGAGCCACGGATCGCGTGGCTGATGGTCGTCACGGTGGCGGGGATCGGTATCGTCAACTACGCGTTGGTCCGGAGCTACGGCGGGCGAGGCATCGCCGTCACCGGCTTTTTCGGTGGGCTGGCCTCCTCGGCGGCGGTCGTCGGCGCGATGCTCGACTACGTCCAGCAGGAACACGAAGCCGTCCAGTACGGCGTCGCGGCGGTACTGTTGGCCAACGCCGCGATGGCCCTCCGGAACCTCGGGATCGCCGTCGCGTTCACCATCTCGGCGGGGCCGATCCTCTACGGTGTGGTCGCCCCGCTGGGCGTCCTCGTGGTCGGGAGCTTCGTCGTCGCCTGGCTGATCGCCGACTGGGACCAACAGGTCGACATGACGTTTGCCAGCCCGTTTTCGCTCCGCAACGCGTTGGCCTTCGGCTCGGTGTTTCTCTTTATTCTCGCCGGGAGCACGGTCGCACAGGCGACGTTCGGCACCGCCGGGCTCTACGTGAGCGCGCTCGTCTCCGGGTTGGTCTCCTCGGCGGGCGTGACCACCTCCGCAGTGTTGTTGTTTCGGTCCGGAACGATCGCCGCTCCCGAGACGGCGGTGACGATCCTGCTGGCGACTGCCGCTAGCGTCCTCGTGAAGGTCGGCCTGTCGACGGCCGGTCCCACACGGTTCCGGCGGGGCGTCACGCTCTGGAGCGGCGTCCTGTTGGCGCTGTCGGGACTCGTCGCGGTCGGCGTGATCGGCTGGCCGTAGCGTTCCTTCGGTTGGGAATCTATCAGATCGAAAGGTACGTTTATCCCTTCGAGGTGGCTACCGTCCGTACCGAATTACTACACCATCTATACACTATGATTGACACGCTCTCGCTCTTTCAGGCAATCTTGCTCGCACACGGCCGTCTGTTCGAGATCTATCTGTTCGTGTTCGGAGCCGCCGCAGTCGCCTGTTTCGGGAGCATCGGTCGGGCCCTCCGGATTTCGAACGACGACACACGCAACGGGCTCGTCGCCCTGCTGGTCACCAGCGGGCTGTGGGCGGCATTTCACGTCGGCTATCTGGCCGCGCCGACCCCGCGTCTCCAGTACGGATTTTATACTGCGGGGTTGGTCGTCGGCCTCAGTACCGTCGGGCCGTGGCTCTACTTCTGTTCGGCCTACACCGGTCGGACGCTCCACCGTAACCCGACCTACCAGCGGCTCGCGGTCGGTGTCTATCTCGCGATCGTCGCGGTGAAGGTCACCAACCCGTTCCACGGACTGTACTTCTCCGCACAGGTCGTCGAAACGCCGTTTCCCCACCTGCTGATCGAGCATGGGGCCCTCCACTGGACTGCGATGGGACTGGCCTACGCGCTTGCGGTCATCGGCATCTTCATGCTGTTCGAACTGTTCGCGCAGGTCGACTACGACACCCGCCCCTTCGCGATCCTCGTCGGGCTGACCGCGCTGCCGGTTGTGTTCGACATCGTGGGCTTCGTCACCCCGCTCCTTCTCGACGTTTCCTACTCGGCGATCGGGGTGGCGGTGTTCGCCGTGGGGGTGCTGTTCAGCTACATCGAGCAGTTCGAGACGATCCAGTTGGCCGGCCAGTACGACGACCCGGTGATCGTCGTCGACGACGAAGACGAGATCCGGGACTACAACCGGGCCGCAGTCGCGCTGTTTCCCCAACTCGAGGAGGCCATCGACGCGGAGCTACCGAGCGTCGTCCCGCGAGTCGCGGTCAGCCTCACGAGCGACGAGCCACTGGAGTGCACGCTCGACGGCGAGACCCGCTACTACAGTGTCTCGACCAACCAGTTTTCGACCGGGAAGGCACAACTCGGCCGGCTCATCCTGCTGAAAGACGTCACCGAACAGGAGCGGTACCGGCGGGAACTCGAAACCCAAAACGCCCGCCTCGAACAGTTCACGGGGATGGTCTCCCACGACCTGCGGAACCCGCTCAACATCGCTCAGGGCAACATCGACCTCGCCCGTGAGACCGGCGACGACGAGCCCCTCGAGACGGTCAAGACGGCGCTCGACCGGATGGAAGAGCTCATCGAAGACCTGCTGGCGCTGGCCCGGCAGGGCAAACCGATCGACGACACCGAGCGTGTCTCACTGGCGGCGGTCGTCCGCTCCTGTTGGGAGATGGTCGACGTCGCCGACGCCGAACTCGTCGTCGACGGCGATACGGAACTCGATGCCGACCGTGAGCGGCTCCAACAGCTCTTCGAGAACCTCGTTCGCAATGCGGTCGAACACGGCGGCGAGGACGTCACGATCTCGGTTGGACCGCTTGACGACGGCGGGTTCTACGTCGAAGACGACGGCCCCGGAATCCCCGAAGCAAAACACGACGAGATCTTCGAATCGGGGTACACCACCTCACGACAGGGCACCGGCTTCGGCCTGAGCATCGTCACCGAGATCGTCGACGCCCACGGCTGGTCGATCAGTGTGACGAACGGCGAGACCGGCGGCGCACGCTTCGAGATCGAAACGGGCAGTCGGTCTCGGGATGTGACTGAAAACGAGCCGGACGAAGAGACTGCAACGGAAGTCGGAGCCGATGTCGACCGGGTTTAGACGAGCATCTCTTCTTCGGCTTCGAGCAGCTCGTGGTACCGGTTGCGGATCGTGACCTCGGAGATGTCGGCGACTTCGGAGACTGCCGCCTGCGTGGTCTTTTCGTTCGTCAGTAGCGCGGCGGCGTAGACCGCGGCCGCGGCGAGGCCGACCGGCGACTTGCCGCTGTGGACGCCCTGTTCCTTGGCGTTTTTCAGCAGCTGTTTGGCCCGCATTTCGGATTCTTCGGAGAGTTCCAGCGAGGAGGCGAACCGCGGGACGTACTGCTCGGGGTCGGCGGGTTTGACCTCCAAGGAGAGCTCACGGACGACGTAGCGGTAGGTCCGGGCGATCTCGCTTTTCTCCACGCGGGAGACGTCGGCGATCTCGTCGAGGCTCCGGGGGACGCCGGCCATCCGGGCGGCGGCGTACACACACGAGGTCGACACGCCCTCGATCGAGCGGCCGGGCAGCAGGTCCTCGTCGAGGGCCCGCCGGTAGATCACCGACGCCGTCTCCCGAACGTTGTCCGGCAGTCCGAGCGCGCTGGCCATCCGGTCGATCTCGCCGAGCGCCTGCTTGAGGTTGCGCTCCTTGGAGTCGCGGGTGCGGAACCGCTCGTTCCACTTGCGGAGCCGCTGCATCTTCTGGCGCTGGCGTGCGCCCAGCGAACGGCCGTAGGCGTCTTTGTTCCGCCAGTCGATGTTGGTCGACAGTCCCTTGTCGTGCATCGTGTTGGTGGTCGGCGCACCGACACGGGACTTCTGATCCTTTTCGGCGCTGTCGAAGGCGCGCCACTCGGGACCGCGGTCGACGGAGTCCTCGGTGATGACGAGCCCGCAGTCGCCACAGACGGTTTCGCCGTGTTCGTCGTCGGTGATGACGTTGCCGCTACACTCGGGACACTGGAGGCCGTCGTGTTCGGATTCGGATTCGGAGGTTTGTTCGGAGGCGGTTCGGTCGCGCCGCTCTCGGGATCGCGAGCGGTCGGTTGTCGTGGTAAACGTTCGTTCACTCATTGTGTGCTATGAGCCCCCGGTATGGCCGATAAAAATACGGGAGCGGTCGTTGCCAACAAGAAGACAGAATATTACTTAAGCAGTTTGGTATCGGGTCGAGCGTCCGGGATAGCGCCGTCTCTCCCCCGAACGACCCTGATAGATTGTGTTCAGTTGGCTGATCGGTACCGGGTTGTTTTCGAGGCTGTGGCTCGGAGTCGACCCCATGCCCGACCGTATCGTCTCGCTGGCCCCGAGTGCGACCGCCACCCTCGCCGCACTCGGCGTCGACAACCGCGTCGTCGGCGTCACCGGCCACTGCGAACTCGATCGTCCGGTCGTCGGCGGCTGGCTGAACCCCGATTACGACCGGCTCGCGGAGTTGTCGCCCGATCTCGTCTGTACCAGCGACGGCCTCCAAGCTGAAATCCGCGACGAACTCCGCGATCAGGGTTACGACGTCTTCCACCACGAGCCGAGCCGCCTCGACGACGTGCTGGCGGGCTTCGAGTCGCTGGCCGACGCAGCCGGCTGTCCCGAGGCCGGTGTCGACCTCCGGGCCGACGCCGAGGCCCGACTGGCGGCGGTCGACGAACGCGTCGGCCGCGCGCTCGCCGACGGCGAGGCGCGACCCGTGGTCTACTGCGAGGAGTGGTCAGACCCGCCGATGGCCGCCGGCAACTGGGTGCCCGATGCGGTCGAAGCGGTCGGCGGTCAGTACCCCTTCGTCGCCCCCGGCGAACGCTCTCAGGAGGTCGACCGCGACACCGTCGCCGCGGCCGACCCCGACCACGCTGTCCTCCACATCTGTGGCACCGGTGAGCAGGTCTCGCCCAGTCGGCTCGGCGACCGGGGGTGGGAGCTCGATGCCGCGGTCCACGTCGTCGACGACTCGCTGTTGAACCAGCCGAGCCCGCGACTGATCGAGGGGATCGAGTTGCTCGCCGAGCGATTGTATCCCGAAACGGAGCCGTAGCCGACGAGCCGGCGGCTCCTGCCCAGTTGAGATACGGCCGAGTTATATAGACCACTTCAGTAGTCGGCGACTACTTATATACGATAGCGGCTGCGGCGGACCGCAGCTACCAGATCCCCTCCCGGAGATCGAGCACCGTCACCACGACGACGTGTGGCGCGGTCACGACCGCGATACCGACCAGATAGAGCGCGAAGAGCCCGGCTCCGTCGACCGGCGACGCGGGGACCGCCAGCGCCAGCCCGCCGAAGATGGCGAGCGCGCCGACGGTCATCGGCGTGGCCAGCCGGCCGAACCGGGCGAGTGCGCCACCGAGTTCGCCGGCGTCGAGTCGGGCGGCCGCCGACTCGTCGAGCAACAGCAGCCGCGTGATGTGGCGGACCGAGTGCCAACACGGGAAGAATATCCCGATAGCGAGGATCGGCGGCACGATGACGAAGTAGGCGGTCAGAAAGAGGAGTTCACCGATGTCGACTGCCCACGTGCGTCGTCCCTCGCCGTCTCGGTAGCCGACCGCGAGGGTGGCGACGAGCAGCGTGGCGACGAGCGCGCCGGCGGCCATCCGACCCCGAACCGAGAAGACCGGATCGAGGGCCGCGAGGTCGACCGTACCGAAGAGGCCGACGAGCCGCGCGGCGACCCACCGGTACTCCTCGGGGAACGCCACGAGCGGCACCACCATCGGCAGCGAGCCACGGGCGGCGACCGTCAGCGCCCGCGCCGCCCGCGTCCGGAGATGCGTCGGGTCGACCAACTCGACCAGCGGGTGGACCTCGCCTTGCCCCCAGTGGAACCACGTGATGAGGATGAAGACGCCGAAGGCGGCGACGGGGGCGACGAACCAGACTGCTGTGTAGGCGACCCCGACGACGAGGTAGAGGCCGCCGACGATCGCCAGCCAGCGGCGGGTCGGCGGCTCGCCGTAGGCCCACGGCAGCGTGAGGTGGTCGACCGCGCCGTGCGGCAGGCCGAAGATGACGATACTGACGGCGAACGGCACCAGTTGGAGCTGTCGTGACGGGGCCCCGAAGACGAGCACGGCCAGCGCCGTGACCGCGAGGGCGAGCCACGGTCCGAGAAAGGCCAGCCGGAAGACGGCCCGATCCCGCTCGGTCCGGTTCGGCGTCGACACCCCGCCGGACAGAGGCCAGTTCATTCCGCCCACGCTCCCCAGTTGTCGAGCAGCCACCAGTAGAGCACCAACCCCTGAACGACAAAGAGGTTCGTCACGAGGAAGAAGACCGCCTCCTCGATCGGCAGGCCGAACGGCGCGATCCCGACGGTCGTCTCGGGGGCGATGATCCACAGCCCCAGCGAGATGGCCGTCCGGTCGAGAATCCAGAGGTAGACTGTCGGGACGCCGACCGCCAGCGTGACCGTCCGGCGGCAGCGCCAGAGCTGTGTCCAGCCGAACCCCCACTGGATGGCGAGGATCGGCCCGGCCCACGCGATGATCGCCCCGAGGTAGAGCGTCGACTCGGCGGTCAACAGGAGTCCTCCCACCGCGCCGAGACCAAGGCCCGCACCGACGCCCGCCGCGCGCTGGCGGGTCGACAGCGCCAGCGGCCGGTCGGTCGGGACCGGGAACCGAGCGAGCCACAGCGCGGTGAGGATCGGCTGGAGGACGAAAAACAGGACTTCGCCGATCGGCACCCGGCCGAGCCGCCCGGCGACGACGTCCTCGCCGTAGGCCCAGACGCCCCGGCCGATGAGGTAGTGGTCCCACGGGAGGGTATAGATCACCGCCAGCGCCGTGATGATCGCCAGCCCGCTGACGAGGCGTCGGCGCTCGTGGTCGGGCGGCCGGAGCCACGCCAGTAGGGTCAGCCCGATGATCGGCGGCAGCATGGCAACCGTATGAAACTGCAGGTAGGTTTCCGGGGGAAACATAGCGACGATCCTGCACAAACCGCGCTGGTACTGGCAGGTACGTCGACCCTATCCGGCCATCGACTATACTGGTTCGGTCTCGACTGTAGGTTTGCCCCCGACACCGACACCGCCGGTGGGGTTCAGAAGCGGTCGACGAGTTCGGTCAGTGACTCGATCTCCGCGACGGCAGCGGTCGGCAGCGACACGTCTCGATTGTGCGACCGGCGAATAAGGACGCCATCGAGTCCGGCGCGGGTCGCCGCCAGTACGTCGGTCGCGCGATCACCGACGTAGAGGCCGTCGGTCGCGGCGAGTGCGCCGACGGCATCGAGCAAATAGTGCGGGTCGGGTTTGCGGCGGAAAAAGCCTCGTACGCCGGTGTCGCGGCCTCGGACGTGGGAGAAGACATCGACGCCGTGGTGGTCGACGACGAACTCGACGACCGAATCGTAGTTGTTGCTGATCAGGCCGAGTTCGTACTGTTCGGCGAGCTCCGGGAGGACATCTACGTCGGGGTACAGTTCGCGGCTGCCCGCCGCCAGCCGGTCGATGGCGCGGCGCGCGCCGTACTGCTCCCGCAGGTAGAATAGTGCGACGGGGTCGACGCCCAACCGCTTGCAGCCGAGCGCGAAGTCGGTGTCGTACTCGTAGCCCGCCAGCAAGGAGCGCGTCTCGGCGTCGACCGAGAGCCCACGCTCCTCAAGAGCGTCGTCGAGCGCACGGTCGTGGACGACGGCGTCGGTGCCGTGGCCTTCGAGGATCACGCCGTCCATATCGAACAGGACGACGCGCTCGTCGGTGCTGTCGGGGCGGCCGGTGTCGGAAGGGGTGTGGGTCGACATATCAGCGAACCAGTCTCCGGGTGTGTGCCGAGAGGAGTTCGCTGAGTATAACGATGGCGAGGATGGCGATCAGCATCATCGCCACCGAGCGCCACGCGAAGGCGTCGATCGCGCGGAACAACTCGACGCCGATCCCGCCGGCACCGACGAACCCCAGGACCGTGGAGTCCCGGATGTTGATCTCCCAGCGGTAGACGCCGAGTCCCACCAGCGCGGGTTTGACCTGCGGGAGAACCCCGTACAGTAGCGTCTGGACGACCGACGCGCCCGAGGCGCGGACGGCCTCGACCTGTCCGAAATCGATCTCCTCGATCTCCTCGCCGAGCAGTTTGCCGAGGAAGCCGACCGACCGGAAGGCGATCGCGACTGCCCCTGCCAATGGCCCAGAACCGAAGATCACGACGAAGATCAGCGCCCAGATGATGGTGTTGACAGATCGGGAGACGGTGACAAGCAGTTTGCCGAGCCAGTAGGTCCCGGCGTTGGGTGTGGTGTTTTCGGCGGCCAGCAGCGCCACCGGGATCGACAACACCAGCGCTCCCGCGGTCCCCAGCGCCGCGATGTGGATCGTCTCGATCAGCGGGTCGACGATCTGCGGCGTGTAGGCCACATCGGGCGGGTACATCCGCGTCAGGAGGTCAGCGACCTCTCGCGGCACGGTGTCGAGGGTGACGAAGTCGATGGCCATGAACCGCCAGGAGGCGATGATCGTCACCACGACCAGCAGTCCGGCGACGAAGCGCCCCAACCGCCGTTTGCGGTCGAACCGCTCCCAGCGAACCGTCTCGCTCGACATTACTGGTACCTCCGGCGGACGACGGCGCTGACGCCCTCGGCGACCAGCACGACCGCGATGATCGCCAGCAGGATCGCCGAGACGTAGCCGTAGTCGTAGCGGTTGAACGCGGTCAAGAGGACCGAGCCGATGCCGCCCGCGCCGACGATGCCGATGATGGTCGACGTCCGGATGTTGATATCCCAGCGGTACACCGACAGGCCGGCAAACCGGGGGATGATCTGCGGGACGACCCCGTAGACGAGCGTCTGGACCGGCGAGCCGCCCGCCGCGCGGACGGCGTCGACGCTCCCCATGTCGATATCCTCGATGTCCTCCGCGAGGAGTTTGGCAAAGAAGCCGACCGTTTTGAACGTGATCGTGATGATCCCCGCCAGCGGGCCGAAGCCGACGGCCTTGACCGCGATGATGGCGACGATGATCGCGTTGAACGCCCGTGAGATCGAAATCAGTCCCCGGTTAACGACGTAGAGCGGTTTCGGCGAGATGTTCTCGGCGGCCATGAACGCGATCGGGACACTGACGACGATTCCGGTGAGCGTCGACACCATCGCCATCGCCACGCTTTCGAGCATCTTGTCGACGATCCGGGTCGTCTGTCGCGGCGTCGCCTCCGGTGGGAAGAAGTCGCCCAGCAAGGTGACGGCGTTGCCGAGGCCGGTGGCGACCCGGTCGGGCGAGACGCCGAGATCCCACGCCGACCAGACGAAGAAGCCGACGACACCGGCGTAGACGGCCCACTTGAGTTCACGGCGGCCGAAGGCGCTGGGCCGCTCCCACGTTCGGTCGCGCGTGGCCATTAGACGCCCCCGTTGGCCGACTGCTCCCGCGTGTTGGCGACGACCGGTTCGTCGACCTCGGCGTCGCCGACTCGCGGCTGATCGTCGCCCGCCGGCGTCGGTGTGTCGGTCGATCTTGACGTGTCGGTCGTCGCTGGCTCGGCCCCGCGGTACACCGTGTCGAGACCGCGTTCGTCGAGGTCGTCGGGCGTTCCCTCGAAGACGAGTTCGCCGTCGTGCAAGCCGACGATCCGGTCGGCGTGTTCGAGTGCGAGGTCGACCTCGTGGATGTTGATCAACACGGGCACCTCCCGCTCGGCGGCGATCTCGGTCAGCAGTTCCATCACCGTCTCGGAGGTCTCGGGGTCGAGACTGGAGGTCGGTTCGTCGACCAGCAGGATCTTCGGCTGCTGGATCACCGCGCGTGCGATGCCGACCCGCTGGCGCTGGCCGCCCGAAAGCTCGTCGACGCGCTTGTCGGCCATCCCACCGAGGCCCACACGGTCCAGCAGTTCGTAGGCGCGCTCGATGTCTTCGGCCGGGAACTTTCGACGGAACGCCTGCCACGCCGAGACGTAGCCCAAGCGGCCGGTGAGAACGTTCTCCATGACGGTGAGCCGCTCGACGAGGTTATACTCCTGGAAGATCATCCCGATGTCCCGTCTGGCCGTTCGCAGCTCGTCGTCGCCCAGCGCCGTGAGCCCCGTCGAATCGAGCCACACCTCGCCCGCAGTGGGCTCGGTGAGCCGGTTGATACACCTGATGAAGGTGCTTTTGCCCGCGCCGCTGGGGCCGATCATCGCCACCGTCTCGCTGCCTTCGACCGTGAGGTCGACGCCCTGCAGCGCCTCGTCGCCGGTCGGGTAGGTCTTGCAGAGATCCGAGACGGCGAGCATCGTTAGAGGTTCCCCTGTTCGTACTCGACGCCGTTGTACCCCTGAATCGTCGAGATGTCGTACCAGTGGCGGCGGTACTCGATGGGGAGGAACTGGGTGTAGTCGGTCCGCTCGGCGTAGTCGGTCCCCGAGAAGTCGGTGTCGAGCCACGCCGCCTCGATCCCCTCGACGATATCGGGATGGAGGTTGTAGCGGTAGGTGATCGGGCCGTTGGGGAACGGGTTGGAAGCCCAGACGACCTTGAAATCGCTGAATTCGAGGCTGCTGTCGCCCTCGACAGTGTCTTTCAGACAGGTCGAACAGATCGGTCCGGCATCGTAGTCGCCCACCGCGATCCCGCGGGCGGTATTGGAGTGGCCGCCGGAGAAGTCGACCTCGTAGTCCTCCTCGGGGGTGACGTCGAACTGCTGGTCGAACAGCGCCGAGGGGGCCTGATGACCGGAGTTCGAGGAGGGCTCGGCGTGGCCGACCCGCACGTCGTCGCGGGCGAAGTCCTCGACGCTCTGGATGTCGTGAGCGTCGGCACGGGTCGTCGCGAACAGTCGGTAGCCGAACGCGCCGTCGGAAGCAAGTCCGACCGCGAACGGGACGGCACCGGCGAGGTTGACCGCGAAGGCGGTCGCGCCCGTCGAGAAGTTGGCGATATGGGCCCGCTCGGAGCGCATCGCCTCGACGGAGGCCGCGTAGCTGTCGACGCGGCTGTACTCGACGTCCTTGCCGGTCTCCTCCCGGATCCGGTCGAAGACGGCCTCGAAGTCCTCCTCGTAGCGCCCCTCGACGTCCTCGCTGGGGCTCTCGGTAAAGACGAGCGTATCGGGATCGAGCCACTCGCTTTCGTCGCTCGGTTGCTCCCGAACCGGGTCGCCGTGGGGGACCTCGTCGACCTCGCGGTCGCCCATCCGTTCGAGATCGGCCCGCTGGCCCCGCTCGTAGCCCGCCTCGATCAACGGCGTCGCCAGATAGTTGTTCTCGGCCCAGTTCGGATCCGCGAACTCGAAGCTGTCGGCGTCGGCCAACAGCGGGTCCTCGCCGCCCGACGATCCGGAACTGTCGGCCGTCCCGCTGTTGTCACCCATACAGCCGGCGACCGCCGTCGTCAGGGCGGCAGCCGAGTACTTCAGCACCGATCGTCGCCGAGTGTCACTGTCTCTCATCACCCGACCGATCCCGCTCTTCCGGCTTGAACTGTTATAATATCGATACGTACTGGATTATACTGGTTTGTCGCGATGTGGAGTGCTCTATACCGCTATTGAGACTCGGGGGGACGTCGTGGCGGAATTTTTAATAATTGGGATAGTATAGTTACTAATGTACAATGGTGAACACACAGTCGACTACCGAACGGCCACGGGACGGTGGTATCGGATCACTGCTCGACGGGCGCGCGGTCGGCGCGATCGGGGTCGGCGGGCTGGCGGTGCTCTCGGCGCTCGCTGCGATAGTCGGCGTCACGTGGAAGTTGCTGGCGATCTCGTGGGTCGCCTTCGCCGCGATGGCGGTCGGCGCGCCGCTCGGAGCGCGGTCGGCCCGTCGGCAACGACCCTTGGAGGCCGTCTGGGGGTACGGCCTCGCCAGCGGGGCAATGGTGACCAGCGCCGCGCTGTTTCTGGTCCCCCAAGCGCTGGGCCAACACGGCCGGTTCGGCAGCCTCGGCATCGCTGTCGGCTTTCTGGCCGGCTACGTCGGCCACACGCTCGGCCACCGACTGACCCACCTCGATCTGCCGGTCGACCACACGGCAGCGGCGCTGACGGTCCACGCGCTGGCCGCCGGGGCGATCATCGGCGCGATCTACACGGCGATGCCGTCGCTGACCTCTGTCCTCGGGGTCGCACTCGTCTCCCACAAGGCTCCCGCGGGGTACGCCGCCGCCCGCCGACTCGCCGACGACGGCCGGTCGACCGTCGCACTGCTGTTGCCGGCGGCGGCCGTCGGCCTGATCGCCCTCCCGGTCGGTATGACCGGTTTCGACCCCTCGCCGGTCGTCCGCGGACTGTTGTTCGGCGTCGCCGCCGGCGTCTTCCTCCACGTTGCCGTCGACCTCCTGCCGGAGTGTTCGGCGGGCAGCGAGAGCTGTCCGGTCGACGGTGAGGACCACCATCGCCGCGATAGCCTCCGTAGCCACGCTGCGATCAGTTCGGTCCTCGGGGCTGTGGCGGTCGTCGGCGCGTGGGTTGGCGTCGCCTTTTAACAGGAGTCAGTGGTCGTGGGGGTCGGCCGGCTCGCCGGGGAACTCCTTCTCGCCGGCCTCGATCCGGACCTCCAGCCAGTTTTCCGGCGGGATCAGCGGACACTCGTAGGCGTGGTTGTACGCACACGTCGGGTTGTACGCCATGTTGAAATCCACCAGCCACTCGCCGTCGACGCGGTGGCTGTCGTCTTCGAGATCGAGATACCGGCCCGCGCCGTAGGTTTCGGTACCGCTGGTCGCGTCGCGGAACGGCACCCACAGCCGGTCGGCCCCCCGACTGGGCCGGTAGGCCTGGAGGCTGAAGGGCTCGCCGTCACGTTCGAAGGTGAACTCGCCCCACCGGAGGTAGGTCTGCTCGCCGTCGGCGGTGGTCTCGACGGTCACCTCCGCTTTCGTCTCGTGTTCGGCCAGCGGCACCAGGAACCGGTAGTGCGGATCCGGCTCGTAGAACGCCAGTCCCGGGAACGACTCGCCGCGCTGGGCCGGCGGCAGCGGCGACCGCGGGGAATCCCTGAAGTAGGCTTCCTTCTCGGCCCGTGCCTGTTCGATCCGTTCGACCCACTCGTCGACCGTTTGGGTGTCGTCGCTCACAACACCATAGTATTGTACGTAGAAGACAATAATGGTACGGGTCGACCGGCCTACCGAGAGAGGGAAACGATCAGGTCGGTGGCGATCCAGCCGTCACTGTTGCCCTCTTCGGTGAAGACGGTTCGCTCCGGGGAGGCAGTGAGCGCTGACACACGAGGACAGTCGGTTTCGTCGGCCTCCTGCGGCGTTTCGCGTGGGTCCGTGGTTTCCATACAGAGGATTAGGCGACCCTAAACGTATATGGGTTTTGGTTGGCCTAAGACGGTCGGGGCCACACCCTTATTCACTCCGCGTCCCAACGGTGGGCTATGAGTTCTCGTGACCGCCCGCGGGACCGCGAGCCCCTCGACGACCGGCTCGACGAGTTGGAGTCGACGCTGGCCGAGCTCCGTACGGAACTCGACCGGGAGCGTCGACGTGGGCCACCGAAACCGCCGAGCCTCGGCGAACTGCTCCGGTTTACCGAGGAGTACACGATCCCGACGCTGATCGCGCTGCTGGAGGCGACGATCCAGTCCCTAGAGTTGCTCCGGCGGACGCTTCGGCTGGCCGACCCGCAGCGGGCGGTCCGCGAGGAACGCGAGGCAGCCCGCGGGCGGCTCGACCGGCTCGGCAGCGAGGCCGGCGACCAGTTGGCGGGGGCGCTCTCGGAGCTTCGATCGGCGCTCTCGGAGGCCGATCTCCCCGAAAACCCCGAATCCCGCCGGCTGATCGAAGACGCCCGCGACCTCACTGGCGAGATCGAAACCCGGCTCCGGGATGCCGAGGGCACCGTTCGGGACCACCGCGACCGCGAGCGACGGGACCGCGGCGAGGACGGTCGACGCGAGGACGGCCACGGTGGGCGTGACCGCGGCGTGATGATCGACGTCACCGACGCCGACGAAACGACCACTGACGCCGACGACTCGGCCGACGATTCGACCACCGACCCCGACGTGCCGGAGGTCGACGTCGAGTCCGAACTGGAATCGATCAAAGACGAACTCGACCGGGTCGATGCCGCCAATGCGGCGTCCGATACGGACTCCGAAGCCGCCGACGGCTCCGCCGATGACGGTTCTGATCCCACCGATTCCGACGTCGACGCCGACGACCCGGCCGACCGGACGTAATGCCGCTCAGAGTTCGCGCTCGATACAGCGCTCGATCCGGTCGACGAGCCCCGGTCGGTAGGTCCAAAACCCCTTCCAGCAGTTGACATCGGTCTCCAGCGCCACCAGCGCGACGGGATCGGCGTCGCTACCGGCGGTCGGGGTAAAGACGACGAACCACGACCGGCGGTATGCCTCGGAATCCCCCGTGTGGACCGTCACTGGGAACGCCGACGGCGGCTGCCAGTCGTCGACGCCGTAGACGTGGACGTCGGTCCCGCCTGCGCCGACCGACCGGTAGACCCGCTCGGTCCCCTGTTCGTCCCTGAGCCGGGAGAGCCGCTGGAACGACGCCCGGAGGGTCCCCCCGTCGGCGTCGGCTGCCGTCCGTTCGATCAGCCGCGAGATGGCGATCAACAGCAGTTTCTCCTTGTCCGAGGCCGGATAGCCGCGGACCCGAAACGGCACCTCGTCGAGCCCCTTGAGAACCGCCGGCACCGACGCCTCCGCCAGCGACCGAGCGCCCGTCTTGTAGACGTCCGAGTTCACCAGCAGCACCGACTGGAGCAGTTCCTCGACCGTCGACGCCGCGAGCATCGCCCCGTCGTCGACCAAGACGACCAGTTCGTCGTCGGTCTCCGGCAGCCGTCGGTCCTCGATCGGGACTGCACCGTCGCCGACCACCGATTCGAGCAACTCGTGGACCGCTTCCGAAGAGGACCGATTGACGAACAGGAGTCGTTTCGGAGGGGCGTCGATCTCCGTGAAGAACTCCTCCAACCCGGTGGTCATGTCACGGTGGTTCGAACGACCGAGTAATATAGCCGTGGGTGCGGTCAGTGCTACTCGACGGGGCGGAACCGGTAGCCGTCCCACGCTTGGCTCTCGGGCTCGCGGATGCCCGCGCCGGGCTCCCGGAGTTCCTCCGCGTAGACGGGTTCGACGGTGTCACCGATCTCGATGTCGTCGGTCGTCAGCTGGCCGATCGCCCGCACCGGTTCGCCGTCGACGTCGAACTCCACGATTGCGAGGGAGTTCGGCTCCCGGACGCCCGGCGGCGTCGCCGTCGACGTGGTCCACGTGATCAGCGTCGCGGGGTACTCGCTGAGGTCGACCGTCTCCACCGGCTCGTTGCCGTCCGGGCCGACCGGATGAGTCGGGTACAGAATACTGCCGTCGGGGTAGCGGGCGGCCTCCATCGGCGGCTGTTCGTCCGTGTCGCTGGTCTCGGTGTCGCTCATTGGGCTGCCTCCATGATCGTCGTAATCACACAGTTGCCGAACCCACCCACGTTACACGCGAGGCCGGTTTCGGCCTCGACCTGTCGCGGGCCGGCCTCGCCGAGCAGTTGTTTGTACACCTCGTAGACCTGTGCGACCCCGCTTGCGCCGAGGGGGTGGCCCTTCGACTTGAGGCCGCCGGAGGTGTTGATTGGCAGTTCGCCGTCCCGGTCGGTGATCCCCTCCTCGACGGCTTTCCAGCCCTCGCCCTGCTCGAAGAAGCCCAATCCCTCCGACTGGAGGAACTCAAGGATCGTGAACATGTCGTGGAGTTCGGCCATGTCGATGTCCTCGGGGCCGAGGCCGGCCATCTCGTAGGCTGCCTGCCCGGAGTCGACGACGCCGCCCATCACGGTCGGGTCGGCCCGCTCGTGGACGACGTGGGTGTCGGTCGCCCCGCCGATGCCGGCGATCGTCACGTAGTCGTCAGTGTACTCGGCGGCGACCGACTCGGGACACAACAGCAGCGCGGCCGAGCCGTCGGTGATCGGACAGAAGTCGTACAGTCTGAGGGGGTCGGCGATGATCGGCGACTCCATGACGGTTTCGAGGTCGACTTCCTTCTGGAACTGCGCGTGGGGGTTGTCGACGCCGTTTTTGTGGTTCTTGACCGCGACTTTGGCGAGACTCTCCCGGGGGGCGTCGTGGACGTGGAGGTAGCGCCGGGCGGTGAGCCCCGCAAAGGAGGGGAGGGTGACGCCGTGTTTGTACTCGGCGGGGTGGGTGAGCGAGGCGATCACGTCGGTGGCTTCGGCGGTCGACCGGTGGGTCATCTTCTCGCCGCCGATCAGGAGTGTGAGGTCGCTGGCTCCGGAGGCGACCGACTGCCACGCGCCGTAGACGCCCGCGCCGCCCGAGGAACTGGTCTGGTCGATCCGGGCGGTGTAGGCCGGGATGGCGTTGAGGTCGTGGGCGACCGCGTTGGCGATGCCGGTCTGGCCCTCGAACTCGCCGCTGGCCATGTTCGATACGTACAGGTGGTCGACCGCGGAGCCCTCGATCCCGGCGTCGTCCAGACAGGCTTCGCCGGCCTCCGCGAGCAACTCGCGGATCCACGCCTCCCGCTGGCCGAACTGGGTCATCGACGCCCCGATGATCGCAACACGTTCCATACCCCCTCTGGTGGTGGCCAGCCGCTTACCGATTTCCCTTCCGCCGGCCCCCGGACCGCTCTCGGGTCTTTTAATGTCCTCGTCGACCGAACGTCGTGTATGGACCGGACACGGATCGCTCCCTACCTCGGAGCCCTCGGCAGTCTCGTTCTCGCGGTCGTCCTGTCGGCCCCCTACGTCCTGATCAACACCCAACCCCAACTGCTGGCCGACTACTACGGGGCCGGCCCGCTGGGGGTCACCGGGGCAATTTTCCTTGCGACCCTCGGCGTCGTGATCTTCCTCTCGAGCGTTCGCGGCCGGGCCGATCCCGAACTCGTCGCCGGGATCATGCTCGTCGTCGGCGTGGCGATCTTTGGACTGACGGTACTCTGGGCGGTCTCTATCGACTCGACGCTGCTGTTCAGTTTCCCCTCGGACGCGGCGTGGATCGAGTCCCACCGCTGGCTGAGCCTCGCGGCCAGTGCCGTCGTCGCCGCTGCCGCCGCCGCGTATGCGGCCGCCGTCTACTGATTTTTCGGCCGCAAGATTTCGGGTGCTGCCCCGGAGACGAAAGGCCCTTAAGTGCAAGTGGACTACCGAAGGATGGACTAGGTCGGGCAGGTAGGCCCTGCCCCCCGCCCGTGAGACAGTCTTTAGCGGGGACCGAACGCCGAGTGCGTCGGGTCGACCGGCGCAGGCCTCGGACGCCAACGTCGAAACCTCGTCCACCGGGGACAGTGGTCCGGTGTCCTCACCCGCAGGGGTGTTAGACACCGGTTTACCGGCGGTAGTGGGTCAGGCGCGGAAGCGAGCAGCCCACCGCTGGACACCCGTCGCTCGTTGGATCGCGGGGTGGAGGAGGCAACCGGGATTCCCTGCGCCCGGAACGCTCGGCAACCTCGGCCGTCCGCCATTCATACCGTTTTCACCCGGCCAGCCACCGGTACCGCTACTCCGAGGAGTCGTAGAGGTGACTGCCGGCGGGCATCTCCACGCGAACGTAGGGCGGTTCGTCCAGCGGATTGAGCAGGCCGGTCGACCCGACGTTGCCGGTCGGCGACTTCCGGAGGGTGAGATACCTGACGCCCTCGCTGTTCTGGGTGGTTTCGATGATCTGTTCTGCCGAGTCCCGGTAGAAGGCCGCGACCTCGTCGCAGACCAACTCGGGATTCAGGAGGTGGATCAACAGCTCCGACTCGTCGAGGAAGCGTAGCTCCTCGGCGTACCGCAGGCTGCGGGCATCCTCGCTCCCGAGGGTGTGGGCGACCGCGGTCGCCCCTTCGATGGTGATCCAGTCGCCGTCACACCGGTTGTCGATGGCCGCGAACTGTTCGCTGGCCGCCTCGACGCTCGCTGCCTGCGGGTAGACGTTGGGATGGTCGGTGTCCCAGCCGTCGATCTGGTCGATCACGAACAGCCGGTCGTCGTCGAGTAGCGTCGACAGCGAGCGGTCGAACCGATCGAGCAGCCGGTCGAGCCGGCGCTGCTGGAGGTCGAGGGTCGGCACCAGCGCGATCGACAGCCCGGCATCGATCACCGTCTCCATGAGGGTGCCGACGAGTTCGTTGAGTGTCGTCCGACTGTCGTGGGTCAGGAGGCTGCCGGCCCCTCGGACCAGTCCCCCGCCGGCCAGCTGATCGAGGCCGTCGATCCCCGTCGGCACCAGCCGTCGATCGGGAAGCGTCGTCAGATGGTTCCGCTGGCGCGGCGAGGCCGTCAGCCGATCGTTCCGCACCGTGAGTTCGACCCGCCGACGGTCGTGGTCGACGCCGCGCATCTTCGGCACCGAGAGGAACCGCCGGGGGTTGTCCTCGATGGCATCGGTTTCGAGCTTGATGACGCCGTGGGCGGTAAACTGCAGGACGTCACCCCGCCGGTCGCCGGGGTAGTCCTCGGCGGTGAACATCGTCGTCGCCTCCATCTCGTCGCTGAAAAACCGAATGAGGTCGAACACGAGCCGGCGGTAGCGCTCGATATCCTCGGTGATCACCGCCAGCCCGGAGGTGCTGTCGAACACCACCCGGTCGCAGGGCCGGTAGTTCCGGAGGTGGTCCTCGATGTACGAGCCGGTAAAGGGGGCGTCGAACCCACGGTTGAGCCACTCGTTTTCCTCCTGTGTCTGGAGGGTGTAGGTGTCGTTTTCCTCGATCGTCTCCCCGCGCCGAGCGTGGATCGTCGCGTAGTCGAGTCGGTCGTGGTCGAGATCGAAATCGAACCCCGAAAAGGCGGCTTTCAGCTCCTCGATCGTCTGTTCGGTGCTGACGTACAGACACTGCTCGCCCGCGGCGAGGCCGGCCTGCAGGAACTGCATCCCGAGGGTCGACTTCCCCGTGCCCGGCCCCCCGGTGACGAGTGTGGCCCTGTTCCGGGGGAGCCCCCCACCGAGCATCCCATCGAGAACCTCGACGCCCGTCGAAGCGGGCTCCGTCGGTGTTCGTTGCATTTAGTTAGTGATAGAGTACCACAGGGGGCGTGTAAATTCTTTCCATCCGATGTGTTCCGCGCCGACCGACAGCTTCGATTACCCGGCGGTCCTACTAGGAGTATGGTCGACGAGACGATCGAGGCCGACTACCACGAGACCGACGGCGAGCGCCGACTGCGGTTCGCCCGCGACGGGCAAACTGCTGTCGTCGCCCAGAACATCGACGGCTACGCGATGGTCGCCGTCCGACGGAACGCTACCGGCACCGAACTCGAACGCTACTACGGCTTCGATATGGCGCTGGACCACGCCGCCGAACTGTTGGGCGTCGACCCCGCGGCGCTGCCGGTCCCCGACGAGGCCGCCGATATGGGCATGTAGGCGGTTGCTACTTTTGCTTGACGGATCGGTAGTCAGTGACTACTACGGTCGGCTACACGCCCCGGAACAGGAACCGGAGCCGATCGCTGTCGAGGCCGTCCCGCCAGTAGAACCGGGGGGCCAACGAGAGGTACGCGAGGGCGAGAAACAGCAGCGCGAAGGCGAACACCCGGCCGTAGTAGCCCGACAGCAGGATTGCCAGCGCCTGGACGATCCCCATCACCAGCGCGTCTTGGGCGTGGAGGTCCGGGTAGGTGATCGTCGACACCATCAGCGCGGCGAGGATGCCGACCAGCGGCACGAGCAGTTCGGGGGCCGTGTAACCCGCCAGCACCGCCGCCGCGAGGATTGTCGCCGCTAGCGTGGTCTGGACGCCCTCGGTCTCGGCGAGTTCGGTATCGTAAGCGGTGTACATCCCGAGCCGGGTGACCGCCATCGCCACGAACACTGCCGGGACGAGAAATCCGGCACCGAGGACGACGGGGTCGGCCAGCAACAGTGTCAGGTCCGCAGTTGGCATCCACTGGTCGACGACGACGGCGACGACGAGGATGGCCGGCGCGACGCCGAACGAGGCCACGTCGGCCAGCGAGTCGAGATACGGGCCGACCGGCGTCCCGCCGCGGTAGCGGGCGACCACTCCATCGAGTGCGTCGGCGATCGCGCCCAGCAAGATTAGGCGGGCCGCAAGGTCGATGTCGACTAACGCGACGGCCGCGGCTAGAAAGCCGAGGGCGGCGTTGGCGACCGTCACCGCATCGGCCAGCCCCAGCCGGCCGACGAACCGCGGTTGCATGGTTGTCGGTCGGAGGGGGGCGGTTTACGCTTTTATGTTCTCCGGATCGCCGATGTCGGCGGGGCCCCGGTGAAACCGCACGCCTATATGTCCGACGACCCTACAAACCGGTATGCAGGAGGCACGTTCTCGCCGGGCGTTTCTCGCCGCCGCTGGCACCACCGGAACCGTCGGGCTGGCCGGCTGTCTCGGGCTTTTCGAGGCCGACGACTACGACATCGGGATGACCGCAGTCGCCTTCCAGCCGGAGACGCTTACCGTCTCGGCCGGGTCGACAGTCGTCTGGAAAAACACCAGTAGCCGGGCCCACACTATCACCGCCTACGAGGGGACGCTCCCCGAGGGGACGGCCTTCTTTGCGACCGGCGGCTACGAGTCGGAGACTGCCGCCCGCGAGGCCTGGCAGTCCGAGGGAGAGGGGATCGTCTCGACTGGCGAGACGTTTTCCCACACCTTCGAGGTGCCAGGCGAGTACGGCTACGTCTGTCTTCCCCACGAGACAAGCGGGATGGTCGGCACCATCGAAGTCACCGAATAGCTGTCGCTGGTAGCCTGTGAACAAAAATCGAATCGGGAGCGCCAGCTAGTCGTCGGCGACGTCGTCGGCGACGTCCTCTTCGTCGACGTCGACGGCCGTGGCTTCCTCTTCGGCCAGCTCTTCGGGGCGGGCTTCGAGTTCGAACTTCTGGATCTCCACGCGTCGCAGCGGGTAGATCGTCTTGGCCTCGCCGTAGATCGCCGAGGAGAGTCGACCCTCGATGACGCTGTCACCGAGTTCTTCGAAGCTGCGTTCCTCGGCAGCTTCTTTGACGAGATCGATCATCACGCGGCGGATGGCGTGTTCCTGGCTGTTGTCGGCCTTCTTTGTGGTGAAGGCGACGGGCTGGAGTTTCACGCGGTAGTCGTCGGTGGTGACGACCGTGATCGTCGCGGCGGCCTTCGAGGCCCCGCGGCGGACGAGACTCCGCAGGTAGTCACGGGTGAGTTCGTGTTTGATGAACTCCGTGTAGGCGGAATCCGAGCCCACGTCCGTGATCTTGAACGTGAGTTTGGTGTTGTTCGCCCCGGCGTCGTTGTTGATGTCGCCGAGGGTGGTCTCGATCGTGCGACCGATGACCTGGTTCGGTTCTTCGGCGATGGTCGAGCCGATCTCCGCCCGGTCGAACTGCTCGGGGGCGAAAATCGTGTACCATCGCTTGCCTTGCTTCTGCTTGGTTACTGATCGTTCACTCATGATGTAGTGTGTCGTCTGTCGGTTGGTCGGCTGCTGTACTGCTGTTGGCCTCGCGCTCGGTGACGGCCTCGATGACCGCCTGCGCGACGCCGAGGTTTACGACGTAGTCGTCGACTGTCGTCCCGAGTCCACCAGTGGTCTCGCGTTCGATTTCGGTCCGAACCGCCGTGCCCTCGATCGAGGTTACCATCGAATCGGTGTTGTCCGGTTCGACCGCTGCCGCCACCCACTCGGCGCGGGTCGGCGTGGCATGGTCGGTCCGAAGCGTTGCCGTTCGTGGCTCGTCGGTCATGCGAGGGCCTCCCTGATCGCGGCGATGAGGTCGCCGTCCGACACGTCGCCGTCGACCGAGAGCGTCGCCTGTGTCGGCGTCCCACCGGCGGTGCCACCGAACTCGGTGGCGACCGAGGCGAACGCGTCGGCGAGCCCCTGTGGGTCGTCGGCTGCGGCCGCGGCGGCCGCATGCCGCTGGCCGTCGACCGGCTCTGCGGTCACGGCGAGTGCGACCGGCTCCGGCGAGCGGAACTGGGCGGCGAGTCGAGCGACCGTCGGCAAGACGGCCGGGCGGTCGGCGTCGACCCGCAGGACGAAGACGCCCTCGTATCGGCCGGCGGTCGGCTCATCGAGGGCGGCGTGGGCGCCACTCGCGTGGTCGCGCCACGTCTCTAGTGCCTCGTCGGTGATGCCGGGCGTGCCGAGGGCGAGGCTGATCGCTAGCCCCGGTGTCTCGGCGGCCAGTGCGCCGAGCACGTCGGCGTAGCCGCCCAGCGTGGCGAACGGGCCGTTCGGTGTGGCGTACGGTCGCAGTGCGGTTTCGACCGCTTCGGCGGCCGCTGGCGTCGACGGCTCGGCGGTCGACGTTTCGACGGCGACCGCCGAGGCGAGCCGCATCCGGGCGTCTTCGTCGGCGTCAGCCGCGTCGGCCGGGCAGTCGAGGTCCGTGAGGAGTCCCTCGGCGGCGTCGACGTCACCCGAAAACGGCGCGCTGAACAGCGTCGAGTGGGCCAGCCCCTCGGCTAGCTCCGCGGTCGGAACCGCGAGGCCGGGGCGGCGCTCGACGAGACCGGACTGCTCGGCGGTTTCGAGGAGGCCGCCGCTGCCGTCGGTGCCGGGCAGTGACCCCGCCGCGATCGTGCCCGCGAGTGCGAGCAGCGGGTCGGGATCGACGCCGAGTTCGTGGCTCACGGCGGCCGCAACCACGCTGGCCGGTCGACTGTCGTCGGCCGGCGGGACGGCGTGGTCGGCGGCATCTCTCCGGCCCTGCGTGACGAGCACCGTTCGACTGTCGTCGACGGGCTCGGTTTCGGGGGCCGAAAGATCGCCGGTCGGATCGTCGGAGACGTGGATCTGGAACGGGACGCTCCGTGCGCGGAGCGCGACCGCCAAGAGCCCTGCGGCGGCGAGGCTGTCGCCGTCGGCGTGGCCGTAGACCCGGACGAACGGCGCTGACGCTAGCGCGGTCGCCAGCGTGGCTGCGGCCTCGGGGTCGACGGGCTGGGCGTGGGTCTCCGACATGGGCTTCTGGTGGTGTGGCTCGGTTACTCGAGGAGTTCGACGGCGTTGTCGTAGCTGTATTTGAACTCCTCGTCGAGTTCGTCACCGCGGTAGTAGTCGACGAGGCGTCGGATCTTGGACTCCGTGTTCTGGAGTGCGCGTTTGTTCTGGTGGTCCTGTCCGTTCTCCTCGACGTGCTCGCGGAGCCCGATGGCGCGCTCCATGAGCTGTCGGAGGTCTTCCGGGATCTCGGGGGCTGCATCGTGGTCCTCGAGGATTTCGGTGACCTTCTTGCCGGTCGCCAGTTTGACGTTCGGGACGGGGACGCCTTTGACGCCCTCGTCGCGCAGTTTGAGGCCGATGACGCTGGGGTCGTGGCCCTGTTCGGCGAGTTCGACGACGCGGCTTTCGATCGCCTCGCTGTCGAGGTTACTCCACTCCGGTGGTTCGTCTGTCGCCGGGCGGTCCGATCCGGACGAGCCGCGACGACGGGTATGCATTCGTGCCATTGTCTGAATTGGAACGGCACAGGCCGCAAAACGACGTGTCTGGCAGTCCCGCGATAGGGTCGACTTCGTCGACCGCCACCGGGGGCTGGCAGCGCACTGTCGCAATCCCAAGCCCCGAGGGGCGAGTCAGAGTTACGACTGTGCTGTTCCCACCGATATCTGGTCGACGCGGGCGTTAAGGGTTTTCTATTCCGCGGTGGTGTGTCGTCGACTGACTCGCCGGTATCGAGTCGAAGGCCTTAATAATAGAACCGGGAAAGGGTCTGATGCGAACGAGGGCTCGTAGATCAGTGGTAGATCACCCCCCTGGCACGGGGGAGGCCGCGGGTTCAAATCCCGCCGAGTCCACTCACCTCTCTTCGTTCGGCTCGTTCCCTCGACTTACTCCCACTCGCTCACTGCGCTCGCTCGCGGGAATCCCGCCGAGCCCGTTTCTCCCGGTTGATTTCTTGAAGCAGTATCTGATACTGAACCGTTACTCGTGGGCAGCGTCCCACTCCTCGGGTTTCCGAACGTTGGGGCACTGGTTGCAGACGATCCGCCCCATCGTGTCCATCGCGTTGTCGACGGTCCCACAGTTCCCACACCGATACCCCCATCGCTCGGCGGCGTCGGCGTCGGCATACACTACGTAAAAGGGTCCTTCGGAGCCGCGTTCGGTTTCGTCGTGGTCGACGTAGAGGGTGCCCGCGTCGTCGTCGGTGATCGCTTCGAGATCCATACAGGCCCCAACCACTGCGCCGGACTTATTACGTCCGGAAACTCTCGCCGCAGCCGCACTCGGAGACGACGTTGGGGTTTTCGACGTGGAACCCCGCCGCCTGCAGGCCATCCTCGTACTCCAGCCGACTCCCGCCGATGTACTCCTGACTGGCGGGGTCGACGAACACCCGGAGGCCGTGGTGGACCGTCACCGTGTCGTCGGCCTCGGGTTCGGTGTCGAAGCGCATCCCGTACGAGAGTCCCGCACAGCCGCCCTGCTGTACGAACAGCCGGAGCCCGCCGACCTCGGGATCCATCCCCTCGCTGTCCATCAGCGCCAGCGCCTCCTCGGCGGCCGCCGCCGACACCTCGACGACTGCCTCGCTGCCGTCGACCGTTCCAGTGCTCATATCTCCCAATCGTTGGCCAAGCCTGTTAACTGTGACGACAGAACGTAACCGAATCGAGTTGCAACGACCGGCCGACGCTGCGGGTGCCGGTAGCTATTCGAACCGCCGCCGGACGCTCTCGGCGTGGGCCTCCAGCCCCTCGGCGTCGGCGAGCGTCGTGATCGTCTCCGAGAGGTCATCGAGGCTCGACTCGTCAAGCCGCTGGACCGTCGTCGACCGGAGGAAGGCGTCGACCGACAGCCCGCCGAACCGCTTGGCCCCGCCGTTGGTCGGCAGCACGTGGTTGGTGCCCGAGGCGTAGTCGCCGGCCGCCACGGGTGTGTAGGGGCCGAGGAAGACGCTGCCCGCGGAGTCGATCCGGTCGAGCAGCGCCTCGTCGTCGTCGGCCTGAATCGAGAGGTGTTCGGCCGCGTACTCCTCGGCAAACAGCACGGCCTCGGACATCGAGCGGGCCACCAGCACGCCGCTGGCGTCGTTGTCGAGGGCCGACTCGATGATCTCGCTCCGCTCGCGGCCTGCGACCTGTTCGTCGACCGCCTCACAGATCGCCTCGGCGGTCGCCTCGTCGTCGGTCACCGCGACGACCGATGAGTTGGGGTCGTGTTCGGCCTGTGCGATCAGGTCACTGGCGACGAACGCGGGGTCGGCCGTCTCGTCGCAGACGACGAGCACCTCGCTCGGCCCCGCCAGAAAGTCGATCTCCACGTCGCCCCGGACCTCAGCTTTGGCGGCGGTGACCCACTTGTTGCCGGGGCCGACGATCGTGTCGACCGCGTTGACGGTCTCGGTGCCGTAGGCCAGCGCAGCGACGGCCTGTGCGCCGCCGGCGGCGTAGACCGCGTCCGCGCCCGCCTCGTGGGCGGCGGCGAGGGTAACGGGGTTGATGGGCTCGGCCGGTGGGGTGGCGACGGCGACGTGGTTGACGCCCGCGATCTTGGCGGGGATGATGCCCATCAACACGCTGGAGGGGTAGGCGGCGGTGCCGCCCGGCGCGTAGACGCCGACGCGTTCGATGGGGCGGAACCGCCGGCCCAGCTCGCGGTCGCCGAACGTCTCGCGCCAGTCGTCCGGCACTTGTCGCTCGTGGAACGCACGGATGTTGTCGGCCGCCTCGCCGATCGCATCGAGCACCGCGTCGTCGACGTCCTCGTGGGCGCGCTCGGCGAGGTCGGTCACATCGAGGTTGCCGACCTCGACGTCGTCGAACTCGGCGGCGAGTTCGCGGAGGGCGACGTCACCCTCCCGGCGGACGCGGTCGACGATCTCGGCGGCGTCGCTTCGGGCCGATTCGATCCCGGCATCGCGCTCGAAGAAGGCCACGCGTTCGTCCGGCGAGAGATCCGCAACGGCTCGGTAGTCCATAGGCAGGGTTCGGATGCGCCGCGAAAAACCGTTTCCATCCGGGCAGCCGGGCAGCTACGCGCCGTACCCCTCGCCGTCGATCGGCCCGCCGAAGGTGCTGTAGAGGAACTTGAAGTACCACAGCACGACCAGCAACACCGGCAGCCCCAGGACGCTCGTGAGGTTGAGCGCGAGCGGCGAGACGACGACCGCGTCGATCGTCAGGCCGCTGGCGGGGTAGATCGTCGGGTACAGCAGCGTGGCGACGAGCCCGACCAGCAGGAACGAGAGACCGAACGCCGAGCCGAACCAGAGCTTGTGGCGACCGGCTCTGGCCGCAAGCACTCCCCCGACCCCGAAGACGACGCTGGCGAGGACGACCGCGACCGCCGGCACGGTCAACAACAGCGCCCGGACGTTCGAGGGGTTGAGCCAGTAGACCACGGCCAAGAGGACGACCACGCCGCCGAGGTAGGCCGCCGTCGACGCGCTGCCGTAGCGAACCATGTCGGCGGCCAGTCGGCCGTCGGTTTTGGCGGCGACGAAGGCCGCGCCGCTGATCACACAGAGCGCCACCAGCCCGACGCCGGTCAGCAGGCTCGGGAGGCTGGCGACGGGGGTTCCGAAGATCCAGCTACCGACGAGCATCCCCAGCAGTAGCGGCGTGATCGTGCTGCCGAAGACGAACAGCCGGTCGCAGAGCCGGTGCCACGCGGCGTCGGAGCGCTGCTCGCGGAGTTCGGGGGCGACCCCCCGGAACACCAGCCCCATGACGATGGCGATCGCCAGCAGGTAGTGGTCGCTCAACAGCCGCGAGTAGATCGCCGGGAACGCCGCCAAAAGCGTCGTCCCGAAGGCGATCAGCCACACCTCGTTGGCGTCCCAGATCGGACCGAACGCCGACAGCAGCGTCTCCTTGTCGTGGTCGTCGCGGGTGGCATACAGGATTCCGATCCCGAAGTCCAGCCCGTCGAGGGCGACGTACATCGCCAACGTGAACATGACCACGCCGAACCAGACGGTCGGCAGCGAGTCGACGAAGTAGGCGTCGACCGGGATCAACAGGCTAGTCATCGCCTTTCACCCACGGCATCCGCGGCTGACCGGCCTGATCCTTCTCGCGGACCCCCATCCGTTCGAGTTCGCCCTCGATCATCAGCTTGAGGACGTAGCCGAAGGCGGCCAACAGCGCGATATAGAGGACGACGAACGCCACGAGCGTCCCGGTCGCCTCCGCCCCCGTCAGGGTAGTCGACACGGCGTCGTTCGTTTTGAGGACGTCTTGGATCACCCACGGTTGGCGGCCGATCTCGGTGACGTACCACCCCGTCTCAAGAGCGACGAACCCGAGTGGGCTCGCCAACATCATCGCCTGCAAGTAGCGGGTGCGCTCGGCCAACTGGCCCTTCCGCAGGAGGTTGCCGCCCCACAGCGCCAACCCGATGAACAGGAAGCCGAGCCCGACCATCAGCCGGAACGACCAGAACACCAGCGCCACCGGTGGGTTGTCGTCGTACTCGTGTAAGCCGATGACTTCGGCGTTGAAATCACCCCCGCTGGCGAGGAACGAACCCAGCGCGGGCAGGCTGATCGTAAAGAGGTTGTCCGTCCGCGGATCGGTCAGCGCGTCGGGGCTCTTCGGGATCGCGATCAGATGGAGGTCGGCCTGGCCGGTGTCGTAGTGGGCCTCCATTGCAGCGAACTTCTGCGGTTGCGTATCGGCGACGTGTCGGCCGTAGGCGTCGCCATGGATCGCCTGCAGCGGCGCGGTAATCAAAAGCAAGACGACCGCCATTCGGAGGGCGGTGTTCCAAGCCTTCGAGTCGCGCTTCTGCCAGACCATGTAGGCGGCGATCCCGGCGACAACGAGTGTCACCGAGATCACCGAGGCGTTGATCATGTGGACGTACATCCACGGCATCCGGGGAGTGAAAAACGCCGCCATCGGGTCGGTGAGCTTGGCGATCTCCATCCCGTTGCGCTGGATCAACTCGAAGCCGTCGGGCGTCTGCATCCACGCGTTGACGACGAGGATCCAAAAGCCCGAGAGCCACGCGCCGAAGCCGGTCAACACCGACGACGCCAGATAGGTCCGGTCCGAAACGCGCTCGCGACCGAACAGCAACACCCCGAGGAAGACGGCCTCCAGGAAGAACGCCATCTTCGCCTCGAAGGCCAGCGGGCCACCCATCAGTTCACCGGCGGCCTCCGAGAACACCGGGAAGTTCGTCCCGAACTGGAAGCTCATCGGGATCCCGGTCACCGTCCCCATCACGAACCCGACGGCGAAGACCTTGATCCAGAACTCCCGAAGCCGGGTGTAGGCCGGCTCGTCGCTCCTGATGTCTCGCCACGTGAAGTAGACGATAAACGGCGCCAGTCCGATCGAGAGCGCCGCGAAGATGATGTGGACCGTAATCGTCCATCCGAACTGCGCCCTGCTGGCGAGTTCGGGCGATAACAGCACACTTGCTTGTGCGAGCTGGACCCCACCGCTCAGTATGGTATCGGGTGCGGGTATCATAGACGACTGTTCTTACCCGATATACGGACTCTATCCCTATATACGACTGTGGTACAATTCTCACATCCCGGTAGCGGCCGTACTGCGCCGGTCGACTACCCGTTCGACTGGACAGAATCGACCGAGAAGGAGAAGTTGGAGGGCGGTTGACGCTGGGGCCGTCGCGGTCAGTTCTCGGCGACGACCGCCTGCTCTTCGGCCTCGTCGTACTTGGTGCGGAACTCGCCGATGAGCTGGCCCATCTTGGCGTACCAGTCGTTGAGCATGCGTTGCATGTCGTCGGCGATCTCGTCGGCGTCGATCGGCCGGAAGACGTGGTAGTAGCCGCCCTGATCGTAGTTGACCTGTTCTTTCTGGACGAAGCCGCTGTTGATCAGCCGCTGGACCGACCGGTAGGCCGTCGACCGCTCGCGGTCGACTGCGTCGGCGATCTCGTCTACGGTCAGCGGTTCGTCCCGTTCGGTGAGGACGCCGAAGATCTCCTTGTCGAGGGCTTTCAGCCCGTGGATACACTCCAACAGCCCCTCACACTCCATGTCCTGTTTGAGATACTCGCTCATCGAGTTTGCCATTGTACGTTTCGTTACGACGTCCCGCGGTAAAAATATTTGTATGGTGTGTACAATACTGCCCCAGCCGGACCGGGCGTCGGCGGCCACGCCGGCCGTCAGTTCGCGTCGACCGGGTCGATCCCCGGCGGGAGCGGCTCAGTCGGCGGCGGGTGCCCGCTGGCTGCGGGTCGCCCGGAGGGAGGCGACGGTAGTGTAGACGATCGCGCCGGCGACGACGACCGCCGCGCCGATCACGAGGACGAGCCCGAGAGTCTCCAAAAGCTGGTTGCCGAGGTAAGAGCCGACCTCGCCGATGCCGACCGCCACCGCACCCGCAAGGAGCATCCCGCCGAAGTAGATCTTGATCCCGTCGCTGTCGACGATCGCCGTCGCCGCCGAGCCGATCCGCGCGCCCAGCGCACTGCCGAACAGCAGCGGCGCGACGATCGCGAGGTCGACGCCGCCGCCCTGCCCGTAGAGATAGCTGCCGATCCCGCCGGAGAAGACGATCTCGAAGAGGTCGGTGCCAACCGCGACGGGAACCGGGACGCCGATCGCGTAGATCATCGCGGGCATCCGGATGAAGCCGCCGCCGACGCCGAGGAAGCCCGACAGCAAGCCGGTTGAAAAGGCGACCGCGGTGATCACCCACGCCGAAACCCGAATGTCGCCGCGGAGGGTCACCATCGGTGGAATCCGAACCGTCCGTTGGATCTTCTTTGCGACCTCGGGAATCTCGTACTCCGAGAGGTCCTTGTCGGCGGCCTCGTGGTCGATTCCGCTGCCGCCGTCGCCCTTCAGGGCCTCGCGGGTGACCATCAGTCCGATCCCGCCCAGCAGGACGACGTAGGCGACGCTGATGACGCCGCCGGCCAGCCCGAGTTCTTCGAGATAGTAGACGCTGGCCCGGCCGACTTCGATCCCGATCGTCGTCCCGACGATCATGATCACGCCGAGTTTGTAGTCGACCTGCCCGAGATCGTGGTGTTTCAGCGTCGCGATCACGGCAGTCCCGAAGACGAACGCCATCCCCGAGCCGACCGCGACCGAGGCGTCGTACCCCAACATCAACAACGCAGGCGTGACGAGGAACGACCCACCCATCCCGAAGAACCCGAAGAGGATCCCGACGACCAGTCCGAAGCCGACGAACAGCGCCATCATCTCCGGGGAACTCCCGAAGACGTCGAGGCTACTCAGCACTCGATTCACCCCCGACGAGGAACGCCATCAGTCGCGGCCCCAGAAGCTTTTCCAGCCCGCCGTACCCGACATACAGGACGAACGCTTCGACGAGGATCGCCCCGATCAGCAGCGCCGTCTGTGGGTCCCAGGTCGGCACTTCTAGTCCAGCCATCGGTCGGTGCTCCCTGCCTCCACGATAGTATTTCGGCGATTGTGCATTTCTACTCGCTTCCACGTACCAGCGGAGAGCGTATAACAGTTTTGTCTTCAACGCACAATACTATATTCGCGTAACTCCTCTCCAACCATCCATACGTTATGCGTACCTTTCGGCGGCCAGCATCGGCTGATTCATCGACATGAGAACTGCGGCGCAGCGCATTCGAGCCGGCCGCTCTCGCTGGCCGCCGGCTTTCGTCGCCGACCGGGGGCCGATCGGTCGGGGAGTGGCGGCTCCAAGGGGGAAGTAATATATCCACGACCGCCCAATACTATCCTATGCGAGTTCTGTATGCGACCGACCTGTCGGCAGCCAGCGAGGCCGCGATCGAAAACGAGACCTGTCTGAAGTGTCTCGGCCGGATCGGCGTCGACGAGATGCATCTGTTGACGGTCGTTCCGTCGAACGTCCATGCGGGGATGCCCGGTGTCGACGTCGAACAGCGCCGGCGCGACGCACTCGGGGCCTACGAGCGGGTGTTGACCGACGCCGGCTTCGAGGTCGATTCCAGCGTCGTCCGAGGAACCCCTCACCGGCGGATCACCGGCGTCGCCGAGACGGTCCACGCCGACATGATCCTCGTGGGCTCCCGCGGGAAGAGTCCCCTCGAAAACCGGCTGGTCGGGTCGACGGTCCGGAACCTCGCTCGCACAGCGAGCGTCCCGCTGTTGGTCAACCGGGTCGAACGGGCGACCGACGACCCCGATCACCTCCGGAGCCACCTATTCCAGCGCATGCTGTATGCGACCGACTTCTCGGAGAACGCCGAGCGGGCCTTCGAGCAGTTCTCCCATCTCCGCCATGCGACTCAGGAGGCGACGCTGGTCCACGTCCGGAAACCCAAAGGCCGGGACCTCGACGAGCCGAGCGAGGCCCGCGAGCAGCTCGACGAGCTGGCGTCGACCCTCGACGACTGGGGGATCGAGACCCGCGTCGACATCCGGGAGGGCGACCCCGCAACCCAGATCCTCGCCGCCGAGGCCGACCACGATCCGACGACGATCCTGCTGGGCTCTCGCGGTCGGAGCCGACTCCGCCGACTCCTGTTGGGGAGCGTCTCCGAGCAGATCGTCGCCGAAGCCGCCGGCAACGTCCTGCTCGTGCCGCCGGCCCGCCAGCGCTGATCGATCCGCTTCGGAGTATTGTA
This sequence comes from Halohasta salina, assembly GCF_024178165.1. GTDB lineage: Archaea > Halobacteriota > Halobacteria > Halobacteriales > Haloferacaceae > Halohasta > Halohasta salina. The sequence continues at coordinate 24,307 of NZ_JAMZIE010000005.1, read as the reverse complement.
CATTCTATCCAAAACTGTTATCACGGCGGGGGGCCTACGCGGAGGTGATGAGTTCGAATACGAACGTTGCTCCGGCCGACCCGATCCAGCTTGGTGACTCCGCACAGTTCGATGACGTCGTCGACGACTACGACGTGGTGCTCGTCGACTTCTACGCCGACTGGTGTGGCCCCTGCAAGATGATGGAGCCGACCATCGAGACGCTGGCCGACGAGACCGACGCCGCGGTGTTGAAAGTCGACGTCGACCAGTTCCAGGGCCTCGCCGGTCAGTATCAGGTCCAGGGGATCCCGACTATGTTGGTGTTCGCCGACGGTGAACTCGCCGATCGGATGGTCGGCGCACAGAACGAAGACCAGCTGCGGGGAGCGGTCACCGCACACACGGCCTAGCCGTGGGCGGTTCCATTCGATCGGGCCGGCGGAGTGAGCGTCCGTGACGCCCCGCGAACTCCGCGCTGACGTCCCGGCCTTCGAGGCGTCGACCTACCTCAACTTCGGGGCTCACGGCCCGAGCCCCCGCTACGTCGTTGAGGCCGTCGCGTCGTTCCTCGCCAATCACGAGTACGACGCCGGCAGCGCCGATCCCTACGCGACGGCGTTCGACGCCTACGACCGGGCCCGTGAGCGGATCGCCGGCCTGATCGGGGCCGACGCCGACGAGGTCGCACTCACCGAGAGCACGACCGACGGGATCAACCGGATCGCGAGCGCGATCGACTGGCAACCTGGTGATGTGGTCGTCCGCACCGATCTCGAACACCCTGCAGGCGTCCTGCCATGGCAGCGGCTCGAACGCGAGGGCGTCGACGTCCGCGTCGTCGAAACCGACGGTGGGCGGCTCGACCCCGAGGCGTTCACCGAAGCGGTCGCGGGGGCGCGGCTCGTCTGTTTCAGTGCCGTGACGTGGACCCACGGAACGCGGCTTCCGGTCGGGGAATTGGTCGACATCGCCCGCGAGGCCGGGGCGTTTACGCTGGTCGATGCCGTCCAGGTGCCGGGCCAGCAGCCGATGGACGTCCACGAGTGGGGCGCGGACGCGGTCGCCGCCGCGGGTCACAAGTGGCTGCTCGGCCCGTGGGGCGCGGGGTTCCTCTACGTCGACGACGCGGTTGCTGCCGATCTCGCCCCCCGCGCAGTCGGCTACCGGAGCGTCGAGACGCCAACGGCCGAAGAGTTCGAGTACAAGTCGGGGGCTCGCCGCTTCGAGGTCGGCTCGGCGTCGCCGGCACCACACGTCGGCCTCGCCGAGGCCATCGACGCCATCGAAGAGGTCGGCGTCGACACCATCTCCTCGCGGATCGAATCGCTCACCGACCGGCTGAAGGCCGGTATCGACGACGAGCAACTGTTGAGCCCCCGCAACTACGAGTCCGGGCTCGTGACGATCGCGGTCGACGACCCCGAGTCGACCGTCGAACGGTTCGCCGACGAGAACGTCGTCGTCCGCTCTCTCCCGCATCCCGCGGCGGTTCGGATCTCGGTGCATGGGGTCTCGACAGAGGCCGAAATCGATTCGGTCATCGAGCTGGTAGGGAGTCACCAATGACCGATCCAGTCCGCGTCTGGCTCGTCGAACGAACCTATTCGGACGACGAACAGAACCTGATTATCCTGACCTACGCCACACCGGATGGCGAGCGGGACCTCCGCAAGGAGCGTGCGCTGACGAGTTTCGGCGACCACCGCGAGACGCCGGTCTCCCTCGACGCCGACCCCGACAACCTCGGCGTCGTCGACGATCCGGATCTCCGCGAGCGATACGCTCGCGGGGCGACGACGATGGCCGACCAACACGATCCCGACGATACTTTGTAAGGTGCCGCCTAACTGCCGTACAACGGGACGATTTATAAATGGGATTCCACACGTTCGACGCCGACAAAGCCGACGGACTCGAAGACGCAGCCAGACGGTACCGATCGATCTCGCGGGAGGAGTTGGTCGGTAGCCTCCGACTAACCGGGACCGAGACGGTCGCCGATCTCGGCAGCGGGACCGGCTTCTACACCGACGACGTCGCTCCCTACGCCGACCGGGTGTACGCGGTCGACATCCAACCCGAGATGCACGAGTACTACCGCGAGAAGGGGGTCCCCGAGTCGGTCGACCTCGTCACCAGCGGGATCGAGGAGTTGCCGGTCGAGGCCGATGAACTCGACGCCGCGTTCTCGACGATGACCTACCACGAGTTCGCGGGCGACGACGCGCTGGCCGAACTCGCCCGTGTCGTCCGTCCGGGCGGCCGGCTGGTGGTCTTCGACTGGGCGGCCGACGGCGAGGGCGAGAGCGGACCGCCGCTGGCCGAACGTTACACTGCGAGCGAAGCCGCGGCGGCCCTCGAAGCGGCCGGCTTCGAGATCGAAACCGAACAGTCAAGAGTCGAAACGTTCGTCATCGTCGCGGTTCGGACCGAGTAGTCGGCTGATAGAGAGTTTCTCAGCCGGTGTGGCTGTCTCCGTTGAGTAGTCAGCAACTCATAAAACGGATTCAGTCGACGTCGGTCGACTGCTGTTGGCCGAGGGCCTTGGCGATCGCAAGCAGGTAGCCGAGTCCGTGTTGGATCTCGGGGTCGCGGATCGCTTTCATCAGGCCGACTGGTCCGACAGCAACCGTTTTGGCCTGTTCGGCCGCAGAGACACTGTTGAGCATGGCTGCCAGCCCGTCTCGCGTCTCGTCTTGGGCCGCCGTATCGGCCAGTTCGCCGAGCGACGAACCGGTGCCTGCGAGCGACCGAACCATCTCGTCGGTCATCGCCGAGGTGCCCAGCGAGACCACGTCGCCCAACTCCGCGAGTTCGTCGAGGGTGCCGCTCCGCTGGAGTTCGATCAGCGTATCGAGTGCCTCTTGAAGCTCCGCGCCGTTTTCGCCGACCGTTTCGGCCAACCCGACCGTCTCGTCGGTGGCGATACCGTCGGCGGAGGCCGCCAGCCGTTCGCCCGTTCCGGCGAGTTCGACGACCATCTCGTCGGTCATCGCGCTCGTCCCGAGGTCGACCACGTCGAGCAGTTCGTTGACCGCATCGAGCCGCTTGACGAACTCCGCGACCGCTTCGGGGTTCTCCGCGATGGCGGCTTCGAGATCCGTGGTCTCGACCGGTTCTGTGTCGGTCGCCTCCCCGCTGGCTGCGCGTTCGCTGTCGGACATCTCAGATCAACCCCCGTGCGGTGAGCCAGTAGGATTCGTTGTAGGCCAGCTTCGACCAGTGGATCTTCTCGGAGGGGGTGACCGGCGACGGCGGATTCTGGTAGTCGAACTCGACGAACGACGCCGCATCCATCCCCGTCTCGATGAAGCAGATGGTCTTGCCGTCGTAGGCCGCCGTGGGTACCTGTCCGCGGACCTTGCTGGCGAGTCGCTGGCCGATGGTCGCCGCCTGGTAGTGGGCGACACTGCCGGCCTTCGGGACGCCGGTCGCGGCGGCATCACCCAGCGCGTAGACGTTGTCGGCGTGCTCGGCTTCGAGGGTATGTTTGTCGACCTCAACCCAGCCGCGGTCGCCGAGGCCCGCCTCCTCGATCAACTCGACCCCGCGGTGGGGCGGGATCGACACCAGCAGATCGTAGTCGATCTCGGTGCCCTCCATCGACCTGAGGGTTCTGGCGTCGGGGTCGACCTCCTCGCCGTTGAAGAACGTCTCGGTGTTGATCTCCCGTTCGTCCAGCAGCGGCTTGGCCCACTCGGCGATGTGTGGGTTGCCGTGGACGCGATCGATCGGGTAGGTGTAGGTGATCTCGATGTCCTCTCGGAGACCACGCTTGCGGAACCAGTCGTCGGCCATGAAGACGAATTCGAGGGGCGCGGCCGGACACATGTGCGGGCTGCCGATCACGCTGAGGACGAGGTGGCCCTCGGTGAACTCCAGCAGTTCGTCTCGGAGTGCCAGTGCGCCGTCCTCGCTGTAGTAGTCGTGGCCCCCCGCGGCGAGGCCGGGGACCTCGTCGGGGGCGAGCGTCGACCCGGTCGCCACCACGAGGTGATCGTAGTGGGTCGGCGAGACGCGCTCGGCGGTCGCGAGCTGCTGGGCGTCGGTGTCGATCTCGGTGACCCGGTCCTGCCGGATCTCGATCCGGTTGTCGACCAGCTCCCGCAGCGGTCGACGGCCGTCCTCGGGCTCTCGGAGGCCGAAGGGGATGTAGAGCCACACCGGCTTGTAGACGTGGTCCGGCCCGTCGTTGATGAGCGTGACCTGTACGTCCCCGGAGTCGATCTCCTCGTCGAGTCGCTCGGCGAGGTCGTTCGCCAGTACTGAGCCGCCGGTGCCGCCGCCGATGATAACGATTTCTTCAGTCATACTTTCTCCACGTAGAGTTCGTGATGGTCCTCGCCCTCGTCGACCGCCCGCAGCTCGTTGCCGGCCTTTTCGACCCATTCGGGGACGTCAGTCAGCGAGCTGTCGCTGTCGCTCAACAGCAAGACCACGTCGCCGGGGTCGACGTCCCGAACCGTGCCGATGAGGTCCATCAGCGGTCCCGGACAGGCCGCCCCGCGTGCGTCGACTGTCTTCGTCGGCTCGATCTGTGATTCGGTCATAGGTACGATTAGAGAATCGTACCCGAACGTATTAATATTGTGCATTTTTTTCAATATAGTGCTGTCGGAAGATCGGGCCAATCGTCCGCTGTGGGGGCCTCGACGGCAATGTTCGTATGATGCTGTCGGCGATCGACCCGATCGGGGGTCAAATACTGTAGTCAACTCACACTGCTATCCAACGCTTTTTGAGCCTCGCGGCCAATACTACGGGTATGGAACCGAACGTTGGTGGTCTCGACCGAACTGCACGCCTCGTCGGCGGACTACTCGTAGCCCTCGTTGGGATCGTATCGCTTGCCGGCCTCCTCCCGCTGGGATCCGCGGTGGGTACGGTGCTGACCGTCGTCGGCCTGATCGTCTTCGGCACTGGTCTCACCCAGCAGTGTCTGGCCTACCGCCTGTTCGGGGTCAATACCTGCAAAACCCGGTAGAACGCTCGTTTCGCTCGGAATCGGTTCGAACGAACCGTTCGTCTCACGTTTATCCCATCGCACTCAGCAATGGCAGACTGCTGAGACGTGGTAAGTCGACTACGGAACGAGGCGCATCACACCGTAGCCCAAGCCGAACGCGAGGAGAAACGAGCCGACCCACGCACCGAGCGTGAAGCCTATTTTTCGTCGGCTGATCGCGTCGCCTCCCCCGACGGCCGCCCCCGCCCCAACGATCGCGCTGACCATGATCTGGTTGAACGAGACCGGAATCCCGTAGAGGACGGCGATCTGGGCGAGGACGAACGAGGGGAACAGCGCGGCGATCGACCGCCGCGGGCCAAGCGAGGCGTAGTCCTGTGCGACGGCCTTGATCATCTGGGGGGCTCCGGTCCACGACCCGACCAGCAGTCCCACGCCGCCGCCCGCCGCCAGCGCCGAGACGGTGATCATCGTCCCCTCGACCAGCGGCACCAGCGGGCCGACCGCCAGCCCGACCTGACTCGCGCCCGCCGAGAAGGCGACCAGCCCGCCGAGGACGAGCAGAAAGCGCCGCAGGCCGTCCAGCCCGTTGCGGGTGATGTCGACCCGGACTGCCAATCCGACGACGACCGCGGCGACGAGCGAGACGCCGAGTGTCCCGGCGAACCCGGGTGCGAACCGTTCGGCGACGACCGTCGACAGCGAGGCCATCTGGTCGCCCGAGGCGAGCAGTGCGAACTCGATGTTGACCACGATCGCGCCGACCGCCGCCGCGAGGATCGGCACACTGTCGCGTTCGTCGACCGACTCCCGGGGCAGGACGCTGGCGATCCCGTAGGCGACACCGCTGCCGACGAACGGGGTCAACAGCCACATCGTTCCGATCTCGGTGTACTTGGCCCATGCGGGAGCACCACCGAGAGCCAGCCCCGCGCCGATGACCGTTCCAGTTACCGTGAAGGCGGTTGCGATCGGATAGCCGGTGACGATCCCGATCGCCATCAGCCCGGCGGCGGTCACCAGCACCACGATCACCGCGGCGGTCGGCAAGGTGAGCCCGACGACGAGATCGCTACCGACGGCCTCCGAGACGCTCGCACCCTGTAAGGCAGCCCCGGAAAACCCGAGGACGCCGACGATAAAGGCCGCCCGCAGCACCGAGATGGCGTTCGCGCCGACCGCGGGGGCGAAGGGGGTCGCGCCGCTGGAGCCCGCACCGATGGCCCACGCCATGAACGCACTGGCCACGAGGGCGGCCGCAAACGGGAGCCACGCCTCGATCACGGCTCGTGCTCCCCGAAGATGGCTGGCAGGCGCTCGTAGACGGCGGCGGTCCGCCGGAGCGCCTCGACGGTGGTGTACTCGTCGACCGCGTGGGCGGTGTCGGTGCCGACGGCGAACTCGACGGTCGGAATCCCGGCATGCCGGAACGTTTTGGCGTCGCCGCCGCCGGTCGCCGACCGTCGGTAGAGCCGGCCCTCAACGGCCTCGCTCGCAGCATCGGTGACGGCTTCGACCAGCGGGCCGTCGATCGGCTCGTAGCTACCGACCGACCGGCTCACGTCGGCGATCGAGACCGCCGGGTAGTCCGCGAGCCACTCCCGAACCGCCGCCAGCAGGCCAGCGGTGTCGACGCCCGCGGTCGCCCGGATGTCGAGTTCGGCCCGCGCCGACCCCGGCACCGTGTTGACCGCGTCACCGCCCTCGATCCGCCCGAGGTTGACCGTCGGCCGTTCGAAGAGGTCGCGGGCGGCCGCCCGGCCCAGCGTCGGCGCGTAGTAGTCGACCGACTCCGCGACGATCGCGGCGACCTCGTCGTCGAGCGAGAACGCCCGGTCGGGGAGTCGCTCCCGGAGCATCGAGACCGCCGCCCAGAGCCGGTCGACGGCGTTGTCGCCGGCCATCGGCCGCGAGCCGTGGGCGGCGGTGCCCTCGGCGTCGAGCGTTAGCCAGATGCTCCCGCGGTCGGCGACCGTGACGGAGTGTCGACCGCCCGTAGAAGTGGTCTCGCCGATCACACAGCCGTCGGGGTCGATCTCGTCGAGGGCGCCGTCCGCGACGAGCGCTTCGACGCCCGCCTCGCCGCCGGTCTCCTCGTCGCTGACGACCGCGACGGCGAGGGTCACCGGCGGCTCGCGGTCGGCCGCAGCGAACCGCTCGGCGGTGTAGAGGATCGCCGCCAGCGGCCCCTTCATATCGGTCGCCCCGCGGCCGTAGAGCCGGTCGCCGTCCCGTTCGCCGAGCGGGTCGTAGCTCCACGCGTCGGCATCGAACGGTACAGTATCCATGTGACCGACGAACAGCAGGGTCCGGTCGCTCCGGCCGGGGATCGTCGCTACGAGGTTCGGCTTGGCCGGATCCGTCGTTACGCGTTCGACCGCGATGTCGAGATCCCGAAACAACGTCTCGATCCAGTCGGCCAGCTGGCGGGTGTCGCCCGGTGGGTTCCGTGTGTCGACCGCCAGCAGCTCGCGTGCGATATCGAGGAGCCGGTCGGTCCTGCGGGATGCCTCTGTGTGGGTCATAGGTCGAATGCGGGGAAACGGGAGTGGTTAGTCGTCGCTCGGGACCGCCGCGGCGTCGGCCGCGGGCTCGCTCCGCCAGACGCCCTGCAGGTAGGCGCCGACGAACATTCCGGCCAGCGCATAGAGGATCGGCCAGTTGCCGACCCCGAGGCTGGCGTAGGCCGCGCCCGGACAGATGCCAGAGAGGCCCCAGCCGACGCCGAAGACCGCGCCGCCGAGCAGGACGTTCCTGTCGAAGGATTTGAGCCGTCGACCGTAGGGCCGCCCGGTGAGGGGGGCCGAGCCGCCGGTCGCAGAGAGCGTCCAGAACGCCAGCCCGGCGACGATCGAGCCGCCGAACATGACGAACAGGAGCCCGAAGTCCTCGAAGGTCAGGAAGTCGATGACGACCTCCGGCCGGGCCATGTGGCTGAAGCCGAGCCCGAAGCCGAAGATCAACCCCCCGACGACGACCAGCGGCATGAACAGCGGGTGTCTGCTCATGGCGTCACCCCGAATGCGGCGACGATGTTGGCGGTGATGATGGCGACGACGAGGAACGTCACCACGCCCACAAGTGAGGTCCGGGAGACGGAGCCAACCCCACAGACGCCGTGGCCCGAGGTACAACCCTTCCCGATCCGTGTGCCGACGCCGACGAGGATCCCGCCGACGAACAGCCGCCACGGCGCGACCTCAGTGAGCCACACCCCGCCCTGAAACAGCAGGGCGTAGACGGCTGCCCCGGCGATGATGCTGGCGGTAAAGACGAGCCGCCAGTCCCGCGAGCCGCGGTACTGTTGGAACCGCGAGCGATCCGAGACGTACGACAGCGTCGACTCCAGAAACGTGCTCGCGCCCGCCGTGATCCCGGTCCCGAGGTAGATGACCGCCGTTCCCAAGCCAACGAGGAGCCCGCCGATGGCGTATCGGGAGATCCCGTTGGGGAACAGCGTCTCTACCATCCCAGCTCCGAGGAGATCTGTGATCATTGGTTGTTGACTCCGTCGTGGGCAGCCAGCTTAGTCGTCACTCGTGAGTGCGTCCTGACTGGCCGCACAGTTGTTCGGCCCGAGTTCGAGCGTGAAGGCCTCCTCGTCGTCGGCAACCTGTTGGCCGAGGTTGGTCTCGATGATGTCGATGTAGTTGGCCGGACGCGGCGGCATGTCCGCCAGCACGGTGTCGATGAAGTCCGCCTCGTCCATCGTCAGCGCGTCCATTCGGTCGACGAGGTCGCCCAGCGGCGCGGTGTAGGTGCCGTCGGCGGCGGGCTCGGCGGCATCGCTGAAGTGTGCGCCGCCGATGAGTGTCTCGTCGGGCAGCGGCAGCACCTTGTTCTGCAGCGACTCGTGGAGCATCGCGGCGGCATCCGGCGCGCCCTCGTCGCCCTCTTCGAGATCGGGGCGGGCGACGCTCTCGATGAAGAGGCCGTCACCGGTCGCCAGCAGCGAGTCGCCGACGAGGTAGGAGGTCATCCCCGTGGTGTGACCGGGGGTAAAGACCGTCTCGACGGTGGCCTCGCCGACGGCGAACTCGTCGCCGTCTGCGGCCAGCGTCATCTCGTCGGCGTAGGTGACCCCGCGGTCGACCGCGGCCTCGGGGATGACACCCTCGACGCCCTCCTCGGCGAGGTTACGGACCCCGCTGATGTGGTCGGCGTGGATGTGGGTATCGAAGGCGTACGTGAGGTCGACGCCCAGCTCGTCGGCGTCTTCGAGATAGCGGTCAGTGAAGGCCCGAAGCGGGTCGATGATCGCCGCCTCGTCGCCCTCGTAGACCAGATAGCCCAGACAGCCCGAGGAGGGGCGCTGGTACTGCAGCAGCGTGCCCGGCCCGTCGTACTCTGTCACTTCGTGGGCCTCGTAGATCGACGCCCAGCCGTTCATCCCCTCTTCGAGGTGGTCGACGTCGTAGCCCCGGTCGGCGAGTGCGCCCGCGACGTACTCGCTTGCGCCACCCTTCGCACAGAGGACGGTGACGTGTTCGTCGTCGGGGATCTGGGCGAGCACGTCGTCGTCGACGTCCTCGTCGAGGAACTCGAAGTACGGGATGTTGATGCTCGTGACGTTCTCGCCATCGATCTTCCACTCCTCGTAGTCGCTTTCCATGCGGGTATCGAGGAGCGTCACCGACTCACCGTCGTCGACGCGGGCTTTGAGCGATTCGGGAGCGACCGATTCGACATCCGACTCCGGTGTCGGGAAATCCATTGCATCTGCGTCCATGTTCACTCTTTCATACCGGCCGGTTCGACTTAAGAGTTTGCATAGTATTTCTACAAGCGCACAATATACTTATGCGACTCTCCCCGAGAGACCGCGTTCGCTTATTAATGATACGCGGGTGTACCGCGCTCGACCGAGAACAAGTATTCACGAATGGCCCAATAATGGATACACTTATATTGACGGGCCTAATATTGCATATTACCCCCAATACGGGACATCCAACAATGAGTACGGAAACCGCAGCCAAGACGGTCGACGTGAAAGGACAGAACTGCCCGATGCCGGTCATCAAGACGAAAGGCGCCTTCGACGAGGTGTCGGTCGGAGAGACGCTCGAAGTCGTTGCGACCGACTCCGGCAGCCTCAGCGACATCAAGGGCTGGGCGGAGTCGACAGCGGAGGCCGACCTCCTCGACCAGACGGAGACAACCGAGGGCGGCGAGGACGTCTACAAACACTACATCAAAAAGGTCGAGTGAGATGAGCACGGACATCACCGCCGGATCGGACGCCGACCCCTCAGTAGACGACCTCGCCGAGCTGCAAGCACGGATCGAGGAGCTCGAAGCGGAGCTCTCGGAGGTGCGCGACGAGGTCGAAAACGGCCCCAAGAAGATGGTGATTATCGCCACGAAGGGGACGCTCGATATGGCGTACCCGCCGCTGATCTTGGCGTCGACCGCCGCGGCCTTCGGCTACGACGTGACGGTGTTCCACACCTTCTGGGGGCTCGAAATCCTCCACGAACGGAAATCGAAGAACCTCAAGCTGAGTTCGGTCGGGAACCCGAACATGCCGGTGCCGAACGCGATCGCCGCGCTGCCGGGGATGGATCGGATGACCACGCGGATGATGCGGAACAAGATCGCCGACAACGAGGTCGCCTCCATCGAGGAACTGATCGACGTCTCCCTCGAAAGCGGCGTCGACCTGCAGGCCTGCCAGATGACGATCGATCTCTTGGGCTACGACGAAGACGACTTCTACGACGGCGTCACCACCGGCGTCGGCGCGGCGTCGGCGTTCCAAGACATGGTCGAGGCCGACATCCAGCTCCTCGTCTAGCCGCCTCGGTCGGACGCGATTTCCCCATTCCGACGCCGGCGACCACCGCTTGCGCCCGGCGGCGATGTCTGACGTATCCTTTTTTATGCTGTGCTGCAAATAGTCACGTACGATAATACGTATCATATGACATGAACACGGAGGAGATCGACAGGGGACAGGTCGGCCTCGGTACCGTGGCGGTGTTCATCGCCATGGCGCTCGTCGCCGCACTGGCCGCGGGGGCGGTCGTCAACACCGCCGGCGTCCTCGAAACGCGCGCGGAGACGACTGCCGACGAGTCGATCGACCGGACGACCGACCGGCTCCGCGTAGTGACTGTCACCGGGAACGTCACCGACTACGGCACCGTCGACAGCTTCAACTTCACCGTCATGAAGGCACCGGGCTCGGGGCCGATCAACCTCGATAATGTGACTTACACCGTCGTCGATTCCCAGACCGTCGCCACCGAGGCAGTCGGCAACGGTAGCGGGCTCGGCGGTGCAAACGTCGAGACCGTCACCGCCGAAACGGAGGACGTCCAGATTACTGATCAGGGCGACCGATACATCATCTCGATTCCCGCGGCGACACGGGAGACCGAACTCCGCCCGCGGGAAACGCTGGCGATCAGGTTTACCACGGCGGCCGACGCGTCGACGACCGAGGTCGTCACCGCGCCGAAAACACTCGATGCGAAGTCGAAGGCCCACCTCGACGTCCTCGTTCCGTAGTCCGCAAAAGCTAGCCTCGCGGGCGCGCTCTTCTAAGCTAACAGCAGGACCGCCAGCGCGAGGCTCACCAGCGCCACCAGCACGAAGACGCTCCGGCCGATCCCTGCCCGGAGCACCACCGGCTGGTCGGCGCTCCCGTATCCCAGCCGCCGAGCGGTCGACTGCGGGTCCGTGCCCACGCGCTTGGCCGCCGCGACCGTCCGCATCACCGCGCGGTCGACGCCCGCCCAGAGTTCGGTGACGCCGACGACCAGTCCGCGGCCGCCGTAGAATATCCCGCGGTTGTAGATCGCGTCGATATCCGGGACGCGACCCAGTTTGGAGAGGGGTTTCTTCGTGAGCGCGAAGCCGATCAGCCCGAGGACCCCGAGGACGACGCCCTCGACGATGTGGTCGACGGTGTAGGTCTTGTACACCTTTTCGACGACCACGTCGCTGGTCACATCGAACGGGAGAATACTGAACAGTCCGAGGTCACCGGGGATGACCGATGCGAGCGGCGACGTTGGCACTACGATACCGTAGAAGACACAGAGCGCCGCGACCGCGATCATCGCGATGCTCTGGCCACGGTTGGCGTCCTCCACGTCGCCGTCGTAGCTGCCGTGGAAGAAGGCATAGTAGCCGAACTTGATGAACGACATGAACGTCCCGATCCCGCCGAGCAGCAGCAGCCATTCGAGCGTGTGGAACTCGCCGATGGGCAGCGGTCCCGCCCCGAACGTGTAGTGACTCCCGGAGATGATGATCCCCTTACTGACGAAGCCGTTGAAGCCGGGGAAGCCCGCGATAGACAGCGCGGCGATCGTGAACGCCCCGGCCGTGATCGGCATCTTCCGGGCCAGCCCGCCGAGCTTTTTGAGGCTCTCCTCGCCGGTCCGGTAGATCACGACACCCGCGGTCATGAACAGCAGCCCCTTGTAGAGGATGTGGTTGAACACGTGGGCGAACGCCCCCGCCTGCGAGAGCGCCGACCCGATGCCGACCCCGGCGATCATGTAGCCGACCTGTGACTGGATGTGGTACGACAGGAGTCGACGCATGTCGTTTTGGAACAGCGCGTAGGTCGCCCCGAAGACGGCCATCCCGCCGCCCATGTAGGCGAGGGCGATGTGGCCATCCGGGAACGCCCGGTACATTCCATACACCCCTGTCTTCGTGGTGAACACACAGAGGAAGACGCTGGCGGCGATGTGTGGCCGCGGGTAGGTATCCGGCAGCCACGTGTGCAGACCGATGAAGCCGACGTTGACGCCGATCCCGACGGCAGCGAGGGCGGCAGGAAGGCCCGCGGTGATACCGGCGACCTCCGGGCCGCCGGGCACCGAGGCGAACAGGAAGGTGCCCTTGGCGACGTAGGTCTGGAGGATCGCGGCCATCAACAGCGTGCCGCCGATCCCGTGGAAGATGGCGTAGCGGTAGCCCGCCCGAACGGCCTTCCCGCGGTAGTACCAGACCAACAGCGTGCTGGTGACCGCCATCAGCTCCCAGAAGAAAATTAGGGTGAGCCAGTCACCCGCGAACACTGCCCCGAAGCTGCTGGCGAGATAGGAGAACGCGAAGCCGGTCTGGACGCCGTCGGCCTCGCTGGCATACGAGTAGAGGACGGCGACCACGCCGGTGACCGCGAAGATGATCCCCATCAGTCGGGAGAACTCGTCGACGTTGAACAGCACGGTCGAAAAGCCGAGGAACTCGGTCTGGAGGTGGGCACCGTCGGGCACGAGCCACATCCACGCCAGCGTCACCGCCGATGCGCCGACGCCGAGGGCGTGGCCCGCTTTTCGCGGCAGTAGTGCGACGAGGATGGCGACCGCAAGCAGGACGACCCCCGGCGGGACCATGGTGAGTCCAGTGGTCATCAGACGACCACCCCCGGAAGGGTACCGACGATCGTCTCGACGATCCGCAGGAAGACGACCGTATGCGGGATGATCCCGAGCAGTAGCGACAGCGCCGCCGCCGTCAGGATCGGCCCGAGCATGAACCACGTGCTCTCGCCGCCACGCCAGTTGCTTTTCGCCCACCCGCCCGGCGGCGGCCCCCCGTGGTGGCCGTGGTGGTCGTCATTCGTGTGGTCGCTGTCGTCGTGGCCGTGGTGGACGCCGTCCTCGTGGTGGCCATCGGCCTCGACCGTCCCGTCGAGGTCGACCGTCTCGTGGTCCGCGTGTCCGTCCCGACCGCTCCCGTCGGCCCGGATCGCCTCCCGGCCGCCGTAGGGCCCTTCGAGCAGCGGTTTCTGGTCGTGCTCGTCGGGCGTCTCGAAGAACGCCTGATAGACGATGGGCCAGAAGTAGGCGATGTTGAGCACCCCCGAGATCAGCAGGACCGCCGCGAAGACGGCGTTGCCACCCTCCAGCGCACCGATGACGATGTACCACTTGCTGACGAAGCCGGCCACGAGCGGAATGCCCGCCATCCCGGCGGCAGCGATACCGAAGGCGGTCATGGTCAGCGGCATCCGCCTGCCGATGCCGGCCATCTCGCTGATGTTGTCGGTGTGGGTCTCGACGTGGATGATCCCCGCACAGAAGAACAGCGTGAGCTTCATGAAGGCGTGGGCAGGGATATGGAGCAGCCCGCCGATCAGGGCGTCGCCCTCCAGCAGCGCGAGGCCGAGGACGATATAGGAGAGTTGGCTGATCGTCGAGTAGGCCAGCCGGCGTTTGAGGTGGTCCTTTCGGAGCGCGATGAGACTCGCCACCGTCAGTGTGATCGCTGCGATGATCGCCACCGGCAGCGCCATGCCGAGGTTCCCGAAGGACGCCGGGCCGAGGTCGGCCAACGTTCCCGGCCCGAACACGTCGAGGACGACGCGAGCGATCCCGAAGACGCCGCTTTTGACGACCGCGACCGCGTGGAGCAGTCCCGAAACGGGGGTGGGTGCGACCATCGCCTCCGGCAGCCACTGGTGAAGCGGCATCAGGCCGGCCTTGACGCCGAAGCCCAGCGCCAACACGACAAAGGCCACCGAGGCGGCGGTCGGGTCGGCGTTGGCGAGGGCGGCGATCCCGCCCGGCGTGAAGTCGACGGTTGCGCTCCCGGCGGGGCCGGCCAGCTCCGTGAGCCAGTAGACCATCACCGTCCCCGCCAACACCAGCACGCCGCCGCCAAAGAAGGTGTAGGCGAGGTATTTGCGGCCGGCAGCGCGGGCCTCCGGCGTCTCGTCGTGGGCGACAAGCGGGTAGGTTGCTACCGACAAGACTTCATAAAAGACGAAGATCGTCAAGAGATTCCCCGAAAAGGCGATCCCCACGGCAGAGGCGACCGAGACCGCGAAGGAGGCGAAATACCGGGTCTGGTTGTGTTCGTCCAGCCCGCGCATGTAGCCAATGCTGTAGAAACTGGTGACGATCCACAGCAGGCTAGCGAGGGCCGCAAACAGGACGCCGAGAGGGTCGGCCCGGAGGACGAAGTCGACGCCCGGCAACACGGTTCCGAGGTTGGTCACGTAGACGTCGCCAGCGAGGACGCCGGGCACCATGCTGGCGACGAGGCCGAACATCGAGACGGAGGCGAGGATCGTCCACCCCTCCCGGAGGTTCGGCCTGCGGCCCGACGCGAGGATCAGGGCGGCGGCGACGAACGATACGGCGACGGCAGCGAGCGGACGGATGGCTGTGATCTCACTCATTGGAAGAACCTCCCGAAGACGGGGTCAAGCATCGCATCGAACAGCCCAACCGAGGCGAACAGGACGACCGTCGAAACGGCCAAGAGGGCGACGACTGCGACCCGCTCGGGCGCGATCCGGCCGGCGTGGCCGCCGTCAGCGACCGCCGAGTCGGCCATCGTGGCGTGGTCGACCGCCCCGTCGGCAGTCGACTCGCCGCCGGTCGGCTCCTCGAGGGGCGTGAAGTAGAGCGCTTCGATAAGCTGGTAGACGTAGCTCAGCGACAGCAGCGTGCTGACGAAGATCACGATCGCGACGCTCCACGTGCCCGACTCGACGGCCCCGAGACCGATGTACCACTTGCCGAGGAGACCGATCGACGGCGGGATGCCGACCAGTGCGAGGCCGGTGACGGCGATCGCGCCGCCGGTGTAGGGCGCGCGCTTGGCGAGACCGGCGTAGTCGGCGATCGTCGACGCACCGTAGGCCGACGAGAGGGTCCCCGCGCCCATGAACAGCGTCGCCTTCATCAGCCCGTGGCCGATCAGATGGATCACCGCGCCGAACAGCGCGGTCCGGCTGTTGAGGCCGACCGCGACGACGACCATCCCGAACTGGGCGACCGAGGAGTAGGCGAAGACGCGTTTGACCTCGGTCTGGGTCGCCGCCAGCAGGCTGCCGACGACGATGCTGATCGAGGCGATCAGGACGACCGTGTCGGCGATCAGCGGGTTGGCCGCGAAAAAGTCGACCGTAAAGACGTCGAAGGCGATCCGGATCAGCGCGTAGGCCGCGGTGGTAGAGACCAGCGCCGAGATGAACGCGCTGACGGTGTCGGGGGCGTGGGTGTAGGCATCCGGCTGCCACGTATGCAGCGGGAAGACGGCGATCTTCAGCATGAATCCCACGAGGATGAAGCCGAAGGAGGCCTGCACCAGCGGATCGGTGTAGCCGACTTCGGCCAGTCGGGTCTGCAGATCCAGCATGTTCAGCGAACCGGTCGCCACCAGCGCGTAGCCCACCCCGATCAGGTAGAGCGATGCGCCGACCGTTCCGAGAAACAGGTATTTGAGCGCGCCGTAGGCGGCCTCGCCGCCGTCGCCGGCAGCGACCAGCGCGTAGGTGACCAGCCCGACGATTTCGAGGAAGACGAAGAGGTTGAACAGGTCGCCGGTCAGCGTCATCCCCAGCAGCCCGCCGGTCAGCAGGAGGTAGCCACTGTAGAACGCGTCCGGTCGGTCGACCGACCGGTCGTAGACGAGCACGGCGACCGCGACGACGCCGATCAACAGCGCGATCAGCGCAGACAGCCCGTCGCCGACGAGTTCGATCCCGTAGGGGGCGGGATACCCCGCTAGCTCGTGGATCAGTCGCTGGCCCTCGGGGCCCGCGGTGTAGATCGTCGACGCCAGCGAGCCGGCGAGGCCGACGACCGCCAGCGAGCCGGCCATGGCGATCGGCCAGCCGGCGTCGTCGACGCGCAGCCCAACGAGCAGCGGGAAGATCGCCGCTACCAGCGGGACCGTCACCAGCAGCGCCAACAGAGTGTCACTCATCGCCGATCACCTCCCGGAGGGCGTCGGCCCGCAGGGTGCCGTACTCGCTGTAGAGCCGGATCGACAGCGCCAGCCCCACGGCGGTGAGGCTGATGCCGACGACGATCGCCGTCAGCACGATCACCTGCGGTAGCGGGCTGACGTAGGGGCCGCCGCCGTCTTCGACAATCGGCGCGCTCCCCCCGACCCGGTAGGCCGAGCTCACGAAGAACAGGAAAATTCCCGTCTGGAACATGTTCACCCCGATGATCTTCTTGACGAGGTTTTCGTTGGCGATCAGCATGTAGAGGCCGATCGTCGACAGCAGGACGAACAGGACGTAGGCGTGGCGGGTCGTCAGTAGTGAAACGAAATCAGTCATCGGTATCCTCCATGGTAGCGGTGTCGGCACCGTCGCGGCGGTCACCAGTGACGGCGAGGGAGTCGGTCGACGGGCTGTAGCCCGCCGCGAGGGCGAAAAACAGCCCCATCAGGACCCCCGAGACGATGAAGGCGATGCCGAGTATCTCGACGGCCTCCATCCCGTATTTGACGAACTCGTACTCCTTGAGCCCGAGCAGATCGCCGAGCAGCGGCTCGTAGCGGGTGTATTCGAGGAAGTTCCCGCCCAGCAACAGCGGCCCGAAGCCGATCGCGCCGAAAATGAACACGCCGACCGTGCCGAGGCCGACGACGAGGCTGTTGGCCAGCCACTCCCGCGTCGACTCGATGCCGAAGGCGAAGGCGATCATCAGGAACACCGAGGCGATGATCGCCCCGCCCTGGAAGCCGCCGCCCGGCGTATCCGCGCCGTGGAACGTGATGAACAGCCCGTAGGTCATGACGAACGGGATCACGACTTTGACGGTCGTCATGATCACTTGACTCTCGGAGTACACCGGGCGCTGGCGGGCGACGCCGTCGCTGTCGAGCCGGCCGTCCAGCCGTTCGTCGGGTCGGCTCCCGTCACGGTCGCTCATGTGGTGAACACCTCCCGACCCAACACCAGCAGACTCGCGATGCCGGCGGCGAAGACCACCACGGCCTCCCCGAAGGTATCGAACCCGCGGTAGGCCGCCAGCACCGAGGTGACGGCGTTGTGTGCGCCCGTCTCGGAGTAGGCGTTGGCGAGGTAGTAGCCGGTCACCTCCCCGTTCTGGAGGATCGGCGACAGCGGATCGCCGACCGCGGGGAAGGCAAATAGCGTCGACCCGACGACCAGCGCAAACAGGCCACAGACGGCCACAGCGGGCCAGTCGATGGGTTCGAACAGTTCGTCGGTCGCCGGGCGGGTGGTTTTGGCGATCGTCAACAGCAGGAAGACGGTGGTGACACCGGCCCCGATGGCGGCCTCGGTCAGCCCCACGTCGGGGGCGCGGTAGAACGTGTAGATGAGCGCCAACCCGAGGCTGTAGGCTGCGAAGACGACGATCGCCGCCAGCACGTCACGGAACAGCGCGGTCAGCACTGCGGTAATCAAGACGAAGACGAACAGCGCAATCTCGATCGGCGTGATGCCGACGCTCTGGAGTACCGGCGCGGCGTCGACGGGTGGGATCATCGGCGCTCGTCCCCCGTCGTCCACGGTTCGATACCCTCCTCGTAGGCTGCCCGCGCGATGGCGTGGGCCGCCGTCGGGTTGGTGACGAAGATGAACACCAACAGGAGAACTGTCTTGACGGTCGTGGGCTCCCAGCCGAGGGTCAGCGCGACCGCCGCCAGCGCGAAGCCGGCCCCGAGGGTGTCGGCCTGCGAGGCGGTGTGGGCCCGCGAAAAGACGTCCGGCAGCCGGATGACGCCCGTCGCCGAGACGAACGTGAAGAACAGTCCCAGCACGACGGCGACGACGATCAGGCCGATCCGGATGGCTTCGATCATATCACACCCCCGCGCTCGACGGTGAACTTCGAGATGGCGATCGACATCAGGAAGTTCAACAGGGCATACACCAGCGCGATATCGAGGAACCACGGCTCGCCCAACGCAGCCCCCAGCAGCGCGAGGATGACCACCGTGTTGGTGCCGAGGACGTTGACCGCGAGCACGCGGTCCTGATTGGTCGGCCCCAGGATGGCGCGGTAGAGCATCATCACCGCGAGGCTGACGAACAGCGCCGCCGCAACCAACAGCAGGTCGGCGACCGTAACGCCCGCGAGGATCGCCGTCTCGACGAACGTCATCGCTCCTCACCGCCCGACTCATCGGCGTCGGTCGACGCCGCGTCGCTTGGCTCCTGCAACACTTCGGTGTCGCCGCGCTCCCGCGGCGAGGGGAAGCGGGCGGCCTCCCGGCCGTAGAAGACGAACCGGACCCAGCGTTCGAGCGAGCCGTCGAACAGCCCCTCGCGGGCGAAGGGGGCCAGCGAGTGGACGTACAGCTCCTGGTCTTCGGCGGTCACCGTCAGCGTCCCCGGCGTCAGGGTGATGCTGTTTGCCAGCGTCGTCAGGGGGAACCCCGAGCCGACGAACACCCGCACCTTGGTCAGCCGTGGGTCGATATCCAGCCGGGGATCGAGGATGAGCCGGGCGACCACGAGGTTCGAGACCACGATCTCGTAGAGCAGATACGGGACGTACACCACGCCGCGGAGGATCCGCTTCGGGGAGTCGACGAGCGTAGGATCCCGATAGAAGCTCACGCTGTCGAGGGTGATCGCCACGATGGCGGCGGTGGCGATCCCGGTCACCAGATCGAAGGTGCCGCTGAAGCCGCCGAGGATCTGATAGAAGAGGAACGAGACCCCAAAGAGGGCGAGAAACCGCGGCAGGTTGGGGCGGCTCACCAGCCGGTCGCGCCGTGTCGGCCGGTCGACGGGAGCCTCCTCGATGGCCAGCTTGCTCCGTTCGAGTTCGAATTCGAGCGGCTGGAGCAGCGTCGTGTGGCCGACCAGCGAGTACTCGGGGTCGACGACCACCCGATCGAGGTCGTGGTCGGCGGCGTAGCTCGTCAGGAGGTCGGCGTACTCATCGGGACTAAACAGGTAGCTCTCGAGGCCGATCAGCGCGGTTTCGATCTCGATCGTCTCGGGGTTGACGCCGGCCTCCTCGCACTCGTAGCGGGCCCAGATCCGGATCTGGTCGAGGAGCGCCTCCGCGCGGTCCCGGTCGGCGTCGGTTCCCGGATCGCCCCCGCGCCAGGTGGCCATGAAGACGAAGTGGACGGTCGGCTCACCGTCGGCTGCAAGCACCTCGGCCATCGCGTAGTCGACGGTCTGCCGGAGGGTTACCGAGCGCTGTACCGGGACGACCAGCCGTGGAGCCTCCTCAGCCGCCATCGGTGGCCCACCCCGTTCGGTCGGTGAAGTCGTGTCCGAACGTCATTCTCTACTCTTGTGTGTAGCAAATCAGGGACGCCTCAAAACTATTCTTATCTCTACCCACTCGGAATTCCGGTGTGTTTCAAAAACATGGCAAATACGCAGCCCATTTCGAATTTGCACCCCGAAATTACCGGATACTATTCAAAAATGCCTCCGATCACGCAGTCGAGGACGTCCCGAGGTGGCCCGCGAGCCGCCGAGCGACCGCCTCGCCGACCGCCCGTTTCGGCCCGTCGACCGTCTCGCAGTCGGCGAGGGTCTCCGTGCCGGAATCGACGAACAGCGCCCGCGTCTCGGCCTCTCCCATCACGCTCGCGTCGTTGGCGACGACGAACGCACAGCCGATCCGGTCGCGGAGCGCGGCGGCCCGGTCGACCATCGCCGCGTCGTCCCCGGAACTCTCGGCTTTGAAGCCCACGATCGGCAACTCGGGGTGGGACTCCCGGATCGCGTCCAACAGTTTGGGCGTCGGCTCTAGATCGAGCGTTCGGGGCTCGCCCGACCGGAGTTTGGTGTCGGCGGCCTCAACCGTGTAGTCCGAGATCGCCGCCGCCGAGATCAGGGCGTCGGCGTCCGGCACTGCCTTCTCGACGGCGGCCAGCATCTCGGCGGCGCTCTCTACCCCGATCGTCTCGGCGTAGTGGCGTTCCGGGCCGTCGTGGACGAGGGTGACATCCGCACCGCGAACGTGACAGGCGCGGGCGACCGCGCGCCCGGTCGACCCCGAGGCGCGATTGGTCAGCACGCGGATCGGGTCGATCGACTCGCTCGTGGCCCCGCTGGTGACGACGACGTGCCGGCCGGCCAGTTCCTGCGGCGTCGTCGCGCGGGCGACCGCGGTGACGATCGCGTCTTCGGCCGCGATTTTCGCTTTGCCCTCTTCCAATCGGGGGTCGACGAAGTCGACGCCCCACGACTCGACGCGCTCGATGGCGTCGAGGACGCCGGGGTGGTCGTACATCGGCTCGTGCATCGCGGGGGCGATGACGACCGGGACACCCGCGCCGAGGGCGGTCGTAGCGGTGGTGGTAACGGGGGTGTCGTCGACCGCGCCCGCGATCTTGCCGACGGTGTTGGCAGTCGCGGGGGCGATCAGGAAGGCGTCGGCCCACCCCTCGCGGCCACAAAGATCGACGTGTTCGACCTGTCCGGTGATTTCCGTTATGACGTCGCTATCGGTCGCGAAGTCAACGGCCCACGGGTGGATGATCCCGGTGGCGCTGGGGCTCATGACCGCCCGGACGGTCGCGCCGTGTCGACGGAGTTCGTGGGCGAGTTCGACCGTTTTCACCGCGGCGATGCTGCCCGTGACGCCGAGTGCGACGTTGAGCCCTTCGAGCATTCGTTCGGAGTGAGGCGGGGAATATAAATAGGCGTTCGGGGTTTCCGAACGGGATCAGTGACAGGATACGGGGCGTTCGAAGGCGGCAGAGACGCCGGGTCCCTCGGCTTCGACCGAAAGCGTATCCCGGCACGAAACGGCGTCGAACGTCCACACGTGTTGGGTACCCGTATCCAGACGAACGGTTTCTCGGGAGTCGGCGGCCGCGCCGGTTACCGAGACGGTAACGCTTGTGAGCGTCGTCCCGCTGGGATACTGGTTTCCGACGGTCACGTTGAGCGATGTGGTCCCGTTGGCCGGTGCCGTGGCGCGCTGCTCGAATGCCAGAAACGCCTCGTTGTCGTCGGCAACCGCGACCTCGATGCCGCGGTCCGCCGAGACCGAACTGACGCTACTGGTGCCGAACGTGAGACTGAGAGCAACCACGATCCCCAGCAACAGGACGTAGTTCCGGTGTCGGCTCATTGTTCGACCTCCAGTGGTTTGTCCCGTGCACCCAGTCGCATCCGGTAGTAGTTGTCATAAAAATGTCCTATCGACGAGGCGGCAAGTGCGGTGACGAAAAAGACGCCATACACACGGGGTGACAACAGCGTCAGCGGGTAGAGTTCCATCCAGAGACCGACCAGACAGGCCGCACTCAGCGCCGAGAACCCCAGATAGTACATCCCCCACGGGATCGCACGGCCGGTGAGCGAGTCGACGTAGAAGTTGGCGTTTCTGGTTGCCTCCGTCAGGCTGACCATCCCCCGCGCCGTATCATACTTGATGACGCCACTGTCGGCCATCTTCGGCAGGTGAAACTGCCGAAGCGCGCTCCGGACACGTTTTCGCTCCTTTTGTGTCAGTGCTTCAATCTGCTTGTCGTTTTCCCACCCAGCGACCTGCTCGGCGAGTTCCGTGACTGTCAGTTCGGCCCCATCCTGCTGTTTCAGATAGTGGATCGCAAACCGGCGGCGTTGATTACTGAGTATCGTGAGAAGTTCGTCCTGTGACAGCTCTTGGCCGTCGATGGCCGTGGACGTGCCGTCACGTTGCTCAGCCCGTTGCATCCGTCCTCCCATGTATCGGTGTTGTGACCACAAGTCCCACCATTCACATAGGGAGTCTATGGCACGTGTATTTCAGTATAAACAGACATACAAACGTAAGCCCTCACCTACTGGGAACTTGTATTGATCAGGTGACTATAGACATTGTATCGGTCTGTATCCTGTAGTTTTTGGCTAGTAGTCGGTGTTTACTGGTCGAACAGTAAACCTGTTCGTTCTGGTAGTCACCGACTACGCACGCCGCGACTGATCGAACGAGTTGAAATACATCGTCTCCACGTCGGCAGAGGCTGTTTACGGACGCTGAAAGACTGTGTGGGTCGACTCAGAGAGGCTCTGCTGCGGTTCGGAGACTCCCTTCGGTGTTCACAGAGGCTGTATCCGATTTGATAGGTAGCTCATTCCAAAGGGGGTTCCATCCGAGCCAGTAGATACGCGTCGCAGACAGCGAGGCGGTTGTAGTCGTCAAGGACCTGGACGCGACGCACAAACGAGGTACGAACGACAATGGAACGACGCAAATTCGTGGTCGGACTCGGATCGCTCGCTGCCGGCGGGGCAGCTGCAATGGGAACTGGTGCAGTGTCACAGTTCAGTTCAGGAAACCGGACAATTGAAGCGGAGATTGTCGGTGACCAAGCCGCATACGTGGCGCTACAGCGGCCCGAAGATGGACTTAGTGATGGAGGTGACACTCGAAATGGGAATTTCGTGAAGTTCAGTGGCAGTCCAAATAAACTGGAACTCGATTTTACAAGTGATAACCCAACGAGTGCGCGAAGCGGAGATCCTCAACAAGGCAACTCCCTTGGTGGCGATGGTGTAAACCCTAGCTCAACATACTACTTCGACGGGACGTTCGAGATCCGGAACCTATCAAACAACTCTGGGTCCGGCGTGGGTGAACTTGATGTATGGATTGATGAAAGCATTGATGGTATTACATTCTATGAAGAGAAGGGAGGCGGTCGAAACCCGCTCAACTCAAGCAATAAGACGGATATAAGTCCCGGACAGGCTTTGTCTGTGGGTGTCAAGATTGTTGCAGATGACCTACCTGCCAATCCGACCAATGAGGCCTTTGTCGTGAACGCAGAAGAAACAGGAAACTGATAAAAATGTCGTGAATCCGTTTTATAAACATACATAATATTTATATTTTATTTACTTCAGCCAAACGGACACGCATTTCAGGGACTGACTACTGAAATAGTATCCGAAATAAACCTTCTACATCATGTCGGGTTTTAGGAAATCTATCGTTCAAATCATCAGTGGTATATTACTTGTGCTGGTTGTTCTATTAGTAGTAGGACAGATCATTGGCCAGCCCATTCTACTAGCTTTTGTTGAAACCGGTAGTATGTCTCCAACGATAGATACTGGCGATGGTTTTATTGCGATACCTGACGCCGTACTTGGATCGATCGAGACCGGAGATGTGATCGTCTATCAGGCACAGGTCATTGAGGGAGGCGGTTTGACAACCCATCGAATCGTCGGTGAGAACAGTCGGGGATATCTCACAAAAGGGGACGCAAACACGTTCATTGATCAAGACGACGGAGAGCCGCCAGTCAAAGAGACACAAATCGTCGCAAAGGCACTGCAGATCAGAGGGAACGTTATTGTGATTCCTCATCTTGGGACTGGTGCCGAGGCAATACAGTCTGGAATTAGTACAGTGCAACGACAAACCGTCTCAGTGTTTGGTACGTCGTCAGTACTCGGCGCACAAGGGCTCGCGTATCTGTTCTTTGGGGTGACGCTCGTCTGGTATATCGTCGGTGAGTGGCGGGATCGAAATACGAAACAGAGCGATCGAGAGTCGTCACGCGATACGAGGATGAATACACGGATCGCTCTTGGGTAGATGATTGTTGGTCAGTTCTCAGCAGTAGCTGGAAGTCACAGCGGGCAAGGGTGACACGTTCGTGCCACCCGACAAACGATGTTCCCAATCAAGACGTTTGTCTCGGAGCGTC
>NZ_JAMZIE010000004.1 GCF_024178165.1 Halohasta salina | reverse complement strand
CATGAAAAAGACGTACCACAGAGGTCACTCGTAGAAGACGAGTTCGATAGACTCGGGGTGTGCGCACCGAGGCAACGAGGTGTTGAGCCCACGAGAACTAACAGACCAAGCCACAATCATACTATGCACTGACCCATTGTAATGGGTCCAGGCGCAAACTGGATTGCACGTATTCACACGATCGTACGGACCGTTCGACCGACTTGGACTTGCAGTGGTTCGACTCCACTGGTCGGCGTTACGGCGGCCATAGCGACGAGGTTCCACCCGTACCCATCCCGAACACGGAAGTTAAGCTCGTCTGCGTACCACGCAGTACTGGAGTGGGAGACCCTCTGGGAGTCGTGGTTCGCCGCCCCTATTCATGGGTGATTCCGCTGGAATCACCCTCATACCGTGATCCACACGGATCACACTCATACCAAGCCCGCAAGCGATAGCTATCGCTTGTGGGCTTTTTGTATTTATACAAGGCGCCAGCTCTCGTCGACCGGACGTGACGACTCCCACGCCGTTCCGGCTACAGTTCCGACACCGTCGCCTCCACGGTCGTCGCACAGCCGTATGTGGCCTCGACGACCGACTCGGGCAACACCTCGTTCTCGTACCGACTCGCGAGCGCTGCGGTCAGCGCGTCCCGCACGCAGGCTCGCGCCGCCCGCCCGACAGCGGTCGACGCGCCCGAAAACCGCGCCGGCTCCCCGGAGGGATCGCTGCCGACGATCACGGCATCGCTCGTCGTCCCGGAAAAGCCGGTCAGTCGGAGGAGGGTTGCCGTCTTCGCCTCGGTGACGACCGCGACGAGGTTGGCGAGCGCGCCCGCCGAGAGGTCACGCTTCGTGGTGGCGATGATGTTGATCGTCCCCGGTCGGAACGTCTCGTCGGGGTCGGCGGGGTACGTTTCGGGTCGACGCGCCGCTGGGAGCGTCGACGGATTCGAGACGCCCGCGGTGACGACCACTTCGACGGGATCGAGGCTCGCCCGTCGGGCGTGCCGCTGGTCGACGCCCGTCAGCAGCACCGGCCCTGGCGTGTCGAAGCCCGCTTCGGCGAGCCGGCCGTCGGCGTAACCCCGGAGATCGGTCTCCGTCCAGCCTTCGGGGACGGTGATGTTGTAGGCGGCTGCCGCGTGGTGGCTGCCTCCGTCGAACCCCGTCGACAGCCACTCCAGCGTCGGGGTGCGGAGTTGGCAGACGTTCGATCGCACGGTCGGCTGGAGGATGCGGTCGGTCACGTGGCCGAGAGATTGCGGTCGACAGCCCCTGTACGTGTCGGTTCCGCCGCGTCGACGGAGCGATGAGACCGCTAGGCTTAAGAACGTCTCAACAGTAATTCGGGTTGCGCCAAGGTGGCAGAGTCTGGCCGAACGCATCCGCCTGCAGAGCGGAACCCCCGCCGGTTCAAATCCGGCCCTTGGCTTCTTGCTACGAACAATACCCCAGTAGCGGAAGCCATACGAATTTGAACCCTGAGAGACGAACGGAGTGAGTCTCTCTTCGGTTCAAATCCGGCCCTTGGCTCTTCTGACGGTGTTCACCGAAGTCCGAGAGCCATCCGACTGTGGTCGAACGCTGAGAGTGCGTTCGGTACTTCTTGGGCCTACGAGACGATCTCCGCGGGCGGCGCGAGGTCCCGTCGACCGCCGGCCGTGATGATGAACAACACGAGCAGGCCGACGCCGTAGGCGGCCATCAGCGGCACCGTGACGAGGAACATGGTCGTGATGTCGGCGGGGGTGAGCAGCGCGCCGACAGTCAGCAGTGCGATCGTCACCTCGCGCCACCGGGATCGCATCGCCCGGTAGGGGACGCCGGCGTTGTTGAGCAGGACCATCAGGATCGGGAGGTCAGCCAGCAGGCCGATGCCGGCGGTGGTGAAGATGATGAGCCAGAAGAAGTCGTTGACCCGGTAGGTGATCAGCATCTTGGCGGCGGTCGCATCGGCGACGAGATAGGAGATTACCGCGGGGGCGATATAGAAGTAGCCCAGCGCAAAGCCACCGAGGAGCCCCGCGGTCAGCGAGCCGACCCACAGGAAGACGACCCGCTGGTGGCCCCGGACGGCCCCCAACTCCTTCAGCGCGGGCCAGGCGTAGTAGGCCGCCATCGGCAACACCGCCAGCACGCCGATCAGCACCGAGACTTTGACAATAAACAGGATCGCCTCGACGGGGTGGAGGGTGATGATTTCGAGTGTCGTCTCGTCGACCAACTGCGGCGGCATCCGGCTCAGGAAGTTCTCACGGACGACCCCCAGCCCGCCGACGTAGAACGCCATGAACGTCGCCACCATGGCGGCGAGGAACGTCACCACGAGCCGGAAGGACCGCGAGCGGAGCGCCCCGAGGATGAACACGATATCGGTGTAGTAGCCGCCGATATCGTCGGTGTCGGTCTCGCCGTCGGTGAATTCCGAGAGGAACGAGTCGCCGGCCCGCTCGGCGCGGTCGCCGAGGTCGCCCTCTTCTTCGGCAGCGGCTTCGGCGGCCGCCTCGCGTTCGGCCTCGGTCTCGTCGAACCGGTCGACGATAGCTCGGGCCTTCTCGGGGTCGTCGGCCTCCAAGGCTTGACTGGCCATCGCCATTGCCTCGTCCTCCTCGAGGTCGACGAACGCCTCCGGAGGTGCGGCGCGAATCCCCGCGGCGTCGAGCTCCGAGAGGTCGATCGCGGTCGGATCGCCGAGGTTCGTCTCGATCACGTCGGCGTCGAGTTCGGCGTAGACGAAGTAGGCCAGCCCGACCAGCACGAGCGTGAGACTCAGGAGCCCACCGTAGAGCCCGATTGCCACGTCCGGGGCGACACCGAGCCCCGCTCCGGCTGGCAGGAGTCGGTAGCTCGTGGCGATCGTCCACGGGCCGACAGCGAGCTGTCGACTCAACAGCCCGTTGACGGCATCGACGCCGCCGTAGGTGTAGAACGCATAGACAGCCCCGAACCCGCCGACGATGAGTCCCGCGAGGCTGTTCCAGTGTCGGCGGGCCGCCCCCGGGATGTCGATCCGTTCGCTGCCGCGTTTGGCGGTGACGACGACCTTGGCCAGATAGAGGCTCAGGCCGTAGAGGACGATCAGCGGCGCGGCCCACATGATCTGGGTGAACGGATCCGGCGGCGAGAAGAAGGCGCCGAAGACGAACATCCCGAGGACGGCGTACCGCCACTTGTCGCGGAACGTCTCGTAGGGGACGATTTCGGCGTACGACAGGCCGGTAATCGCCAGCGGCATCTGGGCGGCCAGCCCGAAGGAGATCGTCAACAGGACGATAAACTCCGTCCACAGCACGATCGAGTAGCTCGGGTTCAGTCCGGCATCGAAGCCGAAGCCAGCCAGAAACCCGAACATGACGGGGAAGAAGACGCGGTAGCCGTAGGCCGCGCCGCCGGCGAACAGGCCGGCCGCAAACAGCCCGATCACGGCGATTTTCCACCGCGCGACGGGCGTCTGTGGCCACCAGCCGCGGGTCCGGAGGGCGTCGCGGGCGAAATACAGAAACGCCGGTAGAGCGAGGATGATCCCGATAATGAGGCCGATCTTGGCCTGCAGCAAGATCACGTCGAAAGGGGTCTGGGCGATGACCTCGAAGCTCTCACCGACGTCGTCGGCCATCCGAGATTTGGTCACGTCGTAGAGGAACTCCCAGATGTAGAGTCGAAGCGCATAAAATGTCCCGATGAAGCCGATCAGAAAGACGATAAAGACCTTCTGGAGGTCCTTCTGGGCGGCTCGTAGCATCGCACGAGCGGTGGCTGTCGTCTCACCAAGCTGTCGCCTGGTGTCCGCATCGAGCGCGCTAGACATGACTGTAGGAAGCCGACTCGCCGTTATCAACTTTTTCTCTCGCCCACGCGGTGGCCCTCCGGTCGACCGGTGGGTCACCCGTTGGCTACTGCGCCGGCCGGATCGGAAAAGGCCTATAACGACACGGGAATCTACTACAACCGTATGGCCGAGTACCCCGACTCGCCGGATTCCGACCCGCCGTCGACCGACGGCGGGACCGCACAGTCGGGGTTACCGGCAGAGGAGACGCCGCCGACCGACGGGACCGACACGCCCAGCGTCGACGACGGGTTGGTGAGCGACGGCCCCGAGTCCGACGAGGAGATGCCGCTTGCGGACCACATCGAGGAGATGATGAAGCGGCTCGGCGTCGTCTTTCTGGTCGCCGGGATCGTGATGATCGTCGTCTACCCGTTCGCCGGTGACACCATCAACTTCCTGTGGGCCTCCCACATCCCGGAGGCTGCGACCAATCGCCCCCGGCTCTACGGCCCGCTGGAGTTCATCCTCACGAAGCTGAAAGTCGCCGGCCTCGCGGGGTTGGTGGTCGGACTGCCGGTGTTCGTCTACCAGACCTACCGCTTCATGCGGCCCGGCCTCTACCCGACCGAGCGCCGTTACTACCTCGCGTCGGTGCCGACGAGCCTCGTGTTGGGGGTCCTCGGCGTGTTGTTTGCCCACTTCCTCGTGTTGCCCTTCATCTTCGAGTACTTCACCCAGTACACCGGTGATGCGGCGACGGTCGCCTACGGGCTCCAGGAGACGTTTAATCTCATTTTGATCCTGATGGGGTGGATGGCGCTCATCTTCCAGATTCCGCTGTTCATCATGCTTGCGATCATGATGGGGCTGGTCACCCGGCAGTGGCTGGAGGCCAAACGTCTCGTCTTCTGGGGGGCGTTCCTCGGGATCGCCTTCCTCTTTAGCCCCGATCCGACCGGGATGGCCCCCATCATCGTCACCCTGACGATGGTCGGGCTCTTCGAGGGGACCCTCGCGTTGCTCCGGTGGACCGGCAACTAGGCGTCCTGGAGCTGTCGACGCAGTTCGTCGGCGTCGACCTCGTATTTGAACGCGGGCCAGCCGTCGACGAAGACGTAGGGGACCCGCTCGCCGTATTCGGCCCGGAGCGTCTCGTCTTCGTCGACGTCGACCTCGGTGATCGTGACCGGGGTCTCGACCGTGTCGGCGACCGCTTCGATGGTCGCTTTCGCTTCCTCACAGAGGTGACAGTCGGTCCGGGTGTAGATCGTCACGTCGACTGGAGCTACCATACATCCGTTCGGCCCGGCTGGAAGGCAAGCGTTACGACCTGTCGACGAGAGGGAGGAACATGGGACGGCTGCTGTTGGTCCGGCACGGCGAAACCGAGTGGAACCGCGAGCGCCGGGTTCAGGGGTGGGCTCCGGTTCCGTTGGCCGACCGCGGCCACGAGCAGGCCGCGGCGCTGGCCGAGCGGCTCGCCGACCGATACGCGGTCGACCGGTTGCTCGCCTCGGACCTCCGCCGGACCCTCGAAACCGCCCGGCCCATCGCCCGAGCGGTCGACTGCGAACTCGGAACCGACCGCCGCTGGCGGGAGCGGGATTTCGGCGTCCTGCAGGGGCTCGACTACGGCGAGTTGTTCCTCGGCTATCCCGAATACACTTTGAGCGAGGTCGGCTACACGGCCGCCGAGGCCCGCCCCGAGGGCGGCGAGAGCCTCCTCGACCAGCGAAAGCGGGTGCTGGCGGCGGTCGAGGACCTCCGCGACTCCCTCGGCGCCGACGAGACGGCGGTCGTCGTCACCCACGGCGGCCCGCTGTATCTGGTGCTCGGCGCAGTGCGGGGCCTCGACATTCGGGCGACGGTTCTCGATCAGGAACAGGGAAACTGCGCGATCAACGAGTTAGTCGTCGACGGGGATCGGATCGAGGTTGTCGTCGAAAACGACACCGGTCACCTCGCCGCCGATACGGCCTGATCAGTTCGAGGGGTACTGCTGGTCGAACACTGCCTCCGCCTCCGACTCGTCGTCGGCCGCCGGGCTCACGCTGCCGGTCCGGTAGCCATGCAGGTCGAGGGTGACGTGGTCGAAGCCGAGGTCGGTGAGGTGTTCGCGGGCCGCGCGGGCGAACTCCGGGTCGAGGGCCGCCGCCAATTCGTCGGGGTCGACCTCGATCCGGGCGAGGCCGTCGTGGTCCCGCACCCGGAACTGCTCGAAGCCCCACGTTCGGAGCAGCCGTTCGGCCTTTTCGATCCGCGTGAGTTTGGTCTCGGTGACGTCGAGCCCGGTGGGGATCCGCGAGGAGAGACAGGCCATCGCGGGTTTGTCGGCGACCGACAGCCCACGGTCCTCGGCGATCGCCCGGACCTCGGCCTTGGTGATGTCGTGGTCGAGCAGCGGCGAGCGTACCGAGAGTTCCTCGACGGCCCGGAGGCCGGGGCGGTGGCCCTCGCCGGGATCCGAGGCGTTGGTGCCGTCACAGACGGTCTCGATGCCGAGTTCGCGGGCGGCCTCGTACATCTTGCCGAGCCGCATCGTCCGGCAGTGGTAACAGCGGTCGCCGTCGTTGTCGACGAAGTCGGGGTTGTCGAGTTCGGAGAAGGCGACGACCTCGTGGCGGATGCCGATCTCGTCGGCGACCGCTCTGGCGTCGTCGAGTTCGGCCGCCGGTAGCGTCTCGCTTCTGGCCGTGCAGGCGACCGCCCGATCGCCAAGGGCCTCGTGGACCAGCGCCGCGACGACCGCCGAGTCAACGCCGCCCGAGAAGGCGACGAGGACGCCCTCGCAGTCGGCGAGATCGTCCCGCAGGGCTGCGGCCTTTTGACTAGGAGTCATAGCCCGACCTAGACGCCCCGGGGCAAAAGCCCGTTGTTCGTGTGATTCTCTCGCGATTGGCCGTGGCCATAACCCTCATACCATTGGATACCATTCACACGGCCGGGTAGTGACAGACAGCCAATAACTGTCGACCACCGTCGGACTGCTGTGGACCACCACACTCCAACGCCGTGGGCCGATGGTGCCGCGTGACCGACCGTTCGTGCTGGTGTCGCTGCCCGGCTTCGGCCACCTGTGGGGCGCCCGTGGGGCGGGCGTCACTCCCCCTTTCAACCGCAACTTTTAGTCGCTGTCAGTGGGACTGGCAGGCGAATGGAGTTCGAATCGATCCCGGGTGTCGGCCAAAAGACCGCGGCGGCGCTCGCCGAACTCGACGATCCGGTGGCCGCCCTCGATGCCGGCGACGTGTTAACGATCGCATCGGCCCCCGGCATCACCGAGGGGCGGGCGGCCGCCATCGCCCGCGGCGCGATCCAGCGCCGCCACGACGACCCCGGCGGCTTTCTGGCGACCGACCGCGCCAAATCGCTGTACGACGACGCGCTGTCGCTGCTCCAACACCGGGCGGTCACGACCTACGCCGAAAAGCGGCTCGAAACCCTCTATCCGAGCCCCTGTGAGTCCCGGATCGAGGAGGTCCGCCAGTTGGTCGACCGCGCGCTGTCGCGGGACCCCGACCCGGCCGTCCGGGAGGCGCTGGCCGGCGTCGCGCCGCTGGCCGACCCCTCGGGGCTCCGGGTTCGGGATCGGTGTCTGGCGACGGCCGACGCCGAGCAGTACGCTACGGCCAAAAACCGGATGCCCGAACTCTCGGCCGAAGTCGTCGACGACGCCCGCGATATCGACGAGCTAGCCCGCTCGTATGCCACCGTCTTCGTCCTCGACGAGTCGTTCGCCGGCATCGACGTCGATGGCGACGTCCGGGTCCGTCCCGACGCCCTCGACGAACCCGAGACGGTCGTCCCCGAACGGCTGCTGTCGGTGTTCGCGACCAACCGCGAGTCGATCGAGGCCGCCGCCGAGGTCCACCGGCTGGCCGACATCGAGCCCCCCTGCGATCTCGACGCCCTCGACGACGGTCTCGCTCGCGTCGACGACGACGGCACCATCGTCGGCGACGAGGAACTCCGGCGGCTCGAAGTCGCGGTCGACGATCTGGACGCCGCCGTCGGCACCGCCGAATCGGTCGCCAACGACTACCTCCGGGAGGTCATCCAGGAGCGCAACGTCACCATCGAGGGGCAGGATTTCCTCTCCTTAGTCGAACAGGGTGCTCGCGTCGACTCCCTTCTCGCCCGTGAACTCGACGAGGATTTCGAAACCGCACTCGACAAGGCCCGCACGCATCTCCGCGAGAGTCTCTCGTTGGCTCCCGAGGAGGGCGAACTCGCCGACCGGGTCTTCGGCGGCGATCCCACCTTCCCGATCAGTCGACACGACGACGCGGTGTCTCGGCTCAAAAACGAACTCACCGCGGCCCGCGACCGGCGGGCCTCGACCCTCAAAAGCGAGCTGGCCGCCGATCTCGCCGACCTCCGGGAGCCGGTCGACCAACTCGTCCGAAACGCCCTCGAACTCGACGTCGAGCTGGCGATCGCCCGTTTCGCGCGGGACTTCGACTGCACACTCCCCGAATTCGTCGACGCCGACGCTGGTTTCGAGATCACCGCCGGGCGCTCGCCGCTGCTGGATGTCGAGTTCAGCGAGGTCGACCCAGTCGACTACGGCGTCGCGGGTGTCACCCTCTTGTCGGGGGTTAACTCCGGCGGCAAGACCTCGCTGCTGGACCTCGTCGGGCTGGTCGTCATCCTCGCGCATATGGGACTGCCGGTCCCTGCCGAGTCGGTCCGCCTCCAGCGGTTCACCGAACTCCACTACTACGCCAAATCGCAGGGGACGCTGGATGCGGGGGCCTTCGAGAGCACGGTCCGGGAGTTCGGCGACCTCGTGGCGGGGGCCGAGGGACGGCTCGTCCTCGTCGACGAACTGGAGTCGATCACCGAACCCGGCGCGAGCGCGAAGATCATCGCCGGGATTCTGGAGGCGCTGGACACACAGGGCGCGACCGCCGTCTTCGTCTCGCATCTCGCCGACCAGATCCGCGAGGCGGCGGACGTCGAGGTGGCCGTCGACGGGATTCAGGCGGTCGGGCTGGTCGATGGCGAACTGGAGGTCGACCGCTCGCCGGTGAAAGGTCACTTGGCGCGGTCGACGCCGGAGTTGATCGTCGAAAAGTTGGCTGGCGAAGCCAGCGACGCGAGTTTTTACGAATCCTTGTTAGAGAAGTTCTGACCCCTCAATTCGCTTGCCTAACCCCCGTACGGGATGGACAGGATTTTAAGCCGCCGAGTAAGAGGGTATGCTACTATGGGTAAGAAAACGAAGGCACAGAAAAAGCGGCTTGCGAAACACGAACGGCAGAACACGCGTGTCCCGATGTGGGTCATGATGAAGACGGATATGCAGGTCTCCCGAAACCCCAAACGTCGCAACTGGCGGCGCAGCAGCACTGACGAGTAACAATGAGTACGAGTGATTTCGAAGAACGCGTCGTAACGGTCCCGCTGCGAGACGTCCGGAAGGTCGCCGTCCAGAAGCGCGCCGATCGCGCGATGAAGCTCATCCGCGACCACCTCGCTCAGCACTTCAACGTCGACGGCGAGGCGGTCCGACTCGACCCCTCGGTCAACGAGGCGGTCTGGGAGAACGGCCGGCAGAACCCGCCGTCGAAGCTCCGGGTGCGTGCGGCCCGCTTCGTCGAGGACGACGAGGCGATCGTCGAAGCCGAAGTCGCCTAACGCGTGCTCCGCCTTTCAGTCGCCGGCTCGCCGTACATCGGCGTTTTCGCCCGCGTCACGCCCGACTGTCTGTTGGTCCGCCACGACGCCCCCGACGAGCAGGTCGACTCGATGGCCGCCGAACTCGGCGTCGAGCCAGTGGCAACGACCGTCGGCGGTTCCGGCACGGTCGGCTCCTTAGCCGTCGGTAACGAAAACGGCCTGCTGGTCTCGAACCGCGTCACCGACCGGGAGACCCAGCGGCTCGCCGCGGCCGTCGACGGCTCGGTGGTCGAACTCCCCGGCCGGATCAACGCCGCCGGCAACGTCGTGCTGGCCAACGACTACGGCGCGTACGTCCATCCCGACCTCTCACGGGAGGCGGTCACCGCCGTCAAGGAGGCCCTCGACGTGCCGGTGTTGCGGGGTAGTCTCGGCGACGTCGACACGGTCGGCACGGCGGCAGTCGCCAACAACACCGGCGTGCTCTGCCATCCGACTGCTACCGAGTCGGACCTCGAAACGCTGGAGGACCATCTCGACGTCTACGCCGATCTGGGGACGATCAACTACGGGACGCCCCTGCTGGGGTCGGGACTGGTCGCCAACGACGAGAGCTATCTCGTCGGCGAGGAGACGACTGGCCCGGAGCTGGGACGGATCGAAGATACCCTCGGCTTTCTGGACTGAGGTCGCGCGGTCGGTTCCCACACCATCCCCGAGTAGGAAGATACTTCCGGGTCCCGACCGGACCGTGTTGGTATGAGTCAGTTCACTATTCGTGGTCAGTTCGACGGTCGTGACGGCCCACGATCGTTCTCAAAGGTTATCGAGGCCGTCAACGAATCCGTCGCCCGCGAGCACGTGCTCTCGCAGTTCGGCAGCGAACACGGTCTCAAGCGCACGCAGGTCACGATCGAAGAGGTGTCCGCAGCATGATGGGTGGCGGCGCAAGCGGTGGCGGCGGCCAGCAGCTCCAGCAGCTCCAACAGCAGCTCGAAGCCCTCGACAGCGAGATCGCCGAACTCAACGAGGAGATCGCCGAACTCACGACTGAACGCTCGGAGATCGACGAAGCGATCGAGGCCCTCGAGACCCTCGACAGCGGGTCGACGGTGCAGGTTCCCCTCGGCGGCGACGCCTACCTCCGCGCGGAGATCCAGGACATCGACGAGGTCATCGTCAGTCTCGGCGGCGGCTACGCGGCCGAGCAGGATCAGGACACCGCCGTCGACTCCCTGAACCTCAAACAGGAGGCCATCGACGAGGAGATCGACGAGCTCGAAAGCGAGATCGACGAACTCGAAGAGGAGGCCGACACCCTCGAAGAGCAGGCCCAAGCCATCCAGCAGCGGATGCAGCAACAGCAGATGCAGCAGATGCAGGCGATGCAGGGCGAAGAAGACAGCGAATAACACGCCGACCGCAGCCAGAAATTCTTTCCAGCCGTGTTCGATGGACTCAAAGACAAACTGAGCAAGTTCCGGTCCGACGTCGAGGAAACCGCCGAGGAGAAGGCGGAGGCCGAAGACGCCGACAGCGAGGCTGCTGCCTCGGACAGCGAGTCTGCCGATTCGCCAGCCGCCGAGACCGAGGCCGCTCAGTCGACACCGGAGCCAGAATCGCCCACAGACACCGAGACAGCCGATGCTACGGCGACCGAACAGGTCGACGCCGGTGAAACCGATGCCACCGAGGCTGACACGGAGACCACCGAGGCCGAAGCGTCGGCTGAGGCTACCGACGAGATCGCAGACGAGGACGACACAGACGACGAGTCGGACGGTCCCGGTACTCTCAAGCGGGTCGCAGCCTTCGCAACCGGCAAGATCATCATCGAAGAGGAGGACCTCGAAGACCCCCTCTGGGAACTCGAGATGGCGCTGCTCGAAAGCGACGTCGAGATGAGCGTCGCCGAGGAGATCCTCGACACCGTCCGCGAGAAGATGATCGGCGAGACGCGCAAACAGGTCGATACGACCGGCGAACTCGTCGAACTCGCCTTACACGACGCGCTCGTGGACGTCATCAGCGTCGGGCAGTTCGACTTCGAGCAGCGGCTCGCCGAAGCCGACAAACCCGTCACCATCGTCTTCACCGGCGTCAACGGTGTCGGCAAGACCACCTCGATCGCCAAGCTCTCCGAATACCTCGGCGAGCGGGGCTACACCTCGGTGCTGGCCAACGGTGACACCTACCGTGCTGGGGCGAACGAACAGCTCCAGAAACACGCCGAGAACGTCGACCGCAAGATCATCACCCACCAGCAGGGCGGCGATCCCGCCGCGGTGATCTACGACGCCGTCGAGTACGCCGAGGCCAACGACGTCGACGTCGTGCTGGGCGATACGGCCGGTCGGCTCCACACCAGCGACGATCTGATGTCCCAACTCGCAAAGATCCACCGCGTCGTCGACCCCGACATGACGCTGTTCGTCGACGAGGCGGTCGCCGGTCAGGACGCCGTGATGCGCGCCCAGGAGTTCAACGACGCCGCCGCGATCGACGGCTCGATCCTGACGAAAGCCGACGCCGACTCCTCGGGTGGGGCGGCGATCTCGATCTCCTATGTGACCGGCAAGCCGATCCTCTTTTTGGGAACCGGACAGGGGTACGACGACATCGAACCGTTCGTCCCCGAGGAACTCGTCGACCAACTGCTCGGCGAGGACTGAGCCGAGGCTCCCCCGGGACACGCGGTTTAAATGGGTCGCGTGCCTCTGTACAGAGTGATGCGGAGGACGCCGGATACCGACTCGCTGGGTGGAATTATCGACGAGGTCGACACCTCGTCGAAGACGCTGCTGCTGGTCAATCTGACCGACACAGCCGTCGAGCCGCAGCTCTCGCTGCTCGACCGGGTGTTCGACACCGAGTCGGTCACGGTGACCGAGCGGCAACTCTCGGAGGGCGCCGAGAACCTCGTCTGTCTGGTCGACGACGGCGAGGTCGTCGCTACCTCCTCGTGGGACGACCTCAAGCGGGCCTTCCTGCTGGTCAACACCGACCGCTACCGGACCGGCACCAAACAGATCGAGACGGGCTCGTTTCCGGACGTCCTGACCGGCCTCGACGACATCGAGTTCACCGTCCGGGGGTATCCCGCCTCGAACAAGGAGAAGCTACTGTTGGTCGTCATCTCGCGGTTCATCGAGTTCCGGGCGCTGTCGGCCGGCGCCGGCTCCTTCGACGCCTCCTTCCAACTCCTCTCGCGGCTCGACGACGAGTTCGGCACCCGACAGGTCTACGAATGGCTCGCCGACACCGCCGTCGACGCCCACGTCTACGGCGTGGCCGACGATCCGACCGCCGCCGAGACGCTGGATCTGACCGTCCACGCCACCGACGATTCGGAGCTCCGGCGGCTGTGGTTCGTGGTGTTCCGGCCACCCGAGCCGGATGGCGACCACGTCGCGCTGATCGCCGAGGAGACTGCCCCGAACGTCTGGCGGGGACTGTGGACCTACGACCCCGACCGCGTTCGTCGGGCCCAGTCGTACGCCCGGTCGACCTTCTAGTGGAGCCGGTTGAAAGCGTCGCTGAGCTTGCTGTCGGAGAAGCCTTCGACTGTCTCGGCGATCTCGGCTTCCATCTCTTCGATCCGACTTTCGAGTTTGGTAAAGCGGTCCTGATTGGTCAGCTCCCGCGAGGAAAACTGGCTGGTGAGCACCTCGTACTTCTCGGAGAGCTGGTTGTACTCCGCGATGAGGTCCTCGTAGTGTTTGATCCGGAACGCGCGATCGACTGCCGCCAACAGTTCGTCCTCGCTGACGGGTTTGGTGAGGTAGCCGTCACACGGCATGTCGATGATATCGATATCCGGGTCGACCGCCGTCACCATGATCACCTGGAAGTCCATCTCCCATTTGTCGATGTGGTCGATCACGACGTCGCCGGACATCCCCGGCATCCGCCGGTCGACCAATACGAGGTCGACTGCCCGCTGGTCGAGTTCCATCAGTGCCGCGCCGCCGCTGTACTCGACGATCGTTTCGTAGTCGTCGTCGAGATACAGCTCGTAGGATTCCGCAACCATCTCCTCGTCGTCGACGATGAGGACGGTTTTGTCGCCGGTGTCGGCCATAGCTCAGCCTCTCAGCGACCGGTAAAAATAGTTTGGTTTATCTGATATCTACTTGTGAGATTTCGAATCGGGCCCCGCCGGTCTCGCTGTCGGTGATCGTCACCGTCCAGCCGAAGGCCTCGGCGATCTCCTCGACGATCGCCAAGCCGAGCCCCGACCCCGCCTCGGAGTCGGTGTAGCCGTACTCGAAGACGAGTTCCCGGCGATCGGCCACGATCCCGGGGCCGTCGTCGGCAACATAGAAGCCTGTCGCGGGATCGCCGACGACCCCGACTCGGACGGTCACCGTCTCGCCGGCGTGGTCGACCGCGTTCCGAAACAGGTTTTCGAGGAGTTGCTGGAGCCGGGAGCGTTCGGCCTCGACGGTCGGCAGCTCGTCTTCGATCAGGAGGTTCGCGGCGGTTCCGCCGGGCCAGGCGGCCTCGACGACCGCTTCGAGGTCGACGCCGGTCGTCTCGACGGTCGTTTCGCCGGTATCGAGCAGTTCGAGGAGGTTGTCGATCAGTTCGTCCATCCGGTCGATCGTCTCGCCGACCTCGTCGAGATACCGGCTGTCACATTGGGCTTTGGCGAGGTCGATCCCGGATTTGGCCGTCTGGATCGGGCTCCGAAGCTCGTGGGAGACGATGCTGGAAAACTCCTCGATTCTGGCCTCGACGTCGGCCTCCGCGTCGGCGATAGCCCGCTCGACGGCGGCGGCGACGGCTGCCGGCACGTCGTCGACGGTCGTCGGATCGAGATAGGTGGCCGCCCCCGCTTGGAGCGCCCGCGTCGCCAACGCGCTGGTCCCGCCGTCGGTCGGGACGACGACGACGGGCCGATCGGTCGACTCGAGTAGCTCGAAACAGTCGTGGGTCGGCGGGTCGTGATCGGTGACGACACAGGCCGTCCGCTCGCCGAGCCGCTCGCTGGCCGCCGCTGTCGTCGGTGCGACGGCGAACTCCCGCCCGAGTGCCGCTCCGACCTGCGAGGCCAGCGCCGACGGCCCGACGAACAGCGGCCGGTCTCGGTCTTCCATTACCTGCACTGACAGTATCTTGGGTAGTAATTCCTCCGGTACAATGGGTTTTGTTGATATAATCTCGCCCGCCGCCCGACGAACAACGCTTTACCGGTTGGGGTTCGTACGTCGGCCAAATGGTACTCGATGATCTCGGGAGCTCCCTCCGGGGGACCCTCGACGACCTCCGCGGGAAGTCCCGGCTCGACGAAGACGACGTCCAGGCGGTCGTCAAGCAGATCCAGCGCTCGCTGCTGCAGGCCGACGTCGACGTCGACCTCGTGATGAGCCTGTCGGACAGCATCAAAACACGGGCGCTCGACGAGGAGGCGCCGGGCGGCACCTCCGCCCGCGACCACGTCCTCAAGATTGTCTACGAGGAACTCGTCGAACTCGTCGGCGACTCGACGGAACTCCCCTTGGAGCCGCAGACGATTATGCTCGCCGGCCTCCAGGGGTCGGGGAAGACGACCACTGCCGCCAAGATGGCGTGGTGGTTCTCGAAGAAGGGGCTCCGTCCCGCCGTCATCCAGACCGACACCTTCCGGCCGGGCGCGTACGATCAGGCCAAACAGATGTGTGAGCGCGCCGAAGTAGAGTTCTACGGTGATCCCGACGAATCCGATCCCGTCAAGATCGCCCGCGACGGTCTCGAAGCAACGGCGGAAGCGGAGGTCCACATCGTCGACACCGCGGGTCGACACGCCTTGGAGGACGACCTGATCGACGAGATCGAACAGATCGAGTCGACGGCCGATCCCGACCGGAGCCTGCTAGTCCTCGATGCGGCGATCGGCCAAGGCGCAAAGGAGCAGGCCCAGCGCTTCGAAGAGGCGGTCGGCGTCGACGGCGTCGCCATCACCAAACTCGACGGGACCGCCAAAGGTGGGGGTGCTCTGACGGCGGTCAACGAGACAGACTCCTCGATCGCGTTCCTCGGGACCGGCGAGACCGTCCAGGACATCGAGCGCTTCGAACCCAACAGTTTCATCTCCCGGCTGCTGGGGATGGGCGATCTCAAACAGCTCGCCGAGCGCGTCGAGCGAGCGATGGAAGAGACGGGGGCCGAGGACGATGACTGGGACCCCGAACAGCTGCTCGAAGGCGAGTTCACCCTCAAAGACATGCAGAAACAGCTGGAGGCGATGAATAACATGGGGCCGCTCGATCAGGTGATGGACATGATCCCCGGCATGGGCGGCGGCATGATGGACCAGCTACCGGACGACGCGATGGACGTCACCCAAAACCGGATGCGAACGTTCGACGTCATCATGGATTCGATGACCGACGCCGAACTCGAAGAGCCACGCTCGATCGGCGCGACACAGGTCGAACGGATCGCCCGCGGCTCCGGCACTGACGAGGAGACCGTCAAGGAGCTGCTCGAACAGCACAAGATGATGCACCGGACGATCAAGCAGTTCCAAGGGATGGGCGACGGCGACATGCAACGGATGATGAAAAAGATGCAGCAGGGCGACGGCGGTGGCGGTCTCGGCGGCCTCGGCGGTCCCGGCGGCCAGCTGTAACCCGGTAGCCGGCTCCTACTCCCCGTTAGTCGACGCCTACGGTTCGGCGTCGGCCCTGTTGTTGTACCGTTCGACCAGTTCGGCGAGCGCCAGCGGCGTGTCGACGACCGACTGTGGCGTCCCCAGCGGCGTCAGGCTGATCGCGCCGTCGACGACCGCCGCCCGATCGCTCCAGTCCGGATAGGCCCCGGCATAGCGTTCGAGTCCGATCGGGAACCCCTCGCCGTCGACCGGGTGGGTCGACCAGTAGTTGCTCTCGAAGGCCTCGCCCCCGTCGTCACTCGCCACGACAGCGGTGTCGTAATCCGCCAGCGGCCGGGTGACGACGACCGTCTCGGCCGGTTCGGTCGGGACGTTGACGTTGAGGTAGTCGACGTCGCCGTCGAACAGCGAGCGGCCCTCAAGCAGCTCGATGAGGTCCCGCGTGGCAGCCGCGATCGGCTCGAAGGACCGGTCGTCGTTGTCCTCCGGAAAGTACGTCTCCCGGTCGTACCCCGAGACCGCGACCGCCGGCGTCCCGAGAAACGCCGCCTCGACGGCCGCGCCGACCGTTCCCGAGTGGCCGAGGATGTAGCTGCCGACGTTCGGGCCGTCGTTGGCTCCCGAGACGACGAGATCGATCTCGTCGGCCTCGGGGATGTGGCGCAGGCCGACCGCGACGCAGTCGGCGGGCGTCCCATCGACGACGTACCCCCACTCGTGATCTTCGATCGTGATCCGGTTGTCGAGTTCGAAGGAGAGATCCGACCGCGTGCGGCCAACGCCGCTCTGGTCGGCGGCGGGCGCGACGACGGTGACCGTCGCGATCTCCGACAGCGCCTCGTAGAGCGCCGCCAGTCCCGGACTCCCGATGCCGTCGTCGTTCGTCAACAGCAGATGCATTGACCGAGGGTCGGCGTTCCATCAGCAAAAACCATCGCAAACTGTCCGATCAGTGAAGCAGGACGTCGACCGTTCTGGTTCGGGGGCCGTCACACTCGACGAACAGCACTGACTGCCACCGGCCCAGACCTAACTCACCGTTTCGAACCGGCACGGTGATGCTCTCGCCGACGAGCATCGCCCGCACGTGGCTGTCGGCGTTGCCGTCGAGTGCGTCGTGGCTCCATCCCTCGTCGGGTACTAACTCCTCGAGGGCGTCGGCGAGATCCTCGCGGAGTCGACGCTCGTTTTCGTTGACGATCACGCCAGCGGTCGTGTGTCTGACGAAGACGGTACAGACGCCGTCGGCGTCCGTGGGAATCGCGTCGGCGACGCGGTCGGTGACGTCGACGATAGTCGTTCGCTCGTCGGTTTCGACGGTGAAATCGGCCATACGGTCGACTCCGATTCCCGTGCTTGAAACGTTGGTGTCGGCCGAGTAGGGAGTTCCTAACCGGCCGATCGACGGCTCTTTCATTCATCCGTTCCGACTCCCACTGTGCAGTCGGTGTTGCTCCTCCAGTCGGTCGTTGGCGCGTTCGTCGACGTACTCCCGCGCGTGGGACGGATCGCCGTGCTGGTTTCGGCGGCGGTGTACATTGCCAACGTCGCAGTTGCCTTCGGGCTCGTCCAGCAGATCGCTGGGCTCTCGCGGTTGCTGACGGGGCCGGCGAACCTGCCCGACGAGGTCGGCACCGCGATTCTGACGACGACCGTGTCGACGACAGCCGGGTACGCGATGCTGGCCGATCTCCGGGAATCGGGCTTTCTCGACGATCGGGCGACGCTGATCGCGGTCGTGATGAACACGTTCTTCGGCTTCGCCCAGCACGTCTTTACCTACTACATTCCTGTTCTCATCCCCATCCTCGGCCTCTCTGTCGGGGTCTTCTACGTCACTTCGCGGGCGCTGATCGCGCTGGCGATCACACTCGTCGGCATCGTGGCCGGGGCGGTGTTGCTCTCCGAGGAGAACGTCGACGGATCGGCCCAGCTCGACCCCGACGAACTCGCCGCGGAGGCCCGGACGCGTCGCGAGCGCCTGGTCGACGCGTGGGACCGGACGCGACCGACGCTTCGGCGACTGGTTCCCCGGCTCGTGGTCGTCTACACGCTCGTGACGCTGCTCGTCGCACGGTACGATCTGAACGCGATTACCGGCTCGGCCGACCCCCTGACCCAACTCGTCGGCCTGCCGGCCGTTTCGATCCCCGTGATCGTCACCTACACGCTCGATACGACGTCCGGTGCCGCAGCCATCGCCCCGTTTCTGGGCGATCCGTTCACGCCGCGGCAGGCGGTCGCGACGCTGTTGCTCGGGGGGATTATTTCGTTCGCGGTCTCGACGTTCAAGCGCTCGATCCCGTTTCAGTACGGGATCTGGGGGGCGTCGTTCGGCACGAAAGTGATCATCGTCAACACGGTCCTCAAAATCGTCTTCATTTCGCTGGTGGTCGTCACGCTGCTGGCGCTTCCCATGTAGGTTCGAAGGAGTGTGGTGGGTAGACGGTGACGACGCCGTACGGTTCGTTGTAGATGCTCCCGCTCGATCGCCGCCCGGTGGGCGGTCGAGTGGTGCCTGTCTCCAACAACCCTGTTAGTTGGTCTGCTCGACTCGCCAGGTGGTCGCACCCGTATACGACCACCGCTCGATCGACAGGTCGTCGACCGACTCCTGGAGTTTGACGATCAGCGCGCCGATCTCTTTCGACGAGAGGCCGACGTCGTCGGCGATGAACTTGCTCTTGAAGTACATCTCGCCGTCGTCCACGCGCTCGCGTAGGTAGTCGGCGAGCCGTTCGTCTTTCGGTTTGGCGTCGCTGGTCGAGGCGTCAGGTCCAACGGATTGTGGTGTGGCGCTCATGATTAGTGGTGGTTGTGGCCGACGAACAGGGCGATCAGGTTCAGCGCGAGCAGTCCGAGGGCGAGGGAGCCGGTCCCGGCACCCGAACCACTGGACAGCAGGGGCAGGTACACGAGCGGCAACAGGATCGCCGCCCAGAAACTCACCCGCCGGACGGTCGCTCCCAGCGCAAGCGTCCCCTGCCGCGCGATCCGTTCCATCGAGTCGGACTCGACGTTCGCGTTCTGTCCATGGTTAGGTGTGAAGTTCTTCATCGGTTGGTCACCGTCTGGTTACACCATAGACCGGATACCGCATATAATACGACGAGCATTGGCGTCGATTCATACGCTTTATCACCCCGGTGTATTCATTTTATAATATTTTACTACTACCTTAGAAGCTCCAAGACATTTTACAACCTGATTTGCACCGCTTTCAGCTTTCGTTTCGAGTATCTGTTGTTAACACCGGATCGTCGGCCGATATCTCTCGGTTCGCGTGAATCAACCGTCGGTCTGCCCGGCTCCGCGCCGGTCAGTCGCTCCCCGGGTCGACCGGGGTGCCGTCCTCGGTCGGCGGGGCGATGGCGTCGACGATCGACTCGACGTCGGGTTCCCGGACCCGGACGTCGACGTCGATATCGCCGAGTTCGTCGGGGTTGCCGACCGCGAAGTTGACGACGCCCTCGAAGGCTGCCTGTTTTTTTAGTGCGAAAGAAAAGCCCTCCTCGTCGGCGTGTTTGAGGAACTCACGGCGGGCGGTATCGAGGATCTCCTGCTCGTGGAGGACGTCTGAAAACGGGTCGAGGGTGTGGGTTTCGGCGACCAGCAGCCCCGGTTCGTGGGTGAACTCGGCGTTCGGGAAGACCTGACCGACTGCGTCGGCGACCCGATCGGTGACTTCGGTCGGCTCGACCGGGGCTTCGATCCGGACGTCGATACTGTAGATCATCGGCTCGGCTCCACGTCGGCCGGTGCAGCGAGCAGTTCGCGCACGCGCTCGCGGAACGCCTCCAGCGAGCCCGTGTTCTCGATGTGGTAGTCGGCGGCCTCCATCACCTCGCCCATTCCGAAGCCGAGCTCCCGCTCGTCGCGGGCCCGGAGCGCTTCGAGATCGCTGTCGGTGGCGTCCCGTCCGCGCGCGTCGAGCCGTTCGGCGCGGAGGTCGAAGGGGGCCTCGACGGAGACGATCCGGAAGGCCTCGCCGAAGGCGTCGCGGAACGCCTCGACTTCCACCATCGACCGGAGGCCGTCGACGACGACGGTCTCTGCGTCGCCTTCGTCGACGGCTTCCCGGACCAGCGGTAGCGACCGCTCGGCAATCGCCGCCGGGCCGTTCTCCTCGCGGAGGGCTTTGGCGACCGCGCCGTGGTCGGTCGCGGGATCACGGCCGCGGTCCCGACAGGCCCGCCGGATGACATCGCCCATCGTGACGACCGGCAGCCCCTCCTCGCGGGCCACCGCTGCCAGTTCGCCTTTCCCGCTTCCGGGGAGCCCCACAGTTCCGAGTACGTACATCTCTGTGGGCCGTAGTCGGGTGACCGACTTAGGTGTGCTGTTCGGACTGCCCGCGGCTGATTCGGCGGCGTGCCGAACCCAAACGGCTTTGTAGCCGATGGGTCGACCTACCGATGAGGGCACGTAGCTCAGTCCGGAGAGAGCGTCGGACTTCTAATCCGACGGTCGTGGGTTCGAATCCCATCGTGCCCGTTCGTATCCAGTGTATCGTCTCCCTGTGCTGAAACCGTCAGCGTAGTCGACGCCTCCCCCCGTAGCCACGTCTGTCGGTCGCTTGCGGGCAAGTAATTATCACCTAGTGAGAGACAATACCAAGCTGTTTTATTCGGGACCCCGAACCGTAGCCTACATGGAAACGGACCACCGCGTCCA
Source organism: Halohasta salina (assembly GCF_024178165.1). Lineage (GTDB taxonomy): Archaea > Halobacteriota > Halobacteria > Halobacteriales > Haloferacaceae > Halohasta > Halohasta salina. The sequence goes on along the minus strand of NZ_JAMZIE010000004.1, from coordinate 238,041 downwards.
CATCGGTGACTCCCGGTCGCTCGACGGGCTGGAGCCGAACTCGGTCGATCTCGTGGTCACTTCGCCCCCGTACCCGATGATCGAGCTGTGGGACGAACTGTTCGTCTCGCTGGATCCGGCAATCGAGGGCCACCTCGATGCCGGCCGTGGACGGGCGGCCTTCGAGGCGATGCATACGGCGCTGGACGCGGTCTGGGAGGCCGTCTCGTCGGTCCTCGTCGACGGCGGGATCGCCTGTATCAACGTCGGCGATGCGACCCGGAGCCTCGGTGGCTCGTTTCGGCGCTACCAGAACCACAGCCGGATCACCGCGGCGTTCGACGACCGCGGCTTCGAGCCGCTGCCGTCGCTGCTCTGGCGGAAGCCGACCAACAGCGCGACCAAGTTCATGGGGTCGGGGATGTTGCCCCCGAACGCCTACGCGACGCTCGAACACGAACACGTGTTGGTGTTCCGCAACGGCCCCGTCCAGCGGGCGTTCGAGCCGCGGGCCGACCGTCGCTACGAGGCGGCCTACTTCTGGGAGGAGCGAAACCGGTGGTTCAGCGATCTGTGGACCGACATCACCGGCCGCAACCAGGGGCTCGTCGGCGTCGACAGCCGCGACCGATCGGCGGCCTACCCGCTTGCGATTCCCTACCGGCTGATCAACATGTACTCGGTGTACGGCGACACGGTCTTCGACCCCTTCTGGGGGACCGGGACGACGACGCTCGCGGCGATGGTCGCCGGCCGGCACTCGGTCGGTAAAGAACTCGACCCCGCCTTCGAATCGACCTTCACCGACCGCCTCGACCGGGTCGAGTCGCTGGCCGACCGCGTTCTCGCCGACCGGCTCGACGCACACGAGGCGTTCGTCGACGAGCGGCGCGCCGCCGGCGAGACGTTCGACTACGAGGCCGACAACTACGGGTTTCCGGTGATGACAAAACAGGAGCAACCGATTCGGCTGTTCGGAGTCGACGGTGTCGAGTCCACGAGGGCTGGCTACAGCGTCACACACGAGCCGGTAGGGAGCGACTGGCGGGCCGAGCTCGATGCCGACAGCGACGACCGGTAGGTGCCGGTCAGTACCGCGACGGCAGGAACGCGAAGGCGATCAGCGAGCCCGCGAACAGCAGCGCGGTGAACGTGGTGTAGCGGAAGCCGCTCGTCCGCTGGGAGAACTGTTCCTTCTCGGCGACCTGCGCCTCGTACTCGCTCATATCGCTTGTCAGCTGGAGCGTGTTGGTGTCCGGGAGGTAGCTCAGGTACTCCGCCCCGTCGGCCAACTCGACGGTTCCCTCGTTGCCGAGGCTGTTCGTGTTGGTCTGGTCTTCGGTCCAGGTGAGCGTCGCCTCGCCGCCGCTGATCTCGCTGACGGTCACCGTCTGGTTGTTGTACGTGAAGCGGTCGCCGACCGCGTAGCTACCGGTCGTCGGCGCCGGGAAGTACTCCTCAGCCGGGACGAGGTCCTCCTCGCCACCGCTGGTGACGACGACGTACTCACCGTCGTCGCGTTCGATCGTCTCGTTGTCGGCGCTCGGATCGTTTTCGAGGATTGCCTGCCGGTCGACCGTCTCTTGGAGGGTCATCGAGGTCGCGTTCTCGCCCTCGATCAGCACCTGCCACTCCATCCCGTCGATCTCGACGGTGTCCTCGTTGGCCCACGTCTCGCTCATCTCGACGTCGGTTTCGGTCCATTCGATGGTTCCGGTCACGACGGTCACCTCCTCTGCGGAGCTGCCGTGGCCGCCACCCTGTTCTTCAGTCGTTTCCTCGATGCTGGCTACTGTGTACTCTTGACCGCCGACGGTGAACGTCTCGCCCTCCGCAAGCTCGTATTCCGGGTCGTCGAGTGTGATCGTTGGCTCTTCGGCCGTCGCGAGAAGCGTGTATGACGCCGCCGCGATAAGCACAAAGAACGCGACATACACTGCCACAGCGCGTCGTTGCATATGCCAGCTATTGAACAGCCGCCGTATAACGATTACTAACATCGGCTCCCAATTCGGGGGTCGACCCCGGGGTTAGTCCTGCCCGTGAGCCGCCGGTCGGCCGACCGGCTCGGTGTCGTAGGCGACCTCCGCTGACCACGCCGGTTCGTCGTCGGTCTCGGCGGGCTGGAGGGCGAACGCCGTCCCGGTCTCGGTGTAGAGGCTCGGGGCCGCTCGGCTCCGGTCGAGGGTATAGCCCAGCGGCAGCGTCCGCTCGGCGTCGATCGGCGTGAGCCGGAACGCAGCGGGGAGTTCGACGGTCACGGTCCCGCCGGGCTGGACCGTGAGTCGCTCGGCCAACCGGTAGCGGTCGCCGGCCGTGTCGACGAGCGTCGGCGACGGGAGCGCGATCGGCTCGTGGTCCGTGTTTGCGATCGTGAGCTCGACGCCCTCGCGCCCGCTTGCGGGATCGGTGTCGTCGACGATCGCGAGCGCCGAGCGCTCGGTCAGCACGCGCTCGTAGCGGTCGTAGACGACCACGGTGGCGACCAGCCAGACCGACAGGCCGACCGCGACGGTCACCGCGGGGTTGACGCCCAGCAGTCGGATCCCGCCGCCCGTGGCCGCCGCGATCAGATAGCCGATCAGGAGGGCGATCGTCCGCGTTTCGAGATGCCGTAGCTCGGCGTACCGCCGCCATTTACCGCCGTTGTCGTCGCGTCCGCCGTCGACGGTCGGCCGGTGGCGGGCCAGTCCGAGGTAGGTGCCGGCAGGCCACGTGAGGAGCGGGCCGACTGCGAGCAGCCACCGTGGGACGGCCGTGAAGTGGTCGACGCCAGCGATCAGGCCGCCGGTGACGACCGCCGCGACGAGTCCGACGAGCACGGCCTGCGTGCGTCGGGTGAGGCCCCGCCATCGGTCGGCAAGCGGGCCGCCGATCGATTCGGTCCACAGCGTCTTCAGTTTCGTCCAGTTGCGCGCGAGCACGCGTCCGAGAAGGCCCAGTGCGAAACACGCCGCGAACGCTTGGACGAAGACGGCCACGAACGCCGGCCTGTCGAGCCACTCAGGGAGCACCGCGATCCGACTGGGGTCGACGACCGCGCCGACGATGGCCGTCAGCACCGCGGCGACGACCGCCGAGACGACCGTAAGTCGCGCGTACCGCTTGGCGTACTTCTTGCCCGCCTTCCGAACTTGTGTGATCGACATTTATGCTGTCTGGACCCATTATCGCATTTAAATTATCGGGGAAGTGAAAGGATTATGGGGTCGGCGACCGTCGGTTGCGGGCGATGGCCGAATACACCGCGATTGCGGACGTCAGTGAGACGCTGCTCGGCGTGCTCCGCGACCGGATCGCCGACCGCGAGGACGTGGCGTCGTTGACCCCCGACTCGGTGTCGCTCGTTGCTCCCGACGCGGTCGAGGCCGACTCCGAGACGCGGCTGTCGTTGTCGCTCTACCGGATCGAGGAGAACGGCTCGCTGGCCAACACCGACGCGAACCGGACCGGCGATCCGTCGGTCCAGCGGGGGTCCCCGCTCGCGCTCGACCTGTACTATCTGGTGACGTCCCACTCGACCGGTACCGGCGAGGGCGCGACCGGACAGACGGTCGCCCAACAGCGGCTGCTCGGGCTGGCGATGCAGACGTTCCACGACCACGCGGTGCTGAGTGCCGACCAGCTCGGCGGATCGTTCGACGAGACCGCCGAACTGCAGGTCTCGCTTGTCGACACCGGCCTCGACGAGCGGTCGGCGCTGTGGTCGCGGCTGCCGGAGACAGCGTTTACGCCGTCGGCGATCTACCACGTCGGGCCGGTGTTCGTCGACTCCCGGCGGCGCGAGGAGATCACGCCCGTCACCGACCGCGAGACGGATCTCTCCCGACACTCGGACTCCTAACCGACCGCAGCCCCACCGGCTGGGCCGCCCCTCCGTCCGAGATTTTAAACCAGAGACGGCAGCCACTGTGTCTTACTAGTCCGTCATGTCCCGACCCAGCCAGCGTGACTCGAACGGAGCGGGAGCGCCGTGACCGGCGACCGACCGCCTGCGGCCGGCGAATTCACCATCGAGCCGCGGCTCCGGGCGATCGGTCGGACCGATCCGGCCGACGCCGACGCCGACGGCCGGTCGACCGTCGGCATCGATCCCGTCTCGGCAAGCGGTATCCGCACGACGACCGATCACGCCCCGGCGGTCGGCGGCGGGATCGGCGACAGGATCGGCGGGTTCGCCGGTCGACTCCGGCTCGGTGTCGGCCGGCTCGACAGCCCCGCGCGGCTCACGTTCCGACACCGGGGCACCCCGCCGAGCGAGCCCCCGGCCGACGGACCGGCAGCGTCCCCACCTACCGGCGAGTCGCCGGCCCACGACCACACTGCCGGGGAGTCGTCGGTCGGTGCGGCGGCCAGCCACGACGCCGGGCGCGCTTCCGATCATCACTCTTCCCCGGCGCTCGGCCAGCATGCCGCTCCGGTCTGCAGCCGCGCGTCCCGCTCCTTCCCGGCCTCCGATCGCCGTTCCGCCGACCCGACCTCTCTCGAACGGCACTCGTCGACAACTGCCTCGGAGACACCCTCTGGACGGTCGTCGACTGCGAGAGCGGTGCGACCGAGCCGCCCGATCGGCCAACTGACACCGCCCGCCGAACCCGGTGTCGACGCCGCTCCCATACCCGACCGCGGCCGCGCCACCGGTGGATCCTCTCCGTCGTCGACCAGCGGTCGGCCGGTGGGCGATACCGCTGCTGTCCCGTCGACCAGCCGCCGGTCGACCAGCCGCCGGTCGACCAGCAGCCTCCCCCCGTCACCGAGCCGTTCTCGATGGGCCGACAACACCATCGTCACCTCGACCGACCGCCGGTCGGCCGGCGGTCCGGCCATCGAGCCCGCAACGGCTGCCCTACTGATGGAGCGCGATGGATCGGCACACGTCGACCGGCTCCCCCGAGCTACCGATCCCGCCGCGGGCTCCGCAGTGTCTGACGATCCGCCGCGGTCGGTACCGTGTCAGTCGGGGGCCACGGTACCGCCAAGCGGCGAGTCGGCCACACCACCAGCCGTTCCTGCACTGACCACACCACCAGCCGTCCCTGCATCGGCCACACCACCGACGATCACCGGCGTGTCGCCGTCGACAGTCGTCCCGGATGGGACGACCCAGCCATCCCCAACCGAGCAGCCCACCTCCCTGACCACCCGGATGCGCCCCCACGGACGTTCGGTGGTTGGCGATCCCGCTCCCCGCACAGTCGAGCCGACACCTCGTGCGGCCGATCCGCCGACCCGTGGGATCGAGACCGCGAGGGACCCCCGGTTGCAGCCGGCCGGTCGGTCCTACCTATCGTCGACCCGGGCGGTCGAACCGACCGTATCGCCCGCCGACCGGTCGACGCCCGACGATCCCCCGACACCGGGATTGTCACACGCGGACACCGCTTTCGCACCAGCACCGACCGAGCCGTCTCACTCCTCGGATCGTCGCCCCCGGCTATCCGATGCCGCTCGCTCTGGCGGTCGACCGACCACCGTTCGCTCTCCGGCGTCGTCTCCGACGGCGGCTTCATTGCCGTCCCCGTGGCCGATCACACACCCGCTGTCGGCGCGGTCGACTCCCCGTTCGCATCCGACCGCACTGCCAGCCGACAGCCGACAGCCGGCGGCCCCAGTGTCGGCGAATGAGCGGGTCGGCACATCACGAACCCGTCGATCGGTTCCGGCCGATCGCCGGCCGTTGTCCCCCGATCCGCCACCGGCGCGGGCCGTTCCGCAATCGGGGGCGTGGTCGGCGTCCCGATCCCGGTCGACGCCGCAGCAGACGCGGCCCGCAACCCGTCCCGACGCCGCCCAGCCGCCGACTACCGCTTGGCGGCCGCCGCGCGCTGATGGGGCCGCCCCGTCGGCGGCGCGTGCTCGGCCGCGCGCTGGATCCGATTCCTCACCGAGCCGTCGGGCGGTGTGGTCACTGTCCGCGGCTCCCACCGCCCCACACTGGCAGCCGTCGACGGGACCCGAGCACGTTGAGCGATTGCCCTCGGCTACCGCAACGCCGGCGGATCGGCCCCCATCAGTCGACGCCGTCCCCGCCCGGCGATCAACCGAGTCGACGACCCTGCCGACCTCAGACAGGTTGTCGTCGGGGCGGCAGCCCGGTCTCCGGCGTCGACAGTCGACTCCGGTGTCTGGGATTGCTACCGGCAGTGATCGCCATCGACTTCCTTTCCTATCGACTTCCGGGTCGGATCCATCGGCACGCGGCGACCGTTCCCGGCTCGGCTCCCGAATCACTCGGACGCACTCGCCGACAGGAGTCGCCGTGTCGACTTCGGTTGCCGCCGAACAGTCGCCCGAGCGGCAGTCGGTTACATCGCCGCCTCGGTCGCACGTGGCGATCCGATCGCGCGCGCCGAACCCATCGTCGACACCGACCACTTCCGACACGCCCGGATCGTCGCCGGCTACGCTCGTCACCCGAAACGGACCATCCCTCACACGATCCCCGCTCGGATCGACGACGGTCCGTCCCACACGTGTTTCGCCGCCACTCACGTCGCGATCGCCCCCGCCGTCGACCGGGCCGGATCGGTGGTCCGACGAACGCGCGACCCCCTCGGGATCGGCGGCCGCTATCGCCACATCCGGCCGGTCGGCGGCCCTCTCGCCCGCATCCGACCAATCGGCCGTTCGCCCGCTGTCGCCCGTCGACGGAGGGTCTTCGGCTCACTCCGCTCGCCGACGCGGCGCGACCGAACCGGCCGGTTCGCCGGTCGGCCCGTCGACCGCCGCTCACACACAGGACCGTCCTCGCCCGGCCATGTCTGTGGTCGGTCGGCTGGCCGTCGCCGGATCGACCTCCCTCGGCCCGTCTGGCGTCGACGGGCGGCCCGCCGATCCCGACAGCCACCGCCCCGCTGGGTCGATCCCGGTCGCCTCCGGCTGGCGGCCGCAGCGTCCGACGGCCCCCGATTCGACCGCCCGACACCCTTCGACCGGATTCCGACGCCATCGCGGCTCGATTCACGGGTCGACATCTACCGGCGGCCGTCGTTCCCGGTCGACCGATGTCCCACTTCGAGAACCCGAGCTGACCCCCCTCGGCCGGCCGCGGCCGGGTGTCGACCGCCGAGTCGAGACGGGAACACGCACAGCCGCGCGGGACGCCGGTCGGACCGACGGTACCGACCGAAGCGGGGTCGTCGGTCGGAGCCGATGGCCACCGGCGGTCGACCGTCCGGCCGACGACGCGTCTGCGGGAGTCGACTCGGCTGCCGAGGGAACGCGTTCCGGACTGCCGCGCCGCCCCCGACTGGCGGCCGGCTCTGACGCCGGACGCCGACCGACACGGACCCGCCGGCACTCCCACGTTGAGGACCTCCCGAACGGCCGCCGGGGCGTCGACGGTAGCCGCCGGGCGGCTTCCGCGGCTGCCGGTGGGAGCGGTACTCCCCTCCGTCGGTCGGCGCTTGGACACCGCTCTCGCCGTCGGTCGACCGACCCGGCGATAGCGGCCGGCTCAGCAGCGGCGGTCGACGCGGCAGCCGATTCGCCGACATTGGTCGGACCGGCAGATTCCGACGATCCCGCTCCGGGGCTCGGTCGGCTGCCGGCCACCCGATCGGCCGCCACATCTGCCGGTGTCGGCCACGCCCCGTCGGCTCCACCGTCGGCGTGGCGCGAACGGGGATCCCCGACGCTCACCGTCGACACCCGCGGATCGTGGCACTCGACGGCGGTCGACGGGGATCGACAGGCGGCTGCTCGTACTGGGGGCCGCACCGGTTCGGTACCGCCCTTGCGGATGGCCTCCAGTGACTCGGCCGCCGAAGCCACCGTCTACCGATCCGCCGAGCGGGCCACAGCGGACCGCGATCCGACCGTGCTCTCGGTGGCCGATTCCCACGAGTCGACCGCCGATGCCGACGCAGACGGACCGACTACCGATCGATCGGCGGCCGGCCGGACTGTCGATGCCACACCACCGATGGAGCCTGCCGCCACTGGCGAGCAGCCACGGCCGGCAAGCGGGGCACCGACCGCGGCCTCGCCGACCGATGCCGCCGAGGATGGATCGACACGCCAGCGACCGCGGCTGACGTTCGAGCGGTCGCCGGCGCGGCAGCCGGTCGACCGGGACCGCGAGGCAGGTTGGGACCGGCGACGATCGGCCGGCCGCAGCCGCCAGCGGTCCCCCAACGGTCGGTCTCCCGCCGACCGGTCTCCCGCCGACCGGTCTGCCGATCCGGCGGTCGACGGCTCGCCGTCGAGGGGTGATCGGCTGGCTGGCGGCTCACCGCCGCCCGGTGACCGGACGAGTGACGGGCCACCCACGGAGAACGATCGGTCCGCGGCCGGCTCCGATCCCTTCGGGGCCGTTCAGCGGCCCGAGTCCCGCCCGTCGACCGAGTCGGCCCGACAGCCCGAGCGGGCTACCGACCGCCGGGCCGCCGATCGAGCGGCTGGCCGGTCCGGCGCGGGGCTCCCCGGTGCGGAGTCGCTGGCCTACGACGCCGACGTCGACCGGCTAGTCGAGACGCTGTATCGCCGGCTCGAACGCCGGGTACGGATCGAACGCGAACGGACGGGATTCTGAATGACAGGCACACGTGGCACACTCGAAACGGCACAGATCCTCGTGCTCAACGGCAAACACGAGGGCGACAGCATCGACTGCAAGTTCAACCCCACCGAGTACACCGTCGGCAAGAGCGTCAACTACGGCGATCTGAAAGCGACGGGCTCCGGCGCGTCGATCATGCAGTTCGTCGACGGCAACGCCGAGACGCTCTCGATGGAGTTGTTCTTCGATACGACCGACGAACTCGACGGCTCTGGTGACCCCGAGGCCGCCGACGTCCGCACACAGTACACCGACATGATCGACACGCTGCTGGCGGTCGACGGCGAACTCCACGCCCCGCCGGTCTGCCGGTTCGTCTGGGGCGACGGGATCGATTTTACCGCCGTGGTCGAACACGCCGAAAAGCGGTTTACCAAATTTTTGCCGAGCGGCGTGCCGATCCGCGCGCGGGTCCAACTCCAGTTCACGGAGTACAAAACCGCCGACTACCACAAATCCGAGGTCTCCCCCGAGTCGACCGACAAGACCAAACGCTGGACGGTCGCCGAGGGCGATACGCTGTGGCTGATCGCCGACGAGGAGTACGGCGATCCGAGCCACTGGCGGACGATCGCCGAGGCCAACGATGTCACGAACCCCCGCCAACTCAGCGCCGGCGAGACGCTGGAGCTCCCGCCACTGTGACCATGTCCGGACCCCAACCCCGCTACTCCCCGCGGTTTACCGTCGACGTCGGCTCGTCGACCTTTCAGGAGCCCGGCGGCCGGATCGCCGATCTCGTTGTCGAGACCACTCTCTCGGGGGCCGACCGGTTTTCCTTTACGCTGAACTACCCCTTCGACGAGGAACTCGGGGAGTTCAGCGGCCTCGACTGGGGAACCTTCGAGATCGGGACCGACGTCGCCATCGCCATGGGCTACGGCGGTGACGGGACGCTGACGCCGCTTTTGACCGGCGCGATCGAGTCGATTCACGCCGAGTTTACCCCCGAGAAAGGGCCGACGGTCACCGTCAGCGGCTACGGTCTCCTCAAGGGGTTGATGAACGGGACGAACTCCCGGTCGTGGGCCGAGACGACCGTCGAAAAGGCCGTCAAGGACATCCTCTCGTCGTATCCCTTCGGGACGGTCGACGTCCGGGAGGCCGACATCAAGCGCGTCAAACTGATCCAGGACAACCAAAGCGACTACCGCTTTCTGGAGGCGCTGGCCGACCACTACGGCTTTGCGTTCTATGCGGAACGCGACACCGTTCGGTTCCGCCCCCGATCCGGCCGCGGCAGCGACCGCGACCCGGTCGCCGAACTCTGGTACGGCGAGGCCCTCCACGACTTCTACGCCGAGATCACCGACACGAAGGCCGACCACCGCGTCGAGGTGCGGTCGTGGGACGCCGAGGCCGGCGAGGAGATCGTCGCCACCGCCGGCAGCAGCACTGCCGACCACACCGAAGTGTTTAGAGTCCCAGTTATGTCACGAAACGAAGCCACACAGATCGCAGCCGAGAAGCACAGCCGACACGCCGACGGGCGGATCGAGGGCCACGGTGAGGCCGACGGGACGCCCGCGATCCGGGCCGGCGAAGTGATCACGCTCGCCGAACTCGGCGACCGGTTTTCGGGCGACTACTACGTCACCAACGCCACCCACCGGATGGGCGCTGCCGGCTACCGAACGACCTTCGAGGCGACGGAGGTGGCCTGATGGATCACGCCGACATCTTCGACCGGTCGACCAAGAACCGCGACGGGATCGCCGGCGTCCGGGTCGGGATCGTCACCGACAACGAGGATCCCAAGGATCTGGGCCGGGTCAAACTCCGGTTCCCGTGGCGGGAGGCCGACGACGAGAGCTACTGGGCCCGGATCGCCACCGGGATGGCCGGCGCGGAGTACGGCTCGTACTTCCTGCCGGAGGTCGACGACGAAGTCCTCGTCGCCTTCGCCGGCGGCGACGTCCACCAGCCATTTGTCATCGGCTCGCTATGGAACGGCACCCGAAAACCGCCGCAAAAAAACAGCGAAGGGAACAACGACATCCGCGAGATCGTCTCCCGGCAGGGTCACCGTCTCCAGTTCGATGACGGCGACAAGGGTGGCCACATCCGGCTCGAAACCAAGGCGGGCCACGTCATCGAACTCGACGATACGGACGGCGAGGAGACAGTCGACATCACCGACGACTCCGGCACCAACCGAATCCGGCTCAATTCGGCGTCGGATACGGTTTCGATCGAGGCCGGCGACACGCTCGAACTCGATGCGAGCACTATCAAACTCCGCGGCAAAACGGTCGACGTCGGCGCGAAACAGTCACTCAAGCTGTCGAGCAAGTCGAAAACGAGCCTCACGAGTAACGGCAAACTCGACATCGAGAGCACGATGGCGATGGGGATCGAAGCGGGCGCGATTTTAAATATCAAAGGGAAAATGATATTCCTTAACTGAGATGAAACCGGCCGCACGACTCGGCGATGCGACCGCCCACGGAACGCCGCTCACCGGCAAGTGTAGTACGGACGTGTTGATCGGCAACAAACCCGCGTGGCGGGTGTTGGACCGCCACACCTGTCCGCTGACAAGCGGGATCGTCCCCCACGTCGGCGGGGCCGTGTTGAGCGGGAGCCGATCGGTGTTCATCAACAACCGTCCCGCGGCACGGCTCGGCGACACGATCGTCGAAAACGGGCCGCCGAACACGATCGCCGCGGGCTGTCCGACGGTTCAGATCGGGTAACATGAGCGAGGAGTTCCTCGGAACCGGCTGGGGGTTCCCGGTCGACACCGACAGCCGGGGCGATATCGCGGTCTCGTCGGCCGACGCCGACATCCGGGAGGCGATCCGGATCATCCTCGGGACCGCCAAAGGCGAGCGGGTGATGCGACCGGCGTTCGGCTGCGATATCCACGACCACGTCTTTTCGGCCGCGACGCCGTCGACGCTGAACCTCATCGAGAGTAGCGTCCGGGAGGCGCTGGTCCGGTGGGAGCCCCGGATCGACGTCGAGGGGGTCGAGGCCCGAACCGACGACGCCGAGCCCAACAAGGTGCTGATCGAGATCGACTACCACGTCAGAACCACCAACAGCCTCTCGAATATGGTGTACCCTTTTTATATCACGGAGGGTGACGGATGAGCCGGCCGCCGGTGCTCGACCACCGGGACCGCGAGGCGATCGAGGCGGACTTACTGGACCGAGCCGACCGCTATCTCGACGACTGGGACGCCGACTCGGCGGATACGGCCACGGTGTTGCTCCGGGCGTTCGCCCACTTCGAGGCGGACCTCGTCGACCAACTCAACCGACTCCCGCGGAAACATCGCGCGGCGTTTCTCGATACCCTCGGCGTCGACCGCCGACCGCCGCAGGCCGCCCGGCTCCCGCTGTCGGTGACGGTGTCGGCCGATCTCGACCGCAACGTCCCGATTCCCGGTGGGACACAGGCGATGGCCGAGACCGCCGACGGCGGGACCGAACTGTTCGAACTCCCCCGCGAGGCGGGGTTCGAGGCGACCCCCGCGGCGCTGACCGCGGTGCGGACGGTCGACCCCGCGTCCGACCGGATCGTCACCCACCCGGTGTCGGCCGACGAGCCGCGGCCGCTGTTTACCGGTTCCAACGACCAAGAGCACGCGCTATATCTCGGCGACGAGTCGCTGTTCCGGCTCGATCCCGGCTCGGCGCTCACCGTCGCGGTTGAGGGCTCGGTCGACGCCGAGGCCCTCGATTCGACCACTGTCTGGGAGTACTACGGCACCGACGCCGACGGCACCGAGGGCTGGCACCGTCTCGAATCGGCAGCCGCTCCCCGGCCAGTCGACGACTCGGCCACGGACCCGCGGCTGTCGCGGCTCCCGCCCGTCACCGAGGGTCGGGACACCGGAAATGACTGGGCGGTCAGACTCCGGGTGCCCGGCGAGATCGTCCAAACGACGTTCGCGGGCACCGAGAGCCGGTGGATTCGCTGCCGGCTGGTCGATCCGACGCCGGCCTGTTTTGCCGCCGAGATCGAACAGCTCCGGGTCGGCGTCGACCGGCCGGACACCGAACGGAGCCCGCCCGACGCGGCGGTCGCCGATGACGTGCCGCTCTCGCCGGCAGACGGTGACCTGCGGCCGTTCGGCCGTCGGCCGCGCCCCTCGTCGACGCTGTATCTCGCGGCAGACGATGCCCTCACCAAACCCGGAGCCCGCCTCTCGATACGGTTCCACCCGCCGGCGTCGACGGCCCCGACCGACGCCGAATCGACTGACGCTGCCGGCTCTGAACCCGACCACGAGGCCGACTTCGGGATGCTGGAGGGGCCTCCCGAGATCTCTTGGGAGTACTGGAACGGGACCGGCTGGGCGGGGTTGGAGGTGGTCGACGACGACACCGACCGCCTTCGGGAGTCCGGCGACGTGATCGTGGTGGTCCCAGACGACAGTGCCGAGACGGCCGTCTCGGGACGGGAGGCCCGGTGGATCCGCGCCCGGCTCGTCGGCGGCAGCTACGGCAGCCCCGCCGTCGCCGGCGGCGAGCCGACCACGGTGCCGCACTACGGCCGCCTCTCGGTGGCCTACGACCACGCCGGTAGCTCGGTCGACCACGTCCGGACTCGGAACAACTGTACCGTCGACACACCGGAGCCGGCGTTCCGGCCGTTCGAGCGCCCCACTGAGGCCAGCCAGACGCTGTATCTCGGCTTCGACGACACACTTCGGGGCGGCCCCGTACCGCTGTTCGTCCCGCTGGCCGAGCGGCGCTATCCGCCGGGGTTCGATTCCGGCGTTCGCTGGGAGTACTGTTCGGATCCCACCGCCGACGAGTGGTCGACGCTCCCGGTCGACGACGGGACCGGCGGGCTCACCGAGCGCGGGATCGTCTCGTTGCGGTTCCCCGAGCCGACGACCGCCCACGAGCGGTTCGGCACCGAGCGCCACTGGATCCGGGCAGTCGCCGCTGGCGACCGCTTCGCTACCGGCTCCAGCGAAGGCCCGGCGGCCGCCGGCTCGGCCGCTGACTCGCCGGCGGTCGACCCGCCGTCGGTCTCGGGGTTCCATCCGAACACCGGGTGGGCCGACAACGTCCGGACCGTCGAGGCTGAAATCCTCGGCTCCAGCGACGGGACGGCCGCCCAGACCTTTGGGTGCGCCCACGGTCCGCTCATCGACTGCGAACTCTGGGTCGACGAGGCGGGCTCGCTGTCGGCCGCCGAGCGGGCCGAACTGCGGGAGGCCGCCCCCGACCGGATCGAACCGGTCGGCGACGACGAGGGCGACCCCGAGGCCGTCTGGGTCCGGTGGGAGGCCGTCGACGAGTTCGTCGATTGTGGCCCCGACCGGCGGGTCTATCGACCCGACCGGGTCGATGGCACGATCACCTTCGGCGACGGCGATGCCGGCGCGATCCCGCCAGAGGGCGGGACGGTCCGGGCGACCTACACCACCGGCGGCGGGGCCGGCGGCAACGTCGACGCCGGCGCGATCACGGCGCTCAAAACCCCAATTTCGCTGGTCGAGTCGGTCGAAAACCCCTTCCCGGCCGACGGCGGGGCCGGCGTCGAGCCGCTGTCGGCGGTCGAAACGCGGGTCGCCGACCGCCTCCGAACTCGCGGCCGAGCGGTCACGCCGGCGGATTTCGAGCGGGTCGCTACCGCCGCCGTCCGGAAGCTCGCGGTTGCCGACTGTCGGCCCGAACTGGACGCCGGTGTCGGCGGCACCGGCGGCGGGCTGACCCTGCTGGTCGTCCCCGACGCCGACCGCGACCGTCCCGTGGCCTCGATGGCGCTCCAACAACAGGTCCGCGAGGCGGTCACTGCAGCCGCGCCGACCACCCTGACCGCCGGCGACGGCTCGATCACGGTTCGGCCGCCCCGGTTTGCGGCCGTTTCGGTCGACGCGACCGTCCGCTCGGCCGGCACCGACAGCCGGTCGGCGCTGACCGCGGCCGTCGAGTCGGCGCTGGCGGCGTTCCTCCACCCCCTCACCGGTGGTCCCGACAGCGAGGGGTGGCCGATCGGCGACCGGCCCACTGTCGACGCGTTGGCGTCGGTCGTCGAATCGGTCCCCGGCGTCGACCGCGTCGCCGAGCTGTCGGCGACCGTCACGGTCGACGACGACCGTTATCGACTCGGCGCGGCCGCCCGGTCGCTGCCGGCCGACGGGCTGATCTGCGACGGCAGCCACGAGATTACGGTCCGGGCGGGTGATCTCCGGTGAGCATCGAGGTGCCGGAACTTGACGAGGCGGAGTACGAAGCGCTGCTGGAGCAGGCGAAAACGGTAATCGCCTCCCGGAGCGACACGTGGACCGACTTCAACCCTCACGATCCCGGAGTCACGATCCTCGAACTGCTGGCGTGGCTGACCGAGACCCACAGCTACGAGTTCGACCGGATCACCGACGCCCACCGCGAGAAGTACCTCCGGCTGCTCGGGGCGAGCCCTCATCCGCCCCGTCCCGCGTCGGTCCGGCTCGATCTCTCGTCGTCGGGGTCGACCGGCCGGCTCCCGGCGGGCACCCGACTGTCGGCGACCGACGGCGACCGGACCCTGCAGTTTACGACCGACCACGCGACGACGATCACCGACGCGTCGATCGCGGCAGTCGTCACCGACGCCGGCGAGCCCACGCCGCGGACGACCGCCAACGACACCGCAGGGATGTCGTTCCGCGCGTTCGGCGACGAACCGACCGCTGGCGACGCCATGGCACTGGGCTTCGATGGCGATCCGTTTTCGTCCGGCGATCTCACGCTGTTCGTCGACTTCTACGACGACGACCTCCCCGACCCGGCTGGGCTCGATGCCGACTCGTTGGCCTTCGATCCGCCGACGTTCGAGCCGTCGGTCGACCTCTGCTGGGAGTTCTGTCGACCGAAGCCCGCCGGCGATGGGGTGGCGTGGGAGCCGCTCGCCGTGGTCGACGACACCACCACCCGGTTCTACGAGACCGGCTTCGTCACGCTCGAACGCCCCGAGCCGTGGCGGCCGGCGGCGTGGGACGCTGCCGACGCCGATCTGTTCGACTCCGACTCCGGGCTGGTCTGGCTCCGGTGTCGGCTCCGCCGTGGCGGCTACGAGATCCCGCCACAGTTCGACAGCGTCGAGACGAACGTGGTCACCGCCAGCCACCGGCGTCGACACGAGGCCGCCCTCGAACCGGTCGGCGACGGGCCCGCCCCCCGGACCTACCGGTTCGACCACGCGCCCGTGTTGTCGGCGACCGTCTCGATCGACGGCGAGCCGTGGACCGAGGTCGCGGATTTCGACGCTTCGGGCCCGAACGACCGCCACTACGTCCTCGATCGGGCGGCGGGCGAACTCACCGTCGGCGACGCCGAACGCGGGGTGCGTCCCGCCCCCGATGCCAGCGTGACCGCCAGCTACGTCGCCGGCGGCGGCCCCGCGGGGAACGTCCCCGCGACGGCCGTCTGGACGGTCGACGATCCCGATCGCCCGCTCGGTGACGGGACGCTTGCCGGGGTCGACATCAGCCCGCGGGGGCCGGCGACTGGCGGCCGTGCGGCCGAATCGGTCGCCGATGCCGCCGACCGCGTCCGCCGCGAGCGCCGGACACCCCACCGGGCGGTCATCGAGGACGATTACGCGGCGATCGCCGAGCGGACCCCCGGCCTCCGGATCGCCCGGACCGCCGTCCGGCTCCCCGAGTCAACCGACACGCCGGCGGTGACCGTCGTCGTCGTGCCGTACGCGCCGCCCGAGGTCGACCGTCCCTCACCCAGCGAGGGGTTCCGCGCGGCCGTCCACCAACAGCTCGACCGCCGACGGCTCCTGACCGACCGGATCGAGGTCGTCGGCCCGACCTACGTCGGGCTGGCGGTCTCGGTGTCGGTGACGCCTGCCGAGCCGGTCGACGGCGGCGTTCGGACGGCCGTCGAGCGCCGGCTCCGGTCGTATCTCGACCCGATCCGAGGGTTTGAGGGCGACGGATGGCCTTTCGGCCGGTCGGTGTCGACCGCCGACATCGAAGCCCAACTCCGCGCGGCACCGGCGGTCGGCGGCGTCGAGTCGGTGTCGGTGCGGGCGATCGGCGACGCCGCGGTCGACGCCGACGGCACCGTCCGCGTCGACGACCGCTCGCTGTTCGCTCTCGATACCCTCGACGTCGAGATCGCCGGCCCGACCGACGGAGGTGAGCGGCCGTGAGTCCCGCGCGAGCCACGACGCTTACTGCGGCCGACTGGGAGACGTGGGCTCACCGGAACCTCGCGGTCCACGACGGCGGGCTCGAACTCGCCACTGAGCCGACCCTGCGGGCCGAGCGGGTGGCGCTGCCGGCGGTCGACCTCGCAGTCGGTGCCGGCGGCACACGCTACTCGCTGGACGCCGACGGGGTCGTCCGGAGCTACGACGGCCGCCGGTCGACCACCCGCCGGCTCTGGGAGCCCGCCGATGGCGGGGTCGACGAGCCGCGGGCGATCGCCGTCGACGGCGACCGGCTGGCAGTTCTCGGAGCCGACGGCGCGGTAACAGTTGTCTCGATCCGCCGCCGGCAGGCGATCGACACGACCCAAGCCGGCGTCGACGACCCGATGACGATTGCCCCGGTCGACGACGGCTGGCTGCTGCTCGATGCCGCCGGCGCGGTCCGGCTGCTCCGGACCGATGGCCGGACCGAGACCCACTGGGAAGGGTTCGCCAAACCGCTCGATATGACCACCACCGCAGCCGGGGACTGCTACGTGCTCGACGAGCGGACCGAACGGCGGCGGATCCGGAAACAGGCCGCCAGCGGCGACCACCTCGACGGCCGGATCCCGACCGGCCGGCGGCGAGTGCTCCACAAACGGACCGCCGACGGCGAAGTCGACCCCGACCCGTTCCCGCTGTCGAACTTCGAGACCGCTGACGGCGAGTCGTTCGTCCCCAACCGTGTGGCGACCGCGGCCGCGGTCGACACGCCGGTGTGGCTGGCGGGGTCGGCGGGCGACCGGTCGGCCGTCGCGGCCGCCGATCCCGAGACGGGGAGGGTCGACGTCCGCCACCGGCTCGATGGCTCCTGCCGGCTCCTTCGTGCGCCCGCAGTCGACGCCGGGACGATCTACGCTGTCGCTGGGGGCGATCTCATCCGGCTGGAGCCCGTCGAGCGACGACGGCGCGACGCCGACGGAGCCTACCGCGGGGTCGCCTACCGGCAGTTCGACGCCGGCGAGTCGGTCCAGTGGCACCGGCTGGCGCTGGGGCCCGAGCCCGCGGGGACGAACACGCGGCTCCGCGTCTCGTATCTCGCAACCGACGACCCCGCGCCGCTGTCGACCGATCTCACCGACGTGACCGGGCTTGAGGAGCCACCCGACACCGTCTGGGAACTACTGGCGATGGAGCCGGCGGCGCTGGCAGCCCGCACCGACGGGCTGAGCGAGGCGGCGGCCGCCGACGCGATCGACGCCGGCTTTGCGGCCGTCGGGGATGCCCTCGACGATCAGTGGCGGACCGTCGACGCGCCGACCGACGCGCTGTTCGAGTCGGCGACCGGCCGGTATCTGGTCGTCCGGCTGGAACTCGTCGGCAGCGAACGGGCCTCCCCGCGGGTCGACTCGCTGCGTGTCTCGTGGCCCCGACAGTCCTCCATCGAGTCGCTGCCGGAACTCTACCGGGAGGACTCGGGCTCCAAAGCGTTTCTCGAACGCTTCCTCTCGGTGTTCGACACCGCCTTCGACGACCTCGAAGCCGACGCCGACTCGCTGACCAGCCATCTCGATCCGGCGGCGGCCCCCGCCGAGAGCCTGCCGTGGCTCGCCGACTGGCTCGGGGTCGACCCGCCGGTCGACTGGCCGACGGCGGCGACCCGCGAACTCCTTTCGGCCGCGCCGGAACTCTCCCGCCAGCGCGGGACGGCTGCGGGGCTCCGGCGGCTGTTGGGGATCTACCTGCGGCACCTCCCGGCCCCGGAGACTCCGCCGGGCGACCGGTTGGTTCCCGGCGAGGCGGCCGCCGGTGGCGACGACGCGCTGGCGGGCGTCGACCACGGCCTGTGCCTGCTCGAACCACGCGATCTCGATGGGACCGCCCCGGTGGCCCGCGCGGCCTACGAGCGTCACCTCCCGAGCCAGCGGTCGGTGGCGGTCTACGCCGGTCCCTTCGATGATCCCGCCCACCGGACGGCCGTCGAGACGATCGTCCGCGAGGAGACGCCCGCCCACGTCGAGGCCTCGGTGGTCGACCTCGACCCCACGTTCCGGCTCGGCGGCGACAGCTTCCTCGGCTGCAACAGCCGGCTCGGCGAGCGCCGGCTCGAACTCGGGTCGACGTCGCTCGGCCACACCGCAGTGCTCGATTGATTCGAATTTCTGGCTGAGTGAAACGTAGGTCTATATACCAGAAGTCGACACAGTACCGTCGGTTGTTGTGTACATGGGAGACGAGAGCAACGACGCCGGGGGCGAACCGACCCAGTTCGAGAAAAACCGGTTTTTCGAGGGGAAGCTGATGACTGCCCGCGACATGCGGACCGAACAGCAGTACCACGCCGGTCGGCTGGAGCTAGTCACCCGGCAGACAGCCGATATGGGCGTTCTTAGCGGGTTGGAACTCCGATCGGTCGAGCCGGCCGACGAGGGACTCGCGGTCACTGTCGGGCCGGGGGTCGCCATCGACGCCGCGGGCCGGCCGATCGTGGTCGAGTCGCCGACGACGGCCTCGGTTCCGGAGCCGACGGGCGACGAACTCTACGTCTTCGCCCGGTTCGACGAGGTCGACCTCGAACCCGTCGCCGTTCCGGACGCCGGCGGCTCCCGCTCGGACCCCGAATCCAACCGAGTCGTCGAGCGCTTCGAACTCGCCGCCCGCGAGCAGCCGCCCGAGGGGGTCTCCCCTCCGTCGGTCGACATCGAGGTGGCCGACGACGACGCGCCGGCGGCGGTCGCCGATCGGCTGCTGGCCGCCGCCCACGAGGCCGACCGCTCGGAGGCCGACGCACCCGCGGAGACGGCGGTGTATCTCGGCGGCTTCGAGCGCGGTCCCGACGGCGCGTGGCAGCCGTCGGAGACGGCTCCAGAGCCGGCGTATGCGGCCTCCACCGACCTATTGTTGGGGGTACTCGCCGACCACATCGCCGACACCGACAACCCCCACCGGACGACGACCGAGACCGAGCCCCCGACGCCGGAACTCGATCCCGCCGAACTGGAGGGGATCCACGAGCGCGTCGACTACCTCCAATCGGAGCTGTCGGCGCTCAAAAACCGCCACCGGCGGACGGCAACCCATCTGCGGCTGCGGAGTCTCGACACCACCGCCCGGCGGTTCCGGGCGGTCGCCGAGGCGTTCGCCGACCACGACGGCGCGGTCAGCAAGGCCGCCCGCGAGGTCGCCCGGCAGGCCGCCGCCGCCAGCCGCGACGGGGCGGGTGAGGAGCCCAAATCCTACCGGTCGGCGGTCCGACAGCTCCACGCGGCGCTAGCGGCCGTCGGCGACGACCTCGCCGGCACTGCCCGCGAGCCGACCGCCGACCGCTACTACGATGCGGTCGCCGCGCTCCAGTCGACCATCGAAGCCGACGAGCCGGCCGTCGACGTCGCCATCGCCCTCGATCGCGTCGCCGAAGCCGCCGCCGGTCTCGAACGCCTCCACCCGGTCGCCGCCGAGGCGTGAGCCTCCGTTCTATTCATTTAAACTGAATTATTGCTGAAATTACGTAATTATATAGGCCAAAACGGGGCCCAGATACGGTGTACCGTTGCGGACAGCTACTGCAGTTCGATCGCAGCTACAGACGATACACAGATGCCAGAATACCAGTCCCCAGGCGTATACGTAGAGGAAGTCGATACCGGATCCAAATCCGTCGAAGGAGCCAGCACGTCCACTGCCGGCTTCCTCGGCGAGACCGAGCGCGGTCCGGTCGAACCGACGCTGATCACGAGTTTTGGTCAGTTCAAACGCACTTTCGGCAAGAGCCCCTCCAGCTCGGATCTCGACGCCGCCGTCGACGGCTACTTCAAAAACGGCGGCAGCCGGTGTTACGTCGGCCGTGTCACTGCGGCCGCTCCCGACGACGTCGCCACCGCGGAGTTGGCCGACGCCGCCGGCCAGCCGGTGCTCGAACTCTCGGCCAACGGCCCCGGCGGCTGGGGCAACAGCGTGGCAGCCATCGTCTCGGAGGGTGACGGCGAGTACTTCGATCTCACCCTCCGCTACTGGTCGACCGATATCGAAGCCGTCGACCAGCCTGCCGCCGACGAACCCCACCCGGCCCCGGACGTCGAGACGACCTACGAGGACCTCTCGACCGATCCCGAATCCAGCCAGTTCTACGAGTCCCAGCTCGCGGGCTCGGTGCTCGTCGACGCCGAGTACCTCGGCGACGGCCGGCCCACCGCGGGGCTGACGTGGCTCTCGACGGCCGCCGGCGCGGCGCGGGCGGCCGCCGACGGTGGCAGCGCCCAGCAGGCCGTCGAGATCCCCGCGGACCTCGACGACAAAAAGAAAGCCGAACTCAAAGAGATCGGCGAGCCGCTCGATCTCGACACGAGCCAGAAGAAGGCCGACCTGAAGGCCGATCTCGAAGCGGTTCGTGACGGCGACAAATCGGTCGACGTCGAGGTCGCCTCCGACCTCTCCTCGAAGCCCGAGGGCCACGAGGTGTCGCTGTCGGACTACGAGGGCATCGACCAGCCCGGCATGCGGACCGGACTGGCGGGATTCAAACAGCACGACGACATCTCGCTGGTCTGCGTCCCCGACGAGAACGATATTACGGGGCTCACCGATGCGGTCGTCGCCCACTGTGAGAACAAGGGCGACCGGTTTGCGATCCTGCAGGCCCCGCAGGTCGCCGGTGCGGTCTCGGATATGGAGACGCCGGTCGACTCCTCGTATGCGGGCTACTACTACCCGTGGATCGAGGTTTCGGACCCCCACACCAACCGCCAGAAGCTCGTCCCGCCGGGCGGCCACGTCGCTGGCATCATCGCCCGCAGCGACGCGACCCACGGCGTCCACGCCGCCCCGGCCAACGAGCCGGTTCGCGGTGCGGTCTCGCTCCAACACGAGATCACCAAAGACGAACAGGACCTCCTGAACCCGAAGGGGATCAACTGCCTGCGGAGCTTCCAGGGCCGCGGCATCCAGCTCTGGGGTGCCCGCACTACGTCGAGCGACCCCTCCTGGAAGTACATCAACGTCCGTCGACTCTTCCTCTACGTCGAGCAGTCGATCGAGGAGGGCACCGAGTGGGCGGTCTTCGAGTCCAACGACAAGGACCTCTGGGCCCGCGTCCGGCAGTCGGTCGAGAACTTCCTGACGACCGTCTGGCGCGACGGCGGCCTCCAGGGGTCGACCGCCGACGAGGCGTTCTACGTCAAATGCGGCGAGGAAACGATGACACAGGACGACATCGACAACGGTCGACTGATCGTCGAGATCGGCATTTCACCCGTGAAGCCAGCCGAGTTCGTCGTCTTCAGAATCGGCCAGTGGACGGCCGACGCCTGATCACACCTAACGATTTACACACTCACCAATGCCAGACAGACACGGTCCACTCCGAGCCAACCGGTTTCGTATCGAACTCGACGGGATCCAGATCGGCGGCTTCCGCCGCGTCGAGATCCCCAGCCAGCGTACCGAACAGGTCCAATACCGCGAGGGCAACGATCCCACCCACGATCGGGCCCTCGGCGGGAAAACCGTCTACGACGACCTGATCCTCGAACGCGGCTCGAAGCAGGAAAACAGCGAGATGTTCGACTGGCGGCAGACCGTCGTCGAGGGGAACGTCGACGAGGCCCGCAAGGAGATCGCGGTCATCCTCCAGGACGAACAGGGCGAATCGCACCTG
Organism: Halohasta salina; assembly: GCF_024178165.1. Taxonomy (GTDB): domain Archaea; phylum Halobacteriota; class Halobacteria; order Halobacteriales; family Haloferacaceae; genus Halohasta; species Halohasta salina. Next base: position 215,757 of record NZ_JAMZIE010000004.1, on the reverse strand, counting down.
CGGTGGAACTTCACGAAGGCCTGGCCCAAGGAGTACCAGCCGCCATCGTTGAACTCCGGGGCCGGCGGCGGCGACAACGTCGCCGTCGAGACCTACGTCATCACCTTCGACGAGATGGAGCGGAAGGACGTATGACGGGGTCGACACGCCTCGCTATGGAGCCGCCGGCCCGCGTCGGCACCGCACGCCTCGACGACGAGGGGTACCTGCATACGGGTCGCGCCCAGCGCCAGCCTGATCGCGTCGTCGTCGAGTGCGGCACGGGGGGTGAGCAATGACCGACTCGACGCTTCAGACCGAACACGAGTTCACCCTGCCGCAGGGGTACGTCGACGACGAGGGCACCCTCCACAAGGAGGGCCGGATGCGGCTGGCGACCGCGGCCGACGAGATCAAACCCCTCAAAGATCCCCGCGTCCAGTCGAACTCCTCGTATCTGACCGTCGTCCTGCTGTCGCGGGTGGTCACCGAACTCGGTGATCTGGAGACGGTCGACCCCGAGGTGATCGAGTCGCTGTTCGTCACCGATCTGGAGTACTTGCAGGGGCTCTACGAGCAGATCAATAGCCCCGACGACCCACAGGCGGCCGTTCCCAACGAGGGCGGCATCGAGCCGACCGGGATGGACGCGATCGGCGGCGAGGCTGACGCGGCCGACGGCGACGAGATGGACGGGGCCGAACTGGGAAATCCGACGGGCTGAGGCTGTACGATCCCGATGAACTGTACGAGGAGATCGCCTTCGTGGCCTACCATTTCAACTGGAGCCACGACGAAATCTTGGGGATGCCCCACTGGGAGCGCCACCGCTGGTGTGAGGAGATCAGCACGATCAACGAACGCCGCAACCGGGAGTCCGGCGGCGGCCCGCCCGGCGGCGGGCTCGGCGGGTCGACCGGCGGCTCCACCGAGGGCGGCGGGATCGAACTGGTCAATCCGGAGTTCGAGGGGTGACCGCTAGTGGTCGACAACCCCTACTCGCAGTACAACTTCGAACTCGAAGTCGACGGCCAGCCGGTCGCCGGTTTTTCCGAGGTATCGGGGCTGACCATGGAACTCGATACGGTCGCCTACCGCGAGGGCGGAGTCAATGACCATGTCCACCAGCTTCCCGGCGGGTTTGCTCACGCGAACCTCGTCTTGCAGCGAGGCCTGACCAAGGACACGACCTTCTGGAACTGGCTCCATGAGGTGATGAGCGGGACGATCAAGAAGCGAACGGTCGTCCTCAAACTCAAATCCGGATTCAAAGGCGACAGCGCGTGGGGCTGGGAGTTCACCAACGCCTACCCGGTCAAGTGGAGCGGCCCGGACCTCACCGGCGGCGCAAACGGGATGGCCATCGAGTCGATCGAACTCACCTACGAACGGTTCGACACGCTCTCGGGGCTCCCCGAGTAGCTGCCGCGTGTGTTTCGGTTGTTCTTCGCCTCTCAATCCCTCCAGTCGAAAGTGGATGCAACGTTTTCCGTGCCGAACTGGACATACGTAGCCTCCAGCGCCCCGACAGGAGCCTATTAGTCGATCCCGACCCAGCTACTCGTATGGACAGTGACGCCGCCGTGCTCTCCGCCGACGCCCCGCTGGATCTCCGGCTGTCGGGGCCCGAACTGGATCGGACCCGCGACCACCTCGTCTCGTTCATCCGCGAGACGGTCGACGCCGCCGATGCCGAGGGGGCGACCCTCGGCCTCTCGGGGGGGATCGACTCGACGACGACTGCCCACCTCGCAGTCGAGGCCCTCGGGACCGACGGCTTGCATGGTCTCGTCATGCCCAGCGAGGTCAACGATCCCGAGGTGATGAGCGACGCCGAGCGCGTCGCCCAACAGTTGGAGATCGAGTACGACGTGATCGAGATCCAGCCGATCGCCGAGCAGTTCTTCGAGGCCGTCCCCGAGGCGGCCGACGATCGGATGGCGACCGGCAACGTCTACGTCCGGACGCGCGCCGTGTTGAACTACTTCGTCGCCAACGCCGAAAACCGGGTGGTGCTGGGGACCGGCAACCGTGCGGAGGCGATGACCGGCTACTTCACCAAATATGGGGATCAGGCCGTCGACTGCAACCCCATTGGTAACCTCTACAAACAGCAGGTCCGCCAACTTGCGGCCCACATCGGTGTCGACCACGATCTGGTAATGCAGACGCCGACCGCCGGGATGTGGACCGGCCAGACCGACGAAGCAGAGTTAGGCCTCGACTACGACCAGTTGGATGCCATTCTCGCGCTCCACGTCGACGGACCGCTGTCGGCGGCCGCAACGGTGCGGGCCCTCGATGGGATCTCGTTGGCGGCCGTCGAGCGCGTCGAGTCGCTGGTCGAGACGAGTTCCCACAAGCGATCGATGCCGCCGGCACCCGAGCCGCTGGAGCTGTAGGGTTTCCAAAGGTCTTTGACTGCCCCGATCCTAGCAAGAAGGGATGGATACTGCCGCGCGGGCGCGGGCTGCAGCACGGGAGGTGGTGACGGACATCGAGCCCCGTCACCTCCGCGAGGTGCTGTTCGACCGGCTTGCGAATGCGTCGATGGCCCCCGGCGTGCTCGTGTTCCTGAGTGCACAGGCCAGCGACCCCGACGTCGATCTGGAGGCGCTGGCCGAGCGGAGTGCCGGCGTCCAGCTCATCTACGAAGGGCTCCGGCTCACCCGGTCGTTGGCCCACGACGAGCCGTGGACCGATACGACGACCGACGAGATCGACGCCGACATCGACATTCTGGCCGCCGACGTCTTCGTCTCCCGGGGGTTCTACCTGCTGGCACGGTCGGAGGCCGCCGCCGCGGCTGTCGAGACCGTCCAGTCGTTCGGCCGCGATCAGACGCTCCGCGACCGGCCGGCCGCCGACGGCGCGACCCTCGACCGCAATCTGGAGGCCGACATCTTCGCACTGGCGGTCCGGGCCGGACTGACCGCCGTCGACGCCCACCCCTCGACGGAGGTCCTCTCGTTTGCAGCCGATCTCGCCCGCGAGGACGGCGAGCCGCTTTCGGCTCCGGGCGTCGTCCTCCCCGAGTCGGCGGTGAGCCGGCTGACCGAACTCTCCGAAGGAGTCGACGGTCGACTCCCCTCCTCGGCCAGCGACGGGTAGCAAACCGCCCGCCTGCGAATCGAAACCCATAAAGACATCTCCCGACAACCAATGAGTGCGTGCCTGGGTAGCTTAGCGGTAAAGCGCGTCCTTGGTAAGGACGAGACCCCGGATTCAAATTCCGGCCTAGGCTTTCTCTCAGTATTGTTTCATCAGTTTTACTGCTCGTTTCGGCCAGCCTGTTCCGGGACGGAGTTTTAACCAGTCGGGGCGCCCAACCTCGTTTATGATCACAGCCGACCGCATGGCGGCCGTCGACGCTAACGCTGCCGCCCTCGGTATCCCACGCAAGCAGTTGATGGAGTCCAGCGGCAACGCCGTCGCCCGCGTGGTCCGCTCGGAAGTCGAACCCGACAGCCGAGTTGTCTTCGTCTGTGGCCGCGGCAACAACGGCGGCGACGCCTTCGTCGCCGCGCGCTTCCTCAGCGACTACGACGTCGAGGTCGCCCTGCTGGGTCGACCCGACGCCATCGGCACCGAGATCGCCAGCGAGAACTGGGCGGCCCTGCAGGCCGCCACCCTCGGGACGACGACCGTCACCGACACCACCCAACTCGACGATCTCCGACTGGAGGACGCCGACTGTATCGTCGACGCGATGCTCGGCACCGGCGTCACCGGCGCGCTCCGCGAGCCCGAAGCGAGTGCGGCGCGGGCGATCAACGCCACCGACGCGCCGGTCGTCGCGGTCGACGTCCCCTCGGGGGTCGACGCCGACACCGGCGATGCCGCGGGCGTGGCGGTCGACGCCGACCACGTCGTCACCTTCCACGACACCAAACCCGGCCTCGAATCACTGGACACCGCACTGACGGTCGCCGACATCGGGATCCCCGAGGCCGCCGAATTGTTCGTCGGTCCGGGGGACCTGCAGGGTCGACGCCGCGCCGCCGAGAGCCACAAGGGCGACCACGGCGAACTCCTCGTCATCGGTGGCGGCCCCTACACCGGCGCACCCGCCCTCACGGCGCAGGCCACCCTCCGAGCCGGTGTTGATCTGGTCCACGTCGCCTGTCCCGAATCGGTCGCCGCGGGGATTCAGGCCTACAGCGAGAACCTGATCGTCCACCCCTTCGAGGGCGACCGACTGACGCCCGCGGCGGTCGACGACGTACTCGATCTCGCCACCGGGATGGATGCGGTGATCTGTGGGCCCGGACTCGGGAGCCACGAGGAGTCGCTCACGGCCGTCGAGGCCTTCCTGTCGGCCTACGCGGGTCGCGCGGTGGTCGACGCCGACGCACTATCGGTGGTGCCTGAGGTCGACACGGACGCGACGCTGGTCTGTACACCCCATCAGGGCGAACTTGTCGGGATGGGCGGTGAGACCGCCGACGACTGGGAGCGACGCGCGGCGTTGGTCAGTGAGTTCGCCACCACGATCGGGCAGACGCTGCTCGTGAAAGGTGCCTACGACGTCATCAGCGACGGCGAGGAGACACGGATCAGTCGGACCGGCAACCCCGGAATGACCGTCGGCGGCACCGGCGACGTGTTGGCAGGAGTCGTCGGCGCGCTGCTGGTCGGCCGCGAGCCGCGGTCGGCCGCCGCCGTCGGCGCGTACGTCAACGGCCGAGCCGGCGATCTCGCCTTCGACGAGACGGGGTACGGCCTCGTGGCGACCGATCTCCTCGACCGACTCCCGGAGGCGATCGCCCATGAGTGAGGACCCGACCGAGGAACTCACCCACACCGACGACGAGGGGTCGGTCCAGATGGTCGACGTCGGCGCGAAACCCGACACGAGCCGGCGGGCGGTCGCGGCGGGGACGATCCGGCTGGAGCCCTCGACCATTGAGGCCATCGACGCCAACCAAGTCGAGAAGGGTGACGTGCTGGCGACTGCGCGGATCGGCGCGATTCAGGCGGTCAAACACACCTGGGAGACGATCCCGATGTGCCACCAGATCCCGATCACGAACGTCGACGTCGAGTTCGACCTCGGCGAGGATCGGGTCGAGCTTACGGTCGCCGTCGAGACCACTGGCAAAACCGGCTGCGAGATGGAAGCCCTGCAAGGCGTGACCACCGGTCTGAACGTCGTCTGGGACATGTGCAAAGCCGCCGAAAAAAACAGCGAGGGGCAGTATCCGTCGACCGCGATCGAGGACGTACACGTCGTCGAGAAGCGAAAACGGCAGCTATAGCTCCACTCGCCGGCGCTGTCTCGGCTGGATCGAACCGGTTGTTGTTGACTGTTCGGTAGTCGGCTAGCAACTCTCGTATACGTATATTAATCATTATGGTATATGTTGCGTCTGTTAGCACAGCATTATTTTATAATCATATAAATTGAAGAAAACTATTCACAACCGGCCGTCGAACTCCCCTGTTGCGGACGAAGGTGTTATCAAATGTCAATGCAAGCCGTGGTCTATCAAGGACCACACGATGTAGCCATCGAGGAGGTCGACGAACCGCAGATCGAACACGAAAACGACGTTGTGATCGACATCACGACGAGCTGTATCTGTGGGTCGGACCTGCACATGTACGAGGGCCGAACCTCGGCCGAGGAAGGGATCGTCTTCGGTCACGAAAACATGGGTGTCGTGACCGAAGTCGGCGAGGCAGTAAGCACGCTCGAAGAAGGCGACCGGATCGTCGCTCCCTTCAACGTCGCCTGTGGCTTCTGTCAGAACTGTGAAAACGGCAAGACGGGCTTCTGTACCAACGTCAACCCCGGGTTTGCGGGGGGTGCCTATGGATACGTTGCAATGGGGCCGTACAAGGGTGGACAGGCCGAGAAACTCCGCGTTCCGTACGCCGATTTCAACGCGCTGAAGCTCCCGGAGGGTGACGAACACGAGGATTCCTTTGCCCTGCTGGCCGACATCTTCCCGACCGGCTGGCACGGTACTCGGCTTGCGAACCTCGAACCCGGCGAGTCGATCGCCATCTTCGGGGCCGGACCGGTCGGCCTGATGGCCGCCTACAGCGCGGATCTGCAGGGAGCCAGCGAGATCTACGTCGTCGACCGCGTGCCGAGCCGCCTCGAACTCGCCGAAGACCACTGCAATGCGACGGCAATCAACTTCGAGGAGGCCGACCCCGTCGAGCAGATCACAGACGCCCACGGCGCGATGGTCGACAAAGGCGTCGACGCCGTTGGCTACCAAGCTATCGACCCCGAAACCGATCCGACCGACGACGCCTACGATCCGGCCCGCGAGAACCCGGCGGTCGTCCTCAACCAGCTAATTCAGGTTGTTCGACCGACTGGACAGCTCGGCATTCCCGGGCTCTATGTGCCCTCGGACCCCGGTGCGCCCGACGAGATGGCCGCACAGGGTCGACTCGGGATCGACTTCGGGAAACTGTTCGAGAAAGGGATCAAACTGGGCACCGGCCAGTGCAACGTCAAGTCGTACAACCGCGAACTGCGGGATATGATCATCTCGGGGAAAGCCGACCCGAGTTGGGTCGTCTCCCACCGCGTCGACCTCGACGAGGCCCCGGAGATGTACGAGGCCTTCGACAACCGCGAAGAAGGCGTGACGAAGGTCCTGCTCGAACCATAACCGGCCGACCTTCTTGCCGCCGAGTTATTTATGCGCTACCCTCGGAGCCACGCGGTTGGGTGTTCGGCCCGGAGATGGTCTTGGTATGCTTTCGTGAGTTTGGCGTACGACGTTTCGACCGTGGTCCACGCGCAGTGTCGACATTCGCCGGTGAGTGTGGCTGTTGGATGGTGTTGGTTCATGGATGCCCGGCTACCGGACTGCCCGGCAGGCTGGTCGGGTCTTCGGGTGCATATATAAGACTGTATCGGTAACCTGAATCTCAGCTAACGGGTACGTTCCGTTTCGTGGTCCGCGAAACGCCTAACAGCGTCTCCGGCGTACCGGTCGCTATGTGCAAATACTGCGCCTACAGCTTCACTGAGGGGTGGACGGCCCTCCTCGAATATGACGATGTCTATCAGAACGCCATCGGTGGCCGATCCGAGTCGACTCACGGCTTCCACGAGTCGTGGGACGAACTCCGTGACGAACTCGAAGTGTAACACGTCCCTCAGGTAGCCCCCGTCGACTCGATCGGAAACGGCAGTTCGACTCCGTCCTCGACCGACGCCGCGTCGACCACACAGTCGTCGAGCCCGGCTTCGATCGACGCCCGATCCATGTCGGTCCCGATGAAGACGAGTTCGGTCCGTGGCTCGTCGTCGCCCCACTCGCCGATCGACCCCGCCTGTACCACCCCACCGGCGCGGTTCATCCCGATCACCTCGTCGCTCCCGACGACGTAACAGACGCCTTTAGCACGAATTACTCCCTCAGGCCGCTCGACGAGTCGGTCGGCCAGCGCCTCGGGATCGAACGGCCGCTCACGGCGGTAGACGAAGGAGTCGACAGCGTGTTCGCCTCCGTGGTCCCCGTGGTTGGCATCGTGATCGTGGTCGGCCCCGGCCCGTGCCTCCCGGAGTGCGGCCTTCCAGCCGACCGACCGGCTGGCCTCCGCGAACGAGAAGCGGCCGGTGTCGATCACGACCTCGGGGTCGACGTCGGCGTACTCGGTCCGCCGAACCTCCGCCCGTGGGTTGAGTTCGCTCACGACCTCAGTGATCTCGTCGAGCACGTCGTCGGGGACCATATCGCATTTATTCACGAGCAGGACGTCACAGAACTCGACCGACTGGACGAGGACCTCGGCGAGCGGCCGCTCGTCGTCGGTCGCGTCGGCCGGCAGCGACGCCCCCGCGTCGAACTCCTTCCAGAAGCCGTAGGCGTCGAGTACCGTCACCATCGTATCGAGCCGGACTGCGTCGGTCGGATCCGGTCCATCTTCGGGCGGCTCGGTGAGCCGCCGGGCGATCGGCGTCGGCTCGGAGATCCCCGAGGCCTCGATCACGACCGCGTCGACGTCCCGCCGGTCGACGAGATCGACGATCCCCTCGACCAGATCGCCCTGCAGCCGACAGCAGATACAGCCGTTGGAGAGCTCGATGAGGCCGGCCTCGGGGTTTTCGCGTTCGATCAGGTCGGCGTCGACGTTGACCTCGCCCATGTCGTTGACGACGACCGCGAGTTCGTAGCGGCGCTGTTCCAGCAGGCGGTTGAGCAGCGTCGTTTTGCCCGCACCCAACACGCCGCTGAGCACTGTCACTGGGGGTCGCTCGTCGCTGGTAGTCATGCGTCGACTCCGGTTGGAGCCCGCAAAAAAGCAGAGAGCCGTCGGTATCGATGACTGTCCCGGTCAGTTCAGGGTCAGCGACGCGATGTCGCCCTCGATCTCGGCGATCATCTCGGTCTGCTGGCGGTTGAGCCGGGTGAGGTCGTCGGTCTCGTCGGCAACGTGTTCGGCCTGCGTGACGATCTCGTCGACCATCGAGGCGATCTCCTCGGCGGTGGCGGCCTGATTGTCGGTCGCCTCGGAGACCTCGGTGATCCCCTGGGCGGTCTCCTCGTTGGCCTCGACGATCTCGGTGAGGTTCGACATCGCATCCCGAACCCGGTCGACGCCGCGGTCGACGTGGTCGGTGGTCTCGTCGAGACTGGCGACGGTCTCCTCGGTGTCGTCTTGGATCTCCTCGATCTGCGTCTCGATCTCCTTGGCGTACTGCTGGGTCTGGTCGGCCAACTCCTTGACCTCGTTGGCGACGACCGCAAAGCCCGATCCCGCCTCGCCGGCGCGGGCAGCCTCGATCGAGGCGTTGAGCGCGAGGATGTTGGTCTGTTCGGCGATGTCGTTGATCGCGTTGGCGATGCCGTCGATCTCATCGACTCGCTCCTGAAGGCGGTCGACCTCGGCGACGACGTCGTCGACGGCCGTGCCGATGTCGTCGATCACGACCTCGGCGTCGTCGGCGGCGGTCTTGCCGTCGATCGCCAGCGTCTCGGCGGTCTCGCTGACGCGTTCGACCTCTTCGGCGGTCGCGGCGACCTCCTCGATCATCGCCGAGAGGTTCGAGACCTCGCTGGCGATCTCGTCGACCTGCTCGAACTGCTCGTCGGCCGCCCGCGAGATCTCGTCGGTGCTGTCGGCGACGTCCGCGGCGGTGTCGCCGAGCGAATCGAGCGGCTCTCCGACGGCCTCCCTGACCGCCCCCGGCGTGAGCTGTCCCGCCTCTTCCTCTTTGTCGTCGACGAGATCGGTGACATCCGGGGCGATCCCGACCGTGCCGGCGATATCGCCCGCCGCGTCGTACAGCGGCCCGGCGAACCCGCGGCTGTAGCGCCGCCCGCCGATGCCGCCCGCCGGCTGCGGCTCGGCGTCCCGGACCGCGCCGGCCTCCCGGAGCGCTCGGGCGGCCGCCAACTCCCCATCGCCGTCGACCTCTTGAGCGTGTGTCCCGACCGCCGTCTCGGTGTCGACGCCCGTCAGCGAGGCCATCCCGCCGTTCCAGTGGGTGACGACCCCCTCGGCGTTCAACACGACTGCCGGCTCCGGCAGCTGCTCGATCACGCTGTCGAACAACGATTTCCAGTAGTCGCGCTCCTGTCGCATCCGTTCGTGTTCGTCCTCGGCCGTCACCGGCGGCGTTAGCGCTGCCATATCCCTCAACTATATTCAATAATTAAATAATTCACCCCTGACATTCCGCGGCGAGGCAGTGGCGTCGCCGGGAGCGATGGCGGCGTTCAGGCCGATTCGGCGGCGTTGAGTGCGGCGGCCTTCGCGCGGGCTTGCTCGACGATCGCCGGCCGGGCGTCGAACTCCAAGAGTACCTGATCGGCCTCGTAGGACTCGGTCTCGACGTGGGCGTGGTCGTGGATCCACGAGACTAGACTCATCGTCTCGTCGGCCATCGGCACCAGCAGGCGCTCGTGGTCCCAGTCGGGGAGTTCGGCCTCAACCCGCCGGCGGAGCGTGTCGACGCCTTCACCGGTCTTTCCCGACACCGCGATCGGGTCGGGAGCGATCCCCGACAGCGCCGCCCACTTCTCGTCGCGTTCCGACGCCGACAGCAGGTCGACCTTGTTGAAGACGGTGAGGATCGGGGCCTCGTTGCGTTCGTGCAAGGTGTCGTGGGAGGTGACGAGTTTCTCGCGCATCTCGGCGACCGGCTCGCTGGCGTCGACCACCAACAGGACGAGATCCGCCCGGTACACTGATTCGAGGGTCGACTGGAAGGACTCGACGAGCCAGTGTGGGAGGTCGGAGATGAAGCCGACCGTGTCGGTCAACAGCACCTCCCGGCGGTCCAACTCGGCCCGGCGGGTGGTCGTCCCCAGCGTCGTAAACAGCATGTCTTGGGATTCGGCCACCGAGTCGAGATCCGGGTGTTTCTCGGCGTTCTCGTCGACATCGAGTTCCGCCGCCAGCCGGCGGAGCAGCGTCGACTTGCCGGCGTTGGTGTAGCCCGCCAAGGCGACGAGGTCGAACCCCGACTCTCTGCGTTCGTCCCGGCGTTTGGCCTCCGTCTCGGCGATGGCGTCGAGCTCGTCTTTGATGTTGGCGATCTGGGATTTGATGTCCTGCTCGCGGCTCTCGTCGTACTCGCCGAGCCCCATGAACCCGGGGCGTTCGTCGCGTTTGGCGAGGCTTGCTTTGGCCGCCGCCCGCGGCAGCTCGTAGCGGAGTTCGGCGAGTTCCACTTGGAGCTGGGCCTTCCGAGTCTGGGCCCGCTGGCCGAAGATGTCGAGGATGAGCGTAAACCGGTCCAACACCTCGGTCTCCTCGGGCAGCGTTCGGCCGATGTTGAACATCTGGAACGGGCCGACCTCGTTGTCGATGACGACAGTGTCGGCGTCGACCGCCTCGACGAGTGCGGCCAGCTCTTCAACTTTCCCCTCGCCGAAACAGTAGGCGGGGTCCTCGGTGCGCGTCTGGGTCAGCTCGCCGACGACGGTGTAGCCCGCTGCGGCCGCTAGATCCCGCAGCTCCGAGAGGTCGGCCGTTCCGCTGTCGACGCGTTTGGCGACGATCGCTTTCATGGCACCTCCAGCCGGTGGGCCGGCCGGCAGCTACTGATGGTCAGCGTGAACCACATCCATGGGTCGGGTTGGCGCGCCACGGTGAAGAATCCCTCGGGGTCAGCGTGTTTTGATGTCGTCTTCGTCCTTGATGATCCGCGTTTCGGCCTCGCCGCTGGTCTCCTCGTTGACCAGATCGTAGAACTCGTTTTGGAGCCCCGCGGGGAAGGTGACGACGCCGACCCACGAGCCGTCGGCCTGCCACTCCTCGCGTTCGAGCTCGCCGTACTGCCGGACCTTCGCCTGAGCGCTGCCGGCGTACTCGGCGGGGAGTTGGACCGCGATGGTGACCTCGTCGAACCGGATCGGGATCACCGGCCGGAGATCTTCGAGGGCCTCGTCGACTTGGGATTCGACGGGCTCCATCGGGTCGATCCGGAAGCCGGCCTCTTCGAGGGCCCGCTCGATGCGCTCGGGCGGGTGAGGCGCGTCGTCCATCTGGGGGTTGACCGCGTTGCGCGCGATCCGGTTGATCAGCTGTTTCCGCTTCTGTTCCTGCATCTCGCGGCGCTGCTCGGCGGTGATCTGGATCTCTCCCCGCTGGATGACCTCGGGGATGATCGCCATGGGGTCGGTCGTCCCGAAGACGTCTTCGAGGTCGGTCTCGGCGGGCCGGTCCCCGCGGGAGGCGTTCTCGAAGACGTCCTCGGCGGCGATCACGTCCTCCAGTTCGCCGTCGAACTCCTCGCGTTTGATCGCCAGTGCGGCATCCGGGTCGACGAGCACCTCGAAGCGCGCGCCGTGGGATTCGAGCCGCGCGGTGACTGCATCCTCGAGCGAAATCATACACGGACGTAGCGCCGCCGGTGATAAAAACTCTCCCCGAAGGCACTGTTGGCCGGCGGCGGCTGCGGCGCAGTCGACCGATCTGCCCGATCAGGCGGCCTGCCACTCGTCGCGGCAGGCGTCGCTACAGAAATGGTAGTGGACTGCTTTGCCCTCATCGATCGCCGTGACGACCCGGTGGCTCGTCGACTGGATGATCTTGTCGCTACACTGTTCGCACTCCGGTGCGTTGTCCTCCGTCACATCTTCACCAATATCGGACGTGGGATCGACCATACTCCACAGAGAACGGTCTCGGTATGTTAAGGTGTCTACTCGGAGTCGGGTTGGACGACCACGATCCGCAGGTCGTTGACGTTCGTCCCCGTCGGTCCGGTACGAACGAGCGCGTCGGCCGCCTCCAGCACACTGTAGGCGTCGTTGTTGGCCAACGCCGCGGCCGCCGCCCCGTCTTCGACGGTCCCGCAGTCGACAACCGCCCCGGCGGCGTCGGTCGGGCCGTCGATCCCGTCGGTGTCGATCGCAGCGACCACGACCCCCGACTCGTCGCATTCGAGCGCCGCTGACAGCGCGAACTCCTGGTTCGGTCCGCCGGTGCCGTCGCCCCGAACCGTCACGGTCGTCTCGCCGCCGGAGACGACCGCTGCGGGCGGGTCGAGTGGCTCGCCGGTTGCCCGCATTTCTTCGGCGATCGCCATCCCCGTTTTGGCGGCCTCCCGGGCCTCGCCGCGGATCCGCGAGGAGAGGAGCAGTGGCTCGAACCCCGCCTCGCGGGCCGCCTCGGCGGCCGCTTCGAGGGCGACGGCGTTGTCGCCCAGAATCGTGGTCGACACTCGGTCGAAGACCGGATCGTCGGGGCCGGGTGTCTCCGCGATCTCGCCGGCTGCGCCCGCTTCGATCCGCCGCCGGACCGCCTGCGGTACATCGCAGTCGTAGCGGTCGAGGACAGCCAGCGCCTCGTCGTAGGTCGAGGCGTCGCCGACGAACGGTCCGCTGGCGATCGTGCCGAGATCGTTGCCGACGACGTCGCTGACGAGGAGACACTCGACGCGGGCGGGCGCTGTCGCCGCGGCCAACTGCCCGCCCTTGATCGCCGAGCAGTGTTTGCGGACGGCGTTGATCTCGTCGATCGTCGCCCCGCTGTCGAGCAGCGACTGGGTGGTCGACTGGAGATCCGCCAGCGACAGCCCCTCGGCGGGAGCCGCCATCAGCGCGCTGCCGCCCCCGGTAATCACCGCCAGCACCAGCGTCTCTTCGCCCGCATCCCGCGCGGCCGACAGTAGTCGCCGACTACTTTTCAGGCTCGACGCTCCCGGCACCGGGTGGTCACCCGGCAGTTGGTCGACCCGTTCGGCGTCGACCGGTTCGTTCGTGACGACGACCCCGCCGTCGAGTCGGTCGTCGAGGATCGCCTCCAACTCGGCGGCGACGACGCCGGCAGCCTTCCCGCCGCCGAGGACGCGGAGGGTCTCGTAGTCGTCGAGCGAAACGGCCGATTCGCCGACGGAGAGTCTCGACCCCGAGACGGAGACGCGCTCCCGCGTCAGCCGGGCGGGATCGGCGGCCGCGATGCCCGCGGTGAGCGCATCGAGGGCCACCCTGTGTGCCGCCGACCGTTCGAGTTCCTCGCGCTGGTCGATCATAGCGGTCGTTCCGTAGCCGGCTACAAAATAGTGGGTTCCGGATCGGCGCGGGTCGACGGCGGGTCGTCGTCGGTTTCCTGTCGGCCGGTGTCGGCGACGGCCGGTTAGTCGTCGGCTACCTGGCCGCCGGTGTCGGCGACGACGTCGATATCGGCCGGCTGACGGGCGCTGTACTTGGCGACGAACTGGTCGAGCCGGTCGGGATCGTTGGCTCCCGGCAACTGCTCGTCGGCGGTGATCGACTCGCCGCCGACACCCAGCACCTCGTCGACGTGGTCGGCGACGGCCTCGGCCATCATGCGGTAGGTCGTCAGCTTGCCGCCGACGACGCTGGCGAAGTTCTCGACACCGTCTTGCTCGTGGTCCAGCAGGAAGAACCCTCGCGAGATGCCGCGTTCGTCCCCTTTGCCTGAATCTTTGCTCCCGCGGCCCGCCTCGTCGGGCGCGTACAGCGGCCGGACGCCCCAGTAGGTACGGGCGACCTCACGGCCGTCGAGTTCGGGCAACATCGCGGCACACTCCTCGAACATCTTCTCGATCTCCCACTGTTCTTCCTCGTAGTCGTCGGGGTCGTCGACCGCGACGCTCGTCGTCCCGAGGACGACCTGACTCTCGTGTGGGATGATGATGTCGCCGTCGTCGGGGACCCGACACCGGTTGAGCACGGGGCCCAATCCCTCGTAGTCGACGCCGACCATCACGCCCTTGGTGGGCTGCATTTCGACGTCGATGCCGGCCATCGCCGCACACTCGCCGGCCCACGCGCCCGTCGCGTTGACGACGTACTCCGGCTCGATCGTCTCGTTTGCCTCGCCGCCGACCTCGACGCTGGTGATCGCCCCGTCGCTGACGGTGATCGCCTCGACAGGGGCGTGTGTCAGTACCGTCGCGCCGTGTTCCTCGGCGCTGGCGGCGTTGGCCGCTACCAGCCGCGAGGGGTAGATCACGCCGTCGGGGACGACCATCGCCCGCTCGACGTCCTCGGAGAGTTCCGGGACGCGGTCGCGAGCCTCGTCACCATCGATGACCTCCGCCGGGATCCCGTGTTCCTCACAGCCTTCGAGTTTCGCCTCGAAGTACTCGGGATCGTCCTCGCTCAACTGGACGAAGATCCCACCGGTGTCGCCGATCGCCTCGCCGGCGATCTCGCGGATGATCCGGTTTTCCTCGATACATTCGGCCGCGCCCTCGGGGTCCGACTCGGCGTACCGCGCCCCACTGTGGAGCAGCCCGTGTGATCGCCCCGTGGTGCCACCCCCCAGTCCATCGCGTTCGACCAGCGTGACGTCGACGCCGCGGGCGGCCAGATCGCGTGCAGTTCCGACGCCGGTTCCGCCACCGCCGATGACGAGTACGGTTGTCTGGTGTGTCATAGTATACCACTCTGGCCGGACGACGTACTGTCGGCTCCGTCGGGGGTCGTCTTGACGGCCAGAGAGTTACGCATAGATACGGACCGCGTACTGATAAGCCCAATTCTTTTTCCAGTGAATCCTCGGGATTAAACCCGGAGTTCCGGGTCGACGTCGGCCGACAGGATCTCTCTGATCCGTCCGTCTCTGGCCGCCGGCTGTTCGGCACAGCCAGGGCCGGTACAGACCGACTCGAAGGCGTCGGGGTAGCTCAGATCTCCCGCTCCGGTGATCTCGACGCCCGTCGCCTCCCAGCCGTCGGCGACGTCGGCTTCCTCCTCGATTGCCTCCGACGAGGCGTCGTTGTAGATGGTGACGTTTCTGATGACGCCGCTGCCGCCGTCGGCCCCTTCGTGGAGTTCGATCGCCGAACTCGCTTCCGGATAGGTCACCCGAATCTCACAGTCCTCGATCCGGATGTTCTCGCCGGGATTCCGGACCCGGATCCCCCGCATGTTCAGTTGTCCGCGCCGACTTTCGGGTGCGGGCCCGTCGTTGACGACGAGGCAGTTCCGCACCACGCTGTCGTCGGAGCCGATCCGGATGCCCGCGATGTTGTTGTTGTGCGATACGCAGTTTTCGACGATGACGCGGCCGCCCGCCCCGTCGTCGTACCCCGGCGAGGAGGCATAGATCCCGTTGTCGGAAAACCCCCAAAAATAGCAGTTGCGGATGTCGACCGTCCCCCCGTGGTCGCGTGGCACGTAAAACGGCCGACACTTGGTTCCGTCGGCCGCGCCGTCGGGGAAGTCCACGTTGTCGGCGACGATCTCCGCATCCGCCGCGGTCTCCAGCCGGAAATGCGATTTGTCGCTCGGCCTGCCACCGACGGTAAGGTTGCGGAGTTCGATCGTCCCCGACTCCGCCCGAACGTTGTTGCGGAACGCATCGCCCGTCAGGTCGAGGCGCACGTCGCCGTCTCCGACGACGGCCGCGTTTTCGGTCGCCCCCTCGAACCCGCCGCCGTGCCACGCGTAGCTCCCCGCCGGGATCGAGACCCTCGCGCCGTCGACGAACCACTCTTCGAGGTAGGGATCGACTACCGCGCCGGTAGTCAGTCCCTGCGCGCCGAGGTCGACGGTGCCGTCGGCCGTGGCTCCGGCGACGCCCGCAATGGCCGTGGCCGCGACGGTACCCCCGACTACGCGTGTCGTGCGTGCGAGGAATGCCCGTCTGCTCCCTACTGATCGCCCAGTCGTCCCGCGGTGGCTGCCCATGCCCGAACCCGGACTGTTCTGAAAATAGTCCTTCCTACCAGATAGGTAGCGTTACCGATAGTAACAGTTCCCTTCGGTTCGTTACGTACTCCATACTCACCAGTCGGATGTGAGTGTCTCTGCAGACGGATGGTCAATGACGACGGACTGTCGGCTACGGCAGGACGTGTTCGTCGACGGTCACGACCCGCGCTGTTGCTCTCGCGCAGTCGAACGCGGGAACCGACGGTGTGGAGGACTAGTTGACGAGAGCTTCTTCGAGCAGTTCGAGGGGGTGGCGGATCTCGTAGCCCGTCCCATGGTTCATCTGCATCGCACAGGTGGGACACTCGGTCATGCCGACGTCGCCCTCGGCGTGTTCCATGTGGTCGAACATCTCGGCACCGATCTTCATCGAGGTCTCGTACTTCTCGGACTTCCAGCCGTAGGTCCCGGAGATGCCCGAGCAGGACTCGCCGACGTCCTCGATATGTGCGCCGTCGAGTTCGCGGAACAGTTCGACGGCCTGTCGATCCAGTCCCTGATTCCGTGCGTGACACGGCGCGTGGTAGGCGAAGGCCTGTGGGTCGACCTCCGACTCCCGGATCGCACCCTGAACGTCCTCGTGGATGCGGAGGAACTCCATGGCCTCGTAGGTGTGTTCCGACAGCTCCTCGACGCCGTCGATGTCGAACAGTTCGGGGTACTCCTGACGGAGCGCCATCGAACAGGAGGTACAGGAAGCGATCACGTCCGCTCCGTTGTCGATCGCCTTACCGAGTTCGCGGACGTTGACTTCCGCCTCACGGCGGGCGTCCTTCAGCATCCCGTTTGCGAACATCGGGGTCCCCGAACACTGCTGTTTCGGGACCAGCACTTCGTAGCCGAACTCCTCGAAGACCCGGACCATCGCCTTGCCGACCTCTGGGGTGTTGTAGTTGGAGTAACAGCCGTGGAAGTAGGCGACCTGCTTGTCGGGGTTGCTGACCTTCGAGCCGCCGCGCTTCTTGAACCACTGCCGGAAGGTCTCGGTGGCGAACTCGGGCATATCCCGCTCGGTCGGCAGTCCCATGATCTTCGCGCCGATGGTGCTGGTGATGCCCAGCCCCATGAAGAAGTTCGAGATTCGCGGGATCTTGCTGCCGATGGAGGCCAGCGTCCGGTAGTTGGCCAGCATGCGGTTGCGGATGTACTCCCGGGAGAGCTTGTCCATGTGTTCTTCGACGTACTCCCCGCGGGCGGTGTTGTGCATCTGGCTGAGCGGCACCGACGACGGACAGGCGTCGTCACACCGCATACAGTTCGAACACGAGAGGATCGAGTCGTCGATGTCGACGTCCTCGTGACGTTTCAGCCGCCACTGTTCGGGACCCTGGAACTTCGGCCCGGGGAACTCCTCGTCGACCTCCGCGACCGGGCAGGACGTGTCACAGCTCGTGCATTTATAACAGTTGTCGGCACCCGGCCGGAGGTCCATATCCTCGCTGGAGGGGAAGACGTCGACCGGCTCGAACTCATCTACCGTTGTCGAATCGAAATCGCTGGGTTGTTGTGCGTCGCTCATTGGCTCACCTCGTGTTTCGCTGCCTGTTTGCCGGCCTGCTCCCCAGCGACGACCGCTGTCGCCAGCGAGACGCCGCTCTGGGACTTCTCGGCGACCGTATCCGCGCCGCCGACCACCGCGCCCGCCGCCCGGAGGTTGTCGAACTCGGGGGCGTCGGTCGCGTCGAGCGGCCGCATCGTCTCGTCGACGACGACTCCGAAGTGGGCGAACGGCTGATCGCCGAAGGCCTCCTCGTCGAACCACTCGTAGCGGTCCTCCGGATGGGGGATGTGGCAGTCGAAGATGGGCTCTTCGACGCCGTCCTCACGGGAGGAGTCGATCCCCTTGCCAACGAGGCCGCCGGTCGCCAACACGTACTCGTCGGCGTGGTACGGTACCTCGCGGCCCTTGCTGTCGACGGTGACCGACTGGATCTCGCCGCCGTCGGCCTCGAAGCCGACGACGGGGTTGCCGGCCGAGATGCGGACGCCCGCCTCGTCGACCGCGTCTTTGAGCGTGTCTTCGAGCCGCATGCCGGGGTAGCTCGGCGGCCCCATCGGGATCTCGAAGACGTCGACGCCGAGGTGGCGTTCGAGGTCGGTCCGGACCGCCTCGGCGTGGTCGTCGCCGAGGAACGCCGGGAAGCCGACGCGTTCGGCGTCGCCGACGTGGGGTTCGACTTCGGCGGCCAGCGCCTCGCGTGCGCCCATCGATCGCCCCTCGTAGTCGACGGTCTCGTCGATGTCGAGCCGTTTGGCGAACCGGGTCACCCGGGAGTCGTTGACGTACTCGCCGGGGAAGTTACACTCGACGCCCTCGACGTCGAAGGGGACGCCTGCGGCCTCCAAGTGGGCCGCGAGCATCTCGCCGTTGTACTCGGTCATCTCCTCGAAGCCGACCACGAGCATCGGCCGGTCGTCGCTGGCGATCCCGGCGGCGGCCGCGGCGGGATACCGGGCGGTCGGCTTGACCGCGCCGCTGAACGTCGGGATCAGGGCGTTGGTGTCGGTATGGCTGCCCTGATAGGTCTCGCCGGTGATCTCGTCGAAGCGAGCCAATCCGTCGCGGACCGCCGCCTCGCCGGCGATTGCGTACGGGTGGTCGGCCGGCAGGTCGTCGAGCTCGGCGAAGGGGTCGACCACCGGATCGTCGCCGTCGGCATACCCCAGTACGTCGATCAGCCCGCTGGCATGGCGGAGCGTCGACTTCTTGTAGGTCACCAGTCGGACCGACGCGCCGGTCTCTGCGGCCTCGATGGCCGCGACCGAGCCGGCCAGGCCGCCGCCGATCACGATCACGTCCTCACGGATCGCCACGGTCAGTCATCCCCCGTTCGCCCGCCGTCGGTGGCGGCCGTGCTGGCGGTGCCGCCGGCGCCACCGGCGGTCGCCCCGCTGTCGAAGGCCGAAAAGTCGACCACGCTGTCGGTGGTCGCGGCGTCCTTGTCGCGGTTCATCGTCGTCGCGTGCAGCGAGTACTTCAGTGCCGCCTGCGAGAGTTGGGTGCCCCACATCGCGTGGCGCTCGCCCTTCCAGCGTTCCTGATACAGTTCGTCCCAGGCGTCGTAGGCGATGTCGGCGTCGTACTCGTCGTACAGTTCGGCGGCCATCCGGTGGGTACAGAACGCCCCCTGACAGTTACCCATCGAGGCGCGGGTCCGGATCCGCGTCGCGTTGAGGTCCGAGCCGGCGCTCTCGATGCTGTCTTGGATCTCCGCACGCGTGACGGCTTCACACTCACAGACCGTCGGGTTCGGGCCGTCGTAGTCCAGTACTTCGTCGGTGCGGGAGCCGAGCCGCTGGGTGCTCCGTCGACCGATCGGCGAGCGGATCCCGTACTCGTCCATGTAGTCGTCGAGCACCGAGAAGTCATCGCTGCCGGGCAGCGGCACGTCCGCGGTGCGACACTCGGCGTCGATGTCGAACTTCTCGCAGACGTGGTCGGAGATCTCCTCGGCCATCAGTCGGTAGGTCGTGAACTTCCCGCCGACGATGGACGTCATCCCCTTGACGTTGTCCCGTTCCTCGTGGTCGAGCAGGAAGTACCGGCGGGTGATGTCCGTCGAGTCGCTGGTGCCGGTCTCCGGCGGCTCGTACAGCGGCCGGACACCCCAGAAGGAGCGAATCGTTCGGGCTTCCTTGAGGATCGGCACCAGCTCCGAGAGGGTGTCGATCATCAGGTCGACTTCCCACTGCTCTTCGGGGTAGTCCTCGGGATCGTCGACCTCGATATCGGTCGTCCCCAGAATCGCCGTCGTCTCGTGTGGGACGACGATGTCGGCGTCACCCTTCGGCTTACACCGGTTGATGACGGTGTCGACCTGTCGGGTGTTCATGATCGTCATGACGCCTTTACCGGGTCGGACCTCGATTTCCTGTTCGAGGCCGGCCATCTCGCCGATCTGTCCGGCCCACGCGCCGGTCGCGTTGACCACGTAGTCGGCGCGAATCTTCTCGCGCGTGCCCGGCTCGCGGTGGACGCGCTTGCCGGGCCCCGTCTCGTGTTCGACCTCGACGCCGACGACCTCGCCGTCCTCCGTGAGGAGGTCGACGACCGGTGCGTGCGTCTCGATGCGCGCGCCGTGTTCCTCGGCGCTGGCGGCGTTGGCGACACAGAGCCGGAAGGGGTCGATCGCGCCGTCGGGCACTTTGATCGCCTTGTCGATATCCTTGGCGAGGTACGGCTCGATCTCGCGGGCCTCTTCGGCCGACAACACCTCGGCGGGAATGTTGCACTCCTTGCAGCCCTCCAGTTTCTTCTGGAAGTACTCCTCGGTGTCCTCGGGTCGCTTGACGAACAGCCCACCGGTCATCTCGACACAGTGGCTGGCGATATCCCGTAGAATTCGGTTTTCGTCGATACACTCTTCGGCAGCAATCTGGTCCGCAACGGCGTACCGGCCGCCGCTGTGGAGCAGTCCGTGCATTCGTCCTGTCGTCCCGTGGGTCAGGTTCCCCTGCTCGACGAGCGTGACGTCGACCCCGCGCATAGAGAGGTCGCGTGCGATCCCGCACCCCGTGGAACCGCCCCCGATGACGACAACGTGTGGCTTGTTACTCATCCGTTCAGTTGGGTTTTGCACTATAGTAACTTTACTTTACCCCTACTGGCCCGATCGGCGTAACGTTCGAGTTGTTTCTCAGTCGACACAATAAATAGGCCGGTAATGTGTGCTAAATACTACCAAACGAACATGGATATTAAGGACAATTATGGGTAGTAGAGCAAGATTTATCATGT
This sequence comes from Halohasta salina, assembly GCF_024178165.1. Lineage (GTDB taxonomy): Archaea > Halobacteriota > Halobacteria > Halobacteriales > Haloferacaceae > Halohasta > Halohasta salina. Next base: position 194,931 of record NZ_JAMZIE010000004.1, on the reverse strand, counting down.
TATTCTATAGTGTTTACCCGTGGTCAGGGAACCGCCCGTAAAGAACGGTTCCCGGGCCAGGGGGGTCTCCCCCCAAGGAGTGTGGTGAACACATATGTCAGACACATACGTCGGTTCCATCGATCAAGGGACCACAGGAACGCGGTTCATGGTCTTCGACCATGGTGGTAACGTCATCGCAAACGCCTACGAGAAACACGAGCAGATCTATCCGGAGCCCGGTTGGGTCGAGCACGACCCGATGGAGATCTGGGAGAACACGAAAGCGGTCATCAATCAGGCGCTGGACGACGCCGACCTCGACGCCGAGCAGCTCGAGGCCATCGGCATCACGAACCAGCGAGAGACCACGATCGTGTGGGACGCCGAGACCGGCAAACCAGTCCACAACGCGCTGGTCTGGCAGGACCGCCGTACCACCGACCGTGTCGAAGAGATCCAGGAGATGGGCAAGGTCGAAGAGATCCGAGAGAAGACGGGTCTCGAATGTGACGCCTACTTCTCGGCGACGAAAACCGAGTGGATCCTCGACAACGCCGACCCGATCAAGCTCCAGCGATCCCGACCGCAGGACGTTCGGGACCGCGCCGAGGAAGGCGAGCTCCTGATGGGGACGATCGACACGTGGGTCATCTACAACCTCACCGGCAACCACATCACGGACGTCTCGAACGCCTCGCGGACGATGCTGTACAACATCCGCGAGCTCGAATGGGACGACGAACTGCTGGACCTGTTCAACGTGCCCAAGGCGATGGTGCCGGAAGTCCGTCCGTCCTCCGACGACGAGACCTACGGTTCCACCGATCCGGACGGCTTCCTCGGTGCCGAAGTGCCCGTCGCGGGTGCGCTCGGTGACCAGCAGGCAGCCCTCTTCGGCCAGACCTGTTTCGACGCAGGCGACGCCAAGAACACCTACGGTACCGGTTCGTTCATGCTGATGAACACCGGCAACGAGGCCGTTCCTTCGGATCACGGCCTGCTGACGACGATCGGCTTCTAGCGCTCGGGTGAGCCGGTCCAGTACGCCCTCGAGGGTGCCATCTTCATCACTGGCGCGGCCATCGAGTGGCTCGAAGACATGACCCTGATCGAGGACGCCGCCGAATCCGAGAGTCTCGCACGCAGCGTCGACTCCACGGACGGCGTCTACGTCGTGCCCGCCTTCACCGGTCTCGGTGCCCCCCACTGGGATCAGCGCGCACGCGGTACCATCGTCGGCATGACGCGTGGTACCCGACGCGAACACGTCGTTCGCGCGACCCTCGAGTCCATCGCCTACCAGACGAAGGACGTCGCCGAGGCAATGGTCGAAGACGCCGACATCGATCTGTCGAGCCTCCGCGTCGACGGCGGTGCAGTCAAGAACAACTTCCTCTGTCAGCTCCAGTCGAACATCATCGGTACGGAGATCGTCCGTCCGGTCGTCGACGAGACCACGGCACTGGGATCGGCCTACGCCGCCGGGCTCGCCGTCGGTTACTGGGACACCGTCGACGAACTCCGCGACAACTGGCAGATCGACCGCAGCTTCCCTGTCGACGAGGACGCCGACATCGAAGTCAACTACGACCGCTGGAAGGACGCCGTCGCCCGAGCCGAGGACTGGGCTCGTGACGGGGGCGAGTAACGATGGTAACGGAAGCACTCACTGATCCGACGTTCTGGATCGCGTCGTTCGCGGGCGGCGCGTTCGGTGCGGCGATCGGTGCTCTGCCGGCGTTCATCTTCACCGGCTTCATGGTCATCGCCGGCGAGGCAGCAGGCGCACTCGGTCTCGAGGGCGCTGGTGAAGCCTCGCTGACCGCCACCGGCTTCACCGGTCTCCTCGGCTTCGGTCCGGTGTTCGGTCCGCACATTTCGTTCGCAGCCGGTGCGGCCGCAGCCGCCTACGCAGCCAAGCAGGGCTACATCGACGACGGAAAGAACATCCTGTGGGCCGCAGGGACCCACCACACCGACGTGCTGATGGTCGGTGGGCTCTTCGGCCTCATCGGCTTTGCCGGCACGGAACTCGGTCGCACGATCGGGATCCCGACCGACAACATCGCGCTGATGGTGTTCGTCTCGGCGCTGCTCCACCGCGTTGCCTTCGGCTACAGCGTCATCGGCGAGATCACCGGTAGCGGCATGTTCGACGTCGGCCCGTGGGAGCGCGACGAGGACGAAGCGCCCGGCATCTGGCTGCCGTGGCAGTACAAATGGGGTAACGTCGCCCTCATCGGTGTGATCGGCGGTATCCTCGGTGCCTTCGCGTTCCAGGCCACCGGTAGCCCGCTGATCGGCTTCGGTATCAGCGCGGCCAGCCTGGTGTTCCTGCAGGCCGGTGTCGACAACATCCCGGTCACCCACCACATCACGCTGCCCGGCGCAGTCGGTGCACTCGGCGCACAGGCTGCCGGCTACAGCCCGGCGCTCGTGTTGATCGTCGGTGGGCTCTTCGGAGCCTTCGGCGCAACGATGGGTGAGGTCTGTAACCGTGTGTTCTACATGCACGGCAAGACCCACGTTGACCCGCCGGCGTTCGGCATCTTCATGTCCGGCCTGCTGTCGGCCGTCCTGACGGCCGCCGGCGTCCTGGGGACCACCTTCTGGGCCCCGATCAGCGCGCTCGGCCTCTAAGCCACGCCGCGCCAACCACTCCTTGCTCACCGGATTGGTGAGTTCGGAGCCGCTATCGGCCGTCCGCTCGGCGGACGGTTGTTGAGGCGGTTTGCGTTTTTTAATACACGAGAGACACCAATGAATCTCGAAGAGCGGATCGTTCGCCGACAGCAGCCCGACAGCGAGCCGCGGCTGGTGCTCGAATCCGACGCCCTGAATCCGATCGCCCACCCCACCGAGCCGGTCGGTCGGGGGCTCGTCATCGAGCAACTGCTCGACGCCATCGATCCGGCGTTCGAGGATCGCTGTCCGCCGGACTGCTACGTCTGGGGGCCGAAAGGAACCGGTAAATCCGCCGTCGTCCGCTCGCTGTTCGCCCAACTCGACCGGCTGATCGGCCGGGCCCACGGCCGGATCTACACCACGACCCGCACCGAACCGACAGCGGACATCGCCTTCGTCTACACCGACGGCCGGGTCGCCAAAACCGGGTTCGCGCTGCTGCATGCCGTACTCAACAGCCTCACGGCCGATCCGGTACCGAAACAGGGTGTCAGCGCAGACACCATCCGTCGCCGGCTGGCCGACAGACTCGCCCCCGGCTCCCGGTCGGTCGTCGTCGCCGTCGACCACGTCGGCGAGCCCGAGACGCTGTCGACCGAGGCCGTCTGCGAGCAGTTCGCCCTGTTCGGCGAGTCGGTCGCGCTGGTGCTCTGTGGTCGTCAGGAGCCGGCGGCGGTCACCGGCCCGCTGGAGGATCCCGAGACGGTCCGGTGTGACACCTACCGCCGCCACACCCTGATCGAGATCCTCACCAGCCGCGGGGCCGACGGATTGACACGGTCGGCGATCAGCCACGAGCGGATCCGTGAACTCGCCGGCTGGGCCGACGGCGACGCCCACGACGCGCTGGCGGCGCTGTTCAGCGCCGGTCTCGACGCCCAGCGTCGCGGCCACGACCGGATCGACGCCGACGCCCTCGAGGCCGGCACCGACGCCGTCCCCAAACCCTGCGTCTCGCTTGGCCGACTGTTGGCGCTACCCGAGAGCCGCCAGCGGATCCTCGGCCGGCTGGTAGCGCTCCCGGATGCCGACCGCAACTCGGTGAGCGCGGCCGCCGACGCCATCGCCGGCGACCGGATCGAACTCTCCCGGTCGACCATCGAGCGCGTCCTCTACGAGCTCGCCGAGGCCGGGATCGTCCGCCGGCTCAAAGTCGACGCCGAAAGCCACGTCGGCCGCCCGCCCTCGCGGCTCGAACCACGGTTCCCCACGCTCGTGTTCGATCACCTCACCGCAACCGGCTGACCGCCACGTGGATGGTTTTCATTCACGATAATTTGGAACACAAGCTTATTTAAACGGTCAGTGAACACCGGACCACATGCACGTCCGACTGAGAGCCAGCCCTGCCATCGAGAACGTCCCATGGTACCGTCTCACAATCGGTGCCGCTGTCGTTGGGTTGATCGCCTTCTGTGTCGCCGCCAGCGGTGTGACCGACGCCTCGCTGGGTGTCGGTTCGGTGCTCGGTTTCTTCGGTCCGTTTTCGAGATGGGGCAGCGACGACGACGCCGACCCCGATGCCGACCCGCTGTCGCCCGACGCCGGCAGTGCGGCGGTCGACCCCGACGCCGCTGACGATCCCGACGCTTCGAAGGACCACGACGCCGCTGCCGACGCGGAGCCGGCACCGACGACCGAGTCCGACGCCGAGTCGACGACTGATCGCGACGTGGAGCCGGTCGCTGCCACGACGGACGCCTCGGGTTCGCCGACGGCCTCCGACGGCGGCGAGCCGGTCGCTTCCGACTACTCCGGTTCGGCCGACGGGACTGGCTCTCACTCGTCGGATCTCGACTGGGAGCGGTTCTCCTCGCAGCTCGTCTCGGCGATGGAGCAGTGTGCCGACGGCGATCTCACCGTTCGGATGGACACCGACCGTGCCGACCCCGAGGCAGCCGCGGTGGCCAACGCGTTCAACGGCATGCTCGACGAGTTCGAGGACACGATCCAGACCGTAGACGAGTTCGGCGATCAGGTCGACGGCGCGACCGAGCGCGTCACCAGCCGGGTCGACGAGGTCAAGCAGGCCAGCAAGGAAGTCAGCCACTCGGTGTCGGGCATCTCGGAGGACACGACCAAACAACACGAGATGATCGACGATCTCTCCGACGAGATCCGGTCGCTGTCGGCGGCGACCGAGGAGGTCGCCTCCTCGGCCAACGAGGTCGCCCAAGCCTCCGAAACCGCCGCCGAACGCGGCGAAGAGGGCCGAGAGTTGGCGACCAACGCCTTGGCCGAACTCGACGAGATCGACACCCGGACCAGCCGAACCCTCGAAGCCACCGAGGAGCTCGACGACCTGATCGGCGAGATCGAGGACATCGCGGAGTTCATCGGCGAGGTCGCCAGCCAGACCAACATTCTCGCGCTCAACGCCTCCATCGAGGCCGCCCGCGCGGGTGAGGCGGGCGAAGGGTTCGCCGTCGTCGCCGACGAGGTCAAGAGCCTCGCCGAGGACGCCGAGGAGGCCGCCGGCGACATCGAGGAGTCGGTCGCCACCGTCCGCGAGCAGGCCGATACCACGGTCGACGAGATGCACGAGACCCGCGAGCGGATCGACGCCGGCGTCGAGACGATCGAGGGTGCCGTCGAGACGTTCCGGCAGATCGCCGACGACGTCGAGGAGACCAATGTCGGCGTCCAGGAGATCAGTCAGGCGACCGACAGCCAGGCCGAGTCCCTCCAGGAGGCCGCCGCGATGGTCGACGACGTCGGCGAGATCTCCGACGAGACGGCCGAACGCTCCGAGACCGCCGCCTCGGCGGCCCAACAGCAGACGACGGCGCTGGCGGAGGTCTCGACCGGCGCGACCACCCTCGACGAGCGGGTCGACACCCTCGGGACGCTGCTGGACTCCTACGAACTCCGGGAGACCCGCTCGCGGACGACCGTCGGCGAGAACGTCACCGCCGTCGAGTTCTGGCACGCGATGGGTGGCGAAAAGGGGCTGTTGCTCGAAGAGCTGATCCGCGAGTTCGAAGAACAGGCCGACGGCATCCACATCAATGCCACCTCGAAGGGGAGCTACCGCGGCACCCTCGAGTCGACGCTGTCGGCCGCCGAGAAGGGCAGCCCCCCGGTGTTGGCACAGATCTACGAGATCGGGACCGCCCGCGCGATGGACAGCGGGGCGTTCACCCCCGTCGAGGGCGTGTTGCCGAACCGCGTCTCCATGCGTGACTACGTCGACCCCGTGTTGAGCTACTACCGGACCAACGGTCGGCTCAACTCGATGCCGTTCAACTCCTCGGTGCCGGTCCTCTGCTACAACGAGGCGGCCTTCCAACAGGCCGGCCTCGACCCGAACAACCCGCCGACGACCTTCGAGGAAGTCACCGATGCCGCCCAGCAGCTCGTCGACCAAGGGGTCGCCGAGAAGGGGATCACCTTCGCCAACTACTCGTGGTTCGTCGAGCAGTGGTTTGCGACCGCCGGCCAGGAGATCGTCAACAAGAAAAACGGTCGGGCGGGAACGCCGGACGAGGCCTACTTCGACAGCGAGGCCGCCCAAGAGATCTACGGCTGGTGGACGAACCTCGACGAGCAGGGACTCTACCACAACCCCGGCATGGAGGCCCGTGGGAAGGCCAAAAAGGCCTTCTACGAGGGAACCGCGCCGATGGTCATTGCCTCCTCGTCGTCGGTCGGCGGCATCACCGACACCGCCGACTTCGATGTCGGCATCAGCGGCCATCCGACGCCCGGCGCTGGCCAAGGGCTGATCGTCGGCGGGGCGTCGCTGTGGGTCTCCGATTCGGCGACCCAAGCCGAACGCGACGCCGCCGGCGAGTTCCTCGCGTGGCTCACCCAGCCCGAACAGCAGGCCCGCTGGCACCGCAAGACCGGCTACCTGCCGGTCCACGAGGGCGGGATCGACAAACTCGAACGCGACGGCTGGTTCCGGCAGAACCCCGGCCACGAGGTCGCTATCGAACAACTACTCTCAAGCAAGGACAGCCCCGCGACCAACGGCGCGCGGATCGGCCCCTTCAGCACGGTCCGGACGCTGGTCGGCGAGGCCTACCCCGAGATCCGCGACGGCGACCTCGAAACCGAACTCGAACGCCTCAACGACCGGGTCGAGAGCCAACTCGACTCCTACAGCCGAAACGGCCGGTAGCCCCACGCTCTTTTGTCGGATTCTCGACTAATCAGTCGACAATTGCGAGTCGACCCGTTCCTTTCGGTCGGTTGTCGCGTCGCAGCGGCCTGTCTGCACTAGTATAAAGACCGTCGGCTCCAACAATGGGGTATGGAACGAATCCTGACAGTCGTCCCTGACGACGGACTTCACGCCCGCCCAGCAGCCACCTTCGTCGAGACCGCCGGCGAGTTCGACGCCGAGGTCACCGTCGCGGCCGTCGACGGCAACCGGCCGGCCGTATCGGCCGACAGCATGCTCGGGGTCACCGGGCTCGGCGTCCGCGGCGGCGACGAGGTCCGGCTGGTCGCCGAGGGCCCCGACGCCGAGGCCGCCCTCGACGCCCTCGAGGTGATCCTCTCGACGCCGGAAGACGAACTCGACGAGATGGAGTTGCCGTGACAGAGCGCCGCTTCGAGGGGATCGGTGCCACGCCGACGCTCGGCGTCGGCACGGCGGTGTGGTACCGCCCGACCGACGTGACCGACCTCGAGGAGCCGCCGGTCGACGGCGTCGACCCCGTCGCCGAGCGCGAGCGGTTCGACGCCGCGCAGGCCGACGCCCGCGCCGAACTGGAGGCCGAACGCGAGTCGACGCGCGAGCGCGTGGGCGAGGATGAAGCAGCAGTGTTCGACGCCCACCTCAAGTTCCTCGAAGATCCACAGATCGAAAGCGGGGTCGAGGAAGCCCTCGAGGAGGGACTGCCGGCTCCCCACGCGGTGAAAGAGGCCTTCGCGGGGCCCATCGAGCAGTTCGCGGGGATGGACGGGATGATGGCCGAGCGGGCCGACGACCTCCGGGACATCCGGGACCGCCTGCTCCGGCTGCTGACCGGCACCGAACGCACCGACCTCGGCTCGCTGCCCGATGGGTCGGTCGTGTTGGCCGAACTGCTCACCCCGAGCGACACCGCCCAACTCGATCCCGACTCGATTACGGGGATCGCCACGATGGAGGGCGGCCGGACCGCTCACGCCGCGATCATCGCCCGCTCGCTGGGGATTCCGGCGGTCGTCGGTGTCGGTGACGAACTCGACGCGGTCGACGACGGCACCGACGTCGTCGTCGACGGCGAGGACGGCGTCGTGATCGCCGATCCCGACGCGGCGACCCGCGAGCGGGCCGCCGAGTCGACCCAGACCGCCGTCGTCGAGGAGTCGGTCGCAACCGCCGACGGCCGGTCGGTCGAGATCGCGGCCAACCTCGGGACACCCGCCGAGGCCGGCCCGGCGGTCGACCGCGGGGCCGATGGTGTCGGTCTCTTCCGGACCGAGTTCCTCTTTCAGGACCGCGCCGCCGCGCCCGACGAGGACGAGCAGTACGCGGCCTACCACGAGGTCTGTGAGGCCTTCGCGGCGGGCGTCGCGGGCGACGGCGAGCCGCGGATCGTCGTCCGCACGCTGGATGTCGGTGGCGACAAGCCCATCGACTATCTGGGGCTCGATCCCGACGAAAACGGCTTCCTCGGCGCACGCGGCATTCGCCTCTCGCTGGACGAGCATGCCGACCTCTTCGAGACCCAACTCCGGGCGCTCCTGCGTGTCGCCGCGACCGACGCCGGGGCCGGACTCGCGGTGATGTTCCCGCTGGTCTCGACGGTCGAGGAACTGGAGGCCGCCCTCGAACAGGTCGAGAGTGTCGCCGACGATCTCGACGACGAGGGTGTCGACTACGCCATCCCCGAACTCGGCGTGATGGTCGAGACGCCAGCGTCGACGTATCTGGCCGACGCCTTCGCCGAGCGCGTGGATTTCCTCTCGATCGGCACCAACGACCTTACCCAGTACATCCAGAGCGCCCAGCGCGACCTCGATCGGATGAGCGAGTATCAGGACCCGCTGGCCCCGGCGGTCCTCCGGGCGATCGACCGCACCGTCACCGCGGGCCACGCGGGCGACGCGTGGGTCGGGATGTGCGGCGAGATGGCCGGCGATCCCGACCTCACGGAACTGCTGGTCGGACTGGGTCTCGACGAACTCAGCATGAGCGCCGTCACGATCCCCGATGTGAAGACGGCGATCCGCGAGGTCGACACCGAGGCCGCTGCCGAACTCGCCGACGCCATGCTTGCGGCCGATACGCTCGCCGAGGTCCGCCAGCGGCTGTAGCTCGATTTTCGGTCGATAATTAGGCGCTGGCTACCGTCGCCTCGGTTGGTCGAACGACTACGAAAACATCCCCTCGCCGGCGGTAGCCTTAGCTTACCTTTCGGTAGGTGCGGGCTTCTTCGGCCTTTTCGAGTACCGAGTCGACGGTTGCCTTCTTGTTCGTTGCCTCGACAGCCGCGTTGAGCGCGCCCTCGAGGATCGGTGCGTCGGCAATCGTGGCGTTGGCCTCGGTCATTTCGATGGCGAGTTCGGCGTTCATCACCGCGCTGCCGAGGTCGACCAGCACGACGACGCCCTCGCCTTGGTCGGCGGCCGCGATGGCCTCGCCGATCCGGTCGGCGTCGGTGCCGATGCCGCCGTCGCCGTCGCCGCCGGCGGGCTCCAGCGGGGCGTCCCCGCCCATCTGGGCGGCGAGCTCGCAGATGCCCTCGGCGGCCGCATGGCTATGGGAGACCACGACGAGGCCGATCACGACTCCTCCTCGTCGGGCGTTTCCTCGGGGATCGTCGGCGAACTGGCGTCGACGTCGACCTCGCCGTCGAGGTAGTCGTCGGCGACGTCGAGGAGTTCCTGCATGATGAACCACGTCGAGGTCGCCCCGGGGTCCTGATGGCCGACCGACCGCCAGCCGAGGAAGGAGGCCCGGCCCTTCTGTGCCCGGAGCGGGACCGTGTACTCGACGCCCCGCTCGGCCGCAGCCGTTGCCTTCGCCAGCGCCGTCAGCGGCGGGAGCTCGTCGACCTCGATCGACTTCTTGAACGTGTGGACCGCCGGCGTCAGCGCGTCGACCATCGTCTTCGCGCCGAGTTGGGCGTCGCCGCGGTCTTTGACCTTCTCGAGGTAGGCCTCGGCGAACGCCACCGAACTCTCGGCGGTCAGTCCATCGTCGAGGGTCGCACTCGCGCTCATGATCGAGCCGCCGTACAGCGGCCCGGAGGCTCCGCCGACCTCCGAGATCAGCGTGACACCGATCGTCTTGACCAGTTCCTGTGGCGTCGACTCGTCGTCGTCGACCACCGCATCCGCGGCTGCCCGGAAGCCGCGTGCGAGGTTCGACCCGTGGTCGGCGTCGCCGATCGCCGAATCCAGATCGGTGAGATGCGTCTTTTCGTCCTCGAGCCGGTCGGCGACTGCCTCGGCGGCTGCCCGGATCGCCTCCCGCTGCGTTGCTTCATCTACCATACGTACGGAGAGTCCCCCGAAGGTCAAAGTATTTATGTTGAAAAACAGTGAAAAATGTCGGATTACCTGTCTGTACCGGTGTCAGGTTCGGCGTGTCAGCGGTGATCGTCGAAAAACAGGGTGTGCTGATCGGCTCAGACGGTGAGCGCGGGCGTGTCGGCCGGCGCTTCGAGCAGGTCTTTGAGTTCGTCGTCGACTGCCGCGACGGTGATCGACGCCCCCATCATGTCCAGCGAGGTCATGTAGTCACCGACCCACGCGTCCCACGTGTCGAGGCCGTGATCGTCGACGATCTCCTGGAGCCTACGGTTGAGGATGAATAGTTCGGACTGTGGGGTGCCTCCCATCCCGTTGACCATCGTGATGATTTCTTGGCCCTCGTCGAGATCGAGGTCCTCCAGAACGTTCTCCGTGAGGTGGTCGGTGATCTCGTCGGCGCTCATCATATCGGTGCGCTCGGTGCCCGGCTCACCGTGGATCCCGATCCCGAGTTCGATCTCGTCGTCGGGGAGATCGAAGGTCGGTTCACCCTTGTCGGGGGTGACACAGGAGGTGAGTGCGACCCCCATCGTCGCCACGTTGTCGATCATCTTGTTGGCGACGCGCTCGACCTCTTCGAGGTCCGCGCCCTCGGCGGCCTTTGCCCCCGCGACCTTGTGGACGAAGATCGTGCCCGCGACGCCCCGTCGACCGCTGGTGTACAGCGAGTCCTCGACGGCGACGTCGTCGTTGACGACGACCTGTCTGACGTCGACGTCCTCCATTTCGGCCATCTCGCCGGCGGTCTCGAAGTTCATCACGTCGCCCTCGTAGTTTTTGACCACACAGAGGACGCCCTCGCCCGAATCACAGGCCTCGATCATCTCGTTGAGCTGGTCGGCCGTCGGCGAGGTAAATACCTCACCCGCGGCCGCACCGTCCAACATTCCGTCGCCGATAAACCCGGCGTGTGTGGGCTCGTGGCCGCTGCCACCGCCCGAGACGATCCCGACTTTGCCCGAGACGGGAGCGTCTGCCCGTACCATCACCTCCGTATCATCGAGCCGTCGAAGCTCTCCCGGATAGGCCGCGAGCATTCCTTCGAGCATTTCGTCGACGACTGTCTCTGGATCGTTGATCAGTTTCTTCATACGACGCCAGATACTACACCATCTATTATGAAAAAGATGAGTTCTTCCGCACTGACAGTACCGCCCGTCGAGCCGTTTTTGCGTCTGCCCACCAAGATTGTCCATGGTACCACCGCTTGCGCTTGATATCGACGGCACGCTGACGACGCCGGACCACCGGGTCGACCCGCGGGTGTTCGAGCGGCTCCCCGAGTGGCCTGCGCCGGTCGTCATCGCCACGGGCAAATCCTTTCCCTACCCGGTCGCGCTCTGTCATTTCGCCGGCATCCCCGAGCGCGTGATCGCCGAAAACGGCGGCGTCGTCTGTGCGGACGATCATCTGGCGTTTCAGGGCGACCGGTCGGCTGCCGAGGCCGCAATCGAACTGTTCCGCGAGCGGGGCGGCGATCTCGGCTGGGGGACGGTCGACACCACCAACCGCTGGCGGGAAAGCGAGATCGCCGCCTCGACCGAGGCCGACGAGGCGCTACTGCGGGAGGTCGCCGCCGAGTTCGACCTCGAAGTCGTCGACACGGGCTACGCCTACCACCTGAAGACGCCGGGCGTCGAGAAGGGTGAGGGCCTCGTTGCGGTCGCCGACCTGCTCGGCCTCGACCCGAGTGCGTTCGTTGCCGTTGGCGACAGCGAAAACGATGTCTCGCTGTTCGAGACCGCCGGGGAGTCGTATGCGGTGGCCAACGCCGACGACCGGGCGCTGGCGGCGGCCGACCACGTGACCGACGACTCGTACTTCGACGGGACGCTGTCGGTGCTCGACGCGCGTAGTCAGTGACTACTATGTGAGTAGTCGCCGGCGACGATCCGACAATCACTCTCGCGTCGGCGCGTTCCAAACGGTTTATACTGGCCCCTCAAGAAGAGACGGGCATGCCGCGAGAACAGAAGCAGGTTCGCGACCTTCAGGAAGGCAGCTACGTCATGATGGACGACTCCCCGTGTAAGATCAACCACTACAGCACGGCCAAACCGGGCAAACACGGCAGTGCGAAGGCCCGTGTCGAGGGGAAGGGCGTCTTCGACGACAAAAAGCGGAGCCTCAGCCAGCCCGTCGACGCCAAGATCTGGGTGCCGATCATCGAGCGAAAACAGGGGCAGGTCGTCTCCGTGACCGGTGACGACGCCCAAGTGATGGATCTCGATACCTACGAGACGTTCACCATGCGCATCCCCGAAGACGAGGAGTTCGAGAGCGACATGAACATCGAATACCTCGAGTACGAGGGCCAGCGAAAGGTCGTGTAATGTTTCCCGGCGCGACTGTCGACCGCGAAGCTGCTTCCTACGTGGTCGTCGGCGCGCCGCTCGACGTCACGACCACCTTTCAACCCGGGACCCGGTTCGGTCCCGACCGCATCCGCCGCTTTTCGGAAAGTTACGACGACTACGACCACCGGACGGACCGGCATTTCACCGACTGTGAGGTCCACGACGCCGGCGACGTCCGCGCGTGGGACGACGTGGCCGAATACTGTGACTACCTCGGCGGCCAACTCCGTGATATCGTCTGGGACGACGCCGTTCCCCTCCTGCTCGGCGGCGAGCATACCGTGACGGCTCCGGCGGTCGAGGCGGTCGACCCCGACGTGTTCGTCTGTCTGGACGCCCATCTCGACCTCCGGGAAGAGTACGACGGCAACGCGTGGAGCCATGCCTGCGTGACGCGGCGCGTACTGGAGACTGCAGAGGAGGCGATCATCCTCGGCGCACGAACCGGCTCGGAAGCCGAGTGGGAACGGGCCGAAAACGACGACGTGACCATCGTTGCGCCCGACGACGTCGACGACTGGCTGGCCGATCCACCCGCGTTCGGCGACCGGTCGACGTATCTGAGCGTCGACATCGACGCCGCCGATCCGGGCGTCGCGCCCGGCACGGGGACGATGGAGCCGTTCGGGCTGAGTCCTCGCCAGATGCGCGATGTGGTGCGGACGGTCGCGCCCCACTGCGAGGGGGTCGACGTCGTTGAGGTCAACGACCGCGACGACGGGCAGGCCGCCGCGCTGGCCGGCAAACTCCTTCGGGAGTTCGTCGTTTCACACGCCGCGGCCACAGAGCACGCTGCTGGCGACCACTGACGGCACTCGTGTCGAACTGCCGGTTTCGTTATTCCCCGACTATTTAAAAGGTTGGTCGGGACTAGACGCTCGGCTTCACGCCTTCGTCGACCGGCTCCTCGGCCGTCGCAGCCATTCGTCGACGGTTCGCGTAGCCGACGTAGGCCATCGTCGCCCCGGTCATGAAGACGTTGACCCCGAACAGCAGGCCAACGGCCCACAGCAGGCTCCCCGGGAGGCCGGCGACGAGCAGTCCGGCCAGCACCAGCGACAGCAGGCCGCTGGCGATCAGCGACGTCCAGCCAGTGTGGGCCCGTGACCGCAGGCCCATGCCGATCTCGGCGATGCCCTCGAAGACGAAGAAGGCGATGACCAGCGTCGTCAGCGTGGCGAGGCCGACGATAGGATTCGTGAGCAGAGCGACGCCAGCGATGCCGTAGACGCCAGCCAACAGGACCTGCCAGATGAACGCGCTCCAGCCGCGGACGCCGAAGGCGCCGACGAGGTGGACCACCCCGCCGACGACGAGCAGCCCGCCGAGCAGCAGCGACAGCGAAACGCCCGTCAGGAACGGGGCGACTATCGCCACGAGGCCGACGATCGCGATAGCGAGACCGCCGATGATGACCGGTCGCCAGCTTCCGGGCGTGGTCATCGTCGTCGGTTGGGTGGGGGATTCGGTTGCCATGATCACTGTCCCAGTGGCTCGCTACCGAAATAGCCGTAGTCGACGGATGACCCCCGCTGTGGAACCGGTGGTAACCGATAGCACCCCAGTGCGTTCCCGTTCGTCCCAGTTGCTGACTCCGGGCCAAACGGCAGCTACAGCGCCCCAACGGCTATATAGGTCTCTACAGGCAGGTGTATGGCTCCTAGATACGGCTTTAGGTTCCCGGATCCGACCTGTATCTAATGAGTGGTCGACCGCTTCGGAACGCCGGAAGCACCGTCATGGCGCGACTCGCTGCCCCTACCACCAGCCGTCCCACGCGGCTCGCGGTGCTCGCCGATCCCCACGTCTCGACGCGGGCCGACGGCTCGCCGAAGCAGTTCGAGCGAACCGAAGGCTTTCTGGAAACAGCGATTACCGACATCAACAGCCGCGACGTCGACGCGGTCGTCTCGGTCGGCGACCTCACCAAGGACGGCGCGCCGTGGGACTTTGCTCGTGTTGACGACCTGCTGTCCGACCTCGACGCCCCGTTTTTCGCGGTCCCCGGTAACCACGACGTCCCCAAAACGTTCGACGCCCATCGGTCGGCCTCCCGCGGTCGCTTCATCGACCGCTACACGCCCGGGAAACTCCCGTATCAGGTGGGAGTCGGCGGCGTCGACCTCCTCGGCCTCGACAGCGCGTGGACACCCGACGGCGACCTGCGCGAGAGCCACGACGGGCGGGTGACGCCGAGGCAGTTGGACTGGCTGGCCGACCGCGCCGAGACCGCCGACTGTCCGGTCGTCTTCACCCACCACACGCTGCCGCCGACGGCACGACAGGCCGCGAACTCCGGTGCTGCGACCGGCGTCGACATGTCGGCCGTGCCGATCATGCGTAACGGCGAGGCGGCCATGGAGACGCTGGCCGGGGCCGGCGTCCCGCTGGCGCTCACCGGCCACATCCACCTCCCCGGTGTTGCCGCCCGCGAGACCTCCACTCACACCGTGACCGAGGTTACCGCGCCGTCGATCTGTACGTTCCCGCAGGCGTATCTCGTCGTCGACATCGACAGCCGCGGGACGACCGTGCGCTACGTGTCGACGGCCTCGCCGAGCGAGTCGATGGCCGCCTACAGCGCCCGCCTCGACGGCACCGATATCGACCGCGCACAGGCGGCCGTCGGCGCGACTCGTACCGCTCAGTTCCCGCTGGTCGAAGACTGGCATCCGACACCGCCGCCGTCAACCCCCTCGCCGACCGCGCCGCTGTCGACCCCACAGCGGACTGACGACTGACCCCCTCAGAACAGTCCGCCCGTGAGCCGATCCAGCAGCCCCCGCTTGCTGGTCTCGGCGCTCGTGGTTTCGGCGGTCGGCGCGGTCGCTGCGGCCGTCTCCAACTCGGCGATCACCCGCTCGTAGCGGTCGACCATCGCCCGCTTGGACTCGTGGTGGCGTTCCAACTGGTTCCGGAGCAACTCGACCTGCGACTCCAGTCGCTGGATCTCCGCGTCGGCCTGCCGTTTCTCCTGCCGGAGCCGGTCGACTTCGGCTTCCAACTCGGCCCGCGGCTGGCGGTCCGACCGACGCCGTCGTCCCGACTGTTGGGCCGGCTGTGGGTAGGTCCGACTCCCACGCCCCTCATCGCGCACCGTCCCCGTCGGGAGTGTCGACGACCACATGTTCCGTAACATGTCGGGCACATACAAAATAGTATGTCAGACAGTCGCATGACAGTCCCGGTGGCCGTCGCTGGCCCCCGTTTGGGGGCTACTCGGTTTGCTCGCGGAGCTTCCGGTAGCCGAGATACGCGAGCCCGAGGCCACCGAGGGCCGCCACCAGCGGCGAGCCGACGGCGTTCGACACCCGTTCGGCGACGCGCCCGACCGTCGACTCCGGGGCGTTGATGTGTTCGAGGACGGCCTCGGTGTCGTTCGGCACCGGCTCGGGGTCGCCGCCGGCCTCGAAGGCGGCGTCGGGATCCTTCAGCAGGTGGCCGGTCGTCAGGCAGACGACCGACTCGTCGGCACCGATCTCACCCTGTTTGCGGAGCTTGCGGAGCCCGGCGACGGAGGCCGCCGAGGCCGGCTCGACGCCGATCCCTTCGCCCGCGAGCGAGCGCTGGGCGTCGGTGATCTCCTCGTCGGAGACCGAGACGGCAGTGCCGCCGGTGTTGCGGATCCCCGGCAGCGCCTTCGGTGCGTTGACCGGGTTACCGATCCGGATCGCCGTGGCGATGGTTTCGACGTCGTCCCACCGGCGGACCTCGTCGTTACCCTCGCGGACGGCTTCGACCATCGGCGCAGCGCCCTCCGCTTGGACGCCGGTGAGTTTCGGCACTTGATCCTCGTCGAGGGCGCCGCTCTGGACGAGTTCGCGGGACGCCTTGTAGAGCGCCGAGGTGTTGCCCGCGTTGCCCACCGGGAGGACGATCCGGTCGGGGTACTCGCCGTAATCGGCGTAGTGTTCTTCGAGGATCTCGAAGCCGATCGTCTTCTGGCCTTCGAGGCGGAACGGATTGAGGGAATTGAGCAGGTAGACCTCACCCATGGCGGCGAGGTCCTGGACGATGTCCAGACAGCTATCGAAGTTGCCGTCGACCTCCAAGATCCTCGCGTTGTGCAGGCTCGCTTGGGCGATCTTCCCGGCGGCGACCTTGCCCGAGGGCAACAGGACGAGCGTTTCCATCCCGCCGCGGGCCCCGTAGGCCGCCAGCGCCGCGCTGGTGTTGCCGGTCGAGGCGCAGGCGAGTCGACCGACGCCGAGTTCCTTGGCGACGCGGACGCCCACGGTCATCCCGCGGTCCTTGAACGAGCCGGTGGGGTTCATCCCCTCGTGTTTGATCCGGAGGCTGTCGACGCCGATCGACTCTTCGAGCCGTGGGGCCTCGTGGAGCGGGGTGTCGCCCTCCGGGAGGGTGACCCCGACCTCGAACGGCAGGCCGGCGTTGTACCGCCAGACGCCCCGGCCCTCGAACTCCTCGAACGTCGGCGGGTCGGCGTACCGGACTTCCAGCAGCCCGTCGCAGTCGTCACAGGTGTACCGGATGTCCTCGAAGGGGGCGAACTGTTCGCCACACTCGATACACTCCAGCCAGACGCCGTCGTCGTTCGCACAGCCCGGGGCCGGCTGGGCCGGGGCCGACAGGTCGAGACTCATTATCTACTTCTGATGTGGCTGGCGTAAAAAGACGGTCGGTTGTCGACTGCCCTGTCGGTCAGCCGCCGAACTCGTCGATGGCGTCGTGGACCGAGTCGGCCCACTCGTCGAGCGACTCGTGGAGCATCCCCTTGGCCGTCGGCAGGTCGACCGCGGTGTACTGGTAGACGTAGCCGCCGGGATCCAGCAGGCGGCGCTGTCGTTCGACCAGCCCCTTCTCCCGGAGCGTCGACAGCGAGCGGTTGACGTTGCTCCGGTCCCGGTCGAGGGTGCCGGCGAGTTCCTCGACGGTACTGCCGGGGTGATCGAGCAAGACGAGATAGGTCCGGCTCTCGTGGTCCCGGATGCCGAACACACACGAGAGGATGTGGGCGAACTCCGGCTCGGTGGTGCCCACGAGGGATTCGATGTCGGATGGGTCGCTCATGGATGGCTTTCGGACCGGTTCGGGGTAAAACTACGCGCTACTCGCCGTACCCCATCTTTCGGACACACTCCCGCATCTCGGCGGCGTCGCTGTGTTTGTGGAGCCGGGTCGGCGTATCGCAGTAGAACCACTCGCCGTCGTACCGGAGGCTGATCTCCCGTGGCTCCCCAAGCAGTTCGACGGTCACCAAGATCCGTCGGCCGGCTTCGAGTGCGTCGACGATCTCGGCGGCCGTCCGATCGCCGGGCTCGATGCGAAGCGGCTCGGCCATCGTCAGTTGGTCGTCGACCGGGTATCGTCGTCGTCCTGTGGTTCGGGCGGCTCGACGCCCTCGGCGGCTTCGACGCTTTCGGTCTCCTTTTCGGTCGTCACGTGCCAGCGATCGATCGTGTCCTCGTACTCGCCGAGTTGCTGGGAGACCGCCTCCTTGAGTTCGTCGTCGTTGACGTTGACCTCGAAGATGAACTCCTCCTCGCCGTTGCCCTGTGTGGTTTTTTGGATGTTGGCGCTGATCAGGTCGTTATCGAAGTAGTAGGGCGCGAGCTGTGTCATCACCTTTTCATACACTGTGGTCTCGACCGTCCGCAAGGCCTTCCGGCTCACCGAGTCGGCCGCGCGGGTGACGTAGTCGATCGAGTCCTGCCAGCGTTCGACCGCGCCCTCGTCGTCGCCGTTGCCGATCTTCTCGTAGGACTCCGAGAGCTTTTCGCCGGCCGTCCGGACGTCCTCGGTGGCTGCTTTCCCCGCTTTCTCGCCTTCGCCCTCGCTGACGCTGGCTTGGTCGGCCGTCTTCTCGTTGACGTCCTCGTTGAGCCGCTCGTGAGCCTTGGGTCGCCACTCGTTCCACTCCTTGAACGCGGCCGCGAACGGGTCGCCCTCCGCCGTGCCCGTCTCCCGGAGTGCTTGGGTGATGCGCTCGCCGTGTTCGACGACGTCGCTCCACTCACCGCGTACTTTGAAGCCGGAGATACTCTCTTCCATCGCGTTGGAACGCCCCTATGACGGCCGCCTACATAAACTTCGTTGACGGCTGGGAGCCCGACACACGGTTCGGTCGACGGCCCCGGCTGACGGTCCGGTCGACTGGTCCCGCCGACCGGCCCGTGCGCCCCGAGACAGCACTGTTTTCACCGTGCCAGCCAGTCGACCCGTATGGCAAACCCAACCGCGACCCTACACACGAACCACGGCGACATCACCGTCGAACTGTTCGAAGAGCGCGCTCCCAACACGGTCGGCAATTTCATCGGCCTCGCGACCGGTTCCAAGGAGTGGACTGACCCCGAGACCGGCGAGACGGTCGAAAACGAACCCCTGTACGACGACGTGTTGTTCCACCGCGTCATCGAGGGGTTCATGATTCAGGGCGGCGACCCCACCGGCACCGGCCGCGGTGGCCCCGGCTACCAGTTCGACGACGAGTTCCACGACGACCTCACCCACGACAGCGCAGGGATCCTGAGTATGGCCAACTCCGGGCCGAACACCAACGGCTCGCAGTTCTTCATCACCCTCGACGCGACGCCGCACCTCGACGGCAAACACTCCGTCTTCGGCGAGGTTACAGAGGGGATGGACGTCGTCGAGGAGATCGGCTCGGTCCGCACCGACGGCAACGACAAACCCTATGACGACGTGGTGCTCCAGTCGGTCGACGTCGAGTGGCACTAACTTCGGGTTCACCCCCCGGCCGACTCCTCACATACAACTACTCGCCGACTACTCTCGGTTCCCCGTCGACGGGCTGTACTCCCACTTGACCGACTGGCGAATCATCTGATTGCGGTCCTATATAAAACACCTCGACAACGCTTATCAGTCGTCATGGTATACCATGCCACGAATAGTATGTTCGAGCAATTCTCGGGCGGCTACTACCTCGGCAAACTGTACGTCGAGCCGCACGACGGCGAACAGGCAGTAATCCATCGGGACGACCACGAAGCGGTCAACGAGCAGTTGTATGCCGACGGCGACGGCATCGAGCGGCTCGACGCGCCGCTCGTGATGAAAGTCGATAACACACACTTCCCCGTCCACGGCGACGAGGGGGTGCCGTCGGGAACCCTCGCGGTACCGGCCGAACTGCTCGACGAGGCCGCACCGAGCCAGCGCGAGGTGCTGTTAGCGAAGGCCAACCGGGCGATGGAACTGCTTCGCTACTCGGGGTGGCAGCCGGCGGCCGGGACGTAAGCCGACCCAACGTTTCAAGTTCGCTGACTGCCCCCTTGGGGTATGCTTGACGAACTGCTCGGGCGGGCCGAACTCAAAGACCGTATCGAGGAGTTGGAGGAGGAGAAACACCACTTAGAGCGGCAGCTAGAGGCCGAATCCGAGCGGCGGGCCGATGCCGTCGCCGACCGCCAGCGGGCCGAACAGCGGGTCAACCGGCTCGAAGACAAGATCACCGAACTCGAAGACCGCCTCGACCGTACCGAACCGGACGCCGACGTCGACCGCTCGCCGCGCGGGACTGAATCGCTCCGTGGCGAGCGACTCGCCGCAGTGCTCGATCGGCTCCAGTCGTTCGAAACGGGGCCCGAGGGCGCGCTGACGGCCGCCCTCGTCGACGCCGAGGGTGGCCTCCCCGAAACGGTCAGTGAGGTCGCCGGCGATTGCGCCGCCCCGCTTCGTCGGGCGGCACCGACGATCTACTACACCGACGACGCGGGACTCGTCTCGGCGGCGCTCCGGCCACCGCTGATGCCCGAGGGCTTCGTCGACTGGGCCGACGCCTTTCGTGTCGAGGCGTCGTGGTTCCGACCGACCGGCACGCTGGTCTTCGGCGTGGTTCGGGCCGACGTGTTCGCCGTTGGCGTCTACGACGCGGGCGAGCGCGTCGCGTTCGACGGGTTCGAAAGTAACATCAAATCCGACCACTCGAAAGGCGGGTTCTCACAGGGTCGTTTCGAGCGCATCCGGAACGAACAGATCGACGACCATCTCGACGCGGCCCGCGAGCAACTGACCGATCACATCGAGCAGGCCGACCCCGACCGCGTGATCTTGACCGGCGAGCGGTCGGTCCTCCCGGATCTCGCCGACTTCGCCGACCACACCGCCAGCACCGACGCCGGTGGGAACCCCGAGGCGGCACTCGACCACGCGTTTCGTGACTTCTGGACGACCCGGTTAGTCCGTCTCTAACGTCGGTTGGCAGCCAGTAGCCGTCGACTACCAGCTATCGAACGACGGTGACCGGAACGGGCGACCGCCGGACGACGGTCTCGGAGACGCTCCCCAAGAGGAGCCGGGCCGCGCCATCCCGGCCGTGGCTCCCCATGACGATCTCGTCGATCGCGTTGTCCTCGGCGTAGCCGACGACTTCAGTGGCTGCCCGCCCTACCAGCAGGTCGGTGTCGACGATGCGGTCGGCACCGACGATCTCGCGGGCCTCGTCGAACAGTTGCTCGGCGAACTCCTGTTGTTCGTTTACCATTCCGGCCGTATCGGCGACCATCCCGTCGATATCTCCGGCCCCAGCGGCGGGATTCAGGACGTGGACGACGACGAGGTCGGCGTCGGGAAACGTCTCGACTGCGTACCGCAGTGCCTCCTTCGACTGTGGCGAGCCATCGAGCGGCACGAGTAGTGTTCGTGGCATTGTCCCGGTGTTCCCATGGCAGCTACTAAAATCATCGCGGCTGCTCACGCTGGCGTCCCGAGGACCGTAATATCGTAGGCTGCGATGTCGCCCGGCGCTTCGAGCACGATCACGGTGAACCGCCACGACCGGCCACCGTCGAGGCCACCGACGCGGTCGAGATACCGGCCGAGCAGCTGCTCGTCGCCGTTGTAGACACGCACACGGACCTCGCAGCGATCGATCCGGCTACCGGCTCGGTTGACCACCGTTCCCTGAACGGTCGCGCCGAGATACCCCGACTCGAAGACGAACGCGTGGTCGACGAGGTCGACGGCGCTCGTCGGTGCCACCGCGTCGCTGGGGTCGGTCGTCGCCTGTTGGGTCGCCACCGACAGCTCGGCGGGCGTTCGTGGCTCGGCATCCGCCGGGAGTTCGACGGTCCCACGCTCGTAGTCCCGCCCGCCGGAATCGTCGGTACAGCCAGCGAGGCCGACCGTGAGGACGCCCCCGACCCCGCCCAACAGTCGTCGACGGCTCGGTTTGCGATCCATCAGGTCCCTCATTCGACATCCGTCTCCCGTTCGGTCTCTCGCAGGATGAACGGCCCCATCGCGAGGGTATGTTTGGCGACGGTCGCGATCCGCAGGATGAAGACGATAAAGACGACGAACGGTGCGATCCCGAGTGCGAACCCCGCGCTGGCCAGCCAGACGAGGTTGTCGACCCCCAGTGTCGTTCCGTACAGTGTGGTCGCGTCGACGTACATGAGAAACACCCCAACCACGGCCAGCGCTGGTAGCGCGATGTAGAGCAGCGCCCGCGAGAGGTTGATCAGCTCCCACTGGAAGTACAGCGTCTTGAAGTGTTCCCGCGCCTCGCCGAAGAATTTCAGCAGCGAGAGCAGTTCGTCGAGCGCCGCCTCGGCCTCGGTCGACAGCGATTCGCCGTGGTGGTGACGTATCCGACGGGCGGCGTAGATCTTCCAGGAGTAGTTGAAGTCGAGTGCGGCCAGCATCACCTCGAACGTTCCGAACTGCGCGCCGTCGAGATCGTCTCTGACCGTTTCGGCGTTCCGGGTGACATCGTCGACGAAGTCGGTTACTGGTTCGGCACCCTCCGGGTCGTCGGCCGTCACCGTCTCACCGAGTCGGCCGGCCCGGTCTTCGATTCCACCGACGAGTTGGTCGAGAAACGCCGCAGGCTCCGGGTTGCTGACCCCGATCCCGAGTGTCGATTCGACGTCCGTCTGGAACCCCATCGCCTCCTGCATCCGGCTCCGCTGGTCGCCGACAGCGCCGAGTTCCTGTGAGAGTACGAGTTGGTTGATAGTGACGACGATCGAGGTGCCGGTGATGATCGCCCCGATGAACGGTGAAAACAGGTATCTGATCCCGTTTTGGCTCGCCGCGATCTCTCGGAGGGGAGCCAATCCGAGCCGACTCGTGACGACGAGAAGACAGAACACGACAGCGAGAATGACCGCGACGAGCAGCCACCGGTCGACCGCGATCAACAGGCGCATCCAGTACCGACTCCCCTCGGTTCGTGCTTCGAGACGATCACTCGGGGTTGAGTCGCTCATCAGGTGTCCTGTCCGACGGGCGAGACACCCAAAACAGTCCGGAGCTACCGAACGCCCGGACTGTCGTCCGCAGTCGACTGTGGCCTACGACTCGTCGTCTTTGAGTTCGTCCAGCTCGGCTTCGACCTCGCTGTCCTTGAGTTCGGCATCGACGTCGACGTCGCCGTCGGCGTTCAGCTCCTCGTCGAGATCGGTCGACGCCTCGGTGTCGGTGGTGGACTCCTCTTCGGCGGGGGCCTTCCCCATCTCGGCTTTCAGCGTGTCGAGTTCGGAGTCGACCTCCCGACTCGACGAGAGCTCGTCGAGCTCGCGGTCGATGCTGTCCTTGTCAGACAGGGCGTCGTCGAACGCGCCGGTGTCTTCGAGTTCGTCCATCGCCGCCGAGCGGGCCTCCATCTCGTCGGTCCGCTCCTCGGCGCGCTCGATCGACCGGGCGACGTCATCCATCTCGTCGCCGACGCCGGTCATCGCCTCCGAGACACGCGTCGAGGCCTCGGCGGCCTCGTAGCGCGCCTTCATCGTCTCCTTTTTCGTTTTGAACTCCTCGATCCGGCCCTGCAGTTCGTTCTTCTTGTCGACGAGGTTCTCCTGGGTGTTTTCGAGGTCGGCGATCTGCGTCTCCAACTCCTCGATCTGGCTCATCTTCGACTTCTTCTTTTCGAGGGCCTTCCGGGCCAGATCGTCCCGGTCCTGCTGGACGGCCTCCCGTGCTTGGCTGTTGTGTTTCTCGACGTTCTCTTCGAGCCGGCGCTTCTGGATTTCGAGTCGCTTCTTTTGGGTCGTGAGGTCGGCGATCCCCTGTTTGACGTCTTGGAGTTCGTCACGCATCTTCTCGTAGGAGTAGTCGAGCGACTCGCCGGGGTCCTCGGTCCGGTTGAGGATCGCGTTGATCTTCGACCGGATAACGTAGGACGCACGCGAAAGGATTCCCATAGCCGCCTTAGGGACACCGACGGCATAAAACCTGATACAGTGTGTCTCGTGGCGTCCCGTACCCGACCACCTCGCCGGTCCCGATCGGCTCCGACGGCCGTCGACCCGATACAACGTTCGTGATCATCTCAGGGTAAAGATATATGTCGATTGGGTACTCAGTACCGAGTAAATACTTATGTCCACCCACCGCGAGTCCATCGAGGACCACACCCACAAGCCGGAGCCGACGTCGACCGTCCCTGCCGAACCCGGTATCGTCTCCGAATCCGACACCGACGACAACGCGAAACCGAACACACCCTACGGTAGCGAGGGGATCGTCTCGGAACCGGATACCGACGACAACGCGAAATCGAACGCGCCCTACGGTAGCGAGGGGATCGTCTCGGCGCCCGATACCGACGACAACGCGAAATCGAACGCGCCCTACGGTAGCGAGGGGATCGTCTCGGCGCCCGACACCGACGACAACGCGAAATCGAACGCGCCCTACGGTAGCGAGGGGATCGTCTCGGCGCCCGACACCGACGACAACGCGAAGTCGAACGCACCTTACGGTAGCGAGGGGATCGTCTCGGAACCGGATACCGACGACAACGCGAAGTCGAACGCAGCGTACGGTACCCAAGACGCCGTCGACGGGACCGACGAGGCGTAGCGCACGGACCGACGAAGCGGCGCGGCCACTGCTCGCCGTCGGCCGGAACTCTCGTTTTCGAGACGGGTAGCCTACATCGGATCGGTTCGGGGCGAAAATACCCATAGCCGACAGGCTGCTTAGTCGAGGCATGGGCGATCGGATCTACAGTATCGACGCGCTGCGGATCGTCGCTATGGTGTTTATCGTCATGATCCACACTGACCCGTTTGCGGGGCTCTCACGCGCCGGGAACGCGGTGACGTTCGTGATCAAGACCACCGGCCGGTTTGCGGTACCGTTTTTCTTCGTCACCTCGGGCTACTTCTTCGCCCTGAAGGCCGCCGACGGCGATCCGGCCGCCTACGTCTCCGCCCGGGTCGCCTCGTTGGGCTCTATCTACGTGTTCGGACTCCTCCTCTGTGCGCCGACGTTCCTCGCCGGGCGACTCGCCCGCGCTACTGTCGAGGGACGCTCGCTCACCGCGACGACCACCGAGAGCCTCGCCGAGTTCGTCGATCCCCTCGACCTGTTGTACTACGGCACCTCCGTCTCGGAGATCCTCTGGTTCCTCCCCGCGCTGCTGTTTTCGCTCCTCTTGGTCGCCCTGTTTATCCGCCTTGATGCGGCGAGCTACGTGCTCCCGGTCGCGGCGACGTTCCACGTCGTCGGGCTGCTGGGCTCTACCTACACGATGGTCGTCGACGTTCCCTTCGAGATCCGGGACGCGTTGTTTTTCGGCTTCTTCTATACGAGTCTGGGGTACACGATCCGTACCCGGAGGTGGGAGCCGAGCGCCGACCACGGGCGGCTGCTCGCGGGGCTCGTCGTCGTGTTCGCGGTCCTCCAACTGGTCGAATTTTACGTGCTTGGCTACCTGCTTGCGGGCGAGGCCTTCGGCGCGTCCGTCTACGCGCCGAGCTACGGGATCGCGACCGCGCTGCTGACGGCGTCGTTGTTCCTGTTCCTGCTGTCGCGCCCCCGGCTGGGCGTCGACACGCCGCTCCCGTCGTGGGGGATCTACGCGGTCGGCATCTACGTCGTCCACCCGGCGGTGTTCGCGCTGATCCGGGCCGGCCGCGACGTCGTGGAGACGATGGGCTACCCGATCTCCGAGACGATCATCTGGCACCTGCTGTTGACGCCGACGCTGTTCGTCGTCTCGTGGCTGGGCTATCTGGCGGCCGATCGGCTCCGCGTTATCGAGATCGGCGGCACCCACTGGCCCGGCGGGCCGTGGCTACGGGCGATTCGGTCCGGGTAGGCCGTGGTTAACTGTAGTCCCGCCAGCGGTAGCCGCACTCTTTACATTTGAAAAACCGGGTCGGTGGCTCGTCGGCCGCGCCGGTCTGTTTGATCGTGTACCACGCCTCGCCGTGGCCGCACTCCTCGCAGGTCACGTCGTCGGCGGTCGGTTTCCCCTCGAACTGGTCGCCCTCCTCGGTTTCGATCAGTTCGTCGCCGCTCTGGGACTCCGTCGACGTGAACTGGGCGGCCAGCTCGGTGTCCTGTTCGGCCGTCGACCCGCAGTCGTCGTTCGTACAGACCATTTGGCCGTCCTCAGAGCGCATCATCGAGCCGCAGTCGTCGCAAAATTGCATGCCCGCGGTTGGGGCTCCGGACAGTTAATCCCCGCCGTCGAGGATCGTCCGATCCGGCCCCGTCTCGGTGACCACCGGGCAGTCACGCACCCGGAACCGGCCGTCTTCGACGACCTCGACGATCGTGGTCCCGGAGTGGGTACACCCCACCTCGGGGGGATCGGTGAAGTAGGGACACTGCTGGCAGTACTGACGTTTGTCGACCAGCGTCTCGTCGCCGTCTGCTCCCGGGCCGGCCGCCGGCTGGCCGTCCACGGAGCCGGTCTCCGACGTCGCACTCGGTTCGGCCGCCGCCGACTCCGCGGCTGTGGCGGCGCCGGCCGTAGTAGCGTCGGCCGCGGTCCCGCCGCCGGGCAGTTCGTCCCACAGCGCCTCGCCGTCGATGTCCGAGACATCCATCTCGTCGAACGCTTCGTCGGCGTCCGGCGGCTCCTCGTCGTCGGCCGGGATGTCGTCGATCGACGACTCGGCGGTCTGCGTCTCGGTATCTCGGTCGGCATCCGGCGCTCGGGTTGTTTCGTCGAGCGGTTCGTGGTCGGTGCGTGTCGCTTGGGCTGTCTCGCCGAACGGTTCCTGGTCGGGCTCGGGCGTCTCCGCGTGGGATTCGCCCGCAGGGTGTGTCTCCTCGGGTGTCACCGGCTCGGCGTCGCCAGCGGATCTCCGACTGTCGGATGCGCTCGGCTCGTCGCTGTCGACGATTGTGGCGTCGACGACCTGTTCCTCGTCGGCGGGGTCGGCGCTGGTGAAATCCTCGATTTCGTCCCAGACCGACGGCTCATCGTCGGGGTTCTCGTCGCTCATTGTTGTCTCTGGGTGTCGTCGGGCTCGAAGGCCTGTTCGGTAGTCGAGCCGGCTTCGAGGGCCGGTCGGTCGGCGATCGTCAACCACGCGGATTTGAAGAACATCGATCCCGGTTCGAGGCCGTCGAAGACGCTCCGGCAGTGCGGACAGGCGGGCTCGGCCAACAGCGGCAGCGAGACCATCTCGCTGCAGTTGTCACACCGGGCCGATTCGATATCCTCCCGGGCGGCGGTTTCGAGCAGTTCCGCCAGCGCGGTCTGGTGGGTGACGTGGCTCTCGATCCGCTGGACCCGCCGCCGCAGGTCGACGACTACCTCCGCGAGCCGGTCGGCCTTCGACTCGACCGTTCCGACCGACTCAGACAGCGAGCCGACCTCTCCCTCGGCCGCCTCGAACCGATCCTCGAAGTCGGCTTCGAGTGCCGACAGCTCCGCCTCGAGGGCCTCGACCGACTCCGATAGCTCGTCGACGCTCCCGGCGTGTGCCCCCAGTTCGTCTTCGACGGTCTCGATGCCGGTTTCGAGTTCGTCGAGCCGCTCGTCGATGGCGTCGTGACTGTGATCGGCCGGCGCACGCGCCCGCGCCTCTTTCATCACGTCGACGATCCGCGACCGGAGGTCCTCGACGTGGGCCTCGAGGTCGGCCTCCAGTTCGTCGATCCGCTCGGCTCCGGCGTTGGCCTCCAGTTCGTCGATCCGCTCGGCTCCGGCGTTGGCCTCCAACTCGTCGATCCGCGACTCCAGCTCCGAAAGGAATTCGTCGGCCGCCTCGTCGGCGTCGACACCGTCGGCAAGCAGCTGATAGGATGCGACCGCACGAGCGAGCACCGTCTCCCGGTTCTTTCCGGTTTCTTCCGTGTATGCCGCGACCCACTCCTCGAGTTCCGACGGAAGTGGCCCCGGTTCTTCCTGCTCACTCGCCATTGATATCTACCTAACAAGCCCTAAACTTAAAAATCCATGATAAATGAATGGACACGATCCCGGAATCGTGTCCACATATAGTTATGTTCTGCTTACCGGATTATCTGATCTTGCGGACGTTACTGAGGTCGTAGCCGCCCTCGTGGATTTCGCTTTCGAACTGCACGATGTCTTCCTGTTCGAGCCGCGACAACACCCCGCGGAACTGTTTGACGACCATCACCCGTGCGCGCTTAGAGCCGCCGGTCTCCCAGGAGAAGTCGATCGTCCCGCTGGCGGCATCCGAGAGCTGTCCGCGTCGGGTCGGCGTCAGCGTCTCCTCGCTGGCCAACACGAGGATGAGCCCGCCCCACTGTGCAGCGGCGCGTTTGAGCCCGCGGATCAACATCGGGATGTCCTGCCATTCGAGGTCGTCGCCGATCGCACTCAGGAGGTCGGTAATGGCGTCGAAGACGATCAGGTTCCCCGAAGCGTGTTCGGTCAGATAGTCGCCGAGCGCGCTGAGGACCTTCTGGCGGTTCCCTCCACCGCTGAGATCCGAGAGGTCGGTCGTCCGGCCCAGATACCAGTCCTGTGGGATCCGGCTCGACTGGAAGTATTCCACCGAGAGGTCCTGATACCGGATGTTGTCGATTGCGGCGTCGACGATGTCGTCCGACAGCGTGTAGCGTAGCTCCTGTTCGAGCGTCGACTTCGCCGACGTAAAGGAGATGTAGTGGACCTCCGGCGGCAGTCGGGAGCCTTCGGGGACCTCGCCGTAGTGGAGATCGAACAGCTCGCTGTCCGTCTTGGCCAGCGCGTTCATCGCCGCGCTCGTGTAGACGAACTCCCGGGCTCCCGCCCCCGCTTCGCCGGAGAGCAACACGACGCTGCCGGGCGGTGCACCGCCCTCGAGCAGCGAGTCGAGCCGGGAGATGCCGAACGGAATATCTTCCATGGCTACCACTATTCGGGCCGCTTTTTATCCGTTACGCCGATCTTACGCCGAGTAGTCACTGCCTACGGTGCGGGCTCCTTCGTTCCGCCCGGCGGCGACCACCACCTCGCCGTCGAGGCCGGCGGCTGCGAGCGCTCGTTCGGCGGCCTCGTGGGCCGCCTCGGCATGGTCGACGTCGGTCACGCCGTAGACGGCGGGCCCCCACGACGACTGGCCGGCCCCGTAGACCGCCGGTTCGGCACTGAGGGCATCCACCAACTCGCCGACCGGCGGGCGGTAGACCCCACCCTGCTCGTCGGCGTACCACGTCCCGTTGAGTCGGCCGATCTCGGCGACCGCGCTCCCGAACCGGTCGGCACTGCCGGTGGCGATCGCCGGCAACACCTTTCGAGTGATCGTGCCGGCGATCCGGTCGGCGGGGGCGGGATCGGCCCGCTCGACCACGCCGCGGATGCTCTCGTCTTCGGCCGCGCCGCTGCGGCCGGGGTCGGCGGCCGGCAGGACGACCAGAAACCGCCAGTCGTCGGGGATCGGGTGGCGCGCCGCGATCGGCGGCACCGTCCAGTCGCCGTCTGCCGGGCGGTCGGTGGTGAACCGCGCCGTGGGGTGGCCGCCGTCGACGACGAACCCACCCCGTTCGAAGGTCGCTACGCCGATTCCCGACCGCCCGCCCCGCCCGAGATCGGGCGCGAGCGCGCGCACGTCGACCGTTCGCTCGTAGGCACCGCCGACGGCGACCGCAACCGCGAGCGCCAGTTGGGTACCGCTGCCGAGGCCGACGTGTTGCGGGAGCGGGTCGGTGACGGTAACTGCCGCGCCCGGCAGATCGAACAGCTCACAGACGGTTTCGACCGCCGGCACACAGCGCTCGGGAGCATCGATCGCCTCGGCTCGGCTGGCTTGCAATGAGAGCCGCGGCTGGTCGAGGGCGACGCCGAGGGCTCCGTACAGCCGTTCGTGGGCCAACGAGAGGTTCCCGAAGCCGAAATGTAGCCGCGATCCAACGTCGACCGTCGTCATACCCCCCGTTTGGACCGCGCCGGTATTCGGGTTTCGACGGTGGCAACCGTCGGCGGCGTCTCCTCGACCGGCGATCGGCCCCCGTTTGGCGTCGACTACTGCGATTCGGGGCCCCAGTAGTCGCCGCCTAATTTTCCTGTCGACGGGACAATCGATCCGTATGGACGCCCTCATGATCTACGGCGCGTACGGCTATACGGGCGAACTGATCTCCCGTACAGCCGCCGCCCGCGAGTTTGATCCCGTGTTGGCCGGGCGTGATCCCGACCGCCTCCACCCTCTCGGCACCGACCTCGACTGTCGAAGCCGTGCGTTCGGCCTGACTGACGACATCGAAGCCCACCTCTCGGGGGTCGACGCGGTACTCAACTGTGCGGGTCCGTTCGACGCGACCGCCGAGCCACTGGTCGAGGCCTGTCTGAACCGCGGTGTCGACTATCTCGACATCACGGGCGAACTCCCGGTCTTCGAACGACTGGCCCGCCGTGATGGCGAAGCCACTGCGGCTGGCATCACGCTCATGCCCGGCGTCGGCTACGATGTGGTACCGACCGACTCGCTTGCGGCCCACCTGCAGGCGCGGCTCCCGGAGGCGACGCATCTCGCGTTGGCGCTGTCGGCCTCCGGCTCGCTGTCGGGTGGGACGCTCAAGACGTTGCTCAACGGGGTCGGCTCCGGCAGCGCGATCCGCGAGGACGGCCACCTCCGGGCGATCCCTACGGCCTCCAAAACCCGGGTCGTCGACTTCGGGACGGGCACCGAAACGGTGATGACGATCCCGTGGGGCGATCTGTCGACGGCTTACCGGACGACCGGCATCCCCAATATCGCGGTCTACGTTGCGGTCCCGGACGCAGTTCGTCATACACTCATGCTCACCCGACCGTTCGGGGGCGTGCTGGCGACCGAACCGGTCCAGCGACTGTTGAAAGGGCTGGTCGACCGGTTCGTCGAGGGGCCGAGCTGGGCTGCCCGCGCCGAAAACGAGACTACCATCTGGGGGGAGGCGTGGAGCGAATCGAGCGGCGAAACGGTTCAATCGATCCTCCGGACGCCCGATACTTACGAGTTGACGGTCGCGGCCGCCCTCGCCTGTGCGGAGGGCGTCCTCGACGGCGAAGCCCCCGATGGGTTTGCGACGCCTGCCGGCGCGTTCGGTCCCGATCTCGTACTCGAACTGCCGGGTGTGAGCAGGCAAGATCGATAGCGTTCCCGGTGGATCGCGGTACCTGCGTGCGCTGTGTGGCCGCGGCGACACCGATCAGGATTAGTGCCGCAATCACGACTTGGCCACCCGGCCACGAGCCTTTTGAGGAGTGGCGTGGTGCTCACGGTGTGCGTCAGTTGCAGGTGCTCGTCGACGACGACACCCGCGAGGCGGTCGCTGGGCTCTTCGACGCGGAGGGCGTCGACTACGTCCGACAGGAGGCATGGATCGACGGTCGCCGGCAGTGGCTGTTTTCGGCTCCCGTTCCCAGCGACGCGATCGGCTACCTGCTGGGTCGGCTCGACGAGGCGGGCGTCGACAACGAACAGTACACCGTCATCGGGAGCCTCGAAAGCGCGATCACGCCCCACGACGAGGCGCTTCAAAACCGGTTCGCCAGCGATTTTGACCCGCTCACACAGCCGGAGCTTCGGTCGAAGGCCAAAGACATGAGCTCGGATCCGACTTCGTTTCTGTCGATGATCTTTCTGAGCGCGGTCATCGCCGTCGTAGGGCTCCTCATGGATTCGCCGGCGATCGTCGTCGGCTCGATGGTGATCGCGCCGATCGTCGGCCCAGTGTTGACCGCGACCGTCGGTGCTGTCACCGGCGATCGACGAATGTTGCTCGATAGCATCTGGCTTCAGGCGGGCGGCCTCGCCGTGGCAGTCGCCGGGGCTGCACTGTTCTCCGGCGTCGTTTATTTCACGGGGTTCATGCCGCAGCAGCTCGCTATCACCTCGATCGAACTGATCGGTGTCCGTCTCTCGCCGGGGCTGCTTTCGGTCACTGTCGGACTCGCTGCGGGAGCCGCGGGCGCGTTCGGACTCACGACGAAGGGGCCGACCTCACTGATCGGCGTCATGATCGCGGCCGCACTCATCCCGGCGGCCGCAACCACCGGGATCGCGGTCGTCTGGCGCGAATCGCGGCTCGCGGTCGGCTCGCTTCTGCTCTTGGTGGTGACGATGGTACTGATCAATCTCGGAGCGTTCCTCGTGTTGGTGGCGATGGGGTATCGCCCCGACGCATCCGGCTGGCTCCTCGGTTCGGCCTCACGACGCGAAACAGTCGCTGTCGTCTCGACTGCGGTCGCCATCGGCGTGGTCGTCGGCACCGTCGGCGTCGGGACCGCCCAGCAGATGGCGTTCGATCGACAGGTCGCCACCGAAGTCGACGGGCTCGCCCAGCAATCCGACTACCGATCGGTCGACCCGGTTGCCGTTCGAACCGAGTACAGCGACGACACGCTCCTCGGCCAGCCGGAAACCGTGACGGTCCATTTCGCCTACACCGGCAGTGGTGATCCGCCGGCCATCGCCGCGGAACTCGAAGCCCGAATCAGTACTGCGACCGGCGAGCCGGTGACGGTCCGGACCCGATTTACCGACTACAACCGGACGCGTTCGTTCACCGAGTCGACCACGACCGCCCGACTCGCCGAGCCGTTGCCGCAACGAGCACCGAACAGTCCAGTAGTCGACGCCTACGACCGCCCGCCCGCTCAGTAGCCGTCGACTACTCTCCCCGTGTGAACACGAGACAGCCAGCAACCCCATCGAAACGGTTTTGACGAAACCTTACACACAGTCAGTATGCCGACCGAACCCGACACGGGATACGACCCCACACTGGGGCGGAAGTTCATTTTTGTAACGGGAGGTGTGATGTCCGGTCTCGGAAAAGGAATTACTGCGGCGAGTACGGGCCGCCTGCTTGCCAACGCCGGTTTCGACGTGACCGCGGTCAAGGTCGACCCCTATCTCAACGTCGACGCCGGGACGATGAATCCCTACGAACACGGCGAGGTCTACGTCCTCAAGGACGGCGGCGAGGTCGACCTCGATCTGGGGAACTACGAACGGTTCCTCGGGATCGACATGACCTCCGATCACAACGTCACCACGGGCAAGACCTACCAGAGCGTGATCGAAGCCGAGCGCGCCGGCGACTATCTCGGCAAGACCGTTCAGATCATCCCCCACGTGACGGATGATATCAAACGGCGCATCCGCGAGGCCGCCGAAGGAACGGACGTCTGTATCGTCGAGATCGGTGGCACCGTCGGCGACATCGAGTCGATGCCGTTCCTCGAATCCCTCCGGCAGTTCGCCTCCGAGGAGGACGACGAGGACCTGCTCTTCATGCACGTCACTCTGGTCCCCGACTCGATGAACGGCGAGCAGAAGACCAAACCCACCCAACACAGCGTCAAGGAACTCCGGTCGATCGGCCTCCAGCCGGATATTCTGGTCGGTCGGAACGCAGAGCGCCTTGAAGAGGGAACCAAGACGAAGATCGCCCGCTTCTGTGACGTCTCGACCGAGGCTGTCTTCTCGAACCCCGATGTCGACGACATCTACAAGGTCCCGCTGATGGTCGAAGACGAGGGGTTAGACGAGTACGTGATGGAGCGACTCGGGATCGCCGACGGCGCACTCCCCAAAGCCGACCGCTCCCAGCGCTGGCGCGAACTGGTCACCCGCGAGCGGAGTGGCACCGTCGAGATCGCACTCGTCGGCAAATACGGCCTCGAAGACGCCTACATGTCGATCCACGAGGCACTGAAACACGCCGGGATCGAACAGGAAGTCGACGTCGACGTTCTCTGGGTCGACTCCGAAGCGATGCACGACGACCACCGCGACCGGCTCGAAGCCGCCGACGGGATCATCGTCCCCGGCGGCTTCGGCTCCCGTGGAACGGACGGCAAGATCGAGGCCGTCCGGTATGCCCGCGAGAACGACGTTCCCTTCCTCGGGCTCTGTCTCGGCTTCCAGATGGCCGTGATCGAGCAGGCCCGCAACGTCCTCGGACTGGAGGGCGCACACTCCGCCGAGATCGACGAGGAGACGCCCCATCCCGTCATCGACATCCTTCCAGAGCAGAAGGAGATCGACGACATGGGCGGGACGATGCGGCTCGGCGCACACGAAACCCAGATCGAAGCCGACACGCTGGCCGAAGCGATCTACGAGGCCGACTCGTGTACCGAGCGCCACCGCCACCGCTACGAGGTCAACCCCGAGTACATCGACCAACTCGAATCCGAAAACATGGTGTTCTCCGGAACGGCGGGTCGACGCATGGAGATCCTCGAACTGGAAGATCATCCCTTCTTCCTCGGCACGCAGTTCCATCCTGAGTTCCGGTCCCGCCCCGACCGCGCGAGCCCTCCGTTCGTCGGTTTCCTCGAAGCGATTCTCACGCGAGACGAATCCGACACCGAAACTCCCTCCGAAGACGAGGTGACGATCTAATGGTCAATCCTACCGAATTCATCGACGAGGCAGTCGAATCGATTTCCGAACAGATCGGCAACGACAACGCGATCATCGCGCTCTCCGGTGGCGTCGACTCTTCTGTCGCCGCCACCCTCGCGTACCGCGCAGTCGGCGACCAACTGACCCCGGTCTACGTCGACACCGGCCTGATGCGCAAGGGTGAGACCGACCAGATCCGCGAGACGTTCGCGTTCATGGACAGTCTCGAAATCGTCGACGCCCGCGACCGCTTCTTCGACGCGCTCGCCGGCGTCACCGACCCTGAGGAAAAGCGCAAGGTCATCGGCGAGCAGTTCATCCGCGAGTTCGAACGCGAAGCGAAGGAAACCGACGCCAAACAGCTGGTCCAGGGAACGATCTACCCCGACCGCATCGAGTCGGAGGGCAACATCAAATCCCACCACAACGTCGGCGGGCTGCCGGACGTGGTCGACTTCGAGGGAATCGTCGAACCCGTCCGGGATCTCTACAAGGACGAGGTCCGGGAGGTCGCCCGCGAACTCGAATTAGAGGAGATCATCTCCGAGCGCATGCCGTTCCCCGGCCCCGGCCTCGCGGTCCGCGTCATCGGCGAAGTCACTCCCGAGAAGGTCGACGTGGCCCGCGAGTCCTGCCACGTCGTCGAAGAGGAGTTAGAGGAGTACGAGCCGTGGCAGGCCTTCGCCGCCGTGATCGGCAAGGCCACCGGCGTCAAGGGTGACAACCGGGTGCACGGCTGGGTCGTCGCAGTGCGCTCCGTCGAGAGCCGCGACGGAATGACCGCCCGCGCCCAGGAGATCGACTGGCAGACCCTCCAGCGTATCCAGAGCCGGATCACCGGCGAAAACGAGACCGTCGCCCGCGTCGTCTACGACGTCACGCACAAACCCCCGGCGACCATCGAGTACGAGTAATGGCCCAGACCGCAATCGTCGCCGGCTCCGACCCCGAGGGGCTCGTCGACGCACTCGAAGCCGAGGGGCTCTCTGTCACTCGGATCACCGACACTGTGTCGGCCTCAACGCTCGACGACGCCGGGATCGACGACGCCGACCTGCTGGTACTGACCGACGTGGCCGAAGCCACGGGGATCTCGGTCGCCAAGGACCGCAACCCCGACGTGCGGGCGGTCGTCTACAGCCGCGAGTCGCTGCCGGAGTTCGCCAAGGGGCAGGCCGATCTGGCCGTCGACCCTGCGCTGTTGGCCGCCGACGTGGTGGCCGAGGAGTTGGCGGTCGACGACTCGGATTGACGGTCCGTTCGTGCGGCAGTCGCGTTCCGGCGTGTGATCAGCCGCTTTGCTATCGGCTCGCCTCGTAGCCCGCCACGGCCTGTTCGTACCGCGCTTCGACCGCCGTCCGATCGGTGACGGTGTGTGTCTCCTCGTTGTGCCACCAGTACAGCGCCGTCAGTTTGGCCGCCAGTTCGTCGTCGATCGTGCCCTCCTCGAGTAGTTCCGTGACGACAGTGACTTCCAGTCGACCCGTTTCGTCGTCGGACCCGGTCGCCTCTGTCGTGAGATCGTCGACAGTTTCGAGGCCAGCCTCGCTCAGTGCCTCGGCCGTCCCGTCCGACAGGCCGAGCAGTTCGGCGAGCCGCTCGGACGGCAGGCTGTTGTCGCTGCCGACCGGCACCTCGATCGCCTCGCTGAAGGGGTCGACGTCGCTGGCTTCCGCATCCTCGATCGCGGCGTCGAACTCCTCGCGGGCCTGTCGGTAGCGGATCTTCGAGAGGGTGTACTCTCCCTGTGCGTGTGCGACGATCGCGTTTTGGAGGCTCTCTTCGCCAAGCTGGAGCGATTCACGGATCGATTCCTGTGCTTCCAGTGCCGTCTCAGCGGCCGCCCGGTCCTCGCGAGCTTGGGCGACCGTCTCCTCGATCTCTTCGGTCGCCTCCTCGTCGGCAGTCTCCGCGGCGGTGGTGTACAGTTCGATCGCCGCTGTATACTGTTCGATGGCCCCTTCGAGATTGCCCGCGTTGCGTTCGTCGACCGCCTCGGCGAGCCGGTCGTCGGCATCCGCACGCAACGCCTCGGGATCGTCCGTGTCGGCCGACTCGACCGGCGTGTCGTCGGCCGCCGTCTCGGTCGACTGGTCGGTATCGCCCGGCTCCGGTTCGGGGTACTCATCCGTCTTCGATTCGGAGTCGACATCGGTCCCCGGTTCGGTGTAGTCGTTCGTCCCCGAGCCACGCATCCTCCAATAGGCCCCGCCGCCGATCACTAACGTTGCCAACAGGCCAATACTGCTGAGTGTGGCGATCTGGATGAGTTCCTCCCCGCTGTCACTACTGTCAGTCGACGGCGGCTCGTCGCCGGTCTCTGTCTCGACTGGTTCCGGATCTGTCTCGTCGTTCGACGTCGTCTCGGACTCCGATTCGGGTTCCATCTGGTTCGTCGCGCTGGTATCGATCTCGATACTCTGGTCGGCGTGGGCCCACTCGCCGTGATGTCCCAATGTGCCGGTCAGTACTCGTGACCCCTGACTCGACTGTGTGGTCCCCCCGTCGACCGCATAGAGGCTTTCCCGGCCGCCGCCGACGAAAAGCGTCCCCTTCCAGACGGTCGGTGCCGAGGTCGGATCCAGATCGGTACTCCAGTTTTCTTCGCCGGTTTTAGCGTCCAGACTGTAGAGGGAACTGTTCCCGATAAACAGTCGTCCGGAGACGAGCGTCGGGGCCGCTCGGATGTCATCTCCCACGTCTTTCGACCACCGCAGCCCACCCAGTTCTGCGTTCAACGCGTAGATCGTCCCCGTTCGGTCGCCGATAAACAGCGTCTCCCTGACGAACCCACCGTCGCCAACTGTCGGTGCCGATAGACCGCCGACCGTCTCGTAGTTCCACTCCTCTTTGCCCGAGTTGGCGTCGACTGCGTAGACGTTCCGGTCATCGCTGCCGAAATAGACGAGCCCGTTGGTTGCCGTCGGCGACGCCCGGATCGCTCCCTCGGTCTCGAAGCTCCACTGTTCGTCGCCCGACTCCGTCTCGACGGCGTACAGGCTCCCATCGGTACTCCCGACGAACACGGTACCGTCGTGGACGACCGGCGATCCCTCGACCGCGCCGTCGGTCTCGACGCTCCACTGTTCGGTGCCCGAACTCGCGTCGATCGCATACAGGTTGCCGTCGTCGCTGCCGACGAACACGGTTCCGCCGACGACAGTCGGCGAGGAGCCGACCGCACCGTCGGTCTCGAAGCTCCACTGTTCGTCGCCCGATTCCGTATCGACGGCGTACACCGCGTTGTCGTCACTGCCGACGAACAGCAGCCCGTCGACAACCGTCGGCGACGAGCGGACGGTTCCACGGGTACTGAACCGCCAGCGGAGGCCTGCCGACGCCGTATTCACGGCGTAGACGCTGCCATCGTCGCTGCCAACGTAAACGAAATTCCCGACTACGGTCGGTGACGATTGGACGGTCCCGCGGGTCTCGAACTCCCATAGCTCCTCGCCGGGCGCGGCCGCGACCGTCTCGCTCCCACCGGCGATCCCCGTGGCGACGGCCCCGACTCCGATGGCCGTGCGCACGGCCTGCCGACGAGTGACTGTCTTCCTCCGACTGCGATCCATATCAGCTCCTCGCACGTTTATTATAAATAATTTCGTATGCGATTTAAAAAGATTCTATATTTATTATTTATTTGTGTATTTATTCACCGTTAGCTGGCTTCGAATCCGATCGTCGACCGCTGGTGTCGGTCGGTTATCTCGGCCCGCTCGGTGAACGCATAGCTGTCTTCATCGTGACTCCACGAGAGTGCTGTCAGCTTCGTCGCGGTTTCGGGGTCGACCGTGCCCGCCGCTTCGAGCCGGTCGACCGCCTTCGGTCGTGTCGTCTCCGCGCCCGTTCGAGCATCAAGATCACCCACGGTCGTGATCCCATCGGCTTCGAGTGCCTGTACCGCCGCTGCGTCGAGTCCCGACACCGCACCGAGTCGTCTTGTTGTCAGCGTGGTTTCGATCTCGACCGGCACGTCGACCGGCGTCTCCAGCAGTGGCGTCTCGCTGTCGTCGAGCGCCTCAAGGGCGGTCTCGAACTGAGTGCGTGCCTGCCGGTAGCGGATCCGTGCGAGCGTCCGCTCGTCGTCGGCGTGGGCAGCGACCGCCCGCTGAAAACTCCTCTCGGCGGTCGACAGTGCCTCCCGAAACGACGACTGGGCTGCCTGCATCGACTGGAGCGCTGCCCGGTCGGTCTGGAGTTGCTCGATCGTCTCCTCGATCGACTCACGTGTGTCGCCGGTCGACTGGGCCGCTGCGGCGTGGTACAGCTCCAGCGCCTCGGCGTACCCTTCGATCGCGGTTTCGGTTCTGCCGTCGCGTCTCGCCCCGACGGCCGCGTCGACCGCCTCGTCGGCGTCGGCACGTAACTCCTCGGCCGTCGCGTCCGGTTTGTCGACCGCCGACTCGTCGTCTGCTGTCGAGTCCGCCGACTCGTACAGTCGGGTCCCACCAGCAATCACGATACTCGGGAGCCACACGAACAGCATGAACGCCATACCCAACTGCACGACTCGTAGGGTTTGTGTCGACAGCGAGACAAACCCGGATAGATGTAGCACCGTTAGTAACGTCAGCACCGACAGCAGGCCCATCGAATAGAGGGCGAACCGGTAGATCGTGGTCGACTTTGCCATGGTTGTTTTCGGCACTACCCGAGCTGGATGTCTTCAGTGGTATTTCCGGCGATTTCGACGGTCCCGGAGTAATCTTGATCTGAATTCGATTCGCTCACTGGAACTGATGCTTCCAATTTATATGTTCCGTTCTGGAGTACCGGCTCCGTTTGGTATTCACCTCGTTCACCGGAGGTAACCCGTATTCGTCCATCGTCTTCATCGGCTAGCAGTGATTCGTTTTCGATACGTATGTTTACTCCATCTTCTTCCAACCCACTCGCGTCGGTGACCGTTCCGCGCAAGCTGAACGTCTGTGCGGTGAACTCGCTGCCCGACTCGTCGGTCGAATTATCTCCTGAGGGGGCTTGCGAATCGGATTCAGCCTCCGATCCTTCTTCACCCCCGGTTTCATTTCCCGACGCGGTGTCACCGCCCGTTTCTGTCTCGTTGGTTCCCGAATCCGAACCTCCCACAAATGGTAGGAAGGAGAACATTCCGCCTGACTCATCGGACTCGCTTGGCGTCCCCAAGCTGACCTGTTGTTCGCCGGGTTCGACCCCCGTCTCTTCGTACTCGTCGCCGTCGACGGTCGCTGTCACGTCGTATGTCCCGTTCGGCGGTACGCCGGTAAACTCGTACTTGCCGGGGCTGCCGATAACTCCGAACAGGCGTCCACTCGTGGTCGTTTCGTCGGGACTCTCAAGTTGGTCGCCGGTGAGTTCGACAGTCACCCCCTCAGCCGGCTCTCCATCAGCATACACGGTTCCGCCGATCGTCGCGCCATCGCCGCCCGAACCCAACAGTCCGAACGTTGTCGCCCCGTAGAACCCGCCGAGCAACACGAGCAACACCACCGCGCCGATAAACATGTACTTCCCGACCTTCGGCGAGAGCAGCGTCCGTTTAATACGCTCGCCCTTTGAGGCGGGCGCCCCGCGTGAAGATGGCCCCGTCGACCCGGTCGACGAGAGACTAGGAACCTTCCGTTTAATCTCGTCGGCCGACAGTCCGTGGTCGCGTTTGAGCGTCTGGACCGACTGTTTGATGCTGTCGATCTCCTCGCTGATCAGTTGGTCGCGGAGCGACTGTTTGGCTTGTTCCCACCGACGTTCGGTCTCGCCGAGCGGTTCGATACCCGAGTACCGTCCGACGGTGACCGCCACATCGAACGTCGAAAGGCTGGTGGCCTCGGCGCTCGTGATCGCCACCGAGTGACTGTCTGCCAGCTCCGACAGTAACCCCACTGCGGCGTCCGGACCGCCGACGCCGACGTTCGTGAGTTGTCTGTTGGTGGCGAGATCCTGCAGAATCGTCAGGTCGTTTTTCGCTCCCGGCGTCGACGCTCGACCCGGGTCCTCCAGCCG
This sequence comes from Halohasta salina, assembly GCF_024178165.1. Classification (GTDB taxonomy): domain Archaea; phylum Halobacteriota; class Halobacteria; order Halobacteriales; family Haloferacaceae; genus Halohasta; species Halohasta salina. The sequence goes on along the minus strand of NZ_JAMZIE010000004.1, from coordinate 154,928 downwards.
CTGAAACACGGCCATCTCGTCGGCCGACTCGTCGAGGATGTAGCCCCACTCGTCGAGTCTGGTCCTGAGTGCGTCGGTAAACTCGCCGATCGAATCGTTCCCGTTTCGCGCAGTAAACTCGGCGTAATACTGCTCGGAGCGTGCCGTCTGGGTCGCTTTGGCCCTGAAGTAGCCGATTACACGCCGCTCCTGTGGCTCGATAGCGAACCGCACGCTGGCGAGGTTCAGGTCCTTGATTCGCTCGCTCCGTCCGGCCGTCTCAGCAATTGGTGAGTATTCGTTTCCTTCGGAATCGTATACTGTGAGTATTGACATACGTGGTTACCCCACTTTTTTGAGTAGTTCGTCGAAGCCGATCGTCATGACGTTCCCGTTGGGGTCCCGCATCGGCACCCGATCGCCAGCGTCGTCGACCTTCGTCTGGTAGTAGACGGGATGGATCTCGTTGCCGGCCGTGTTCTGGACGAGCGTTCGGACCGTTTGGTCGTTGGCGACGAGTTTCTTGTTGACGTACTCCTGAAACTCGTCGAAGTACTGGTGGGCTTCGAGCGCCCGTTCGTCACGGAATTGTTCGGCGAGGATGTCGCACTTCGTGGCGACCAGCAGTACGTCTGTTCCCGAGGCCTCGTCGAGGATATCGAAGTACGGTTCGATTCCGAGGGACTCGTTTCGATGGTAGCGTTCCATATCGATCACGAGTATCAGCGTTTCGGCGTCCCGAACGCGCTGTGCGAGCAATCGCAACGTCGAGTTGTCGATCTCGTCATCGGCGCTCATCAGCGCGTTCGGCAGCTCGTCGAGGTACTCGCCCGCGTAATCGAGACTTTCGATCTCGACGTTTTTCGGGAACACCCGGCCTTTCGTGAAGTTAAATCTGAGATCTTTGACGTCGGCTGACGCGGTCGACCGGATCTCCCAGCCGGCGTCTTGGCCGACCGCATCGAGGGAGCTCACGAGTTCCATGAGGTCACCGCTCGGGTTCATCGGCGTGTCGGCCTTGCGGTCGGTTGCATCGTCGAGGGCGGCCAGATACTTCCCCACCAGCAGCAGCGATTTCCCCGATGCCCGCGGGCCGAGAACAAAGAAGGTTTCGGAGGAATCGTACTGGACGAATTCGCGGAGAGTCAGCACGAACACGACTGACATGAGCCCGTTGACGAACATCCCACTCTGCGTGAACGACAGCGAGCCACCCACGTTCTGAACCGACACGCCAGCGTCACTGACGGCCAGCAACTGTGGGAACGTGACATGGTATTCGATCATCCCGACGACGATGATGCCCGTCAGTACGAAATACAGTCTGGATGCCGCCCGACGGAACTCGAGTGCGTCGGCGGTTCTGACTTCGAGCAGCTGCTGCCCCCCGCCGAGAATCGTCCCCGCAACGATCCCGCCGACGATCAGGACGATGTTCGCGCCGAAGTCGATGTTCGGAATGAACAGGCCGACCGACAGGAGACCGACCAGTGCGGCTGCGGTTCCGAACCCGAGCAACACGCCCTGTATGCGTTTCTTCGGGTCGGCGATCATCAGCGCCAGCAGCCCGAGATACAGTCCGAACATCCCGGCTGCAAACTGTTCGAGGCTCACTCCGACGAGCGGATCCAGCGAGAGGATCAGCGGTTTGGCGAGCTCGGCTCGCCGCCAGGCTTCGCCGAGTGTCGAAAACAGCATCCCGCCGACGCCTATCACGACGAGGAAGTAGACGCCGAGTTTGACCTTCTCGCCGTTTTCTTCGAGGAACTCTCCGATCCCCATACTACTCGGCTCCCTCCGTGTCGGTATCGGTGAATTCGACGGTCTCTTGATATTCGTCGAGGAGTTCGTCCCTGATCGTCATCTCGTCGCGGAGATAGAACTCGACATCGTTCGGATTCTCCATATTCAGGATGTCCTTCCGACGGACGTACCGACCCTGATCGAGCCCGTAGGTGTGGTGGACGAGGATCTCCGTCTCGTCGGACTGCTCGCGGGCCTTGTAGCCGGCGTGGTAGCCGTCGGCCTCGACTTCCGCACGCAGGTTGTCGAGGAACACGCCGTCGATGAAAATGCCGAGCCCGACATCCCAGTTGTTGCCGGCCTCAACCGGGAACGACGCGAAGTTTTCGCTTCCCGGTCCGAGGTTGTAGGCTCCCTGAAACACGCCTTTCAGATCCGCGACATCGCCGATCTGGCTCATCGCGCGGCTCATCACGCCGACGACGATCTGCATGTCGTTGTAGCGCGCCCGATCGTTGCTGATCCGGCGTTTGCGGATCCCCGTATATTTGGGGTTCTGTGCGTTCTTGGCGAGCTCCTCCAGTGCGCCGCGGAGCCGCTGCCGTTCGACCTCGTCGTTGAACAGCTTGCTCTCGCTGATATCCGAATCCGCGCGGAGCTGGAGGATGTTGTTCGGCTGCATCGTCTTCACGTAGCTGTACTCCTCGTTTTCGGTCGACATCGCCGTCGAATCCCGATCCTTCCGGTAGGCCTCTCGGGACTCGCGGTAGGCTTCCTTCGCGTCGTCGAACGCTTCCCGGAGCGCGTTTGCCTCCTCGAAGAGATCGACCGTCCGGTCGAATCGGTCGACTTTCTGTTCGGTCCCTTTGAGATCCGCCTCCAGTTCGTCACGCCGCTGTTCGATGTCGTCGGTTTCGAGCACCTCGTCCTCGATCAGATCCTCGATGTCGCGGGTGATCTCTTCGAGGCTGTTTGTGCTGTCCAGCCGCCGCTCGATGTCGTCGACGACCGCTGCCGGCGGATCTTCGAGTTCGTTCCGTGTCTCGTTGAGGATCGTTCGCCGCCGCTGTTCGGCCTCCTTGTCGAGCGTTCGGCCGAGCGTCTGGGTGTCGAACTCGACGGTAACCGACAGCGAGTCTCCCGCCCGGGAGATCGAAAAGACGCCCGTATCGCCCAGTTGGGTCCGCTTCATCCGGTAGTTCTGTTTGGCCTTTTCGCGGTCCTCCTCGGCGGAGGTCTCCCACGGGGTGAGCCGCTCGATCGTGCCGCCCTCCTCGTTCATCGTGAGGAACGATTCCTTGGCGTCCTTGAGGTTCGCCAGCGACGAGTTGATGTCCCGCTCGATGTCGCTGACGCTGATCCCGATCCGGTCGAACTCCGCGGTGAGCTCTCCGAGTGCCTCCCGGACCTGTGCCTCGTTTACCGCTTCGAGTTGCTGTTGGGTCTCTGCGTTCTCGACCTCCCGGGCGAACGTTTCGAGGGCCACCTCCAGATCGCCGCTGATCCCGTCGACCGGGATCGACTGACACTCGGTGTACTCCTCGTAGGCGGTCCGCACCGACCGCTCCCAGTCGTCGACGCGCCGATCGATCTCGTCTTGTTGCTCCCGCCGCCGCTCTTCGAGCTCCGCCGAAACCTCTTCGAGCTCCGATTCGAGGTGCTGTTTCCGCTCTTCGGCCTCGTCGAGCCGCGCCTCGATCTGGTTGAGGCGGACCCCCGCGCTGACACCCTCGTCCTCTAATCCGAGCAGGTAGCTGACGGTGCTCTCGATGTGGGTGTTGTCGATGCCGCGCAGCCGGACGAGCAGGGTGTGCCGGTGGGTGAGCCGCCTGAGTTCGTCTTGGATGACGTTGGCGAGCTGTTTGTCCGTGCTGTCGACGAACTGTTCGGCGTCGTCGCCGATCTGTGCGGTGCCCGCACGGATCGAGCCGCCGATCACTTCGATCTGCTCGACGATCTCCTCGGATTCGGCTTTGGCCTGCGAAATGATATCCCGGTAGATCGAGACTGACTCGTAGTCGAGTTCGGAGAACAGATCGAAGTTCAGCAGCGATTCGATCTCGTTGAGGCGGTTCTCGATGTCGCTCAGATCCGAGTCGTGGAGTTCGCCTTCGGGACCGTCGGGACTCCAGGCCTTCGTGAGGAACCGGTCGACTTCGGTGTAGATCTTCTCCTCGGCTTCGAGGGCGTCCTGTTCGGCGGTGAGCAGTTCCCTGATGACGGATTTGGCCTCCTGTATCGCGTCGACGTTGTACCGGACGACCTGCGGCACGCCGATGATGAACGGCGCGAACGACGGCGTATCGGCGAAGGGGTCCTCCATATCCATCATGTTGTAGTAGGAGGCGATGAGGTAGATCGCCGCCCGGTCGAACTCGATCAACGCGTCGGAACTCTGGAGGATGTTGGCTTTCTTGCCGCCGAAGCCGGTCGGATCGATCGGGATCAGCACCCGGTCTTTGAACAGATCCTCGCCGTTGAGGCTCAGATGCTCAAGCTCCGAGAGTGTCGCGTGCGCGTTTGCGTTCTCGGCCTCGCCCTCGTCGTCGTTCGGGAGCACCCCGAACAGCGTTATTTCGGCGGTCCGCTGGGTCTGTTTGAGGTCCTTCACCAGATCGATGAACACGCCCGAACCGGTCCCTCCACCGAGGCCGGCGATGACCGCGACTTTGCCACGTCGGGGAAGGTCGATCGAGGTCCGGACGTCGTCGTCCTCGGCGTAGGCCTTGTAGTACAGCCCCTTTCCCAGCCCGCGTTTGCGGACGACACCCGTAGCGAAGTTCAGGTTCTCGTTGATGAACTCCGGCTTGAGCCACCAGTTTTCCTCCTCCATCCCGACGCCGGAGGCGATCCGGGGGACCGTCGACTCGCCGATCAGGTCGTTCTGATCGTGGAGCTGGATGTTCTTTGTCAGCGGAAGATAGGTGATGTCGATCTCGCCAGGCCGGCCGGAGTGTTCCTCTCGCAGCCGGTTTTTCGTCTCCTGTATCTCGGCTTCGATCTCCGAGATCCGTTCCAGATCACGGTTCTCCTCCTCTTCGGCCGTATCGATGATCGTCACCGTCAGTGTCCGCGGGTTCGGCCGGGGGCGCAGCACTGCCTCCTGTACCCACGTTGCTCGCAGCAACTCGTAGGTAATCGCCTTCCCAGCCCCACCGACTGCGAAGATCCTGTCCGGCAAATTCATATTGACGTCTTCGTGATTTTCGTGATATCAAATAAATGTTCGGAGACAAACATTGAAAGATGGGGTTCGCGAGTCTGATTTTTGTATCTTCTATTGGGATATATTCTCACAGGGGGCCGTACTGGCATCTCTATGTGTACGATATAAAACAAGTTCACATCCGTCTGCCAAGCAGTTGGCGTCGACCACTTGCCTGTCGACCGCCGGATGTCGATCAGCCGGCCACCGGGAGCTCGACGACGAAGACGGCTCCGCTGGCCTCGGCCGGCGAGCCGGCCTGGTCCGCCTGGTCTTCGATCCAGACCTCGCCGCCGTAGCCGTCGACGAGCGTCTCGACCAGATACAACCCGATGCCGGTGCCGGTGCTGTCGAGGCCTTTCTGTCCCTTGCCGAACAGCTGTTGTTTCCGTCGGTCGGGGATCCCGGGACCGTCGTCGGCGACCCGGATCGTGACCGTCTCCTCGTCGTCGGTCACCGAAACGGTGACTGTCGGCTCCCCGTCCCGGTTGTGCTGGATCGCGTTGGAAAGCAGGTTCCGGATCACCGAGCCCAACAGCGCGTTGGCTTGCACCTCGCGTTCGGGCACCAGTCCCTCGGTTCGGACCGTCGCCGCGGGGTTGAGCTCGCTGACCTCCGCGATTTGGGTGTCGAGCACTTCCCGGACGGCGATCGGCGTGGTCTCGGCCTGCCGGCTGAGCATCACTTCGGCCAGATCGCGGGCGCTCTCGGTGAGTTCGATCGCGTTGGCGGCGCTGTCGGCGATCCGCTCGCGGTGGGCCTCCCCCGCCGCGTCGACGTGGGATTCGAGCATGTCGGCGTAGGCGCTCACCAGCTGGAGGTCGTTGCGGATGTCGTGGCGGACGACCTGATTGAGCACTTCGAGGTCGTCCCGCTGGGCTTCGAGCCGGCGCTGGGAGGTCTTGAGTTCGGTGATGTCGGTGTAGTGCTCGATCCGACCGCCGGCGAGTGCCCCCGACCGGATCGGTTTGCTCCGGTGGAGCAGCCAGCGTTCGGCCCGCTCCTCGCCGGGTAGCACGTGGCATTCGAACTCCTCGACGTACGTGTTGTCCGTGTAGGTGTCGAGAACCGTCTCGGCGAACCGCTCGGGACGCTCGAAGATCGACCGGATCGTCGACTCGATCAACTCCCGTTTGTCCCGGCCGACTACTGCCTCCCGATCGAGCCCGAAGTAGGTCGCCGCCGTCTCGTTGATCCACCGAACGGTGAACGTGGAATCGAGCACAAACATTCCCATGTCGGCCGTCTCCAGCGCTGCCGGGAGTGCGGCCGGTGGGCTGGTGAGGGCTGCTCGATCCCGCTCGGCTGTCGCGTCCTGTCCGCTCATCGTGTTTTCATCCTAATACAAACTACAAAAACACTATCGGTACTCGTGAAACGGTTGCCAATCCACGAACTAGTTGGGAGAATATCCGTACGTTTGGGCGGTTCGGATACCCATTTCGGAACTCGATCCTTCGGCGATCGGCTCGACGAGTCGACCGGAGTTCGGCGGGTTACTGCCACTCGATCCGGTAGACCTCGGTGTCGACGTCGCGGCGGTCGTCGGTGTGGTGGTCGAACTGCCGGGGCATCTCGAAGCCAGCGGCGAAGGCGTGTGTCACCTCGCCGCCGTTGTCGGCGGCGAAGGCATCGATGAACGCCTCGCTACCGGCGTTGTGGACCGAGTAAGAGACGTCGGCGATCTCGGCGGCCGTCCGCAGGAACCTCTTGTCGGCGCCGGACTGCCCGTTCTGGGCGCCAAACGGGGGGTTCATCACGACCGTCGACGGTTCGGTCAGCGAGAGCGGTGGCCGGGTGGCGTCGGCTTGGATCCAGTGAACGGGTGTGGTGGTTCCCACCCGGCGGCGGTTCTCGACGGCCGTTCGGAGCGGTTCGCCGTCGATCTCGACGCCGACCACCCGCTGGGGGCCCCGGAGGGCCGCCCCGAGAGCGAACATCCCCGTTCCGGCCCCGAGGTCGACGATCGTCCGCCCCTCGATGTCTCCCTGCAGGTCGGCCAGATGGATCACGTGGGCCGCCAGCCCCGGCGGGGTTGGGTACTGTTCGAGCGATGCCCGTGGGTTCTCGAACCCCGCGACCACCGCCAGTTGGCCTTCGAGTTCACGCTTGCTCGGCATCTCACCACCCCCCGACCGGCCACCGCTGGCCGGTCGTGCGTCCGGCGTTCATACCCCTCCTACCGGCCCCCGAGTCAAAAGTGTTGCAGCCACTCCGCCGGGGGTTTCCCCACGTATACTACCGCGGTATCAGTGCCGACGGACCTGTCGGCCGTTCGACTCCATACTGGTCGCCGACGCCGGTCGACTGCTACCAATCAAGTGCCGAAATCGGCGTTAGAAGGTGCTCTAAGCACGGTTTTTTGCCGAACATCAAAAGTTAACATTGAGTAACAAGTCTGTTTTGTTTCAAAAACTTTTAAATGAAGGCCGAACCACAAACCTTATAATGGAACGTCCGAGCAGGCAGCGCCAACAGGAGCGAGAATCGGAACAGCAGTCGGACGAGACCCTAGAGTGTCCCGAGTGCGGTTCGGACGAGATCGTCACCGACGCCGATCAGGGTGAGTTGGTGTGTGACGACTGTGGGCTGGTGCTCGACGAGCGACAGATCGACCGCGGTCCGGAGTGGCGGGCGTTCAACCACTCCGAACGCCAGAACAAGTCCCGTGTCGGCGCACCGATCACCGAGACGATGCACGACCGGGGGCTGACGACGACTATCGACTGGAAGGACAAAGACGCCTATGGTCGGTCGCTGTCATCCGAAAAGCGGAGCCAAATGCATCGCCTTCGGAAGTGGCAGGAGCGCATCCGCACGAAGGACGCCGGCGAGCGCAACCTCCAGTTCGCACTCAGCGAGATCGACCGGATGGCCTCGGCGCTGGGCGTCCCCCGGTCGGTCCGGGAGGTCGCCTCAGTCATTTATCGGCGGGCGCTCAACGAGGACCTGATCCGGGGGCGCTCGATCGAGGGCGTCGCTACGGCGGCGCTGTATGCGGCCTGTCGACAGGAAGGCATCCCGCGGAGCCTCGACGAGGTCGCGGAGGTATCGCGGGTTCCACAGAAGGAGATCGGCCGGACGTATCGGTACATCTCTCAGGAACTCGGCCTCGAACTTCGGCCGGTCGACCCCAAACAGTTCGTGCCGCGGTTCGCCTCGTCGCTCGGCCTCAGCGAGGAGGTACAGGCCAAAGCCACCGAGATCATCGACGTCTCGGCCGAACAGGGACTGCTCTCCGGGAAGTCGCCGACCGGCTTCGCCGCGGCGGCGATCTACGCGGCCTCGCTGCTCTGCAACGAGAAGAAGACCCAACGCGAGGTCGCCGACGTCGCACAGGTGACCGAGGTGACGATCCGCAACCGCTATCAGGAGCAGATCGAGGCAATGGGGTTTAGATAACGGCGCGTTCTCCGTTCTCCGTTCGCTGTTTTCGCGGTCGTGAGCCGTGTGTCGCCCCCGAACCGACCGGTCGACGCACGCGATCACGGACCGGTGATATTTAGCCGTCGCCACTGGAGATGTCGGTATGACTGACGACCCCCTTGCGTGGGAGACGATGGCATCGGAGATCGACTACAGCTGTCCGGGCTTCGATGTTCGCCGCGATGCGGTCCGACTCCCCGACGGCACCGTCACCGACTACCACCACGTCGACGAGTCGCCGGCGGTGGTTATTCTCCCCCTCACACCGGACGGCGACGTGGTCGTCATCGAGGAGTGGCGACAGGCCGTCGGCGGAGTTAACCGCGGCCTACCGGCGGGTTCGGTCGAGGAAAGCGAGGATCTTTTCGATGCCGCCCGACGGGAACTCCACGAGGAGACCGGCTACGAGGCCGGGAGTCTCGAACACCTGCTGTCGACCGAACCCTCCAACGGGATCGCCAACTCCGTCCACCACCACTTCGCCGCCCACGACTGCACCCCTACTGCCGAGCAGAACCTCGACGACAACGAATCTATTCGGGTCGACGTTGCCGACTACGACGACTACCTCGCCAGTGTGGTCGACGACGAGTTGGACGACGGTCGGGCGGCTCTGGCGGTGAGCTACTACGAACTCACCCAGCGGTAGCCGAACGCAATCCTTACCGCGCCACTCCGGGAAGACGGCGTATGCGCGACCACTTCGAGATCCGGGACGCCGACGGCGCCGGCCGGATCGGCCGGCTGGAGGTTCCACGGGCGGGCCGTACCGTCGAAACTCCGGCGTTGCTCCCGGTGATCAACCCCAACACCCTGACGATCGAACCCTCGCGGCTCGAATCCGAGTTCGACGTCGAGGCCCTGATCACGAACTCCTACATCATCCGCCGAACCGAGGGGCTTCGCGAGCGGGCTCTCGACGAGGGGCTCCACGACATGTTGGGGTTCGATGGGGCGATCATGACCGATTCGGGATCGTTCCAGCTCGCCGAGTACGGCGAGATCGACGTGACGACCGACGAGATCCTCCGGTTCCAACACGAGATCGGCTCCGACATCGGCACGCCGGTCGACATCCCGACGCCGCCCGACGTGAGCCGCGAGCAGGCCGAGTCCGATCTGGCGGTCACCGAGCAGGCGCTGGCCGACGCCGAGGCAATCGACGTCGGCGAGATGCTCGTCTCCGCCCCGGTCCAGGGTGCGACCTACCCCGACCTGCGCGAGCAGGCGGGTCGACACGCCGCCGGCACCGATCTCGACGTGTTCCCCATCGGTGCCGTGGTGCCGATGATGAACAACTACCGGTATGCCGACCTCGTCGAGGCGGTCGCGGCAGCCAAACGCGGCCTGTCGACGGACTGTCCGGTCCATCTGTTCGGCGCGGGCCACCCGATGATGCTCGCGCTCGCCGTCGCGCTCGGCTGTGATCTGTTCGATTCGGCCGCGTACGCACTGTATGCCCGCGACGACCGCTATCTCACCGTCTCGGGGACCCGACATCTCGACGACCTCGATTATTTCCCCTGCTCGTGTCCGATCTGTGCGGCCCACACGCCCGCCGAGATCCGCGAGGAGGCCGACGAGCCCCGCGAGCGGCTGCTCGCCGAACACAACCTGCATGTCACCTTCGAGGAACTCCGCCGGATCAAGCAGGCGATCCGGAGCGGCACCCTCCTCGAGTTGGTCGACCGTCGGGCCCGCGGCCATCCCGCGATGTACGACGGCTATCGGGCCCTCTTGGATCACGCCGCCCAACTCGAACGCGAGGACCCGATCTCGAAGGGCACTTTCTTCTATACCTCGCCGGAGAGCGCGCGCCGCCCCGAAGTCCTGCGGCATCACGAGCGGCTCGACCGGCTGTCGACGCCCGAGTCACTGCTCCTCACCGAGGCTGGCGCGCCCGACGGCGACGAGTACGACGCCGCATGGCGGGTGTTGCCGCCGTTCGGGCCGTTCCCGCGGGAACTCGCCGACAGCTACCCCTTTACCGCGGCGGTCCCCGAGCAGCCGGATCGTGCCGGACAGCTCGCCGCAGCCGATGGCGTCCGCGCGCTCGTCGAGGCGAACCCCGACACCGAGTTCACCCTCGCTATCGACGAGTGGCACGCCGACGCCAGAAAGCGAGTCCCGGATCGGGTGACCGTCGAATCGCTGCGTGCCATCCAGCAGCGCGGTCCGGAGTAGCCACCGCCTACTTTCGGACGCCGGTCATCCGCTCGCTGAAATCCCATGTGTAAATGCGGGCGGGATCGATTCGGATCCGGACCTCCTCGCGGTCCGGCGAGAGCAACTGCTCGGCCAGCGGCGAGTCGGTGCCGCCGAGATAGCGCTCCAGTAGCTCCCGTAACAGATCCTTGTCGGTGTCGGCGTCGACGCTCGCGGTGCCGTTCCCGCGAACGCCCTTGTACGGTGGCTCGTTGGTCGAGATCTCGAAGGCTACCCGGTTGTCGCCCGCGAGGTAGTCGACGACATCAGCGCTGGCGCTGGTGGCACACCACAGCGCGCCGTCCCGATACAGGTACCACAGCGAGAGCATCCACAGCGTATCGGCTCGGGTATGACAGGCGAGCCGGACGGGGATCGTTCGGCCTTCGAGAAACGCTTCGGTTCGCTCGCGGTCCCACGCGCCAGTCGGTTCCATACGCTGGTCTCGCGCGGTAGCTCGAAAAACCTCGGGGTCGACGAAAAGCAAGATAGTTGACCCTCGCCTGCCCAGCACAGGTATGACAGAGTATTTCGAGGTGCTGAACCGGGACGGTGCGGCCCGGCTCGGCGAACTCCGGCTCGACGAGCCGCTGGTCACCCCGGCGCTGCTCGACGACGTGCTGGTCGACGGCGGGAGTCTGTGGACCGCCGACCAGCCACTGCCCGAGGGTGATACAGACCAGCTTACCGTCCTCCCACACCGCTCGCTGCCCGCCGGCACGCGCGAGGAGGTCCGAGAGGCCTTCGCCACCGAGGCCGTCGATGCCGAGTTCCCCGCGGCGGCCGTCGTCTCCTCCCGGTCCCCCGACGATCTCGGCGTCGACGCCTACATTCTCAGTGACGCGTCGGGATTCGTCGGCCACGGCGAGGGGCTTAAATACGCCGTAATCCGCGTTAAACAGGCCCTCCCAGCCGACACCGCCCTCGTCCTCTCGGGGGTCGCCACCCCGCTCAACGTCGCCACACTGGTGTACGCCGGCGTCGACGGGGTCGACGCCAAACTGGCCAAGGTGAAAGGCAGTCAGGGCAAGTATCTGACCAGCGACGACGAGGCCTTTCTGGAAGACCTCGACGAACTGCCGTGTGCGTGTTCGGCCTGCCAGCAGCCCCGCGAGGAGTTCACTCGTGAGGACTGTATCGATCACAACGTCGCGGCCCTGCGGGCGGAACTCCGGCGGGTCCGCGAGCGCATCCGGGCCGGTCGACTCCGCGACTACATCGAGGGACAGGCCCGCCACGACAACTGGCTGACCGCCGCGTTTCGTGAGTTCGACAGCCAGTACAGCTATCTCGAAACCCGAACCCCCGTCGTTCGGAACAACGAACTCGCCGCCGCGACCAGCGATTCGCTGCGACGGGTCGAGATCCAGCGCTTTGCCGACCGCGTCACGAGTCGCTACCGCAACCGGTTCGACAACCCGCTGGTGCTCGTCCCCTGTTCGGCCCGCAAACCCTACAGCGACTCCCAGAGCCACGGCCAGTTCCACGACGTGATCGCCTACCGGGGCCACACCGTCTCGATGACCTCGCCGATCGGCGTCGTCCCGCAGGAACTCGAGTTGACCTACCCGGCCCAACACTACGATTCGGTCGTCACTGGTCGCTGGTCCGAGGACGAAAAGGAGTTCGTCGCGGCCGTCCTGCGGCGCTACCTCGACCGCAACGACTACTCGCGGGTGATCGCCCACGTGCCGGAGCATGGCTACCGCGACATCGTTGAGCGCGTCGACGCGGACTCCGCACTCGACTTCGAGTACACGGTTGAGGACCACCCGACCGACACCGACTCGCTGGGCAACCTCGCGGCGGCGCTGGAGGGCGAACTCAAATACGGCAAACGCGAGCGCCAGCACAACACGGTCAAAGCTATCGCCGACTACCAGTTCGGGCCCGACGCGGGCGACGCGCTGTTCGGCGACATCGAGATTCGGACGACCGGCCGGTATCCAAAACTGCAGGTCCGGGACGGCGACGGCGAGCAGTTGGCGACGATGGTCCCCCAGTACGGGATGTTGGCGATGACGCTGAACGGGGCCGATCGGTGGGTCGACAGCCATGCGCCCACGAAGGTCGTCGAAATCGACGGCTTTGTCCCCCACGGCAGCGTGCTCGCGCCGGGCGTCGTCGACGCCAGCGAGTCGATCCGACCGGGCGACGAGGTCGTGATCCGAGGGCCCAAGGCCTTCGGCATCGGGCGCGCCGAGATGAGCGGTCCCGAGATGGCCGAGTCGACACGCGGCGTCGCCAGTACGGTACGACACGTCAGGGAGCGGTAGCCGGTCGACTACTTTGTTACACGGCTTCTACTGAAGTATCGCCGCGGATACGGCGGGGCAGCGCGCCGACCGGACAGACATTTGTAACTGCCGCCCCAATACGGACCACTGACCGCCAATGGGAGGAGCTACCGATGACGACCACTGAGGACGCACTCGCCGAGAGCGACGAGCATCCGATCCTGCTGTTCGACGGGGTCTGTAACCTCTGTGACGGGTCGATTCAGTTCCTCATCCCCCGAGATCCGGCGGGCACGCTCCGGTTTGCGCCGCTGCAGTCCGACCTCGGCAAGACGGTTCGGGAAGCCACAGGGCTGTCGACCGACGAGCTCGAAACCGTCGTATTCGTCGACGACGGCCACGCCTACATAAAATCCGACGCGGCGATCCGGATCGGCGAACGGCTCGGCGGGATCTACCGACTGCTGTCGCTGGGGCGGCTGCTTCCGCGGCCGCTTCGGGATCGGATCTACGACTTCGTTGCCGACCACCGCTACGACTGGTTCGGCAAGAAGGACCAGTGTATGGTCCCCGACGCGGACGTTAGTGACCGGTTTCTCCAGTAGTCGACACCTAACTTGTCGGTTACGCGCTTTATAAATAAAACAGAACGTTCAGTAGCGTCGGCGTCGAACGGGCGGTCATGTCTCGGTCTATCCGGGTGCTCTACGTCGACGACGACCCCCAGTCACTGGACGTGATCCCCAACCGGTGTGAGGCGGTCTCGGAGCTCCGGTTCGAGACCGAATCACGGCCCCGCACGGTGACAGAACAGCTCCACGACGATCTCGACTGTCTGATTACCGACTACCGGATGCCCTCGATGGACGGGATCGAGCTGCTGACGGAGGTCTCCAACCAGCAGCCCGATCTCCCGATCCTGCTGTTGACGGGCCACGGCGGCGGCGAGATCGCCAGCGAGGCCCTCCAGAAGGGCGCGACCGAGTATATGGAGAAGTCGACGGCGATCGCCCAGCCGGACCTGCTGGCCAACCGGGTTCGGAACGCCGTCGAGCAGATGCGCCGCGAGAAGACCAACCGGGCGCTGGCGACCGACGCCAACCGGTTCATCCGGGCGACTTCGCCGACGGCGGTCTACGAGGCCGCCGTCGATCTGACCTGTGAGACGCTGGGGTTCGAGGACGCCGCGGTCGTCGAGGACACCCCCGAGGGGTGGTCGGTCGTCGCTCACAGCGGGCTGGATGCGAGCCTCCGGAGCGAGCTGCCGACCGCCGAGCCGCTGGCGGCCGCGGTCGACAGCGACGAGCCCGTGGTCGCCGAGTCGGGTGCCGTCGAGGCCATCGACACCGCCAGCTGCTGGGTCCCGCTGGGGAGCCACGGCGTGTTGGTCGGCCGGACCGCCGAAGCCGACACCGACGTCGACTATCTCCGGGATGCGATTCTGATCGTGGCGACCAATGCCGAAAGCGCCTTGACCCGGCTCGAACAGGCCGCCCTGCTCGACGAACGGAAACGCGAGCTCGAACGCCAGCGCACCGAGTTGGCCTCGCTGCGACAGACCAACGAGGTGATCCGTTCTGTCAACCGTGCGATCACAAGCGTCCGGTCCCAGCGGGAGATCGAGCGGCTGGTCTGCGAGCGGCTGGTCGGCGACGATCGGTACACCTACGCGTGGATCGGCGAGTACGATCTGGAGACCGATCGGGTAACCCCGCGGGCCAAATCCGGGCTGGGGGCGGCGGTGACTGTCGGCTCGGCGGTTTCGCTGGCCGATCGCTACAGCGCCGAGACGCTCGAAACGGTCATCGATCACCGGCAGGTCGCCGTCGAGGCACCGACTGGGCCCGAATCCATCCCCGGCTCCGCGTCCGGTTCGGCCGTCGACGCCGGCACTTCGGTGCTGGTGCCGATCGTCCACAACGAGGTGTTGTACGACGTGTTGATCGTCCACTCGGCGGACCACACCTCGGTCGGCCACCGCGAGCAGGACGTGTTGGCCGAGCTTGGCGAGACGATCGGCTACGCGCTTCGGACGGCCGAACAGCGACGCGCGCTGGTCGGGGATAGCGACACCGAGGTCGTCTTCGAGATCGGCTGTGAGAGCGACCACCTCATCCGGCTGTCGGCGGCTGCCGACTGTACCGTCTCCATCGAGAGTCTGAGCACCCGCTCGGACGGCCGCCTCCGACAGTTCGTCCTCGTCGAGGGGACCGACCCCGACTCGTTCCGCTCGTACGCCGACCGGACCGGGATCGACGACCCCACCGTACTGGTCGAACGCGAGGGCTGCTTCGTCGCCACGCTCACCACCGACGGGAGCCCGGTCGTCGACTGTATCGCCGAACAGGGAGTGTCGCTGACGGCCTTTAGCGCCACCGAGGGTCGCGGCACCGTCTCGATGACCGTCCCGAAGTCGACCGACATCCGGGCGCTGGCCGAGCGTTTCGAGTCGGCGCTCGGCTGGGCCGAACTCCGCGCGAAACGCCAGCTCGACACGGCGGCCGACACCCCTCAGGGGTTCCGCGAGCAGCTCGAAGAGGCGCTGACCGACCGCCAACACGAGACGCTGCAGGCGGCCTACCACGCCGGCTTCTTCGCGTGGCCCCGCACCAACACCGGCGAGGCGATCGCCGACCGGCTCGGGATCGCCGGCCCGACCTTCCTCCAGCATCTCCGGGCCGGCGAGCGCAAACTCCTCGAAGCCCTCTTCGAACAGGACCGCCCCGTCTACAACTGACTGGGTCGACGACCGACCGTTCTCACGGCCTATTAGGCCACTCATCGCGGGTATCTATACACATAGGCATAGTGGATGAGGTGTGCCTATGGACAAAGGTATAATCGTTAATGAGGTGGCCCAGTTGGTGATAGACGTGTTACGATCGATGGTCCGGCGTTCGACGGACGGCGTCGAACCGGATTCGGACGGTCGATCGGCACAGACAGTCCCACCACAACCACGCAGCTATCGACCGACCACACCGGACGGCCGACCGTGATTACGCCCACGGTCGGCGTGGTCGGCGATGAGCTGTACTACCGCCGCTGACGCTTCCCTCCTCCCACCACACTTCACCCCTCCGACGCGACAGTGTCCCGATCAGGTTACCGGCCTCGCTCACCGTGTTTCGAAATAAAACCGTTCTTCGGCTCCCGACGCGAGTTCCAGCGTGACCGTGAGATCGGGACTCGACGGGTCGTCCGAAATCACGAAATCGCCGACGTCGTGGCTGAACCGCCGGATGTCGACCTCGGCGTCGTCGGTGCCGGCGTTGATCTCGGCGACCTGCCCGCCGTCGGTACTGTCGTCGACCAACTCGTAGCGGACGCCCGTCGCGTCGAACGCGTCGGGGCTTCCCGCCCGGTTGGCGGCTCCGAGTTGGTTCGTCCGGCGGATCTCGAACTCGTCGGCGTTGGCGTCGTCGACGGTCATCCCCGACTCGATTCCGCTGGCGTCGACCGCGAACGCGTCGACGGTCACCTGCTCGGTGCCGGTGTTCTCGATACGGAACTCGAGGATGTCCTCGCCGCTGGTGCGAGGTGGCTCCCCCGGCGCATTGGCAGGCACGAGCGCCTCGTTCGAGGAGTTCTCCCACGGGTTCGTCCCCAACAGGTCGTTGATCTGCTCTTTTTCGCTCCCGAAGCCGGCGAACCCGCCAGCCAGCACCGTGAACACCGACGCGAGCAGCAACGTGATCGCGACCATCAGCACGACGCCGACGACCGGCGAGATACCGCGTTCGCCCATGGTTGATCTACCGGCTCGCGGGGTAAATGCCTGTTCGGGGAACGGTCGACCCGGTCGTCGACCCCTTCGGGGTGCGATGCGGTTTTACCCCGCTGGCGAGTAGGCCCGCCAATGAGTAAGCCGAGCCCGGAAGTCTACGAGGAGGGCCGTGGGATGGACGCCCACAACACGGTGATGCGGGAGATCCGCGGCCTCAAGGAGAAACAGTACGACCCACACGAGCCCACGCGCGTCTGGGTCGACGAGGACAACACGCCCGACGGCGTCTACGAGTCGCTGACGATCATCCTCAACACCGGCGGCTGTCGGTGGGCACGGGCCGGTGGCTGTACGATGTGTGGCTACGTCGCCGAGAGCGTCGAGGGCGGCACCGTCGAACACGAGGCGCTGATGGACCAGATCGATGCCTGTCTCGACCACGAGGCGGCCAACACCGACGAGCCGGCCGACCTCATCAAGATCTACACCTCCGGGAGCTTCCTCGACGAGCGTGAAGTCCCGGCCGAGACGCGGCGGGCCATCGCCGAGACGTTCGGCGACCGCGAGCGGATCGTCCTCGAATCCTTGCCTGACTTCGTCGACCACGAGAAACTCACGGATTTCACCGACCACGGACTCGCTGTCGACGTCGCGGTCGGCTTAGAGACGGCGACCGACCGCATCCGCCACGACTGCGTGAACAAGTACTTCGACTTCGCGGACTTCGAGGACGCTTGTGCGACCGCCAAGGAGGCTGGCGCGGGTGTCAAGGCCTATCTGCTGATGAAGCCGCCGTTCCTCTCGGAGCGCGAAGCTCGCGACGACATGATCGAGTCGATCCGACGCTGTGCGGCTGTCGAAGGCTGTCACACGGTGTCGATGAACCCCTGTAACGTCCAGCAGTACACGATGGTCAACGAACTCTTCCGCGAGGGTGGGTATCGCCCGCCGTGGCTCTGGTCGGTCGCCGACGTCTTAGAGCGGACCGCCGACGTCGAAGCCATCGTTGTCTCCGATCCGGTGGGCCACGGGTCGGACCGGGGGGCCCATAACTGCGGGGAGTGCGACGACCGAGTCCAGAAGGCGATCAAGGACTTCGATCTGCGACAGGACGAGAGCGTCTTCGAACAGGTGAGTTGCGACTGCGAGCGGACGTGGGACCTCGTGATCCACGAAGAGACCAGCTACGCGATGCCACTGGCGCGGTGACGACGGCGTTGACACGAACGGTGTGGTGTTTGCCTTACTAATCTCGGTTGGTTGTCTACTTGCCAGTAGTTTGTTGTATAAAACAGTCTACCAACGGTGATCGTATGAAAAAACTATATCACTTTACTGGTCAGTACGTTCCGTATGAATAATGATAGCGGGCGACGGTCGAACACGTTTCGTGGCGACGCTCAAGCCGTCACTCCCGTGGTCGGGACGGTTCTCGCAGTAGCGATTGTTGTGATTCTTGCGGCGGTAATCGGTGCGACTTCTCTCGGCTACACTGACAAACTCGGCGAAACTTCGGCTACGGCTGGCGGGTGTGACGAGCGAATCGAATTTGATCCGGAGAACGTCGACGAGTATGCCGACGATGTCAAGGCCAGTTGTTTGGGTATCTCGTTGTGGTCGTTCGATGAGTCGGAGCGGTCACCGACAGTTCCGGACGGCATCGGCCCAAACGAGGGGACAATAACTGGACCAGCGACTTACATCACAGGTATCCGAAACACGGCACTCTCACACGACAGAGATTCATACGTTGCCGTCCCGGACGATGAATCGCTCAATTTTGAGGCCGACGAGAGCTTCTCCATCACTGGGTGGGTCAATATCGATAGCCCAACAGGTAACATACAGTCGTTCGTTTCCAAACGGGACGCGTACGAAGATGGCTATATTTTTTTCATGGACTCAAACGATAAACTTGGTCTGAAATTCGGGGATACCTCCGACGCCAGGGATGTGCGATCCGGATCTGTGCCGATGAATCAATGGGTACACGTCGCCGCGGTCGTCGACCGAGGCGATCAAACGGTGTCGCTTTACGTCGATGGAGAGAAACTCACGACGGCAGACGTGAGTTCCGTTTCCGGTAGTATCAATCCATCATCGGAGCTACGAATGGGAACTGGAACAGCGGCAAGCGATTACGATCTTGATGGCGCACAAGACGAGTTCCGCATCTTTTCACGAGCGCTTACCAGCAGTGAGATTTCCGAACTACACTCTGAGAAAAGGTAACTGTGATCGCGTAGATCTAATTATTGGTACCGGGCCAAGAGCCAATACACCACGTAGACTCACGGGCGTTCTACGGACGAAACCCGGTCAAAATGTCGGCCCCGTCGGTGCCGCCGACATCCGGTAGCGTCGACCGTTCGGGATGTGGCATCAACACCGCCACCGACTCGTTGTCGCCGAGGATGCCCGCAACGTTGCCGGTCGAGCCGTTGGGGTTGGCCTCGTCGGTGAGGTTCCCGTCGGCATCGCAGTACCGAAACAGGATCCGGTCGTTGGCTTCGAGTTCGTCGTAGCGTTCGTCGGTGATCTCGAAGCGGCCCTCGCCGTGGGCGATGGGGATTTCGATGACGTCGCCCTCGTCGAACGCCTGAGTCCACGGCGTGTCGGCGTTCTCGACCCGCAGGAAGACGTGTTCACACTGGAAACGGGCGCTCTCGTTGGTCGTAAACGCGCCGTCGGTCAATCCCGACTCCGAGCCCACCTGTGCACCGTTGCAGACGCCGAGGACGGGAATGCCGTCGTCGGCAGCCTCCCGAACCTCGGCCATGATCGGCGAGCGGGCAGCCATCGCCCCGGCCCGGAGGTAGTCGCCGTAGGAGAAGCCGCCGGGAAGCATGATGCCCGTCGTCTCTTCGGGGAGGCCGTCCTCGTGCCAGACGCGTTCGGCCTCGATATCGAGATAGTTCAGCGCCCGTACTGCATCCCGGTCGCAGTTCGAGCCGCCGAACTGGATGACGGCGACCGTCATTGGGCGTCGTCGGCCTCCACAACCGAAACCTCGTAGTCGTGAATCGTGGGATTGGCCAGCAGGCGTTCGGCCATCGACTCGGCGCGCTCGGCGGCTTCGTCGGCATTCTCGGCATCGAGGTCGACCTCGTAACGATCTGCCGACCGGAGCGCCGAGAGATCGAACCCGAGTCGTTCGAGCGCCCGTTTCGTGGTCTCGGCTTCGGGGTCGAGGACGCCGTGTTTCAGCCGCACGGTGACGGTCGCGGTGTAGGCAGTCATAGCTGAGGCTGGGCGAGCGTGGTCAAAAGCTCTTTTGGAACCGCTCGTTTGGCCACGTTCGTGGACATCTCTCACGACCGGCTGACACTCGCGGGATGGACACGTTTTTGACTGCGGGTAGCTATCGCCCGGTAATGACCGCACTCGACAGCGGCCCGGAGGTGTCGGTATGACGACCGAACTCACCGAAATCACGGTTATCGGAGGCGACAAGACCGGACTCATCGCGAGAGTCACGACGCTGTTGTTCGAGCGCGGAATCAACATCGAAGACCTCGATCAGGCGGTCCGCGACGGCCTGTTCCGGATGTCGATGCGTGTCGACACCAGTGAGATGGAGACCGACCCGGACGAACTCCGGGAGGCCCTCTCCGAGCTGGGCCGCGAACTCGGCGTCGAGATTCAGGTCCGGTTCCCCAGCGATCGGGAGACCCGGCGGATCGCCGTCTGTGTCACCAAGGAGTCCCACTGTTTGGAGGCCCTTCTGGAGGCCCAAGCGTCGGGCGAACTCGACGTCGAGATCTCGGCGATCATCAGCAACCGCGGGACGCTCCGCGAACTCGCCGAAGCCCACGACGTTCCGTTCTACGACGTCGGCGACGGCAAGGGGTCGCCCGACGAGGACCGGATGCTCGACATCCTGACCGAACACGACGTCGACCTCATCGTCCTTGCGCGCTACATGCGGATCCTCGGCCCGAAGATCGTCTTCCGCTACGAGGACCGTATCATCAACATCCACCCGAGCCTCCTGCCGGCGTTCCCCGGCGCGGCGGCCTACCGCCAAGCCAAGGAGGAGGGCGTCCGGATCGCGGGCGTCACCGCCCACTACGTGACGACCGACCTCGATCAGGGCCCCATCATCACCCAGCGGGCCTTCGACGTGCCGGACGACGCCCTGATCGACGAGATCAAGGCCCGCGGCCAGCCGCTCGAAGCCGAGGCGCTGATCGAGGCGGTCGAAATGCATCTCGACGACGCCGTCTCAGTCCACCGCGGCCGGACGAGCCTCCGGGACGAGGCCGACCCCACCGACTACCAACTCGGGCTCTCCGAGGCAGCCCAAGAAGCCAATCCGAACGAACCGGTCGACGGTGGCATCGAAAAACGGGATACGCCGACAGTAGCCGACGACTAACAACGCGTCTTTTCAACTTTCAGTGGATCGGCCGACGGTAGTCGACGAGTAACGACGCGTCCGTTCAAATATCAGAGAGTTGGCCGACGGCGTCGTCGACCGGCGGCGCGTCGAACCACTCTGTCTCGGTGTAGGCGTTTGCGCCTGCGGCGTACATATCCGAGACGGCCGTTACGACGTCGTCCGGCAGGCCGATGGGGTCGACATCACAGAGCTGTCGCCAGTCGGCGATGTCGGCCTCGGCCACGTCAGCTTTCGCTGCCGAGACGGCTTCGACCCACGCGGGCTGTTCGCGCTTGTAGTACTGCCGGATGACCTCCTTGGAGAGTTGGCGGCCGCCGTAGGAAAACCGGTTTTCGTCGAAAGTACCGACCACGTCGGCGACCGCGATCGTCCCGTCGTGGTAGAGACACTCGATCTTGCCGTCCTCGTGGCTGAAGCCGACCGATTCGGCGTGGTCGGTGACGATCTCGTTGACCCGTAGCGCGACCGATTCGAGTTCGTCGATTGAGGCGGTTCCGGCGATCCGGTCAGCCTCCTCGCGTGTGAGATACCGATCCTGTTCCTCGTACTTCGTGGAGAACTCGACGACCGGCTCGGGGAGGTCGACGGGTTCGTCGGGCCACTCGCCGAGGTCGAGCCCGTAGTCGGCTGGCTCGCCCCGTTTGCGGAGGCTGGAGCCGACTGGGACCGTGTTGCGGAAGACGACTTCCAGCGGGATGAGAAAGTTCTCGCTCGCCGCCTCGTGGTAGGCGTCGTAATCGTAGCCGTCGTCGCTGTCGTAGGGGAGATCCGGGACTTGTGTGAGTTCGATGGCCATCTCTGTCGGCGGTTCCGAACAGTTGGCGAGGTCGACGACGTCGCCGTCGCCGTCGATGCCATCGGCATCGCTGTCGACAACCCCCCGGTAGTGGGTCGCAACGCCGTGATCCGCCAGCAGTTCGAAGTTGAACGCGCCCATCGTACAGAGGCTCGCGCCTTTGTGTGGGATGGCGTCGGGCATCTGCCCCCAGTCGAAGACGGAGTAGGCGTCGGTGAAGACGAACCGTCCCGCGCCGAGATCGGTCGCGGTCGGCTCGCTGTCGACGCGGAACTCCTTGACGCTCGTCATGCTCGTATCGCCGACGGCCGCCCGTATGAATCTTTCAGTTCCGCGCCTCCGGTGACCGACTCCTTTTTACTCGGCGTCTGCTACCCCCGGTAATGACGCGCCGGTCGGCCGCCGAGCTTTCGCCCACGGACATCGAGTTCGACCACACCCCCGAGACCGATCAGTCCTTCGAGAACGCTCTCGCTAACGCCCGCGGTAGGGAGCGCCTAACGGTCGACGACGCGGTCGAACTCCTGACGACCGGCACCGACAGCGAGGGGATCGACCCGCGCCGAAAGGAACAGGTCCTCGAAGCCGCCGACCGTAGACGGGCCGAGATGGTCGGTGAGGACGTGACGTTCGTCGCCAACCTCAACAACAACGTCACCACCGCCTGCAACGTGGGCTGTCTGTTCTGTAATTTCAAGAACTCCGCCCACGCTTTCGAGGCCGACAGCGACGCCGACCACGCTGGCTTCACCAAGACGCCCGCCGAGTCCCGCGAGATCGTCGACGACGCCCTCGATCTCGGCATCTCGGAGGTCTGTTCGGTGTCGGGGCTCCATCCGGCGTTCGCGCTGGATGACGAACACCACGAGATTCTCGCGGGCTACGACGAGCCCGCGCGCGAGGTCAACTACAAACCGCCCGCCCAATACACGACCGATCCCGGCACCTACACCGATCAGATCAGTGCGATGTCTCTTGAGGGGATCCACGTCCACTCGATGACTCCCGAAGAGGCCTACCACGCCCGCCGGGGGACCGACTGGTCCTACCAGCACGTCTACGGCCGACTCCGCGAGGCGGGCCTCGATACCGCCCCCGGCACGGCCGCCGAAATCCTCGTCGACGAAGTACGGGAGGTGATCTGCCCCGGCAAGATCACGACCGACGACTGGCTCGAAGCGATGGAGGGCGCGATGGCGGCCGGACTGGGGACGACGGCGACGATCATGTACGGTCACGTCGAAAACGAGATGCACCGGGCGATGCACCTCAAGCGGGTCCGTGACCTGCAGGACCGAACCGGCGGAATCACCGAGTTCGTTCCCCTCTCCTTTGTCCACGAGAACACCCCGCTGTACAGACACGGGGTCGTCGACGGCGGGGCCAGCGACGCCGAAGACGAACTAATGATCGCCGTCGCCCGGCTCTTCTTCGACAACATCGACAACATCCAGAGCTCGTGGGTCAAGTACGGCAACGCCAAGGGACTCAAACTGCTCAACTGCGGGGCCAACGACTTCATGGGGACGATCCTCTCGGAGGAGATCACCAAACGCGCCGGCGGAAGCTACGGTGAGTTCCGGAGCGTCGGCGACTACGTCGAGATGATCGACGCGATCGGTCGCCGGCCGGTCGAACGGTCGACCGACTACCGAACCACACACCCGATCGAACTCGACGGCGGCCCCTACGGCCCGACGCTCGGCCCACGAGCCGACGGAACGCCGATGCTGCCGACCGAGACACCGCTGTCAGCCGACGACTAACCACCGGTAGTCGACGCCTACTTTCACGATGGCTCCTGTGGGATCGTGAGCGGCGACTCGTGTTTGGCGACCCGCCGGTAGCGCCGGCCGGCCGACGACGCTTCGGTCAGTGCGTTCTCGATGCGCGTCGACACCCAGTTATCGCCGCTTTCGCCGGCAGTTTTCGGCGGATGCGCAGGCTCGACTCCGTCGCGCCGGACCGACTCCGGCAGATACCGATCGTAGACTGGGAGCCGTTCGTAGAGATCCAACCCCGCGTCGGCAGCGATCGCCCGGAGTTCGTCGAGTGCGGGCCACGCGTAGTCGGGGTTGATGTAGTCCTCGGTCACCGGGGAGACGCCGCCCAGATCGTCGACGCCGCAGTCGATCAACTCCCGCGTCGGCGAGAGGTTCGGTGGCACCTGCACCGATACCGACTCGGGGAGTGCGACCCGTGCCATCGCCACGACGCGGCGCATCGTCTCGACGGCGGGTTGGTCGAACGACGAGCGCTCGTTGGGGACGACGTTCTGGACGATCACCTCCTGAATGTGGTCGTACCGCTCGTGGAGCGCGGCGATCGCCAGCAGGCTCTCGGCGCGATCCCGCCACGATTCGCCGATGCCGACCAGCAGGCCGGTGGTGAACGGTACCCCTTCGCGGCCCGCCGCTCGGATCGTGTTGAGTCGCTGGCCGGGGGTTTTGCGACGCGACCCCGCGTGGGCGTCGACGTCAGCGGTCGTCTCCAGCATGACGCCCATTGAACTGTTGACCTCCCGGAGCCGACGAAATTCCGACTGGGTGAGATCGCCGGGGTTCGAGTGGGGAAGCAGTCCCTCCTCGATGGCCATCTCACAGGCTGCATACAGGTAGTCGACGATCGAGT
Organism: Halohasta salina; assembly: GCF_024178165.1. Classification (GTDB taxonomy): domain Archaea; phylum Halobacteriota; class Halobacteria; order Halobacteriales; family Haloferacaceae; genus Halohasta; species Halohasta salina. The sequence goes on along the minus strand of NZ_JAMZIE010000004.1, from coordinate 130,577 downwards.
CGTATCCCCACGCATCGAGCTGGTCGTGGACGGCGGTGTAGCGGTCGTCGGGCTTGTCGCCGAACGTGAAGAGGGCTTCCGTACAGCCGGCGTCGGCACCCGTTCGAAGCACGCTCCGGATCGTCTCCGGTTCCATCAGCGTCGCTTCTCCCGGCACGTCGTAGTAGGTGCAGTAGCTACATGTGTATCGGCAGGCAGTCGTCAGCGGCAGGAAGACGTTCCGCGAGAAGGTGAGTTCGTCGGGCGTCGTGACGTCGCCGGATGTGACCGCGAGGAGGGCGTCGACGGCCGCCTCGTCGATCGCCAGCTCGATGTCGTACTCCTCGGCGGCCGGGAACATAGCCACGTCTCGGGGTCGGACCGTCAAAAACGGCTCGTCTCCCGGTCCCCGCCGAGTAGGCAGTGTCTACTCCACCCGCCGGACCCCGACACGACCCCCGTCCGTGTCGAGTTCGAACCCGGCTTCGAGGAGCCACTCGTGGGCTGTCCCCGAGCCGTGGATCAACACCTCGGCCAGATCATCGGGCTCGTCGACGTCGGTCGCCAGCCGGCGGGAGTCGACGGTTTTGACGCTTGCTCCGAGATCGGCGGCCGCTCGGCGGTGGTCGCAGTAGGAGGCCCCGTGGTAGTCGACCCGAAACCGTGGCTCGCGGACGGCCAAGGCGTTGGTCCCGCCACCCAATCCGGGGGCGATCGTGACCTCGGCATCGCTCTCACGGAGTCGCTGGATGTCCGTCGGCGTTACGAGCGGGAGGTCGGCCATCACGACGAGCGTCGGTTCGCCGTCGGCGAGGCGTGCGTTGACCGCCGTCGTTAGGTCGCGGTCGTCGACCGTGACGGCGGCACGGCCGGTCACGCGCTCGTCGTCGATCAGGGCCGTCGAGAGCACCGTCGGGTCGACGCCTGCGGCGTCGACCGCATCGAGGACGTCGATCAGCATGGCGGTGGCAAACGACTGCCGTTCGGCCGTCGAGAGCACTGATGCGAGGCGGGTTTTCGGCTGGTCGGCTGCGAAGGGGATGAGACAGCGCATCGGAAAGGGGCGACTGGAGGGCCGCCGGAAGAATCAGAACAGCGATTCGAGCTCGTCGCTGTCCTCGTTGACCAGCGAATCGAGGTTGTCCTCGCTCTCGTTGCGGATCTCGTCGATGTTCTCCTGTGCCTCGATGGCGACCTGCTGGAGTTCCTTGATCCGGGGGACGTTCGTTACGCCCGACAGGAGGACGACACTCGAAACGCGTCCGGAGCCGTCGATCGGGTAGTCGCCGCCACGGACCTCCATGCTGCCGGTTTCCTCTTCGAGCCACTTCCGGCCGCGCTCGATACCTTTCCGGTTGAGGTAGTTCGTCGGCCCGGCCAGCACGACCAGCGCCCGCTCGCTGCCGTCGATCTCACACGGCAGCGTCAGTCGGCCGAGCGCCGCCTTCCGGACCAGACTCGTGATCCGGTTTGTCGTGTTGGCGCTGTCGAGGTCGTCGGTGCCCTCGTCGCCGCGGAACCGCGAGAGCAGCCCGCCAGTCGAGGCCTCCTCGACCTCCTCTTCGGCGAAGCCGATCGTCGAGACCCCGCCACCCGACAGGGTGTTGATGATCTCCGAGGAGTCGACGACCGACTCGGCGACTTCTTGGCCCTGTCTGACCTCGCCGGCCCCGAAGAGGATCCCGAACCGGCGGACGATCTCCTCGTTGATCTCCGCGTAGCCGCCCTGGACGGACTCGCCGGTCTTCCGCCAGGCGTCGTTATCGAAGACGAGCAGGTTGTCGACCTCGCGGACGAACGTCTGGAAGGATCGGGCGGCGTTGAGGGTGTAGATCCCACCCTCGTCGCTGCCCGGCAGGACGCCCAGCCCGTAGACGGGCTCGGTGTAGATCCGCTTGAGGTGTTTGGCGATCACGGGCGCGCCGCCGGAGCCGGTGCCGCCACCGAGACCCGCGACGACGAGGAAGGCGTCGACTTCGTGGACCGGAATGGAGTCGATCGAACCCTGGATCTCGTCGATGTCCTCCTCGGCGATCTCCGCGCCGAGCTCGTTGTCCGCCCCGACACCGTGGCCTTTGACCCGCGACTGGCCGATGAGCACACGGTTTTCTTCCGGGATATGCTGTAACCCCATGAGGTCGGCCTTCGCGGAGTTGACCGCGACGGCCGCCCGAACGATGTTGGACCCGGTTTCGGCGTCGTACTCGAGGAATCGATCGACGATCTTACCCCCGGCCTGGCCGAAGCCGATCATTGCGAGTTTCATACGTTTTCTCCCCTTGCCATTGGGACGTATACAGTTGGAAGATGAATATAAGACTTGTGATGAGGTTAGTTTTCGTACCAACGCCGAAACGCCTTTTTCTTGGGGTTTCGGGCGTCGAGACTGTCGAATAACCCACGCGAAGAATCCCGGCAATTCCGACGGTAGGAACTGATTATAATACGTCCCTCGACGGCGTAGCACGCTACTAACTATCAGTTGTCGGCTCTCCGTCCGACGCCCTCACTGGTCGACCGACTCGCGCGCGGACTAGTCGCTGCTCTGGACGGTCCAGTCGACCGACTGTTTGCGGCTCAGGCGATGCCGAGATACGAGCCCAACGAGGTGAGATCGGCGGTCGTCAGCCCGAAGGCCTCGATATCGTTGTCGTCGGTGGTGTTGTCGAACTGCAGCGAGCGGTACTGGTCGGCACCCATCGGGAAGCCGGGGAGCTTTCCGCCGAGGCTGAGGCCGACCCCGGCCAGCGGCATCGGTACCGATACGATAGAGACGGACTTCCCGGCCGCGTCGTAGACCATGTTCGTGATCTCTCTGAGCGTGAGCTGTTCGGGGCCGCCGAGCTCGTACGTTTCGCCGACGTGGGCGTCGTCGTCGACCATCTCGGCCAGCATCCCGACGAGGTCGTCGACGTGGATCGGCTGGAACCGCGTCTTGCCGCCGCCGGGCAGCGGGTAGACCGGCAGTCCCGGCGCGAACATCCCCTTGAGTTTCTTGGTAAAGGAGACGAACTCCCCGCCCTCGCCGAAGACGACCGAGGGTCGGACGATCACCCAGTCGAGATCCGACTCCCGGACGTGGGCTTCGGCCTGCCCTTTCGCCCGGATGTAGGCGGTCGACCCCTCCGGGTCGGCACCGAGGGCGCTCATCTGGACGAACCGCTCGACGCCGCCCGCCTCGGCCGCAGCGACGAGGTTCTCGGTGCCGTGGCGGTGGACCTCGTCGTGCATCTCGTCGCCCCCCTTCGGCTTGAACAGCGGCGAGAGTGCGACCAGATTGACGACGACGTCCCCTCCGTCGACGGCGGCCTCGATCGAGTCGTAGGCGGTGACATCCCCCGATTCGGTTGCGACGCCGTCCGGTATGTCCGCGGCGTCGGGGTTGCGCGCCAGCACCGTCACCTCGTGGCCGCGGTCGACCAGTTCTCCGACGAGGTTCGTCCCGATAAATCCGTTCCCGCCTGCGACTACAACGTTCATACCACAATGTCTCACTGAACCGACCTAAAGGTAGCGCGACCCGCCGGCCGAGAGCGAACCGTTCATACGCCGCCGCTCGGAGTGGGTTGTATGCTCGTGACCCTCGAAGGACTGGACGGGAGCGGCAAAACCACTGTCTGGAACGCGTTAGGCGACGACTACCCCGAGGCGGTCCGTACCCGCGAACCGACCGACTCGTGGTATGGCGAGGCAGTCGACCGCTCGATCGGCGACTCCGAAGCCGACCCGCTGGCGGAACTGTTCCTCTACACCGCCGACCACGCCGACCATCTCTCGCGGGTGATCCGGCCCGCGCTCGCCGAGGGTCAACTCGTCGTCTCGGACCGCTACAGCGACTCCCGATACGCCTATCAGGGGGCGACCCTCGACGGCGTCGTCGAGGAGCCGATCGCCTACGTGCAGTCGATCCACGAGCCGTTCACTCGGCGGCCGGATCTGACCATCTATCTCGACGTCGACCCCGAAACCGCCGCCGAGCGGAGCGGCGGGACGAACAAGTTCGAACGGGTCGCCTACCTCGCGGATGTCCGGGACAACTACGAGCAACTGATCGCCGCCGACCCCGAACGGTTCGTCCGGGTCGACGCCAGCCAGCCGCCGGCGGCCGTGTATGCCGACGTTAGGGAGTGCTTAACGGCCGTACTGTGATCACCGCGCGGGCAGGTCGACCTCGTCGGGTTGGGCGACATACAGGAGGTCGAGTGTCAGCCCGACCGCCAGCGGCAGCCCGATCAGGACGCTGAAGACGACCGTCGGCGAGCCGAGGTTCGGGCCGATCCCCAGCAGCCCGGTGAACACGAGCGTCGACACGAAGAGAACGACGGGGATTCCCGTCAGCGCATACAGCACCCAGCCGAACTGCGTCTCCAGTCGGAGGCGGAGAAACCGGGTGCTCACGGCCGCAAACAGGGTGTGGCCGACAAGCACGCCGGCGAACAGTACGAGCCCGATAATCGAAGCCATATTGGGTGTAGTGGCCGACGGGACTTTGGCGTATCGACTCCGCGCGTCAGTCGCTCAACGAGACGTAGGTCTTCGTTTCGAGGACGCCGTCGAACGACTGGATCTCGCTGGCGGGGGTCCGGAGGGCGTCGTGGACCTCGTCGGTCGAGAGTTCGGCGATGAGGTCGTACTCGCCGGCGACGATGTGGGCCTCGGTCACCGGAGCGAGGTCCCGTATCATTCCGAGTAGCGATTCCGAGGCAGCCACTCCCGTTTTCACCATGACGAACGCGCGAACCATGTGACGAATACGCACACCAACAGCAAAAACGTTCCTACACCCGCCGGTACCGGGGCGGGGATACAGTTATCCGCCGGGAACGTGTTATGTCTTCTCATGCGCTTTACTATCATCGGTGCCGGTCGAGTCGGGCTCCGTACCGCCCGCGTCCTCCGCGAGGAGGGCCACGAGGTGACGCTCGTCGAGCGCGACGCCGAAACGGCTGCCCGCGCCCGCGAACGATCCTTCGAGGTGATCGAGGGCGACGGCTCCCGCGAGCAGGTACTCCGGGAGGCGGGCGTCGAGACGGCCGACGCCGTCGGCGCGTTGACGAGCGATCTCAACGCTAACTTCGCGGCCTGTCTGATCGGCAAAGGCCACGGCTGTCGGACCGTCCTTCGGATCGACGAGGACTACCGCGAGGGCATCTACCAACAGTACGCCGACGAGGTCGACGAGATCGTCTACCCCGAGCGGTTGGGGGCGATCGGCGCGCGGAACGCGCTGCTCGGCGGCTCCATTCAGGCGATCGCCGACGTCGCCCAGAGCCTCCAGATCCTGCTGATCACGATCACCGACGGCTCGCCGATGCGGGGATACACGCTGAGCGAGGTCGCCCTCCCCTCGGAGGCCCGCATCCTCGCGTTCGGCAAGGCCGACAGTCCGCTCGGGATCCCGCTTCCCGACGACTCGCTCGAAGCCGGCGACCGGGTAGCCGTGCTCGCGGAGTTCTCCGAGCTCGCGGAGGTCAGACAGCTGCTCGTCGGTGACGAGCCGGCGACGGCGGTTGCCGGGGGTGAGTAACGATGGCGGTCACCGCATACATTCTCGTCAAATCCAACACCAGCGAGGCCGACCGGGTGAAAAGCACGATCGAGTCCCTCGACGGCGTCACAGGGACCGATATCGTCGCTGGCGACGTCGACTTTATCGCCAAGGTGTCGGTCGACTCTCCCGGGGCGGTCAAGGACATCGTCGCCGGCGGGATCCAGCCGATCGACGGCGTCGAGACCACACAGACCTACATCGCGATGGCGTAGATGGTGCCTAATTGCCGCCGGCGTCCCGCGCACGGCTGATGAGCCCGTCTACGGGCTCGGTGTACTCGTAGCCCGGGATGATCCCCTGGACGTACGTGCCTTCGACGTAGTCGATCACCGCCGCCGCGTCGTCGACGCCACGGCGTTCGTTGATATCCTCGAAACTGACCTGTGTGATCGCTTCCTCCGACCCGCGGCTGACCGTCGGCTCTAGGTCCCGGTCGGTGCGGAACACGCCGCCGATATCGGTGACGCGGAGTTCGAACGTCTCGTACCAGCCGTCCTCGACGACTGCAGCGACATCCTCTTCGGTCACGGCGTCCAGTAAGGGAACCCTCGCCTCGATATCGAACCGGATCCGGCCGTCGACCGTCGTGGCCGTCACCGTCCCGTCGAAGGCCGTCGCGGTCGACTCGAAGGTCGACTCGTCGGTCTGCTCGAAGGCCCTGTGATCGGCAAACGCCCGTCGGACTCGGTCGGGGAGCGAACTCATAGCTCCCGATAGGAGGTCGACCCTCAAAAACGCCGCTCTTCGGAAACACCACCCCCTAGTTCCGATGGGCAACGTGTGGACGTTTCGCTACCTTTCGGCACCATGTTCCGCACCCGGTATCATTAAGTAAACACAGCCTAACCGTTCAGGTGACGCTTCGCTTTGGAGGGCCGAAGCGTCAGCGGGGACCAATCTGAGGTCGGCTCGCCTACGCGAGACTTTTTCCCTTTCGTGTGGGCGAGCCAGCCTTTTTCGCTGGATGCCTGATTCGTCGAGTTACGACTCCGTGTTGATCTCTGGCTGATAACCGGTGCTTACTTCGTAGTAATCGGCACCTACTAGCGCTGCGAACGTCGAGACGCCGGTCGGTCACGCAATGTGAGGGCTGGGATTCGAACCACGGTCGCTCCTTGCAGTCGCTCTCTGATTCGGATCCATCCAGTAAGATGTCGGCCCTGACTTGCGTTCGGGCGCGAAATGCGAGGGCTGGGATTCGAACCCAGGGATCCCTTCGGAAGCGGGTCTTAAGCCCGCCGCTTTTGGCCTGGCTCAGCCACCCTCGCGCAGTCGTTCTTCGCTCATCCGACAAAAGTGGGTTTCGATGTGGGCTACCAGTCGACGCTCAGCGAGCCATCGCCGTGGGGATCGGGCGCGATCTCGACGTCCCGCTTGCGGTCGACGATGTGGATCACCCCGTCGCCTTTTTTTGCCGGACAGAGTTCGGCGGCCCGTACGTTCTCGTTGAGTTCCGACTCCTCGAGGAAGTAGGTTCGTGGGTTGGCGACACCGGTTTCGAGATCGAGCTCCCAGTTGGTTGAGGCCTCCGCACAGCGGCCCGCGCCGAAGCACTTGTTGGCCTCGAAGATGATCTTGTAGGGTTTCTCCTCGATCGGCGGGGCATCGTCGGTCGTTCCGAACTCGCTGGGTGTCGGCCGCTCGTCGCTCATGGGTGGTGTAGGGAGGCGGGTGGGGTTTCATCTATCGGTTCGGACAGTTGTGGCCGGGCGTCGTGGCTAACGGTCCCTTTGGCCTCGAACGGGACGCTTTTGCGGCCGACAGGGAAAAGGGGAATATGACACAGCCGACCGGTTCGTTCGGCGAGTGGCCCCTCAAGCGACTCATGACCGAGGTCTGTGGGTCGGGCCACAAATCCGCCGAGGATCTCACCCGCCAGCAGGCCGCCGAGGCCTTCGAGCGCATCATCGCGGGGAAACCTGACCCCACCACACTGGGGGCCTTCTGGCTCGCCAACCGCTGGAAGCGCAACACGCCGACCGAACTCGGGGCCTACACCGACGTCATGTGTGAACACGTCGACGTCGCCGAACCCGACTGCGACCCCGTCGACTGTGGGGCCAACTACGACGGCAAGGGCCGGTCGGCGATCCTCGGCGTCGCGGCGGGCGTCGTCGCCGCCGCCGCCGGCACCCCGGTCGTCGTCCACTCCGGGGATCGCGTCCCGACCCAGAAGCAGGACGCCTACAAACACGTGCTGGACGAACTCGGCGTCGCCACCGAACTCAGCCCCCAAACGTCGGCCGATATGGTCGACGCCACCGGGTTCGGCTTCTACTACCAGCCCGCGTTCAACCCCACCGTCGACGAGCTGTTCGACCGCCGCGACCGGATGGGCGTCCGGACGTTCGTCAACACCATCGAGACGCTGGCGAACCCGGCCAACGCCGACGTCCATCTCGGCTCCTTCTACCACCTCGCGTTCGCCAAGAAGATCGTCGATACCTTCGCCGAGAGCCGCCATCAGAGCCCCGACCGCGTGATCATGTTCCAAGGGATGGAAGGCTACGACGACATCCGGCCCGGATTCACGAAGGTCGCCGAATGGACACGCGAGCCGCGAGGCGGCCCGGACCGGGCGAGCGGTGACGACGAACCACGGGCCGACGGCGAGTTCACCGATTACGGGATCGAGACCGCCGACTACGGGATGGATTTCGAGACCGAGGATCTGCACGTCGACGACGTCGCGGTCGACTCCGCGGCGATCACCGAGGCCGTCGTCGCTGGCGATCGCGACGACCAGTTCGCCGACGCCGTCGCGCTCAACGCCGCCCTTCGAATTTACGCCCGCGACGACGTCGACTCGATCGAGGCCGGGGTGTCGGCGGCCCGCGAGGCGATCGCCGACGGCAGCGCCGCGGCGGTCCTCGAGGATCTCAGGGCATTCTAACTACCGGCTGTGACGTTTCGTCCCGAATAATACGGCAGTACGTCGGTCAGTACCACAGCATCTAAACCCCGTTCGAACATATAGGTATTCGATGCAACGTGTTCGGCGGCCGCAGCCACAGGCGTTCGACCGCGTGCTTTCCTCGATGTGTACGGTCCCCCATCCCGAAGCCCACGAGGAGGCCGTGCGGTTCCTTGCGGCGAACCCCGGCGATCCGGCCACCTACGAGACGGTCGCCGAACTGGAACGCGAGGCCGTCGACCTGCTGGGCGAGATCGCCGGCCTCGATTCGGCGCTGGGATATATCGCCAGCGGCGGCACCGAGGCCAACATTCAGGCCGCCCGCGCCGCCCGCAACCGCGCCGAAACGCGTGCCCCCAACATCGTCGCCCCCGAGAGCGCCCACTTCAGCCTCACCAAGGCCGCCGAGGTGTTGGGCATGGAACTCCGGACGGTCCCGGTCGACGCCGACTATCGGGCGGATCTCGATGCGGTTGCAGCGGCGGTCGACGCCGACACTGCTCTGGTCGTCGGCGTCGCCGGCACCACCGAGTACGGCCGCGTCGACCCGATTCCCGAACTCACCGCGATCGCCCACGATGCGGGCGCACGGATGCACGTCGACGCCTCGTGGGGCGGGTTCGTCCTCCCGTTTACCGACCACTCGTGGTCGTTTGCCGACGCGCCGATCGACTCGATGGCGATCGACCCCCACAAGTTCGGGCAGGCACCGGTCCCCGCCGGCGGCTTTCTGGCGCGTGACCGGGCGACGCTGGACGCGCTGGCAGTCGATACACCCTATTTGGAGACCACCTCGCAGGCCACACTCACCGGGACCCGGAGCGGCGCGGGCGTCGCGGGCGCGCTGGCGGCGATGGAGGCGTTGTGGCCCGACGGCTACCGCGAAAGCTACCGTGACCAGCAGGCCAACGCCGACTATCTCGCCCGGGCGTTTTCGACCCGCGGCATCGAGACCGTCGACCCCGAGTTGCCGCTCGTGGCCGCCTCGCTGTCGCCGTCGACGTTCGACGCGCTCCGGGAGGCGGGGTGGCGGATCTCCCGCACCGCCAGTGGCGAACTCCGGATCGTCTGTATGCCCCACGTCACCCGTGAGGCGCTTGAGGCGTTCGTGAGCGACCTCGACCGGGTTCGGTCGTGACCGGTCGACCTGCCGTGTCGGGGCAACCACCGGTGTTTGGCGGTCGACACCCCTGGACCCCCACAGAGAACGCGCTTAAGTAGCCACCGACCCCACCGTTCGGTAATGGCTATCGACCCGAACTTCGATGTGAACCGCGAACAGGTGGGTGAGGAAAACGGCCTCGACGTCTGGGGCCCCGTCGACCCACCCAAGAAACTTGGCATCCGCGGCACCCACGTCGCCGTCGACTACGACATCTGCGTGGGCGACGGAGCCTGTCTCGAAGACTGCCCCGTGGACGTCTTTTCGTGGGTCGACACGCCTGATCATCCGGCCAGCGAGAAGAAGGTCGAACCCACCCGCGAGGACCAGTGTATCGACTGTATGCTCTGTGTGGATATCTGTCCGGTCGACGCGATCGACGTCGATGCCAGCCGGGAGTGACGGTTTCACAGCCGGAAACAGTCTCGATGGTTTTTGTTATTCGCTGACTAATGCCGGTGTATGAGCGACTGGTCTCCACCTGCCGTTCGACGGTCGTGGCTCGCTGTTTTCGTGGTCGGCTATCTGCTTGTCCTCGCCTACTCGGTTGTCATTGCCAGCCAGATCCTCTTGGGTATCTGGATCGGCGTTCTCTGTGGGGCGCTGTATCTCGGCTGGCGGTTCCTTGCGGCCGTCGAGGCGATCGCCGACGCACTCCAGCGGATCGCCCGACAGCGGGAGACCGATTAAAACGACGGCGCGAGCCCGACGACCTGTGCCGCCGCTGCCCCGAACAGCAGCAGTGATAGCCCCACAATCGGGTAGTCGACCCACCCGAATCCCAATGGCGGCAGCGTCGGGTTCCACGAGAGACAGCGCGCCTGCATCGCGGCCGACAGCCGGTCGGCACGCCGGAACGCCCGGTTCAGCCCGACGGCCGCCAGCGTCGACATCCGTTCGCCGAGTGGCCGATCCGTCCCCAGTCGGGCGGCCTCGGCGTCCCGCATCGCCAGCAGATCCCGCCGCAGGACGGGCAGAAACCGGGCGACGAGTTCGATTCCGAGCCCGAGGAACTGCCCCGGTCGACCGGGCACCGTCCGCTGGATCGCCGCCCGCGAGTCGGTGACCGACGTGGTCCGAATGTAGCCGCCACCCACCGCGATCACCAGCAGGTTCCGAACGCTCGCCAGCGCGGGGTCGACGGCCGCCGCAGGGACGAGCCACGGCGGGCCGAGTGTGAGCATAGCGACCGCCGGCGCGGCCAGTAGGAACGGCATAACGAACCGGTAGGACCAGACTACTCGGAGCGGATTCGTGTCGGCAGCCGCCAGCGCGAGCAGTCCCAGCGTGCCGACGGCGAGCAGGCCCCGCGGGGAGGTGTAGGCGAAGGCGACTGCTGCGAACGCGAGCTGAAAGCAGAGTTTGGTTCGCGGGTCGAGTCGGTGGGCCAACGAATCGCCCGGCTGGTATCGGAGCATTAGGAGTCGGGCGTCGACGCGGTCTGCCCCGGACGCGCGGTCTCGGGCGGCACGTAGACGTCGAGGGCCGCAAGTTCCTCGCGGGCGGTCGCGGCGTCGGTATCGACCGCGATCCGGCCGTCGACCATCCCGATCACGCGATCGGCGGCATCGATCACGCCCCGAAGGTCGTGGGTAACGACGATCACGCTGGTCCCCGCGGCGTGGAGCGATGCAAGTCTCGAAAGCACCGACCGTCGGGCGGGTTCGTCGAGGCCGGTCAGCGGCTCGTCGAGCACGAGATGGGCGGGTTCCATCGCCAGCGCGCCCGCGATGGCGACCCGCTCGCGTTCGCCGCCCGACAGCCGGTCGATCCGCTCGTTGTCCCGCCCCGCGAGCGCGACTGCTTCGAGGGCCGCCTCGACCCGGCGGTCGACCTCGGCGTGCGACAGCCCGAGGTTGTGCGGGCCGAATGCCACGTCCGCGCCGATGGTCGCGGCGACGAAGGCGTCCCGCGGCTCCTGAAACACCATCCCGACGGCCTGCCGGGCAGCGACGAGATCGTCCTCGACCGGGGTTCCGTCGACCAGTATCCTGCCGTTGTCGGGGGTTACGAGCCCGTTGAACGTCCGAACGAGTGTCGTCTTTCCCGACCCGTTCGGGCCGACGATGGCGACGTACTCGCCGTTCTCGATGTTGAGGGAGACGCCGTCGACGGCGATCGTCTCGTCGTACTGGCAGACGACCTCGTGTGTGCGGATCATTCGACTGCGGCGATCGCGTCGCGCCGGAGGATGCCGACGACGGCGGCGATCTTGACGGCCTCGAAGGGGACGAACGCGACCGCCGAAAGCGAGAAGGCCTCGACGAGGCCGACGTTCTGGATCACCGCGAAGCCGACCGTCCCCATCGCGTAGATGACGACCGTGCCGGCGACCATCGCACCGACCAGCAGCGGGACGCCGACGGTGGTGTAATCTTGGAGATCGGTGCCACGGTGGACGACGAGGCCGACGACACCCGCGCCGACCGGGTAGGACCACAGATAGCCGAGGGTCGGACTGCCGAGCAGGACGCCGAGCCCCGCCGAGCCACCGGCGAAAACGGGGATCCCGACCGCGCCGGCCGCCAGATAGAGGCCGATCGAGGCCGTCCCCCACAGCGGTCCGAGCATGATTCCCGCAAGGTAGACGCCGAGGACTTGCAGCGTCACGGGGATGCTTGGCGCGAGCGGGTTGGGAAACGAGACGTAGGAAAACCCCGCCACGAGCGCCGCGAACAGCGCCGCACGGGCGAGATTGCGCACGGTCGTTCCGTCGACCAGATCGACTGATTCCGTCGAAGTTGCCATACCCGACGACGATCGTAAACTAACTTCAAAGAATCGGTTTACGACGTTTCCTTCGTCGCTGTTGATGTTGCCTCGGCCGCCGAGCGGCGGCTTCCAACCCGGTGAGACCGCAGACAGGCTTTTATATCCGCACGCTGTGATGGTTCCATCCATGGACGACAAGACCGCCGAACTCCGGGACATCTTCATCGACGCGACCGGCTCGGACACCGTCACCGAGAGCCAAGCCGAGTCGCCGGGCTCGCTGACCGACACCGATACCGACGTCACCGATCGGCTGGTGGAACTCGTCGACCGAATGCGGGACCGCTACGACTTCGAGACCACCTTCGACACCGAGACGCTGTGTCGGATCGTCCAGTGGTACTACAGCGACTGTACCGATCGGGAGATCGCCGCCGAACTCGCCGCCGACCCCGAGGCCGTCCGCACCGCGCGGCTGGACCTCCATCTCGTCGACGATGACGACCGCGAGGCCCCGTTCGACCTCGACGGCCTCCGCCGACTGGTCGTCGACGACGTCCCGCTCGCCGAGCGGGCCGAGCAGCTCGGGATCTCCGAGGAAACCGCCCGCCACTACAGCGAGGTCGTGGCGGCCGATCTCCGGTCGACGCGGGCCAACAACCGGTTCCGCGACGAGTTCGCCGAACTGTTGACCGACTCGGATCTCACGGGTCAACTCGCCCGCGACGCCCGCGAGGACGGGCTCCGGGAGGCCACCGAGGATATCGAGACCGATGTCTCCTTCTGAGGGCGGTGTTCAGATACGGATCGAACCGTGAGGTATCCCGTTTTGTGACTGCCGAGACCGCCGACGCCTCAGCGGCAGTCCCGACGGAATCACGGGTCGTTTCACGGATCGAAACGCGACGAACGAGGCGGCTGTGGATGCTCGAACCGGGGCAGTTCACGGCGTCTCCTCCGTTCACGCTCCCGGTCGGTTTGACGGCTATTTCTAGTATATAAACACTTCGCCCAACTACGGGGTCGAAAGCCCGGAACCCAGTTATACCGTCTTTCCCAGTCTCTGTCGGGATGTGACGATGACAGATTCGCGGACGCAGTTTCCCGACGCGCTCGTACAGTTCCTCGCCGTCCCGTTCGACGGCGATACCTACAGACGGCTGTTGTACCTCGTGATCGCGTGCCCACTCGCCGTGGCGTACTTCCTCGTGACGTCGACCGGCCTCTCTGTGGGCGTTGGACTCTCGGTGACGGTAATCGGGCTGCCGATCCTGTTGGTGACGTTGGTGACGGTAACGTGGGCAGCGTGGTTCGAATCGTATTTGGCCCGTCGCTGTCTCGACCGCGAGTCAGCAACGCCTGTTGCACTCACTGGGCTCCGGATGGACCTCGATGCCGAGGATATCGGCATTTACACCGCGTGCAAACGGTTTGTAACTGATCCGTCGACGTGGACGAGTCTCGGGCTCGTTGCAGTGAAATCCGTCTTCGGCTTGGTTGCGTTCATCGTTCTCGTGACACTCACGACAGTAGTTGCCACGCTGATCGCTGCGCCGGCGCTGTACGACAACCCAGAGTTCCCCTATCAGGTGGCCACCTACACCGTCGACACACTCCCCGAAGCAGTCGGTCTGTCGGTTGCTGGAGTCCTGCTGGGGCTGGCCTCGCTGCATCTGTTGAACGCCATCGCGGAGTTCGGCGGGCTCCTCACCGAGTCATTACTTGCGGCCGGCCACTCACTGGAGGAGCGACCCCGATGATACAACAATGTGCTTCGCCGGCCGCGAAGTCGACTGACACATCGCAGCGGAGCGTCTCGATGGAGGTACTCATCGATCTTCTCGACGACGACCACGCCCGCGAAATCAGTGCCGTCATCGTCGACGAACCGAAGACCGCCCGCGAGATCGTCGCCCAGTGTGAGAGCTCACGTACGACGGTGTACCGACGGCTCAGTCGGCTTCAGGAGGCCGGCCTCCTCTCGACTGACCTTCGGTACGACGCCGATGGTCACCACCGAACCACCTACTATCTCCGGTTCGACAGCCTGTCGATCCGTCTCGATACCGGCGGGCTTGACTGTGCGATCGAGTCGACTGACGGCTGATCGAGCAGCGACGCTGCGGACGGTCTCTCAGCCCGTTCCCGTTTCAGTTTACTAGCTGGAGTCTCGTGTGTCTCGGAAGTGCCGGCACCGATCCCCCAGTAGTACAGATACCCGTACCGACGAAGATCTGAAGCGAGTGGGACAGATATCACAGTCGCGTTTCCGGGTGGGATCGCCGTCAGCCTCCACAAACGAGCCTCCAGAGAAGCGGTTCAATAACCAGTCTCCGTTTTTCACGTAATTGCAGGCGGAAGCTCCGACTTGTGTGTGGCAAAGCTACGAGAGGAGTGCATACAGAATCGCAGAGAGGCCAGCAACGGTAACGAGTCCCCGAGCAAGTAAGACGGCCGTATCACTGCCACCGGCCTGGTCGACAACGATCGCTGTGAGGAAGGCACCGGCAGTCAGCAGACCGATTCCGACAGCGAGCCACCGCATCATCGGCGAATCGTTCCGACGATAGCCTCGATAGGCCAGCGTTGCCACGAAGAGCCCGACGATCCCTGTCAGAGCCCCGGAAGCCACTGCAATGGCCGACGGCGTCACGAGATCGCCAATCATCGTCTCTCACTCCCATAGATCGCCCAGAGGATCGTCCCCAGTCCAAGCAGCTCGAAACTACTGACGAGGATAGACCGATTGACCGTTCCGACGGCGGTGAACGAGGGCAACCCGACCCGAAGCAGTTCCGGCACCGTCGTCAGGAAAATCAGGCCGACTGCGAGCGTCAACATCCCGCGATGCCCCGGCCCACGGCGATACCCACGTACGAGTAGCACGGCGATCAGCACGGATAACCCCACAGTGACTGCCGAGAGTCCGAAGATCCCCACCGCAAGCCACAGGTTGCCACCTGTCGTGCTGAACTGAAGCAGCGTCATTGGGATAACCCCTCGAACAGATCGGTGAAGCGGTCGGAGGGCTGTGCAGCACTGCGGGTTACCGTGACGTCGTAGCTGCCGTCCGCGAAGCTAACAGTCACCTCGTCGACGATCGCGACGTAGCGTTTGTAGTGGTGGCCGTCCGGATCGAGCGCCTGTCGTTCCTCGACGAGGTCGACGTTCTGTAATCGGTCGAGCCGGCGGTAGGCGGTGGGATCGGACATCTCACAGCTGCTACAGAGTTCGGAGACGGACATCGGTTCGGTGGTGAGTGTGGCGAGGATCGCCCGCGCATACTCGTCTTCGAGCAACGCGAGGAGTTCCTCGTCGTCCATACCAACCATAGCGAACTGACATAAATAAAAGACCCCGGCTTCCGACCGAGAAGCCGTCCCTGCACCCATAGGCCCCTCGTGGACCTCTCTGTAGGTATGTCGTTGAAATCACCGATCGACCGCGTACCGCCGACAGTACAGCAGGGATGGCAGCGACTCATATGGCCACTTTGGAACCGCACAGAGGGTCGACTCCGCGCACCGCTCCGTGCGCTGGTGCCGCTCGTGGTGTCGTTTCTCGGGCTTGCCGCAGCCATCTCGACGACGAGAGCCCGGTTCGACCACCCGATAAAAGAGCCAATCGAGTTGCTCGGCCTCGTCGCGGTGCTCGCCGGGAGCATCCTCATCAGTTCGAAACTCCTCGACAGGCGGCCGCTCGCCAACTACGGCCTCGCAGTCGACCGCGACTGGCTGCGGTCGTTCGCCGTCGGTGGGCTGATCGCGACGGCGGTCAACGCCGGCACGTTTCTCGTCGCGCTCAGCGTCGGCTGGATTACGGTGGTCGACGTCGCCGGGGGCGCTGACCAACTCCCGTTTCTGGTAGCGATGGCGGTGACGTTTGCCCTCACGGCGGTCGCGGCGTCGTGGGAGGAGTTCGTCTTCCGCGGAGCGATGCTGAAGAACCTCGCCGAAGGTGCCGACGGCCATGTTCCGCGCTGGGTGGCCGTTGGTCTCGCCCTCGCTATCAGTACTGGCGTCTTCGCGTTCATGCATAGCGGTAAGGTCACCGGCCCTGGAGGATATGGCTACTACCTGCTGGCTGGGCTGATTTTCGGCGGTATCTACACCCTGACGGGTGATCTCGGCCTGCCGATGGGGTTTCACGCGTGCTACAATTTCAGCATGAGTGCGATCTTCGGTCTGGGAGTCTCACAGCGGTCTCCGGAACTGTTCGTTCTCGATGCTGGCGGACCGACGGTCTGGATCGGTGAAGAGGGCCTTCTCAGAGTGATATTCGCCGCCGTCGGCGGCCTGTTGCTCGTCGTGTACATCCGCTGGCGGGACGGAACACTCGGTATCGACGATCGAATACCGCAATGGACGCCGGTCGACAATCCGGGCTCCTGACAAGCCGGGATCACTCGTAGCGGTGGAGCCCACAGTACTCGGCCATCACCGCCTGCTCGGCCTTTCGCAGGTGTTCGGCCGCCGTACTCGCTGCACAATCGAGGGTCGCAGCGATCGCCTCGATATCGCTCTCACGTGGAACCGCGTAGTAGCCGGCCTCGACCGCGGCAGTCACCGCCTCTCGCTGGCGGTCTGTCAGTTCTGGATCGAAGAGAGCCTGTCGCCAGTCGTAGTCGCCGACCTGCTGGATCGTCACCGTCACCGCCTCGGGGATCTCATCGAGCGTTTCCTGCAGGCTGGAGCCGTCGCCGACGACGGTGAGGTTTGCCACCCCGTCCGGAAGGAACTCGATCGGCGGCACGATGATGACGCCAGTTCGGTTGAACGAGTCGAACATGGCCTCGTCGACGGCGTTGCGCTGCTGCGTCAGAAAACAGTAGAAGCTTCGGTCGTCGATGGCCGTAATCTCGAAGTCGGTGACCATGTCGGTCGCCTCGAGGGCCGCCGCGTACGGCTCACGGTCGCCGACGACGTAGAACAGGAAGGTATCGAGTTCGCCTATCGTGTTGCCGTGAACCAACACATCCCGGTCGACGGCATCCGATTCGTCGATAAACTGTTGCATCGGATGCATCGCATCGGCTGCAAACCAAAGTGTGAGCCGAACGTATTTCACAGCCAACTGATGGACGTTGGTAAATAAATAACCGGAGTAGTGAGGCAGAATTGTTGGATAGATAGCGACGAAGGGACAGCTATGTCGACCGAAGCCGTCAGCGATGTGCCAGCGGAATCCGACCGCTCCGGGATTCTCGCTCCGGTGACAGCGTCTCTCATCGGACGGGAGACACACCGTAACGCGCCGGCAGGACGGATCAAGCCCCAAGACGTCCCGGACGTTCTCCGCACGCTCAAAACCGAGTCGGGGTTGGACCACCTCTCCTGTGTGACTGCCCAGCAGTATCCGGACCGCTACGAGACGATGTACCATCTGCGCTCCTACGACGATCCCACTCAAGAGGCGAGTATCGTCGTGCCGACATCCAGCGAGGAGCCGCGGTCGACGTCCGGTACGACGGCGTTCCAGACGGCCGCGTGGCACGAACGCGAGGCCTTCGATCTCGTGGGGATCGAGTACGACGACCATCCCGACTTGCGGCGGATTCTGCTGCCCGAGACGTGGCAGGGCCATCCACTCTCCCTGGACTACGATCAGGACCAGCCACAGATCGTCCCGCTTCGGGAGCAGGACGGCTCGGCCCACGCGATCGCGAGCGAGGGGCGGGAGGGAACGATGTTCATCAACATCGGGCCGCACCATCCGGCGACACACGGGGTGATGCATCTCAAACTCACCCTCGACGGCGAACAAGTCGCGGCCGTCGAGCCCGATATCGGCTACATTCACCGATGCGAAGAGCAGATGGCCCAAAACTGCACCTACCGCTACCAGATCATGCCGTACCCCGACCGCTGGGACTGGAGCGGTGGCGGCTTGCTCAACGAGTGGGCCTATGCCCGCGCCGCCGAGTCGCTGGCCGACATCGAGGTCCCCGAGTATGCACAGGTGCTTCGGACGATGTCGGCCGAATTCAGCCGGATTCTGGCCCACATGCTGGCAGCCGGGGCCTACGCGCTGGACGTCTCCGGGGATTTCACGGCCACGTTCATGTATGCGATCAACGAGCGCGAGCGGGTCCAGAAGATCCTCGAAGACCTCACGGGCCAGCGACTCATGTTCAACTACTTTCGGCTCGGGGGTGTGGTCTGGGACCTGCCGGAGCCACGCAGTGAGTTCTTCGAGCAGGTCCGTTCGTACCTCGATGGACTCCCCGAACGCCTCACCGACATTCACAATCTCCTCACCGGCAACGAGATCATCCAGACGCGAACCGTCGACACCGGCGTCCTGCCGGCCGAGGTGGCCAAAGACTACGGCTGTACCGGCCCGGTCGCACGCGGATCGGGCGTCGACTACGATCTGCGACGCGACGACCCCTACGGCTACTACGACCGCCTCGAGTGGAACGTGATCACCGAACCGGACGGCGACAACTACTCGCGGCTACTGGTTCGGCTTCAGGAAGTCGAAGAATCAGCCAAAATTATCGACCAGTGTGTCGACCTGCTCGAAGAGTGGCCCGTCGACGAGCGAACGATCCAGTCGAACGTCCCACGGACGATCCGGCCCGATGATGACACGGAGGGATACTGGGCTGTCGAGGCAGCCAAAGGCGAACTGGGGATATACATGCGGGCAGACGGCACCGAGAAACCCGCGCGGTTCAAGATCCGCGGCCCGTCGTTTTCGAATCTGCAGGCGCTCCCCGCGATGACCGTCGGCGGACAGGTGCCGGATCTGATCGCAACGCTGGGCAGTCTGGATACGATTATGGGCGAGGTCGACCGGTAAGCCGGTGCTGCGGTAGCCCGCACCGCCTGTCGGTTCTATGTTTTTATGATACTACCGTCGTGTGATTTCGGGCTTCGTCAAATATCAGCTTACAGTACAGTCGACGGCGTCCCCCAACCGAGTCGAAGCCGTCGCGTTCTAGCGACTCCATTCCCGTTCGTCGCTGGTGGCTACTCCTCTTGCGGTGGTAGATCGCCGAGCGCAGTGATCCCGGAGTTCTGATTACTAATCATCAAAACCGCTCCGTCGGCGATAACCGGTGGGGTACTGATAACCGGGTCGAACGTGTCGTCGATTGCATGATACCACTGGACCGTTCCGTCGTTCCGGCTGAACGCAGCAATACATGGCCAAGACGTGTCAAGAGGAAACCTATCGGAAGAAATCGGAGCGACGACTGCGTTTTCTCCGACGGCGAGGCCGTCGGCCTGTGGCGTTCCCTCTACAGACCACTGCTCGGTACCATCGGTAATCGACAGCGCAGAGAGTCCCCCACCATCGAGGACGAATGCCGTCGTATCAGTGACCGCAAACGCACTGATCGGACGGTCCGAAACAGTGATTGATCCAGTCGGTTCTCCGTCGACTAGATCGTAGATACTGAGTTGTCCCTCCTCGCCGATGAACACGCCATCCTCGGTGGCGACAGGGGGTGTCGATGGATCGGTGAGTTGTTGCTCCCACACGAAATCCCCCGTTTCGATCCCGAAACAGCGGAGAATCGGCCTGTCTTCCTGCGTGTAGCCGGCTGCATAGACCTGCTCGTCTCTCACTGCAGGTGGGGTCGTACGAACGGACGCCAACATTTGAGCCGTCCACTCCGTCTGACCCGAAGTGATTGAAACTCCGATAAGTTCGATTATCGGGTCGCCCTCCGAAGGGCGTTCAAACGGTACAACGGCAATCCCGTCGTCAGCACTGACCGTTATCGGCCCGATTGGGACACCATCGATCGGCTGTTCCCATTGCTCGCTACCGTCATCGGGATCGAACGACCGTAACTTCCCCTCCAATCCAAGCAGAATACGATCCCCGGAAACAGCGGGCTGTGTTACGATACCACCGGGGGAGTCGACATCGAGGTCGGTCTCCCAGCGCTGTTGCCCAGTTTGGGCATCCAGTGCCGTCAATTCGCCACTAACTGAATACACCGTCTCTCCAGCGATCAGCGGCGGAACCGTCGTGGCACTGCCACCGTTCCACGCTGGCGTCCCGCGATCGGGAACGGTCACGTCTGACACACTGGTATTTTGGGCATCGTGCCCAGATTGGTGCCACGTTCCTGAGGGCGCCGCTTGGAGTTCTCGATCGCCACTCCCGAACTCGCCCAGACAACCCGACAATATCGGGATAGAAAATCCGATAGTGGAGGCTACTGTCCGCCGTCGACTCCAAGGCATACTCCCCTCTTTCTTGTGATATTTTTAAATCATTCCCGGAATTTCCGTCTGTGATACAGTTCTGCGTCGAACGGTCGTAGTAGCCGATGGGAAATAACACCGATCGAGTTCGAACACGTCGACCGCAGTGGTCCAGCAGCGGTTAAAGACACAATTATTTGACTGTTCACTTGCAACTACAGGTTATGAATCGGCGTAACTTCGTTGTTGGGACCGCACTCGTGGTTCCCAGTCTCTTTGCTGGCTGTCTTGACGGGACCTCGGGTGGTGACCCGTCCCGCCCGGATCCGGGCGACATCTCTATTGATGGGCGAGTTCACAACGAGATGGACGAACCCCACACGTTCGAGGTACGTGTGGAAACCGAAAACGGGTACGCTCTCGCGGACGACGCCTACGAGGTGCCCGGAGGTGGGACTGAGCGGATTGCAGGCATCGGGGTGCCGGGAGCCACCCAAACATTCACCATCGCTGTTGATGGGACAGAGCATTCCGAGACGCTCTCGCTTGCTATCGAGCCGGCAGATCACGTTGTGGATGGCTACGTGGATATCCGGTACACGACAGCCGGTGAAATCGAACTCGCGGTGACACCGCGAAGCGAGTCCACTGACCCCGATTCGGTGCCGGTGCTGACTGGGTATTCGGTGAGCGATTCGGTCGTGAGGCCGGATGTGGAGCGGGACTCCGAGACGGACTCGTGGGGGCTGTTCCTCGCCAGCCGTCGTACCGCCACCGAGTACTTCGGCGACGTCGACGACAGCGCGGTAGAGGAATTTATCGCTGAGACTGCCTTCGACGAAGGCGATCGGCTTGTCTACGTGCAGGCGTCCGCACCACAGACGTGTTACGAACTTGCACTGAGTGCGGAGCCATCTATCGACACCAATGGCGTGCCGGTCGTCGATACCGAGGTAACCCGGACCGCATCCGCTGATGAGGCATGTGGTGACGCTGTCACGCCAGTCGACCTTCTAGTGCGGCTTTCGTTTGACGTCGACGGTCCACCGGCTGATGTCGTGGTTGTTCGCGTCACTGGCTCAGCAGGCACCCAGCGCGAGGGGTTCCAACTCGAAGCCGAACGGTAGCTGCGATCGATCCGTTATACTGGACTCGTTGTAGCGGCACTGTCGAGACTGAGTACCAGAATACTCGTGACGCCGGCTCTTTTTGTATCGCTGTCATCGCGTCCGTCGACGAAAATCAATGGAGGCCTCCGAGGGACCGTCGAACGCGGACACCGCTACACCGATGACCGCCGATTCGGCGGGGACAGGCTCGCGTGCTTGCGTAGCATTTGGTTGCTCGGGAGTTTCGTCGGTGCGTGATCTGGTCCCCGAACTCCCCTCCGAGTCGGGGCGAACCGTTATATACGAAATCGCCGCCATCGGCGGTATGCCGACGTTCAGCGATCTGAGTCGGGCCGCCTACTGCCCCCGACAGCTCTACTACGCCCGCCGTGACGACGACCGTGGCCCCCCACCCGAGGCGGAAGCCCGGCAGGCGCTGGCCTTCCGGTACGACGAACTCCGTGAGGCCGACGATGAAACGCTGGCCGACCTGCCGATCGACTCCTCGCCGGTCGACTACCGGGACGCCCTCGACCGGCTGTCGACCCGCCCCGATTGGCAACAGCTCTGCGAGCCGACCGAGCAGGAGTACTACGTCGAAGGGAAGGACTGCCACGGTCTCCTCCACAAACTGCTGGCCGGCGATCCCCCGGTTCCCACCGTCGTGTCGCCCGGCGAGCCACCCGAACAGGGCGTCTGGGAACCACAGTCGGTCCGGGCGGTCGCGGCCGCCAACGCGCTGGCGTGGGAGCGTCAGCGAGAGATCCCCCGCGCGCTCGTCGAGTATCCAGCGGTCGGGATCGTCCGCGAGGTAGAACTGACCTGTCGGCGAACCGCGGCCTACCGCCGGGTGCTTCGCACCGTGCGGTCGATGGACGGCCCGCCGCCGCGGGTCGACGACAGCCGGTGTGAAAGTTGCGAGTACCGTACCGAGTGTGGTGTCAAAACTCGATCGCTGCGCTCGCTACTCGGGTTCTGAGTCCGGGTCGACCGCTTCGAGGGCGGCCCGACAAGCGTCGGCGGTGATCTCCGCGGCGTCGGCCTCAACCAGCGTCCGGCGGGCGGCGTCGACGACGATCTTAGTGAGCGCCCGTGCGGAGTAGCCCTCGGTGTCGGCCGCCAGCGCGGCGATTTCCTCGTCGTCGACCGTGTGAGCCCGATCCGACAGGTGGGTCTCGATGATCGCCTCGCGGGTCGGCTCGTCGGGCAGGCCGACGAACAGCTCCTTGTCGAACCGGCTGAGTGCCGCTGCGTCGAGTTCGTCGTAGGCGTTGGTCGCGCCGACGAACAGCACGTTGTCCTCGCCGATATCCTCGATCTGGGTCAGAAACTCGTTGACGACCTTCTGGTCTTCGGCGTGCTGGTTGGTCGACTGGCGGGCCTTCAGCACCGAATCGATCTCGTCGATGAAGATGAGGGCCCCGCCGGCCTCGTCAGCGAGCGCCCGCGCCTCGGCGAACAGTTCGTTGATATTCTCGGCGCTGGCGTTGATGTATCGGGAGAGCACATCGCCGCCGCTGAGGGTGACGTAGGGGTAGCCGATCTCGCCGGCGACCGCCTTGGCGAGGTAGGTCTTGCCCGTCCCCGGCGGGCCGTACAGCAGGATGCTCGGCACCGGCACCCCGAGTGCGGCGGCCTGTTCGGGGCGATCCCGGAAGGGGACGATGACGTTGGTCCGAATGGTTTCGGTCAGCTCCGGCCGGCCGCCGTAGTCGGCCATCGTCACCGCTGACTCGTCGGTCCACGCCTGCGTGAGTTCCTCGTCGAGTTCGGCAGCGACCGCCGGCTGGTCGTCGACCGCGGGCTCGTCGTCGTGTTCGCCTTCGCTCTCGCCGTCGTCGACCTCCGCGGTCGCTTCCTCGCCGTCGCTGTCGGCGCTGGCAGCGTCGGTCTGGGTGCCCGTTGGCCGCCGCCCGCGCCGGGGGTCGACCGCCGCCGGCTGTGTCTGGTCCAACACCGGTCCCGTGAGCCGCTCGGTGTGGGGGTAGGGGTTCCGCTCGGATTCCAAGACTGCCTGCGACGGCACGTCTTCCGGGAGGTCGCCCCTGAACTGCCGGTATTCGGGATACAGCAGCTCGGCTTTGAACCGGTCGCCGGTGTCGGTCGCCGGATCGTACTCCGCGAAGTAGCGCTGGTAGATCTCTTGGAGCGTCTTGGTGATCTCGGTGTGGTAGACGACCGTGATGTAGTCGGTCGACTCGTTGTTGACCACGAGCACGTCGCTGGGATGGCGGTCGCCGAACTGTCGGTGTTCGAACTGCGATTCGAAGTCGACCAGTCCGTTCCAGAACATGGCCAACAGCTCGGTGCTCTCGGGTTCGAGCACCACGTCGGCGATCCGGTCGCCGTCGCCGTTGGCGAAGCCGCCGGTGACGGTCCCGCCGTCGCCGCCGTCCCAGAGTTCGGCGAACGGCTCGGGAACCGGGGCCGGCCGGGAGACCAGTCGGATCGCCCGCCGGTCGACGATCTTCACCGCGTCGATCCGGCCGACGGTCCGGGCCTGATGGATCCCCCGCCCCGAGAGCTTTATCCCGTCGCCCTGCTGGATGGCGTCGACGCGCTGCTGGAGCTCGGTGTCGTAGCCGCGCGTGCCGACCGTCGCCGGCTCGCCGGTGACCGAGTACATCACCAGATACCCGGGCTCGCGGCGGACGACACGGTACTTCCCGGTAGTGGAAAGCGGCGGGTTCGCTGACATGTCACTCCCTGTACTGCCCCATGTTGCCGGTCGGCCTGTATTAACCCTTTGTCCGGCCGTTCAGCCCTCGGCGAGCCACGTCTCGATCGCCTCGACACCCGCGCCGCGGCGAATGATCTCGCCGGCGGTGACGTCGACGACCGTGCTCTCGGTGCCCGGTGCCCGACCGGTGTCGACGACCCCTCCCACTGCCTCCCGGACCGACGCCGGCAGCGCCGCCGGCTCCCGGACGCTCGGCTCGCCGCTCCGGTTGGCGCTGGTGGCGGTGATCGCCCCCGCCACCCGACACAGTGCCAGCGCGACCTCGTTGTCGGGAATCCGGACGCCTACGCGGGGTCGACCGTCCGTCAGTACGTCCGGCAACGCCGGTTTGCGGTCGACGATGACCGTCACCGGGCCGGGGAGGAACCGATCGATGAACGCGCGTTCGCGGTCGGTCGGTTCGGTGTACTCGTGGGCGTGGTCGGCGTCGGCGAACGCCACCGACACCGGCTTCTCCCGCGGCCGGTTTTTGATCTCGAAGACGCGGCCGACCGCGTCGGCGTCGGTGGCGTCGGCGGCCAGCCCGTAGACGGTCTCGGTCGGGTAGACCACCGCCTCGCCGGCAGCGATGGCCGCGGCCGCCTCGTCGACGGCCGCCTGTGTGTCGTCGGCCAGTGTCATGGGTTCGGGGAAGGGAAGCGACGCGAAAAGGATACTGTTCCGGGGTGGAGCAGTCAGTCGAACAGTTCGACCACTGGACCACATATCTAACTTCGACTCGTCGACTTTGTCGATCACGCTGCTGATTCGGCTCGTCAACGTGTTCACGACCGCAAATCACACCCAAACCGACCGTCAGCACTTCCCAAGCAGTTCTTGATTCTGCGGATCGTGATATTCGGGATATATATCGAGCAGAGTGTACGCGACGGTCGCTTTGAGACGGCCGTTGCCGAGAACACGGAACTGCTCGGGTGGCTCGATTCCCATGCCGACAAAGCAGTCACGGATCTGGCACTTGAGGTGGTGATCGAGGTAGTCCCGAAATTCAGCGAGTGGACCGGGATCAACCGGTGGGAGTTCGATCAGCGTATCAGGGGCGCGTTCGAACGGATCGGTTGCAGGGTCGGTAACAGTGACGTCGCTGTGGTCGTCCAGATACGACGCATAGAGCGACGATACAGCGTCGATATACAGCCCCGAACCGGGCTCTATCTCCCCTTCGGTAGCTCGTTCAGTAATCTCATCCGTCACCGACCGCCAGTCTTCGATAGTAGCCGTCGAAAGATCATCTAGCGACCGTGCAAGTGTCTCGTCGGATAGATCCAGATCGTAGGCACTGGCGATATCCGCGGCGTCGGCAACAATATCGGTATCGAGTGGGTCGATACCCAGATAGACGTTTTGACGGTAGAAGACACTGTCTGGTCCCGCTGCCTCGGACGGTATCGGAATTGCCCGGTCAACAGTGTCGTGATAGCTCAGCATCTGTGTGTGTAGCTCCCCGAACAACGTCTCGAATTCCGCGTCACTGAGCTCTTGGATGGCAAGCCTGACGGCGTTGATCCGCTCGGGGTGATCTGTCGACGGAACGGTGTCATACCCTCGGTCGACGTAGACGTAGTACCGGGCGAATCGGCGAGCCTGCTCGACGTGTTCGTTTCCTTCAGCCGTTCGCTTGGCTGCCTTATCTGGGTAGCCGTCCTGTTCGTGGGCGTAAATCTCTCCACTATTTTTATGCATCTCGATCTGATGCTCAACGCCATTGTTATCGGTTATTTTAGTCCCGATGTCTGCATCGTCTTCGCCGATGATTGTCCCCTGCATGATTTTGTTTTAGAATTTCGTGTTGTCAGAACCTGTATCGGACCTATCGAGATACTTTCCAAGTTTCTTCTCGATAAGCTGGTCGACGTACTCTTTCGCATCACTTGCTTTCCCACTCACAACCTCACTACCCTTCTCGTAAGCACTACCGGTGAGGGTTTTCGTGACATCACCGGCAATCCCCTTGGCCATCTCTTGGCCAACAGCAGCACCGCCAAGTGTGCCGAATCCAGGAAGTAGTGCCGACCCTGCGGCTGCGCCGATGAGTCCACCGACGGCACCGACGGCACCTTTCGCTGACGACTTGGCGACCTTCGAGCCCGCCGAGTCGGGAGCCATCTCTGCGAACAGCTTCGCCTGATTGGCTTTGATCTGCTCGACTTCTTCGGCAAGCGCCTCGGGATCGGCTGTCACTTCATCAACGACTATATTCACTTCTTCGTAGGTGGATGAGTTTGCCTTGCTAGCGCTCTCACTAGGGCTCCGGTCGCTCTGTGAGGATAGGCTCCCGAGACCGGCCCGCTGAACGTGAACCTCGGTACCAGCCAGTCGCTGAATCCCGAGATCACCACCAGCCATCACGCGCTGTGCCGTCTCCTCGGCCTCACGTTCAAGAGCAGGGTCTGGGTCGACCTCCAACTCCATATCCTCCTGCGGCAGCATCGACACCGCACCCTGAGTTTGCTGTCTCACGTGTGCGAGTTCGTGAGCCAGTACGTGCTGGCCCTCTGTTGACTCCGGATCGTACTCGCCGGCGTTGAACGCGACGTGATTGCCAACGGTGAACGCGCGGGCGTTGATCGACTCACAGGCTGCCGCGGCCTGCGGACCGGTGTGAATCCGCACGTCGCCGAGCGAGTCGCCCATACGGTCTTCCATCGCGCGTTGAATGGAGGCGTCCAGCGACCGGCCGCTCGACGAAATCACCTCCCGAACCGCATCAGGAACACCCGTCTCACCAGCCGACTCCATTTCGGCGGCGGCCTGCTCGCTCCGTAACACCGACCGGCGGTTCTGCCGTTCGATGTTCGTCGGCACTTCGGGCGGGCGGTTGGCCTGCCGCTGGCGGAAGGCCTCCATATCCCGCGTCTTGCCCAAGATGTCGGCGGGCATCCCCTCGTCGACCCAGTCGTGGACCTGCAGTCCGTAGGTTTCCTCGGCGATCTGTAACCGCTGGAGGGTCCCGTCGTCGGGGATCGCCATCCCGTAATGCTGTTCGCCTTGCTCGATGGTTCTGGTCCAGACGGCTCCAGTCGACCCCTCGTGCTGGCCGGTCGACTGCTGCTGACGAGCGGTTCGCCCGCCAGCAGTAGTCGACTGGTGCTTGGACCGGCGTGACGTACGGAATCCCATTGAAGACGCTCTTGTCGGGAGTTCGCCTCGTCCTTGTATAAATAATATCGGAGCAACAGATCCGGCGGAGAGCGATTCGGGCAGCGGTGCTGGCTGCGGTCGGCCACGCGATCGAGCCGGCCGGCACCAACTGTTATTGAGCCGGGCGTCGACCATCCAGTATGACCCTGAGTGATGAGGAGATAGCTGCACAGCTTCCCGACGAGTGGGACCGCGAGGGCGACGAGATCGTCCGCGTTTATGAGTTCGACGACTACCTCAACGGTGTTTCGTTCGCGAGCGACCTCGCGGAGATCGCCGACGAGGCGTTCCACCACCCCGAGTTGATCATCGGCTTCCGGAGCGTCGAGGTTCGACTGACGAGCCATGAGGCCGGCGGGATCACCGACGACGACATCCGGCTCGCCGAGCAGTTCGACGACGAGTACTAACCTGCGGATGGCCGCCTACGTGTTCCGGATCCGGCTCCGGCTCGGTCCCGACGGCGTCCAGGTCGACCCCAACGAGTTCGAGACCGTCCTCCGGATCCCCGCCCCGACGCCGGGCGAGGAGGGGTGGCTGTTCTTCCAGCAGCACCTCTGGCGCGGCGCGGTCGGCGATGCGGCCCACATGCGATCGGTCGCCGAAGACCACCTCGACGTGCCGGTCGACTCGATTTCGTTCAGTGAACTCGAAACCGATCGGTCGTATCTCGATGCACTGAATGCCGAGATCGCAGCGGATCTCGACCGGTTCAACGCCGACTCGGTCGACGAGGTGCTCCACAACCACCTCGGGAGTTCGATCCACGTCCGGCCGGGCACCTGAGTGGCTGGCGACACACGGTCGGAGTGGACTCGACCCCGACGGTCGGAACGCACATATGGGTCGCCTGCGTAACGGGCGGTGAATGGTCACCGAGGAGTACGATTTCTGGCTGTTCGACCTCGACGGGACGCTGATCGACACCGAGTGGGGCTACACCCGCGAGGTGTTCGACCGCGTCGGCGACCGGCTGGGCCGCCAGTTTACCGACCGGGAGGCCGAAATCCTCTGGCACGGCCTCGGCGGCCCGCGGAACCCACAGCTCCGGCAGTGGGGCGTCGACCCCGAGGCGTTTTGGCCCGTCTTCCACGACGAGGAAGACCCCCAGCGCCGGGCGGAGTCGACGTATCTCCACACCGACGCGGCGGCCTTCATGCGCCGGATGCAGCGCCGGTCGGTGCCGGTCGGCGTCGTGACCCACTGCCAGGAGTTCTTGACTCGGCCCGTCCTCGACCATCTCGACATCGGTGACTGGTTCGATACGGTCGTCTGCTGTACCGAGGATCTCGGCTGGAAACCCGACCCCGCGCCGGTCGCCCATGCGATGGCCGAGTTGGGCGTCGACGCCGACCACCGCGGCGTCCTTGCGGGCGACGGCGAAAGCGACATCGGCGCGGCGTGGAACGCCGGCCTCGACGGGATCCACGTCGAGCGCCACGGCCCCCAGCGGCGGGGGCGATGTGTGCTCGGCGACTACCGCGTCGACTCCTTCGAGACGCTGCTGTCGGACGTCGCCACTGACGGGGGACGGCAGCCCGACTGACTTCGACTGAGCGCGGCGGGTCGACCGGGGAATCGGCGGTTACTCCGGGTCCACCCGGAGTCACAACGGCTTTTTGTCCGTCCCACGTTGGTCAGGTATGTTCACCGGGATCGTCGAAACCGCGGGCGAAGTGGTCGGGGTCGAGGCCGACGAAGACGGCCGCCGGCTCCGGATTCGGGCGTCGGATCTCGATGACCTCCACCACGGGCAGTCGATCAGCGTCAGCGGCGTCTGTCTCACCGTCGAGGCCTTCGGCGAGGACGACGACGCGGACTGGTTCGAGGTCTTTCTGGCGAGCGAGACGGTCGAG
Organism: Halohasta salina; assembly: GCF_024178165.1. Lineage (GTDB taxonomy): Archaea > Halobacteriota > Halobacteria > Halobacteriales > Haloferacaceae > Halohasta > Halohasta salina. The sequence continues at coordinate 101,248 of NZ_JAMZIE010000004.1, read as the reverse complement.
AAGACCTACCTCGGCGAGGTAGCGGTCGGCGACGCGGTCAACGTCGAGCGCGCGATGGCCGCCGACGGTCGGTTCGACGGCCACGTCGTCCAGGGCCACGTCGACACCGTCACCACGATTACCGGGATCGAGGAAGTCGGCGAGGACTGGCGGTTCGCCTTCGAACTGCCCGCCGACCACGGCCAGTACGTCGTCGACAAGGGGTCGATCTGTCTCGACGGCATCTCGCTGACCGTCGCGGCGCTCGACCGCGAGGCCGGGCGCTTCGAGGTGGCGATCATCCCGACGACCTACGAGCAGACGACCCTCCGGGAGAAGGCCGTCGGCGATCCGGTCCACGTCGAGGTCGACGTGATCGCCAAATACGTCGAGAACATGGTCGACGGCTACCGGGAGTAATTCGAGGTCGAGTGGGACTCTCGGGAGCCACCCGACGCCTCGCGGTGGCCGCTCGTGGTAGTAGGAATCGCCTACTCACCGGTAGGAACCGCCTATACCCTTTTGTAGCGGTACACGGTCCCACAGAACGGGCGGGTTAAGTTCCTCGCCACCCATTCGCACGTATGCACTGGGCCATCGCTGACGACCGACGACCACTGCTGTCGAGACGCGCTTCAGCATGAGTAAAGACCAGATCACAGTCCGTGGCGCGGAGGAACACAACCTCAAGGAACTCGACGTCGAGATTCCCCGCGAGGCGTTTACCGTCGTTACTGGCCTCTCGGGCTCCGGCAAGTCATCTCTCGCCTTCGATACGATCTACGCCGAGGGCCAGCGGCGCTACATCGAGTCGTTGTCGGCCTACGCCCGGAACTTCCTCGGGCAGATGGACAAACCGAAAGTCGAGGCCGTCGAGGGATTGTCGCCGGCGATCTCGATCGACCAGAAGAACGCCGCCAACAACCCCCGGTCGACGGTCGGGACGGTCACCGAACTCCACGATTACTTGCGGCTGTTGTACGCCCGGATCGGCACACAGTACGACCCGCTCACCGGCGAGGAGGTCGGCGAACAGAGCGCCCAAGAGATGGTTCGCCAACTGCTCGAATTCCCCGAGGGCACGCGGGCGATGATCGCTGCGCCCGTCGTCCGGGATCAAAAGGGGGCCTTCGAGGATCTGTTCGACGACCTCGTCTCGGAGGGGTACTCCCGGGTCGAAGTCGACGGCGAGCAGTTCGATCTCACCATCGAGAAGCCGGATCTCGACAAGAACTTCGACCACACGATCGACGTGATCGTCGACCGCGTGAAGCTCTCGGCGGACGCCCGCTCGCGGATCACCGACAGCGTTGAGACTGCTCTGGAGGAGGCCGACGGCGTCCTCAAGCTGATCGTCCCCGATCCGCCGGCCGAGCCGCCGCTCGGTTCGAACTCGCGGTCGACCGGGGATCTCGCCGGAGACGGTGACGATCGCCTCGTCGTGGAACTCTCCGAGGCACTGGGCAACCCCAACAGCGACTTCCAGTTTTCGGAGATCGAAACCCGCTCGTTCTCCTTCAACAGTCCGCACGGGGCCTGCCCCGAGTGTGAGGGGATCGGTCAGGCCAAGGAGGTCGACGAGGACCTCGTCGTCCAGGACCCCTCCAAACCGCTCAAGGACGTTTTCGAGGCCTGGAGCTACAACCGCTCGTACTACCGGACGCGGATCGACTCCGTGGCGGCGCACTTCGGCCTGAGCGTCGAGACCCCGTGGGAGGAGATCGACGACGACATCCAGCGGCAGTTCCTCTACGGCACCGACCGCCAGGTCGTCTTCGAGCGGTCGACCCGAAACGGCACCCGGCGCAAGGAAAAGCGGTTCGAGGGTGTCATTCCCAATCTCGAACGCCGCCACGTCGAGACCGACTCCGAGGGGACCCGCGAGCACATCGAGGACTACATGGCCGTCACCGACTGTCCGGTCTGTGAAGGGACGCGGCTCAAAGAGCAGTCCCGACACGTGCTGGTCGACGGGACCTCGATCACCGAGGTCAACAAGATGTCGATCGGCGATGCACGCCGCCACTTCGAGGGGCTCGAATCCAACCTCTCGGAGCGTGACCGGACGATTGCGACCGAGATCCTCAAGGAGATCCGCGCGCGGCTCGGCTTCATGGAGGAAGTCGGCCTCGAATATCTCACCCTCGACCGCGAGGCTTCGACCTTGTCGGGCGGCGAGAGCCAGCGAATCCGACTGGCCACACAGGTCGGTTCGGGGCTGGTAGGAGTTCTCTATGTCCTCGACGAGCCGTCGATCGGCCTCCACCAGCGCGATAACGACCGCCTACTCAACACCCTTGAGGGGTTGCGCGACCTCGGCAACACCCTGATCGTCGTCGAACACGACGAGGAGACGATGCGCCGGGCCGACAACGTCATCGACATGGGACCGGGCCCCGGCAAGCGCGGCGGCGAGATCGTCGTCCAAGGCGAGTTCGACGAGATCTGTGCAGCCGACGACTCGGTCACCGGCGACTACCTGTCGGGCCGCAAGGAAATCCCTGTCCCCGAGGACCGGCGCGAGGCCGACGGCGAACTCACGATCCGCGGTGCGCGCCAGCACAACCTCACCGATCTCGACGTCTCGATCCCGCTGGGCGTCTTTACGGCCGTCACCGGCGTTTCAGGATCCGGGAAGTCGACACTCGTGCACGATATCCTATATAAAGGACTGGCGCGCCAGATGAACGACAACACCAGCGTCGACCCCGGCGACCACGACGCCTTGGAGGGCGTCGACGACATCGAAACGGTTCGGCTGATCGACCAGAGCCCGATCGGCCGCACGCCGCGATCCAACCCCGCGACCTACACCGGCGTCTTCGACTACATCCGCGAGCTGTTCGCCGAAACGAAGCTCTCGAAACAGCGTGGCTACAAGAAGGGCCGCTTCTCGTTTAACGTCAAGGGCGGCCGGTGTGAGGCCTGTGGCGGGCAGGGCACGGTCAAAATCGAGATGAACTTCCTCTCGGATGTCCACGTTCCCTGCGAGGAGTGTGGCGGCGCACGCTACAACGACGAGACGCTCGATGTGACCTACAAGGACAAGACGATCGCCGACGTACTCGACATGGAGGTCAGTGAGGCCTTTGAGTTCTTCGAGGCCAACTCCCAGATCCGCAGACGGCTCAAACTGCTGAAGGACGTCGGGTTGGGCTATATGTCGCTCGGCCAACCGTCGACGACCCTCTCGGGCGGTGAGGCCCAGCGCGTCAAACTCGCCGAGGAACTGGGCAAAAAGCAGACCGGCGACACGCTCTACCTGCTTGACGAGCCGACGACCGGCCTCCACAAGGAGGACGAACGCAAACTGATCGACGTCCTCCAGCGGCTGGTCGACAACGGCAACAGCGTGGTCGTCATCGAACACGAACTCGATCTGGTCAAGAACGCCGACCACATCGTCGACCTCGGTCCCGAGGGCGGCGAGGGCGGCGGCGAGGTCGTCGCCAGCGGGACGCCCGAAGCGGTTGCCCGGACCGACGACTCCCACACGGGGCGATATCTCCGGGATTACCTGCCTGCGGTCGACATGGACGGCCCCCGGTCGGACCGTCGCAAGCCTGCACAGGTCCCGAGCGACGACTAACCGTTTTTATCGGTTGGTTTCGTGTGGTTTTCCAGTCCGACCCGGCTGACTGTGATGAGTGTGAAGACGTCGTTCGTGCCGTGCTAGCCCTTGGACGGTCCGCGGGCCGATGGTATACGGCGACTAACAAGGTATCGGGGCGACTCACAGGAATGGGTCGACGTCCCGTGGGACGACCCGCTGACCGACCGGCCGTCGCGCGGGCCGGTCTCCGTTTTTGAGTGACCGGCGGCGTTTTTTACCAGAACGCCGCAGACTCGCACATGTCAGCCACCCTCTTTCAGATACCCGTCGGACCGGATGTCGTCGTCGTTCTGCTCGCGCTTCTTATGATCGTCGGCGTCCTCCTCGGGATCGCTGTTATCGCCGTCGTATGGTATCGCCGTCGACAGGCTGCCGACGAAACCGACACCACCGATCGAGTGGCGGAAATCGAGTAGCGCGTCGAGGAACGCGAAGACGACTGGAACGGCCGTTTCGGTCGTGGTAGGCGCTGGCTACTCGGCCCGATCGATCCGGTGGATCGACTGCTCGCTCGCTGGACGGAGGATATGAACTAACAAACTATATGCAAATCGACCCCCACGCTCGGGTATGTACGATTTCGTCGTCGTTGGCGTCGGGCCCGCCGGCGCGCGGTTCGCCCGGCGTGCGGCCGAGTCGGGCTACGACGTCCTCGCCCTCGAAAAGGGGACCGTCGGCGAGCCACTGGCCTGCTCGGGCCACGTCAGCACCGACATCTGGGCGTACGTCCCCGACTCCGCCCGCGACGAACTCTTCGAGAACCGGATCTACGGCGCGAATTTCTATACTGGTGGCCCCGACAGCGACGCCCACCTATTTTATAAGACCGAGGAAGTCTCGAACGTCATCGACCGCGTCGAACTCGACCGGACACTCGCCGACTGCGCCCGGCGGGCCGGCGCCGACGTTCGGGAGGGTCACACCGTCACCGCCGTCGAGGAACAGTCCGACCACGTCGACGTCACCGCGAGCGTCGCCGGCGAGGAGGGAACCACGGCGTTCGAGGCGAAGATGGTCGCCGGCTGCGACGGCCCCGTCTCGCGGGTTCGGCAGGCCGCGGGGCTCCCTGAACCGGGCGAGAAACTCCACGGCGTGTTGGCGTTTACCGACGAGGTCGACCACACCGAGACGGTCGACGTCCACCTCACCGTCCCCGGCTTTTTCGCGTGGCGCATCCCTCGCGGCGAGGCGGGCGTCGAGTACGGGCTGGCCGCACCGCCGAGCGACGACGTGACCGGGCTGTTCGACCGTCTCACCACGCAGTACGGTGTCGAGACCGACCGCTTCTGTTCGGGCGCGATCCCGATCGGCCCGCCGGAGTCGGTGTCGACCGACCGGGTCTTTCTAATCGGTGATGCCGCAGGCCAGACCAAGCCGTTCACCGGCGGCGGCATCCTGTATGGGATGACCGCCGCCGACTGTGCGGCCCGGCATATCCGGCCCGACCGGCCGGCGTCGCTGGGGATCTACGAGTCGGCGTGGCGCCAGACGCTGTCGACCGAGATCCGGATGGGCCACCTGCTTCGCCGGGCCTACTCGCTGCCCGAGCCGGTCCAGCAGTTCGGCCTCCGGCTGTTGGCCGGCGAGATCGGCGTCCACATGGACAAACCGTCGTCGTTCTTCTCGAAGACCCACCTCAAACGGCTGTTGTCCTGATCACTGGTCGGCGGCCGGACCGTAGCTCGGCAGCCGCAGGGAGTCCGCACTCCCGGTCACGAACGGGAGGTCGACGGCCTCGGCGTCGGTTCCCCCCGCCTCCGTTTCGACTGCGACCCCATCGAGGACCGCCTCGAAGTCGACGAACGCCAGCGCGATCGGCGCGTCGAGCGACGGGCTTTCGATCGCCCGCGTGATCTCGCCGACCTCGCTTCCGTCGGCGGCCACCGTTGCCCCGGCGTCGACGAGGTCGTCGGTCCGCAGCCCGACGAGTCGGGAACTCGGCCGACCGCGGTTGTCGACCTTCGAGACCAGCTCTTGGCCGACGTAACACCCCTTCTCGAAGTCCAGCCCGTGTCGGAGGCCGGCAGTGTTGGGGATCCGGCCGTCGAGTTCGGACTCGAACAGCGGCGTGCCGGCTTCGAGCGTCAGCGACTCCCACGTTCGGTAGCCGAAGGGCGCGGCGTTGAGCCCGCGGTTGATGAGCGTGTCCAACAGCTCCTCGGCGTCGGCGGCCCCACAGATCACCTCGTACCCCTCCTCGCCGGTCGGGTTGTCGCTGGCGACGACAGTCACCCCGGCGTCGCCCATCGAGCCGCGCTCGAAGGTGAGTTCGGGTTCCGGCGCGCCCGCGTGGTTGAGCACCGAGGCGATCTTCTCGGTCGACATCGGGCCGTGGACGCCGAAGACGCCGAACTCCTCGCTGGCGTCGCTGATCTCGACGTCCTGGATGAACACCTTCTCGCGCCACTCGGAGGCCAGCGGTCCGGCCTCGGCCGGCGGCGTAAACAGCAGGAGTTTCTCGCCGGCGTTGTAGATGTAGAGGTCGGCCCGGATCCGGCCCTGTGGGGTCAACAGTAGCGCGTAGCAGCCCTCGCCGTTTGCTTCTGGGACGCGGTTGGAGACGATGTTGTCGACGTACTCGATGCGATCGTCGCCCTCGATTGCGACGATGCCGTACCCCATCTCGATCACGCCGACCCCGTTGCGGACTGCCCGGTGGGCGACCGCCGGCCGGCCGTAGTGGTCGACGACCTCGCGGCCGCTGTAGGTGGTAAACGTCGCACCGAGATCGGTGTGACTGTCTCCGACGAGCGTCATTACCGGTCCAATGTCCCGATGGAGTAAAACAGCGACGCCTCGCGGGTTACAAGCCGAGTCGATCCCGGATGACATCGACCAGCGTCGGGTCATCGTCGGGGACCGGATTCGTGTCGATCACGTGGTCGGCCGGTTGGATGCGGACCGTCCCACCCTGCTCGTCGACGGTGATGAGGCCGTCGGCTTTCAGCGTTTCAAGCGCGGTCTCGATGCCATCGATATCGGTCTCGACGACCGCGCGCAGTTCGAGGACGGTCATCCCCTCCTCGGCGTGCTCGACGAGCGCATCGAGCACGTCGACCTCGACGGCCGGACGGTCCCGGTACTCGGGCTTTGCTCCCATACCAACACATACCAACGGGATGAATTTACCTCTACCGGAGGGAATGGTCGTGTCAGACGGACGGCGGACGGAGGGAGTAGCTTTTAGTCATCAACATCGATATGTGGGCTAATGGGACTCCGGTGTCTGCTCAGCCACGATTTCGGCGAGCCAGAACTCGAACGCGAACGCGAAGAACAGGGAAACGAAGTCGTCATCACGGTCAACGAGGTCAAAACCTGCACCCGGTGTGGCGAACGGCGGGTCGTCAGCGAGAATACCGAGGTCACCTCGATCGACCAGCTCACCGACACTGCGACCGCCGCCGAGGGCGAGGTCGCCCAGCCGGCCGCCGACACTGACGCCGCGGGGGCAACCGCCGACGTCCAGCCGGGCGACGAGCCGGCCGCCGAGCCGGTCGAACCCGCGGCGGCCGCCGCCCCCGCCGACACCGGGATCACGATCGACGAGTCGACGACCGACGACGCGGAGATCATCGACGACGGGCCGGCCGACGACACCGAGGCCGACGCCGAGCCCGCCGACCTCGGGGCCGCCGAGCCCGACAACATGACCGTCGACGACGTGGAGGCGGCGGCTGCCGAGCCGGTCGAGACCGCCGGCGACGACGGCGTGATCCTCGACGACGAGCCGGCCGCCGAGGCCGACGCCGATGACGGGCCCGCTTCGGCGGCTGCCTCCGACGCCGAGCAGACGGCCGACCGGGAGCCCGGCGAGTGGCCGGAGTACGACGACGGCGACGACCCAGCCGAAAGCGACCGGGCGTGGCCGGACGTCGAGGGCGACGACGAGGGGTTCGCCGCCGAAGAACCGCCCGAGGACGGCGGCGAGGACATGACTTTCGGCGGCGGGTTCACCCCCGAAATCACCGAGACCGAGGCCGACGGCGAGGCCGAGCTGTCTTTTACCCGCGCCGAGGAGGCGTCCGTCGAGTACGAGCCGACCGTCGACGACATCGAGACGGAGTTCTACTGCCCGGAGTGTGGCTTCTCGCGGCTGGCCGGCGACTCCTCGATGCGGGCCGGCGACATCTGTCCGGACTGCAAACGCGGCTATATTTCCGAGCGGCCGATCTGAGGCCGGATCGGAACGACGAAACAGGTAAACCGTCGCCTCGCAAACGGATGGCCGATGAAGGAGTACAAGATGCGTCGCGGCGAGCATCTCGACGACCGCGTCCCCGACCTCGAGTCGACGATCGAATCGTACTTCGGGCCCGTCACCGGTACCGAAGAGGTAAACGGCCACGAACTGTACGTCGTCGCCGACCCCGACAACCCCGCCTTCGACCGGATTCTCGCCGGTGCGGCCGCCTACAGCGGCAAGAAGGACAAACTCGCGGTCCACTTCGAGGAGCGACCCGCCGAGGAGGTCATCGCCGACGGCGACGCCGACGCGGCCGCCGAGGCGGTCTCGCTGAAAAACGAGTTCCTCCTGGAGGCCACCGGTCGGGACGCCAAATCCCGCCGCGAGTCGATGAAACGCACCGTCGAGGACGACGCCCCCGACTACTGACTACTGGCTCGGGGCGACGTAGCCGACGCCTCCGGGACCGCAGTCGACGTCTCCCCGCCGGAGCCGACGGCTCACTGTTGCGACCGTCGCCGGACGGGTCGATCGATGTGACCGTGGGAACGGTACTCGGTCCTGAGTAAAAACGGCTTAATTAAGTAGTATCGCCCGCCCTGTTTGCGTGATGGCCTACTACGTGGGCGTCGATCTCGGGGCAACGAACGTGCGGGCGGTCGTCGCGGACGAGTCGTCGACGATCCTCGGTACTGCCCGCGGGTCGACGCCGCGCGGACCGAGCGGCATCGCAGTCACCGAACGAATCCTCGATCTCATTCGGGAGGCCTGCGGCGAGGTCGGGATCGCCCCCTCGGTGGCGGCGGCCTGTGGTATCGGCTCGATCGGCCCGCTGGATCTCGCCGCTGGCGCGGTCGAAGACCCCGCGAACCTCCCCGACGCAATCGAGCGGATCCCGCTGACGGGGCCGATCTCGAAACTGCTGAACACCGAGAAAGTCTACCTCCACAACGACACCAACGCCGGCGTCATCGGCGAACGGTTCCACTCCGAGCGCAACCCCGACGACATGGTCTACCTGACGATGTCGTCGGGGATCGGCGCGGGCGTCTGTGTCGACGGCCACGTCATCGCGGGCTGGGACGGCAACGCGGGCGAAGTCGGCCACATGACGCTCGATCCGCAGGGAATCATGACCTGTGGCTGCGGCCACGACGGCCACTGGGAGGCCTACTGTTCGGGCAACAACATCCCCGAGTACGCCCGGCGACTCCACGACGAGGATCCCATCGACACCGCCCTCCCCCTCGAAGATCCGGACTTCTCGGCGGTCGACGTCTTCGACCACGCCGGCTCCGACCGGTTTGCGGCCCACGTCATCGAGCAGGTCACCCACTGGAACGCGATGGGCGTCGCCAACATCGTCCACGCTTACGCCCCGCTGGTGATCAGCGTCGGCGGCGCGGTCGCGCTCAACAACCCTGAACTGGTGGTCGACCCCCTCCGAGAGCGCCTCGACGAGATGGTGATGGCGAACATCCCCGAGGTCATGCTGACCGACCACGGCGACGACGTCGTCGTCAAGGGCGCGATCGCCAGCGCGCTCACCGACGGCACTGGCGACCGCTCGCGGCTCTGAGTGGCCGTCTGAATGCGGCCGGTCGACCGGCTCGAACGCGGATGATCGTTTGTGACTGATTCGCAGGCGAACCACAACTTACCCATAGTTGCAGCCCCAAACGGTATCCAATGAGCGACGAGAACGAGAGCCTCAAATCACGAGTCGAGACATGGATGGTCAAACAGATGCCGATCATCCAGATGCACGGCGGCACCAGCGTGGTCCGGGAGGCCGACGCCGAGACCGGACAGGTCGTCGTCGAACTCGGCGGCACCTGTTCGGGCTGTGGGATCTCCAACGTCACCGCCCAGAACATCAAACGCGACATGTTCATGGAGTTCGATGAGATCGAAAACGTCGAAGTCAAGGTCCCCTCTACTGGCGATACAGGAGCCGATACGGTCGAAGGCGGCCGCGGCGGCGATCTACAGTATTCGAACGAATCTGCCGGTCACTTCTGAGGCTCTCTGGGTCCCGTTATCTGCGTGTCCGTCCGGTCGACTCGTTGCGTGAACGGAAAGCCACTTGCACCCCGCCCACTGACTACCATCTATGAGTACGACCCCACCCGCCCAGACGGCCGCCGAGATCGTCGTCGTCGACTACGGGCTCGGAAACCTCCGGAGCGTCACCCGTGGACTGGAACGCGCCGGTGCCGACGTGACGATCACCGAAGACCCCGAGACGTTCGCCGACGCCGACGGCATCGTCCTTCCCGGCGTGGGCGCGTTCCGCGAGGGGATGGACAACGCCGGCCCCTATCGGGAGGCACTCGCCGACGCCGCCGACCGCGGCCAGCCCATCTTCGGGATCTGTCTCGGGATGCAGATGCTCCTTGGATCGAGCGAGGAGGCCGAACACGCCGGCGAGGGCGACGTCGAGGGGTTGAGCTTCGTCCCCGGCACCAACGTCCGCTTCGATGTCGACCGCAAGGTCCCACACATGGGCTGGAACGAACTCGACGTCCAGCGCGACCACCCCATCGTCGAGGGCGTCGACGGGGAGTACGCCTACTTCGTCCACTCCTACTACGCCGACCCCGACGACGACAACGCCGTCGTCGCCACCGCCGACTACGGCGTCGACTTCCCTGCGGTGATCGCCAACGAAGAGGGAACCGTCTTCGGTACCCAGTTCCACCCCGAAAAGAGCGGCGAGACCGGGCTGCAGATTCTGCGGAACTTCGTCGACCTCTGTGCCGAGTAACCGTCTTCGTGTATAAGTAGCAGCCGTGTATTTATTAGGCTAGTCGAACCGGACGCCCAGATCGTGGAGGCCGTCGTTGTTCATGGCGACGTTGATCAACAGTGGCGTCACCGACTCCACCTCGGCAGCGTTGGCGATGCCGCCGGCATCCAGCGCGCGAAGGCCGTCGATATCTTCGGCGAGCGAGGCGACCGTCGACTTCGCCGACTCGTCGTCCGCGAGCACCAGCGTATCGATCCCCAAGTCGGCATCCAGATCGGTCAGTCGTCCGGCGGCGAGGTTGTGGAACGCGCCGACGACCGGGACTCCTTCGGGAGCGGCGTCGACCGCGATCTTGGTCACGCTGCCCGCCCCCGGTTTGTGGTAGTGGAAGCCGTCCTCGTCGCGTTTCATCCCCGTTGCGGGCGTGACGAGGATGTCGCCTTCCTCTAGGGAGTCTTCGACGGCCTCGATGGTGTCGGCGATGTGGTAGGCCGGTACGGCGAGGACGACCACGTCGGCACGGTCGGCGGCCATTGCGTTTTCGAACCCGGTGAGCTTGGTGTCGACGCCCCGACTCTCGATCGTCTCCTGGTACTCGTCGGCTTTCGCCCGTGCCTTTTCCGGATCGCGGGAGCCGATCACGATCTCGTGGTCGGAGTGGAACGCCCATCGAAGCGCGAGGCCTTCGCCGATATCGCCAGTGCCGCCGAGGAGTGCGATTCGCATGCCACACAGTCGGAGCGGTTCGGCCCTAAGACTTGCGTGTGCGGCGAACCCTCCCGGTATCGATGTCACGGTCGGCCATCCGGTTCGCGTCGAGCGACCCGTCGACAGATTTTTCTCACGGGATTCGAACCATTCCAGTATGGACGTTCATGTGAATCGCCTCGGCGTCCTTGGCGTCTGTGGAGTCGCGGGTCTCTGGACGAACGAACCGGCACTCTACGCACTGTTCGCCCTCTTTGCGTTATTCGCCACCGATCGAACGATCACGCTTCCCGTTCGGAACCGGGACTCCCCGTCGTGACCGCCCGTCGTATCGAAAGGCGGTGTTCGTACGGACGGCCAGCGAATCGGTCGCGCTGCTACCGTAGATACGCCGGTAGTTCGTTGATCGACCCGAGTACCGCGGCGGCCCCAACGGCGGCGAACTTCGCGCGGCCCGCCTCGCCGGTCAGGCCACCGGTGAGTACGCCGATCCCCTTGTAGACCGTCTCCGGATCCTCGCGGTCCGCGTTGACGGCGGTCTCGATGTCGTCGAGGGTGTCGCCGACGAAGACGACGGCGTCGGAACCGAACCGGTCGGCCAGCGTCAGCAGCGCGTAGGGGTGGGGCTTGCCCTGCTCCCAGTTGTCCATCGTAAAGCGGTGGGCGTCCTCGACGTCCAGCCCGACGCGATCCAGCGCGATCGTCGCCTCGGCGGCGGGTCGACCCGTCACGACGCCGACGTTGTAGCGGTCGGTCAGCGCTGCCAGCGTTTGTGCGTCGGCGATGACGGGCTCGTCGTGGATGTAGCCCGCCGTCTCGAACGGCGGCTCGCCGTCTTCGAGCTCCCGATACAGGTCGGCACCGAGATAGAGGGCTTGGAACACCTCGCGGAGTTCGTCGGGGTCCCACTCGTCGACGACCGACTCGAAGGTGGCGTTCGGCAGTTCGGCCGCGAGCGTGGCCTCCGCGCCCTCCAGCCCGCCGCCGTGGGTGGCGATGCCGTCGGCGTAGGCGGCGACATCGGCGTCGTACCCCGCTCGGTCGGCCAACACGTAGAGGGCCACGGCGTCGGTCACCAGCCAGTCGTTGTTGAAGCCGCCGGCGTCCTTCAGGGCCTGAATGGCCTCGCGGTCGACCGTCGCGCCGTACACGCGGTCGACGCTGTCGACGACCGCCCGCCGGTAGGAGTCGGCCACGTCGACCAGTACGCCGTCGATATCGAGCACCACCGTGTCTACGTCCATCGGCCGGACCGAGACGGGGCACTGAAAAAAACGTACCGAGACGCCACCGCCGGGCGGCCAACCGGGAGACGTGACGCCGATCCGGCGTGAGGCTTAATAACAACCCCTCCATATCGCACTGCATGCGTGTCGACATCGTGCCGATCGGGGACGTTCCCGCACAGGTCAAGCGGGAGTCATCCGCCAGTCTTCGCTCGGTCTACGGCTGTGAGGTGCGGGTCGAAGACGGCCAGCCGGTCCCCGACGGCGCGTTCGACCCCAACCGGAACCAACACCGCGCCGAGGATCTGATCGAACTGGTCAGCCGTGTCGGCTCGGGCGACAAAAACATCGGCATCACCGCCAAGGACCTCTACTACCGCCGGCGCAACTACGTCTTCGGGCTGGCCTACCTCAACGGCAACGGCTCGGTCATCTCGACCCACCGCCTCCAGACCTCCTCCGACGGTGGGATCTCCGCCAAACCCGAAACCGCCGTCTTCGCCGATCGGGTCCGCAAGGAAGTCATCCACGAGATCGGCCACACCCTCGGCCTCGAACACTGCGACAACTCCAAATGCGTGATGAGTTTCTCGCCCACCGTCCGCGAGGTCGACGTCAAAGAGGAGAACCTCTGTGGCTCCTGTAGCCGACTCGTTCGCTGACCACCGGTAGCCACCGCCTACCCGACCGTAGTCACCGCCTACTCGCCGGTTTCTATCGCTTCGCCGATCGCCAACAGTCGCTCGATCAGCGTGTCGACATCGGGAGCGAAGACGACGATCCCGGTTCGGTCTTCCCACTCAGCCGCCGCGAGCGCCTCAGTGTCGGTGGCTTCGGCGACCGGCCCATCGACCGCCGCCAGTGCGGTGTCGACGCCATCAGTGAGCCCACAGCCGGCCGCAAACCGGAGTTCGGGGTGCGATTCGCGGGCCTCTAGCAATCGCTCGGCGAGTTCGGCTGCCGCGACGGGATCGTCGGGCGTCGACGGGGCCTCGTGGCCGTTCGGTGCGAACCGGTCGTCGATCACCGCGGCGGCCGTCTCGGCGTACCGGCTCACGCCGACGACCGTCAGCCCTGCCTCGGCGGGGCCGTCGGCCAGCCGCTCTCCGATCGATGCGAGGGCCTCGCTGACGGCCACGCGGTCGGCCCGCTCACGGAGGTCGACCATGTGGTGGACCGATCCCGGTCCCGAGCCGACGTCGATCCCGTAGCGGACCGCCCGCTCCATGAACGCGACGCCGCCGGCGACCGCTTCGGTCAGCGACTCGCCGCCGGCCAGCCGCGCGGCGATCGCACTCGACAGTGTACAGCCCGAGCCGTGGGTCCCCTCGGTGTCGACCCGAGGGTGGCTGAACCGTTCAGTTCGGGGGTCGTCGCCACCGACGACCAGCGTGTCGACCACCTCGTCGCCGCCGAGATGACCGCCCTTGACGAGCGCGGCGTCGGCCCCGTCGTCGACCAACTGGCGGGCGGCGGCCTCGGCGTCGGCCGCGTCGTCGATCGCCATCCCGGTGATGATCTCGGCCTCGTCGACGTTCGGCGTGACCAGCGTCGACTGCGCGATGAGTTTCGTGTACGCGTCCTCGGCGTCCTCGCTCAGCAGCCGATCGCCCGTGGCGGCGACCATCACGGGGTCGACGACCACGGGGCCCGCGTAGTCGGCCAGACAGTCGACGACGGTCTCGATCACCGGCGCCGTGGCTAGCATCCCTGTCTTGATCGCCCCGACGGCGAAATCGTCGTCGACGGCCTCGTACTGGGCGACGATGTGATCGTTCGGCAGGACGTGTACGTCGTGGACGCCGGCGGTGTTCTGGGCGGTCGTCGCGGTGACCACCGAGGTCCCGAAGGCGTCGTGAGCCTCCATCGTCTTGAGGTCGGCTTGGATGCCTGCGCCGCCGCCTGAATCGCTGCCGGCGATCGTCAGCGCGACCGGCGGGGAGACGGGGGCGTACTGGCGTGTCATCGGCCGGGCCCTCGCGTCCAGTCGGTCGCCGGTCGTCGGGGTACGGTCGTACTCATGGCTGGTAGTACGGGTTCATCGAGTTAATTGCACTGACTGCGCGGTCGGTGGCGGTCGGAACTGCCACGCACAGTCGACTGTCGTGGTCGACGACTGAAACCGAGTTTTATGCCGACTGCGGCGGTGCTATGGGCCATGACAACTGGTGAGTCGGCGTGAACCGGATCGCCGGGGGGATACTCGGCGGCGCGACCGGTATCTCGGTGATGTCACTGCTGTTTCTGATGTTGGAAGTCGAGACCCGCGAGCAGATCCGGGCCTTCGACGCGGTCGCCCGCTACGTCGGGATGCCCGGTAACACCTTCATCGGCTTCGTGGTCTTCGCGTTCGTCGGAACGGTGATCTGGCCGCTGCTGTTCGTCGCCATCGAGCCCTCGCTACCGTTCGACGACCCGCCCTCAAACGGAATGATCCTCGGAACCGCTCTCTGGATCGCGTTTTTCGTCCTTGGCCGTGGCGACATCTCCGGCCCACTCTTGGCGGTGTTCGCCGGCTTCACCATCGCCGCCCACCTCGCCTACGGCTTCCTGTTGGGGGCGTTTTATCAGCGGTTCGGCGACACTGCCGAGTCGACCGCCGATCGTCCCCGTGAGCAGGGTGTCGACCGGAACGCGCCCTGAGTCCCGCTCGCCGAATCTATCCCGTCGACCGACATTCTTGACAGCACGCAAACACTTCTAACAGTCCCGAGACGGTAGGGGTGTGATATGTGTTCCCAGCACTCCGGGAGTGGTCGATCGTGCGGGTAACTCTCGCCATACTGGCCGTCTTTGCCGTCTGCTTTGTTGGCGCGGCGGTGCTGGTGGCTCGGCGTGCGACCCGCTCGGAGTCGACCGACACACGCCTTCGCCCCGATGGTGGCTTGTCGGCGTATCTGCCGGGGCGAGGGACGGAGTACGAACACAAGCCCGGTGGGATCTTCCGGTGGCTGACGACGGTTGATCACAAGGACATCGGCATCCTCTACATCCTCTTCGGGATCGCCGCCGGGACGTGGGGGGCGACCGACGGGATGATGATGCGGGCCGAACTGTTCACCGCGAACCCGACCATCTGGGACCCCCAGACCTACAACGCCGTCTTCACGATGCACGGGCTGACGATGCTGTTTTTCTTCGTCACGCCCGTTTTCTTCGGCTTCGCCAACTACTTCATCCCGATCCTGCTGGACGCCGAAGATATGGCGTTCCCGCGGATCAACGCCATCGCGTTCTGGTTGATTCCGATGGCCTTTCTGTTGGCACGGGCCGGCCTGCTCACCGAGGTGCTCGGCAAGTTCCTTCTGGCGTTCGGGATCGACATCCCCGTCTTACTGATCCTCGAACCGCCGGCCAGCGGCTGGACGCTCTACGTCCCGCTGTCGACGACGCTCGAAAACCCCCAGATGGACCTGCTGCTGTTGGGCCTCCATCTCAGCGGCCTCGCTACGGTGATGGGGGCGATCAACATCATCGCGACCATCTTCACCATGCGCGGTGAGCGGGTGACGTGGTCGAACCTCGACATCTTCTCGTGGACGATCCTCACCACCAGCGGGATCGTGCTGTTTGCCTTTCCGCTGCTCGGCAGCGCGCTGCTGATGTTGCTGGCCGACCGGAACGTCGGCACCGCCTTCTTCACCGCCGAGGGCGGGCCGGTCCTGTGGCAACACCTGTTTTGGTTCTTCGGTCATCCCGAGGTGTACATCCTCGTGTTGCCGGCGTTCGGGCTCGTGAGCTACATCCTCCCGAAGTTCGCGGGCCGCAGACTGTTCGGCTTCAAGTTCATCGTCTACTCCACGCTGGCGATCGGGGTGCTGTCGTTCGGCGTCTGGGCCCACCACATGTTCGCCACCGGGATCGACCCCCGGCTCCGGGCGGCGTTTATGGCCGTCTCGATCGCTATCGCCATCCCCTCGGCGGTCAAGGTGTTCAACTGGATTACTACCTTGTGGGGTGGCTCGATCCGGCTGACGACGCCGATGATCTTCTCGATCGGCGCGGTCGGCACGTTCATCATCGGCGGCGTCACCGGCGTCTTCCTCGCGTCGATCCCGGTCGACCTCGTGCTCCACGACACCTACTACGTCGTCGGCCACTTCCACTTCATCGTCGTCGGCATCATCACGTTCATGGCGTTTGCGGCGGGCTACTTCTGGTTCCCTCTGTTGACCGGCCGGATGTACAACCGGACGGCCGCGAAGGTCCACGCCTACGTCACCATCGTCGGCGTGTTTACGACGTTTACGCCGCTGCTCGCGCTCGGCTACCTCGGGCTCCCCCGTCGACGGGCGGCCTACCCCGCCGAATTCGAGGTGCTCCAGCAGTTGGCAACCTTCGGCGCGGTCCTTCTCATCGTTGGACTCGGCATCTGGGCGCTGAACCTGTTTCAGTCGTTCCGGATCGGGCCGAAAGTAACGGACGCCGACGTCTGGAACCTCAAGGAGACCGGGCAGTTCACCGCCGAATGGCAGTGGTTCGAGCGACGGCTCGCCGAGAACCGCGAGGACGTCGACTCCGCTGGAGGGGTCGAAAGCGAGACGGATCGTGCGGAGTGACGGCCCAAACCCGCGGCCGGCTGGCGCAGCTCGACGAACCGCTCGAAGCCCACCGGGTACGGTCGACACCGGAGCCACCCGACAGCCACTTACTCGCGGGCGGTCTCTGTCGGCTGATGAATCGGAGATCCCTCCTCGCCGGAGCGGCGGCCGCCGGTACTGTCGGACTGGCGGGCTGTTTGGGCGGACTGCTGGCGACCACGAACAGCGAGTCGACCCCTGCGGGCGTCAGCGAATCGGTACTCGCGGCGACCGACTACGAACTGGCCGGTATCGAACAGCGAACGACCGAGGAGACCGTCGCGTTCGCCGGTCAGTCGGAGACGGTGACCGTCAGCAACTACCTGACGACCTACGAGCGACGGGTCGGTATCGAAGGGGTCGCCGAGACCACGACCGCGAGGTTTGCGGTGTTTTCGACGCCGAAGCTCGCCGTGTTCGGCCGGCCGCTGAACCCGGTCGCCGAGCAGTCGACGCGGGAGCTCGTCGGGCTCGTAGAGGCAGCGGACGACTCGATCGACGACCCGGAACACGATGCCGACGAGACCGTGACCGTCCTCGATCAACAGGCCACAAAATCCAGATTTGCCGCCACGACGGACGTCGGGGGGTTCCCGATCGAGTTGGACGTCCACGTCACCGAAGCCGTCGAGCGCGGCGACGATTTCGTGGTGACGTTTGCCGTCTATCCACGCTCGTTCCGGGAGATCGAAGCCGACAACGTGACCGCCCTCGCCGAGTCAGTCTCCGTCGAGCCGCCGACAACCAACGAGTCAGCCACCGACGACCCGGCCAACGAGTCGACGACCGACCAGTAGTCGCCCTCCGTCGACCGGTAGGCGGCGCAGACCGAGCCGTAGTCAGTGAATACTAATCGGTAGTCAGTAACTAACCGGCCGGCAACCCGGGCCGGTCGCCGGCGATCCGGGCGTCAGTCGGTTCGGTCGACCCTCCCCCCGAGGTCGTCGAGGACGTCGAAGAAGGTGGGGAACGAGACGTCGACGTGGTCGGCTCCCCGAACCGTGGTCGTCCCCTCGGCGACGAGTCCGGCGACTGCCAGCGACATGATGATCCGGTGGTCGTGGTAGCCGTCGACGGTTGCTCCCGAGAGCGTCGAGTCGCTGCCGTGGATGGTCAAGGTGTCGTGTTCTTCGGTGACCGAGACACCCAGTTTTGCCAGTTCGGTGGCCATCGCGCTCACCCGGTCGGTCTCCTTGTACCGGACGTGTTCGCAGTTCTCGATGACGGTGTCTCCCGCGGCGACCGCGCCCAACACGGCGATCGTCGGCAGGAGGTCCGGGGTGTCGCCGACGTCGACTGTGGTCCCAGTGAGGTCGGAGCGGGCGACGGTGATCTCGCCTGCGTCGCGGTCCCACGCGATGTCGGCGTCCATCGCTTCGAGAACCCCGACGATCGCGCTGTCGCCTTGGGCGCTCGGTTGGGCTCCCTCGACGACGACCGACTCGTCGGCGGCGATTGCGCCCGCCGCCAGCAGGTAGGACATCGACGAGAAGTCGCCGGGGACGTGGTACTCGCCGTCCGTCGGCGCATACGACTGGCCACCGTCGACGACGAACCCCTCCGCACCGGCCGACCGAACGCCGCCCTCGCCTGTCGCGCCGACCGGTTCGGCGGCGACGCCGAAGTCCTCGAGGACTTCGAGGGTGATGTCGACGTAGGGGGCGCTTTTGAGGTCGGTCGTCAGATTCAGTTCGATCCCCCCATCCGTAACCGCGCCGGCCATCAACAGCGCCGAGATGTACTGCGAGGAGACGTCGCCGGGGATGTCGACCGTGCCGCCCGCCAGCGGCCCCTCGATTACGAGCGGGGCCTGTCCGTTGCCGCGGGTGCTCTCGGCGCGGACGCCGAGCGCATCGAGGGCCTCCAGCAGCGGCCCCTGCGGACGGGAGCGCAGCGAGTCGTCGCCGGTCAGCACCGTCGACCCGTCGGCGAGCGCGGCCGCGGCGGTCACCAACCGCATCGTCGTCCCGCTGTTGGCGCAGTCGATCACGTCGCCGGGGACCTCGGGCCGGCCATCGAACCCCGTGATTTCGAGATGGTCCTCGTGGCGGTCGACCGTCCCGCCGAAGGCCCCGACCGCGCGCATCGTCGCCCGCGGGTCGGCGCTGTCGAGCGGATCGAAGACGCTCGCGCCGTCGCTGTACCCCGCCGCGAGGATCGCCCGGTGGGTGTAGCTCTTCGATGGTGGTGCTCGGGTCGTGCCACCGACCGTCGACGTCGAGATGTGTGCGTCCATACCTCGTCGTCCCGGTCGAAGGCTATCAGAATACCGGAGTCGGCTCGGTCGGCAAGCCCTCTCCAACGGAGGTATATGAGTATACGCCGACTAATTAAACGGATCCTTGACGGTGTAGTCGTCGGACTCCTCGTCGGTCGAGGACTCCGGATCCTCGTCTTCGAACTGGAAACCGTGTTCGCCGTCCTCGTCCGCTTCCTCGCCGGTTTCCTGCCCGTCTTCTTTGTCGCTGGCTGCCTGCTCGTCGACCGCCTGATCGTCGGTCGCTTCGTCGTCGGCTTCCGGTTTGTCCGCCTGCCCGTCGACCGTCCGATCCGGTGTTGGTTCCCCGTCGGTCTCCCGTTCGTCGCCCATCTCGGGCTCCGCGGCAGGTGGTTGTTCGGCGGTCGACGCGTCGGTAGTCGCCGCTTTACTGTTCGGTTCCGCGGCCGCCGACTGCTCGGTGGCCGGTGTCTCGTCGGTCGATCCCTCGTCGACCGCCTGCTCGCGCTCGAAGTCGACGGCCCGTTCTTGGAGCGCCTCGATCCGTGGGACCTCCGTGACGTTCGACAGCAGGACCGTCGCGGTGATCGACTCGGCGTCGTCCAACGGCTCGTCGCCGGCCAGAATCTCGACGGTCCCCGTCTCGTCTTCCAAGAGTTTCCGGCCGGTCTCGAACCCCTTCCGGGAGAGCTCCCGCGGTGGCCCCGAGAGGACCAACAGCACCCGGTCGGCCGTCGAGACGTCACACGGCAGGGTGAGCCGCGATTCGAGTGCGCGTTTGACGAGCTGTTTGATCCCCATCGCGTCAGTCTGAGGCTCGGGCTCCGGCACGTCGAATCCGAGCAGCCGGCGGAACCGGTCGAACCATCCCTCGGACTCGACGTCGAGTTCGGTCCGTGCGTGGCCGATTGTGGCGAGCCCACCGACCTCGAGGGTCCGGCCGATGTCGTTGGGGTCCATCCGGAGCTCCGACAGCGGCGGCCCCTCACGCTCGCCGACCGCGAACAGCGAGACGACCCGCTCGGCGACCGCCTCGTTGACCGCCGCGAACGGCTCGGTCGCATCGTCGTCCTCCCCGTCTTCGACCGGCGCAGCGCTGGCATCGGCGTCCCACGCCTCGTTGTCGACGGGGAGGACGGCGTCGGCCAGCGGGACGACCGTCCGGATCGCGCGGGCGGCGGTCCACGCCCGGCGGTCGGACTCGTCGCTCGCGGGCAGCACGCCCAGCACGTACACCGGGATCTCGTAGATAGACTTGAGTTCTTCGAGGAGAACGCTCCCGAGGCCGGCCCCGGTGCCGCCGCCGAGGCCCGCGACGACCAGCGCTGCGTCGACTTCGGTGTCGTCGACCGTATCGAGCGCCCGACGGATCTCCGGGAGATCGTCGCGGGCGGCCTCGACGCCGAGATGAAGATCTCCCCCGACCCCTTCCCGACGGTCGGCTCCCGCGTCTTCGGGGGCGACGACGTCGGGATGGGTGTCGCCGATAACGACCATCTGCTCGTCCTCCAACTGATCGGCTGCCGCGAACGCCGACGGCGTGGTGTTGAACGCGATGGCGTTGCCGGCGGTGAGCGACCCGTCGAGCGCCGATTCGGCCGCAAGCAGCCGATCGACCAGTCGGGTGCCCGCGTTGCCGACGCCGAACAGCGCGAGCTTCATCGGTCGGCCCCACGCCGCGGCGACTGGTGGACGCGCCTACACGATGGGGTCGAGCTCATTGTCATCGTCGGTGATCAGCGAGTTGATCTCCTCTTCGCGGACGGCATCGAGTTCCTGGATCTTGTTCTGTGCGTCGACCGCCTGATTCTGGATCTCCTTGATCCGCGGCGTCTCGGTGACGTTCGAGAGCAACACCACTGCGGCGAGGGTGTCGGAGTCCTCGCGGGGGTCGTCGCCCGCCAGCACCTCGACGGTGTCGGCCTCCTTTTCGAGCCACTCACGGGAGGCCTCGATCCCCTTCCGGGAGATCATCGAGGAGGGGCCGGCGAAGACGATCAGCGCGCGGTCCGCGCTCGATACCTCACACGGTATTGTTAGTCGGGAGTTAACCGCCCGGCGGACCAGTCCCTTGATTTTGGCAGCGTCCATCGAGTTGATCTCTTCGTCCTTGTCGGGGCTCTTGTACTTCGAGAGCAGCCCCTCGGGTTTGTCGAGATCACTGGATGCGTAGCCGATCGAGGAGACGCCGCCGGTATCGAGGGTCCGCATGATGTCGCTGGAGTCCATCGCGTTCTCCCCGACGTCGCTGTCGTCGACCTCGCCCGCCGCTAACAGCGTGACGATCCGGGTGGCGAGCTCTCTGTTCATCTGTTCGTAGCCTTCCTCGACGGTCTGGCCGCGGGAGCGCCAGGCGTCGTTGTCGAAGGCGATGAAGTTGTCGACCTTCGTGACGAACGATTGGAGGGAACGAGCCGCATTCAGCGCCGGGCGGCCGCCCTCGTACTCGCCCGGCAGAACGCCCAGCCCGTAGACGGGCTCGTCGTACATCTTCTGGAGTTCGTCGATCACCACGGGTCCAGCCCCGCTGCCGGTGCCGCCGCCGAGCCCGGCGGCGACGAGGATGGCGTCGACCTCGTGGATCTCGACGTCGTCGAACACCCGGCGGATCTCGTCGATGTCGTTTTTGGCGACCTCCGCGCCGACCTCGCCGTCGCCGCCGACGCCGTGGCCCTTGGCCTTCTGGTGGGTGTCGCCGATCAGCACCCGGCGGTCCTCGGGGACGTACTCCGGTTTGGCGAGGTCCGTCCGGGCGGTGTTGATGACGAGGACGTGTCGACAGAGGTCCCGTCCCGTCTCCTGTTCGAATTCGAGCATCCGGTCGATGAGCTTGCTGCCGGCGTTGCCGACGCCGATAGTTGCGAGTTTCATATCAGTTGCCTCCGATTGGCGTGAGTCGGGTGCCACGACTGATATATGTCTCGCCGATACGCGGCCCGCCGAGCAAACGAGTTACGAGCATTCGTCTGTCGGATTCGTTTGGCAGCCACACATATTAACGTACGTCAGACACTGAATCTCCGAAGAACCAGTCAGTTCCCGTGTGCTGTATTCCGAACCGACACCACATGCGGCCGGCAACCGGTGGGTGGCGGTCCGGGGACGGTCGACCTGGAGGACGAACTACTTGTGTTCCGGCCGACAAGGGGGTGTATGGAACCGGATCTCTCGCGGCTCGATGCCCACCTCGCGGAGCTCGGCGTCGACGCCTATCTCATCAACGCCGACAGCACCGACTCGAACCAGCGGTATCTCTCGCGGTTCGGCGCTCCCGACCCGTTCCTGACGTGTTACACGCCCGACGAGCTCTCCGTGCTCGTCTCGGGGTTGGAATACGGGCGGGCGAAAACCGAGAGCCGGGCCGACCGCGTTCGCCGCCCGGTAGCCTATGACAAACGGGAGTTAGTCGACGCCTACGGGCCGCGAGAGGCCGATCACCGCGTCGCGGCCCGGTTTCTGTCCGACTGCGGGGTCGAGTCGGTCGCGGTCCCCGAGGGGTTTCCCGTAGGGGCCGCCGACGGCCTCCGCGAGCAGGGGATCGAGGTCGTCGTCGACGCCGACGACGTGTTGGTCGACATCCGGGCAGTGAAGACCCCGGCCGAACTCGACCACGTCCGGACGGCCCAGCGGGCCAACGAGGCCGCGATGGCCGCCGCCGAGGCACTGCTCGAACGGGCCGCCGTCGACGCCGAGGGACGGCTGGTCGTCGACAGCGAGGTCCTGACCAGCGAGCGCCTCAAGACCGCCATCGAGACCACCCTGCTCGAAGCGGGCTGTGGGCTCGACGAGACTATCGTCGCCTGTGGCGCGCAGGCCGCCGATCCCCACGACCGCGGCAGCGGACCGCTGTATGCCGACGAACCGATCATCGTCGACATCTTCCCGCAGGACAAAGCCACGAAGTACCACGCCGATATGACCCGGACGTTCTGTGTGGGCGAGCCGAGCGAGACGCTCGCCGAGTGGTACGCACTCACCGAGCGGGCGCTCGCGGCGGCGCTCGATGCGGTCGAACCCGGTGCGACCGGTGCGGACGTCCACGCCGCCGCCTGTGAGGTCTACGAGGACGCCGGCCTGCCGACGCTGCGGGCCGACCCCTCGACCGAGGTCGGCTACATCCACAGCACCGGTCACGGCGTCGGCCTCGACGTCCACGAGCGACCCCGCCTGAGCGTCGACGGCGGCGATCTGGTGGCCGGACAGGTGATCACCGTCGAGCCGGGGTTGTACGACCCCGACGTCGGCGGCGTCCGGATCGAGGACATCGTGATCGTCACCGACGACGGCTACGAGAACCTCTCCGAGTATCCGATCGAGTTAGTCGTCGACTAACCCGGCGTCTACCCTTCCGCGGCCGCCGAATCGGGAAGGTTTTCGGTGCTGTCGTGTCACCCGCCGATATGGCAGGGATCGACGAGCCACTCATTTCGGAGTATCTGGAGTCGTACGCCGAGACGCAGGGCGTCCTCCCGGATCGGATCGCCGCGTTCGGCCGGCAGTACCGCCAGCAGGGGTATCTCACGCGCGAGCAACTGTACGAGATCGCCTACGAGTCGTCGACCCGGAGTGCCTACCACGTCGACCGCAACCCCGAAGCCCGCTGTGAGGAGGTCACCGCCAACGTCCGGCGCGTCGACGGCGACTTCTCGAAGATCCACCTCATTGCTGGCCTGCGCGGCTTCAAGGCCCCGACGGCCTCCTGTGTGCTGACCGCGCTCGATCCCTCGCGGCACGCGATCGTCGACACCCGCGTCTGGGCGAGTCTCGAACGGTTCGACTACGTCGAAGGCCGCAAGGAGTCGTTCGACGCCGCCGACTACGTGACGATGATCGAGCCGATCCGCGAGATCGCAAGCGACACCGGCTACTCGCCCGAGGACGTCGGCTACGCCCTCTTCGCCTACGACGTCGACCACCGCGAGGGGACGCTCCACTGATCGCCTCCGTGGACCGTTCGACCCGAACTGTCACTCTCACAAACCTATAAAATAGTCCCCGGAGATCGAAAATACAACATCTGATAATAGTACGGAAACCAATAACAGGCTGTCTCGCCTATTTCTGGATATGCCACAGGGCAACCCCGAGGGAACCCGGCGCACACAGTCGGCGTCCGACGACACGCTCGGCGGTCGGGAGTCGACCGACGAAGACATCGACATCTCGACGGACGCGCTGTTGGATACCCTCCCACAGCCGGCCTTTATGATCGACACCCAGCATCGGATCATCGGCTGGAACCGGGAGATGGAGGTGCTGACGGGCATCGACCGGAAGTCGGTGCTGGGCGACGACGACACGGCGCGGTTCTTCCGGGACGAGCGAACCCGAACGCTGGCCAACGCCGTCGTCGACAACCCCGACCGGGCAGACGAGACGTTCGGCGCCGAGCGGTCGGGCCGCGACCAGCGGGCCTACGAGGTCGAACAGGAACTCGACAACGCCGACGGCGAGACGCTGTACGTCCACTCGGTTGCGACGCCGATCACTCAGGCCGGGGAACTGCAGGGCGTCATCCAACTCATTCAGGACAACACCGAGGTCATCCGTCGCCGGGAGGCGATGGCCGGGCTGGTCGAGGAGGTCGCCGACACCGCCCAATCGATCGAAGACGGCAACCTCGGGGCCCGTGTCGACTACACCGACGGCCGCGATCTCCTCGACGCCGAGGTCCTCGAAATCTCGGATGCGATCAACGGCGTCGCCGACTCGACCCAGACGATGATTCAGGGGCTCGTCGACCAGATCGAGGAGCTGTCGACGGCGGCCGACCAGATCGCTACCGAAGCCGTCGAGATCGACGAGGAAGTCACCGATCAAAACCGGTCGCTCCGGGAGGTCAGCGACGAGATGCAGAACCTGAGTGCGACCATGGAGGAGGTTGCGGCCACCTCGGATCAGGTCGACGCGGCGGCCCACCGTGCCGAGCAGGCCGCTGAGGAGGGCGCACAGGCCGGCGAGAGCGCCCAAGAACAGATGACTGAGGTCGTCGAATCGACCGAGGAACTCGTCGCAACGGTCGAACAGTTGGAGGGGCGGATGGACGCGATCAACGAGGTCGTCGAGGTGATCGCGGATATCGCCGACCAGACCAACATCCTCGCGCTCAACGCCAACATTGAGGCCGCCCGGGCCGGCGAGGAGGGCGCGGGGTTCGCCGTGGTCGCCGACGAGGTGAAAAGCCTCGCCGAGGAGACCAAGGAGAACGCCGACGAGATCTCCGAGCTGATCGGCGAGATCCAGGCCCGGACCCGCGAGACCGCCGACGTCTCGGAGACCACGAACAAGCGGGTCCGCAGCGCCAACGAGGAGATCTCGGGCGTCTTGGAGTCGCTGTCGGACATCGTTGCGGCCTCCCAGGAGGCCGCCCACGGGATCTCGGAGGTCGCCGACACCAACGACGACCAGGCCGCCTCGCTCGAAGAGATCACTGCCACTGCCGAGGCGGTCGCCAAACAGGCCGAGGAGATTGAGGCCGGGATCGGCGAGATCACCGACGGCGCAGCCGAACAGCGGGACGCCATCGACGACATGGTCGACTACCTCAACGAGTTGGCCAATCTCGGCGGCGACCGCTCGGCGGCGGCCGGACGAACCACCCGTCGCTGACCGACGGGGACGAACCGAGATCCAAAAAACCGGGAGAGCCGACTACAGCGAGACGTCGACGCGCCCTTCGTTGCCGTCGATACCGGAGATTTCGAGGGTTGCCTCGTTGCGGCCGGTCGTTTCGATGTCGATTCTAGCAGTGAAGGAGGTCTCCATCCCCGAGATCATGCTGTCGACGTTGGTGCCCATCTCGGCGCTCCGGTCGATGGCGACGACGCCGATCCCCTCGCCGCGGCGGAGTTCGGTCAGGAAGTTCGAGTTGAGAAACCGGAACACGGACCGGGTGTCCTCGACCTCGCCCGCGATGGTCGAACAGAGGAAGATCCCCGACCGGAACCGGTCGGTCGACTGTTGGGCCGTCGCCACCAGCGTCGAGAACTGCATCCCGACCTGTGTGAGATCGGCGATGTCGTCGACGCTCGTGACGTCGTCGCCGCGGGCGGGACCCTCGGCGGTCAGGATCGAGGCCCGCGAGCCGGCGTCGCTGCGGGCGTCGTTGAGCAGGCGCTGGATCGACCGGCCGCCGGCGTTGGTCGCCAACACGATGCTGCGCTCGTCGTCGTCGGCCGCGACCAACCGGGCGAACACCGTCTTCAGCGCCGCGGTGTCGTCGCCGGTCAGCAGGATCGAACTGCCGGAGTCGATACCGTCGATCGGCAGGTCGGCCGCACTGAACCGCTCGGAGTGGACGCTCATTGGCTCACCTCCATGCCACGGGCCTCACGCACCGACTGTCTGAGTTCGAGGATCTCCATGGCCGTCTCGGCGAACTGTTCGAGCCGGTGTTTCTCCTCGGCAGTGTAGGTCTTGGCCTCGTGGTCGAGCGCACAGACCTGTCCGATGACGTGGCCGTCGGAGCTGGTCATGTTCGCGCCCGCATACGAGACGATGCCGAGGTTCTCCAACTGCTCGTTTTTGTTGAACCGCTTGTCGTCGGCGATGTCCTCGACGACCATCACGTCCTCCTGCAGCATGCTGTGGGTACAGATCGTGTCCTCGCGGGTCAGGCTGTCCCAGTCGGCGCCGGTACAGGCCAGGAAGTTCTCCTGGTCCTCCTCGATGAGGCCGATGAAGGCGACCGCGATATCGAAATGAGCAGCGATGAGGTCGGTGAGCCGGTCGAAGCTCTCCTCGATCGGTAGCTCCTCGATGTCGTAGCTATCGAGGGCTTTGAGCCGTTCGTCCTCGTCGTCGGGCGTGAGAAAGCCGACTTGGGCGCTATGGTCGATCACGTCGTTGACGATGAAGCCGAGCCGATCGGCGGCATCCGGCAACTCCCGGTTGAGGTACTCGACGACCAGTTCCTTGAACGAACTCGTGTCGATCTCGCCCGGCGAAACGTCGGTAAACAGCACTACAGGCGTCTGTGGACTCCGTTTCCTGACGGCCTCGATTACCTCCATCCCGCTGCCGTCGTCGAGTTCGTACGCAGTAACGACCCCGACGACAGGTTCGTCGTCGATCGCATCGATGGCCCCGCTCACCGACGTCGCCTCGATTGCAGTGAGATCTTCCTCCGCATCTATCGTAGCCGCGACATCCGAAACCCGGGCTTCGGTGTCGACACATAAGACAGTCCGTGTCATCACTACAGCTATGGCTGGTGTGAGTATAAAATCGAGTGATAAATTATCATAGTTGAGTTTACGCGGGACGATGGTATATAATAGGTACCTAACCCTGTCGGTTAGCAACCGAGCGCCTCGACCAGCTTTTCGTTTTCGTGGCGGCGCTTGACTGCGACACGGACGTGGGAGTCGAGTCCGTGGAAGGTCGTCGCATCGCGGATGGCGACCCCGTTCGAGCGGGCCTCCTCGACGACCTCGCCGGCCGGGCGGTCGGCCTCCAACAGGAGGAAGGGGGCCTCCGAGGGGACGACCTCGAAGCGGTCGGACAGCCGGTCGGCCAGCCACTCGCGCTCACGGTCGACACGCAGACGGGTCGCCTCGACGAAGTCGGTTGCGCCCAGACAGTGTGCGCCGACCGCCGCCGCGGGCGTGCTCAGCCCCCACGCCGGCCGGGCGACGTCGAGTCGCTCGCGGAGCCGTCCGGTCGCCACCAGAAAGCCGGCCCGGAGCCCCGGCAGTCCGAAGATCTTGGTCAGCGAGCGGGCGACGACCACGCCCTCGGTGCCGGCCAGCGAGGGGTCGTCGACGAAATCCAGAAAGGCCTCGTCGACCAGCAGCGTCGTCCCGGCGTCCCGACACCGGGCGGCCAGCTTCTGCAGCCCGGCCGGACAGTAGGCGGTGCCGGTGGGATTGTTCGGGTTGCAGACGATCACCAGTTCGTGGTCGGCGGGATCGACCGAGGTGATCTCGTCATAGTCGACGAAGGCGGGCTCGCCGCCCTGTAGGCGGACCTCCTTGGCGTACTCGCCGAAGCTCGGGGCCGGAACCGCGACGCTGTCGCCGGGGTCGACCAGCACCGAAAACACCAGCCGCATCCCCGCCAGTCCGCCGGCGGTGGGGATGACCTGTCCGCCCTCGACACCGACGTACTCGGCGGCGGCCGCGCGGAACTCACAGTAGTCGTCGGCGGGATACCGGCGGGCGGCCGAGAACGCCGACTCGTAGACCGACACCGTTCCCGGCGGCGAGATCGGGTTGGTGTTGGCACTGAAATCCAGACGACGAGGGTCGGCGGCTCCCCCGTGGGGCACCCGGTCGAGTTCGTCGAGTATACGGGGATCCATAGTCGACCGATAGAGAACACCATTATAAATTATTGTTTAATAACCAGCGAAAGCTGCCGTTTCTAAAGTCCGGTCCGGTTATTCGGAAACCGAGTAGTACGATTCTCGAATTATCTTTTCGGCCAACCGAAGATCGGCCGGTCGGTTGACGTTGACCGCCAGCGGTTCTGCCTCGACGACGAGCCGCCGATCGGCTCCCTCGCCGACGACGTTCAGCCCCGTCGGCACCACCGACCGGCCTTCGTGGTCGACGGTCGTCTCGGCGCTGGCTCCCACCGATTCGGCGACCGACAGCGGCACACAGACCGCGACCGAGCCGCCGTCGGCCGCCGCGAGCGCGCGGTCGACGTGGGCGGCCTCCAGAAACGGCAGGTCGGCGCTGACGGTGACCGCCGGCGTCCCGACCACATCGAGGGCGGCGGTGAGATCGTCGACGTACCCTTCGCCGGGCGTTTCGACGACGGTGACGTCTGCGGCCTCGGCCAGCCGGGCGGCCGTCTCGGGGACCTGCGGCGAGACCGCGGCGTAGATGTCGCTGACACTGCTCGCCCGGAGCGCTGCCCGGACGCGGTCGACCATCGGCCGGCCGCCGATCTCGACGAGCGGCTTTTCGGTCTCGCCGACCGCCGGCCGGAGCCGGCTCCCCCGGCCGCCGCACATCACCAGCGCGTGGGGACTCACAGCAGGATCCACAGCGACACCCCCAGATGGAGCCCGACCGCGCGGGCGAGTTCGTTCGTCGCGCCGATCACGTCGCCCGACACCCCGCCCAGCGCCCGGTATCCCCACGTCAGGGTCACCGCGCCGATCAGCGGGCCGGCCGCGAGCGCGCCCAGCAGTGCGATCGTCGACCCCTGGGGGGCCAGCAGGATCGCCGGCGCGGCGACGACGACCGCCGGCCCGTAGGCCGCCCGGTCGGCCCGGTCGACCAACTGCGAACCGAGCCCCTCGTGGGCCGGCCGGCCGTAGCAGATCACCAGCACCATCCCGAGTTTCGCGCCGACCTCGGCGGCGACCACCAGCCGGAAGGCGGTCATCGCGTCGGTGCCCGCGAAGCCGAGTGCACCCAGTGTCAACACGACCAGCGTCACCGCCAACAGGAGCATGCCGCCGACACCGGTCGCGGAGTCCTTCAGGACCTCGCGGCGGCGCTCGGGGTCGCCGTGGACACCGATGGCGTCTCCCACGTCGGCCAGCCCGTCGGCGTGGGTGATCCCCGAGAGGCCGAACAGGACGACGAGATACGCCGCGACGACCGTCGTCGGCTGGACCGGCAGGAAGAACGCCGCGCCGGCGGCCGCGCCGACGAGATAGCCGACCAGCGGGATAGTGTAGGGGTGGCTCCGGAACGCCGCCCACTCGGCCTCGCCGCCGCCGACCGGCAGCCGCGTCAGGAAGGCGATTGCGCCGCGAACCGCTCGAAGGGGGTTATGCAAACAGGACCACCGCCCAGCCGCCCAGCGCCAGTAGGCCGGCGCGGTCGACGATCCCGATGCCGCGGTGGGCATCCCGAGCGGTCGGGAGGTCGGCCATCGAATTGAGCGTGTAGGTGCCCGGTTTTTCGAGCCGGACGCCGACTGCCGCTGCCAGCGCCGCCATCGGCCATCCGGAGTTAGGGGAGTCGGGCACTCGGGCCCAGCGTCGACCGGTGAAGAGGGGATCGGGACTCCCCGCGGCGGCCGCGATCAGCAGGGCAGTCAACCGTGCGGGGAGCCACATCACCAGATCGTCGAGTCGGGCGCTGGCCCACCCCACCGGCTTCGACCGGTAGCCGACCATCGAGTCCATCGTGTTGACCGCTTTCACCCACGCCGCTGCGGCGGCCGCGATCGGAAGCGTCGGCCAGCCGGCCAACGGAGCCGCCAGTGCCGCCAGCCCGAACGCCGACAGGGGGGCGATCAGCCCGTCGGCGAGGTTCTCGGCGGCGCTCTCGACGGCTGCACTGCGTATCAGCTCGGGCGATAGCTCGCTGGCCTCCCGGCCCGCCAGTGCTCGCAGTTCCTCGCGGGCGCGTGGGAGGTCGGTTTCGGCGCGGTCGACCACCTCGCGGGCGGTCGCGGTCAGCAGCCGGAGGCTGGTCGACGAAAACAGGACCCCGACGGCCACGGCGGCCGCCGGGATCGGTCCGAGGCGGCCGGCGGCGGCGACCGTCCCGCCGGCGACCGTCGCCGCCACCAGCGGGAAGCCCAGCGCTGCCAGCCCGCCGACCAACCGGGGGGTTCCCCACGCTCGGTCGACGAGGGCGACGAGCCGGCCGAACCACGCGACCGGATGGAACCGGGCGTGTGGCTCGCCGACCAGCCGGTCGAGGATGCCGACCGCCACCACGACCGCCGCGAGGGTCACCGACATACGCGGCTCCTCGTGTGCTCGGCCACGTCCGTCATCGTGTCGGACACACCTCGTCGAGCCGGTCGGGGAGCCGTGACAGCGGCGTGTCGGCCACGTCGACGAACGTCCCACCGCAGTCCTCGATGCCGCCGTCGACCGCGGGGCTGTCGCCGACGTAGACGAGTCGGTCGACCGGGACGCCGAGTTTGCGGGTGACCGTCTCAAAGGCCCGCTGGTCGGGTTTCCGCCAACCACAGCCGACACTGGAGACGACCGCATCGAACTCATCACGGGATACGTCTGATCGGATCAGCGTCCGGCCGACCAGTTCGGGGACCGAACAGTTCGACAGCAGCCCGACGGGACCGTACTCGCGGGCGGCTTCGAGGACTTCGACTGCGCCCGGCCGGGTGTCGACCGTCGGATCGAACGCCGAGACGACGGCTCGACGTGGTGCGTTGTTCGGCGCGTCGACGCCCCGGCTCCGGAGGGCGGCGCTGACGTGGGCCGGCAGCGGCACCTCCGCGCCCTCCGGGGCGTCGATGTGGGGCTCGCCGTAGGCCGTCGCCCAGTCGTCGGGAACCACAACCCCGCGGTCGGCCAGCGCGTCGGCGACCGCGCTGGCGGGGTCGTCCGGTCGCTCGGCGTCGACAAGCGTGCCGAACAGATCGAAACAGATGGCGGCGTCGGAACTCACTGTGAATAACTACGGTACGGCGGGCTTGAAAACACCGATATCGGCGGTCGTCGGTCGGTCGACCGGTCGATCAGGCGAGGCGGGCGAACGCCAGTGTGCCGCTGACGTTGTTGATGTAGATCTCGACCTCGTCGCCCTCCTCGGCGCCGGGGACGAAGATGGTGTACTTGCCGCGTTCGGCGACGCCGTCGCCCTTGCGGCCAGTCCCGGTGATCTTGACCTCGTAGGTTTCGCCCTCCTCGATGTCGGGGGTGTCGCTCGTGTCGTCGGTCCGGCGGCGTTTGGCGACCGGCCGGAACGCCCCACAGGCCTCACACCGCAGCATCTGGGTGCGGTTCTCGGTGACGAGCCTCGTGTCGGGGAGGCCACACTCCGAGCAGGTGACGTACTCGGCGATGTAGGATTCGACGGCGGCGTCGAACTCGGCGGCCGAAAACGAGCCGTTGTAGCGGGCCCGGCCGTCCTCGTACTGGCCGGCGGTCCCGAGTTCGCGCTGGATCGTGCTGTGGAGGTGTTCGGGGTCCCGGTCGAGGGCGTCGGCGATCGCCGAGAGGTTCGTCAACCGCGTAAACGCACCGTCTTTCTGTGCCTCCGCCTCGGGGACATCGAGCCGCTCGTCGGAGCCGCCGAGATCCGGCAGCTCGTCGATCGCCCGATCGAGGTTCGATTCGTAGTCCATACGACAACCTTGTGAGCAGGCGGTAAATGGCTTGTGAGAGAGGGCTCCGCATCCTTCGGGGTGGATGGTGTCGACTGGAACCGCCCTCCCCGAATTGAACACTGTGAGACGTGCTCACTTCGTTGCGCGCGACTCACAAGCTCAATTCGGGTCGGGAGAGATTTTTCACTACTCCCTTCGGTCGTAGGAAAATACTCACGGCTACGCCGTTCGCTATCGAGATTTTCACTTCGTTCAAATCTCGCAGTCCGCCCTCCCCGAATTGAACGGGGGACAAGTCGATCTACAGTCGACTGCTCTACCAGGCTGAGCTAAGGGCGGTCACCGAATCCTATCCGGGTGGCACAATTAAGGGTTACTGTTGGCCGCGACGAGCGACGGGAAGGTTCAAATACAATGGTACGAATACGCATACGTAATGAGCAAGATCACGTTCCGCGCCGACGAGGAGCTCGTCGGTCGGCTGGAGGGCCTCGAAGCCTCGAAAAGCGAGGTGATGCGGGAGGCCCTTCGCAGCTATCTCGACGGCGAGGCACGTGAGCCGGCGGCGTCCGACGGCCGGTCGACCGACGAGGTGACGATCGACGAGCTGGTGACCGACCGGCTCGATCGACTCGTCGCCGAGCGGACCGCCGAGCCGCGTCGGACGCCACCGGTCCCCGATCTCACGGTCAACGTCTCGGTCGAGGGGGCGGCCGCCGACAGCGTGTCAGTCGACGCCGACCGCGAGACGGAAGCGCGTAAGACAGACACTCGTAAGACGGACGCCGACACCGAGCCGCCGGTGACCTGCAGCCAGTGCGGGGAAGCAGTCGACGAGAGTCACGTCTACTGCCCGAACTGCGGCGAGAAAAACAGCCACCGCCTGTTCTGTGAGTGCGGCGACGAGATCCGATCCGACTGGCGGTTCTGTCCCGGCTGCGGCCGCCGCACCCCGGCAGCCGACGTGTTAGACAACGCGTGACACGCTGAAAACAGACGTTTCAAGGTCTGAAACGGTGTCTTACACGAGCTGTCTTACGACCGCCGGTAGTTTTATATATATTCAGCATATCTGTACGGTTGCGTAAGACAGTCGTCTTACAGCACAGGTCCGCCGGATGGAACCGGTCCTCTCGGGCGGCTGGCATCGGCTGCCGGCCATGCTGTCGACTGTCTTACCGGGGAATGTAAGCATGGAGCGTGTGACACTACGGATTCCAAAGCAGCAGATCGAGGAAGTCGAGGAAATGGTCGACACCGGCCAATTCCCAAACCGGAGCGAGGCGATCCGGTCGGCTGTCCGCGAGATGCTCAACGACCACGACGAGGCAGAGCCACGACGATCGAACAGCGACCGCAACTGGGCCAAGGTGTAAGATGCAGGATATCGTTCAGGACGCCCTCGAAAACGCCGAAGCCGAACAGCGGGAGATGGATGCCGCACTCGACGACGACGACGAGTTCGGCGACCCACGAATCGTGATCGTCGGTGCCGGTGGTGCCGGCAACAACACCATCAACCGACTGTACAACATCGGCGTCGACGGCGCCGACACCATCGCGATCAACACCGACAAACAGCACCTCAAGATGATCGAGGCCGACACCAAAATCCTCGTCGGCAAATCCCTCACGCAGGGACTCGGTGCGGGGGGCGATCCCTCGATGGGCGAGCGTGCCACCGAGATGGCCCAGGGGACGATCAAGGAGGTCCTCGGTGAGGCCGACCTCGTGTTCGTCACCGCCGGGATGGGTGGCGGCACCGGGACCGGTGCGGCCCCGGTCGTCTCGAAGATCGCCAAAGAACAGGGCGCGATCGTCGTCGGCATGGTGTCGACGCCGTTCAACGTCGAACGCGCCCGCACGGTGAAGGCCGAAGAGGGGCTCGAACGCCTCCGCAACACGGCCGACTCGATCATCGTGCTGGACAACAACCGCCTGCTGGACTACGTCCCTAACCTACCGATCGGCAAGGCCTTCTCGGTGATGGACCAGATCATCGCCGAAACGGTGAAGGGGATCTCCGAGACGATCACCCAGCCGTCGCTCATCAATCTCGACTACGCCGACATGTCGACGATCATGAATCAGGGCGGCGTCGCCGTCATGTTGGTCGGCGAGACACAGGACAAAAACAAGACACAGGAAGTCGTCAACGAGGCGATGAACCACCCACTGCTGGACGTCGACTACCGCGGCGCCTCCGGCGGGCTGGTTCACATCACTGGCGGTCCGGACCTCACGCTGAAGGAGGCCGAAGGGATCGCCGACAACATCACCGAGCGCTTGGAGGCCAGCGCGAACGTGATCTGGGGTGCCCGGATTCAGGACAACTACAAGGGCAAGGTGCGGGTCATGGCGATCATGACCGGCGTCCAGAGCGCTCAGGTGTTGGGTCCGACGACGCAGAAACAGGCCGACAAATCCCGGCAGAGCCTCGATCAACAGCAGAGCCAGTCGTTCGACGCGAGCGCGAACGTCTCGAATCAGAACAAAACCTCCTGGGAGTCCGACGGCGGCACCGACGAGCTCGAACGGTCCAACGGGCTCGACGTCATCCGCTAACGTCGGCTTCCGTCAGTGGTTCCCGTTTTTTGACACCGATACCGACGACCCGTTACGTTAGGCTTGCGGCGACCGCTCTTCGAACGGTTGGACGACGACGAACCCCTCGGTTCCGTCGAAGTTCATCTGGTAGGTCTCGCCTGACGATTGACCAATCGAGTCCTTCAAACTCCGATCAGCCTTGAGGCTCGGCGAGAGGTTGCTCGACCACGCAACGGTCGCATCGGGATCGGTTCGGACCGGCGGCTCCAACACCAGCGGGTCGCCGTGGGTCGTGATGGCGACCGTCCCCGGTCCGGTCAGAAAGACGTTCAACAGACCGGCGGCTGACGCGCCGCCGAGGCTGCCGATGGTACTGATCTCGTAGCCGACCCGGTCCTCGAAGGCCAGCACGTCGTTGCCGTTGACCGAAATCGACTCCCCGGCACCCAGTTCGAGGATCTGGATCTTCTTTTCCTGATCGGCGAGATAGACGTGGCCCTGACCTTCGACCTCCATGACGGGCGTCCCCTCGCTCGTGACCTTGCTTTTGATCATCCCTGTGAGGCCGCCTTCCGCGGAGGATTTCCCCGTAAACGAGAGGTCGCCATCGTAGGCGATCATCGATCCTGCCTTGGCGATGATCGTCCCGTCGACGTCGATATCCAGTAGTTTGCTGTTTTCCAACTCGAAGCGCTTGCCGGTCTCGCCGGGTTCGTTCCGCGAGACGAAATCGTCCAGTTCCATACCGTACTCGTCCGACGGCAAAGACATAAAGACCGGTATAACTCAAACGCGGGTTACAGCGGCCCGCGGCGGTTATACCGCGTTGATCGATTCGATCAGTCGACACTTCCGACAGACGCGGCTTCCGGTCTTCGAACCGCACTGTTCGCACTCGTTGAGATCCGCGCCCTCGTCGCTGCGATAGCGTTCGGCGGTCAGTTCGGCGAGTTCCTCGTAGCCGGACATGATCGAATGTCGGGTGCCGGGATGGTTCTCTTCGAGGTCCCACAGCAGCTCCTGGATCTCGCCGCGGTAGGCCTCACTGGAATGTGGGCATTCGGTGATGTGGGCGGGCAGATCCTTGATGTGGGCGTACAGCGCGACTTCCTTTTCGGGAACGTCCCGTAGGGGTTTGGCCCGCGGCACGAACTCCTCTCCCTCGTTGCGGTCCTCGAAGCTCCCGAGACTGGCATCGAAGTGTTTGGCGATCTGTGTGACGTCGCCTTCGAGAACGTTCATCAGGGCGGTCTGGGCCTCGTCGTCGAGGTTGTGACCCGTCAGCAGCTTGTCCGCGCCGAACTCCTCGGCGTACCCCTCCAGCAGATCACGGCGGAACACCCCGCAGTAGGCACAGGCAGCCATGTTTTCGGGGTCGTCCTCCACAACATCGTCCATCCGAACCCCGAACTCCTCGGCGTAGCTCACCAGTTCGTGGCGCATGTCGAGGTCGTCGGCGAGCTCGACACACGCGTCGACGCTCTCGTCGCGGTAGCCCTCGATCCCCTCGTGGATCGTCAGCGCCATCATGTCGACTCTGGGATCGTGGCCGAACGTCTCGTCGAGGATGTGGGTCAACACGACGCTGTCCTTCCCGCCCGAGAGGCCGATCACCCACCGCTCGGGGTCCTCGGGTGTGCTGTCGGGCGACAGCAGGGCGTCCTCGCGGATGCGGCGGCGGACGCGCTTGTCGACCGAGCGGCAGAAATGCGTCTCACAGAGATGCGCCCCCGAATACGCAGCGTGCATCACTGCCTCCTCGCCGCACTTGTCGCACTCCATTACCGACCGTTTGCCGGGCGGCGGGGATACGGGTTTCGTCTCCGCCGTGATCGCGGGGGTCGACCGGTTCGAATCGAATTCGATATCGTGATATGTGATTTATGAATCCACATTACCTTTATCGACGGCCGTCGACCCATCGGTATGGCACGAATCGCAGTCACTGGTGCGACCGGCAACGTTGGCCGCGAGGTGCGGGCGGCCTTCGAGTCGACTGCCCTCACCACGGTCAAGTCGGCAGAACGGCGAACATGAGTCTCACCGATATTCAAAAGCAGTTCGACGCAGCCGAACCGCTCGCCAGTCGGGATTGATACACCGCTGTCGAGTGTACAGTTGTGGGCGAAACCCGTTTGGCTCCAGCGTGCCTCCCTCCAGCAATGACTGACAGCCAGCGACTCGACAGGGACGCCGCCCTCGACCGGGTCGAGCAGTTCATCGAGACGGTCGACGACGAGCCGATGCCGGTCCCAGTCCGGGAGATCTGGGTCTACGGCGACGTGGCCCTCGGCCTCGATCCGATCGAGCGACTCGACATCTACCTCAAAAAGGACATCCGGCTCCGGGGAGACAGCGAGGCCGCCGAGGCCTACTACGAACAACACGCGGTGAAAGGCGTCGGCCAGAGCGTCTCTGCCGAGTGGGCCGAAAGCTATCCGGAGTACGTCCGAGCCAACGACAGCGGCCACGCTGCCCCCGAGAAGTGTCTCGCGGCCCACCTGCTGGGCGAGAGCGAGCCGATCCACCTCGAAGTCTGCAACGCGAGTTTCGACGAGAACGTCACCCAGCGGCTCCGCGGCGCGCTCGCCCGGGAGTCCTACGAACAGATCCTCGATCCCCGTGGGGTGTGTCTCTGGGTCGATGGCCAGTGGGACCACGATCTGCTCGATAAGCTTCGTGGTGGTGAACTCCCGTTTCCGACGCTCTCGGGGGCACTCGAACAGATGGGTGTCGACAGCGAGACGGCCGAAGAGGCTGCAGACCGCGTGAGTCGCTACCGAACCGAACATACCGGTGCGACCGTCCGCGGCGACATTATTTAACTATCCGTGTGGATCGGTGCGGAATACGTTCTGATAAACTTCATACCACGATATAAAATAGCTGGGCCAGCACTCATTTGTCGTTGCCCGTGGCCCGTGATGTATGCCCTCCACCGAGGAACTGGCTGCCTTCATCGAATCGGTCTCTTACGACGAGCTTTCGGACGAAACGAGCGAAGAGCTCAAAAAGCGCGTCCTCGATTCGGCCGGGATCGCCATCGGCGCGATGGGCGAGCCGCCGGTCGAGGCGGTCGGCAAGACGGTCACCGAGTTCGGCACAGAGGGCCCGTGTCGACTCTGGGGTCGTGACGAATCTGCCTCACCCAGTGGGGCGGCGATGTACAACACCGCACTCGTCCGGTATCTCGACTACATGGACTCGTTTCTCGCCCCCGGCGAGACGCCCCATCCCAGCGACACCATCGCGAGCGTCGTCGCCTGCGGCGAGGTGGTCGACGCCTCCGGCCGCGAACTCATCGAAGCCGTCGGCGTCGCCTACGAAGTACAGGGCGAGTTGGCGTGGAACGCGCCGGTCCGCGACAAGGGATGGGACCACGTCACCCATACCGTCATTGCCGCGGCGGCGGGCGCGGGGAAGGTTCTCGGCCTCGACCACGAGGAACTTCTGAACGCCCTCGGCATTGCAGGCACCGCTCACAACGCTCTGCGTGTGACCCGAACCGGCGGCATCAACGAGTGGAAGGGGGTGGCGAGCGCGAACGCCGCTCGGAACGCGGTGTACGCCTGCTTCCTCGCTCGCAACGGTGTCGAAGGGCCGACGAACCTCTTCGAGGGCCAGAAGGGGTGGCAAGACACGATCTCCGGCCCCTTCGAGGTCGACCTCGATCCGGGCTGTGAGCGCGTCTTTGACACTATGACAAAACGGTACGTCGCCGAGACCTACGCCCAGTCGGCAGTCGAGGGGGTGATCGAACTCGCCGAGGAACACGAAATCGACCCCGACGAGGTGGCGTCGATCCATCTCGACACCTTCGCGGGCGCGAAGCTCATCATCGGCGGCGGCGAGGGCTCGCGGTACGAAGTCGAAACTAAAGCCCAAGCCGACCACTCGCTGCCGTATATGCTGGCGGTCGCACTCATCGACCGCGAACTCACCAACGACGCCTACGAATCGGAGCGGATCAGAAGCGAGGACGTCCAGACCTTGCTTCGGACCGTCACCGTCGACGAAGACGACGCCTTTACCGAGCGGTTCGAAGCTGGTGAGATGCCTGCCCGCGTCGAGATCGAACTCGACGACACGACCTACGAAACCGAAAAAAGCGCGTTCCGCGGCCATCCGACCGATCCGATGGACTGGGCAGATGTCGAAACGAAGTTCCACGAGATGGCGAGCGATCGGTACGACGACACCCACCGCTACGGCTTCGTCGACACGGTCCGGACGCTCGAACAGTACGACGTGATCGATTTCACTGAACTGTTCGCATAGCCCGCTCACGTAGCTGCAACGTAGCTGGAAACTACCGCTAAGTGCCGCTCACCCGTCAGGATGGCCATGGTCGACCGCACCTTCGAGTTCCTCCACACGAACCACCGCCCCGAAAAGCCACGCGACACCGGCATTACGGAAATGCGCGGGCCCTACTACGATCCGATGGGCCCCCGCGAACTCCGGGACATCTTCGAGACGATGGGCAACTACGTCGACATATACAAGTTCTCCGGGGGCTCGTTCGCCCTGATGCCCGAGTCGGCAGTCCGGGAACTCATCGATGTCTGCCACGAGTACAACGTCTCGGTGTCGACCGGCGGCTTCATCGAGAACGTCCTCGTCCGGGACCACGACAAGGTCGAAGAGTACGTCGCCGAGGCGGGCGAACTGGGCTTCGACATCGTCGAAGTCTCCAGCGGTTTTCTCGCTACTGGCACCGAAGACATGGTCGCGTTGACCGAACTCGTCGCCGACCACGATCTGAAGCCGAAACCCGAGATCAACGTCCAGTTCGGCGCGGGCGGAGCCTCCAGTGTCGAGGAACTGGAGAGCGAACCCGAGATCGACCCCGGCAGCGCGATCCGGGAGGCCAAACAGCATCTCGACGCCGGGGCCTACAAGATCATGGTCGAATCCGAAGGCATCACCGAGCAGGTCGCCGAGTGGCGGACCGACGTGGCCTTCGAGATCGCCAACGAGGTCGGCATCGAGAACTGCGTCTTCGAGGCTGCCGACCCGGAGGTCTTCGAGTGGTACATCAAGAACTTCGGTCCGAACGTCAATCTGTTCGTTGACAACTCCCAGATCGTCGAACTCGAATGTATGCGGTCGGGGCTGTGGGGCAAAAAGAGCAGTTGGGGCCGGACCGTGACCTACACGCGAGAGGAGTGACGCCGACCTCCCGCAGTTGTGATGGGGTTCGGATCGACTACTCGGCGCAGTGTCGACGCGTGTACGCCCGTAGACTGCCCACGACGTAGATCACGCCGAGGCCACGGGCGAGGGCGGGGAACCAGTCGACCCACTCGATCTCTTCGGGGTTTCGGTAGGCGATCCGCGCGCCCCAGTCGAGATACCGCTTCGGGAACAGCAGGACGATCCCACCCGCAATTCCGAGCAGGTTCAGCAGCCACGCGTAGCCCCGACCGCCGACGAGAGCAAGGAGGCCGATCAGTAGCCCTTCGGCCCGGACCGCCGAGGGGAGCCAATCCTTGCCGATGGCCGCCTCGGGGTTCTCGAAGGCGACCTGCTGGTACCAGTCGGTGACACGGTCCGGAAACAGTGCCATGACGATCCCGAGCCCTGTGAGTAGTGTTCGTCCCATAGCTATCCGAGGACTACCACGAACGTAAACCGTATCGCCGATTCGGCTGACAGCACCGCCGACCGATCACCGCGAGGAGACGACTGCCCTCCTGACCCGGAGTACCACTGTCGGCATCAGTGGTTTTGTTACCGGGCTGTACGGACTGTCGGTATGGTCTCGTCGACGGTGACGCTGGCTGGCATCGGTGCGACGCTCGTGTTGTTGCTGTTGAGTGCCTTCTTTTCGAGTTCGGAGATCGCGATCTTCTCGCTATCGGCCGAACAGGTCGATCAGCAGGCGGCCACTGGGGATGCCGACGCCCGACTCCTGCAGGAACTGTACACCAACCCTCACCGCCTGTTGGTGACACTACTGGTCGGCAACAACATCGTCAACATCGCGATTTCGAGCATCATCACGGTCCTCGTCGTAAGTTATCTGCCCGCCGGAACGGCGATCGTCGTTACGACGCTACTGACGAGCCTCGTGATCCTCGTCTTCGGCGAGATCGTCCCCAAAGCATTCGGCCTCGGCAATGCCGAAACGTGGTCGCTCCGGGCCGCCCGTCCGGTCTCCCTCGTCGAGCGATCCCTCTCGCCGCTGATAACGATCTTGGAAGCGGTCACCGGCCGTCTCAACGCGCTGCTCAGTGCCGACGCCGAGATCGAAAAACCGTACGTCGACTAGCCTACTGGCGCGGCGTGACCCGCATCTCGATCGGGTCGAGCGGCCGGGTCGTGATGCTGACCGAGAGGTCGACGTCGGGATCGGAAACGAGTTCGAGATGGTTCTGTTGAGCGAGCGCCGCAAGGATGAGTTTGCCTTCGACCATGGCGAACTGCTGGCCGATACACCGCCGCGGGCCGCCACCGAACGGGAAGTACGCGAAGTCCGGACGGTCGCTCTCGTCGGCGAACCGCTCGGGTCGGAACGCGCTTGGCTCGTCCCAAAACCGGTCGTCACGATGGAGCACCCACTGTGAGGGCGCGACAGTCGACCCTGCCGGAATCCGGTAGCCGCCGAGTGTGACGTCCTCGGTGGGTTCCCGCGGAATCGTGGGCACCGGCGGGTAGATCCGCATCGCCTCCTTGAGTACCTGTTCGGTGTACTCCAAGTCGGGTAGGTCCTCGAAGGTCGGCCCTCGACCGCCGAGGACGTCGTCGAGTTCGTCGACCAATCGACGCTCGACCTCGGGATGTTGGGCGAGCAGGAACCACGTGAACGTCAGCGGAGTCGCGGTCGTCTCGTGGCCCGCAAAGAGGAACGTCATCAGTTCGTCGCGGACGAGTTCCTCGGACATCGTCTCGCCGTCGTCGTCGGTT
Organism: Halohasta salina; assembly: GCF_024178165.1. Taxonomy (GTDB): domain Archaea; phylum Halobacteriota; class Halobacteria; order Halobacteriales; family Haloferacaceae; genus Halohasta; species Halohasta salina. The sequence continues at coordinate 59,543 of NZ_JAMZIE010000004.1, read as the reverse complement.
CCGGCCAACAGCATCGACAGCAGGTCGTCGTGGTCGTCGGTCTCCCCTCGGCGGGCGTCGACGAAGGCTTCGATAACCGACTCCATCTCCTCGATACCTTCCTTGTAGCGCCGCCACATCGGGATCGGGACCCACTGGGGGACCATCCGCGCGATGGGCTGTTTGGCCGGCTCGCCGGGCTCCTGTAACTGTTTAACGGTCTCTCGGATCCCGCGTGCCTCGTACTCTATCTCGGTGCCGAAGATCGCCTTGACGAGGATGCGAAGCGTCAGCGCCTTCATTTCATCCTCAATGTCGACGGTCGGTTCGCCCTCCCAGTCGGCGGCGGCCTCCCCGATCTCGTCGATCATTGTGTCGGTGTACTGTTTGATACGGCCCATGTAGAATGCCGGTTCGATCCGCGCCCGTTGGCGTTCCCACAGCTCGCCCTCGCTGAGGATGAGCCCCTGTCCGATCAGCGTCCCGAGGTCCTCCTTGCTCTGGGTGGCCTTCCGGAACTCGTCGTGTCTGTCGACGAGGATCTGCTCGGCGAGTTCCGGGCTGCTCACCTGGTACAGATCGCCCATCCCGAGCAGTCGAAGCCGGACGAGATCGCCGTGTTCGGCGGCGGCCTCGAACAGCCCACCTTGCTCGGCGACCAGTTGGTGGGTGTTACCGATCACCGGGAGTCCGTCGTGGGTCGGCGGCTCGCGTTCGTCGACCGGCGGGGCCTGCGGCTCGGTCGGCTCGGACATGGATTCCTGTTTCCTCGGGATCAGGAAAGGCGTTGCCCCCTGTTGCGGGTGGTGAGACGCTGACGTGAAGTTCGTCAGCTGTCGTTGCTCGACGCTGCAGACGTCTCGACTCGCCCGACGGTCACGTCGAAGGGAACGTGTTCGACGCGTTCGTAGTCGCCCGCCTGCATTTCGTCGACGACCGTCCGGCCCATCTCGCGCCACTCTCGACGGAGGTCGTCGTAAGTCGACTCCTGACCCTCCATCCCGCGGCGGAGTTCCATCTCGTGGTCAGCCAGCCCCGCGCCGCTGGCCTTGCGGGCCGCATCCGTGAGCGCGGCCTCGCTGTAGGGCGGCTCGGTCCGTTTTTCGTGATCGTAGCGGTGAGTCGAGATCACCTCGATACCGCTCTCCTCGAACAGCGATTCGACCCGGTCGCCGAGGGCGACGTCGGTTTCGACACCACGGAGATACGCCTCCCGGACGCGGGTTTCGAGGTCGACCTCCGCGCTCACCGTGGAGTCGACGTCGACTGCGGCGTTGTTCGGCTCGACGGCGGCGACGAGGGCCGACGAGACGCGGGCGAACTCTTCGAGGGCGGCCGCCGGGTCGGGGAGGTTGATCAGGAGTGCCTGACAGACGACGAGGTCGAAACTGTCGGTCGCAAACGGGAGTCGGAATGCGTCGCCAGCGACGGCCGGGACGTGGGCGCTGGCGACCGCCAGCAGTTCGCGGTCGGCGTCACAGCCGACGACCTCGGCGGTCGACTCCTCGGCCAAGACGCGCGTGAGTTCGCCGGTGCCGCAACCGACATCGAGAATCCGGGTTCGGTCGGAGAGGTCGAGGTCGGCGAGTGCCTCACGGGAGTCGGCCCACATCCCCTCGCGGGTTCGTTCGAGATACTCGGCGGAGAACCGGCGCACGGCCGATCAGTTCTCACGGAGTTCCTTGACTTTCGCGATGTTCCACTCGAAGCCCTTGCCGTCCTCGGTCGGGGTTTCGAGCGCGTACGGGAGGTCTCGCAGTTCGGGATGGTTGATGATCGCCGCGATACCGTCCTCCCCGATGTAGCCCTCGCCGATCAGGGCGTGTTCGTCCTTGTGGGTGCCGATGTCGTGTTTCGAGTCGTTGAGGTGGATGTATTCGAGGTATTCGAGGCCCACCACGTCGTCGAAGCGCTGGATCGTTTCGTCGACGGCTTCGGGTGTCGTCAGATCGTTGCCCGCGACGAGCGTGTGGGCGGTGTCGATACAGATGCCGATTTCTTCATCCGTCCGCTCGATGATCCCTGCGAGGTGATCGAACTCGCCGCCGAGTTTGGTGCCGCTACCGGCGTCGCTCTCGACGAGGATCTGGACGTCCTCGGGCACGTCGAGTTCGTCGATGACCTCGGCGGCGTTGTCGAGACCCCCCCCGACACCTGCGCCGGTGTGGGCACCGAGGTGGACGTTGACGTAGGGGATACCGAGTTTGTCGGCCGCATCGAGTTCGGCCTGCATGCTGTCGATCGACTTCTGTCGGAGGTCGTCTTTGGGGGTACAAAGGTTGACGAGATACGCCGAGTGGATCACCCACGGCCCCTCCAGTTTCTCGGCGGTGAGCTCGCGGAAGCCTTGGGCGGCCTCGTCGCTGATTTCGGGCTGTTGCCAGACCTGCGGCGAGGTGGTGAAGATCTGGCCGCAGTTGCCGCCGAAGGCGAGCTGGCGGTCGACGGCGTTGCGAATATCGTTGTACTCCGGGGTTGCGGTGTCCGAGGAGACGCGGGACCCTGAGATCGAAACGTGTGCACCGACGTTCATACTCGGTGGTAGGTCGACGGCCCTCAAAGCGACTTCGATGGCGGAAGCCGAGTCGTCGGCAACGGAACGGCTGCCGAGAACAGGCTCGGCTTCCGGCCGTCGTGTCGACTGTATCCGTGTGCCATTCGTTGAGCTGCTGTCGCCATGTCGACAGTACTGTGCAGCTATCTCTAAGCCGGTCTCGCCCGAACTGTCAGTTGTGAAGGATTATGGCTACTCGAACACGCTCCGATATCGAATCACAGCTGCCGACGTTACGGACCGAGATCCGCGGGGAGATCCTCCTCCCTGACGACGAAGCCTACGACGTCGCTCGTTCGGTCTGGAACGGGATGATCGACCGGTGGCCCGCGCTGATCGTCCAGCCGACTGGGACCGCGGATGTCGTCGCCGCCGTAAACTTCGCCCGTGAGTCCGGGATAGAGATCGCCGTTCACGGCGGTGGTCATAATGTTGCTGGCTATGCCGTCGCTGACGATGGGCTCATGCTCGACCTCTCGGCGATGAACGGCGTGTCCGTCGACCGCGAGGCACGGACAGTCCGCGTAGGAGCCGGGGCGACGCTCGGCGACGTGGATCACGAAACCCAACTGTTCGGGCTCGCCACGCCGCTCGGGGTCGTAAGCGAGACTGGAATCGCCGGATTAACGCTCAACGGTGGCTACGGTCACCTCTCACGGGAGTACGGACTCTCAGTCGACAATCTCCTCGAAGTCGAGATCGTGACCGCCGACGGGCAGGTTCGCACGGCGAACGAACACCAACACGAGGACCTGTTTTGGGCCCTCCGAGGTGGCGGCGGCAACTTCGGCGTCGTCACCGCCTTCGAGTACGACCTCCACGATGTCGGCCCCGAGGTCCACCAAGTCTTCGCGTGGTACCACGGCGAGGAGGCCGCCACCCTACTGAGTCGCTTCCGCGAGTGGACCGAGTCGGCGCCACGGAGCACCGCGATCCTCCCGTTCGCCGCCACAGTCCCCGAACTCGACGAGTTCCCTGCCGAGTCGTGGGGCGAGCCCGCAGTCGCCTTCCTCGGCTGCATCCGGGACGACCCCGACGAGGCTGAGGCGATGATGGCGTCGCTTACCGAGGGCAGCGACCCCATCGCGGACTTCAGCGGGCCGACACAGTTCGAGGCACTGCAGACGCTGCTGGATGAAGACTACCCGGACGGCCTCCGCTACTACTGGAAGTCGACCTATCTCGCGGACCTCAATGAGGAAGTCATCGATCTCATGCTCCGTTACAACGAGGCCGCGCCGTCGCCGCTCTCGACGGTCGACATCTGGTGGCTCGGCGGTGCGGTCGCCGACGTGCCACAGGACGCCACTGCCTTCTGGCACCGCGACAAACCGTTCATGCTCACCTTCGAGGCCAACTGGGAGGATCCCGAAGCCGACGAGGCGAACATCGAGTGGGCCCGCGAGGGGTTCGCAGCGTTCGAAGAACTGTCGGTCACTGGCGGGCGGTACGGCAACTTCCCGGGGTTCGCCGAGGATCCTGCACGGCTGCTGTTCGGCGAGAACTACGACCGACTGGTCGACATCAAGGGACAATACGACCCCGAAAACCTGTTCCACCTGAACCAGAACGTTTCGCCCCGTGCCGAGGCCGATAGCTAGTCGACAGGCCAACATCGGACCTCGGCGTGATGGCTAAGACGGTTCGCACACGATAGCCGGTATGGGCGATCCAGCCTGTTACCGGCGGTACTGTCCGGACTGTGATCTGCAGGTGACGATCACCGCAACGGAGTGTCCCGAGTGCGGTCGATCCCTGCGGAAAAACGACTAGTAAACGCCGTCAGTCAGTCGACCGCTGGCCCGGAACCCGACACACCCACTCGTCGGCCCCGTACTTTTCGGCTACGCGTGCCTCGGCTCGCCGGAGTTCGTCGTCGGTCCACGATCCCTCGCTGGCTCCCGACCATTCCGCGAGCGCGGATTCGAGGGCAGCGACGGCTTCAGTTCGGCTGCAGTCGGCCTGCTCGTCGATCCCCGTGACTCGATCGGCGAATGCGTCGGCGTCGGTCGGGGGTCGACGAACGTCGACAGATGCCGGTCGGCCAAGACGCTGTAGGTCAACGAGCCGTGCTGAATGACGGCGTCCTTCCGGCGGTACTGGGCGTTGCCGCTGATTTTCTTGCCTCCGGCGACGATATCATGCGCGGGATGGAGTGACCGAAGATAGCACGAGGGGGTGTAGAGCGCCTCGGCCTCGCTGTCGACGAACCTCGCGTCGACTCCCATCCGGTCGAACGCATCCAAAATCGGCGCACAGAGCTCGTGGTACGCATCCAGCAGGTCGCTCGGGAACTCGGCGGCCGGAGCCGTGATCGAGTAGGAGATATCACCGTAGGTATCGTGGTAGATCCCGCCGCCGCCGGTCTGTCGGCGCGTCACGTCGATGCCGGCCGCTTCGCAGGCGTCCCAGTCGACCGTCTCGGGGTCCTGATGGTACCCAAGGGAAAGACAGCCGGGCTCCTACTGGTAGACGCGGACGGTCCGGGGGCCGCCCGCGGCGGCGGTTTCGGCGGCGGTCTCGTCAAGGGCCATCTGCATCGGGCCAGGCCAGGCTTCCTCGCGGATGAGTCGCCACTCTCCTGTGGTGGTGTCGTGGTCCACGGAGGTTTGGTCGACTGAATCGGACATATCGATAGTGCCCCCTGCCGAAACAAAGCGATTGCGTCCGGAGAGAGACTTCCGTAGATGGTGGCTACTTTTGTGGATCGACCCGCTGTCAACAAGGGTGCCAAAGCCGTCCTCGATAGGTCGCGTTTTTTGTACCCGACCGAGGATAGATACAGAACACAATGAGTCGCCGCCTGAGGAGGCCCGGAACCAGCGGAACACGTCGACCTACGACGCCCACTCGTTCGTCTACGAGTACGGCGAGGATGGATTCGCCACATGGATGGACGGGTTCGGCGACAGCCTGCTGGCAGGGACACTCCGAATCTGACCAACAGGCATTAAAAAAAACGACTAACGTCCGGTAGCGACTCCCTACGATCTACAGCCACTTGCTGACATAGGGGCCGTCTTGGGTGTAGCCCAGCTTCTCGCGGTAGTACTGCCGGACGCCAATGCCCGAGATCACGCTGAGTTTGTCGAAGCCCGCGTCCACGGCGAGTTCTTCGGCCTTGGCGAGCAGTTTTTTGCCGTAGCCGCGGTGTTGCCAGTCGCGGTCGCCCGCCTCCTTTCCGATGCCGGCCTCGCTGCCGTAGACGTGGAGTTCGCGGACGATGGCCGCGTCCTGGAGCTCTCGTCGGACCGGATCGTTCGGGAAGCGGAGCCGACAGAAGCCGATGAGCAGGTCCTGGACGGGATCTTCGAAACTGATGAAGTGCTCGGTGCCGCCGCAGACCTCGTAGGTCATGATGTCGAGTTCGATATCCCCGGGATTGGGGTCGGCCTCGTTCATTCCGACTTCGCGGGCGCGGATGTCCCGAATCTCGATGCCCTTCTCTTCGGCCCGCTGGCTGGCGAGCTGTCGGAGGTTCGACTTCCAGACTCCGGCGTCGATGAAGTCCGCGGGGATGTCACGCTGGACGCGCTGGAGCCGGGTGTACTTCGGGATCATCCCCATCACTTCGGCAATGAGGTCGGCGGCCTCCTCGTTGTTGAGCGGTTCGTACTCGTCGCGCCGCCACATGTCGTAGGTGAGGGTGTCCCGAACGACCAGTGTGGGGTAGATCTTGAGGTAGTCTGGCTTGTAGTCGGAGTTCGAGAACAGCTGCCGGAAATCCTCCAGACACATTTCCTTGGTCATCCCCGGCTGGCCGGGCATCATGTGGAAGCCCACCTTGAACCCCGAATCCCGGAGTCGACGGTTGGCGTCGATGGAGGCTTGGGAGCCGTGGCCGCGGTGCATCTCCCGATTGATCCGCTCGTAGGTCGTCTGGACGCCGACCTCGACCTTCGTGCCGCCGAGGTCGAGCATTCGGTCGATCTGCTCGGGGTCACACCAGTCGGGTTTCGTCTCGAACGTGGTGCCGATGTTGCGGATCTCGTTGGTTTCGTTTTCGGCGATCACGTCTTCGAGGTACTCGAACTCGTAGTCTTCCGGGTCCTCGGCGAAGCTCACGCCCTCGGCGGCCTCCGGCTCGCTGTCGAGATCGTAGTCGTTCATCGCCTGGAGGGCTCGTTTGACGAACCACTCCTGGTAGTCGTGGCTCCGGGCGGTCATCGTCCCGCCCATCAGGATGAGTTCGACCTTGTCGACCGGGTGGCCGATCGTTCGGAGTTGGTGGAGCCGCAGGGTGACCTGGCCGTAGGGGTCGTAGTCGTTCTGGACGCCGCGGGCGGCGGCGGGCTCGTGGCCGGTGTAGCTCTGGGAGGAGTCGAACTCGCTGGCGGGGCCGCCGGGACAGTAGAGACACTTCCCGTGGGGGCACATGTGCGGCGAGGTCATGATCGCCACTGGCGAGACGCCCGAGGCAGTGCGGACTGGCTTGCGCTTGACGACCGCCTTGACGTCCTCGCGGTGTTCCTGTGGGGCGAACTCGAGGAGTTCGGTGTTCTTTGGCACCTTGGGTGCGGAGTACTCCGAACAGACGTCGAGTTTGGCCGATTCGAGGTCATCGCGGTCGACCTCGCCGTCGATGATCTTTGCGACGAGTGCTTCGCAGGCCCGTTCGAAGGCGTCGCTCCGGCCGGCAGCCTCGGAACTCACGCCGGCACCTCCCGAGTGGTCATTACTCCCCGTTCGGCGAGTTTCGGGGTTAAGGGTGTCGCTCACTGGGTGGCGGCCGTTTTGAGGCCGCCTTTGACGACGAACACCGGGATCGGTGCGTTGTCGACGACGCGTTCGGAGACGCTGCCGAGCGCCTGCAGTTTCTCACGGGGCGTCTTGCCGTCGGTGCCGATGACGATGACGTCGCTGTCGGTCTCGTCGGCGTGGGCGACGATCTCCTTGTCGGGGGTGCCGCGGCGAATTTCGGTTTCGAACTCGAGACCCTCGGCGGCCGCCCGGTCGGCGACGGCCTCGACGGCCGCCTCGCCGGCTTCGACCAGATCGTCGGCGACGGCCTCGCGGTCGTCGGCGTCGGCGGCGTGAACCGTCCGCGTGTCGACGACGTACAGCGCCTGTATCGTCGCGCCGGTGTCGGCGGCGAGTCGGAGGGCGTGGGGCAGCGCCTGCTCCACGGCATCGCTACCGTCGGTCGGAACCAGCACCGTATCGTACATGGTTCCACACAGGAAGGCCCCCGGCTTAATTGCATCCCTTGGCCCAACCTACAAGCCCTATCGGTTCTTATGAATGGTATGGGACGAGACCTACCGAACCCCCCGGAGTCGGGCCTGCTGAACGCGCTTCGCTTCGGTGACGACACCTTCCGGTTCATCGAGGCGATGCAAGCACGGTTCGACGACGCCGCGGCGGTGCCGATCCCCGGTCGTGCACCGCTTGTGGTGGTTACAAACCCGGAACTCGTCCACGACGCGCTCTCGCGGCCCGCGGAGTTCAGCCGCGTCCCCGCAAGCGGCCCCGCCGCGCTGATCGCCACCCAAGGACTCGTCCAAAGCGAGGGCGAGTTGTGGGAACAGCAACGGGGCATCATGGGGCCGGCGTTCATGGGCCCGCAGGTTCGAGCCTACGCCAACACTGTCGGCCGGCGCGTCTCGACGCTCGTCGACGAATGGTCGACCGCCCTCGACGGGAACGAGTCGATCTCCCGCAACCTCCACGGTGAGATGACCGCCCTGACTGTCCGCGTCGCATCGGAAATCCTGCTCGGCGAAGACATCGGTCTCGAACGCGCCGAACAGTTCCACAGTTGGATGCAGGTCGCCGGCGACGAGTTCGAGTTCGGCCTCGATGCGGTCACCCCCGAGTGGGTCCCGACTCGGACCGACCCCGAATTCAAGGAGGCCGCCGAGGGGATTCTCGGCCTCGCCGAGGAACTCATTGAGCGGCGGCGCGCGGATCTCGCCGATCACGACCCCGAAACCGACGAGGAGCGGCCGAAAGACATGCTGACGATGCTGTTGCAGGTCGAAGACGATCCGGACGTGGAGTATCCCGACAACCAGATCCGCGACGAGGTGGCGACGTTCCTGATCGCGGGCCACGAGACCACTGCGCTGTCGCTTACGTACACCCAGAGCCTCCTCTCGAAGCACCCCGAGATCCGCCAGCGCGTCCGCGAGGAGGCCGAGGCGGTCATCGGCGACGAGACGCCGAGCTACGACCACGTTTCCGATCTCGAATATACGGGCCGGGTCTTTCAGGAGGCCCTCCGGCTGTATCCGGCAGCGTGGGCCGTTTTCCGCCAGACGTCGGCGGACGTGCGGCTCGGCGACTACCGCGTGCCCGAAGGGGCGGCGGTCATCATGCCGCAGTGGTCGATCCACCGCGATTCGCGGTACTTCGACGACCCCGAGACGTTCGATCCCGACCGCTGGGAGGATCGGTCCCCGCAGTCGGTCGAAGCCTACTTCCCGTTCAGCAGTGGGCCCCACGCCTGCATCGGTCGACAGTTCTCGATCACGGGCGCGCGGTTGGCGCTGGCGGCGATCGTCAAGTCGTTCGACGTCGACGTCGCCGACGACGCCCTCGACGACCTCCGGGCGACGCCGACGCTCCGACCGGGCGGCCCCGTCGAGTCGACGATCACGCCGCGTCGATCGGCTCGCCAGCGGCAGTAAACGCCACGACCGACCCGGCGTCGACGGCCACCGCGACGGCCTCGCCGACCGCCGGCGGCTCCCTCCGGCGCTCGACGACCAGCGCCGTGCCGTCGTCCGTTTCGACGGTCACGTCGTAACGCCGGCCGAGGTCGGCCACCCGGCGGACGGTCCCCGACAGCTCGGCGTCCGCGTCCTCCGGCGGCCGGATCGACAGCCCGTGGGGGCGGAACAGACAGCGGACCGACGCCCCGACCGGCGGCGTCCGCCCGGCGTCGGGCAGCGTGAGTTCGTCGCCACCGACAGCGAGCCGGAGCGGCTCGGTGGCGGCGATCGTCGCCGGAAGCTCGGTCGACCGGCCGAGAAACGACGCCACGAACGGCGTCGGTGGCGACTCGTAGAGCCGACGGGGCGGGCCGACCGCCGCGACCGCGCCGCCGTGCATGACCACCAGCCGGTCGGCCAGCTCCATGGCCTCCTGTTGGTCGTGCGTGACGAACAGCGTCGTCACCCCGGTTTCGCGCTGGATCCGGGCGATCTCTCCCCGGAGCTGGACCCGGAGGGCCCGGTCGAGCGCCGACAGCGGTTCGTCGAGGACGAGCAGGTCGGGCTGGGGTGCCAGCGCCCGTGCGAGTTCCGCCCGGCGCTGTTGGCCGCCGCTGAGTTCGTTCGGGTAGGCCGTCCGCCGATCGGCGAGGTTGACCAGATCGAGGTACTCGTCGACGATCGCCTCGTGCTCGTCCGGGTCGACTCCCTGTGGGCCGAGCCCGTAGGCGACGTTCTCGCCGACGGTCATATGCGGGTAGAGCGTCGACTGCTGAAAGACGAGGCCGACCGCCCGCCGTTCGGGTGGCTGGCCGGTGACGTCGTGGCCACGGAGCCGGACCCGGCCGGCGGTCGGGGTGAGGTGGCCGGCGATCGCCTGGACGAGCGTCGTCTTCCCGCAGCCGCTGGGGCCGAGCACCGCGACCAGTTCGCCGGTGTCGAGGCCGAAGGAGACGTCGTCGAGCGCCCGTTCGGTCCCATAGCGGTGGCCGAGGCCGTCGACGTTGAGCATCATCGCTCGACCACCGTCGGCAGCCGGCCGAGTCGCTGGATGGCGGCGACGACAAGCAGCGTCAGCCCGAACAGCGCCAGCGCCAGCGGGAGGATAGCGTCGATCCCGCCGCCGATGAAGTCGACCCAGATCTGGGTGGGGATCGTCCGGGGGTTGTAGGCGACCATCATCGTCGCGCCGAACTCTCCCATCGCCCGCGCGAAGGTGAGCACCATCCCGGCAGCGATCGAGCCGCGGGCCAGCGGCAACGAGACGTTTCGGAACGTCGACAGCGGTCCATACCCCAGCGAGCGGGAGGCCTGTTCGAGCCGTTCGTCGATCGCCCCGAAGCCGGCGCGGGCGGTGATGATCACGAACGGTGCGGCGACGAACGTCTGGGCGAGGACGACGCCGATCAGGCTGCCGGTCAGGGGGATCCCGACGCTCGCTGCGGCCGACCCGAGCGGCGTGAACCGCCCGACAGCAGTGAGGATCATCGCCCCGCCGACGACCGGCGGGACGACCAACGGGAGGACGACGAGCCCCTCGACGAGCCGTTTGCCAGGGAACGACTGCCGGGCCAACACGTAGGCCAGCGGGACCCCGAAGATCGTCGCGATCGCCGTCGACACCGGCGCGGTGAGAAGCGAGTGGCGGATCGCCTGCTGGGCGCCCGGCGCCGACAGCTGGGCGAGGATCGGCGTCGACCCGACGCGGGCGAGAAACGCGGCGAACGGCAGCGCGAAATACAGGAGGAGCAGCCCGCCGAGCGCCGCGGGGACCAGTAGCTCCGGTCGGCGGGCGGCCCCCCCGGCCCACGCCCGGCGAGCGAGGCTCACAACGCGATCGCCTCCGGAACCTCGCCGTTTGCCCGCGGGAACGCCTCGCCGACGGTCAATCCGGCCGCCTCGAGGATCTCGGGGTGGTCGACGATGTACTGGCCGAGCCGCTGGCCCCCCTCGAGGTTGTCGGCTTCGGGGTTGACGGTGAGGTTGTAGAGAATGGGTCGGCCCTCGATGGTTTCGCCGTCCTCGAAGGTGTAGGTCGCCTCGGCGTACGCCTCGGCCCGCTCGGGGGCGGCGAAGTTGTACGCGGCAGGGAACTCGAAAAACGGGAGGTCGTGGTCGACGGCCATGTTGCGGTAGACGACCGACCCCACACGGGAGCCGGTCTCGACACCCGCCAGTAGTTGTGGCTCCTCGGGCTCCTCGTAGACCCGGTCGGCCATCGCCTCGCGGAACCCATCGAGGCCGTGTTCGCCCGCTGCGAGTTTGAACGCCTGGATGGCCCGGTAGCCCAGCGGGTCGAGTTCCGGGTCGCTGATAGCGAGGTCGCCGTCGTCGGTTCCGCGGGCGAGTTCGTACCACGGCTCGCCGGCGTCGAGCCTCTGGCCGAACTCGGTGTCGGCGTTGTAGCCGATCCCGAGGCTGTTGGCGGCGAACTCGACGTCCCAGTCGGTGAACTCCGGATACAGTCGGTCCCGGAGCAGCGTCGCGTCGGCGCTGACGATTACATCCGGGTGTTTCGTTCGGTCGGTGACCATCCGCATCACTGCGTTCGTACCGTAGTATTCGCCGTGGATGCTGATGCCAGTGTCGGCCTCGAACGCCGGCCCGAGGTGATCCTCGAAGGTTCGGGCGAGACTTCCGGCCGACAGCACCTCGACCGAGTCCTCGTTGCCACTTCCACCGAGACAGCCCGCGACGGCCCCCAGCGCCGACGCGCCGATCGCGGTCAGCAGTGCCCGGCGGGATCCCGTCTTCGTCGTCCGTCTCGTAACCATATGTCGTCCCATAGGTCCTGTTGTGTTGATTGAGTTCCGATTCCGATGTAATGCCTTCCGATTACGTGAGCCGTGGTGGCCGACGGCGCCGACAGTCGAAGTGGACACCGGTGTTCACGATCCGGCGAGGCGATTACGCTAGGTCGTCGCCGATGGCGCTCGTCATCCGGTCGAGCGTCTGGACCGCCCAGTGGTAGAACGGCGAGTCGGCCGTCGACTCGACGCGCTCGCGGAACGCCGGGAGCCACTCGAAGTGGGCCACGTGGAACGCGGCGTACTCCTCACGGTTGCCCGCCTCCAGGAGCAGGCTGGCGTACTCCAACAGCAGCGAGATGTGGTCGGCCGGGTAAGCCGCCGGCACCTCGGCGTCGAGTGCCTCGTAGCGCTGCTGCATGTCACTGGCCGGCGGCCCCGAGAGGATCCCCCGTTTCTCGCCGTCCCACCAGGCCTCGTAGGCCGACTCCGCCGGCGGGGCGTACTCGCCGTCGAAGGCCTCGAACGTCCGGAGATACGCCTCCCGCGGCGGCTCGTCGAACCCCGGCGGCGGCTCAATGCCCTCGACGCCGAGGGTCTCGGCGTACTCGTCGATGGTCGCCGCGAGCGTGCCGTCGTCGACGGCCTCGACGAAGGCGTCGTCGGGGTGTTGGAAACACGATGCGAGCAGCGCGTAGCAGTCGGCGTAGGTGTCGTTCATCGGTAGCTCCGTGTGCAGGTCGGCACTGTGACAGCGGTAGTATATCGGTCGAAAGAAGCCGGCGGGAATGAGCGTTACGTCACGATGATGGGCTGCTGGACCGCCGTGAAGATCAGCAGGAACCGCAGGAGGAACGAGCCGGCGATAACCAGCCCGAACTTCGCGGTCGTCACGCGTCGGCTCGCCAGCACGCTCCCGCTGCCGACGAGGCTCTGGGCTGCCGAGATGGCAAGCGGGAGCAACAGCCCCGCGCTGATCATCCCGACCAACAGCAGCAGGCCGCCCCCGCTGGTGAGCCCATCGAGGGTCCGGGCGGCCCCGTAGCCGCCCGTCGTCAGCGTGTACAGCAGCGCCGCCAGCACGACCGCTTCGCCGAGGATCACGGCGTCGTCGAGCAGGCCGAACCGGTGGACGAGGTGGCTATCGAGGTCGTTCTGCCAAGCGGTGACCGCGATCACCATGGCGATCCCGGCCGAGAAGCCACTGGCGACGAACAGCGGCGGCAGCAGGGTCCCGTTCCACAGTGGCACCATCCAGCCGACCGCGCTCAACAGCAGGGCGGTGTAGATCACCAGCATGACCGCCAGCGCGGCGCCGCCGACCTGCACCAGCCGCTTGAGCACCCCGGTCGGGCGGGTGCGATCCGCCCCCCAGTCGACGAGGTCGATCCCCCAGTCGACGAAGAGGTTGTTGCCCAGCTTATTGACGACGTGCCGCGGCAGGCCGCTGGGGTCGTCGGTGGCCTCGGCTCCGAAGGTCGCCCAGATCATCCGCGCCATGACGACGAGGCTGAAGGTGACGACCACCCAGGTGCCGATCGCCATCCAGGACGTCCAGTTGGTGAACTTCACTGGGAACATGAACGCCCGGAGGAACGGCCCCGAGAGGTGTGCCAGCAGCGTCCACGAACCGACGACGATGGTGCCGAACGAGAGCGTCCACCCCCAGCGGGTGATGAACTCGTAGCCCTCGTGGCCGCTGCGCTCACCGAACCACTCGGCGATCGCTGCGACGAGGAACGCACCCCCGGAGATGCCCCCGAGGAAGAGGTAGATGGCCACGAAGACGTCCCAGTGGCCAGCGCCACCCCACCAGAGTCCGAATGATGTCATCGTTGATCACGCCTCGTATGGGAACGCGTTGGTGTCTTCTCTGTTCGCCTCGACGATCACGTTGGCCGGCTCCTGTTCGAACTGCTCGACGGCCTCCGTGGTGGCCTTGTCCTTCAGCTCGCTGATCGGCCCCGCTTCGATCGCGCCGCCGACACAGTTGTCGACACAGGCGGGCTGTGAGCCGCCGCCCTCCTGTTCCTCTCGCGGCGGCATCTCGTAGCCACCGCCCGGCCCTTCGCCGAGACAGAGGTTACATTTCGACATGATGCCGCCGTCGTCGTAGGTCGGTGCGCCGTACGGGCAGGCCCACCCACAGTAGTGACAGCCGATACAGCTGTCCCGATCGACGACCACGATGCCGTCTTCCTCGCGTTTCTGGATCGAGTTGCACGGACAGACCTTCTCGCAGGGCGCATCCGAGCAGTGCATACACGACATCGAGATCGGCAGCGAGCTCACGTCGGGGAACTCGCCGGTCGTGACGTTCTTGACAGTTCGCCACTCGTCCTGTTCGGGGTCGCGGCCGTGTCGCTGTTTACACGACACCGAGCAGGCGTGGCAGCCGATACACTTGTCCGAGTCGAAGTAGAATCCCCACTGTTCACCCATTTTAATCGCCTCCGTTGACCGCAACCGCGATGTGTCTGTCGACCTGTCCCGTGATCGGGTCCATCTGGGTTTCGTGGAGTTTCATGGTGTTCAGCCCCTCGTAGTCCGCTTGGGTCGAGCCCTCGCCGAAGCCGTACTCGCTGGTGACGACGCCGGGTTTGATCAGCTCGGTGACGTGGGCCATCAGCTCGCCCCCGCCGGTTTCCGACTCGATGGTCACCATATCGCCCGTTTCGATGCCCCGCGCCTCGGCGTCGACCGGGTTGATATGGAGGTAGTTGCCGCGGTAGTCCTTCTCGTGGAGATCGTTCTTCCGAGCGAACTGCTCGAGCAGCCGGTCGATCCCCTGATCGCTGCCGTGTGAGAAGTACACCGACCGGATGTCGTAGAACTCCAGTGGGTACTCCTCGCTGAGTTCGTCGCCGTAGGTGCCCGGCGGCTGCCACTCGGGGACGGTGTCCATCCCGGCCTCTTCGGCGGCCTTGGTGAACGCCCCGATCTGGTCGAGATCGAACCGGAACGCCGGGCCCTCGCTGTCGCGCCACTGTTCGTAGCCGTACTCGCCGACGAGCTCGTAGTTCTGGTCGCCCGTCGAGAGCTCTTCGAGGGTGAGGTCGAGTGCCTGCAGCTGGTCGTCGATGAACTCCTCGTGGTCCTCCCACGGGAAGTACTCGCCCCAGCCCATGGCATCGGCGAGGCCGGTCAGGATCTCGAAGTCCGGCTTCGTGTTGAACTGCGGTTCGACGGCGGCCTTCCCGCCGACGACCCACTGCTTGTCGCTGTAGGAGCTCCACGAGCCGGTACCGATGGTGTCCTTTTCGAGCTGGGTGGCGTCCGCGAACACCACGTCGGCGTTGCGGGTGACGCCGTTCCAGTAGGCGTCGACGGCGATCACCAGATCCATCTCGTCGAGGGCCTCCAGCCACGCCTCGGCGTTGCCGTCCTTCAACGGCATGTCGTGGTGGCAGTACATCCCGTTGATGTGGCCGTTGTCGACCATCTCGGGGACGAGGTTGTGGGCGATCCCCGTGATGTGGCGGGCGGGATTGTCGCTGTACTCGTCGTACTTCTTGAAGGCGGGCGTCTTGCCCGCGGCGTTGTTCGGCAGATCGACGCCAATCGTCGTCGCGGTGCCGCGGGCCTCGCCGCTGCCCTTGCCTTCGGGGGTCCACTCGCAGACCTCGAAGGGGTCGGCCATCGGCGTCGACTTCCAGAGCCGCAGCCCGCCGGGGCGGTCGATGTTGCCGACCAGCCCGTTGAGCGCGATGATGTTCTGGGTCGCCTTCCAGCCGTTGCCCGACTGGGCGGTCCCCGACCACACCGAGATACCCGCCGCCGGGGCGGCCTCGGCGAAGCCACGGGCGATCGCGCGGATCTTGTCGGCCTCGATCTCGGTGATCTCGGCGGCCCACTCGGGCGTCTTGTCCGCGACGGCCTCCCGGTAGGCTTCGAAACCGTAGGTGTGATTCTCCACGAAGTCGGCGTCGTAGCGGTTCTCCTCGATGATGACGTTCGCCATCGCCAAGGCGAGGGCGCCGTCGGTCCGTGGCTTGATCGGCAGCCACGCGTCGGACTTCTCGGCGGTCTCGGTGTACTGCGGGTCGATGGTGACCAGCGTCGCGTCGTTTTCCTCGATGGCTTTCAGGATCCCCTTGGCCTCGAACTGACCGGCGAAGGCCTCCAGGGGGTTGCGGCCCCACATAATGAGGTACTCCGAGTTCTGGTAGTCCGGCACCCGGGCGTTCGAGCCGACGCCCATCATCCCGCCGTTGACGAACGTCGGGCCGGCACAGACGTGGATCCCGCGGCCGATCCGCTCGGGGGTGCCGTAGAGGTCCCGCCAGATCGTCCGGAAGATGGGGGTCTCGGCCCAGCTTCCGGCGTCCAGGAACGTTTCGGCCCCGTGTTCCTCGTCGAACTCTTCGAGTCGCTCGGCGGTGTACTCGAAGGCCTCCTCCCAGGTCGCTTCCTGGAGTTCGCCGTCCTTGCGGATGTATGGCTGTTTGATCCGTTCGGGGTCGTGGGTCTTGTCGAGTTGGCCCAGGCCCTTGGGACACAGCGTCCCCTCGGTGCCAGCGCCAGCGCTCCCACGTGGGTTGCCGTCGACGCCCGTGATGCCGACGACGGTGCCGTCGTCGGTCACCTTCACCTCCTGGGCGCAGTTGTGACAGCACATCCAGCAGTTACCGTAGGCGGTGTTGGCGTCGGCGACCGGGGTCGCGGTCCGGTCGGTGGTGCCGACGCCGAGCTGTTCGGCGGTGTCCGCACACCCGCCGAGCGACGCCATGGCGGCCGCGCCTGCGCTCGCCTTCAGCAGCGAGCGCCGCGTCAGTCCGCTTCGTGATTCGCTACTCATCGCGCATCACCGCCGCCGGGCTGTAGTCGTCACCGAACTCGGCGATGAGCTCTTCCTCGTATTTCTCGTGGAACGCCTGTTCGTCCAGCTCGCCGTTGGCGACGCGCATGGCGTCGATCCCCATGCGCCGACCGAGCTCCTGGTCGTACTCGCTGTCGTCGGGGGCATCGTCGAGGTCGTCGACGAGATCCAGCGGGTTCATCCCCGCGTCGTCCGCTCCCAGCGATGCCGATGGGTCGGTTGGGTTGCTCATATCTGTACAAGCGATCCATACCCCCGTATCACTCACTCTCAACCGGTGAAGGTTTTATATACTCACCTCGACCCGACGGGGTCGACTCCTCCCGATCGTCCCGGTCGAACGATCGCCGACACCCCGGTCGAACGATCGCCGACACCCCGGTCGAACGATCGCCGACACCCCGGTCGGAGGGCTCCGACGCGCTGGTCGGGAGGCGCTTCGACCGGCGGGGTCGACCGGGTTTCCACCCAGCCGTTCGCAAGCCGGGGCGTACCCGGATCCGTGCCGGGATCACCGCGCGCCCGTCGGCGCGTCGTATTTAAAACCTTATCCAGTTGAGCAGTAGGGCAATGGTGTGCGGGCGCTTGGGAATACATATGACAACGAGGCACTCGACGCCCTACAGTTACGAGATCGAGTTCGACGTGATCGGCACCTGTCGGGGGCAGTACGACCAGTGGCTGGCCGAAAACAGCATGGAGTGGGTGACCCACGAGGCGGTGTCGACGTTCGACGTCTGGGAGAACGACAAGGGGATGTCCCCGGAGGTGAAGTTCCTCTTCGGCTTCCAGTCGTTGGAAGCGTGGGCCACGTTCGTCAACAGCGAGTGCCACGCGAAGGCCAAAGACAGCCTCAAACAGGTCGTCACCGGGCTCAACGGAACGCTGTGGGAACGCGACAGTATCCGGCTTGATGTCTCCGACCGCGAGCTGCCGGCGACCATCGCCGACTGTGATCGCCTCCCCGCCACGACGGAGGAATCGCTGTGACCCACGCGATCGAGGAGGCGCTCCGGGAGATCACGGTTCCCGCGCCGTCGAGCGAGGACGACGCGTCGAGTGAGGCGGAAGCGGCGACCGAAGACATCGTCTCGGCCGGGCTGGTCGGCGAGATCACCGTCGACGACGGGACGGCCCACGTGCCGCTGGCGTTCGGCGCGCCGTACTCGCCGGCCGAGACCGAGTTGGCGGCGGCGGTCCGGGAGGCCGTCGAGGCGGCGGGCTACGAGCCCTCGCTGTCGATCGCCATCGACGACGACACCCCGGCGGCCGACGACGACGCGCCGATCGTCATCGCTGTCTCCTCCGGGAAGGGCGGCGTCGGCAAGAGTACGATCGCGGTCAACATCGCGGCGGGGATCGCCGACCGCGGCGCGCGGGTGGGGCTGTTCGACACCGACGTCTACGGCCCGAACATTCCACGGATGCTCGGCGTCCAAGGTGAGCCGGTGCGGGCCAACCAGCGTCAGGAGATCGTGCCGGTTGAGGCTCACGGCCTGAAGCTGATGAGCGTCGGCTTCCTCGTCGACGAGGAGTTGCCGGTCGTCTGGCGCGGCTCGATGGTCGACCAGACGCTCACGGAACTCTGGCACGACGTCGACTGGGGGCCGCTGGACTACCTCGTGGTCGACCTGCCGCCGGGCACCGGCGACGCCCAGCTAACGATGCTCCAGCAGATGCCAGTCATGGGGTCGGTCGTCGTGACGACGCCGCAGGACGTCGCCCTCGACAACGCCCGCAAGGGGGTCCGGCTGTTCGACGACCACGAAGCCGAGGTGTTCGGCATCGTCGAGAACATGAGCGCGTTCGTCTGTCCGAACTGCGGGGACCACCACGAGGTGTTCCGGGCCGGCGGCGGCAGCCAACTGGCCGAGGAGTTCGACCTCCCCGTGTTGAGCCGGATCCCGCTGGATCCCGCCATCGGCGAGGCCGGCGAGGTCGGCGAACCGATCGTCCTCGAGGACTCGACGGTCGGCGAACTGTTCGCCGATCTCGCCGCCGACGTGATGGATCACGTCGGCCAGCGTCGTCGGCAGTCACACGCTGCGGCGGCAGAGCCAGCCGAGGAAACCGAGGGCGCCGACGAATGACCGGCGACCGGTACTGCTACGAGCCGATCGGGGAGATCCGAACGCCGTTCGAGACCCCCGAGGGGATGCCGATCCAGCCGGCCGGCGAGGCAAGCGCCCGCGGGACGGTCGTCGTCGACCCGGCCTACGAGGCGGGGCTCGCGGATCTCGATGGCTTTTCGCACTGTATCCTGGTGTACCACTTCCACGCCGGCGACGACGACTACAGCCTGCGGCCGACACCGTTTCTCGACGAGACGGAGCGGGGACTGTTTGCGACCCGTGCGCCACGCCGACCCAACGGGATCGGTCTCTCGATCGTCGGCGTTGAGTCGGTCGACGGCCGGGAACTCGCCGTCAGCGGGATCGACGTGGTCGACGGGACGCCGCTGTTGGATATCAAGCCGTTCGTCCCGCAGTTCGACGTGCCCGCCGACACGGCCGCCGGCTGGGTCGACGCGACCGACGCGGGCGTCGAGTCGACGACGGCCGACGACCGGTTCCGCTGAGTCGGTCGGCGCTGTCGAGCCGACTACAGGTCGACCCGCGAGCCAGCGCCGACCCGCAGGAAGTCCTCGCCGAAGGCGTCGGCGAGGGCCCGTTGGGCGAGGCGGCCGGTGCAGTGGGTGGGGGCGATCCGCTCGATCCGGCCCTCGAGCCACGCGACGATCGGCTCGATCTCGGCGAGGTCGGTCGACCGGAGATGCGTCCCGCCAACGACCGTGTGGATCGGCTCCTCGAAGACCGATTCGGCGTGGCTGATCGTGTTCCGGAGCCCGGCGTGACAGCAGCCGACGACCAGCCCGAGCCCCTCCTCGCCCTCGACGACCAGCGACTGGTCGTCCCACACGGGGTCCTCGACGCGCTCGCCGTCGACGACGTGGCTGCCGGTGCGGCTGTCGGGGTACTCCCGGGGGATTTCTCCGAGGGCGTGGACTCCCGGTGCGACCTCGGTCGGCTTGCGGTGGGTCCGCAACTCTACCTGCGAGGCGATCCACTCTCGGTCGTAGGGCATCCCGATCGGTTCGTCGCCGTGGTATTTCGGCTCGAAGGCCGCCGGATGGCAGTACAGTTCAGTGGCGTCGTCCAGAAACGCCGGCAGCGCGGTGGTGTGGTCGTAGTGACCGTGGCTCAACACGACCGCCTCGAAGGGGCCCATCCCGAGGGTGGCGGCGTTGTCGGCCGCAACGCCGGTCTGGCCGGCATCGAACAGCAGGCCGTCGACCGCGGCCGCGAACCCCCACTCGGCCCGGAGCCCCTTGGGTCGCGAGCCCGCAACCGCGTTGCCCGCGAGGATCGTGAGCGTCGGCATTGTATCACCTGTGCGTTCATGCCGGTCGACCGAATAGCTATTGGTCGCCTGCACGGGCCAACAACGGTCCAATCAAGTGCCGTCCAGTGTAGCGTTTCGAGCCGATGCTTCCCTCGCGAAGGCTGGTCGGAGGGTATTCTATAATAATGGGAACTACAAACAATATATAAACCTTCGCGTCACTCCGGTGTGAGTATGGATCCGCAGTATCTGATCGTCGGCGGGAACGCCGCAGGGATGAGCACCGCAACGCGGCTGCGTCGGCTGGACGAGGCCGCCGACATCACCGTTATCGAAGCGACCGACAACGTCTCGTATGCGAGTTGTGGGCTCCCCTACCATCTGAGCGACACCGTTCCCGAATCGGAGCTGGCGGTCATGGGTGCGGCCCAACTGAGTGCGGCGTTCGATCTGGACATCCGAACCGGCCAGACGGTGACCGATATCGACCCGGACGACCGGCAGGCGATGGTCGACCCCGGCGACGGCGCGGCCTACGACCTCGCGTACGACGAGTTGGTGTTGGCCACCGGGGCCGAGCCGCTGGTGCCGCCGATGTTCGACGTCGAGGCCATCGAGCACTGCCACACCCTCCGGACGGTCGACGATGCGGTCGACGCCCGCGAGGACGTCGAGGCCGCCGAGCGTGCACTCGTCATCGGCGGCGGCTACATCGGTATCGAGGTCGCCGAGAACCTCCAGGCGGCCGGC
Organism: Halohasta salina; assembly: GCF_024178165.1. Lineage (GTDB taxonomy): Archaea > Halobacteriota > Halobacteria > Halobacteriales > Haloferacaceae > Halohasta > Halohasta salina. Next base: position 38,699 of record NZ_JAMZIE010000004.1, on the reverse strand, counting down.
CACGAGGTCGTCGTCGCCGAACTCCTCGATCAGGTGATGCCGAACACCCTCGGCGAGGAGATGGCCGCACTCGTCGAAGGGGAGATCGAGGCCCACGGCGTCGACCTCCAGTTGGGCACGGGCGTCGAGGATCTGACCGAGGCCGACGACGGGACGATCATCGCCGCGATCGACGGCGTCGACCACGAGTTCGATCTGGTCGTGATCGCCACCGGCGTTCGGCCGCGGACCGAGTTGGCCGAGGCCGCCGGCGTGGAACTCCACGACAGCGGCGCGATCGCAGTCGACGACCGGCTCCGGACCGACGTGCCGTCGATCCACGCGGTCGGCGACGCGGTGGCGGTCCCCAGCGCCTTCGGCGAGCGGGCGTGGATCCCCCTCGGCGGGCCGGCCAACCGCGAGGGCCGGGTCGCGGCCAACGACATCGCAGGCCACGACGACACGCTGGATCCGGTGCTCGATACGGCGATCGCCAAAGTGTTCGATCTCGACGTGGGCACGGTCGGCCGCACCGAGGAGACGCTGCGCGAGGCGGATCGCTCCTACGAGGCGATCTACACGGCCGAGCCGGACCACGCCGGCTACTACCCCGGCGCGACGGACATCCACTTCAAACTCCTGTTCGATCCCGACGACGGGACGATCCTCGGCGCCCAAGCGATCGGCGAGGCCGGCGTCGACAAGCGGATCGACGTGTTGGCGACCGCGATGGCCCACGACGATACCGTCTTCGACATCCGGGATCTGGATCTGGCCTACGCACCGCCGTACTCCGCAGCGAAGGACCCGGTTAACGTCCTGGGGATGATCGGCGCGAACGTCGTCGAGGGGGTCGCTGACATCATCCACCTCCAGGAGTTCCGAGAGCAGCGTGCGGACGCAACAGTGGTCGACACCCGGCCGCCGGAGATGCGCGAGGCGCAGGGATCGATCCCGGGCGACGAACACGTCCCGCTGGGCAAGCTCCGGTCGTGGGCCGCCGAGCGGGCGGTCGACGACGAGGTCCTGACCTACTGCAAGATCGGCAAAAGCTCTTACATGGCGACCCGGATCCTCGACCACGAGGGGATCGAGGCCCGCAGTCTCACCGGCGGCTACTACCGCTACCGGGCGGCCGAAGAAACGGACGACTGACTACTCGGAGAACTGCCCCATCACGTTCCCCTCGGCGCGGGCGAGCCGCTGGGAGAACGCCGACGTCGAGATGCCGAGCTGGTCGGCCAGCGAGGCCATCGACGGCTTCTCGCCGGACTCGTAGTAGCCTTCCTCGATCGCCAACTCGAGGGCCGCCCGCTGTTTGGGCGTCAGCGCCGAGACGTCGACCTCGTAGATCTCCTCGCTGAGTTCCTCACCGCTGCCGGTGTGGGTCATACTCACCAGCCGGACGGTCGAGCCGACCTCGTTGAGGTCGGCGACGAGGTTCGAGACCTTCGCGGAGTTGGGTAGAAACGCCTTGATGAAAAACGACTGGCCGTCGGCCCGCAGGAAGTGTGGGATACAGCCGTAGGCCGCAAACACCGACGACGGGCAGTAGTCGCACACCTCGTCGGTGTGGTATTTTGTGATCACGCGGTCGGACTCGGCGTCGTCGCCCTCGCCGTTTTCGGACTCGGCGTCGTCACCGTCTTCGGGGGCAGTGTCGGCCGCCCGACAGGCGTCGATCGTCGTCTCCTCGGGGCCACAGGACTCACACACCGTCGCCTCGGTGTGACAGACGCCATCGACGACCCGGACGTCGACGTCGATCACGTCGCCCGCGAGGTCGTCCATGAAGCAGGGGCCGCCACGCTCGATTTCGAGGACGACCCGGAGATCGCGGTCCTCGACGGCTGCTGGCTGAGGATCGGCCGGGGGATCCGATCCATCGGAACGGCTCATAGCCGCATCTGAGAGCCCAAGCAGTAAAATTCTTCGTCGGTCTCCCAGCCCGCGGGAAGCCGCTACTCGTCGACCAGATCGTCGATCCACGTCAGGGTCGCCATCGCCTTCGGGAAGCCCAGCGTGGGGATCGACAGCAGCGCCACGTGCCGCAGCGCATCGGGGTCGAAGCCCTCATCGAGGGCCCGCCGGACGTGGGAATGGACGGCACCTTCGGACTCCGAGCCCGCCGCCAACGCGAGTTTGACCAGCCGCTTGGTCTCGCCGTCGATCGGGCCGGCCGCCGAACAGGCCTCGCCGAGGCCGCTGTACTGCTCCCAGATCTCGGGGTAGTCGTCGGCCAACTCGCCCGCCGTCGACGGGAGTTCGTCGGTGTCTTCGACAGTATCTGTCATATACGGACTTCCAAGGCAGAACGCAAAACTGTTGTGACAATTATTGGTTGCCGGGAACGCCGACCGCCGAACTCAAATCCCGGCGGCACCGAGCGAGCCACAATGACCGATCGCCCACGGAGCGGCGTGGTGTTGGCCGGCGGCTACTCGACCCGCTTCGAGGGGGCCGACAAGGCGCTGGCGACCGTCGACGGCCGTCCCATGCTCGCCCGCGTCGTCGACCGCCTCGCGGGCGTCGTCGACCGCCTCGTCGTCAGCTGCCGGACCGACCAGCAGCCGGCCTTCGAGACGGCACTCGCAGGCGTCACTGATACGCCGGTCGCGTTCGTCCACGATCCCGAACCGGACGGCGGGCCGCTGGCCGGCCTCGCCGCCAGCTGCGGGGCCGTCGAGACGACTTACGCCGCGGTCGTCGCCTGCGACATGCCCTTCCTCGACCCCGCGTTCGTGTCGTTCCTCTTCGAGCGGGCGGCGGGCCACGACGCAGCCATTCCCGAACTCGAAGGAGGCCATCTCCAGCCGACGCAGGCGGTCTACCGGGCCAACCGACTGGAGGCAGTCGCCACCCGGCAGCTGGCGGCCGACCGGCGGAGCCTCCACGGTGCGCTCGACGAGATCGATACCGTGGTGATCCCGGCGTCGACGGTCGCGGCCCACACCGACTGGCGGAGCCTCCGCGACGTGAACTCCCGTGCGGACCTCGAAGCGCTGTAGTCCGTCGGTCAACCAACTCAACGTTTCAGTCTGCAGAAACTATTTACTCGAACCGACGCGTCTGCGGACATGAACCGCCGAACCGTGCTTTCGGGGGCGACGACGGCCGCAGTCTTCGGGCTTGCCGGCTGTGTCGACGACGCGCCCGCCGAACCCGATGCGGCCGCGAACGAATCGACCGGATCCGACGACTCGGGTGGGTCCGACGACGACTTCTGGCAGTCGGTCGACGAGCTGCCGACGTTCAGGGAGCCGACGGTCGTCGACTTCGAGACGGCACCGCTGACGGCGGCGATCGTTGGTCGCGGGCAGCGAACCGACGACGGCTTTGCGGTAGGGATGGATTTCCGCAGCGGCGCGACCGCCGAGGCCCCTGCGACCCTCGTCGCCACCGTCGCCAACACCAGACCGTTCGAACAGCCGCTCGAACTCCGGCGGCTCGGGCCGCTGGACTCGCCGTCGCTCGCACGGATGACCGAGGGCGATCGAACGACGGTCTACCTCGCGCCGACCGAGGCCCATCCGCTCGCCGAAACTGTCCCGACCACCGAGCGGGACGACGGCCGGTGGCGGTTGGCGGACCTCGGCGACGACTGGTATGCCGAGACCGTGACCGTCGACGGCGAGACCGGCTTCGTCGCCGAGTACCACCTCGTCGGCCACCATCTCGACGACGAGCCGCCGATCGGTCCCGGCCGGTATCGGTTCGAACGGGACGACCGGCTGGCCATCGTCGCGTGGTCGACCGACGAGCCGGGGCCCGACGGAAACTCCGGGTTGGCCGGCCGCGAGCCGCCGGGGCTGCCGGGCGAGCAGTCGACCGTCTGGTACCATGAGTCGACGCCGTCGACCGAGCGGTTCCTCCGGCCCGACGCCGAGCAGGTGGAGCCGCCCGAACGGATCGGCTTCGAACTCGTCAACCACAGCCGGGAGTCGATCTCCGGAAACCCCTACTACTGGCGGCTCCACAAGCTCGTCGACGGTGGGTGGTACCCGATCGCGCCGTGGGAGTGGCCCCAGCCGGCGGCCGAACTTACCCCCGGCGACCGCTCGGCAACCGAACTCGGCGTCTATCACGAGGCCGCCCCCTCGTCGACCGACGGCCGAGCGGTCGGTTTCCTCGGTGGCGGGCTCTACGCCTACACCGGCGGCTTCGACACCGAGACCGAACAGTACGCCGCGCTACTCGCGGTCGACGCGCCGGCCATCGCGGTCGACATCGAGTCGGACGCCGAAATCGTCGAGGAGGGCTCGACGACCGTCGTCGAGCTTCCGAACCACGCCGAGGCCCGTCGACCGGCGACGTTCACGGTGCGCCGGGCCGACGGTGAGCCGGATCGAGAGCTGGTCCCCGAACAGCTTCCTCGCCGACCGTTCAGAGGACTCCGGAACGCGCTGCCGCTGTTCGACGCGGATGTCGACGCGGTCCGCGTGAAGACCGACCGCGGCACTGCGCTCCGACTGGCCGGCTACGAGGAAAACGAGACGGTCACGATCCGATACGAGGACGAAACGTACAGCGCGGTTGGCACACTGGACGGGTAGTCGAACCGTGAACTCGATTTTTATATCTGCCAGCCAACTGTCATAATGTGAACAGTCACCAATCCACATCCGATAACACGTCGGGAGTGACACAGTAATGCGAAACGCAAAGATCGTCTGTACGATCGGTCCGGCCTCGGACTCGCCGGCGACGCTCGAAGCCCTCGCCGAAGCCGGGATGTCGGTCGCCCGGATGAACGCGAGCCACGGGACGCCCGACCACCGGCGGACGGTAATCGACCGGGTCCGCGAGGTCGACGCAAAGACCGACCGCCCGGTCGCCGTGATGCACGACCTGCCCGGCCCCGAAATCCGCACCGCGCCGATCGACGACAAAATCCGACTCGAAGCCGACTCGACGGTCCGGTTCGTCGAGGGCGAGGAGGCGACTCCCGAGGAAGTGGGGGTCTCACACAGTCTGACCGCCGTCGACCCCGGAGACCGGATCCTGCTCGACGACGGCCGGATCGAGACGACTGTCGAGGCCGTCGACGACGAGGGCGTTACGGTCACCGTCAAGAACGGCGGCGAACTCGGGGGTCGAAAGGGCGTCAACGTGCCGGGTGTCGAACTCGGATTGCCGACGGTCACTGAAAAGGACCGGCAGGAACTCGAAGTCGCCGCCGACAAAGGGGTCGACTTCGTCGCGGCCTCCTTCGTCCGCGACGGCGCGTTCGTCCACGAGATCAGCGACACCCTCCAAGAGTTGGGCGCGGACATCCCCGTCATCGCCAAAATCGAACGCGATGTCGCCGTCGACAACGTCGACAGCATCATCGACGCGGCCTACGGCGTCATGGTCGCCCGTGGAGATCTCGGCGTCGAGATGCCGCTCGAAGACGTGCCGATGACCCAGAAACGGATCATCCGCAAGTGTCGGAACGCCGGCGTCCCCGTCATCACGGCCACCGAGATGCTCGACTCGATGACCGAGAGCCGTCGACCGACCCGCGCGGAGGCCTCCGACGTGGCCAACGCGGTCCTCGACGGCACCGACGCCGTGATGCTGTCGGGCGAGACGGCGATGGGGGCTCACCCGCCGCTGGTCGTCGAGACGATGGATCGGATCGTTCGGGACGTCGAACGCAGCGAGGAGTACAAACAAACCGTCGAGCAGAACGTGCCGGAGGCGGATGTGCCACAGACGGATGCGCTGGCGCGAGCCGCCAGATATCTCGTCGGCGACATCGACGCGAGCGCCATCGTTGCGGCGAGCGAGTCGGGGTATACGGCCCAAAAGGTCTCCAAATTCCGGCCGTCGGTGCCGATCGTGGGCTCGACGCCGAGCGACGAGGTCCGCCGTCGACTCGCGCTGTCGTGGGGGATCATCTCCGAGACCACCCCCTACACTTCCGAGGGAGCCAGCGCCATCATCGAGAACGCGGTCCAGACCGGACTCGAAACCGAGGCCGTCGACAGCGGCGATACGGTCGTCGTCCTCTCGGGAATGATGACCGAACTCGACGGGACGCACTCCTCGAACACCCTCAAGATCCACGTCGCCACCGAGACGGTCGGCTCCGGCGAGTCGGTCGTCGACGGCGTCGCTGTCGGGGCGTTCCACTGGATCGACTCCGGCGGCCTGTCGGACGTGCCCGCGGATTCGATCGTTGGGATCCGGCGCGAGTTCGATGGTGAACTGACCGGCGAGCCAGCAGAGATCGCGGGGATCGTCGACTGCCGCAGTGAGCCGAACAGTGCAACGTCGGTGGCACGCGACGGCGATATTCCGACCGTCTCCAGTGCGGATCTGACCGGCGACATCGGTGACGGGGAGACGGTGACTCTCGACGCGGAGCGCGGTATTATCTACCGCGGCTCGGTCAGTCAACTCGACCCCGCAGAGCGATAGCGACCGCTCCGGCGGGGTAGGTGTATAAAAACGAGCGATGAGTCCATCTGTTCTGATGGATCGACTGGGCGGTCAGTCGTCGGCCGGGGCCGTGATTTCGGGCGTCGACGCCTCGCCGTCGACGGCCCGCTCCTCAGGTTCCTCATCCGTATCGATTTTTTCGGTCTCCGGCTCCTGGTCTTCGACAACCGCATCCCAATCGATCTCCATGTCGACGTGATGTCACATGGCAACGTACACCACGAGCTTGGAGCGATTAAATCCTCGGTCGTCTCAGTTCGCTGAAATCACGTGTCGGCTTCACGCAACTGGGTGAAGTAGGGTTCGGCCTGCACGTCGTCGGTGATCTCCTCCAGCGACGCGTCGGTGCCACAGTCACAGCCCGGTGGTTCTTCAGGGTCGGCAAACACGGTTTCGCACCGTCGACAGGCGAAAAATCGCAGTCGAAGCATACGCTCCGTTGGCGTCGAACCGGTAAATGGTCTCGGGGGTCGGTACGCTCACAGTGTTCCGTCGTCGGCCATCGCCCGGAGTTCGTCGACCCGCTGGCGGATCTCGTCCATCTCGTCGGCCTCCTGCTTGTTGTCGACGTGGCTGTACATCAGTCCCATCCGGTGGTTGCTTCGGAGGGTGTCTTCGTTTCGATCCAGAAAGTCCCAGTACAGCGCGTTGAACGGGCAGGCCCCCTCGCCGGTGGTCTTCGTCTTGTAATACTGGCAGTCCCCACAGTAGTCGGACATTCGGTCGACGTAGTTGGCCGACGAGACGTAGGGTTTGGTGGCGAAGACGCCGTGGCCGTACTGGCCCATCTCGACCACGTTCGGCGTCGTCACCCAGTGGTAGGCGTCGACGTAGGTCGCGTGGAACCACGCGTTGAGTTCACGCGGCTCGATGCCCCACAGCGTGGCGAAGTTAGCCAGGATCATCAGCCGCTGGATGTGGTGGGCATACCCCCGGCGGTGGACGTCGTCGACGGTCTCCGAGAGACACTGCATGTTCGTCTCGCCGCTCCAGTACAGTTCCGGGAGGTCGTGCGGCGCGCCCAGCTGGTTGGCCGTCGCCAGTTCCGGCATCGTGTGGCGGTAGACGTGCCGCATGAACTCCCGCCACCCCAGAATCTGACGAATGGACCCCTCGACGGAGTTCAACGGGAGGTCCCGAGTCTCGTAGGCGGCTTCGATCTCCTCGATCACCTCCAGCGGGTGGAGCAGCCCGAGGTTGACTGACGAACTGAGGAGACTGTGGGCCATCGCCCAGTCGTCGGCCCGCATCGCGTCCTGATACGGACCGAATTCCGGCAGTCGCTCGGTGACGAAGTGGTGGAGGTGTTCGCACGCCGCCTGTCGTGTGGTGGGCCAGTGGAAGTCGGCCAGATCGGTGCTGCCCCACGTGTCGAAGGTCGACTCGACCCACGCCGCGGTCTCCTCGACGATTGGGTCAAGGTCCTGCTCGGGGACGGCGGGCGGCTCCCAGTCGTCGGGTGGGAACGCTTGGTTCTCGTCGTCGTAGTTCCAGTCACCGCCGACCGGGTCTTCGCCGTCCATCAGCACGCCCGACTCCCGGCGCATCCAGCGGTAGAACCGCTCGTGTTTGAACGTCGACTTCCCGCTGGAACCGCCGTTGGCCCACTCGTCGAACGCCTGTCGCGTGCTAACAAAGAGTTCGTTGTCGACGAAGCGAACCTCGCCGCCAGCCTCCTCTGCGAGTTCACCGAATCGGTGTTCGGAGCCGTAGCTCGGCGACCGCATGGCGACGAGTCGGCTGTCGGGGTTGTTCTCGAAGAAGGTCGACAGTCCGTCGCCGAAGGAGTCGGCCCGAATGTAGGTAACGTCGTAGCCGTCCCGGCGCAGGCGGTCCCGGAACTGCCGCATCGCCGAAAAGACGAGCGTCAGCTTGTGGTGGTGGTACGGCATCCGGGCAGCAAAGTCGCGGGCTTCGATCAGCAGGACATCGCTGCCCTCGGGTGCCCGGGCGACCGGCCCACACTGCCGGGTGAGTTGGGTGCCCAGAACCCACGGCACCTCGTCGGTCGAGAGGCTGTAGTCGGGGGGCTCCCCGACGATGGGTTGGTGCATACGGGTTGTTGGAGACGGGGCTACATCAGTTGTTGCTCGGAGGTGAGCGATGCAGCGATGACGGGAGGCGCACAGCGACGAACGGAGTACGGAGTCGACGGTCGACTACTCCCGACTACTGTTCGATCGTCGGCCCGGCCAATCGCCCGGGCGTCCACTCGCCGTCGAAGTCCTCGTGGATGTACTCACGTGCGTTCTCGCCGGAGTAGCTGGCGACGATCTGGCCGTCGCCTTCGAGGAAGTACTGGTAGGTCGTCAGTCCCGCCAGTCCGACCGGACCGCGGGCGTGGATCTTGCCCGTCGAGATGCCGACCTCCGCCCCGAGACCGAAGCGGTAGCCGTCCGAAAAGCGGGTCGACGCGTTGTGGAAGACGCTCGCCGAGTCGATCCCCTGCATGAAGACGCTGGCGGCGTCGGCGTCTTCGGTGATGATCGAGTCGGTGTGTTTCGAGCCGTAGGTGTTGACGTGGTCGACCGCGTCGACAAGCGAGTCGACGATTTTGAGGGAGATGATCAGGTCGCCGTACTCAGTCGACCAGTCCTCGTCGCTGGCGGCATCCATATCGGCAATCTCGCGCACGCGCGTGTCGCCACGCATCTCGACGCCCGTCTCCTCGTAGCGGTCGACGATCTCCGGCACGAACTCCTCGGCGACCGACTCGTGGATCAGCAGGGTTTCAGCAGCGTTGCAGGCGGCGGGATACTGGACCTTCGCGTCGTGGGCGACTTCGGCGGCCATCTCCAGATCGGCGTCGTCGTCGACGTAGACGTGACAGACGCCCTCGGTGTGGCCCAGCACGGGGATCTTGGTGTTGTCCTGAATGTAGCGGACGAACTCCGAACTGCCCCGGGGCATCAGCAGGTCGACCGACTCGTCCATCCCCAGCAGGGTGTCGACGTCCTCGCGGGCCTCGATCAACTGCGCCCACCCCTCGGGCAGGTCGCTCGTGGCCTCGACGATGATGTCGTACAGCACCCGATTGGATTCGCTGGCCTCGCTGCCACCCTTGAGGATGACGCTGTTGCCGGATTTGAGGCTTAATGCGGCGATCTGCACCAGCGCGTCGGGTCGGGACTCGAAGACCGTCCCGATGACGCCGATGGGGACCGCGCGCTTGTAGAGTTCGAGGCCGTCGTCAAGTCGGCGTGCTTCGAGGGTTTCGCCGAGGGGGTCGTCCTGCGCGGCGACGCTGCGGACCATCTCGGCGATCGAGGCGAGCTTCGACTCCGAGAGGGTGAGGCGGTCGACGAGCGCTTGCGTGTACTCCCCCTGTTCGAGCATCCTCTCGGCCTCCTCGACGTCCTCGGCGTTGGCTGCGAGGATCTCCTCGCTGTGGGCCTCGATGGCGTCGGCGATCGCTTCTAGCGCCCGGTTTCGTTCGGCCTCCGAACACTGTGCGAGTTGCAGTGCGGCCCGCTCTGCGTCGGCTACCTTTTGCTCCGTTGTTTGGTCAGTCATCGTGGTCACCGTTGATGGGCACGAATATGGTCCCCACGGGTTTTTCAGTGGCGATTTGCTCCAGCACGTCGGGCTCGGTCGACCGCGCGATCACGGCGGGAATCCCGTGTTCGCTCACCGTCCGGGCACCCGAGACCTTCGTTTGAATCCCGCCGAAGCTCTCGGCGGCGCTCTCCTCGATCAGGTCCTGGACGTAGCCGTAGTTCTCGCCGACCGCCTCGATCAACTCGGCGTCGTCGTCCTCCTTGGGATTGCCCGTGTAGACGCCACCGACGTCGGTGAGTGTGACCAGCAGGTCGACGTCGACGCCCATCGCGATGGATGCGGAGATCATGTCGTTGTCGCCGATCCGGAGCTCTTCGGTGCCGATCGCGTCGTTTTCGTTGATGATGGGGACGATTCCCCACTCCAGCAGGGTCTCGATGGTGTTGTGGAAGTTCGTAAACCGGTCGGGGTTCTCCAGATCGTCCTGTGTGAGCAGGATCTGGGCGACCGTGTAGCCGTGGCGCTCGAAGCTCTCGGTGTAGCGTCGCATGAGGTGGGATTGCCCCACCGTCGACAGCGCCTGGAGCTCTTCGAGCGTCTCCTCGCCGTTCCCCACGCGACCTTTCCCGGCTCCCACGGCCCCCGAAGAGACGAGGATGACCTCCTTACCGCGGTCCAGCAGGTCGACCAAGTCGTCGACCAGTTTGTCGAGTTTGTCGTCGTCGAGGTTCGACTCGCTGTCGGTCAGCGAGTTGGTCCCGGCTTTGACGATCACGCGGTCGGCGGCGGCCGCCTGCTTGCGGGCGGCGGCAGCCGTCTCGGGGTCGACGGTCTGCTGTCCGTGAGCCGTCTCGACCTCGTCGTCGGCCTCACTCATCCTCGGCGTCCCGCGCCAGTTCCTTCGAGCGCTCCTCGGCGGCGGCCACGGCCTCGCCGACTTCGGCTTCGACGTCGCTGTCCCAGAGGACGTCCATCCCCTCGATAGTCGTCCCGTTGGGCGAACAGACCGCGTCGATCAGGTCCTCGACGGATTTGTCGGACTGTTTGACGGTCTCGGCGGCCCCCTTGAACGTCTGGGCGGCGAGCGTCCGGGCCTCCGCTCGACTGAGGCCGCCGTCGACGCCGGCTTTCGCCATCGCGTCGAGAAGGTAGAAGACGAAGGCGGGGCCGCTGCCGTTGACCGCGGTGGCGATATCCATCTCTGACTCACTGACCTCGACGAACTCGCCGACTGCGCCGAGTATCTCGCGGATCTCGTCGGTTACATCGCCCGTGACGGCGGCGGCCATCATCCCGTACTCGGCGGCGAGGTTCGGCATCAGACGGACGACGCTGGCCTCGGTTTCGGGTTCCAGCAGGTCCGTCGACACGCCGGCGGCGATCGACAGGAGGGTCTGATCGCTGTCGAGGTCGAGATCCGGCAGGATCGCCCCGACGAGATCCGGTTTGACCGCCAACACGACCACCTCGGCCTCGGATGCGACCGAGAGTTCGGTGGTGGTTTCCTCGCAGTAGGGTGCGATCGCGTCGAGAACGTCGGTGTCGACGTCGCAGGCGGTTACCGTGTGATCGCCCGCTTTGTGGAGGCCTTTGATAAATGCGCCCCCCATGTTCCCGCAGCCGATAACGCTAATATGTGTCATTCTGTGTGCTCCTTGGAGACGAACGGTGGCAGACCGACTTGAGCGTTGTGAGATACGTACAACAGCAATCCGTTTGGCAGTAGTCCCAGCTACGCGTCGATGGACTCGTCGAGATAGGGTTCACACACTCGCCTTACACCTTCTTCGAAGCCGATTTCTGGTTCCCAGCCGGTCGCCTCATTAAACTTCGTGATGTCGGCCAGCGTGTCGTGGACGTAGCCATCGAACGGACACTCGACATATTTGGGTTCGATATTTGTTCCCAGCGTGTCGTTGATCAGATCGATCATTTTGTTAAAGCTGTAGGATTCGCCGGTACCGACGTTGTAGACGCCTGTCAGCTCGTAGTCGGCAGCGAGTTCACAGGCTCGGCTAACATCCTCGACGTGGGTGAAATCACGCGTCTGGCTGCCGTCGCCGAACAGTTCCGGAGCCTCGTCGTTGGCGATGGCATCGGCGAACTGCGCGACCGTGTTGGCGTACTCGCCTTTGTGTGCCTCGTTACCCCCGAACCCCTGATAGACCGAGAAGAACCGAAGTCCAGCCATCGACATGTCGTGGTGGTTGGCGTAGTACTCGGCGTAGCGTTCGCGGGCGAGTTTCGAGGCTTCGTAGCCGGTATGGGCTTCAACATCCATACTCTCCGGTGAGGGTTCGGTTCGGCTGCCGTAGATCGATGAGGTCGAGGCGTAGACGACGGTCTCACACCCTTGTTTGCGGACCTGCTCGACAGTGTTGACGAACCCCTCGACGTTGACCCGACAGCCACGCTGGGGGTTCTCTTCGTGCATATTCCGCGAAGAGAGTGCCGCGGTATGAAAGAGAACATCGACATCTGCAGGAAAATCGTCGTCGAGGACTGACGCCTCGACGAACTCAACTGCCTCAGAGAGGTTCTCGGGCGTCCCGAGGTAGGTGTCGTCGACGGCGATCACGTCGTTGTCGACGGCGAGATGGTTGGCGAGGTTCGAGCCGATAAACCCCGCGCCACCGGTGACGAGAACACGTTGATCGTGCATACTCAAACCTCTGTAGCACTGTTCATTACTGCTTTGCTTTCGTCGTTCATGACTGTCCGTGATGCGCTTGCATTTCGTAGAGGCCGGCGTACGAGCCATCGGCTTCCAGTAGTTCCTCGTGAGAGCCCGACTCGACGATTCGCCCGTCGTCGAGGGTGTGGATCCGGTCGGCGTTGCGAACCGTCGACAACCGATGGGCGATGGCGATCATGCCGACCGCCCGATCCATCGACTCGATCGACGCCTGCAAGTCGCGTTCCAGCCCCGAATCGAGATCGCTGGTCGCCTCGTCCAACACGAGGAAGTCGGCGTCGGTCAGCAGCGCGCGGGCGACCGCGATCCGCTGGCGCTGGCCGCCGGAGAGCCGGACGCCGTCGTCGCCGAGTTGGGAGTCGTAGCCGTTGGGCAGATCGTCGACGAACTCGTCGACCATGGCGATCTCGCAGGCACGTTCGACCTCGTCGCGGGTCGCCTCGCGGTTGCCGACCGTCACGTTGCGCGCGAGCGTGTCGTCGAAGATGAACGGTTGCTGGCGGACGACGGCGATCCGTTCGCGCCACTCCTCAAGGGCGAACGCCTCGATCGGCGTCCCGTTGGCCCGAATTTCACCGCTGTCGGGCTCGTAGAGTCGGGCGAGCAGCGAGACGATCGTCGACTTCCCCGCGCCGGACTGGCCGACGAAGGCGACGAACTCGCCGCGGTCGACGGTGAATGAGACCCCGTCCAGAACGTGTTCGTCGTCGGAGTAACTGAACGTGACGTCCTTGAAGCTGATTTCGTCGACCGACGCGACTGACCGGTCGCCGCCGGTCTCCTGCCTGGTGTCGAGGTCGTCGAGAAACTCGTGGGTGCGGACGAGATGCGATAGTGCACCTTCGAGGCTGTACAGTTGACTGTTGAGCGTGCTCACCCGCGGGGCGAGTTGGAACATGGCGATGAGGAAGATGCCGAGTTCGCCGAGTTCGAGCCCCGAAAAGACGAAGCCGACGTAGATCAACACGAAGATCGTGATCGCGGCGGCGAGTTGGTAGAAGTTCGTGATCGCGGCCTCGTTCCGCGAGATGGCGACCTCCGAGGTCCGGTACTGATCGATCGCGGTCTGGAAGTTCTCGAAGAGTTCCCCGGACATCCGGAACAGTTTGACGTCGCGGATCCCCTGTGTACCGGCTTGGACCGCGGTCTGGACGCGCTCGTTGGCCTCGGCGACACGCGTGCCGACGGTGACTGCGGGTTCGATCCCGACCCGGAGGACGACCGTGATCGTCCCGAGCAGCCCGACGGCCAGCCCGGTCATCAGCGGCGTAATGTAGAGCATCACCGCGAGATACATCCCGACCAAAAAGAGTCGCTCCATCGTTGCCACGCCCTTCTGTATCACTTGACCCGAGAACCGGGTCTCGGTGATGATCGCGTTGAGGATATCGTCCGATCCTTCGGCATCGAAGTAGCCGACACGAGCACCGAGCGCGTCCTCGAAGGCACGGGTCCGCAGTGCTGCTTCGTAGGCCGTAGCGAGGTACGCCTTCAGCCACGCGACGAGGAACGACAGCGTATACCGGACGATCATCACGCCCGTCACCCCGACGAGCAGATAGGCGAGGTCGAACGGGATGCCGAAGAATGTGTAGATGGTGAGGAACGTCTCCAACACCGGGCCGCCGCCGTCGACCGGCCCCTCGGCCTGCGCGACCTCGATAATCGGATGGATAAAGCCGAGACCGACGCCTTCGAGCGCGGCGACGAAGCCGCCGAGGAGGATCAGCCCGGCAGTGAACGCCGGGCGGTAGCTGGCGACCCGCCGGAGGGCTGCCAGTTTTTCGCCCCATGTGAGGTTGGCATGATCGGTGCTGTCGGTCATTACGGGAGGCTGTGATGGCGGACGTGAAAGGATTGCGGAACGATACTGGTCGGCCCAGTCGCCAGCCGACCCTACCACGTCAAGCCTTCATACACGATGCCGTCCCGGCGGTCGATGGCGCGTCGACCGTCGACGACGACCGGGGTCGACATGGCGTCGAACTCCGCGTCCAGCGCCGTGATCTCCGGCCAGTCGGTCACGACGAGCGCCGCCGAAGCGCTGTCGAGGGCGGCTTCCGGCGAGTCGACGTACTCGATCTCCGGGAACTGCTTGCGCATGTTGTCGGCGGCAACCGGATCGTAGGCGACGACCGTGGCACCGCGTGCTTGGAGCCCCTCGATCACCGGGATCGCCCGCGAGTTCCGGATGTCGTCCGTGCCGGGCTTGAACGAGAGCCCGAGAACAGCGACGCGTTCGTCGGCGACGTCGACGTGGCGATCAAGCAGCGAGAGCAGCCGCGCTGGCTGGCGGTCGTTGATCTCAGTCGCCGCATCCAACATCAGGGGTTCGTACCCCTGTTCGCGGGCAGCAGCCCTAATTGCAGCCGTGTCTTTCGGGAAGCAGCTACCTCCCCAACCGAGGCCGCTGCGGAGGAATCGGGCGCTGATCCGGTCGTCGAGGCCGATGGCGTCGGCGACCTCGTAGGCGTCGACGCCGTACTCCTTGCAGATGTTTCCGATGTCATTGATGAGGCTGACCTTCGCGGCGAGAAAACCGTTGTTGGCGTACTTGATCATCTCGGCTTCCTCGATACCGGTGTCGACGACCGGTGCACCGGTCTCGGCGATCAGGGGCTCGAAGACGTCGTGGAGCGTCTTCCGGGCGGCGTCGCTGTCGGTTCCGAGGACGATCTTGTCGGGATCGAGGAAATCGTCGACAGCGGTCCCCTCTCGGAGGAACTCGGGGTTCATCGCCACGTGAAGGTCCTCGCCGAGCGTCTTTCCGGAGGCTGCTTCGAGGATCGGCGCCAGCGTCTCGCTCGTCGTCGTCGGAATGACCGTGCTCTTGGTAGTGACGACGTGGTCGCCGTCTTTCGCCTGCAGGGTTTCGCCGAGCGTTTCGGCGGCCGCCTCGATGATCGAGGTGTCGATGCTGCCGTCCTCGCGGGCGGGGGTCGGCAGCGCGAGGAACGTGACCTCGGTGTCGAGAACGGCGTCGTAGTCGGTGGTCGCGGTGAGGGCCTCGCCGCTGTGGTTTTCGAGCAGTTCGTCGAGTCCCGGCTCGTGGATCGGCGAGCGGCCGCTGTTGATCGTATTGACGATTTCTGCGTCGACGTCGACGTTGACGACCTCGTGGCCCATATCGGCGAAACAGGCCGCGATGGTGGTGCCGACGTAGCCGCTCCCGATGATACTGATTCGCATTGATTGGTCAGTCTCTGTCGTCGCTACTCAACCTTTGGATTTGGCTACTCTGAGCACTACCGGCGAGCAGATTGGAGTCGGTTACGAATGATAACAAGACATATACAGACAGATTGCCACCGATGAATTAGTATGAAAGCAGTTGTGTTAGCTGCCGGCGAGGGGACCCGGCTTCGGCCACTGACCGAGGACAAACCGAAGGGAATGGTTGAGATCGACGGCCAGCCAATCCTGACCCACTGTTTCGACCAACTCGTCGAACTGGGGGCCGACGAGCTGATCGTCGTCGTCGGCTACCTCAAAGAGCGGATTATCGACCACTATGGCGACGAGTACGAGGGTGTGCCGATCACCTACACCCACCAGCGCGAACAGAAAGGTCTCGCCCACGCGCTGCTCTCCGTCGAGGAGCATATCGACGACGATTTCATGTTGATGT
Organism: Halohasta salina; assembly: GCF_024178165.1. Taxonomy (GTDB): domain Archaea; phylum Halobacteriota; class Halobacteria; order Halobacteriales; family Haloferacaceae; genus Halohasta; species Halohasta salina. Next base: position 22,473 of record NZ_JAMZIE010000004.1, on the reverse strand, counting down.
TGGGTGACAACGTCTTTCAGGCGAACCTCGACGATGTCGTCCGTCGACAACAAGAAGACCGGGCGGATGCAGCATTCCTCGTCGAGGAAGTGCCGTGGGAGGAGGCGAGCCGCTACGGCGTCTGTGACACAAACAAGTACGGAGAGATCACCGATGTCGTCGAGAAACCCGACGATCCGCCGTCAAACCTCGTGATGACTGGGTTCTACACGTTTTCACCGGCTATCTTCCACGCCTGCAAGCTGGTCCAGCCGTCGAACCGCGGCGAATACGAAATCAGTGAAGCGATCGATCTGCTGATCCGGAGCGGTCGGACCATCGACGCGATCGGCCTCGAAGGATGGCGCATCGACGTGGGTTATCCCGAAGACAGAGAGGAAGCCGAAGAGCGGTTACAGGCGGCTGCCGAGGCTTAAATCCTTTTAAGACTGCCTCACCAGCGGATCGTACCACTCCTCGTTTGCGCGGTACCAGTCGATGAACTGGTTCACGCCGTCTCGGATGTCGACCGTCGGTTCGTAACCCAACAACTCGTTTGCTTTCGAGACGTCGGCGTGGGTGTGTTCGGCGTCGCCGGTCCGCGCGTCATCGTAGACGATATCCAGCGTCGGGTCGATTTCGTCGCGGATAACTTCGGCAAGCGTCAGGATGTCGATGTTGTCGGTCGACCCGATGTTGACGATCTCGCCATCGGCGCTGTCGTCGGTCAGTAGCTGTTCGTTGACACGGCGGATATCCTCGATATAGGTGAAGTCACGCGTCTGGTCGCCAGTACCGTAGATCTCCGGCGGCTCACCGTGCAGACACCGGGAGACGAAGTTCGTCATCGCCATGTTCGGCCGCATTCGCGGCCCATAGACGGTGAAGTATCTGAGCGCGACCGTCGGGAGGTCGTAGATCTCGTTGTAAACACGGGTGTACTGCTCGGCGGCGAGTTTCGAGACGCCGTACGGCGAGACGGGGTTCTTCGGATGGACTTCGTCGTACGGGAGGTAGTCGGGCTTGCCGTAGACCGACGACGAGGAGGCGACGACGACGCGGTCGACGTCGTGTTTCGGGCGGCTTCGAGCACGGTGACGGTGCCGTCGACGTTGTAGTGGTTGACCTTCGCTGGCTGCTCGACACTTTTCCGTACCCCGGCCTGTGCGGCCTGGTGATAGATCACGTCGGTCTCGGCGACGATCTCGTCGACCGTCTCGTCGTCGGTGACCGAGCCGTCGACGAGTTCGTAGCTCCCGCCGCTCTCGTCGGCTGCCTCCCGGCCGACCGAGACGGTGTGATCTTTGATTCCGAGATCGTAGTACGGAACGAAGTTGTCCAACACCGTGACGTCGTGGCCGCTGGCCGCGAACTGTTCGGCAATATGACCGCCGATGAATCCAGCGCCACCGGTTACGAGGACACGCATTGGTTCGGGCTTCGTTGGATGACACAAAAAGGCCGCTCTTTTCGAACTGAGGTGGTGATACGAGTACCGCAGGGCCGACAGCAGCTCTATTCGACTGTTACGCTCTTGGCGAGGTTTCGTGGCTTGTCAATCGGTCGACCCAGCGCGTCGGCCAGATGATACGAGAACAGCTGTAGTTGGACGTTGGCCAACACCGGCGCGGCCCGCTCGCTCGTTTCCGGAATCATGAGCGTCTCGTCGGCGATTTCGGCGGCATCGGACACTCCATCAGTAACCGCAATCACGGGTGCGCCGCGAGCTTGGACCTCCTTGATGTTGCCCAGCGTCTTCCGAGCGCGCTCGTCGTCGCCGGTGACGACCGCAAACACCGGCGTCTCAGGCGTGACCAACGCCAGCGGGCCGTGTTTGAGTTCGCCAGCCGGGAACCCCTCGGCGTGTTCGTAGCTGATTTCCTTGCATTTGAGCGCGCCTTCGAGGGCGACCGCGACGTTCGTCCCCCGGCCGATAAAGAAGTAGGCGTCGCTGTCGGCGTACTCCTCGACGAGTTCTCCGGCCCGTGAGGAATCGAGGATCGACTGGACGTCGTCCGGGAGATCCCGGAGCGACTCGATCAGCGGCCGAAGGTCACGTGGCCCGTCGACCAACTCCTCGGCGAGCAGGTTACAGCCCACTAGTTGCGAGGAGAAGGTCTTAGTTGCCGCGACCCCGATTTCGGGTCCAGCGCGGATGTAGACCGCGTGGTCGCACTCGCGGGCAGCTGTCGAGTTGACCGTATTGGTCAGTGCGAGGGTGCTGACCCCGCGACTCTTGGCATCCCGGAGGGCGGCGAGGGTGTCGGCAGTCTCGCCGCTCTGGGTGATCCCGACGACGAGCGTCCCAAGCGAGACGGGCGGCGGCGACAGCGCGTACTCGCTGGCGAGATACGCCTCGGCGGGGATGCCCATCTCTCGGAGGATCGCCGCGCCGTAGAGGGCGGCGTGGTAGGAGGTGCCGCAGGCGACGAACTGGACCGCATCGGGCTGTGGGATCTCGTCGACCTCTTCGAGGGTGATCGTCCCATCCAGGGCGTCGGCCCGGCCGGAGAAACACTGCCGGAGGGCGGTTGGCTGCTCGTGGATCTCCTTGAGCATGTAGTGGTCGTACCCGCTCTTGCCAGTCGCTTCGGCCGTATACGAGACGGTTTCGACCGCCATGTCGACCAGCTGGCGGTCGCTGTCGAGGACGGTGTAGCCATCGGGGGTGGCGACCACGCGCTGGCCGTCCTCCAGAAAGACGACATCGCGGGTGTGGTCGACGAACGCGGGCACATCGCTGGCCAGATAGGTGGTTCCGTCGCCGACGCCGACGACTAGTGGCGACCCCTGTCGAGCGGCGTAGATCGTCTCCCTGCCCTCGACAATTGCCGCGATGGCGTAGCTCCCCTCTAGTCTGTCGACCGTGTCGTGGAACGCGGTTTCGGGGTCGACGCCGGCATCGAGTCGCTGGGCGATCAGATGCGGGACGACCTCGGTGTCGGTGTCGCTGGTGAAGGTGACGCCTGTCTCTTCGAGTTCGGCTTTGAGTGCGGCGTAGTTCTCGATGATCCCGTTGTGGACCACTGCGACCCGCCCGCTTTCGTCGGTGTGTGGGTGGGCGTTGCGGTCGGTCGGTGGGCCGTGGGTACTCCAGCGCGTGTGGCCGATGCCGTAGGTACCGGTCGGCTCGGTTGCGTCGACGACCTCGGACAGCGCATCGAGTTCCCCCGATTTGCGGAGCACTGTCGTCTCAGGACCGAGGGCGATCCCCGCCGAGTCGTAACCACGGTACTCCAAACTACGGAGGCCGTCCATCAGGACGTCGACGGTGCCCTCGCCGCGACCAATCGAGCCGACGATCCCGCACATCAGCGAACCACCTCGCTGCCAGCGTCGATGCGACCACGAACGATGACCCCCTCGCCGACCGTCGCGTCGGGGCCGACCAGCGCGCCGGGTTCGAGGCTGACACCGCCGCCGAGGCCGACACGGTCGGCGAGGACGCCCCCGAGGTCGACGTCGCCGTGGACTTGGTCGTCGAGGACGACGTCGGCCGGGCCGCCGGCGACGGTGAGCCCGGCCCCGAGCTCACAGCCCTGTCCGGCGACCAGTTCGATCGCGGTCGTGTTGGGGCCGATGGTGGTGTCGGTGTCGACGACGACATCTTGCAGGACCGAGCCGGAGCCGACCGTCGCACTCGCCCCGATAGCAGCGTAGGGGCCGACGACTGCCCCGGCTTCGATGACGGCATCGCTGTCGACGACCACTGGCCCGACCAGTGTCGCCTCGGGATGGACGTGTGCGGTGTCGTCGACGTAGATGTCGCCGTCGATGGCCGGGGCGTCGACCCAGCCGCGGGAGAGCAGTTCACGAGACAACGATAGTAGGTCCCACGGATGGGTGGCATCTATCCAGAAGTGGTCGGTCCGGACTCCGCCGACGCTGTGTTCGTCGGCCGCGATCAGCCGCTGGATCGCGTCGGTCAGCGGGAGTTCGCCGCGCTCGACCGACAGCGTCTCGAGCACTTCGAAGATCCGCTGGGAGAATGCGTAGACACCGGCGTTGAACAGCCGGAATTCGCCGCTTGCTGGCTGTTCGACCAGTTCGGTTACGTCATCGCCGTCGACTGACACCGCGCCGTAGTCGGCGGCCTCCGGTCCCTCGACGACCGCGAGCGTGGCGGCGTCGGCGTGGGCCTCGCCAACCGCCTCGACGATCCGGTGGTCGACGATCTGGTCGCCGTTGACCAGCAGGAACGACCCCTCCGGGCCGTCCCGCGCCTGCAGGAGGGCGTGGCCGCTGCCGAGCTGGTTCGTCTGGGTGTGGTAGGTGATCGGGATCTCGCGGTAGGTCGGCCCGAAATGCGAGCGTACGCGGTTGGCCTGGTAGCCGACGACGAGGTGGATGTCGTCGACGCCGGTGTCGATCAGGGCGTTGAGGACGTGTTCGAGGATCGGCCGCGTGCCGGCCGGAAGCATCGGTTTGGGCCGGTTGGCCGTGAGGGGTCTGAGTCTGACTCCCTCCCCGGCAGCGAGGACGACCGCCGAGGAGAGTTGGTTGCCCGAAGTTGTAGAAACGTCTGACATGGGATCGAATTCGTCTGTTTGGCCTTAACATTTGCTTCGATACAGTTACCGGATATAGTGAATGTAAGACGATCCTGACTAGATCTGGCTGGGTGTCGTGAAGCGCTATCGAAAGAGGGTATACACGAATACTCGGTGGGTTTATCAGCACTAGCCGATACGGTCTTTGATATATGATGATCGACGGAAATAAAGTCCTTCTGACGGGTGGTGCTGGGTCGGTCGGTAGTATGCTTGCTCCCAGGTTGCTTGCGCGCGACCCGGAAGTACTCCGCGTGTTCGATAACGACGAGGCAGGACTTGCAGACCTCAAATCGGCACTCAATGACGACCGGTGCCGGTTTCTCGCGGGGGACGTACGCGAAGCGGGCCGACTCCATCGGGCGATGGAGGATATCGACGTCGTGATCCACACGGCAGCAATGAAACACGTCGACGTCTGTGAGTACAATCCGTTTGAGGCGGTGAAAACGAACGTCCTTGGGATTCAAAACATCGTCGACGCAGCGATCGATTCGGGCGTCCAGCGCGTCGTCTTCACCAGCAGCGACAAGGCAGTCGATCCGGCCAATACGATGGGAACGACGAAGCTCCTCGGCGAGCGACTACTCACTGCCGGAAACAAACACAGTGGTCGCTCGGACCTCCGGTTTACTTCGGTCCGATTTGGGAACATTCTGAACTCTTCGCAGTCGGTGGTACCGCTGTTCGTCGACCAGATCCGGGATGGCGGGCCAGTCACACTTACCGACACACAGATGACGCGATTTTTCCTAACGTATGACGACGTGTTCGATCTCATCTCACAGGCGATCGAGAAAACCGAGGGTGGCGAAGTGTTCGTTTACAAGATGCCCGCGATTCGGATCGAGGATCTCGCTGAAGCGATGATCGAGGTGTTCGCCCCGCAATACAATCACGATCCAAGTGATATCGATATCGATATTATCGGTCGCAGACCCGGTGAAACGTTTCACGAGGAAATCATGACCGAACGGGAGACGAATCGCGCCTACGAGAACGATGTCCTGTATGCGATCCGACCGGAGACGAGCGAGTACATTTCATTCGAGAACGGCAACAATTTCACACCTGCCGACGACATCGTACGTTCGTCGGGTGACGCCCCGAAACTCTCGAAGGACGAAATCGTAACACTTCTCGAAGAGACGGGCGCAGTTGAGGTAACCAATGAGTAACACTGTCGTCGTTACCGGTGCAGCCGGCTTTATTGGCCGGTGGGTAGTCAAGGAACTACTTGACTGTGGGTACACCGTGCGCGGACTCGACGATCTCTCGAACGGGTCACGTCGGAACGTTGCGGCCTTCGATTCGGATCCGGCGTTCGAACTCACCGTTGGTGACGTCCGTGACCCCGATATCGTCGACTCGTTGTTCGACGATAGGGTCGAAGCCTGTTTCCACCTCGCGGCCGAAATCGACGTGCAGGAAAGCCTCGACGATCCACAGTCGCATTTCGAGACGAACGTCGTCGGGACCCAGACCGTCCTCGAAGCGTGTCGACGTACCGACACGCGACTTGGACTCGTCGGGACGTGTATGGTGTACGATATGGTCGACTCGGGATCGGGAATCGATGAGACACACCCGGTCAAGCCCGCCTCGCCGTACGCTGGCTCGAAACTCGCGGCGGAGGACCTCGCCGAGAGCTACTACCACGGCTACGACCTTCCTGTCGTGATACTCCGGCCGTTCAACACGTACGGCCCGTTCCAGAAGACCGGAATGGCTGGCGGCGTCGTCTCGATCTTTACGAGCCGAGACCTCGACGGCGAACCGCTGAAGATCTTCGGTGACGGCACACAGAGCCGCGACCTGCTGTACGCGACCGATTGCGCCCGGTTCATCGTCAAGGGGACCTTCTGTGAGGAGGCCACCGGCGAAGTGCTCAACGCCGGGACCGGCTCGGATATCTCGATCAACGATCTCGCAGAACTGGTTGCTACCGGGGATACCGAGATCACTCACGTCGAGCACCATCACCCTCAGAGCGAGGTACAGACGCTCCGGTGTGATCCGAGCAAGGCCGAGTCGATGCTCGATTGGGAACCCGACGTGTCGCTGGAAGACGGGATTGATCGGCTTCGAACGCGGCTCCGCGAGGAGGCCGCCGAGTAACGATGGCCGACGATCGACCGGCCCACTACGGCGGCGAGCCGATCCGGGAGTCGGTTCTCGGATACGGCAGTCAGAGTATCACTGATCACGAAACCGAGGCTGTCGCGGAAGCGCTTGAAGGCGACTACATTACGCGCGGGCCGACCGTCGACGAGTTCGAAACTCGTGTTGCCGATATGGTCGGCGTTGACCACGCCGTCGCAACGACCTCCGGGACAACCGCACTGCATCTGGCCGGTGCGGCGGCTGGCTTCGGACCGGGCGACGAGGTGATCACGACGCCGCTGACGTTCGCGTCGACGGCTCACGCCGCGACGTACAACGACGCAACCCCGGTATTCGCCGATATCGATTCCCACCGTCGGACGCTCGATCCTGACGCTGTTCGTGAACAGATAACTGAGGACACCGCTGGAATCGTCCCGATGCATTACGCAGGCTATCCCGCAGATATAGAGGGGTTGCTTGCAGTGGCCGACGAACACGATCTAACGGTGATCTGGGATGCCTGCCACGCTTTCGGAGGGACGTGGCACGACGAGCCAATCGGTGCCCAGCGAGATATGACGATGTTCAGTTTCCATCCCGTCAAAAATATCACGACCGGCGAGGGCGGCATGGTCGTCACCGACGACGACGACCTTGCCGAGCGACTTCGGCGGCTCCGGTCGTTCGATATGAACTACGAACCCGAAGGTCACGACGACGAGCCGTGGTACCAGGTGACCGAGGGACTCGGCTACAACTACAACGTCACGGATATCCAGGCCGCCCTCGGACTGGCACAGTTGGATCGTCTCGACGAGTTCAAACAGCGACGCGACGAGGTCGTCGACCGGTATGACGCTGCGTTTGCTGCTATCGACGGCATCCGGACGCCACCGGAACCGGTCGACGCCGACCCGATGTATCACCTCTACGCCATCGAGGTACGCGAATCCTTCGGCTGTAATCGCACGGAATTTGTCAACGCGATGCACGCAGAGAATATTGGCGTGCAAGTCCACTACGTTCCATTGCACTACCACCCGTACTTCCAGGAGTTCGGCTACGAACCGGGACAGTTCCCCGAGACGGAAGCAGTGTACGACGGGTTGGTGAGTCTCCCGCTACATGCGGAGATGGATGACGGCGATATTACGGACGTCATAACTGCCGTCCAGCGGCTGTCGACATATCACCAGTAGGAGCGTTTATTTTCCTTCCACCGCGAAACTACGGTATGGAGACGTTCACGATTGGCAACCAACCCGTTGGTCCGGAGGAGCCGACGTTCGTTATCGCGGAGGCGGGATCGAACCACAACGGCGATTTATCGACTGCCAAGGAGTTGATCGACGTTGCCGTCGACGCCGGAGCGGATGCGGTGAAGTTCCAAACGTTCCGTGCAGAGGATATGTACGTCGAGGACAGCGGTGAAGTCGAATATCTCGACGACGATCGTTCGATCTACGAGATCATCGAGTCGATGGAGATGCCCCACGAGTGGATCCCGGAACTCTACGAGTACTGTGTCGAGCACGATATCTACTTTTTGTCGACGCCGTTCGACGAGCGATCCGCCGAGCTACTCTCGGAGTACGTTCCGGCATGGAAGGTCGCAAGCTACACCAGCAGTCACCATCCGTTTCTCCGAGAGTTAGCTGACAGCGACAAACCGATCATTATGTCGACCGGAGCCCACGAGCTGTCGGAGGTTCGGGAGTCGGTCGACGTACTGGAGTCCGCAGGCGTCCAAGGACTTGCACTCCTCCAGTGTGTGGCTGCCTATCCAACCCCGCTCGAAGATATCAACGTCCGCGTCGTCGAGACGCTCGTCGACGAGTTCGGGGTTCCGGCTGGTCTCTCGGACCATACGCTCGACCCCGTGACTGCGCCGGCTGCCGCGGTTGCGATGGGAGCGAGCGTTGTCGAGAAACATTTCACACTGGATAAATCGATGGAAGGCCCCGACCATCAGTTCGCGCTCGAACCCGACGAGCTCAGCGAGATGGTGACTGTGGTTCGAGACATCGAGGCCGCCCTCGGAACCGGTGAGAAGGTCGTGATTGATGTCGAGTCCGAACTCTACGACAAAGCCCGGCGCGCTATCCATGCTGTTGAGGATATCCCGGCCGGTGCAGAGTTCACTGACTCAAATCTGAAGATACTCCGCCCGGGTAAGAGAGAGGCCGGTCTGCATCCGAAGTTCTACGACGAACTTCTTGGGAGAACCGCTGCTCGCACTGTCTCAAAAAGTGCCGGTATACAGTGGGATGATGTAGAGCGCTAGGGATCGTAGACGTACTCTATCCAGTCACTGTCAGCATCACGCTGTTGAAAGCCACACCGTTTGAACAGCCGTTTTGAAGCCTGGTTTTCATCATGAACCTCGGCATATAGCGGTGCTCGATAATCGAAACGCTGACACAACCACTCAACGGTGACCGTTGCGACTCCGTGACCGCCTGCGGAGAAATCACCGAGAAAAATCCCAACCTCATTGGCCTGGTTGATATTGATCGCTCCAACCCGGCGTCCATCGAAATGGATTATGAAATCATAGCGGTCTGTATCGCGTGATTCGAACCACGACACGTGTTCGTCCCACGTAAGCGGACCGTCTTGCTGGCGAAAGTTAGCATACACTTCGGGGTGTGATCGCCAGGCAAGCACGAGTTCTAGTTCACGAGATTCCAGCGGTGATACCCAGACAGAGGGTGTCCCTTCTCTGAGTTCGGTACATGCTCCACACAGTGTCTCCGCCTCGTTATCCTTAGATTTTTGTCGACTAGTTGGAAGCTCACAACCGTCACAATTCGGCATTATTGGGCATTGTGGGTGGGTTCGTTAAAATACGTTTGGCTTAGTCCCTCTCTCTTGTCGGGGTTATTGATCGGCACGTGTCTCGGTAATCGAACGGAGCGCGTCACGTACTCGTATGACACCGTTTCCGTCGACGAGTTCTCGACCACGCCTCTGCCGGGTTCGTCGCAGTTCGGTCTGCTGTATTAATTCTTTGATAGCGTTCCGGAACGCCTTCTCGCCAGCAGTTCGCTGCAGTACCGTCGCAATATCTCGACGACGGAGGCTCGACGCAACTGCCTCTTGATTATTTGCTACCGGAATACTCAGTATGGGTGTCCCCAGCGCGAGGAGTTCATACGTGGTCGTACTGGCTGTGCTCACAGCGAAATCTGCCTCTGCCATGAGCGTTACCAGTGTCTCCGGATTACGGCTGACACGGACTTTAGTGGAACTGGTAGCCGCTGCTTTCCGAACCTCCTGTTCGAGCTCTGCAGGGCATCCTGGACCGACAACGGCGTCTACCCGGAGGTCAAAGCCGTCGAAGGCACGAACCGCGGTCGGAGTCAAACCAGCGGTATCGCTGCCACCCATCGTAATGAGCGCACGCTCAGGCTGTGGCCGCCACGCCGGGTCCTTCTGTAGACGGGCACGAACCTCACGCCGCAAGATGACGTAGTCGGGACCGAGACAGGCTTTGGGCTGTTGGCCGACATATGTGTAATCGAGATCTGCTGCATACAGGTTTCCGTTTACAAGGAGGTCCGCACACACTGCGTGTCGGGCATCATCCTGTAGTACCGCAAGCGGAACTCGCTGCCGTACCGCCTGCTGATAGCTAGTATCGACCGGATAGCAATCAGTAAACACGACATCAGTTGCTGCTGTATCGAGCCAGTCAATAAACGGCGAAGGGTCGCTCCTCGAGGGAAGCTGAGATATCGTAACGCTCTCCGGGAACACTGTCCGAGCCGGCTGTGGAGTCGTCGTTGCAACAGTAACTGTCTCTCCATTTCTCTGTAGCTCTTCGGCGAGTGCAGCCGAGCGAAACAGATGGCCGTAGCCGATTTCGGAGCCCCCATCGGCCCGGATTATAACGTCCATTGTTCCGCTATCCTCATGAGCTCGGAGTTTTTTGGCTGACTGACCGGTTCATCGAGCTGAGGCCGTGTTCATCGATGTATTCGACTGCATCGACAACAGAAAGAAACGATTCGTAGCTACTGTTCTCGTAGATGGTTCGGAGCAGTTCATAATCCGGTGCCTCATCCAGCGTGAGTCTGAGATCAGTTCGGTTCTGGAGCCGCTGTTCTTGAAATACATCGTCGGCTGTTACGTTCCCTATCGAGAACTGGTCTGGGTTCTCACGGTAGTATGGTGTGACATGTTCCCGGTGGTGAGAGTCAGCCGTCTTGGTCTCGACAACATCGAACGAATCGAAGGTAAATGCTTCAACATCCAACCCCCGCGGAAACGTGCGCTCGATAATGTTTGTCGCGTAATCCAACTCATCAGCACGCAATCGATCTACGACCGCATCAATACAGGCTGGCGACACAAGCGGACAGTCTCCCGTGATCCGAACGATTATATCGGACGCCTCGCGTGCTGCTGCGGCGTGAATCCGACCCAGTACATCTGCTTCCTCACCCCGGAACACCGTTGCGCCGCTCCGTTCCGCATAGGTCGCAATGATGTCGTCGGGTTTTCTGGTGCTTGTTGCGACGACCACGTCGTCAACCGTTTCGGCTGCTGCGACACGCGCTATTACATGCTCTATAACATGTCTCCCATCGAGGGGAAGCATCATTTTCCCCGGTAGTCGTGTCGAACTCATTCTCGCCTGAATGATCCCTGTGGTGTGCATGATGAAGAGGGTCTGTCTGTTGAAGAAGACACTGCCGGGTAGATAACGGTTCTGACGTAGCCACTCGGCGGCCAAAAGCTAGCCAGTCAGTTGGCTTCGATCAGTCAGTTGTTATCGATCCGCGTGAATGCGTCGTCGGCTGGCTGCTGCCGACAGCTTCCGCTTCGCTCACCGCACGACCAGTATCGATAATTATCAGGACACCACTAGTGTCTCGAATCGAGGGAGCTGAGTAGGCCCTGTTACTCACTGAGTGTTATCTCCAGAACGCTGGCCCACTCGTTGGGGTACTCCACATCAAGTTGTGTTGCAGAAAGGCCAGCGTCCTCTGCCATTCGGATTAATTCTTCAGGATAGTAGGCGTAATTGTATGGCTGGGTCTCTATTGGTCGGTCAATCGGTTGCTCAGTGAACGTTGGGTAGAACACTGATTCATCGTGCATCACAGACCCAATATTGTCAAGACACTCTTGAATAAGTTCACGAGGCATATGTGTCCAAACAGATTGACAGTTAATATAGTCAAATTTTTTGTCTGCATAAAACTCATCAAACTTCAAATCCGCGTTAACAAAGAGGCTGGGTTTCTTTTCTCGCATCGTTGATTCGCCAAGTCGCTGTTTCCCCGCCTTGATGAGTGACGGGGAGATATCCATGCCGTAGTAGTTTTCGGGGTTGAGGTAGTCGATAAAGCTCTCACCGGCGAACAGACAGCCACAGCCGATATCAAGCATTGCGTCAGTCTGCGAAAGGCCTTGATCCTTGAAAAATTCGAACTGAGCGGTTTTGAGATCCGAGGAACTACCTGCAGGGATAGGGCCATCACGGTGGCAGCGGAACTCTTGATACCACCGAGAGCCCTCTATGTAGGAATCTGCCCAGAGATAAGTGATCCACATCGGAACATCGTTTTTCAGGTATCCAACTGCGCTTTCGAACGGCGAGTTTGAGAGCGTAGAAATCGCCTTTTTTACTGGCTCGTTTGATTTCGTCATAAATATCAGTTGCCAGCCATAGAATAAGTGGTTTTTGCTTCACTGTCTAGTTCAACCATGCAATCGAACTGACGATTCTAAACACTGGTTTCGTTATACAACGCCCTGCTGTCGAACACACTAGTCCCAACTACGTTAGGCCCTGATACCGATTCTGCGCCTGACGACTCATCAGCACGGTATCGGTGTCTCGGATCGAGTTGACTGGTTAGGCGTTGTGAGCTACTGATACGGAACCGCTGTCCATCGGACAACGTATAAAACGAAATACTTATCGGCTGTAATATTATTTTGTCTGTCGTTATGCGTCGAGAAAAGGCACGCCAACCCATTGTTCAACGAGCCAAGCGAGTGTATTCAGAGGAAGGCTTGGTCCCGCTTCTTATAAAAGGGTATAAGGAAGTCGTTCCAAACTGGCTGAAATTCAGATACGGTGCCAGACGGACGCTCTCGGACCCTGCTATTCTCCGCGGTCATATCGATCAGTACCTGCTTCGGCAGCTTAACGTTCTGTATCACAACTATTTCACCGAGCAGACCGGCGAGAACTTCCTGGACAAGGATTGGGATAATTTGGTGTTGCTTGATGCGTGCCGATACGATGCGTTCGAGCGAACTGTCACACTCGACGGTGAGCTAGACAGCATCATGTCGTTAGGGAGTAAAAGTGCGACGTTCATGGAGCGCAACTTTTCTGGCAACGAATACCACGATACAGTGTACGTTACAGCAAACAGCTATGCAGCGACGTATGCCCGGGACGTGTTTCATGATGTGATCACTCTGTGGGATGACGACTGGGACGAAGAGCTACAGGCAGTGCCGCCTGAGGCAGTCACTAGAGCAGCAGTTGAAGCCCACGAGAAATACCCGGACAAACGCCTTCTTATTCACTATATGCAGCCACATGCGCCGTGGATCGGTGACAAAGGAAAGCAGTTCATCGAAGACAATGGGCTGCGAGGAGCGAACTCTAAATATCCGGACGAACAGACGATCGACACCTACTCTGCTGTCTTCCATAATCTCATCGACTGTACCGACGAGGAGTTAGTCGAGATATATGATGAAAATCTGGAGGTCGTCATGGAGTGTGTGAAAGATCTGCTGTCGAAAATCGACGGGAAAACAGTTCTTAGCGCTGATCACGGCGAGATGCTGGGGGAGACCTCACACCCAATCCCGATTAGTTGCTATGGACACCCGGAGGTGCCAACGGACGAACTACGTCGCGTTCCGTGGTTTGTCGTTGCGGGTGGTTCGAGACGGACGGTTGTTTCAGAACCACCAAAAGAAGAAACCACTGCCGATGCTGACGTCGCTGAGGAGCGACTCAGAGCGTTAGGATACAAAGAATAACGTCGGTCTTGACCTCGGTTTCGAGGCTCTCAGTCGGCCCGCTGTTCGATGAGATCCAATACGGCATCGATGGTCGCACGGGTTTCCTTCTGTTCTGCTTTCGCCCGGTCTGCATCGTGGAGGGTTTGCCGCAGCGAGTAGACCGATTCGACGATATCTGTCTCCGTTGGCTCGTCGTCGATTGCTTCGGCGATCACCTCTGGAAGCGATCCCAGATCGGTTACTCGACGGACACCGGGGATATGGCTATAGAATGCTCGCCCCATATTTACGACCGATTTCCCGAAAATCAACGCCTCGACTCCGGCGGTGTTGTTGATGGTGACGACAGCCTCGGCACCACGTATGGCGTCGTGAGAGTGCAGATCGGGATGGAGCACCTCGACATTCGAGCGTTGGTTCAGATCGTACAGCCATCGCGGTGATTCTTCCCCCGGATGATGTGGATGTGGTTTGACACAAAGCGTGACGCCTTCCGGCAGTATCCGGGCGAGATATTCGGCCGACCAGCACTGGTCATAGTGTTCCGGCGCATACACCGTCAGCCGTGATTCAGCCCGATACTGCAGCGGGAAAAACACGTAGCGTTCCTCTTCACAGAACGTTTCGGACCGCGAGACCGACGTACAGATGCGTTTGTTTAGCTTTCCTTTCAGTTTCCGCTTGGCGGCATTGAGTCCAACTCTGTGAACCTGCCCCGGTTGATCCCTATTGATGACCTGGTCACGGATGGTGTCGAGGAGTGCGACAATCCGGTTGTTGGCCGTCGAACCGTATGTGAAGTGTTTTCGTCGGTTTCTGAACTCCTCGATATACTCCCGTGTCCACTCTTTGCCTTCGTCCGGTATCTCGTCGTACTCGATAATGTCGTAGGTATCCCACAGCTCGCGGAGATGTGTCGATACGGAAAACGAATCGTCAAAGAACCCAAAGCCGCGCCAGATCGTCGTTCCGCCGTAGTGTTCGGTGTAGTACTGTGCCAAGAGCCTGTGGATTTCGCCACCCCGCTCCTGAAGACAGTAGTCGAACTCGTGGTTTTCAAACAGCGTCTCGAGGGCATCTACAGACCGGCGTATTCGTCTTCGTGTCTCGGCTTCAGTCAGCGTGAAATACTCACGCTCTGTAACCGACAGCTGACTGATACTCGGGATATCGTAGCGCTGTTCGATCGACCTGAGATCGATCGACTCACGGGAGACCAGCGAGGAGAGCCGAAACACCTCCGCGTTTTCTGTTGGAATCTCTTTTTCTGACGGCGTGAACACTGCTGTGCGATAGCCTCTCCGTTCGAGTTCATCAGCCCAGGCCCCCGCAAGCTGGATATCCGTCCGGTTCCAGGCTGTGGTTAGTAAAAAGTCGAAGTCCATTATTCGGAGATATATTTGAACTGATTTATAATTGTTGCTCTGTATCTTCGTTCGGTCACCGCTGGATGACTGCGGTCTCGGAGGCTAGGTTTCTCTCAGCATTCCGCTGTCGTCGACCCGAACCAACCGTTCTGTCGGTGACCCGAACCGTTCGTTGTTCTACTCGGCCTCGACGTCGAGATACAGGCCGTCAGGTGGCTATTGGGCACGAGTGACGACTTTTTCAGGTGTGTGAGGGAATATTAAGCGCCTCGTACACCGCCTCTTCCCGTGCGATCAGCTCCTCGGCGGCTGGCACCTCGATATGTGGTTCGGGGACGGGGTCGTAACTCAGATGACGGTGCTCGTAGGCGACCCGGTCTTGATACTCACCGATAGCAGCTGCTGTTTCCGAGTCCGTGTGCGCATGCAGAACGTATGTGCTAGCCCAATCAGGCAGGTAGAGAAGCAGCGACAGCAGGATCTCACGATACGTATCAACTGCGGGAAGAACGTTACCCAGAAGCGATTTGAACTGCGGCACAACGGCATTCGTCTCGTCAGTCGCCAGCTCCGGTCGGTACTGGACGTTCGTCTCTGGGAGATAGTACTCGACCAGATCCGACCATGTCCACTGCGGTTGGTTGACCACTCCGTACGTTCCGGGGTCGGGCTCCTGTTGCACACACTGTGAGATGGTTTCTGCAAGGGTCACCGTGTGGGCAACGTTGGTTTGACGGTCGGGACGAACTGGAAGATACACCCGTTGTCGTTCCTGTAGCTCATCGACGAAGTGGTTTGTGAACTCCTGATTTGGACCGTAAATAAGGCCGAGACGAAGGTTGTACCATTCGTGGTCCGTTCCTCGACACTCGTTTTTGACGATCGACTCCAGATGTCGTTTCGTCCTCCCATACCAGTGGAGGTCGCTCAGTCCGATATCCGAGCCAAAGGCGACGATTGAACTGAAGTAGACGACTGTAGCATGGGCTGGCGCATACGTGATACTGTTTCTGACGATTGCCTCGTTTATCTGCCGCGCTGGCCGTGGTTTCGGTCCTCGGAACCATGGGGCGAACGCTGCCACGATCACTGCATCCACATCCGCAAGGAGGCGTGGAGCAGCCTCCTGGTCGGTGATCTCGCCGACCCTGCAATTGAACCCATGGGACTCAAACATTGCTGCTGAGATCTTGTTCCGGATCACTGGATACACTGTGTAGCCGGCCTCACGCAACAGAATACTCAGCTCCATCCCTACCTGCCCGTTTGCGCCAATGATAGCTATTGACTGGTTATTCGAAGTCATATATTTCGTTCGTGAGTCGAGTTACCTCTGGAGCGGTCTGAATAATTGTCCCGTAGCCGGTGTCGTCATGTACGTCTGATAGGAACTGTTGCCACCGTAAATAAAAGGCTTCGATGTTTTCGTTCGCCCATGCAGACGCCGGGGCAAGTTCTAAGCGAGTTTCTGGTGGAGTGAGACGCGGTCGTGACCCGATCTCATCGAACCGTGTCTGAAGGTCGGCATCCGAGCTCAAACTCGCTACAAACGACTCGTTCGATGCTGACGGATAACAGTCAACCGTCGCCTCTGGGTCGGTCTGATCGAACGCGACGATCGTGTTTTCGAACACACATATCGTTTTGTCCGGAATCGGGTACAGATCGGTCGTATGAAATTCGACCGGTATCTCCCGGCCATCGGACCGAAACTCGAAATCCACAGACATCTGGACATCGATCCCCTCTTTGGACTCGACGTCAGCCTGTTGTACCTCTTTTTCGTAGCCTTCGAACACGATCTCCAGTTGGCTGAGTGGATGACAGCCGCGTTCCATGAGCACTCCGCCACCGCTCAAAGCAGGGTCTAACTTGTAGCTCCCGGGGCTCAGACCGGTTGCACCCACTCTCCCCTGTTCGGTCATGACTACCCGTTTGGGCGGTCCGAACACGCCCGACTGAACTATCGTCCGAAGCTGCCTTGTCGAGGTAAAACACGTCCGCATATAGTCGCAGAACACTGTCTCGTGAATGTCGAGAAGGTGAGTGTGTTCCTCCAGAGATGTCGCAAACGGCTTCTCGACAAACAGTGGAACGTCCCGTCGGGCGAATTCCTCGTGATACGGCTCTCGGACACCAATTGGAATCGCGAGAACTGCAATATCACAGGCTGGAAGCGAGTCCGGCTCCTCGATCCCGATCGTGGCGTCGGCATAATCATCCAACTCCGAGGCACGCTCCGGATCGACATCAGCAATATACGAAAGAGTTAGGTCTGGCATTTTGGAGACAATTGGTGCATGGATATTTTCCGTAATACTCCCTGCACCAACAATGCCTACCTTTAGTGGATCAGCCATTTCTTCTGGCACAGAAAGAAAGCAGGATATTACATATCTTATACTTTTCGATGACAACACTACCCTTTTCAGCACCTCCTCGGCTGGTGTTTGGTGGTCGAATCGCTGGTTCGGCTGTTTTGATTGTCATATATGTGACTATTCGGCCAGCAGCCGCAGCTCACGATGGCCTGTCGAACAGGCGACAGGGAGCTGCTTGTCGCGGTTCGATTACCGAGCCCCTCTCTCTGTAGTGTGGTTAGTCGGGAGTTCGATACTGAAATAAACATATTTAACGCTCCTATCTCACGGTACAACAATGAAAATTACAATTGTTACACCCCGCTATCCACCAACAATGAAAGGAGGGGGTGAGCGAAGTGTCCAACTTCTTGCGAATCATCTGTCTGACTCGTCTCGGATCGACGATCTTACGGTTTTCAGTTTCGATGGCACAAAACAGGAGCAGATCGATGGCGTCAGCGTCTGTCGGCTGGGGAGTCCGTCGCCGCTGTTCACAGAGTATCAAAACGTCGCCGCAGTTCCCAAGCTCCGAGAGAGACTCTCCGAGTTCGATGTCGTCCACGCCTACAATATGGAGCTCCATCCCGCAGTCGGCTACCTCTCGTCGAAACTCGACATCCCCTCGGTGGGAACGCTCAACTCCTATCATTTCTTCCCGAAGTCGGTGAGCAACACGACCCCATCGCCTCTTGAACGGCTCTACGAGTTGGTCGGCCATCCGACTACTAACAAACTACTTCTTCGATACATGAAACAAATCTATCATTTTACCGCACTGAGTAAGTCTGTCCGGGATATTTACACCGACAGAGGGTTTGATCGTGACCGGATCTCGGTCATCCCGAATATGATCGACCCCCTGTTTACCGTGCCCGAGAGCTCGACAGCTGACGATCAGTACTCGCTTCTCTATGTAGGGACTGTGTCTGAAACAAAGGGCGTACACCACCTCATCAGCGCCATGACGAAGCTTCCCGAGGAGTACCGGTTACGGATCGTCGGTGGAGGCGATGTAGACCGTTTTCGATCACTGGCCGACCGGCTTGATGTGCTCCAGCGAATCGAGTTCTCCGGCTGGGTTCAACATGACCAGATTGCGGCGGCGTATGCGTCGGCGGATATGTTCGTTCACCCAGGTATCTGGCCGGAACCGTTTGGTCGAACAGTCATTGAGGCTATGCAGGCGAGACTCCCAGTCGTCTGTACGGATATTGGTGGGCCACCGGATATCGTCCGGGATGAAGAGATGATCTGTGAGCCAGCTAATCCAGATGACCTCGCCGCGACGATACAACACACCCGGAGCCTCGACCGTGATGTCGGCACAGCCAACCGCAAATATGTACTGGACCGCTACTCTCCGTCTGCTATCGGCTCACAGTACATTGATCTCTACGATGAACTGGACAGCAGCGCTGACTGAGCTTGCTGTCGGTTTCTTCCCCGATAATCGCTCCGTGGGGCGACTCCCCCTGTCGTGTTATTTGTAGCCGAGGGCTTCGAGTCTGTCTTCAGTTGCACTGTCTACCGTTGGTTCGTCGAGTTCGTCGTGGCTATCTGTTCGGTCGAGATATGTATCCATCTTCTCGCGGAACTGCTCAACGATGGCTTCCTGTTCGCTCAGTGGCACGCGTTCACACTCTGGGAGCCGCCACAGCTCCATCTCCTGGTCGGACTGTTCGGGATTCTCTTTGGTCCGCCACCAGACGAGTCGCCACGAGCCGTCCTGATAGGATAACACGTCTTTGTCACCAAGAAACATTCCTTGTTCTGTCTCACTCAACTCTCCGGTGAGCGACGGAACAAGACTTGTGCCCTCCCAGTTCGAATCGATCTCCAGATCGAACAGTTCGGCGATGGTTGGGGGAAGATCTACGAGTGAGTTCAACTCATCAACGTGCGTCCCCTCCGGAATTCCTGGTCCGAAACAGAACAGCGGGATATGGAAGCTTTCCTCGTAGCCAGCGGGTGGATGCCCGAACACTCCGTGTTCGCCGAACAGCTCGCCGTGATCCGAGGTGATAATGAAGACGGTGTCTTCGAACAGGCCTCGCTGTTTGAGTGCCTCGATGAGTTCACCGATATGGTGGTCGAGATAGCGGATGTCTCCACGGTAGAGCGACCGGAGATCGTCAGCCTCCGCCTCTGATAGCTCTGTGCCCTCCTCATGCATTTTTCCGTTGAGCGAAATCGCCCGGCTGTTCGAAATCGAGCTATCGGTTACCTCTTCGAGGAACTCATCGGGCGGATAAAACGGATAATGAACATCCATATAGTGTGTCCAGAGGAAAAACGGGCTGTCGTCGTCGTACTCCTCGTCGAGCCACCTGAGTGCTTTTCCGTTGAGTTTCGGTGCCGCGGTGTAGTCGCTGCTTCCGGAGGTCGTTCTGGCGAAATGGTAGGCCCGCTTGAGCAGTTTGTACACCGTCGAGTCGCTGTCGAGGTTCTGTGTGATGAGATAGCGGAGTCGGGAGAGCTGACCGGCCTCATCGTCAAAATCGTTGTACGTTTCGAACCCGACATCGTAGTTCTTCTCATCCCGGAGATGGGGGTTCGTGTGGAAGCCGGCGGTCTCGTAGCCAGCATTCCGGAACTTCTCGGCGAGGAACGGCCGGTCATCGGAGATGTATCCGTGACCGCCGTAGTGGTCTGCATACGTCCCTGTTAGAATCGTCGGAAACGAAATCGGCGTCGAGTAGCCGTTCGAATACGTCCGCGTAAACCGAACACCACTGTTTACGTACTCGGTGAGTCGAGGCAGGAACCCGGCTGCCTCGGTCGCGTGATCTGCACGCAGACTATCGATAGTAAGAAGAACGCAGTTCTTTGTCATTGTCTACCCCAACCAGATTCACAAAAGGCAAAGCTTTTTTGAAACTCCCTTTCAGCTACTGGGGTTACAACACCGTCGGCAATTCTACCGGTGAGTTGTTCCGTATGGTCGTTCTGAACTGAATCGATATCGCATACAGCGTCGTGAAATACACCCCGGCACCCAACAGAATAAGTGCCACGACGAATACCGTGTTGTGGATGCTTGAGACGGTCGACTCAACACCGAGTCGTATGGCTCCGACAACGAGTGCCATTGTTAGCGCAGCCGCCAGCTGACGGCCAAGCTCCGATATCGGGACCTCGAAGTCAGCTATCGTCCGCAGATATCTGAATGAGACGACGAGCCCGATACTGGCAGCGATGACAGTCGCCACCGCAGCACCGACCCATCCAAATGCATACACCAGCGCCACATTCAGGACCAGATTCACAGCGATAAAGGTGGCATTTACTCGGAATGCAATCCCCGGACGATCAACTGCATTCAGACCGTTGAGGAGCTGATTTTGGTAGTCGTAGATGAGCATTGCGAGGATTAAGAGACTGAGAACTGCCACTCCACGAGTAAACTCACCGCCGTAGATCCGTAGTAGTCGATCCGCAACGATGAGACTTCCAAACACTCCTGGAATCGCCACAAGGCCGCTGTAGGTAAGCGAGTCAGAGATGAGACTGCCGAGCGAATCAGTCTGCTGCGTAGAGTTCGCATAACTTAGCTCCGGAAACAGTGTGTTCTGAATACTCGACCCAAAGATACCGATGAAATTAGTTATCCCCCACGCCACAGAGTAAATGCCAACTAGTTGTGGCGACACGAGCGCGCCTAACACCATAACATCAACATCGTTGAATGACCTTCCCTTCAAGCTCCCTAGCCACGAATACTTTGCAAATGAATATATTCGTTTGAACTTATCCTTGGTAGGCATTTCGAACTCTAAGGAGATAAACCACAGTCCTAACGCTGCTGCCAAAAAGAGACCTGCGATGTACCCGAAAATCATCCCGGTTAATCCATAACCGACAACGACGAGCCCGATCTGGGTGAGGCTCCGACTGATCGTCTGTGTCGGTGTGAGATACGCGACGAGGTGGACTCGACGTTCACCCATTAACGATGCCCCGGTGATGCTGTACAGTATCGAGAGAGGAGTCATAACTGCGACAAAAACCCAGGTGTCGATACCTACATACGAATTAATACTCTCCCGCAGAAGCACTATCACAGCTACCAGTACACACCCCAAACCGAGACCGAGAAGAATGCCCGCGGAGTAGTATGCTGATGGCTCTTCTGCTTCGCTGATTCGTTTGTTTACCGCCGTTGAGATACCGACCTCTCCAGAAAGCGCAAACCACTTTGTCACGATCAGAACCAGCGAGTAGTAGCCTAATACCTCTGCGCCTAACTCCCGTGCAAAATACAGTGTTGTTAGAAAAGCTATAAATGAGCCGAAATATTTCGACAGTGAGAGAAGAACTGAGGTTTGACCGATTCGCATGTTATAAAGAACTCCTCATCAGTAGCTGATTCAGTATGTTCCCCGATGTAATGTATATCATTTGGAGTCTCGGCTACTGATGGGGACTGCAGGAACTCCCCCAACTATAGTATATGGGTCAACGTCTCCTGTGACGACTGCTCCGGCTCCTACCACTGCACCCTCTCCAATAGTAACATCGTTTAGAATTTTCGCACCGGTTCCGATCCAGACATCGTCTTCAATTACGATCTTACCGTGGGAACTTTCCTGTTTGTATATCATTTCACTCCGTTCCATACTGTGCGTGCTTGCGTACATACTCACTTGACTCGCAATGCGCACTCCATCGCCAATTGATATGTTCCCGGACAGATGGCCATACTCGTGAAACGTGCAGTGAGAGCCAAACGTAATTCCCCTTCCGGCTTTAATATGCGTATCATGTCCTATGTACGTTCCCCCGCCTATCTCGAACTTCTCTGGATGCTTTATTTTCGATGTCACTGACACCCATCCTCTCGTCGTGAACTGCAATCCTGCGCGTAGTATCGATAGCACTCGAAACACGCGCCAATAAAGCATGAAAAGAAAATCAATTGGATTATACATCTGATTCCTGAAGCTATTTTCGTTATTTGACGTGTGAATATAAACCTTTTCTATCGGCACTGTCTAGTTAGCGACCTCCTCAGTTGGCGTTCGATCATCTAGCGATTGATGCGGTCGCTGGCGGTTATAATAATGTACAAACTGCGAACACCAGCGACGAACGCTCGACCGACTGCCCACC
>NZ_JAMZIE010000003.1 GCF_024178165.1 Halohasta salina | reverse complement strand
GGGTGGGCAGTCGGTCGAGCGTTCGTCGCTGGTGTTCGCAGTTTGTACATTATTATAACCGCCAGCGACCGCATCAATCGCTAGATGATCGAACGCCAACTGAGGAGGTCGCTAACTAGACAGTGCCGGATTCGAGTATATCTCTCTTTCTTGATATTAGCGAGGCGTTTATATCGTTTGGGTCCTGCCTACCGCCAATGACACCCGCTACCGGGCCACCGCCAACGATGGCAGACAGACGGAGCGAACTCACCCCGATGTTGAGCCAGTATCTGGAGCTGTGTGAGCACCACGACGAGGCCCTCGTGTTGTTTCAGGTCGGCGACTTCTACGAGGCCTTCTGTGAGGCCGCCGAGGAGGTCGCCCGCGTCTGTGAGGTGACGCTGACCCAGCGGGAAGATTCGACGGGCACGTATCCGATGGCCGGGATCCCGATCGACAACGCGAGTTCCTACCTGGAGCGGCTGGTAGCCGCCGGCTACCGGGTCGCCATCGCCGATCAGGTCGAGGACGCCGAAGAAGCGACAGGGTTGGTCGACCGTGCGGTCACCCGCGTCATTATGCCGGGCACGGTCGTCGAGGAGGAACTGCTGGCCTCGGGCACGACGAACTACGTTGCCAGCGCCATCCAGGACGACGAGGACGGGTTCGGCATCGCTGCGGTCGACGTCTCGACCGGCGAGTGTCTGGTCACGACCGTCCCCGACCGGGCGGGGCTCGCCGAGGAACTCGACCGGATCGAGCCCGCGGAACTGCTGGTCGCTCCCGAGACGCCGACGGTCACGCCCGCAGACGACGCGACCGACTGGATGGAGACCGCCGTCGACGCGGCGCTGTTCGACCCCGAGGCCGCCGCTGATTGTCTGTCGGCTTACGTCGATCCCGACCGCCACCTCTCGACCGACGCCGAACGCCGGGCCTGCGGGGCGGTGTTGGCCTACGCCGAGTACACACAGGGCGACGACGGCTCGCTGGAGTACGTCTCACGGATCCGGCGCTACGAGCCCCAGGACCACCTCCGGCTCGATGCCGCCGCCCTCCGGAGTCTCGAACTGTTCGAGAACCGCGGCCCGGGGGCGGGCGACACGCTGTTCGATGTCATCGACGAGACCGCCTCGGCGCTCGGGCGGCGCTGTCTCAGCCGGTGGCTCCGTCGGCCGCTGGTCGACCGCGAGGCGATCGCGGCCAGACACGACGCCGTCGCGGCGCTGGTCGGCGACTCGGTGGCTCGGGCCGCCCTCCAGGACCAGTTAGCCACTGCCTACGATCTCGAACGACTGATCGGTCGGGTCTCCCGCGGCCGGGCAAACGCGCGGGACCTCCGGTCGCTGCAGGCGACCCTGTCGGTCGTCCCGGATCTCGTCGAGACCCTCGCGGGACGCGAGGCGCTGACGGCCTACCGCGAGCGGGTCGACCCCATCGAGGAGGTCGCCGAGTTGATCGATAGCGCGATCGTCGACGATCCGCCGGCCGAACTCACCGAGGGCGGCGTCATCGAGCCGAGTTTCGACGCGGAACTCGACAAGCTCCGAACGACTGAGCGGGAGGGTCGACAGTGGGTCGCGGAACTGGAGGCGGCCGAACGCGAACGAACCGGGATCGACTCGCTGTCGGTCGGCCACAACCAGGTCCATGGCTACTACATCGAGGTCACGAACCCGAACCTCGATCGGGTCCCTGAGGACTACACGCGCCGGCAGACGCTCAAAAACGCCGAGCGGTTCTACACGCCCGAACTCAAAGAGCGGGAAAACGAGATCTTCGGGGCCGCCGAGCGTGCCGACAGCCTCGAATACGAACTGTTCTGCGAGGTCCGCCAGCAGGTCGCCGCCGAAACCGAGCGGATTCAGGCGTTGGCGACCGCCATCGCCGAACTCGACGCCGTCTGTGCGCTGGCGACGGTCGCCGCCGAGGGTGACTACATCCGGCCGACGTTCCACGCAGACGACGGCGGCATCAGTATCGAGGGCGGTCGACACCCGGTCGTCGAAACCACCCAAGAATCGTTCGTCCCGAACGATGCGGACCTCTCAGCCGGCGAGGTGGCGATCATCACCGGCCCGAACATGAGCGGGAAGTCGACCTACATGCGACAGGTCGCACTCACCTGTCTGCTGGCCCAGATCGGCAGCTTCGTCCCCGCGGAAGCCGCCGAACTGCCGGTACTGGATCGGATCTTCACCCGCGTGGGTGCGAGCGACGACATCGCCGGCGGCCAGTCGACGTTCATGCGGGAGATGAGCGAACTCACCGAGATCCTCCACGACGCGACCGAGGACTCGCTGGTGCTGCTCGACGAGGTCGGCCGCGGCACCTCCACGGCCGACGGGCTCGCCATCGCACGAGCGACCACCGAGTTCATCCACGACGAACTGGGCGCAACGACCCTGTTTGCGACTCATTACCACGGACTTACCGCGCTGGCCGACGAACGCGAGGGGGTCGTCAACCGACATTTCGCGGCCACCCGCGAGGGCGAGGAGATCACTTTCCTCCATCGGATCGCCCCCGGCGCGTCGTCGGCGTCCTACGGTATCGAAGTCGCCCGGATGGCCGGGGTCCCCGAGACGGTCGTCGACCGCGCGCGGGCGGTCGTCGAGTCGACCGATAGGACCGAAAGCGGTAGTGCGGACGCGGCCGGCGGCAGCTCCGAGACGTCCCCGTCCGATCCCGATCCGTCAGCCGAACCCCGGTCGGAACCGGCCGACGAGTCGGCGGCCGACACGCCGCAGGAGTCGGACGGCGAGCAGACCGAGACGGTCGAGGACCGTGTCTCCTACCCCGAGGAGGCCTTCGAGCCCGACAGCTCGGACGACCGGGCGTCGTATCCCGAGGAGGCCTTTTTCGATGGAACGCCGGACCCCGCGGTCGACGAGCCACTCGACGAGGAGTCGATGGTTCGGGTCGCCGTCGCGCTCCGGGCGCTCGACGTGGCGAGCATGACGCCGTTGGAGGCACTCAACACGCTCGACGAACTCCGGTCGGAACTCCGATAATAGTTAGTTGCCGCCTACTGCCCCGAAGGGGCTAAACTCGTCGGGCGACTGCGGTCGACCAACCGATGGACAGGCCGACGATCCACCGACTCGATGAGGCGACGGTGGCCCAGATCGCTGCCGGCGAGGTGATTACCCGTCCGGCTCGTGTTGTCGCCGAACTCGTCGACAACGCCCTCGACGCGGGAGCCGGACGGATCGAGGTCACCGTCGAAGACGACGGTACCGATCGGATCCGGGTCGCCGACGACGGCTGTGGCCTCTCACGTATCGATGCCGAACGCGCCGTCGAACGCCACGCGACGAGCAAGCTGCCCGCCGAAACGGGGGCCGATCCCACCGGCGTGTCGACGCTCGGCTTCCGGGGGGAGGCGCTGGCAGCTATCGCAGACTGTGCGACCCTCGAACTCGTAACCAACGACGGTGAGGCCGTCGGAACGGAGCTCCGGGTCGACGACGGGGTGACCGTCTCGAACGCCGGGCGAGCACAGGGGACGACCGTCACCGTCACTGACCTGTTCGCCGACCGTCCCGCCCGCCGGGAGTCGCTGGCCGGGGAGGCCGCCGAGTTCGGCCGGATCAGCGAGCTACTTGCGCGGTACGCGCTGGCCCGCCCGGAGGTCCGGTTCTCGCTGAGTCACAACGGCAACGAGACGTTCACGACGAGCGGCAACGGATTGCGGGACGCCCTCCTCGGAGTCTACGACGCCGGCACCGCAAGCCGGTCGACGGTCATTCACCACGAGACGACAGTCGACAATGATGAGTTATCTATCGCTGGTGTCTGCTGTTATCCATCGGTTACTCGGTCGACACGCGACCACGTTCGGGTCTCGGTCGGCGGCCGCCCGGTCACCGACACCGGCCTTCGTCGGGCGGTAGTGAGTGGCTACGGGTCGCTCATTCTTGGTGGGAAGTATCCGATTGCCGCGATCGATATTGAGCCACCGGCCGGAACGGTCGACCCGAACGTCCACCCTGCCAAGGAGGAGGTCGGGCTCACCGTTCGCGAGGAGATCGAGGCGGCCGTCGAGCGGGCGGTCTCGGAGGCGCTGACGACTGCCGATATCCGACGTACCGACACCGCCGCAACCGATCTCGACACCGAGCTGGCGGCGGTCGACCGCTCGGATCCCTTCGGCGAGGTCCGCGTCATCGGCCCGTTTCGGGACCTGTATCTGCTCTGTGAAGACGGCGACGAACTGCTGGTGGTCGACCAACACGCCGCTCACGAACGGATCAACTACGAGCGGCTCCGAGCGGCGGTCGACGACGAGGGGGTGTCGACCGCCCCACTGGACCCACCGGAGACGATTTCGGTCGCTCCGGCGGCCGCAGCGGCCGCCGAGCGCCATGGGGAGCTGCTGTCCGACCTCGGTTTCGAGATCGAGCCCTTCGGGGGCGGTACTCTCCGCGTGTCGGGGCTCCCGGCCCCGCTCGGCCGCGTTGCCGACACGGACTCGCTCGTCGAGACGCTGGATCAGCTTGCTGCCGGCCACCAGCCCGACGATCAGCGGAACGAACTGCTGGCGGATCTGGCCTGTCACCCCTCACTCAAAGCCGGTGATCGGCTCACCAGAAGCGAGGCCGAGCAGTTGCTGGATCGGCTGGGCGAGTGCGAGCAGCCCTTTGCCTGCCCGCACGGTCGACCGACAGTCTGTTCGCTCGACGAGTCGACGCTCGCGGCGGGCTTCGAGCGCGGCTCGACGCGGTTCCGGTAATAAGTAGTCAGAGACTACGCCCAGCTCTTGCAGTCGGGGCAGACGAACTGACCGTCATCGAGCCACCGTTGTTCCGTCGTTGCACCACACTGCGCACACTCGGTGCCATCCGGCTGCCACTGGTAGGTGACGGTCGCCGGTTCGACACCGCTGGGCGGCTCCATGCTCTCGGTTGCCTCGCCGTCGACTTCCTCGCTCGCAGAAAACTCGGTCAGTGGCCGCTCCTCGCTCATACTACCACTTCCGTATCAGTATATAAAAACGACCGGTCGACTCAGCGCTCGCGCCGGAGTCGACCGACGACGAATTCGGTTTCCAACTCGCCGAGGAACTCTCCGAGACGAGGGCCCTGCGTCTCGTCGAAGAAGAGCCGGTAGCCAGCCTCGAAGAGGTCACCGATCTCGATATCGTGGTCGCGGGCCGTGTCGTAGATCGCGGCCTGGATCTCTTCGCCGTCGTGACCTGCGTCGACGAACGCTGCCAAGGCGTCGAGGGCCGCTTGGACCGACTCATCGAACTCGACGTCCGGCAGGTCGGTCTGAAGTCGGTAGTTGTAGGCGTTGTCCATCCGCTCGGCCCAGTTGCGGGCCTTCTCGACGCGAGCAAGGGCGGCCTCAACGGTCGACTCGTCGGCGTCGTCCGGAATGTGACCCTCGTCTTTGGCGAGTTTAATGCGCAGGTCTCGGTCGTCGACCATCCCGAGGACAGCCGCGAACGTGTAGGGGAGCCGGATCGGTTTGTCGTCGGCCACCGCGTCGACTACGTACGGATAGGACGCCTCGGCGAACTCGGTTACCGACTCGTCGTCGACGGTGCCGTAGTAGGCGCGCTCGAACCGGTCGTAGTCGTCGACTAACTGGTCGAGCCGCGAGAGATCAAGGTCTCGGGCCTTCTTCGGATCGAGCGCGAAGAAGTAGCGGACGACTTCGGGTTCGAGCAGGTCGAGCAGTTCGGTGACGGTGACGATGTTGCCGGCCGACGACGACAGCGCCTCGCCGTTGAGCGTGAACCACTCATAGACCATCGGTACCGGCGGCTCGATATCGAGGACGTTTTCGGCGATGTCGACGCCCGAGGGCCACGATCCTTCGGCGTGATCCTTGCCGAACGGCTCGAAGTCCACACCGAGGACCTGCCACTGGCCGGGCCACTCGAAGCGCCACGGCAGTTTCCCCTCGCGGAAGGAGGCGGTTCCCTCGTGGCCACAGCCATCGATCGTGTTGTCGCCGACCTCCATGTCGGTACAGACGTAGTCGACCGTCTCCGCATCGAGGTCAATGTTCGTGACCGTCTCGGTCAGTTTGCCGCACTCCTCGCAGACTGGGTTGAACGGAACATAGTCCTCGTCGACTTTCGCTTGGTATTCGGAGAGCACCTCGCGGGCCGTCTCGGCGTTCGCGAGGACGTGAGAAACCACGGGGTCGAAGGTGCCGTCGGCGTACAGTTCGGTGTTCGAGCGCATCTCGATTGGAACGCCGAGCCGGTCGGCGTCGGCCTCTAGGAGGGCGGCGAAGTGAGCAGCATAGGAGTCGGCCTCGCCGAAGGGGTCGGGAATGTCGGTGTAGGGTTTGCCGAGGTTACGCCCAAGCGCGCCGGCGTCGACCTCGCCGAGGCCAACGATGTTGCCGTCGGCGTCGGCCAGTTTGCGGGGCAGCTTGCGGAGGGGGTCCTTATCGTCGCTCGTGAAGACCTGCCGGACCTCGTGGCCGCGGTCCCGGAGCACTTCGGCGACGAAGTAGCCCCGCATGATCTCGTTGACGTTGCCGAGGTGGGCGACCCCCGACGGCGAGACGCCTCCCTTGACGACGATCGGCTCGTCCGGATCACGCGCCTCGATCTCGTCGGCGATCGTCTCCGCCCAGAAGTCCCGATGGGTCGACTCGTCGTCGGCCGCGAGCGTGTGCGGCGAGTCGGTGCCGTCGCTCATTCGGTCTCGACCCAGAGGGCGGGTTCGCTGCTGCCTGGCGGGATCACGTCCGTGCCGGTGTGGTCACCACGGAGCACCGCCGACTCGATGTTCGACGGCTCCGACCCGTCGAGGACGACCGTCCGCATTCCCGACCGTTCGAGGAGTTTGGCCGCCAGAATGTCGACCGGCGCCGACGCACCCGCATCCCGGCTCATCGGCACGATGAGGTCGACGAGTTCGGTCGGCGACATCGTCGTGTACTTGATCGCCTCGGGGTCGGCTTCGGGATCGGCGTCGTAGACACCGTCGGTGCTTGTCGCATACACCAACAGGTCCGCCCCCACGTACTCGGCGAACGCCGCCGCGACGGCGTCGGTCGTCTGGCCGGGGGTGATCCCACCCATCACCGAGATGTCGCCGCGCCGGAGGGCATCGCCCGCGGCATCGTAGTCGGTCGCCGGGGTCGGCTTCGCGCTCGATCCGAGGGCCGATATAAGTAGTCGGGCATTAATCCGGGTGACGTCGATCCCGAGTTGGTCGAGTTGGACCTCGTTTGCGCCCAGATCCCGCGCCGCAGCGATGTAGTCGCGGGCGACGCCCCCGCCGCCGACGACGACACCGATCTCACAGCCCGCGGCTGCCAGCGACTCGATAACCGCGGCGTGGGCGGCCACGCGGCTCGAATCGAGCTCCGGGGCCAGAATACTTCCACCGATCGAAATGACGACTCTCATTGCAGTCGGCTAACTCCGAGTTGGCCTTAAGCGTTGTCAAGCGCGTACTCCGGCGATCAGCCGTCGACTACAACACTAAAGGGCGGCCGGACCCCCTATTGAGCCATGCAAACCCTGTGTATCGTCGGCGAGGACTGTCTGTCGGCAGCCGAGACGCTCACAGACCGGCTGACGACCCGCCGCGAGGGACGGGTGGCCACGGTCGACTGTACCGGCTCCCGCCCCGTGGACGGTGCCGGACTCCCCGACGAGGGGGAGTTCCGCGTCGACGGCGACGGCCGGTGGGTCGGTGCCGGCAGTGACCGTTCGGCGACCGAACTCCTCGACTCGCTGGCCCGGCGCTACGACTACGCTCTCCTCGCGGGGGTGGTCCACCACCGACTGCCGACCGTGGTGCTTGGCGATGTCGAGACCCCTCCGAGCACGCCGATCGTCGAGACCACACCGACCGCTGCCGAACTCGATCCCGAGACGATCCTCGGCCGGATCGACGAACTGGATCCCTACATCAGCCTCGAAACGCTCGTCGACCGGGCCAAAGCCTCGCCGATGGCCGACCGCGCGGGCGCGATCGCGACGTTCACCGGGCGAGTGCGGGCCAAAGACGACCCAGCGGACGCCCGGACCGAACGGCTCACCTTCGAGAAGTACGAGGGGGTCGCCGAGCAGCGACTCGACGCCATTAGGCAGGACTTAACCGCGCGGGAGGGGGTGTTCGAGGTGCTGTTTCATCACCGAGTGGGCCCGATCGACGACGGCGAGGACATCGTGTTCGTCGTCGTGCTGGCGGGTCACCGCCGACAGGCGTTCCGGGCGGTCGAAGACGGGATCGACCGGCTGAAAGACGAGGTGCCGATCTTCAAAAAGGAGTCGACGACCGACGGCGACTTTTGGCTCCACGAACGGTAGCCGCGCGCAACCGCGTCGACCGCCGCTGATGCCGCCGATCATCGCCAAATTCACCCGCCACAGCGGCGGTATTATCCCCAATACGACTCACACTTCAGTGGTGAAATATAGGATCACAGGGAACGATAAAAGGTTTAGAGCGGACTGAGCCAGTCGTGAAGCGTACCGTTCAGGACAATTCAAACCCACCGAAAGCGTGAATCGAGCCGAAATCCGACCAACGGTCTGGCTTATATAACAGCCATGGCGAACAAGCGGGAACCGAGGATCCATGAGCGCAACCACACCTTCCACGGACGCCACGCCCGAGTCGTCAGCCGACGAGAACCCGAAGGCTGAGTACCTCCGGCAGTACCTCCGCGAGCAGGTCGCCGCGGGCGACCGCTACTTCAAAAGCAAGTTCATCGCCGAGGACGTAGAGCTGTCGCCGAAAGAAATCGGCGCGCTGATCGTCCGACTCCAGGAGTCGGCGACCGAACTCTCGATCGAGCCGTGGTCCTACACCGGGGCGACGACGTGGCTGGTCCAGCCGGTCAAAACGGCCTGAGTCCCGAATCGATAGCCGGCCGCGATCCACCGCCCCGAATGGATCGGGCCGGAAACAGTCACGACGGGTGTTTATGAGTATCGGCCACGTAGAGATGCCGATGGCAGAGTCGGAAGCCACCGTCCCGCGGCCGGAGGCCCTCGAGACGTGGTACAATCTCACCGACGTCCGGATCGAGGCGGGGCGTGTCGTCTACTACGGCGAGCCACTGATCCCCGAGCGGCGACTCCTCGCGGAGCTTCGGCCGGCGTTTCGGGAGGCGGGCTACGAGCTGTCGTTCGCTACCGCCGCCGACAGCTCCGATACGGCGCTGGTCGCGGTCCCACTCGACGACGAGTCCGGCTCGAATGGGATCCCGTGGATCAACGTCGTCCTGCTGGCGGCGACGATACTGTCGACGCTGTTCGTCGGAAGCTACGTCTGGTATTTCGTCCCGCTCGAGGAGATCGTCGCCAACCCGCTGTCGATCCTTCAGGCGTGGCCGTTTACCGCCGCCGTTCTCGGGGTGCTTTTGACCCACGAACTCGGCCACTACGCGATGGGCCGGTACCACGGCGTCGACGTATCGCTGCCCTACCTGATCCCGTTTCCTGCCGTGTTCGGCACGATGGGAGCGGTGATCCGAATCCGGGATCGGATGCCGAGCCGGACGGTGCTGTTCGACATTGGGGCCGGGGGTCCGATCGCCGGACTCGTCGCCACGGTCGTCGTTACGGCGATCGGCCTCTCGCTGGAGCCGATCGAGGTCCCGGCGGCGATGGTCGAATCGAGCCAGTCGGTCGACTCGATCGTCTTTAATAATCCCCTCCTACTGGAAGGTATCGCCTCCCTAATCAGCGAGCCGGCCAGCTACGGGCCGGGGTACAACCCCCATCCGGTCGTCATCGGCGGCTGGGTCGGGATGTTTTTCACCGTGTTGAACCTGCTGCCGGTCGGCCAACTCGACGGCGGCCACATGGTCCGGGCGATGGTCGGCCCGCGGCAGGAGACGATCGCCGCACTGGTGCCGGCGGTGCTGTTCGGCGTGGCCGGCTACCTCCACTACATCCGGGGGCTGTCGCTCAACGAGTCGGTCGGCCTCTGGGCGTTCTGGGGCGTCTTCGCGCTAGTGATCGCGGCCAACGGCCCCGCCGACCCCGACGACGAGCGGTCGATCGGCCTTCCGCGACTGCTGGTCGGTCTGCTGACGTTCGGGGTCGGCCTGCTGTGTTTCATGCTGGTTCCGATCCAAGTGCAGTAGTCAGTGGGTGTAGCCGCGGTCGGCCAGCGGCTCGCCGTCGACACGAACGCCCTCGTCGGTAACGCGGCCGATGGGCGTCAGCGGCGTCTCCACGTCGGCTGCGACCGCATCGAGTTCGTGTTCCGGAAGCGTACAGACCAGTTCGAAGTCCTCGCCGAAGTGCACACCGGCTTCCCAGCGGTCGACCGAGTCGTCGACCACCGCGTCGACGGATGTGTCGATCGGGACCGCCTCGCGGTCGACCGTGAAGCCGCAGTCGCTGGCCTCGGCGAGCTGGTGGAGCGACCGGGCGAGCCCGTCGCTTGAGTCCATCATCGCGGTGGCGACGCCGGCGAGTCGCCGGCCGGCGTCGATCCGGGGCGAAAACCGGAACAGCTCGTTAGCCCGGTCGGATTCGCCGCGGTCGAACAGCCGGAGGGCGGCGGCGCTCCGCCCCAGCGTGCCGGTGACACAGAGCCGATCGCCGGGGGTCGCGCCCGACCGATAGACGGGGTCGGGGGCCTCGCCGATCGCGGTCGTGGTCACGGTGAACTCACAGTGAGTATCGAGGTCGCCGCCGACGTAGTCGGCCCCGACCGCCGCACAGACATCGCGTGCACCTTCGAGGAAGGCCTCAAGCTCGTGGTCGACGAAGGCCGTGTCGGCGTAGGCGGCGACCGCGGCGGTCGGCGCGGCGCCCATAGCGGCGAGATCCGACAGCGAGGCGGCGACCGACCGCCAGCCCGCGGTGTAGCGCGTCGTGCCGGGCGGAAAATCGGTCGACTCGTGGAGCATGTCGGTGGTGATCGCCGTCGAGTCGACGACGGCGGCGTCGTCGCCGGCCGCCGGTAGCGCCGCCCCGAGCAACTCGAGGGCCTCGCGTTCGTCCATCGAAATCCGTCGACGGCTTGCGGCCGTGTCGATAAAAGGATGTGTATTGGGTTCCCGCGTCGACACCGTCGGCCGGTGGGACGCTACACACCCGCATACGTCCTGCGTCGGCAATACGATGGGTTTAAACACTCAAAAACGGAACGTGGCCTTATGGTAACTCTCTACGACGTCCCGGCCGAGGAGTTCATCGACGAACTCGCCGACCGGCTCGCCGACCGCCTCGATGCGCCCGACTGGGTCGAGTACACCAAAACCGGACAGGACCGAGAGCTCCCGCCACAGCAGGAGGACTTCTGGGAGACCCGCGCAGCGAGCCTCTTCCGCAAGGTCGCGATCAACGGTCCCATCGGTGTCGAACGGCTCGCCACCGAGTACGGCGGCACCAAAGACGGCTCGAACCGGTATGCGGTCGCACCCGCCAACCACGTCTCGGGCTCGAAGAAGATCATCCGCGAGATCCTCAGCCAACTCGAGGACGAAGACCTCGTTCAGACCGCACAGGGCGAGGGTCGCCGCACCACCGCCGACGGCGATGCCCTCCTCGACGAGGTCGCTCAGGACGTCTTCGAATCCCTCGACCGGCCGGAACTCGAACGCTACGCCTAAGACCCGGTATTCGTTTTCGATCCACGACAGCTCAGCAGCGGCAGCGCCACGGTTCGGAACCGTCGACAATGACAAGGCGGGGGCCGAAGCGGGGGCGCCACAGCGGCAGCGTCGACCGCTCCGAAACCGTTTTTTGGACCGCAACACGACAGATAGGTATGAGCGATAGCCCCGGAGACGACCGACTCGAAGAGCTTCGCGAACAGAAACGCAAGGAGCTCGAGCAGCGCCAAGGGCAGGGTCAAGGCGACCAAGAAGCCCAAGAAGCGGCCCAACAGCAGGCCGAAGCCCAGAAGGAGGCGATGCTGAAACAACACCTCACCGATGGGGCCCGCCAGCGGCTCAACGCCGT
The DNA here is from genome assembly GCF_024178165.1 of Halohasta salina. Lineage (GTDB taxonomy): Archaea > Halobacteriota > Halobacteria > Halobacteriales > Haloferacaceae > Halohasta > Halohasta salina. The sequence continues at coordinate 485,784 of NZ_JAMZIE010000003.1, read as the reverse complement.
CCAGATGTCGAAGCCGGAGTTCGCCAGCCAGGTCGAACAGCAGATCATCGCCCTCGCCCGCAGCGGCCGGATTCAGGACCGCATCGACGAAGACCAGATGAAGTCGCTGCTCAAGGAGCTCCAGCCCGACTCCAAATCGTTCGACATCCGACGGCGGTAACCGGATGGAGCTCGCGTTACTGTACAGCGGCGGCAAGGACTCCTCGCTTGCAGCGCTGCTCCTCGACGAGTTCTACGATCTAACACTCGTGACCGCCACGTTCGGAATCACCGACGACTGGCAGCACGCCGCACGCGCTGCCGACGCACTGGGCTACCCCTTCGAAACCGTCGACCTCGACCGATCGGTCGCGGAGGCGGCCGTCGACCGGATGGCCGCCGATGGCTACCCACGCAACGGGATCCAGCAGGCCCACGACCACGCCCTCGAAACGGTCGCCGGCGGGGAGTTCGACGCCATCGCCGACGGCACCCGACGGGACGATCGGGTCCCCAACGTCTCCCGCGCCAGCGCCCAGAGCATCGAAGACCGCCACGGCGTCGACTACATCGCTCCGCTCTCGGGGTTCGGCCGCCACGCGGTCGACCGGTTGGTCGAGTCGGCCTTCGAGATCGAAGTCGGACCCAGCGAAAGCGTCCGGAAGGCCGACTACGAGGACGAACTCAGGGTGCTGCTGGCCGACCGCCACGAGCCGTCGGCCGTTGAGGCGGTCTTTCCCGACCACGAACAGACCTACGTCCACGGCCGTCGTGGCGAGTAGCCACTCCCTACCAGCCGGTGGCCGGCGACACAGAAGCGCTCAGTGACTGGTCGACCGAACGATTAATCACTGCTGTCGTAATGATTTTTCATAATGGAGGTAGGGATCGGCTACGCAGTCGTCGCGGCCGTGATCTGGGGGACCTACATCTTCTATCTCAAACGGGCGTTTCGGGGGTATTCGGCCGCGACGCTGACGGTGCTGGTCAACGGGTTCGCGCTGGGGTGGTATCTGCCGCTGTTGGGCATGTCGGTCGGCTACGGGGAAACGATCGCAGCCCTCGGCGACTTCGGAGTCGACGACACGGCGATCCTCGCGCTGACAGCCGTGACGATCGCGGGGGCGAACGTCGCCTTTCTGCGGGCGTTGGCGATCGGCGACGTGTCGTACGTCGCGCCGATTAACAAGGTGGTCCCGGTGTTCGTGCTCCCGATCGAGGTGGTGTTCCTCGGGCAGTTTCTGACGCCGCTACAGGTCGCAGGTGTGGTCGTCGCTACGGCCGCCGTCTACATCGCCAACTTTCAGGGCGGTTCGCTGCTCGAACCGCTCCGCCGAGCGGCGAGCTCGCGGGCCGCACAGCTCGCGTTAGGGAGTGCGATGCTGTTTGCGGTCAGTGACGTGGGCAAACGGGTCGGGCTTCAAGAACTGGCGATCCCGACCTCGCTGTGGGTACCGTTGCTGTTCGGCGGGGTGATGGTGGTGTTGCTGCCGTCGGTCCTCCGGTCGGCGCGACCGCCAGTTGGGGAAGACGTGGCGAAACTGGCCGTCGCCGGCGGGTTCGTCGCCAGCGGCGAGTACGTCACGACGCTGGCGTTTTCGTTGGTGCCGGCGAGCATCGCCTCGCCGATCATCAACGCCCAAGCGATCGTCGCGGTCGTTCTCGGCGGGATCGTCCTCGGCGAACGGTACTTCCGCGTTCGCATCGCGGCCGCGGTGCTCGCCGTCGCTGGCGTGACGATGATCGCTCTCTAACGGTCGACCGGCGGCCGCCACGCCGACCGGGCGTCGGACCGGTGGTGCCGACGGGCGGCGGCGATCTCGACGGCGCTGTCGAGCGCCGCGGCCAGCGAATCGGCAGTCTTTCGACGCTGTCGGGCGTCGACCGGCGAGGCCAGCGTGTAGAGTTCGACCGGGCCGGTCGGCTCCAGCATCTCGACCGGTTTGAGCGTGATCCGAAACCCGTCCCGACGGTCGATCAGCCGGAGGACTTCGGCGAGGGATTCGCCGCGGAACTGGACGATATCACGCTCGATGCGCCAGCCCTCGGGGAGCCGGCGGCCGACCTCGTGGCGGTCGACGACATCGCAGATCGTCGGGACAGTCTCGACCGAATCGAGCGACGACGAAGTCGAACGCCACAGGAGACGGCGTACCAGCGATCGGAGACGGCTGCCGAGCCGATCGATCATGGAGACCTGGTCGGGCGGCCGGTTGGACGACAGTACGACATACCGGACTGTCAGCCCGGATCGGGTATCGTTATAGACCGGCTGCGCGGTCGTTTGAAACCCATTACTCGTCGGTAAGAGATCATTACCGGCGGAAAGCAGCCGGGCGACGGGCAGGGCCGAGCCACGAAAGACAGGTTTCAAGCGCGGGGTTGCCCAACCCCTCGCTATGTACGACCGACTCAAAGGGTTCCGTGACTTCTACCCCGACGAGATGACCGCCCGCCGGGAGGTCATCGACACCGTCGAGACGGCCGCGGCCCGCTACGGCTTCCGCGAGATCGGGACGCCGACGCTGGAGGCGACCGAGCTGTACACCGACAAATCCGGCGAGGAGATCGTCGACCAACTGTACAACTTCACCGATCAGGGCGGCCGCGAGGTGACGCTGACGCCCGAACTGACGCCGACGGTCGCCCGGATGGTCGTCGCCAAAAGTCAGGCGCTATCGAAGCCGATTAAATGGCGCTCGACGCGACCCTTCTGGCGCTACGAACAGGTCCAACAGGGCCGGTTCCGGGAGTTCTACCAGACCAACGTCGACATCTTCGGCTCCTCGGAGCCCGAAGCCGACGCCGAGATCCTCGCGTTTGCCGCCGACGCGCTGACCGACCTCGGATTGACGGGCGAGGATTTCGAGTTCCGCGTCTCCCACCGCGATATTCTGGGGGGGCTCCTCGAAGCGTTCGACGCCGAGGTCGACACCGAAGCGGCGATCCGGGCGGTCGACAAGTCGGCTAAGATCGATGACGAGGAGTATTATGCACTCCTTACCGACGCAGGCCTCGCCTACCACCAAGCCGAGCGGTTCGACGACCTGCTGTCGACCGACGAGCTCGACGAGCTAGTCGAGTTCGCCGAAACCGACCGGGTCGCCGACGCGGTGGCGAACCTGCAGGCGGTCCTCGATGCCGCCGAGGACTTCGGCGCACGAGAGTTCTGTGAGGTATCGCTGGAGACCGCCCGTGGGCTGGACTACTACACCGGCGTCGTCTTCGAGTGTTTCGACTCGACCGGCGAGGTCTCCCGGTCGGTGTTCGGCGGCGGCCGCTACGACGATCTCATCGAGAGCTTCGGCGGCCAACCCACCCCCGCCGTGGGCGTTGCCCCCGGCCACGCCACCCTCCAGTTGCTCTGTGAGCGAGCGGGTGTCTGGCCAGAGGAGGCTCCCACGACGGACTACTACGTGTTGTCAGTCGGCGACACGCGTGCAGTCGCCGCCGAAGTCGCCCGCGAACTCCGTGCCCGCGGTCACGTCGTCGAGAGCGATATCTCGGACCGGAGCTTCGGCGCGCAGATGAACTATGCGGATTCGATCAACGCCGAGACGGTCGTCATCGTCGGCGAGCGCGACCTCGAAAACGGCGAGGTGACGCTCAAGGATATGGCAACGGGCGACCAGACGACAGCCCCGGTCGACGAGTTCCCCGGTGACCTCGATCGACCGACATACGAGGATTGGGAGTAGGTGATTCCTAACAGTCGACTTTAGGTAGTGGTGCGGACAGTATTCGAATACTAACTCCAATGAACGTCCGAGTGTCGTGGCGGTACAGTCTCAGTCTGACCGGCACGATCGTCAAATGGTTGGCCGCGCCGCTGTGTTTTCCCCTCCTTGTCGCCCTCTACTATGCCGAGCCGGTCGCGCCGTTTTTCGTAACCATTGGTGTTGCCCTCGTCGTCGGCGGGCTGCTCGAACGGCTCAAGCGGCTCGACGGCGAGGAGCGACTTGGCCCGAGAGAGGCGCTGCTCATGGTCGCGTTGACGTGGCTGTTGGTCGCCCTAGTGAGTGCGGTCCCGTTCGTCGTCGCGGGGCGCGGGACCATCGCTCACCCGATCAACGCCGCCTTCGAGTCGATGAGCGGGATCACGACCACCGGTGCGACCGTCCTCCGGGCGTTCGACATCCACGCCCGATCGATCATGATGTGGCGACAGCTCATCCAGTGGCTCGGCGGCCTCGGAATCCTCATTCTGGCGACTGCGATCCTCTCACGGCTCTCAGTCGGTGGCGCACAGCTCATGGAGACCGAAACCCAGTACGACAACGTCGACAAACTCACCCCACACATCGAGGACACCGCCCGCCTCATCGGCAAACTGTACGCTGGCCTGACGGTCGGGACGATCGCAATCCTCTACGGGCTGTATCTGGTCGGCCTCGCGCCGAACATGACCCTGTACAACGCGGTCGCCCACGCCTTTACGAGCGTGTCGACCGCCGGCTTTTCGACCGAGCCGCTGAGTATCGAGGCCTTCGCGCCGGTCGTCCACTGGGTACTCATCGTCGTGATGTTCCTCGGGTCGACTAGTTTCGTGCTAATGTATTTCGTCTTAAAAGGGAATGTCGCCCGACTCCGTAACAGCGAGGAGTTCCGGTTCTATCTCGGCACCATCGTCGTCTTTTCGGGACTGGTCGTCACGATCCTCTCTCTGAAAGACAACCCCACTGGAACCGGCGTTTCCGATACGTTCCGGCAGTCGGTGTTCAACGTCGTCTCGATCATTACGACGACAGGCTACGCCAACGCGAACTTCGATCTCTGGTCGCCGTTCGCCAAACACCTGCTGTTGATGTGTATGTTCCTCGGTGGAATGGCCGGCTCGACGACCTGTTCGATCAAGTCCCTACGGTGGCTGGTCGTCTTCAAGTCGTTCCGCCGGGATCTGTTTACGGTGATTCACCCCGAGGCGATCCGCCCGGTTCGACTGAGCGGAAAGACGGTCGACGAGCAGACGATCCGGAACATCTACTCGTACACCCTCATTGCGGTCGTCGGCGTCTTTTTCGTGACGGTGTTGATCGTGGTCGACGGCGCGCGGACCGGGCTTTACAACATCGGCGGCTTCGACGAGTTCGACGCGCTGGGCGCGGCCGCCTCGACGTTCCTCAACATCGGCCCGGCGTTCGGTCCCGCCGGACCGTACGGTACCTACGACGTGTTCTCGATGTCGACCAAGGCCGCCATGGTCGTCATCATGTGGATCGGTCGTATCGAGATCATTCCCGTGCTCGTGCTGTTTACACGCTCGTTTTGGCAGTCCTGACTGTCGTCGGGGCAGTCCTGACCGTCGTCGGAGGCCGAGTGGAGCTACCGGTCCTGGATGCGCCCGACGAACAGCGCCAACACCGGGACGATTTCGAGTCGACCGATCCACATCAGAAACACCATCAACAGTTTCGAAACGTCCGAAAACTGGAGGTAGCTCCCGTAGGGGCCGACCGAGCCGAACCCCGGCCCGATGTTGCCGATCGTCGCCAGCGAGGCGCTGAAGGCTTCGAGCGTCGAGACCTCGTAGCCGATCCGCGCGGAATCGAGTTCCAGGAACACCGCCGAAACGCCGAACAGGATGAAATACAGCAGCGTAAACACCATGATGCCGCGGATGGCATCCTCGTCGACCACGCTCCCGCCGAGCCGAACCGGCTGGACGGCGTCGGGATGAACCGTGGTGTACAGTTCCCGTCGGATCGTCTTGATGACAACCAGCCACCGGACGACCTTGATCCCGCCGCCGGTCGACCCTGCCGAACCGCCGATGAACATCGTGAACAGGAGCAGCATCTGGGCGTGGTGGTCCCACTGGGCGAAGTCGGCGGTCGCAAAGCCCGTCGAGTTCAGCAGCGAGGCGATCTGGAAGGCCGCCTGCCTGACCGTATTCTCGGTAAGCCCTTCGGTGACGCCGCCGAGTGCCAGCGGCGGGGCGGCTCCTCGGGCCAACACCGCGGTGAGGACGGCGATCAAGACGGCGATCGCGCCGGCATAGGTGCGGAACTCGGTGTTGTCGACCAGCGTGCGGAACTCCCCTTGCAGCACGTGCCAGAACAGCGCGAAGTTAACGCCGGCGACCACCATGAACGGAATAATGACCCACTGGACGACCGCGCTGAAGGCGGCGATGCTGTCGGCCTGCGGAGAGAAGCCACCGGTCGGCAGCGTCGAAAAGCCGTGGGCGATCGAGTTATAGAGATTCATTTCGGGGGCCAGCCCGACTAGGTGAAGTCCGAAGAGGATGACGATCAGTGCGGTGGTAAAGCCGAAGTAGATGATCCAGAGCACGCGGGCGGTTTCGGCGATCTTCGGCGTGAGCTTCTGGAGTTCGGGGCCGGGAGCCTCCGACTGCATCAACTGCGCGCCGTTGACCGCCAACTCCGGCAGAATGGCGATCATCAGCACGATGATCCCCATCCCGCCGAGCCACTGGGAGAGCTGCCGCCACAGCATGATCGCATGCGAGTGGCTTTCGACGCTAATGCTCCCGAGGACGGTCGCCCCGGTCGTCGTAAAGCCGCTCATCGACTCGAACAGCGCGTTCACCGGGAGGCGAAGCGTCGACTCCGTCCCGTAGCCAGCAAGCACGTAGGGGATCGCGCCGACGACCGCAACCGCGAGCCACGACAGCGAGACGAGCAACAGCGCCTCCGGCGGCCGGAGATCCGGATCATCGTCAAGCTGTTCGAGCCCGACGCCGACCGTCAGCGCGATCGCCAGCGAGACGACGAAGACCCAGATGTCCTCCCCGTAGACGACGGCGACCGCAAGCGGGACCAGCATCGTCAGCGCCAGATACTTGATTACGGTTCCAACGAGGCTGAGCGTTGCATACCAGTCGAGCCGCCACTTCATCGACGCCCCACCATCAATTGTCGACCGTAACAGCCAGACCACGTATCAACGCATCGAAAGCCGGCGGGGGACGACACCGCGGCTACCGGTCGACGGTCGGGGCTTCGATGAGCGCCCGGCCCTCGGCCGAGACGACGTACTGGACGGGGCTGTCCATCGGACCGCAGGCGTCGGCCATCGGGCAGGAGCCACACGCGCCCTCGGCGCAGTCGACCTCCATGAGGTGGCCCCGCCGACACATCGTGTCGATCATCCCGCGGACGGCGTCCTCGCGCCGGTCGAGCTCGACGGCGATCCGTGCGGGTGGATCCCCGGCGGCCAGTCGAGCGAGTACGCGGCGGTAGGTGCTCACGGCGATCCCTCCCGCGAGCGGTAGGCCAGCGCGGCGAGCGCGAAGGGGGCCGCGAGCACCGCTGGCGAGTACGGCGGCCCCATCGCGGCGAGGACCTCGCCGCTGCCGGCGACCCACACCTCCGAGTCGCCGGGGACCGCGCCGAGCAGCCGCCCGAGCAGGTCGGCGCCGGCGACGATCCAGACCATCACACTCGCCATGAACACACGGGCCTGCATCGCGGGATTGGCGAGCCCCTCGGTCGCGCCCTGAAAGTAGAACACCCCCGCCGACAGCAGAACGATCCCGCGCCACAATAGGAACGTGCCGGAGACCGAAACCACCGCGAGCGTCGACTGTGGGTCGGGAATCGCGAGGCCGACCCCGCGGGCGACCGCGAGCAGGCCAGCGAGGCCGACCGCCACGCCGAGCAGCCCGAAGTAGGCGTCGTCGAAGCGCATCAGGCCACCCCCAGAAGGGTTCCGCCGAGTCTGAGCAGCCCGCCCCAGAGGAACAGCGCGGCCACGAGCGTGGCGAGCGCGCCGCCGACCACCCGGAGGACGCCACCCCCGGTGCGGCCCTCCTTGATCAGCATGGCGAACGTCGCCACACACGGGAAGTAGATGCTCACCATCACGACCGACATCACCGTCTGGAAGGGCGTCATCGGGATGGCGCTCAGTTGGGCGATCGCGAGATCCTTCCGCATGAACCCCGCGATCAGCGCCGGCACCGTCTCGGATGGAACGCCGAACCAGCCGGACAACACCGGCCCGAGGACGGTCGCCAGCCAGTCGACGACCCCGCCGAGATACAGCAAGTTGACCACCCCGACCCCCGCCAACACGAACGGGACCGCCGAGGTCATGAAGCCGCGGATCCGCAGGGAGAGTTTGGTCGACACGTTGGAGGGCCGCGGCCGGCGCAGCGGCGGGATGTCGACGGCGACCTCCGGGGACGACCCCGGCACGAGCCGGTTTATGATCGCCCCGAAGACGAAGAAGCCCGCCAGCAGGTACAGCAGGATGTAGCCCGTGTACTGCGGGATGAGCGAGAGCATGACCCCCAACTGGGCCCCACAGGGGATGAACACCGACAGCAGCGTCATCGTCAGAAAGCGCTGTTTGTCGGTTTCGAGGGTTCGCGTGGCGGCGACGCCGGGGACGTTACAGCCGAACGACAGCACCATCGGAACGATCGCGTAGCCGTGGAGGCCGATCCGGTGGAAGGCGGCGTCCAGCAGCACCGCCAGTCGCGCCATGTATCCCGAATCCTCCAGCAGCGCGAGGACGAGATACAGCGCGAGGATCGCCGGCAGGACGACGCCGACGGCGACGAACAGTCCGCTCGTGAGCACGCCGAAGGCCTCGAAGCTGTTTGTCGCCGCCGGATCCCCCACGAGCAGGAAGTAGAGCCACCCGCCCTCGCCGGGGAACACCGACTGGATCCACGGCAGCCAGTGGTCGTCGAACAGCGGGACGAAGTAGCCGTCGGTAAAGAAGCCCGCAACCGCGGTGAAAAACGCCCACATACCGTAGAGGACGGCGACGGCAAACGGGAGGCCCGTCTTGGGGGCGACGGTCAACCGGCCGAGGTGGTCGGCCAGCGAGGGGGCGGTCTCCCGGTAGGTGACCGCCGACTCAACGACGGCGTCGACCAGCTCCCAGCGTGCGGCGGGATCGTCGCCCTCGACCGAGCCCTCGAGGTCGCCGTCGACCCCCGGCGGCAGCCGGTCGATGATCCCCGACAGCGAGGACGGGCGGGCCCGGTCGAGCGTCGATCGGAGGTCGTCGACGCCGACGCCCTCGGTGGCGACCGTCGGGACGACCGGCACCCCCAGCAGGTCACTCAGTGCCTCGACGTCGACGTCGACACCCTGCTGGCGGGCCTCGTCCCACATGTTGAGCGCGACCACCGCCCGGTGGCCGCGGTCGAGCAGTTCGAGTACGAGGTTCAGCCCGCGTTCGATCCGGGTCGCGTCGACGACACAGACGACGATCGGGTCCGACGCGTCTTCGAGGAACTCGACGGCGACGGCCTCCGCGCGATCCGTCGGCTCCAGCGAAAACGTCCCCGGCACGTCGACGACGGGGACGGTCCCGTCGTCGAGAGCCAGTTGGCTCTCGGTGTACTCGACGGTCGTCCCCGCGTAGTTGGATTCGGAGATGCTCGCGCCGGCGAGTCTGTTGAACAGTGCGCTCTTGCCGACGTTCGGGTGTCCCATCAACAGGACGGTCGGCGACTGAGCCATCAGTCGGTGACGACGTCCAGTTGGCGGGCGTGAGAGCGACTCAGTGAGACGGTCGACCGACCGACAGAGACGACGACCGGCCCGTCGAAGGGGTGTTTCGTACAGACTTCGATCCGCTTGCCCGGTCGGACGCCCATCGACTCCAGGGTCCGCCGCTCGCAGTCGACACACTCGATCCGTCCCGTCTCGCCACACTCGAGGTCGACGAGCCGCTTGCAGGCTCGCCCGCGTTGGCACTGCCGCCGCTTGGGACAGCCCTGCCCGTCGGCGCTGGATTCGCCGGCCGACTCGCCCGCGTGGGTCGCTCGTGTCTCATCCATTTAGGGTCACCTAACTTCGGATTACCTAAATTTGGGTAGTAGCTTCACCTAAGAATGCCGCCTGTTACCAAAATCTGATAGAGCAACTCGACAGACTGTCTCGATACTTTATTAAAAATGTTAGTACGATGATAATATTTATTGTATGAATCAATGAGTACTAATCGTGGATCGGGTCGCGGTCGACCGGTCGGAGCCCCCGCCGGTCGGTCGGGGCCCCCACAGTGTGACGATCAACAATGGCAACTGAAACCTACGTCGGGTCCATCGATCAAGGGACCACAGGAACGCGGTTCATGGTCTTCGACCATGGTGGTAACGTCGTGGCGAGCGCCTACGAGAAACACGAGCAGATCTACCCGGAACCCGGTTGGGTCGAACACGACCCCGTCGAGATCTGGGAGAACACGAAGTCCGTCATCCACACGGCCCTCGACGAGGGCGGGGTCGACGCCGAGCAACTGGAGGCGATCGGCGTCACCAACCAGCGGGAGACCACCCTGCTGTGGGACGCCGAATCCGGCGATCCGATCGCCAACGCCATCGTCTGGCAGGACCGGCGGACGACCGACCGGATCGAGACCCTCGAAGAGGAGGGGAACGCCGAGATGGTCCAAGAGAAGACCGGCCTCGAACCCGATGCCTACTTCTCGGCGACGAAGGCCGAGTGGCTGCTGGACAACACCGACCCGATCAAACTCCAGCGCGCCCGGCCGCAGGACGTCCGCGAGCGAGCCCAAGACGGCGACATCCTCTTCGGGACGATCGACACGTGGGTGATCTACAACCTCACCGGCAACCACATCACCGACGTCTCGAACGCCTCCCGGACGATGCTGTTCAACATCCACGAGATGGATTGGGACGACGAACTGCTCGCGGAGTTCAACGTTCCCGCGGCGACCCTGCCCGAGGTCCGGCCCTCCTCGGACGACGCGACCTACGGGTCGACCGACGCCGAAGGGTTCCTCGGCGCGGAGGTCCCCGTCGCCGGCGCGCTCGGCGACCAGCAGGCCGCGCTGTTCGGCCAGACCTGTTTCGACTCCGGCGACGCCAAAAACACCTACGGCACCGGCTCGTTCATGCTGATGAACACCGGCAACGAGGCCGTTCCCTCCGACCACGGCCTGCTGACGACCGTCGGCTTCCAGCGATCCGGCGAGCCCGTCCAGTACGCCCTCGAAGGGGCGATCTTCATCACCGGTGCGGCCGTCGAGTGGCTCGAAGATATGACGCTGATCGACGACGCCATGGAGTCCGAGGCCGTCGCCCGCAGCGTCGACTCCACCGATGGCGTCTACTTCGTCCCCGCCTTCACCGGTCTCGGCGCGCCCCACTGGGACCAGCGGGCCCGCGGCACCATCGTCGGGATGACCCGCGGCACCCGACGCGAGCACATCGTCCGGGCGACATTGGAAGCGATCGCCTTCCAGACCAAGGACGTCGCCGAGGCGATGGTCGAGGACTCGGGGATCGAACTCAGCGACCTCCGTGTCGACGGTGGCGCGGTCAAGAACAACTTCCTCTGCCAACTACAGGCCGACATCGTCGGCACCGACATCGTCCGCCCGGTCGTCGACGAGACCACGGCGCTCGGTTCGGCCTACGCCGCCGGCCTCGCGGTCGGCTACTGGGAGACGGTCGACGAACTCCGGGACAACTGGCAGGTCGACCGCGAGTTCGAGGTCGATCCCGACGCCGACTACGAAGCCGAGTTCGACCGCTGGCACGACGCCGTCGACCGGTCGCTCGACTGGGCCCAGTCCAGCGACGAGTAGTCGGCCAAGCCGTCCAATCCGGCTCGTAGCGAGGTGTCGCCGCCGCCGGCCAGTCGACGACCGCAGCGTCAGGTCGTCGACCACGGCGTCAAGTCGTCAGCCGCGGTGTCGAGCCGCCGACTACAGCGTCGACACGAATCGTCGACGGTTGTTGTACGCGATCACCACTGGCCAGTGACGGACGAAATATAAAACGAGAAACAGCAGAACGTCGCGTTAGTCGAGGCGAGCGATGATGAGGTCCGAGAGGTCCTCGCGGAACGCCTCGACGTCGATCTCTTCGAGCACCGGCACGAAGAAGCCCTCGACGAGCATGTTCCGGGCCGTGTTGGGATCGATCGACCGGGAAGTCATATACAGGAGGTCCTCTTGGTCGACTTGCCCGACAGTCGCCGAGTGGCTGGCCTCGGTGTCGTGGTTCTTGATGATCAGTTTGGGCGAGGCGTCGGCCTCCGACTCATCGGAGAGCATCAGCGTGTTCTCACGCTGGTAGGAACTCGTGTTCCACGCGCCCTCGCCGACGTCCTGGACGCCCTCGTACACCGATCGAGCCACGTCGTCGAGCACGCCACGGGTGACGAGATCGGCCGTCGTGTGTTCGGCACGGTGCCAGACACGGGCGTTGACGTCGATGTGTTGGTCGTCGTGACCGAAGAACGCGCCGACGATCTTCGTCTCGGAGCTGTCGCCGTCGAGTTCGGTCTCGACGTCCGAACGGGTCAGCCGCGAGCCGATGTTGCCCTCGATCCAGTTGGCGGTGGCGTAGGTGTCGGTCACCGCGCGCTTGAGAGTGACGTGGTAGGTCTCCTCGTCGAGGTTCTGCAACGAGCCGAACTGGACGTAGCTGTTCTCGCCAGCGACGACTTCGACGATGTTGCTGAAGTAGCGGTCGCCCTCGACGTCCTCGCCGGACTCGATGGACTCCAGAATCGTCGCGGAGGCCGACTCCTCGGTGACGACGAGCGTCTGGCTGAACAGTGATCGGGAGTTCATCTCCGCGCGGATCTCGATGTCCTCGGCGTCGACGCCCTCGGGGACGTAGACGACCGTCCCTGTGGTGAACAGCGCCGCCGACAGCGCGGTCAGGTAGTTCTCCTCAGGGTCGACGATCGAGCCGAAGTGCTCCTCGAGGAGTTCCTCGTGGTCTTCGAGGGCCTCGACGAACGAGAGCACTTCCGCGCCCTCGGCTTCGACGCGCTCGGTCGCGTCGGACTGGTCGAGGGGGTCGACCAGGTTCTCGAAATCGAGGGATTCGAGGTCGGTCCAGCGCCGGCCGGGCGTCTGGATGACGTCGGGGAGTTCGAGTTCGTCGAGGGCTTCGAGCGCCGACAGGCGGCGTTCGAGGAGCCACTCGGGCTCGTCGCGGGCCTCGGAAATCTCTTCGACGGTCTCCGCCGAGAGGCTGGCTGGAACCTGCACGCTCATCCGAGCGAGCCCTCCATCTCAAGCTCGACGAGGCGGTTGAGTTCGACCGCGTACTCGATCGGCAGTTCCTCCGTGATCGGCTCGATGAAGCCCGAGACGATCATCTGCTTGGCGTCGTCATCGTCCAAGCCGCGGCTCTGGAGGTAGAAGATGTCCTCGTCGCCGATCTTGCCGACGGTCGCCTCGTGGGCGACGTCGACTTTCGACTCGTTGATCTCCATGTACGGCATTGTATCGGAGGTCGACTCGTTGTCGAACATCAGCGCGTCACACTCGACGGCCGTCGAGGAGTTCTCCGCGCCGTCGGCGATGTGGACCAGCCCGCGGTAGTTGGTCCGACCGCCGTCCTTCGAGATCGATTTCGACTCGATGGTCGACTTCGTCTCGGGGGCGTTGTGGTAGACCTTCGCGCCGGTGTCGATGTTCTGGCCCTCGCCCGCGAAGGCGATGGTGATGTGGTTGTCCGACGCGCCGCGACCCTTGAGGATCGAGGCGGGGTACAGCATCGTGGCCTTCGAGCCCATCGAGCCCGAAATCCATTCCATGCGGCCGTTCTTCTCAACGATGGCGCGCTTGGTGTTGAGGTTGTAGGTGTTCTTCGACCAGTTCTGGACCGTCGAGTACTGGACGTGAGCGTCCTCGCCGACGAAGACCTCGACGCCTCCCGAGTGGAGGTTGAACGCCGAGTATTTCGGCGCGGAACAGCCCTCGATGTAGTGGACCTCCGAGCCCTCCTCGGCGACGATGAGGGTGTGCTCGAACTGGCCCATCCCCTCGGAGTTCATCCGGAAGTAGGCCTGAATCGGCATCTCGACGGTGGTGTCTTCGGGGATGTAGACGAACGAACCGCCCGACCAGATCGCCCCGTGGAGCGCGGCGAACTTGTTGTCGCTCGGCGGGACACACTTGGTCATGAAGTACTCCTTGACGATCTCTTCGTGTTCCTGGACGGCCTTGTCCATGTCACAGAAGATGACGCCCTTTTCCTCCCACTGTTCCTGCATGTTCTGGTAGACGATCTCCGACTCGTACTGCGCGCCGACGCCCGACAACGCGTTCTTCTCGGCTTCCGGGATGCCGAGCTTGTCGAAGGTGTCCTTGATATCGTCCGGCAGGTCCGTCCAGTCGTCGACGCCGCCGCGGACGTCGATGTCAGGTCGGATATACGGAACGATCTCGTCTACGTCGACCTCCGAGAGGTCCGGGATCTCGGGCCAGTCGGTCGGCATCGGCATGTTCTGGAAGTGCTCGAGCGCACGGAGGCGGCGCTGGAGCATCCACTCGGGTTCGTCCTTGTCCTCGGAGATGACGCGAATCGTCTCCTCGGTGAGGCCCTTCTCGCTTTTGAAGGCGGAAGCTTCCTCCTTCTTGAATTCGAACCGGGCTTCAGTGTTTGTTTCTTGGAGTTCTTCGTTTGAGCTCATGTATTGTGTTTGGTTTTGGTTGCTTATAGTGTTGTGTGTAAGCTTGAGTAGTCACGCCGTCTCGTAGACGTCCTCACGGACCCAGTCGTAGCCCTTGTCTTCGAGCTTCTCGGCCAGCTCGGCGCCGCCGCTTTTGGCGATCTTACCGTCGAGCATGACGTGAACGTGGTCGGGTTCGACGTAGTCGAGGATGCGCTGGTAGTGGGTGATCTGGAGGATGCCGGTCCCCTGCTCGTCGCGGAGGGCATTGATGCCGTCGGAGACGTCCTGCAGACGGTCGATGTCGAGTCCGGAGTCGATCTCGTCGAGTACGGCGATGGCGGGTTCGAGCAGTGCGGCCTGGAGGACCTCGTTCTGTTTCTTCTCGCCGCCGGAGAAGCCGGCGTTGAGATAGCGGGTCATGAACTTCTCGTCCATATCGAGCAGCTCCATCTTCTCGCTGAGGATCTGCTGGAACTCGGCGACGCCGATCTCGCCGTCGTCAGCGGGGCCTTCCATCGGCGAGGTGTCGTAGCCGTCGTCCTCGTCGTCGTCGGCTTCGGCCTCGTCTTCGTCCTCGAACAGTTCCTCGCGTTCCTCGGCCTTGGCGTTGAGCGCCTGTCGGAGGAAGCTCGTCATGGTGACGCCCTCGATCTCGGCCGGATACTGGAAGCCGAGGAAGATGCCGAGCGCCGCGCGCTCGTTGGGTTCGAGATCGAGCAGATCCCACGTCAGGTCCTCGTCGTCGACCTCGACGTCGATGTCTGCGACGTCCGCCTCGTCGAGTTCGAGGAGGATTTCGCCCTCGGTTACCTCGTAGGCCGGGTGGCCCGCGATGACTTTGGCCGTGGTGGACTTCCCCGAGCCGTTGGGGCCCATCAGGGCGTGGATCTCTCCGGAGTTGACTTCGAGGTCGACGCCCCGAAGGATGGTCTCTCCGTCCTCTTCTGCGACTGCTGCGTGTAGATTGTTGATTGCGAGTGTTGCCATTGGTGATTCGTCGCCTCGTATGATGTACGTCGGGGGTTACGCCCATAATGGTTACGGAATCCCCCCTTCAAATCTGCCGATGGGGAAAGAAAAATTTCTAAATCAAAAAGACACCCCGGTTCCTGACACCGCAGCTACCAGTACTGTTCGAGACCGGTCTGGGTCTGGCCGGTCTTGATCTCCTCCCACGACATTCCCAGCGCCTCGATCACCCGCGAGATCGGTCCCTTGAGCGTCTTGTCGAGCATCTTGTCGAGGTCGACCTCGAACTCCTCGGGGATCTGGTCGGCGTACTCGAAGCAGATCACGTCGGGGTCGCGTTTGAACTCCCCATAGAGGGGATCGCGTTGCGGATCGAGCCCCTCCTCGTCTTCCATCCGCCGGAAGAACGAGGGGTGGACGTTTTCGAGATAGAGCCGCTTGGGCTTCGAGCCGCGGTCGAAGTTGGTGCCCAGCATGAGGTTGGCGTACTGTGCGCCGCGGACCTGTGCCGTGGGTGTCTCGTAGGCGTCCAGTCGTTTGCCGATCCCGCCGGGGATGCCGATCTCGTCGACGCTCCGCTCGCCGTTGCGGAACTCCTCGATAACCGTCGTGAGGTACGCCCGAACTTCCTCGATGTCGTCGTCGACGTCGTCGCCAGTGACGATCGTCTCGATGACGTCCTTCTGAACCTGTTTGGTAATCGGCGCGATATCCGAGCGTTTGTACTCGAAACCAGTGATGTCGATGTCGTCGACGTCCTTGCCCTCCTTCCAGATGATGTGGCCCGCGTACCGCTTTTTCGTCCCTGCTTGGAAGAAGCGCCGGTAGAGCTTCTCGAACTCGATCTGGAACCGGTGGGCCTCGGCGTTGAGTTCCTCGCTGGCGAAGTCGTCGTAGCGGCCGTTGATGTACTCCTCGATCTCGAAGGATTGATCGATGGCATCCTGTTTCGGGACCTCCTTGCCGAGTTCGAGCATCACCGAGTCGGTATCCCCGTATGCGATCTCGTAATCGAGTTCGTTGGCTGCTGTCGCAGTGAAGTCGATGACTTCTCGTCCGGTGGCGGTGACCGCTGCCGCCCCTTCCTTATCGTAGAGCCGGAACCGATCCCACCCCGTTACGCCGTAGAGTGAGTTCATAATCACCTTTACTGCGGCCTGTTGGCGGTCGAAAATAGCGTACTCTGAGCTCTCCGGGTCGTGCTGATTCCGGAGTTCTTTCTTGTTCTCCCGCTCGGTCAACAACTCGTCGACCATCTCCCGCATGATCCCGTCGGGCTCCTTGCGGAACCGGCTCCCGTTGGGTGCGCGGTAGGTTTCGCCCTCGAAGTCCTCGTCGACCTTCGTCTCGGGGCCGGCGTTGATCGTCACCATACACATCGGATACAGGCTCTTGAGGTCGAGTACGGTGACGTTCTCCTTGACGCCGGTAATCGGGTCGAAGACGGCCCCGCCTTCGAACTCCTCGGCGTCCTGTTTCCCCTTCGTTGGAAGCGCGAACTTCCCGTAGGCCTTGTGGAGGACGTACTGGTCGACCGCGTCGCCGGGCGTCGGTGCGTCTTCGAGCTTGCAGCCGACGAACTTGCGCACCTCGTCCCAGAAGGCGATCAGGTTTTGCTTGCGGTCGATCTCGACACAGAGTTCCACGTCCCGAAGGTTGTATTCGAGAAGCCGTGTGGGGTCGTTTTCCCAGAGATCGCCGATGTCGCCCGAATACCGTTCCTTTCCCACGTCGAGTTCCGTCTCGCCGACGGCATCGAGCCGGTAGGAGTCGAGTTCGGTAAACTGGGTGCGCTTGTAGCCGTACAGCAGGTCGAAGACGACTCGGCCCTTGATATCGGGGCCACCCCAGCCCGAGCGCCAGACCTCGTTCACACGGGAGAGCCGATCTATCGAGAGATCCAGATCAGTCTCCTTGTCGACCACTTCCATCCGGTCGAGGAAGTACGGCGCGTCGAAATCCTCGAAGTTCCAGCCGGTGAGCACGTCCGGATCGGTAGCCTCAATATAACTAACAAAAGCATCCAGCATCGCGGCTTCGGTCTCGAAGCTCCGGACGTCGACGCTCATCCCCTCCCGATACGGATCGTAGTCGGGCAGTGCGTCGGGGGCTTCGCCGTCACCCTCGGGAGCCTCGTAGAGCCACGCGATGTACTCCTCGTCGAAGGAGTCGTAGCTGGTGAGACAGACGATCTCTTCCTCGCCGTCCTCGGGGAACCCCCGGCGGTCGTCGACCTCGATATCGAAGATGTTCACCCGGAGGTCGCCGTCGACGTCCGCGGGAACGACCTCGTTGTGCGGGACCTGAATCGAGTCGTCCTCAAGTCGACGCTCGGAGACCTCGATCCCACTGTTGATTCCCTTGTCGATCAGGAACCGGTTCGGGAACAGGATGTCGGCCTCGTAGTGGTCGAACTCGTCGCGGATCTGGCCGACGTCCCGCGGCGTGCGGCCGATGACCTGCGTGAGCTTTTCGCCACGGATACTCTCGAAGGGCTCGCCGTCGGCGTCGGTCTCGCGGCTGTCGACGATAACGTCGTACTCGTTTTCGGGCGGCGCGTCCAGCGAGTCGGTCGGCACGTAAAAGTAGGGCTCGAATCCGAGCACCCGGACGTGTTCGTGGCTGCCGTCCTCGCGGCGTCCGAAGACGTGGATCACGGGGTGTTCGTCGCTGCCGCGGCCTTCGATGGTGTAGTCGACCTGTGTGACCATCAGCTCGACCGTCCCCGTCGAGTCGGGGAACTTCGCCGCGTCGATGTCGACCACCTCGCTGATCCGCCCGCCGCCGTTGCCCGCGACGACGGCCGCGGCCGCCGCCTCCGAGTCGTCGTCGCCCTCGGCGGCAGCAAACGTCGAGAGATCCGCCTGTGTCATAGCCACTGGTTGGGTCGTTCGGATAAAAAGACCGGGCTTTCGCCACCCTGCGCGACGGTCGGCACGCTGAGCGGTAACGATTGGCGTAACGACAAGGTATTTACTGTGTCAAACGTTACCACGTACTAACTATGGCAACCCACGCAGACGACAGACGGTGGGATCGTACCGAGAGGTCCGAACCGGCAGAGATCGCAACCGTCGAGTCCTACGAGGTCGACGGTGGCGTGGTGTTCTACGACGCGGAAAACCCGCTTGCGTGGGTCGAAGCGAGCCAGACAGTGACCCTGCGGGACCGCGCCTGAGCCGGTCGAACGAACACGAATCCTTTTGCGACTCCCAGCCCTCAACCGAGTGTGTCCGGCGACACGACTGACGACGACACGGAGCCACCCGGTCCGTGGGCCGACCCCGAAGCGCCGTTCGGCGACCCCGAGGAGTCAGGACTGTTCTCCGAGTTCTCGGAGCCAACCGACGACGAGATAGACCCCGACGCGCTCGCCGCCGACCTCGGGGACGTCGACTCCGAACTCCTCAACACCTTCACCGTCTGTGTCCTCCTCGCCGACGTCGGCCTCCTGCTTGTCAGCGCCGGCGCGCTGCTGATCGTCGCCCGCGGCTGGCTGCGGATTGGTGGGGGGCTCGTCGTTATTGGCTCCCTAGCGCTGGTTCGACTGGCCCAACACTACCGGTCGTACAGCCGCAGTCGGTCGACGACCGGCGACGATGCGGAGCCGACCGACGAGGTGGTGGCCGAGACGGGACACAACCGCTAACACCATCGATCCCCTCCGTCGACCGAATGCGAACCGTATCCGACACAGACGGCACCCGCTATCTCCTTCGCAAACAGTCGAGCGACACCAGTCTCGTCTACGACCCCGAAACGGGAACCGAGCAGTACATCGACAACGAGGAACTCAAGGCAGTCGACGGCGAGTCGCCGCTCGTCACGGCGGCAGGCGCGATCGACGCCCCGGTGCGGCGGCTGCTGACGGCGACCCACGACGACCAGTCGCTGGGCCTGCTTGTCGAGTTGGTCGACCGGGGGCCCTGCTCGGTGCTGGAGCTACTCGACAGCTACGACCTCTGTGAAAGCGACCTCCACGGGCTGCTCACCGAGTTCCGGGCGGCCGGACTCATCAAGGAGTCGACCGCCGACGGACGGCGTGGCTACGATGCGACCGATCTCGCAACGACGGCGGTCGGTCAGCTTCGGACGGATAGTTAGTCGTCGCCTACCTGCCCGAGGACGGCCAGATCGGCCGCGTCGGTATGGGTCACCGTCGACTCGTTCGTCGTCGGGTTCTTTTCGACCGTCAGCAGGTCGTCGGCCGCGCCGACGAGTTCGTCGTCGTGGCTGACGATGAGGATCTGCCGGACGCCGAAGCCCCGCATCTCCTCGACGAGGTCGACCAGCCGGCCGACGTGACCCGAATCGAGGAACACCGTCGGTTCGTCCAGAATGAGTGGGGGCGTCGGCGCTGCCCCTTCGATCCCCTCGGCCAGCAGCCGGTAGATCGCACACCGGAGGCTGAGGTTGAACAGCGCCCGCTCGCCGCCCGACAGCTGATCAGGTTCGAGCGGCTGGTCGTCCTTCTGGTAGACGGTGAGTTCGTACTGGCCGTCGAGTTTGATATGCGAGTAGGCGTCGTTGCCGTAGACGAGTTCGAACGTCTCGTTGAGCATCCGTTCGAGGGTCTCGACGTTCCGCCGCCGGAGTTCGGTCCGGAGGTCGCCGTACATCGCCTCCAGCGACTCGGTTTCCTCGTGGAGGGCTTCGAGTTCGTCGACGCGGGCGGCGAGTGCCTCGCGCTGCTCGCGGAGCGTTTCGAGGTCGTCGAGGGCGTTCTTGATCCCGCCGATGGCGTTCTGGAGTTCGTCGCGCCGCTCCCGGAGCGAATCGAGTTCCGCGGTGACGCGCTCGATGTAGTCCTCGGCGTTGGCCTTTCGCTGGCGGGCCTCCTCGACGGTCGACTCGTCGAAGGCGTCCCGAAGCTCGTCCCGCTGGTCGCGCTTGTCGGCCAGCCAGCGGCGGCGCTCCTCGTTGCGCTCGGCCAGCGATTCGCGCCGCTCGGCGAGACGGTCGATCCGCGAGACGCAGTCGTCGATCTCGCCGCGTAGCTCGTCGATCGCCTCGAGCCGCTCGATGGCCGCGGTGATCTCGGCGCGGCGATCGGTCCGGTTCTCGATCTCCTCGCGGGTGTCGACTGCCTCTTCGCGTTTCCGCTCGGCTGCCTCGCGGCGGTCGGCGGCTTCGGCCCGCTTGTCGGCAGCGTCCTCGCGTTTAGCCGTGGCCGTCTCGCGCTTCTCGGTGGCCGTCTCGCGGCGGGTTTCGATCCGATCGGCGAGTCGTTCGCGCTCGGATTCGAGCTCCGAGAGCGTCGATTCGGCCTCGACGAGTTCGGTCGCGGTCTCGATGTCGTCCTCGACTGCCTTGCGCTGGTCTCGCAACTCCGCGAGTTCCGATTCGAGTTCCGAGATCCGGTCGCGCTGGTCGTCGATATCGGTGACGTGGGGCGCATCGTCGACCGGCTGCCCACAGGTCGGGCAGTTCCCCTCGGCCAGCAGGTCTTCGGCCTCCGTAACCGACGCTTGGAGGCTGTCGAGGGTGGCCTCGGTCTCGGCTACCTGTTCGCCGATCGCTTGGCGGCGCTCCTGGAGTTCCTCGCGGTAGCCCGCTGCCTCGCCGACCGCGATCGGGGCGTTGTCGAACTGCGCGCGGACCTTCGACTGCTCGTCGGCGAGTTCCGCACGCTTTGCTTCGGCCTCCTCGGCGGCTGCTTCGGCTTCCTCGGCGGCTGTTTCGGCCTCCTCGGCGGCCGCCTCGGCCTCCTCGGCTGCGGTCTCCAGTTCGTCGGCGGTCGTTTCGAGGTTGTCCGCCTGGTTCTCGAACCCGGTGGCTTTCACACGGCGGTCGGCGATCGCCTCGCCGAGGGCCTCCTGCTCGTCGGCCAGCGTCGACTGCCGCTCGGCGATCGCGTCGGCCGACGCCTCGTCGAGTTCGGTCGCCGCGAGTCGGTCGTCGAGGTCGCCTTCGAGTTCTTCGCGTCGATCCCGTGCGGCTCGTTGTTCGTCGCCGAGTTCGTCCCGTTTGGCGGCCGTCTCGCTGATCTCGGTTTCGAGCTCCTCGATTTCGGCTTCGAGGTCGTCGATCTCGGCCTGCCGGTCGCGGTACTCCGCGAGCGTCGACTCGGCGTCCTCGAGCGTCGACTCGGCTTCGGCCTGCTGGTCTTCGTAGTGGTCGATATCGCTCTTGACGTCGGCAAGGTCGGTTTCGAGGCCGTTGAGCCGCTCGTGGAGGTTCTGGGACTCCTTGTCGTCGATCTGGGACTCGACTTGCGTGAGCGAGCCGCGGGCGTCCTTCAACACGTCGTCGACGCCGAGTCGGGCCTCGCCGGCCCGGTCGCGGTAGGTCTCCAACATCCCCAACTGGAGCAGGTCGTCGATCATGTCCTGTCGCTGCTGTGGGGTGGCGTTGATCAGCTTGTTCACCTCGCCCTGCCGGACGTAGGCGCAGTTGACGAACGCTTCGGCGTCCATCCGTAGCAAGTCACTAACGAAGTTCCGGACTGCACGCGCGCCGTCCCGCGAGACCGACTCGCCGCTGCCGTCGTCGCCTTCGAGGACGCATTTGCTCGTCGAGACCCGGTCGCCGCTCCGCCGAAGGTGGCGCTCGATCCGGTAGTCGACGCCGTCGTGGGTAAACCGGAGTTCGATCTCGGCGTCGTCCTCGCCGTTCCGGATCACGTCGTCGAGCGTTCCCGAGAGGGCTTTCGAGCCGTAGAGGGCGAAGAAACAGGCTTCCAACAGCGAGGACTTGCCGCTACCGTTGAGGCCGTGGATGACGGTGACGCCGTCGCGAAATCGGACGTCAACGTCGCCGTAGGGTTTGAAGTTCGAGAGCCGAAGCCGGCTGAAGATCATTGGAGGTCCTCCAAGGAGAGTTGCCCGTCGGCATCGGCGTCAGCCGTCGGCTCGTCGGTCGTAGTCTCCGAGGTCGGTAGGTCCTCACTACCGTCCGCCGCCGAGTCGGTAGTCGCCGAATTACGTTTCGTGTCGTCGGAACCGGCAGCCACGTCGTCCTCGACGAGCTGTCTGACCTGCTCGCGGACGTTGCTGTCGGCGAGCTTGCTGGCCCGGACCGTCTCGTCAATGTCGAGAGCGGCCTCGGAGAGCTCCAGCTCGCGGATCTTCTCGTCGACCGCCGCGTCGGGATCGGCGAAACTCACCGAGAGTTCGGTCTCGGTATCGATCTCCCGGCGGTCGGTGACGCGGGCGACCAGTGCCCCGCGATCCTGGGCGAACGCCTCGATGTTCGCGGGGGTGACCGGCTCGCCGTCGCCGGTGATCTCGACGCTGACGACCGCGTCGTCGAGGTCGTGTTGGCGGACGCGTTCGCGGACGCGGCTCGATCCTTCGCCCGCCGCGAGGTCGACGCTCACGAAGACGAACGGCCGGGTCTCTACCGAGCGCTGGCGGATGTCGATGCCCGCCGGTCCGGGTTCGGCCTCGAATTCGATGACGTTGTAGCCACGGGCATCGCGCTCGCTCGCGCTCGCACGCTCGGTCGACCCACAGTAGGTGACCCACGTGTCGCCGACCTGCTCGATGCCGGCCTCGTGGTTGTCGCCCAGCAGGACCGCATCGAAGTCGACGCTCGATTCCGTGAGGACGGTCTCGGTCTCCCAGTTGGCGTGGGCAAAGGGCGTAAAGAGACCGTGGCTCACCAGCACGCGGTGGTCGACCGCCTCGCCCGGTGGGGCGAACTCGTAGTCGAGATCCTCGCGCCGGGAGACCGGCACGTGGTCGAGCCCGTAGAGAGCCGTCGAGCCGACCACCACCGGTTCGGCACCGAGCCGAGTTGCGAGATCCATCCGCTCGAAGAGATCGAGCCACTGGCCGCCGCGGGTCGACTCGTGGTTGCCGACGACCGCGAGAAACGGGATCTCGGCGGCCGCGAGCCGGCGGAGCGCGGTGAGCGTCCCCAACAGATCGGGGAGTTCGGGCCGGCGGTCGTGGAACAGGTCCCCGGCGTGGACGAGTGCAGCGACGTCGGTTGCGATGGCGTCGTCGACCACCTGCTCGAAGGCGTCCAGAAAGTCCTGTCGGCGCTCGGCAGAGTGGTACTGCTGGTAGCCGATGTGGGTGTCGCCGGTGTGTATCACCCGTGTCATTGGGAACGGGTTGTTGCTCGTCCGGTATATCGGTTCCGCGGCCCGAGCCGTCGGTTGGCCTCGTGAACCTCACCCACAGAGCGGCGCGTAATCGACGACTACCGGCTCGTAGTGACCGGCTACTACGCTAAATATCGAGGCTGTAGAGTCGTTTGCGGGCGTCGGAGAAGGAAAACCGGGAGTCGACGACGCCGGCGTCTTCGAGCCGACTCAGCGCGTACCGGACCGTCCGGGGCGGCAACAGCGTCTCCTCGGCGAGTTCGCTCTGGGTGAGCGTGTCGTTGTACTCCAGTACCTTGGCGACGAGCTTCGCGCTCGGCGGCAGGTCACGGACGTCGGCCCACCGGTCCGCAGTGTCGTCGGCCGATACGGTCTCTGGCGCGCTCATAGATGTCGATTACTCTGGAATGCTGTATGATAATACTTACTATAAATTCGTATTACCTTAGAGCATGCTGCGGTGACGACGGCCGACCGTGAGGGGACGCCGACCCGAAACCTCTTGGTACTCACCGTCTTAGTACCGTCGATGACTGACACCGTGGACGACGTCGAACTACCCTACGAGGAGACGGCGTCCCGCCAAGACAAGATCGAGGCGCTGCAGGAACGGCTTGGCGTCATCGAGTCCCAAAACGAGGAGATGCGGGACAAGCTGTTGGACGCCAACGCGGAGAACAACAAGTACAAACAGAAGTTAGAGCGGCTGACTCACGAGAACAAGAAGCTCAAACAGTCACCGCTGTTCGTCGCCACCGTCCAGGAACTCTCCGACGAGGGCGTCATTATCAAACAGCACGGCAACAATCAGGAGGCCCTGACCGAGGTCACCCCCGAGATGCGCGAGGAGCTCGAACCCGACGCCCGCGTGGCGGTCAACAACTCGCTGTCGATCGTCAAACGACTCGACAACGAGACTGACGTGCGCGCCCGCGTGATGCAGGTCGACCACAGCCCCGACGTGACCTACGAGGACATCGGCGGCCTCGAAGACCAGCTCCAGGAGGTCCGAGAGACCGTCGAGATGCCGCTGGACCGTCCGGAGATGTTCACTGAGGTCGGCATCAATCCGCCGTCGGGCGTGCTACTGTACGGCCCGCCGGGGACCGGCAAGACGATGCTCGCCAAGGCAGTTGCCAACCAGACCAACGCGTCGTTCATCAAGATGGCCGGCTCCGAGTTGGTCCACAAGTTCATCGGCGAGGGCGCGAAACTCGTCCGGGACCTCTTCGAGGTCGCCCGCGAGAACGAGCCCGCCGTCATCTTCATCGACGAGATCGACGCCATCGCCTCGAAGCGCACCGACTCGAAAACGTCGGGCGACGCCGAGGTCCAGCGGACGATGATGCAGTTGCTCTCCGAGATGGACGGCTTCGACGAACGCGGTGATATTCGACTCATTGCGGCGACCAACCGTTTCGATATGCTCGATCCCGCCATCCTGCGGCCGGGGCGGTTCGACCGCCTCATCGAGGTGCCGAAACCCGAAGCCGACGGCCGGGAAATCATCTACCAGATCCACACCCGGAACATGAACGTCTCCGACGACGTCGACTTCGCCGAACTCGCCGAGCTGGCGACCGACGCCTCCGGCGCGGATATCAAGGCCGTCTGTACGGAGGCCGGGATGTTCGCGATCCGCGACGACCGCACCGAGGTCTACCGTCAGGACTTCGTCGACGCCTGGGAGAAGATCCAGGTCGACGGCGACGAGGACGTCGGAAGTTCGCTTGCCTTCGCCTGACGACCGGGAGGCACGGTTCGTCCGGCGTTGTCAATTCGGCTGTGAGACGCCCCACGTGATGTGATCCCACAGTCGCTCGTAGGCGTAGTAGGTCACTGTTTTGACGAGGTTCGCTGCGATCCCGATATTGAGCGCGCTGGCAACATTGCCGACGAAAACCCATGCGACGACGACGGTGATCAGCACCATCACCAACCGGTAACAAACCGTTTTCACGAGCGCCCGCTTCCGCGCCTGTATCGCCGACCGCGAAAATACCTGCATGCCCCGGCTACGGAGTCGTCTCTGATAAGTACTGTCCGACCGACCGGCATGTCGACTCCGAACCACTCAACAGGCTACCCGTCAACAGGACAGTATGGGCACGCGACTCGACAGTCGACACGACCAAACGCTCGAAGTCATCGACCGACTCCACGACGCCTACCCCGATACGACGATCTCGCTGAACTTTTCGAGCCGGTTGGAACTCCTGATCGCGGTGATGCTGTCGGCCCAGTGTACCGACGAGCGCGTGAACAAAGTCACCGCTGAGTTGTTCGACAAGTACGATGGAGCCGAGGAGTACGCGGCGGCCGATCAGGAGGAACTCGCCGAGGACATCTCCTCGATTACCTACTACAACAACAAGGCGAAATACATCCGCTCGGCCTGTACAGACATCATCGAGGAACACGACGGCGAGGTCCCGGATTCGATGGACGACCTCACGGACCTGATGGGCGTCGGCCGCAAAACGGCCAACGTCGTCCTCCAACATGGCCACGAGATCGTCGAGGGGATCGTCGTCGACACCCACGTCCAGCGCATTTCCCGCCGACTGGGCATCACCGAGGAAAAACGACCGGAAGCCATCGAACAGGACCTCATGCCAATCGTCCCCGAAGAGGACTGGCAGTGGTACACCCATCTCATGATCACCCACGGCCGGGAGACCTGTACGGCGATCAACCCCGACTGTTCGGAGTGCCTGCTCGAAGACATCTGTCCGTCCTCGAAGGTCGACAACGAGGTCGACCTCGCCTCGGGCGAGCCGTGGGACTGACCGACCCTAATAGGTAGTCGCCGACTACTGAACACTCGGCACCGGTCTGGTTATAAAAGGTATCGGAGCACGTAGCGATAGATGCCGACCAGCCAGGCGGCGATCCAAAACAGCGTGTAACCGAAGACGCCCATCCGGAGGCGTGCGCGCCAGGCGCTCATGTTCTCGTGGAGATCGTTGAGGTCGATGTCCTGATCCGGGTTCGCATAGAGGTCGGCGTTCCGCTTGGCCTGAAAGATGCGGACGATGCCGGTCAACCCGACGACCAACAGTGCGTAGGCCTGCAAGCCGAGGAACGCATGCAGCGCCGAGAGGCCGCCAAGCTGGTCGAACAGCCGCGGCATCATCCACGTGACCATCGGTACCGTCGTCAGGGTCAGCCCGACGGCGATGAATTTGAGGTGGTGAGTGAGCACGTCCCAGGTCACCGTCTCGGCGTCGATCATGATCCACGCGCCGTAAAGGAAGAAGGGAAAGCTCGCAGTCACCGACAGGGCCGTCAGCGTCGCGATCGTCACGTCTTCGACCATTACCGACCGTTGGCCGTCGACGGTCTAAAACATCCGCATTTAGCCGTCAGTCACGGCCGCCGACCGGGTGGCTCACCACGTGCCGTGGAAGGTGTCGAACTCCAAGTCTTCGAGCGGCTTGTTGCCGACGGCGATCTCGTACTCGCCGGGGGTGAGCATCGGCTTGTTGAACCGCGGGCCGTCGTCGGTCGTGATCCGCGGACAGCCCGTATTGACGAAGGCGTCCATATCGAAGTTGAGGAGTCGGTCGGGGGTGACCTCGTCCATCGTAATGAGGTAGGCGTTCTCGTTGTTGTCGAGGATCTCCTCGGCGACCTCCCAGCGACCCTGCCCGATCTTGGTACAGAAGATGACGCCCCACTTCTCGGCGTCCATCGCCTTGTGGACCGTGGCGTACCGCTGTTTGAGGAACTTCTCGGGGTCCGCAATCGTCACGACGTTGTTGACCGGATCGGCGATGACGACGTTCTTCTCTTGGTGTTCCATCGCCAGCCCCATCGGGTGGAACTTGCCGCCCCCGACATAGAGGACTTGCTCGGCGTCGATGTCCGCCGAGGCGTAGTTGCAGCCGAGGACCTGTCCCTCGTAGGTGAGTCGGTCGTCCCCCCGCCGTGTGTGGACTTCATACCCTCTGTCTTCGAGCCAGTCGACCATCTCGCCGAAGCGGTTCATGTGCTGGGCGGTCGTCACCAGCCCCACGGCGGGGTCGTCGTCGGGGTCTTCGAGTTCGTCGAGGGACTCTTCGAGGATCGGGAAGGGGTCGACGTTCGAGAACAGCGGGACGTAGATGATCTTGTCCGACTCCTTCATCGGCGAGTGACCGAAGTGGACGAAGACATCGGTCCGCCGCATCAGGAACGTATCGAGGTCGCAGGCCCCGTAGCAGGGTTGGCCCGACAGCATGATCGTGATGTCGCGGTCGACGACCTCCCGGAGATCATCGGCGACCGCCGGGCCGCGGCGTTTGAGACCCTCGGGGAACTGGAGGCCGACCTTCTCGGCGTCCCGTTCCTCGATCTCCTCGACGATGCGTTCGAGTTCGTAATCCCACTCGCGGTCGTGCCGGAGGTTCATCCCCGTGTTCCGGAGGTCGCCCTCCGAATACCCGTCGTCGGTGGCGTCGTGGCTCATTACTTCCCGTTTCGAACCGAGACGTAAAACCACGACGTTTCGGCGGGGCGACAGCGACACTGGAACCCGTGTCGTCG
This sequence comes from Halohasta salina, assembly GCF_024178165.1. Lineage (GTDB taxonomy): Archaea > Halobacteriota > Halobacteria > Halobacteriales > Haloferacaceae > Halohasta > Halohasta salina. Next base: position 457,890 of record NZ_JAMZIE010000003.1, on the reverse strand, counting down.
ACCGGGCGGTGGCAACCGATCGTCGTGTGGCGGCGACGGCGGCTCCGGACGGGAAAAACCGCTAGGCTAACATGGCTTCCGGCGTAACGTTCGGGCAATGAGCGACTCATCGGACGACCGGGCGGTCGACCACGCCGCGACCGACGCCGAGGCCGAACGCACCGCCGAGGCCGAGGCGACCGGCGATGCGGAGTCGGGCGAGGGGGCGGCTGACGGTGCGGCCACCGCGGCCGATGACCTCGAGGCGCTCCGCGAGCAGGTCGATGCCGAGTACGACTTCGAGGACTTCGGCCCGGCGGATATGGCCCGGATGAGCGCCGAAGAGTGGGAGGCGGCGTTCGACCCCGAGACGTGGATCACCGGCCCCGAACTCGTCGACCGCGTCGAGGCGGATCTCAAAGCCCGGATCGCCAGCCGGGATATCTTCGGCGTGATCGAACGGGAGTCCACCGAAGGGGGCAACCGCCTGCTGGTGTACTCCGACGAGGGGTATGCGACCGTCTCGCCGGACGGCACCGTCGAGGGGGAAGGCGGCATCCGGCGGGACGTCGAGCCCGTGGTGGCGATGTGTTCGATGGAGGAATACGAGGTCGGCGAGCCGCCGGCGGGGTACGAACTCCCCGCTCCGGAGTCGGTGCCCGAACAGACCGGCGAACTCGGCAACCTGATGATCCAGCTTATCGCCGGCATGCAACTGCTGGGCGGGGTTGGGCTGCTCGTGGCGTGGCTGGTGACCGACATCGGACTGGTCGCGCCGGTGATCGGCGGGCTGTTTCTGATCGTGGGTGTGCTGTTGTTCTCGCTGGTTGCCAACGCGCGGCTCTCCGACCGGTTCCGAGCCGAGCAGTACCGCAACCGATTGCGAGCGGTCGAAACCGAGGGATTCGACCGGCCGGAGGTCCCCGGTCGGACCGACGCGCCAGCAGTCGACACCGACGACGAGCGAGACAGCCGAGATCGCGAGACTGAGGGGGCGTAGCCCGCCGTATCTCGTCGGCGATAGTCGGTGGGTTTAAGCCCGACGCGTGCTGATTTAGTGCCGTATGAAACGGCGGGATTTCATCCGAACAGCGGGAGGCTCTGCCGCCGCCACGACGGCTGTTGCCGCCGGAAGCGGCACGGCCGCAGCCCAGACGGTTCAGCCGGATTTTGCTGAACTCGAAGGCGTCGATGGCGGTATTGAGGACCTCCGAGGCGAATCCGAGGTCACCGTAGAAGTCGGTGCCAGCGGTAACGGTGGCAACCTTGCGTTCTCCCCGGCAGGTATCTGGATCGACCCGGGAACGACCGTGATCTGGGAGTGGACCGGCGAGGGTGGCGACCACAACGTCGTGACCTCCGACGGCCCGGCGAGCCTCGAAAGCGAACTGCAGGCCGAGGCGGGAGCCACCTACGAGTTCGAGTTCACCGAAGAGCACGCGGGGATCACCAACTACCAGTGTGAACCACACGCCTCGCTGGGCATGCTCGGGGCGGTCGGGGTCGGCGAGGACGTCCCGACCGTCGAGGTCGGCGGTGGGGCTGGCGGTTGGCCCGAGGATCTGGCCCACGAGGCGGGCGTCCCGATCCAGAAACACTACGTCGGCATCGTCAGCTTCCTCGGCATCGCGGTGAGCCTCGTGTTCGCCTTCTACGTGCTAAAGTACGGCGAATCGCCGAACACAGGGCAGGGTGGTGCCTGATGTCGTCGTCCGGGAGTACCTACGGCGATATCCACCGCTACGAACCGGCAAGAGAGTCGACGGCGGCGGCCATCGGGATCGTCATGTTGACGCTGATCGAGGTCGTCCTCGTGTTCTTCTTCGTGTACTCGCTGGTCGCCGGCTGGGCCGGCACCGAGTTCGGCAACATGTTCGTCGGTGCACTGTTGGGGCTGATCTTCATCGATCTGGCGTTCATCCTCGCACTGTATCGTAAGGAGTTCCTGCCGGACGTGATGATCGTCAAGAAGCGCCGCCGGAAGTGGGAGGACCTCTACCTCGAAAGCGATCAGGTCGACGGTGTCCAACTGGGCGGCGAGCAGGCGTGGGACACGGTCAAACGAGCGATCTACCCATACTACAAACGATAACCAATGAGTTTAGAGAAAAAAGACGACTTCGACCACTACGGGTGGCTTAAAACGAAGGACCTGACTCCGATCGAGTCGGTCTTTCTGACGACGTTGGTGTTCCTCGATCGTCGACTCCGTATCGTCGACTACCTCGAGTTGCTGGAGGACGCCTACTACAAGGTCAACCTCCAGATGCCGAAGAGCCACACCGAACAGTACGATCTGGACAACAAGTTCTGGTACTGGTACCCCCTGTACTCGCTGGGCTTCTTCTCGACGCTGGCGTACATCGTCGCCGCGGTGTCGGGGGCGCTGTTGGGGTTCTACTACGCGCCGACGGCCGCAGGCGACCCCTCGGCGGCGTACAACTCCATCGAGATGATCATGACCGAACTCCAGTTCGGCTTCGCCCTGCGGAGCATCCACCGGTGGGCCGCCCAGATCATGATGGCCGCAGTGTTCCTCCACATGCTCCGGGTGTACTTCACCGGCTCCTACAAGGAACCGCGTGAGCTGAACTGGCTGCTCGGCATCATCCTGATCAGCCTCTCGATGGTCTTCGGCTACACCGGCTACCTGCTGCCGTGGAACCAGCTGGCGTTCTGGGCCGGCCAGATCGGCGTCGAGATGGCGCTTGCGACCCCGATCGTCGGGGAGTGGGCCGCCCAACTGCTGTTCGGTGGCTTCACACTCGGACAGGCAACGCTGATACGAATGTACATCCTGCACGTGTTCGTCCTGCCGTTCGTGGTGACGGCGCTGATCGCGCTCCACATCGGCATCGTCTGGGTGCAGGGCATCGCGGAGCCACACTAAGACAATGAGCGAAAACGAGACAACTGACGACGCTCGTACCGACGGCGGGGAAACCGGGATCGTCGCGCCGGACGACGAGGTCCCGACCTGGAGCGAACGGAAGGAACGGAAGGCCGGACTCTCCCGGCTGACCTACGAGTACTTCGAGCGCTCCCGTCGCGAGGACCAAGACCTCCGCAACGAGTCCGACTACGTCGAACGCGACGTGCTGGGCTTCCCGACATGGCCACACGAGATCATCCGGAACCTCTCGATCTCGATGTTCTTCGTCGGGATGATCGTCCTGATCGCGGCGGCGCTGCCGCCGAGCCTCGAAGCGCCGGCGGATCCGAGTTCCACCCCCGAGATCATCCTGCCCGACTGGTATCTCTACTGGTCGTTCGGGCTGCTCAAGCTGAACCCGCTGAACCCCGGGCTGGCCGTCCTCGACGGCGGCAAGCTGCTGTCCGACCAGCTGTACGGCGTCCTCGCGAACGTCGTCGTCGTCGGCGCGGTCGCGCTGCTACCTTACCTCAACAAGGGGAGTGCCCGCAGGCCGGTCGAACAGCCGTTCTGGGCGTCGATCGGTGTCGGGGGCGCGGTGTTCTCGATCACGATCGCGGCGCTGGCGGTCCAGAACCTGATCCCGCTGCCGCTGCCACTGCAGCTCAACATCGTGTTCGTCTTCCCGGTCGTCGCGGGGATCATCACCTACGCCGTCCTCAAGACGATGCGTGAAGGCTACATGTACGGGCTCAACCGCCGGTACTACATGCTGCGCCCGCCGAAATAAGCGGCAAACGCCGGCTATTAATCGGTGCGGTCCCTTCTATCCGTATGAGCGATTCCGACGCCGCAGGCGAGTCGACCGACGCCTCGCCGGGCCGGGGGCGTGACGTCGTCGTCCCCTTGCGGCTCTACAAGACGATCACGGTGTTTTCGACACTGATCGCGGCGACCAGCATCTTGGCCGGCTTCATCCTGCTCGATGCGGCCACCTTACAGGTAAGCGTGCTTCGGAGCCTGATCGTGCTGGCGATCGAGACGAGCGGGATCAGCCCCGATCAGGGGATCCTGACCGGGCTCCTCGGGGTGGTCGGCCTGAGCCTGATGGCCCTCGGGTCGGGCGTCTTCATCCTGAGCAGTCGGTTCCGGACCGCGGGAATGGGAAACAGTCAAGAGGACGCCGACGAAGCCTAGAACAATGGCTGATGAGTTCATCAAGGGGTTCGGAATCCTGACCGGAGCAGGGCTCGTCTGGATGGTGTTGGCTGGCTGGTACCAGACGCCATCCTTCTTCATGACGAACCAACTGATCGCCCCACCGCCGGAGCCGGGGAACGTGTTCGATGCGATCTCGATATTCCTCATCGACATCTTCCTGTGGACGGCGATCCTCGGGGCACTGACGTTCTGGCTGCTGATCCCGGCCGGTCGCGAGGCCGCCGCCGCGCTCGAAGAGCGACGCGAGTCGAGCTAACCGGCCCGGCCCGTCGAACCGTCGGAAGACTACAATCGCCCTTTTAGGTTTCCGGACGATAATAGCCGTCTCGACCCAACGAGGGGTATGACACACCCGCGAGAGCTGCGTCGTTCGCTCGCCGACTGTCCGCTGCAGGCGAGCAAGCTCATCGGGATCTGCCTCGGTCTGTTGGGCGGCGTCGCCGGCTTTCTCGGCGTCGTCGGCCCCGGCGGGGTCGACCTGTCGTCGATCGCCGAGGGGGCGATCCTCCCGCTGGTCGTCGTCCCGCTGGTCGGGGCGGCGCTGGCCGGCGTGGTCGTCCTCGAAACCCTCCACAGCAGTTACCGGGCGTTCCGTGCCGAGACCACCATCCGTCGACAGGTGGTCGACCGGGCCGGCTACACGCTGCTCCGGGCCATCGAGGCCGCCGTCGCGGTCGGCGGGCTGGTGGTCGTCTGGCGGCTGGTGTCGAAGCTCGCCAACGGGCCCATCCCGTCGACGGCGGGCGTCGACGTCGTGAGCGGCCTGTTGGCTGTTGGGGGTGGGATCCTCGCCGCGAGCCTGCTGCGGTCGGTGTACGAACTCTGGTACTTCGGCGGCTAACCTAGAAAATCAGGTCGAGATACGGCGAGTAGATCGGCTGGAACGCGTAGTACATCGCGTAGAAGAGCGTCAGCCCCGCCGCCAGCAGCGTTGCCTTTGGCCACTCGAATTCGAGGTCGTTGTCGGCCTCGACCTGTCGGCTCTCGTACTCGAAAACGTCGGCGACGAACAGCCCGAAGATCGGGATCATCATGATCATCCCGCTGATCGGCCGGTAGACGACGAACAGCAGTCCGAGGGTGACGATGCCCATCGTCGTAACCGTGTTGAGCGGGTGGCGAGTCAGCTGCTCGTCGTTGTCGGCCTGCCAGGATTGCCGGCGGTTTTCGAGGATCCGGGCCCCGATGTTCGCTACGACGAGCACCAAGATAGCGATTGGCATGATCGGTCCGATGGTCTCGATCCAGCCCAGTGGAACGAGAAACTGCAGTGGGTCCATATCTACGAGTGGGGCAACGACTCATTAGAGTTTTTCCAATTGCGACAGTCGACCAGCGACAGCGCCGGCGCGGGTTCGATGTCGGCGGTGAACCCGACCCCGGCGGCGGCCAGCCGGTCGGTGTCGGCGAAGACGTCGACCGCGTCGTCGCGCTCGACGCGGATCGACAGCGGGGGCTGGAGCACCCACGCGTCGGCGATCGTCGCAAACGGGGCGATGGGGACGACCGCGAGGCCGGTCCCGAAGGCCAGTTGCGGGCCGCCGGCGGCCCGTGCGTAGCCGCCGCTGCCCAACGGCGTGGCGACGACGACGCCGTCGGCCCGGAACGTGGCATGGGTCCGGCCGTCGACCGACACCGTGTACTCCGAGATCCTCGCCGGCTCGCTCGTCACCAGCGTCACGTCGAAGGCGGCACTCGCGGCGGTGTCGCCGACCGAGACGGCCAGCGGCGTGGCCTCGACGGTCGGCAGCGCGTCGACGGTCTCGCCGGCCACCAACTCCGGCACCGCCTCGGGGTCGGGGCTCCAGTCGGCGTCGAGGCCCGCCGGCAGGATCGGCCGCGACTCGCCGCGAGCCGCACAGTCGGTCAGCGGATCCTCGCCGACCGTGACGAGGAGGTCGGCCCGATCGGGGTCGACGGCGAGCCCGTCGGCGGCGTCGATCGCCGCGGCGAGGTGGTCGTCGACACCGGCAAGCGCGATCGAGAGAGTCATTTCAGGACGATTCTCCGAGTAGGAACTGCCTACGTCTATCGGACGGCCGGTACAAATTCCCGTCGGGTCGACACATTAGGCCGCGATAAACTCCCAGGCGTAGAGGTGGTTCAACAGGAGGTAGGTAACGACGCCGAGGAACAACGAGAGGATCCACGCGCTCGCTGCGAGTCGGCCGACCCGCCGGTGTGGCGTCTCGGTCCGGAGCTCCTCGGGAGTGTGGGTCACCCCGAGGACGATCGCGTACAACACCAGCGGGACCGAGAGGATCGACAGCAGGATGTGGATCGCCAACATCAGTAGGTAGGCGGGGTAGACCCACTCCCACAGCGGGACCCACGCGTAGGACGATTCGAGGACGAACTCCTTGGTGCCGCCGCCGGCGACCTTTGGGAGGTACAACGAGAGGAACAGCAGGATGAGGGCGAAGGAGGCGATCATCGCGCGGGCGTGTTTCTTCACCTCGTCGTTGCGGATCCAGTACCAGCCGAGCGACAGCAGCACGACGGCCGTCGAGTTGACGACCGCGATGGCGTCGGCCAGCAGGTTGACCTGCGCGAGGCTCAGCCGTGGGAACAGCGCCTGCACCGAGGGGACGACAAAGGCCCCGACGACCGCGGCGTAGCCGACCACCGACAGCAGCGCCGTGACGGCTTTCGGGTGGGCCCGGACCGGCCCGTCGACCAACGGAGTATCCATACAGCGGGTTGGAACCGCCCGCCTATCGGTCTTCGGATTTCCTGCGGCGAGGAGTCAGTCGCCGTCGATGACGCCGGTGACGGTCGCGGTCTCGTAGGCGGCATCGAGGCTGACGCCGTTGCCGAGGATCGTATACCGGTCGCGGATCTCGTGGGCGGTCGTCAGCGCTTCGAGGACGTCGTCGTCGCTGATACCGAGCTCCGCGGCCGTCGTCGGGGCGTCGATGCTCCGGAGGGCATCGCGGATCGCCCGCCAGCGACCGTTGTGGCCGGAATGGAGGTACTCGGTGAGGATCGAGCCGACGCCGACCTGATGGCCATGGAGGGCTTCGCCGGGGGCGATCCGGTCGAGCTGGTGGGAAAACAGGTGTTCGGCGCCGGAGGCCGGCCGCGAGGAGCCGGCGATCGACATCGCCACCCCCGAGGAAACCAGCGCCTTGACCACGATCCACGCCGACTCTTCGAGATTGGGCCGGATCGAGTCGGCGTTGTCGACCAACATTTCGGCGGTCATCTCCGAGAGCGCACCGGCGTACTCGGAGTACTCGACGTTTTTGAGGCGCTTGGCCAGCCGCCAGTCCCGGACCGCGGTGTAGTTGGAGATGATGTCCGCACAGCCCGCGCTCGTCAGTTCCCACGGCGCTTTGGCCATGATTTCGGTGTCGGCGACCACCGCCAGCGGCGGGTCGGCGGCGACGCTGTGACGGGTGTTGCCCTCGGGAACCGAGGAGCGACCGGAGACGATGCCGTCGTGGCTAGCCGCGGTGGGGACCGAGACCAGCCCGCAGTCGAGCTCGTCGGCGGCCATCTTGGCGATGTCGATGGGTTTGCCGCCGCCGAGACCGATGAGGTAGTCGGCGGCCTCGGCTTGGGCCGTCTCGATGACGCGCTCTATCGACTCGAAGCTCGCCGTCTCGACGATGATCGTCGACGAGTCGGGGACCTGTGTCCGAACTCGGTCGCCCGCCAACTCGTTGGGAGTCGGGCTCGTGATGATCAGTGGCTCGCCGGTGAGATGGAGGTCCGTGATCGCCGCCCCGAGTTCGTCGACCACGCCGTGGCCGACGACGACGTTCCGGGGGAGTTTGATCCACGTCGACTTCTCGAACATGGTCGCCCCAACGGGAGCCGGCGGTGAAACCGTTTGTGTCTCCGGCCGCGAGAAGCCGTGGTAGTCGGTGACTACTCCGGTGACGGAATCGTTAGGCCGTCTCTTCGAGGGGCGGTTCGACCCGGATCGAGCGGGCGACCGACTCGGGGAGGCTCTGTTCGGCGCCCTCCGGAGTGCGGACGGTAACCATTCCGAAGGGGGCGACGTCGACGATTTCGAGTTCGGTTCGGGGGGTGATCCCCGCGTCTTCGAGGTAGGCGAGCTCCTCGTCGTTGCGGTCGCTGACGCGGGCGACAACCACGCGGTCGCCCTCGCCGAACTCGCTGAGGGCGACCGAGTCGTCTTCGGCCAGCGGTTCGAGATCCGCATCCGGGATCGGGTCGCCGTGGGGGTCGACCGTCGGGTAGTCCAGCGTTTCAGCAACCCGGCGCTCGAACTCCTCGGAGATGTGGTGTTCGAGCCGGTCGGCCTCGTCGTGGACCTCGCTCCAGGAGTAGTCGAGCCGCTCGGTCAGGAACGTCTCCAGCAGGCGATGGTGACGGATGACTTCGAGGGCGACAGTCTCGCCTTCGGGAGTGAGTTCGACGCCCTTGTACTTCTCGCGGTCGACCAGTCCGTGGTCTTCGAGCTTGCCGACCATGCTGGTGACCGTCGGTGGGGTCTTGTCCAGATACTCCGCGATCGCGGAGGTCGAGACGGGCGGAGCACCCTCGACCTGAAGCACGTAGATCGCCTTCAGGTAGTCCTCCATCACGTCGCTGAGCATATCCCCAGTATCGGTGTCGGCGGCAAATAGCTACCGGGTCGGGCGACTAGATCCCTTGGCCCATCAGGTGGCTCCGAAGCACGTCCGGGCTTTTGGCCCCCGACTCGGTGTTGAGCAGGACCACGGTCTCGTCGCCGGAGAAGGCGTCGGCTTCGTGCCACTCCCAGGCGCCCGCGGCGGCCGCACCGCCGGCCGGCCCCATCTCGACGATCTCATGGCGGGCGACCGTCGTCGCCGATCCGAGGCTATCGCTGTCGTCGACGGTCACCGCCTCGCCATCGAGCCGACGGAGGGCGTCGACGGCTTCGGCCCCACCGGCCGGGTCGGTGACCTCCAACTCGCCGATGATCGTGTCGGGATGGGCCCACGGCTCGGGGTCGTCGAGGCCGCGCTCGAACGCGGCCGCGATCGGCCCACAGCTCGTCGGCTGGACCGCGACGATTGTCGGGGTCTCGTCGACTGCACCGACCTCGACGAGTTCCTCGAACCCCGTGGCGATTCCCGCAATGAGTTCCCCGGTGCTCGTCGGGACGAAGACGACGTCGGGCAGCGCGCCGAGGTCGGCGTACAGCTCGAAGGCGACCGTCTTGGCTCCCTCGTGGCGGTAGGGAGTGGCAAACTCCTGCAGCGAATAGTAGTCGGTGGCTAACTGGTCGTCGACCGCGCGTGCGGCGTCGGGATACCGGCCGCCGACGACGCGCATCTCCCCGCCGTGGACGTTGATCAGCGCCTTGTTCGAAAACGCCGTCCGTGAGGGAACGAAACTGTAGGACCGCAAGCCGAGCCGACCGGCATAGGCGGCAGCCGACTGGCCGCTGTTGCCGGTCGAGGCCAGCGCCAGCGGTTCGAGAGCCTCGGGATCGTCGTGGCCCGCGATTGCGGTCACCGCGAGGCTCATCCCTCGATCGTAGACCGTCCCGGTCGGGTTCCGCCCCTCGTCTTTGATGTAGACCTCGCCAACGCCGAGTTCCTCCGTCAGCGAGTCGGCCGCAACGAGCGGCGTCGACCCCTCGGCGGCGGTGATCGCCGCGGTTCGGGGGAACGGCAGCAGGGCGTCGAACCGCCAGTGGCCGACGCCGGCCGCGGTGGCCCCGAAGAGGTCGGCGGGGTCGACCGCATCGTACTCGTAGGTCGGCTCTAGCCGGCCCCCACAGGCGGGGCAGCCGTCGACGGTATCGAAGGGGGCCACCGAGCCACAGTCAGTGCAGCCGAGGCCCGCGAACGCTGGCGTCTGCTCCATACCGACCGTTGCCACGGGACCGACTAAGCCCTTCCCGTCGGCACCCGGCCGCGATTACCACAAGCAATAATATCGCACCAAAATTTATACTGGCTCTGAACCCCCTGCGAGGTATGGACCCGTCGACGAGTCGGCGCCAAGCGCTCCAGTTGGGCGGCACGGCGCTGGCTGCCGGGCTTGCGGGCTGTCTCGGTAGCGATGCCCCGGAGGGAACGCTGGATTTCGATGGGCTCGATCGGATCAACGAGACGACGCTGCCGCGGCGGCGGAAGTACAGAACCCACGGCGTGACGTTTCCGAAGTACCGACAGTACACCGCCGACGACGCCGACACGGTGGTGATCCTGCTTCACACTGCTGGGTTCGACAGCCGGCTGTTGCAGCCACTTGCGGCCGCGATCGCCGACTCCGGGGCCGCACACGTCTTCACGCCGGATCTGCGGGGCCACGGCCCGGAGCCGGAACGACGCGGCGACGTCGACTACATCGGCCAGTACGAAGACGACGTCAGAAGCCTGGTCCAGAACGTCGAGTTGCTTTTTCCCGACGCGAAGATCGTCCTCGGCGGCCACGGGGCCGGTGGGGGGATCGCCGTCAGGTTTGCCGCCCCGCCGGTCGGCAGGTTAGTCGACGGCTACCTGCTTTTGGCCCCGTTCCTCGGTCTCGGGGCCCCGACGACCCGGGAGGCCCTCGGCGGCTGGGCGTCGTTCTACATGGACCGGATCGTCATGCTCCGGGTGTTGACCGGCTTCGGGTTCGAGACCTACAGCGACATGACGGTCGTCGAGTTCGACCTTCCGGACGACGACTGGAACGGGACCGGGACCCCCGAGCACAGCTACCGGCTGATGGCGTCGTATATGGCCTCCGAGGAGAGCGTCGAGACGATGGTCGACCGCCCCACGCTGACGGTTGCCGGGACGGCCGACGAAACCGCCCACGCCGACGCCTACGAGCCGCTGTTTTCGGACCACCCGGTCGCCGACGTGGAACTCCTCGACGGGGTGACGCATCTCGAAACGGTGCTCACCGAGGCCGCGGTCGACCCGATCGTCGAGTGGCTGGACGACGCGGTGGAACGCGAACAGTAGCAGTTCCTTTGTATCGGCCGGTCGAAGGGTGGGTATGAGTCGTTCCGTTGTCGTCGTGGGAGGCGGGCTTGCCGGCCTCGTTGCGGCGCGACAGCTCGCCGAGGCGGGGGCGGACGTGACGGTGTACGAACAGCGGGAGACCGTCGGGGGGCGGGTGCGGTCCCGGCGACGGCAGGGGTGTCTGCTCGACCGCGGCTTTCAAGTGTTACTCACTGGCTACCCCGCGGTGCGCCGGGAGCTCGACCTCGAAGCGCTCGATCTCCGGTCGTTCAAGCCGGGGGCAGTCATCGCCCGGCCCGGCCGACGGTCGGTGCTGTCGGATCCGCTCCGGGATCCGACCGCCACGATCGACAGTCTCACCAACACCGAGGTCACGACGACCGACAAACTCCGAACGCTCGCACTCCGACAGGACCTCTCGACCCGCGACTACGAGACGCTGCTGGAGCGGCCGGACGCCTCGATCAGGGCGTGGCTCCGGGAGTGGGGGTTTTCGGAGCGCTATCTCTCGAACTTCGTTGCGCCGTTCTACGGCGGGATCACCCTCGACCGCTCGCTGGGCACCTCCAAACGGGTCTTCGAGTACACGTTCAAGGCGCTCAGCGAGGGCGGGACCGCCGTCCCAGCCGGCGGAATGGGTGCGATCACCCGCCAGCTTGCCGATCGGGCCGCAGCCGCGGGAGCGACCATCGAGACCGGCGAGGCAGTGACCGAACTCACGCCGAAGCGACGGCACGCCGTCGTCGACACCGACACCGACCGGCGAGCGGTCGACGCGGTCGTCGTCGCCACTCCCCCGCGGGTCGCCGCCCGTCTCACTGGCAACGAGGATATTCCGACCGAGGGGATCGGCTGTGTCACCCAACACTACCGACTCCCCGACGGACCGCCACTCGATACGGGCAAGCGGATCCTGCTCAACGTCGGCGACACCGCGCCGAACACGATCGTCCCGATCTCGGAGGTCGCCCCCGAGTATGCCGACAGCGGCGGCCGCTTGCTGAACGCGACGTTCCTCGGCGACGATCCCTTCGACACGCCGAGCGACGAACTGGCCGAAACGACCCGTGAAACGCTCGAGGCGTGGTACCCAGACCGGGAGTTCGACCGGCTCGAACCGCTGGCGACCGATCGCATCCCGTTCGCGCAGTTCGCCCAGCCGCCGGGTATCCACGACTCGCTGCCCGACGTTCGGGACGGCGGCCCGCGGACCTACCTCGCCGGCGAGTACACCGAGTGGTCCTCGATTCAGGGGGCGATGAAAAGCGGCCGCGAGGCCGCCGAGGCGGTGTTAGAAGACTTCTAACTTCGATTAGGGAGTGATTACCGCGCGGCCTTCGATCTCGCCGTGCTCCAGTTTTTCGGCGACCTCATTGATGTCTCCGAGGTCGTAGCGGGTGGTGTGCAGGTCGACGGCGCCGCGTTCAACCAGCGCGACCAGTTCCTGGAGTTCGGCGTAGCGGCCGACGATGTTGCCGACGAAGGAGAACTCGCCGTTGACCAGCGCCTGTGCGGGTTCGTGGACGTGGCCGCCGTAGCCGATGATGTGGTGGTCGCCGCCGGCCGCACAGATATCGGGTGCTAGCGCCGTCGTCTCGTCGGCCCCGACGAAATCGAGCACTTGGGCTGCGCCGGTCCCGTCGGTGATGTCGCCGATGGCGTCGGCGACGTCCTCGCTTTCGGGGTCGACAGTGTAGTGTGCGCCCAGCTCGTCGGCGAGGTCACGGGCGGCCCCTTTGATGTCCACCGCGACGATGTCCGCGGCGCTCATCGATTCGAGACACTGCAGGCCGATGTGGCCGAGGCCGCCGATCCCGATGACGACCGCGGCGTCGCCGGGGTTGAGCCCGCCGACAGCCTTCTTCGCGGCGTGATAGGCGGTGATCCCCGCGTCGGCGTGGGGCGCGATGTCGGCCGGGTCGACGCCGTCGGGCAGCGGAATCACCGACCGCTCGCTCGTGTGGAGTTCGTCGGCGAACCCCCCATCGGTGGTGAGGCCGTTGAACGCGTCGTTTTCACAGTACATCGTCTCGCCCTGCCGGCAGGGCCGGCAGGTACCACAGGTCTGGACCGGATGGCAGATCACCTGGTCGCCCTCCGAGACCAGCTGGACCTCCTCGCCGACCTCAACAACGGTGCCGGCGTTCTCATGGCCCAGTGTCATCGGGAGGGGTTGGGGAACGTACTGCTCCCACATCCCCTCGATGATATGATTGTCCGTCTGACACCACCCCGCCCCTTCTACCTCGACGATGACGTCGTCGCTGTGTTCTACCTGCGGCCTGTCGATCTCGTCGATCGATAGTCCGTTCGACATGTCATCCGTGTACTCGTGGAGTCTGGCTGCTTTCATGATCCATGGTATCGTTCGAGGCAAATTGCATTATAGTTAATTATAATTAGGACGAACATAATGGTTTGCTGTCAGCTACCGTCCGGTGGGTACTGCTCGTGACCCGGTATCACAGGAGTCGACGGAACTCGCCGAGCGGCGGAAACCGGAACGTTTCCCCGGCGTCGGCGTCCCAAACGGTCGGCTGCAGCGAGCCGACCGACGACACGAGCGGCGACTGGAAAGCGTCGCCGTGTAGGCGGTTGAGTTCCGTGCCGCCGGCGAGTCGGGTGAACGCCGGCAGGACGAGCAGTTCGTTCCCGCGGTACCCCTCAGGGTCGACACAGAGACAGGGCCGCTTGCGGCCCTCGATAGTGATCGCCGGATGGTCGTGGCCGATCAGATACCGCTTGCCCCGCAGGTTGGGTTCGGTGTGGCCGTGACAGATCACGGTGCCGTCGTTGAGTTTTACTGCCGAGTCGACGCCCGCCGGCCAGACCGTATCGAGGAGTCGATCGTGGTTTCCCTCGATGGCGATCACGTCGACGTCGGCGTCGACACACCGGTCGTACAGTTCGGCGACGGTCTCGTCGACCCCGGAGGGAACGGTCGAAAAACTGTGGAGGATGTCGCCTGCGAACACGACCGTCGACGGCTCGAAGGTCGCCCGGAGCCGGGCCAGCCGGTCCAGCAGGTCGTCCCGTTCGTCGAGCGGAGCCGAGACGTTCGAGACGGCCGCCCGGCCGAGGTGGAGATCCGCCAGCACCAGCGTCTCGGTCCCGGGGAGATACACCGCCCGATCGCGGAAGGCGAACTCGTCCACACGACCGCTCGGTAGGCAGCGCCTAAAACGCCACCGCCGGCGCGTGCCCGCGGGGCTTTTAATGTCCCCGGACGGACAGGGAGACATGAGCGACGCGCTGGCCGACAAGCGAACCGCCACCCGGTTCCGTGTGCTCGTCGAGATCGCCGATCGACAGCCCGCGGTGAGTCAGGGCGAGATCGCCGACGCGGTCGGCGTCACCAGTCAGGCCGTCAGCGAGTACATCCGTGAGTTGGTCGACGACGGCCTCGTGACCAAGGAGGGCCGCTCGCGGTACTCCGTGACCAAGGAGGGCGTCGACTGGCTGTTCCAGCAGGCCAACTCGCTGCAGCGGTACGCCGAACACGTCACCGGCGACGTGCTCGGGACCGTCCAAGAGGACACCGCGATCGCAACCGCTCCCATCGAGGCCGGCGACGCCGTCACCATCTCCGTTCAGGAGGGACTGCTCCACGCGACCCCCGGCGAATCCGGCCCTGCAACGGGAGTGGCGACGACCGACGCCGCCGAAGGAACCGACGTCAGCATCACCTCCTTCGAGGGTGTCATCGATATGAGCGCCGGCAGTGTGACGGTCGTCCAGATCCCGCCGGCTCGCGAAGGGGGGAGCCGCGCGGTCGACACCGACGCCCTCGCCGACACGTGTGGACACGCTGACCTCGTCGTCGCGGCGGGCGTCGAGGCCGTCGTCTCGCTGCGGGCGGTCGACCACGAGCCGGCGGTCACCGTCGCCGCCGGCGAGGTCGCCGCCGCGGCCGCCGCCGTCGGCCGAAACGTTGCCGTCGTCGCCTCGACTGACACCATCGGCCGGGTGACCGACGCACTCCGGGACGGGAACGTTTCCTACGAGGTCACGAACCCCGTAGCCTGAGGCTACCGGTCAGTAACTAGTTGCTACCACGGGGAGAGGTTCGATCAGTAGACGCTGACGTCGTCGAACCGGCCCTCGTAGACGAGGTTCCTCGGGTGGGTCGGCTCGTCGCCCGACAGCAGGAGGCGGTCGACTTTCTCCCAGCTGTTTTCGTAGGCGAGGTGGGCGAACTCGGCGGCGCTACGGAGCCGGTGGCCGACGCCCGAGCGGTGTTGGACGCGCCGGGCTGCCGCGGACGTGAGCGCCTCGACCAGTGCGGCTTCGCTGTCGACGGCGGTCTCGAACAGCGTCCAGGCCTCGCCGACCGTCCCGGCGAGGTGGGCATACGAGGAGCCGAACGTCGGTAGATCGAGGTCGGCGGCGATCCGCTGGCCGCGGCGGTTCTGGTAGGCCCGGAGCTTCGCGTTGTAGGTCTCGATGGCGTCGATCCGGGCGGCGTGGGCCCGGATTTCGGGCCACGTCAGACTGACGTTCATAAACGAGGGGTGAGGAACAACTACGGCTGCGTCCTGTCGGTCGCATTCGGCCATCGCGGCCTCGAAGGTGATGAAATCCGCCACGGGTTCGGTGAGGCCGATCGCCAGCAGGTGCCGCCGGTTGTTCCAGTCGCCGGTGAAGATTTCCCGGGCGGGAACCACGAGCAGTTCGTCGTCGCTGTAGTGGTCGGCCTGCTGTCGGATCTCCGGCAGACGCGTGAAGTGGGGTGCGTAGACGAGCACGTCGACGCCGCGACGTTTGGCACGCGCGACCACCTCGTCGGTAAGGATTTTGACGTGCATGTCGACGCGTGTCGTAGGCGACTCGGTCACGACCACCGGTTGCGAGCCCATCCATTAGAGAATGCCGTTTCGCCTCCGGTCGCGGTCGGAGCGGCCGCCGGCAACCGCGTGTCTGACGCACGAAAACCGTTATACCCACCGGGGACGAGGCCTCTTGTATGCCCGGCTGGCGCTGTGGAATCGATGACTGCGATCGGGGATTCGAGGACGTCGAGTCGCTGATCATCCACCAGACGACCGAACACGAGAAACACGAGTGTCAGGTCTGTGGCACGCTCATCCCGGACGGCTACTTCGCGATCCGCCACGTCTTCGACGAACACACCCGCGCGGAGTACGTCCGGGCCTACGATGCCGACTCGGCGGCCGTCCGCCGCCGCGAGGAGATCCAAGCCGACGTCGAGTCGACGGCCGATCTCAACGCCGTGGTCGACGAACTCGACGGCACGCCGAGACAGGTCGACTGACTGATCTCGGGACTCGTTTCTGACGGCGCTGGTTTACGAAACGAGAGGTAAAATCGCCGCCAGCCGCAGTTCTGGCTTCCTGTTCGTTACCGCTTTCGGGGTCTGCTCACGGGCCAAAGGCCCGTTCGCATGGTCTGAGGAACTACCGTTCCTCGCTGTCCAGTACGCGGATCTGGTCGCCGCGGACGGTGACCGGGATCGGGACGGTGGCCTCGTAGAGTTCGACGGTCACCTGGTCTTTGCCCTCGTCGATCCGCTGGACGCGGGCCTTCTCGCCCTGGAAGGGACCGGCGATGAGTTCGACGATGTCGCCCTCGGCGATCCCCTCGACGTCGGGGGTCGGCGAGAGGAAGTGTTCGACCTCCGCGATCCCGGATTCGCCGGGGACGATCGAGCGGGCATGTGGGATCTCGTCGAAGAGGCGTTCGAGGGCGGCGGTGCCGTCGGCCTCGACCATCACGTAGCTCGTCAGCGAGTCCGGCGAGAGGACGGCGTGGATCTCGTCGGCCTCCTTGCTGGCGATCATGTCAGCGACGGTCTGCTCCTGCCGTGCGGTGGTTTTGACGGCGTAGATACCCATCAGACACCACCGGGGAGGAAGCTCATGATCGCGAAGATGACGAAGCCGATGAATCCGATCAGGATGATCCCGGCACCGGCGATCTTCGAGACCTGTGAGAACTCGTTCCACGAGGGCGTACTCGCCAACTTCAGCACGCGAATGTAACTGTTGAGATCGAACGGGACGTTCATGTTGCCGACGCTTCGGCGGCGGGCTTTTTCTATCTATTGGTCCGGAACGCTACTCGACGTAGTCGATGTCGTCGCCCTCGGAGACGGCCTCGGGGCTGGCGGCCCCCTCGGGAGCGGCGGTCGTCTCGCTGCTGCCGTAGATCTGCGGGGAGTCGACGCCGGTGACGACGATCATCGTCCGCATGCTGCCTTCGAGTTCCTCGTCGATCGAGGTCCCCCAGATGATCCGGGCGTCGGGGTCGATCCGGTCGTAGATCTCCTCGACGACACCCTCGGCCTCCTCGATGGACATGTCGTTGCCACCGGTGACGTTGACCAGCGCCGAGTTCGCCCCCGAGATGTCGACGTCGAGCAGGGGCGACCGGAGCGCGCTTTTGACCGAGTCTTGGGCCTTCGATTCCGAATCGGACTCGCCGAGACCGATCATGGCGACACCACCCTTCTCCATGACGGTCCGCACGTCGGCGAAGTCGAGGTTGACGAGGCCGGGCTTTGTTATGAGCTCGGTAATTCCCTTGACCGACCGCATCAGCACCTCGTCGCTGACCTGAAACGCTTGGCGGACCGGCATCTTCCCGACGGCATCCAGCAGCCGGTCGTTGGGGACGACGATGACCGTATCACTCACGTCGCGCAGGCGTTCGAGGCCGGCCTCGGCGTTGGTCCGGCGGACCTCGCCCTCGGCGGTGAAGGGCGTCGTGACGATCGAGATCGTAAGCGCGCCCGAATCACGGGCGGCCTTGGCGACCACGGGCGCCGAGCCGGTACCGGTGCCACCGCCGAGACCCGCCGTCACGAAGACCATATCCGAGCCCTCGATGGCGTCGTAGATCTCCTCTTGGCTTTCGAGGGCAGCTTCTTCACCCACTTGCGGAAGCGATCCGGCGCCACGTCCCTGGGTTTTCTGCTTGCCCATCAGGATCTTGGTGTCGGCCTCGATGTTCACGAGGTGCTGGACATCGGTGTTGGCGGCGACCAGTTTCGCGCCGTGGATCCCCTCCTCGTGCATCCGGTTGACGGTGTTGCCGCCACCGCCGCCACAGCCGACGACCGTGATGTCCGTCTGGAGGTCCTGTAACACATCACGCAGTTCGTCGTCGGTCATCATCCCCGACTGTGGCGCGCCGCTGGAGGGGCTTCCGCCGGTGACGTCCTCGGAGGCCTCTTCGGGCTCCTCGGCCTCGTCGATCGCGTCCTCAACGATAGAGTCCATTAGTATAACCGTGCCTTGCGGACCGAGCGTATTTATCTTTCCCCATTTGTCAGACAATCGTCTGACCTTACGTGTCGGGTTCGTGAGATACCGGGCGCGGAACCGGAAACCGGTCGACCTGCTGGCTCTCGACGACGTGGGGTTCGACTGTCTTCCCGTTGACTGTCACCGCCTCGCCCGCAGCGAGTTTCCCGAACTTCGGCCCCTCCGGCACCCCGAGGGTCGCCGCTTTCGAGGGGTCGAAGCTCGTCTGTCGGGCGACGACCTCGCCGTCGACCCGCTCTATAGTCTCGTATTTCGAGTCGAGCAACCCCGCCAGCCGGTCGACCAGCCGGCCGACATCCGCGGCCGTCGCCACCGCCGCCCGCCCCGATGGCAGTGTCCCACCCTCGACAGTCTCGAACGCGACCGTGTGTTCGGCGATAGTCTCCCAGACGGCGTCGGCGTCGACGCCGTTTGCGGCCCCGATCAGTTCGTCGGGGAGTTCGACCGCGAGCCAGTCGGCGTCGCCGAGAGTCACCTCGCCGAAGCGGAGTCCCTCGTCGACCGTCGACAGCGCCGATTCGATGGCCGACACGGTCGGTAGGGGTCGACTACCGACGGTCCGAAGCCACGTCTCGGAGACGACCCGGTAGCCGAGATCCTCGATGGTCGCTTCGAGGTCGGGTCGGTCGCCGCCGACCACCGCCAGTTCGGCCCGACTGGCCGCGAAGGCGGCGTCGACGACCGCGCGGTTGGCTGCGGGATCGCCCATCGCCTCCAGTTGCCACTCCGAACCGATGTGGCCGACTGCCCACGCGGTGTCGCGAACGATCCGGGTACAGCGCGGGGTGTAGTGGCCGCCGCCGAAGCCGACCACGTGGCGGGGCGGGCCCTCCACGGGTTGATGGTCGGCGGTCGCGTCGCCGAGTTCGAGGACGGCGTCGGCGACTGCCCGTGCTCCCTCGGGGTCGTTCCACGCCGTCTCGTCGCTGCCGAGTTCGACGAACAGCGAGGGGATCGTCGGCGCGGTCGGCCCGTGGTGGGTACACTCGATGCCGACGTCGTAAGCATCGGGAGCGTGGCGGTCGAGGGCGTCGACGACGGCCTTCTGGACGCCCGGGGCGGCGCGGGCGAACGCCCCCGGCTCGCCGCCGTACTCCGCGGGGCCGAAGTTGCCGGTGAAATGCGCCGTCAACAGTCGTCCCGTCTCGCCGGCGTGTTTGGAGACGAACACGAGAAAATCGAGCGCGTCGGGATCGCTGAAGGCGGCTTCGGGGGCATCGAGGTCGACGTGCATCGCCTCGAAGGAGCGGAGTTCGAACCCCTCGTGGCGGTGGAACTCGCCGCCGCCGTCGGCGTCGACCCGATCGGCGTCGGTGTGAGTCGTCCACCCCGCGCGGCCCAGCAGCTGCTCGCCAATCTGTGTCGAGGCGTGGTCGGCCCGGCTGACGACGATCCCAATCACGACCGGCTCTCGGTGGCCGACCCGCAAAACGCCACCGTTTGGCGGCGCGATTCGACTGGGAGTATTTAAGAATGGGCCGTATAACAACCACGTATGGATGTGTACGGACTGGTCGGCAACCCGGTCGGCCACTCGGTGTCGCCGCCGATGCACGAGGCGGCCTACGACGAACTCGGGATGGATGCCTCGTATGTCGCCTTCGAGCCGGCGGTCAACGAGATCCGGCAGGCGTTCGTCGGGGCCGAGACGCTGGGGATCGAGGGGCTCAACGTCACGATCCCGTTCAAAGAGGACGTCGCGGCGATCGTCGACGCCGACGAGCTCGCCGCCGAAATCGGGGCGGTCAACACCGTCGACTTCCGCGAGGACGGCCCACCACGCGGCTACAACACCGATGCCGCCGGGGTCAAACGGGCGTTCGACCACCACGACGTCGACCTCGAGGGCCGGTCGGCAGTCGTCGTCGGGGCCGGCGGAGCAGGACGCGCCGCCGCGTTCGCGTTGACCGACGCCGGTGCGGAGATCCACATCGCCAACCGCACCGTCGACCGGGCGATCGGGCTCGCCTCGGAGCTGTCGAGTGCCTCCGGCGGGAGCCTCGAAACCCTCGACTCCCAGATCGGCGACGCGTCGGTGCTCGTCAACACGACGAGCGTCGGCATGGAGTCCGACGAGACGCCGGTGCCCGCCGAGCTGCTCCACGAGGATCTCACGGTGCTCGATGCGGTCTACAGTCCGATCGAGACCCGACTGCTCAGAGCGGCCAGCGAGGTCGGCGCACGGACGATCGACGGCGCGTGGATGCTGCTGTATCAGGGCGTCGAGGCATTCGAGCAGTGGACCGGCCGGAATGCGCCGGTCGACGCCATGAACGACGCGCTCCGGGCGGCTCTCAACGCCGAGTAGGCTGTGACTACCGTCGACGGGAGCCGATAGGTCGCTTGTAACGTTTAAATACAGTCGTCATGTAGCTACACCTAATGGCCCTGCTAAACAAATTGAAGTCGATTCTCGGGATCGGGGGTGGCCGCGATGAGGGAGACCGGCGGTCGGAGACGTCCGTCACGGTCGAACGCGAGGCCGACACGGAAGCCGCCTCCGAGCCGGCGGCTGACGAGGAGCCGGTCGCTGCCGGCACCGACGCGACCGCCTCCACCGGGTCGATGACCGACGCTTCGGAGGACCCCGAGCAGGCAGCCGAACCGAGCGAAGCAACCGCTCCACCGACCGACGAAGACGACGGAGAGGACCGCGATGTCGGCGCGGTCATCGACGAGGCCGAACCGTCGACCGACGCCGACGAGTCGGTTGCCGCCGGCACCGACGCGACCGCCTCCACGGAGTCGCTGACCGACGCCGAAGCCGGTGCCGAGGGGGCCGCCGAGCCGGGGGAGGCGGCCGGACCGCCGACCGGTAGTGCCGACGCCGAGGAGTCGGCCGCCGACAGCGAGGACGGTGACGAAGACGACGAATCGGACGCCGACGAACCGACGGGAGAGCCCGTTGAGATGATCAAAGGGATCGGCCCGGCCTACGCCGACCGACTTGGCGAGGCGGGGATCGAATCGGTCGACGCGCTCGCAGCGGCCGACGCCGAAACCGTCGGCGAGACGATCGACGTCTCACCGAAGCGTGTCGCCGACTGGATCGAGCGCGCCAACGACCAGTAGGACGCGAAACTGTTAGGCCCGGCCGGCGACTCCGGTCGAATATGCCAACCCCGACTCTCGTCACCGATCGGGCCACCTTCCGGTCGGTGGCGGCCGACGCGCCGCCGGGTGGGCGCGTCCCAGTCGAGCTCCGCACCGAGGTTCGGGACCCGTTTATGTGCTATCGGCGTGCGCGCGACGGCCCGGGCGGCGTCTTTCTCGAAACCACCGGCGGCCAGTCCGGCTGGGGATATTTCGCCACCGAGCCGGTCGACCGGCTCACTGTCTCGGCCGAGGCGGTCCTCGCCGACCGCGAACCCGATCGAGCGGGAGACTACCGGCGTAGCTCCCCGTCGCTGGCGGCTCTCGACGGCCTGTTGGCCGACGAGAGGCTGCACCGCGGCCCCTGTTCGGTCCCCTATCCATGTGGCACGTTCGGTTGGCTGGCCTACGACATCGCCCACGAACTCGAAACGCTGCCCGGCGAGGCCGCAGACGACCGGGGGCTCCCCCGGCTCCAGGTAGGCGTCTTCGACCGCGTGGCCGCGTGGCGAGAACCGCACGACGAGCCGGTGACGCTCCACGTAACCTGCTGTCCGAAACTGCCGGCGGAAGCGCTGGCCGACGAGACCGCCCTCGATGCGATCTACGATCGGGCGGTCGACCGGGCGCGATCGCTCGCAACGGCCGCCGTCGAGGGCGATCCCGAGGTGGGCGAACCACCGGTCGAGGCGACCGAAGCCACGTTCGAAAGCGAGTGCGGGCGGGCGGCGTTCGCCGACCGAGTCCGACAAATACAGGCGTACATCCGCGACGGCGACACGTTTCAGACGAACCTCTCGCAGTGTCTGACCGCCCCGGCGGCCGTCCACCCGGTCGAAGCCTACGACGCCCTCCGGCGGGTCAACCCCGCGCCGTACGCCGGTCTGGTGGAGTTCTCCGGGCGCGGAGACGATCGCTGGGCGGGCGTCGACCTCGTCAGCGCCAGCCCCGAACTCCTCCTCGAACGCGAGGGGGATCGACTGGTGACCGAGCCCATCGCCGGAACGCGGCCTCGTGGCCGTACCCCCGAGGCCGACGACGCCTTCGAGGCCGAACTCCGCAGCGACGACAAGGAACGGGCCGAACACGCGATGTTGGTCGACCTCGAACGGAACGATCTCGGGAAGGTAAGCGAGTTCGGTAGCGTCGGGGTAAGCGAGTACCGGCGGGTCGACCGCTACTCGGAAGTGATGCATCTCGTCTCGGTGGTCGAGGGACGGCTCCGAGCGGACCGGTCGCTGGCCGACGCCATCGCCGCCGTCTTCCCCGGCGGGACGATCACCGGCGCGCCCAAGCCGCGGACGATGGAGATCATCGACGAACTGGAGCCGACCCAGCGCGGCCCCTACACCGGCAGCATCGGCGTGTTCGGCTTCGACGGCCGAGCGACACTCAATATCGTTATTCGGACGCTAACGCGGCACGACGACCGGTATCGGCTCCGCGTCGGCGCGGGAATCGTCGACGATTCGGACCCCGACGCCGAGTTCGACGAAACGATGGCCAAGGGGCGGGCGCTGATCACCGCCATCGACGAAGCCCTCGAAGCCGGCCGGCTGACGATCGAGGAGGCCGCCGAATGACCGCCACCGAGTCGGCGTCGGCTATCGAGAGGATCGTCGACAGACTCGCCGACGGCGGCCCCCGAATGCTGGTGGTCGACAACTACGATTCGTTCGTCTACAATCTCGTCCAGTACGTCGGCGAGTTCGCCGGCGAGGTCGCTGTCCGGCGTAACGACGCGGTCGACCTCGCGGCGATCCGCGCGCTCGACCCCGACGGGATCGTCCTCTCGCCGGGGCCCGGCACCCCGCAGTCGGCCGGTGTTTCGATGGACGTCTTCGATCTGGACCGGCCGATATTCGGGGTCTGTCTCGGCCATCAGGCACTGTGTGCGGCCCTCGGTGCGCCCGTGGGTCACGCACCCGATGTGGTCCACGGCAAACCCTCGGAAATCAGCCACGACAGCGAGGGACTCTTCGAGGGCCTCCCGGAGCGCCTTCGGGTCGGTCGGTACCACTCGCTGTGTGTCGACCGCGCCGATCTTCCCGACGAACTGGTCGAGACCGCCCACACGACCGACGACCGCGCGGTCGTGATGGGGGTTCGCCACCGCAGGAAACCGCAGTTCGGCGTCCAGTTCCACCCCGAAAGCATCCTGACCGACGACGGCAAGCGGATGGTCGAAAACTTCGTCCAGTTGTGTGAGGCGGTCGACGATGACTGAGGAGCTGTTATATCATGTCGACGGCGACCTCGTAGCGGCCGACGAGGCGACGGTCAACGTCCGTGATCGCGGCTTTCTGTACGGCGACGCGGCCTTCGAGACGATGCGGGCCTACGGTGGCGAGGTTTTCGAGTGGGATGCCCACATGGACCGGCTCGCTGAGACCTGCGACGTACTCGGGCTGAATCATGGTCTCTCGGCGGGTGGCCTTCGGCAGCGCGTCGACGAGACGCTCGCGGCCAACGAGCTTCGGGAGGCCTACGTCCGGCTGTCGATCACCCGTGGTGTCCAGCCCGGCAAACTGACGCCCGATACCGAGGTCGACCCCACGGTCGTCGTCATCGTTAGCGAACTACCACGGGGTGGGCAGGGGAGCCAGCCGGTCTGGGATGGGCCGGCGACGCTCCAGACGGTCAAAACCAAGCGCGTTCCCGACGCGTCGATCCCCGCCCGCGCGAAGACCCACAACTACCTCAACGGCATCCTCGCCCGACTCGAACTCCGCGTCACGGGGGCCGACGAGGCCATGATGGTCGACGCCGACGGCCACGTCACCGAGGGCGCGACGAGCAACCTGTTTTTCGTCCGGGACAACGCCTTGCGGACACCGAGCCTCGACGGACCCGTCCTCCCGGGAATCACCCGCAGGGTGGTGCTCGAACTCGCCCGCGAGGAGGGGATTCCGGTCGAGGAGGGCCAGTACACGCCCGCAGAGATCCGCAGTGCCGACGAGGTGTTTCTCACCAATTCGACGTGGGAGCTTCGGCCCGTCGAGACCGTCGACGGGCTCTCGATCGGTGACGAAGAGAGTGAGGGGTCGACCGGGACGGCTGCCGGACCGGTGACGACGCTGCTGTCGCGACTGTTCGACCTGCGGGTCGAAGCCGACTCCTACGAGTGAGTCGACCCACAGGCCACGAGACGACCGCTAGCTACTTGCGGCTTGTCGTCGTCCGTGAGTGTATGGTCGTCACGGTGCTGACCGCGGGGGTGCTCGCCTCGCTGTTCGTCGGGTTCAATATCGGTGGCTCCTCTACCGGTATCGCGTGGGGGCCGGCGGTCGGCGCGGGCGTCCTCCGCAAGGTGACCGCCGCCGGGCTGATGGTCGGGTTCGTCTTTCTCGGCGGCTGGACGGTCGGCCGCAACGTCATCGAGACACTCAGCGGCGACATCATCACCATCGAGATCTCGCTCCCGGCAGGGGTCGCCGTCCTGTTTTTCATCGGCCTCGGCATCCTGATCGCCAACGTCTTCGGCGTCCCGATCCCCACATCAATGACCACCGTCAGTGCGATCGCCGGCCTCGGGTTGGCGACCGACACGCTCAACTACGCGACGATGGGCGAGATCGTCTCGTGGTGGTTCGTCACCCCTGTCATCGGCTTCTGGATCGGCGGGATCATCGGCCGCTACTTCTATCCGGGCCTCGACGCTCAGATCGACGTGAGTACGACTCCCGGTCCGCTCCTTTCGGTGGGTCGACGCGGCCTACGCCCGACACTCTCGCTCGGGCCGAACACGACCGGCCGCGAGCTGGTCAGCACGCTCGCTGTCCTCGCTATCGGGTGTTATATGTCCTTTAGCGCGGGCGCGAGCAACGTCCCGAACGCGGTCGCCCCGCTGGTCAGCAGCGGCGCGCTCGATGCGAACCGCGCCATCCTGCTGGCGACAGTTGCCATCGGGGTCGGCGGCTTCACCATCGCCCGGCGGACCATGCAGTCGGTCGGCACCGAACTCAGCGACATCCCGCTGTTGGCGGCGCTGATCGTCATGTTCGTCGCGGCGACGATCACCACGTTCCTCTCGTCGATCGGCATCCCGATCAGCCTCGTGATGGGGATGGTGATGACCATCGTCGGCCTCGGCTGGGGGCGGGCGACCCGGCCGATCACCGTCGGCGAGGCGATCCGCGGGGAGGTCGACGCCGAGATCGCCACCGGAGCGCTGACTGCCGAACCCGACGCGCCAGTTCGGGAGATCGGCGAACGCGAACAGCAGTCGACGCTGGACGCCGGGGAGCTGTTTCGGCCCCGGGCGATCGCCAAATACCTCTCGATGTGGATCATCGGCCCGACGGTGGCGCTTGGGCTGTCGTACCTCTTTTTTACCCTCTTACCAGTTGTGGTATAATAATCGACAGCAGCCGGCGGCCAGCTGTTGGAAAACGTATCGTTAAAGGCTCACAGTCGACAGTCACCGACAATGCATTCCGCGAGCCGGATCGTGTCGGTCGACGATGTGCCCGAGGAGACGACCTTCCTGTTCCGCGTGCGGCCGGTCGACGGCGACGAGGAGAAGGAGGCGATTTTGCTTCACGACGACGAGGGCGTCGTCAGTTGGCTCAACTACTGCCAGCACTTCACCCACATCAAACTCGACAAGGGATCGGGCGCGGAGATGCGCGACGGCGAGGTGATCTGTACGAACCACGGCGCGTACTTCGAGGCCGACAGCGGCCGCTGCACCTTCGGCCCGTGTGAAGGGGCGTTTTTGAACGAGATCGAGGTCGGGGTCGAGGACGGCGACGTGTATCTGGTCGACGACGACTACGAGTTCGTCGGCACCGGCGAGATCGAGACCGCGAAGGACGATCTGGGCTCGAAGTCGAACTACGAGTTCTGAAATCGAGTGATCGGAAAATGCGCTTCTACTCGGCCCGACGAATGTCTCGGATATGCGTGTAACTGCCGCAAGAGACAGAGTACCACTAAAACTGACCTGTTAGAGTAGCGGGAAGTAGATTTGAACTACCGATCTCCGGGTTATGAGCCCGGCGGAATCTCCTGGCTATCCCATCCCGCTACCAAATCGAATGCCGCAGCTACGGTTAAGGGTTATGATTCAACCGCAGTATGGCAGTTTCGACCGAGTCACAGCCTCCCACGAACGCGCGTTCTCGCGCGTCGACGGCGGAACCGATACCCAGTTACGACCGCCGTGTGTGCACCGAGATAGATGTCGACCGATCACTGGGGGTATCGTGCTGTTGTCGACCGGTCACACCCGGGGAGTTCCTGTCGTGACCGACAACGCAGTGGTGTCGAACCACTGGCGTCGGGACGTACCGTGGGGACGTAATGCGGCTCACACGACTATTACCCGGTGTTGCGGTGCTCTGTGGTGGCGCGATACTCTCGCGAGCAATCGCGAGGGTCACCGGCGTTCCCTCGCTGCTTGTGGCAATCGGGATCGGAGCCGTACTGGTAAACGGCCCCGGTGTGCCGGACCGCTACGAACCGGGTCTCGGGACACACAACCTCTGGCTCGCCGGCGGCATCGTGCTGATGGGTGCGTCGCTCACGCTCGGGACGATTCGTGAGGCCGGTGTCGCTGTCCTGCTGGTCGTGGTAGCGGTGGCTGGGCTCACCATCGGTGTTGTCGAGTTGCTCTCACGGCGTGTGTTCGGTCTCGACGACAAGCTCGGCTCGCTGCTCGCGGCGGGCGCTGGGATCTGTGGGGTCTCGGCGGTCGTCGCGGTTGGCGGCGCTGTTCGTGGGCGGGAAGACCAGATCGCCTATGCGGCGGCGACGGTCCTGCTGTTCGATGCGGTGACGCTCGTCGTCTACCCGATCGCCGGCGAACTGCTCGGGCTCTCGGATGTCGTCTTCGGCATCTGGACCGGTGTGAGCATGTTCTCGACGGGACCGGTCGTCGCCGTGGGTGTGAGTTACTCGGAGGTGGCCGGACAGTGGGCGACGCTGACGAAGCTCGCCCGAAACGCGTTGATCGGGGTCGTCGTGGTCGCCTACGCAGCCGCCTACGCGCGGACGGAAGCCGACGGTCGACTCTCGGCGCGGACGCTCTGGGAGGAGTTCCCGACGTTCATATTCGGATTCCTCGCACTCGCCGTCTTTGCGAGCCTCAGTCTGTTTTCGCCGACACAGCTCGCGGCGATCGACACCACCTACAGCTGGCTGTTCAGCGTGGCCTTCGTCGGCCTCGGGAGCGAGATCCATCTGGGGAAGCTCCGGAACACCGGCCTGCGACCGATCGGCGTCGTCCTGCTGTCGCTGGTAATCGGCAGTAGCCTGTCGCTGGCCGTACTGACGGCGGTGTTCTGACGCGGAGTGTTACCGTAAAAGGGGCGTCCAGCGGTGACTGAAACCCGGATCAGACCGAGAGTTTGCTGCGGGCCTTGACGACGTCGAGGGCGTCGGCGTCGATCGTGTCGACCTCCAGCCAGTGGGGGACGTACTCGCGTTTTTCGTAGGTTTCGTGTTCGTCCTCGGTGCCGATGGTACACCACAGCTGGACCTCGTCGGGGCCGTGCCAGTCGCCCTGTCGCTGGATGCCGAAGCAGACCTGCTCTTCCCCATCGTAGTTGATGATCGCGCCCTTACGGATACCGGGGTCCCCGTTGACGATGAGCTGCTGCATACTCGCGATTCGACCGGTCGAGGCTTAACGGCTTCGACATTCGACACTTGTCAGCCGACAACAGGTGGGAGCTTCGCCAACCGACAAGCGGGAGCGTCGACGCGGTCGGTGTATGGGAGGAGATCCCACGAAATCGGGGTCCTGCGGGCGGCTCGAACCAAACGGGTTTTAACGGCCGGTGCCAAACCACCGCCAAGGTAGATCTCACTATGGAAATGCCACGCCGAATGAATACGTACTGTCCGCACTGTGACGCCCACCACGAACACGAAGTCGAGAAGGTCCGCACCGGTCGCTCGACCGGGATGAAGAAGGTCCAAGACCGTCAGCGCAAACGCCAGACCTCGACCATCGGCAACAGCGGGAAGTTCTCGAAGGTGCCCGGTGGCGACAAACCCACCAAGAAGACCAACCTCACCTACCGGTGCAGCGACTGCGGCAAGGCCCACATGCGCGAGGGATGGCGCGCCGGCCGACTCACTTTCCAGGAGTAACAATGGCAGGAACCTACGTCCGCGTGAAATGTGGCGACTGCGAGAACGAACAGATCGTCTTCGGCAAGGCCGCGACGACCGTCTCCTGTGCGGTCTGCGGTACCACCCTCGCGGTCCCGACCGGCGGGATGGCCGAGATCGACCACGAGATCGTCGAAACTGTCGAAGCGCGATAACGGACCCGATACACCATGCAATACAGTGGCTGGCCCGAACCGGGTGACCTCGTCGTCGGCAAAGTCGACGAGATCACCGACTTCGGCGTCTTCGTCGACCTCGAAGAGTACGAAAACAAACGCGGGCTCGCCCACATCAGCGAGGTCGCCTCCGGCTGGATCAAGAACGTCCGCGACCACGTCCGCGAGGGACAGACGGTCGTCGCCAAAGTCCTCGACGTCAAGGAGGGCTCCGAGCAGATCGATCTCTCGATCAAGGACGTCAACGAACACCAGCGGAAGGAGACGATCCAGGAGTGGAAAAACGAGCAGAAGGCCGACAACTGGATGCTGCTCGCCCTCGGCGAGGACGTCGACGACGAGACCTACAGCGCGGTCGCCAACGGCCTGCTCGCTGAGTACGACTCGCTGTACGACGCCTTCGAGGAGGCGGCGATCCACGGCGAGGAGGCCCTCGACGAGACCGACCTCGACGACGACGAGATCGAGGCGATCGTCGAGACCGCCCGCGAGAACGTCTCGGTGCCCTACGTCAACGTCACCGGCTACGTCGATCTGGAGTGTCCGGCCGGCGACGGCGTCGACGCGGTCAAGGAGGCACTGAAGGCCGCCGAGGGCAACGGCGAGATCCCACCGGAGATCGAGCTGTCGGTGTCCTACGTCGGCTCGCCGGAGTACCGGATCAAGGTCCGGGCCCCCGACTACAAGACGGCCGAAAAGGAACTCGAAGCCAGCGCCGACCGCGCGACGGCCGCCATCGAATCCGCCGGCGGGGCCGGCGACTACCACCGCGAGCGCCGCGAAGACGACGAGTAGATGAAATCCGACATCCGCGTCTGTGCGGCGTGGGCGTCGGAACACGACCGGCCGGTCTACAGCCTCGGCGAGACCTGCCCCGATTGCGGCGGACCGACAGAAAACAGCGCGCCAGCCCCCTTCAGCCCCGAAGATCCCTACGGGGAGTACCGACGGGCTCTTAAGCGGCGCGCTCGCGAGTAGGGGCATGGACGAGATCGATATCGAACACGTTGCGGAGCGTTCGCTCTCCGATCCGGTACTCATCGAAGGCCTGCCGGGCGTCGGCCACATCGGCAAACTCGTCGCCGAACACCTCGTCGAGGAGTTCGACAGCGAACTCGTACGCCGGGTGTACGCCGCCGAGTTTCCCCCACAAGTGACTGTCGACGACGCGGGCGTCACCGACCTCACCGCCGCCGCGTTCCACGCCATCGAGACGCCGGATGACGCCGCGGATCTGTTGGTGTTGACCGGCGACCATCAGGCTTCGACCAACGCTGGCCACTACACGCTGACCTCGGCGTTCCTCGATGTCGCCGACTCCTTCGACGTCGACCACGCCTACGCGCTGGGTGGGGTCCCCACCGGCGAACTCGTCGAGGAGTACACCGTGCTGGGAGCGGTGACCGACGCCGATCTGAAACCGCCGCTCGAAGCCGCAGACGTCGAGTTCCGCAGCGACGAGCCAGCCGGCGGGATCGTCGGCGTCAGCGGCCTGCTTCTGGGCCTCGGCGAGCGCCGCGGCCTCGATGCTACCTGCCTGATGGGCGAGACCAGCGGCTACCTCGTCGACCCCAAGAGCGCCAAGGCGGTCCTCGACGTCTTACAGGAGGTCCTTGGCTTCGAGGTCGACGTCGGCTCCCTGGAGGACCGCGCCGAAGAGATGGAGGAGGTCGTCGGCAAGATCCAAGAGATGCAGTCCCAACAGCAACAGCAGGTGCTGCCCGACGACGAACTCCGCTACATCGGCTGATCGCCGGGTAGCCACCGCCTACCGGTTGGTAGTTGTAGACTACGTGGGTGATATCGTAGGCTACGTGTGGGTATTCGCTAACTACCGTGTCGGTAGCATTCATCTACTTTCCTCAATTGGGCCGGCACTTTCGTCGACCGGTCGGGCGAGTTGTCAGACGAGCCGACCGGTGAGCGGGCCTGAGCCAAGGTTTTACACCGTCCGGTACGACGGGCCGGTATGACATCTGTCCGAGTAGCCGGCGTCGGGCTGACCCCCTTCGGTGCCCACGGCGACCGCGCCGGACGTGAGTTGTTCGCGTCGGCCGCACTGGCGGCCTTCGAGGACGCCGACGTCGACCGGGCGGCGGTCGACCAGCTCAACTACGGCAACTTCATGGGCGCACTCGCCGAGGAACAGGGCCACCAAGCCCCGCTGATGGCCGAGGCCGCCGGCCTCTCGTGTCCGGCCACGCGCTACGAGGAGGCCTGTGCCTCCGCCGGCGTCGCGGTTCGGGAGGCGGTTCGGACGATCCGCTCGGGGGAGGCCGACGTCGTGTTGGCCGGCGGGATGGAGCGGATGACCACGCTCGACACCGGCCGGGTAACTGCGGCGCTGGCGATCGCGGCCGACGAACTCTACGAGGTACGGGCCGGCGTCACCTTCCCGAGCGCCTACGCCCTGATGGCACGAGCGTACTTCGAGCGGTTCGGCGGGGATCGGGCGGATCTCGCGCACATCGCGGTCAAGAACCACGCCAACGCCGTCGACAACGAGTTCGCCCAGTACCAGACTGAAATCAGCCTGGAAAAGGCCCTCGACAGTCCGCCGGTCGCTACGCCACTGCATCTCTACGACGCCTGCCCGATCACCGACGGCGCGAGCGCCGTGCTGTTGGTCTCCGAAGAGTATGCGGCGACTAACGATATCGAGGCTCCCGTCTCGATCACCGGCAGCGGACAGGGCGGCGACAACCTCGCGCTGCAGGATCGCGAGCAGATGGCCCAGACGCCGGCCACCGAAATCGCCGCCGCCGAGGCCTACGACGAGGCCGGAATCACCGCCGCCGACGTCGACTTCGCGGAGGTCCACGACTGCTTTACTATCGCCGAAGTCCTCGCAATCGAGGGGCTCGGGCTCTTCGAGCCGGGTGAGGGGATCGCGGCGGCCCGCGAGGGCCGGACGACCGCCGACGGCGAGACACCGATCAACCTCTCGGGTGGATTGAAGGCGAAGGGCCACCCGGTCGGCGCGACCGGCGGGAGTCAGATCGCCGAGATCACCCGGCTGCTGCGCGGGGATCACCCCAACAGCGATGCCGTCGACGACGCCACCGTCGGTGTCGCCCACAATGCGGGTGGCACCGTCGCAAGTGCGGTCGTCCACGTACTGGAGGTGGACCGATGACACACCATATCCGCGACGAGGCGGTGACCTACGACGAGTGGCTCGACGCCATCGACGCGGGTGAGGGGTTCTACCTCCGGTCGCCCGAGGGTCACGGCTCGCTGCCGCCGCGGCGGGTCTGTCCGCACTCGGGGTCGACCGACCTCTCACGGGAGCCACTCCCGGAGACCGGTTCGATCGAGACCTACACGGTCGTCCACGTCGGGGCGACGAAGTTCGACGACGATACGCCCTACGTCAGTGCAGTTGCCGACTTCGGGCCGGTCGCAGTTACCGGGATCGTCCGCGGAGTCGACCCCGAATCGGTCGCTGTCGGCGACGAGGTCGGTGTCACTGTCGAAACGCGCGAGACGACCGACGACCGACTCGTGGTCTTCCGGCCGGCCTGATCAGTCGGCGGGCCGTTCGGTGGTCGCATCGGCGTCGAGCCGGTCGTTGACCACCTCAAGGAACTCCGCGGGAAACTCGACGTGCGGGAGGAGGAGTGCCCGGTCGAAGACGACCAGCGTCGCGTCGGCTTCGTCGGCCAACTCCCGACCGTCCGACAGCGGTGTGATGTCGGCATCCCGGCCCCAGAGGATCGTCGTGGGGGCCTCGAGGCTCCGGATGGCGTCGGCGAGGTCGACGTCGCTGTTGAGGTAGCCACTGATGAACGACGCCGGGGCGAACCGGGCGTTCGGCTGGTGGGCAGTCTCCCACTCGTAGTCCTGCCACTCTTCGGTCACGTTGGTCGGATCGTAGTAGCCGTGGTCGGCGTTGAAGTATCGGATCGAGGGTTTCGAGGCGATGAGGTTGAAGAAAGCCTCGCCGACAACGGGAGCCCGAATCAACTCCCGGAGCCACCCCTTCGGCGGCTGGGGGCCACCGATGGCGGTCGGACAGATGAGGAGGAGGTCGCTGACGGCGTGGTCGGCCCCCGCCTCGGTAAGCGCGCCCAGCGTGTAGGCGGCGGTCAGCGAGGAGGCGACGACCGCGGGCGAATCGAACTCCGCGAGGAAGTCGTCGACGAACTCCGTATAGAGGGTCGACGAGTAAGACAGCGGCGGGCGATCCGACCGGCCGAAGCCGGGGAGATCGGGGGCGATGACGTGGTAGTCGTCGGCCAGTGCGTCGAAAATCTCGCGGAACTCGCCGCTGGAACCGGCGGCGTTGATGCCGTGGAGCAAGACGAGATCGGGGGCCTCGGCGTCGCCGGCTTCGGTGTAGGCGACGTCGAGGCCACGCCATCGGAAGGTCTCTTGGCGACCGTCGAGGGCCGGCGGGAGGTCGGCCGTCGACCGTAGCCGGCGGTTGACCGCGACGATCCCACCGAGCCCGGCGATCGCCGAGCCGAACAGCGTCCGGAGTTTCATACCCCTTGTAGGGCGACCAGCAGTATAGTAATTGGTGGACTGTTAGGCAGCCGTTCGGTCGTAGGCCGAATCCAGCCGCTCGATGAGGTCGTCGACCGGCAGGGTGATTCCGATCCGGCGGGCCGCAAGCGCGACCGGCAGCAGGAGGATCCCGAGCAGGACGGTAAACTGGTACAGGGCGAACACGGTGAGCCGCGTAACCGATTCGATCATATCCGTACCTCTCCTGCTCGTGTAGTAGTATATAAACCTTCTCCGACGGCGGAACCGACGAACCCGGCGCTGTCATGCGATTAAACTGTAGTTGGATCGAATCCAAATGGGGTGGGTGTCGACGGTAGCGTGGGCGGTAAACAGGGTGGCCAATCGGAGAGATTGTCATAACTTATGAGAATCCAGCCGCTGCCTTGCGCCTATTTGTGGCGGGTGGTGCCACGGCACCTACGATCGGCGCGGCTGAACCACAAGACACGAAACCCTCCGGCCCGTCGGTCGGGTAATGAGTAACTATCTCGTTGCGATGGAGGCGGCGTGGTTGGTTCGTGATGTCGAGGACGTCGACGATGCGATCGGGGTCGCGGTCAGTTCGGCGGGCAAGCGGCTCAATCAGGAGGGCAAGGAGTACGTCGACGTCGAGGTCGGCGTCACCGGCTGTCCGGCCTGCGGCGAGCCGTTCGACTCGGCGTTTATCGCCGCCGACACAGCCCTCGTCGGGCTGTTGTTGGAGATCGACATCTTCAACGCCGACAGCGTCGAGCACGCCTCCCGGATCGCCAAAAGCGAGGTCGGCGGCGCGCTCCGTGACGTCCCGCTGTCGGTGATCGACGTCGTCGAGACCGAAGAAGACGACGCCGAGTAATCCGCGCGCCCGACGAAAGCTTTTCAAATAACCCTGAGTTATTGCCGGTATGGAACTGCCGACGCCACAGGATCTCAGGGAGCGGCGGACCGCCCTCGGGTTGACCCAGAGTTCGCTCGCGGAGGCCGCGGGCGTCTCCCAGCCGCTGATCGCCCGGATCGAGGGCGGCGACGTCGACCCCCGGCTGTCGACGCTCCGGCGGATCGTCAACGCCTTAGACGAGGCCGAAGGCGAGGTAGTGCGGGCGGCGGATCTGATGCACGAGTCGGTCGTCAGCGTCGCGCCCGACGACTCGGTCCGGGAGGCCGTCGAGACGATGGAGGCCGAGGCCTACTCGCAGTTGGCGGTGTTGCAGAACGGGATTCCGGTCGGCTCGATCAGTCAGGGCGACGTGGTTCGGGCCGGCGAGGACGTCAGCGACCACCCGGTCAGCGAGGTGATGAGCGAGTCGTTCCCGACGGTAGCGACCGACGCGACCGTCGACGAGATACGGAACCTGCTGGAACACTACAAGGCGGTGATGGTCACCGAGGGCGGCAGCACCGTCGGGATCATCACCGAGGCCGATATCGCCGCCCAGCTCTCCTGATCTCTTCGTCGACTCCCGTGCGGTATGCGACGGGAGCCCAGCCCACAGTCGGACGGAAGGACAATCTCTTTTAGCCGGACCCCGAGAGAGTGGGTATGTTACTTACCGTCTCTGGGCCGCCCGGCAGCGGCAAGAGCACCAATGCCGCGGCGCTGGCCGATCGGTTCGATCTCGACCACGTCAGCGGCGGCGACATCTTCCGGGAGTTGGCCGCCGAGCGTGGGCTCTCGCCCGTCGAGTTCAACGAGTTGGCCGAGGAGGACGACCAGATCGACCGGGATCTCGACCGCCGGCTCCGCGATATCGCCGTCGACCGCGACGACGTGTTGCTGGAGTCCCGTCTTGCAGGGTGGCTGGCGGCCGACCACGCCGACATCAAGATCTGGCTCGACGCCCCCCAAGAGGTCCGCGCCGAGCGGATTGCCGACCGCGAAGGGAAACCGGTCGACGTCGCCCGGCGGGAGACCTCGCGCCGTGAGGACAGCGAGTCACTTCGGTACGAGGAGTACTACAACATCGAGATCGCCGATCTCACGATATACGATCTGACGTTCAACACGGCCCGGTGGGGGCCCGAATCGATGCAGCACGTCTTGGCGACCGCCGTCGAGGCCTACGATCCCGCCGTCGACGAGGGGAAAGCACCCGTCGAAGACGTCGTCTACGAGTTCTAATGACACGGGACGATGACTGACCCCCTCCGCGCCCCGCCCGAGGATCGCTCGGCCGCCGAACTGCTCGCCTTCGGCGTCGTCAACCTCGACAAGCCCGCCGGCCCCTCGGCCCATCAGGTCGCCGGCTGGGTCCGGGATCTGGCGGCCGACGCCGCGACCGATCTGGCTCCCGAGGGGCCGACCGTCGACCGCGCGGCCCACGCCGGCACCCTCGACCCCAAAGTCACGGGGTGTCTCCCGATGCTGCTGGGCGAGGCCACACGGATGGCGCAGGTGTTCCTCGAAGGCCGCAAGGAGTACGTCGCCGTGCTCGAACTCCACGGCCCCGCGCCCACGAACCTCGAATCGGTGCTCGCGGAGTTCGAGGCCCCGCTCTACCAGAAACCGCCCCGGAAGAGCGCTGTGAGCCGACGGCTCCGCGTCCGGGAGATCCACGAACTGGAACTGCTCGATCAAAGCGAGCGCCAAGCCCTCATCCGGATCCAGTGTGAAAGCGGGACCTACGTCCGCAAACTCTGTCACGACCTCGGGTTGGCCCTCGGCACGGGCGCACACATGGGCCACCTCCGCCGCACAGCGACCGACCCCTTCGACGACACCTCGCTGGTGAACCTCCAGACGTTCGTCGACGCCCTCAAATTCGCCCGCGAGGGCGACGAGGGATCCCTGCGGGAGATTGTCCAGCCCGCCGAGCGTGCGCTGACCCACCTCCCACGCGTCGAGATCGCCCCCTCGGCGGCCCGGCAGGTCGCCACCGGTGCGCCGGTGTACGCGCCGGGAGTGATCGACGCCGACGATGCGGACGACGGCGCGCTCGTCGCCTGCTACACGCCCGACGGGAGTGCGGTCTGTCTCGGGACGATGACCGGCGATCCCGACGCCGACAGCGGAACTGTCGTCGACCTCGAACGCGTGTTGGTCTGAGTTTTCATCGCCGTCAGCGGGGGAACACTCTTTGCGGAACGTGTCGTCAGGGAGTCACATGTCGCTCGCCCGCCACGGTGAGGGGCCGACTGCGGCCCTCGAAGCCTTCGGCTCCCAGATCCATCCCGTCTTCATGCTGCCGCCGGTGGCCGCCTCGGCGTTCGGGGCCGTGCTGGCGGTCGACTTCGCGGTCCCGCTTGCGATCCTCCATATGGCGACGGCGTTCTGTGCGCTGTACGTCGCCCACCTGAAAGACGGCTACGTCGACTTCTACCTCCGGGAGGAGGACGACGACCATCCGCTGTCGGCCCGCGGCTGCCGGGTCGGCCTCGCCGGAGCCTCCGCGGCCTTCTTTGGCGGTTGTCTCACCCTCGGCGTGTTGGTCGACCCCGTCGCCGCACTGCTCACCCTACCGGGATGGGTGATCGGCTACCTGCATGCCCCGCAGTTGGATCTCCACCCGGTCGGCGCGACCGCGGGCTACCCCGCAGGGATCGGGATCGCGCTGCTCGGCGGCTTTTACGTGCAGACGTCGACGCTGACGGTGCCGGTCGTCGCTTACGCGGTCGTCTTCACGACGATCCTCTGTGGGATCAAGACGGTCGACGACGCCACCGACTACGCCTACGACCGGTCGATCGGCAAGCGGACCGTGGCGGTGGTCCTCGGCCGCCGGCAGGCGAGGCGATTCGCCCATCTGCTGATGGTCGCGGGGATGGCTGCCGTCGTCCTGCTGGCGGTCATCGGCGTCTTCCCCCTGATGGCCGCGGGCGCGTCGGCGGTCTTCGGGGGTGTGCTGGCGGTCGCTCGGCGGGCCGACGCGAAACACGCGACGATGCTGTTGATCCGAGGATCGTACCTCTTTTTGGCCGTTCTCGTGGTCGCAGCGTGGCTCCAACCGCTCGAATGACAGTTGAGATACCTGTTTTCATGCCACACAAAGAATTATATATCCATGTGTGGCAATAACATACAAGATGGCCTCCGACCGACGACCCGAGCCGACCGACACGGACACCGAGCGCCGAACGACCACGCCGACGAAGCTGATCTTCGAGTCCGAACTCTGGACCGAGCGGCCGAAAGGGAAGTAACCGCCGGCGGATTTTTGTTGCTGTGCTGTCGTGACGAGGTATGGTCGACATCTCGGTGTTGGGTCGGTACACCTACCTCGTGACCGAACTGTGCTGGGGAGTGGTGGCGGCGGCGCTGCTCCGGCGGAGCGGTGCCGAGCGGCGGGCCGCCCGGACGATCCTCGCGCTGTATCCGCTGGGATACCTCTGGGACCGGTACACGCTGGAAGCCGGCGTCTTCGAAATCCCCCTCCGGACGGGCGTCGACGTGGCCGAAATCCCCATCGAAGAACACCTGTTTATGATCGTCGTGCCCTCGATGGTGATCGGGGCCCACGAGACGCTGTGTGAGTGGTTCGCGTAGCCCCGTCTCACGGCGAGAGATCGCACGACAGAGGCGGGTCGGAGAAACGAAGGGCTTAAACGATTCACTCGCATGCTTCGAACTGCGGGACTGTGGGGTAGTGGTATCCTCTGCGGATGGGGTCCGTAGGACCTGAGTTCGACTCTCGGCAGTCCCACTCCGTATTTTACGTGCAGAGCCGCCGCCGTCGACGCCGATTGCCGACCACCGGCCGAGCCGGCATGCTCGGCGGCTGCTACTCCTCTTCGGGCGTCTCCGCCCGCGCCTCACCGTCGGTTTCGGATACGGGCGCGTCCTCCGACTGGCCAGCCGGTCGACGGGTTTCGGCCGGCCGATCACGGTGGCGCGGGCGGGCCGACCCGTCGGGACGGCTACTCTCGGCGGGTCGACCGCTGGCCACAGTCGGCTCCGTCTCGGGATCACGCGGTCGCCGTGGGTTCGGTCGACCGGTCATCGAGCCACCCGGCATGGGTTGGTGCGACCGTCGCTGACGGCGCTGCTGGAGGTCCCACTCCTCGAACATGCCGTACTCACGCATCGTCGTCAGCCCCGCGATCGCGGCCCGCAGTTTGATCCCCACCAGCGGAATATCGGCGACCCCGATGACGACGTCGGCTTCGAGGACGACCCCCTTTTCGAGCAGCACGTCCAGCAGGTCGACGATCACGTCCTCGGAGTCAGCGGTCGGCTCCATCCCCTCCTCCCTGACTGTCGATTGTCGGGGCGAACGTGTACGGCGGCCACGGCCCGGTAAACCGTACTTCGACACCCGGCTCGGCGGCAACCGAGTCGAGTTCCTCGCCCAGCGCGTCGGCTCCCTCGTCGGTCGCCAGCACGGCTAACCGGGCGATCGGTTCGGGCTCGTCCTCGCGGCCGGTATCGATGTCGACGCCCGTCGATCGGCGGGTGCCGAGCGATTCGAGCGCTGCGACGTGAGGGGCGATCCGATCCGCAATCGACCGGGCTTGCTGCCGTCGGTGCTGGCGGAGCCGTTTGGTGATCTCCGTTTCGTACTGCTGTTCGAGCAGATAGGCGGTCCCCGAGTCGGCGTCGTCGATCCGCTGGCGGAGCGTCGACAACGCTTCGTCGGCCGCGGTGATCTCCGAGCGAGCGTCTTCGTGATGGGTGATCTCCACGCGATACTCCCGGTGGCCAGCCAGTGCCGAGAGTTCGGGTTCGAGCCGGTCGGACTCGGTCTCCAACCAGTCGGCCAGCGCCTCGTCGCCGCCGGTCAGGATCGTATCGAACTGGAACGGGATCGGCGTCCCGAAGGCCTCGCTCGCCTCGTCGACGACCCGCTGATGGCTCAACAGCCACTGCTGGATCGTCTGGGGGTCGTCGGTATCGTACAGCGAATCACAGGCGTGGACGACCGCACCCACGTCTCCGGCGGTGACGACCGAGACCGGTTCGTCCGCGATGCCCTCGGTCGACCAGTCGGGGTCGGCGACGTAATCCGCCGACGGGAGATAAACCAGACAGTAGAGATACCGTCCCTGGTCGATTTCGGTCATTCCTCGCCCTCCGACGAGGTCGGTGATTGGTCGGGTTGGGCCGGCTGATCCGGCGGCTCGGAGTGCTCCGGCGACGGCGTGTTCGCGTCGTCGAGAAACGCGAATCCGGGGTGTGGCTCGTCGTCGACGCGCTCGATGGCGTCCTCGACGAGATCCGAGAGGCTGGTTCGGAGCTGTGAGACGTCGTCTTCGAGTTCGGTGTCGGCTTTCAGCCGGTCGACCTCCTCGTGGAGCGCCGCGAGTTGGCTGCCGAGTCGCTCGATCTCCTCGTCAGTCAGCGACCCCGACTCCATCCGGCGGATCGCCTCGCCTTCGAGCGCCTCGATCAGGAGTTCGACGACCGCGATCACCAGCGCCAACAGTCCGTCGCTCGCCTCGTCGCCGTCGAGATTAATCGCTTCCATCCGATTCCTCCGTTGTGGCTGTCTCGGCGTCATCCTCGGACGACGATTCGCCCGCATCAGTGGCCTCGGCAGCCGTCGCGTCCGATTCGTCGTCCGGTGGCCGCGTTGCGGCGGCGTCTTCGCGGACGACCACCGGCGGGCGGACGGTCCACGTCGCCGTTTCGTCGGACTCGTCGACGATGTCCGGCTCGCCGCTGGTCGCCCGGATCGTTTCGAGACTGTTCCGTCGACCCGTGATCTCCTCGATCCGGTCGGTGTCGGTGCCGTCTGGGAACTCCAAGCCGTACTCGGCGGCCGTCTC
Organism: Halohasta salina; assembly: GCF_024178165.1. Taxonomy (GTDB): domain Archaea; phylum Halobacteriota; class Halobacteria; order Halobacteriales; family Haloferacaceae; genus Halohasta; species Halohasta salina. Next base: position 418,058 of record NZ_JAMZIE010000003.1, on the reverse strand, counting down.
GAAGGAGGCGATCGCCGCCCGGAGATGGATGCCCAGCAGTTCGGTCTCGCCGATGGTGACGATGATGTCGGCGTTGACGACGATCCCCTTGTCCAGCAGCATCTCGACGACATCGGCGAGTGAGTCCTTCTTCCGCATCGGGCCAGCGCCGCTCATCGATCCTCACCCCTCTCATCAGCCGCGTTGTCGCTCGGTTCCTCGTTGTCGACCGGTTGTTCGTCGGCCTCGGCGTCGGTGGCCTGTGTTTCTGCTATGAGTGTGTCGAACCGTCGACCGTAGATCCGGCGGCGGCTCGGTCCCGTCGAGTGGCGCACGCCCCGTGGCACCGTCGAGACCTGTGAGGCGTCGCTCGGCGGACCGGTGTGGGTCGTCAGCGTCGAGACGGCCGTAGGATTCCGCGAACTCGGCTGGTCGGCGCCGGCAAACCGCCGTTCGTTCGCGTCACGAAGCTCGTCGAGGCGGGCGTGGGTTTCGACTAACCGCTCCCGAAACCCCTCGATTTCCCGTTCGAGTTGGGCCTGTGTCGCTGCCTGCATCATCTCGGGGTCGGTCAGCCCGTCGGCGATCTCGCTGTCGCCGCCACCGGTGAGATCTTGCATCTCCAGCCCGTCGAGCAGCCCTCTGTCGCCGTTGCCATCGTCGCCGGCGAGTGAGTCGACGGTCTCGCGGATCTCGTCTTTCGACCCGACGAGTTCGGTGAGGTCGACCGTCTGCCAGAGCTGACCGAACTCGATGAGCTTGCGCAGGTTCTCGAGTTCGACCGCATCGCCGATCTCGCCGGATTCGAGCGCCTCGGGCAGCGAGTCGAGGTCGACAACCTCGTCGAGTTCGTCGAGGTCGAGCGTAGCGAGCAGTTCGTCGGTATCGGTCGTCTCGAGAACGCCCTGAATGAGAGAGACGAGGTGCAAGAGGGCCTGTAGCTTCCCCGCCGCCGGGTCGTCCTCGCCCTCCGTCACCGATTCGAGTACCGAGATCGCCAACTCGGCAAGCGGACCGAGCTGTGTGAGATCGAGCTCACTGGCATTCGGGAGGGCGTCCGTATCGAGCGCTTCGATGCTGTCGACGTCGTCGAGGCCGAGATCGTCGACGGCCTCCACGTCGAGCAGCCCCTCCTCGGAGTCAGTCATCGACTGTCACCTCCGAATCGCCGCCTGCCAGCCGGATCTCCAAGACCCCGTTGTTGTAGGTGGCAGTTCGGACCGTATAGTCCGCCTTAGGAAGCGTGACCCGCGCCAGCCGCTCGTCGTCGGCCGCCACCACGAGCCGTCGACCGTCCACACCGGCCCGGAGCGTCTCGGGGTCGACCGCCGGGAGGTCGACTGTGACACTCGCGCCGTCGAGTGTCTCTTGAACACGAACCGGGTGGTCCGGCTCGGCGCTGTCGGCCGTGTCATCCCCGCCGAGCCCGATATTGACACTGTACTCGTATTCGAACGCCGTCTCGCCGGCCCGTCGACGACCTCGACCACGCTCGACCGAGCGGCCGGACTCGTCGAGTCGCTGGAGCGTGTCCAGAAGCTGTCTGAGCAGTCCCGAGATACCGCCCCCTCCGGAGTGAGAGTCATCTGATCGGGGCTGATCGGTATCTCGGTCGTCAGGTGGTGGGTGTGTATCTGTCATCGCATGACCTCGACTTTACCGCGTGTCTGTTCGTGTGCTTCACGCGCGATTTCGAGCTGTGCTTCGAGTTCCCCGTTCCGCCGTTCGTACTCGGCTTCCGACCGCTCGCCGAGTTCGTACAGCAGTCTGTTTTCCTTGATCTCGTTTTTGATCTCGGTGGTGTCGTACAGCTCGCTGATCGCCATCGAATGAATCCCTTCGAGGATCGAAACGACGGGGTTGATCAGCAGGTCGTCTATGACGAACATCAGCGACCCTCCGCGCCGATCTCGATGTCGACGAAGTTGTAGGGGGCCCACGGCCCGTTGTACTGGACGAGCAGCGAGTCGTCGTAGGCGTCTCGAATCGCCGCGACCGTCTCCTCGAAGGCGGGCTGATCGGCGCGGTCGACGAGATACGCCCGGTTGAACACCAGCCGGTCGCTGTAGAGATCGTTGCCCGCTTCGGTGTCGGCGACCGCGCGGAGTCGTGTGGCCACGTCCTCGACGACCGCGCGACGGTCGACGGTCGATCCCTCCTTGGCGACGAGTTTGACCCCCAGTTCGACCATCCCGTCGAGATCGTTGAGCGACCGCCGGAACGCGACGCGCCCGTTGCGGAGGACGTTTTTGAGTGCGTTCTCGGTTTTGAATACCATTCCGAACCGCATCGGGATGATCGTCCGGCCGCCGTCCGACTGGAGGACCGCACGCAGGACCTCGTCGTGGGCGGCGGCGTTCTCGTCGGTTCGCTCGGGCTCGATCGTTCCGATCTCGCTGACGACCGCCGACAGCGACCGGTAGTCGACGGTGTCGATCGGCGCGCCGTCGACGCCCGTCACGTCGATATCGAGCGGTGCCTGCTCGATGACGCCGTAGGTGTAGCGGTTCGAACTCATCCCGACGTCCGACCGGCTGCCCGGGTGATCAGTCGGCAGTCCAACACGGGTTCCGGGGTGGGCGATTCGTATCTCATCGGATTGGAAACCGTACCACGCCGACGTGCTAAATAGTGACGGCGAAATGGTACGAATTAGTTACAGACGATCCATTTGAATAGTCTATATCCGTGTTTTTCGGGCCATAGATGGATTTAACCCGAATATTCGGTATTTACGGCCACGATGCCTAAATAGCTGACAGGAGAGGCCACTAGCATGGCATCAGACCGACCCGGTGCGGACAGTCTGGCGGACGTGCTCGACCGCATCCTCGACAAGGGAGTCGTCATCGACATCTGGGCGCGGATTTCGGTCGTCGGGATCGAGATCCTCACCATCGAGGCGCGGGTCGTGGTGGCCTCGGTCGACACGTTCCTCCACTACGCCGCCGAGATATCGAAGATCGAAGAGGTGACCGAGGAGGGGAGTCTGGAGGATCTGGAGAACCTCGAAATCCGCCGGACGCCCGCGACGCAGGCACAGTACCCCGAGGCAACGTAGTCCGCCGACCGATCGAGGGGATCCGAGACAGTCTGTCCAGCCACCGACGACCACTGTCTTGATATTTTGGACACTCACCATGGTACACGAGACCGGAGGCAACGACACCGAGGAACCGAACACGACCAACAGGAGAGTCGTACGCACGGATGGCGGCTCCGAGACCGAGCAGGCCGCCGAACGGGACCACCCCGAGGAGACGAGCGAAGTCGAGTCGGAGCCGACGTCCGAGCCCGACTCGGCGTCCGAGTCGACTGACACCGGCGAGGATACCCACGCGCAGGAAGCCCGAGCACACGACGAAAGCGAGGAACACGAGGCGACGCCTTCGGAGCCCGCGCAGGCCGACGCCGACGAGGAGGCGGTCGCCGAACAGACAGGCGATGTCGGTGTCGAACCCCGACCGGACGAGAAGCGCGACGCCGAGCGTGCCGGAGCGGACGGCGAATCGGCGTCCTCACCGGATGGCGAGGGCGACACGGCGAGCATCATCGAGGTCAGGAATCAGGTGATCGAGCTGTCGACCGACGTGATCGGCCGCAGTCTCGATGGGATCGTCGAGGTCTCACGGACCGACGACTCGTGGCGCGCAGTCGTCGAGATCATCGAGCGCCGATCGGTGCCCGACACACAGGACATCCTCGGCCAGTACGAGATCGAACTCGACGAAAGCGGCGAGGTCATCGGCTACCGGCGGCTCGAAAAGTACCGACGGGGCGACACCGGCCCCAGCCAGCAGTGAGACGGCTACCGGTTCGAGACCGTCGACCCACGCATCGTCGACAACCGACCGGGGCGGCGGCCGATATCCCGTCGACCGGCTCCCGGAACCGTCGAATGGATCGATCGCTGTCCGCCGCCGGGCCGCCACCGCGTGCCATCGCGGGACCGGGTCGACTGGTCGACCGCTTGGTCCTCCGTCTCGGTACCCGGCTCCGCGTCGTCACCGCCCGGTTCCGTACCGGAATCGGCCCCGTCGCTTCCCTCGGTAAGCCCATCTGCTGGCAGTCCGTCGAAGAGGGCTTGGGTCTCGTCGAGCTGTGACTGCAGCCGCTCTCGGAGAGATGACTCCTCGTCGGCCGCTGTACCGTCGGCTGTCTCAGCAGCGTCAATTGTCTCAGCATCTACCGTAGCCGCAGCGTCGTTGGTCCGCTCCTCGGCCGGGGAAAGCTGTGCGGTCTCGACGAGCGACGCCAGTTCCGAGACGAGTTCGTCGGCCCGGTCGTCGTCAGCAGTCGACAGCTTCGCCAGCGTGAGCAGCGCCCGGAGCGCCGCAACGTCCTTCGGATCGCCCGTGGCGATGGCTTTCGGCACCGACGACGAGGGGTCGGTCCCGTCGCCGAGCCCCGTCGCAGCCGCAACGGCCGAGAGCGCGGTCGACGACAGGAGTTCGTCGGCCCGGTCGGCAATCCCACCGATTTCCTCCGGGTCGGATGGGTCAGCGTCGCCGGTCGGCTGCTCGGGGTCGACCGTCGCAGCGAGGTCGGCCAGCAGTGCGTCGACCTGCTGTTGGGTGTTGGCTCCCATCTCAGGACTCGGCGTCCCCCTCGGCCGCCTTGTGTTCCGCGTCGTCACCGCCCGAGACCTGCTCGACGACGTCCTCGACGATCGCCTCGCGGCTCCGGTTGGCTGTGACGCCGAGTTCCTTGGCGGTCGACTGTAGCTCGCGGTACGACATCACCCCCAGCAGGTCACGGATCGTCTCCTCACGAAGCTTCGAGACGTTGTCCGGCAGTCCGGGCACCGAGTCAGCTCTCTCGGTCGACGCGTCGGCGGCCCCCGTCGCGGCCCCACTGGCCTCGGCTTCCGCGTTACTGACGAGCGATTTCGCTTCGGTTTCGAGCTGTGATTTGAGGTTCGAGACGGCCCTGCGGGGAGAGGCGTTCTCACGTAGCGCGTGGAGTATCGCCGCCGGAAGGGCCTCAAACGCAGCGACGAGTGCCCGCCAGACTGTTGTGCCAGCATCGAGTCTAGATCGAAACCGTCGTTCGACCGTCGTGCCGATCTGCTGGCCGAGCTGACGGCCCGCCTGCTCACCGTAGCTCCCACCGACCTGCGTGCCGAGGTCGCTTTCCCGGAGGTCGTCTCGAAACCCCTCCGGAAGGTTCTCCTCGATCAGTTCGAGCGTGTCGGACCCGCTCATTCCGCATCCGCCTCCGGGGAGTCCGCATCGCTGTCGACCGACGTGTCGCCTCCCTCGTCGGCTGTCTCGCCCGCCCCAGTCTCGCCGCCTTCCGCCTCCACAGCGGGCTCTGTGTCTTCCTCACCGCCGAACAGTTCGTCGACCAGCAGTTCTTGGGCCACCTGCCCCAGTGCCATGCCGACGAACCGGCCGAGGATGGCCCCGAGCCAGCCACCCAAGACGCTGCCGAGACCGCCCTCGGTGTCGCCGGTGTACTGCTCGAAGCGGGTGCCCTCGACGGCGCTGGCGTAATCGATATCCCGGACCAGTCGACGGTAGTCGATCCGCCCGTTGGTCTCGCTCATGTCCCCTCACCGGAGGCGTCCTCGGCCTCCTTCTCGGGTGATTCGAGCAACTGTTTGATGACCCCGGCGATCACCTCGATCAGGAGCTGTTTGATCGGTACGCTGGGAACCGACTCCCGGAGGCTGCTGGCTGCCGAGGAAACGAATCCGCCGGACTCCGCTCCCTCCCCGTCGTCTTCTCCCCCGCCGAGACCGAGGGCGTTCTTGATCGAGCCGCCACCGGGGAGCAGCCCCGAGAGGCCACCCTCGGGAAGCAGATCCGAGGCCTCGGGGAACAGATCCGACAGCCCACCGGGGTCGGTGAGCCCGGCGACCGCCGACAGCAGGTTCCCCAACAGGTTCCCGTCACCCTCGGTCGCAAACACGTCCAACACGAGCTGATGGAGTTCGATTTCGAGCCCGAGCAGGTCGAGGTCCAACCCGTAGAGATCGAGAAACAGGACCGTCGTACTCTCGTCGTCCGTCGCGCCCACGCTTTCGACATCGCTCTGGGGGACGTCGACTGTCTCTCCTTCCTCGGCCTCCTCGGGGGCTTCCTCCTCGGCCGCTGGTCGTTCGGCTTCCGCCTCCTCGGGTGCTGCTTCTTCGGCCTCTTCTTCCTCGGTGGCTTCCGCCTCAGCCTCTTCGACACCGGCTTCGCCCTTCGGTTCGGGGGGTGCCATCTCGGTATCGCTGCCCCCTCCCTCGTCGCCTTCGACCTCGGACTGCTCCTCGCCGGCGTCTCCCTGTTCGGATTGTTGCATCTCCTCGTCGCCGCCCTCACTACCCTCGGCCTCGGATTCGGAACGCTCCTCGCCGCCATCAGTGAGCAGTCGACGGTCGACGGTCCCCTCACCAGCCGCGGTCGACTGCGCACCGTCCGCACGGCTGCCACTCGTGTCGGCGAACCCAGCACGCGGAGCGCTCAAAACGGGTGTCGGTGCTGCGCGGCGCAGTCGTCTGATGTACGTATAAGACATTTGTCAATCTACTGTATTGGGCCACGCCCAGCCGAAAAGGCGTTTGGGCCACTCATAGCTCCAATCCTTCGAGACCATCACCGCCAAACACGCGCTTTATACCAGTATACTAATACGTGACCGGCGAGACGCTGTCGGATCGGCTACAGGAGGTGGTACAGAGCCACTGCGTGGGAGGGTCGACAGGGAAAGAGCCTTGCGTCGGCCATCGAAACCTCCCGCATGACTCTCGCCGAACTCGCCGGCGACCTTCGTGCGGAGGCCTGCCGAGCCAACGAACGTCGGCTGCTGGTGTTGGCTGGTCCGCGGCAAGCGGGTATCGACGCCGCCTACAGTGTCGTCGAATCGACCGCCGTCGATCCGGAGGACGTGAGTTTCGTCACCACACGCGAGGGGTTCCGGTTTCACCGACTGCCGCCGACCGGTGCCGGTGATCTCCTCGGCACCACTCGCGAGATCGTCGTCCTCGACTGCCACGCGGACTTTTCGGCGAACACGCTCGGTCAAGTCGCGGGCGCGGTCGACGGCGGCGGCCTGCTCGTCTTGCTCACGCCGCCGCTGGCCGAGATTCCCACCCGGCTGGAGGCGCTTGTCGACCGGGTCGCCGTCCCGCCGTTCGACCGCTCGGCGGTCGGCAACCGGTTTCGCCACCGACTGGTCGAGACGCTCTCGACCCATCCGGGCGTCGCCATCGCCGAACTCGAAGCCGACGACGACGCCGACGCGGTGTCGATCACCGTCGACCGCGACGGGCTCACACAGCCGCCGGCTGATCGGCCGGAGGGGGCGAGCCGCCGGTCGGTCGACCGGCGCGAAACGCCGTTTCCGACCGCCGCGTTCGCGGCCTGCCTGACCGACGACCAAGCCCGCGCCGTCGCCCACCTGTCGGCGCTCTCGGAGCCGGACCACGCCGTCGTGCTCGAAGCCGATCGGGGACGCGGGAAATCCAGCGCGGCGGGGCTGGCTGCTGGCTCGCTTGCGGCCGCGGGCCGCGACGTGCTCGTGACCGCTCCCGCCTTCGACAACGCCGCGCCGATCTTCACCCGTGCCGAGCGGCTCCTCGACCGGCTCGACGTGCTGTCGACGGCCGCGAACACCGACTCCCCGCGGCTCACCGCCTCGACAGGCGGTCGGATCAGGTTCCGCACTCCGCCGGAAGCAACGCCGCTCGCAGAGACGGTCGACGTCGTCATCGCCGACGAGGCTGCCGCGATCCCGGTCGACCGCCTCGAATCGCTACTGGCGGCTCCGGCGGCGGCGTTCTGTACGACCGTCCACGGCTACGAGGGGACGGGTCGGGGGTTCGACGTCCGGTTCCGCGACCGGCTGGCCGAGAGCCACCACCGCATCGAGACCGTCGAACTCGCCGAGCCGATCCGGTACGCCCGCGGCGACCCCGTCGAGTCGTGGTTGTTCCGGACGCTGCTGCTGGATGCCGCCCCGCCGGTCGACCAACTGGTCGCGGGGGCGACTCCCGAACGCGTCGACTACCGCCGACTCACCCAAGACGAGCTCGCGGGCGACGAACAGCTCCTCCGGTCGGTCTTCGGCTTGTTAGTAGTCGCTCACTACCGGACCGAACCGACCGATTTAGTCCGGCTGCTGGACGCTCCCAATCTGGAAGTGTGCGCGCTCGAAGTCTCCGGCCACGTCGTCTCGGTGGCCGTCCTCGCCCGCGAGGGAGGACTGGACGCCGACCTCCGGGCGTCGATCTACGAGGGCCAGCGCGTCCGCGGCAACATGCTGCCGGACGTGTTGACCAGCCAACTCCGGGACGAGGCCGCCGCCGGACTGGTCGGCTACCGGGTGATGCGGATCGCCACCCACCACGCCGCCCGCTCGAAAGGCCTCGGTTCGTACCTCTTGGAGCGGTGTCATGCGGAGTTCGCCGACGCGGTCGACTGGTTCGGCGTCGGCTATGGGGCGACCCCACGGCTGGTCGGCTTCTGGCGGGCCAACGACTACCGGCCGGTCCACCTCTCGATCACGGCCAACGACCGCAGCGGCGAGCACTCGGCGCTCATGCTCCGGCCCAGTTCGGCCGCGGGCCGCGAACTCGTCGACCGCCACACCGCCCGGCTCCGCGAGCGGATCGGCCCCATGCTGTGTGATGTCCTCTCGGACGTCGACCCGGACGTCGTCCGTGAACTCCTCGCGGCCGCCGGACCGCCGACGGGCGGCGACCTCGACCTCACCGATCGGGAGTGGCAGGTCGTCGCCGGCGTCGGCTACGGGCCGGGGACCTACGAGGCCGCACCGGGGGTGTTCCGCAGGCTCTCGCTGGCGGCCCTGTCGAGACCGGTCGACGAACTGACCGAGCGACAGGCTCACCTCCTGATCCGCAAGGTACTGCAGGGGGAGCCGTGGGCGTCGGTCGCCGAGGCGCTCGACTATGCGTCGACCAGCCAGTGTATGCGCGAGATGGGAGCGGTTGCCCGAACGTTCTGTGCGGTCTTCGGCGGCGCGGTCGCCGAAGCCGAGCGCGAGCGCTACGAATGAGCCGTAGGAACTTCCTACCGACCAGTATCCGGGTAGTAGTCGGCGACTACCGATCGGAATCGAGAGGGTAGTGAGAGACTACAGCACCGGCCGGCGCGCTCAGAAGAAGCCGTAGTCGTCGACGACGGCCTCGTAGAGGTCGAGGTAGCAGTCGGTGACCGGATCGTGGTCGTACCGGTCGTAGTTCGCGTTGACCGTTCGGTGTGCCAACCGCTCGGCGTCGACGATCTCGTCGGCCAGTTCCTGTGGCGACGAGACCATGCTCCCTCGGGTGTCGGGCAGTCGAGATTTGCGTTCGATAAGTTCGTGGGCCGCCGAGTCGGTCTGGTACTCGGCGATACCGACACAGCCGCAGGCCAGCCCCCACAGCAGTTCGGTGGCGAACGGCTCGTGAGTGGCCGTCTGGGCGAAGACGTGGGCTCCCTTGAGGATCGGGACCCGTTCGGCCTCCGGGAGTTCGCCGGGGAAGGCGACCCGATCCTCGATCCGGAGATCCCTCGCGGTTCGTTTGGCGTCGTCGAGGGCGGGGCCGGAGCCGATGACGGCGGCGTTCCACTCCCGCTCGCGGAGTTCGGCCAGCGCGAGCAGGAACGTCTCGACGTTGGCGTCCGCGTCGAGTCGGCGGCTGTAGACGTAGTCGACCTGGTCGTCGGGGGTCGCCGACTCGACGAGTTCGAAGTCGATGCTCGGCGGGATCACCGAAACGGCGTCCTCGGGTGCGCCGTGGCCCCGGACGACGGTTTTGACCGTCTCGGAGGGCGCGACGAGCGCGTCGGCGCTCCGGGCGAGTTTCCGGTAGTCGCTGTCGGATTCGCCGACGCGGTCGGCCCACCAGTCGACGACGACGGGCGTTCGAAGGAGCCGACAGGCGGTTTTGGCCGCTCTGGCGTGGCCGACAGGGCTGTTGGGGACGTGGACGACGTCGGGATCGGTCCGCCGGAGCGCGAAGGGTAGCTTCGAGACGAACAGCTTCGAGGAGAAGTCGCCGTCGACCGCCCGATAGGTGATGTCGTCCTGCTCGAAGGTCGGGTGGGAGCCGTCCCACCACCGCCCGCAAAGCACGTGGACGTCGTGGCCGCGCTCGGCCAGCAGGCCGGAGAGCCGGGCCAGCCGGCGGGTTACATACGTGTCACGCGTATGGAGCGTATACAGCGAGACGAACGCGACACGCATCGTTCCGAGCGAGGGATGCGGGCAGTAAAAACCCCGGCGATCCAACCCGAAACGGTTTGTCGACGGCCCGCGACGTACGCCCATGTACGGGATCGAACGCTACCTCAACGTTCGGAGCGCCTACGGGCCGAGTTTCGGCCCCGAGGGCGACCGGCTCTGCTTCCGCCTCGATACGACCGGGACGCCACAGCTCTGGAGTCTCACCGCAGCGGGCGCGTGGCCCGACCAGCACACCTTCTTCGAGGAGCGAGTCACCTTCGCCGACTACTCGCCCGAACGGCAGGAAGTCGTCTTCGGCACGGACACCGGCGGCAACGAACGGACCCAGTTCCACCGACTGGATCTCGTCGACGGGACGATCACGGACCTCACTCAGCATCCCGACGCCAAACACCGGTGGGGCGGCTGGAGCCACGACGGCGAGCAGTTCGCCTTCGCCTCGAACCGCCGCGATGAGTCCGTCTTCGACGTCTACGTCCAAGACCGCGATGCGGCCGGCGACGAGGCCGAACGCGTCTACGAGGGCGACGGCTGGCTCTCGCTTGCAGGGTGGAGTCCCGACGACAGCCAACTGCTCGTCCATCAGGCCTACTCGGGGTACGACGGCGACCTCTACACCCTCGATGTCGAGTCCGGCGAGGTCGACCACCTGACACCCCACGAGGGACGGGTGCGGTACAACAGCCCGAACTGGGGGCCGGACGGCGAGCACGTCTATCTCGTCACCGACCGGGCAACCGACACGCTCCGGCTCGAACGGCTCGCGGTCGACGCCGGGGAGTTCACCATCGTCGACACCGAGCGCCGGGACCACGCGGGCGACGAGTGGAACGTCGGCGGGCTGGCGGTCGACGAGGAGTCCCGGCGGATCGTCTACGGGCGGAACGTCGACGGCTACACGGAATGGACCGCGGGCGAACTCGTTGCCCCCGACCGGATCGATCCGTTCCCCGATCCGGACCTGCCGCGGGGCGTCTCCGGCGGCGTCAGCTTCGGCCCCGACGGCGACCGGTTTGCGGTCACCCTGACGGCCGACACCGAGAACGCCAACGTCTACGTCGTCGACATCCGATCGGGCGAAACCGAACGCTGGACCGACGCGCCGACCGCCGGGATCACACGCGAGACGTTCGTCGAAAGCGAGTTGGTCCACTACCCGACGTTCGACGGCCGGGAGATCCCGGCGTTCTTCGCGCTCCCCGAAACGGATACCGGCACGAGCGAGACGCCCGTGATCGTCGACATCCACGGCGGCCCCGAATCACAGCGCCGACCCTCGTTCAACAGCGTCAAACAGTACCTGCTGGCCAACGGCTATGCCGTCTTCGAGCCGAACGTCCGGGGGTCGTCGGGCTACGGCAAGTCGTATGCAGCCCTCGACGACGTGGAAAACCGGATGGATTCGGTCAGGGATCTGAAAGCGGCCGTCGAGTGGCTCCACGATCATCCCGCGGTCGACCCCGACCGGATCGTCGCCATGGGTGGCTCTTACGGCGGCTTCATGGTACTGGCGGCGCTGACCGAGTATCCTGAGTTGTGGGCGGCGGGCGTCGACATCGTCGGCATCGCCAACTTCGTCACGTTCCTCGAAAACACCGGTGAGTGGCGGCGCGAACTCCGGGAAGCCGAGTACGGCTCGCTCGACGAGGACCGGGACTTTTTGGAGTCGATTTCGCCGATCAACAGGGTGGCGGCGATCGACGCGCCGCTGTTCGTCCTCCACGGCGAAAACGACCCTCGGGTGCCGGTCGACGAGGCCGAACAGATCGCCGACGAGGCCCGCGAGCAAGGGGTGCCGGTCGAGAAACTCGTCTTCGACGACGAGGGCCACGGGATCACCAAGCTGGGAAACCGGATTGAGGCCTATCAGGCGATCGTCGAGTTCCTCGCCGAGCACGTCACATAGGCGGGCAACGGCCTGCCGTTAGGCCGGCACGCCGAGGGCCTCGATCCCGACGAGTCCGACGCTGCTGAGCACGACGAGGGCGGCGACCGAGATCAGCCACGCGACCAGCCCGATGCCGGCAGCCGACCCCCACCCATCGGGATACTGCCAGTTGATGATCCCGATCCACGCCAAAAGCGTGAGCAGCGGGCCGAGCAGGGGAATCCAGCCGACGAAAAAGCTCACCAGCGCCCACGCAAGCGCGCCCAGCAGCGCCGTGACGGCCGCCCGTCCCACCCCAGTGTCGGCATCGATGACGAGCCGCGCACCGGCGTAGATGGCGACCGTTCCGATAAGCAGGTTGACCAGCAGGACGATGATCGACCCTGCGGCGGTCGCTTGTAGGATCATTCCCCCTCGCCTCCCGCCGACTCCTCGCGGTCCGTCCAGCGTAACTGAACGGTCACTTCGGTGATATCGTCGCCGAGCAGCCGCGAGCGTTCGTCGACGGTCGCCTCCAGATCAAGCTGGGTGTCGGGGTGCACCGTGACCTCCTTGTTCCCGACTGGGACGAGCCAGGACCCGGACTCCGCCGCGAGATCGTTCCCGAGCGTCTGGAGATACGCCGCGGCTTCCGACTGTGAGAGCGTGGTTTCGTGGTGTGTCTTTTCGGCCATACCTCCTGTGAGTACCGCATCAGAAACAATCAAAATATTGGCAATTTGTGTGGTTGTCACCGTATCCGATAGGCTCGCGTCGTCGATCCCGAGCCCGCTCCGTACGAATCAATCCCTCGATACGTTCGGCACCGTCGACCGGTCGACCGGAATACCGGCCGACTGATCGGATTGTGAGAGTGTTTATCAGGAACGGGACCAATTGTCGGATATGGAACCCCGCGGGCTCGCCGGGTGGCTACGAACAACGATGACACGCCGCGAGTCGGGCGACAGCCATCCCGAGGGACCGACGGGGGTCGACGGATCGCGTCGGTTCGGGCGTGCCGAGCGGAGCCAGTCGGAGGTGTTGGGAACCGTGCTGATTCTCGGGTTGTCGATGACGGTGATCGGCACCTCGCTGGCGCTGGGTGGGGTGGCAGTCGGCGATCTGATTTCGGATGCGGAGTCGACCAACGTCGAAACCGGGATGGCACACATGAGTTCGAAGATCAGCCTCGTCGCGCTGGGCGATGCGGACTCCCAGCGGTTCAGCCTCGGGGCGATGCAGGAGGGGACGCTGGCGGTCCGCCCCGACGCGGGGTCGATACGGGTGTACAACGCCACCGGCAGCGACCGGGAACTGCTCAACGACAACCGGACCACGATGGGGGCGCTCGTCTACGTCGGCGAGGACCGGGAGATCGCCTATCAGGGCGGTGGGATCTGGACGAAACAGGGCAACGCAAGCCGGATGACCTCGCCGCCGGAGTACCACTACCGCGGGACGACCCTGACGCTGCCGATCATCAACGTCACCGGCGAGGGTGTCATCGGCGGCCGGCCCGACGGCCGGATCACGCCCGTTACGGTGGCCGAAGACGCCGTCCCCGGGGTGTCGACGCCGCTGGAGTCGGGAACGATCGAAATCGAGATCCAAAGCGACTACTATCAGGGCTGGTACGCGTTCCTCGACGAGCGCACCGAGGGCGAGACCGAGATCTACCACTCGAATCGAACGGTCGTGTCGCGGCTGGTCGTCCCCGACACCGAGACCTTCGACAACGCGCTGTCGGTCGAGACGTTTTACGAGGCGAAAGGCAGCGCCGACATCGACGAACCGGTCGAGGACTTCACCCCCCACCGGTCGGCCGACCCACTGATCGACAACCGGATCGCAACCGCCGAAGCCGACGGCACCGGCAACGGTAGTCTCTCTGCGTCCGGTGGGTCGATCGATGCCGGCACCTACTACATCGACGGTGATCTCGTCCTCACCGATGACCTCGATATCGACACCAGCAGTGGGAACGTGACGATCATCGTCGACGGCGAGTTCGACATCCAGAACAACGACGTGACGGTGACCGATAGCTCCGATCACCACGTCGAGTACTACGTCGCCGACTCGTTCAACGCCGACGGCAACGGCTATCTGGGAACGGCCAGTGTCGACGCCGAACCCGCGCGGAACCGGCTGTTCATCGGTAATGGATTCCTCGATGACTCCAGCGGCGGCGGCACCGTCCGGATCGAGGCGATCGTCTACGCCCCCGACGCCGATATCGAGACCAGCGGCACCGTCGACATCGTCGGCTCGATCGTCGCCAACAGTCTCGACGTGAAGGGGAACTTCAATCTGGAGTACAAGTCATCGCTGGCCGAAACGACCGTCGAACTCACCGGCGCGGCCGACCTTCTGAAATACCTTCACGTCAGCCACAACGAGGTCAGGGTCGACCCGAACTGACGACCGGTCGCTCGGGTGGTCTGTGAGGAATTCAATCACAAAACGGATGGCCTCTCCGGGGAGGGGGCCGATGCCGGAGAGACCAATGGCCGCGCAGTGCGGCCGAACGCGGAGGGAGTGGGGGCCAGCGGGGACTGGATAGGGAAGCGATCCCGATGAGTGTAGTCACCGGGATCACAACTATCCAATCAGGACAACAGGAAGGACATAGTTAAACCTATTTACAGTATGAATTTTATTATATATAGCATCAGGTAATCCATTGAGAATAGTAATACAGTTTTTCGAATGTTTCTGTTCTATAATCAGTCGCGGACGTATTCGTCTGAAAACCGTGGACTGCGGTGTTGTCGATGTGGGCTACAGCCCTCTCTGGGGCACTGAACGAAGATGGGTAAAAAGAACGACGTTCTTCAAATGCAGTATGGGTTTGGGCAGGTTTCGTCGGTTTGGATCATGCTGTTTCCTCCTCGTTGTCATCTTCTGTCTGAAATCCGAGTTTGCTCAGATGCTTCTCACGGCGTCTCTCATAGGCCGCGAGATCCGATGCTTGATCGTAGTGCTGTTCGATGATCTCGACGCTCGCGTTAACTCGTTCGGCCACAACGTCGGCCCGCAGGCCGCGGTCAAGCTGCCACGTAATCGATCCTGAGCGGATCTGGTGTGGCGACCGTGATGACGGACACTTCGATGCATCTGCCTGAGTCGTCCAGTCACAACTGTCGCGGTCCTTCCCGTGCGGACAGGATCGAAACCGACACGGGATCGTCGCGTAGTAACAGCTCGTCCGTAGCACGTTCAGGCTAATCCGGCCGTGCATCGTGGCGAACAGCGGTTGTCGACCATGATCGTCGGTGACATCGGGACGGTCCTCAGCAACGTAGTCGGTGAGTGCATCAACGACTGGCTGGCTGATCCCGACGACGCGCTCGCCGTCGTAGGCGTTCTTCAACGGCGTCCCTGTCTCCGGTCGATGCCGGAAGCGAACAAATCCCTCCTGGAAGTCGACGTCACCGAGATCGAGGCCTCGCAGTCCGCCCATCCGCGCCCCGGTGTACCACGCCAATTCGAGGAAGGCATGGCCGCGTGGATAGTCCTCGTCACCGTTCCGGTAGACATCCAATAACGATTTGGCACGATGCGGTTCCAGAATCGTCTCGTCGGTCTGGTCGTCGGCCGACACCTTCGGCAACTCTATCGACTCCGGCAGTTCATCGTCGACCACGCCGATCCGGGCGCAGTAGTCGAGCAGTTGCCGCAGCGTCCCGAGTTCGTTCCGCAGCGTGATCGCCGCGAGATCGTTCCCGCGACGGTGGGTCTCGAAGGTCTCGATGTCCCACGGGTCCAGCTGGGCAACCGAGTCGATGCCCTCGCTGTTCGCCCAGCGAACGAAGTGCCGGAGTTGTCCCCGGTAGCCCGCGATCGTCTGGGCAGCCCGATCGAGTGAGGCCCGATCGAGCCAGCGGTCGACTGCCTCCTGTGGCGAGAGGTCCGGCGCGTCGCTCATGGCCAGTCCTCCGCGTTGGCTTTCAGCAGCTTCTCAGCAGTCCCGTGGACGTTCCCCGAACTCTGCTGCGCTGGTCGCTCGTCGAGGCTGTCGCCAGTCCACCGACACGCTCCACACCGATACTTGTCGGCCGAGTCGTCGTGCGGCGAGAGCGGCGATGACGGCACGCGACGAGAGAGTTGCCGAGTCGACCCGCAGTTGGGACAGCAGTCGACCCGCTTCCCGTCGACACCACTCGCCAGTTCCTGCTGGTCGGTGCTCATGACTCGTCTTCCCGCCAGTAGTCGACGACGTGGGTCGGGTGTCGCCGGGCGTGTTCCCACTCGTGGGTCCGGCCCGGCTCGGCGAGGATCGTTGCCGTCTCCCCGCAGCGACAGCAGTAGCACGACACCACGCGGTGGCTATCGACGTCGCGCTCGAACGGCGTCGTCGTGTCGACCGCGCTCATGTCGACGTTCGGCGCGGTGCCAACTGCGGTCGTCTCAGGCATCGTTTCCCCCGCACGTCGGGCAGACGCGATGCGGGATACCGCCCTGTGTCGTCTCGGTGACGAGCTTCGATCCGCAGCGACCACACCACCGGTTCATAGGTAGCCCTCCGTGTCGTTGAGTCGCTGCCAGTGGCGCCACAGAATCGGATCGGCCGCGAGGGCTGTCCGACACTGCATCAGCGCCAGTTCAAACCGGCCGTAATGACGAGTCATGCTTCCACCTCGTCGAGTCCGGTCTGCTCATCGTGTAGCCCGCTTCCACGATTATCCGGCTGGATATCCCGCATTTCAGCGGCCCAGCCTTCGAGTCGCTGTTTGATTTTGTCGAGCCGAGCTTCCAACTCGTCCATATCCTCGGCCTCGACAGTCGCCTTGATTTTGTCGCGGTCGTCGGTCGACGTTCCGCGGGTTAGCTCGGTCGTGATCGAAAACGCGTTCTCGTCGCTCACGATCCTTCACCCCCGGATTCGGCTTCGGCGATCGTCGACGTGTCGCCGCTCGGATCGATCATGTCGATCCGGTGGATCACCTTTGGATCACAGCGAACTTTGATTTCGATCGGGCCGATCTCCTTCGTGACTTGTGACCGGCCGTGTCTGATCAGGTGCTGGAGGTCGTCGGCATCGAGGTCGACCGTCAGGCCGCCTTTGGTTTCGTCACTCATCCGTCGACCCTCCGTCGGTCGCGGCCGCCAGCGGTTGGGTCGTCGCATGATCGAAGTCGTCGGCGATCTGCTCGGCCAGCCGTCGACCAGCGTCGGTTACTTCGTAGTAGTTCGTCCGTCGGTCCTGCTCGCCCTTCTCGACGAGTTGGTGGTCGACCAGTTCATCGAGGTTCGGGTACAACCGTCCGTGATTGATCCGGTCGCCTGTTCGGGCTTCGAGGTTCCGCCTGATGGTCTGGCCGCTCGGCTTCTCGGAGTCGACGATCTCGCGGAGAAGATTGAGTTGGAACCCGCTGAGGTCGTACCACTGAACGCCACCGTCGGCAATGATCGACAACCCAGCGCACTCGCTACACACTGGCGTTCGGGTTCGCGCGTCGACGCCGTCGGCTGCGGCTCCGCAGTGACAGCGGTTATTTGCGTTCGTTACGTCGTCTGTCGTGCGGGGTTTCATCCCCGTGGTTTTCGCGGATTGCATGGGGCAAACCGCGGAACCGTAACGCGGCGGGTGTTCCAGCACCCACCGCGTCACCGACCAATCTCACAGTGCCAACAGTGTCTCGCAGCGGTCCCGTGGGTACACCTTGTTCACCGCTGTCTATTATAGTTAACGGAGAATCTCTGAGTATCTTATAGTCTCCAATGTTAACAAACAGATAATTTAGGCAACAAGGAAAACCATAGAAGATATGCGCCACTCTGGAGATTGGATGACGATTGTAGATGATCGGGTGTTAGAATACATCCGAGAACACGATTCTGGTTCTCCTACAAAAATGAAGAATGATGCCCCAATTCACTACTCTCGTCAATATGTCCACAAGCGTTGTAAGAAACTCGCTGAGGAAGGCCTTGTTAAGCATCTGGGAAATGGGGTGTACATTATAACTGAAGACGGAGAGGCATATCTGGACGGAAAACTGGATACCCAGAACTGGGTTCGTGTTGATGAGAACGGTAACGAATCGGTTGGGGGAACCTCTGAGAAACAGGAGGGCTAACAGATGCGAAAGTCGGCTTCATGGATGCACCAGCTCGACGAGCGGATCATCGAGCATCTTGATGAGAGTGGTTGGGCATCCCCGTCGACAATGAGTCGTAGTTTCCGGTTCACGGCGTCCGAAGATCGGATTCTCGAACGGTGTGAGGCATTGGTCGACTGCGGGTTGATCGCACCGATCTACGAGGGTGCGTCGATATTTGAGTTGACTACTATCGGCTATCTCTACTTGGATGGCGATCTCGATGCCGACACTCTGCCACGCCGGTCGCGGGCCTGAACGCGGTGGTAGCGGGCTCGTAGGTACTGATGCGTTGTTTCTATCCACTCTTGACGGTTCTCGGTCGACATGAGGTCTCGTGGTCACAGCTTACAATTTAAAATCAGTTCTTTACGAAATGGGCGAATAGATAGCTGTTATTATCCATTTCTATATGTTTCAGCTATCATTGAACATCCGGTATATTATTATGTGTATTCTACATATGATGGGCTATGTCTACCCCTGCCCTTGACCCCCATAATTTGGCGACAGAATTCATTGAGGAGAAACACGCAGAACAATCGATCGCCGAAACTCTCCACGAACTCGACGAGCACCCAGAGGCAGAGTGGATACCGCTAGGGCGGGAGCCAAACAATTACAGTATTGTCGAAAACCAGCAGGCAGACGCGATGGCGGCATTTACTGAGTTAGTCGTCAATTCAATTGATGCTATAATCTTGCGTGCGTTTTTTGAGAAATTCGGTGACGAGTACGAAGGCGACGAATACTCGTCATTGGAAGAGGCTGCCAATGATCTCATTGATAAAGAAGAAGATGAGATCGAGGTGACCGCACACGGCGAACAAAACGGCCCGTTCTCTCTCACATTGTATGATAACGGGTGTGGACAGACACAATCAGACTTTGAACATACATTCTTAAATGTACTTACACCGGGGGAAATCAAACAAGAATTCGATTTCTTGCAGGGAAAATACGGGATGGGGTCGACGGGGGTTTTGCCATTTTGTGGTGAGCGAGGCTACAAATTCATTGCATCGTCTGCTTTTGATGAACCCGGTAAGTGGTCGTGGTCAATCATTCGTCAGAACCGTGAAAAAACACGCTATGAATATTTAACGGTAAATGGTCGACCTCCTCAATTTTCTGGGAAACTCGCAGACAGAGAACAGGGAACGTATATAAAATGTTTCAACTATGAGAGCGAAGTAAAGAGCACAATTACAAAACGGTTTAGACATCGTCTTGAACGCTATGTAGTTGAATCTCCTGTGCCAATTCGGCTCAACGAAACTCGTTACGGGGACTCTTATGGTGCTCCGAAAACAGAGGGCCTACTTCCCAGCATATGGGACAAAAAACAATACCTACAAGATCACGACCGTATTGAGCACACCTTCGATAATGATGTGCTTGGTACAAAAAATGTCAACATTTTCTTGTTCAAGGATAAGGACCAGTTGAAGGAAATTGGTCTGTCAGAGAAGGTCACAGAGTCTTTCGTAACTGGTGCAAAGCAGACTAAACAAGCTATTCTCTTCACATACAATGGTCAAACCCACGGAGATCAAGGGCAGACATTCCTCAAGCGACGTTGTAATCTACGCCGTATCTCGAATGACACATTGGTTGTCATCGACTTTTCTGATATCAACGATGCAGACGTAGTTGACTTATTCAAACCCTCTCGGGATCGTTTGCAAAACAAGGATCCTTCGAAAGTTCTCAAATCGGAACTCGAAGACCTTCTCAAATCAAACGAAATACTCCTTGAAGAAGAGGAACGTCGTCGGACTAAAGATATAGAGGAAGAATCAGAGGATCTCGAAGAGGATATTCTCGATGATATCCTCCGGCGGAATCCATCACTCAAAGGGTATCTGAAGGAAGGTAAGAAGACACCAACGATCGATAAACAGGGGGAGGAAGAGGCTGATTATGAGGGGAATTTCTACCCCAGTGAATTCAATATAATTAAAAAATATCGCTCGCGTTCGGATTACGATATTTGGGAGAACAATGACAATGAGGACCAATACACGGTCCAAATCCCTGAAAACAAAACTTCTCTCCAGCGATTCGAGCTTGATGCTACCAATGATTATCTCACCCGCGACAAGGACCGGGGTTCGGTAGATGTTTCTCTACCGTCAATGGTCAAATCGAAGCGACTCAAGAATGGGGTACTTAGCCTGAGATTTGACCCTCCAGATGCTTTCTCGCCAGGTAATCAAGTCAATATGGAGGTTACTGTCTCACCAACTCAAGGGACAGGTTCCATGTCTCAGACAATCACCGTAGAAGTGACCGAACCTGTCGAAAAAACAAAAACGAATACGCCAAAAGACCAAAATGAGGGTGCTGCAGGATACGAACTTCCGGATGCCCACTTTATTGGAGAAGAGGATTGGGACGAATACGATATGGACGAACATTCGATTGTTCGTCTATACCCCGGACCAGAGAACGACATGACGCTATATATTAACGAAGATAGTGCTCCATACGTTAATTTCCGCCAGCGGCACAACCTCAAAGAAAGTGGTAAAACGTATGTGAAACAAACCTACAAGCTGGGTATGATACTATTCTCTGTGGGCCAATATATTGAAATTGAGCAGGAAACAAAGGATGACCCACAGTGGGAAGAGATCGACCCTGTTGAAGTTGTTGAGACGACAATGAGGGGAGTAGCACAGTCATTCCTTGATCAAACGATCACCGATGACAAATTGAAACAGATAACATATTAATCACAATTCTCAAATATCTTCGACGAGACGACCCAGTATACAATGTCTAACATGGATGGGTTTGATGACCTACAGTACCCGTCGACAGATGACCCTCCAAAACATGATTTCCAACCGGGCGACGCGAGAGACCTCCCTGTTGATGATAACAGTGTTGATCTAATAATCACGTCTCCTCCTTATTTTCAGAAGCGCGACTACGGCCTTGCGGACCAAATCGGTCAAGAGTCAACCCCTGAGGAGTATATTTCATCACTCATGGAATGTCTTGATGAGTGGGAGCGAGTACTACGAGATACTGGATCAATTTTCCTTAATGTTGGAGATAAGTACAAAAATCGAAGCAGAATGGGCATTCCATGGAAGCTAGTACAGAAAGCGAGAGAGCGTCATTGGAGGGTCAGAAACGAAATTATCTGGCACAAACCTAATGGTGTTCCTACCTCTGCTCAAAACCGGTTTACTGGGCGTCATGAGACGATTTTCTATCTGACACCCCCTAACACAGACTATTATTTCGATAAATATGGTTACAAGAATCGCTATGAGGATCCTATCGACGTTTGGAAGATTCCTCATGATCAGAATGATACCCACCTTGCTCCCTATCCATCGGAACTCGTCGAGCGTTGTTTGGTGGCAGCCTGTCCCCCTGCTGTATGCAGTAACTGTGGCAAGCCAAGAGAACGTATTCTTGAAAAATCTCTGACTGAATTGAATCCTGACCGGTATCAGTCGAAACGGGCTATGGACATCTACGAAGCCTCGGATCTAACTGAGGAACATATCGAAGCAGTCCGTGCAACAGGAATATCTGATGCTGGTAAAGGAAAGGAAGTACAGAATGGAAGCGGAAAGAATGCTTCAAATACGGAAGAATTAGCTGCTCAGGCGAAGGAAGTCCTTGGCGGGTATTTCCGAGAATTCACTTTCTCACAAGTGAAAACAACCGCAGGGTGGTCTGAGTGTGATTGTAATTCGAGAACTGTCCCTGGTCGAGTCCTTGATCCATTTTGCGGGAGTGGAACGACCGTCGACGTTGCTGCAGAACTTGGTTTGAGTGGTATCGGAGTTGACTTAGACCCACCTGAGCGTGATAATACCGTTTCAGCTCCCAACAAATAGCAATTGATCTATATCCCGTAGAGTTCGGTACGATTGAGCGCTGACCGTGACGTATCGAGTCCAGCAGCCGCCTTTCATTTGCTCATATTCTCTTTGCCGACCATCTCCAACACAGTACATCGAAAAGGACCTCGTTATAGTATCTCCGAAGATTGATATGAGCGGTGAACGTCGTGCTTCTTAATGAGTTGGATCAGTGACCTTATCGCGTCAAGCGAACCCTCTCTCGAAGATATCCAGCCGGAACGCGAAGAGCGATTTCCACGTCATACGTACGGTACAGGGCGTCCAATTGTCATTCACCAAGACGAACTTGATGACATCCATCGGCTCTTAGAAATAGAACGTAACGCACCTGACGGTTGGGACAAGCTACCGCTACTTAGCCGAGAGGAATTCGATCAAGTCGTTGAAGATCGTACAGGTCATTCAGTACCTTCTCCTGAAGACCGCCGCGATGAAATCCGCGCTATTATCGAGTTGTGGCAAGAGCAAATCAGTGGCACACAAGATGCTGTCTGGACCACCACCGGGACTGATACCCGGTTCAAGTTTTATATCGCGCGCTGTGAAGCACGAGCAGAAGCAGACGATGACGACTTTGAGGAGACGGCCGAGCTTGAGACCGCACGCGAGATTTTAGATCGAATAGAAACCGCTCAGGGGATCGACTCGAAGCTCGCAATCGTCCACAAGAGCGACCTTCCGCTTAAGCGACCTGAAGAGAATATTTCGGAAAGTAACTAGATCACAGACACTCAAAATCGGCTCAGATTCGATTTTCGAGATTCCGAGGAATAGGTCAGGCCGTCACCGTCGACGGCCGCAGTTCGGACAGCGATCAGCGTAGTTCCCGTTCGGATGGGCGGCCGCGGCTGCACACCTGACGCACGCGACCAGTTCCGCGTCCGGGCTCGCACTCATGCCCATATCCCCACGAGCGGTAGCGGCAGCGTCGGCAACGAGCCGACTGACAGCCAGCCCATCGAGACACCGACGATCAGCAGCAGCGCGACCGCCGCCGCACCGAAGAACGCGATCCGCGCCGTCTGGATCGCTGTCTGGATGAACGACAGGATAGAGTGGCCGTGATACAGCACGACCAGCGAGGTCGCCACCAGTCCGGCTTTGAATCCGTGGGCTCCGATCAATCCGCCGACTGCCTCGATCGCCATTTCGACGAGTTCGGTCAGCACCATCGCTGATCACCTGCGTTTGCTCGCTCGCTCGTTCGCACCTGCGCACGGGGGGCCGGGGGGCCGCCAGTCCATATACGCGCGCGTAGCCAGTCCGACAGCCAGCCGAACCGAGCTCGAGTCGACCGAGTTCTGAACCCGGACCCTCGGATCATCGACGATCACCCACGGTTTCGAGTTTCAGCTTGTGACTGACTGGGATATCGTAGTCGTCCCACGTGATTTTTTTCTCGAAGTTCTGTTCGGAGTAGATCAGGCCCTCGCCGACATCGTAGCTCGACGTGTGGTCGTAGTTCATCTTTACCGAGTCGAATCCGACCACATCGCTGGCAGTTGTCGGGTTCGCCGATCCGTTCATCGCTACGCGCCAGCGAATTTTTCGCCGGATCATTGAGTGGATATCCTTCTCCGAGTGACCGAAGGCGAAGATCGTCAGCCCCATTTTCCGCGCATCCACCCACGCATCGCGCAGCAGCTGGACTTTCTGGTAGCTGCCGAACGAATCCTTCCGCGCTGCCTGCTCGGCGATGTCGCCGATCTCGTCAAGCATCAGCGTCGTCCACTTGTGCGGGCCGTGCTCAACGCGAGCCAGCACCCACGCGAACCACCAGTGGTTATCGGGATCGTCCGGATGGAACAGCGTCTCCCTACCCTGTGGGAGATCGTAGCTTTTCTCGGCAGCATCTTCGAGCAGCCCCTGACACCCTTGCATTTCAGGATCCGGGTAGACGACGTGGACCTGCCCCGGTTCCAGAATCTTTTCGTTTAGATGCCGTGGGTTCCGGTAGCGTTTGATTTCTCGAACTACGCGGCCCTCAAGCTGCTCTATCTTCGGGATGTCGATCGTCTCGTCAGTCGGTCGACGCGGGACGAACCGAGCGCTGTATTCGGTTGTCTCCGGCAACACCAGCGTCACCCACGGGGCCAGCGGTAGCCACTCCGAGCGGCTGGCCGACCCGCGCCAGACCAGCCGTTCGTTGTTGATGTCGATCAGCCGAACGGCCAGATGAATAGCGAGCGTCGACTTCCCGGTTCCGGGCTTCCCCGTCGCCAGCAGGTCAGTACCGCCGGCTTTCATGTGTGACGGCGGGTCCCAACTGTGGGTCAGCAGATCCGGGACGAGCCCTTCAGCGCGCTCGTCGAACTGCTCGGGGTTGTACGGCGCAACACCGAACTCTTCGCGGATCGCACGGGCGTCGGTCCACTGCTGGCCCTCGCCGCCTTGGATCGTTCGGTAGTCCGCGTCGGGTAGCTTTCTCAGGAACTCTTCAACTGTCGTTGGGTCGGTACTCTGTTGGGACTTGCTCATAGGTGAGATCCTCCAGTGTCGTCGGGTGTCGTATCGGTCTGTGGCTCCTCGATCGAGCGGTCGGTCATGTCTTGCACAGCACGGTTGAACGCCGGGAGCAGATTCCGGCAGACCCACAGCTGACGGTGCATTCGCCACGCCGGATCGGCCGAACACATGATCCGGTCGCCGCTGGGGTCGTTGTGGAGATCGCGGATCAACTCTCCTGGAGCGCGACCGTCACTGACCGGTTCGCCGCGGGTCGCCAGCATCAGGTCGTCACCCCAATCGAGGATATCCGCACGGTCTTCGAGTCCGGTTCCGAGAACGCGCCGAAGTGTTTCCTGCTGGTGGACGTGGAGTTCTTCGAGCGCCGGACGCACTGCCATCGTCTGTTCATCCGGGTCGTATCCGGGCTCGTCGGTGTCATCATCGCTGCCGACGTATTCGGTCGCCTGATTCCTGATCGATCGGAACGTCCGAGTTTGGATCGGTGCGATCACGTTCGCCGCCCACTGCTGTCGGGCGCGACTGGCAACGTCATCAGCGAGGTTTCGACTCCGAGCGGCGGGCGTCAGGAAGGCAGACAACACGACGCCCTCGTGATAGTTCGTGTCCGGCCGGAACTCGTATGCGAAGTCAGCGTATCGGGCCGTGGCTACTTGCCCGAGTGTCGAGATCGCCAACTCCTGGAGCCACAGCAACACCGCCTTGCGGCTCTCGAAGCCGTCGAGCAGATCCTGCCGAAGTGCCCGGAGCGTCTGCGGGAGCTGGGCTTCAGCCGGTCGGCGATACTGCTCACTCATCGTCATCCTCCCGTGGATCCGAGAGGTCGCGGATATCGCCGCCGCCGGTGTCACTTTCGAGGCGATCGACATCCGCCGACTCAACAGAGTCGCTGTCGACATCGTCCTCGTCAGCAGTATCGCCAGCGGCTGATCCGAAGGCGGCCTCAACGTTCGATTGGTCGCCGCGGCGAAGGTGATCGGCCTTCACGTCCTCCTGCTGGGCCAGCGCCTTCCACGCGAACTCTTCGGCGTCCTGGAGTCGGTGGGCGTCACGGTTGCCGACACTCATCACGAGCATTGACGCCAGTACCGGCCGCATGGCCGCAGGTGCGGGCTCAACGCGGCAGTATGAGTCCGTGCCTTCGACCGCGTACACCCACACGTACACCGCAGCCGCGAGCAGCAGCGTTGCCCACGCAACGGCCCCGTACTGCTGGGCAGCCCACCACGTTCCACCGATGACGCCGACCGCGATCCCGACCGGCCAGAGCGCCTCCCGCCACGTATCGAACTCCGGCGTCTTCAGGCGGAGTCCCGGCGGCTTGTAGTCGATCAGTGTGTCGGCCTCGGGGTCGACGATGAAACATTCGTCCCACTCACTGTCGAACAGCGAGAACCGCGTCGTCAGCTCATGGGCGTTCTCGATCTTCGCCCGGCCGCCTTTGATCCGAGCGAGGAACGGCAGCCAGCCGTCGCGGATCACCGAGAGCCCACGTTGCCCCTCGTCGACGACGTTGTAGGCCTGCATCGTCCCGAAAGGCATGTCCTCGCTAAAATCGAGTGAGTCGTCAGCATCGCCGCTGCCGACCGAGGGGAACTTCGCCGTCGAGAATGACTCGACGCTCTCGATGTGCGGCTGCCAGAACAGCTTCTCTTCGGCCTGGCCCTCGTGGGTCGCCAGCGTGTAGCCCGTCGACACGAGCGCCACGTAGCCGCCGAGCACGATCGGCGCGGCCACGATGATCTCGGCCAGCTGCGTGTACGCGAACGCCAGCAGCCCGCCAGTGAGCACCGTGATCGAGATTGCGTAGTACAGGAACCCGTGACCCGGCCCTTTGGCGGCCCTGTCGATCGCGTCTCGAACTTTCCGGGAGCCGTAGCCTTGCATGGCGACCGCCGGGAGGATCACGAACGCCCCCGCGAGCATCACGAAGTCCGAGTAGTCGTCGACGTTGATCGGCTGTGTCGTCGCTACCGACTCGTGGGTGAACCGCCAGCGGGCTTCGTCCGACGCGCCCTCGACCCACATCGTGATCTGGTGCGGCTCGTCGTGTTGCGGGAGATCGACTTCGGCGACGCCCTGAATCGGCTCGAAGTTCACCTGTTGGGTCGTCGTCGAGACGTTGACGGCGACCGGCTGGCTTGTCGTCGTGTTGCCGTTACGAACCGTTTTACTGCCTTTCTGCCACGAGACAATTTTGACGGTCCGCGTTTCGGTTCCCGTCGACGCCAGCATCGTTCGCAGATGGATCGTGTTCGTTTGCAGTGTCTGACCGCTGCCGAACTTCGGGCCGTTATCTGCCTTCGTAACCGACTGCCACGGCTGATTCGGTGGCTCAAACTCCAGCCAGTACATCCGGTTTTCGGACGGGACGAGTCGCTGGCCATCGACGGCGTAGTGCGTTCCGTCCTGCTTCAGCTCGTCGAGCGAGTAGCCCTCAGACTGGCCGGCCGCCGGGGCGGCTGCGAGCATCGTAGTCAGCAGCGCCAGCACTGCCAGCACCGCGAGCAGTCGACGTCTCATCCGCCGAACCCTCCGTATCGGTAGGCCGCGGCGACGCCGACGACGATACTCAGGACATGGCCGAACTGGTAGGATGCTTGCGTGAGCGCCGGAACGGCCAGTATCGACGTTACCAGTCCTTGGAGAACGGTCGACCCGAGCCAGCCAGCCGCGCCGACACCGAGCGTCTGGCCGAACTTGTACGAGAACTGAATCGGCCCCATCACTGTCCGTCACCCCCGCGTCGACCGGGGATCACGAATTGCGTGATGTTGCCTTCACGGTACGCCTGCACGGCCTGATACGCGATATAGAGACCACCAACGGCAAGGATCAGGCTCGTCTGTTCGTTGATGAGCCCGCCGAACTCGACGCCGAGCAACACCAGCGAGACGATCAGCCCGATTGCTGACGTGGCTCCCCACACGAGCGGCGAGAACTCATCGAGCCGCCGGAGCACGACGAACGACACCAGCGGGACCGCCACCGCGAAGATTGCCACTGTGGTTCCTTGTGGGACCGGCACGACGCCGCTGACGACTGACGCGAGTACCAGCCCGACGCTGACGAGCGTGCCGAGTGTCGGCCGGGCTCGAAGGAACTGCACCAGTTGCACGAGCCCGGACCCGCCGAGACTCAGCAGCGTCAGTAGACCGCTGACCAGTCGACCCAGCACGCCGCCGATCACCGGGATTGACGAGCGTGTGGCCGAGCCAGCCCGCGATCCGACGCGCCGGAGTGTCCCGAACCCGTCACGGCCGCTCCAGTAGACGGCTGCCGTCAGCCCGACGCCCAGCAGTGCCGCCAGCGCCGGCAGTGGGCCGCCGAACGGAATCTCGAAGCCGCTGTTCGTCTGCACGGGTCCGATGATACCGCTGTCTGACTCTGTGGAGCCATCGTCGGTGACTGACCCCAGACTGATCAGCCACGTCTCTGCACTGTCGTCGTCGCTGAAGATCGCGGGAGAGTTGGCTACGTCGCTATCAAGCACGATCCCCTGCGTCAGCGATTCGAGGATATATTCGGTGCCGCTCTGTGTTCGGTAGTATTTGATGTCGACCGGATCGCCCTCGCCGCCGGGACCGGGCGAGACATCTATTTTCGGGTCGCTGCCGGCTTCTTGGACTGTAATCCGAACGTCGCCGGACTTTGGAATCACCTGCGTTTTGAGATGTTGCATCCGGACCGAATCGCCAGCCAGCGCGTTCGGGAATTGCACATGCTGGTCGCCGTTGGCCTCGATCACCGCCGACCCGTCGGGGCCGGAGCCGCCGAATTGATCGGACAGGCCGTAATGCACGCGACTGCCAGATTCAGTCGGTCCGACGTTGATCTGGAACCCATCCGACTTTGAGTCGACACGGAGCTGGGTGTCGAGTTCATCGCCGGGGGCGGTTGCCTCTGTCACTGTTACCGAACCGTTCTCAACTTCGATTTTCCGGCCGGTTGATCGGACGTCGACAGTCGAGTCTTCTGGCAGCTCGCTGCCGTAGGCTGCCGAAATATCGGCCGTTATCTCCGATCCGTCGAACTGGTAGTCCGAATCATCTATTTTGGTCCAAGAGCCGTCATCAATACGATATTCCAGATTATAGACCTCAACGATTCGATCCGAACTGAACGGCAGCAACACCGTTGCGTTCTCAGTTGCGTTTCGGTACGTGTGACTGACGTTATAAGAACTCTCGAACTGCGTTGATGTCGCGGTCGTGTTAATAGTTCGTGAAGCCGTGTGTTGATAATCAAGTCCGACCACCGACTCGGGTCCATCGGTTGGGGAGTTTGTCGATATCGAGACGTTGTTGCGCCCGCCGACGATCCACGCCGGGTCGACGTTGAGACTCGTCGTCTCGCCGTCTCCGAGCGTCCCATCATATCCGGCTGTGTTGCCGTTAACATCGATCGTCGGGTCGACCGTCTCCGAGTGCTCATTCCAAACGATCGACGATTCGACCTGTCCGTGTGCAAAGTCGACCGATATTGTTTCCGATCCGAGACCGAGGTCAAGACCTGTCGACCCGCCTGATCCGAGGTCAGTCGTCGATTGAGAGGTCGAGACCGTTATGCTGTCCGGATCCGGAGTCGAGAAAATAAAGTCCGGCTCGACATCGGTCGCCGTCGAGAGCGTTCCCGAGACAACCAGCTCGACATGGATCGCTCCCCCGATATCAGAGACAGTCGCATCGTTAAACGTCTTAAACGACTCCTCTCCGGATGCCCACGAGTGGGACCCCATGTCGGTCCCGTTGATTTTGAGCGTTGCACTTCCACCGTCGTCGTTTGACGACGAATATGCGGACATGTTGACCGACTCGACCGTATTGATATCTCCAGCGTCGAAGGTCGTCGTATATCCGAGATTGCTGTTAAGACTCTGACTGTAAGATTGGTTGAGTTGGGACCCTTCGACAGAGATCGACGCGTTTGTGGGCTGCGTTGTGCCTCCGACATCGACCGAGATATCTGTCGCACTGGTTAGTGTGCGTGAGTCGGTTTGCTGTCTGGATTTGGTCTTTCCAGCCAGCTCAACAGTAAAGTTAGAGACAGATGACTCGTCGTTGATCCGATAGTCGTAGCTGCTGCCGTCACTGGCTGGAGTAGCCGTTATCGACACGGTGCCGTTAGCCTCGGGCTGGGCTGCCGCTGCCGGACCAACGGCCGAGACCAGCAGCACAGCGACCGCCACCACGACCGCGATCCGGCGGGTCATAGTTACTCAGCCGCCTCCTGAGTGTCCGTTGCGTAGAGGTCTCGGTAGACCCACCAACGGGTCGCTTGCACGCCCGCGAACAGCGACATCACTGCCGCCGGGGCTGCTGCTCCAGCCCCGACCGACATCAGCGCAAACAGCAGTCCGAGCGCGGCCGTGTCCCGGAACTCGGCCCGATGCTCGCGCCGTTCGTCGAGTCGGATCTGCGGCCACGATCTCGACAGTCGGAGCGTTTTCACCGTCGGGGGTGTCTTCTCTGACATTCAGATCTCCTCCGGGTCGTTTGTCGCTCGCAGTACGAGCGCGATCGCGGTCACGAACACGAACGTGAACCCCGCTAACTGAGCGTCGAACGGGATGTAGCCGCCGATTCCCAGCAGCGATATCCCGCCATAGATCACGTGGCCCAACACGACCGGGAATCCGCCAAGAACTTCGTTGAGCCCAGCGCCCAGCTGCATCGCCTCGACGCCGAGGGCCGCACCGAGTCCGGCCAGTCCGACCGTGGCCCGACGAGTGTTCCGTGCGCCGGCCTGCACCGCTCCCGACGCCCGTCGACCGACGCCTGCGGCCAGTTCTTCGCGGTCCTCTGCCTCGCCCAACTCGTCGATCAGCCAGTAGACCAGCAGCAACGCTATCAACGCTGCCACCGGAATCCAGGGAGACGAGAGAGACCCGTCTATCATGGTCCCCTCTCTGCTGCTTCGGTTGCACGTCGATGCCAGTCTGTCTCGTTTCGTGTGTTGCGTTTCATAGTCTGTCTGTGTAGCTGTCGAGTATCCGGTAGCCCAGCTTGGCGAGGTAGATCCCGCCAGCCACAACCGCGATCGCCACGGCCGTTTCCTCGATCGACGACAGTGCGTCGACCTGCGGGATCACGGTGAACGCCGCGACCGATGCGGCCGTGAACAGCGTTCCCGCGCTCGACCAGAGCGCCGCGAGCAGCGCCGTTATCACCGTCGGATCGAATAGAAACACGCCGCCGAGACCACCGGTCAGCCACGCTACCGGGTTCTTGATGAGTCCTTTCCAGTTCATGATCTGAGTTCTCCCAGGATGGTTGCCAGCGGACCGCCGACGACCGGGATCGCTTCGAGCAGCGCCTGCGTTGCAGTGAGGATTGTTGGCCCGATGACGCGGAAGATCACGACGCCAGTGAACACCAGTGCTAACGCTGCCAGCGGGGCAACGAGTGGAGATCCGACTGATGGAATCAGTGCACGCAGCACTGCCGCGTAAGCCTCGAAGACCAACAGGATCATTGAGCCCGCTGTATCCCCAATGACGCCACCGATCACGACAGGCACATCAGCGATCCCCCATGTCTCGTTGGGAGCACCGAACTCCGCTGGCTTCGATCCGAGTATTAGCAACTGCATCGCCTCGAAGATCGGAGTCAGCACATCGCCGATGCCCGCCAGCAGGCTCCCGAAAATGAACCCACGAATGAACTTTCCCGGATTGCTGACGAACTCCAGCAGCGTCTCAAGCTGTCCGTCTGTCAGCAGTGATAGCAGTCCAGTGCTATCGTCATCACTCATCGAAAACCACCTGCTGGAATCCGATAACGACGATAGCAATGCTCATGAGGATCAGCACCAGCGAAACCGGGAGCGAAAACACTCCGAAATCCGCCGGCCCGAACGCTGCATCAGCCTGATTCACCAGTGTTGTCGACAACAGCGACACGCCGTCACTGATGCTCGACGAGATCCCGTCGAAGACACGTCCGATTCCCCGACCGATGCCGAGCGGAATGCCGGCCCCGCCGCGGAACCATTGGAGCGTCACCGCTCCGGTCACTGCACCAGCGAGATCGGCCCACTCGATTCGGTTTTGTGCGTTCAAAAACCGGTTGCGTAGCGTATCGCCGAGGCTACTCATACGGTCGACCACCTCCGGTTTGGGGGCGGGTCCGGCGCATTAGTCAGTCCTCTTGCTCTTCTTCTTCGACGCCGATTCCCGGCAGCGGCGGGTCGACGATGAATCCCGGTATCGGCACGTCGGTCGTGTCTTCGCGTTCGAGGAACTGGGCGATGATGTAGATCGTCGCCAGCACGATACCGACAGCGACGAGTAGCCCGAAGATTCCGAAATCCGAGACAGCCTCGGCGGTCGTCGACGCGCCGGACGTGACGATCCCGAACGGTTCGAGGAAGAACGCCGCGACCGATGCATTCGCCAGCTCGACCATCAGGTCGACCGGAACGAGCAGCAGTTGCAGGAGGCTCTGGAGACCGGTGACGCCAGCGGTGATCACCGCAAGCACCCAACTACCGAGTCCCTGTTTGGCGATGCTCGTCAGTCCCCGGCCGCGGGCTCGATCGAGCAGGTTCGACGCACTCGGAAGACCCGAACCGGAGGCGCTCATTAGTCACCTCCGAAGAGTCGCGAGCCGCCGAGCACGACTGTCGCCGCGCCGGTGATCTTGCCCCAGATCGTTCCGAAGAATCCGGAGATCGCTCCGAAGACCCCGCCACTACTGCCGGTCATGCCAACGATCCCTTCGGCAACGTTCTGCACTTCACTCGCTTCATCGCCAGTCACGAGCGTGACGCTCTTGTAGGCGATTTCTTGGCCGGGCTGAATCGTGTCGTCAAGCACGACATCCTCGCCGCTGGAGCCGATCTGGTCAAGCACGTCGACCCAGCCGCTCAGGTCGCTAAAGTTCGTGTCAGAGGCCCCTTCAAGGATGTCCACTGACTGGTAGCGGCTGTTCGGGATGTTCGACTCTTGTCGGAGTTCGGCGTTCGCGTAGCTCAGGTCATAGGCGTCCGGCAGTTCGATCCGGTACCGCGCGGTTTGCTTCTGGTCGAACGACGGGTATTCCGGAGCTTCGGAGAACGTGACGTTCACCTCGTTTGCATCCGCTTCCAGGTCGGCAGCGCGGAAGTCCATCGGGATGGTCAGATCGGAGATCGTCGCATCCTCGAATGCCGGTCCGAGCGTCGACATATCGTGGATCTGGATCTGGCCGCCGTCGTGATCCGTCACCGTCTCAGTGTCGAATTCGTCGCTGTTGTCGGGGTTTTGGATCCGCTCGTCACCCAGCGTCCACTCGCTGGATTTGTCCGCGTTCAGCGCCGAAACGTCGACCGTCGCGTCGCCGTCACTGATGACGACCTCGATCGACTGCACCTCACTCATCGAACCGTCACCAGAGCCGCTGACCGAGAGCTTCCCGATCTGTTCCTGGTCGACGACGCCTTCGCCGGTCGTTCCGTTCAGGATCGCCACGTAGTCGCCGTCAGCATCAACGGCTCGGATCTCAACAGTCGCACCGCTGTCGGCCGACACGTCAGCGATGGCCTGGAGGTAGCGTTTCTCCACGTCACTGTCAATCGAGACATCGGAGAACGACGCCACTGCCGTGTCACCGCTCGACTGACTGGATGTCGAGACTTCGAGCGACTCAACGCCGGGAGCCGTCGACGAGTCAGCGACCGTCATCGAGCCCGCCGATGCCGACGTGTCCGTCGACCATCGGCTTTCGTTGTGGACTGCCGAGACGTTGCCCTCCGAGTTCGGGAAGCCCGCCGCGTCGGCGAACTCGATATCAGAGGCAACGAAGTGATACGGGTTCACTTCGCCCGTGCCGAGATCGTCGACGTCGTCGGACTTGTCGACGACTGCCGGCAGTGTGGCGATCTCACCGCTGTCGTCTTCATACTGTCCCGGCTCCATTGCCGAACGGTCGAAGGCGTCGACCGTCACGTCCGCGCTGATGTAGGGATTCTGTGCTGCCGATGCGTCCGGGTTGATCTGTGTCGTCTGCTGCTGTGCCGCCACCGGTCCGACCGCCGCGGTCAGTACCATCGAGGCGACGAGGAACAGCGTTGCTACTTGTCTAATTCTCATGATGAAGGGTAGGGGTACGTGTCAGGAATGGAGTGTGGGGTTGCTGCGAGACGGTCGAGATCGTCGCCGACGCGATCGCGGTAGCGACCGATCCTGACGGTCGGGACGGGGCTCGTGTCTGAGTCTTCGCTGAAGCGGTCGTCTGGAACCATTGCCCTCAAAGGCTGGCCCCCCGGCGAGTTCCACGCATGCGGCCGACCAACTGCTGACCTACCTAAAATCAGGCCCGACGCTGTTACTCTTCTCCCACTCCGATGGGATTCAATGGGATTCGACGGTGCCGCGAGAACGTCTTAAGTGGGATACAATGGTATCGAATCATATGTCGACACAACAGAACCGATCGAGCGGCCGACGCGCGGCGAACCAAGAACTCCAGACGAGCGGCACCAGCGCTCGGGTGACGGTGCCGAAGTGGGCCATCGAACGCGACTTCGGAGACGTCGACCTTAGCGAGTTGGACGAACAACGGGTCGACTTCTCTTACCTCGGTCCCCGGTGCTACGTTGTGCGTCTGCCGGACGAGACTGGCGAGCTGCCGACGATCACCGAAGCCGCTGAAAACTCACTGGCTGGTGACGTGCTGAGTTCTGATTGATTTTTTCTGTTGTGATTCGCTGGCAACGCCAGTTAGAACAGGGCGGCGTAGGATAGAAGCACCAACCCGCCGATACCAATTCTGATGAAGTCTTGATCCGTCATGTGTCGGTCACCTCCTGTGCAAGAATACCACGGTAAACGATATAAATTTTGAGCCAATGGTGTTCTCTCTACAGAACCACAACAGATTCTATACTGTTTGGAAGTGATCGTACCGTCGCTCAGTCGTGAGCACTGTCGAGTGGCGTAGGCGGTTTCGAACGTCGTATATTGTGTTTCCCTCTTCGGCCCGGAGCATCCGCCATGCAACGCTGTGCCGGAGCGTGTGTGCCGTCACATTGTCTGCGTCGCCGCGGCCGTCGCTACGGTAGGGTCGTACTTTAGCCTCGGCAGCGAGCCGTTTCACGACTTCATTCAAACCCTTGCCAGTCATTCGGTCGCTCTTGCGGCTCGGAAACAGGGCACTACTATCGTCGTCACGGTTACTCAGGTAGGACCGAAGCGCCCGCTCGGTACGTAGCTCGCCACTGGGATCGAGATTAAACGTGACGGGGCTGGGCGTGTTGTCGTTTGGATAGTCTTTCTGTATCCCAGCTGGGATACGTAGCTCTCCGGCATCGAGATCGAGCATATCGCGGTTGACCGCCGACAGTTCGGCTCGTCGAAGGCCAGTGTCGTAAAGTATAGTCACGATTGCATCATCTCGCTGGCCGTAAGAGCCGTGGAAGGCTGCATCACGCATCGCCTCTACCTGCGATGGCTTGAGATAGTGAATGTTCGTTTCTGTCGAATCCGTTGTTTGTGGCATGGTGGGTATATAAAGAGACACAGTACCCAGCCACTTGAATGTTCGAGTCTATTAGTAGAGTCAAACATTCATGTTTTGATGGCGTTTCCATGGTTGCCGAAACTGAGCGACGAAAAACCAATCCCCGCTCGCGGCTGTCGCCTACGTAGAGGATAGCTAAAGGCTAAACGTATTCTTTTTGACCTCTCACAGTGATATGTAGGTGTGAAACGACAACGGCTGACTGCTGTCGCTATTGCTGCCTGTCTACTCTTAACGGGATGTGCTGGTGGTGCTCAGTTGGATCCGGTTGGTCCAGACGAGACAGAGCCACAGACTGGCGGCGTGTTGGGCGATCCACCGCCGCAGAACCCTTGGGAGACACAAAAAATCACTGTCAGCATCGTTGACCAGCCTAACGACAGAGACTACCAACCGCTCATTGAAGAATCGTTAGCCCGTTGGAATCGAGATCTCGAAACGGTAGGCTGGGACGGCCGGTTTGTCTATGATGCCACTGCCGATGACCCAGATGTCCCAGTCCACATCGTCGACGAAATTAATCAGTGCGGCAGTGAATTGTACTACGACACTGAGCAGCCTTTGCTAGGCTGCGCGCCGATCTACAACCAGACTGGCGAGGCCCTCGAACGGCCCGAACGAGTTGAGATTGTCACATCACTAAACGACTCCAGCACCATTGACGTCATTACACATGAAATCGGCCATACGCTTGGTTTGACACACAATGATACTGACAGCTGGCCGGTGATGAATAAAACCAGCACGGTGGCAACGACACTGCAACCGAACGCCACTGAGCGGGTCAATCCGTTTGAATCAGAGACGATCAGCGTCTACTACAACGAGAGCGAACACAGCCTCAACGACTACGAGCGCGGGGAGCTCGATGACGTCTGGAGCTACTATAACCGAGGCGAAAGTGAAATTGTACCGTCGAATGTCTCTTTTGAGAAAGTTACCGACGAATCAGAGGCCGATCTCGTAATTCAGATTGTCGACGAAGTCGAGTCGGGGGTATCGAGAGCCACATATGACGGATTCGATCCTGATGCTGATGATGCAGTCGAGACTTATTCAACAGTCAATATTGTCGTCCAATCAGACGTGAATCAAGATTACGTGGCGTGGCACGTCGGTCGTTGGACTACATATGTGTTTAGCTCGCAAGAAGAGGGTGTGCTGCCCGATGAGTTGACCAGCCGTGACCCAGAGACCCGGCAATGGTGGCCGTCGTAGCGCGGCAACGGTCGAACATCATAATCGGCACAGCCCGCGAGAAACAGTTTGATTTGGCCGTTGGAATCGTTCAATCTGCAACAACGTCGACGACAAGCTGAGCATGCTGGTTAAGATAAGAACGCAGTCACTACGTCGCCCTTACAGACCATGGACGCGATTCACCGGCCACCGTGCGAATTCTGGAAACTCGACACGATTAGATCACTCAGTCCATCCATCAGCTATTTAGAAAGATAATCTACAATTAGATACTCTATGTAATATTTTCGATAATCCTCTTTTGCATCATGCAATGTTAGCATACCTATCACGAATAGCACCTCCGCACTGAGTAGTATAGTTCCTGCTTGTATATCCAATCCTCCGATGTACGTTGAATAACCCCCAACTCCCGACCAGTATCCTACCGCCTGTCCAATGGCATATATCAAATAACAGCCCACTGCAAGCTGTGTCGCAAGGTATGTGCTCCTATAGAACGCATAAATTGCTTGGAAACTCTGTGACCGGACATTACCATGCTGATACAATTGCGACCGGACATATACATACAAGGCGCTTAGGTCTTTATCGCCAGCTGTGCGTCGATCATATGGCATCGCCAGTCCGGAATCAGCCTTTGCGGTCCCATAGAACCGATCTATCATTTCATCGCTCAAGATATCAATATCCTCATCCGTGATCGCATTAATGAATGTCTCCCGATTACTGGGGACATTGAAGATTTTGTCATATGATTCTGCCGCCGTGTGGAGTGCCCGGCCGACAACATAACCGCCTACTAATAACACCGCTGCCGTTGAGGCTGTTCCAAACGGTAGCGAAGTTGGTACCACTGGAATCAGAGTGATCAAAAAATAAGCACCCGGTAGGAGGACGCTGAAGAAGTCATACAAATCAAGTTGGGATTGTGCAATCGACGATACCTCGGACGACATACCCCCGTATTTTCGTGGCCGATACTTAAATTGATATAAGCGACGTTACATAAGACTCATTTGAGGTTAGTACAGTGTTCTACATATGGTAGAAGTGACGCCGGAGCCTTCAGACGAGCGAAAGTTCGCAACTAATCTGGGGTACGGCGTTACCATCATCGTCGCAGTCGTGCTCTTAGTAGCGATCACGGCTTTGTCTACCCCAGACAACGTGTCGTCGTTAGCTGAGATTGCTCCCATCATCCCACCAGTACTCGGTGCATTTGCCTATATCCTCTATCGGGGTATTAAGGACATCTGAACCGGAAGCCGATTTTCAGCGAAGCCTGTATACGTAGACGGCAGTAGCTGCAGACTTCGATATCGTTGACGCCTGTAGCATATTTGGCTACTCTATTTCTGTTTCGAGTACGTGTAGTGCAGCCCTTAGATCCCGCTTGGCCTGCTCTATGTCCGCGAATTCATCAGTTATCAACTCCACACGAGCGTCTTGGACGTACTCGGCCGCCCATGCTCGCACAGCATCTTCGCGGTCGTCGGTGGCGTCTTCGAGCGGTGTCCGTCCTTGAGCTTCGGACATTACCCCCACCCCCGCACTTGCCGGTCAGTGAAAGGTTCACAGTCGTGATTGTTGATCCGTTCTGGTTGTCTATCACTGTCAAGATCACTCACTGCTGCCCCTCGTGATCGAAACCACTTTTGCGCGATACCGGCTGAAGTCGTGGTCGCAATCATAGTTCTCCTAGCATTGCTTGCATCCGATTGTGACATTCGCTTCACTCCTGAAGCCCCCTAGTCGACCATTGCCCGGTCAGCCTCTTCTGAGGCGTAGGGGGGTTCTCAACGATGTCTGTCCACATCGTATAAAAATATTAGGCGCATACATCAGTTCTCTATGGCGTTGATTTCGTGGAAGATTCGAGAGAATCTGCCCGATTCGTTTCGTGCTTGTATAGAAATGCGAAGTCCGTGATGGTTATTTATGTTTCTACAAATGAATATCGCCCATGTTCTTAGAACACGGAAGAGAAATTGCGGGTGGAACCGTTGGCTGGTTCGTTCTGGCGATTGTTCTTCTTGAGATCGGTCAACTGTGGATGATTCAAGTGTGGTTCGCGATTACTGCCATTGCGGCAATCGGTACGTTTGCCAAACTCATTGGACTAGATATCTCTATTTGATACGCTAAACTTAGAGATAAATAGCCAGTTACGAACAACCTGTTCGTCGGGGCTGGTTCGTGAACAGCCTACTTGGTCGGCAACTCTACTTGTGGTGTGGTAGCCCTCTGGCGTCTGAAGAAGTGTGTATAACAGCGGTGGCTGTGGCGGTCTGGCTGGACTACTCGTAAACTTCGGAATAGGCATCTTCCAGTACCTCCAGAGTGTCCTCGATCTCTTCTCGTTCTGGTTTATACTCGTATAGGAGGTGATCGATCTCGCCAGCACTCGATTCATCGAGAACAGGTTTGCGTTCGTCGTCTTCGTCAAGGTATATTTCTAAGAAGAAGTATCGGATACCGTTATTCTTCACTTCATAGTCTACCTCTCCCGTGAAGGATTCATCATTAATGGTAAGTTCTGTCTCGACTCCAAAGACCCCGTTATCGCCTGTTAGTGGGTCGATTGAAACAGGTTCTACGCCTTTCTCTCGTAACCGATCTAAGAACTCCGCCAACTGTGGGTCGTCAATCTCCATACAATACTCTGCTCGCGGGTGGTTTATCAATGTATTTTATCTGTATCACTGATTGCTGTTTTTATGTTAGTTATGTCGATATTGTCGAATAAAACTACTATATTCCGTCTGTAGGTTGCTCGCTGGGCAATGTAACCACGCTCCTCGCCGTAGCAGCTGCCGCATAGGTCCTCGGCTCCGATCCGATGGGTTGGTCGTTTGAGTGACGACCCACAACCGTCGCAGCCTCCCCAACTTCCGGGTTCGTGATGTTCTACGTCTCCAGGTCTTTCAGGCACGCTGAACCACCCCTGGTAGGCGAGCAATTATATCGGTGGACAATCCACCGCCTGATGATGCCCCCGAAAAGTATGCTCGACGAGAGTAAGTACAGCTGTCCAAACTGCGGATGCCAGGAAACCTACGTCCACAAAAAGAACGACCGGTTTCTTTGTGCGGAGTGTGATTTTTCGGCACCCATCGGGCAGATCGTAGACAGGTAACGTCTCCGGGTAGGTCACTCATCGGCTCTCAACCTCTGGTAGGCCGTCGATGTTGCCCATCAGTACTTGCTGTTCTTGCACACTGTCGAGATCGCGCTCGCCGCACATCACCCGCTGGAGTTCTGCCAGCTCGTCGAGGACGGTGTGGGCCTGCTCCAGAACCTCGCCGTCAAGATCGTTCATCATCACGGCGAGTTTGACTTCGAGGTTAGTGACTCGCTCAAACTGCTCTGGCGTCGGTTCGCCACGCTCATCCCACTCGTACCGGTAGCGGATGTCGGGGTCTTCTCCGACTTGTTCGATACGTACAGCTGGCTCAGGTACGCTGACCCGCTCGAACGTGACCATATCGCTGTCTCCACTGTACTCGTCTACTCGTCCGGGTAAAGCATCATCTGATTCTGACATTAGTGGTCCTCCTATCGCTCTCCGTCGACTTCGACTACCCCGCGACAGTCCGGGCAGTAGTTCTTAACCTCGTTGCCATCATGCCGATGTAGCCAACCGATCTCAGCCGGACACGACGCGCCACGCGCCTTCAGATCAGCCGTCGCATCGCAGTTCACACACTGGATCGGCCGGTAATGCTCGTCTCGCGTCAGCCCTTCGGGATTCCTCATTGCTTGTCCTCCATGTCGACGCCGCCGTCAGTCACACACTCCGGTTCGTCAGGTAGCAACCGCTCTTTCGCTCGCTGGGCTCGTTTGAACGCTTCTTCGCTACCACCAGCATCCGGATGCACTTCTCGGGCTTTCTCTCGGAACGCCGATTCTACCGCTGCCGGCGTTGCATCCCGGTCGACGTCGAGCACGATGTGAGCCGGTGGGTCGGCTGTTGTCGCCTCTTCGTCACCGCTCGGCAGCCGTGCCGTAGCGAACTCGCTATCGCCTGTTTCGACGGGCCGGTTCGACCGCATCCGCGTCTCGTTGATCCACTTGTAGCAGTACCGCACGTTGTCCCGGAGCTTTGGCGAGGCGTCACAGGCCACTGCGTACTGTTCGCCGTCTTTCGTCCAGTACAGCACGAACCCCGGATCGTCTGGGTTCGCGCTGTGTTTCGGCATTCCGGACGGTTTTGTGTGAGGCCCACCGGATCCAGTCGACGCCCGCCACTCGTCGACGTCCATCCGATCCATCTCCGTAGCGATGTCGCGCGTCGTGTCGGCGATCGTCGCCTCGAACGACCGGTTCGGTTCGCGGTCGACCGCATCAGTTCGTTCGAAGGCAACTGGCCAGTCGATGTTAGTCATCTGCCGGCTCACCTCCCGCAGTCGCTGCCGATGCGTCCGCAGACGCGTCGACGCCCACGACCTTGCACGGTCGCGTTTTGATGTGCTGTTTGTGGCGGGCCACTCGGCCGCAGCGGCGACAGCCGAACTTCGTGCCGACCGTGAGTCCATCTTTGAAATCTACGATGTCGTGATGCCCTGTCGACCGGTCGTAGTGCTCGCCCGGCTCTTGATGCACGACCACTTTCGAGCCCCTGACAGTCACGTATCCGGCACTTTCGAGCGGTGCGATCGCCACCTTCTTCGCCGCCTCTTTCTTGATCTGGAGGTCTTGGGCGATCAGCGACAGCGCGGACTGTTCATCAATCTCGGCCTCGATCCCGACGAACTCCACCAACTCG
Source organism: Halohasta salina (assembly GCF_024178165.1). Lineage (GTDB taxonomy): Archaea > Halobacteriota > Halobacteria > Halobacteriales > Haloferacaceae > Halohasta > Halohasta salina. The sequence continues at coordinate 377,103 of NZ_JAMZIE010000003.1, read as the reverse complement.
TCGTAGGCATCGAGTGCCTTCGCCGGCACGTCGACGTCGTCTTTTCGACTGCCTTCGCCGCCGTACGTCTGCCGGAGCGCCGTCCGAATCGCGTCTGACTGCGAGTCGGCATCATCCAGCGCCGCCACAATCTCCGGATCGGTGACCCGAACAGTGAACCGCTTTGAGCCGCCATCGGCCCGGATCCCGTCGCCGCGGTCGACGGTGCCGGCCTCGCGCGTGTGTGCGCCCCCATCGCGCGCCGCTTTATGATCGCGTAGACAGGCGCTCGCACCTGACGGAGAGGGATGTGGCGACACGGGGGAGGGGTGTCTGACAGACGCCGATTCGACCGTTTCAGCACCCAATACGGTTGTGAGTGCGTTTTTAGTTTGTCTGACAGCGCTTCGTGCTGTCTGACGAAGGGAGTTCCAGTTGATCCACTCGAAACAAGGGTTCGTCATTGTCGCACCTCCGGTCCGCCGTCGGTAGCGACTGGATCGCGATCTCCAGCCATCGCGGACTCGATGTGAGTGTCAGCCGACGCCATCCCAACATCGCTGACATCGAAAACCTCGATCGACGAACCGCGGATGTCGGGATCGTTGAACAGCGTCGCCTTCAGGATCGTGCAGAGATGGGCACAGGGTTTGTCGGCGTCGTTGTACTTGCGAGCGGGGCACCGATCGTCTTCGTGCCTCAGTTCGCACTCTCCGATGAGTGCGCCGTGATCTCGGTGCAGCGTGACTTCGTGGCAGTCTTCCGAATCCGGCAGTGTGACCAGCCACGTGTCCCACGCTATCCGCTCGATCAGTGCCTCCGTGGGGTCGGCTCGCTGCCAGCTGGCCGTCGACTCCCGGCGCTCCTGAGCGAAGTCGAGCGGGTTCATGGCCGGCAGTCCCCTTTATCACGTGCTGGGCACTGGTCGTCGTCTGTGATCCGACCGCCGCAGAAGTCGCAGATCGGCCGAATAGACTCTCTATCCGGCAGGTCCGCGGTTTCTGCAGCGCGACTCATCGGCCACCCCCACGGCAGAGCCGTCTGTAATAAGGGGTTGCTACCGTTGTACGATTCCGCTTATAAGGTGATGGGTTTGGGCAGATTTGAACTGCCGGCCTCCTCCATGTCAAGGAGGTGTCATAACCAGACTAGACCACAAACCCGGTCCGGTTGTGCTTTCGAACGCATCCTATCGTATCCGGGGGACGTAATTGAACGTTTCGAATCTCCGCTCCGGTTGGCGATTTCTCTCATAGTACGATTGTGCTTCTTATACCGGAGAAATCGTGTTTTTTGAGACGTAGAAAGCCCCCATGCTCCGGGAAGGCGGCCGACGCAAGGCGCGAGGCGCTGCGCGCCTCGGCCCACGCGAACGGTGCAGCCGTGAGCAGACACCGCAGCGGAGTGAGGAGCGCAGCGAGGTCGTTCGAGAGAGCAAAGCGTCTCGTGATGACGAGACGCCTTCGGCATCTCGAACCACCCTCGACCGGAGCCTGTCGGGGTTTTTTCTAGTGTTTTGCAGTCGACAGCCCACTGCTACGCAGCCAGCTACCATGCAAAATGCTATCACGCCTTGATCGTTCGTATGGGCGACAACGTTTTACCAATGTACAGAGTTGTACATTACAAGACGAACTCATACACTGGTGACTAACAATGCAGGATTATATTCGGCGAGTGACCGAGGGCGAGGATTTGACACAGGACGAGGCACGCGAGGCGGCCAGCCTCGTGTTCGAAGACGCCACCGAGGCCCAGATCGGCGCGCTGCTGTCGGGGCTCCGGGCCAAAGGCGAGACCGAAACCGAGATCGCGGGGTTCGCACAGGGGATGCGTGATGCGGCCCGGACGATCGAACCCGACCGCACGCCGCTGGTCGACACCTGTGGCACCGGCGGCGACGACTACGACACGATCAACGTCTCGACGACCAGCGCGATCGTCGCCGCGGGCGCGGGCGTCCCCATCGCCAAACACGGCAACTACTCGGTGTCCTCCTCCTCCGGGAGCGCGGACGTCCTCGAAGTCGCCGGTGTCACGGTCGACGCCGAACCGCCAGCCGTCGAATCGGCCATCGAGACCGACGGCATCGGCTTCATGCTCGCGCCCGTCTTCCACCCCGCGATGAAAGCCGTCATCGGCCCGCGCAAGGAGCTGGGGATGCGCACCATCTTCAACGTCCTCGGCCCGCTGACGAACCCCGCCGCGGCCGACGCCCAACTGCTCGGCGTCTACGACCCCGACCTCGTGCCCGTGATCGCCCGCGCGCTCACCCAGATGCCCGTCGACCGCGCGCTTGTCGTCCACGGCTCGGGGATGGACGAGATCGGCCTCCACGACGAAACCACGGTCGCCGAAGTAGCGGGCGACTCCATCGAGGAGTTCACGCTCACGCCCGAGGATCTCGGCCTCGATTCGGCACCCATCGCCGACGTGGCGGGCGGCACACCGGAAGAAAACGCCGCCGATCTCGAAGCCATCCTCACTGGCGAGGAACAGGGAGCCAAACGCGACCTCATCCTCGCCAACGCGGGCGCGGCGATCTACGTGGCGGGCGAAGCCGACTCACTCACAGACGGCGTCGAAGCCGCCGCCAAGGCGATCGACGACGGCGGGGCCGAAGCCAAGCTGGAGGCCCTGCGCGAGACCGCCGAAGCCGACGTGGAGGCCTAATGGCGCGCGTCAAGATCTGTGGTTTCACCGACTCCGCCGACCTCCGGGCGGCCATCGAGGCCGGAGCCGACGCCGTGGGGATCATCTCAGCGGTCTCGGTCGACACACCCCGCGAGGTCGATCGCGGCACCGCCGCCGAACTCGTCGCCGAAGTCCCACCGTTTGTCACCGCGACGCTCGTGACGATGCCCGAGGACGCCGACCACGCGGTCGACCTCATCCGCGCGATCCGTCCCGACGCGATTCAGCTCCACGGGGAGTTCGACGCCGACGACATCGGCTACATCCGTGCCGAAACCGGGATCAAAGTGATCCCGGCGATCGACCACACGGACACCGAGCGCGCCCACGAACTCGACGCCGCGGCCGACGCGATTCTCGTCGACTCGACGAGCAAGGAGGGCGCTGGCGGCACCGGCGAGACCCACGACTGGGAGGCCACCGGCACCCTCGCCGAAACACTCACCTCGCCGGTCATCCTCGCTGGAGGCCTCACGCCGGACAACGTCGCCGAAGCGGTGCGGACGGCCGCGCCGTTCGCGGTCGACGTGGCCTCGGGTGTCGAACGCGATCCCGGCCGGAAGGACCACACCGCCCTCGCCACGTTCGTCCAGAACGCGGGCCGCGAACTGGAGGTGCCGGTATGAGCACCGCAACCGACCGGATCAGCCTCGACCGCGAGCGGGGGGCGTTCGTCGACCTCGTCGGCGAACATGAGGAACCAGTCGTCGCCCGCCTGGCGGTGACGCTGGATGTCGACACCTCGCCACTGGCGGCCTACGCCGCGCTGGCCGACCGGAGTCCCTACAATTTCCTCTTGGAAAGCGCCGACAAGACCGCCTCCTCGGACCCTGACGGAGCCTTCGCGCCCAACACCGACGCCGAGCGCCACGCCCGCTACTCCTTCGTGGGGTACGATCCCGAGGCCATCGTCTCGGTGTACCCCGACCGCACCGAGGTCGACCACCTCGGTCCGGCAGCGGACTTACTGGTCGACGCGTACGCGGGCGAGGCCGAAACCCAAGGGGATGTCTTGGACCGCCTCCGCCGCGGCTTGCCTGCCATTGACCGCGTCGGCTTCCCCGAGACGGATCGTCGACAACTCTCCGGGGGACTCGTCGGCTTCCTCGCCCACGAGACCGTCTACGACCTCGTGCTCGAAGACGTCGGGCTCGACCGCCCCGACTCAGGCCTACCCGATGCCCAGTTCGCGCTGACGACCCGGACGGTCGTCTTCGACGACGCTGAAGGAACGGTTCAACTGGTGTTCACGCCCGTCATCGCGCCCGACGACGATCCCGGCGAGACCTACGACGCACTGCGGGAAGAGGCAGTCGACATTGCCGAAACGCTCGCGGCAGCGACCGACCCTGAGCCGGGCGGCTTCTCGCGTACCGGCGAGACCGCAGGCCCACAAGACGAGTACGAAGCGGCCGTCAGAACGGCCAAACAGCACGTCCTCGACGGCGACATCTATCAGGGCGTCATTTCCCGTCGCCGCCAGCTCACCGGCGAGGTCGACCCGATCGGTCTCTACAAAGCACTGCGGGAGATCAACCCCTCGCCGTACATGTATCTCATGTCTCACGACGACTTGTCGATCGTCGGGGCAAGTCCCGAGACCCTCGTCTCCGTGCAGGGGCGAGAAATCGTCTCGAACCCGATTGCGGGCACCTGCTCGCGGGGGACCAGTCCCGTCGAGGATCGCCGCCTTGCGGGGGAGATGCTGGCCGACGGCAAGGAGCGGGCCGAACACACGATGCTCGTCGACCTCGCGCGCAACGACGTCCGGCGGGTCTCCGAACCCGGCAGCGTCACCGTCGAGGAGTTCATGAGCGTCCTCAAATACAGCCACGTCCAGCACATCGAGTCGACCGTCACGGGCCGCATGGCCGAAGAGTACGACGCCTTCGATGCCGCCCGGGTGACGTTCCCCGCCGGGACGCTGACCGGCGCGCCGAAGGTTCGCGCGATGGAGATCATCGACGACCTCGAACTGACGCCACGGGGCGTCTACGGCGGCGGCGTCGGCTACTTCTCGTGGAGCGGCGACGCCGAGTTGGCCATCGTGATCCGCACCGCGACTATCGACCACAGCGGCGACGCCGACGAGATCACCGTCCAAGCGGGGGCCGGATTGGTCGCCGACAGCGACCCGACCTCCGAATACGAGGAGACCGAACAGAAGATGGACGGCGTGTTGGCTGCGATCGACCGGATCGAGGAGGGTGAGCAATGAACGTCCTGTTCGTCGACAACTACGATTCGTTCACCTACAACCTCGTCGAGTACGTCTCCGAGACTCGCGTGCCCGACGGCGACGGCGGCATCCAGCCCATCGACGTGACGGTGCTCAAAAACGACGCCTCACTCGATGAGATCCGCGCCGCGGAGCCGGATGCGATCCTCATCAGTCCGGGGCCGGGCCACCCCAAGAACGCCCGTGACGTGGGCGTGACGATGGACGTCCTCCGGGAGATCAGCCCCGAGGTGCCGACGCTGGGGGTCTGTCTCGGGCTCGAAGCGGCGGTCTACGAGTACGGCGGCAGCGTGGGCCACGCGCCGGAACCGATCCACGGCAAGGCCTACCCGATGGATCACGACGAACGGGGCGTCTTCGCGGGCCTCGATCAGGGGTTTCAGGCCGGTCGCTACCACTCACTGATCGCAACCGAGGTCCCCGACTGCTTCGAGATCTCGGCCACAACCGACCACGACGGCGCGGAACTCGTGATGGGCGTCCGCCACCGCGAGCACCCCATCGAGTGCGTCCAGTTCCACCCCGAGAGCGTGCTGACGGCCGTGGGTCACGACCTGATCCACAACTTCCTGACGGGGGCGGCCGCGTCGACCCCGGAGACCGAGGCTCCCGAATCGGCCTGACGGCCGCCCGGTGGAAAACGAGCGCCGAACCGAGTTAGATCACGCCGAACTGCGTGAGAACGAGCGCTGCACCGACGACGACGACGCCGATAGTGACCAGCCGCCAGGCGATTTTGAGCACGACACGACCGACAATCATCACGACCAACATCCCGATCAGGACGACCAGTAGCTGGCCGAGCTCCGTGCCGAGCAGCCCGGCCTGTGCGAGGAGGGTGAGGAATCCGTCGACTGACATACTCGGTTCCTGCGGACGGGCAGGAATAAACGTATGGGTAGCTGACGTATCGTCGACATTACTTTCACCGTTCGTGATAGTCTGAAATCTCCAGTCGACACGGGCCTCGCGCCGGCTGTCGACCGTTCGGCTCCGTTCTACTTTCACTGCGGTTCGGATATGCTTATGTCTCGGGCGTGCGTGTCGACGATACCCGATCGGACCCGGTGTTCCCGGGCCGTCGGCTGTGACGCAGTGTCCCGTCAGCGACAGCGCTGGCGAGTCCAACAAGAGTTTCGCTACCGCAATCAAAGCTGTTATGAGGATACCCTTGGTACAACTGTTCCGTCCCAAATGACCGTACACTTGATGAGTACATCGACCGTAAACCCCGTCCAGCACGTCGCAGACGCCCCGGAGTGGTCCCGATGAGTAACGCGGATCTCTCCGCCGACGAGCTCGAACTACCGATCAAGCGAACCGAGGGCGAAACCCTCGAAGATCGGCTCACCGCCAACGCCTACAACAACATCCTCCCCGCCCGGTATCTCCGCAAGGATGCCGACGGCAACGTCAACGAGAGCCAAGAGGAGCTGTTCGAACGCGTCGCCCAGAACGTCGCTCTCGCCGAAGCCGTCTTCGAGGCCGACAAGCAGGACACCGAGATCACGGTCTCCCCCGACCAGATCAAGCCCGACCACCCACGCCGCGACGAACTCGCCGCCGAGGTATTCGGTAAGGGTACGACCGCCGACGACGACGCCGAGACGACGCTCTCGGTGTACAACGTCAACAAGTTCGCCTACGAGACGGTCGTCCCCGAACTCCCCGCCGAGATCAAGAGTCACGTCGAAGACGTCGCCGACGAGTTCGAAGAGCTGATGACCCAGCTGTCCTTCATGCCGAACTCGCCGACGCTGATGAACGCCGGCGACGAACTCCAGCAGCTGTCGGCCTGTTTCGTCGACTCCCCCGGCGACGACATCACCGACATCCACCAGACCGCAAAGGAGGCCGCCGAGGTCTTCCAGTCCGGCGGTGGCATGGGCTACGCGTTCTGGAAGCTCCGCCCCTATGGCGACTCTGTGGGGTCGACTGGCGGCATCGCCTCCGGGCCGATCACGTTCATGCGGACCTACGACCAGATGTGTGAGACCATCGCCCAGGGAGGGGCCCGCCGCGGGGCCCAGATGGGCGTCATGCGCGTTTCGCACCCCGACGTCATCCAGTTCATCCACGCCAAGAACAAGGACGTCTCGCTGGCCCACTCGCTGCGCCTGAACGATCCCGACGACTTCACGCACAACTCCTTTGCCGACGCCCTCGAAGAAGCCCGCGAGCTGATCGACGAGGACGGCAAGGTCCCCAAACACCTCCGGAACGCCGTCGAGGGCCACCTCTCGAACTTCAACATCTCGGTCGGCGTCACCGACGACTTCATGGAGGCGCTGTACAACGACGAGGAGTTCACCTTCACCAATCCCCGAACCGAAGAACCGCACATCGCCACCCCCGAGACGAAGGAACTGTACGAACTCCACGGTCTCGGCGAGTACGTCGAGGTCGGCGAAGAGCTGTCGATCCCCGCCGAGGAACTCTGGACCCACATCGTCAACGGGGCCCACGAGAACGGCGAACCGGGGATCATCTACCTCGAACGCGTCAACAAGGAACACTCCTTCGACGTCGAGAAACACCCGGACCACGAGATCCTCGCGACCAACCCCTGCGGCGAGCAGCCACTCGAAGAGTACGAGGCCTGTAACCTCGGCCACATCAACCTCTCGACGCTGGCCGACAAGGATGCGCCCGACTGGCGTGTCTGGTACGACAACCACGGCGACGAGTTCGACTCGATCGAGGCGGCCGCCGAGGCGTTCATGCAGGAGGCCGTCGACATGGAGGCCTTCGAGCGCCGGATCGAATCCGGGACCCGCTTCCTCGAAAACGTCGTCACGATGTCGGACTTCCCCGTAGAGAAGATCGAACAGACCGTCCGCGACATGCGGAAGATCGGCCTCGGCATCATGGGGCTGGCCCAACTCTACATCCAGATCGGGGTCCGCTACGGCTCCGAGGAGGGCAACGCCATCGCCGAGCAGCTGATGACCCACATCAACCACGAGTCGAAGTGGGCCTCCCACGAACTCGCCACGGAGCGCGGTACGTTCAACGATTGGGACGAATCGAAGTACGCCAACCCCACCGAGTACCGCGAGTGGTTCGAACACCACACCGGTCTCGACGCCGACGAGTGGGCCGACGGCTTCGAGATCCGCAACCACAACACGACGACGATCGCACCGACCGGCACCACCTCGATGATCGGCAACACCACCGGCGGCTGTGAGCCGATCTACAACGTCGCCTACTACAAGAACGTCTCCGACGACGTCCAAGGCGACGAGATGCTCGTCGAGTTCGACGACTACTTCCTCCGCGTGCTGGAGGAGAACGACATCGACATCGACGCGGTCAAAGCCGAAGCCCAAGCACAGATGGCGAACAACGAGTTCGACGGCGTCGACGGCCTCGAGACCGTCCCGAAAGCCATCGGCGAACTGTTCGTCGTTACCTCCGATCTCTCTGGCAAGGAACACGCCGGCGTCCAGTGTGCCTGCCAGACGGGCGTCGACTCGGCGATCTCGAAGACCTGCAACTTCCCGAACTCCGCGTCCGTCGAGGACATGGACGAGGTCTACCGCTACATCTACGACAACGGCGGCAAGGGCGTCACCGTCTACCGCGACGGCACCCGCTCGAAGCAGGTCCTGACCACCCGCGCCCAGAACACCGAGTTCGCCGACGACGGCGAGGCAGCCGAGCAGATCACCGCCCAGATCGAGGAGGTCTTCGGCGGCATCGAGGGCTTCCTCGACAACGAGGAAGTCCGCGCCCAGCTCGGCGCGGAACTCGACGAACTGTTCACCCAGCCCGAGACGACGAGCCAAGAGGGTCTCGGCAAGAAGCGCCCGCGTCCGGACGTGCTGTACGGTGTGACCCAGCGCGTCGACACCGGCTACGGCAAGGTGTACGTCAACATCAACGAGGACGAACGCGGCGAGCCGTTCGAACTCTTTGCGAATATCGGCAACTCCGGCGGTTTCACCGCCTCCTTCACCGAGGCGCTGGCGAAGACGATCTCGACGGCGCTTCGCTCGGGCGTCGACCCCGAGGAGATCGCCAACGAACTCAACGGGATTCGATCCCCGAAGGTCGCCTGGGACAAAGGCGAACAGATCAACTCCATTCCGGACGCGATCGGGACTGCGCTTCGACGCTATCTCGACGGCGAGATCGAGGAGCCATATCCCAAACAGCAGAACCTCTCGGAGCTGAGCGGCGAGCCGGCGAGCCACGAGACCGACGGCGGCGCCGTCTCCGACGACACGACGGCCAACGGCGCGACGCCCGGTCCCGCAACCGAGTCGACGGAGTCGCCCGACGCCGCCGAGACCAGCGACGCGACCGACAAGCTACTCGCGGAGGGTGAATCCCCCGAATGCCCCGAGTGTGGCAGCATGTCGCTGTACTTCTCGGAAGGCTGCAAGACCTGCGAGTCCTGCGGCTGGTCGGAGTGCTAACTCGGCGACCCGGCTGAAAAATCCGTTTTAGGCGGTTACCATCCACGTCGTCCCCGAGGAGTAACCCCACTTCTCGATGGTGAGGTCGACCTCGCTTTCGACCAGCGGCGGCATGTTCGTCCCGACTTCTTTGGCGCTCATGCCGAGTTCGTCGGCGATGAGTCGGGATTTGAAGTAGGTCTGGTTGTCGACCTGCTCGCGGAGGTAGGCCAGAATGCGCCGCTGTTTCTCGGTGAGGTCGGCCTCAAAGTCCGTGGGGAGGGCGGTCGACTGTAGGTCGGCTACCTGTGTGGTGCTCATACCCGAACAGTGCGGGTATCGGCTAATATGGCGTTTGGTACGACCGGTTAACACGCCGCTGTCGGGCGATTTTGTGGCGTCGACCGCCCCCGACTCCCCGTGGGCCCCCGGCGACAGGTACGGTTGCCTAACACGCACCTGCCATTTTAATACAGCGGACCGGAAGGTGGAGATATGCACGCGAAAAGCGAGACCTACGGGCGACTGGTCGACAGCGGCGTCGTCGCGGTCCTCCGCGGGGCGGATCCGGACACGTTGATCGAGATCACCGACGCCCTTCTCGAAGGCGGCGTCACGGGAATCGAACTCACCGCCGACAACCCCGACGTCACCGAGATGCTGGAAGCACTCACCGGCTCCTTCGACGACGAGATCATCATCGGTACCGGGACGGTCCTCGACGCCGCGACCGCTCGGATGACGATGCTCGCGGGCGCGGAGTTCGTCGTCAGCCCGAGCCTCCACGAGGACGTCATCGACATCTGCAACCGCTACGGGACGCTGGTCGCACCGGGGGTTATGACGCCGACCGAGGCCATCCGCGGCTACGAGATGGGAGCCGATCTCGTCAAGGTGTTCCCGGCCTCCTCGCTCGGGCCGGGCCATCTCAGTGCGATCAAGGGCCCCTACGAACAGATCCCGCTGATGCCGACCGGCGGCGTCGACCTCGACAACGCGGCCGCCTACATTGAGGCTGGCGCGGAATGCGTGGGCGCGGGCAGCGCCTTGGTCGACTACGCGGCCGCCGAGCGCGGCGACTTCGAGGCGATCACCGAACGGGCACGGGAGTTCACGAGCGTCATCGACGAGGCCCGCGACGCTTAACCCACCCGTCTACCGCCCGGTTTCACGACCGTCGTCAGAACCCGCATCAGGATCGGCACCGTCCGGGGACTCGTCGGCGGCTCGCTCGTTGTTTGCGGGTGGCTCGCCAGTTGGCTCGACGTTGTCGAAGAAAAACGAGCGGCCGCGCCGCTGACGGCGGCGCTCGGCGAGGGCGGTTCGGAGCCGGTCGGTCAGGTCGGCTCGGAGTCGGTCGGCATCGCGCTGGTCGATGTCGACGGCGGCGGCGTCGGTGCCGAGGATCGACAGCGAGCCCGCCGTATCGGCAGTGACCGTCGCCACCGACCACCGGCGCTGGAAGATCGTCCGGGTGTCGATCACCGTCTGAATCCGGTAGTAGGCGACCCGCTTGGTTTCGCGGGACCAGAAGCCATTGCGGGTAACCAGATGATCCTCTCCGAGCCGGTAGCCGCGGTGGACCCACTTGTAGTGGGCCGCCAGCGGGGTCGACAGCGCCGCGATCGCAAGGAGGGGCCACGGCACCGCGTCAGGCGAGGCGAACAGCACCGCCCCGCCGTAGAGGAGGCCGACGATCACGCCGAGTCCGAGGAGGTACCGAACCAGATACCGCCGACGGATGCGTTTCGGCGGCCGCTCGAAGCGGCCGGCGTCGCAGGCCTCGATCTCGTCGGCCAGTCGGTCGATCCGACCGCGGCCGGCAATGGGGACGGCGGCCTCACTCCCCCGGCTGCCACTCTGGCCGGGAGCGTAGCCGGCGGTCTCGACGACCAGCGTGGCGTACCCCGCCCGCCGTTTCAGCGGGTTATCGGTGATCGTGATCGCCTGAATCTTGTCGAAGGGGATGGTGCCGCTGTAGCGCTGCAACAGCCCGCGTTCGTACCGGAGTTCGTCGGCCGAGCGGGTGAGCCGGAACCCCCAATAATTGACGACCGCCGAGAGCGCACCGACGACCCAGGCCAACACGACGCCAGCAGCCACCAGCAGCGCCAGCAGGCCGACCAGCACCAGCGGCGGGGCATCGATCGGGATCAGCGGCGAGACGAACGGGACCGACCCCGTCGACAGCGCGAGAATAGCCCCCGGAACCCGAGGATCAAAGGAGAGGATCCCCGCCAGCGCCAACTCCGAGGGGGCGATCTCGAACAACACCTCCTCTTCCTCGTCGATGGCCTCGCGGTCGACGCTCGTGCCGGCGGCGGTCGACGACCCCTCGGCCGCCGTCGTCTCCCCCGTCCCCGCGTCGGCCGCACCGGTGTCGGCGTTGCCGGTCGGCGACTCGCCGCGTTTGGCCCGGCGGATGTCCAACTGAAGCCGCTCGGCCTCGAAGGGGGTGACGTACTGCAGGGCGGCCTCGGTCGACCCCCCGCCGGCGGTCTCGATGCTGACCGCGGCGAGGCCGACCAGCCGCTGGAAGACGTTTCGGCTGGAGTCGACGTTCTGGATCCGGCCGTAGGGAATCTCCCGCTCGCGGCGGTTGAACACCCCCGACCGGATGTCGAGGGTGTCCTCGGTGAGTTCGTACTCGAAGCGGCGGTAGTAGGCGACCTCGTAGCCCAGCGTGAGGAGGAATCCGCCGGCGATGACCGCCCCCAGCGCGGGGAGCCCGAGGCCGGCGGTCCCGATCGATGCGATGAACACCGCCGAGATGGCGATCGTCGACGTCTTCTGGAGGGCGCGGTAGGGGATCGACGTCGAAGCCAGTTTCACACGGCATCCTCCCCGTCGGTGTCGATCACCAGCCGCTTGAGCCGGGTCCGCAACCCGTCGGCATCCCCCGGCGTCAGTCCCGGAATCGTCACGTCAGCGCCGCGGGAACCCGCGGTGTAGACGACCGTCCGGGCGAGGCCGACCAGCCGCTCGAAGGCCGACCGCCGGGAGTCGACGTGCTGGATCCGGACCAGCGGTACCTCCGTCCTGACCTCGGTGAGCACGCCGCGTTCGAGATAGATCGCGTCCTCCCGAACCACGTACCGCCAGTTGCGGTACCGCAGGATCGCGTGGACGACCCCGACGACGACGACCACCAGCGCCAGCCCGAGCGGGAGCCGGGGCGAGACCTCGAAAAAGACCGCCAGCCCGACGCCGACCGCGCCAACGACGGCCGCCAGCGCCACCGCCCGAAAGATCCAAACGAGCCTGATCCGAGGGTGGAGCCTGTTCATCGTGCCGCCTCCGGCCGTCGGGAACGCTCACACATGTCTCGCCGTACTCGTGGCGGCCGTATAAGTTTCAAGCCTCGGATCCTGCCGCGATCTCGTGGAGTCGTTCGGCGACCGCCCGCGTCGGCGCGGCCGCATACAGCCCCTCGGCGGCCAGCGTGTCGACCGCCGCGACCCCGCTTTCGGCCGCTACCAGCGCGCCGGGGGCCTGCTCGTAGACGCCGGGGCGGAACGCGACCAGCCCCTCGATCGATCCCCGGGCGAGCAGCCCCCAGTCGACGCAGGGGGCCCACGTCGTCACCACCCGTTTGCAGCAGTGCCACAGGGCGGCTTCGAGCGCCTCGATGCGATCGGCCTCTGCCGGATCGGTAGCCGCATCGAGGCCGACCACGAAGGCGACCGTCCCGTGGGCCAGCGGGAGCGCCGACTCGGTCCGGAGGGGCTCGCTGTCGAGCGTGGCCCCGTCGCCGCGTTCGGCGAGGTACAGCTCGTCGACCAGCGGTTCGTAGATCGCGGCGGCCACCGGCTCGCCGTCGTGGCAGGCGGCCGCCGCGGCGGCGAACTTCGGGAGACCGCTGGCGAAGTTGTTGGTGCCATCGAGCGGATCGACCACCCACCGGATCCCATCGGTCGACTCCCCAGCAGTCGCCGGCGAGTCGGACTCCTCGCCGTCGACGGCGTGGTCGGGGTAGTGGGACTCGATCACCGATCGGATCCGGCGTTGGGCCGCCCGATCGGCGGCTGCCTTCACGTCGACCGCGTCGTACTCGCCGTCGACTCGGCCGTTTCTGAACGCCGTCCGGAGGTAGTCGCCGCTTGCCCGGACCGCCTCGCCGGCGACCGCCGCGAGGTCGGCTGTCGGCTCACGCATACCGACTCGTGGGCCGCGGTGGGTATGGGCACGTCGGTCGACGGGCTCGCCGCTGGGCGGCTGAAATAGAAAGAAGGTCGACCGCCGGTCGTGAAACCGGTGATTATGGGCTGGTGAAGTCGCTGCCGACTGTGACGCTGTCGATGAGCTGGAAGCTGTACTCGTCGAGGCCACCACCGAAGGGGCTCGAACCAGCCACGTCCTGAACGTTGCTGGCCTGCGATTCGGTCATGGAGATCTCCAGTTCGACGGTGACAACCTGTCCCGCGTCGAGCGACACTGTGTCTCCAGGCTCTCGCGGAGTATCGGGATTCGGGGAGATGTCTTTCCCGTCCGCAGTGAACGTGAAGATTTCAGCGACGTCGGCCTCCGAGAGAGGCGGGTCGCCAGTACTTGTGCCGGTATCGGTATCGTTCTGGGCGACGTTGTCGGAGTTGTACCCGAACGTCATCGAGACCGACTCCTGTGTCTCACCGAGGTTGGCGAGCTCGAAGAACCCGTAGTTACCGTTGGCTTCGTTATCAGTATACTCGGTGTACGTCGTGTTCCGAGCCTCGAAGGCGAGGTCGGCCTCCAGATTGTCGTTGGTGTTATCGTTGACGTATGCGACCACCGAGTTGTTTTGATTGCTCTCACGTGTCACGTTGCCGAAGTCCGTGATCGCGGATTCGTTCCACGCGTCGGTCGTGTCGGCCAGTTCGCTGTAGTTACTGGGGTCGCTCCCACCGGGGAGCGTGCTCTGCAGTCGCCGAAGGACGAGGTTGCCCTCCAAGGCGACGATCGAGAAGTTCGTGCTCGCGGTCGTACTGGACGCGAACGACGCCGCGGTAACCGATGCCACACCACTCAAGGTAGCGACTGTCCCAAGTCCCACCACGAAGTTACGCCTATTCATGCTACGGTGACTTTCTTTGTACACGATATATATAATAGCTTCTATCTTTCATTAACATGCAGACATTTACTCTGATCCGCTCAGAATATTAGTATTTAGTTTGAAAGACAATATTAGGAAACATGTGTGCGTTGAGTTCCATTTCGCTATGACAGATAGTACAAGACAGATCAGTTACTGGTTTCGGCTATCAGCCGACCGGTCGACCCAGTCGTCGACCGATAACGGTCAGACCGGTTGCTGACGGTGCTCGGCGGGTGGTCGAGTCGGAAGATACAGTATTTTCGAGTAAGAAGATGTTCGGACGTAGGCCGACTGTGGGCCGTCGGTCCGAGGTGTGAATCAATGGGTGTCTCGTCGACCGTCCAGCGGGCGATCACGGTGGTGTTGGTCGGGATAGCGGCGGTGATGGTGATCGGCGAACTACTCGGCCAGCCGTTCCTGCTGGGGTACATTGCGACGGGGAGCATGGAGCCGACGCTCGGGGTTGGCGATGGGTTCGTCGCGATGCCGCCCCTGTTGGCGGGGGAGATCGACTCCGGCGACGTAGTTACCTTCGAGGCCCAGTCGATCGACGGCGGGGGACCGACGACACACCGAGTAATCGACCAAACGGCACAGGGTTACATCACGCAGGGTGACGCCAACTCCTTTACCGATCAGGATGCCGGCGAACCGCCGGTGACCGACGCCCAGATCTACGCGGTCGTCCTCCAGGTCGACGGCGAGGTGGTCGCACTGCCGTCGATCGGACACGCGGCGCTGTTCGTCCAAAGCGGGTTCGGATCTGTAATCGGACTCCTGGGCCTCGACAGCGGGGCCCGGGTCGGAGCCGCGACGACCGGCTTCGGGGTCGTGTTGATCACGGTCACGCTGCTGTACGGCTTCGTGACCGACGACGCGAAACGGCCGACGAGCCGGTCGACCCGACGGGACGGCGTTATCAGCGGTCGGCTGGTGGTGATCGGACTCGTCGTCATGCTGTCGCTGCCGGTGCTGACAGGGATGGTCCTGCCGAGCGGAATGACGACGACCAACCTCCTGAGTGCGGACCCCTCGGTGGCCGACGGGCAGGGACGAGTCCCCGCCGGCGAGACCGAGGAACTCTCCGTCTCCGTCGAGAACGAGGGAGTCGTCCCGAAAGTGGTCATCGTCGAACCGGTCGGAGACGGTATCGACATCGACACCCAGCAACTGACGCTCGAGACCGGGGAACGCGCGTCGGTCACGATGAGGGTCGACGTTCCGGTCGAAACCGGGCCCTTCGCCCGGTCGTACACTGAACACCACTACTTCCATGTCCTCCCGCTGCCGGTTATCGGGCTGCTGGCTGCGATCCACCCGTATCTGCCCATGATAACGATCGCAGTGCTGTCGACGACGCCCGTCGTGGCGGTCTACGCGGTCGTCGTCGGGATCCGACCGATCACCATGCGGTCGACCCAGCGTTAGTCGGCCTTCGAGGCGCTGCCGACGTTCGCCCACAGTTCGATGTCGGTGGACTCCCGGGAGAAGTAGTAGACCAGATCGTCGTCGACGACGACGTAGGCCCCGAGATCGCTGTCGTGGATCACCCGCTTGTCGGCGTCGATCCCGATATCGACGAGGTCGCCCAGCGAGTCGACGTAGACGTACCGCTTGTCGGGGTCGACGACCAACTCGCCTTTGGAGATCCACTCGCCGTACTCCTCGTTGTAGAGATCGATCCGGAGCTGCTGTGGATCGTACCCCCGCGATTTGTGGACGACGACGCCGGCGAGTCCGACCATGCCGACGCCGGCAAGCCCCAACAGCCCGACGAGGGTGTAGTTCGGCGGCTGGGGGACCGGGTCGGGCCGGGCCACTCTGGTCTCGGAGTCGCTGGCGGTACGGGTCCCCGACAGCCAGTAGGCGTTGCTGGTCGACTCGAAGGTCAACTCGAGATCCAGATCCCCCTCGTAGGACTCGCCTTCGACGGGCTCGGTCTCGTAGGTGGTCTCGATCCGAAGGGTGGTGGTGATCCCCGCCAGCGAGCCGAGCGCCGACCGGACGTCGCTCTGGTCGCTCCCGAGGTCCTCGACGTCGAGGGTGGTGTTGAGCTGGGTCTCGCCATCGGTCATCGTCTCGCTGTGACTCGCCAGCAGCCGCTCGCGGCTCCAGAGCTCCGAGCCGTCTCTGGTGGCCTCCTCGCGGAGGATCAACCGCTGGCGCAGCGTCACGTTCCGGCTGTCGGAACCGTCGACGGCCGCCGACAGTTGGAGTTCCGGCGTGAAGTTCGCGAAGTAGGCCGGCCGCGACTCCAACCGAGTACCCGTCTCGTACAGCGGGTTGTCCCGCTGGACGACCGCACTCTCGGTGACGGCGAGTTCGATATCGTAGCTGTCGACCTCCTCGGGCGGTGGCTGCTCGTACTGGGGGGTCGTATACACCTGTCCGGCCCCGGCGAACAGCAGCAGCGCGGCGAGGAGACAGCCGATCGCCAGCTCCGTGCCGTGATTCGAGACGTGGAGCTTCAGTCGGGCTAACATCGCCACCCTCCCGTCGACCGGCCGGTCGATCCCCGACGACGGGTCCACCCCCGACGACCGGACGACCGAAACCGACGATTGGACGGCCGCAACCGACGGCCGGTCCACCCCTGACGACCGGCCATGCGAACCGCGCGCGATCGCCCGCAGATCGGGTTGACGCCCGCGAAACCGGCCGGTGTCGGGGGTGTCACTCCCCGTCTGAAACGCCTAATCACTGCTATCATTGTCGACTACCAAACCTATAATGATGATGATTGGCGGAGCGGCGTAGTCGCCCGGACCCACGGCCGAGAACGACGGACGCGAGCCGACCGGAGCGTATTCGTGGAAAGACTATCTAAATGTACTGTTCAATATTCAAGTATTTATTCCACAGATTTAAGGACAGAGGGTATCAATCCACGATACCTAATCTCCCCGAATAAACATGTCGAACGACTCCTCTCCAGTTGGCGGCGCTCACGGGTTCGATTCCGAGGCCCTCGAGGAGTGGGTGGCCGAAACGGCCAGACAGAAGGGCGTCTCCAAACAGGAGTTGCTCGACGAGATCTTGTCGTCCTACTGGGTCCTCGAGGAACTCTCGGGGGTCGTTACCGACTCCGAGGTGGCCAACGAGCCACGACACGGCGAGGGGCAGCCGGGGATGGAGTCGGGGGACCGTACGGCCGCCGGTGGCGGAGCGGCCGACGACGACCGGTCGTCGACCGCGGAGTTCTCCGAACTCAAAACCGAGCTCCAGGGACTCCGCGGAGCGATCGAAGAGCTGTCGGGAGACCAGCGGGATACCGACGCCGACGAGGCCGGTAACGAGGAGCTGTCGGCCCTCGAAGGACAGCTCGACGACCTCTCGTCGGCGGTCGTCGACCGACAGACCGAGACCGACGACACCATCGACCGGCTCGACAACCGGCTGGAGGCGGTCGACGAGCGGCTCTCGACGGTCGAACGCCGGCTCAGCGAAGGGATGTCGCTGTCGGAGCTGAAGGCGGCCGTCGAGCGGACGGAGGCCGATCACGCCGAACTCGAACGCCGGCTGGAGTCGGAGTTCGACAGCATCGAGCAGGTACTCCAACACCTACTGGATACCACCGACAACATCGAGTACCGTCTCGGGGCGGTCAGCGACGCCAGACAGGAGGCGCTGGCACCCATCCGCGAGCAGTTCGCCAAACAGGAGGAGCTCGCCGATCTCAAACAGGAGGCGATCCGCCACGGGGTCGAGGCCGCCGACTGCGACAACTGCGGCCAAACGATCGACCTCGGGCTGCTGGAGGCCCCGGAGTGTCCGAGCTGCGAACAGCGGTTCACCGGCATCACGAAGGGCGGCTGGCTGCCGTTTTCCAACGACAAACTCCAGACGACCGACCGTCCCATCGAGCCCGCCGGCGGCCAGCCCGGCGGGACGGGACCGGAACGCCAGCCGACCGATCGGGAGTCCGGCGGCCCCGACTATCAGACCAACTGGTGATCCCGGTGTCGACCCGACAATATGGGGCGGGCCGCCGCGGTATCGCCCGAGGAACCGACTGCCGGCCACCCGAGTATGAGTAACGAATCAGAGCCAGACGACGAGGAGCCGATCGACGACGCCCGGATCGACGCGTTTCTCGACCGGCTGGAGGACGACGAACCGGTCGACGAGACGCCCGCCGCCACAACCGGGGGCAGCGACAATACCGACGCCGTGACCGGCGGTGGCGGCAACCGGTCGGCGGCGGACAAAAACACCGGCGATGCTCGGCCCCAGCCCGACGAAGCCGCCGATCCCGAGGACCGACTCTGGGACAGTTTCGGTTCGTCGACCGATCCGGAAACCGACGCGGAGCCGACGGCCGACGGGAAGCCGCCGAACGGGACGGAGGCGGGAGAGCCGACCACCACTGATGCCGGGGAACCCGACACGAATGGCCCGGACTGGTCGACGCCGGCCGAACCGTCCGACACCGGGTCGGCTGGAACGACCGAGCCGACCGACCGGCAGACCGGAGGAGCGGGGACCGACGTGGCCGAACAGGCGACCGACTTCGAGTTCGGCACGGAGCCGGCGGCCACGAGCGGCGACGAGCGCGGCGACGAGAGCGACGTGGACGGAGGCGACGATGGGGGCGGCTCGTCGTTCAGGAGCGTCCTCGATCGGATCTCACACCGGGTTACCGGCGGGGAAGCCGACACCGACCGGGACGATACCGGCCGATCAGCCGGCTCGGCGAGTCGGTCGACACAGGCCGACACGATCGATCAGATCCTCAACAACATCGACGCCTTCGGGCGGGCGACCGCCTCCTCGCAGGTGTTGCTGCTGAGCCCGACAGCCCACTCGATCACCAACGAGATCTACCGCCGGTTTCTGGTGCCGGACGACGGCTCCGGCCAGAACGTGCTGTTCGTCTCGGCGACAGGGACCGTCGACGACCAGCTGGCCGCCGCCGAGGAGGTCCCGGCGTGGGCAGGGGGGAAGACGGCCGTCATCGAGGTCGGCAGAAGTGGCCTCCGACCGAGCGAGCCGGGCGCGGGGCCGGACCCCACCCGGCGGCTGGACATCTACAAGAACATCTCGAACCTCAAACACCTCGCTAAACTGGGCGTCAACATCAGCCACATCGTCTCCCAGTGGGACGACGAACGCCGCCCGACGGTCGTCGGCGTCCACACGCTGTCGGCGATCCAGCAGTACGTCGGCAACGAGACCATGTTCCAGTTCCTCTTTACACTCAAAGGCCAACTCAACTCCAGAGGCGTGATGGGGTTCTACCACATGAATCCCAGAGCCCACACCGACACCGAACTCGAGACGATCACCTCGGCGTTCGACATCGTCATCCGGATCGGCCCCGACGGGAATGTCGACATCGAGTAGTATCACGATAGCGCGAATGTTATATTTATTAGTGGGAGTAGTACGGACAGCCGGCAAATGAACACACCGCACGTCCTGCTCGTCGAGGACAGCAACTTCATGGCGACGAAGGTCGTCGAGACTCTGGAGTCGGCCCACGAGTTCGTGATCACGACGGTCAGCACCGCCGACGAGGCGCGGAACGCGCTGAAAAACGGCTCCTACGACTGTATGATCTCGAACTACGAGCTGCCCGACGAGAGCGGTGTCGAACTGGCCGAATCGCTGGACGACCCCGAGATTCCGTCGGTGCCGCTGATCATCCTGACCGGGCGAGCACTCGAACCGCTGGCGCGGGAGGCCATCGAGGCCGGCGTCGCGGAGTTCGTCTACAAGGGCGATCAGGCGACCGGCGAGATGGACGTCCTGGCCAACCGGATCCGGACCGTTCTACTGGCCCACCGGGCGAAAACCGAACTGTAGCGGACCACGAACCCGTAGGCTTTTGATTGGGCCGCGCCGAAAAGGGAACAATGAAGGAGTCGCTGATGGAGATCATCCGGTGTCCGATCGACAAACACGAACTCGAGTTGGCCGTCGAGGACCGCGAGGACGGCGAGATCATGGCGGGGATGCTGAGCTGTCCGGAGTGCGGCGAGACGTATCCGATCGAGGACGGCATTCCGAACCTGCTGCCGCCGGATATGCGGGACGACGCCGCCGCCTAACCGGTCTAGCCTGAAGTTTTTTGAGGTGTGGGAACGACTCTCGAACGTGGCGCGCCTCTCAGTCGACCTCAACCGCGGCGGTCTCCACGAGATAGCCGCGCCATCCGACTTCGAAACCGACGGCCCCTTCGAGATCCGGCTCCGTAACCACGGCGAGGCCGTCCACGTCCACTGTAACCTCGACGACGACCTCTCTGCGGTCGCGAGCCTCGCCGAGACCAACCACTACGTCGAACCTTACAGCCGCCGCTCGGTCCCGGTCGACACCCGGCGCATCGACACCCCGGTCACCGGCCGGCTGAAGATCGTCACCGCCTACGGGGCCGAGTCGGCCTACACAACCGTCACGGTCTCGCCGCCGGGGACGGTCACCGAGTCGGTCACGGTCGACGAGTCGCTGGCGAAACCCCAGCGGGAGGCCCCCGAGCCGCCGACCCCCCGCGAGCGGCTACTCGCCGCTGCCGACCGCGGGTCGACGGCGCTGGTCGCCGGCGTAACGCTGCTGATCTGTGCCACCCTCGTGGTGGCAGCGCTCGCCCAGAACACCGCCGCGTTCCTCGGCTCGGTGGCGCTGATCGCCGCGCTGGCGGCCACACTGGCGGTCAGGCGGCAGCGGTGAGCCGCGACTGATCACAGGGCCGCTCAGTCGCCGTCGTGGTCGACATCCGGCTCGTCCTCCGGGTCGGTCGGTGTTCCCGAAAGGTTCCCCTGCTCGTCGACCCGTTTTTCGCGGAGATACCGCACCCGGTAGCGGTTGGCCCCCTCGCCGACGTCGGCCTCCCGGATCTCGTCGACCGCGCCGTCGGCGACCACGTCGATGAGCTCCTCGATCTGTGCTTTCTCACTCGGCGTCAGCTCGAACTCGTAGGTTCGGGTGTCTTCCCGTTCGAGTTTGGCCCACTCACGCCCCGCAGCGACGACCATTGAGCACGGTTCGCGGCAGGGGAAGACACCGTCACCACTCTCGGCATCGAGTGGTTCGTCGTCCGACAGCTGCCACTCGCGTCGTTTGAGACACTGTGAGTCGTCACAACAGGCCGCCGCCGCCCAGTCGACGGCCTCGTCCGGCAGCACCGTGATGAGATTGTAGATCCCGCTCTGTCGGTCCTGTTCGTCCCGCCAGTGGTCGACGTCGAGTTCGCCCTGTTGTTCGCGGTACCAGTTGACGACCGTCGCCGGATAGAACGCCTCGACGGCCTCGTACAGCTTGTCGGCTGTGAGATCGGGAAAGATCCACCCCTGTTTCAGCGACGGCGCGGTTCGGAGCGGGCGGTATCGACCCTTCGCATCGAGCGTCCCGATATCACGGGCTTCGAAGGGGTCCGTGTGGGGTGTCAGTGTGGTCGCGTCCGCGTCACCGTCGTCGACGTGGCGAAGCTCGTAGTGGCGCGTGCCGTCCTCGGAGATCGTCGTGGTGATCCCGAGTTGGCCCCACTCCCGCTCGATACCGGCATCAAGGGCGGCATAGCGGTCCGGAACCGGGCGTTCCGCGGCGGCTTCGAGCCACCGACAGAACGCCCATGTGACCTCGCTGTCGACCGTCCGCGTATAGAAATACCAGTTCGAAATGTACGCCGCCTGCTCGGCGTCGACGGGAAGTTCCTCGGCACTGACAGTGGTTTGTCGGTCGGGTGTCTCGATCCGATAGGTGTCCGCGTCGGCGTCGTAGTCGGCAGCCAGCCCGTCGTGGTCGATTCGGCCCTCCGCAAGCGCCTCGCTGAACGCCGCCAGCTGTGTGTCCGAAAGCGTGGGTTCGAGAGACATCTACTCGCCCACCGCCCCTGTCGTCGGTTTGGTCTGCTGGCGTACCCGCGCGATCGCATCGCCGATATCCGCACCGGCGTCGGCAGCGCGTTCGAGAATCACGTCGGCGGTCAGCTCCTCGGTGCCGACCGCGCCGCCGTACCAGATTCTGTGGCCGTCGACCACGGCGGGCACATCGTACCCCGTGCGGTAATCCTCAGTCAGTCCCATGTCTTCGGGGATGTCCTCCTGGGTGTGGTAGCCGTCGGCGATAAACAGCGGGACGACGATGATATCCTCGCTGTCGAAGTGGTCAGCGACGTCGTCGACTTCCGGCTCTTCGTCCATATACAGCGCTCGGACCTCGTCGAACCGACCGGTCTCACGGATGCGTTCGGTGTGGTACTCGATCGCTTTGGCACTGTTTTCATTGCGCTCGGTGCCGTGGCCGACGACGGCGAACCCAAAGCCCTCGCCGACCTCGTCGTCGCCGGTGACCGAGACGGCCCGCCGGATCAACACGTCCGTCATCGCCTCGTGGGTGCCGACGGGGCCACAGTAGTGAACTTCTTTGTCGATGTCGCTGGCGACCAGCGTGGCGGTATCCGCCGAAATCCCATCGGACTCCCACAGTGCTGGATCCCACCCCTCCAACCGGAGTTCGCGGGGGATGACCCGCTCGGTGAAATACCCCTCACTGATGAACAGCGGGACCACGTAGATGTCCTCGCCCCGCGCCGTGCGGAGGACTTCACGGAACGAGGGTTGCTCCTTCCAGAAGCCGGTTCGGACCTCGTCGAACACGCCGGTCTCCCTGATGGTGTCGGCGTGGGCGTGTGTCGGCGCCGCCGAATCGGGGTTGAGATGAGAGCCGTGGGCGACGATGACCAGCGATTGCATACCCGAACGGACGGCTCCCGCGGGCTTAGGGACTTTGGGTTGGCACAACGACCGGCTCGGCGTGGCGAAATAATCATGCTGCTCGCCTGCGCGTGAAGCGGTATGTCACTCGCCGCCGCCACCCGCGAGGCCGTCCGCGACCGGCCGGCGCTCTACGAGGCGCTCGCAGCCGGGGTCGTCAACTACACCGCCGCCGCCGAATCGTTGGACGTCGACGGCGACCGGGAGGCGATCGCCACCGCCCTCCGCCGGTTCGCCGCCGATCTCGAACCCGCCGACACCGGAGCACGCTCGATCACCGTCCGCCTCCACAGCGACGCCGAGACCGTCGAGGAGGTGCTGTCGGTCGACGGGGCCACCGCGGGTGGGTCGGGCGAGGCGGGAGACGAGGGGGCCGCCGAGACACCGGCAATCGACGATCCCACGGCGGTCGCGGTGACCGGCGCGGTCGACGCCCGGCTGCTGGCGGCAGTCCTCGGCCGGCTCCGGATCGCCGGGGTGCCGGTCGGCGGGGCCGGGATGGTCGGGGGGTCGCTGGTCGTGGTCGTCCCGCGGCGCGAAGGGGCGACCGCGGTCCGGCTGATCGAATCAGTCGCGGAGTCGGGTTGAGCGTCGTGCCGACGGACCGACTCGGAACCGTTATTAGTCGCACATTAAAACGGAATGTATGGCACATACCACGGTGGATTCCGGACTCCTCCCGCTTGCGCTCCTCGTGGTAAAGGCGCTGATGGTCGTCGCCGGCGGGTCGGTCGTCTACTACGCCACCAAGGCCTACCGGCGGACCGGCGACCAGTCGCTGGGCTATCTCGCTGCCGGCTTCGGGCTCGTGCTGTTCGGCTCGATTCTCGCGGGGCTGGCCTACGAACTCCTCGAAACCGCGCTGATCGTCGGCGTGGTCATCGAGAGCAGCTTCGTGTTGATCGGCTTCGTTATGATCGCCTACTCGCTGAAGCGGTAGGTCGGCTCCGTTTTCGACGGCTTCAAACCGCCTCCCGCTCTGGGTTCGGCCAACGATGCCCCTCTCGGTGACCAACACGCTGACAGGCGAGCGCGAGGAGTTCGAGCCGACCGGCGACGATGTCCTGATCTACGTCTGTGGGCTGACGGTCTCTGACGACCCCCATCTCGGCCACGCCCGGCTGTGGACCCACGCCGACGTCATCCACCGCTGGCTCGACGTGGCGGGCTACGACGTCACCCACGTCGAGAACTTCACCGACGTCAACGAGAAGATCGCCGCCCGCATCGGCGAGCGACCGGAGTGGGAGACCGAAGCCGACGTGGCACGCCACTACATCGAGAAAGTCGTCGACTACATGCGTGGCCTCAATTTCAAGCGCGCCTCGGTCTACCCACGGGTCTCCGAACACATTCCCGATATCATCGAACTGGTCGAGACGCTCGTCGAATCGGGCCACGCCTACGAAACCAACGGATCAGTATACTTCGACGTGATCACGTTCGAGGAGTACGGCAAGCTCTCGAACCAACGGCTGGAGGAGCTCGAAGCTCAGGGCGATCCCGACGAGCGCTCCGAGAAGCGGAACCCCGCGGACTTCGCGCTCTGGAAGGCCGGCGGCGTTTCGGAGACCGCCATCGAAGAACACGCCAAACACGACCACGGCGCAGATATCCCTACAGGGGAGACGTGGGAGTCGCCGTGGGGCGAGGGGCGGCCGGGCTGGCACATCGAGTGTTCGGCGATGTCGATGACCCATCTGGCCGACTCCATCGACATCCACATCGGCGGCCACGATCTCGTCTTCCCGCATCACGAAAACGAGATCGCCCAAAGCGAGGCCGCGACGGGCCAGCAGTTCGCCAACTACTGGCTCCATACCGGCCTGCTGGAGACGAAAGGCGAGAAGATGAGTTCGAGCCTCGACAATTTCTTCACCGTCGAGGCAGCCTTAGACGAGTTCGGCCCCAACGTCATCCGGACGTTCTATCTGTCGACCGAGTACGGCTCGAAACAGACCTTCTCCGAGGCGGCGATGGCCGAAGCCGAACAGCGGTGGGAGCGCCTCCAGCGGGCCTACGACGCGGCAGTCGACGCCCTTGATTCGGTCGACGCCCACGCCAAGGCGACCGACGACGACCTCCGCGAGGCGGTCGAGGAGACCCGCGAGGAGTTCACCGCAGCGATGAACGACGACTTCAACGTCCGGGAGGCGACCGCCGCCCTGCTCGAACTGACCACCGCCGTGAACAAACACGTCGACGACGCCCCACGCTACGACTACGGCGGGCTCAAACGCGCGGTCGAGACGTTCGAGCGGTTCGGCGGCGACGCCCTCGGACTGCAGTTCGGCGGCGTCTCCGACGGCGACGTCGGGATCGCCACGGATCTGGTCGACCTCGTCTTGGACGTGCGTGAGGAGGCCCGCGAGGCCGGCGACTACGAGCAGGCCGACGCCATCCGGGACCGACTGGATGCCCTCGGAGTCACGGTCGAAGACAGCGGCGAGGAGTCGACGTTCCGCTTCGAGTAGGCGGGACCGGCGGCACCACGCCGGTCGACGCCGTCGGACTGCAGTGCGTCGGTATGGGAAAGTATGTTATGCGATGTTATCGTATGCCATAGATATGGATAATCCGACGGGTCAGCGACGGGTTCCGACGGGCGTGCCGAACGCAACGAGCGTCCTGCATGGCGGACTACTCCCCGAATCGGCGACGCTCGTCCGTGGGACGCCCGGCGCTGGCAAGACGATCTTCGGGCTCTACTTCCTGGCAGCGGCCGACAAGCCGGTGGTGTACATCAATCTCGGCGAGCCGGCGGACTATCTCGAAGCGACCGCCGCGGGGTTCGGACTGGACGTCGACCACGTCGAGTTCCTCGACCTCTCGCCGTCCGGCGAGCAGTTTCAGGGCAACCAGTCGTACGATCTGTTCGAGCCCGATGAGGTCGAGACGACGTCGCTCGTCGACCGGATCCGCGAGACCGTCGAGCAACACCAGCCGACGCGGGTACTCGTCGACCCCGTCACCGAGCTCCGACATCTGGCCCGCGACGACCGACAGTTCCGGACACAGGTGTTGAGCCTGCTGGATTTCCTCAAAAGTCACGGGGCGACCGTGATGTTGACCTCGCAGGCCGCCGACTCGGTGCCGGACGACGATCTGCAGTTCCTCGCCGACGCGGTGATCTCGCTTTCGGCCGACAGCGACCATCGAACGCTGTCGGTCCCGAAGTTCCGCGGGTCGGCCGTTCGTCGGGGGCCGCATACGGTCACGATTTCCGCCGACGGCATGCGCGTCTGGCCCCGGCTCGATCCGACCGACCACTACCGTGAGGGCTCGGTTTCGACGCTGTCGTCGGGCGTCGACGAACTCGATTCGCTGCTCGGCGGCGGGCTCACCACCGGCACGGTCTCGTTTCTCAGCGGGCCCACCGGGGTCGGCAAGACGACGACCGGCCTGCAGTTCATCACCGAGGCCGCCGCCAACGGCCAGCGGTCGGTGCTGTACAGTTTCGAGGAGAGCAGACGGACCGTGCTGACCCGTGCGGAGGCCCTCGGCATGCCGCTCGGTGAACAGGTCGACGCCGGAACCGTCGTGATTCGGGAGATCGGGACCGACGAGCTAACCCTCGATGAGTTTACCCACCGCGTTCGATCCGCAGTCGAGGACGACGCCGCCGAGATCGTCATGATCGACGGCGTCACCGGTTACGAGCGGGCCTTCAGCGAGGCCGGCGCCGACCCCAGCCACCGGCTCGTCAAGATCGGCCAATACCTGCGAAACATGAACGTCACGGGGATCATCACCAACGAGGTCCACCGGATCACCGGCGACTTCAGGGCGACCGAACACCGGATCAGCCATCTGGCCGACGATATCGTCTTCTTCAGACACGTCGAACACAGGGGCGAACTCCGGAAAGTGATCGGCGTCCTCAAGAAACGGACCAGCGACTTCGAGTCGACGCTCCGCGCCCTCGAAATCACCGACAAAGGGCTCGTGGTGGGCGAGCCGCTGGCGGAGTTGCGTGGAATCCTCACCGGAACGCCGGACTGGAACGATGACTGAGCCGAGCGACGGTCCGGCAGGGAATCGGACCGACGACCCCTCGCAGGATCCGACGGTCATCTATCCGTTGATCGCCAACAGCGGCAACGAGCGCGTCCTCCGGGAGTGGCTCGAGGCCCACGACGATTACGTGGTCGCCGACGACGGCCCGTTGGTCGAGTCGACGGTCGACATCTGTCTGGTCGACCAGCCCGCGCTGCTCAAACACAGCGAGACGATCGCGGCGGCGAAGGCCGCCGCCGAGCCGGCGCTGTTGCCCGTGTTGTTGCTGGTCTCGGATCTCAACAGCGATCTCGTCGACACCGACCGGGGCGAACTCGCCGACAACGTGTTCGCGACGACCGTAGACGAGTTGATCTCGCTGCCGATCCGGCAGGCCGAACTCGAATGGCGACTGCGGGCACTCCAGCGGCTCCGCGAGCAGTCGCTGGACCTCAAGGCCCGGACCGAACGGCTCCGGAAGTTCCGGCGGGCTGTCGAAGCCTCCGGCCACGGGATCATGATCACCGACGCCGACGGCACCATCGAGTACATCAACCCCGCTTTCGAGGAGACGACGGGCTACAGCCAAGCGGAGGCGGTCGGCAACACGCCGACGATGCTCAACTCCGGCGAGATGACCGACTCACATTACGACCAGCTCTGGGAGACGATCTCGGCAGGCGAAACGTGGCACGGGGAGATCGTCGACCGCCGCAAGGACGGCAGCCGCTACACCGCCGATCAGACGATCGCACCCATCACCGACGACAGCGGCCAGCCGAGCGCGTTCGTCGCCGTCCAGACCGACGTTACCGAGCGGAAACAGCTCGAAGACCAGCTGAAGCGCCACCGCGACATCGTCCAGCGGCTCGAAGACCCGATCATGCTGCAGGACACCGACGGCCAGTTCCTGTTGGTCAACGACGCGCTGTGTGAGTTCGCCGGGCTTCCCGCCGAGGAGTTGATGGGAACCGACGAATACGCCTTCATGGACGAGGAGACGGCCCGGACCATCGAGCGACGGAAACGGCTCGTCTACTGGACCGAACAGCCGGTCACCTACAGCGTCACCCCAACGTTCGAACACAGCCGCAAGGAGGCGGTCTTTTACACGAGCCGATATCCCTACTACGACGACGACGGCGAACTGGCGGGGACACTGGCGATCTGTCGGGACGTGACCGATCTCGACGAGCGAACCCGCCAACTGCACGTACTGGACAACATCCTCCGGCACAACATCCGCAACAGTCTCAACGTGATCTACGGCCGGGGCAACCAGCTTCGGGCCGCCGTCGACGGCGACCTCGAGACCGCCGCCGACGCGATCATCGAGACGGCCGACGACCTCCTGACGACAAGCGAGAAGTCCCACGAGATCACGCAGGTCCTCAGCGAGGACGCCGAGATCAGACGCGTCGACCTCGCAGACCACATCGAACGGATCGCCGCGACGGTGGCCGACGAGTGGCCCGCAGAGCTGTCGGTATCGGTGCCCGAGGCGGTCGTCGTGACGGCGCTGCCGACGATCGACTCGGCGCTCGAAGAACTGATCACCAACGCAGCCGCCCACAACGACCACGAGACGCCACAGGTCACGGTGACGGTGACCGTCGACGACGGGATGGCCGAGGTTCGGGTCGCCGACAACGGGCCCGGCATCTCGGCGTTCGACCGGGAGGTCCTCGAGACGGGAACCGCGATCGGGGCGCTGTCCCACGGCAGCGGGCTGGGGCTGTGGCTCGTCTACTGGGTGGTCAAACGGTCCAACGGCGAGGTCACGATTACCGACCGCGATCCCCGCGGGACGGCGGTGACGGTCTCGTTGCCGGTCGTCTCGACGACCGTCGACGGGGAGAGCCGTGACGGCGGTCGGTAGTCGAACCGGACGGGAGCCGCACACCCGTCGACGCAATCACCGATGTTCGCGTGGTGGCGACGCCACGGACGCCGCTCACGTCGTGAACAGTTCGGTCTCCTCGGGGATCGAAAACAGCCCCATCCGGACGCCCGCATCGAGCCAGCCGTAGCCGTAGGAAAACGAGGCCAAGGCGTTGACCGGGTCGTCGTGTTCGCGGAAGTGTCGACCGTCCTCCAGATAGGAGGCGGCCATCACCCGACAGTCGGTCGCCGCCTCGGCCAGCGGCGTCTCGGCCGGCGGGACCGCCTCGGCGACATTGAGGGCGTCGGCGAGCATCTGCTCGTAGCGGTCGGTCTTCTCGATGAGGTCGGCGGGCATACCCGAGGGTACTCCCTCGTGGGGAAAGCCGTGTCGGGTCGACCCACGCCGACCGGTGGCAGTAGTCGCTCCCTAGAGGAACGTGAACACGACGTAGGTGACGAGTAACATCACCGTGGCGTGTTTCACGCCATCGTTGACCGATCCCTGTCCGAGCTGGCCGGCGACCAGTCCCGAACAGATCGCCTGAACGAGCGTGGCGTGGAAGAAGACCGTCTCGTAGCCGGCGATGTTGATGTCCTCGCCGCTGCCGACCAGCCCGATCCCGCCACCCGGAGCCGGCCCCGCCCCGGCGGCACGTTCGGCCGTCTGGGCCATGACGTCCTCGATCGCGGGGATGAACGAGATCATCAGCGCGGCCATGATCCCGAGGAACACGAGGAACGCGACGTAGATGACGACCAGATAGGTGAGCATGACCTGCTGGCGTTGGCGGTTCAGCAACTGTGCGGACCGTGCCTCGTCGGCAGCGATCTCCAGGACGGGGGCGATGTCGTCGCTGGTCTCCATCGCGTTGGTCGACAGTGTCACCGCCCGTGTCACCAGCGGCGAGCCGATCCGCCGGTCCATCCGCTTGAGCGCGGTGGCGACGTCCGACCCCCACTGGACGTCCCGCCACGCCCGCCGGAGTTCGGGCGTCAGCGCGCCGAGATCGCTGTCTTTGACCCGCCGGAAGCTCTCGACGATCGACATCCCGGCGTCGTTGACGCTGGCGAACCGATCGAGGAAATCCGGCACCGCCTGCTCGATGTCACGGGTCTGCCGCTTGCGAAGCTCGTAGGCCAGCGCATAGACCCCGAGGGCGACGATGGTCGCCTCGGCCAGCGGCGGGACGACGGCTTCGAGGACGGCAAACGGGGTCAACTCGAAGTCGCCGATCGTGAAGCCGGTCCACAGCAGCCCGACCGGGACGGTGAGCCCGAAGGTGATCCTCGGTCGACGGAGGACCAACTCGAGTGGCTGGGTGAGCCACGTCAGCCAGCGGTCGAGGCGGTCGTACATCGCCAGCCGCTCGCGCTGGCTCGTCCACCGGTCGACCACGCCACCGTCGGCGACCGCCGGCGGCTGCTGGATCGATCCCGCGTCGACGAGTTCCTCGTCGTGATCCGCGGCCTGCTGTGTCTCGGCGTCCTCGGTGACGCTGTCGACATAGACGATGAAGCCGAAGGTCGCTAGGGGTATGCCGACGTAGGTGATCACCCGCATCAGCGCCAGCGTGTCCTGAAGGACGAGGCCGATGACTGCCAGCGTCGTGATCACGAACAGCGGCCCCGCCACTAACACGGTGACGTAGGCCTCCGCGAACGTCGACAGCAGTTCGAGGTACTGCTCCTGTTGGGCCTCGGCCTCCTCCTTGTAGCGTTCGTACTGCGAGTGGAGGTACGCCGAGAGGCTCCGGCCGCTGCCCAGCACGCTGCCGAGGTTCTCGCTGAGTTCTCCCATGTTTTCCGAGGGCGTCCGGTCGCCCATGTCCTCGATGGCGGTCTGGAGGTCGACCCCAAAGAGGTCCATCTGTTTGACCGTGGCGTCGACCTCGACGGCGGCCTCGCCGTAGACCCCGCGGTTCTCCGCCAGCGTCCGCAACACCTGCGTGAAGGCCATCCCGCTGCGGGACAGCGCGTACATGAACGCGACCGTCCGGGGCAGGGAGGCGTCGATCTGCGAGCCACGGGAGTAGGCCCGCTGATCGAGGACGAACCACCGCAGCCAGTTGGCGGCGACGCCGACCGCGACGGTCACCAGCAGGCTCCCGACGAACGTGATCGCCAGCCGCACGTCGAACTCGAAGACGCCGACCCCCTCCAGCGTCGACAGGAGGGCAATATCGCCGGCCAGCCCCGCGAGAAAGGCCAGTAGCTGCCAGATGACCGTGAGGCTGGCGATCCCCGTAGCGACCGCCGCAACGATCGAGTACAGCACGGTCTGGGCCGCAAACGATCGGTGGGAGCGCGGGACGTGGGCGGCCTCGAGTTTCGGACGTTGGTTGCGACGGCGGGGCTCGGTACTGAGCGTCGACCCCAGCAGCGCTTGGCCAACGCCGTCGAAGACGATCTCGGCGCGGTCGCTGACCAGCGGCAACAACAGCACGCCGAACAGCGCGAGGCCGACCAGAAGGGGGATGTAGCTGAGCATCACTCGGCGGGCTCGGCGGTCGGATCGTCGACCGACTCGTCGGCTTCGATGCGGTCGAGCACCCGGTGTTTGTCGGCGTAATACTCGTTGATCAGCGCAGTGAACTCCCGGTAGTCGCTGATGCCCTTCTGCTGGAGGTACGACAGCACCCGCCGTCGGTTCCGCATCTCCTCGAGGAGTTCGTTGCGGCTCCAGCCGCGTTCGTCCTGGATCTCCCCGAGGAGTTCGCTGTCGTTGCTCTGGAAGCTGTCGGTGTTGGCGTCCCAGTTGAACGCCGAGGCGTAGTCCAACTCGCCGGTCCGCTGGTCGATGCCGCGGATCTCGCCGATCACCCGCGACCGCCGGAGTCGCTTGTCGTCGATCCGGACCTGCGTCTGGACCGACAGCATATCCAGTGACTGGACCATCGCCCGCGGGACGTTGATCGGCTCGTTTTCAAGCCGGTTGATGACGGTCTCGATGGAGTCGGCGTGCATCGTCGAGAACGTGGTGTGGCCGGTGTTCATCGCCTGGAACAGCGTGACCGCTTCCTGCCCGCGGACCTCGCCGACGATGATGTATTCGGGTCTGTGCCGCAGGGCCGACCGCAGCAGGTCGTACATGTCGATATCCGACCCCTCGTCCATCTGCTCGCGGGTGACCGACGACAGCCAGTTGTCGTGGTACAGCGACAGTTCGCGGGTGTCCTCGATGGTCAGTACCTTCGACCGCGGCGGGATGAACATCGACACCGCGTTCATCGAGGTGGTCTTCCCCGAGGCGGTGCCGCCGGCGAAGATCAGGCTCTTGTTGTGCTCGATACAGAGCCAGAAGTAGGCCATCTGCTCGATGCTGAAGGTGTTGTAGTTGATCAGATCGATCGGTGTGAAGGGGTCGTCTGCGTACTGCCGGATCGTAAACGCCGACCCACGAGGGGTAACCTCCCGACCCAGCGAGAGTTCGGCACGGGAGCCGTCCTCCAAGGTGGCTTCGACCATCGGATCGCCGACGCTGATGTGTTGGCCCGACTGCTGGGCCAGCCGGATCACGAAGTTGTCGAGTTCCTGCTCGCCGAAGGAGATGTTGGTCTGTATATCGGTGTACTGGTCGTGGTAGACGAAGATCGGTAGCTCGTAGCCGTCACAGGAGATGTCCTCGATGTGGGCGTCGTTCAGCAGGGGGTCGAGCTTGCCGAACCCGCGGAAATCCCGCTTGAGGTAGTAGAACAGCGTGTGGAACGTCCCCATGTCGACCTCGATGCCGTAGGTCTCGATGAGTCGCGCCAGCTCCTCGATCAGCACGTCGTCGGTGCTGGCGTCGTCGTCGGACTGGTACATCAGCGGCGCGCGGATGTCGGTTTTGATCCGGGCCAGCAGCTCCCGCTCGAAGGAATCGAGATCCGGTTCGACGGCGTAGTAGTAGCGCTCGCTGGCCTCGTCGTCGTAGGTGATCACGACGTAAGCGAAGGGGGCGTTGACCCAGTAGCGGTCGACCTCGGCTTCCCCGTCGGGCACCCGAAAGGTGGCCACGGGCCCGTCGGTCGGCCGGAACGGCCGGGTCGACAGCGACGAGCCACGAACGACTTCGGCGGCCACGTCGAAGCGATGGCGGAGCGCTTCGAGTCGGGCGGCCGCGGTCTCGAAAAAGCCCTCTCGGCCGGCGGTGTCGCCCCGGCCGCGACTGGAGCGGTCGCCACGCTCGCTGTCCCAGTCGGTCTCCGGTGACGGCTCTGTGTCTGACATACTGGTGGCCGTGGTAGCCGACATATCTGTTCGGCCTACTTAATAATCAATCGGAAAATCATGTTGAAATGCAGTCAGTTCGTCGACCGTTCGACGACGCGCCGGGGTGGAGGCCGCCGTCGCCGTGGTCTCAGAGTTCGATGCGTTCGACTAGCATGTCGTCGGCCTTGGTGTTGACCGCGACGATCCGGACCTCGTCTTCGAGCCGCGAGTCGTCGAGTTTGGCCTTCAGGAGGTTGTCGACCTGATAGACGCCGGCGGCGTTGATCATCTCGATTTCGACCAACACCGGCACGTCGTCGCCGGGCATGAGCCGGACGTTCTCGATGGCCTGACTCGACAGCGTGTTGATCCCGCGGCCGCCGTGCTCGTAGGGGATCCGCGAGCGGCCACGCTCCATGTCCAGTCCGTCGGCGATCCGGATGATGCCGGCCTCCGTCGTCAGCGGCGTCTCGGCAGTATGGTGACAGAGAATGGCATGCAGGACCTCCGCTTTCACACGGACGGCGGTTTCGATGTCGTAGAGGTCAGACAGCAGTCGGTCGAGGATATCGGCGGCCAGCGGGATCGAATAATACGAGTGGCTGTCGCGGTGGACGACGTGGCCGACGTCGTGGAGCGTCGCCGCCAGCAGGAGGATCACTGGCTCGAAGGACTCCTCGAGGCCCTGTTCTCGGGCCCCGTTGCACTCGACGCCGGCGCGTTTGAGGAGTTCGTACAGCCGCAGCGCGCGGTTCCGGACGATCTCGATGTGCTTCGTGCCGTGGTCGCTGTAGCGCTTGCGGGTGACGGCGTTGACGTTCTGGGCCCGAAGATAGGTGACGATCTCGGGATCGGAGGTGACGATCGGCAGGAGCTCGTTCAGCCGCTCGTCGGGATAGGGATGGTTGGCGTCGGGGTCGTACTCGAAGGTCGACTGCTCGGTATCACTCATTCGAAGCCTGTTTCGACCCGACCGGCAAAAACACTCCCCCGAGCGTCAGTCGGCCAGCGATTCGACCGCCGACACGACCGCCTCGTAGTCCGGCTCTTGGCCCGGATTGTCGGCGATCCACGCATCCCGGATCGTCCCCGCGTCGTCGACCACGAACACCGAGCGGGTGGCGACGCCGGTCATGCCCTTCCCGGCAAAGGACTCGTCGTCGACGATGTCGTAGGCGTCGATGATCGAGCCGTCGTTGTCACTGATCAGATCGAACGTTAGCCCTTCCTCTTGGCGGAACCGTTCGAGCGCGTACGAGGTATCGGTGCTGATGCCAAAGACGGTGGCTCCGAGGTCGTTGAACTGCGCGAGATCGTCGCGGAACGTACAGAGTTCCGTCGTGCAGGTCGAGGAGAACGCCGCCGGGAAAAAGGCCAACACGACCGGGCCCGAGCCGAGATGGTCCGACAAGGTAGTGGCGACAGTGTCGCCGTCGCTGACGAGCGGTGCGGTGAAATCGGGTGCCTGATCGCCGGGAGAGACCATACGGTAGCCAGCCACTACCACCGATTGAACGTTGTGGTCGACGCAGTAGTCAGCGGCTACCGGCCGGAACCGACCCCGAGTCGAGCGGCGAAACGAAACCCACAGGGCCGCGCGCCGAGTCGACTCCGGCATGCAGACGCCACACGAGGTCGTCGTCGTCCGCTACGGCCACCGCCCCGGACGCGACGACCGGATGACGACCCACGTCGGGCTGACCGCCCGCGCGCTCGGTGCCGACCGGGTGATCGTCCCCGACAACGCGGGCCAGTCGGTCGAGACCGTTCGGGACATCACCAACCGATTCGGGGGGGCCTTCGAGATCGAACAGAGCGGGAGCCTCCGGGCGCTCGTCGACGACTGGGATGGCAGGGTCGTCCATCTCACGATGTACGGGCTGCCGGTCCAAGAAGTCGAAAGCGAGGTTCGAACCGCCATCGAAGACGAGCCGCTGCTGGTGGTCGTCGGCGGCGAAAAGGTCCCCTTCGAGATCTACGAGTACGCCGACTGGAACGTCGGCGTCACCAACCAACCCCACTCCGAGGTCGCCGGGCTGGCCGTCTTTCTGGATCGCTTGTTCGAGGGGCGGGAGTTGGATCAGGAGTGGGTCGACGCAGAGAACCGCGTGATCCCGCAGTCGACCGGGAAGAAAGTCGTCTCCGGAGATAGCGCGGTCGACCGGAATCCCGACGCCTGAGGCGACCACGGGGGCGGTTCGGTGGTTTTAACCGAGTTCACCGCCCAAGACCGGTAATGGCTTTTGAGGATCTACTGAACGACCCGGTTATCCAGAAGTACCTCCACGAGTTGGTCGGTCCGGAGGGGATGCCGGTCGCGGCGGCCCCGCCGGACGGCGAAGTAACCGACGAAGAGCTCGCAGAGCAGTTGGATCTCGAACTCAACACGGTCCGCCGTGCCCTGTTCATCCTCTACGAGAACGATCTGGCTTCCTACCGCCGGCTCCGCGACGAGGATTCCGGCTGGCTGACCTATCTCTGGACGTTCCACTACGACAACATTCCCGAGAACCTCGAAGCGGAGATGCACCGCCTGCTGGATGCGCTCGAAGAACGCGAGGAGTACGAGCGCACCCACGAGTTCTACCTCTGTGAAGTGTGTTCGATCCGCTTCGAGTTCGGCGAGGCGATGGACTTCGGCTTCGAGTGTCCGGAGTGTGCCTCCCCGCTGGAGTCGATGGACAACGACCGCCTCGTCGGCGCGATGGAGGAGCGAATCGACGACCTCCGCGACGAACTCAACGTCGACATCCACGCCTAATGGTCGTCCTCGCAACCAAATGCTACGTCGACGGTGAGGCCCGCGAGCGCGCGCTCAAGAGCCTCGGATCACTGATAGAAAACGACATCCACCAGCTCAGCGTCGAGGCCGAGATCGGCGTCCGCCGCGACGACTTCGTGACCGTCACCCTCACCGGTGACGACGCGACGGCCGCCCGGAACGTCCTCGGCGAGCGGTGGGGCGAGATCACCGACCACTTCACCGAGGGCGAAACCTACGTCGGCACCCTCGATTCGTGGGACGACGAGGGGATCACCCTCGATGCCGGCGAGAAGATCCGGGTTCCGGCCGCCGAACTCGGCCTCGGACAGGGGACACCCTCACAGATCCGCGAGCGGTTCGGCCTCGTTCAACACTTGCCGATGACGTTCGTCTACGGCGACCCCTCGCGACTGGCCGACGAAGAAGTCGACCGGCTCTACGACTGGAGCCGCGGTCGCGGTCGGGTCAACGTCAACAGCGCCACTCGCGGCGAGGTCCGGGCGACGGTCAACCGCGCGGGCCACGCCCAAGACATCGTCACCGT
Source organism: Halohasta salina (assembly GCF_024178165.1). Classification (GTDB taxonomy): domain Archaea; phylum Halobacteriota; class Halobacteria; order Halobacteriales; family Haloferacaceae; genus Halohasta; species Halohasta salina. The sequence continues at coordinate 340,621 of NZ_JAMZIE010000003.1, read as the reverse complement.
CGAGCGGCTCGGCCTGCTCGAACAGTCGATCATCACCGGCGAGGGGACCGACCCGCCGGGACTGCTCGCAGCGATCGGCGAGTACCTCCCGTCCGAACTCCGGTGTGTGATCGGGGGCGAGGATGACTGATATCCACCCCAACCAGCGGGTCGCCGTGCTGGCGGACTCCCAGAACCTCTATCACACGGCCCAGAGCCTCTACTCCCGAAACATCGACTACTCCGCGCTGCTGGATGGGGCGGTCTCGGGCCGCGAACTCACGCGGGCGATCGCCTACGTCATCCGGGCGGACTCCCCGGAGGAAGAGAAGTTCTTCGAGGCGCTGATCGACATCGGCTTCGAGACCAAGATCAAGGAGATCAAGACGTTCGGCGACGGCACGAAGAAGGCCGACTGGGACGTCGGGATGAGTCTCGACGCCGTGACGCTCGCCAACCACGTCGACACGGTCGTCCTCTGTACGGGCGACGGCGACTTCTCGCGACTCTGCTCGCATCTCCGCCACGAGGGTGTCAAGGTCGAAGTGATGGCCTTCGGCTCCTCGACCGCCGAGGAGTTGATCGACGCGACCGACGAGTTCACCGATCTCTCCGACGACGAGAACCACTTCCTCCTGTAATGATCGACCCACAACGGATCGAATCGGCGGCCGTACCGCTCATCGTCGGCGGGGCGGTCGGGATGGCCCTCGGCCGGGCCGTCTTCGGCAGTACGCTGGCCGGGGTCGCCCTCGGCGTCGTGCTGTTCGGGCTGCTGTGGTGGTTCCGCAATCGGCTCGTCGAGGCCGTCTGAAATCCACCCATTTTTATTTACTCGGCGGAACCTCACGGTATGAGCGACGAGCCCGCGTCGACCGGGGAGTCGGATGTCGGTGCCGCCAGTGATGGGGCCGACGGCAGCACGCCGGCCCGCGATATCGACGCCCTGCGGACGGTCGCCGACTACCAGTTCGGTGCTGGGGCGGGGACGACGCTGTTCCCGACAGACGAGCGCTTCGAGATCCGCCGGTCGACCGGCGGCCGGCCCCGACAGGTCCACACCGACGATGCCCGGCTGGTCTCCTACGGCGTCGACGGCCGGTTTACCCTCGGGATCGCGGGCGGGCGTCGGCTGCTCGATCTTCCGGCCCCGGCCAACCGGGTGGTCGTCGGCGACGAGTCCGAACCGTTCGTCCGCGACGGCAAAAACACGTTTGCGAAGTTCGTGAGTGAGGTCGACCCCGCCGTCAGACCCGGCGACGAGGTTCTGGTCGTCCACGAGCGTGGCGAGTTGCTGGCCGTGGGACGGGCCGAACTGTCGGCCGACGGGATGGCTGATTTCGACAGCGGGATGGCCGTGAAGGTGCGCGAGGGCGTCGACGACTGACAGACGCTGATGAGTAGTCGGCGACTACTGTTATACGATGCCGGCTAGACCGACCGTCTCGACCAGCGAGACCCCCGCCAGAAGCGAGCCGAGCAGGTAGCCGCCGATCGCCCCGCCGTTGAGCAGCGGAAGCCCGGCGTGGGCGCGACCCTTCATCACCATCCGCATCAGGACGAGCAGGCCGCCGAGCGTCCCAACCAGCGCGAGCAGCGCGGGGAGATTGAGTTCGATGACCGGCACCACGAACTGCGGGGCTGGCGAGAAAAAGGCGGCGCTGGCGACCAACACGCCCGGAATCACCGCATCGCCGAGCCCGATGAAGAACACGTCGCGGTCGTCCTCGACGTCCTCGTCGGCGTCACTGTCGTCGTGTCCGTCCTCGTCGGTAGCCACTTGGTCGCCCGTCTCGGGGTCGTCATCGAGCAGCGAGTACGACAGCGACAGCGGGATCACGAGGATCGCGGGAATCCGGAGATCCATCACGCCGTCGGCGAGATCGAGCATGTGTTCGGTGCCGTAGACGCTGATCGCGTCGTACACTGCCAACACGGACAGCAACACGAGCGCAGGCAAGAGCCCAAAGGTAATGCCGAACAGGCCCGCGGCGCCCGCGCCCATCAGGACGCCGGCGGTGTCGACCACGTACCACTCGGGGTAGACCCACAGCGCGACCGAAACCGCCGCGCCGAGGCCGGCGGCGACGGTCGACGGCATCAGCGCGCTGAAGACGTACCACGACAGCAGGCCGCTGGTGGCGACGATGACCACCCGGACGATCCAGTCAAAGTCGTACTTGAAGGCGGCCAGAAAGCCTAGCGTTGCGACCAAAATCGCACCGATATACAGGAGACTGTTGGTCGGATCGTCGGGGTTCTCGACGGCCTGATACCCCTGTTCGAAGAAGGTCTGGACCAACGCGAGCGAGCCGAGTTGGATCAACAAAAACAGCAGGACGGCACCCGCGACACCGCGGTACTCCCGGGGAAACATATCACCGGGTTGGGCCGAGGGGGCTTTGGGCGTTGTGTTCCCGGCCGCTCAACGGGCGTATAGCTTTGTCCCGACGAGCTCGGTCAGCGACGGGCCGGTCGGCGTGATCGCCACGTAGGGGCCATCGACGGGGCCGAAGACGTCGACGATCCGGCCGACAGTAGACAGCGATTCATCGACGACCATCAGGCCGATGTCGGGGACGTCGTCGCTCTCGACGCCGACGATCGCCAACCCTTGGGCGGTTCGGTCGACGGTGCCAATCCGGCGCATTACTCGCGGAGGAGGTCGACGTAGGCCCCGATCGCCTGGACGAGGTCGTTTTTGGTGTCGTCGGCCCCCTTGACGAGCACCCGACCGCGAGCGTCGAACTCCCGGGAGTAGGATTTCTCGCGTTCGATCACCGCGTCGTAGCCGACCTGCTGGACGGCGTCGGCGATCTCGTCGACCGTCGGCTCGTCGACCGCGAGATCCATCGGGACGCGTCGGCCCTCCGACCGGGTGAGCCCGGCGTCGAAGTAGGCGGGCCACAGCACGTTTTCGACCATACAGGGGCAAGGGTGGCGCTGCGGTAATACCGTTACGACTGTCGACCGGTCGACCGATTCAGGCGGCTCCCGACCGCCGGCCGAGCAGGAGGCTCCCACCGACCAGCGACAGCACCGCGACGACCGGCCCGAAGCCGGGGGCCGAGACGCCAGTCGGGCTGTCGTCGGTGGTCGCATTCGAGTCGTCCATATCGGTCGCATTGGCAGCCGACCCATCGAGGCTGGCGGCGGCCTCGCTGCGGCTGACGAACGCCGACTCGTCGTACGGTCCGGGGTGGAGCTGTGTCGCCAGATCACGCGTCGAGTAGACGACGCTCCGGGGGGCCGGTTGGTTGATGTAGTTCACTTCGAGGGAGACCGTCTCGCCGTTCCGGCCGGCGGGCGTCGACGCGTGGGGCTCGCTGCCGAGGATCTGGCCCTCGGTCTGGTCGGTGACCAACAGCACCTCGGGTTCGAGTTCGATGACCCGCTCGTCGTTGAGGACCTCGTAGCCGTCGAACTCGGCGGCGGCGACGTTTTCGGCCCCCGCAGTCGTGATGATCTCGTGGATAAAGGTGTCACCGCCGACCGCAAAGCCACCCAACAGCGGGTACAGCAGCCGCGGCCGGTCGGCGTCGGCGGTCGCCGCTGATACCGCCTCGACGTTGGCGTCGACCCACGCGTTGGTCTCGCGGGCGGCCTGCTCGTTGCCGGTCAACTGCCCGATGGTCGAAGTCTTGGATTTGACGTCGGCGAAGTCGGTCGCCGCCGGGAAGTGATACACCGTCAACCCGGCCTCCCGAAGCCGCTCGACGGTCTCGACGCTCGTTGCGTTCGGCGCGAGCACGAGATCCGGCTCGGTCGCCACGACGCGCTCGACGCTGACGCCTAACTCCGTCGACGAGACGTTCTGTCTGGTTTCGGCTCCCTCCAGATAGTGGGCGAACTGCGTGAGGCCGACGACCTGCGAGTCGGCATCGAGTTCCCACATTACCTGTGCGGCGCTCGGGTTCGTCGTCGTGACGCGCTCGGGCCGCTCGTCGAGTGTCACTTCGGTGCCGGTCGCGTCGGTCAGCGTGACCGGAAACGCCGAGTCGTTGGTCGGCTCGGCTGGCTGTGCAGTGACTCCTGTGGGCGCGATCGCCAGCAGTGCGACCACGACGAGGAGCGACACGAGAATTCGTGAATTCCGATGCATTGTCCGGTCTTCGGTGGGAAGTCAATAAGTATTTCACTACTCCAAGGTCGCTTTCAGTCATGGACGTACGCCAGCGTGCGGTGGGCTGGTCGCTGTGGTTGGCCGCCATCCTCGGGGTGGCGATCACCGTGAGCGCCGGGATCGGCCCGGTGTCGATCCACCCGCTGGCCGTGCTGCAGGTGCTGCTCAACGCCGTTGCGGTGCCGACCGGGATCGAGCTGACCGGCAGTTCGGCCGGCGGTGTCCTCCAGTTGCCCGCGCCGTCGATCCAGTGGCAGTCGCCGTTCGCTTATCCGGTCGACGCCACCCACCGGACGATCGTGATGCGGGTCCGGCTCCCGCGAATCCTTTTGGCGGCGGGCGTCGGCTTCGCGCTGGCGGCCGCCGGCACCGTGATGCAGGGCTTCTTTCGGAATCCGATGGCCGACCCCTCGATCATCGGCGTCTCCTCGGGGGCCGCGGCGGGAGCGGTCGCGTTTCTGGTCGTCCCGATCGCGATCCCCTTTGGCCTCGGGCTGCAGGGGGCGGCGTTCGCCGGCGCGTTGCTGTCGGCGTTCGCCGTCTACGCCATCGCCACCGAGGGGGGCCGGACGCCGGTTGCGACACTACTGCTGGCGGGGGTCGCCATCCAAGCCTTTCTGGGTGCGGTGATCGCCTTCCTCCAACTGAAAAGCGGCGACGGGCTCCGACAGGTCGTCCACTGGCTGATGGGCCACCTCGGCAACGCCGGCTGGGACGACGTGACAGTCACCCTCCTCGTTGTCCCGCTACTGTTCGGAATCCTGCTGGCCTACGCGCGGGATCTCAACGTCCTCCTGCTCGGCGAGGAGGCCGCCCACGGGCTGGGCGTCGAGGTCGAACGAACTAAGCGGATCCTGCTTGCGGTCTCGGCCGTCCTCACCGCCGCGGCGGTCGCCGTCTCCGGGGTGATCGGCTTCGTCGGACTGATCGTCCCCCACATGGTTCGACTGGTCGCCGGCCCCGACCACCGGGTGCTGTTGCCCGCGGCGGCGCTCGCTGGGGCGTCGTTCCTCGTGGTGACCGATACGATCGCTCGTGCGGGCGCGACCGAGATCCCGGTCGGCATCGTCACCGCCGCCCTCGGTGCGCCCTTCTTCCTCTATCTACTGCGCAGCCGGGAGGTCCACGAGCTATGAGCGACCCGACGCTCGTCGTTGAGGACCTGTCGGTCGACCTCGCCGGCAGTGAGATCATCAGCGAGGTCTCGCTCACCGCCGGTGCGGGCGACCTCGTCGGGCTCGTCGGCCCTAACGGGGCCGGCAAGACGACGCTCCTGCGGGCGATGCAGGGAAGCATCGAGCCGACAGGGGGACGGGTGAGGGTCGACGGTCACGCGGTCGGCGACCTGTCGGCCCGCGAGACCGGTCGACTGGTCGCCACGGTGCCACAGGAGACGCGACTCTCGTTTTCCTTTTCGGTCGAGGATGCGGTCGCCATGGGCCGGAATCCGCATATCGGCCGGTTCGGGACCGCCGACGCCGACGACCGGCGGGCGGTCCGCGAAGCGCTCGAACACACCGATCTCACGGCGCTCGCAGATCGACCGGTGACCAAACTGAGCGGCGGCGAGCGCCAGCGCGTCCTGCTGGGGCGGGCGTTCGCCCAAGAGACGCCGCTGCTGTTGTTGGACGAGCCGACCGCGAACCTCGATATCAACCACGCGATCAACACCCTCGATCTGGTGCGGTCGGTGGTCGACGAGGGACGGGCGGCGGTAGCGGCGATCCACGACCTGAATCTGGCCGCCCGCTACTGCGACCAGTTGGTGTTGCTCGCCGAGGGGTCAGTACTGGAGGCCGGCGCGCCCGAAGCAGTGCTCACGAGCGGAACGCTCGAAGCGGCCTTCGACGCCCGGACGGTCGTCGCGACCGATCCGACGACCGATTCGCCGCGGGTGACCGCGCTCTCCGAAGAAGAGTGGGCCGAAGGAGAACGAGCCGAAGAAGAACGGGCCGACGAGCGGTGAGTAGCCGGCGGCTACCGGTCGTCGACCAGATACCGTTTGTAGAGCTGATCGGCGATGAGCGTGCCGAACAGCCCCGAAATCACGACGAACGAACCCGCCGAGAGCATGAGGAACGTCGCCCACTGACTGAGCGGCTCCATCGGCGGCCACAGCAGCGGTAGCGACCGGATAACGAACTCCCAGAAGACGACGAGCTGGAGGACTGCGACGCCCGCGCTACAGGCGAGCCGAACCCGCAGCTGCTCCCACGACGGTCCGGGTTGGGGCTCCGGGAACTCCGTGTCGACCATCACCAACCAGTTGGCGTCGACGGCCTAAAACCACCGGTTATGCGGTGAGCGGCCCGAGCCGCAGCAGCCACACCGAAACGTCACCCTTACTCATCCGCTCGGCAACTACCGACTCGTATGGAGGTTCCGTGTATCGCCGTCCCGCGGGAAGCCGGCGAAGAGAGCAGGCAGGCGTTAGCCGAAGCGGGGGTGTTAGACGACGATTACCAAATCGTCAACGACGAGGGCACCCTCTACATCCCGGTAACTGACCCCGACGGCGTCCCCGACGGATTCGAGACGACGACCCGCGACCTCCCGACGCGGCGGACGGCTCGAACGCCCGCGGATATCCTCGGCTACGAGCCCTCGCTCGAACGACTGGGCGACGTCATCATCGTCGACGAGGACGACGCCGAGCGCGCCGCCGAGATCGCCGACGCGGTGATGGCGTCGGATCTGCCCGTTCGCTCGGTGCTCAATCGGGCCTCGAAGATCAAAGGCGAACTCCGGGTCCGGGACTGGGAGCTACTGGCCGAACGCGAGGACACCGACACCAACCGGTCGCCGACCGAAACCGTCCACCGGGAGTACGGCCACGAGTTCTTGCTCGATCTCGCGGCAGTCTACTTCTCGCCACGGCTGGCGACCGAGCGCCACCGTGTCGTCGAGGGCATCGACCCCGGCGAACACGTCCTCGACATGTTCGCCGGCGTGGGCCCGTTTGCGATCCCGGCGGCTAGCCGTGGTGCCGACGTCGTCGCCGTCGACCTCAACGAGACGGCCGTCGACTATCTCCGCGAAAACGCCCGACGAAACGGCGTTAGTGAGTCGATAACGGCGATTGCCGGTGACGTGCGAACAGTAGCCAGCGACTACCACGGATGGGCCGACCGACTCGTCATGAATCTACCACACAGTGCAGGTGAGTTCCTGGAGACCGCGGTCGAACTCGCCGGCGAGGAGTGTGTGCTCCACTACTACGATATCCAGCACGATTCGGACCCGTTCGGCCCCGGCATCGAGGCGATCCGGGCGGCTGCCGAGCCCGAATACGAGATCGAGGTCGAAACCGAACACGTCGTGCGGTCGTATGCGCCGCACGAGGAGAACGTCTGTCTCGACGTGCGGCTCACGAAATCGGAAGCGAACCGTTAGGCCGACCGGGAGCGGACGGTTGGTATGGGAACGGTCGACCAACTGTTTATCGCGCCCGAAGGTGGCGAACCGATGGAACGACGCGAGAGCGTAGAGGCCGTCGAGGGCGGCCTCGTCGGCGACCGCTATCGCCGCGGGACCGGCTACTACTCGCCGTACGACGTCTGTGAAATCACGCTACTGGAAGCCGACGCCATCGAGACGATCCGCGACACCGTCGGGATCGATCTCGGCGACGGTCGACATCGCCGGAACATCGTCACTCGGGGCCGGGCGCTCCACGACCTGCTCGAAACGACGTTTCGCGTCGGCAGTGCCCAACTCCGCGGCACCCGCCCGCGACCGCCCTGTGCACACGTCGAGGCGGTCGCTGGTGAGGAGGGTGTCGCCAGCGCCCTCGGGGAGGGCCGCGGTGGAATCTGTGCGCGTGTGGTGTCGCCGGGCACGATCGCGGTCGGTGATTCCATCGAGATTCTCGAGGATGACCCCCGGACGGTTGGCGTGACGATCGCCAAACGACTCGAAGCCGAGTCGACGACCACCGACTCCTCGTGAGTGGTCTCTCGCAGGCCCGACACCAATGAATTAGAAGTGACTAAATTTTGAATTAGCTACCCAAAACTAATATACCGCCGTCGACGATAGGCGTGTAATGCCAGACGACGCAGGTACGGCAAACCGACCCCATCGCACCTCTCGGCGACGCTTTCTCGGCTTGGGGGCAGCAACAGTTACCGCCGGGCTCGCCGGCTGTACCGGTAGTACAGCCGACACTGACGGGCCCGTGGCTGTCGCCTCGTTTTTCACGTTTTACGATTTCGCTCGGCAGATCGCCGACGGAACCGAACTGACGGTCGACAACCTCGTGCCGACCGGGCTCCACGGCCACGGCTGGGAGCCCGACCCGTCGATCACGCGGGACATCATCGACGCGGATGCGTTCATCACCGTCGGCCCCGACTTCCAGCCGTGGGCCGACCGGGCGATCCGGACCGTCGAGGACGACGGCGCGGATACCCACATGATCAACGCCCGCGAGGGGGTCGAGTTGATGGATCTGCTCGCCACCGTCGACGACGACGAGGAGATCGCCGGCGGGAAGGACCCACACTTCTGGCTCGACCCCTCGCTGGCCGGACAGGCCGTCGACACCATCGCCGACGGTCTCGTCGACGTCGTTCCCGACGAAGAGACCGCCCTCCGTGAGAACGCGGAATCGGTCAAAGCCGAGTTGGACAGCCTCGACGCCGAGTGGGAGGCGATCTTTGCGGCCGCCGAGCGGGATGTCGTCTTTCTGGCCGCCCACAACGCCTTCGCCTACGTCGGCGAACGATACGGGGCGACCATCCGCCCGCTCGTCTCGAACCTCGCCGCCGAGGGCGATGTCAGACCGGCCGATATGCAGCGCGCCGAGGACACGATCGCCGAGTACGATCTTACGGCCATCGGGGCGGCGGTCTTCGAACCCCGCCGACCCGCCACACAGCTCCGCGAGGAAACCGCCGTCGAGGCCTACTACCCCGTGACGCCGTACGCCGGAACCACCCCCGAATGGGTCGACCGCGGCTGGGGCTACTTCGAGATCGCCCGCAACATCAACATGAACACCTTCGAGCTACTGCTCGATGCGGGCGAGCCGGACGCCGGGTTCGACGCCGAATGGCGCAATTTCGAGTAATCAGCGATACCATGACACTACTCACACTCGACGACGTCTCGTTCGGCTACACGGCGAGTCCCGTCGTCAAAGACGTCTCACTCACCGTCGACGCCGGGGAGTACGTCGGCCTGATCGGGCCGAACGGCTCCGGGAAAAGCACGCTCCTCCGGCTGTGTTTGGGGCTTCACACGCCGGATGCGGGCCGCATCGAGCTGTTCGGCCATCCCGCCGACGAGTTCGTCGACCGCGAACGCGTCGGCTACGTCGCCCAAGACGTCACCGAAAACACGAAACAGATGCCGATCACGGTCGCCGAAGTCGTCCTGATGGGCCGGTTCCCACACACCGGCTTCGGTCGCGTCGGCAAACGAGACCGGGAGCTCACACAGCAGGCCCTAGAGACGGTCGGGATCGACCATCTGGCCGACCGGCGGATCACCAAACTCTCGGGCGGCCAGCGCCAGCGCGCCTACATCGCTCGCGCACTCGCAGGTGAGGCCGATCTGCTCGTGCTCGACGAGCCGACCGTCGGCGTCGACGCCGAATCGGTGGATGCCTTCTTCGAACTCCTTGCCGGGCTCAACGCCGACGGAATGACGGTGCTGCTCGTCGAACACGACATCGGAGCCGTCCTCGAACACGCCGATCGGGTGGTCTGTCTCAACCGCGAACTCTACTTCGACGGCTCGCCGACCGAGTTCGCCGACAGCGACGCCTTAGACAGGGCCTACGGCACTAACGTCCACCGCGGCGAGCGGGTGGAGCCGCGATGAGTTCCTCCCTATTGGTCGTGTCGGGCGCCCTCGGCGTCCCGTACGACGTCCTGTACTGGCTGCTCGAACGGTGGAGCGACGCCATACTCTTGGTCGCCGACCAGTTCGGCATCGGGATGCTCCAGTACGGCTTCATGCATCGGGCGTTTCTCGTCGGAATGCTGATCGCGGTGATGGCCCCCCTCATCGGGACGTTTCTCGTCCACCGTCAACTCGCGTTGATCGGCGACGCGCTGGCACACACCGCGTTTGCGGGCGTTGCGGTCGGGCTGTTCGTCAACGCCGTCCTCGGGGTTGGCGTCTCGCCGTACCTCACGGCCGTCGTCGTGGCCATGCTCGCCGCCCTCGCCATCGAGTTGATCTCGGAAGCGACCGACGCCTACAACGACGTCTCGATGGCGATCGTGCTGTCGACCGGCTTTGCGCTCGGCGCGGTGCTGATCAGTCTCAACTCGGGTGGGCTCGCGGTGGGAGTCAACCAGTACCTGTTCGGCAATCTGTCGACGGTCACCAACCAGAACACGATCCTTCTGGTGGGCTTGTTTGCGATCATCGCACTCGTCGTCGGGGTGACCTACAAACAGCTGTTGTACGTGACGTTCGACGAGACGGCCGCGCAGGTCGCAGGAATCAACGTCCGGTGGTACAATCGCGTGATGGTCATGCTGACCGCGATGGTGGTCGTCGGCGCGATGCAGATCATGGGCGTGATCCTCGTCGCGGCGATGCTCGTCGTCCCGGTCGCGGGGGCCACACAGATCGCCCGGAGTTTCCGTGAAGCCCTGCTCGCGTCGGTGGTGCTGGCCGAGATCGCGGTGCTCGTGGGGATCACACTCTCGTTCCAGTACGAGGCGACCGCCGGCGGAATGATCGTCCTCGTTGCCGTGGGGCTCTACATCGGGGCGGTGCTGTACGGCAAACTACGGTCGAGTCGGGCAGGGACCGTCGACACGGTGTCGGCCGACGAGCAAGCGACGGACGACCAGATGGCGGACTGATCCGATTTCGTTCGACGCCGCTGGCGATCACCGAGTCGGGTCGACAAGACGGGTACGGACTAGCAAATGAGGCTGTCGCTCGGCGATCGAGAGCTGCAGAACACTGTTCGAAGTGTTAGTCAGCGTTGGGAGCCAGCGGTTCGGACTCCGATTCCGCTTCGGCCTCGGCCATCGAGGACGTGATTCCTTTTGCCAGTTTGAAAACAGCTGCTTTGTGATCGGTCTTCGACTTGTGGATCGATGTCGGCTTGATGCCAAGGGTTTCGTATTCGGTGAGTTCGAATTCGCCTTCCCACATCTCACACTGAGTACGTACCTCGGCAAGCAGGCCGTGTAGGTGAATGAGCTCCTGCTTCTTCATGAGCAAACTCTCGTTGCGACCGGAGGGTTATAGTACTATCTTGAGATGAGTTAACAAGGAGTGTATCTATTGTGGCTATATAGCCGCCGAGCGACGGGTTGCCACTGATGAATGATGATAGTCCGCCAGGCTGTGCGGGCGATTCGGGCGGTTCTCCCCCCGGATTCGGCTCGCGCGCACCCCGGCAGTCGACGGCGCGCTAGGACTCCTGAAACTGTTTGACCGCTTCGAGATCCCGCTCGGTTCGGAGGAACTCGGCGAACCGGCGGGTCGCATGGCAGTTCGGACAGCTGAAGTTCGACCGCAGTTCCGGCGCAGTCGTCGGGTTCTTCTGCCAGTGTTTGCCACACTCCGAACAGTGGAGTTGGACGAAGGCTTCCTCCATGTCACCACATACCGCACGCCGAAGTGAAAACCTTGTGTGAAATGACGACTAAATGAATATATAGCTATTCGAATAGCTCGCCGTGGTCGACGTCGAGGAGTTCCTTGTAGCGGTTGCGGATCGTGACTTCCGAGATGTCGGCGACGTTACCGACCTCGCTTTGGGTCACCTTCTGGTTGGTCAGGAGTGCGGCAGCGTACACCGCGGCCGCCGCGAGGCCGACCGGCGATTTGCCGCTGGTGATCGAGGCCTCCTTGGCGCCCCGCAACAGCGAGCGGGCCTCGCGTTCGACCTCGTCGCCGAGATCGAGTCGGGAGACGAACCGCGGGACGTACTGCTCGGGGTCGGCGGGCTGGACCTCCAGTTTGAGCTCCCGAACAACGTAGCGGTAGGTCCGGGTCATCTCCATCTTGTCGACCCGCGAGACGGCGGTGAACTCGTCGAGGCTCCGCGGGGTGCCCATCTGCCTCGCCGCCGCGTACAGCGAGGCGGTCGCTACCCCCTCAATCGAGCGGCCCGGCAGCAGGTCCTCGTCGAGTGCCCGGCGGTAGATCACCGAGGCAGTCTCGCGGACGGCCTTCGGCAGCCCCAACGCCGAGGCCATCCGGTCGATCTCGCCGAGCGCCTGTTTGAGGTTGCGCTCCTTGCTGTCCCGGGTGCGGAACCGCTCGTTCCACGTCCGGAGCCGCTGCATCTGGCGGCGCTGGTTCGACGACAGCGACTTGCCGTAGGCGTCGCGGTTCTGCCAGCCGATGTTCGTGCTGAGCCCCTTGTCGTGCATCATCTTGGTCGTGGGCGCGCCCACGCGTGACTTCGAGTCGCGCTCGGCGCTGTCGAAGGCGCGCCACTCGGGTCCCCGGTCGACGGCGTCGGCCTCGACGACGAGCCCACAGTCCCGGCAGACGGTCTCGGCGTGCTCCTCGTCGGTGATCAGGTGGCCCTCACACTCCGGACAGCGGTGTGTCTCCTCGCTCTCCCGGTTGTCTGTCGGTCGTTCCTCGGTCCTCGCGTACTGTTTGATCGTTGTATCGCTCATAGTCTCCCCCGGATGCTCCCACGCGCCGGAAAAAAGAGGGCAGGTGGGTTTTCCTAACATATTGTAAGTTTTCAGGGCATATAAACTTTTGTGTGGCTTGCGTCATCGAACCGCACGACAGCAGCCGGATTTACCGACTGCTGGGTCGATCGCGTCGACAGTGGGAACAATCGAACGAATAAGAATCTGACGCCACCCACGCGGGTGGGTTCCGTCGACTGGTTGGGGGTTCGATAATTCCTGCAGCAGCGCCCAAGGGATTATGTGCTGACAGAGAGAAAATCGACCAGAATGTACGACGAGATCCTCTTTCCGACGGACGGAGAGCCGGCCTCGCAGGCGGCCCTCGACCATGCCGTCGAGTTGGCCGAGCGGTACGATGCGCAACTGCACGTGCTGTACGTCGTCGATACGGCAGCCTATGCCTCGTTCGACGCCGGGGCCGAGACGATCGTCGGCGCGCTCAAAGAACAGGGCGAGGCCGCAGTCGAGTCGACCGTCGAGACGGCCGAAGACGCCGGTGTCCGAACGGTTTCGACGATCGTCTCGGGATCGCCACACGAAGAAATCGTCGAGCACGCTGCCAGCGAAGGGGCCGATCTGATCGTGATGGGGACCCACGGCCGCACCGGGCTCGACCGGTATCTCCTCGGCAGCGTCACCGAACGAGTGGTTCGGACTGCCGAGACACCCGTACTCACCGTCCATCCGTCCGACGACGCCCAATGACCGGTCGTAGTACGTAGCAATGTACGACTGGCTCACCCACCGGGCGGCGGCGACCCCCGAAGCGCTGGCGTTGATCGACACCGACACCGACACCCGGTGGTCCTACAGCGGCCTCGATGCCGCCGTCGACGAGACGGCCGGTCGGCTCGCAGCCCTCGGGATCGAGCCCGGCGACCACGTCGGGATGCTCATGGAGACCCAGCTGTTGTCGATCTGTCTCCTCCATGCGGCCCAGCGGTTGGGGGTCCGACTGGTCCCCCTCAACGACCGGCTGACCGCGGCCGAACTCGCCGGCCAGATCGACCACAGCGATCTCTCGGTGGTCGTCTGTGGGGCCGACACCGAACAGCTGGCCGTCGAGGCCGCCGGCTCGACGCCCGTGGCCTCGGTCGACGACCCCCAGTGGGCGGAGGTCCAGTCGTTTCGTGCGGTCGAACCCGAACCGATCGACCCCGTCGATTGGTCCCGTGACGACCCCCAGTTGATGGTCTACACCTCGGGGTCGACCGGCGAGCCGAAGGCGGTCGTTCTCACGATGGGGAACCTGCTGGCCAGCGCGACGGCCTCGGCGTTCCGACTCGGGGTCGACCCAGACGACCGGTGGCTGCTCACGCTCGCGTTCTACCACGTCGGTGGGCTCGCCCCCGTCTTCCGGTCGACGCTGTACGGGACGGCGGTCGTCCTGCGGTCGGGGTTCGATCCCGGCGGTGTCGCCGACGACATCGACCGCTACGACGTCAGCATCGTCTCGCTGGTGCCGACGATGCTCGCCGAGATGCTCGAACGCCGGGGGACGCTCTCGGAATCCCTGCGGGCGGTGTTGCTCGGCGGTGCTCCCGCGCCGGACTCGCTGCTCGAGCGCTGCCGCAACTACTCGGTGCCGGTGTTCCCGACCTACGGGATGACCGAAACCGCCTCCCAGATCGCCACCGCCCGGCCGGCGGCGGCCTTCGACCGGCCCGGCACGGTCGGCCGGCCGCTGCTGTGGACCGGCCTCACCATCGTCGACGACGAGGGGCAGCCGGTCGAGACCGGCGAGCGCGGCGAGATCGTCGTCTCGGGACCGATGGTCGCCGCCGGCTACTACGGCGACGTCGACGCCAATGTCGATGCCTTCGGCGAACACGGGCTCCACACCGGCGACGTCGGCTACCAGACCGAGGACGGCTCGCTGTTCGTCCTCAACCGGCTCGACGACCGGATCATCACCGGCGGCGAGAACGTCGACCCCGGCGAAGTCGTCGCCGTCCTCCGGAACCATCCGGAGATCGACGCGGCGGCCGTCGTCGGCGTCGACGACGACAAATGGGGCCAGCGGGTGGCCGCGCTCGTCGTCCCGAAAAGCGAGACGCTCTCGACGGCGGCCGTCGAGGCCGCCTGCCGCGAGCGGCTGGCCGGCTACAAATACCCGAAACAGATCGCCTTCACCGACGCCCTGCCGCGGACCGCCTCCGGAACGATCAAACGACCGGCCGTCCGCGACCAACTGGCGGCCCTCGCCGACGAACCGGTCGACGCCTTCCCGTCGGACGCTGCCGACTCCGAGCCCGCAGTCGACGAGCCGACCGGCGACAGCGCAGCCATCGAATCGGGCGACGAGTCGGCCGACGACCGGTCGGCCATCGAATCGAGCGGCGACCAGTCGGCCGTTGAACCGAGCAGCGACGAGTCGGTCGACGAACCCCCCGACGAGCCGAACCAGTAGCCCGGCGGTGGGGTCGACGCCGGGGCAGCAGGACCGGCGGCAACGCCGGCAGCCGAAAGCCGGCTAGTCGTGGCGAGTGAGACAGGTCGACAGGCCGATCAGCTCGACTGGTTCGGAGTTGTCGGGCGAGTAGACCACCATCTGGCCTTTCTCCATATACGGGACCTTCGATTGGAGGGTCGACGGGATGTTGACGCTGTTGATCGCGTCCTCGTCGCCGAGATTCAACACGAGCTTTGTGTTGATCTGTTTGAACACCGAGTCGGCGATGTCCTGTGGGTCCTGCGTGATCAAAAACAGCCCAAGCCGTTCTTTCCGACCCTGTTTGGCCGCCTCGGTGAACTTCTGGATC
Organism: Halohasta salina; assembly: GCF_024178165.1. Lineage (GTDB taxonomy): Archaea > Halobacteriota > Halobacteria > Halobacteriales > Haloferacaceae > Halohasta > Halohasta salina. The sequence goes on along the minus strand of NZ_JAMZIE010000003.1, from coordinate 325,127 downwards.
ACCTTTCGGGCCTGAACGGTGTCGGCGTCGGTCAGGAAGTTGTGAGCCTCGTCCATCCCGAGGACGACCGGCGTCTCCTTGATCCGGTCGCTGTCGGGGGTGTTCGAGAGCTTGTCGTCGATCAGATACGCCGACACCGCCAGCACGAACAGCTCCTTGGCCCGACTCGAACTCAGGTGGTAGGTCGGAATGACCGTCAGCCCACCGGGCCGAACCAGCTGGTGGTCGAGATCCGTAATGGGTTTCGCCGACTGGTCGAAGATCCCCGACGGCATCCCGAAGACCCGGCGTTTGACCGCATCGAAGGTGGCCTCGTGGACCCGGCCGGACTCGTCGAGTTCCTCCTTGAGCGCGGGATCGTCGAGGAAGGTTTTGAACTGGCCGTAAGTGCCGCTGTCGCCGTACTGGCGGAAAAAGCGGTTCAGTAGCCGCCTGAGCGCGGCGTACTGGTTCTCGTTGAGGCTGCTGCCGGCGACGAGCCACGGGCGCTGCCGAGTCATCGAGAACGGAATCGTGAACTCGATGCGCTCGGCACGGTGGTTCTCGCCGGCGTAGCTGGTGCCATCCTCCTTCGGGACGAGCGCGATCGTGTCGTCGACACCCCCGTAGGCGATCCCTTCCCGGTCCAGTTTGCGGGCGTAGGCACTCCCTAACTCCCCGTCGTCGTGCATCTGGGCGTACTCGTCCTGCGGGTCGAACTGGACGACCGCCGGGCGGACGGTGCGGCCGTCGTCCATCGGGTAGGCCCGCTCGGCGTCGAGATACTGCCGGAGGACGTTCTTCGAGGCGTGAGTCTTCCCCGAGCCGGTGCCGCCGGCCACGAGGGTGTGCCGGAAGACCAGCGGATCGCCGGCCTCGTAGTCGTCTTTGAGACGATAGTCGATCGTCGGCGGGCTGGCGGCGGTCTCGACCTTCTCGCCGCCGACCGAGAGATGGCCGAGGAAGACGCCCTCGCCGGGGATCTTGAGCCCGGTTTTGATCTCCTCGCTGTCGGTGGCCTCCTGGACCACGGCTCCCGGTTTGGGCACCCGGTCGGTCATCCGGCGTTTGAGTTCGGCCTCGCCGTCGTCGTAATCCTCGTAGAGCACCGCGACCGGTTCGAGTTCGGCCATGAACTTGTAGTCGCGTTCCTCGATCCCCGACTGCCGCATCATTCGACGGGCGTGGATCTCGGTGGCGTCGTCGGCCTGAAACTCCTGGGCGTATTCGAGACCGACGATCCGGCAGAACAGCGTCTCGTCGTCCGGATACGGGACGAGCAGGTATTTGCCCAGCCGCACGGACTCCCGATTGCCCGCGGTGACGAACGCCCGGAGGACGGTGTCGTCGGCCTCCTCGGCGACGCGCAACCCCTCGGCGACCGACAGCGCCCCGAGGCCGACGTCCTCGCCGTCGACTTCGACCGACAGTTCCTCAAACTCCTCGTCGTCGACCCCCGGTCCGGTGGCGTCGGCCGGCTCCTCGGCCGCGTCGTCGGCCGCATCCGCGGCGTCGGCCGCGTCCTCGTCGGCCGCCCCCTCCCGTCGGTCGTCGACGGGCTCGTCGGGCGTAAAATCGTCCAGACTCATACGGTACCGACGGTCTGCCGGGCGTGTAAACCCTTCCCCCGACCGACTGGTGTCGACAGCCTACTTATCATCGAAGGCGTATAGCCGGCTATGGCCGTCATCAAATACGAAACCGCCGACGGGCCGATCGAGTACCGCGTCGACGCCAACGACATCACCTACGAGGAGGACACCGACCACTGGCGGGTGAAAGCCGGCGAGGAAAACGGGCGGGACGTCTACGAGATCATTCCCCGAGAACGGGTGTTTTCGGTGAAGGTCGCCGGCGCACGGAAGGGGACCATTCTGACCCGCACGGGTTAGCGACCGTCAGGCGAAGTCACGCCGCATGGCGATCTCGAACCACGGACAGAGTCGGAGTTGGCGGTACCACTGTGGGTTGTCGTGGAGGTGTTCGTAGTCGACCCACAGCAGCCCGGCGATCTCCGCTTCGTCGGGGTCGAGCGTCGTGTCTTCGAGGGTGACCTTGAGGACGGCACAGACCTCCCACTCGACACCGGCGTTCTCGTAGTAGCGTTTGTACTCGAAGCGGTCGGTGAGTTCGACCTCGTCGTACTGGTCGGGCGTGACGCCGAGTTCCTCTTCGAGCCGCTGGATCGTGGCTTCGGCTTGGCTCTGACCCTCGACGGGGTGGGAGGCGACCGTCCCATCCCAGTGGGTGTCCCAGAGCCGTTTGTCGGGGCTGCGCTGGGCCAACAGCAGGCGGCCCTCGCTGTCGAAGACGAGACACGTAAACGCCCGGTGGCGGATGCCGTCGCCCGTGTGGGCGTCGAGTCGGTTGACGAGTTCCTGTTCGGTGTCGTCGGCGTCGACCGCGATCACGTCCTGTCCGGCGTTTTCGTGTACGTCGCCCCCGGCGTCGTCGTCGGCTGTCATACCTACACCATACCCCAGCGGGCTAAATAAGCGTTCGATACGCGCTGGCTATCCGAGCCGCTCGTCGAGGATCAGCCGCGTCGTCGTTCCCTTGACCTCGTTGAGTTCGCGAGCCCGCGTAATCAGTCCGTTGACCGCTTGGGTGTCGACACAGTCGACCACGAGCACGATGTCGTCCTCGCCGGAGACCTGCCAGACGAAGTCGACCTCCTCCCAGTCGGCCAGCCGCTCGGAGACCGCGCTCGTATTCACGTTCATGTCGACCGAGACCTCGATCATCGCCTTGACGTTGCCCGTCTGGGTGGTGACCGTAAACCGCTCGATGATCCCCTCCTCGGTCAGCCGGTCGACGCGGTTCCGGACGGTCCCCTCGCTGGTCCCGACGCGGTCGGCGATCTCGGTGTAGGGGGTCCGTGCGTCCCGGCGAAGGATCGAGAGGATCTGTCGGTCGAGGTCGTCCATGCTGACCCCTGCGGTCGGAGCGGGTTAGTGATTACGAATTTCGTAGCGAACCTTCGAACGACGCACTTAAGAACGAAGAAGGATACGTAACTCGTAATGTCGGACGCCTACATCGCACTGGCCGATGGCCGCGTGCTCGAAGCCCGCTGCCGCGCGCCGGGTCGCACACGCGGCGAACTGGTTTTTACGACCGCCTATACGGGGTACGAGGAGAGTCTCACTGACCCCTCCTACGAGGAACAGGTGCTGACCTTTTCCTACCCGCTGATCGGCAACTACGGGGTCCGGGCCGACCGCTTCGAGTCCGGTCGCGTCCACCCCCGAGCCGCCGTCGCCCGGGAGTTCACCGAGGACGTGGCGACGTGGCTCGAAAGCGAGGGCGTCCCGGCGATCGACCACATCGAAACCCGCGATCTCGTCACCTCCATTCGCGAAGAGGGTGCGATGAAATGTGGGATCGCCGCCGGCGAGGACGTCACCCCCGAGGACGCCAAGGCCGAACTCGCCGACTGTAAGGCGATGAGCGACCACGTCGACATCGGCTCGCAGGTCACCACCCCCGAGCCGACAACACACCTCGGCGACGGCTCCTACGACGTCGCCCTCATCGACTGCGGTGCGAAAGGATCGATCATCGACTCGCTCAACGAGCGCGGCGCGGACGTTCACGTCCTGTCCTGCGAGGCCAGCGCCGCCGACGTCCGCGAGGTCGAGCCCGATATCCTCTTCATCTCGAACGGCCCCGGCGATCCGGCCAACTTCGACAACGCCCAGTCGCTCGTCGAGGAGTTCGCCGGCGAGGTGCCCGTCGCGGGCATCTGTCTCGGCCAGCAGATCGTCGCCCGTGCCTTCGGCGGCGACACCGAAAAGATGGCCTTTGGCCACCGCGGCGTCAATCAGCCGGTCCGTGATCTCGATTCGGGCCGCGTGGTCATGACCACCCAGAACCACGGCTACACCGTCTCCGATCCGGGCGAGCTGTCGGTCAAACAGATCAACGTCAACGACGACACCGCCGAGGGGCTCGCCAGCGAGGAACTGGACATCATCACCCGCCAGTACCACCCCGAGGCCAACCCCGGCCCCCACGACTCGCTGGATTTCTTCGACGATGTGCTGGCGATGGCCGACGAGAACGAACCCGTCGCCACGGCCGACTGAGCAGCGCTGCGGACTGATTTCTATATTTCACCGACCGGTAGCGTTCGTTTACCGCGTGGATAGACACTCGCTACCGGTCGGTAGACGTCGACTACCGGTCGAGCTCTTGGTAGGGACCACTGGTCGACCGGCTACCCGTCGCCGTCCGGGCTAGTCGTCGACCGGCGCGTCGCCCGTGTCGTCGACCGGCTCGGCGGATGGCGTATCCGTGGCGTCGTCGGCCGACTGTTGGTCGACGATCGCCTCGGGGAGTGGGGTGTCCGGATCGCGGAGCTGCTCGACGGTGAGCAGATCGGCGTAGTCGACCAGCCGGCGGATAGCGACCCCGGTGAGGAAGCCTGCGATGCCGATCGAGAGCGTAAACAGCAGGCTGAACACGAGGGCGATCCGAACGCGGTCGGCCATGCCGAACCCCGAGGCGAGCCCGTAGGGAGCGTTGATCATGTAGCCGAACACCGGGAAGAAGACGATCGACAGTGCCGGTAGCGCGCCGTCGTTGGCGTAGGCCGCTAGGGCAGTGAGGATCCCGAGGAAGATCGCCGGCGCGACGAAGAAGACGAGTTGCGACTGGCTGATGACCCCGGTGACGGCGTAGCTCGTGAGCACGACGAACACCGCCGCAGTCGGTACGTAAGGGTTGATCGCGGCGGATTTGGCGACGACGTAGACGGCGGCGATCACCGACAGGACGAACCCGCCGGCGGTCGCCAACTGCATCGCCTCGCTGCCCCCTGCGGAGACGTACTCCGCCCAGACGGTCGGTACCGCGAGCGTGCCGAAGGCCGCGACGGTCAACGCGGCCGCGATCCGAAACTGCAACGCCGCCGCTGTCCGGTCGCGACCGAGGAAAAACCGCCGGACCGAATCGGTCATAGTGGAATGTGTAAGACAGGATTTATAAAGATTCGTGTCCGATTCTGGCGGCTGATAGCCGGCGCGAACCGGCAGTCGTTTACAGGTCGACCGTCCAGCATCGGTATGAGCGAGACGCTTGACTCGGAGCTCTATCAGCGGACCAAGGCGCTGTTGGAACCCGGCGAGATCGAACTGGTCGGGCTGATCGTCCACACCGATCTGACGAGCGATCAGGACCTCGAAATGCACGAGCTTACCGTCGATCTCAACGACATCATCGCCGACCACGCGGGCAAAGGCGAGACGTATATTTACGCCGGCAACGACGACACCGACTTCTCGTCGAACCAGTTTCAGGGGCTGACGGTCGACGACGAGGCGTTCGTCTGGGAGTGCCAACAGCTCCTCCGGGAGGGCACCTTCGACCTCGTGTTCTACTACGAGGCGACCGCCGACCACGAGGCGATCGTCGAGGCGGTCGAGGCTCTCGGCCACGACGTGACGCCGGTCCCCTGAGAGGATCGCCGTCGGCGGGACCGACCGACAACCGAGAGCCAGTTTCCCCTCGTTTAGTTATCAGTATTGATAGAATCCCCGAGAGGTATATACGTTGATAGCAGGTATCGGGGGCCATGGCAGTCGACGAGGCCGATGTCCCCGGGCAGGCCGAGTCGGGCACCGGGTCGGCCGAGCCGTCGCCGACCGACGAGCCCCGCCGAGCGGTCGAACACGCCGCCGAGCGGGCCGGTCGCCTCCATGCGTACGTCGAATCGCTCCGCGATCCGTCGACCACGCCGGTCGTCAAAGGGGTGTGGTCGTGGGAGCACTACAAACGCGCATACTACTACGAGCCCGACGGCTCGCCGCCGCGGGTCGACGGCGAAGTCGTCCCCTTCGACGAGGGCGAGGCGCTGGGCTTCGACCCCGATTCCCTCGGTTCGATGCTGGCCGGCGGCGCGGAGACCGCCGAGCGACTGGCCGACCTCGTCGACGAGCGGACGGTCGACGTCCACGACGACCTCGACGAGGACGCCTTTTTCACGACCGACGAGGGGTCGACGACGCTGGTGAACCGCTACGACCTCGAAAAGGCGGTGCCGATCGAAAAGAAGACCCACTTCACCGAGGTCGAGCGCTACTGGGTCAACGAGCCCTACGCGTTCGTGATCATCTTCCGGTCGACCAAGGAAAACGAGACGAAATACTACGTCGTCGAGCCCTACCGCAACGAGATCGAGACCGATATCGCGACCTTTCTGACCGGCAAGCTCCGGACCGCGATCAAGTACGGCGAACAGGGAGCCGAGGCCGCCGACACCGAGGCCCGCCGGGCGGTGATCGAAGCCGAGACCGACCGACTGTTGGCTCGATACGGACTCTACGACGCCGGCAGCGACCGCTCGGCGATCGAGCGGCTGGCCGATCTCCCACCGGTGGTCGTCGACCGGCTCAACGGACTGTTGGACCGCACCGAAGCCGTCGTCGAGCGGTTCGAAGAGCCCATCAGCCAGCTGGAAGGGCTGTTCGACGATCTGGAAACCGACGAGGAGACCACCCCCTCGCGGGCTGCCGGCACCCACTACGGCGAGCATCTCGCCTCGCGGGACCGCAGCGGCGGGACCGACGACCGGCCGCCGCTCCACGAGCGGCTCGTCCCCGACCGGCTCGACCCCGAGGCCTACCGCGTCGACCTCGATCCCGACAGCGAGGTGGGCGAACTGCTGGCGAGCGTCGGCCTCGCCCCCGCAGAGGAGACCGACGACGCGACCGGGGAACTCGACGGGATCGCCGCCCGGCCCGAGCCGGCAGTGCTCGCCGAGGACCCCGAATCGCTCACCGAGTATCAGGTCGAAAAGCTGCTGTACTACCTCCAGCGAGACTTCCTCGGCTACGAGCGAATCGACCCGATCAAACACGACATCAACGTCGAGGACATCTCCTGTGACGGCTACAACTCCCCCGTGTTCGTCTACCACTCCGGCTACGAACAGATCATCACCAACGTCATCCACGGCGAGGGCGACCTCGACGACTTCGTCGTCAAACTCGCCCAGCGCTCCGGCAAGGGCGTCTCCAAGCGCAGCCCGCAGGTCGACGCCACCCTCCCCGACGGCTCACGGGCCCAGCTCACCCTCGGCAAAGAGGTCTCGGACCACGGGACCAACTACACGATCCGACAGTTCAAGGAGGTCCCCTTTACGCCGGTCGACCTCATCAACTGGAAGACGTTCTCGCTGGACCAGATGGCGTTCCTCTGGCTGGCCATCGAAAACGACAAATCGCTCATCTTCGCCGGTGGGACGGCCTCGGGGAAGACCACCTCGCTGAACGCGGTCTCCCTGTTCATTCCATCGAACACCAAGATCGTCTCGATCGAGGATACACGCGAGGTCGAACTCCCCCAGCGCAACTGGATCGCCTCGGTCACGCGACCGTCGTTCACCGAGAGCGACAAGGGCGACATCGACGAGTTCGACCTGCTGGAGGCCGCCCTCCGGCAGCGACCCGACTACATCGTGATGGGCGAGATCCGCGGCGAAGAGGGCCGGACGCTGTTTCAGGTCATGTCGACGGGCCACACGACCTACACGACGTTCCACGCCGACTCCGTGGGGGAGGTGCTCAAGCGGTTTACAACCCAGCCAATCAACGTCTCGAAGACGATGTTCTCGGCGCTCGACCTCGTGTCGATCCAGACGTCGACCCGCGTTCGCGGCAAGAAGGTCCGCCGGACCAAATCGCTCACCGAGATCAACCACTACGACGCCGAGAACGACGAGATCAACGTCCAAGACATCTACCAGTGGCAGGCCGAGGGCGACGAGTTCCTGAAGATGGGGACCTCGAATACCCTCGAAGAGATCAAGTTCGACCGCGGCTGGACCGACGCGGAACTCAAAAGCGAGCTGTTCGAGCGCCGGCTCGTGTTGGCCTACCTGATCGACCGCGGGCTCAACACCTACACGCAGGTCGCCGCGACGGTGCAGGCCTACATCAACGACCCCGATACGATCCTCGCGCTGATGGCCAACGATCAACTGGAAGCGAGCCTCGAAGACCTCCGGGAGATGGAGTCCGTGTTGATCGACGTCGACCCCGAGACCGAGGCGTTGGTTCCCCGGCCCGATCCCGGCGAGGAACAGCAGGCGATCGCCACGGAGATCCTCGAAGCCGGCGAGGAACTCTTCGAGGAGTACCGCGGCCGAGCGGGCGCCTCGATTAGCGAGGCCCTCGACGGGATGCTCGATGTCCCCGAAGCGGGGTCCGATGCCACGGGACCGGATCCCGATGCCGCAGGACCGGACCTCGACGAGGCGGCCGGCGTCAACGGCGCGGAGAGCGAGGGATCGAAGACGGATCGTCACGCAACCGACACCCCCACAGCGACCGAAGACAGCGAGGTCGACGAGCCGGCCGAGGCGGCCGACAACCCCTTCGACGCCTATCTCGACGCGGAGGGAGAGCCGGTCGAGGAGTCGTCGCTCGTCGACCCGACGGAGCCGTCGGCTGACGACGAGGCGTCGGCCGAAGGATGGGGGATCGACGGGGTCGACCCCGACGAGGAGGGGTAGATGAGCCTCGAAACCGGCGGGCCGCAGCAGGAGACCGACCCGCTCGCCGACGCCTTCTACCCCCTCTACCGGCTGCTGTTTGGCGAGAACAGCGACTTCGCCGGCGACCTCGAAACCAAACTCACCGAGGCCCGGATGGGCGATACAGTCGAACACTACCTCTCGCGGGCGCTGGGGGTCGGCGTCATCGTCGGTGGGGTGTTGTGGCTCGTCGGGACGCTGCTGGGCTACGGGCTCTTCGCCTTCGGACTGGTCGACCCCTCGGGGCTGAGCCTCGGGATTCCGGTCTCCTCGCCGGCGGTCGCCGAGTTGCTCCGGGCGCTTGTCGTCCCGGTGACCGTCGGGTTGGCGGGGATCGTCTTCGGGAGCGTCGGTTTCAGCCTCGGATTCGGCGGGCTGGTCGGGTTGCCGTACATGCGCGCGGGCGAGCGCAAACGGAACATCAACATCCTGCTGCCGGATTCGATCTCGTTTATGTACGCGCTGTCGGTCGGTGGACTCAATCAGTTGGAGATCCTCCGGGCGATGGCCGCCGCCGAGGACACCTACGGCGAGGTGGCTCGGGAGTTCCAGAGCATCGTCAACGAGACGGAGTACTTCGGGACGGACTACCGCAACGCGATCCGCAAACAGTCCCTGGAGACGCCGAGCGATCCGCTGGCGCAGTTCCTCACCGACATGCTGTCGATCGTCAACAGCGGCGGCGACATGGAGTCGTTCCTCAAGGACAAGAAGGACGCCCACATGCGGACGGCCAAACAGCAACAGGAGATGACCTTAGAGACCCTGGAACTGTTCGGCGAGATGTATATGACCCTCTCGCTGTTTCCCCTGCTGCTCGTGATCATTCTGGTCATCATGAGCATGCTGGGCAACGCCGACGAGCGCCTGCTGTACGGCACCGTCTACGCGCTGATCCCGCTGATCGGGGCGGCGTTTCTCGTCCTCGTCTCGACGGTCAAACAGGACGACCCCGGCGACGGCTACCTCCGACCGCAGACCGGCAGCGACCGGCTGGCAGCCTCAACCAACGACGGGCTGACCCACATGGGGATCGTCGAGGGGTTCGTCGGCCGGTTCCGGGTGTTCGACCGGATCAGGGCCGCCGAGCGCGACTACCGGCTCAAACAGGTGGTTCAGGCTCCGCACCTGTTTTTCCGCGACCGACCGCTGTTCACACTGGCGCTGACGGTGCCGGCGGCGCTTTTCGCAGTCGGGGTGGCCGTCGGCACCGGCCGGGCCCCGGTGACGATTCCGGCGTGGATCAACCGGCCCGTCTGGAGCACCTTCGTCTGGATCTACCTGCCGGCGTATCTGGTGTTCGTTCCGCTGGGTGCGTTCTACGAGTGGAACGTCTACTCGCGGAACGCCATCACGAGCAAGCTCTCGGAGACCCTTCGGAAGCTATCGAGCGCCAACGATACCGGCCAGACGCTCCTTGAATCCATTATGACCGTCGCCGAGACCTCCAGCGGCCGGCTGGCCGAGGAGTTCGAGGTGATGTACGCCAAGGTGAACTACGGGGTGAGCCTCCGGGCGGCGTTCGTCGAGTTCAACAACAAGTACCACCTTCCCCGACTGGCCCGGACGATCAAGCTCATCACCGAAGCCCAAGAGGCCTCCAGTGAGATCACCGACGTGCTTCGAACGGCGGCCCAGGCCAGCGAGAACGCCGACGATATCGCCCGCGAGCGGCGCTCGCGGACCCGAATGCAGGTCGCGATCATCCTGATGACCTACCTCACGCTGTTGGCGGTGATGGCGATCCTCCAGACCCAGTTCATCGACGTGATGGCCGGCCTCACCGAGCAGGCCTCGGGCGGCGGCGGCCAAGCCAGCGGCGGCCAGGAGTTCGCCGAGGGCGTCGACGCCGACCTCCTCTCGCTCCTGTTCTTCCACGCGGTGACGATCCAAGCGGTGTTGGCGGGGCTGATCGCCGGCTACATCCGGACGGCGAAACTGCTGTCGGGCGTGAAGTTCGTCGTCGGCCTGCTGACGATCGCCCTCGGGGTCTGGGTGGTGGTCGGATGAACCGTGCCCAGACGGTGATCGATTTCGGGGTCGGCGCGGGCGTGTTCATCATCGCCGTCGGCGTCGTCTTCGCGTTCGTCCCCGCGATCTTCGAGCCGTTTTCGGGGGCCGCCAGCAGCACGCCGGTCGTCGCCGACCGGGCGGTCGACCACCTTTCGGGGTCGCTGCTGGCGGCGGACCCCGCGGCCCCCGGCACCCTGTCGCCGGCCTGTACGGCCGCCTTCATGAACGCGACGAACGTCAGCGGCGCTGACTGCGGGTTCGACGCCGCCACACCGGCGACCGAACTGCTGGGGATCGGCGACCGGGAGGTCAACGTGACGCTCCGCCACCCCGCGGACCCACCGCGGACCGGCCCCCCGGTCGACGGCAGCGACCTCGATTCGGTGGCGTTCGATGGGCCGCTGACGCGGGAGGCCGGTGGGTCGACGCCGACCGACGTCACGGTATCGAGCCGGATCGTCTCGATCGAGGACAGCCAGTACCGACTGGTGGTGAAGGTGTGGTAACATGAACCGAGATGTCGACCGGGGACAGGCCCACACCGTCGAGGCGTTTATCGCCGCACTGCTGTTGCTCAGTGCGCTGCTGTTCGCCATGCAGGCGACGGCGGTGACGCCGCTGTCGGCCAGCACCTCGAACCAGCACATCGAGAACCAACAGCGGGCGCTTGCGGATGGGTTGTTGTCGACGGCGGCCGACGACGGTTCGCTGCAGGAGACGGTGCTCTACTGGAACGCCTCCCGAGGGGCGTTTCAGGACAGCGGCGAGACCGGCTACTACCAGCGGGCGGGCTCACAGACCGCGTTTCTGGCCGCCCTCAACGAGACGCTCGCCGAGCGCCGGATCGCCTACAACGTGCGGGTGCGGTACTTCGATGCGAATGCGACGGCCGTGAGCACCGACCCGCTGGTGAGTCTGGGCCAGCCCAGCGACAACGCGGTGACCGCCAGCCGGACGATCACGCTCACCAACGAGAGCCGGCTCACCGGCGACTGTACCAGTGATTGCCGGCTGGAGACCGAGCCGTTCTACGCGTCGAGCGTCGACGACGGCCAACTCTACAACCGGGTGGAGGTGCGCATCACCACATGGCGGATGTAACCGACCGGCTCGGCTGCGACGACCGCGGCCAGCTACTGCTGATCACGGCGCTGGCGCTGGCGGTGATCCTGCTGACGGTCGCGTTGCTGTTGAACGCCGCCGTCTACACCGAGAACGTCGCCACCCGCGAGACCGCCGCCGACAGCCGCGATGCCATCGCGTTCCGTGGGCAGGCCGTCGACGGCGTTGCCGACCTCATCAGGACCGAAAACCGCGGCGGCGGCGACCCCGCAGCCGTCGCCGACGGAATCAACGCGACGGGCCCGCTCGTCGACCGCCAGCAGGCGCGGGCGGGCGTCATTGCTAACGTCTCGTTCAATGGGACGACCGACGGTCGACGACTCACCGCCGACAGCCTCGATACCGGCAACGACTGGGCGGTCGTCGAAGGGGTCGACGAAGCCCGGAACGTCACGCTCACTGCCGGCTCGCTTCCAACCGATCCGACCGACGTCGAAGCCGACGCCCTCGGCGTCCGGTTTGTCACCGCCGGAGGCAACGAAACCCGGTACGTCTATGAAGAGGGCGGTGCGGTCGTCGTCGACGCGGCCAACGAGACCCACAGCCCCAGCCGGCAGTGTTCGATCCCGGAGAGCGATCCGACCACGGTCGACTTCACCGGCGACCAACTGTCGGCCGGGAGCGCGACAGTCGACTGCTACCGGGGGCTGTGGCCCGAAGCGACCGTCGAGGACGTTCGGATCGTCAACGGCGGGACAGCCGACGGCACGTTCGCGGCGACCGTCCGAGGGTACGACAGCGTGGACGCGGCCGTCGACACCGAGGCAGTCGTCTTCGCGGCGACCATCGATCTGGTCTACCGGACGCCCGAGGTCGACTTCGAGACGACGGTGCGGGTCGCACCGGGTGAGCCGCGATGACTCGGTTTGGGGTCGACCGACGGGCGGTGTCGGTGACCGTCGGCTACGTGCTCATGCTGGGGGTCGCCATGCTGTTGATGGGGGCGCTGCTGGCGGGCGCAAGCGGGCTGATGGAGAGCCGGTCGGGCCAGGTCGCCGACGACCAGTTGACCGTCGTCGGCGACCAACTGGCCGCGGCGATCGGCTCGACCGACCGACTGGCGCAGATCGCCCGCGAGGACGCCGCCGCGACCGGGACCACTCCGACGGTCGGCCACACCGTCGACCTCCCCCGGCGGGTCGCCGGGTCGGGCTACCGGATCGCCGTCGACGACGGGACGATCACGCTCCGCCGGTCGAACCCCGATGTCGAGGTGACCGTCGACTACGCCGCCACGCGGGTGCCGGTCGAGCCGACCAACGTCAGCGGCGGCCGGCTCCGGATCGAGTACGACCCGACGGCCGACCGGCTGGAGGTGACCAATGACTGACCGGATACGGTCGACCACCGCCGGCCGGTTGACCGGCGGCACAGCGCCACCCGATCGCCGGTTCGGCGTCGACCAGCGGGCGGTCAGCGAGACGCTGGGCTACATCCTCGTGTTTTCGCTCGTCATCCTGACGATCTCGACGGTGAGCGTCGTCGGCTTCACCGGGCTGGAGGACCGACAGGCCGCCGAGGAGGTCACCAACGTCGAGCGGGCCCTCGATGTCCTCCGGGACAACTTCGCGGACCTCCGGCGCTACGAGGACCCCAGCCGGGCGACCGAAGTCCGGCTGGCCAGCGGCACCCTCGGCACCGGCGATTCGGTCCGGATCACGCTCGGCCAGTGGGACGGCGGCGGCTTCGTAAACGACCGCCAGACCAACGTCTCCTTCGAGCCGCTGGTCTACCGGAGCGACCGCAGCCGGGTCGTCTACGAGGCCGGCGTCGTCTTCCGGAGCGACGACGGTCGGAGCATCGCCCGTTCGTCGACGCCGTTCGTTGCGAGCGACGATCGAGCGGTGGTACCGGTGGTCGCCACCCACCCGGGCGGCGAGACGACCGCCGTCGGCGGCGACCGGACCGTCCTCGTCGTCGGCGAACGGGACCCCCGCGGGATCAAGAAGTCGGTGTTCAACAGTACAGTTGCGGGCGATGATCTCCGGCTGCAGATCGAATCGCCGCGAGCCGACGGCTGGGCGCGGCAGCTCGCCGCCGACGGGTTCAATGTCAACGAGACGCTGCGTACCGATACCCGGGTCGTCGTCGACCTCGCGGCCGACCGGGCCAGCCTGCCGGAATCGCACGTCGACGTGCAGTTCCGATGAGCGCCGCCGGATCACGCAGCGTGCGGTCGCTCCCCGATCGGGGGATGGCGGCCAGTTCGCCGGGGGTTCAGTCGGACGAAACGAGGAGCCGGGGCCTAACCGATGTACTCGAAACACCACGCACTGCTGTCGGCGCTCGTCGGACTACCGGTTGCGGCGGCTGCCCCACCCGGCGAGGGGCCGTGGATCTGGATGGCGATGGTCGCCGTCGGTGTCGGGATCGACGTCGACCACTTCGTCGTCGCGCGGCTCAACCGCGGCGACTGGCTCAACGTCCGGCGGTGTCTGGCTGAGCCCTCGCTGGTCGTGGGCGGCCAGGCGAACATCTTCGATTCGGGCGATCTCTGGCGCGACCAGCGGCTGCTGAGCCACGTGTTGATCGGCGGGGCGCTCGTCGGCACACTGTGGGCAGTCGACCGGTACTGGGCCATCGCGATGGCGGTGACGGTGTACACACACCTCGTGGCAGATCTGTATTCGGACGCCCGCACGCGGGAGGCCTACCTCGCCGGGGAGATCTGAGCCCGTGGCACAACCGCCCAAGGGACGTGTGGTCGACCGCGGTGATCGCGGCGGTCAACCGACGTCGATCCCCGAGCAGTCGTGCCGCCGGAAACCCAGACAGCGTGGCAGCGGCCACCATACTGACCTCCAGCGGTCGACGCCGACCAATCGGTGATGCCGTCTCGGAGCTGGATCAGTCGGCCGAGACCCCCTCGTTCGTGGTGGCGTCGTCGAGTTCCCATGTGAACAGCCCCTCGAAGACGTAGTTAATTAGAGTGGCGACGCCGATTGAGACGAGGCTGGCAACGAGGAACCAGAGATCGGTGCCACCGAGCCGGAACTGGAGGGAGAAGGGGCCGGTCAGTGCCCAGAAAACGGCAAGCTGGACGGCAACACCACCCGAGCGGACGAGGTGGGATTTCCCGAGTCGTGCGAGCAGCGGCCGCCAACCGCCGGCCCCGTGGTCGGTGAACGTCCACCGCTCATTGAGCAGAAACATGAGGACGACAGCGACCTCGATCCCGGCGGCCTTTCCCCATAGCTCGGGGACCCCGATCAGCAGCGTCGACGCGGTCAACACCGCCGTGTCGGCGACCGCGCCGACCGCGCCGACCGAGAGGAACTGGCCGAACTGCGCGCCCGAGACCAACGGTGCCAGCCGGTCGGGAACCCACCGTGAGAAGCGGTCGCGGGCGGTCATAGCTCCGCTCCCCGTTCGATCAGCGGCGTCGGCTCGGTCCGCCGGGCGGCGATCACCGAATGGAGCCGATCGTCGGTCAGCTGTTTGGCGCGATGCCGGGCGGTCACCAGCGCCCGGAACATCCGCGCCGCGTCGGCGACCGGGTCGACCGTCGAGCCGGGGCGATCTTCCCACTCGATCGGGATCTCCCTGACCGACAGCCCGACGGCCCCGGCCATGGCGATCAACTCGACATCCCATGCGAACCCCGGTTCGTAGAGGTGGTCGTGGACCCGCTCCCACGCCTCGGCGTCGATGGCTTTCGCACCACACTGATAGTCGTCGAGCGACACAGACAGCAGCGTGCCGGCCAGCCGGCTGAAGCCGTCGCCGAGGAGCCGGCGGAACCCCGACTGCTCGTCGGCGATCTCGGCGTCGGGATGGCGGCGCGAGCCGACCGCAAGCGCGGCCTGTCCGCGGCGAACGGGCTCGACGATCGCCGCCAGCGAGTCGACCGACGTCGAGCCGTCGGCGTCGGCAAACAGCAGGAGATCCGTCTCCAGGGACTCGAAGCCGGCGGTGATCGCCGCCCCCTTCCCCCGGCGTCGCTGGACGGCGTCGACGGTAACCGGGAGCGACCGCAGGTCCGCGAGCGTCTCGGGGTCCGGCGCATCGAGTTCGACGATGACCGTCGCCGGATCGAGCCGGTCGACGATTCGATCGACGTAGCCGGCAAGACGGTCGATATCCGGTTCGTAGGCCGGAATGACGACCCCGAGCGAGCGGTCGGTCATCCGGCCACCTCCGTGGCGTTGCCGGCGGTCGGGGGGGGCTCGTACTCGATCAGTTCGAGCCGGCCGACCGACTCGTTGCCGATGGGTTCGTACCCCTCCGGCATCGACCACTGGAGTTCGTCTCGGCCGGGACCACGTGTCCGTACGACGACCCACAGCGAGTCCGGATCGTGGGCTGCGACCTGTTCATCGATCGCGTTCGGAGGCCCATACCGAATCGTGTCGACCGAAGTGTTCTCCGAGAGGTGGTAGTCTGTGGTGTTTTTTGTAAACCCAGGCACCGTCACGATGAGCGAATCATCACTGTCGGCTTCGATAGTCGAAGTCGCATCGTTCCAATTCTCGGCGTGATCAGCCCCGTAATATACTGGCAGCATCGATAGCGTCAGGAGTAGAACCACGGCGAGAACGCCGTATCGAAGGCTCGAAACGTCGATATCACTGATTGCTTTGGCGACAAGGATTATCAGTGGCACGAGCCCGAGGAAGGTATACCGGGTGGCAAAAAACGGAAACACGGTCGCCGAGATCATGAAGGGAATCCCGACGAGCGCGAGAAGCACCACCCCGAAAACTGTCGTAGGGCTGACAGCTTGCTCCGACTGCCACTCGGAGTATACCTGCCACAGGATGACGCCGGCTCCGGCGGCGATCATGAACCATGCGGCGAACGCGGTAAACGACGTGATGTTAACTGTCGGGTAGTTCACCGGGACGCCGACGTAGGCGAACGCGACGTTTCGTAAATCGGCGAAGCTAGCCGTCGACAACCAGCGCGTCTCGGCTCTACCGCCGACGAGATAGCGTTGGAACGCCACGAGCCCGAGCCAGGGGACAAACGGACCGACTGCCAACGTCTCGGTTCCGAGCCAGCGCTTGACACGCTGTCGGTCTTTAGTCTTGATTAACCACACGCCGAGGTGGAGAATTTGACCCAACAGCACGAACGAGCCGTACGGATGAGTCAGTAGCATACAAAGTGTCGTGATTGCGTAGCCGAACCGATTGTCGAGGCTGTGGTCCCGCAGACAACGCGTGTAAAACAGGATCGACAGCACACCGAAGAAAAACAGCATCGTGTACATCCGCGCGGTCTGGGAGTACTGGATGTGGAACGTCGAGAGACTCACAAGTAACGCAGCGATCAGCCCGGTTCGCCGGTCGTACAGTTCGTATCCGAGCAGATAGACGGCAGCTATCGACGCGACCCCGAATAGAAGCGAAAGCGACCGAACAGCAATCGGTGACTCCCCGAAAACGAGCATCCAGGTATGTAGCGCGAGGTAGTACAGTGGCGGATGAGGATCGGCGATCGTTGTAATGATTTCGAGGAATCCCATCGACCCCCGCTCGGCGACGGAATAGACTTCGTCGATCCACAGGCTCCGGTTGAGCCGTGGGATACGGAGCAGGAGTGCCAACAGGAGGAGTGGCCACAGCCACAAGTGTTGTGTCGCCTTCGCACGAACCGCGCCAGCGAAGGAGTCAGTCTCCTCGGGATCCTGTTTGAGCGCCTCCAGTCGACCGCTTTTCTCGTGGACCGTCTTCTCCCAGCCGAGATCGCCGACGGCCAGCTGTTTGAACGCCCGGATGTCGGCGGTCCACTGTAACACCCAGTAGGCCGGTGTCGTGACGGCGACGAACACCGCCCGTGACAGTCGATGCATCGGCGGCTTCTTCGAGGTGAGCCAGTAGCCGACTGCGAAGGAGGCCACCCCGACAAAGAGGAACACGAGCCCGAACGAGAGGATCCCGCTGACGATGGCGTTCGGCGGGACGAATCCCAGCGCACTCCCGACACCAATGAGCAACAGCAGGCCGGTGACGTTCAGCGGACCCGCATGCGGGAGGAACGACTGCCACAACAGGTGGCCGCGCTGACGGGTCGACTCGCCGGCTCGGTGTTTGAAGAAATCGAGGAACGTGAAGACCTTCCCCTTCTGCCACCGGGTGCGCTGTTTCAGCCAGTTTTCGAGCGTTCGCGGCGACTCCTCTTTGGTGACCGACTCGATGATCCCGAAGCTGTAGTCCGTACACCACAACTGCAAGCCGAGTTCGAAATCCTCGGTGACGTTGGTCGGGTCCCACGGCGTGATCCCCGAGAGGTCGTGGTCGGCGAACCACGAGGCGTCGTCGGGATCCCACGGGTCGCCCTTGCGAGCAGCCCGCTGGTCGGAGATCGACGCCAGCAGGTCCCGGCGGAAAAAGCAGGTGGTGCCACTGAGCGGGATCGGGAAGCCGAGCCGCTTGAACGCCGGGAGGATGAACCGGTACCAGTAGCCGTACTCCGCGCGGAACAGCAGGTTCTTCCAGCCGTCCTCCTCGTTGACCATGTCGACCATCCCCTGGACGTAGTCGTGCTGTTCGGCGACGATGGCCGTCGCCACGCGGTCGAATAGATCCTCACTGACGACGTTTTCGGCGTCGACGATGCCAACGATATCGCCGTCGGTGTGTTCGAACCCATAGTTGAGCGCCCGCGGCTTGTTCGGGCTCCCGGGATAGTCTTCGGGCACGACCAGCAGATCGAGGTCGATGGATTCGGCGAGTTCCTGCACCCGAGCGATCGTCTCGTGGTCGTCGGGTTCAAGCAGCACCGTCAACGAGAGCTGTTCTTGCGGGTAGTCGGTCGACCGGATCGACTTGATCGACTGGTGGATGACGTCGGCCTCCCTGTAGGCCGGGACGAACACGTCGATTGCCGGATACACCGACTCCGAGAGGTCGACGGCGTCGGTCCCGACGAACGAGACGTCGGTAGTCGACTCGCCGGTGACGACGCGCTCGAGGCCGGCCCGTGCGACGGGGTAGTAGTTGTAGACGTTCATCACCGTCCACATGATACCGAAACACACCGCGAGGACGGTCAGGACGGTCAGAGGCGTAATCGGGCTCAGCATCGGACCGCCCTCCGCCAGCGACACGCCGCTGGACGTATCCGAATCCGGCGGGCGTGGTCGGGTAGCCCCTCGGGTGGGGTCGGTTCGAATCGATCCACCGTGGGCGTCGAACTCGCGTGTCGACGCCGACCGGTCGTCGGCGGGAGCCGATCTATCACAATCGTCCCTTCTGAATACTGTTTATCTGACATTCGTCGGCGAACGCCAAGGTCCGGATAGATGTAGTATTAGTTTGGCAGAAACAAATTAAAAACAGCCTAAAATCATTATACAATAACTAATTTAGAAAATATCGCGATGTTTGTTTTTTGAATTGGTTAGATAAGGCTATTATTTCAAATTATAGTTCGAAGTCATAGCCAGTCAGAAGAAACCGCCCGTATGACGGATCCTACCGCGGGAGACGAGGGAAACCGATCCGGACAGCGGGCCACCCGTTCGGAACGCCGTCGACCGGGATCGCTCGGGAGCATGTATCCGAGTCGGCGCGGTCGACTCGGAGGGAAATCCAAGGCGGATGCGGACGAACCGGACGGTGTGAGCGAGACACCGGTCGAACGGCACGGACAGCTACAGGTGGTCGGGACGACGTTGTGCGACGACTCCGGCGACCCGGTGCAGCTGCGCGGGATGAGCACCCACGGGATCCAGTGGTTCGGATGGGAAGAGTTTCTGACTGACGCGGCCCTCGACGCGCTGGCCGACGACTGGCAGGCGGACTGCTGCCGGATCGCGATGTACGTCCAGGAGGGTGGGTACGAAACCGATCCCGAGGGGTTCACCGACGAGGTGCGGCGGATCGTCGACGCGGTCCTCGATCGTGGACTGTACGCGATCGTCGACTTCCACATCCACGATCCGGGGGACCCGCTGGCGAACCTCGATCATGCCACGACGTTTTTCGAGACGGTCGCCGCCGAATACGCCGACAGCGAGGGCGTCATTTACGAAATCTGCAACGAACCCAACGGCGTCGCGTGGGACCGGATCAAGGCGTACGCCGAGGCGGTGATCCCGGTGATCCGACGCTACGATCCCAAGGGCCCGATCGTCGTCGGGACGCGCGGCTGGTCGTCACTCGGGTTCGCCGAGGTCGGTTCCGAAGGGCCACGGGAGATTATCGAGAATCCGGTCGACGGCGAGAACCTCCTGTATGCCTACCATTTCTACGCGTCGACCCACGGCCAGTGGGAGCGCGACCGGCTCGCTGCGGCGGCCGACGAACTGCCGATCTTCGTCACCGAGTGTGGGAGTATGGAAGCCGACGGGGACGGGACAAACGACTTCGAGAGCACCCGGGAGTTCATGGACGTGTTGGCCGACAACACCATCAGCTGGGCGTTCTGGAACTACTCCGACGACTGGCGAACGTCGGGCGTCTGGACCGAGGGGACGACCGACGGCTCGTGGACCGAAGCCAACCTCACGCCGACCGGACAATGGGTTCGAGAGACGTTGCGCGACCGGTAACAGGTGACTACGACGTCGTATACCACTGTACGATCGATACCAACAGAAACGTCAGGATCAACGACGTCATCCATGCGAGGTCCGGAAACAACGCGACTGGCCGGAGATCGAGCCGGATCGCGGCGACGAGCCCCAGACTCAGCGCCGACAGCGTGAGGTAGGAGACCGCCCACGAAGCCGACTCGTCGGAGTCGTCGGTATCGAGCGTCACCTCCGCCAACGACGCGGTAGGCTCGATGGTCCCCGAACGCTTGTCGAACACGAGCACACCCATATCGTCCATCTTCGGGAGGTGGACCTGTTGGAGCGACGTATAGACGCGTTTTCGCTCGACGCCGGAGACATCCGCGCGCGGCTCGTCGTTTTCCCATGCCGCGATCTGCGTTGCGAGCGGCCCCAACTCGACCGGCCCACGCGCGTGTTTTAGGACGTACACCACGTACCGACGCCGACGGTTCGATAACACGTCGAACAGGTTATTGGCCGAACGCTGCTCGAACGCTGTCGTCGACTCGTCGACCCGTGCGACAGCCACCTCGTCAGTATCAGCTGTCGGACGGGTCGGACGATCAGCCGAGAAGCCACGGAACGACGGCGGTGAGCCGCGAGACTCCTCGGAGAGATCGACGGAATCGCGAGTCGAACTGTCCGCTTGTTTTTGCATCACAGACACACATTCAGTTCGAAGAACCGCTGTACATAACAGTAGTATCCAACTAAACATTCGAACTGAATTCGACAGGTGACAGTAGGCGCCGACTAAAGGGACGGGCGGAACTCGCCAAGAGAGCCTACGGCGTACAGTCGGGACGGAACCGGCTCCACGGAACGTCGCAGGATCCATCAGGATTATTGATGGACACGTTTTTCACGAGGTCGACTAACAACGGAGTATGGAGTACCGACAACTCGGGTCAACGGGCACGCGCGTTTCAGAACTCTGTTTCGGCACGTGGCGCTTCGGGCGCAAGACGGGCGGTGTCCTCGAAACGGACGAAGCAGAGGCACACGAGTTGCTTGATACGTTCGCGGATCACGGCGGCAACTTCATCGATTCGGCCAACGTCTACGGCGATCCCAACGGCACCAGTGAGTCCTACATCGGGTCGTGGCTCGAAGACCGCGATCGAGAAAAGTTCGTCCTCACCTCCAAGGTCTACTTCGACTACGACGAGGACAATCCCAACGGGTCGGGGCTCTCGCGGACCCACATCCGCAACCAGATCGACAAGACGCTCGAGGAGTTAGGCACCGACTACCTCGATCTCTACTACATCCACCGCTGGGACGAAAACACCCCGATCGAGGAAACGCTGTCGACGTTGGATCGTTTGGTCGAGGAGGGCAAAGTCAACTACCTCGGGGCCTCAACGATGGCCGCTTGGCAACTGACAAAGGCGCTGTGGAAATCCGATGTCGAGGACTACCAGCGGTTCGACGTGACCCAGCCGCTGTTCCACGCGGGCTACTACAAGGACGTCGAGGATTACCTCGACGTCTGTGCGGATCAGGACCTCGCAGTCTGTCCCTACTCGCCGTTAGCCGGTGGCTTCCTCACCGGAAAGTACGAACGCGCCGACCCCGCCGACCCCAAATCGGTCCGGGCACCCGACGGCTCGCGCGGCAGTTTCGACGAACGGTTCGAACGGTTCTACCTCTCGGAGCGCGGCTGGAAGGTCCTCAACGAGATCCGGGCGGTCGCCGACGAGGTCGACGCCACACCGGCACAGGTCTCGCTGCGGTGGCTCATGGATCAGGACGCCTTCACCTGCGTGCCGATCGTCGGCGCGCGAACCACAGACCAACTCGAAGAGAACCTCCGGGCCGCCGAGGTCTCGCTCACCGACGACCAACACGACCGGATCACCGACGCGCGGTTCGACGAGGACGGTCGACGCTGGGGTCACTGATCGGCTACCGACCGACATGCGGGCGAAGTCGCCGAACGATCTCGTCGATGTCGAACCGATCGGTTTCCTTGTCGAAGATCTGTTCGCCGTCGACGCGGACGACGAAGATCCCGTGATCGCCGGTCACCAGCGCCACCCGTTCTACCTCCTCGCCGAACTGTCGGAGGATCGCCTCCTCGACATCCAGCGCGCGATCCAACATCCCACACGGAACGCAGTACTCGATTTCGACGGTAGTCACAGGCTACCAACGGGTCCGGCGGCCGAAAAGAGTGCCTACTGCCGGAGCCCCGCGAGCCAGTCGGTCGGTCGCCAGTACAGCAGCGCGGCGGTGAGGACGAAGACGGCAGTCGACAGTCCGTAGGACACCTGCAGGGCCGAGGCGACGAGGATCGAACTCCCACCAGTCACCGCCGAGGCCAGCGAGACGACGATCGGCCACGAACAGGAGACACAGGAAAACAGCCCCAGCACGCCGGCGGCGGCCGAGCCCGACGCCTCGATGACGGTGTCGTAGACGAGATACGCCAGCGCCGTGTAGCCGACCAGATAGATCGGGATCAGGTTGATCGTCACCAGCGCGCCGCTGTAGAGCGCCGCCGGACCGAAGCCGAACGGGAGCCACGCGATCCGAAACCCGGTCGCGGCGTCGCCGATCCCCGCGCCGATGACCCCGCCGGCGAACAGTAGCAGCCCGAAGTAGCCGCCGGCTACCACGCGAGCCCACCGGCGAGTCGACGGCGAGGCGGGCTCGAGGTGGGTATTGGTAACGACCCACACAGAGACGGTGAGCCAGAGCAGCCCGTAGCCGACCAGTCGGGGCGAGCCGAGATCGGCCGGCGTCACCAGCACGTAGAGACCAAGGGTCAACAGCAGGCTGTTGAGGAACAACCCCCAGTAGAGCCGCCGGCCGGTCGGCAGCGGGATCGAAAGGCCGGTTCCCTGTTCGCTCATAGCGCGAGGCCTTCGACGACGATCGCCAGCAGGACGAAGCCGAGGTAGGCGTTCGAGGCGTGGAACGACCGGAGGGCGGCGGCTTTGGTCTGCTCGTAGTGGAGCCGGACGACCATCCAGAGGAAGATCCCGCCGAAGACAACCCCCGTCGCCACGTAAAGCCAGCCCAGCGTTCCGCTGGCGGCGAGTGCCGCCCCGGCGACCAACGTTGCCCCGAGATACCAGACGATGTGTCGACGGGTCGCCGTCTCGCCGCGGACGACCGGCATCATCGGGAAGCCGCCGCGTTCGTAGTCGTCCTTGTAGGCGAGTGCGAGGTTGTAGAAGTGGGCGGGCGTCCACAGGAAGATCAGTGTCGCCAACAGCAGCCCGCCGGCACCGATCGAGCCGGTGACTGCCGCCCAGCCGATCAGCGCGGGCAGCGCGCCCGCTGCACCGCCGAGAACGGTGTTTTGGACCGTGTTGGGTTTGAGAATCAGCGTATAGACGACGCTGTAGAAGACGATGGCCGTGAGGCCGAGGACGGCCGCCAGCCAGTTGATCGTCCAAAAGAGGCCGACCGAGACGGCAGTCAACACGAGGCCGAAGGCCACGGCGTTCGGCACGGGAACGAGGTCGGTCGCCAGCGGCCGGTCGTTGGTCCGGGCCATCCGCCGGTCGACGTCGCGTTCGAGGACGTGGTTGAACGTCCCCGACGCGCCGATCGACAGCGAGCCGGCGACGAGTGTCGCCGCGGCCGTATACGGCGTCAGTTCGAACCCGCTGCCGCTGGCCAGCGCCATCGCCGCGGCGGCGACCAGACACAGCAGCCACATCAGCCGCGGCTTCATGAGTCGGAAGTAGGCGACGACGGTCGCCTTCGCACGGTCGACCGGGTCGCTCGGCACCGCCGGGCGCTCGGTCGGATCCAGCGGTTCCGAGGGTTCGGGCGGCGTCTCGGGGGCGTCGTCGGGGTCGCCGGTTTCGGCCTCCAGCCACCACGCCAGCGCCGCCAACAGGCCGCCGAAGATCGTCACGCCCGCGGCGAGGTGAACCACCGACAGCGTCTCGGTTCCGCCGGTCGTCGCCACGAGCGCGCCGAGGCCGGCCTGGGCCGGATACACCAGCAGCGCCAGCGTCAGCGCCGCCCGGATGCGTCGGCTCGTCGACCGTCGCCACGCCATGATCGTCGTCGCCACGACGCCGAGGCCGACGACGACCGCGGCGATCCGGTGGCCGAAGGCGATCCAGCCGGCGGCGCTCGCGGGCAGCGACCAGCCGGTGCCGCAGACTGGCCACGCCGTACAGGCCGCGGCGGCGTCGGTGAGCGCGGTCGCCACGCCGACGACGAGCAGGAGGTAGACCCCCATCGTCGTCGCCGCCAACAGCCCCGGAAACCGATCCGGTGATCGGGTACTCGAAGTCACTACCAGTTATTGGGTGTCGACATATATAGGAGCCCCGTTTCGAGGATCCAACCACGCATCGCCCGCCGAGTCCCGGCGGCGAGTCGACGCCGAAGGTGGCGATTCAGTAGGTATTTACGCCGCCCGTGCTAGTTTCGTACCAGCATGAACGCCAAGCGTTTCGCACTCGCTTCGTTGCTGTCGGCGGCTGTGATGGCCCTTTTCGCCGACCCGGTGGCCGCCCAGTCGACCTCGGCAGACCTGATCGGCGAGCTGAACATCAAACTGCTGTATATCGCCCTGCCGATCACGCTGCTGGTCGAGATCATCCTGATCTACGCCGTCCTCCGGTTCAAGGACAACGACGAGCCGAAACCGACCAGAGAGAACCGCCGCCTCGAGATCACCTGGACGGTGGCGACGGCAATCATTCTGCTGTTCGTCGGCGTCGCCTCCTACGGCGTGATGGCCGACCCGGCGGTCACGTTCACCGGCGGCGAAGACGAGATCGCGCCCAACGAGGGCGACGTGTACGTCCAAGCCGAAGCCTACCAGTGGGGCTGGACGATGACCTACCCCGAGGAGGACATCACGGCCCCGCAGGGTGACAACGGACCGGTGATTACGGTGCCCGAGGGCCAAGACCTCTACATCGGTGTCACCTCCGAAGACGTGATCCACGGCTTCCACGTCCCCGAGTTGGGGCTGAAGATGGACGCGATGCCGAGTCAGGTCCAGTACCTCCAGACCACTCCCGAGGAGACGGGGACCTATCAGGGCTACTGTTCGGAGTACTGTGGACTGGCCCACTCCCAGATGTACTTCTCGATCGAGGTCGTCGACCAGGCCGAGTACGACCAGTGGCTCGACGAGCAGACCGCCGAGGAGTCCGAGGACGCTGCCGACATGAACGAGACCGCGAACGCGACCGCCTGAGGCCGCCACACCCTTTTCCGGACGGGACAGGACCACCGTTTTGATATAGACCGCTCTATTCCCTTCGGGTATGGATGACGTCACCGACCAGTACTCGCCCGCTGACGTCGAGGCGGCGGTCGAGGACTACTGGGACGACCACGACGCCTACGAGGCGACCAAGGCGGCCCATGCCGACGACCCGACCTTCTTTTTCGTCGACGGCCCGCCCTATACCTCCGGGCAGATGCATCTCGGCACCGCGTGGAACAAGACACTGAAAGACGCCGTGATCCGCCAGAAGCGGATGACCGGCCATCAGGTCACCGACCGACCGGGGTACGACATGCACGGGCTCCCCATCGAGGTCAAAGTCGAGGAGGAACTCGGCTTCGAGAGCAAGCAGGACATCGAGGAGTACGGCATGGAGGCGTTCATCGAGGAGTGCATGGAGTTCGCCCAGACCAACCGCAAGGCGATGGATGAGGATTTCCAGTCCATCGGCGCGTGGTTCGACTGGGACGACCCCTACGAGACGGTCTCGCCCGAATACATGGAGGCCGCGTGGCACGGGTTCAAGCAGGTCGCCGAGCGCGGCCTCGTCGAGCAGGGCAAACGCTCGATCTCGCAGTGTCCGCGCTGTGAGACCGGGATCGCCAACAACGAAGTCGAGTACGATCAGGTCGAAGACCCTTCGATCTACGTGAAGTTCCCGCTGGTCGACCGCGAGGGGAGCCTCGTCATCTGGACGACGACCCCGTGGACGATTCCCGCAAACACCTTCGTGGGCGTCGGCGAGGACCTCACCTACAACAAGGTCCGGGCCACCAAGGGCGGCGACGAGGACGTGCTGTATATCGCCGAAGAGTGTGTCGACGACGTGCTGGGTCGTGGGCGGTACGACGACTACGAGGTCGAAGCCGAACTCTCGGGCGACGAACTGGTCGGCTGGGAGTACGACCACCCCCTCAGCGACGAAGTCCCCAACTATCCGAGCTTCGAGGGTGCGGGCGAAGTGTACACGGCCGAGTTCGTCGAGGCCGACCGCACCGGATTAGTCCACTCGGCACCCGGCCACGGTGAGGAGGACTTCAACCGCGGCCAGGAGTTGGGCCTCGATATCTTCTGTCCGGTTGCTGGCGACGGCACCTTTACCGCAGCCGGTGGCAAGTACGAAGGCCAGTTCGTTCGGGACGCCAACGACGAGATCAAAGCCAATCTCGACGAAAACGGCGCACTGCTGGCCAGCGAGACGTACGAACACTCCTACGGCCACTGCTGGCGGTGTGACACCGATATCATCCAGCTGACGACCGACCAGTGGTTCATCTCGATTACCGACATCAAAGACGAACTGCTGGACAACATCGAGGACGCCGAGTGGCACCCGCAGTGGGCCCGCGATAATCGCTTCCGGGACTTCATCGAGAACGCCCCCGACTGGAACGTCTCTCGGCAGCGCTACTGGGGCATCCCGATCCCGATCTGGGTCCCCGAGGATGCCGAGAGCCGCGAGGGCACACTCGACGAAGAGATGATCGTCGTCGGCACCCGCGAGGAACTCGCCGAGCGGGCCGACCAGGGGATCGACCCCGACGCAATCGACCTCCACCGGCCGACCGTCGACGACATCACGATCACCGAAGACGGCACCACCTACCGCCGGATCGAGGACGTCTTCGACGTCTGGCTCGACTCATCGGTGGCGACGTGGGGGACGATCGGCTACCCCGGCGAAACGGATGAATTTGAAGAACTGTGGCCCGCCGACCTCATCATCGAGGCCCACGATCAGACCCGCGGCTGGTTCTGGTCCCAGCTCGGGATGGGCACGGCTGCCTTCGGCGAAAGTCCGTATAAAGAAGTCCTGATGCACGGGTTCGCCAACGACAAACACGGCCGGAAGATGTCCAAGTCGGTCGGCAACATCGTGACGCCCGAAGAAGCGATCGAGCGCGCTGGTCGCGACCCACTGCGGGCCTACTTGCTGAGCCACGACCAGCAGGGCGTCGACCTCTCGTTCGACTGGGACGGCCTCGGCAGCATGGTCGGCCGCCTCAACATCCTGTGGAACGTGTTCCGCTTCCCGCTCACGTACATGGATCTCGACGGCTACGACCCCGCCGATCCCGACCTCAGTGAGGGCGAACTCACCGTCGTCGACGAGTGGGTACTCTCGCGGCTGCAGGGCGTCAAACAGGAGGCCACCGAGGCGTGGGACGACTACCGGGTCGACGATGCCCTGAACGCCGTCCTCGACTTCGTGACCGAGGACGTCTCCCGCTTCTACGTCAAGGCCACCCGCGAGCGGATGTGGGACGACAGCGACTCGCCGTCGAAACTCGGCGCGTACGCCACCCTCGCGACCGTGCTCGACGAGGTCATCCGTCTGCTCGCGCCGTTCACGCCGTACATGACCGAGCGGATGTACCAGATCCTCGACGGCAGCGCAACGACGGTCCACGCACTCGATTGGCCCACGGTCGACGACGAGCTCCACGATCCCGATCTGGAGGCCGATATGGCCGTCCTCCGGGACGTCGAGGAGGCCGCCGCCAACGCTCGCCAGCGCGGCGGTCGTAAACTCCGGTGGCCGGTCTCGCGGATCGTCGTCGAAACCGACGAGGAGGACGTCGCCAACGCGGTCGGCAACCTCTCGGAGCTGCTGGGTGAGCGGGTCAACACCCGCGAGATCGAGATCACCGAGGAGTTCGCCGAACTCCAAGCGTTCGCCGAGCCACAGATGGGCGCAATCGGCCCCGCGTTCGGAGCCGACGCCCAGAAAGTGATGGCGGCGGTCGAGGATGCCCCCCGAAACGAGGTCGAGGCCGGCATCGAGGTCGACGGCGAGACGGTCGAACTCGAAGAGAGCATGGTCGAATACCGCAGCGAGCCGCCGGAACACGTCACCGGCACCGAGTTCGACGGCGGCACGGTATACGTCGACACCACCCTGACCGAAGAACTCGAATCCGAGGGGTACGCCCGCGACGTGATCCGCCGGATTCAGGAGATGCGCAAGGAGCTGGATCTCGATGTCGAAAGCGAGATCCGAGTCGGCCTCTCGATTGCCGACGACCGTATCGAGGCGTTCGTCGACGAACACCGCGACCTCATCGCCGAAGAGGTGCGGGCCGCCGAGTTCGTCGACGAGCCCGATGCGGCGGGCGATCTGGTCGAAGACTGGGAGATCGAAGACGTCGACGTGACCATCGGCGTTGCAGTTGTCGCCGAGCAGACGGCGTAAATTCCGGTCGCTAGTTTTCCCACTCCGCATCCGACAGCGTTCGCTGGACGGCTTCCTCACCCACAGCAGCGGCCAGCGACTCGAAGCCCGCCCGCTCGGCGCGGTCCGAGGCGTTGGCGACGAGCCGCGAGACGATGAACTCCGGCGTCGACTTCCCCACCGTACCGAACCGCGGCTGGTAGTCGACCTGCAGTTCCAGATCGGGTGTCAGTCCCTCGGCGAAGATGCCGTCGATCCGGGCCGTCTCGGGCAGCGGACTCAGGTCGTCGGCGAGATGGGTGACGTAGACGCCGAGGGCCGACTGGTCGACCGTCAGCGAGACGAGCCCATTCAGCAGGTCGGCGGCCCGTCCCGGCTCCGTAATGGCCTCGAACTCGTCGACGAGCATGAGCGTCCGGCCGTCCCCCGTAAGCGGCGGGACGATCGATTTGAGTGTCGATTCGAGCACGCCGGCGTTGAACGAGGCGTGGCGGCGGTGGAAGACGATGGTGTCGAACAGCCCTACCTCGGCTTCTGCTGCGGGCACCGGCAGCCCCATCGCCGTCAGCAGGGCGATCTGACAGAGCGTCTCCAACAGCGTGGTTTTCCCGCCCGAATTAGCGCCGGTGAGAACGGTCACCCGATCGCCTGCGGGCGGGGCGATCGCCCGCGGCGTCTCGACTAGATCGTGGGTGCCGACCCCATAGGAGATCGGCTGGACCTCGCCGTCGACGAAGAGGTTCCGGGCGTCGGTCGCCGCCAGCCCGTCCTCGACCAGCGTCGGTCGCTGGAGGTCGTAGGCAGCCGCAAACCGACCCAGCGACAGCGACAGCGCGATCTCGCCGACGGCGTCGACGGCCGCCTCGACGTCGCCCTCGGCGGTCTCGATCCGACTTCGAAGGTCCTCGATCACCACTGACTCGCGGTCGTCGACCCGCGATTCGAGGTCGTCGACCAACTCCCGGAGCGTCGCGCTCACGAAGTCGGCGGCGTCGACCGCCTCGTCGGGAGCCGCCGACCGGATCGTGTTGTGAGGGATGCCAGTTTGGTCGGCGACGTGGTCGACGACGCCGCTCTGGAAGGCCTGCATGTCCCGCACGCCGCCGTCGCGGACGGTGTCGATGATGTCGAAAGCGGCGTTGTCGAGGTCGCGGGCCGCATCCAGTTGGTCACGAAGCCGGTCGAGTTCCTCGTCCGCACCCTCGATGACGGTCGACCCATCGGAGCCCTCGCGGATGTAGCCGAGTGCGCCGGCGGCCGCTTCGAGCGCTGCTTCGTCGACGTCGCCGAGCGCCGCGAAGGTCGACCCCGCGAGGCCGACCGCCCGGAGTTCGAGCGCCGCCTCGACGGCCGCGCGGTCGGTGCCGCCGGCGTCGTCGTACTCCGCGAAGGCAGCCAGAACGCGCTCGCGGTCGGCGTCGGCGAGGGTGGTCCAGGCCGCTTTGGCTGCCAGTACGTCGTCGAGTCGCGCCTCGATATCTGTGCGGTCGGTCAGCGGCGTCATGACCCGGATGCGATCGGCGGCGTGGTCGGTGACGGCGTACTCGCTGGCCAACCCCAACAGGTCGTCGTAGACGCTCCGGGTGTCGCTCGTCCCCAGGACGTCGACGCCGGCGGTCCCGGCGGCTCGCCGCAGGATCCTGACCGCCCGCCCGCGCGGGAGACCGGCCTCGGCGAGCGTCCGGACATCCGCCGTTTCGATGGCGTCGATGGCCGCCGACTCGCCGATCGACTCCCGGAGCAGCCCGGCGGTTTTCGGTCCGACTCCCCAGTAGGCCTCGAGTCGCATACCTCACCCTCGACAGCCGGGCGCTTAGTGATTGTCACTCGCCTCGACAGTTCCGAAACAAATACTGGCGTTTAACACGGTCTCACTAGTAGTAGAGGTATGAGCAACCCACGACGCAAACTGCTGTTGACGGCGGGGTTCGCGCTCGTCGGTGCCTTCTTCGGCATCGCGGGCACCGGCCACGCCTACCTCCGGCGGTGGCGGCGGTCGATGCTGTGGTTCCTGCTGACCATCGGGGCGGGGGTCGCACTCATGTCGGTGTACGTCACCAACCCCGAAACGATCGACCCCTTCGACGTCTCGACGATTCCGACGGAGGTCTACGTCCCGATGGTGGTCATTATCGGCTTCAGCATCGTCGACGCGCTGCTGGTCGCCTTTTTGGACCACCAGGAGGCCGGGATGGCCCCCGGCGTCGACCCGACCGCCGACGCAGCCGACGAGGGGCTGTCCTGTCCCCACTGTGGTCGGTCGACCGACCCCGAACTCGACTTCTGTACGTGGTGTACCGAACCGCTGTCGGTCGACGACCGAAGCCAGTCGGAACAGCTCCCCGGACACGACGAGTAGTCGACCCCCGTTTCGCGTCGAACACGGCGATCCGACATCTCCCACTCCGCTCCTTCCGGATCGACGGACGGCCGCTGGCGTTTTGACCCTCGGCGACCGCGGTGCTGGTGCCATGCCCGAGGCGGTACTAACGACCGCTCCGAGTCGGGGGTGTGGTCTCGCACCCGAGGAAAAAGCCATGCTCGTGTGTCGACTACATCCGATCGATGCTGGATAGTTTCGCCGAGTGGGGTCAATACGGCCCGGCGTCGGCTCCGTCGGTTCGAACATCGGAAGCTACAGATCGTCCGCCGGTGGCTCGAACACCCCGACAACCTCCTCCACCTTTCGGTGCTCGTGTTCGTGCCGCTGCTGGTCGGGGGTGTGACGTGGCTCGCCAACGTCTCGCCGGTGGTCTCGTTTCTGGTCTACCCGCCGCTGGCCTCCGGTACTTTCACCCTGTTTTCGAACCCTGAGGGGCGGTACTCCTCACCGTGGACGTTCGTCGGCGGGCTCTCGCTGGGGGCGCTCAGTGGGTGGCTTGTCCTCGAACTCAGCGTCCGCTACTGGACGGCCGCGCCGCTCGAACCGTTCGAAGTCCCCGCGGGCGCGGCGGCCGTCGCCATTCTCGTCACCGGGGTGTTGGCGTGGGCGCTGTCGCTCGAAGAGCCCTCGGCCTTTTCGTCGGCACTGCTGGTGCTCGTCACCGGCGTCGACCAGGTGGCGTTCGTCGGCGGCGTCCTCGTCTCGAGTCTGCTGATCGCGGGCGTGTTCGTCCTCTGGCGAACCCATCTCTACGAGGAACGGGCCCGCTACCTCTTCCACTCGATGCAGGCCGACGACCAGATCCTCGTCCCCGTGCGGAGCGACGACCCCGAGTCGTTGGTGTTGTTCGCCGCCCGACTGGCGGCGGCCCACGACGCCGGACGGCTCGTGCTCATGCAGACGGTGAGCACCGACGCCATCGCGGAGACGGCCTCCGAGGTCGCCGACGAGAGCGACGAGGTCTCGACCGACGAAGAGGCGACCGAAACGGCCGAGGCCGAACTCACCGACCACCACCGACAACGCCTCGAATCCCTGCAGGCCCTCGTCGACGACGCGGTCGGCATCCCCTGTGAGTTCGCGGTCGTCGCCGAGGACGGCTCGCCCGGCGAGACGATCCTCGAAACCGCCGAGCGGGAGCGCTGTGATCTGATCGTCAGCCCCTACGAGTCGACCGACGGCCGGCCGAGCCGGTTCATCTGGACGATCCTCAAGGGGCCGACCGACGCCGTCGTCTTCCGGCCCTCGACGGAGCGGACCGAATGGCGCCACATTCTGGTGATGGTCCGGGGTGCGGGCGAGACCGCCAACATGATGCTGGACTTCGCCCACCGTCTCGTCGAGCGCCGGGGGTCGGCCAGCGCCTGTACCTGTATCTCGGAAGCGGAAGACCGACGGAAGACGGAGGTCATGCTCGACAACCTCGTGGAGTCGTTTCCCGATCCGATCGAGACCCGGATCAGCCACAGCAGCGTCGAGTCGTTCCTCCGAACCAACGCGAGGAACTACGACCTCACGGTCCTCGGAGCGAGTACGGATCGGAGCGCCGCCTCGCGGTTCTTCTCGACGCCTACGTTCAGGCGCATTCACGACGTCGACTGCGATCTGGCGATCGTTCACCGAGGACGATAACGCGCCGGCGGCAGCCGAATCCGCTCGACACAGCGTTCGATATCGTCATATTTGATTTATCGACAACTAGTCGACCGACTCGTCGGGCTTTTAGGCCGCGGTGGCCTCCGTTGGGTATGGTTCAGAACGTGGCGGCGTTCTTTCGCGACCTCGAACCCGAGGACTTCTATCTCCTGTCGGGCGTCGAACAGGGGATGCGCTTTTCGGAGTGGGTTCAACGCGAGAAGCTGCCGGAGTATTCGAGCCTCACTCCCGAAGAGATAACCTACCGGCTCGATCGGTGTATGGAACACGAGCTGATCGAGCGGAAGACGATCCAGTACGAGGGCTACCAGCTCACCTTCGAGGGGTACGACGCCCTCGCGTTGCGGAGCTTTTCGGAACGGGACACCATCGACGGCGTCGGCGCGCCGCTGGGTGTCGGCAAGGAAAGCGACGTCTACGAGGCGATGTCGTTTCAACCGCTGGCCCTCAAATATCACCGCGAGGGGTATACGAACTTCCGGAAGGTCGACCGCGAACGGCAGTACACCGCCGATCGCAACCACGTTTCGTGGCTCTACACCGCCCGGAAGGCCGCCGAACGGGAGTACGAGGCGCTCGAAGAGCTATACCCGGCCGTTTCGGTCCCACGACCGGTCGACCAGAACCGACATGCGATCGTCATGGAGAAACTCGACGGCGCGGAACTGTCGCGTGCGCGCCTCGAATCCGAACAGGTCGTCGGCGTGCTTGATCTCGTCCTCGAAGAAATGACCGCTGCCTACCAAGCGGGCTACGTGCACAGCGACATGAGCGAGTACAACGTCTTCGTCGACGAAAGCGGGATCACGATCTTCGACTGGCCGCAGGCCGTCCCGACCGACCATCAAAACAGCGACGAACTCCTCCGGCGGGATCTCAAAAACGTCTACGGCTACTTCGAGCGGAAGTATCCGACCGAAACCCCCGAGTCAGTCGACATCGCGGCGCTCGCCGCCGATGTGACCGCAGACGAACTCGAAGCAGTCCGCGCGTACGTAGAGCCATAAACCACATTCTGCGATATGAAATTCGAGTTGTCCCTGCGATCGCCGAGCCGGAGGGACACAGACGGCTTTCGATCCAATTGAACGTACTCAGGCGCTCTCCCAGTCGGCACGCCGGTCGAAGGTCGCCAGTATCGGCTCGGGATCGGCCAACCGCGGCAGCCGGCGCGTCTCGCCGTCGGCGAGGTCGACCACGACCGTGTGCGTACCGAGGAACCTGTCGAGGCGGTCGCGTTCGACCCGGAGGCCGGTCTCGTCCCACGGCTCGACGCGCCACAGCGGCTGGCCGAACAGTCGGTCGACGGCAACGATCGCGCTCCCGTCGGTCCGGTACTCGACGGCCCCGTAGCGGAGCCAGTAGTCGACCGATAACAGACCGGTCGGAACGACGACCGCGAGGGCGACCAGCAGGGCGACGACATCCCACGCCTGCCCAGTGGCGAACAGCCCCGCGATGGCCAACAGGAGGACACCGACGCCGGACGCACCGGGTCGACGCCGGAGGGTTGCCACCCCGCCGACCAACCGTCCCCAGCGCTCGGGTCGGAGGCGGTCGACCTCGCCCGCGAGCGTCGTCTCGACGGGCTCGACGGTCGGCGGTTCGTAGGCCCACCCCCACGGGATCTCGGTCGACTCGTCGAACGCCGCGAGGCGGTCGCCGTAGACGCCCGCCAGATCGAGACCGAACTTGACGCCGACGACGGCGACGAGCAGCGGCGTGCCGACCACCGCCGGATCGAGTTCGGAGAGCGGTGTGTCGCTCGCGATCGAATCGCTGGCGAGCGCGACGGCCACGACCGTGCACAGCCCGGCCACGAACAGCGTCATCCCGCGGACGAGCACATGCTGGAGTGCGGTCTGGGCGCTGTGGTCGCGGTAGCCGCCCCGGTGGAAGTAGTCGACGGCCGTCTCGATGCTCTCGCTGAGGAGGATGCCGACGGCGGCCAACATCACAGTCCCCAGCGTAGCCTCACTGAGGGTCGCATCGCCGACGCCGACAGTGAACGCGCCGACGAAGAACCAGAGAACCGCCAGCAGCGGCACTGCGACGAGGAGGACCGGCAGGGTCGACAGCCGGACGGCCACGTCGGTTCGTGGGATCCCGACCGACGCCGTTCGGTGAGCCAGCGCACCGAGGAGCAGCGGATCGCCGTCGAACTCCGCAGGTCGACCGGCGAACAGTGCTCGGACGACGGCGAGGAGGCTGAGAATCCCGAGTTCGAGCCAGTAGAGGAAGAGGAGAGCGGCGGCGTCCCAACCGAGGGCGACGACGCCGATCAGAGGGAGTCCGTTGCCGACGAGAACGGCGATCAGTTCGGGGCGAGACGTCGACTCAGAGAGACGGTCGACGGCGAGAGCCATTCGGCGGTCTTTCCCGTCGGAGTCGGTTAATCCATAGGGATCAGCGTTGGGACGGCTGTTTAGTGTTCACGTGAGCGGATTCCGCGGACCAATCAGATAACGCCGCTGGCGGACATCACGAACAGCGCGGTGGCGATGATCGCGAACAGCACGCCGACACCGTGTTTGAGGATCTCGGTGTCGAGCGTCGAGGAGATGTAGGGGGCGATCTGGCCGCCGGTGACGGTCGCCGGGACGGTCCAGACGACCACGTTCCACGGCGTCGACGCCAGATCCATCGTGTGGCCGCCGACCAGCCCGCCACCGAAGACGTGGACCAGCGACGCCAGCACCGCGGTCATGGCGACGACAATGTGGTTAGTGCCGATAGCGATCCGGACCGGGACGGAAGTCCGCAGCATCGAAATAATGCCCAGTTCGCCGATGCCGAAGCCGGCCAGCCCCTGGAAGACGCCGCCGATGCTGTAGTTGCCGAACCGTTCGAGATAGCCGCCGCGGGTGTAGCTGTAACTGCTACCGTCGCGGTCGACGCGCGTGACGACGCCGTCGTCGTCGGTCCTGACGCCAGCCGAGCCGGGTTTGCCGCTGTCGTCGGGGAGGTCGGGACCGCCGTCGGCCTCGACAGCGACGCCCTCGCTTGCATCGGTATCGTCGACATCGTCGGCGGGATCGTCGTGGCCCAGATCGGCCTTGAAGAGGAGCACCGACGCCGCCAGCAGCGCGAGCGCCAAGAGGAACTGGAACACCGGCTCAGGGATAACAAACGAGAGCAGCGCGCCGCCGACGACGAACGGGATCGAGCCGCCGACGAGCGTGAGCGCGAGTCGCCGGTCGACCAGCCCGTGTTGGATGAACGCCAGCGCCGAACTCGACAGCCCGAAGGACTCGCTGATGAGCCCGATCTTGACGATGGTTTCGGGCGACAGCGGCGGCTCCAACAGCGACTCCGGGGCGAGCCGAACCGCCATGATCGGATACAGGAAGATCAGAAACGGCACGAACAGCGCCGAGCCACTGATCCCGACCGTGTTGACGATGGTCGCCCCCAGCAGGAACACCGGGAACAGCCACCAGAACTCCAGCCAGTAGCCCTCGCCCGCCGCCGCCGGAAGCGGTGCTGCGAGGAGGACACCGACAACGAACAGGAGTGGTGCGAGAAAGACGAACACGTACTGGTATTCGAGAAACGTCCGCTGGAGCCCGCCGGACGACGAAGCCGAACTCATTGAATCGTGAATCCGCTTTTTCGAGTTCGACAATAAAATTTCTCGTTCATGGAAAAAGTAGGTAAGAATTATTATAAAATCGAGTCAGCGACGAAACCGCCGGGAGCCGACGGGCTGTCGAAGCGACCTCGGAGCATATATAATCCTAATATTTATTATATACGGAGTGGTAGACACTATCACGATGAGCGTCGACAAGGGACGTCTCGACAGCGAGGCACAGCCCGGACACCGGACTCCCGAGACGGAGGTCGACGGCAGCCTCCTCGGCCGTCTCAGACGGCATTTCGAGGAGTGGTCGCGGCTGTACGTCGAACAGCGTGTCGAAGCCCGAACCGGCCGCGAGTACTGAGGCCGCCGTCTGTTTCGTTTTCCGTCGAAGCCCTCACCGAACATCGGTAGTCGACGCCACGTCCCGCCGGATCACTCGTCGAGGGCGAGCCTAATGCGGTCGGCCTCGATCGTTTCGAGGAACGCGCCGTAACCGCCGACGGTGTAGGTTCGGCCCTCGGATTCGACCGTCAGGCTGTGTTCGACTGGAAAGGCGTTGTTCGTCGGCTCGATGAGGCCCTGGGTGACGCCGACCACCCGGCAGTCGAGGTCGACGTACTCGTTGTCGGCGGTTGTCCGACCCTCGATAGTCGCCCGGAGGTCGGCGTCGGCCCGCGACCACAGCGTCGCCTGAAAGATGCTGTGCCAGAAGTTCCCGTAGGTGGCCGGGAGTTCGACCGGATCGGCGACCGCGGCCTCGCGGGCGACCGGCCAGTAGTTGCCGAAGAAGGAGGCGACGACCACCGGCCCGAGGTGTTGTTGGGCGAAGACGATCGCCTGGGTGTCGGTGTGAGTGCTCGCCAGCATTTCGACGGGTGCGATCGCGCCGACCCGACGGTCGACGGTCAACATCAGGGGCATCGTCTCCCGCCAGACGCGGACGACGCTGGCGAGGTCGGCCGAGTCGGCGGGGAGTTCGGCAGTTCCGGAGACGAGCAAGACGACCAACACGCCCCGATCGCGGGCCGCGCGCAGGGCATCGTCGACCTCGTCGAGGACGTCCAGCGGGACCGACAGCGTGAGTTCCTCGTCGGCGTCGTCGATGAACGACCGAACCCGTTTGAACACCGTGACACGGCTTTTGACGACGTCGAAGCTGTCGGTCGAGGGTTCGGTACGGGTGTAGCGATCGGCCAGCGCCGGGGCCATCGCCTCGGCATCCCGGACGAGTTCGTCGACCACCTGCTCGGGCGGCAGCGCCCGGATCGTCGTCGGGACGGCGTGGTCGGCGACCTCGACGAAGCCGCGGTCCGCGAGCGTCTCGCTGACGCTGTAGACGTAGCGTTTGGAGACGCCAGCGACGTCGGCGATGGTGCTGGCGGTCGCCTCGCCGTGTTCCAGCAGCGTGAGGTAGGTGTCGACCTCTTTCTCCGAGAGGCCGAACCGCCGCAGGTGGGCGCGAAGCGTGGCGTCGTCCATTATCTGTACTGAAAGATGCTAACACTTAACAATGGGTGTCCGGGCTACGCGGGCCGGCAGACCACGACATCGTCGACGAGCAGGTAGGTGTCGGCTTCACCGGCGGCGTCGTCGGGGTACCGCTTGCGGAGCGGGCTCCCGGTCACGAGGTCGGTCGACCCCACGGCTTCGGGGAGGCGAACCGCCTGCGGTTCGTCGCCGAAGTTGAGTACGACGAACAGTCGGTCGTCGCCGTCCTCGCGGGCGTAGGCGACCACGCGGTCGGCCCCAACGGGCTCGCCGTCGCCGTTGGCCCTGAGGACGACCGTGGCATCGATATCGGCGGGAGTGTCGCCTGCGGTCGGCGCCGCGTCGACGTCGGCCGCCGAATCAGCGGACTCGTGGCGCTCGGCGACGTCGACCGGCAGCCGCTCGACCGACCCGGTTTGTAGAACCGACTCCTCGCGGCGGAGCGTCGACAGCGAGCGGTGGAACGCCGTGAGGTCGGCGTCGCCGTCGTACCACTTCATCGGGCCGCGTTGGGCGGTCATCCCGCGTTCCTGGCCGTAGTAGATCATCGGCGCACCGGGGAGGGTGAACGTCGCCGCGGCGGCTGCCCGAAGCGCGCCCTCGCTGCACTCCTCCAGATAGCGGGTCTCGTCGTGGTTTTCGATATACCTGAGGTGGACCGCCGACTCGGGGAACCCCTGCCAGACGGCGTCGTCCAGTGCTTCGAATATTTTCTCCGCAGGCGCGTTGCCGTGGCCGATGTCCCGCAGCGCCCCGTAGAGGGCGGTGTCGTAGTGCATCTGGAACTCCGCTTCGTGATAGTGGGGATCGCGGGGAATCGTCTCGTCGAGCAGGAGGAAATCGTCGGGCACACACTCGCGTACTTCCTTCCAGAAGCCGTGGGGGACGCCCCACGCCACGTCACAGCGGAAGCCGTCGACCACGTCGGCCCACTCTGCGACAACGTCGAGCATCCACCGCCGGACGGCCAGCGAGCCGTAGTTGAGGTTCGGAATCCGTTGCCAGTTGAAGTAGAACTCGGGGGCAGTGTCGCCGGCCCAGTCGACGCCGGTGCCGTCCCACGATTTGGGGACGCGCTTGTAGTAGTCGCTGTAACGGTCGACGCCGCCGGCGTGGAGCTGGTACACCGAGTGATCGCGGGAGGTGTGGTTGATAACGAGATCGAATACGACCCGGATCCCGGCCTCGTGGCAGGTCTCGACGAGGGATTCGAAGGCCGCTCGGCTCCCGAGGTCGTCGGCGGTCTCAAAGTAGTTGGTGATGTGGTAGCCGTGGTCGGTCGGGCTGGCCAGCACGGGCGTGAGCCACAGCACGTCGACGGCCAGGGATTGGAGATATTCGACGCGGCGTTCGAGTTCGGCGAAGGTGGTCGGCAGCGTCTCGCCGGTGAAGGAACGAACGAAGATCTCGTAGACGGTTGGCGACTCGGCCCATTCGGGTGGATCGTTCGGTCGGTCGACGGTGAGCCCGTCGTCGTGATGGATCGTCAGCGTATCCGATACCGAGCGGCGTTCGCCGACGGCGACGGCGTGGATCCGGAGGGTCTCGGGGACGGATTCGACCGGGACGCGGAGTTCGCGGTCGGAAATTTCGACGGCGGCGTCGGGCAGCGGGTCGCGGTCGTCGACCACGAAGTCGACCGCGAGGTCGGCGTCGGCGAGGTCGGTGTCGGGAGCGGCGGTGGCGGTCGCCGTAACGACCAGCGTCCCCTCGCGGATCTCACCGTCGAGTCGACACCGCGGACGGCCGGGTCCCGGAACCGTCACCGCGCCGTGGACCTGTTGTGCGAAATCATCGTTCACACAGAAGCCGTAGGGGTGGGTTCCCGGCGGGAGGTCGAGGTCGGCGACGAATCGGTCGTCCTGTCGGGTGGGCCGGGTGCGACCGGCGACCTGTTCGTTGAACGGGCCGACGACCGACATCGAGTCGACGTCGGCGGGGGGGACCGGGAGGTCGGCGACGGGAAGTTCGACCCGTGTCGTGTGGCGTTCGTCGGGGTAGGCCCGCACCGTCTGGGTGTGAGTGGCATCGGGGGCCTCGAGTTCCAGCCGGTAGTGGCCCGGGACGTCGGGGGCGAACTCGATGACCGGCCCGTCGTCGACGCTGACGGTGCTGTCGGCGGGCGATTCGCGGAGCGACCACGTGTACGCTGCCTCGGGGTCGGGAGCGCGCGGGGCGAGGTCGACGCGCTCGCCGACGGCGACGAACCGCGGCGGCCCTGGTGGGTCCATGTCTCCCACCCGGTGACCAACCGTCTTGACTGTTGTCGTTGGAATAAACGTTTGAAATAGAAATACACCAAGAATTAAGACTCCGGAGAACAGGGAGATAGGTGTGCAATTACGTGACGCACTCGATGATTTCAAGGAGTCATCGGGGGATACAACGCAGTTTCCGGGCGAGCGGCGGACCATCTCCGGCCGCTTTTCCGGGGACGGTCGGCGGCTGGTTCACGTCGATGAGGGGGATCTCCGGGACTTCGGGTACCCGCTGTCGGGGTTGACGGGCATCGAGCGCTCGCGGTTCGGGCTCCGGGTCGACGGGACGCCCTTCTGGTTCGACGAGATGGACACTGTCCAGACGTACCACGAGTCGACGACGCTGGTCGAGACGACTCACGAGACGCCGTTCGGGCCGGTGACACAGCTGGATCTCACGGTGGGGGACGCCCACGCCACCCGGTTCGACGCCAGCGACGCCGACATCGGCGGAAGCCACGCCGAACTGATCGCCTACGTGTCGCTCGCACCGGAGGGACAGGACAGTCAGGTCGGCCAACTCCACCACGAGGACGTCATCGAGGTCTACCACCAGCGGGAACACGACTTCGTCAGCAGCTCGACGGGGTTTTCGGGTGTCCGCGGGCAGATCCCGGTCGCCTTCGAGGACTTACTCGACGAGGAGCCGACCGAATACCCTCGCCCGGCCAGCGACCACCGCTACTCGGAGGACCGGCTCAGCGGCGACCTGATCTGTTCGCTCCCGCTTGAGGCGGGGTCGACCACGCTCATCACGCTGCTGACCGACTGGACCGAAACCGACCGCGAGACGGTTCTCGACCGGCTCGCCGAGCTTCGCGCGGAGTTCGTCGACCGTGCGGGCTTCGAAGCGGCGGCGTCGGCGGCCGATCTGGTCGGTAAGCGTCGGGGTGGGTCGGAGCTCCTGCGGGAGTCGGTCAGCGCCGACATCCGGGTGCTGTCGCTGCTGCGTGGCGAAACCGGGCTCCGGATCGCCGGGCCGAACTTCGATCCCTACTACCGGTACTCGGGCGGCTACGGCTACACGTGGTTCCGCGACGACGCCGAGATCTCGCGGTTCGTCCTCGAAGCCGACGACCACTTCAATCTCGGCCTCGACGAGTGGCACGCCGAAAGCGCCCACGCCTACTGTGAGACCCAGCGCGCCGACGGTAGTTGGCCCCACCGCGTGTGGCCCCACAACGGGGAACTCGCACCGGGATGGGCCAACGCCAAACTCGAAGCCGGCAACGACGACGACTATCAGGCCGACCAGACCGGCAGCGTCATCGCCTTCCTGGCGACCTACTACGCCGAGGGGATCGAGGACGACGAGCTCGAAGCCGAGGTCGTCGACACCCTCGAGGCCGCCCTCGAAAGTCTCGATGGGACCCTCGAAGCCGACGGTCGGCCGATGGTCTGCCAGAACGCGTGGGAGGATTCCGTCGGGCGGTTTACCCACACGACCGCGACGTTCTTGGAGGCCTACAGCGCGCTGGCGGCGACGGATCTCGATATCGCCGACCACGCCTACGAGCAGGCCCGCCGGGTCTACGAGGCGATCGACCACCTCTGGCTCGACGATCGGGGGATCTTCGCGCTACGGGAACACGGCGGCGGGGGGCTCGACCGGCGGGCCGACTCGGCGACGCTGGCGCTGATCGGCGCCCACCGGGCCTACAGCGAGATCGCCGAGGTCGACGACTACCGACTCGACCAGCTCGACTCCCACACCCATACGATCATCAAAGCGCTGTGGCACGACCCCGAGGCCAGCGATATCGCCGGCTTGTTCCGCTACGAGGGCGACGGCTGGCGGCAGGCCCATCAGGGCCACGAGAAGATCTGGACGGTCTCGACCGGCTGGGGTGCCAACGCCGCCGCGCAGTTGGGCGCACTCCTGGCGGATCACGACGACGAGCGGGCCGTGGAGGCCGCCGCACGAGCGCGTGAACTGCTCGAACTCGTGTTGCCCGGTGGGGTGCTCTGTGAGGACACCAGCTACCTGCCCGAGCAGTTCTTCGATACCGGCGAACCCGACAGCGCGACGCCGCTGGGGTGGCCGCATGCGCTCCGACTGGCGACGGTCGCGCTGATGGACGAACGCGGCGTGCTGTATGCGGCCCACCGGATCGCTGCCGACTGAGAACGATCAGCGGTCGACGGTCGTTCGTATCCGATATCCGCTATCGGCGGCGTCAAGAACCGGTCGACTCCTCAGGCAGAACACTCTCACTGTTGATCGGTACGCAATCCGGAGAGCCGGTCACACAAACCCGCTTATTCGTCGCGTACTGTCGGCTCGCCGACCGTGTTCCTGAGCGTGCCGATCCCTTCATACGAGATCTCGATCTCGTCACCAGGCTCGATCAGACCCGGGTTCGCCGGGCTTCCAAAGGCGATAACATCGTCCGGTTGGAGTGTGAATCGCTTGGAGAGAAAGGAGACGACCTCCCGGGGTTTGAACAGCATCAGTTCGGTGTTCGAGTTTTGTCGTTCTTCGCCGTTGATCACTGTTTGCATACCGAGCCCGACCGGGTCGAGATCCGTCTCGATCCACGGACCAAGCGGGCCCGATCCGTTGAAGGCCTTCCGCGCAGTCCGTCCGGGCTGGTCGAGCGCATCCACGTCGTTGAGAATCGTATACCCGCGAAGGACGTCCTCGACGTCGTCTTCTGCGACGTTCTCACACCGCTCGTCGACGACGGCCGCGAGTTCACCGGCATATGTGACCTCATCGGAGAAGGCCGGATACGGAATCGGCGTCTCCGGCGGATGGGTTGCCACGGACGGTTTGATGAAGAAATCGGGCTCCGACGGGCGCTCGTACTCCATCTGGTCGAGCGTCGCCGTGTAGTTCCGCCCGACACAGTACATCGTCGTGGGACGGACGGGTGCGAGGAGGTTCCCATCGATGTCGTACACGTCGGTCCCCGTTTCGAGCGTTCCGTCCTCGTATCTGCCACTGACGACCCCGTCCGACGTTCGAGCGCGAGCAAGTCGCATACGCGAAGGGTGTCGGTCCGGCTGTAAGAAGACTCGTACGGCGGTGAATCTTTCTGTCCACAGGGAACGTCGACCTACTCCATGCGACACCACCACACAGAACCACCAACCCGAAGCCATTAAACGGGTCTCGACAGTAGAACGCCTAACTCGCTGGCAACGGGCCACCAGTGGGCACCCGGTTCGCCGGGACGAAATGTGGTCGACCTGTTCGACTGAATCGCAAGCGCCCGAGGACAACTATGGCAAAAAGCGCATACTCGCACATCCGAGACGCATGGAAGAACCCCGGCGAGGGCAAACTCGCCGAACTGCAGTGGCAGCGGAAACAGGAGTGGCGGAACCAGGGCGCGATCGAGCGCGTCGACCGCCCCACTCGCCTCGACAAGGCCCGCTCGCAGGGCTACAAGGCCAAACAGGGCATCGTCGTCGCCCGCGTCGCCGTCCGCAAGGGCGGGGCGCGCAAGCAGCGCCACAAGGCCGGCCGCCGCTCGAAACGGCAGGGCGTCAACCGGATCGGCCGCCGGAAGTCGATCCAGCGCATCTCCGAGGAACGAGCCTCCCGTAAATACCCCAACCTTCGCGTGCTGAACTCCTACTGGGTCGGGGAAGACGGCTCCCAGAAGTGGCACGAAGTGATCCTCGTCGACCCCGAACATCCGGCCATCCAGAACGACGACGACCTCAACTGGATCTGTGAGTCCCAGCACAAGGGTCGGGCGTTCCGCGGACTGACCAACGCCGGCGACTCGGGCCGCGGCATGCAGAAACGCGGCAAGGGCACCGAACACGCCCGCCCGAGCGTCAACAGCGACCGCAACCGCAGCAAGTAACACGGCCGCGACCGCCGTCGACCCGCTTCGACCGGCTTTTTTCCCGTCCGATTCCCAGCGGCTGATAATCATTGCGATAGTTAATTAATGGGAGATCAGTCTATCCATCCAGTATGACACTACTAGACAGCTACGAGGCGGTGCTCTGGGGGATGATGGACCGGCTCGGCATCACCGGCTCTCTGCGACGGAAGGTACTGGCGGCGGTCGCCCTCCAGTTTACTGCCGCCATAGGGCTGTTCGTGTTGCCGTTCGGCTTCTCCGGGGCTTTACTCCGCGTCGTGCAAGCAGCGATCTTCCTCGGGGCGGCCACGGCGTTCGCCAACACGCTGTTGATCGTCCGGCGCGACCTGTTGACGCCGCTGCGCGAGATCGAAGCGGCGGCTCGCGAGATGGCCGACGGCCACGTCGACACCGAGCCGGTCGTGGTCGAGCAGGGCGACGAGGTCGGCGATCTGGCGGACTCGTTTGCCGATCTGCAGGCGTATCTCTCGACAGTCTCGGCCCAAGCCGACGCCTTGGCCGATCAGGAGTTCGACGATCCGGCGCTCGACGAGCCGGTGCCGGGGCCCTTCGGTCGGTCGCTCGAACGAATGGCCGACAACCTCGAAACCCACACCAACGAGATCGAGGCCCGCTCCGAACAGCTCCAGCGGCTGGTCGACGCCTTCGAGGACTCGACGACCGCCGCCATCGACGGCGACCTGACGGCGACGATCGATCCGACAGTGGTCGGCGACGACACCTATCAGGTCGTCATCGAGCGCTACAACGAACTGCTCCGGACGCTCCAGGAGTCGCTGGGCGATACCGCCGCCTTCGCCGCCGAGGTTCGGGCCTCGACGGAGGCCGTCGAGGAGTCGACGGCCGAACTCGATCAGGCCGGCTCGGAGATCGCCGCGGCGACCGACGAGATCGCCGCCGGAGCCGACGACCAGCGCGACCAGCTCCAGACTGCCGTCTCGG
The DNA here is from genome assembly GCF_024178165.1 of Halohasta salina. GTDB lineage: Archaea > Halobacteriota > Halobacteria > Halobacteriales > Haloferacaceae > Halohasta > Halohasta salina. The sequence goes on along the minus strand of NZ_JAMZIE010000003.1, from coordinate 280,438 downwards.
AGGTCAACACGCTGTCGGCGACCGTCGAGGAGATCGCCGCCTCTGCCGAGGAGGTCAGCCGGACGGCCGAAACCGCCAGCGAGGCCGCCACCGAGGGCCGGGAAGAGGCCACCGCAACCGCCGCCGAACTCGAAACGATCGAGACCGAGATCACCGAGGCCGCCGACTCCGTCGAGGAACTCGTCGACCGGATCGACGAGGTCGACGAGATCGTCACCGTGATCAGTGAGATCGCCGAGCAGACCAACCTCTTGGCGCTCAACGCCTCCATCGAGGCCGCCCGCGTCAGCGACGGCGGCGAGGGGTTCGCCGTCGTCGCCGAGGAGGTCAAATCGCTGGCCGACGAGACACGGGCGGCCGCCGAGGAGATCGCCGACCGGCTCGAAGACATTCAGGCCCAGTCCGATCGCACGATCGAGGACGTCGAGTCCGCCAGCCAGCGGGTCAGCGAGAGCACCGATTCCGTCGAGCGCTCGCTGGGACGGTTCGACGAGATCGCCGAGGTCGTCACCGAGGTCACCGACAGCGTCCACGAGATCAGCAACGCGACCGACCAGCAGGCGGCCTCCGCCGAGGACGTCGCCGCGGTCGTCGACGAGGTCGCCGAGATCAGCGATTCGACCGCCGCCGACGCCGCCGACGCCGCCGCCGCAGCCGAGGAACAGACCACCTCGCTGTCGACGGTCGCCAACACGGTCTCGACGCTGGCCGACGAGGCGGGCGAACTCGAAGCCCTCCTCGAACAGTTCGAACTGGAGACCGACGGCACGACCACCGGCGACCACGGTGTGACCGACCGGGACGTCGACCGCGGCTCGGCGGGGCGGAGCGACGAACGCGGCTCGACGACGCCGACCACGTCGACCGACGCCGATGGAGCCGACGAGTTCGACTGGTCGGACGACCCCGAGGAGACCGCCGACGAAGCCGTGCCGATCCCCATCGAGTAGCCGACCACACGCTTATTCTCGCGGGCGTCGAAGCCGACCCATGAGTCTCTCGCTGGACGCGACCCAACTGGACCGCTACTCGCGGCACATCATCATGGACGAGATCGGTCCCGAGGGGCAGGCGGCGCTGCTCGACGGGCGGGTGCTGGTCGTCGGCGCGGGGGGCCTCGGCGCGCCGGTGATCCAGTATCTCGCCGCGGCGGGCGTCGGGACCATCGGCGTCGTCGACGACGACACCGTCGAGCGCTCGAACCTCCAGCGACAGGTGATCCACGCCGACAGCGACGTGGGGATACCGAAAGTAGAGAGCGCCGCCGCCTTCGTCGCCGACCTCAACCCCGACATCACGGTCGAGACCTACGAAACGCGGCTCTCGAAGGCCAACGCTGCCGATATTATCCCAGAGTACGATCTGGTCGTCGACGCCTCGGATAACTTCCCGACGCGGTATCTCGTCAACGACGTCTGTCGGCTGGCCGAGATCCCGGTCAGTCACGGCGCGATCTACCGGTTCGAGGGACAGGTGACGACGCTGGTCCCCGAGGGGCCGTGTTACCGGTGTCTGTTCCCCGAACCGCCCGAGCCCGGCACGGTCCCCGACTGTGCGACCACGGGCGTCCTCGGCGTGCTGCCGGGCACGGTGGGCTGTCTGCAGGCGACAGAAGCGGTCAAACTGCTGTTGGATACGGGTGAGCCACTCGTCGGGACGATGCTGTGTTACGACGCGATGGACCTCTCCGTCGAGCGGGTGCCCTACCGAGCGCGCGACGACTGTCCCATCTGTGGCACGGATCCGATCGACTCCATCGCAGGCATCGAGTACAGCGGCGGCTGTCAGGTCGAGGACGTCGGCTCGGATCGGGCCGCCTCGCAGTGAACAGGCGAACACGTGTTTTGAAGTATTCCCCCAGTCGTATCCTGATATGGCCAAGATAAGCGTCGAAGTACCCGACGAGCTGCTCGAAGACCTCGACAGCCACGTCGGCGAGGACAAGAAGTTCGTCAATCGCAGCGAGGCGGTGCGGGCCTCGATCAGGAAAACGCTGGATCAGTTGGACGATATCGACACGCGGCGGGGTCGACTCGATGAGGAGTAACCGACTCGCCCCCGGCCGGTCGGCCGACCGGTTGGCGATCGGCCAGATCGCGCTGGTCGGGCTGTTCGTCACCGCGCTGGTGACCGCCCAACTCACCGCCGCCAAACTGCTGGCGCTCCCGCTGCCGGTCGAGTTGCCACGGGTCGGCGCGGAGATCGTGCTGCCGGGGGCGGCGCTGGCCTACGCGCTGACGTTCTTCGCCTCGGACTGCTATGCCGAACTCTACGGTCGGCGGGCCGCCCAGATCATGGTCAACGTCGCCTTCGCGCTGAACTTCGTCGTGCTCGGGTTGGTGTGGTCGACGCTCCGTGCGCCCGCCCTCGACCCCGAGTTCGCCGGGACGTTCGCCGCGGCGCTCGCCCCGAGTACCAACATCGTTCTCGGCAGTCTGCTGGCGTACATCGTCAGCCAGAACTGGGACGTGTTCGTCTTCCACTGGATCCGGGACTACACGGCGGGACAGTACCTCTGGCTCCGCAATCTGGCCTCAACCGCCAGCAGTCAGGCCCTCGACACGGTGATCTTCGTGACGGTCGCCTTCGTCGCCGCTCCCGTGGTGCTCGGAACCGGCCAGCCGGAGTCGACCGCCGTGGTCGTCAGCCTGATCCTCGGCCAGTACCTGCTCAAGCTCCTGATCGCGGTCGTCGACACACCGGTCGTCTATCTGGTCGTCCGCCTCCTGCGGCCCGGCGGGGTCGACGCTCACAGCGGCTACGTCGCCGACGACTAACGAGCAATGGATCGGTCGACCGTCGGTCGACACGCCAAACGACTGGTCGTCTGGATAGTCGTCGCGCTCCTCGTCGTCGTGGCACTGGCGGTGATCTACGCCGGGACGCCGTACCACGGCACGCCCGAGAGCATCGCAGCCGCGGAGGACGACCCCCGCGTGTCGGTCGACCGGTCCAGCGGCGGCTACGTCCTCCAGCCAGCCGATAGACAGCCCGAAGCGGCCGTCGTCTTCTACCCCGGTGGGCGCGTCCATCCCGACGCCTACGTCGGGTCGCTGGCACCGCTGGCCCGCGAGGCGAACGTGACGGTCGTGATTCCACGGATGCCACTGAATCTCGCCGTGGTCGACTACGGCCTCGCCGAAGCCGGGGTCGCCGACCACGCGGCCGACAGGGCGATGGCCGACCGGCCGGAGATCAGTGAGTGGTACGTCGGGGGCCACTCCCTCGGCGGCGCGATGGCCTGCCGGTACGTGGCGACTGGGGCGGAGGTCGAGGGGGTGCTGCTGTATGCGTCGTACTGTGACATCGACCTCTCGGACCGTGATATTGCAGCGGTCAGCGTGACGGGCGATGCTGACGGAGTGTTGGATCGAGAGGCCGACGACCGGAATCGTGGCAATCTGCCACCGTCGACGCGGGTCGCGGAGCTTGCGGGCGTCAATCACACACAGTTCGGGACGTACAGGGGCCACGACGAGCCATCGGGAACGAGCTACGAGACGGCCCATAGTCGGCTGAACGGGGTCGTCGTACCGTGGCTCCGGAGCCAGACGGCGCTGCATCCGACCTGATCGTCCACGGACCCCACTGGGGAACCGCCATCGGACAACACACCGCACGCCGATGCCCCGACCAAGGCTTAGGGAAGGACCGGCCGGCAATCATCGGCTATCAGACCGGTTACGCAGACGCGCCTGCGTACTGGGCGGCCGTCGACTGTAGCTCTTCGATCAACTCCATATCCGCGGCGTGGACGCCGCCCTCGACCGGATGGGCCAGCTCGCGGCTCTCGACCAGTTCCCAGCCTGCGCCGTCGACGTCGTAGCTCAGCGCGTGGGCCGTGGCGTCGATCACCAGCACGATCCCGATGGCGAACCCCGAGAGTGCTTCGAGGTAAACCGGGAAGTTGCCGATGATGCGGTCGGTGTCGTCGAGGGCGTCGACTTCGGACTGCTGGAGTGGACGATCCGGGAGGAGATCGGTGAGTGCCATATCTTCTTCATCGGAGCAAACGGGTTGAACGCGGCGGTTCGTGGTCGACAGAAGAATGCGCCGTCCGGGGATTGAACCGGAATCAGATGTGCTCGCTACGCTGCGCGTGACTGATAGGGTTCAATTCCGTGGCGATTTCGCCTCACTTCGTTCGGCAGAAATGCGCCGTCCGGGAATTGAACCCGGGCTAGAGCCTTGGGAAGGCTCTGTCCTACCACTGGACCAACGGCGCGCACCCGAACTGAGGGTGTCGGCACGAATAAATCTCATCATTCGACCGCCGGACGAGACGACCCCGAACAGTGTCGATCCAGTTCGAAATTATACAGATATACGAATCAGTGAAATTATCCCGGCGCTGGCCGGAACCGACACTGATGGGCTTTGGAAGCTACGACGAGTCCGAGCAGGAACAGCCAAGCGACGACGAGGAAGACGACGGCGAGACCGTCAACGTCCACGAAAACGAGTACGACGGCGAGATGTCCGTCGACTCGGATGCCTCGACCGACGAACTCATCGACCAGCTCGGCGAGATCAAAGACGACGAGTAGGCTGCAGCCGACAGATCTTCACGATCCACTCCGATAGCGTCGACATGCGACTGTTCGTCAGCGTCGACCTCCCCGACGCGCTTGCCGACCCACTCGCAGCCATCCAAACCGATCTACGCGAGGCCGATGGCCTCCGCGTTACCGATCCCGCACAGGCGCATGTCACGCTGAAGTTCCTCGGGGATACCGACCCCGCGCGCCTCGACGAAATCGAGGCAGCCATCCAGCGGGCGGTCGACGAAGCGGGCGTCGACCCTTTCGACTGTACGATCGAGGGACTGGGCGTCTTCCCCTCGCCCGAGTATATCAGCGTCGTCTGGGCCGGCGTCCGCGAGGGCAAGGGGGCCACGGCGTTGAGCCGCCTGCACGCTGCACTCGAAACCGAACTCACGGCGCTGGGGTTCGACGCCGAATCCCACGCGTTCACACCGCACGTAACCCTCGCACGGATGGACGACGCCCGGGGCAAGGCGCTGGTCCAAGAAGTCGTTCGGGAGACCGAGCCGACAGTCGGGACGTTTCGAGTCGAGAGCGTCCGGCTGACCGAAAGCCGGCTGGACGACGCGGGGCCGGTTTATGAGACGGTCGAGACGGTCGACCTGTGAGCCGCCGCAAAACGGGGAATCAATTAAGTAGACGGGCTGGGTTCACACACCCAGATGTCCGACGAGCCCGAGGAGCTGTTGTCGTGGGACGAGACGGTGTTCCGGGACGAACACGTCTTCGAGATCGACTACGTGCCTGACGCCTTCGACCACCGCACCAGCCAGCTCGACAGCCTCAAATACGCCCTCCGACCCGCCGTCCGGGGCTCGCGGCCGCTCAACACGATGATTCAGGGGCCGCCGGGGACGGGGAAGACGACGGCCGTCCAGAAGCTCTTCGGCGAACTCGGTGGCGAGGCCGACGTTCGGACCGTCCGGGTCAACTGTCAGGTCGACTCGACGCGGTATGCAGTCTTCTCGCGGCTCTTCGAGGGAGTGTTCGACTACGAGCCGCCGGCCTCGGGGATCTCCTTCAAGAAGCTCTTCGGCCAACTCACCGAGCGATTGATCGACGACGAGGACGTGCTCGTGGTGGCGCTCGACGACGTGAACTACCTGTTTTACGAAAACGAGGCCAGCGACACCCTCGGCTCGCTGCTGCGGGCCCACGAGACGAACCCGGGTGTCAAGATCGGCGTCGTCATCGTCTCGTCGGACCTCTCGCTTGAGCCGATCGACGAGATCGACACCCGCGTCCAGAGCGTCTTCCGGCCCGAAGAGATCTACTTCCCGCGCTACGCCGTCGACGAGATCCGGTCGATCCTCCGGGCGCGGGCCGACCGCGGCTTCCACGAGGGCGTCCTCGACGAGCCGGAACTCGACCGGGTCGCCGAACTCACTGCCGACAGCGGCGACCTCCGGGTCGGGATCGACCTGCTGCGGCGGGCGGGGCTCCACGCCGAGATGCGGGCGGCCCGAACGATCGCCACCGAGGATATCGAGGCCGCCTACGAGAAGTCCAAACACGTCCATCTCTCCCGAAGTCTCCGAGGGCTCTCCGATTCCGAGCGGGCGCTGCTGGAGGTGTTGGTCGACCACGACGGCGAGCTGGCCGGCGAGATCTACGACGCCTTCGCCGCGGCCACCGGGCTGGGGTATACCCGCTACACCGAACTGGTCAACAAACTCGATCAACTCGGGATCATCGAGGCCCGGTACGCCGACGTGGAGGGTCGGGGGCGGTCCCGCGAACTCGCGTTGGCCTACGACTCACAGGCGATCGTCGACCGGCTCGACTGACCGCATCCGGTAGCTGTTTGTGGCGGGCCGCCGCAGGGCCGGTATGAAAACGACAGGCGGAAGCAGCAGCGCCAAGCGCCGTGCAGGCGAGGCCGCGGCCGACCGCGTCAGCGAGGGGATGGTCGTCGGTCTCGGCACCGGCAGCACCGCAGCCCACGCGATCCGGGCACTCGGTGCGGCGGTCGACGACGGCCTCGACATCGTCGGCGTCCCGACCTCCTTCGCCAGCCGGGAGTTGGCCATCGAGCAGGGTATTCCACTGGCCGATCTCGACGAGGTCGACAGAATCGACCTCGCTATCGACGGAGCCGACCAGATCGTCCTCGAAACAGGCGACTGCATCAAGGGCGGCGGCGCGGCCCACGCCCGCGAGAAACTCGTTGCGGCCGCCGCCGACGAACTGCATCTCGTCGTCGACCCGACCAAACTCGCCGACCGGCTCGATCACACCGTCGCCGTCGAGATACTCCCGGCGGGCCGCACCGGCGTCGAGCGGGCCGTCGAGGCGTTGGGCGGCGAGCCCAGCCTGCGGCGGGCGGCCAATAAGGATGGACCGGTCGTCACCGACAACGGGAACCTCGTCGTCGACTGTGAGTTCGGCGTGATCGACGATCCAGAAGCGCTGGCCGCGTCGCTCTCGGCGATTCCGGGCGTCGTCGAACACGGGCTGTTCGTCGGCCGTGCGTCGACGGTCTATGTCGGCAGCGACGAGGGCGTCTCGGTGACCGAATACGAGCGGTAAGCTGACCGCGGTCGACCGAGAAGCCACGGGCTGGCGGGCTAGCGGTCGAAAAAACGGGGATCGGATCGGCCTTACAGGTCGCGCGGCTGGACCGTCTTCCGGTCGTTATCCTCGGCACGTCGGGCGGCGTCTTCGAGGAGCTCCTCGACCTCCGCATCGAGTGCGTCGTAGAAATCCGAAGCAACGTTTTTGTCGTTCAGCGCTTCCTTAACGGCTGCTTTGACGATGAGATCTGCCATGCACCCTGTCGTACCGAGTCCTGCTTAATAAGGGTTGTTATGTAATTCGTGGGCAAACCGGCTGGACGGGGGTTTCGACCCCTGTATGAGCCAAATTATGAATGTCGATCCCCACCGGTTTCGCCACTATTATATACGTTCGAAGAGCGACAGCTACGACTCGGTCGAACCCATCCGCTGAGGTATGAGAGAGACGCTCGAGGCGGTTGCGGACGGCGAGCTGTCGGTAGCGGCCGCCGAGGCGCGGCTGTCGGGGTATGCGACCACCCCGTCGGGCCGGTTTGATGCCGCCCGCGAACACCGTCGGGGGATCCCCGAGGGGATCCTGGCTGAAGGCAAGACCTCCGCGGAAGTAGTCGACCTCGCGGAGGCGGCTGTCGAGACGACCGGCCACGCGCTGGTGACTAGAGCCGACGCCGACGTCCGCGAGGCGGTCGAGGCGGCGTTTCGGTCGACCGGAGCGACCGTGAGCGTCGACGAGCGCGCCGAAACGGTCTCGGTGACGGGCGAGGCCTTCGACCAGCCCTCGCTGGCGGCCGCGGTCCGGATCGTCACCGGTGGCACGTCGGACTACCCGGTGGCCGGCGAGGCCGCCGCCGTCGTCGAGGCGGTGGGGGCCGACTGCCGACTGATCGAGGACGTCGGCGTCGCCAACATCGACCGGCTGTTCGACCAACTCGAGGAGATCCGGGCCGCCGACGTCGTCATTGCGGTCGCCGGCCGCGAGGCGGCCCTGCCCACCGTCGTCGCCGGACAGGTCGACTGCCCCGTCATCGGCGTGCCGGTCTCGACGGGCTACGGCCACGGCGGCGACGGCGAGGCCGCACTCGCGGGGCTGTTGCAGTCCTGTACGGCGCTGTCGGTCGTCAACGTCGACGCCGGCTTCACCGCGGGCGCACAGGCGGCGCTGATCGCCCGAGGGATCGACGCCGATCCGTAACTGGTAATGAAATAATATAAATTGGTATACAATTAAAAGAAGAGTATTTGTCGGCGCTACGCGTAGTGAGACTGCCGGCTTGAAGGGGAGCCGGGCACACATGTCACGTTGCGACCATTGTGGTTCCCACATCTCGGATCGCTTCGCGCGGGTGTTTGCCGACGAGTTCGGACAGGTATTCGCCTGTCCGTCCTGTTCGGCCAACGCCGGTATCGCCGAAGCCGCCCGGGACCGGACCCGCAGTTAATCGGGGGATCGAGTACCGTTCGTCGAACGCGACCGGCCACCAGGGGAGCCGACACGAGTCGGTCAGTGGCCGGCGTTTCCGGGACGCCGACATTTTTGCTCGCCGCGAGCCACCGATAGCCGTGAGCGACCACTACGTCTACATTCTGCGGTGTGCTGACGACACCCTCTATACGGGCTACACAACCGACCCCGAGCGCCGCCTCCGTGAGCACAACGCGGGCGAGGGGGCCAAATACACACGCGGCCGGACACCGGTCGACCTCGTTCACGTCGAATCCTACGACAGCCAGTCGGCGGCGATGAGCCGCGAGTACGAGATCAAACAACTCCGCCGTAGCCGGAAAGTCCGGCTGATCGAAACCGGCACGGCCGAAGAACCTGACAGCTAGCGCAGGTGTTGTACCTCACACATTTTTATCAGATGCGACAGCAGATAGCGTATGGACAAGATTGCCTTCGGCACCGATGGGTGGCGCGCCACCCTCGATACGTTCACTGACGAACGAGTACGCATCGTCGGCGAAGCCGTCGCCCGCTATCTCGAGGAGGAAGGGTACACCGACCCGGTCATCGTCGGCTACGACGCACGGGAGACCTCGCCCGGCTTCGCCGAGAGCCTCGCGGAGATCCTCGCCGGCCACGGGTTCGACGTCCTGCTGCCCGAGCGGGACTGCCCGACCCCGGTGATCGCGTATGCGATCGTCGACCGCGGGCTGTCGTGTGCACTGATGGTCACCGCCTCGCACAACCCGCCCGAATACAACGGCGTCAAATTCATTCCCGAGGACGGCGCGCCCGCGCTGCCCGAACGCACCGAGAAAATCGTCGACAACCTCGCCGAGCCCGACCTCCTGCCCGAAGAGGAGTGGGGCGAAATCCGGGAGGTCGATCCGATCCCGAACCACGCCGACCACGCCCACGAGCTGGTCGACGCCGACCTCTCGGATCTCACGGTCGTCTACGACGCCCTCTACGGCAGCGGCCAAGGTGTCACCGACGCGCTGCTTGAATCGGCAGGCGCGGAAGTGATCCGTCGACGCTGCGAGAAGGACCCGACCTTCGGCGGCGGCGAGCCCGAACCGTCCCCGAGCAACCTCCAGCCGCTGGCCGATGCGGTCGAAGAACACGACGCCGATCTCGGCATCGCCAACGACGGCGACGCCGACCGGATCGCCATCTGTACGCCAGAGCGCGGCTATCTCGACGAGAACCTCTTCTTTGCAGCAGTGTACGACTACCTCCTCGAAACCGACTCCGGCCCCGCAGTGCGCTCGGTGTCGACCACGTTCCTGATCGACCGCATCGCCGAGGCAAACGGCGAAGAAGTCGTCGAGGTGCCGGTCGGCTTCAAGTGGGTCGGTAAGGCGATGGGCGACTCCGATGCCTTGATTGGTGGCGAGGAGTCCGGCGGCTTCTCGATCCGCGGCCACATTCGCGAGAAAGACGGCGTCCTGATGGCGCTGCTGGCTGGTGCGGTCACGGCGGCCGAACCGCTCGACGACCGCGTCGACAAACTCCTCGACGAGCACGGCGAGATCCACGCCAGCAAACGCAGCGTGGCCTGTCCCGACGACCAGAAAGAGCGCGTCCTGTCGGATCTCGAAGACCACATCCCCGAGTCTGTCGCCGGCTCGGCGGTCGCCAACACCGTCACCCTCGACGGCTTCAAACTCCTCTTAGAAGACGGCTCGTGGCTCCTGATCCGACCCAGCGGCACCGAGCCCAAACTCCGCGTGTACGGTGAAGCCGGAAGCGAGGATCGACTCGAAACCCTGCTTGAGGAGGGCGTCGACCTGGTCGAACCGTTGGTCTAGACGCTGGGAGGACACGGCGACTCGCTTTTTCGATCGGAGTCACGGAGCGTCACTCTATCTCTTCGACCAGATCGTCGGGGAGGGAGAGCCGAACACGGGTTCCGGTCTCGTCGGTATCGAAGCGGACGGTGCCGCCGAAGCTGTCAGTACCCCACTTGACGAGCCACAGCCCGAGGCCGCTGCCGTGTTTGAGGTCGGTCTCTTGGGCGTTGTCCAAGACGGCGATCTCGTGGTCGGGGATCCCCGGCCCGTCGTCGGCGATGGTCAGGATCGCCGCTTCGGCGTCGTAGCTGATCGTGATCGCCGAGTCGGTGTGACGGACGGCGTTCTCGATGACCTCCTCGATGATCGAGCCGATGACGACCGGGTTGATCTGAACCGCCACCGACGCCGGCACTGACCCCGACACCGATACCGAGTCGTACTCGGATTTGACCGCGTCGATGGCGTCTTTGATCAGCACGCCCAGTTGGGTCGGCGAGTCCGCCAGCGGCTCGGCGTCGAGGACGTTCTCGGTGCTCTGGGCCTTCTTGCCGATCGTCACTAGATCGTCGAGGATCCCCTCGACTTTCTGCTGGTAGATCTCGGCCTCCGGGCCGCCGTCGGCCATGACGCCGACGTAGCCTTTGGCCGCGTTGAGGTCGTTGCGGAGGTTGTGCCGGAGGATGCGGTTGAGCACCTGAATGCGCTGCTGGCGGCGGCGCTCGGCAGTGATGTCGGTGAAGACGACCGTCCGCCCGATCTGGGTGTCGTCGTCATCGGTCGCGGTGGTCATCACTGCCTCGATGATCGTGTCGCTGTTGGGCATTCGGAAGATGATTGGCTCGGACTGCCGGAGGTCGTCGCTATCGACTCGGTCGGGCAACAGGTCGTCCAGCGGCGCGCCGATACTGTCGAGTGCTGACACGGAGAACAGTTTCCGGGCCGCGGGGTTGAGGTCCGAGACGTTGTTGTCGTTGTTGACGACGACCAACGCGGTATCGGAGGAGTCGAAGGCAGTCTGTCGACCGACCGACCGTGAGGCCGGCAACTGGTCGAACAGATCGTACTTCGTTACTGCCAGCCAGAGGCCGGCGAGACCGACCGAGAGACCGGCAGTTCGCAGCCCACTGATCGCCTGAAAACCGGTAACGAGACCGAACTGGTAGAGATACCGCAACAACCAGGGGAAGATGATGGGCGCCGAGAGCCCGACAACCGTCATCTCACGGAACGGGCGGTGGTTGGTGGCGGTCGCATACAGAAGTGCGATCCCGATTCCGACGGCAACGCCGGTTCCCAGCACCTCGACGACGGAGCCGAACTGGTGGACGCTCGACCGGAAGGCCGGCTCGATTTCGATGACGCCGAAGGTGTCGACGGCCCCGATGAGCCCGTTCAACATTACTACCAGGAAGGTGACCCCACCGAGAACGCTCAAAGCGAGCTTTTCGCGACGGCCGATCCGCTGGGTGTACCTGAGCACGAACCACAGCCACATGAAGATGCCACCGACGGTCAAGAGCTCGGCAAGGAGGTCCATCCCGGTCAGTGCCGACTGGACCGACGTGGGCATTGACGACTGGAGTTCGATGAGTTGGGCCCCGTCGGTGATACCGTACGAGCCAAACACGTAGATGAGCACTGACTGAAGAACGAAACTGGCCCCCCAGAGGACGGCGAAGGCTCCGAGGCTGTCGACGCCGATCCCATCGTCGCGTCGCAACAGGTAGCCGCCGAAGAAGACGTACCCGATGCTCACGCATCCGGCTACGACTGCCAACTGGATGGAGGACGCGACTGTCACTGCGTACAGCAACTGTGGACCCGAATAAATAGTTTACCTCTACACGAGACGGCAATCCGGACTGCGGTTCGGCAGGCTCGTCTACACCGGCTCACCCTCGGGGGCCGACACGGTGGGTACCGGAACCGGATGCCTTTTTATCGGGGCCGTTCGTAGAACGGATTATATGTTCAAGGCCATCGTGAGCGCCGACACGCTCACAGACGCGCTCGATTCGGTGAGCGTGCTGGTAGACGAGTGTAAGATCCGGCTCAATGAGGAGGAGTTCTCGATCCGCGCCGTCGACCCGGCCAACGTCGGCATGGTCGACCTCTCGTTAGACGCTGCGGCTTTCGAGTCCTACGAGGCCGACGGCGGCGTCATCGGCGTCAACCTCGGCCGGCTGCAGGATATCGCCGGGATGGCCAACAGCGGCGATCTCATCCGGTTCGAACTCGACGAGGAGACCCGCAAGCTCCACATCGGGATCGACGGCCTCTCGTATACGTTGGCGCTGATCGACCCCGATTCGATCCGCCAAGAGCCCGACATCCCGGAGCTGGACCTCCCCGCCCAGATCGTCCTCGAAGGCAACCAGCTCGACCGCGGGATCACCGCCGCCGACATGGTCTCGGACCACATCTCCCTGCGCGTCGACGAGGGAAGCGAGGCCTTCTACATCGAGGCCGAGGGCGACACCGACGACGTCGACCTTGAACTCACCAGCGAGGACCTCATCGACCTCACCGCCGGCCCGGCAGACTCGCTGTTCTCGCTGGACTACCTCAAGGATATGAACAAGGCGATCCCGAAGGCGACCGAGGTGACCGTCGACCTCGGCGAGGAGTTCCCCGTCAAGCTCCACTACGAGTTCGCCGAGGGGCTGGGCCACGTCACCTACATGCTCGCCCCGCGGATCCAGAGCGAATAACTACCGCATACCGATCAGCCCGGTCGAGTAACCACAGTTTATCGGACTAATAGTCGAGTAGCCGTCGACTACCGCTGGCGGTCGATGACGGCCTTGGCCTCTCTGCCGGCTTGCTTCCAGCCGTACCCCGCCTCGTAGACGTGCCGTTTGTTTTCGACGAGTTCCTCCGGCGAGGATTCCTCGAAGCCGCCGCGGTCCCACGCCCCCGACTGGCGGAGCCACTCGACGACCGCCTCCTTGGTTTCGGCCCACGAGAGGTCGACCATCTCGTACCACGCGATCATGGCGAAGACGGCGTTGTCGTGACAGCCCGGCACCGAGCCGTGTTCGTAGATCGTCCGCATGGGTTCGATGGTGGGCTCGGAGACGAGTTCGGTGTACTCGGCGGCGGTCAGCAGCCGGAGCGTCCCGTCGTCGGCCCGTTCGACCCGGTCGACCGCCGTCAGCGTCCGGAGCGCGGCGGCGTGCAGCGGGCCCCACTCGCCGTGGACGGACTCCCGGAGCGTCGACTCGGCGACCGGCGTCGGGCTGGCCGACAGCACCGACAGACAGTCGGTGTAGGCCTTCTCAATGGTGGGCCACGGCGTCCCCTCGAACTCGCAGTCGAGTTCGTGGAGGCTGTTGGTGGTTCGACAGCCCGGACAGGGGTAGCTGAAACGGGGCACGACCGGGTGCTGGGTCCCGACCGAATTATAGATTCCGTCATCCCGCGGCCGGTCGACCGTCGGGCTTATTCATACTGCCATGAAAGTCGGCGGTAGTCATGTCGGCCCGGCTCTACGCGCGGTACCCGTTCCTCGAAGCGGCCCGGCAGGCCGTCGGCGAGCTGGGCGTCGACATCGAGACGCTGATCGCCGAGGGCGCACCCGCCGTCGACCGGGGGCGTAAACGGGTCGAACGCGCACTGATGGCCGGCCGGGTCGACGCCGAAGACCCAGACGAGTGGCGCGACGAGGACGAACTGCTCTCCTATCCGATCGCCCGGATCCTCGTCTCGCTGCTGGATTCGGGGGCGGCGATCGATAAGTACGCCGCCGCGGAGGCGAAGACGGCCGTCGAGCGGCTCCAAGAGGATTTCGCGGCCGGCGACGACGGCCTCCGGAGCACGACCACCGCGAGGCTCGACCGCGAGACGATCCTCGACGAGTTGGGGCTCTCGGGGACGATCCGTCCGGCGGCCGACCACGCGAGCCGCGAGCCCGCGTGGTTCCGGGTGGAACTCGGTGCGTATCTGCGGCTCGCCGGTGACGGCGACCGCTGGCGGCTGGTCGACCGCGAAGTAGCCGACGGCGAGGTCCGGATCGAACGCGAGGAGCTGTTTTCGCTGTTGGGGACGGCGATCCGGCGGCGAATCGCCGACGGCCTCCCCTTCGAGGGGTTGACCGAGGGCGAGGGGATCGTCGAACCCCTCGAATCCGATCTCGGCGAACTCCGCCGGCTGCTCTCCGAGCGGACCGCCGTCGGCCGGATCGACTTCGTCAATCGGGCGCTGTTCCCGCCCTGCATCGAGAACCTGCTCCAGAAAGCCGAAGACGGGATCGAACTCGAGGCGTTTGAAAGTTTCACGCTGATGGCGTTTCTGACCGGGATCGGGATGGAGCCCGACGAGATCGTCGACTTCTGTGCGGAATCCTCGCTGGATCCCGAGGGGATCCGCTACCAGACGGAGTATCTCACCGACGACCGCGGCACCCAGTACCCGCCGCCGTCCTGCGAAACGTTGAGCGCCTACGGGATCTGTCACAACGAAGACGACCACTGGAAGACCGCGAGCCACCCGCTGGCGTACTATCAGAGTCGCTTGGAGGACCGCGAGGAGGAACTGGTCGACTGGCGCGCGGACACGAACGCCGAGTAGTCAGTGGCTACTAACGGTAAGCAGTTGGTAACAACGGGAGTCCGCAGAGCTGGTCGACCGATCAGGAGTCCGAGGAGTCGTCGGATCGGATGAGAAAGAGCCCGACGGCGGCCATAAGCAGTACGAATCCGGCGAGCGCGCCGACCAGTGCCAGCGCGCCGTCACTCGGCAACCCTTCGGTACCGTCGAACACGACGCCGATACCGATGAGGGAAGCGAGGAACAGCCCGACGGCGAGCAGTGAGACCACCGTCTGTCGGCGCATTTCCTCGTCTATGTCCATGCCGCTGGGTTTCCCCGGCCATCTCAAAAGGGCTTCGAAAGCGACGGGAGCCGACCGACAGCGGCCTCTCGCTGGCGGCTGGTTTCGACTCGACAGCATTAGGGATCCGGACCGGCCCGGTCGGCCGACTCCTCGGGGCACCGCGGTACGGCGGCGGTAACCGACTCGGCGTCGACCCGGACCGAAAACCAGCCACAGAAGGGCCGACCGGTCGTGAGTTCGACGTTCCGTTCGGCCGCCCGTTCCGTATCGGCCGTGACGTCGGTGGCAGTGATCCGGTAGCGACCGGGTGTCTCGACGACGGCCGGCTCGGTGATCCGTTCGCCAGCATCGAGCCGATGGCGCTGCTCGTAGACGGTCTCGTCGGTGACGCGGTCGACGGCGACCGACAGCGCTCGGGGGCGACTGTCCCGGTTTTCGATCCGCAGATCGAACGGCTCGCGGAGCGACGAATCGCCGAGACAGCCCGCCGCGACGAGCATCGAAACCACCCCCACCACTGCCCGGCGCCGATAGAGACGCATTAGTGTCCCTTCCGGCTACGTGCTCATATCCTTTATTCAAAAAGCAAAGAAGATATATTTAGACTGAATTGATTAGCAACTAGAGGTCGTCGAGCGTCGTCTTGGTGCTGATGCCGACGAACTCCTCGAAGTCGACGCCGTCGGCGAGTGCGGTCTCCTTTTTAACGCGGTAGTTGCCGCCGTCGGTCGTATAGAGGTCGCCGGGATGGAAGAAGTACCAGTCTTCGCGGTCGAACCGGACGCCGATGCGGGCCTTCGCGCCGAAGTTCTGGGCGAAATAGATGAGGGCTTCGACCTCCTCACCCGAGAGGTAGATCGGATCGCCGCTGCTGGATTTGGCCTCGATGGCGTAGAACCGCTCGCCGTCGCCGGCCAACACGTCGGGGAGTTCCCGGTCGGTCGCGCTGCCGCTGGCCGGCGCTCGCATCACTGCGAATCCGGCCTCGTCGAGGCGGTTGACCAGTTCGCGTTCCCGGCGGTCGCCCTTCCTATTGGCCGCCATCGATGCCCTCCATCGACACGGTGGTACGCATATCGAGAAGTAGGCAGAGACTACTGCGGACGGGCGGTGAGAGTCGCATCACTCGGTGTCCGCCTCGGCGGCCTCGCGTGCCTTCCGGTCGTCGGCCAATGCGTTCGACCCCAAATAGATGAACAGCAGCGAACTCGCAAGCAGGAGATCGCCGTAGGGGTCGATCCCGTCGATAGCCATGAACGTCCCGACGATGACCAGCAGCGCACTGATTCCCATGTAGGCCCAGCCGATTTTCATACAGTGATCTTTCGGCCGACCGTCTTAAACAGTCGGGAGTCCGCCCTCAGGTTCCGTGATCCCAGCTGCCCATGTACTCGCGTTGCTCGTCGGTCAGCGAGTCGTGGTCGACGCCCTCGGCGTCGAGTTTGATCTCGGCGATCTCCCGATCCAGCTCGTCGGGCACCTCGTGGACGCCGGGCTCGTAGGCCGCGCCGTTGTGAGCGAGTTCACGGACGGCGACAGCCTGGACGCCGAAGCTCTGGTCCATCACCTCGACGGGGTGGCCCAGCGCGACCGGCGCGGCGAGGTTGACGAGCCGCCCTTCGGCGAGGACGTTGAGCCGGCGGCCGTCCGGCATCTCGTAGGCTTCGACACCCTCGCGGGCCTCGTATGTGTCGACCGCGCGCTCTTCGAGTGCGACCAGATCGATCTCGATGTCGAAGTGGCCCGCGTTGGCGAGCAGGACGCCGTCCTTCATTTGGTCGAAGTGTTCGTCGACGACCACGTCGCGGTTGCCGGTGGTCGTCAGGATGAGGTCGGCCTCGGCGGCCGCCTTCTTCATGGGCATCACGTCGTAGCCCTCCATGTGGGCTTCCAGCGCCTTCCGGGGGTCGACTTCGGTGACGATGACGTTGGCGTTCTGGCCGGCGGCCTTCTTGGCGACGCCCTTTCCGCAGTAGCCGTAGCCCGCGACGACGACGTTCTTGCCCGCATACGAGAGGTTCGTCGTCATCGCGATGGTGGCCAGCGAGGACTCGCCGGTGCCGTGGACGTTGTCGAACAGCGTCTTCATCGGGGTGTCGTTGACCGCGAAGACCGGGTATTCGAGCGCGCCGTCGTCGTCCATCGCGCGCAGTCGGTGGACGCCGGTCGTGGTCTCCTCGCAGCCGCCGACGATGGTCTCGATGAGCTCGGGGTGATCCTCGTGGATCGCCGCGATCATGTCCATCCCGTCGTCGACCGTGATCGTCGGCTCGTGGTCAAGGACGGCGTCGATGGCGGCGTAGTAGTCATCGTCGTCGACGCCGCGGACGGCGTAGGAGGTGATGTTCTCGTGGGCGTCAAGCGCCGCGCTCACGTCGTCGTGCGTCGAGAGCGGATTACAGCCGGTGATGGCGACCTCCGCGCCGCCGAGGGCAAGCAGTTCGACCAGATTGGCGGTCTTGGCTTCGACGTGCATCGCCATCCCGATCGTCTCGCCGTCGAGGGGTTGGTCGGCTTCGAACTCCTCGCGGAGCGACTGCAGGATCGGCATGTGCTGTAGCGCCCACTCCATCTTGCGTCGACCCTCGGCCTCGGCGGCCTCGACATCGTCGAGGTGGGCAGAGACCGGCGGGTACGCTGATTCGCTCATACAGGAGGTTCACCGCAGGCGGTGAAAACGGTACCGAAGCGGGTCAGAAGGAGGTGTCGTCCAGCACCGTCTGGAACAGGAGGGCAGCGACGAGCGCGCCGATCAGTACGAGGCTCTCGCCGAACCCATACTGGAAAGGGTAGACCGTCAATGCGAGAAACCCAACTGCCCCCAGTACCCCGATAACCGCGGTGAGTAGTGCCTCGGTCGACCGCTCCATACGGATGAGTATATGCCGTATACTTTTAAATCAAGGTGGCTGACAGGAACTCCCTGTTACCGGCTCGATACCTCCGGTGGCGGATCGACCTACTCGGCGCGGTCGACCAGCGCGGCAGCGGCCTCGCTTGCCCGCTGTTTCACATCCGCTTCGTCCAACGTCTGCACCTCGCGGTCTTCCATCAGCACCTCGCCGTCACAGATCGTATGGCGGACGTCCGAGCCGCGGACCGCGTAGGCCAGATGGCTCACGTAGTCGTGGATCGGCGTGAGGTGTGGGGCGTCGAAGTCGACCACTGCGAGGTCGGCGGTCCCCCCAGCTTCGAGTCGGCCGACCGGCAGGCCGATGGCTTCGGCACTGCCCTCGGTGGCCATCCGCACCGCGTCTTCGGCGGCCACATCGCGGGCGTCACCGCGGGCGAGCTTCCCGATCATCGCCGCATCGCGGATCTCGTCGAAGAGGCCGAGATCGTTGTTCGAGGCCGCACCATCAGTGCCGAGACCGACGTTGACGCCCGCGTCGAGCATCTCCTGAATCGGGGCGATTCCGCTCGCGAGTTTCATGTTCGAGGCCGGACAGTGGATCACGCTCGCGCCCGTCTCGGCCAGCAGGTCGATCTCCGTCTCGTCGACGTGGACACAGTGGGCCAAGAAGTCATCGTCGGTCAGCATCCCCAGGTCGGCGGCGTACTCCAGCGGGCGGACGCCGTGCTCGGAGACGATAGGGTCGACCTCGTTTTCGGTCTCGTTGGCGTGGTAGTGCAGCGGGATGCCGGCCTCGCGGGCCTCCGAGACGAACGCTTCGAGGTACTCGGTTTCGACGGTCGTCAACGAGTGGGGCATCAGCGCGGTCGTGATCCGGCCGTCGGCTGCTCCCTCGAACTCGCGGGCGATATCGAGGCCCTCCTGAGCGTCGGCCCGAGCGGCCTCGTCGTCCTTCCCGATGGTAATGAAGGCGTGACAGAGGTTGGCCCGGAGGCCGGACTGCTCGGTGGCAGCAGCGATCTCGGAGACCTCGAAGTAGCTGTCGGCGAAGCCGGTGATCCCGTTTTTGATGAACTCGACGAGCCCGAGTTCCGTTCCGACGCGGATATCCTCTGGAGTGAGTTCGGCCTCGACCGGCCAGATGTCCTCCTGCAACCACGCGTCGAGCGGTTTGTCGTCGGCGTGGCCGCGGAGCAGCGTCATCGCGACGTGGGTGTGGGCGTTCGTTAGCCCCGGCATAACTAAACAGCCGGTCGCGTCCAGTGTCTCGGCGGCCGACACGTCTCCGACCTCGATGACCTCACCGGCCTCGCGGTCGACCAGCACGTCGGCGTTGCGCACCTCGAAGTCGGGCGTCAGTACGTGGCCGCCCTCGATCGCGTATACGTCGTCCATGCAGAGGGTTCGGACGGCGGTCCCTTAAGAAATCAGGATCGGTCCCGGAGCCGGTCGATCCGCTGGCCCAAGGGCGGTTGGACCTCGAAGTAGGTCCGCCAGGTCGCGGATTCGGGGTCGACGCCCCGGCGCGCGGCGGCGGTCTCGAAGGCCGCCGCGAGCGTCTCGCTGCCGACCCGCCGGGCTGCGGCGTTATCGGCCGCGAACTGGAGCCGTCGACCCATCCAAAACAGCCAGAGCGCGGCGACCGCGATGAAAAACAGGCCGTCGGAAAAGGTCACCAGCCCGCCGAACATCCCGGTCGCGATGCCGATCACGCTCGCAGCAGCCAGCGCGCGGTACTCGATATACAGATACCGACCGCGGGCGCGTTCGGCGGCGAGGAGTGCAGCGGCCGTCGATTCGTCGAGGTCGAAGACGGCCGTCGACACCAGTAGGGACCGCCTACCGGGCGGTCCGCGGAGCGACACCTCGACCCCGTCGCCGTCGACGATGCGGATCCGGTCGGAAGCGGTGTCGGTGGCCTCCAGCCGGGCGAGCCGGTCGCGCTCGTCGGGTGTCGGCGCTCGGGTCTCCCGGAGCGACAGCGCGACCACTGGCGCGACGATCGCCCCGACGCCGAAGACGACCACGGCGACCGCGACGAACCATACTGGGTCGACCGACAGCTGAAGCGGCACGGCGGCATACATCGGGAGCCCAGGCATACCGGTCGGTGTTCTCCGAGAGGCAAATCGGTTGCGCTCCGGGAGGGAAAGACAGTTGCCCCCTCGACAGAGAGGGAGGATATGCGCATTGCCGTGCCTAACAAGGGTCGACTGCACGAGCCGACGGTGGAGCTTCTCGAACGGGCGGGGCTCCACATCGAGAACGGAGCCGACCGCAAGCTGTACGCCGAGACGGTCGACCCCGAGGTGAGCATCCTGTTCGCACGGGCCGCCGACATCCCCGAGTACGTCGCCGACGGCGCGGCCGAAGTCGGCGTCACCGGTCTTGATCAGGTCCACGAGTCGGAGGCGGACCTCTCGGAACTCCTCGATCTCGACTACGGCCGCTGTCGGCTCGTGCTGGCGGCCCCCGAAGACGGCGACATCACCGACCCCGAGCAGTTGGACGGCAAGAAGGTCGCCACCGAGTTCCCGACGATCACCGAGCAGTACTTCCGCGCCCGGAAGATCGACACCGAGATCATCGAGGTAACGGGCGCGACCGAACTCACCCCGCACGTCGAGATGGCCGACGCCATCGTCGACATCACCTCGACCGGAACCACGCTGCGGGTCAACCGGCTCTCCGTCCTCGACGAGGTGTTGGCGAGTTCGGTCCGGCTGTTCGCCCGCGAGGAAACCGCCGGCAACGAAAAGGTCCAACAGCTCGTGACGGCGCTGGAATCCGTGCTGGCGGCCAACGACAAACGCTACCTCATGATGAACGTCGACGAAAAGAACCTCGCAGCCGTCCAGAACGTCATTCCCGGTCTCGGCGGCCCGACGGTGATGGACGTCGCCGGCAGCGAGGACGTGGCCGTCCATGCGGTTGTCGACGAACGACAGGTGTTCGAAGTGATCAACGATCTGAAAAGCGAAGGTGCAAGCGATATTTTAGTTACCGAAATCGAGCGGCTCGTCGAGTAGTCACTGCCTACTCGCCGGAAACGGCCCGGAGTGTCGGCGAACTGATCGTCGGACGAACCGCGATGGTACCGTACCGGAACCGACAGTAGCCGACGACGCCGAGCGCCGCCACGATGACACCGAACAGTCCCAACAGGCCGGCCTCCGGACCGAACGGGCCGCCGGAGACGACCGTCGACCCGCGGGGGGCGGTGCGGACGATCGACACCGGGAGGCTGATGCCGCTGACCGGGAGGCCGTAGACGAGTCCCTGAAACGCGTTCCACGTGGTGTGGATGCCGATCGACAGCGCCAACTCCCCGGTGTAGAGGTAGCCGAGGGCGAGCATCACCCCTGCCGCCGCGATGACGATCGTGCTCGCGGTCGTCGCACTCGGGTTCGTCGCGTGGAGACCGCCGAACAGCAGCGCCGACAACAGGGTGGCGAGGGCGGCGGCGACGGGCGCGCCGAAGCGATCGACCCACCGGAACCCCTCGGCGAGGTTGGTCAGGAGATAGCCACGGACGAACAACTCCTCGTAGAAACCGACGACGACGAAGACGGCCGTAAGCGCGGCAAACGCCGGCAGCGAGCCGGCCGCAGGACCGACCCGGTCGACGGCGAGCCAGCCGCCGGCGAGCCCGACCGCCACGGCCGCCGTGATCGCTCCCGCACCGATCACGAGGCCGACCGCCCAGTCGACCCACCACTCGCGGTCGACTCCGAGGCCGTAATCCGACATCAGCCGGCGATCGAGGAGGCGAGCGACCACCACGAGCGCCGCCGCGACGAGGAGCCCGACGACGGCATTCAACACCAGCGGCCGGACCGTAGGTCCGGCGGCATTGAGGAGCCCGTCGACCCCGAGGACCACCCGAAGGAGTTGGAGGCCCAACACGCTGGCGACCGCCACCAGCCCGAAAAACACGAGGCCTACCGCGAGCCGCCACGGCGCGCGGAGTCGGCGTTCCGATCGGTTCCAGAGGAGCCACTGGAGACGGCGCATACCGGCCCATCGGCACACCGCTACCTGTAGGCTGTGGTTGCGGAATCGGAGTCAGCCGGGGACGGTCGACAGCAGGATCAGCCCGCCGAAGATGACGGTCCCGAGAAGCACCGAGACGATCGCGTGGACCGCCAGCAGCGAGAGGGTCACGCGGCGCGGCTGATCGTAGACCAGTTTGATCGCCACGCCGTCGACGACGATCGCCGAGAGGATGCCGACGACACCGGGCAACGACAACAGCGGCGTGGCGACCGAGACGGCCGCAGGCCCCGCGCCGACGCCGAGGGCCTTGGCCGGCGAGACGTCGCCGAGGACGTTCCGGGCGGCTAGATGAGCGGTCAGCGAGAGGAACAGCGCCAGCAGACCGACGGTGCCGAGCACCGATATCGGGCTGGGAGGCGCTTGCAGGACGAACGGAGCCGACAGGAGCGTGGCCACCATACCGGCGGTAGCCGCTGTAGGGTGTCGAAACTGTCGGTTTTCAGGCCAACAACCCGAGGTCGTCGAGCCGGTCGGTGATGACGTCGACGGCGGCCTCGGCGTCGCTGGGCTCCTTGCCGCCGGTGATGACGAGCTTGCCGGAGCCGAACAACAGCGCGACGACCTCCGGCTCGTCGAGCCGGTAGACCAGCCCGGGGAACTGCTCGGGTTCGTACTCGATGTTTTCGAGGCCGAGCCCGATGGCGATCGCGTTGAGGTTGAGGTCGGTCCCGAGATCGGCGCTGGTGACGATGTTCTGGACGGTGATCTCGGGCTCGTCGTCGATCGGGATCTGGAGTTCCCGTAGCTTCTCGAAGACGATATCGAGGCTCTCGTGGACGGCCGTCGTGGAGTTCGCGCCGGTACAGACGATCTTGCCCGACCGGAAGATCAGCGCGGCGGATTTCGGCGACTGGGTGCGGTAGACCAAGCCGGGGAACTGCTCGGGGTCGTAGTCGGCCCCGTCGAGGTCCATCGCCACGCTCTGGAGGTCGAGTTCCTGACCGATCCCCGTCGAGGCGACCACGTTCTCGATGGAGATCGTTTCTTTCGGATCGCGCATTCGTATCTGGGCTATCGCCCGTCCCATGTATAAATGTAAGTCAATCCGGGGCGGATCGAATCCGCCGCGTTCGAGGGGCCCCCTACTCGCTTGTGAGCAGCATCACCGTATTCGAGGCGGTGACGACCGCCCCGAGCACCGAGATGCCGATCGGGACGCCGACCGCAATCGGGCTCGTCGAAATCGAGAGGAAGCCTAAAAAACAGACCACCAGCGCTCCGCCTTTCAGGAGCGCGAACCCCACCGGTCCCGGCGAGTCCGACAGCAACGCGATCACCGCAGGGTTGGCCTCGACGACCTCCCGCCGCCGGACCGCGGCTACGGTCGTGACGTAGTCGCCGACGCCGTAGAGCAACACGGCCAGCAACCACCACCGAAGTTCGGCCGTCGAGACGTCCATACCGCTTGCAAGAGATGGGGGCATATCAGTACCCCCCGATTAGTCGTCGACAACGGCCAATTACTCCTGATGGTCGGCCGGGACCGACACGCTGATAGCCGCCATCCCGCAGTGTCGACTGTGTACTGTCTGGAGTTGGCCGGCGACGACGACGCCTTCGCCGCCTGCGAGGCCCGGTCGGCGGCCTCGGCACTCGAGGTTGCCGCGCCGGGGGTGGCGACCGCACGTGGGATCGACGCCGACGGGGTCCGGACGCTGGCCTACACCCACGCCGCCAGCGACCTGATCGCCACGACCGACGCCGAGGTCGACGCCGCCGAAGCCGCCCTCCGAGCGGCGGCGATCGACCGGACGGGCTCGGTGGCCGTCCGGGCCCGCGACGTGCGGTCGACGACCGGCTGTTCCACCCAAACCGCCGAGCGGCGGCTGGGGGCGGTACTCGTCGACCGGGGCTTTTCGGTCGACCTCGACGATCCCGACCACGAGCTTCGGGTGCTGTTTTCGGCGGGCGAGGTCGACGGCGAGCGCCGAGACCGCTGTTTCATTGGGTGGCTCACCGTCGAGAGCAAACGCGACTTCGGCGAGCGCCGGCCCACCGACCGGCCCTTCTTTCAGCCGGGGAGCATGGCCCCCCTCGACGCCCGCGCGCTCGTCAATATCGCGGGAGCCGGGCCCGACACGCGGGTCGTCGACCCGATGTGTGGGACCGGCGGCCTCCTGTTGGAGGCGGGACTCGTCGGCAGCGCGGTGGTGGGCGTCGACGCCCAGTGGAAGATGACCCGCGGCAGTCGGGAGAACCTCGATGCGCTGCTCGACGGCGGCGGCGAGATCATCCACGGCGATGCGACCGCCCTGCCGATGGTCGACGACTGCGCCGATGCCGTCGTCTTCGATGCCCCCTACGGCCGCCAGTCGAAGATCGCCCGCCATGAACTCGCCGACTTAGTGGGTGGAGCGCTGGCAGAGGCCCGCCGGATCGCCCCGAGAGCTGTGGTGGTCGCCGACCGGTCGTGGGAAGCGGAAGCCGAGGACGCGGGGTGGACGGTCGACAGACGGTTCGAGCGGCGAGTTCACGGGACGCTCGTTCGACACGTCCACGTGCTGTCTGGTTAGACCATATTGGCGACCGCCTGCCTGATCGACAGCCCCTCGTCGACGACGTCCCGGCGGTAGTGCATGTACACCGCCCCCAGCGGCGGCTGGATGATGTAGGCCAGCGCGATCGGGAGGACGGCCTCGGTCGGGAGGCTGTCGCTGGCGACGACGATGGCGACCGCGATCGAGAGGTTCCGCATGCTGGTGACGTACACCAGCGAGATACCCAGTTCGTCCGACAACAGCAGGCGGCCGAGCCCCGCGCCCACGGCCAGAATAACGGCGTAAAACGCGAGCAGTGGGACGACCGTAGTCGCGGAGGTGATCGGATCGCTGAGGATCGCGGTCGACCGCATCGTCATCGCGATGAAGACGATCAGCATCACGCCCAGGGAACTGACGCCGCCGAACACTGGTTTCAGCCGTTTGAGCCCATCGGAGTCGTACCGGCGAAGGATCACCGAACGGGTGATCGTGCCGGCGACCATCGGGCCGACGATCACCGTGGCGAGCTGGCGGTAGAGTGCCGTGGGCTCGAAGCCGACGCTGCCGGGAATCAGAAGCGACAGATACGCCGGGAGGATGGCGATCGCCGCCAGCAGGTTCACCGACATGGCGACCAGCGCCGACTCCAGATCGCCGCCGGCCAGCCCGGTCCAGGCGGCGGTCATCCCCGAGGAAGGGATCAGCGCGATGAAGTAGAGGCCGATGGTGTAGCCGACCGAGCCGGCGAAAAACAGCCGACCGAGACCGACCGCCAGCAGCGGCGCGAACCCGAAGTTGAGCAACAGGGTGAGGGCGACGACCTTGGCGTGGGTCCGAACGTGGAGGATCTCCCGGAGATCGATGTTGATCATCATCGGGTAGATCATCAGGAACAACACCGGCACCACCGCCGTCTTGAGCAGCCCCTTGGTTCCCGGCCCGGCGACCTGCCCGAAAGCGAGGCCACCCACGAGCGAGGCGATCACGACGTAGATCAAGTTCTGCTTCAGCGCGATGAGATACGACCGTATCATGCTCCCCTCCCGCCGGTCGACGACAGTATCCGTCCGGCGTCGACCCGCAGCGGAGCGCCGGCGGCCGGCGGCGCGCCGGAACGGCACGCGGACAGCAAGACAGGTGTCGACTGATCGGTGTGCATATCAGTTTGGTTGTGCCCATATTATACAAAACTGTCGGTCGCCAAAGCGAGAGATTTCGATTCGAAGCGTTTGATTCTGGTTCGGACATCGAATCAGTCGTCAGCCGAGTATGGAGAATAGTAAAAACAACCCACAACTGTCGGCGAGTACGCGGTGCGGATCGGATCCCGCCCGTTTAAGCCGACGGCCTGCCGACGACGCACAATGACGAATCAGGAACTCATCGACGCGCTCCGGGCGGCCGATGCGGTCCAGTACGGCGAGTTCGAACTCTCCCACGGCGGGACCAGCGACTACTACGTCGACAAGTACCTCTTCGAGACCGACCCCCACTGTCTGGAACTCATCGCCGAAGCCTTCGCCGAAAAGATCGAGGAGCCGAAACTCGCCGGCGTCGCCCTCGGTGCGGTGCCGCTGGTTGCAGTCACCGCGACCGAGACCGACCGGCCCTACGTGATCGCCCGCAAGCAGGCCAAGGAGTACGGGACGGGCAACCGAATCGAGGGTCGACTCGAAGCGGGCGAGGAGGTCGTCGTCCTCGAAGACATCGCCACGACCGGCAACTCCGCGGTCGACGCCGCCGAGGCACTCCGCGAGGCCGGCGCGACGGTCAACCGCGTGCTGGTGGTCGTCGACCGCGAGGAGGGCGCGACCGAGAACCTCGCCGACCACGACCTGGAACTCGACGCGCTGGTGAACGCCAGCGAACTGCTGGCCGACCAGTAGCGGGTCGACCAATAGCGCGGCTGACCGCGTGGAATTCCCGACAGTCACGGATGCCGACGGTGTTTTTATAATGACAAATGGTGTAGGAGAGACACGCATGTCCAAAGATATCCTGATGATCGTCGGCGACTTCGGCGAGGACTACGAGATCATGGTACCGTATCAGGCCTTAGAGATGGTCGGCCACAGCGTCGACGCCGTCTGTCCCGACAAGGAGGCCGGTGAAACGATCAAGACCGCGATCCACGACTTCCGTGGCGACCAGACCTACATGGAGACACGGGGCCACGACTTCGAGTTGACCGCGACGATGGCCGACGTCGACCCCACCGAGTACGACGCCCTCTGTGTCCCCGGCGGCCGCGCCCCGGAGTACCTCCGGGGGTACGACGCCGTCATCGAGGCGGTCCAACACTTCTTCGAGGCCGACAAGCCGGTGGCGTCGATCTGTCACGGCCCCCAGATCCTGGCGGCTGCGGACGTGTTGGAGGGGTACGAACTGACCGCCTACCCGGCGGTTCGCGCCGAGTGTGAGGCCGCCGGCTGTTCGTGGGTCGACGGCGTCGTTCGGGATCGGAACCTCGTGACCGGTCAGGCGTGGCCCGACCACCCCGAGTGGCTCGCCGAGTTCCTCGATCTGCTGGGCGACGAGATCAGCCACGGCGAGCCTGCCGCCGCGGCCGACTAACCATCAGGCAGGATCGGCCTGCGAGGGGTAGCGGGATTCGGCGATAGCGAAGGTAAGCGTGCTCAACACGCCCATCAGCGTCCCGACGGTCAGCGCCACCGCCAGATCGGTCAGCGAGAGGGTGACGATCCCGTCGATCGTCGGGAGGAAGAACCCGGAGAGTCCGTAGAGGACGATGGCGATGGCGACGACGTAGAAGGGGGCGTTGAGGTACCGCCAGCGGAACCGGCCGGCGAGATACTCGTCGGTGACCTGCCCGAGACTGCTGGTGATGCCGGCGGCGGCGAACCACTGGACTGCGCCGTGGACGAACGCCGCCGCGGCGGTGGGGATCTCGACGGGGGTAGCGGTGGTCGACTCGACGGTCTCGATCATCGAGACACCTTGGACGCCGCCGACGATGATGAGTGCGACGGCGACGACGTAGGTGATCAGCGTCGCCCGGCCGGCGTACAGCCCGTTGCGGACCCTGTCGACGGTCGTGTCGACGGTCTCTTCGAGACCCAACCCCCGGAACAGCGAGTAGAGGCCGACCAGCGCCGAGAGCAACCCGAGGACGACCGCGCCGGCGATATCGAAGACGCCGGCGATGACCACAAGCGGGTAGATCAACAGGAGCACCCCCAGCGGGACCAACACGGTGCCGCGGGTCTCGGGGTCGGCCAGTACCTGCTTGATGGTGTAGTACATCGATTCGAGGTTCTGGGCCTGCCGGACCACGACGCGGCGGACGCCGTCGATCGGCATCCGCGAGCGGATCACCGGCACCACGGACTCGTCCTGTGCGCCGTCGGTGATGATGATCGCCCGGACCTCCTCGCCGGTCTGGAGGCCCGCCAGCGTGGTGTCGATCTCTTCGCCGACCGTCCGGTTGGCCCGGACGTCGTTGCCTTCGACGCCGGTGACGACCGCGACCTCGACCTCCTCGTCGCCCTCCTCGCGGAGCGCCTCGTACGTGGAGAGCCCCTGAAACATGACGTTGACGTCGGAGTCCTCGGGGTCGACCGTGGCGAGGGCGACCGCCGCCTCGCGGACGGCGTCGGCCCCGACGACCGGCGTCGAGAGGCCGGTCTTCCGGCCAACGTCGTCGTCGAGGTCGACACAGAGGACAAGCAGCATTCAGGTGATGCTACGTGAGCGTTCGGTTAAGGCTTTTCTGGGAGCGTGGGTCGACACCGAGGCTCACGGTCAGTGGCTGTTTCGGACGCTTTTTGTGGCCACGGGCGGTATGAAGGCTAACTGATGATCTCCAAAGGCTGCGAACAGTGCGCCAAAGGCGGGAAGATGGTGCTTTTCGTCTACGGCTACTGTGACCAGCGGGACTGTTTCTACTGCCCGCTGGGAGAAAACCGCAAGAACGTCACCGACGTCTACGCCAACGAACGCAAAGTCGAGGCCGACGAGGACATCATCGAGGAGGCCCACCGGATGGACGCGCTGGGCACCTCGATCACCGGCGGCGAGCCACAGGAGGCGATGGCCAAGACGTGTCGCTACCTCAGCCTCCTCAAAGACGAGTTCGGCGAGGACCACCACACCCACCTGTATACTGGCATCACTGGCGGCCGGGAGAACATGCGTCGACTCTCGGAGGCCGGTCTCGACGAGATCCGATTCCACCCGCCATACGAGCAGTGGGGCGACTTGCATGGCACCGAGTGGGAGGAAATCCTCTATATCGCTCGCGAGGAGGGCCTCACACCGGCCTTCGAGATCCCCGGCATTCGCGCCGAGCCCGAATTCTTGGAGTTCCTCGACGAGGGCGCGGCGGAGTTCTGCAACATCAACGAGTTCGAAATGAGCGACGGCAACTACCGTCGGATGCAGGAGCAGGGCTACGAACTCCAGGAGGGCCACATGTCGGCGGTCGACGGCTCGAAAGAGGCGATCCTCGAAGAGATGGGCGACCACGAGCGCGTCTACTTCTGTACGAGTGTCTTCAAGGACGCCGCCCAGCACCGCAACCGCCTCAAGCGGATGGCACGGGTTATCCGTCGGGAGTTCGACGAGATCACCGACGACGGCACGCTGGTCTACGGCAAGGCGTGGGAATCTGAGGCCCGACTCGAAGAACTCGGCGTCCCCGAGGAGTTCTACACGGTCAAGCCCGATCACGTCGAACTGGCGTGGTGGCTCCTCGAAGAGATGGTCGAAGAGGGCGACGTCAGCGAAGGTGAGATCGTCGAGCAGTATCCGACCGTCGACGGGACGGTCGTCGAGCGGACGCCGCTCGCGTAGCACGCTTTTCATACTGCTGTGCGGTAGCAGTGCGGTAGTCATCAGTTATTGAATCGTGACGAGCGACCGTAGTTCTCGTGAGCAGAGCGAACGAGAGCACGGAAGAGCTTGCTCTTCCGGAGGGAGCGAGGAACGTTTTAATCGACGTTTTTCCGACGGAGCGAGCGCACGCGAGCGACGGAGTAGAAAAACGTCGTTTAGAAGCCAAAGAACGGCAGGAACCGGAAGACGAGATACGCCCCGACCGTCGAGATGACGGGGACGACGTTCTGCATGACGACGACCCGAGCGGTCGTCCCGGGGTTGAACAGATCGGCGGCGCTCGGGATATCCTCGGGGTCCTCCTCGCCGATCGGCGGGAGGGACTCGCCCTCGGTGTCGGTGGCCAGCGAGTCGACCGAGAGCCGCGTCTCGCCGGCTTTCTCCGAGATGTCCGAGCGAGAGACCCGCATGGTTCGGGTTGCCCGCCCCCAGCCGAGGCCGATGATCGACATGGTGGCGATGACGACGAAACTCGCGGGGATCCCGATTGCCGAGAGCCCGACGACGAGAACGGCGCTGACGGTGGCGACGACGATGGCGGCGGTCAGCGGCAGTTGGGTGATGTCGCTGCCGAGGGTATCGAGGGTTCGGCGGGCGATCGTGAACGCGCCGATGCCGACCGCCAGACAGGCGATGATAATGCCGGTGTTCATTTCGAGGGCGCCACTGCCGACCAGCGGGGCGATCGCGTTGGCGACGTTGCTCGTCCCGGAGCTGAAGGCCATGATACAGCCGATCCCGATGACGACGGTGATGCCGAACAGCTCCCGCGCCGTCGTGTTCGGGCCGAGGCCGATCTTCGGGATAATCCCCGACCGGTCGACGGTCAGCAGCGAGCCCTCGGTTTGGGCCAGCGCGATCCGCTCGTTGAGCGCCGCGTAGAAGTAGCGGCCGATGACCGCCGAGATCCAGAAGCCGATGACGGGCGCGACGAGCCACCACGAGACGATCTCGCCCATGACGGCCCAGTCCAGCGAGCCGCTGGCGAGACCGAGCCCGGCGATCGCGCCGACGGCAGTCATCGAGGTCGAGGCGGGGACGCCGAAGACGTTGCCGACGAACAGCGCAAGGCCGATGAAAAACAGGACCGTAATAGAGGCCGGCAGTGTGAAGATCTCCGGATTCGTCACCAGTTCGGTCCCCAGCGTGTCGACGACCCGGCGGCCGATGGTCCAGCCGCCGATGAAGAAGAAGACGGTCATCAGGCCGGCCGCGAGCGTCTTCGAGAGCGCTCCGGCACCGACCGCCGGTCCGAAGGCGGGTCCCGTCGTCGACCCGCCGATGTTGTAGCCGACGAAGATCGCTACCACCACGCCAATAATCAACAGTACCTCGGTCACAGTAGCAGTTCCTTTCGGCCGACACGGGTTAAGCATCAGGTGTTCGGCCGGCAGCCGACCGGCGGGATTATTTGGGTTCGGTCGGGACCTCCGGTATGCAGACGCTCACCGAAAAGCGGGTTTTCGGCGACAAAAGCGGGACGACAGAACTGTTCGTCGCCAGCGAAACCGGGCTCGTCGGCGTCTCGGTGTCGGCCGACCAGATCGGCGAGTTCGGCCTCGCCCACCGGGGACCGGTCGAGACGGTTGCGGCCAGCGACCGGGGCGTGATGATCGGCACCGCGGAGGGCGTCCTCCACAGCGACCCGACCGACAGGGCGGCCGAGCGAGCCCAGGCGCGGACGTTCGAACCGATCGAGGCCCCAATCGAAGGGGTCGTTGCCGTCGGGTGGGGGCCCGGAGGACCGGTCGCCGGCGGCGACCGACTCGTCGGCCGCGTCGACGACGAATGGGTCGACCTCGGCGAGACTGGGAACGTCCGGGCGGTCGACGGCGGGCTGGTCGCGGCCGAAGACGGCGTCTACCGGCTGACGGAGGCCGGAGTGGACCGCGTCGGCCTCGACGACGTGCGGGACGTCGCCGGCCACGGTCGGCCGCTGGCGGCGACCGCCGACGGCCTGTTCGCGCTGGCCAACGGCTGGCAGTCGGTCGCCGAAGGGGCGTTCGACCGGGTGGCCAGCGACGGCCACGGTCACGCCCACGCGGTCGGCCCCACGGGACTCGGCCGGCGCGTCGAGGAGACCGGCGAGTGGACCCCGACCGAGCTGCCGGGCGGCTCGCCGGCCGTCGACGTCGCCTACGGCGGAGGGATCGTCGCTGCAGTCACCGACGATGGGACGCTCTGTGTCGACGCCGGCGACGGCTGGCGACACCAACTGCTGGGCGTCCGTGGCGTCAATGAGATCGCCGTCGGAGCCGGCAGCGACGCCGCCTAGCGATCGGCAGTCATCGGGGTCGACGGCCGAACACCGAAACGTGGTTTAGGGGTGACGGGAAAAGGGCGCGTATGACGACCATCATCCCGGGGGCGGACTCACAGGCGCTGGCCGCCGAGTTGGCCGCCGAACTCGACGCGGCGCTGACGGTGCCGACCTACGACCGGTTTGCGGATGGGGAGACGCTGGCGGCGATCCCCGCGTTCGACGACAACGAGGCGATCATCGTCGCGTCGACGGCGACCAACGACGCCCACATCGAACTGCTGCAGTTGCAGGACGCCGCCCGCGAGGCCGGCGCGGCAACGGTGACGACGGTCATCCCGTATCTGGGATACGCTCGACAGGACAAGGCGTTCAAGCAGGGCCAACCGATCTCGGTGCGGGCGACCGCCCGAGCGATCAGCACCGGGACCGACCGCGTGCTGCTGGTCGAGCCCCACGAGCCGGCAGTGGCGGAGTTCTTTACGGTACCGACCGACGCCGTCGACGCTGCCGACCGGCTGGCGGGAGCGCTCGTCGATCTCGACGACCCGCTGTTCGTCGCACCCGACGAGGGAGCGATCGAACTGGCGACGACCACGCGGGACGCCTACGGCGAGGGCGCAGTCGACTACTTCGAGAAAGAGCGGGATTACGAGACCGGCGAGGTCGAACTCACACCGAGCGACGCGCCGGTCGAGGGCCGGGACGTGGTGGTCGTCGACGACATCATCGCCACCGGCGGGACGATGAGCGGCGCGGTCGAGGTGCTCGTCGACCGGGGAGCCGATCGGGTGTTCGCCGTCTGTGTCCATCCGGTGTTGGCCGAGGCTGCGCTGACGCGGCTCTCGGCGGCCGGTGTCGAGCGCGTGGTCGGCACCGACACCCTCGAACGCGCGGTCAGCGAGGTGTCGGTCGCATCGGCGATCGCGGCCAACCTCACCGAGTAACGCGGCCGTCGAGCCGGAACCCATTTTACCGATCACCGCAGAACGGGAGGTATGGCTGGACGATACGGTGACCTCGACTACTCACGGGCGGTGAAAAGCGGCGTCGCTATCGGCGGACTACTGGTGGTGGCCGGCTTCCTCGGCGAGGAGGCCAGCCACCTACTGTACGGCGATCTTACGGGTGCGCTAAACACCCTCTTTACCTCGATGGAGTTCGGCGGCATCATCGTCGGCATGATCGCGGTGTTCGTCTTCGGCATCGCCCTCCCACTGACCGAGTAGCGTCGACGCGGCGGTCGCCACGCGAGACGCCACCAACGTTCTTTATGCGGGCGCGAGAAACGCCGGATATGGCGTCCAAAACGATCTTCGAGAAGATCAGAGACGGGGAGATCCCCGCCCGGATCATCCACGAGACCGAGACCACGCTGGCGTTCCTCGACGCCCACCCGCTTGCGCGAGGGCACACGCTCGTCGTTCCGAAAGAGCCCTACGAACACCTACAGGACCTCCCCGCCGATCTCTCGGCGGACCTCTTCGAGACCGTCCGCGAGCTCACCCCCACGATCGAGGCGGCGGTAGAGGCCGACGCCACCACCATCGGCATCAACAACGGCGAGGCCTCGGGTCAGGAGGTCCCGCACGTCCACGTCCACATCATCCCCCGGTTCGAGGGTGACAACAGCGGCCCGATCCACGCCATCGCCATCGACTCCCCGGAGTTCTCCGAAGACGAACTCGACGAGATCGCCGACGCGATCGCCGACGAACAGTCCGCGTAGATCGCTCTATCATTGGTCACGTCATCGTATAAAAAACACATACAATCGCGCAAATTTGTTTATTATCCAACCGTTATAGGGGCAGGGGAAAAACGGGGAGTCGACGGTATGCCCTCCACCATTGCCCGCTGCCCCGACTGCGGCAGCGACATCTACACCGATGCGGACGAACAGCTCTGCGAGGAGTGTGGTCTCGTCGTCGAGGCCGACCGGCTGGATCGTGGTCCCGACTGGCGGTCGTTTGCCGACGACGAGACCGATCCCAAACGGACCGGCGCACCGCTGACCGACGCCCGCCACGACCGCGGGTTGTCGACCGAGATCGGCTACTCGGCGGACGTCAGCCCGGACAAGCGGCGGCAGTTCGCCCGGCTACGTCGACAACACAACCGTGCGCGGATCGCTGACAAGCGGACCCGCAACCAGATCCACGCCTTCACGCGAATCAAACACATCGTCAGCGACCGATCGCTTCCGGAACAGGTCCGGGATCACGCCTGCTCACTGTTCCGCTCGGCCCAAAACGAGGACCTCCTTCGGGGACGATCGATCGAGGGGTTCGTCGCGGCCTGTCTGTATGCGGCCTGCCGGATCGAGTCGCTCTCGCGGACGATCGACGAGATCGTCGACGCCTCCCAGAGCAGCCGGTCGGAGTTTCAGGCCGCTTACGACGCGTTGAACCGTGATCTCGGGTTGCCGGTCGAACCGACCCATCCGCGGGAGTATCTCCCTCGGTATGCCGACCAACTAGAGCTGCCCACCGAGATCGAACACCGCGCCCACGAGCTGGCCGACCGGACCGAACGCGAGGGGATCCTCAACGGCCGGAACCCCAGCGGCGTGGCCGCAGCCTGTCTGTATACGGCGGCGAAAGAAAACGGCGTGAGCCTCACACAGCGTGAGGCGGCGACGGTTGCATCCGTGACACCAGTCACGCTCCGGACGACCTATCAGGAGCTCGGCCCCTGAGTCGCCCGTCGAACGGGACGACGTGGCTGACAGCGGTACCGAGACGAGCGCCGCGGCCGGCCCGCATCAGAAGCCTGCTCGGCCCACCCCACGACGCAGCAGCCGGCACGGCGGGATCGACGGCGGCTCGGCACCCCGAGGAGCGGTCGAACCACGCAGTTCGGCGCTCCCACGGACGACTGTTGTCACCAGTGTAAAAAGTACAGACAGGGTACTTTCTCGTGTTATCCGATAGATTCTCGACACCGCAAGTACAGCGACTGGCTACTCCAGCGAAGACGCCGCTTATACCATCTCTTCGGGGAGAATGTACACGTTCTGTCCGTCCTTGAGGACGGGAACCGTCTCGGCGTCGGGATCGAAGTAGTCGGGTCGACCGACAGTCTTGGCCTCGTAGGTCTCGGGGTCGAGCAGTTGGACCGCATGCTCGTCCTCGACGGCGACGACCGTGGTGTCGACCGCCTCGTTCGTCCGCCCGAGTTTCGTCACGTCGGGTGTCGTCCCGTCTTCGTGGCCCGCTTCGTAGCGCTCCCCCGAGCGGAGCCGAGTCCCCTTGAGGTTGCCGTGGGCGCTGGTGACGACCACGGGGCCCTCGCCGTCCTCGGGGTCGACCACGTCGCCGGGGGTGTACTTCGGGAGCCGGGCGACGAAGGTGACCCGATACACTTCGTTGCCGTCGCCGTCCTCCGTGACCAGTGTCGGGTAGTCGTCGACGGTCCCGCCGAACCGATCGGTGATTCGGGTGGCGATCGCCTGCCCCAGTTTGTTCGTCGAGAGCTTGACGTTCGGGCCGGCCTCGTCGCTCCGGTCGACCGACGTAATGAACGCCTCGCGGTCGCCGTCAGCTTCCCGATCGGCGACGTAGGACTCGGCGACCTCGATGGCCGCGTCGGCCTCGTCGGGTCGGACCGGCCGGTCCTCGGCGCGGATCTGGAGGATGCTGGCGTAGTAGCCGCCGGCGATCCGGCCACACCGGTCGCAGACCTCTTTGCCGATCCGGACCGGCACGGTTAGTTGCTCACTAATCGGGGTGCCGCGGACGACACCGGAGAACGAACAGTGCATCCGGATCGTCGTCTCGTCGACCTGTTCGGGTTCGACCCCCCATTCGACGTCGTCGGCGTCGATGTGAACCGACAGTGCCTCCGAGACCGCCTCGATGGCGACGTCGGTGTAATCTACGGCCCCCAGATCGACCCACCGATTGCCCCGGTGGACCGCCCCACAGCGTCCGCAGACCGTGACGTGGACCCGATCGGGGACGTCAATCAGCTCGAAGGCGTCGAAATAACAGCTGTCGCAGAGCAGCGCCGTCCCGTCCCGCGGCTCGCCGGGGCGGGGCTCGGGCCGCGCGACGGGATCCCCACACTGGGGACAGAACTCGCGTGTGTCGCTCATATCTCCCCCTTATGGGGGTCGACCGGTTAAGCGCCCCGACACCGACCGATCGTACGGCGGCAGTCGGGTGTGGCCGGCGACGGCGAACGGGATCAGCCTTCGAGTAGATCGATGGCTTCGGCGTCGGTCACTTGGCCGAACTCCCGGTAGTGGCTGCCGACCGCGGTGAACGGCTGTGGTTCCTCGACGACGACCACCCGGTCGGCCTCGTCGGCGAGGTCGGCCCGCGCCGAGGGTGGCGCGACCGGCACCCCGAGTACGACCGCGGCGGCGTCGGTGGCCTGCAGTTGGCGCAGGCAGGCGATGGCGGTCGCGCCGGTGGCGATCCCGTCGTCGACCAACACGACGCGCTTGCCACTCACGTCGGGCAGCGGCTCGCCGCCGCGGTAGTCGGCGACCTTCTGCCGGGCGACGTCGGCCTCCCGCTCGCGTTCCCGGTCGATGTAGGCGTCGTCGACGCCGAGTTGGTCGACCAGTTGGTCGTTGAGCCAGTAGCTGCCGTCGCCGGCAACGGCCCCGATGGCGAGTTCGGGGTTCGAGGGCGCGCCGAGTTTGGTTGCGACGACGACATCGAGGCCGACCCCCAGCCGGTCGGCGACCGCCCGGCCGACCGGGAGGCCGCCGCGGGGGATCGCACAGACCAGATCGGCCTCGACACCGGCCTCGATCAGCCGATCGGCGAGGGCGTTTCCGGCATCGGTGCGGTCGGTGAATGGCATGGTAAACTCACCCACACCATCTTCGCACCGGAGCCGCAAATAGCTCCGGGGCGAATGGCCGAGGGCCGCCAGTCTCCGGCAGGGTTTAACGGATTGGACTGCTATGGGTAGGTATGCAATGGTCGACAGATTGGGGACTGCGCGGCCGGATGGGACTGACGATGTTCCTCCTGTTCGCCCTGTATATCGCCTTCATAGCGGTACTCTCGCAGTTCGCCAACCTCCTCGGAATCGTCATCGCAATGGGGGCCTTTTCCTTCATTCAGTACTTCTACAGCGACAAGATGGCCCTCTACAGCATGGGGGCACGAACCGTAGAGGAGAGCGAGGCGCCGGAACTCCACCGCACCATCGAGCGGCTCTCCCAGCAGGCCGACCTGCCCAAACCGCAGGTTGCGGTCGCCGACTCACAAGTCCCGAACGCCTTTGCCACCGGCCGGAACCAGCAGAATGCGACGGTCGCGGTGACCAACGGGCTCCTCCGAACCCTCGATCAGGAGGAACTGGAGGGCGTGTTAGCCCACGAGTTGGCCCACATCAAGAACCGTGACGTGATGGTGATGACCATCGCGTCGTTCCTGTCGACGCTCGCATTCATCGTCGTCCGGTGGGGCTGGCTCTTCGGCGGCAACGGCCGGAATCAGGCCCCCGTCTACGTGGCCATCATCGCCTCGCTGGTCGTCTGGGTGATTTCCTTTTTCCTCATCCGGGCGCTCAGCCGCTACCGCGAGTACTCCGCCGACCGTGGTGCGGCCTCGATCACCGGCAATCCCGGAGCGTTGGCCTCCGCGTTGATGTCGATCAGCGGCCGGATGGACAAGGTGCCGCAGGACGACCTCCGCGAGCAGGCCGAGATGAACGCCTTCTTCATCATCCCGATCCGCTCGGGATTCATCGGCAAGATCGCCTCCACCCACCCGCCGACCGAAAAACGGATCGAGAAACTCCGCGAACTCGAACGCGAGCAAGAACTGGCGTGATTTGAGCGGTCGAAACGTCTTTGATTTGCCACGTGGACGTAGGCGTATGACCGACTGGTCCGCGTGGTTTCGGGAAAACCCGCTCGTCGCAGCGATCGCCATCGTGTTCGGCGGCCCGATCGCCATCGGCGCTCTCTCGGTGCTCCTCGTTCCCGTCTTCATCCTCGCCGAGGCCAACGCCGTCCTCGGCTTTTTTGCCTTTTTCCTGCTGCTGGTCACGAGTGGGTTCGGGATTCAGCAACTCCGCAGCGACGACTCGGAGTCGACCGACACCGTCGACCCGGTCACCGAACTCGAACAGCAGTACGTCCGCGGCGAGTTGGACGACGCGGAGTTCGAACGCCGTCTCGAGAAGATCGTCGAAACCGAAGCCGAGATCGATCGGGCCTCGTCCACGAACCACGATGCGCGAAGCCGCGAGGTCGGCGCTGAACGCCAATAAGTAGTGGCCGACTACTGATACGGAGGGTCAGGCTTCGATGATGTCGTCGGTCTCGTCGTCGGGGATCGTAATCGTTCCCTCGACCGTCGTCACCGCCTGCCCGCCGACGCGGACGCGTGTCGACCCGTCGTCCTCGATCTGCGCTCGAACGCGCCCCGCTCGGTCGAGAAAGTCACCCTGTTCGAAGGTGAGGTCCGTCGGCGGGTCGTCGAAGGCGGCGCTCCCGGCAGCGTGGAAGTAGGCCGCACACGCGCCGCTGGCGGTCCCCGTCACGGGGTCTTCGTCGACGCCGACAGCGGGGGCGAAAAACCGCCCGTGAGCGGTCGAATCGGTCGACAGCGTGTCGAACGTAAAGGCGTATATCCCTGCGACATCGTAGTCATCGGAGAGAGCTTCGATCGCGCCGAAATCCGGCTGGAGGCCACCGAGCGATTCGAGGAAGTTGATCGGGACGACGAGTACCGGAAGGCCGGTCGACGCACGGGCGACCGGAATATCCGCACCCACGTCCTGCAGGGTCGAGATCTCGCACCCGAGGGCCTCGGCCAATCGCTCGTAGTCGATCGTCTGTTGGACGACCGTAGGCGAGTCCTGTGTCATCCAGACGGTGCCGTCGGCTTCGATCTCGATCTGTAGGGTGCCGACAGCCGTCTCTAGGCTGTGGCTACCGGCGTTGAGTTGCCCCTCGTCGTGGAGGAACGCATGGGCCGCGATAGTAGCGTGGCCACAGAGGTCGACCGCCTGTGTCGGCGTAAAGTACCGAATCTGCCGGTCGGCCTCGGTCGACGACGAGACGAAGGCGGTCTCGCTGACTGCGAGTTCGCGGGCGACGGCTTGACACTGGGCGTCGGAGAGGCCGTCGGCGTCAGGGATCACGCCGGCGGCGTTGCCCGAAAGCGGGTCGGTCGTGAAGGCGTCGACGAGGGCCATCGAGCGGGATTGCATGGACCGACAGAGCAACTACCGCCCCAAAAGGATTCCGCGCTGCCGTAGCCACTGGCTGCGGGGAGGTAGTCGCCGCCTACTCGGCGTCGAACATCCCGGTCGAGACGTAGCGCTCGCCGCTGTCCCAGTAGACCGTGATCACGAGCGGGTCGTCGACCCCGACGTCGACGAGTCGCTCGGCGACACGTTTGGCCGCGAGGTTCGACGCGCCGCTGGACTGGCCGACGAAGATCCCCTCCTCGCGAGCGAGGCGTCGACACTCGGCTTCGGCGGCCGCAGCCGAACAGACCTCGACCGAGTCGACGAGATCGGTGTCCAGATTCGGACTGATAAAGCCGGGGCCCATCCCCTGAAAACTGTCGCCCGTCGGTTCCTCGCCGGAGAGCACCGCCGAGTCGTCGGGTTCGACCGCGACGACCTCCATCTCCGGGAACGTCTCGCGGAGCCGTCGACCGATCCCCGTGATCGTGCCGCCGGTGCCGACACCAGCTACGAGGGCGTCGACGGTCCGGTCGCCGATCTGCTCGAGGATTTCCGGGCCGGTCGTCTCGTAATGCGAGCGAGGATTGGCCTCGTTGTCGAACTGCCGGAGCTGGACGGCGTCCTCGTCGGCTTCGATCTCGTCGGCCCGGTCCTTGGCGTCGGAGATGTCGCCCTCGACGAGTTCGAGGTCCGCGCCGTAGGCGTTCATGATCGAGCGCCGTTCCGGCGACTTGGAAGCGGGCATCACGATCCGGACGTCATACCCCTTGGCCGCCCCGACCATGGCGATTCCAATGCCTGTGTTGCCGCTGGTCGGCTCGACGATGGTGTCACCCGGCGTGAGCGTCCCCTCCTCTTCGGCGGTTTCGATCATCCACAGCGCGGGTCGGTCCTTGGCCGAACCGCCGGGGTTCCGCGATTCGAGTTTGGCCGCGATCGTCGCTCCCTCGGGGGCGTCGACTTCGACCAGCGGCGAGCCGATCGTTTCGAGAATGCTGTCGTCCATTGGGCCGTGCTTCGACAGCGGGGCCTAAACGACTAACGGACCGGTGTAGTTATACGCCGACTACCCTCGGAGCCGGGGAGGTTTTACTGGCGGCTGGCAAAGGAAGCGTATGGAACTACAGACGATGCAGCCGAACACGGAGTGGGAGCCGGCAGGCTACGAGGAGTCCGTCGCCGCGCTCGGAGCCGACGACTACACCTTTCACGTCTGGGGCGGCGACTGGTGTATCGACTGCCAACAGCAGCTCCCGGATTTCGGTGCCGCGCTCGATGCGGCGGGCGTCGACCCCGGAAACGTCGAACACTACCCCGTCGAAAAGGCCGAGGACGGCTCGAAAACCGGCCCCGGTGTCGAGGAGTACGGGATCGAGTACATCCCGACGGTCGTCGTCGAGAAGGACGGCGAGGAACTCGTCCGGTTCGTCGAGTCCGAAGCCGTACCGATCGCCGTCTATCTCGGCAAAGAGCTCCGAGCGCCGAACGAATAGCGGTTGGTAGCCTTAGGGCCAGTTGCCGGCCTGCGTGTAGGCGTCGACGACCCGTTCGATGGCGACAGCGTAGGCCGCCGTTCGGAGCGTCGGCGTGCCGTTGGTCTCGTGGGCCTCGACGAGGTCGTCGAAGGCGTCGGTGATCACGGCTTCGAGTTCGTCGTTGACGCGTTCTTCGGTCCACGAGAAGCGCTGGCGGTTCTGGACCCACTCGAAGTAGGAGACGACGACCCCGCCGGCGTTGGCGAGGATGTCGGGGACGACATAGACCTCTTTGTCGGCGAGGACCTCGTCGGCAGCCGGCGTGATCGGGCCGTTTGCGGCCTCGGTGATCACGTCGGCCTCGACGTCGTGGGCCAACGCCTCGTCGATCGCGTTTTCGAGCGCTGCCGGGATCAGTAGGTCGACGTCGAGCGTTAGCAGTTCGTCGTTGCTGATCTCCTCGCCGGCGTGGTCGACGACGCTGCCGGTTTCGGCCTTCGTGTCGGCGACCGCTTCGGCGTCGAGCCCCTCGGGGTCGTAGATCCCGCCGCTGGAGTCCGACACGGCGACGATCGTCCCACCCTGCTCGTCGATGAGCCGGGCGGCGATCGAGCCGGCGTTGCCGTACCCCTGGACGGCGACGGTCGCCTCCGAGAGGTCCCGGCCGAGCCACGCGAAGGTCTCACGGGCGGTCAACATCGTCGACCGGCCGGTCGCCTCAACGCGGCCCTCCGAGCCGCCGGAGTCGAGGGCCTTGCCGGTGATGACG
Source organism: Halohasta salina (assembly GCF_024178165.1). Taxonomy (GTDB): domain Archaea; phylum Halobacteriota; class Halobacteria; order Halobacteriales; family Haloferacaceae; genus Halohasta; species Halohasta salina. Next base: position 239,392 of record NZ_JAMZIE010000003.1, on the reverse strand, counting down.
CCCGGTGCGGTGGTGTGTTCCAGCGTCTCGTAGGTGTCTTTGATCCAGTTCATCTCCCGCTGGCCGGTGTTGACGTCCGGGGCGGGGATATCGCGGTCCTCGCCGATCAGCGGGCGGAGTTCGGCCGCAAACGCGCGGGTGAGCCGTTCGAGCTCGCTCTCGCTGTAGTTGGCGGGGTCGACCTCAATCCCACCTTTCCCGCCGCCGTAGGGGATGTCGACGATGGCGCACTTGTAGGCCATCCAGCCGGAGAGTGCCTTCACCTCGTCACGGGTGACTCCGGGATGATAGCGGATCCCCCCTTTGTACGGGCCGCGGTCGCCGTTGAACTGCGAGCGGTAGGCGTCGAACAGTTCGATCGAGCCGTCGTCGAGTTCGACCGAGAGCGTGGTTTCGAGCACGCGCTCGGGGTGTTTCAGTCGTTCCAGGACGTCATCACGAGCGTCGACGTACTCGGCGGCGGCGTCGAGCTGTTCCTGTAGGCTATCGAACGGGTTGGCTTGGTCAGCCATACCTATGCGTTCGCCGGATAATTTTTAACGGTATCGCACTAATCCTAAGAACTGGGAATCCCCGTTACGTCGGGCAGTTAGCTCGGTCGGAACTGCCTACGGCGCGTTTCAGCGGTTCGAGTCGAGCCAGTCGAGGGCCGCCTCGATATCGGTCTCCGGTGGCGAACAGCTAAACGACTGACAGGCGTAGACGGTCGGCTCGCCGGCGGCCTCGCGGCCGGCCCACACCGGTGGGGCCTCGTCGAAGCCCAGCCGGTCGAGCCATTCCTCGAGGCCCTCGTCGGTCGGTGGACGGTGGGCGATCGTGACCGCCGGCAGGAACCGGTCGGCGAGGGCGTCGTGCCAGTCGGTGGGCAGCTCGTCGGCCGCGATCGTGAGCTCCGCGCTGCCCGCCGTGTAGCGGTCGGCCGCCAGCGTCAGCGAGACGTGCTGGAGGGGGTTGCCTCGGATCCGGTTACCGTGGGTTTCGAGCACTCGGCCGGCGATCTCGGTGTAGTCGGCGTCGGGAACGAACCCATCGAGGGCGAGCAACAGGTCGGTCGCTACGCCGAGGCTGGAGGGTGTCGACTGGTCGTCGAGTTCCTGCGGCCGAGTCACCAACTGCTCGCCACTCTGGGGGGTGAAGTAGATCGTGCCCTCGTCGGCGTCCCAGAACTCCGCGACGATCGTCTCGGCGAGTTCGAGAGCGAACGCGAGGTGGTCGACCTCGCCGGTGGCCTGATAGGTGTCGAACGCGCCGCGGGCGAGGAAGGCGTAATCCTCCAGATAGCCGTCGCCCTTGGTGTCGCCGTCGATGTAGCGGCGGGTGAGTCGGCCGGCGTCGGCGTCCCACAGTTCGTCGGTGATGAACGAAAGCGCGGCAGCGGCTCGGTCGGCGTACTCGGAGTCGAGCACGCGGGCCGCCCGCGCGTACGCGGAGATCATCAGCCCGTTCCAGCCGGCGAGAACCTTCTCGTCGCGTGGCGGTCGGGTTCGGTCCTCACGGGCCTCGACCAGCGTCGACTCGGCCGCATCGAGGCGAGTCTCGACCTCGTCGGCAGTGAGGTCGTACGCCTCGGCGAGTTCCTCGACGGTCGAAGAGACGTTCAGGACGGTCGTCCCGTGCTCGAAGTTCCCGCCGTCGGTGACGCCGTAGCGGTCACAAAAGAGGTCGGCGTCGACCTCGTCCAGTAGCTCGCGGACGTCCGAGGGCGTCCAGACGTAGAAGGTACCTTCTTCGTCGCCACTGCGGGCGTCGAGGGTGCTGTAGAAGCCGCCCTCGGGGTGGGTGAGCTCCCGGTCGACGAACGTTAGGGTCTCCCTAACGACGTCGGCGTACCCCTCGCGGCTCGTGAGTTGGGAGGCAGCCAGATACAGCGGCGGCAGGGTGGCGTTGTCGTACAGCATCTTCTCGAAGTGGGGGACGGACCACTCCCGGTCGACCGCATAGCGGTGGAAGCCGCCGCCTAACTGGTCGTAGACGCCGCCGGTCGACATCGCATCCAGCGTGGTCGTGGCGACATCGAGGGCGTCGGCGTTGCCGCTGCGGGCGTACACCCGCAGGAGGAGTTCGAGCCGACCGGGCTGGGGGAACTTCGGGCCGTCGGAGCCGAAGCCGCCGAACTCGCGGTCGGCCGACCGCAGGGCGGCCCGGACCGCGTCATCGAGTTCCTCGCCGCCGGGCTCCTCGCCGGGCCGGTCGGGCGTCGACTCCAGTTTGTCGCGGGCGCCGTCGGTCCACTGCTCGGCGCGCTGTTTCATTTCGGCGCGCTGGTCGGGATCGGCCCACGAGGTGCTGATGTTGTCCAGTAGCTCCGTGAAACCGGGCATCTGGCCCCGCGGTTCGGGTGGGAAATACGTGCCAATGTAGAACGGTTCGCCGTCGGGGGTGAGCCATGCCGACAGCGGCCAGCCGCCCCGTCCCGTCACGAGCTGGCAGACGGTCATGTAGATGCTGTCGAGGTCGGGCCGCTCCTCGCGGTCGACCTTGATCGGGACGAAGTTCTCATTGAGCCGCTGGGCGACCGCGTCGTCCTCGAAACTCTCTTCTTCCATCACGTGACACCAGTGGCACGCCGAGTAACCGATCGAGAGGAAGATCGGTTTGTTCTGCTCGCGGGCGGCTTCAAGGGCGGTGTCGTCCCACGGCTGCCAGTTGACCGGATTGTCGGCGTGCTGGCGGAGATACGGGCTGGCCTCCTCGTCGAGTCGGTTGCGGGCGAGGGGATCGCTCATGTGGTTACTGGGCCGGCGGGACGCAAAAAGGATCGGTGTCGACGCGGCGTGCGGCGATCAGGACTCGTTGGTCTCGGCCGGCTGCTGCTGTTGTTGCTGCTGTTGCTCTTGGGCAGCCCGTGCCTGCTCGAAGAGGCTGCCGGCTGCCATGGCCTGAACGATCTCGGTTTCGAGGGTGTCGAGAATGGCCGAGTCCGGCCCCGAGATCAACAGGAGCCCCTGGCCTTCGAGTCGGTCTTCGACGGTGAGCCCGGCGTCGGCGAACTCGGATTCGGCCGTCTCGACGGCGTCGGCGACCGCCTCCTGCTGGAGTTCCTGAATTTCTTCTTGTTCGGCCTGGAGTTCCTCTTCGGAGGCGTTCCCCGAGATCGCCTTCTGCTGGAGCTCCTGTTGTCGGCGTTGGACCTCCTCTTGGTCGATCTGGAGCGAGACCGCGACCTGTCGGTTCTCGCCGTCCCCGCCGCCAGTCTGTCCCATACAGCCGGCGACGGCGACCCCCGTGCCGATTCCGGAGAGTTCGAGCACGCGGCGTCGGTTGAACGTCGGATTGTCAGTCATAAGACTAGTCCGAAGGTCATGACCCCATGCATATAAACAGGGTGATCGACCGACAGGCGAGCGAAACGGCTACCCGACCGCCGACCGAACCCCCATCCGTGAGCGACGACACACGCGACGTCCCCGACGAGCCACGGGCCGCAGTCGACGCGCTGGCCGCCCATCTCACCGCGACCGCCGAGCGACCGGTCCCGCCGGCCACGAACCGGTGGCTCGGGGAAGCCGAGGCCATCGCCCGCGACGCCGCCAGCGAGGGCCTCGACAGTGAGACGCGCCGCAAGCGCGTCCAACAGGCCGCCGATCTGCTCGATTCAGCCGCCGAAACGGGCGACGAGACCGCCGACCGCCACATCGCGGCAGCCGAACAGTGCTGCCGAGTGGTCCTCGACAGCGACGGGGCGTTGTAAACCGAGCCGACACACAGACTTTGGAATCGAAAGTCGGACCGAAAGCGACAGGCGTGGCGACCACGTAGACCGGCCATGCGCGATCTGGACGACACCGACCGGACGATCATCCGACTCCTGCTGGAGAACGCCCGCCGGCCCTACAGCGACCTCGCCGACCACGTCGACCTCTCGCCGCCCGCAGTCGCCGATCGGATCGATCGCCTCGAAGATCTCGGCGTCATCGAGGGGTTCACACTCGATCTCGACTCCTCGATGCTCCGGGAGGGCGTCGAGGTCCTCGTCGACCTCGCGGTCGATCCCGGCCAAACCGAGGCGGTCGCCGAGTCGCTGGCCGATCTCGAACGCGTCGAACACCAGTACGTGACCGCCGACGCGCGGGTGGTCGTCCACGCGGCCCTCGGTCCGGGTGGCGTCGACGACCTGCTCGCGGGCGTCGACACCGACCACCTCCGCGAGGTCGACGTCAGCCTGCTGTCGGATGCGTCGTGGACACCCCGGATCAGCGAGGCGTCACTGGCCGTCGACTGCGACGAGTGCGGCAACGCCGTCACCACCGAGGGCGAATCGGCCGTCATCGACGGCACCCGGTATCACTTCTGCTGTGGCTCCTGTCTGGCGAACTTCGAGGAGCGGTTCGAGGAACTCCAGTCAGGGATCTAAAGTCGACTCGGATATTTACTTTCGGTTTGAAACCACAATCCGCATGAAATAGGCACCCGTAGATACACCCATGACACGAACAGCACGGCTAGAGATCGAGGGCATGTCGTGTGCCACCTGCGTGGGCAACGTCGAGGAGGCGGTCGGCGACCTCGACGGCGTCGACGAGGTGAGTGCCAACTTCGCGTCCGACGAGGGGTCGGTGACCTACGATCCCGAACGGATGAGTCTGGGCGAGATCTACGAGACGATCACGGAGTCGGGGTACGAGCCGGTTCGGGCAACGCTGTCGGTCGAGGTCGGCGGGATGTCCTGTGCGACCTGTTCGGCGGCGGTCGCCGACGCGACCGAAGGGGTGCCGGGCGTCATCGACTCGACGGTCAACTTCGCGGCCGACGAGGCGACCATCGAGTACAACCCGGTCGACACCGAGATCGAGGCGATCTACGACGCCATCGAGGAAGCGGGCTACGAGCCGGTGCGTCCCGAAACGGGCGACGACGAAGCGGAGGCCGAACGCGAGTCGGTCGCCCAACGCGAGATGCAAAAGCAGTGGAAACTCGTCGTCTTCGGCGGGATTCTGACCGCGCCGTTCCTGTTGGTGATGGTCGACATGTTCGGCGGCAACGTCATGCCGGAGTCGGTCGCCGGGATCCCGGTGGGCTGGATCGAGTTCGGCCTCGCCACCCTGTTGATGGCGACGCTGGGCCGGGAGTTCCTCGTCGGTGCCTACCACGCGGCGGTCAACAACGGCCAAGCGAATATGGATACCCTCGTGGCGATGGGTACCTCGGTCGGCTACGTCTACAGTACCATCGTCCTGTTGGGCCTACTGTCAGTCGAGAGTGGCCTGTACTTCGAGGCCGTGGCATTCATCCTCTGGTTCATCACGCTGGGCAACTGGCTCGAAGCCCGCTCGAAGGCCCAGGCCAGCGACGCCCTCCGCTCGCTGCTCGAACTCGAAGCCGAGGAGGCCACGCTGCTCCACGACGATGGCACCGAAGAGACGATCCCGCTTGCCGAGGTCGACGTCGGCGACCGGTTGAAAGTGCGACCGGGCGAGCGCGTGCCGACCGATGGGGTGGTCGTCGACGGCGAGAGCGCGGTCGACGAGTCGATGGTGACCGGCGAGAGCGTCCCCGTCGAGAAAGCACCGGGCGACGAGGTCGTGGGGTCGACGATCAACGAGAACGGCGTGCTGACTGTCGAAGCGACCCGGGTCGGCAAGGACACCGCGATCCAGCAGATCGTCGAGCGGGTCAAACAGGCCCAGGCCCGCCAGCCCGACATCCAGCGGCTGGCCGACACAATCAGCGCCTACTTCGTCCCCGCAGTGATCGCCAACGCCGTACTTTGGGCGACGCTGTGGTTCCTGTTCCCCGAGACGCTGGCCGCGGTCGCCGAGTCGCTGCCGCTGTGGTCGCCCGTCGGCGGCGGTCCGGTGGCGGGTGGCGTCCCACTCGTCGAGTTCTCGACGATCGTCCTTGCGAGCGCCCTCCTCATTGCCTGTCCCTGCGCGCTCGGCTTGGCGACGCCCGCGGCGACGATGGTCGGTTCGACCATCTCGGCGACCAACGGCGTCCTGTTCAAGGGCGCGGACATCCTCGAACGCGCCCGCGACGTCGACACCGTCGTCTTCGACAAGACGGGGACGCTGACCCACGGCGCAATGGAACTGACCGACGTGGAGGTCGTCGACACGCCCGCAGCGACCGACGGCGGCCTCGCGGCGGTCCCCGACGAGGAGGCCGACCCCGTCGATGAGGCGTTCGTCCTCGGGGCCGCAGCCAGCGCCGAGTCGGGCTCCGAACACCCGCTGGCGGAGGCGATCGTCGAGGCGGCCCGCGAGCGCGGCGTCGACCTCGCCGAGCCGACCGACTTCGAGAACGTGCCGGGTCACGGCGTCCGGGCCGAAAGCGAGTACGGCGAGACGCTCATCGGGAACCGGAAGCTAATGGCCGACGAGGGTGTCGATCCCGCCCCGGCCAGCGAGACGATGCAACGGCTCGAATCGGAAGGGAAGACGGCGATGTTGGTCGCCGTGGACGGTCGGCTGGTCGGCGTCGTCGCCACCGCCGACACCGTCCGCGAGAGCGCGAAGGAAACGGTCGCCGAACTCCGCGAGCGCGGCCTTCGGGTCGTGATGCTGACCGGTGACAACGAACGCACCGCGAGCGCGGTTGCCAAAGCGGTCGGGATCGACCCCGACAACGTCCGCGCGGAGGTGCTGCCGGAGGACAAGGCCGACGCCGTAGCGGATATTCAGGCCGATGGCAGCCGCGCGATGATGGTCGGCGACGGCGTCAACGACGCCCCAGCCCTGACCACCGCTCACGTCGGCGTCGCCATCGGCTCGGGGACCGACGTGGCCATCGAGAGCGCCGACGTGACGCTGATGCGCGATGATCCGGCGGACGTGCTGAAGATCATCCGGCTCTCTGAGGCGACGCTCTCGAAGATCCGCCAGAACCTCTTCTGGGCGCTGGGGTACAACGCGGTGTTGATCCCGGTGGCCTCGCTGGGGCTGCTGAACCCGGCGCTGGCGGGGCTGGCGATGGCCGGATCGAGCGTCAGCGTGATGACAAACAGCCTGCTGTTCCGCGGCTACGACCCCCACGAGGACTACCACCTGCTGGTGACGCGGTTGTTCCGGTAGGTGGTCGACGCACCGTGGCTCTGTGCACCAGCCACCACGGTGGTGGCAAAGACACACCCTAATCGAGGGTAACAGCAGACAGGCTCAGTTCACCATCGTCCCGTGCTGTAACGGCAAGATGTGATTCTGCGAGTTGTTGGCCATCGGGACCTGCAGCATACAGTCCGATCCAACCGCTGGCAGTCACACCGGTCTCGATCGTGACGTCGACGAAGTACGCACCCGGTTCGGTGATGAACTCCCGTTCTCGACGTGAGTCACCCGCAGCGACGTCAAAGGTCTCTTCCCACTGGTTCAGTGGTTGGCTATCCGGGCGCTCTGGTCTGTTTGGCGAAGGGGGAAGGTCGTCGTCCTCGCTCATTTGTAAGATCTCGAACGAAAACGTGTGTGAGTTCGTGTCGTTGTTTCTGATGACGAGGCCGCCGCCGGGCATCGACGGAGACAACGCGACACACCCCGCACCCGAAGCGAGCCAGACTGCCACGCCAGCCACCACTGATCGTCGGTTCACAGTTCGGTGTGAATAGTTAATATTCACACAAATAAAATACTCAGGAGATGATTCAGTGCCGTGGGTAGCTCCTCGTCGCTCACGGCGGCAGCAGAGACTGCTGAATGGAAACGCTCTTTTGAGAGACTCACGGAGGTAGCGTATATGAGCAACGGCGACGAGGAAGCCGACACCGTCGACAGCCTCACCGAGCGATTGGAGGCCGTCGGCGAGGCCCTAGAGGCCGCCGAGACCGAGGCCGATCTAGACGAGATCGAGGGCGACCTCGACGACATCGAGTCGGAACTCGAAGAATCGGAACTGCCGGTGCCCGACGACGAAGACGAGGAAAGTCCCGCCGACGAGTTGGAATCCCGGATCGAAGAGTACCGCGAGGAACTCGAAAGTCAGCGCGGCCCCTACGCCGAGGACGTGGTCGCGGTCGCCGAGGACGCCAAGTCGACCATCGAGGACGGCGACTGGACCGAACAGGGTGAAGGCGAGGCCGTCGACGCCGTCGCGGCGTTCGCCGAGGCGGTCGGCGAAATTCTCGATTCGCCGGTCGACGACGCCGTGACGGGCGTCGACAGCGCGCTCGACGCGCTCAGCGACGCCGCCGCGGTCGTCTCGAACGCCGGCCTCGACGCCGACGAGGATAGCGAAACCATCGCGGAACTGGTCGAGGCAGCCGACGAGCTCGAAGCCGACCTCGACGACGCCGAGGAGTGGGCGGATCTCACCGTTCGAGAGACGCTCCGGGCCGAAGGCTACTACGACGTGCTGGGCCACATCAAGGACTACCCGCCGGAGTGGGCCGCCCTCAAGGAACACGAAAAGCAGGGCAACACCGAGATGGTCCTCCTCGCGTACGACAGCCTCGATTCGGACTTCATGGAGGAACACTGCCTCGACGCGCTGGCCCGGATGGGTCCGGTCGCGGCGACCGACGAGGCCATCGACCAGATGCTCCAGTTGGCCGGCAAACGGGACAAAACTGCGATCAAGATCCTCGGCAAGATGGGTGCGACCGAGGCCGTCGAGACGCTGGTGGAGTACGTCGACGCCGACTCGGACCCGGCGCTCCAGAAGGTCACTTTCCGCGCGCTCGGCGAGATTGGCGACGAAGCGGCCGTCCAACCACTCGCCAACAAACTCCTGATGGACAACGACACCGTTCGGCCACAGGCCGCCCGCGCGCTCGGGCTCATCGGTGACACACGGGCGATCAAACCGCTCTCCGAGACCCTCAAAGCCGACGAGGATTCGACCGTCCGCGCACAGGCCGCGTGGGCGCTCCGGCAGATCGGCACCAAACGAGCGCTCGAAGCGGTCGTCGACCACGGCGCCGACGACACGTTCATCGTCCAGACCGAGATCGACAAGGCCCGCCGCGCCCTCGACGCCGCCGTCCCGAGCGCCTGAGGCTTTCGGCTGACTGAACAGTCCAACCGGTCGACACGGTCCCTTTTGCGGCTTCAGTCCCAACACCGACTGCATGACGAACGCACTATTCGTGGTTAGCGAGCGGGGCTATTGGGGCGAGGAATGTATCGAGCCGTTGCTGGCCCTCGATGAGGCAGGCGTAGACGCGACGGTCGCCACGCCGACCGGCGAGCCGCCGGTGGTCGACGAGCGGTCGATCGACCCCGAAGCGGTCGGTAAGGAGGTCGCCAGCCGGGTCAAAGAGTGTGACAACAACGACGAGCGACTGGCCGACCCCGAGCCAATCGCCACCGTCGAGGCGAACGACTACGACGCCGTCGTCTTCCCCGGCGGCCACGGCACCGCGTGGGATATCAACACCGACCGCCACGCTCGCCAACTGCTAGCCGACGCGGTCGCCGGCGACGAGGGGACGGCACTCGTCGTCTGTCACGCCGTCGGGATCCTCGCCTTTACGCGCGAGGCGAACGGCGAGTTCCTCGTTGAGGGCCGCGACGTCACGGGGTTCCCCAACGAGTGGGAGGTCGACATCGTCGACGACAACGACCTGATGCCCGACGGCCGGAAACTCCCCTACATGGTCGAGGACGAAGTGATCGCCGCCGGCGGGAACTGGGACGCCGAACTCGACAAGGAGACCAGCGTGACGGTCGACGGCGATCTGATCACCGCCCGCGGGCCGGAATCCTCGGCGGCCGCGGCCGAAACACTGCTGGAGGAACTCGGCGTCGAAACGCCGGCGTAAGCAGTTACTCGATTTTGAAGACGGCTTCCTCGATCGACTCGCTGCGGCAGTCCGGACACCGCGAGGGGTAGTTGACGGGGTCGTCGAAGGCGCTGAACCCGCAGTTCTCACACTCCGGCGGCGCGACGAGGAACTCGCTGTCGTCTTTGTAGCGGTGCGAGCGAGCGACGTGTTTGAGGTCCTGATAGACGGTCGAGGCCGGGGCATCGAGTTCGGCGGCGAGTTCGCTGGCGGTCGCCGGCCGGTCGACGAGCGTCTCGGCGAGCCGTTCGCGCCGCGTCGAATCGGTCATATCTCTTCTCGGGGCTCGGCGGAGAAAAGCCCGTCTCCACAGGGGAGCCCGGTCAGCGTCGACCCCGACTCACTCGGCCAGCAGGAGTCGGACGGAATCCGAGAGGCCACTGACGCGGGCGGCGTGTTCGTAGGACTCCTCGCGGATGCCGTTGGTGACGTAGGCGAAGCCGACGTTCAACTCGGGGTCGCCCCACGCGAAGATGCTGCCGAGGCCGGCGTGGCCGAACATCCGCTCGCGGCTGACCGAGCCGAACATGTCGTTGGCCAGCCCGCCGGTCCAAAAGCCCAGCCCGTAGCGGGCCGGCCGCGAGAGGGTGCCGTCGGAGTCGGTTTCGGCGTGGGTCGTGGTGGCTTCCTCGACGGTCGACGCCTCGACGAGCCGGGTGCCGTCGAGTGCGCCGCCGTTGGCGATACAGGCGTAGAACCGAGCCATGTCGCGGGCGGTCCCGACGCCGTTGGCCGCCGGGATCACCGCCCGCTGGACCCCCGGCTGATTGAACAGCGCTGCCGCATCCGAGGCGGGGTTGTCCAACCCCTCGCCCGGGTCCCGACAGCGGTCGAAGCTCTCGAAGCCCGACAGGGTCGCCACCGCATCGGGATCGGCGTCGCCACGGACGCCGATCGACGTCTGATCGAGGCCGAGCGGCTCGAAGACGTGTTCGTCGACGTACGCCTCGACGGGCTGGCCACTGATGCGGCGGATCAGCTCGCCGACGAGCCAGCCGTAGTTGAACGTGTGGTAGGCCGGCTGTTCGCCCGGCTCGAACACTGGCTCGATGGCCTCCATCGCCGCGACGACGGCGTCCCAGTCGCCCCACTGGTCGACGGCCTGATCGAACTCGCCGTAGGGAATGCCGGCGGTGTGGCTCAGGACGTGGCGGATCGTGATCTCGGCCTTCTGACTCCCCTCGTCGGCGAACGCGGGCCAGTGGTCGACGACCCGATCATCGTAGTCGGCCTCGCCGGCCTCGATGAGTTGGTGGAGCCCGACGCCGGCGTACGGTTTGGTACAGGAAAACAGCAGATGCCGCGTCTCGGGCGTCGTCGGCTCGCCCTCGGGGCCGTCGACCCCGCCGGCGAAGTCGATCGCGAGGTCGCCGTCGACGTACACCGCGAGTTGGGCCCCGTGGTGTAACCCGACGTCGAGTTGGCGGTCGAACTCGGCTCTGAGACGGTCCCGGTCGGCCGCGGAGAGAGTGGCCATAACAAACTATTCAATGGTGGATAGTTTGAAAACTTTATTGATAGATTATTATAAATTACTGTGCGAGGGGAGGTCGTGCGGCGGGGGATTGGAAACGTACGTGTCGACTGTCGTGAAACAGCAGACAGCTATCCGACATTGCTACCAGTTGGCGTGCAAGATATAGAGGATGTAGTCAGCACGAGAACTACGTTATATTCTTCAAAAGATCCTGAATCACTTGATGGAACGAGCGTACGAAGATAACCGTTATTACAACACTATTTATATATAATTTATGACGGACATACAGGACTGGACAGCGTTTGAGAAAGTGGGTGTTCCTTTTGGTCTATTTCTGATGGTCATTGGTATGACTGAAATAACCGAATTAATCGACTTTCTCCCGGTGTACGTCTATATTCTCATTCTATGGGCTCTTACAGTAGCGATGTGGATTCATCGAAACGGATATCATGAAGCATATACTCTGTGCTGTCCGATTGCTCACTCCTGTTGATTGGTCCCGATTTGTACTACATTCGCGCTGTCTATCTTGCATGCAGTATTCTGACAGAATGCAGAGAGGACTGTTTGGCTATCGGAGGAGCTAATGTATAATTCACTTCTGCGTCGACGAACCACAGTACGTCGACCGCCGAAGGTCAGTCGACCCGCTTGCGCTCCTGTTCAGGATGCTTGATGAAGACGCTCGTGCGGTCGGGGACGTCGTCGGTGACCCACGCGTTGGCCTCGATGCTGACGTGGTCGCCGACGGTGATCGGCCCGAGAATCTTGGCTCCGGCCCCGATGACGACGTTATCGCCGATATCGGGGTGGCGCTTGTACCCCTTTTTCAGCGCGTGTTCCTCGTCTTCCTCCTCCTCGAAGTGGAGCGCCCCGAGGGTGACCTCCTGATACATGCGGACCCAGTCGCCGATGGTGGCGGTCTCGCCAATGACGACGCCGCTGCCGTGGTCGATAAAGAAGTGTTCGCCGATCTCCGCGCCGGGGTGGATGTCGATCCCGGTCGACCGGTGGGCGGCCTCGGCGAGTTCGCGGGCGTAGGCCCCCTCGCCCTGTCGGTAGATGGCGTTCGCCACGCGGTGGACCATCACGGCTTCGAGGCCGGGGTACGACCGGACGATCTCGACGTAGCTCGTGGCGGCCGGATCGCCCTTGTAGGCGGCTTCGACGTCGCGTTTCAGCAGCCGGCGGATCTCGGGCAGTCGGTCGAGGACCGCGGTGACAGTATCCGAGAGGCAGGCCGACGCGTAGGGCTGGATCCCCTTGCAGAACAGTTCGCCGAGAGCGTCGAACGCCTCGCGGACGGCCGCTTCGTCGTCGACCAACTCGGCGGCGTTCCAGCAGCCCGGAAACAACAGCCGCCGGAGCATGCCGACCTCCTCAATAGGGGGCTCACGCGTAGGGAAATCCGAGCGACAGTGCGTCCCGAACCGGTCGTCGTCCTCGCGGTAGGCGTCGACCAGCGCCTCGTGTGCAGTCCCGGTGTAAATATACTCCATCCGTCGTCTCCTCCTTCGGGGCCCGGCGTTGATCACCGTTGTGATCAGCTAAAACGAGTCGGCGAACTTGTCCCGGCGGTTGATATCGATCTCGCTGATACTCGATCCCTCGCGGGTGGCCGCGAAGACGATCGCCTCGGCGACCTCGCTCGGTTCGCTGGCCTCGCCCGCCTCGAAGACCTCCGCGAAGGACCGGCCGTCGGTCGACTCGAACTCCGAGCGGACCTCGGCGGGGTTGACCACGGTGACGCCGACGCCGTCGTCGCCGACCTGCGCGGCGATGCTCTTGGCGAACCCCCGAACCCACCACTTCGAGGCCGCATACACGGGGTTGAACGACCGGGGATACTCACCCGCGAAACTCCCGACGAAGATCAGGTGGCCCTCCCGCTCGCGGATATGGGGGATCGCCGCCCGTGTCGTGTAGAAGACGCCGTCGACGTTGGTCTCCTGGATCGCCTCGTAGTCCTCGGTGTCCATCGTTGCGACGTCGCTGCCGCGGGAGAGCCCGGCGTTGTTGACGAGGACGTCGATCCCGCCGAAGGTGTCGACCGTCTCGGTCAGCAGACTGTCGACGGCCCACTCCTTGCGGACGTCGGTCGGGACCGCCAGCGTCTCGGCGTCGTAGTCGGCCGCTAGTTCGTCGGCCAGTTCGTCGAGGCGGTCCTCGCTGCGGGCCGCCAGCACGACGTTCGCGCCTGCGGCGGCGAGCTGGCGGGCGGTCGCCGCCCCGATACCGGAGCTCGCTCCGGTCACGATCGCGGTTTGTCCGTCGAGTGGAGCTGTCATATCTGCCGGGAGGGACGCCATCGGCTAAGGGTTTCGGGCGTCGCCAGCCGTGTCGACGACATGGTGCGGCCCGAGCGGGCCGTGGGTCGGACAGATACCGACGATCGGCGTGGCGTTGAGACAGCAGGCCCGCTGTTCGGTGGCAACGACGCTCTCCAGAAGGGCCTCGCCGCAGCGCCGGCAGTAGGCGTCGGCCATACCGATGCGAGGGCCGCCAGCGTCCTCAGCCTGCCGGTCGACTACTCCGCAAGGCGCGCGTCAGTGATCCGGATCCGGCCGCTGTCGCCGTGCCATTCGGTGTCGTATTCGAGGTCGATCCGCCGATCCATGTGCGGACCGTTCGTCACGAAGGTCTCGAACTCCCCGCCCTCCCCCAGCAGGTGGACGCCGTACTCGGCGTTGAGTTCCCGGAGCTCCTCGATCGCCTCGGCGTCGAGGGGTCGGCCGAGCCATGACTCGTCGAGGCCGTAGGCCGCGACTTGGAGGATCGTGATCTCGAAGCCCGCCTCCAACATCTCCGCGGCGAGTTCGTCGGGATCGCGCTGCCACAGCGGCGCGAACAGATCGATCCCCAGCCGGTCACACATCCCCTGAATCCGGCTGGTCTGGAACTCGCTTTCGATGGCTCCAGCGGTGACTCCCGCGAGGTCGACCTCCTCGGCGAGGTCGGTGAGCGCCGCCTCCAGCGGTTCGAGTTCGGCGTCGCCCTGTGCGGCGGAGTCGACCGCCTCGGCGGCCGCCAGATCGCCCGGCTCGACCTCCACCAGTTCGATCCCGATACTCTCGGCGGCCAGCCGAGCCAGTTGGGTCTCCGGGACGTGGTACATGTAGGATTCCTCGGAGGGGTGGACCGTCAGCAGCCGGCTCACGTCCAGTCCCTCCTCCAAGGCCCGATAGAGCGCCCACGAGGAGTCCTTGCCGCCCGAAAAGAGGCTGACCCACGTGTCTGTCATACCACACCGGAGACCGGCAGGGATAATACGGCTTTGGGTCCCGACCGTCGGCCGGCGGGCGCTCGCTACGGCCGACAGCCGGCTGGCGGTGCGAATCGCGGAACCCACATGTGTGGGTCGACCACGGACTGTGGGGCACCGAGCGGCCGCGAAAAAAACGGAATCGAAACGCGCGTCTACAGTTTCACTGCACTGCGATCGACCAGCGAGTCGGGAACGCGGAGTTCCTTGATCGTCGAGGCACCCTGAGCGGTCGTCAGCGTCACCGTTACCGTATCGCCACCCTGGAGTTTCACGCCATCCTCACCGACTTGTGTCGCGGTGTCGAACGACAGGATGTATCGATCGCTACGATCGGTAATGACGTTATCGTTTGTTTCGTTCACGATGTATTTGATGTCGGAACTCGGGTCGACGACATCCGTGTTGACCGCATCGTTCGTGACGAACTCGTAGGTCACGTTTTCGAGTTGAATATTACCAGCGCCCGGGGTCTTGGTCACGGTAATGTTTATCTCAGTCACGTTTATCGGGTCCGAATCACCGACCGTTCCTGTTGCACTCTGGATCTGGAGCCGGTCGCTGACCTGCTGTTGGGTCTCCTCGCCGGTCGCTTCGGCCTGCGTCTGGAGGAGCCCGGCCGTGTTGATCAAAACGCCCGCTGCAATCGCCGCCACGAGGACCATGGCAATGAACACGATCAGTGTGCCAATGCCGACTTGACCTCGGTTGTCTGGTTTGAACATGTGTGTATAGTCTGTGTGGGTAACAGACGTTGATTGACTTGACGTTCAACAATTAATTAAACCCTCTCCCCCGATTATCTGCTGTGATACTAACGAAGCTATTTGAACCGTGGCAGAGAACTATTCGTGAGGTACGCACCTCAAACGGATCGATCTAGTGGGTCTGTAAACGTGTTGGTGGTTCGGGTTCCTGCCCGGATCATACCGTTTTCGTCGCGTGCAGCCGTCGATCAGAGGATAATCGACTTCGTCCGGAGCATCTGCTCAATAGTGGTGTGGACCCCCTCGCGGTTGGTTCCCGAGGCCCCGTTGCCGCCGTAGGGGACGTCACCGAGCCCGTGGGAGGGTGCGCCGTTGATCCGGACGCCACCGGCGTCGACGGCCTCGGCGACCCGCATGGCGCGGTCGTGGTCGGTGGTGAACACCGAGGCGTCCAGTGCGAGGTCGCCGGCGTTGGCGAGATCGATGGCCTCGTCTTCCGCCGCGAAACTCGTCGCGGCGGCAACCGGGCCGAACTGCTCCTCGTGGATGATCCGGGCGTCGTGGAGGACGTCCGCCAGCAGCGTCGGTTCGTACACCGCGCCGTCGCGCTCGCCGCCGCGGCCTACATGTAGCCGAGATCGCGCAGCCGTTCCATCAGGTCCTCTTTGTCCTGGGCCCGGCCGGCGCGTTCGGTCGTGTTGGCGAGATCCTGCAGCCACGCTGGCTCGTCGGTCGTCTTTTCGGTGCTAACCTCGCTGCCGAGGCTCCGGAAGCCGGCGAAGTATTTCGGGGAGATCGGCACGTCCGACTGGTCGACACCCTCGGGGAGATCCTCGGCGGACTCCGGCACGTAGCCGTCCTCGGGGAAGGCCTCGACCGTATCCGGAACCACGTAGTTCCAGAAGACGTCCCAGACGTCGCGCTCGTCGAACTGGAGGATGGGCTGAACGCGGTCGTGGGGCGGGTAGATGTCGGGATCATGTCGGGGGCTGAAGAACGTCTCGTCGGCGCGAGCCTCCTGTTCGTCCCAGCGCACACCCGAGATCACGCCGTCGATGTCGTGGGCTTCGAGGGCGTCGTTGAGCGCGACCGTCTTCAGCAGGTGGTTGCCGACGTAGGTGTCCAGCAGGAACGGGAAGGAGTCCTCCTCGTATTCGAGGATCTCACGGACGTGGTGCTGGTTGTGCTCCGACAGTGCGTCGACCGGGATGTCGTCGCCGGGTTCGAGACCGTGTTCGTCGGCGTAGGCGCCGACGTCCTCGTTGCGGGCGTAGACGAGGTCGATGTCCCACTCGTCGGCCCAGTGTTCGATGAAGTCGGTGATCTCGTCGAAGTGCTGATAGTGGTCGATGAAGACCGCCGTCGGCTTCTCGTAGCCGAACTTATCGGCGACCTGGTTGATGAAGTAGAGCGTCAGCGTCGAGTCCTTGCCGCCGGTCCACATCACCGCGGGGTTGTCGTACTGTTCGAGGCCGGTCTTGGTGACCTCGATGGCTTTCTCGATCTTGTGCTCCAGCGACGGGTAGTCCGTCGGTTCCTCGCCCTCGCCGTCGGTGTAGTCGACGTCGAGGTAGTCGGGGAAATCGGCGCTCATCGTGTAATTACATCTCATTAGGCAAAATAAATGGTTTGTGGCTTCCGTCGAGCATGGGGGTGTGTGTCGACCGATGAGGCGGACTCGCCCGGACGACGCGACCGGCCGACTGTCACGACTGCTCGACCGTCTGGTGATCTTATCAGTGTGGGATCCGTCGAACGGGCTAGATGACAGCACACGACAGCGGGTCGACCGGCCGGCGGGCGGTGCTCAGGGGGGCCGGGGGGTTCCTCGGGGCGGCGGCGCTGGCCGGCTGTACCGGCACGGGCGGGGCGGCCGACGAGGAGCCGGCTCCCGACGACGATCCCTCTACAGACGACGCGGCCCCCGTCCCGATCGACAGCCAGCGACTCTACGAGGAGACGATCGACTCGGTCGTCACGGTGTACGTCGTCGGCGAGTCGGGGAGTTCGAGCGGTTCGGGGTTCGTCTACGACGACGCCGGCCACCTCGTGACCAACTTCCACGTGATCGACAGCGCGGGGACCGTCGACGTGAAGTTCGGGGCCCGCGGCGAGTGGCGGCGGGCGAGCGTCGTCGGTGTCGACCGGCGGACCGACCTCGCGGTCCTCGAAATCGAGGAGCCGCCGGCATCGGCGACCCCGCTGTCGACGGCCGCCGAGCCCCCACGACAGGGAGCGCCGGCGGTCGCCATCGGCTCGCCGCTCCGCCTTGAGGGGACGATCACTACCGGCACTGTCAGCGGCGTCGACCGGGCCTTACGGCTGCCGAGCGGGCCGCTCGTGCCGGACGGGATCCAGACCGACGCCGCGATCAACCCCGGCAACAGCGGCGGCCCACTGTTGAACGCCGAGGGCCGCGTGATCGGCGTCAACACCGTCCGCGCCGACGCCGACAACGTCGGCTTCGCCGTCTCGGCGGCCATCGTCGACCGGGTCGTCCCCGCGCTGATCGCGTCGGGCGACTACACCCATCCGTATCTCGGCGTCGAGACCCGAACCGTGGTGCCGGCGATCGCCGCGGCCAACGACCTCGGCGAGACCAGCGGCGCGGCGGTCGTCGCCGTCGACCCCGAGGGGCCGGCCGCCGGACTGCTTCGCGGCCCACAGCGCGCCGAAACGGTCGACGGCCAGCGCGTGCCCGTCGGCGGCGACGTGATCGTCCGCGTCGACGAGAGCCGGATCGGCGACGACCACGACCTCCTGCGACAGATCGCCCTCGAAACCGAACCCGGCGAGAGCGTCGACGTCGAGGTCGTGCGGGCGGGCAGCCGGGAGACCGTCACGGTCGAACTCGGCGGGCGCCCCTAGTGGCCGCTGCCGTCCTGCCGCAGAATGACGACCATCGAGAGCCCAGAGACGACCAACAGCAGCACCGACGGGATCACCGCATACTGGAAGTAGGCGGCCGACTGGGCCCGCCAGACGATGGTGACGAGCGTCTCGAAACCCGTCGGCCGGAGAATGAGCGTCGCCGGGAGCTCCTTCATCGTCGTCAGGAACACGAGAGCGGCCCCCGCGACGATCCCCGGGGCGACGAGCGGGAGGGTGATCTTCCGGAAGGCGACCGTCGGCGAGGTACCGAGACTCCGGGCAGCCTCGACGAGTTTCGGATCGACCTGTAGCGTCGAGGTCCGGATCGAGCCGACCGCCTGGGGCATGAACCGGACGACGTAGGCGAACACGAGCAGGGGGAGGGTCTGGTAGAGTTCGGGCCCGAAGGGGATGTCGGCGGTCTCGTAGCCGGTCGCAAAGAAGACTAACGCGAGGGCCAGCACGATCCCCGGGACGGCGAAGCCGACGTAGGTCGACCGCTCGAAGAGCCACGCCAGCCGGGAGTCGTCGCGGGCCGCGAGGTAGGCTACCGGGAGTGCCGCCAGCACCGCCAGCAGTGCCGCCGCACTCGCGACCGACACCGAGTTGGTGACGTACTCTAGACGAAGCGCGAGTTCGGGGCGGGCGGCCAGATCAGCGGTCACGAGCCACAGCCCGAGGATCCAGATCGGGACGAGCAGCGCCAGCCCGGCGACCGACGCCGGCAGGAGGGTTGCGGGCCACCGCCAGACCCCGAGTTCGATCACCGGCCCGCCGGATCGATCGCCGGCCCCGTCGCCGTGGACCGTGTCGTTCGGTCGGATCCGCGACTCTACGGTGAGGACGACCACCACGACCGCCAACAGTTGGAGCGACAGCAGGGAGGCGTAGTCCTGATTGAAGGCGTTGAACTCGACGAATATCTGCCGGGTAAACACCGGCAGCCGCATGATCGCGGGGGTCCCGAAATCGGAGACCGCATACAGCGCCGCCAGCAGCGCGCCCGCGGCGATCGACGGCCGGATGTGCGGCAACGTCACCCGGCGGAAGGCCTCCCGGCGGCCGTGATTGAGGCTTCGGGCCGCTTCGAGCAGCGAGGTGTCGAACGACACCAGCCCCGCCCGTGTGGTGAGATAGACGTAGGGGTAGGTGTAGAGCGTAATCACGAGGATCGAGCCGGGCAGGCCGTAGATCTCCGGCAGGCGCTCGATGCCGAGCGGCTGGAGGATCGACTGGAACTCCCCGCGGGGGCCGAACGCCGAGACGAAAGTAAACGCGCCGATATAGCTCGGGACCGCCAGCGGCAGGGCGACGACGATCGACCAGAACCGCCGGAACGGGAGGTCCGTCTGGACGGTCAGCCACGCCAGCGGGACGCCGATCCCCACCGAGAGCGCGGTGACCCCACCCATCAACAGCAGGCTGTTGACGATGGTCTCGACGGTCGACGGCTGGACCAGTAGCTGACTGGCCCGGTCGGGGTCGACCTGCAGGACCTCGACGAGGAGCCACGTCAGCGGGACGAGCATGCTGGCGGCGACCGCGCCGGCCAGCAGCGTCAGCCCGAGCGATCTCGCGTCGGGATCCGACGCGTCGGTCGTGAGTCGATCGAAGCGTGTCATCTGTCGAACGGTGGACGGTGGCTCGGAGAGCGGGACGTCGGCACGGTTGTAGCCGGGAGTCGACCGGCGGCCGGGTTACCCCTGTCGGATTCGAGCCGCGACTGTCGGCCGACGATCCAGTTCCAACGGATATAAGTTTTAGGTTTGCCTAATCCGGTCATGGAGCTTTCGAGACGGGACGCGGTGGCCGCCCTCGGCGCGCTGGGGGCCGGCACTGCGACAGCCGGCTGTCTCCAAGGGTCCCCCGACGGCGATGGGGACGACGGGGGCGAGGAGGCGGCGGTCCGGGAGACACTGGTCGCCGCCGCCGAGGTGCTGTACCCTTCGGCAGTCGACGGGATCGACGAGTTCGTCGGGACCTTTCTGGCGGGGCGACTCGACGACGGCCCCCACGCCGCGGGGGTCCGCGATGCCGTCGACGCCCTCGAAACGCGGGCGGAGGCGTGGTACGACGGGAACGTGGCCGCACTCAGTGCCGAGGACCGCGACTCGCTGCTCCGGGAGACCGGCGCGGGCGCGGCCGATCCGGATCCAGACGGGACGCCGGCCGAACGGATCCGCTACTACATCGTCAACGAGCTACTTTTGGCCCTCTACAGCTCGCCGACCGGCGGCGAACTCGTCGGGATCGAGAACCCACAGGGCCACGCCGGCGGGCTCGACAGCTACCAGCGGGGGCCGACGGCGTGAGCCCCGCCGAGAACGTCGGGAGCGAGGCGTCGACCGACCGGACGCCGGTCACGGACTGCGACGTCTGTGTGATCGGTGCGGGGCCGGCGGGCGCGCTGGTGGCCAGTCGGCTCGCCGAGGCCGGCCACGAGGTGGTCGTTCTCGACGCCGGCCCACGGTTCGATCCGAGCGACCGACTGGCCAGACAGGAGCGTGCGATCCGGCCGTTCTACGACCGGCCCGCGGTCTGGGACGGCGACCCCGAACGCGACGCCCACTCGAACGACGGCGAGCGGTTCTATCCCCTCAATCACGCCCGCGTCAAGGGGATCGGCGGCTCGACGCTCCACTGGCAGGGGATGGTGATGCGGCTCCACGAGGCCGATTTCAACTCACAGAGCGAGCGTGGGATCGGCGTCGACTGGCCGATCAACTACGAGGACCTCCGCCCCTACTACGCGGCGGCCGAACGCGAGTTGGGCGTGGCGGGCGGCGACAACCCCTTCGCACCACCACGCGAGACGCCCCGTCCGATGCCGGAGTTCCAGCCCTCCTACAGCGACTCGCTGTTCGCCGAAGCCTGCGACGAACTCGGCATCGCCATGCACTCGGTCCCGAATGCACGGAACTCGGAGTCCTACGACGGTCGCAGCGGGTGTGTGGGGTACGGCACCTGCCAGCCGGTCTGTCCCTCCGGAGCCAAATACGACGCGACAGTCCACATCGAACGGGCCGAGGAAGCGGGGGCGACCGTGATCGACCGCGCGGTCGTCGGTCGACTCGCCCACGACGCGGAGTCGATCACCGCCGCCGAGTACGCCACGCCCGACGGTGAGTACCGACAGGAGGCCGAGGGGTTCGTGATCGCAGCGGGCGGCGTCGAAACACCACGACTGCTGTTGCTCTCGGAGTCCGAACAGTATCCCGACGGACTGGCGAACTCCAGCGGTACTGTGGGCAAATTCTTCATGGACCACCTGTTCGCCGGCACCGGTGGCCTGCTCGACGAGCCCACTCGACAGGGCCATATCGGCTTTCTCACCAGCGAATCCCACCAGTTCTACGACGAGGCCGACGCGGAGGTCGGCCCGTTCAAACTGGAGTTCTTCAATTACGCCGGCCCCTCGCCGGTCGAGTCAGCACTGACGGGCGACGACTGGGGTGACGACCTCTTGGAGCGACTCCGCGGCGAGTATGGAACCCACATCGGGATGGGCGCGCTGGTCGAATCGATCCCCGGCGAGGACAGTTCCATCGGCCTCGACCGCGACGAAACGGACGCCCACGGCAACCCCGTCCCGGAAGTCCACTGGACCGTCGACGACCGTGCCCTCCGAACGATCGAGCGCGCCAACGAGATCCAAGAGCGCATCCTGAACGAGTTGGGCGCGGAGATCACCTGGCAGGTCGGCCCCGAGGACACCGGCCCGGCCTACCACCACATGGGGACGACCCGAATGGGCGAGGATCCGACGGAGAGCGTGGTCGACGCCGACTGTCGGACCCACGATCTCGACAACTGCTGGATCGCCTCCAGTTCGGTCTTCCCGACCGGCGGCGCGATGAACCCCACGCTGACGATCGCCGCCCTCGCGCTGCGGTGTGCCGAGAGCGTCGACGCCGCCCTCCGCGGCGAGTAAGTGGTTCTGTCGTCCAAAACACACTGTTTTAGGTAAACCTAAAAGTATAAACCATCGCAGCCGAAACGGCCAGTAATGAGTAAGGTTGCAGGGCGCGACCCCGAGGGGGTCGACGCGCGGACGAACGGTGCGGCAGTAGACGAGGAGTCGACCGAAGAGATGGGTCCCTACACGTTCGAGGACCTGAGCGTCGTGATGGGCACCTACAACGAGGAGGCCGCGGTTGCGAAGGTCATTACCGATATTCAGGACGTCACCGACGGGAAGGCCGAAGTCGTCTGTGTCGACGGGTCGTCGGACCGAACCCCCGAAATCGCCCGCGAACACGGCGCACGCGTGATCGAACAGGAGCCACAGGGGTACGGCGTCGCCGTCAGCGCGGCGATCAGTGCGCCCGACCGCCCGGTGGTCGTGACAACTGACTGTGACGACACCTATCCGATGGAGCAGCTCCCGGAGTTCCTCGAAGAGATCAACAACGGCGCGGACGTCGTCAGCGGCGACCGGCTCTACCATGGCGCAGAGGCGATGCCCGGCTTCAACCGCTTCGGGAATCAGGCCTTCGCCGCGATCGCCAGCGTGCTGATGGGGACGCGGGTCCACGACACCACGACCGGCATGCGAGCCTACCGGCGCGAAGTGGTTGAGTCGATCGAGTGGACCGAAAACACCGGGCTATCGGCCGAACTCCTCATTCGGCCCCTGATGCGGGGCTACGAGATCCGCGAGGAGCCGATCGCCTACGGCGAGCGGGCCGGCGAGACCAAACTCGATCCGATTCAGGGCGGGGCGGCGATCGCCAAATCGATCGTCAAAGTCTGTCTGGAAGAGCGGTTCCGGTAGTCAGGCGACGTCGACTGTTCATAACTCGCATCCGTTCTGGTAGGTTTGTAGGCCTGAAACGGAGGGTTAGGCGGACCTTTACTATCGGTTGAACTCAATAGATTCCGTGTCTGAAACCCAAATATAATTAATATTTACTAGGGTCCGCGTTACAAAGCTGCGTGTCACGGTACCACGGGGCACAATGGGAATGGTAAGCTCCGAAAGCAGTCTATGTGAGTTGTGTGGTGACAACGTCACAGGTAGTAACGGTCAGAACTGTTCCAACTGTAACGCGTACATCCACGATCACTGCTTGAGAGACCGTGGTTTCGTGGATCCTGGAGGGGTTGTTAGCCCGACAACGGTCACGTGTCCTCGATGTGGGAAGCTCGGGAAGCCATACGCCGTCGGCGGTGATTGTTACGGAGAGACCCACCGATAAAACGAGGGCGTCGCTGCCGGTCGACGGGCGCTCGGGGGTCGGCGAGTCGTTCGACAGCGGGACGTGATGGGTCGCATAGAGGCGGTCCCCGCGGCGGGCACAGTGGAGGAAGCCGCCGGCTTCCCGTAGATGTTCGGCAGCGACGTGGCTGTCGACGGAGCGGCGGATGTCCGGCGGGATGACGATTCCCGCGATCGGTCACGGTACCACAGTCGTACCTTTCAGGGCGGTCGTACAGTCTTTTCGGCTGGGACGCAGTGGGTTTGACGGTGCCGACACAACCCGGAGCCGCCCCACTGGTGAGGGACGTGGGAACACAGGTCGACGAGTCGGTCGATGGACGGCACTGTGAGATCCGCCCCGGAGGGAACCCGCAGCTACAGGAAAATCGCGAGGCTGACGGTAAAGCTGATCGCCACGACGATGACGATCAGCATGACGAGGCCGACAGTAGAGAGGATCCCCCGACGGTCCATCACTCCCCCCTTTGTAATCCAGTAGTATAGCTGGTTCGGCTCTCAGGGGGTGATCGGACGGGCGAAGCGGAATTCTTAGGCCGAAACCGTCCCCAGATGGGGTATGGATGAGGCTGTCGTCGCCACCGACGTCGCAAAGCGCTACGGCGACACCGTCGCCCTCGACGGGGTCGACCTCACGGTGGCCGAAGGCGAGGTGTTCGGGCTGATCGGGCCGAACGGGGCCGGCAAAACCACGCTGATACGGGCACTCACCGGGACGACGCCGGTCGACGGCGAGATCCGGGTGTTCGGCAGCGGGCCGACGACGGTCGACGCCGACCGGATCGGACTCCTCCCGCAGTCGTTTTCGCCGCCCGCGCGGCTCACCGCCCGCGAGTTGGTCGACTACTACGGCGGACTCTACGATTCGGCCCGCGAGACCGATGCCGTCCTCGCGGACGTGGGACTGGCCGAGACGGCCGACAGCTGGTACGAGACGCTCTCGGGCGGCCAACAGCGCCGGGTCTGTGTCGCCACCGCGTTGGTCAACGACCCCGATCTGCTCTTTTTGGACGAGCCGACCACCGGCATCGATCCCGTCGGGCGGCGAGCACTGTGGGAGCTCCTGGAGTCGCTGGCCGACGGCGGGACGACCGTCGTGCTCACCAGCCACTCGATGGCCGAGGTCCAGCGGCTGTCGGACCGTGTGGGGCTGCTGCAGGACGGCCAACTCGTCGCGGTCGGCACGCCCACCGACCTGATCGCCGACCACGGCGGCCGCAGCCGGCTCGTCATCGGTACGGCCGCCAGCGAGTCGGCGGTCGACCCCCTCCGCGAGGCCGGCTTCGCGGCGACCGCGGCCGCCGACGAGGTCGTCGTCGACGGCGTCTCGCCGGTCGAGATCGGCGAGGCGGTCAGCGCGCTGGCGGCGGCGGATATCGGCTACGACTCGCTGACGTGGACCGAACCGAGTTTGGAGGACGTCTACCTCCAGCTCACCGGCGAGCGCTTCGAAGGCGTATCGACGCCCGGCGCGACCGCGTTGACCGAGGGGGCCAGCGAGGAGGCCGACGAGGGCGCAGTCGCGGGGGGTGACCGATGAGTCGTAGCCGGCGGATTCGATCCGAGGCCGTCGCCGCATGGCACTCCTTCCTCCGGCGGCGGACCGCGGTGTTCTTCACGTTCTTCTTCCCGGTGATTCTCGTGGTGATCTTCGGCGCGCTGGTCCGGACCCAGCCGACCGACGGCGGCCTCTTCGCGGAGCCGGCGGCCTACTACATCCCCGGCTATCTGGCGACGGTCGTGCTGTTCACGCCGCTGTCGCGGGTCGGCAGCGAGATCGCTCGCCACCGCGACGACAACCGCTTCGAGAAGCTGGCGACCACCCCGCTGACCCGGGGGGAGTGGCTCGCGGCCCACACGATCGTCAACGTCGCCATCATCGGGCTGGCCAGCCTGCTCATCCTCGGGCTCGTGTTGCTGTTGACCGACGCCACCATCGCGGTGTCGAACTCGCTGGTCATGCTCGTCCCGTTCGTCGTGTTGGCGGTGTTGCTGTTCTGTGGGTTCGGCGCGGTGTTGGGCCGGGTTGCCGACACCCAAGACGGCGTGATCGCCGCGAGCAACACCATCGCCCTGCCCTTGCTCTTCCTCTCGGATACGTTCATCACGCTCGAACAGCTGCCGGAGTGGTTCGGCCCGCTGGTCGCGCTGTCGCCGCTGACCTACTTCGCCCGTGGCGTGCGGGCGATCACCTACGCGCCCGCGGCGGGCGAGCCGTATCTCGGCGACCTCGCGGTTGTCGCGGCGCTCGCGGTCGTGTTCCTCGTCGCCGGAGCCTACGCCATTCCTCGAACCGATTGAGAGTCACTACCGGCAGGAAATGCCGCTGTTTTTAGCTCGTCGACGCGTCGCATACGGTGTTATGACCGACCAGCCTCCCACGGTCCAAGAACTCCTCGACGAGAGCAACTTGAAAAAGCTGAACGTCGCGTCGCTGCTCGTCCAAGCGGGGCATGCCCAGCGGAGCGGCGATACCCGGCGGGCGGCACTGCTGTTCGGTACGGCACTGGTCGCGCCGAAATACAGCGGGGTCTCCTACGTCGTGCAGGGCGCGCTCACGGCGAACGATCTTCGAAAGAAACTGGGGTCCGGATCGTAGGGAGTCCGCGCCGGCTACTGCGTCGACGATTCGAAGACGAGCGTGTCGTCTTCGAGGTAGTGCTCGATGTGGTGGGCGTCCTCTTCGAGTTTGACGAGGACTTCCTTGAGCAGGTGCTCGGTCGTCGGGTCGCCGAGGTTGGCCGCCAGCTGGATGTGGTCGCGCATCCCCTCGATCATGTCGCCGTAGGCCTCCATATCGTTGGCCAGCGAGGTGCGGATGTCGTAGACGTCCTCACCCTCGAACTCGATAGTCGCGCGTTCCTCCTGATTGGTTGGCCCCGCAACCGGGACACCGCCGATGGCTTGGGCGCGTTCGGCGATCTCGTCTGCGCCCTCTTCGAGGTTCTCGTAGGCCTCCTGAAGGAAGACATGGATGTCGAGGAACTCCGCACCCTCGACGTTCCAGTGGTGCTTTTTGAGCTGGTGATACAGCACGTAGGCGTTGGCGAGATCGGTGTTCAGCGCGTCGACGATCTGCTCGGCTTTCTCCTCGTCGAGCCGGAGAGCCTCCGACTCTTCGATGCTGTCGGCCTGTTGTCGTACGGTCTTCTGGGCGCTCATAACAACTATTCATTCGTCCGCCACCCACTTAAATCTTGGCGCTGTGAAAACGCTTTTTTTGGATATGGAAAGATATGTTTGCCAAATACCGTATCGATACGTCGTCGACCGACGGAATATATGGGGCCGTCGTCCAACCGTCGGCCATGTCAGTGATCGATTCGGTGATGCAGGTGGTACACGTGTTGTTCGCCGGGCTCTGGACGGGGAGTGTGCTGTTCGTCGTCGGGGCGGTACTTCCGGCGTCGACCGCGGGCACGATTTCCCCCGACGCGATGACGGCGATCTCCAACAGGCTGTCGTGGCTGACTCGCATCAGTGCGTTGGTGTTCGTGGCGACCGGCGGCCATCTGGCGGGGACGGGGTACACCGTCGGCTCGCTGTTCGGCACCGGCCGCGGCCAGCTTGTCGTCGCGATGTTGGTGCTATGGTTCGTGCTGACGGGGCTCGTCGAGGTGGGTAGCAAACGCCTCCGTGGCGCGTCGACGGTTGCGGACCTCGAGGCCGCGATCGCGTCGACACGGTCGCTCTGGCTGGCCGCCGGGGGCGTCGCCGTCGTCCTGCTCGTCGACGCCGGGCTGTTGGCCGCTGGCGTGACGTGGTAGGCGTCGACGACTGCGCCGCTCGCGCGGCGTCGGAACGCGAAATCGGGGTGGCGACTTCGCCCACGATCCGGACCGTTGTCGACCCGAGTGAAACAGTCGGTCCGGTCGACGGGACAGCCATCCGATGTCGGTTTACAGCAACACCGACATAGGACGGTGTATGAAGAACATCCGCGATCCGCTCTATGGGTTCATCACCGTCGACGAGATGGAACTGGACGTGATAAGCGCTCCAGCGGTCCAACGACTGCGTCGGGTTGCCCACCTCGGACTGTCGGACGCGGTGTATCCGAGCGCCACACACTCCCGGTTCGAACACTCACTGGGGGTGATGCATCTCGCCGGCGAGCTGGCCGAGTCGTTGGGCCTTCCCGAGGAGACGATCCAAGCATACCGGATTGCGGGACTCCTCCACGACGTCGGTCACTCGCCGTTCTCCCATGCCTTGGAGGAGGTTATCGAGGAGCGACTGGGATTCGAGCACGAACGGCAGTCCGAACGGATCATCCGCGAACTCGACGACCTGTACGCCCCGGACGCCGAGTTCGTCATCGACATCATTCACGGGGACACGAAGTACGATCTCGTTGCCGGCGCTATCGACGCCGACCGACTCGACTATCTGCAACGGGATGCACGTCGGACCGGGTTTCGGAACAGCAGCGTCGACGTCCGGACGATCGTCAAGTTCGCCCGGACACACGACGACCGGATCGTCTTCGACAAGAAGGCCGTCCAGGCGATCGAGGACATGTTCTCGGCCCGACTCAGGATGCTGAAGACCATCGCCGGACACCATGCCACGCGTATCGCCGAGGCGATGCTTCGGCGGGCGGTGACCGAGTTCCTCGACGAGACCGAATACACGGCCGAAGACGTTCTCACGTGGGACGACTACCAACTCCATACGCGCCTGTTGGAGCACGAGGGCCACGAAAGTATCCCGGCGAAGACGGATTCGCAGTTGTATACCCGAATCGCGAACCGGAACCTCTACAAACGGGCGCTGTACGTCAACGAGAACGCGATCGGCCGCGAGACGCTCTCGGAAATCGCCCGCGAGTACGAGGAGCCGACCAGTATCGAAGCACGGATCGCAGCCGACGCCGGCGTCAGTCCACAACAGGTCATCGTGGACCTGCCCTCGCTTCCCGACGGGGAGCGTGCACACGTCCACATCATGATGGCCGATGGGGTACAGGAGTTCTCCGACATCTCGCCGACACCGTCGCATCTCGTCGACGTACAGTGGCGAAACACGACCCTCGGGGTGTATGCTCCGCGGCGCGATGTCGACGCCGTGCAAGCGGCGGCGGAAACCTATTTCGGCCTCTAAACGGTCTCAACAGGAGATCCGAAGCGACACCGCCAGATCGGTGGCTTCGAACTGGGAGACCAGAACCCCAGACACCAGCGTAGTCAAAAACGAGTACTGACACGGACACCTCGCTACAGCAGTATTATGACAGTAACAATCTCCTGACGGAGTCCCACGGAGCGAAGCGACGTGGGGCCCGTCAGGACGTGAATGACTGAGCGAATGCTGAGCGAAGCGAAGCATTCCGAAGGAATGAACGTCCTGACGGAGATTTGAACTCCGGTCCCTGGCTCCGCAAGCCAAGAGGATAGTCCACTACCCTATCAGGACTCACTCTCTGCTACCCGCGGTCGACTTAAGACGGTTACGGTACGGCGGCCGCGTGCTGGCTGTCGACACGGCACGCCCCGAACGCCGACGCCCACAAACATATACGGCCCCACGGTCACCGTTGGATATGCATCGACGGCGGATCTGCCGAACGGCGGCGGCCGTCGCCCTGACTGGGGTGGCCGGCTGTCTCGACGTCGACGGCCCCGTCGAGGAATCGTCGACCGGCGAACCCGACGACCCAGCCGACGGAACCGACCAACCGACGAACGAGACCATGACCGAAGACGTTCCGACCGACGTAATCGACAGCGACCGCATCACGGCCGCGAGGCTCATGACGACGGGAGAGTGTGAGGCCTCCGGCACCGCCGCCGTCGACTTCGGCACCCGCGTCATCGTCACCGGCTGTCTCACCGGCCACAACGGCTGTGCGGAGCCGGTCGTCGAGGCGGTGAGCGACATCGAGGGCGGCCTCCGGGTCGTCGTCGGCGAGGAAGACCGCAGCGATCCCGGAACCGCCTGTACGCAGGCGCTCGTCCAACGGGGCTACGAACTCGCCCTCGAATTCGAGGGTGACCTCCCGGCAGCGGTCGAAGTCGTCCACGACGACGCGATGGGTCGGGAGACCGTCGTGACCGATTCCGGATCCTGATCCGGAGCTTTATATTCGATTCCGCGGCAGTCGGCGTATGATACGTACCGATCGTGACCCGCGGGTCGACCCCTCGACACCAGTCGCCGTGGTGTCGGTCGACCCCTCGATGCCAGTCGCCGTGAAGACGGCCGGTCGACCGGCGGCCGACCGGCGCAAGGACAACGCTTATGCGCGGTCTGGCCCTGCCTGAGAACATATTATGGGTGTCATTGCGGACGTCTACGACGACCTCGACACCGACGTGCCCCTCGAAGAGTTCCGGGAGGCCGTCGAGGACAAGGTCGAACAGATGGGCGGGCTGGCCGACGAGGAGACGGCGGCCATGCTCATCGCACACGAACTGCGCGACGAGGAGGTAAACGGGATCGCCGATATCGAACCGGGGATGGACGAGGTGAAGTTCCTCGGGAAGATCGTCTCGATCGGCGAACTTAGGGAGTTCGAACGCGACGGCGAGGACGCCGAAAACGGCTACGTCGTCAACATGGAGGTCGCCGACAGCACCGGCCGAATCCGGATCTCACTGTGGGACCAACAGGCGATCTCGGCGGTCGGCGACCCAGAGGGCGAGCAGCACGGCCACCTCGATGTTGGCGACGTGCTCCGGATCGCTGGCCGACCCAAAGACGGCTACAACGGCGTCGAGGTCAGCGTCGACAAGGCCGAACCCGATTCCGAGGCCGAGGTCGACGTCGAAGTCCTCGACGTCCACCGCGTCGAGGACCTCACGCTCGGGCTGTCGGATGTGAACCTCAAAGGCCGGATCCTCGACGTGGGGACGGTCCGGACGTTCGACCGGGACGACGGCTCGGAGGGCCGGGTCTCGAACCTCGCGGTCGGCGATCCGACCGGCCGGATTCGGGTGACGCTGTGGGACGACAAGGCCGACCGCGTTGAAGACCTCCAATCGGGCCAGTCGGTCGAGATCGTCGACGGCTACGTCAAAGAACGCGACGGGAGTCTCGAACTCCACGTCGGCTCCCGTGGGGCGGTCGAACCACTCGACAAGGATATCGAATACGTTCCCGAGACGACCGACATCGGCACCGTCG
Source organism: Halohasta salina (assembly GCF_024178165.1). Lineage (GTDB taxonomy): Archaea > Halobacteriota > Halobacteria > Halobacteriales > Haloferacaceae > Halohasta > Halohasta salina. The sequence goes on along the minus strand of NZ_JAMZIE010000003.1, from coordinate 209,017 downwards.
AGATCGGCCAGACGGTCGACATCGCCGGCGGCGTCATCGAGGCCGACGAGAAACGCACCTTCGACCGGGACGACGGCTCCCAAGGGCAGGTCCGCAACATTCGGCTCAAAGACGAGTCGGGCGACATTCGGGTCGCCCTCTGGGGCGACAAAGCCGACAAAGAGATCGAACTCGCCGACCAGGTGCTGGTGACCGACGCCGAGATCCAAGACGGCTGGCAGGACGACCTCGAAGCCAGTGCCGGCTGGCAGTCGACGGTGAGCGTCCTCGAATCGGCGGTCGACGCCGGCGGTGCCGGCGATATCGGTACCGGCGACGCTGGCGACGCGCCGGCCCACACGACCGATCGCGAGGCCGAGGCCGCCGCCGCGGCCGGCGGGCTGTCGGCCTTCGAGGACGGCGAGTCGCCGTCGACCGACGAAGGGACCGCGACCGATGAGGGGTCGACCGGCGACACGTCTGCGGCCGACGGCGGGGGCGGCGAAACCGTCGAGTTCACGGGGACGGTCGTCCAGACCGGCGAGCCGGTGATCCTCGACAACGGCAGCGAGACCCGGAGCGTCGAGACCAGCGAGGGGCTCAGACTCGGCGAGGAGGTCACCGTTCGCGGATCGGAAGTCGACGGGACGATCGACGCGGAGGAACTGTTTTAATCCTAACGACGGCCTACTGAAACATCGTGACGGCTGGCGGCTCCCGGCGCGTAACGGAAAGCATTATACGACACACACGCAGGTATGTGGGTATGAGTGTTGAGTTGCCGTTCGCCCCGGTAGACGCTATTATCAGGCGGAACGCGGCGTCACTCCGGGTAAGCGCCGGCGCTGCCGAGGAGTTGGCACGGCGGATTCAGCGCCACGGGGCGGAACTCACCGTCGAGGCAGCCGCAACGGCAACCGACGACGGCCGCAAGACCCTAATGGCCGAGGACTTCGGCGTCCAGCAGGTCGTCGACCGCGATGACCTCGAACTCCCGATCGCACCGGTCGACCGGATCGCCAGACTGGAGATCGACGACAGCTACCGGGTGTCGATGGACGCCCGGATCGCGCTGGCCGACATTCTCGAAGATTACGCCGACAACGTGGCGGCGGCGGCAGTCACTCTCGCCCGCCACGCCGATAGACGCACCGTACAGGCCGACGACATCGAGACCTACTTCGCCCTCTTCGAATAATGCAGTTCGGATACAGCGAGGTCTGTCTGGACCACGATACCGGCGAGCGACACCCCGAAGCCGCCGACCGCCTGCGAGCGATTCGACGCGCCCTCAAACACGAACACGGCGTCGACTACCAAGACGCCCCACCCGCCGACCGCGAGGTCGTCGCCTCGGTCCACACCGACGACTACGTCGACGAGTTCGAGGAGTTCTGCGACGACGGCGGCGGCAACTGGGACCGCGATACGGTCGCCTCGGAAGGAACGTGGGAGGCGGCCCTACAGAGTGCCGGGCTGGCCCGCTGGGCCGCCGAAGAGGCGCTGGCGGGCGCAGATGGCCGACAGACCCCCTTCGCCCTCGGTCGACCGCCGGGGCATCACGCGGTCAGCGACGACGCCATGGGCTTTTGCTTCTTCAACAACGTCGCGGTCGCCGCCCAGGGCCTCATCGACGCCGGCGAGATCGACCGAGCGGCGATCTTCGACTGGGACGTCCATCACGGCAACGGCACCCAAGACATCTTCTACGACAGCGAGGACGTCTTCTACGCCTCGATCCACGAGGAAGGCATCTACCCCGGTTCGGGTGACGTCGACGAAAGCGGGACCGGCGACGGCGAGGGGTCGACGCTCAACGCGCCGCTGCCGGCCGGTGTGGGCGATCCCGACTATCTCCACATCATCGACGAAGTCCTCGACCCCGCCCTCGCGGAGTTCGACACCGATCTCTTGATCGTCAGCGCGGGGTTCGACGCCCACCAACACGACCCAATCTCCCGGCACCACGTGACGACCGAGGGCTACGGCCTGATGACCGACAGAATGCGGACGATCGCCGATCGCAACGACGCTGCCCTCGCCTTCGTTCTGGAGGGTGGCTACGGGCTCGATACCCTCTCGGACGGCGTGAAGATGGTCCACGAGACGTTCGACGGCCGCGAGCCGATCGCCTGCGAGGACGACCCCGACGAACCCGCCGTCGAGATCGCCGAGCGCCTCCGGACCGAGTTGGATCTCGACTGACGGGCGCGTTCCAGCCGATTTAACACGGCCTGCTTGTTAGGGCCCGTATGGACGACGCCGAGACGTTCAACTGCACGGTTACGGACTGGGAGTACCTGTATGCCCGCTGTCGGGACGTCAGCGACGAGGTCCGGGCCGCCGATTTCGAGCCCGATGTCATCGTTGCGCTGGCCCGCGGCGGCTGGTTCGCCGGGCGCTGTCTCTGCGATTTCCTCGGGTTGGACGACCTCACGAGCCTCAAGATGGAACACTACGTCGGCACCGGCGAGACCGCCGACGAGCCGCAGGTCCGATACCCCATGCCGGACGGCACCCTCGAAGGCAAGGACGTGCTCATCGTCGACGACATCGCCGACACCGGCGGGTCGATCGAACACGCCTACGAGTACGTCACCGACCGCACCGACGGGACCGTCCGGACCGCGACCCTCCAGTTGCTCCAGACGAGCCGGTTCGAGCCGGACTTCGTCGGCGAGCGGCTCGACACGTGGACGTGGGTGGTCTACCCGTGGAACTTCATCGAGGACCTCTCGGAGCTGATCGAGCGCGTGCTGTCGACCGTCGACGCCGACGTCGTCGACCGATCGACGATCAGGGAGAAACTCGCCGCGTGGTACGACATCGGCCGGATCGAGATGGAGACCGCCCAGCCCGACCGCCTCGACGAAGTCCTCGACGAGATGGTCCGTCGCGGCGTGATCGAGCAGGTCGGCGACGACGCGTGGACACTGGCCGAATAGAGGTCGGGTCCAGCGCAGTCAGTCGACGGTTGGTTTCGGATCGGCGTCGGGGTCGGCGTCGACGGACGCCGGATCGGTGTCGGTCGATGTCGGTTCGGACGCCGGATCGGGGGCCTCGACCTGCTCCGGGTCCTGAATCCATAGATCGCCGAACAGGTCGTCCTGCTGGAGGCGGATCCGACCGCGGTTCGAGAGGAACAGCAAGGCGAGATACGTCATGAACGGTCGACCGCCCGCGGTCCGAACTTCTCTATACAGCAGCTCCGCCCGCCCCTCGTCGAACTGCGGCTGGAGGACCGCGAGAACGTCCTCGATCACGTCGTCGATCTCCTCGGCGTGGGTGGTGCCGGTCACGTCGTTTTCGGTCGGTTCGTCCTCGGCCCGGAAGTCGTCGGCCGACCGGTAGTCGACGGTCTGGGTGCCGCGGCTGAACCCCTGCGGGGAGTCGCTGGTGTCGTACTCCCGGCGGCGCTTCCACCAGTTGTCGCGTTCGGCCTCCCGGAGTTCGCGGACGAGTTCGTCCAGCGTCTCGGGCGACCCCCGAGTGTTTTTCCGCTCCAGCCGGCGGTCCATCTCGGCTTCGAGGGCGTCGACGGGATCGAATCCCGGCTCGGCCGCCTCTGAGTCGGCCATCGCCTGCTCCCACGGCTCCGGTTCGGGGTCGTCGTCGGGCTCGGGCTCCGAGAGGAGTTGATCGCCCTTCATCCGCAGGAGGACACTGGCGTAGAACAGCGCGCGGGCGGTCGTCCGGAGATCCGTCTCGTGGAGTTTCGAGAGGAACGCGTCGGTCACGTCGACGATGTCGATATCCCACGGGTCGATCTCGCCGTCCTTGGCCAACTGTACGAGGAGTTCGACCGGCTCGACCTCGTCGTCGTCGACCTCGTCGGGCGGCGAGACGTCCGTCCCGACGCCGTCGACGCCGGCGATCTCCGGGGCATCAGTCATCGGCCGTCGCCTCCTCGATGGCGTCGGGGTCGTCGCCGTCATCCCCATCGCCGTCGTTCCCGCTGCTGTCGTCCTCGCCGAACTGAATCCCGGTTACGGCGCTGTAGTTGTCGTCCTGCATCGTGACGCCGATGGCCCGCTCGGAGCGTTCGAGCAGGGCCGAGCGGTGGGAGACGACGACGAACTGGGCATCGCCCGCCAGATCGTCGACCATCTCGCCGACGCGCTCGGCGTTGACGGCATCGAGGAAGGCGTCGATCTCGTCGAGCGCATAAAAGGGCGCGGGGTTGTGCCGCTGGATGGCGAAGATGAAGGCCAGCGCAGTCAGCGACTTCTCGCCGCCGGACATCGCCGCGAGTCGCTGGATCGGTTTGTCCGCCGGCTGGGCCTTCATCGTCAGCCCGCCCTCGAAGGGGTCCTCCGGGTCTTCGAGCACGAGTTCGCCGGTCCCCGCCGAGAGCCGCGAGAAGATGTTTTTGAAGTGGTCGTTGATCGACTCAAAGGCGTTCATGAACGTCGACTTCTTCTGGGCCTCGTAGCTGTCGATCCGGTCGCGGATCCCATCGCGTTCCTCGATGAGCGTATCGCGACCCTCGGTGAGCGTGTCGAGTTCGGCTTCGACCTCGTCGTACTCCTCGATGGCGAGCATGTTGACGGGTTCGAGCGCCTCCATCTTCGCCGCCAGCTCCTCGATACGGGACTCGACTTCCTCGTGGTCGGGGATCGCCTCGGGGTCGTACTCTCCGACGGCCGACTCCAGTTCGTCGATCTCCCACTCCAGCCGGTCGACCGTCTCGCGGTGATTGTCCAGCTTCGACTGGACCGCGCCGACCGCTTCTTTGGCCTCGTCACGCTCGGCCTGTGCCTCCTTGACGGTCGCTTTGAGGTCCTCGCGGTCGGCTTTGAGGTCGACGAGTTCGGCTTCGAGTTCCTCGACGGCCGCCCGCTTCTCGTCGAGGGTCTCCTCTTTGGCCTCGATCTCGGCTTCCAGCTCCGTGATCTGGTCTTTGGCCTCGGCCTTCCGGTTTTGGGCCGTCTCGACGGTGTCCTGAAGCTCCTCGATGGCCTCCTCGGCGTACTGGAGTTCGAGCTGTTTTTCGTTGATTCGGCCGTCGACCTCGTCCATTCGCTCCTCGTGGTCGTCGATCTCGGCTCTGATCTCGTCGGCCTCGGCGGTGAGTTCCGGGATCTTCGAGTCGGCGAGTTCGGCCTCCAACTCCGCTATCGTCTCCTCGACCGCCTCGCGGTCGGCCTCCAGTTCCTCGATCCGCTCGTCGACCGCTGCCATCTCCTCGGTGACCTCCTCGCGTTCGGCCTCGATTTCTTCCAGTCTGTCTTCGAGCCGCTCGATCTCGGCTTCGGTGTCGTCGATCTCCTCGCGCGTGCGTTCGATATCAGTCTCGATGGAGCGCACTGTCTCGGTGGCGTCGGATTTCCGGTCCCGAGCGTCGTCGATGTCGCTCTCGATCTCGCGGATCTCCGAGTCGAGATTACGGCGTTTGTCCTCCAGTTGGGCGATCTCGGTGGCGATGCGTTCGAGTTTGCCGCCGCCGGAGTGGGAAAACGAGTATCGGGAGCCGCCGCCGGAGCCGCCGGTCATCGCCCCCGAGCGCTCGACGAGATCGCCGTCGAGGGTGACCATCCGGTAGTCGCCCATGAACTGCCGGGCGGTCTGCATGTCCTCGACGACGAGCGTCGACCCCAGTACGTACGAAAAGATCGACTCGAACTTGGCGTCGTAGTCCACGAGGTTCCGCGCGAAGTCGACGACGCCCGGATCGTTCGGCAGCCGCGGCAGGCTGCGGTTGTCCATCTTCGATATCGGGAGGAAGGTCGCCCGCCCCGCGTTCCGGGATTTGAGGTAGTCGATGCAGTCGGAGCCGACCCCGTCGTCATCGACCACGACGTTCGCAAGTCGGCCACCGGCGGCAGTCTCACAGGCGGTCGCGTACTCCGAGTCGACGCTCCCGAGATCGCCGACTGCGCCGTGGACGCCCGCCATGTTCGCGTTGAGAATCGTCGTCACCGCACGGGGCCACGAGGTGTCGCCCGAATCGGAGGCCCGGGCTTCGAGTTCGGCGTACTCCGACTGCTTCTCCCGGAGGTCGTCGTCGATCTCGTCGAGTTCTTCTTTCAGCTCGCTCCGTTCCTCGTGTAGCGTCTCGATGGTCGACTCGATTTTGTCCCTGTTCTTTTCGGCTTTGTCCAACTCGCTGTGGAGTTCGGAGAGTTTCGCCTTCAGGTCGGGGAGGTCCTCGCGGGCGGCTTCGATGTCGTCCTGCGCTTCGCTGACCTCGGTCGACCGTCGCCGGGCGTCGTCGAGCAGCCGATCTTTCTCGCGTTGGGCCTCGTTGGCATCCGATTTGATCGCTTCCAGTCGCTCTTTTTCCTCCGCGAGTTCGGCTTTCAGTTCGTCGAACTCGGTGTCGACGTTGTCGATCTCCGCCTCGACCTCGGCCAGCTCGGACTCCTTGGTCTGGATCGTCCCCTTGATTGAGGCCTTCTTGACTTTGTGATCGCGGATCTCGCCTTCGAGTTCGTCGACCTGCTCCTGTTTGCGGTCGAGTTCGACGAACGCGTTGCGGCGTTCGTTTTCGGCGTCCTCGACGCGCTCCTCGGCGGTCTCGATCCGTCCCTCCAGCCGGTCGATCTCGCCTTTCACCGACTCGATCTCGCGTTTGATGGCGAGCTGTTCGTCCTCGCCCTTGCGTTCGATCTCGCGGTTGAGTTCGTCGAGTTCGTCTTCGAGCCGCGTGAGTCGGCCCTGTTTGGTGTCGAGCGTCGACTGGCGCTCGGCGAGCGTCTCCTCTCTGGCCTCGATTGTCGCCTCCGTTTCGGCGAGCGTCTCGCGTTTCTCTTCGAGTTCGGCTGCCTTCAGGTAGCCCTCGTATTCTTCCTTCTCATCACGGTAGGACTGATATTCGAGGGCCGTTTCGCGCTCGTCGGCCAGTTGGTCGAGGCGCTCTTCCTTGTCTTCAATCTTGAGCGTGGCCTCGTTAATCCGCTCTTCGACCGCGTCGAGTTCCTCGAAGGCAGCTTCCTTTTTTTGATCGAACTCGGCGACGCCGGCGATCTCATCGATGATACCGCGGCGCTGGAACGCCGACATGTTGATGATCTCGGTGACGTCGCCCTGCATCACGACGTTGTACCCCTCGGGGGCGATGCCCGCCTGTGACAGCAAGTCCTGAATGTCTCCGAGATTCACCGAGCGATCGTTGAGATAGTAGTACGAATAGTAGTTGTCGTCGGTCTGTTTGACCCGGCGTTTGATCGTGATCTCGTCGACGTCGCCGATCCGGTCGCTGCCGGCGGCGGTCACGACCTGCTCCCGGGAGAGGGTGCCGTCGCTGTTGTCGAGAATCACCTCGACGCTGGCTTCGCGGGTCCCGCCGCCCGTCGACTCCTCGCCGTCGTGGCCGGGGTTGTAGATCAGGTCGGTCAGCTTCTCGGCGCGGATGCCTCGCGTGCGGGCGAGACCTAGGGCAAAGAGTACGCCGTCGATGATGTTGGATTTCCCCGAGCCGTTGGGGCCGGTGATAACGGTAAAGTCCTCGTAGAAGGGGATACGCGTCGGTCGACCGAAGCTCTTGAAGCCGTCCAAGACGAGCGCTGAGATGTGCATGAGAGGCTATCGGCGGCCGGAGCCGCCGGGATGTGTGACGCGACCGCAGAGGGCGGATCCTCAGGCGATGATGATGTCGCCGGACTCGGCGGTTTCGTCGTCTGTCGACGCCTCGGACTCGTCGGTGTTATCGGCTTCGAATGACGACGCGCCGGTCTCGTCGCTGGGTTCCTGCTCGACGACCTCGACGTGGTCGTCGCTTTTGGTCGTCTCGTTGGCGTCGACCGGATCGGCCTCGACGAAGCCGTCCTCGGCGGCCTCGTCGGCCTCGGCGGCGTCCTCCAACTCGCGGACCCGGGCTTTGGTCTCGACGAGTTCCTCGGTCAACCCGTTGACGGCGGCGCGAAGCTCTGCGATCTCGCTTTCGAGTTCGTCGACTCGATTAGTCATGTGTGACGAACGTTCCCACGGACGTATAAATGTGTGTCAGACACCTGTGGGACAGCTGATCGGAGCGGTGAGTCGGGGTCGAGACGACAACGGTAGTCTCGCGGGCCAACGCGGCTGAACAACCACCACGTTTTATCATACTGGAATGTCTACTAAGCGACATCAGACCCATGCAGAAGAAATCCGCTCGGGGGGGTCGGTCGACGGCGACCGATGCGGAGATCGTGCTGGCGGCTGATGCCGACCCGGAGGCGGCCGACCGACGCCTGCTGGATGGCACCGCCGACAGCGACCGCTCGGCTACGGGGTCGACTGCCGGCGTGCCGGACGGCCGCCAGTCGCCGACCGAGCCGGCGATTTCTGCGGACGAACTCGCGGCGCTGGCGGCCGAACTCCGGTCGCTGAAGCAGGCCGTCGAGTCGCTCGCCGAGCGCCGCTCGACCGCCGACGAGCCGACGACCGGAGGGTTCGAGTGGGTCGAATCACCGCAGTCGACGGCACCGGTCGAGCCACTCGCCGAGCGGATCGAGGCGCTGGAGAGCCGGGCGGCCGCCATCGAGTCGGCGCTCGATGCCGTCCCGCCGGCGGAGTTGGAGGCGGCCGTCGAACGCCAGCAAGCCGCCTACGACGACCTCGAATCCCGGCTGGAAGCCGATCTCGATGGGATCGAAGCGGTCTTCGAACAGCTGCTATCGACGACCGACCGGCTCGACGAGCGGCTCGACGAGGTCGAGGCAGCCCGCGAGGCGGCGATCGAACCGCTCCAGCGCCGGACCGCCGAGCAGGCCGCGCTCGTCGAACTCACACAGGCGGCCCTGCGACACGATGTTTCGACGGCCGACTGCGACCACTGCGAGCAGTCGGTCGACGTCGGGATGCTGGAGACGCCGTACTGCCCCGGCTGTGGCCACCAGTTCACCCGGATCGACGCCGGTGGCTGGCTCCCGTTTTCGAGTGCTACACTCCGGACCGCGAAGCGACACGACGCCGAACCGACCCACCGGTGATCCGTCGCTCCGTTAGGCTTTAGCGGGCGGGCAGCAAACCCCGGGTAATGACTGCGCAGGCCGTCGAACCGACCGAACACGCGGTCGTCATCGGGCTGGAGGTCCACGTCCAGCTCGAAACGTCGACCAAGATCTTCTGTGGCTGTTCGACCACCGCCGACGACGACGAGGAACCCAACTCCCGGACCTGTCCGGTCTGTCTAGGACTCCCCGGCGCACTCCCCGTGCTCAACGAGGGCGCGGTGGAGGCGGCGGTCAAGATCGGCAAGGCGCTGGAGGCCGACATCCCCGAGCGGACCACGTTCCACCGGAAGAACTACTACTACCCCGATCTCCCGAAGAACTTCCAGCTCACCCAGTACGACGCCCCGATCTGCCAGCAGGGCAGCCTCGAAATCAGCGTCGAGGGCACTCGTCGAGCGATCGGCATCACACGGGCCCACCTCGAAGAGGATCCCGGCAGCCTCCAGCACAAGGGCGGCAGTATCGACACCGCCGACGCGACCCTGATCAACTACAACCGGGCCGGAACCCCGCTGGTCGAGATCGTCACCGAGCCGGACTTCCGCTCGCCACAGGAGACCCGGGCGTTCCTCGCCAAACTCGAAGGCGTCCTCGAGTATCTGGGTGTCTTCGATTCGACCCGCGACGGCAGTCTGCGTGTCGACGCCAACATCTCGCTGGTCGATAGCGAGGCGGTCGACGATGACGGGTCGATCGACGACGACGCGCTCGCGGATGCCAACCGTACCGAGGTCAAGAACATCTCCAGCCACAAGGGCGCGGAGAAGGCACTGGCCTACGAGGTCACCCGGCAGAAGAACGCCGTCCGCCGCGGCCGAGGTGTCGAGACCGAAACCCGCCACTGGGACGAATCGAGGGGGATCACCGTCTCGATGCGCTCGAAGGAGTCGGAGGCCGACTACCGCTACTTCCGGGAGGCCGACCTGCCGCCGCTGGAAGTGTCCCACTGGAAAGAAGAGATCCCGATCCCGGAACTGCCGGATGCCCGCCGCGAGCGGTTCGAAAGCGAGTACGGCCTCGGCAGCGAAGCGGCCTCGAAGCTCACCTCCACCAAGTCGGTCGCCGACTTCTTCGAGTCGGTCGCCGAGAGCTTCGACGCCGACCTCGCTGCGACGTGGGTCGCCGACAACCTGCTCGGTGAACTCAACTATCGGGATATGGAGATCACGGACGTAGAGGGCCGCCTCGAGGAGTTCACGCGGCTGATCGAACTGGTCGACGCCGAGGAACTCACCGTCAAGAACGCCGAGGAGATCGTCCTCCGGGAGATGCTCGACGAGGGCGAGGCCCCCGAAACGATCGTCGACCGCGAGGGGCTCGGCAAGGCCGACGAAGGCGAGATCGAGGGGTTCGTCACCGAGGCCATCGAGGAGAACCCCGATGCAGTCGAGGACTTCCACAACGGCGAGGACGGCGCGCTGAACTTCCTCGTCGGCCAAGTCATGCAGAAGTCGCAGGGGTCGGCCGATCCCGGCAGTGTGAACGAACTGCTCCGCGCGGAACTGGCCGAGTAGGTCGACCCCATTCAGTCGGTTGGAGCCGGGGGTGATTCATCGCGGTCGACGACACCACCTTTCCACGTGCCGAGTCGGAACCAGCCGACGGCGACGACGAACGACGCGAAGGCACCAACGGCGTAGGCCCACCAGAGTCCCCGCACACCCCAGTCGAGGGCGGCGATTGTGAACCCGCCGGGGAGCGTGTAGGCCCACCCGAACGCGAGGACGAGCGCGACGGGCACCCGGAAGATCCACCGCGAGAGGAACGACAGCATCATGGCGACTTTCGTCACACCCGCCCCGCGGAAGCCGCCCTGGATCACCATGACGCCGCCGAAGAAGGCCCAAAACGGGGCGATGATCCGCAGGAAGACCACGCCCTCCGCGACCACCGCGGGATCGTCGATAAAAACGCCGATCGCGGCCGCCGGGAACGCGACGACGAGCCCCGCCGCCGCAAACAGCACCGCCATCGTCGCGGCGGTCGCCTTCCGGACCACCTCCGCCGCACGATCGGGGGTCTTCGCGCCGAGGTTCTGGCCGACGCCGGTCGCAGTAGCCTGCCCGACGGCTCCGGCAACGGTCCACGAAACCGACATCAACCGGAGGCCAATCCCGTAGGCGGCGATGGCGGCCACGCTGAACTGGGCGACAAAGGCGGCCATCACGACCGACGAAAAACTGCGGGCCCAGCCGTCGACCGTCGCGGGCGTCCCGATGTCGACCAATCGACGCTGGAGGTCCCAGTCCGGTCGGAGGTCGGCCAGCCGTAACCGGACGCCGTAGCCACCCGTGAACAGGATCCAGATCCCGGCGACGACCGCCGCCCCGCGGGCGATGAAGGTCGCCACCGCCGCCCCTTGGGTGCCGAGGGCCGGGACTGGCCCCCAGCCGAGGATAAAGATCGGATCGATCACGACGTTGAGCCCCGCCGACAGCAGCATGAGCCACATCGCGGTTTTGGTGTCGCCCGCCCCCTGCAGGGCCGCCCGAAAGGCGAAAAACAGGAAGATCAACGGAAGGGTGAGGAAGATGATCTCGATGTAGGCCAGCGCCTCGACGAACACCGGTCCCTCCGCGCCGATAGCCGACAGCAACGGCCGTCGGACGGCGAGGCCGAGGGTGGCCAACACGACCGCGACCGCCGTGGTCAACAGCGCCGACTGACCGACGACGCGGTCGGCCGTCCGGCGGTTGCCCGCGCCGATGTGTTGGGAAACGAGCGCAATGGTCGCCGCCGTAATCCCCATCGCGGTCGAGACGAACATCCATGACAGCGGAAACATCAGCGAGACGGCGGCGACGGCCTCGTCGCTCACGCGGCCGACCCAGAACATATCCGCGAGATTGTAAAACGTCTGGAGCAGATTGCCCAACACGAGCGGCCACGCCAGCGAAAGGAGCCGGGGGGTAATCCGGCCCGTCGTCATGTCGACCGGCGAACTCTTGCTCACGGTGTACGCCTCGGTTGCATCGGGATGGTAGGCGGCATATAACTACACCAAGATCTGGTCAGTTGGGATGGGCGATATCCTCGACAGTCAACAAGCGCGCCTCGGGGTCGACCGCCGCATCGAGGGCGACGCCGGCGACGCGGCCGACTGGCAGCGGGCGGGCCTCGCCGAGCCGTTCGGCCAGCGGATCGAGCGAGTCGACGATCTTGCAGAGCCAGTTGAACGGCTCGGGGAAGTGCGGCTGGTCGGGGCCGTAGACCGCACCGGGCCGCAGCACCACCGTCTCCATGTTGAGGCTCTCGATTGCGCGTTCGGCCCGACGTTTCGACTGGAGATACGCCCGGCGAGCGGTCGGATAGTTGGCGGCCGACGAGAGGAAGACGTAGGTGTCGACGCCCGCGCGTTCGGCCTCCAAAGCGGTGATAACCGCCGAATCGCCGTTGAGTCGCTCGAAGGTTACCCCCTCCTGTGGGCGCTCGTGGGCGATGCCGACGCTGTGGACGACAGCGTCGACGCCGCGGAGGCGGTCGCGCCACGTGTGCGGCGAGAAGAGGTCGGCGCTGGTCCACTCGACGCGGTCGACCCAGCGGCCGGCGGCGTCCTCGGGGCGGCCGCTGGGCGAGACGCTGCGGACCTCGTGGCCCGCCGCGACCGCCCGCCGACAGATCGCCTGGCCAATAAACCCGCTGCCGCCGACGACGAGAAGCCGTGCCATAGCCGTAGGTAGGGACGGCGGGTACGTGGGAGTTGTGGTCGACCGGGTCGGTGGTGGCAGTAGTCACCGCCTACTCGCCGGACGGCGCACGGACGCTCAGATCCGGTCGACGCCGGTATCCGGTTCGTCGACTGTCACGTCGTCCTGCACGTCGGTCGACGCTTCGTCGTCCGTTGCGGCACAGTCGGCTTTGAGTGCGGCGCGGATCGCCACACCCAACAGCACGACCCCCTCGATGCGAGCAGCAGTGACGATCCATGGTTTGGGTGTCGGTGCCTCGCCGTCGTACTCGTAGCTGAGGTCGGTCAGCTTACGAATGAACCGCTCCGGATACAGCGCTTCGAGCAGTCCAACCAGCCCAACAAGTAGTTTGAGCATACCGGGGGGAAGGCCGCCAGCGTGGAAAAAGCCGCGGGTGCCAACCCGGCAGGGGGAGTCCGTCGACAGCGCGAAAGGTTTAGGCCATAAAGCGGCGTACCCGGCCCCAATGAGTCGTGGGCCTGCACTGATCATTACCGAAAAGGACAACGCCGCCCGGCGGATCGCCGAGATCCTCAGCGGCGGGACCGCCGATGTCGAGCGGGAACGCGGCGTCAACGTCTACAAGTGGGGTGGCAAACGCTGTATCGGCCTCTCGGGCCACGTCGTCGGCGTCGACTTCCCCAGCGAGTACAACGATTGGCGGGACGTCGAGCCCGTCGAGTTGATCGACGCCCCCATTGAGAAACAGCCCACCCAGGAAAACATCGTCGCGGCGGTCCGCACGCTGGCCCGGCGGGCCTCCAACGTCACCATCGCCACCGACTACGATCGGGAGGGCGAACTCATCGGCAAGGAGGCCTACGAGTTGGTCCGGGAGGTCAACGAGGACGTAAACATCGACCGGGTGCGCTTCTCGTCGATCACCGACCGTGAGGTCAAAGAGGCCTTCGAGAACCCCGACGAACTCGACTTCGATCTCGCCGCCGCCGGCGAGGCCCGACAGGTGATCGACCTGATCTGGGGCGCGGCCCTCACCCGCTTCCTCTCGCTGTCGGCCCGCCAACTCGGTGACGATTTCATTTCGGTGGGCCGGGTGCAGGGACCGACCCTGAAGCTGATCGTCGACCGCGAACGCGAGATCGACGCCTTCGATCCCGAGGACTACTGGGAGCTGTTCGCCGACCTCGAAAAGGCCGACGAGGGCGGCTTCGAGGCCCAGTACTTCTATCGCGACGAGGATGGCAACGAGGCCGAGCGTGTCTGGGACGGCGACCGCGCCGAGGCCGTCTACGAGGTACTCTCCGGGACCGACGCCGCCAGCGTCGACTCGGTCAACCGCCGGACCCGAACCGACAGCCCACCAGCGCCGTTCAACACCACCCAGTTCATCCGGGCGGCGAGTTCGCTGAACTACTCGGCCCAGCGGGCAATGAGCATGGCCGAGGATCTCTACACCGCGGGCTACATCACCTACCCCCGGACCGACAACACGGTGTATCCGGAGGATCTCGACCCCGAGGAGCTGCTCGAAGCCTTCCTCGATGACCGGACGTTCGGTGATGATGCTCGATTGCTCCTGGAGGCAGAGGAGATCGAGCCGACCGCCGGCGACGAGGAGACCACCGACCACCCCCCGATCCACCCGACCGGCGAGCGGCCCGACCCCGGCGAACTCTCCGACGACGAGTGGGAAATTTATGAGTTGGTCGTCCGCCGCTTCTTCGCCACCGTGGCCGACGACGCCACGTGGGAGCACCTCAAGGTCGTCTCCGAAGTCGACACGGCCGAGGCCGACATCGACGACCTCCGGCTAAAAGCCAACGGCAAACGGCTGGTAGCGGCAGGCTACCACGACGTCTATCCCTATTTCAATCAGCAAGAAACCCACGTGCCGGACGTCGAGGCGGGCGAAACGCTGTCGATCACCGAGACACGGATCGAGGACAAACAGACCCAGCCGCCGCGGCGCTACGGTCAGTCGCGGCTGATCGAGACGATGGAGAAGATGGGGATCGGCACGAAGTCGACCCGCCACCACACCATCGAGAAGCTGTACGACCGCGGCTACATCGAGAGCGACCCGCCGCGGCCGACAATGCTCGCCCGCGCCGTCGTCGAGGCCGCCGAGGAGTACGCCGACCAGATCGTCAGCGAGGAGATGACCGCCCAACTGGAGGCCGATATGCAGGCGATCGCGGCCGGCGAGACGGCCTACAGCGAGGTGACCGACGAGTCCAAGGAGATGCTCGAACGCGTCTTCGACGAACTCACCGACTCCCGCGAGGACGTCGGCGACCACATCCAAAAATCCCTCAAAGCCGACAAGACGCTCGGCCCCTGTCCGGAGTGTGGCGACGACCTGCTGGTGCGGAAGAGTCGACACGGCTCGTACTTCGTGGGCTGCAACGGCTACCCCGACTGTACTTACACGCTGCCGCTGCCCTCTACTGGCAAACCCCTCATTCTCGACGAGACCTGCGAGGACCACGAACTCCGCGAGATCAAAATGCTCGCCGGGCGCAAGACGTTCACCCACGGCTGTCCGCAGTGTAAGGCCGACGAGGCCGACGAGGAGGAGGATCTCGTCATCGGAGACTGCCCCGATTGCGGTGCCGACGAGGGCGGCGACCTAGCGATCAAGCGGCTCCGCAACGGCTCGCGGCTGGTCGGCTGTACGCGGTATCCGGACTGCGAGTACTCGCTGCCGCTGCCGCGCCGCGGCGAGATCGAGGTCACCGACGAGCACTGCGAGGAACACGGGCTGCCGGAACTCGTCATCGACAACGGCGGCGACGAGCCGTGGGAGCTGGGCTGTCCGATCTGCAACTACCGCGAGTTTCAGGCCGAACGCGACGGCTCGGAACTCGAAACCGTCTCCGGAATCGGCGAGAAGACCGCCGACAAGCTACAAACAGCGGGCATCGACGATGTCACAGCGCTCAAAGAGGCCGATCCCGACGCGCTGGCCGAGGAAGTAGACGGTGTCGGCCCCGACACGGTGCGGAACTGGCAGGCCGACGCCGACTGACCGGGTAGGTGGTGGCTACTCACGGGTAGTCGCTGGCTACGCGTCGGTTACGGCTCGTATTCGTGGGCGCGTAGCTCGTCGACCGACACCTCGTCGAGAACCCCCTCGCTGGTTGCGTCGAGGACGACCGGCGGCGCGCAGTCGGCGGCACGGGCTTCGAGCCACCGTGGCAGACAGACACACCAGTGGTCGCCCGGATGGAGCCCCGGAAAGTCGTACTCCGGCCGCGGGGTGATCAGGTCGTTGCCCTGCTCGCGGCTGTATTCGAGAAACTCCTGTGTCATCACCGCACAGATCTCGTGTCGACCCGGGTCGCGGTCGAGGTGGCGACAGTGGCCATCCCGCAGAAACCCGGTTTCGGGCGCGGTGCTACAGGGATCGAGCGGCTCGCCGAGAACGTTTCGCTCGTCGGTAGACATACGTCGACAACCATCGAGAAACCTATAGCTGTTGGGCTACCGACAGCGCAGGGCGGGTCGTTGCCCGGATCCGCCCGCGCGTGGAGTGCCGCGTACGGCAGTCGCAGGACGGCCGGCCGACCCATACCCCCCAGTATGGGTCGGTCGACCGCGGGCGACGATCGGCGTGGTCGAGCAGTACGGTGGTGTCGTCGCAACTCCGCTCCACGCGTCGTCCCCCAACGACGGCGTGGCCGGTCGTCGTTCCCCCGAACGGCGCCCGTGGCTCGGGTCCGGTTGCGCCCCTGCCGGCGGATGGCGCGGGACAGCCACCGACGTTCTGCTGCCACAAGCGACCGAAGGCAGCGTATAACTAAAACCATCACTGCTATCAGTATTGAGTCAATCGGTAATCAGGTCTAGCTATCTAGAGACGGTGGCTCCTCGAAGACCATCGTCAACACCGTCTTGAGTGCGGCCCGGAGGTGGTAAGTGAACGTCGGCTGGGTGATCTCGAGTGACCGAGCGACGTCGGTGCCCGTGCTGCCGCGGGGCGACTCGAAGTAGCGAGCGAAGTAGGCTGCACGGAGCGTCTCCCGTTGGCGACGGGTAAGCCGGTCGAACAGTTCCATCTGGAACGTTTCCCGCGTCCGTATTTCCCCGTCGTGGTCGTGTCGGGAGACGACCGTCGACGACGGGTAGGTGGCAGTGATGCGGTCGACCACCGCTCGCACGTCGGCCGACTGCGGGATCGTCACGACGACCTGTTGGCAGCGGCCGTCGGTGGCGATCCGGGAGGGAATCCCGCCGGCGTCGACGACCGTCGCGGCCACCACCGGCTCGGAGACCGTGAGTTCGAACAGCGTGGTCCCGACCTGCCGGGTGACAACTCGGAACGTGTCGACCGCCGGGGAGTCGTCGACGGCCGCCTCGATGGCTGCCGTCGGGAGATCGCTGGCGGCGACGTACAGTAGCGACCGGCCCTCACTCTGGGGGACGAACCCCTCGACGGTCAGCGGTTCATCGAGTGCGGCGGCCAGCGTCTGGATCGGATCGGCGGTGTCGATGTCGAGTTCGATCTCGGTTCGGTGGTCGGCGAGCAGTCCGCGTTTGGTCTCGGTGCTCTCGATGACGTAGCCGATAACACGACCGAACGCGGCGAGTACCCGCCGGGTGTGGGCCGGAAGGGCCGCCTGCGTGTCGGCGTAGATCGACAGGACGCCGTAGCTGATCCCGGCGTGTGCCAGCGGCACGCTCAGCACCGACTGGTAGCCGCGGGACAGCGCCTCCTTCCGCCACGGCGCAGTCTGCCAGTCATCGGCGATCCGGGGGATCCAGACCGTCGACCCTGTCGCGAGGGCACGAGCGGCAGGTTCGGCGGCGGTCGGGGTCGTGGCGTCGGCGGCGTCGGCCAGCCAGTCGAGATAGTCGCCGGCCTCGCCGGCGGCGGTCCGCGGGGTGACGGCACCGTCCCGCCCCTCGGCGGCACCGATCCAGACGAACCGGCACCGGTCGACCGCCGCGAGCGTTCGACAGACTGCGCTGTCGATCTCGGCGCGGCTCGTCGCCGACACCAGTTCGTCGACCAGTTCGTGAGCCAGCTCGTCGGTCCGGATTCGCGCCTCCAACTCCGCCGTCCGGGCGGCGAGTGCGTCCTCGCGGGTCGCCGCCAGCCGGTCGGCGCTGTGGCGATCGAGTGCCGCGGTGAGCAGCGCGGCGAGCAGTCTGCCGGCTGTCAGCGTCTCGACCGTCGTGGTGCCCGCGGTGGTATCGCCCACGAAGAGCACGCCGTGTTCGCCCAACGGGAGGAACAGCGCCCGGCGATAGGGCGTCTCGGGATCGGTCACCGCCGGGTGATCGCTCATGTCGGGAGTCGAGATCGGTTCGGCCTCGAAGAAGGCCCGACCGGCGATACTGGTCCGGACGGCATCGATCGCCGGGAGACCGGGGAAGTTGGTTTCGGCTCCGGCGGTGTGGGCCAACGGCCGAAAGACGTTCGTCGACTCGGCGTAGTCGAAGACGATAGCGTCCTCGAAGCCGAGCCCGTCGACGGCCGTCTCGATACCGATCTCGGCGATCGCTCGCTCGGAGTCGGCCGCCGACAGGGCGGCGGCCCCCGACGCCAGCACCGACAGCGCGTGGGCGTCCTCCGGCTCGCCCGTGGCACCGCTTCCGTCGCCGAGCAGCGACCGGAGCCGACGGGCCAACACGCCGTACTCGCCCTTGCAACCCTGTTTGTAGACGTACTCGCTGTGGTCCGCGAGGCGCTCGACGACGCTCGCGGGCCGGTCGGTGAACCATACCACCGGACAGGTCGGAGCGTGTGAGTCGACCGCCTCGACGAAGGTCTCGCGGTCGGCGTCGGCCTCGATCCAGGCGCTGACGACGCAGTCGACCGGGTCGGTGGCGAAGCGTGCTACCGCTTCTCGCGGCGGGCCGACGTAGCTGACCGTCAGTTCGGGGGCAATCTCACCGAGCCCGTCGACGACCGCGGCGGCGGCCTCGGGGTCGGGGTCGGCGTAGGCGACCAGTCGGTGTGCCATCTGATCTATGGAGCTACGGGTGGCAGCCGGTTATCCCTTTGGTCGGCGGCGGCACGCGATGGGGCCGACGGATCGGCCACCGCACCCTTTTTATTATCACACGAGACAACTCCACGCAAGATGAGTACACGCCCGTGGACGGAGTGGGACCACGTCCTCAAGATCGACCCCGACAAACCGCTGGTCGACGGCGAGACCTTCGCCGACGTCTGTGAGACCGGCACCGACGCCATCGAGATCGGCGGCACACTCGGGATGACCGAGGACAAGATGCAGCGGGTCGTCGACGCCTGCGCCGAGTACGACGTGCCGCTGTATCAGGAGCCGTCGAACCCTTCGGTCGTCATCGACTCGCCGGCCCTCGAGGGCTACTTGATTCCGACCGTCTTCAATTCGAGCGATCCGTTCTGGATCGTCGGCGCGCACAAGGAGTGGGTCCGGATCGAAAACGGCCTCGACTGGGATCGGACGACCACCGAGGCCTACATCGTCATGAATCCCGAGGCTTCCGTGGCAGAGTACACGGAGGCCGACTGCGACCAGTCGGCCGACGACGTGGCCTCCTATGCGCGTGTGGCCGAGAAGATGTTCGGCCAAGAGATCATCTATCTCGAATACTCCGGCACCTTCGGCGATCCCGAGGTCGTCAGCGCCGCGGGCGAGGCCCTCGACGACGCGACGCTGTTCTACGGCGGCGGGGTCCACGACTACGACGACGCCTACGAGATGGGCCAACACGCCGACGTGGTCGTCGTCGGCGACCTCCTGCACTCGGAGGGCTGTGATGCCGTCAGCGAGACGGTCGACGGGGTCAAAGACGCCCACACGGCGAGCGCGCCGACGAACTAGCGGGCGTCGAACGAGTCAGTTCTCGGCGTAGAGGAGCGTTCGTCGACAGTCGGGGCAAACGTACGGCACCGGAGTGAGTATCTCGTCGGCTCGGATCCCGCTGAGAAAACCGTCATCCGCGGCTGCAGAGACTATCGAGAGCGTTCCCACGGCGTCGGTTCCTTGGAGTTCCATCCGTTCGAGCGGCTCCTCGCAGTCCGGACACACCTTCTCAGGAAACATGTCGACGGCACACGGCTCCGGTTCAAAAACCGGTTCGATGGGTGAGAGCGCCGTCTCAGCGTTTTTTAATCATGTTTGTTTTCGCAACGGCTGTCGACGGCCGTAGGTCCCGGTCCGCCAGAGCCACTCGACGGGTCCGAACTTGAAGTAGCGCATCCAGAGCACCGACAGGACGATCTGGACCGTCCAGATACCGACGACGACGCCCAGCAGTTCGACCCGGCTCATCGTGCCGAACAGCCCGAGTCCGTGGCCGTAGAAGATCGAGGTCGCAAGGACGGTCTGCAGCAGGTAGTTGCTGAGGGCGGTCCGGCCGACCGCCGACAGGGCGGTGAGTAGTGGCCCTTCGGTCCGCCAGCGGCAGTACAGCATCACTGCCGCGATGTAGGCGGCCGCCAACAGGAGGCTCCCCCAGTAGTTGAACTGGCTGCCGAAGTACGCCGCTTCCGGTCCCATCCAGTCGACCGACTCGATGTACCAGACGCCGGCGGCGATCAGTGTCAGCCCGCCGAGGCCACCGGCGACCAGCAGCCGCCAGTAGAACCTCGTCGACCGTGTATTCGAGAGCACGCCGGATTTGAACAGGCCCATGCCGACGAGCATCAGCCCGCCGATCCGCCACCCCGTGCCGGCGATGAGACTCCCCGTCTGGAGCAGCCACGCCGTCGGCGCGCGGTGGTCGAACTGGGCGAGCCAGCCGCTCCGATAGGTCTCGACCTCCGCGGCGAGGGTTTCCGCCGAGGGGGTCCAGCCGGCGACCGCCGCCCCAGGATCCATCGAGAGCCCCTGAAGGACCGTCATCAGCGTCGGCACCGCCACCAGTAGCAGCCCGAGCCGGAGCTGTACGGCGGGCTCCCAGTTGCGGGCCGACACGACCAGCAGTCCACACACCGCGTAGGGGACGAGGATGTCGCCGTACCACAGCAGGTAGGCGTGGGCGAGACCGATCACGAGCAGGATCGCCGTCCGGCGGTAGTGGAGTCTGACGGCCGTTTCGTCGTCCTTGCTCCGGGTAAACAGCACGATCCCCGCGCCGAACAGCAGCGTAAACAGCGTGATGAACTTCTCCTTGGCGAACACGTGGCCGGCCAGCCACGCGACGTAGTTGAGGCCGGTAAGATCACCGTACACCGTCGGATTCCGCAACACCGCAAACGGCATCCCGAACACCCGAATGTTGATGACAAGGATCCCCAGCAGCGCAAACCCCCGCAACACGTCGAGGCTGACGATCCGCTCGCCGGGCGGCGTCGGACCCGATCCCGAATCCATTGGCCGACTATCCGTTCCGACGAACAAAAAGCCCCCCATCACGCCCCAGTAACCCACACCCGCCGGTCCAACGCGACAGGGCCGGCAGCCCGACACGAGAGCTCCAGTGACCCGATACGACAGGCCGACGACCGGTCGAGAATAAATACGAAATAATCCGATGTTTGTTCTTACCCATCCGTTTGCCTTATAAAACTACAAACCGCCTGCGGGCGAACGCCGAAGTGGTGTCAACACATGCCTATAGAAGACCTCGCACGCAGCAACGTCGTGACCGCAACCGAGGAGACAGCCGTCTCGGAGCTCGCCCAGACGATGGCCGACGAGACCATCGGCAGCGTTGTGATCGTCAACGACGAGACGCCGGTGGGGATCGTCACCGACCGTGATCTCGCCCTTCGGTGTGTCGCCGAAGAGGGTGATACGTCCGACCTGACAGCCGAGAACGTGATGACCGAGGACCTCGAAACCGTCCAACAGGACGCCGGCTTCTTCGAGGCCGTCGACCTGATGAGCGAGACGGGGATTCGGCGGCTCCCCGTCACCGACGACGCCGGCGGTCTCGCCGGGATTCTCACGTCGGATGACCTGACGACGCTGCTGGCCGACGAACAGCAGGGGCTCTCGAAGGTTATCGAGGCCCAGCGACCCCCCTACGACGAATGAACTACAAGGCGTTCATGGGCCAGGTCCAACACCGCCTCGAACTCAACGAGCTCGGCCCGGCCGTGCGGGCGACGCGGGCCGTGCTGACGACGGTCGGCGAGCGGATCGACCCCGGCGAAGCCACCGACCTCGCCTCGCCGTTGCCGATGGAGGTCGACCGATATCTGATCGCGGGATCCGAACAGGCCGGTGGTGAGAAGTTCACCTACGACGAGTTTCTCGACCGCATCAGCGAGCGCGCGGGCGTCGACCGCTCGGATGCCAACTACTACGCCGAGACAGTCGTGGGGCTGGTCAGCGAGATCGTCCCGGCGGGAAACGTGCAGAAAGTTCGCGACCAACTCCCCGAAGGATTCGAGTCGCTGTTCCAGTTCGTCGACGAGCCACACCCGCTGGCCCGCGGGGAGTAAGCGCCGAACCAAACCGGCCGAGTTTAATGGGTCGGGGCGAAAGCTCCGCGTATGCAGGACCGAACGTACACTGCGGATGCCGAACCCGGCGAGACCGTCACGGTCGCTGGCTGGGTCCACGAGATCCGCGACCTCGGTGGCATCGCCTTTCTTATCCTCCGCGACACGACCGGCAAACTCCAGATCAAGTTCGAAAAGGACGAGATGGACGACGACCTCGTCGAGACCGGCCTCGGGGCGGCCCGCGAGAGCGTGATCACCGCCACCGGCGGGGTCGACGAGGAGCCACGCGCCCCCACGGGCGTCGAACTCACCCCCGACTCCGTCGAAGTGGTAGCCGAAGCCGACACCGAGCTCCCGCTCGATCCCTCGGGGAAGGTCGACGCCGAGCTGTCGACGCGGCTCGACAACCGCACCCTCGACCTGCGGAAGGACGAAGTACAGGCGATCTTCGCGATCCGCGCGGAGATCCAGCGCGCCGCACGGGAGGCGTTCCGCGACCACCACGCGACCGAGATCAACACGCCGAAGATCGTCGCTACCGGGACCGAAGGCGGCACCGAGCTGTTCCCGATCACCTACTTCGGCGAAGAGGCCTTCATGAACCAGAGCCCGCAGCTGTTCAAACAGCTGATGGCCGGCTCCAACCTCGAACGCGTCTTCGAGATCGGCCCGATCTTCCGCGCCGAGGAGCACAACACCCCGCGGCACCTCAACGAAGCGACCTCGATCGACTTCGAGGGCGCGTTCTGCGACCACCACGAGGCGATGGACGTCGCCGAAGCGGTCGTCACGGCGGCCTACGAGGCCGTTGAGAAGAATTGCCAGGACGAGCTCGAAGCCCTCGGCCTCGCCGAGGAGTTCGAAGCGCCGACCGGCGAGTTCCCGCGACTCAGCTACGAGGAGGCCATCGAGCGCATCAACGCCACCGGCGAGCTCGACGAGCAACTCCTGTGGGGCGACGACCTGCCGACCGAAGGCGAGATCGCCCTCGGCGAGGATGTCGGCGAACACTACTTCATCACCGACTGGCCCAGCGAGATCAAGCCGTTCTACATCATGGATCAGGACGACGACGAGCAGCTCTCTACTGGGTTCGATCTGATGCACCCGCGGATGGAACTCGTCTCGGGCGGCCAGCGTGAACACCGCTACGACCACCTGATCGAAGGGTTCGAACAGCAGGGCCTCGACCCCGAAGCCTTCGAGTACTACACGAAGATGTTCAAATACGGCATGCCGCCCCACGCAGGCTTCGGGCTGGGTGGCGAGCGACTCGTCATGACCGTCCTCGGGCTTGACAACATCCGGGAAGCCGTTCTCTTCCCGCGCGACCGGCAGCGGCTGAGCCCATAGGCGACCCACCAACCGACGTTTACTTTTTTGCGACCACATCGTGTAGCGTCAGCTATGAGCGACAGTCGGCGCGAATCGCCACCCCCGAATGACACGCCGCTCCAGAGCATCGTCGCTGGGGCAACGACGGGGTTGGTTTTGACCGTCGCCTTCGCCCTCCTTGCACTCGGCGTACCGTGGTTCTGGGTCGTCTTTCCAGTCGGGTTCGGCGGGCTGCTGCCGGTGGCGCTGGGGGTGACGAAGTGGTACGAGCAACGGCAGACCGACCACCGGACGCCTGCGTCCGAGTCGACAACCACGGCCGAGGAGGAGGCCCTCGAAACGCTCCGGAACCGGTATGCGCGCGGCGAGATCGACGAGGCGGAGTTCGAACAGCGGCTCGAAGCCCTGCTCGAAACCGAGTCGGTCGACGACGCCGCGGCCTACGCGACCCGCGAGACGGTCGAGGAGCAGTAGCCGAGTGGCGGTCCAACAGCCACTGGTTGTATCAGTTAGTTACTGATTACTTCAGAAATACGATGACGGCCAGCCGACTTTTACTGTCGACACCCCAACAGTAGCCGATGAGTACCGAGCTCGTAGACGCAGTCCTCGACGAGGCGGCCTCCCGTGGCGAGACGCTGACAATCCACGACTTGCTGCGGCTGATCGAGCGATTCGACACCGGCCCCGGCGTCCCCGACGACCGGCTCGACAGCTATATTCGGGCGCTCGATGCAGGGCGGTTCGACGAGGCAGCCCTTCGTGAGGGTCTCGACACGCGACTCGTCGACGCCGCCGAATGGCAGACCGAAACCGCGGTCTACCGGCTCGATGGCGGAGTGAGTGCGTTCCCGGCACGGTGGCACGAGGACCTCACCAGCGAAACCGACCTCACGCGCTACGTGGCGACGATGACCACCGCCGTCGGGGGGCTCGGAGGGGTACGCCCACGGCGGTCACGGCGACGGCGTCCCCGAAAAACTACTGTTGGACACGGCGGTCATCTTTGGCGGCTATACGTATAAGCGGGCGATGGACGAGGTCGACCTCCTGCGCGACGAAGGCCTCCTAGACGCGGGGGCCGACCAGCATCCCAACGCCCGGATTCGACTCACGACGGACGGCGCCGAACAGCTCGGGATCGATCCCGAAGCCGACGATGTCGCGATCAAAACCGGCACCGACCGCACGGACGATCCGCGAATCGACGAATAATAAGGGTTAATCGCCCGGTCGGTCCAGTGGGCGTATGGAGCAGCCAGCCGGTCGACCGCGGGCGACGGCGTTCGTCCCGGGTCACATCACCGGCTTCTTCAGCGCCCATCCGGCCCCCGAGCCGGCACGCGCCGGGAGCCGCGGGGCGGGAGTCGCCCTCTCGGATGGCGTCACCGTCACAGTCACCCCCGGCTCCGGCACCTGGCTCAACGGCGAAGCCGTCGATATCGCCCCCGTCGACACGGTCGTCGACCGCCTCGGGGTCGCTGCGAGCGTCGACGCCGAGACGCCGCTCCCGATCGGCGCGGGGTTCGGCGTCTCGGGAGCCGCCGCCCTCGGCACCGCTCTAGCGGCCAACGCCGCCTTCGACTGCGGGAAGACCGAAAACGAACTCGTCGAGGTGGCCCACTGCGCGGAGGTCGAGGCCGGAACCGGTCTCGGCGACGTGGTCGCCCAGGCCCGCGGCGGGTTACCGATCCGCCTCGACCCCGGCGGCCCTCGCCACGGCAGCCTCGATGGCCTCCCGGCGCGGCCCCGAGTCGAGTACGTCACCTTCGGCGAACTGTCGACTGAGACCGTGCTGTCGGGCGATACCGACCGACTCTCGGCGGCCGGAGAGAACGCACTCGACCGACTGTTGGCCGAACCGAGCGTGGGAGAGTTCATGCTGGCTTGCCGCGAATTCGCCGCCGACGCCGAACTGCTGACCGGCGACGTGAACGGAGCGGTCGCGGCGGTCGAAGCGGCTGGCGGGCAGGCGGCGATGGCGATGCTCGGCCGGACCGTCTTCGCGACCGGTACCGGTCTCTCGGATGCTGGCTACGACCCCAGTGTCTGCCGAGTCGACGCTGCTGGCGGGCGGCTGGTTGACAGCGAGAACTGAGCGACCCTGCCGCCGAAAAGCGAACGTTTTGACGCCGGAGTCGAATAAACCGTCAATGAGTGAGATCGAGATTCCGGAAGACCACCCTCGCTACCAGTCGTTGCTGACGAGACATCGCATTGAGGCGGGCGTCGAGAAAGGAATCACGAGTAAACAGGGCCTCATCGCCGAGGGCCGTGGCGAAGCCTTCGACTACCTGCTGGGCGAGCGGACAACGGAGAGCGCCGACGCGGCCGAACGCGCCGCGGCGGCCCAGCTGTTGCTGGCCGACCATCCCGTCCTCTCGGTCAACGGCAACGTCGCCGCGCTGGTGGCCGAGGAAATCGTCGACCTCGCCGAGACGGTCGACGCCAATATCGAGATCAACCTGTTCAACCGGACCGAAGAGCGAATGGAAGCCATCGCGGCCCATCTACGGGAGCATGGTGCTGAGGACGTGAAGGGATTGACCGCCGACGGTCGGATTCCGAACCTGAGCCACGAGCGCGCGAAGGTCGACGCCGACGGGATCGGCGCGGCCGACGTGGTGTTGGTCCCGCTCGAAGACGGCGATCGGGCCGAGGCACTGGGCGAGATGGGCAAAACCGAGATCGTGATCGATCTCAATCCGCTGTCGCGGTCCGCACAGGTGGCGGCGATTCCGATCGTCGACAACATCATGCGGGCGGTGCCAAACATGACCGCCCACGCGCGGGATCTGCAAGGGGCGGACCACGAGACGCTGGCGGAGATCGTCGACGGGTTCAATCCGGAGGCCGCCCTCCGGGCCGCAGAGGCCGCGATCCGCGAGGGCGAACTGGCGTAAATCCGCTCCAGAAGACCTATCAGTCGACCCGAGAAAGGCCGGCCATGGTCCCGCAGTTGCTGACCTCCGGGTGTGATCGGTCGTGACCGACGGCGACAGCCTGCCACTCGACCGTCGAACCGTCCTCGCATCGGTCGGGTCGGTCGGAGCCGCCTCGCTGGCTGGCTGCACCGTCTTCAGTTCGGGCGAGGACGCCGGGACGACCGACCTGACCGACGACCGGGCTCGTGACCTCGCCGAGCAGTTCGCGCCGACACTCTACTTCGACGAGGCCGAACAGTGGTTCCCGACCGACCCCCGGTCCTACGAGAGCCAACAGGACGGGGAGACCGTCGTCGACGGGTTCGACGCCTTCGACGCCTACACCGCCGCGGCCCGCGACACCGAGGAGCCGCCGGAGCCGACGGTGTTCTTCCACGCCGTTGCGTACGACGAGTCGCCGCTGGCGGTGATCCAGTTTTGGTACTACTCGGCGTTCGACCAGTTTACGACCAACTTCCACTGGCACGACTGGGAGGTGCTGCACGTCTTCGTCGACACCGACTCCGGGGAGCCACAGCTCTACGTCGCCAGCTCGCATTCCGGGCGGGTCCCGAACAACGAGTTCCTCGATCCCAATCCCGACCAACAGCCACGGATCCTCTCGGAGCTCGGCTCGCATTCGAGCGCGCTGTCGATCAACGAGATCGCCGACCGGTTCCAGCGGCTCTCCGTGGAGGGTATCCTCGCCGACATCACCAACAGCGCCATCGAAACACTCGAAGACGTGGCGAACATCCCCATCGCCTACGGCCTGCCCCGCGACGAGGGGTCGCGGCTTCCCTACGTCGTCCCCGAACTCGACGGCGGACCGATCTACGAACACGACCGGCTCCCCTCGGTCGACCGCGAGGCCCTGATCACCGACGATCTCACCGTGCGTTCGTTCAGTGACCTCACGTCGCCGCCGGGTGACCTCCCGGCACGGTCGACCGGGCTGGTGTTCGGACACGGTCCAGCGTCCGATGATGATACCGAAGTCGACGTCGAGTACGACCTCGTCCCCAGCAGCGAACTCGAACACATCACGGCGTTTAGCGGCCCGCAGTTGAGCTTCGAGTTCGCGGTCCCCGAGTTCGCCGAAGACGCCATCGCGGGCCATATTACGACGGCGAAAGTGCCGTGGAACCAGCCGCGGTACACCGAACCGGCCGCCGACATCACCGACGCGAACCACCGCGGGACGCTGGCTGACCGGTACGACGCCATCGGCGAGCCGGCATCGGTCAACAGTGTCATCGCCAGCGTCTCCGAGGCAATCACGAACGACGACGCACCCGACGGGGAGGGGTTGACCACCGGGACGTTGTCGACCGAAGCCCTCGCACTCCTCGAAAGCGACCCCGAGGCCGTCCCGACGTTCAACGGGCTCGCAGTCATGCAGGGCGTCCCGGCGGGCGAGCACCGACTGACGATCAACGCCGCTGGCGTCGAACCGCACAGCGAGACGCTGGCAGTTGCAGACGATACCGAACCGACCGCCGCAGGCGTCGACGGACGGATCTCGCTTGTCGCCCGCGAGAACGCCACCAAACTCGAAGTCGACGCCAGCGGCTCGGACAGCGAGATCACGAACCTCGCCGTCGAGGACGACTTCGCCGGGCGGCTGTACGACGCCCCGCTATCGGGACAGGACGCGGTGTACGTCCACCGCGGGGGCGCGTATACGACCGAGGTCAGAGACAGCGACGACGAGATCGGTGCCGAGCGCGTCAACCCGACGGACAACGAGGGAGTCCGCATCGAGAACCCCTCTACGGGCAAGGGCTCACTCGCCGGGTATCTCGCCGACGTGGCCGACGAGACGAGTGCGGCCGTCGCTGCCGTCGACGAGGAGGGCGATAGTGACGATGACGACGATGACAACGATGATGATTCGAACAGAAACAGCGGGACTGGTGGCGGGTCGGAAAACGCCGTTCAGGGGCTGGCACGGGCGCTGGAGGCGATCAGCGAGGCCGCCCGTCGGGCCGCCGAGCGGGCCGCTGCGGGGGATCGGGAGCAGGCCGACCGGAGCCTTGCGAACGTCCAAGATCGCCTCGACCGGGCAGCAACGCGGCTCGCCGAAGCGGGTGGCGACCTCCCCGACGAACTCCAAGCCGCGACCGAGCGTCGACTGGATCAGTCGCGTCGACGGTCCGAACAGGCGCGGGCGGCCGAAAAGCTGTAAGGCATAGTTAGACGCCGACTACTGGGAGTCGGCAGCGGCCGTAAGTCGGTCGCGGTCGTGTGGTTCCGAGAAGTCCAGATCCGGGCCACGGGCGATGATCCCGTGGGGCGTCACATCGGGGTGGGTCGTGTAGTAGTGTTCCTTTATATGGTCGATGTCGACCGTCTCGGCCACACCGGGCTGCTGATATACGTCTCGGAGGTACGGCCACAGATTATCGTACTGGTGGATGTACTGCACGTTGCACATGAAGTGGGTGTGGTAGACGTGGTCGAACCGGATCAGCGTGGTAAACATACAGATGTCGGCCTCAGTGAGCTGGTCGCCCGCGAGGAACCGCTGGTCTTCGAGGACTTCGTCCCAGTGGTCGAGCGCGTCGAACAACTCCGAGACAGCCTCGTCGTAGGGTCCCTGTTTCGTGGCGAACCCGGCACGGTAGACGCCGTTGTTGATCGGCTCGTAGATGTCGGTGATGATCTCGTCGACCTGCTGGCGGATCGCTTCGGGCGCGAGGTCGACGTCCCGCTCGGCCACGTTGCGGAAGCCGGTCGAGAGCATCCGGATGATCTCGCGTGACTCGTTGTTGACGATGGTTTCTTCCTTCGTGTCCCACAGCACAGGCACCGTCACTCGGCAGGTCGCGTCGGGGTCGGCCTCGACGTACAGTTCACGGAGGTAGTCGCTGCCGTGGAGTTTGTCCTCAGTGCAGCCCGCCTTCTCGGGCGTGAACTGCCAACCGTCCTCGCCGCGGTAGGGGTCGACGATCGAGACGTCGATGGCGTCTTCGAGGCCCATCAGCGCCCGGACCAAGAGGGTACGGTGGGCCCACGGACAGGCCAGCGAGACGTAGAGGTGGTAGCGACCGGCTTCGGCCTCGAATCTGTCGTCCGGTTCGGTGTCGACGTGGTCGGGGACGTCGCTGCCGGCGATCCAGTCGCGGAAGGGGGTCGTCTGCCGCTCGAAAGCGCCCTCCTCGTTGGTCGCCTGAAAGGTGTCGGTTCGCCACTCGCCGTCGACGAGCATGTTCATTAGTACTGATAGACGGGCGCTGGGCGCAAAAGGGTTGCTTGCGGTTGTGTCGGTGTTACCACCCCGTCAGCCCGACCACAAGCCACTTGTACCACTTAGGTATATCACTAGGTAGTATGTCCGAATTCAGCGGTTTCAGTCAGGCCGACGAAGCGGAAGTCACGCGTGCGATCACCGAAGAGTTCAGCGACGAGTTCCTCGATTTCACAGAGAGCGACGTGATCATCGTCGGCGGCGGCCCATCGGGGCTGATGGCCGCCAAGGAGCTGGCCGAACAGGGTGTGAAAGTGATGGTCGTCGAGAAGAACAACTACCTCGGCGGCGGCTTCTGGCTCGGCGGCTTCCTGATGAACACGCTCACCGTGCGCGAACCGGCCGACGAAGTGCTGGACGAACTCGACGTTCCTCACGAGGAAAGCGAGGAAGTAGAGGGCCTCCACACTGCCAAGGGGCCCCACGCCTGTTCCGCACTCATCAAGGCCGCCTGCGACGCGGGCGCGAAGATCCAGAACATGACCGAGTTCACCGACATCGTCGTCCGGGAGAACCACCGTGTGGCGGGGATCGTCATGAACTGGACGCCGGTCCACGCCCTGCCACGTGAACTGACCTGTGTCGACCCGATCGCCGTCGAATCCGATCTCGTCATCGATGCCACCGGCCACGAGGCGGTCGTCGTCTCGAAACTCCAGGAACGCCGCGTCCTCGACGCGCCGGGGATCAGCCACGCCGAGGAGCACAACGTCGGCATGGACCAAAGCGAGGACGGCCAGTACGGTGCGCCGGGCCACGATTCGCCCGGCCACGACTCGATGTGGGTCACCCAGTCCGAGGACGTCGTCGTCGAGGAGACCGGCAAAGTCCACGACGGCGTGATCGCCACCGGCCTTGCCACCGCGACCACCCATGGCCTGCCGCGAATGGGGCCGACGTTCGGTGCGATGTTGCTGTCGGGCAAGCGCGCCGCCGCGGTCGCCCTCGACGAACTCGGTGAAGATGGGACCGCCGTCGACTTCTCGGTTGCCCCCTCGCCCGCCGACGACTGAAATCGGTTCGCACCGCGGCCTCTCCTGGTATGCGGTGACTACTCGCCGAACTGTTCTTCTCGACAGCGAGCCAACGCTCCCTGTGTACGTGCTGGGCCACGTCGGCATCTCGCTGCTGCTGTTTGCGCCGCTGGCAGGGGTGTTGCTGTCGACCGGCTACCCACTGCTGACGGTGGTGACTGGCCTGCTGATGGTCGCCCTCGCGCCGCTGCCCGATCTCGATACCAACACCGACCGCCTCGACCACCGCGGACCGACCCACACCGTCTGGTTCGCCTTGGCGGTCGGCCTGCTGGTTGGCCTCGTGACCGGTCTCGGCACCGCGCTCTCGAACTGGTATATAAGTAGTTGCTCGCTACTACCCGTTTGGTTACCGGTTTGGCTCGGTGGTGTGTCGACGCTGGCGGTACTGGGCCACCTCGTGGGCGACCTCGTGACGCCGATGGGGCTGTGGCCGTTTCGACCGCTCTCCGACCGCCACTACACCGCCGATCTGACCGCCTCGAAGAGCCCGCGGGCCAACCGGCTCTGCTTCCGGGCCGGAACACTGTCGCTCACGGCGTGCCTGCTCGTTGTCCTGTAGCTAATCGACCGTGCCGCCACTCACTCGGGCGAACCCGAGAGCCCGCCGTTCGGTGTCGGCATCCGAACACCGCTCGTGGAGCCGCCGGTGGGCCGCCGCGACCCGGTGGTCGAGGGTGGTCGGTGGCGCGGTCGACCGCCGGACTGACTGCGGGTTCGCGATCGTGACGAACCGGCGGAACAGGCCGTTGAGCGGCCGGGCCCAAGGGCGGCTACTCCGGGCCAGGTCAAGCAGGCCGAGCCGCCCGCCGGAGCCGGCGAGGTCGGTCCACTGCTCGACCACGCGGGCCGGATTGTCGAACATGCCGACGACCAGCGAGGCAAAGACCGCGTCGACCGCGTCCGCGTCAAGCGGTGGTTGGGCCCCATCGCCACGCAGAACGCCGACGTTCTCCCAAGCTGCACGGTCGATCCGGGCGGCGGCGATCCGGAGGACACCCGGACTGACGTCGACTCCGAGCACCCTGCCTTCGGGACCGACGCGGTCGCGCAACAACGGGAGGTTCGCGCCGGTACCACACCCCATCTCGACGACCGTCTCGCCCGGCCGTGGAGCGAGGCGATCGACGGCGGCCCGACGGAGTCTGCCGATCCCCGGTGTCCGGACGGCAAGCAGGTCGTAGAGCCGCGCCCAGCGCGTGTAGAACTGCGACGTCGGCTCGGCCGGGTCGGTCATACAGGCCCCTATCGCCGGACACATGGAAAAAACGAATCGCCGGGATCACTACGACCCCCGGACGAGAGCCGATCGGGAGACAGCATGGGACGTTATGATCACGTTAGTGTACGTAGGCAGTATGTAACATGATAGTATTCGGTCACGATACGGCTATGTGCAGTGCGGATTGTCCGTCGGAATCGGTATGCTGCGGCTAACAAAGCGGTGCGGAAACGGAGGCGGTGTATGTCGACAGACGAGACGGACGAACGTGACGACACCCACCGAGACCGGGTTACGGCAGGAACGGTGACCCTCTCGAAGCGGATCGTAGACATCAACTACCCCGATCCCGCGGCGCTTCGGTGTGGGATCTCGCTCGGCGACCCGACCGAGACGGCCGACGAACGCCGGTCGTCGACGGCTGACTCGGACGCCGAGTAGCCGGCTCTGGGCGACCCGGTCGACGCTCAGGCGACCGCCCGGACGGCCGCCGCAACCGTCGGGGCGTCGGGACCGAGCACGTAGGAAATCGGCTCAATGCCGAAGCCGCCGGTCTGGTAGCAGACGAACGTCTCCGAGAGGTCGGCCTCGGCGACCGCCGCACCGATGGTCGCGTCGAGTTCCTCGCGGGCCTCGGAGTCGAATTCCACGGTGGTGTAGCCCGCGTCCTCGAAGGCCGCGACGAGATCGGGATCGTAGGCGATATTCAGCCCGGCTTGGACGTCGACCGCGTGGGTTCGGGCGGCCAGCAACACCGAGGCGACGTGTTCGCTGACGCCGAACTCCGGGTCCGAGGGGACGGTCGCTCGGCCCTTGATATCGAAGATGCGGCCGGGGACGCCCGCCACGTCGTCGACGGTCGCGGCATCGGGCAGACACTCGACGAGGTTCGAGCCGACGTTCGGGATGAGCGCGGCGAAGCCGCCCATGTTGGTGAGCGTCCGGAGACCGCGGCGGACCGACGACCGGACCTGTTCGGTGGTTCGGATGCGGCTGTCGGGGTCGTGGACCGAGAAGTCGACGTCGGCCTCGACGAGCCCCGGCATGGCGTCTTCGTGGAGTTCCGCCAGCAGATCGCCGTCCTCCAGTTGGCGGATCAGGACTTCGATCTCGACCAGCGCTTGGACCCGACTCATATCGCCGGTAGCCAGTCCGTCGGCGACCCCCTCGACGAGGTCGGCGACGCGTCGGTCGGCAGCGATCCGCTCGTTGCGAGCGACCTCGCCGTGGGCGTACTTCGAGACCGCCGACTGGCTGATCCCGAGCACGTCGGCGACCTCCCGTTGGGTCAACTCGCGGTCGCGAAGGGCTTCGGCGAGCATCGACCGGATCGTCGGCAAGAACTCCTCGACGACGAGTTCTTCGATGAACTTCATTGTGGGTCCTCTTGGGGTGGCCCGGCTTTGGCGTCGTCGGTCGAGACGAACTCGGGGTCGTCCTGGATCTTCGAGGCCCGCGGCCCGGCCTGATCCTGATACTTCGAGCCGCGCTCGCTACCGTAGGGCCGGGTCGACTCCGAGCGGAGTTCGGTAAAGACGAGTTGGGAGACTCGCATTCCGGGCGAGAGGGCGACCGGGGCCGCGCCGAGATTCGAGAGTTCGAGGGTGATCTGTCCGCGGTAGCCCGGATCGACGAAGCCGGCAGTTGCGTGGACCACAACCGCAAGCCGGCCAAGGGAGGATCGTCCTTCGACGGTCGCCACGAGATCCGAGGGAATCTCGACGCGCTCTTTGGTGGTTCCGAGGACGAAATCACCGGGATGGAGGATGAACTCCTCGCCCTCTTCGACGTAGGTTTCACGGACGTAGTCGTCGACCTCCTCGGCGCGATTCGGGTGGATACAGGGGATGTTGGTGCGCTGGAATTCGAGGAATTCGGAGCCGAGGCGCATGTCGATGCTCGCCGGCTGGACTTGGGTGTCGATGTCGTCAATCGGGTCGACGACGAGGTCGCCCTCGCCCAAGCGTTCGAGGAGGTCGGTGTCCGAGAGGATCATTGTCGGTGAGTTCGGCGGACACGATAAAAACCCATATACTTGTCGTGATTGCTCGTGATCGGTCAGTGTCGAGTGAGATCACGGTTCTTTTTACGGAGGTTCCGTGATTCCCACAGCATAGTTGACACTATGAAGGGGCCAAGAGCCAATGGAGGTGTAGCACAACGGATAAAGAGTCGGTGTTCACAACGACAGGTGAAACTAGCACTGCGGCTTTTTTATACTCTCTTTCTGTCTTCGATGGGAATAGCGGTCTGGCAACTGTTGGCTCTCAACTTCGACCGCATGATGATTGCGATCGTCATTGCATTACTAGCCTCACAGATCGGCATAGCCATCGAGAAGTGGCTGTACCAGGGTGAGCAGTTCAGCTATCGCGAGTACGTAGGCCGATGAGAACCGGTGTTATAAGCAAGACCCATAGATACAGGACCGAAGCCGAATCAGTAGTGGACCAAGTCGATCCACAGCCTCTTAGCACCCAACCACCGAAGACCACGATATGAAACAGGTCATCGCCGCCCGAACCGATATCGGCATGGGGAAAGGCAAACTCGCCGCTCAGGTCGCCCACGCCTCGCTGTCGGCCTACGAGGACACTGACCCCAAAACTCGCAAAGCCTGGAAGGGCGGCGGCCAAAAGAAGATCGTCGTCAAAGCCCCCAACGAATCGACGTTGTTCGAACTCGCCGACAAGGCCCGCCGCGATAGCCTCCCGCATGCGATCATCCGCGATGCGGGCCACACCCAACTCGAACCGGGGACGCCGACGGCGATCGCGGTCGGGCCGGGCGAGGAGAACCTCGTCGACCGCGTCACCGGCGACCTCTCGCTGTACTGATCGCCCGCTGTCCGGTCGGATTCGACGATTGGACGCCAACGGTTTTCGAGTCGGCATCTCTTTTCACAGCTATGAGGACAGTTCGCGAGGCGTCGACGTTCGAGACGGGTGAGCCGTGACGCTCGCGGCGCTGCTCGAACAGTACGTCAGCCTCGGCATCTTCCTCGTCGCAGGGGTGTTGAGCGCCGTCAGCTACCTCGCGTGGCGGCGGGAGCGCGACCGCCGAATGGGGACCGTCGCCGGCGGCTACGCGATGTTTGCGGTCTACGGGCTGATCGTCTTTCTGGAGTACCCACTGCTGCCGTATCTCGGCGCGAGAACGGTCGAACTGCTCGAACACGGGAGCGCGCTGTTGATCCTCGGAGGGCTCCTGACGTTTTTCGTCGCCATCTCACGGGAGTAGCGATGTCGGAGTCGGATCTCGAGTTGGCGTCGCGCCGGGCCATCTACCAGCAGATTGCCGACGCGCCCGGCATCCATTTCCGGGCGCTGCTTAACCATCTCGACTACGCGAAGGGCACTCTCCAGTATCACCTCCGGTGGCTCGCCGACGAAGGCCTCGTCGACGTCTCCGAAGATGGCCAGTACACCCGCTACTATCCGGCCGCGGAGTTCGACGAGGCCGACCGGACCGTGATGAACGCACTCCGACGGGAGTACAGCCGACGCATCCTCGCGCATTTACTCACCGACGGCCCGCTGTCGACTAGCGATCTCAGTGACCGCGTGGGGAAGGCCGACTCGACCGTCTCGTGGCACCTCTCGAAGCTCACCGAAGCCGAACTCGTCACCAAACAGCGAGAGGGTCGACGCGTCGCCTACGCGGTCGACGATCCCGACCGCGTCAGATACCTCTATACGATCCACCGCCAGTCGTTTACCGATCGAGTCGTCGACCGGCTACTGGGCCTCTGGGACAGCTACTGAGCCGCCGCGTCGGGGGCCGTATCGCCCCGCAACACCAGCAGTCGGAGCAGGAGGACGTACAGCAAAAAAACCAGCGACGGGACCACTACGGGACGGACGAACCCGACCACGTCGGTGCCGACCGCGGCGGCGTGGATCGTACCGAAGGCGAACCCGCCGTAGGCGAAGGCGTGGACGACTCGCGGCCCCCACGGTCGACTGAACCGACCCGGATCGGTAAAGCCGAGCACGGCAACGATCAACAGGAGAAGCGCTCCGGCCCCGACGCCGACACCACCCGCGAAATACGACAGCGAGTAGGCCGGCTTCGGGGCCTGTCCGGAGACGACGAACCACGAATCGAGGACGCCGACCCCGGCGTGGAGCAACGTGACTAGCATCGCGAACACCGAGAGTTCGATGTGGACACGCCGGGCCGCCTCGTGGAGGACGCCGAAGGCCTCGGTGTTGTAGAGCACGCCGGTGAGGACGGCCAGATACAGCGCGGGGGAGGCAACGAGGGCGGCCCCGCGGTCGACCAGCCAGACGAGTTGGGAGATCACGACGCCCCCGTGGTCTCGACGATTTCCGGACAGCCATCGGCGTCCTGATAGCCGTTGTCGGTCTCCGGACGCCTCGGACACCGGTCGGTCCCGTCGGCGATCCCGTCGCCGTCGTAGTCGGCCGGAGCCTGCCGCGCCGACACCGTCCGGTCGACGAGGTCGGCCTGCTGTTCTTCGACGGCGGCGGTCGCACGCACGTCGCCGATCTGCCACAGGACCGGCAGTGAGGCGACGAGGACGACGACCGCCAGCACGGTGACGCGCTGCTTATTCGTCCACGACATGGCGATCGAACCCCTCCGTTCGGTGGAAGACGCCGCCGTGAACGACGAGTGCTTCGAGCCCATCCCACGCCTCGGCGAGTGACAGCGCATCGTCGAGGGGCAGGGCTGCGAGCGTCGTCGCCAGTGCATCGGCCTCCATGCAGTCGCGGCGGGCGACGACGGTCACGGACTCGTGGCGGGCCCCGATGCGCTCGACAGTCGGTTCGTAAACGTGGTCGACCCCATCCCGTTCGCGGCGATAGCCGCCGGAGGTGGCGACCGACCACTCGGTGTCGAGGACCTTTAGCGGCGTCTCGTCGCCGTAGGGGCTCTCGATGCCGACCGGGCCCGTCGGTGGCGACAGATCGCCGCCGCCGTTGACGAACCCGGAGCGACCCAGCCCCGCGAGCGCGCTCGCCGCCCGGTCGACGATGTACCCCTTGGCGAGGCCGTTGAGATCGAGCGGACGCTCGGTTTCGACGCGGTCGCCGTCGACGGTCACGCTTCCGGTGTCGAACGTCTCGGGGGGCGCGTCGCGCTCGCCGCGGAGGTATGCTTTGAGGTCGTGTTCGAGACGGCCCTGCCGGATGTCGAAGACGCCCCCGGTTCGGTCGCCGTATTCGAGCCCCCGCCGAACGATGCGAGCGACGTGGGGGTTTCGGACCGCCCCCCGGTCGTTGAGTCGACTGACGGCACTTTCGGGGTCGAAGCCATCGAGGTGGGCTTCGAGTTCCTCGGCCGTCCGGCGGGCCGCAACGGCCCTACTGGCGGCGCGAACGCCGGTGGCGTGGATCCGGAACGTCGTATCACAGCACCCGAATTCGAGGTGGGTCTCGCCCAACCGGTCGTATGCGGCCGAGAGCACGGACATGTCGACGATCAGTCCTCCTCGTCTTCGTCATCTTCGTCCTCGTGCTCCTCGTAATCCTCGTACTCGTCATACTCTTCGTCTTCGTCATCTTCGTCCTCGTGCTCCTCGTAATCCTCGTACTCGTCATACTCTTCGTCTTCGTCATCTTCGTCCTCGTGCTCCTCGTAATTCTCGTACTCTTCATGCCCCTCGTCTTCGTCATCGTCGTCCTCGTACTCCGATCCCGTCTGGACGTCTGGGGTGAAGTTCTCGGCGGGGTCGGGGGCATCGCCGTCGACGGTCGAATCGGGGGCGTCACCGGGCGGTTCGGTCGTCGGTCCGATCCCGAGGCCGGGGACCGCGAGTCCGACGGCGACGGCCATCGTCAACAGTGCGCCGGCGAGTGTGAGTGCGACGAGTCGGTTGGATGGAACGGGGATACGCATAGGTCGGGTGCGGATGGAGCAATCCACACCGCCGTATAGTGTGTTTGCGTCCGACCGTCGAATCGTCGTCCGATCGTCGAACAGTCGGCCGCAGCGCGCTATGCAAGCGTTACCGTCGACCCGAACCGATCACGACACGGCTGATGCCTGCGGTAGCGGGTCTCAGTCGGATTCCAGCGGCGACGCCCCGCCGTAGACCCGCTCGGCGAACAGCAGCGCCACCAGCGCGAAAATGATCAGCGTGTAGGCACCGGCAGCCAGCAGTGCATCCTGAACGGTTGCGTACTCGCCGGTCCGGAAGATGATCGCCTTTCGGACCATCGCGATCACGCCGGTGTAGATCACCAGTTGGACGATCCGCCGGGTGTTGTTCTCCTCGACGTAGGCCAACACCGTCTGGTAGACCTCCACGATGATCAGAAGTAGGAGTCCCGTATCGATGAAGCCGATCACCACGAGTGGATCGGTGATACTCCCGGTCTGTACCGCACCGCCGATCTGGAGGATCAGGTCGACGACACCGACCGCAAACAGGAGCGCAAACACCGTCGCGGCAGCCAACTCGACGCCGTGGACGAACCGCTCAACGAGCAGCGAATACCGCTCCGACGGCGAGAGCGCCGACTGGTCGTCATCGCTCATGGGTTCGAAGCCGGGTGGTTCCCCCGACTATAGCCGAACTACGCCGCTCGCACGGATACGTCTTGTTCCGTTGGGAACGCCAGTGGCGGCGGTCGTCCGTCGCGTCGACGGCGCGTGCCGGCGACGCCACGTTGACGGCGGTGGTCGCCCACGCCGAAAGGACAGGTCGATGTAGCTGGCACCCAACTCGGAGATATGAACCCGCACTGTCGACGTCCCCGCGAGGGCCGAACCGCCGATGAGGTGACGCGCCGTGCGTGAGGCCCACCCGATCGAGCAGGCGGTCGGCATCGACTACTACGTCAGCGACGCCGACGGGATCGGCGGCCAGCTACGGACCGACCCCGAGGATTTCCGCGTCGCGGAGATCGAGCACTTCGACCCCGAACCGGTCGACGCCGACCCCGGCGCGTACCCCGAAGTCCTCCTGCGAGCGACGCTCCGAGAGTGGGACACCAACGACTTCGCGGGCCGGATCTCCGACGCGCTGGGGATCAGCCGCGAACGGGTCGCGTGGGCCGGCACCAAGGACAAACACGCCGTGACGACCCAACTGTTCACTGTTCGGGACGTCGACCCCGACGCCGTCGACGCACTCGCTGTTCGTGGCGCCGAAATCGAGGTCCTCGGCCGCACCGGGCGGTCGATCTCCTTCGGCGACCTGCACGGCAATCGGTTCGAGATCCGCATTCGCGATGCCGAACCCACTGCGGCCGAACTGACCCGCGAGACGACGGCTGCGCTCCGGGAGTTCGCCGACGGCGATGGGGCCGCAGGCGTTCCCAACTGGTTCGGCCAACAGCGCTTCGGCAGCCAGCGACCGGTCACCCACGAGGTCGGTTTGAACATCGTCCGGCGAGAGTGGCGCGAGGCCGTCCTCGCGTACGTCGCCAACCCCTTCGAGACCGAACGCGAGGCGACGCGAAACGCCCGGCAGTTCGTCGCCGAGGAGGCCGCCAGCGACGACCCCGACTGGCAGGCCTGTCTCGACGAGATGCCGGGCTATCTCGGCTACGAGCGGTCGATGCTCCACCGGCTGGTCGAAGACGGAGCCGATGCGCCCGACGACTTCCGACACGCGCTGGAAGCCGTCCCGTGGAACCTCCAGCGGCTCTTCGTCAACGCCGCCCAGTCGTACGTCTTCAACCGGATTCTCTCCGAGCGCCTGCGCCGCGGCCTCCCCTTCGACCGACCGATCGACGGCGACGTCTGCTGTTTCGTCGACCGCGAGGCACCCGACGGACTGTACGCACCGGACACCGACCGGCTCCAGCGCGTCTCGGGGAAGCGTGTGAGCGTGATGGAACGCCACTGCGACCGCGGGCGGGCGTTCGTCACGGCGCCGCTGGTGGGGGCCGAAACCGAGTTGGCCGACGGCGAACCCGGCGAGATCGAACGCGAGCTCCTCGACGAGCTGGCTCTCACACCGACGGATTTCGAGCTACCCGGCAGCTTCGAGTCGACCGGCACTCGGCGGGCGATCCTCGTCCGGACCGATCTGACGGTCGAAGCCGAGGAACTGACCTTCGAGTTCGCCCTCCCCAGCGGCTCGTATGCGACCGGGGTCATGCGGGAATTCATGAAGAGCGAACCGATGGACCTCTGAGGGAACGCCAACGGCGGTGTACGGAACGAAGCTCCCCCTGCACCGAACGCGACCAGTTCGCTCCCCACGTATCGAGCGGACCACGAGCGTCCACCGCGAAGAGTTCGTCTGACAGAGCGCCCGGACGGTGAGACACGGGGGCGTCAAAACGGGGTCAGTCGACCGACATCACGCCGGTTCGTTGTCGGTGTCCCGGTCCGGATCGGCGAGATACCGCACTTCGACGAGCGAGATGTCGTCGACGAATACCGTGCCGGAACTGCCCGTGTCACCGTCGTAGATCCACACTTGGGCACCCACCACGTCCCGGTCGGGCAGTTCGGTCAAGACACACTGCTCGCGGTACGATGTCGAGTCGACCGTGTAGAATGCCTTTTCGATGGTCGTATCCTCGTTGAACGACTCCGAATCGTAGTACTGGACACCGATATACACGTCCGTATCCTGCGTTGTCGTCTTCGAATCCGCACAGAGCCGATAGATCCGCCCCGATTTGATCGGTTTCGTGACGTTCTGTGCCACGTAGTCGTCGGTGCCGTCCATCCGGAGCGCATAGTTCCCCTGTGAGGGGTCGTCGGTGGTGATGATGCGCGGATCGGGGCGTTCAAGAGACCCATTGATCCACGACTCGGGCGTCCCGGTCTCGAAGTCACCGTTCGAGAGGAGATTGTCGCTGACTGGGATGGGTCGCTCGTTCGTGTCTTTCGCCTCGGTTACGATCCCGAGAAAGCTCACGCTCACCACCGCAGCCAACAGCACAACCACGCCAACCATCACCACCGTCCCGATGACTGGCGAGACTGCCCGGTCTGCGGACATACGTCACTGCCTTTGTCGGGAGAGAGCAAGGAGTTATCTATCGACAACTGTCTGGTCATCGGCGATCGCCGGCGACGTGTCGGTTCGGCAACCCTCCCGCGAGGAGGCACGCGGGATACGCCCGCTTTCGGGATTCCTCATCTCGTGGAGTCAGGTCGCGGCGGCTCGCTCGCCGGTCCGGCGAGCAGGACGACGCGACGACTCGCAGCGAGCGTCAAAAGGGGAGTGTGGTGAACGGGGAGCTACCCGAGGAGGTAGCGCAGCCACGGTCGCTGTTGGACGAAGTCGGTGTCCTCGATGGCGGCGTCGACACCGAGGACGCGGCCAGTGGCGAGGACGCCAATGATGGCGAACAGGAGCAGTCCCATCAGATCACCGTTGACGTAGCCGTGGGCCCAGTCGGCGTTCCCGAGGTAGAACAGCACCATCAGGAAGCCGCCGAAG
Source organism: Halohasta salina (assembly GCF_024178165.1). GTDB lineage: Archaea > Halobacteriota > Halobacteria > Halobacteriales > Haloferacaceae > Halohasta > Halohasta salina. Next base: position 167,917 of record NZ_JAMZIE010000003.1, on the reverse strand, counting down.
AAGGCGGCCAGCCGCGTCAGTGCCCCGAGGATGATCCCCAGTCCGATGAGGAACTCGCCGAGGGGGATCATGAAGTTGGTAAACTCTAGGAGCCACGGCGTCCCCGCGACGATCTCGAAGAGCCACGCGATCGGGCTTTCGGCGTTGGCGAGGTAGCCCGTCGCGTCGAACGGCTCGCCGGCGACGAAGGCGAACTTGGTCCAGCCCGCATGTAGGAACCAGTAGCCGACGATGAGCCGCACCGCCACGAGCAGCGATGTCGCTCCGCTTCCGGCCCGCTGTAGGTAGTCTCCGGCGCCGAACACGGTTGTTGTTTGGGTTGTTGTCATTGGCGTTCCCTCCAGTTGGACGGACGCACCGGGGTATATTAAACTGGCGAGCATGTTATTAGCAACTGGGAATAGCGCGTGTGACTGACACACAATTCGCCCGACGGGAGCGGGCTCGTCCGCACACCATGTGTCGACCGATTGGGAGAAATAGTCATGACTGGCGGATCAGTCGTGACTGGGGGCCGTCGGTCGTGGGTGGGGCGAGTCAGTCGTCCCCGTCGTCGACCCGCGGCAGCCGAACGCTGAAGACCGCACCCTCGGGATCGTTGTCGTCGACGGTGATCTCGCCGTTGTAGCTGCTAACGAGCGTTTGGACGAGGTAGAGCCCGATGCCGGTGCCGGCGCTTTCGAGTCCCTTTTCGCCTTTGCCAAAGATCTCCTCTTTCTGGTGGTCGGGGACACCGGGACCGTTGTCGGCGACTTCAACGGTCACGGTGTCGTCGGCCTCTGTCACCGAGACGGTCACGACGGGGACGGGTTCGTCGTTGTGCTGGACGGCGTTTTTCAGCAGGTTCCGGAACACCGAGTTCAGCAGGTCGTTGGCGGTCACGGTCGTCTCCGGGATCGTCCCGTCGACGGTGATATCGGCGTCGGTGTACGTCGACCGGAGCTTGTCGAGTTCGGTCTCGATCGCCGGCCGGAGCCGGGCCCGCCCGATGTCGTCGCCCTCGTCGAGCAGGACGTCGGACATATCCCGGGCGGTCGTCGTCAGTTCCACCGCGTGCTCGGCGCTCTCGATCACCGTCTCGAGGTGGCTCCGATGGTCCTCGGGGACGACCGATGCGAGCATCTCCCCGTAGGCCAACACCAACTGGAGGTCGTTCCGCATGTCGTGGCGCAACACCTGATTCAGCACATCCAGATCGTCACGCTGCTGTTTGAGGTGTTGTTCGTACTCCGCGCGCTCGGTGATGTCGATGATGCTCTCGACGATCCGGTCGACCTCGCCGTCGTCGCCGACGATCGGCGCGGCATGGACCTCGTGGACCTGTTCGGAGCCGTCTTCGTCGTAGTGGGTATGTTCGACCGTCGTCGGCGCGTGTGTCTCACGGACCGATTCCAGCGGACACGGCGAGGTCGACTCGCCCTCGTGGCAGGGGCGATCCCGGCCGTGGGTGAGCTCGTAGCAGGTCGACCCCTCGTTGACGGCAGCGGCGGCGTTGGCGTGTTCGACCGTGTAGCTGTCGGCGTCGATGACGTACAGTGGATGGGGAACCGCCTCCATCACCTCTGCCAGCAGCGACCGGGCGGCCTCAGCGTCAGCGTCGGCATCGACATCAACGTCGGCGCGGGCGGTGGTGTCGTCGAACTGCCAGTGGCTCCGGCCGTCCTCGCCGGCGCGAGCGCTGAACGAGCTGTCGACGGTCTCGCCGTCGGCCCGGCGGAGTCGGAGCTCGACCCCCTCGATCCGCTCGCCGGGGTCGAGGGCGGCCAGCCGCCGCTCGAAGACCTCGGTCGACGGCGCGGTGAGGAACGCCCCGAACCACGTGTCGACGACGGCGTCGCGGTCGTAGCCCAGCGCCTCGAGCCACGCGTCGTTGACCGTCCGGACGACGCCGTCGGCGTCCAGCGAGTGGTAGGGGAAGGGGACGACCTCGCCGAGCGTCGCCTCGACGGCATCGGGTTCCCCGGCGTCCGATCCGGTTGTCATACCTCTAGCTCGGCGTGTATGTAGTTATAACACACGGACAATGGGCGTCTCCGACTCGCCCAGCCGACTCTCACAGCGGCCGGATCCGCCCGACTCGTCGACTCCCGCGGCGCGTCGGCGACCGAACGACGTTTCATTCCGGAGTACCCACGGTCAGGTATGCACTGCCGGCAGTGTCACGCCGATCTCGAAAGACCGGGCGACTACTGTCTGGTCTGTCACACTGCCAACTGCGACGGGGTCGTCGCCGACTTCGACCGGGAGGCCGCGACCCTCACCATGCTCGACGGCGAGGAGGTCCTCGGAGAGACGACGATCACGACCGTCCCCGAGACCGACGACGACGATCGGGCCACAGTCGTCGAACTCCGCAACTTCGCGGGGCGGGTCGCCGACGAGATTCAACGCAAGCGACCCGAAGCGGTGTTCGCCGCCGGCGACCGCGAGCCCATCCGGGAGACACGCAGCCAACTCCACTACGACTTTTTCCGCGTTCCCGACGACGACCCCGTGCAGGCGGTGCTCGACCGCCGAGGGAACCGCGCCCTCGAAGTGGTCGACATCCCGCCGCGGGAGAAGATCGGTGGCAGCCACTCGACGATCATCGGCGACCGCCGGGGCCGGAAGGCGATCAGCGTCGTCGCCGACCACCCCCACGTCAAGAAGATCATCCCCGGCCCGATCGACGCCGGCGGGATCGGTTCCCAGCAGGGCCTCCGGGCGAAGATCACCCGCGCCGACACCAACGGCAACGTCCGGATGCTGCTGCGGGACGGGTCGAGCGTTCAGGAGAACCGACTGGTGACAACGGCGATGGACCTCGAATCCGGCGAGCGGGTGCGGACGGATCTCAACGACGCGCTGGCGGAAGCCGATCTGCAGTAGCCCGCCGGCGAGTCGACGGCCGGACGACTGCAAGGCGCTGGCACGGTCGGGTCGACACAACAGCTTTTTACGGACTCTGGCAGTAGACGCTGCTACTATGGCCGACAACAAGGCACGCTCGACCGGCAGCGCCGGCCGCTTCGGCGCACGCTACGGACGAGTCTCACGCAAGCGGGTCAAAGAGATCGAAGCCGACATGCAGAACGCCGAGGTCGACGGCGACAGCGTCAAACGCGTCGGCACCGGCATCTGGGTCAACGAGGAGACGGGCGAGACGTTCACCGGCGGGGCCTACAAGCCCGAGACGCCGGGTGGTCGACAGGTCCGCCGGTCGATCCGCGCGGCGCTGGCCGAAGACGAATAGATGAGCTACAAGTGTTCCCGCTGTAAGCGCGACGTGACACTCGACGAGTACGGCGGCGTCCGCTGTCCCTACTGCGGCCACCGCGTCCTGCTGAAGGAACGCGGCGGCGGCGTCAAGGAAGTCTCGGTCGAGTAACCCGGTGTCACACCCCCACACGGCCGTGCTGCGGTTCGACTATCCTTCTGCTGCCGATGCGGCGCTCGTCGCCCGGAGTATCAGCGTCGAAGCCGGCCAACTCGACGACGACCGCTCGACGGTCGACGTCGACCGGACGGGCGCGACCGTCGGCGTCGAAGTTGCGGCCGCCGATCAGATCGCCCTGCGGGCGGGGCTCAACAGCTGGCTGCGGTACGTCTCGGTCGCCGAGCAGGTCGCCGGCTGTGAGGCCGAACGAGGCCCTTAGCGGCCGACTGACCGCCGGTGAGACCGGCGGATCGAATTGCGGGGGTTTTTGCGTGTGGCGACCAATTCCGGAGGTATGCAGGGTAATCTGCCGCCGGAAGCCCAAGAGAAGCTCGAAACGCTCCAAGATCTGCAGGAGACCGCTCAGAACGTCGCCCAGCAGAAACAGCAGACCGAAACCTCGCTGAACGACACCGAGACGGCCCTCGAGGCCCTTGATGGCGTCGACGCCGACTCGGTTATGTACCGCGAGGTCGGCGAGCTGCTGATCGAGACGGACTACGACGAGGCCGAATCCCAGCTCGAAGAGAAACAGGAGAACCTCGAAGTCCGCGTCGAGCAGCTCACCAAACAGGAAGAGCGCGTCCAGGAACGCTTCGAGAAGCTCCAGGACGAGCTCCAAGAGATGCTCAGCGGTGCGGGCGGCCCCGGCGGCCCGCAGGGTCCCGGCGGCGCAGGCGCCTAAATGTCGGCGCCGACTGACGAAACGGTCGTCCAGACCGCCGCCGAGGCCGCCGAAGGCCTCGTGTTCGCCCGGTTCGCGAACAGCGCGGTCACGGACCTCGATATCACCGTCGGCTTCGAGGACGGCGTCCTCGACGTCGACGTCTACCTGAACACCGTCGACGACGCCGACGCCGATCCCGAGGCGGTCGCCCACGAGGCGATCGAGGCCGCCGAGGACGCCGTCGACGACCTGTTCGCCTGAACAGCCGTCCTCGTTCAGGCAGTTCCGAGCCGACGAGTGGCAACGCCGGGTGGGACCGACCGGTCGACTCCCGACGAGTGACAAAGAGCGACACAGTAATGCAATATCAGTTGTCTATATCTTCACGATCGATGATAGAGCAGTACCTTGGGTCGGTCAGAGGGGTGTATCTGCTCGTGTTTCTCGGTGCGGCGGTGGTCTGTTTCGGTGCCGTGGGTGGCTCCCGGGCGATCGACCACCCGGACGTCCGTCGGGGGTTGGGGTCGCTGTTGGTTCTCAGCGGCGTCTGGTCGTTGCTGACCGCGCTCCAGCTGCTCGTCGACGGTCGGGTGGCAGTGCGACTGCTCGAACAGGGCGGGTTGATCGTCGGGATCACGACCGTCTTCGCGTGGCTGGCGTTCGCCTCGGCGTACGCCGGCCACCAGTACCACCGGCGGCGGTCGCTGCAGCTCACCGCCGCCGGCGTGCTCGGGACCGTTTTTCTGGTCAAGCTCACCAACCCGATCCACGGACTCTACTTCAGCGTCGCGCGAACCACCGAGCCGTTCGCCCACTGGATGGTCGAATACGGGGCGATCCACTGGTTCGTCAGCGGCTTCGCCTACACGGCGGCGGTCATCGGCTTCGTCTGGCTGTTCGATTCGTTCAAACGGGGGGACTCGCGGCCGACACTGCTGTACGCGCTGGTCGTCGTCACCGCGCTGCCGCTGGTGCCTGCAGTGCTCTCGGAGTACGCAGCGCTGCTGTTGACGATCAACTACGAGCCGCTGGGGGTGGCGGTGTTCGCGGTCGGCGTGCTGTTCTACGCCCGCACCGAGTTCGCCAACCACAGCTCGCCCGGCCAGACCGTCCTCGCCGACAGCCTCTCCGGTGGGGGGCTCGTCCTCGACGAGTCGGGGATCGTGATCGACGCCAACGAGCAGGCTGCCGACATCCTCGGGGAATCGACGATCCCTCGCGTGCCGATCGGCGACGTCGACGCCGAACTCGCCGCTATCGAGCCGGGCGAGACCGTCCACCGTCGCTACACCGTCGGCGGCCGCCAGCGGCGCTACGAGGTCGAGCGCTCGCAGGTCGCGGGGTCGCTGATCGCCGCGGAGATCATCACGTTCACCGACGTCACGCGGACGCTGCGGCTCGAATCGCTCGTCGGTCTCTACCGGGAACTTACCGAAGCACTGGTCGAGGGAACCGAACCCGACGAACTGATCGGCCGGATCCCCGAGTCGGTCGCCGAGATCGACGCCTACGAACTCGTCTGGCTCACCCCCGTCACCGAGGCCGATGGCGGCACGACGGGTCGACAGTCGACCGAGCGGCGGCCGGACGAGGGCACCGGCGTCTCGGGGGTGGCTGCCGGCGCGGCCACCGCCTACGCCGCCTGGGCCTCGACCGCCGCCAGCACGGCCGAACCCGTTGTGGCGGCCGCACAGCAGGGCGACCACCGCCACGCTCACGCCGCCGACACCGACGCGGCGTGGGGCAGCGAGGCTGCCAGCCGTGGTCTCACCGAGTGTGTTGCGGTGCCGATGACGCTCGGCGACGAGCGCTACGTCCTCGGGGTGTACACGGCCGCCCCCGAGGGGTTTGCCGCCGCCGAACGGGAGATCCTCGCCGAACTCGGCGACCGGATCCCGCAGGCCGTCGACGCCATCGAAGCCCACGCGGAGGCCCTCAAATACGAGGAGGCGATCGAACACGCCGGGGTGGCGATCAGCATCACCGACGCCGAGGGCGTCATCCAGTACGTCAATCCGGCCTTCGAGGAGTTGACCGGCTACACGGCCGACGAGGCCGTCGGCTCGAACCACCGCATCCTGAAGTCCGGCGAGATGAGCGAGGCCCACTACGAGGAGCTGTGGGAGACGATCACCGACGGCGAGATCTTCGAAGAGCGGGCAATCAACCGCTCGAAGGACGGCGACCGCTATATCCTCCAGCAGACGATCTCGCCGGTCATCGGACCGGATGGCGACCCCGAGGCGTTCGTCGGTATCCAGTTCGATATCACCGACAAGATCCTCCGGGAACAGCGGCTCTCGGTACTCAACCGGGTGCTGCGGCACAACCTCCGGACGAGCGTCAACGTCATCGCCGGCAACACGACGGTGCTCGAAGACCGCCTCCGGGAGCGGAACGCGGGGGAGCTCCCGGCGTCGCTGGCGGAACCGCTGGCGGCGATCAGCGAGCGCGTCGACCACGTCGAGTCCCAGTCGGAGGCCGCCCGCGAGATCGAGCGCATCCTCGCCGACGACGAGACCGGCCGAAGCTGGGTCGACATCGAGACGGTGGTGTCGGCGGCCGCCGAAGCCGCCGCCACCCACGGCGCGGCCCTCGACATCGAGGCCAGCGAGGCGGTCTGCGACCAGCGGGTCGACGTCGAGCTCGTCGGGATCGCCGAAGAGCTCGTCGAGAACGCGATCGTCCACCACGACAGCGAGCCATCGGCAGTCGACCTCCGGCTGTCGGTCACCCAGTCGAACGACGACGTGACACTCAGCGTCGAAGACGACGGACCGGGGCTCTCCGAGCAGGAGCTCGTCGTCGTCAAAGACGGGGACGAAGCGCCGCTCCGCCACGGCAGCGGCTTGGGGCTGTGGAAAGTCAACTGGCTGGCGATCTCCTGTGGCGGCTCGATCAGCGCCACCACCAGCGAGGCGGGGACGACGATCCGCGTCCAGCTGCCGCTCCGGGGGCGATCGCCGGTAGAGCAGACCGGCGGCTAACACGTGATCGCGGGTGTCGACGACCGGCCGCTACTTGGCGATCGATTTCAGGTGGTCGACCGTCGGGACGTACCAGCCCCGCGTCACGGCGACGACACGCACGGTAACGGTCACGGCGGCACACGCGACTGCAGCGCCGCCGTCTATCGCGCCGAGGGTGTCGACGAGCCAGTAGGCGCAGCCACCCAGCACGGCACAACTCGCGTAGAAATCGTCGAACAGGATAAACGGGGCGCGATCGAGGAGGATATCCGCGAACGCGCCGCCACCGACGGCGTTGATCGTAGCGATCGCAACCACGCCGAACGCGGAGAACCCGGCCCCGGTGGCGACGATCGCACCGGTCGTGGCGAACGCCGCGAGCCCGATCGCATCCGAGACGACGGTAATCCCGTGTTCGTCGGGAGCCCGCAAACTCACACTCAGGACGACCGCTAACCCGGCCCCGAAGAGCCCCAACCCGATCTCGGTCGGGGACTGAAACACGAGCGGGACACGACTCACGAGCAGATCACGGGTAACGCCGCCGACAAAGGCAGTTGCCAACCCGACGACCACGATCCCGAAGAGGTCGAACTCCTCGCGGTCGCCTTGGCCGAGCCGACGAGTGCGAACGCGACCAACCCGATCGTGTTCATCACGAGAAACGGATCGCCGAACAGCGCCGCCCAGAGCTGCCGGATCATGGCGTTCGATCGCCGAGACCGGCGTCTCGGGGGACGTGACTCGGTGTCGTGCGGCTCTGTCTCTCGGGTGTCTCGTACATAGGATCGGCGGGGGAATCGATGTCGACCTACTCGCAGATGTCGACGAAGTTCTCGAAGACTTCCTCGCCCTCTTCGGTGTGAATGACCTCGGGGTGCCACTGGACGCCGTAGAGATCGCGGTCGGTGTCGCTCATCGCCTCGACGCCACAGACGTCCGAGGTCCCGGTGTGGGTAAAGCCCTCAGGAACGGTTTTGACCTCGTCGGCGTGGCTGGCCCAGACGCGCGTCTCGGGGGCCAGCGAGCCGATCAGTGGATCGTCCTCGTCGAGGATTTCGACGGTGACGTCGGCGTAGCCGCCGTAGTCGCCCGAGCCGACGGTGCCGCCGAGTTCGTTGGCGATGAGTTGCATGCCGAGACAGATCCCGAGCACGGGCACGTCGCGGTCGAGGTACGCCGCCGAGCGGCCGATGCGGTCCATATCGGGACCACCGGAGAGGACGATGCCGTCGGCTTCGACGTCATCGGGGTCGACGTCGTTGTCGATGAGGTCGGTGTCGACGCCGAGATCCCGGAGGGCGCGGTGCTCCAGATGCGTAAACTGCCCGTGGTTGTCGATTACGACGATGCGGGTCATGGGCGATGTTGGATGGTGGGGCTCAAAAGCGAACCGGATCGGGGTCGAAATGTGCGCGTTCGTGCAATAGATCGGGGCGACCGAGCGGTCAGTCGACCGCGAGCCGTTCGGCCCGTACCTCCTCGACGTACTCCAGAAAGTTGTCGAACAGCCGTTTGGCCTCGCAGGCCGCCGCGTAGTTCTCCTCGGTGATGCCGTCGAGCACCTGCTGGAGGCGCTCGGCCGATAGCTCGTCGTCCTTGCTGGCGGCGATTGATTCGGCGGTCGACCGGTCGTACTCGGGATGGAACTGGACGCCGAAGACCCGGCCCTTGCGGAAGCCGTGGATCCCGTACTCGTTTTCGGCGAACACCGTCGCCCCGGGAGGTTTCCGGGTGACGTGATCCGAGTGTGTGGTGAACACCGTCAGGTCGTCGGGTGCGCCGGCGAGCAGTCGGTTCGTGCCGTCCTGAGACACCGTCCGGTAGCCGATCTCGTAGTCGCCCATCGCCCGGACGCTGCCGCCCAGCACGTCCGCGAGCAGTTGGTGGCCGAAACAGACACCCAGCGCCGGCAGCCCCGCCCGGACCGCCTCACCGACCCACGACTTGAGGTCGCCGATCCACGGCTCGTCCCAGTAGACCGAGGCCGCCGAACCGGTGACGACGAAGCCGTCGTACCCGAAATCCGGGGGGAACGCACCCGACGGCGCGTGGAAGGTCTCGATCTCGGCGTCGAGTTCGCGGTGGAAGTTCCGCCGGGTGTCGACGGCCTTGTGGGCCGCGTTCAGGAGGGCGATCCGTGGCCGACCCATCAGTCGGCCTCCAGCGACGGCGGCCGGTCGACGGCAGCGCGGAGCCGGTCGGCGTACTCCAATCGCAGCGACCGGGCTTCGGATGGGGTGACCGCCCCCGTCCCGACGAGTTCGCGGGCGATCGGCTCGTAGGCCTCGACGTCGAACCCCATCCGGTCGAGGTAGGCCCGTAGCCGGGGGTCGCCGAGCCCGTCGTCGATGGCAGTGTCGACGTAGTCGCGGAGGGCATCGAACTCTGGGAGGACGATCTCCGCCTCACCCACCTCGCCGGTCGACCCCTCGATCCGGACGTCGGTCCCATCGAGCCGGCCGACGAGGTCCGCGATCGTCTCGGATAGCCGAAGGACCTCGCCGGGGAGGGTGGCGTCCGGCGACCGCCACTCGACGGTGCTGAACGTCTCCCGGAGCTGGACGGGCGTCCAGACCGCACTCTCGGGATCGAACGCCGCCTCGACGGCCGCCGGGTCGACGCCGGCGTCGGCGGCCAGCCCTGCGAACTCGTCGTAGCGGGCTTCGAGGCGGTCGGTCCACTCGTCGCGGTCGTCGGCGTAGGGCCACAGCCGCCCCTGATGGTCGACGTCGGCGTAGGCCAGCCGGCGGTAGAGCTCCGAGCGGGCCCCGGCCGCCAGCGGCCGGCCCCGGAAGTGGGGCGCGGAGTTGACCAACGCGAGGGCCGGGTCCAGCGCGATTAACGTGTTGAGCTGGTCGATCGCCGCTCCCGGCTGCTGTTCGACGTGGATGTGGGTGCCCGCACAGTGGCGGACGTACTGGAACGAGTCGCCGATCACGCGGTTCTGGATCCGGGTCCGGTCGCTCGGCAGTTCGGCGATCGTCTCGTGGTTCAGCGGCGTCGACAGCGGGACCAGCCGCTTGCCGTGCTCGTCGGCCCGCTGGCAGACGGCCCGGAGCCGGCCGAACAGCTCCGAACGGAGTTCGGCGGTCGACTCACACGGCGATGTCTTGATCTCCAACAGCGGGGCGACGAACTCCCGTTCGACCCCCGGCGACGCTCCGACGAGTTCGCCGGGGTCAGTCAGGTGCCCCGCCTCGTCGACCACCCAGTATTCGATCTCGATGCTCCGCCGTACCGGTGTGTCGTGTCCTGTCACAGCTCTGGATTCTCGCGTGTGTGTGCATGCTCGGTGCTGTCGACCGGGGCAGTCGGGCGGTGGCCCGCTGCCGGGAACTCCCGACGGCTCTGCCGCCGGATCGCTCCGCAGGATACGTTTCGTGAGAGTTATTCACAGACATGCGTCACAGGCAGCATACAATAACTAAAATCTAATGACAAATGTCTCAATACAACCTTATATACTGGACGATCGGGCACCAAACGGCGCGGTTGCGGACGTCGACGCCACCACGCCGGTCGGCAGTTACGCCGCGGCCGCGGTCGACAGCGGGGAGACACGCGAGTAGGCGTCGGCTACCAGCGTCTCGGCGGGGCGAGCGCTGTCAGTAGGCGTCGGCTACCGGTCGGAGCGTTCGCTGGCGGACTGGAATCCGAACTCCTGTTGTTCGGCCGCGCGTCGCGTCTCGCGTTCGGCAACCGCCTCGGGGTCGGGTTCGGCGTCGTCGTCGACCCGCGCAAACGAGTTGTGAACCTTGGCGTGACACCACCGACACAGCGAGACGGTGATCTCGTGGCTCGTCCCCTCGCCGTCTGGATACGAGAGGTGGTGTGCTTCGAGCAGCGGTCGACGCTCGTCGTGCGCGATGCGGACTTCTTCGAGCCCACAGCGCTCGCATTCCCGCTCGTTCGTCGTCGACCGGTAGTGTCGACAGTCGGACCACGCGCCCTCGGCGCCGACGTGGCAGGCGTAGCCGTCGGCCCGCCGTTCGGCCGCAAACTCGGGGTCGACGCCCGCGTGGGCGAGCGCGAGCCGACACCGGCCGTCGTCGGTGAGGTGGTCACAGACCCCGGCGATCTCGTAGGGGTCGTCGACGCCGACGGGCGTCCCATCCGGCGTGCGCTCCATACCCACGCCTCGGACCCCCATATATAAATAGTGGCCGCCTAATCCGACGCTGTGCGCCTCGTACACCGCTCGGCTGGGGACGCCGTATCCGAACACATCCTTGCCACCGAGATAAAAACCGCCGACTCGTTTTTGGCTCGGACGCGTGGGCTCATGTTCCGGCGGTCGATCCCCGACGACTACGCGCTCGTGTTCCGGTTCGACGAGCCGGCCTCGCGGGACCTCCACATGCTGTTCGTCCCTTTCGCCATCGACGCCGTCTGGCTGGTCGACGGTGAAGTCACCGCCGTCGAGCGACTCCGGCCGTGGCTCGGGCTCGGCAAGGCCACCGCCGACACCGTCGTCGAGCTGCCGGCGGGCGCGGCCACCGACGTCGAGCCGGGCGATGAAGTCGCGGTGGTCGACGGGTAGCCGGCGCGAACGGGAGGCGGCAGCTTTATTTCCCTGTATGTGTGAACAATTGGTACAATGGAGCACGCAGACTCCAGCGAGGATAGAGTAAGTCGGGGCAACCCGGCTGGCCGTGAAATCGACTGCTGAGGCACCTTTATTCGTGAATTCAACCAATACATCCGAGTTGTACAGTGACAACTCAACGCGATCGGCGATCCCTGCAGACGACGTACAGCTGTTAGACACCACGCTCCGGGACGGCGAACAGGCTCCCGGCGTCTCGCTGACCCCCGAGGAGAAAGTCGAGATCGCAGAAGCCCTCGATGCCGCAGGCATGGACGTCATCGAGGCCGGCAGCGCCTGTACCTCCGAGGGCGAACGCGAGTGTATCCGCCGGGTGACCGACCTCGACCTCGACGCGACGGTCACGAGCTTCGCTCGCGGCATCAAGTCCGACATCGACCACGCGCTGGCCTGCGACGTCGACGGCGTCACCATCGTCGTCCCCTCGTCGGACAAACACATCGAGACCAAGGTCGGCTCGACCCGCGAGGCCGTCATCGAGAAGTCGGTCGAACTCGTCGAGTACGCGCTGGACAACGACCTGTGGGTCGAACTGCTCGGCGAGGACGGCTCGCGGGCCGATCCCGACTTTCTGGTCGACCTCTCGGAAGCGGGCCGCGAGGCCGGCGCCGACAGGTTCTGTTACGCCGACACCGTCGGCCACGCGAGCCCGGAACACACCTACGAGATGGTCTCCCGACTCGCCGAGCTGGGGCCGACGAGCGTCCACACCCACGACGATCTCGGTTTCGGGATGACAAACGCCCACGCCGGGCTCAAAGCCGGAGCCGATTTCGTCCACGGAACGGTCAACGGGATCGGCGAGCGCGCGGGCAACGTCGCCATCGAGGAGGTCGCCATCGCACTCTCCCACAGCTACGGGATCGAGACGCTCAATCTCCCCGCCGTCTACGAGTTGGCGACCACCGTCAGCCACAACACGGGGATCCCACTCGCGCCGAACAAGGCCGTCATCGGCCAGAACACCTTCACTCACGAGAGCGGCATCCACACCGACGGCACCCTCAAAGACAGCGCGATGTACGAGCCCTACCCGCCGGAGACGGTGGGCCGCGAACGCCGGCTCGTCCTCGGCAAACACGCCGGCCGCGCGGGTGTCGAATCCGCACTCGCCGAACACTCGGTCGACGTCACCGACGACGAACTCGCCCAGATCGTCGAACGCGTCAAATCCCTCGGCGAGCGCGGCAAACGTGTCACCGACGCCGACCTGCTGGCGATCGCCGAGGACGTCCAGGATCGGGATCGCGAGCGGTTCGTCGAACTCCTGACGCTGACGACCGCCAGCGGCGGCGACGTGCCGACCGCGAGCGTCAAACTCCGGGTCGGCGACGAGGAGCGTGTCGCCGCCGGGACGGGCTCGGGCCCGGTCGACGCCGCAGTCAAGGCGGTCCGCGAGGCGCTGGGTCCCGGCGCGGACGCCGATCTGGACTCTTTCCACGTCGACGCCATCACCGGCGGCACCGATGCCGTGGTCACCGTCGAGGTGGCGATGACTCGCGGGGACCGCTCGGTGACCGTCGCCGCGAGCGACGCCGACATCACCCGCGCATCGGTCGACGCGATGGTGGATGCGCTGGACCGCCTGCTGGCGGCGGCCCCGCCCGAACAGCCGGTCGCCGACGACTGAACCCATCGAACTACCACCAGTGAATCGAGGGGTGCCGAATCCGCATATATAAATCACATAACCCAGTACTGCCGCTGTGGCGTACGTCGTCGAGATCAAACCCTCCGCCCGCAAGCGCAACGCTGACGTCGGCCGGGCGGTCAACCGCGAGGGCACCACCCGTCGCTTCGAGAGCCGCCGAGCCGCCGAAGCGTGGGCCGACGAGCTCACTGGCGGCGGCTGCGACAACGTCTGGATCAAGGCCGCCCATCCCGCCGATCAGTCGGCCGTCGACGGCTACCTCGTCTCCCGGAACGCCCGTGGCGAACTGGAACGGGCCTACGACAAACGCCGGCGTCGACTGCGCGGCGGCGACCGGAGTCGACAGCAGGGGCTCGACGATCCGGATGTGTGACTTCGTTAGTTGGCGACTACGTATATATCGACGAGCGGCGTTGGGGGGAGAAGAGGTCGTTTCGCTCACTGATTCAAATCTCTCGGCCGCCGTTCACGCCGACACAGGTCGCGGCGCGATGAAACGCGCCGCTACGTGGTTGGTGTCGGCGAGAAGCGCCGAGGGGGAGATTTGAACTCCCGAGTCCGAATGGACAGTAGATTTCGAATCTACCGCCTTGGCCAGGCTAGGCTACCTCGGCTTGCATCCATACATGTGGCGTTATCGGGTTAAAAGATTCCGGTCGACGGAGACGCTGTGATGCGGTTTCATCACAAATTCATCGCGCGGTGACGGTCGGTCGCTACTCGGCGGCGACCGGCTCGGCGATCGCGCCGAGTTCTTCTGGGCTGAGTTCGACGATCCCGTCGGCGGTGATCTCGGTCGACCCCGAAACTGGGGTAAACGCCAGCTCGTAGGTGTGCCAGTCGCCGAATCGGGCCGTGGGATCGAGGATCTCGGCCTCGGAAAACCCCGCGTCGGCCTCGGTGACGACCACCTTCGGCGCGGTGGCCCGCGGCGTCGACCGCGGTTCGAGTTCGAGCTCGTAGGTGTGCCAGTCGCCGAAGCGCGCGGTCACGTCGAGAATCTCGCCCTCGCGGAAGCCACCGATCGATTCGGTGAGTTTGTAGGACTGTTTCATTACAGGTAGTGGTACCGGCCGAAGACGTAAAAAGTATTTTTTGAATGAACAATCACGGTGTTGTATGATCAACCTCTAGAGATTGTACTATCCGGTAATTACCCGGTCGGAACCCCGTAGAATGGTCGACAGCGAGTGATCGACGTGGGTGTTTTTGGTGTCGGCCGTCCCCGATTAGGTATGTACGAGACGATCACCGCCGAGGAGTTCCGTGACCGGCTCGATGCCGGCGAGTCGTCGACCGTCGTCGACACTCGCGCCGCCGAGAGCTTCGAGAGCTGGCGGCTCGCGGACTCGATCCAGTACTTCTACAAACCGTTCCACGAGTTCGATCTCGCCGACTTCGAGACCGAAACCGGGCTCGGACCCGGGGACGCTATCGTGACGATGTGTGCGAAAGGCAAGGCCTCGGACGATCTCGCCGCGGAGTTGGCCGAGGCGGGCTACGAAAACGTCGCGGTCGTCGAGGACGGAATGCGGGCGTGGAGCGCGGTCTACGACCACACACACATCGAGTACGACGACTTTGCGGTCGTCCAACTCCAGCGACGGGCCAAGGGTTGTCTGGGCTACGTCGTCGCCAGCGAGGGGGAAGCCGCCGTCGTCGACGCCACCCGCCACACCGACGAGTTCCGCGAGGCCGCGGACGAACTGGACGCCGAGATCGTCGCCGTCTTCGACACCCACGTCCACGCCGACCACATCTCCGGCGGCCGCGAGTTGGCCGGCGAGTTAGGCGTTCCCTACTACCTCGGTGCGGGGGCCACCGACCGGTCGGTAGACTACGACTACCGGCCGCTTGCTCCCAACGAAGTCGTTCAGGTGGGTGGGGTCGACGTCAAGGCCCTCGCCACCCCCGGCCACACTTCCGAGATGGTGAGCATCTGGTCGGCCACGAGGCCGTGCTGACGGGCGACACGATCTTTATCGACTCCGTCGGCCGGACCGAACTCCAGTTCGGCGACGGCGATGCGGCAACAGGTGCGGAGCTGTTGTACGACTCGCTGCACCGCACCCTGTTGGCCGAACCGGAGTCGGTGACGGTGCTGCCGGGCCACTTCACCGTCAACAACGACGGCACGACCCCGATCACACCGGGCGAACCGGTCGACGCCACCGTGGGCATGCTCCGGTCGGGACTGGAGCTGTTGGCGGCCGACCGCGCCTCGTTCGTCGACACGCTCACCGAGCGGCTCCCGGAGAAACCCCCGAACTACGAGCGGATCATCGGGATCAACAGGGGCGAGGAGTCGGTCGAAGACCGGATCGAGGCGATCGAACTCGAACTCGGGCCGAACCGGTGTGCGGCTGACGTCGACGCCGACTGAGCTACCCGTCGCTCTCCAGCCAGTCGACCGCGCAGTGGTCGGCCACCAGTGCGGCGGCCCGATCGTACGGCGACGCGTCGGCTCCCGCCCGCTCGGGCCGCCGTCGACCCGCGGTATCGTAGACGCTACGTAGAAATGCGTCCCGCAGCCCGCCGTTCTCGAAGAGACCGTGGAGATAACAGCCTACCACGTCGCCGCGGCAGGCTCCGAGGGCCGCCGTCGACTCCCCGTCGCGGGCGAACGGCGTCCCGACCGGCGCGGTCGACTCGGTGTCCCCCATGTGGATCTCGTAGCCGTCGACGGGACCCTCGGCTCCCGCGAACGGTCCCACGCCATCGAGATCGAGGGTGGCCTCGACCACCCGCTTGTCCTCGCTGAAGGTGGTCTCGACCGGCAGGAGGCCGAGACCTGAGAGCGTCGACGTCCCCTCGGGGAGGTCGGTGCCCTCGATATCGGCCCGATGGATCCGTTCGCCGAGCATCTGGTAGCCGCCACAGAGGCCGACGACCGGCCCGTCGAACGTCCGGAGTCGGTCGTCGAGGCCAGCCTCTTGGATCGCCAGCAGGTCGTCGACCGTGTTCTTCGTGCCGGGGATCACGACCGCGTCGACGCCGCCGAGATCGGCCGACAGCGGCAAGTATTCGACGCGGACGCCGGCCTCGGCGGCCAGCGGTTCGAGGTCGGTCATGTTCGAGGCGCGCGGCAAACGGGGGACGCCGACGGTGACCGTCCGGGCGGCGTCGACGCCGTCGTCGTCGCCGACGGTCGCGCGCTCGTCGACCGCCGGCAGCGCGAGGCTGTCCTCCTCGGGGAGCCCCGGATCGTCGTACGGCAGCACCCCGAGGACGTCGACGCCGGTCCGGTTCTCGAACTCCCGGAGTCCGGACTCGAGCAACGAGAGATCGCCGCGGAACTTGGTGATGATCACCCCGCGGACCTGCCCGCGGAGATCGTCGGGCATCAGTTCGAGGGTGCCGACGAGCGAGGCGAAGACGCCGCCGCGTTCGATGTCGGCGACCAGCACGATTTCGGCGTCGGCAAAGCGGGCGGTCTCGACGTTGGCCAGATCCCGGTGCTGGAGGTTGATCTCGGCGATCGAGCCCGCGCCCTCGGCGATGATCATCTCGCGGTCCGCAGCGAGTCGGTCGTGGGCTGCTTCGGCGGCCTCGCGGGCCGTCTCCCAATGATCCTCGTAGTAGCTACCGGCCTCGAAGTGGCCGACGGCTTGTCCGTCGACCACGAGTTGCGACTCGCCGCTCCCCCGCGGTTTGAGCAACACGGGGTTGTGGTCGGTCGACGCCGCGACGCCTGCGGCGCGGGCTTGGACGTACTGGGAGACGCCGATCTCGCCGTACGGATCCCCGGCCGCATGCGCCGTCGACCGCGGCACCGCCCGCGCGTTGTTGCTCATGTTCTGGGCTTTGAACGGGGCGACCGACACCCCGCGGTCGGCCAGCAGTCGACACAGCCCCGCGGCGACGGTGCTTTTGCCGACGTGGGAGGCGGTGCCGGCGACGAGGATCGTCCGGGCCATTCAGTACTCGGTGCCGCGGCGGGCGCGCTGGCCGGCGTCGATCGGGTGTTTCTCCTTGCCGACGTGGGTGACCAGATCGGCGTGGTCGACGAGGTAGTCGGGATCGGTGTGGCTGCCCGTGATCACGAGTTCGAGGTCGTCGGGTTTGGTCTCGACCAACTCGACGACTGCTTCGGGGTCGACCAGTTCGCGGTCGGCCGCATACAGCAGTTCGTCGAGGATCAGCATGTGGAGGCCGTCCTCCGGTGGGGCGTCGAGATCGAGCGGTTCGGTGAGGTCGGCGTCGCCCGCCGCGGCGATCAGTTCCTCGGCGCGCTCGAAGCCGGCCTCGGCGTCGGCCGCGTGGTCGACGTCCTCGCTCCCATCAGCCATCCCATGCCAGCCGTAGTGACCCGTGTTCTCGTAGGAGAAGCCGGGCATCGCGGCGATAGCGTTGTACTCGCCGCGGACGGCCTCGACGCTGTCGGCACCGCCCTTCATGAACTGCAGCATATGGACCCGGAAGCCGTGGCCGGCGGCGCGGAACCCCATCCCCATCGCCGCGGTGGTTTTGCCCTTGCCGTCGCCCCAGAACAGTTGGACGAGGCCGAACTCCTCGGGGGCGGCGGGATCGATCGGTCGGGCCTCGGGGGTGACGCCACCGCCGGGCGTGTTCCAGCCGAGGGCATCGCGGTCTGTGTCGGTCATCATCCGTGTGTCGGCCCGCATGGCTATGTCGGTTGTGTTCGGCCGAGTCGAAAGCCACAGGGTCCCCGGCGGCCGTTCTATGGATATGACACAGCGATCCGAGACCGCCCGCGCGGTCGGCGTCCTCGTGAGCCACTCCCCAGACGGGGTTCAGAAGTACACCGCCCGCGTGGCCTGCGAGGACAGCGAGATCGCGGCCGTCGACGCCGGCGCGCTCGAAGCCTTCTTCGAGGTCGACGAAGGCGGGCCGGGAAGCCGGTTCGTCCGCGCCCGTGCCGTCGACATGACCGGCGAGGCCCGCCACATCGACGAACCCACAGCCCTCTTCGAGGTCCGGTTTTCCGAGCCGGTCGAACTGCAGTCGATCCGACTGACCTTCGAGACAATCGTCGACCACGCCGGCGAACGGGTGCCCGACGAGGCCCTGCGGTTCGACGCCATCGAGTGATCGCAGGCATCGAACGCCTTTTGAGACGCCGAGCGAAAGACGGGATATGAAGCTACTCGTCGTCGGTGCCGGGGAGATGGGGCGGTGGGTCGCCGACACCGTCGACGCCGCAGTCGCCTTCACCGATGCCGACGCCGACGTCGCCGCCGATGCCGCCGCCGCCCGGGAGGCCCGCCGGGTGCCGACGACCACCGACGAGTTCTTTGAGGTGGTCTGTCTCGCCGTCCCGATGTCGGCGGTCGAGGAGGCGGTCGACCAGTACGCCCCCCTCGCGACTGAGGCCATCTTCGACGTTTCGGGCGTGATGGCCGACCCAATCGATGCGATGGAGGTCCACGCCTCCGATCTCGAACGGGCGAGTTTTCATCCGCTGTTTGCCCCGCCGCGGGTCCCCGGCAACGTCGCGGTCGTCACCGGCGAGGACGGGCCCCACCTCCAGCAAGTCCGCGAGGCCATGACTGACGCCGGCAACACGGTCTTCGAGACGACCCCCGAGGAACACGATTCGGCGATGGAGACGGTGCAGGCGGGGGCCCATACCGCGGTGTTGGCCTACGCGTTGGCTGCCGACTCGGTCCGCGAGGAGTTCGCCACGCCGGTCTCCGAGCGGCTCGAAGCCGTGGCGACGACCGTCACCGAAGGCGATCCCGCGGTCTACGCCGAGATCCAGTCGACGTTCGACGGCGCGGAGTCGGTCGCCGATGCCGCCCGGACGATCGCCGAGGCCGACGACACACAGTTCGCCGAACTTTACAACGAGGCCAAGGACGCGTTGAGCGTCGACGGCCGGGAGCGCCACGAGTGATCGACCGCCAGTCGGTCCGGGACAACGCGAAGTACCTCCAGTCGGTCCGCCCCATCGACCCCGAAGAGATCTGCGAGTACATCGACGGCCAACCCCACCCCGCAGTCGTCAAACAGACGCTCCGTGAGGAGGCCTTCGACCTCGGCCTCGTCGAACAGGAAGACGGGACGTTCGTCCCGGTCGAGGAGGAGCCGGTCGACTACCGTCGCTGGAACCCCGAAGCGTTCCCCGAGGCCTACAGTTTCGCCCTCGAAGACCAGTTAGTGAAACGCTACGGCGCGAACTGGCACCGCGGCGAGTCGGGGCGGGAGCTTAGAGAGCGCATAACCCAGTTAAAGGAAGACTACTTCGGCGGAGCAGACGTCGAGTACGACGAGACGGCCGCCCTCGGCTACGCGATCTACCACCTACCGGACTACTACGCCGCGATCGGCTACGTCCTCGACCTGCTGACCGAGCGCGGCCTGCTCGACCGGACCCTCCGCGTGCTGGATGTCGGGGCCGGATCGGGCGGCCCCGCCCTCGGGTTCCACGACTACCTGTTCGGCAGCGGCGAGCGGGCCGACCCTACCGCAGCGCTGGTCGACTACCACGCCGTCGAGCCGAGCGCGTCAGCGGACGTGCTCGACTCGATGCTCGGCGAAACGACGCGGAACTTCCACACCACGATCCACCGGTCGACGATCGAGGCGTATCTCGATGATCAAGAGGCCGACGACGAGCCGGCCGAGGCGTTCGACCTGATCTGTTTCGGCAACGTCCTCAGCGAACTCGACGACCCTGTCGCAGTTGTCGACGCCGCTTTCGATCTGCTGGCCGACGACGGAACCGTGCTGGCGCTCGAACCGGCGGATCTCGACACCGCCACCGGGCTCCGGGCGATCGAGCGCGCGGTCGCCTCACCCGAGAGCGACGTGACGATCTACGCGCCGACGCTCCGGCTCTGGGACGGGCAGGCCCCCGACGACCGCGGCTGGTCGTTCGATGTCCGGGACGACATCGCGGAGCCGCCGTTCCAGCACCGCCTTGCGGAGGGCCAGTCGACCGACGAGGGCGAGACCGATTCCGGCGCGTTCGTCAACGTCGACGTCCAGTTCGCCTACAGCCTGCTGCGGACCGACGGCGAACGCCGGTTTCCGGTCCGCGCGAACCGGAAGCGACACGCACCGCTGTCGACGATGGACGACCACGTCACCGACCGGATCAACCTGCTGGCGGTCAAACTCAGCCACAACCTCAGCGAGGGCGACAATCCCCTGTTTCTGGTCGGCGACGGCAGCCAACAAGTCGACCACTACGCCGTCCTCACCCGGGAGTCGGGGCTCAACCGCGATCTCGCGGCCGCGCCCTACGGCGCAGTCTTGGAATTCGAGAACGTCTTGGCCCTCTGGAACGACGACGAGGGGGCGTACAATCTGGTCGTCGACGCCGAAACCGTGGTCGACGCGGTTGCGGGCTACTGATCGCCGACGGTCGCCGCCGACGAACGGTAGCGGTCGACGAGGAAGACGACGAGCGCGACCGCCACGGCGACGACGGCGACCCAGCGATCGGCCGAGACGTACCAGCCGGGGGTCGGCGGTCGCCACGGCGGCAGCGGGAAGAGGTATTTGTTCGTCAGCATCAGCCCGTCGGCGTACCGCTGGGGGAGGTCGACGACGAGATGCGAGCACGCACCGGCGAACAGCAGCAGGAAGCCGCGACGCTGGTGGCTGGGCCGGGTGAACAGCAGTGCACCGATCGCCGAGAGTACTACTGCGCCGCCGATCGAGTTGATCCCGGCCCACTCGAAGGGGACCCCCGTGGCGGCCGTAATGAACTCGTCCGAGACTACGAGATCGAGGCGGTCGAGATCCGGGAGGATCGAGCCGACGACGCCGACGGCGATCCACCGGCCGTCGAGCCAGTCGACGGCCCACCCCGCGACCGTGAACAGGGCGTAGGCGAGACAGACGTGGCTCACCCATTCGGCCATCAGCGATCACCCCGTGGGACGAACCCGCCTCGGGGGTCGACCCGCCAGTACCACAGGAAGCCGGCGGCGGCGAGCAGCCCGCCGAGCAGCGAGGCCGCGTAGACGTACCGGAAGTCGGCCCCGTTTCGGTAGTCGACCACGACTGCGTCGGCCCGTACCACCGTCGATTCCTCGGCGAGTGCGCCGTCGACCTGCACTGCGGCCCCGGGGTCGACCGCATCGATGGTCGGCTCGGGGACCGATTCGACGGTGAATCGACGTTCGGGATCCTCGCCGGCGACGATCTCCACGGACTGACTGGCCGCGTCGACCGTCACCACCCGTCCAAACAAGAACACCTGCTGGCCGTCGTATGCGCCCGGATCGGCGGCGATCGCCTCGACATCCGGGGATGCCCAGCGATCGGCCCCCGCATACACCACACAGAGCCCGATGGCCGCAGACAGCAGCAGACAGACGGCAGCGAGCCGGGAGATTCGGTTCATTCGTGTGTTATGATCGAATCCAGTGAGACCTGTATAAATGGCTGTGTTTCGTCGGGCACGCCGATAAGATCGTCCGCAGGTTCTTAGCCCGTCGACGCCCTATAGGAGATATGACCACAGCGAACGCGACCTTCGGCGGCGGCTGCTTCTGGTGTATCGAAGCCCCGTTCAAGGAGTTGGCCGGCGTCCACGAGGTCACTGCCGGCTACGCCGGCGGCGACACGCCCGACCCGAGCTACCGAGCGGTCTGTTCGGGTACCACGGGCCACGCCGAGGTCGTCCAGATCGAGTACGATCCCGACGAAATCGAGTACGTCGACCTGCTGGAAGTGTTGTTTACGGTTCACGACCCGACCCAACTCAACCGGCAGGGGCCGGATGTCGGCACCCAGTACCGGTCGATCGTGCTCACCCACGACGACGAGCAACGCCAGCAGGCCGAGGCGTTCATCGAAGAACTGGAACGCGAGGGCGTCTACGACGACGAGATCGTCACCGAGGTCGAACCGCTGGAGACGTTCTACGAGGCCGAGGCCAAACATCAGGACTTCTACGAACGGAACCCCACCCAGTCGTACTGCTCGTTCCACATTCCGCCGAAACTCGACAAGGTACGGGAACAGTTCGCCGACCGGCTCAAAAACCAGCCGGTTCACTGACCGGCGGGCCACCGACGGCCGTCAGTCGGCCGTCGACGCCGGCTGTCGGCCCGTCGCAGCCAGCCGTCGGACGGCCGGCAAGGCGACCACGGCGATCGTGATTTCGAGCGCGCCGACCACGAGAAATGCCGTCAGGTAGTCGGTCGACGCGCCGACGACGCCGCCGATCAGAAACCCCGCGAGGAAGCCCAGACTCCCGAAGACGTTGAAGCCGCCCATCGCCACCCCGCGTTCGGCAGGGTCGACCAGATCCGTGACGAGTGCCATCGTCGCCGGCGCGACGAACGCCCCCGCGACGCCGACCAGCACCATCAGTCCCATCGCGACCTCGACCCGCGAGGCCAGTCCGACCGCGATGATCGAGATCCCGTAGCCGACCGAGCCGGCGACCACGGGGAGAAAGCGGCCGATCCGATCCGACAGCGACCCCAGCGGATACTGGAGCAGCGCGAACGGGAGGAAGAACAGTGCCAGCGCGATGCCGACGCCCGCAGCATCGAGCCCGAAGGCGTCGCCGAAGTAGAAGACGCCCACGAGCGAAAAGAAGCCCGCCGTCAGCCGGTCGACGAAGCCGAAGGCGAAAGGGACCCCGAGAGCCGGGCGGCTCCGGAGGGTGTCGACGGCAGCCTCGAGGCCACGGCGGTCAGCGGCCGACGAGGAACCCTCGGCGGCCGTCTCGTCGACCGTCGCGGCCACCAGCCCCGCCGCCGCCAGCACGGCCGCGCCGGCGTAGACCGGGGCGAACGGCGAGAGCGCCGAAATTTGGCCGCCGGCAACCGAGCCGAGGGCCGCGCCGAGGCCGATAGCGATCCCGGCAGCGCCCATGTTCCGGCCGTTGCCGCCGGTCAGATCCATCAGCATCGTGATCCCCAGCGAGAACGCGCCGATGGTGAACGCGCCGCCGAGAACCCGGACGACGAGCACGCCGGTGAAGCCGATCCCGAGAGCCGGCAGCGACGCCAACAGGAGGTAGCTCGCCGCGCCGCCCACCGCCCCGGCGACGACCAGCGGTGCGCGTCGACCCACGGCGTCGCTGGCCGCGCCCCAGACGACGGCACACGTAATGAACGCGCCGTACTCGGCGACGAGAAACCACATCCCGGCGCTGATGCCGCCCGGCGCGCCGAGGGCGACGATCAGCCCGTCGAGGCCTGGATACAACAGGACCTGTGAGACCAGCACGGCCCAGACGACGACCGCGAGCCGACTGCGAGCGCTGCCGGGGTGCCGAACCATCCTACTCGAGGGTCACGGTCGGCGTACTCAAAAAGGCCGTCTCGTAGCCCTCGTGGCGGGCGACCTGCGGCGGGGTCGTCATCTCGACGGTGAGCGTCTCCTCGCCGGTAAGCTCCGGTGCGGCCACGCCGTAGTGGAAGCCGAGGTCGGGGTCGAGGCCGGCCGCCAGCGGTTCGGCGAACCCGTCATCGGTGCTGGCTTCGAGGCCCATATCCGGGACGACAAACTCGTTGTAACGCGTCGCGGCGGTGACCGCGAGATACGGCCCGTCGAAGCGGTCGGCCTCGACGAGGCTCGCCCGGAACCGGATGTCGTCAGCCAGCGCCTCGCCCATCGCGGTCCCGCCGAGGTCGCCGACGGTGCCGGTCGGCGTCATCTCCATCTCCATCGGGTCGACCGCACCCGGCTCGCCCGCGTTGTCGTACTCGGTGAACCCGAGGTCGTTGCGGGCCGATTCGCTATATTCGAAGGTGATCTCGACGGACTCGGGTGCGTCGAGTCGCTCCTGAAACTCCCCGAACCGCTCGGCGGTGACGCCGCCGACGGTCACCGCAGCGGTGTAGATGCCGTCGCCGTCGAGGTGGTAGTTGTCGCCGTAGTGAAAGCCCATCCGCTGGGAGAGCATCGGGTAGATCGTCTCGCGTTCGTCGACGTTGTTGCCGCCGGTGACGGCGATGTCGACGCTGGAGACGGGGAGGACGACGCCAGTCGTGCCGTCCCAGACGGTGGCCATCAGGTGGACCGCGTCGTCGGATTCGACCTCGAAGAGCCGGGAGTCGTAGCCGTCGTCACCTCGGAACACCCGCCAGAAGCGATGGGGGTAGGTGTAGCTCAGGGCCACCCGTCGGCCGTCGCTCGTCGTTCCCATCCCGGCCATGGTCATCTGCTCGGTGTGGGTCGGCCAGTAGATCCCCTCGGGTCGCGGCTCGACCACCGGCGGCTCGCGGCCGTAGGTCGTCTCGGCGGCGGACTCGAAGGCCTCGACACAGCCCGCAGCCGAGGTCGTAATGCCCGCAGCGGCCGCTGCGAGAAACTGCCGTCTGTCCATGGCATTCCTTGGTACTCGGGGGTAATACGGATTCTGATCCGGAGATGGGGACCATCAGAACCCATTTTGCCGCCGGCCGACTACCGTGAGTATGGAGCTTCCGGGACCGAACGCCTCGCGCCGACGATTCCTCAAGGCGGCCCTCGCTGTCGGCGGGACCTCGGCGTTGTCGGCCTGTCTCGACCGGTTCGGTGACGAACCGATCCCACAGGGCGTCGACGACCCGACGACCCTCCCCGACCGCCAGTTCGCCTGGAACGACAGCCTGCCGCGGGACGACGGCGGCAACGTCGTCCTCCCCGAACAACACCTGTTTCTGTACCTCGACTACGACGGCGAGGCCGACGACGGGGTGCCAACCGCCGCCGACCGCGAAACCCTGGCGGCCGGCCTCCGGACCATCGAACGCGCCTTCGAGTGGAGCAACGAGGGCGTCGTCTTCGACCTGGGCTACTCGCCGGCCTACTTCGACCGCTTCGAGGCGTCGCTGCCCGACTCGGTTGATCTCCCCCCGCCCCGCCGGCTCACCCCGGTCGACACGCCGACGCTTGACGAGCAGGACGCCCTACTCCAGCTCGCTTCGGACCGGTCGGATGCCCTCCTAGAGATCGAGGAGACGCTGTTCGGCGACGACGCGCCGGGGACGCTCAACGGCGTCGAAATCGAGGGGCGGCTCGGCGACGTCTTCACGGTTGCGGACCGCCGGACCGGCTTCATCGGGCCGGGGCTTCCCGCGGCGAATCAGGGGGTCGGCGGGATTCCGGAGAACGGCCCCGTTCCCGAGGAGGCTCCCCTCTTCATGGGATTCAAAGCCGGCTTCGAGAAAAATCAGGCCAGCGAGGCGTCGGTGGCGATCGCCGAGGGCCCGTTCGCTGGCGGGACGACCAAACACGTCGCCCGGATCCGCCAGCAACTCGACAAGTGGTACGGCGAAAACAGCCACGACGAGATGGTCGCCAAACTGTTCAGCCCGCGACTCGCCGAGGACGGAGCAGTCGAGGGCGTGGGGGAGAACCTGGGCGACGACAGCGGGATCACCGACGAGATCTACGAGGCGGTCGACGGGACGGCCGCGGAGTTCGGACTGGTCGGCCACGCCGAGAAGGCCGCCCGTGGCAACCGCGACGCCGACGGCACCGTCCGGACCCTCCGGCGGCACGTCGAGTCGACCGACGATGACAACGCCAGCCTGCATTTCCCCTCCTACCAGCAGGGGATCGGCGAGTTCGAGGCGGTCCAGGAGGCGATGAACGGGACTGATCTCGTCGGCGACCATCCGGCAATCAACCCACGGGTCAAAAACGGGATCTTCCGCTACATCTTCGTCGAAAACCGAGGGAACTTCCTCGTGCCGCCGCGGTCGCTGCGGGCGTTTCCGACACCGACCGGCGCGCCGTAGCGTGGTCGGCTACAGGCTCGCGTCGATGGCGCTGCTCACGCTCTCGTACGTTGCGGCCCCCTCTAGGAGTTGGCCGTCGACGACCGCCGCGGGCGTACCGGGGACGCCACGGTCCTCGCCTTCGGTCTGGTCGGCCGCCAGCACCTCATCGTAGGTGCGGCCGTCGGCGTCGCTCAACACGCGGCAGGGGTCGGCACCGACCTCCTCGGCGACGTCGCCGATGACCTGCCAGGAGTACTCCGACTGGTTCTCGTAGGCCCCGCGGGCGAACTCGAAGAACGCCTCGTCGCCGAGCGACTCCTGGACGCTCCGGGCGGCGTTGGCCACCGGCTCGTTCCAGTCGCTGTTGACGACGAGGAGATCGAACCGGCGGAACCGGACGTCGTCGCCGGCGTACTCCTCTTCGAGGTCGACGAGGCCCCCCAGCGCAAAATCCGCACAGTGCGGGCAGGCGAAGTCCTCGAAGATGTCGACGGTGACCGTCGCGTCGTCGCTGCCGACGGTCGGCTGTGGCAGCTCCGCGACCGGCTCGCGGTCGGTTAGCTCACAGCTGTGGGAGGTGTCGGCGGCTCCCGAGTCGTCGCCGCCGAGACAGCCAGCCAGTCCGGTGCCGACCGCGATCGCGCCCGTCGCGGCGAGATACCGCCGTCGAGTCTGGTGCATACCGATTCATCGGCGTGACGATATATATGCCCACTGACCTCGCCACCGGGGTCGTCACCGCCGACAACTCTCGACAAAGATCGGGGACGGCGATAGGACTATGTGCCGTGTCGACAGAGAGCAGTGTATGCCGACAGTCACGTTTCGCGGCCGAGAGATCGAGTGCAAAGAGGGCGAAACGCTTCGGAACGTGCTCAAACGGGCCGGGCTCTCGCCGCACAACGGCAAGACGAAGACGTTCAACTGCAAGGGATTCGCCTCCTGTGGCACCTGCGCGGTCGCCGTCGACGGTGAAGTCAGCGACGTCGGGATCCGCGAGAAGGGGCGGCTGTTGACGCCGCCGCACCACCCCAACTACGACCTGCGACTCTCCTGTCAGACCAAGGTGTTGGGCGACATCGAAGTCGAGAAGTATCCCGGCTACTGGGGGACGAAAATCGCCGAGGGGCCGCTGCCGCCGGTCGACGAGGGCGACGACGACTCGGAGACGAGCGAGGCGGCCGCCGACTGAGCGTCGAGCGGTGGGTCTTCTGCAGTGGATACAGGATGTGTCGAGTCCCGTCTGCTGCAGAGTGTGTAGGAAGTGGCGTCAGTTAGTCCAGCCCCGGACTGAATCGGCCGCTTCGTTCCCGCCCACCGGAGGGCGTTAGCACAGTATCCACAGCCACAGGCAGTATCTCGGTAGAGGGTCGACTGTATTCATATAACCCATGGTTATCAACATACATAAATGAGACACTGGTCAAAGTTATCCAATTCACATGTTGAATTGTTCGGTAGGTGTTACGACGTCGATCGATGGTCGGAGTGATTGGGATGTGGCCATCGGACGACGGTCGGTCGAGCGCCCCGATTCAGTGGTGGCTCGTAGTAGCGCCACCAGTCACGGGAACCACACAGTATATGACTGACACGATCCGGATTCTGCACGTCGAGGCCGATCCTGCGTTCGCCGATCTGACGACAACGCATCTTCGAGACGAAGAACAGCGGTTCACGATCACATCCGTCCGGGATGTCAGCGCTGCGCTGGACCATCTGACTGCGGCACCCGTCGACTGTATCGTGTCTAATTATGAACTGCCAGATCAGGACGGCATCGCGCTGCTGCGGTCTACTCGTGAGGAGTTCCCGGATCTCCCGTTCGTGCTGTTTACCGGTAAAGGAACCGAAGAGGTAGCGAGCGAAGCGATCTCGGCAGGAGTCACGGATTACGTGCAGAAGGAGACGGGAACTGACCAGTTCAAACACCTCGCCAATCGCATCGTCACCGCCGTCGAGAACTATCGCACACAACACACCCTGGAGCGACAACGCGATCTGTTCAGGAAAGCACAGGCACTCGCTAATGTCGGTGCCTGGGAGTACGATCCAGTGAGCGGTAATATATATTTTAGTGAAGAAATCTACAATATTTACGGTGTCGACACGGATTACGACCCCGACCCCGATGCGGATATCGAGCGGTTTTATCATCCGGACGACAGGGACACGGTTCGGACGGCTACCAGACGCGCGCTCGACGTCGGCGAAGAGTACGATATCGAAGTCCGGATTACGGCGGCAGATGGCACCGAGAAGTGGATCCGAACGCGTGGCAAACCGGAGTTTACCGATGGAACGTGTCAGCGTGTCCGCGGCACGATTCAGGATATCACCGATCAGAAACAGCGGGAACGTGAACTGCGTCAGCAGAAAGAGCGTATGGAAGAGTTCGCCAACGTTGTCTCTCACGACCTTCGTAACCCACTAAATGTCGTTTCGGGGCGGTTGGAAATGGTGCAAGCGGAGTGTGACAGTTCACACTTCGAGACGATCACCGACGCAATCGGTCGGATGGAGCGCATTATCGAGGACGTGTTGTGGCTCGCACACGAAGGACGTGCTATCGGTGAGACGCAAGCAGTTGATCTGAGACGGACCGCAGAACGTCTCTGGCCGATGGTCAGCGACACGTCGGAACACGTCGACCTCGTGATCAATGGGACGGACAGCCGGGTTGTGATCGACGCCGACGCTGATCGCCTTGCACAACTCCTCGAAAACCTGTTCCGGAACGCTATCGACCACGGTGGATCGGACGTGACGGTCCGGTTCGAAACGACTGAAACCGGATTCGCCGTCGAGGACGACGGCCCCGGAATCCCCCCGGATGAACAGGATCACGTCCTCAAGACCGGCTACTCGACCGACGAAGGCGGCACCGGATTAGGACTCTCGATAGTGAAGCGGATTGTTGATGCCCACGGGTGGGAGATACGTGTGACGGAGGGACGTGACGGCGGGGCACGGTTCGAGATTTCCGGTGTCGAATTCGTTCGCTGATATATTTGCGCCTGTCTGCCGTGCCGACTCGTGGCACCGCTCGGAGAGGGTGTCGATCTACGTGCCGGACGCGTCAGTAAAGCAGCCCATCGTCACCGTCGAGCATATACAGACTCCGGGCGGCGATGTTGACCGCGTGGTCGCCGACGCGTTCGATGTCCCGTACCGTCAACAACCCGCGTGAGGCGGCCGCTCGGGCGGTCTCCGGGTCGACGTCGGTTTCGGCGAGCAGCGAGCGGATGAGCCGCCGGGTGGCCCGATCGCAGGCCGCATCGAGGTCGTCGTCACGTGCGGCGACCGCCCGGCAGGCCGCGGGATCGGCCGTCTCGTAGGCCTCGACGGCGGCCTCGACCATGGCGCGGGCGTCGCCGCCGAGGGCTTCGATGTCGACGGCCGGATGGATCCCCTCGTGTCCGGCCCGTGTTCGGGCGGCGAGGTTCGTGGCGAGGTCGGCGATCCGTTCGAGGTCGGTGATGATCTTGAACGACGCGGTGACCAGCCGGAGGTCCGAGGCCACCGGCTGCTGGAGGGCGATCAGATCCGTACACTGGGCTTCGAGTTCGAGATACCGCTCGTTGATCTCGTCGTCGCCCTCCACGACCTCATCGGCGAGCCACCGGTCGCCGGTCGCGGCGGCCCTGAGGGCATCCGCATAGCGGTCGACGACCAGTTCGGCAAGGAGGACGACCTCGGTGTTGAGCCACGCCAACTGCTGTCGGTACTCGCTGCGGGACATCGGCTATCCGAACTTGCCGGTGATGTAGTCCTCGACGCGGTCGTGGGCGGGGTTCTCGAAGACCGTCTGGGTGTCGTCGAACTCGACGAGTTTGCCGCCGGTGAGGAAGACGGCGGTCTTGTCGGAGATGCGGGCGGCCTGCTGCATGTTGTGGGTGACGATGATGACGGTGTACTCCTCAACCAGCTCGTCGATGAGGTCCTCGATCTTCGAGGCCGCGACCGGGTCGAGCGCGGAGGTCGGCTCGTCCATCAGAACGACCTCCGGGTCGGGGGCGATCGCCCGGGCGATACAGAGCCGCTGTTGTTGGCCACCCGAGAGGTCGAGTCCCGACTCGTCGAGTTGGTCCTTGACCTCGTCCCACAGTGCCGCGTTGCGAAGGGCGTCCTCGACGAGTTCGTCGGTGACCTCCTTGCCTTGGACGCGGAGCCCGTAGGCGACGTTCTCGTAGATCGACTTCGGGAAGGGGTTGGGTTTCTGGAACACCATCCCGATCTTCCGCCGGAGTGCGACGGGGTCGACCTGCGGGTCGTAGACGTTGGTGCCGTGGAAGTGGAGTTCGCCGTCGACCTCACAGGCGGGGATCTGGTCGTTCATCCGGTTGATACACCGGAGGAACGTCGATTTCCCGCAGCCCGAGGGGCCGATAATCGCGGTTACCTTGTGTTCGGGGATCTCGATCGAGACGTCGTCGAGGGCCTTGTCGGCGTCGTAAAACACGTCGAGATCGGTCGACGAGATCACCGTCTCGTCGGGGGCGGCGCTGCGGCCGGTCTGGCTGCTCGATACCTCGGTCGTGATGAGGGAGTCGGACTGTTGGGTTGCCATGGGTAGCTGGATAGTGAAGGTCGGTCGTCGGTTGCGGGTTCGACGAGCGGTCCTAAAGGGACTGCTAAGAACGATATAGTCGGGTAGGGAGCCGAACAGAGGGCTATATAATCGGCGGGAGCATCGTCGACCGTGTCCGCCGAAGGGAGTGGGTGAATCAGCGACCGGGGTTAGACGCCTTCGCTTTTGTTCCGGAGGATGATCGCGGTCGCGTTCATCCCCAGCAGGACGATCAGCAGCGTCATCACGCCGGCGGCGACGACGCCGTACCGGAACTCCGCCTGCGGGAAGTTGGCCCACGCGTAGATCTGCATCGGCATCGCGCTGAGCTTGCTCCAGATGCTGTCGGGGGCGCTGAAGACGGTAGTCGCCGCGCCGATCATGATCAACGGTGCGGTCTCGCCGATGGCCCGTCCGAGCGCGAGGATCGTCCCGGTGAAGATGCCGGGCAGCGCCTCGGGAAGGACGACGTTCTTGGTGGTCTGCCAGCGGGTCGCCCCCATACCGTAGGAGCCCTGCCGGAGCGAGTCGGGCACCGCCCGGATCGCCTCCTGAGCGGAGATGATCGTGATCGGCAGGATCAACAGCGACAGCGTGAAGGCCGCGGTGACGGCAGTCCCGAAGCCGAAGCCGAGGAAGTTGGCGAACAACCCGAGTCCGAGCAGGCCGTAGACGACCGACGGGACGGCCGCGAGATTGGCGATATTGACCTGAATGAGCCGGGTGAGCGCCCCCATCCAGCCGCTGCCGGCGGTGTACTCCTCGAGGAAGACCGCCGTCCCGACACCCAACACGAACGAGAGCACGGCCACGAGTGCGATGATGATCACCGAGCCGACGATCGCGGGGTAGAGTCCCGCGTCGACCGGGGTTCGTGACGGCGAACTCGTCACGTACGAGGGGTCGAGCCACGGATCAGGCGCGGGGAAGCCCGCGAAGTCGACGATCAGCGCGCCGACGAGGACGCCGGCAGCCAACAGGATCGGCAGAACCAGCCCGATCGTCCCCTCTCCGTCTGTGAGGGTGCGGCTGATGAAGACAGCCACCGGGACGCCAGCCGTGACGAGTACGAGCAGCACCGTCTTCGACGGCAGCCCGAACCCAGCGGCGGCGAACCCGCCGGCGACCGCCACCGCAAGCGGCACGAGACCGACCGACAGCGCGGCCGTCCGGCCCCGCTGGCCCGCGACCAGCGCCGCACCGCCGGCCGCGATCGGCATCGAGACCGACCAGATGTAGATAATGAAGTCCGTCGGATACATCGGCACTACCTGTCGGAGGCCGACGGCAACGACGAGCCCGACGATACCGATCGGCAGCGCCTTCGACGACATGCCGGAGTCGGGACGCCACTGCCCGTAGCCGACCGCCAGCGCCGCCGGGAGGAGGCCAAACGTGTAGGCCAACATCCACAGCTGCGGGTCGAACACCAGAAACAGGACGCCGACGGCGAGTCCGAGTGCCGTTCCGCCCAGCAGTCGACCGAGCAGGCCGAAGCCGACACCGCCGACAGTCTCCTGATTGGCGGCGAAGATCGTATACCCCGTCGTCGGAACCACGAAGACGAACAGGTAGACGAGCGGCCACGAGAGCCGGTCGATGGGACCGACGAGCGCCTCGACGCCGGTAAAGACCAGCGCGCTGACGACGAGTCCGCCACCGACTGCGAGTCCCGTCCGGCGGGTGATCTGGCGGTCGTCGGCGCTGTAGAGACAGAAGCCGATCAGCGGCACGACGAGCGTCAGGAAGTAGGTCAGCAGCCACTGCGGGCTGGCGTTGGCCAGATCGAAGGCGTCGATGGAGACGTAGACAAGCAGCGCCGCCAGCAGGACGATGCCGAACACCGAAGCCCCCAGCGAGACGTACTCGAAGACGGTGCCACGAAGGCGGCTGACCGCCTGGAATTTGGTTCCGGTTTCGGTCGCCATCTCAGTATGCCTCCCGATACCGTTCGGAGACGATGTTGCTCAGGATGTTCATGATTAGTGTAATAACGAACAGCGCGAGGCCGAGGGCGAACATCGCGTCGTAGGCGACCGAGCCGCCCGTGAGGTCGCTGCCGGCGATCTGGACCATCGCAACGGTGACGGTCATCCCCGTATCCAGCAGCGCGTCGGCCGGATTGAAGTAGGGAAGGCCGAGCAGTCCCTCCTGAATCACCGGCATCCGAGCCTGTGAGCCCATCGCGACGACGACGATCATCGTCTCGCCGATGGCTCGGGAGACCGCCAGAATGTACGAGGAGGCGATCCCCGAGATCGAGGCGGGGACGACGATGCCGGTCGACACCTCGTATTTGGTCGCTCCGAGGCCGTATCCGGCCTGTCGCAGCGAGTCCGGGACGGCGCTCATGGCGTCTTCGCTGATCGACGAGACCATCGGGATCGTCATGATGCCGACCATCAGCGACGCCGACAGCGCGTTGAACGTGCTGATATCCGGGAACAGCGTCGCTTCGAGCAGCGGGGTGATGTAGACGAGCGCGAAGTAGCCGTAGACGACGGTCGGAATCCCCGCGAGCACTTCGAGCATCGGTTTGAGGATCGACCGGACGCGCGTACTCGCATACTCGCTGAGGTAGATCGCCGTCAGCGTGCCGACCGGCAGCGCGATGAACGCCGCCGTGATCGTCACCATCAGCGTGCCGAAGATCAGCGGGACGATCCCGAAGATCCGCCGCCCTCCGACCGTGTTCGGGCTCCAGTCGGTTGCAAAGAGGAACTCCGAGTACGGTACCGCCGCGAAAAAGGCGACAGCATCCGACAGCAGCGTTACGAAGATCGCGACCGTCGTCAGCACCGAGATGACCGCACACGCGACGAAAAACCCGCCGTAGGTTCCCTCTCGGAGTTTCTCGATTCCCCCCGAGCGTGTGAGATCCGGGGCGTCGGTGTCGCTACTCACAGTCGACCACCCGTTCGTCGACAGCAGTGGCTGTCTCCATAGTTCCCCATTTCACGTCGGGACACACGCCCGCGGTATATAGATACATTGGAACGCAGTTAGCTGTAGCCGGTGAGCTACGCCTGCGAGATCGCGTCTTCGAGCTTCGACATCTGTTCTTCCTGAGTCTCGTCGGTCAGTGGGACGTAGCCGACGTCGTTGGCGACGATCTCCTCGTTTGTCGTCTGCTCGACGAAGTAGCGAGCGAACTCGGCGACGTGTTCCTCGCCGAGGGACTCGACCGACGGGTAGGTAAACAGCGGTCGCGACAGCGGCGTGTACTCGCCGTTGGACGCGGTGTCGAGGCTCGGCTCGACCGGGCCGTCACCGTCGTCGATGGCGACTGCAGTCACCTCATCGGGGTTCTGGAAGTAGTAGGAGAAGCCGAAGTAACCGATAGCGTACTCGCTGCCCGTGACACCCTGAACGATGGTGTTGTCCTGTTCGGTCGCGCTGTAGTCGTCGGTGTGGCCGCGCTCGCCAAGGACGGCCTCGTTGAAGTAGTCGAAGGTCCCCGAGGTCTCGGCAGCGCCGTAGCGTTCGATCTCCTCGTCGGGCCATTCGGAGTTGACCTCGCTCCACGTGCTGGCCCCGTCGGCCGCCCAGATGTCGGCGAGCTGGTCGACGGTCAGCTCGGTCGCGAAGTCGTTGTCGTTGTTGATGACGACCGTCAGCGCGTCGGTCGCGGCGACCAGTTCGACGTACTCGACGTCGTTGTCCGAACAGAGCGTCTCCTCGGACTCCTTGATCGGTCGGCTCGCGTTGTTGAAGTCCGTCTCGCCGACACAGAAGTAGTTCGAGAAGCCGCCACCGGAACCGGTCGAACTGATGTCGATGTTGACGCCGGAGTTTTCGGCCTGGAAGTCCTCGGCGATCGCGGTCATCAGCGGGAAGACGGTACTCGATCCGGCGATACTGATGTCGCCCGAGAGCTCGCCGCTTCCGCTTTCGCTACCGCCGTCGCCGCTCTGCTCCCCGCTACCACCGTCGCCGCTACCGGCATCGTTGTTCGCGTCCGTACAACCAGCGAGTGCCACTGCGCCGGCACCAGCAATACTCGTCAATGCCGCTCGTCGTGAGACAGTCCGTCCGTCCTCCGGATTGGAGCTCATCACCTGTTCGTGGTCGAAGATTACATAAAAAGAGTGCTATTAGATCTATTCACTACTCCAGTCTAGTACATATTGGCACATAATCGAATATAATCTATATAGTTTTGCCTGTGAGATGGTTTGTCACAGCGGTGGTTCGTATATTTTTCAGCAAAACAGCCGTCAATCGGCCGTAGAGGAACGTTCGAACCTATGTTTAGCCCTTCGGAACTACATATATGAGTAGGTTTATCACGTATCTCTCGTGACACACCCATATGGAGACGCGGAAAGTCCAGGTGACAGGTGGGTCGACCTACACCGTCTCGATTCCGAAATCGTGGGCCAACGACAACGGTGTGAGCGCGGGAAGCACCGTCGAGTTCTACCCCGAGGGCGATTCGCTGTTCATGACGCCCGCGGGCGGCGACGAACGAACCGAGGGGACGCTCGATATCACGAACCTCGAAGGCAACGAGCTGATCCGGGCGGTGACGACGATGTACGTCAGCGGCTTCGACATCATCGCCCTCGAAAGCGGCCGGATCACCAACGCCCAGCGGCGGACGATCCGGGAGGCGACCCAGAGTCTGGTCGGCCTCGAAGTCCTCGAAGAGACGAAAACCGAGATCGTCATCCGGGACCTGCTGGACTCCTCGGAGCTGTCGATCCACAACGCCGTCACACGCATGCGGCTGATCGCCGCCTCGATGCTCGAAGACGCCCTGCTGGCGCTGCGGGATCTCGATCGGGATCTCGCGGCGGACGTGATCCAGCGGGACGACGACGTCGACCGGCTCTGGATGGTCGTCTCCCGGATCTTCCGGGCGACACTCCGAACGCCGAAGGCCAGCGAGGAACTCGGCTTGCCGCGGGAGGTCTGTTTCGACTACCATTCCAGCGCCCGCCAGCTCGAACGGATCGGCGATCACGCCACCAAGATCGCCCACCTCACCCGTAACATCGAACGCGAGGTCCCCGAGGAGGTACTGGACGCCCTCGACGAACTCCACGCGGAGGTCGTCACCGTCATCGATGGCGGGATGGACGCGCTGTTCACCGACGACGGCGACGAGGCCACTCGACTGGCCAACGACGTCCGCGAACGGGTCCGCGACGTCGACGCGACGGCCCGCAGCATCGACGAACTGCTCCGGGAACTCGACCCCGCCCGCGCCCAACATCTGGGGTTGATCGTCGACTCGGTGTCCCGAACCGCCGACTACGGCGGCAACATCGCCGAGACGGCCCTCCAGAAGGCCGCACCGACCCCTTAGCTGTTGGCGGCCGGCGGCGCTTTCGGCGGGAGATAGAAGGAGACCACGTTGCCGCGGTCGTTCTCGCGGCGTTCGATCTTCAGTTCGCCGCCCAACGATTCGATACACCACTTCATCACGAACAGCCCGACCCCCGAGCCGTGTGAGGTGGGTGTCGTCTCGCTGTGTTCGTCGAGCGCCTCGATCTCCATCCGCGGGATCGGCGGCCCCTCGTCTTCGATCCGGATCTCGGCCCGCCCGGTGTTCGGCGACTCGTCGACGACGATCCGGACCGACGGGTCGGGACAGTCGGCGTGGACGATGGCGTTCTCGACGGCGTGTGTCAGCGCGTGGTCGAAGGCCTCGTCGACGGCGATCCACATCTCGGTTCGCTCCGCGACGGTGATGTAGTCGGCCGCGCCGGCGGACTCAAAGACGTCGACGACCTCGCTCACGACGGTCGACGCCGGTCGACGCCGCCGGGCGGCCCGCTGGCGGGTGATCGTCGACTCGATCTGTTTGACCGATTCGGCGACCCGACAGAGATCGTTCGCCGCGGTATCGATCTTTCCGGCGGCGGTCGCAGCGGTCTCGACGTCGGCGACCGAATCGATCTGGGCGGCAAACCCCATGATCACGTTGAGCTCGTTCCGGAGGTTGTGCCGCAGGAGGCGGTAGAACAGTCGTACCCGGCGGTCGTTGTGTTTGTACTCGGTGATGTCGGTCACTTCGCCCACCACGAGCGACCGCCCGTCGATCGTGATCGGCGAGAGGTCGACCGACACCCAGCGGAGTTCGCCGTCGGCGCGCTTGAGCCGCCACTCGAAGGACTGGGGGGTGCCCTCGGCGGCCGCGGTAATCCGGCGCTCGGCGGCCGCCTGCGTATGCGAGTAGGTGTTGGCACTGATGCGCTCGACGGTCAGCGTCCGGAGCTCCGCGGCCGAGTACCCCGAGAGCCGCTCGAACTCACGGTTCGCAGCCACCATCGCCCCGCTGTCGGGATCGTGAACCACGATGCCGACCTGCAGAGCCCGGAACGCCGCGGGGAGTGAGACGCTGCCCGCTGTCGGGAGCTGCCTCGATTTTGACATGCAGCTGTGAATTCGCCAGTAGCTGGCCTAAACGTGACTATGTGACGTATATAGCTGAACATAGCACAACTGTCCGAGCAAAACCGGTAGAAAACGACAATCGAAGACACGGTCGACACGGAGCCGTCGGCGCGGCCGACTCAGAGTCGAACGGCCAACTCGACGGTGACCAACACGCTCATCCCACCCACCAAAACCACGAGAAACAACAGCGTGAGCAAGCCCTCCTGGAGTTCCCTCGGCGTCGGGAGCCGCCCGCGGCCGGTTGGCTCGCCGTCGGCCCGGTCGGTGCTCATCGTGACCCCCGACGGCCCGGCGGCCGGCTGTGGGCTGTCGCTCCGGGGTCGGCCGGCGGGCTGGTCGACTCGGGGACGTCGACGGCCGCCACGTACCAGCCGTCGCCACGACCGTGGGCACGGGTGAGGGTGACGGTTACCTCGCTGCCGGCCGACAGTCGGGCCAGTGTCTCTTCGATGGCCGGCTCCTCGCTGCCGACGACCTGATACGTTCGGTCGGCCGTCGACCGGAGAGTCATCGCGCCATAGCGGTTCTGTTCGACCGTCACTGTACACGATCGGTGCCGTGTCGACGATGCCACCCGCATACTGAAACCTCCGCGTGCGATTTATGTAAACTCGACTATGAGTGCTCCTGTCGGGTTGGGATCGATATATACACTAGATAGAGATCTGCCGAGACGGAGAAGACATAGAGTGCTATATATCTCTCAAGAGGGATCTTATCAATCGTTTAGGTAACCGGGGGCATCGGCTCGGGCAGAGACCCAATGACCGCGTTTCCGGAGTCACTCGACGTACCCCACCGACACGTGACGGCCGCCGACTGGGACGACATCTACATCGTCGGCGACCCACATGGATGCCGGGCCGAACTCGAGGCGCTCTGTACCAGCCTCGGGTTGACCGACGACGACCTGCTCGTCTTCGTCGGCGACCTCGTGCGGAAGGGCCCCGACAGCAAGGGTGTCGTCGACCGCGTCCGAGCGGCCGACAACATGCTGACCGTCCGGGGCAACAACGAGGAGAAACTACTCCGTGGTGACAAGGAACTCGATGCACTCACCGACGACGACTTGGCGTGGATCGCCTCGCTGCCGGTGGTCATCACGCTGCCCGAGACGGTGGTCGTCCACGGCGGGATCGACCCTCGGAAGCCGCGGGCCGATCACAGCGTCGACGACTTCCAAAACACCCGGTCGCTGGCCCCCGGCGGGAGCTACGACCCGCCCTACTGGTTCGAGGAGTACGCGGGCCCCGAGCGGGTCTTCTTCGGCCACACGGTGCTGGAAGCGCCCATCGTCCGGGAACACGCCGTCGGCCTCGATACCGGCTGTGTGTACGGCGGCGAGCTGACCGCCTACGACTGGCGGGCCGACGAGTTGATCGCCGTGCCGGCCGCCGAAACGGTCGTCGACCGTCGCGACGAGAAGTACGTCGAGCCGACCCAGTCCGTCGAGACGGAGTACACGTACGCCACCAGATGACCGGGCTCTCCGGGCCCAACTCGCTGTTGGACCGGCTGCGATCCCTATGGGCCCGCCGGGCGACGAGACAAGAACCCGATTCTCACGACATTACAATGCCATCCGACGACGACAGCGACACGACGACCGGACAGTCCGAGGCGACGGCGACCACCGCCGATTCGGATGCCGACGAGCCGGGGGGTTCGACCGCTGTCGACGACACCGACGGTGAGGGTACCGAGCAGGCTAATGCCCCCGGCGACCAGCGGTCGACACGAACGTCCACCGCAATGGGATCCGACGACGACCACGTCGCGTCAACCGAGCGGGCGGCCGACCGAGGGACTGAACAGCCGGCCGACAACGGTGTGGCGGCCGGCGACGATGACTCGGCCGCCGACGGAGCCGAGGCCGCTGAAGCGTCGGCCGACGACCGGTCGACGACCGCCGACACGGCTTCGGCGGAGCCGCCGACCGACGGTCAGTCGACCACTACCGACGACCAGCCGGCCGATTCGGACGACCAGCCAGTCGGTTCGGACGTCCAGCCGGCTGGTTCGGACGACACCGTTCCGGTCGACCTGTCGCCGTCGGCGTGGGCGACCGACAGTCCGCCGCGAACGCCGCCGATCGCGGTCGACTCGGCGACCGACGACCAGGCCGGCACCGACTGGTCGACGCTGTGTGCCGACGACGAGCAGGACGAAACGGACCTCTCGAACCCCGTCGCCTATCTCAACCGCGAACTGAGCGAACTCTCCTTCCAGTGGCGGGTGCTCTACGAGGCGCTGGACGACCGCAACCCGCCGCTTGAGCGGCTGAAGTTCCTCGCCATCCTCACGAAAAACATGGATGAGTTCTTCATGAAGCGGATCGGCGGGCTCAAACAGCAGATCGACGCCGAGGTGACCGACCGGACGGTCGACGGCCGCACCCCGACCGAGCAGTGGGAGGCGGCCCTCGAGTTCGCCCGGCCGATCTTCGAGACCCAATCGCGGTGTTACCACGAGGCCGTCCGGCCCGCGCTGGCCGACAACGGGATCGAGATCGTCGACTACGACGACCTCTCGGCGACGGCCGTCGAATCGCTCCGGACCTACTTCGAGCGGGCGGTGTTGCCGACGTTGACGCCGCTGACGTTCGATCCGGCCCACCCATTCCCCTTCATCTCGAACCTGAGCCTCTCGCTTGCGGTGCTGTCGGTCGACGACGACGGCACCGAGAAGTTCTCGCGGGTGAAACTGCCGCAGAACCGCCCGCGGCTGATCCCCATTACCGAGGACGATACCGTCCCGATCGGATCGGCCGACGAGGGCGTCGACCACGCCGAGACGTGGCGGTTCGTCCGGCTCGAAACCGTGATCGCCGAAAACATCGACCTGCTGTTCCCCAACGTCGAGGTGCTGGACTGCTCGACGTTCCGGGTGACCCGCAACGCCGAGGTCCGGCGGAACGAGGAGGTCGCCGAGGGGTTGATCGAGATGATCGAGGACGTGCTCCGCCAGCGCCGGTTTGCGACGGTCGTCCGGGTCGAAGTCGCCGAATCGATGCCCGAGGAAGTCCGGTCACTGCTGGTCGACCAACTGGAGATCACCGAGCGCGAGTTGTTCGAACTCCCCGAACCACTGGGGTTCGACGACTTCTTCCGGCTGCTGGAACTCGACGCCGATGACCTCAAACTCCCGGCGTGGGAGCCCCAACCCCACCCCCGCTTCGTCGGTCTCGACAGCGATCGACCCGACGAACTATTCGCCGAGATCGCCGAGAAGGACATCCTCGTCCACCATCCCTACCACTCGTTTTCACAGACGGTCCAGACCTTCCTCGACACCGTGGCCCACGACCCACAGACGCTGGCGATCAAGGTCGCCATCTACCGGACGGCCCCCGACTCGCAGGTGGTCCAGTCACTGATCGAGGCCGCCAAAAACGGCAAGCAGGTCGCTGTAATGGTCGAACTCAAAGCCCGGTTCGACGAGGAGAACAACCTCCGGTGGGTCAAACGCCTCGAAGAGGAGGGGATCCACGTCACCTACGGCACCATCGGTCTCAAGACCCACAGCAAAGTCGCCCTCGCCGTGCGCGAGGAGGACGACACGGAGGGCGTCCGGCTCTACTCCCACGTCGCCACCGGCAACTACCACTCCGAGACCGCCAAGAGCTACGAGGACCTCGGCTTGTTCACCGACGACCGGGATATCGGTCAGGACCTCGTCCGCCTCTTCAACTCCTTTACTGGCCACTCACAACACGAGAACTACCGGAAACTGCTCGTGGCCCCCGAAACGCTCAGAGACCGACTCACCGACCTCATCCGGCGGGAGGCCGACCACGCACGGGCCGGGAACGACGGCCGGATCGTCGCCAAGATGAACGCCCTCGAAGACCCCGAGATCGTCGCCGAACTGTACGCCGCCTCGCAGGCCGGCGTCGACATCGACCTCGTCGTTCGGGGGATCTGCCGGCTCCGGCCCGGGATCGAGGGACTCAGCGAAACGATCGCCGTCCACAGCGTCGTCGGGCGGTTCCTCGAACATTCGCGGATATTCAAGTTCGGCAACGGCGGCGACCCCGACTACTTCATCGGCTCGGCCGACTGGATGACCCGCAACCTCGACCGCCGGGTCGAGGCGGTCACGCCGGTCGAAACCGCGGCGCTACAGGACGACCTCGACCGGATCCTCGACCATCTCGTCGCCGACAACCGCAAACGCTGGGAGATGGACGCCCTCGGGCGCTACGTCCAACAGCGACCCGACGACGGCGAGTCGATCCGGACCGCCCACAAGCAACTGATGGAGCGGGTCCGCAGCGACGCGCCCGAGATCCCGATCGAGTACGAGACCGACACCGACGACCAGCGGGAGACCTCGGTCGACCTCGACGAGATCTATCTCGACGAACCGTTCGAACCCTGATCGGCCCCCGCCAACGTATTTAAAAGCGTCACCGCCGGGGCTTTCGTTAGTGGCTCGTTACCGTTGCCGCACTGCGGCGATTGCACGCAGGCCGGACAGCCGTCGGCGCAGTCGCAGTCGTCGATCAGTTCGGCCGTTCGCTCCATGAGTTCCTCGACGATGGAAAAGCCCGCCTCGGTGAGGCCGACGCCGCCGGGGTAGCCGTCGTAGATGAAGACGGTCGACCGGTCGGTGTGGGAGTGGTAGGGCGTCGAGATGCCGCCGATGTCACCACGGTCACACAGGAGCATGAAGGGAAACAGTGAGATCATGCCGTGTTCGGCGGCGTGAATGCCGCCATTGAACTCGTCGTCCGTGCGGTCGGCCCGGAGGTCAGCCTCGACTGCGGGCGGGACCGTGAAGTAGAGCGCCTTGGTGCGGAGCGTCGTCTCCGGAAGGTCGAGGGCTTCCTCGCCGATCACGTCGCCCGTTGTGCGGTCCTTGCGCTGGAAGCCGGTGATCTGCTCGGTGACGGTCACGTCGGCGTAGTGGACCGTCGACGACTCCTCGCTCGTGTCGTCGTACGGCAGCGCCTTTTCAGTGAGGTCGTCGTTGACAACGATCGATTTGTCCGACAGCACCTGCGTGTAGTAGTCGGCCCACGTCGGCTGGAGTCCGGCCACGTCGCGGCTCAAATCGAGTTCGCTCACCTCGTAGGTCTGGCCCTGCTGGTGGTAGACGGCCCCGCGATGGGCGTCCCGCAGGGCGTCGTCGAAGCCCAGCGTGGCGATCACATCGTTCGAGCGGCCATCCAGCAGGTCGACCTCGCGGTCGCCGATGGTCCGCAAGCCCATGGCATGCTGGGGACTGCCGTCGCCTGAGTAGGTCCACCGGATGCCGCCACTGGTCTGGCGGCGTTCCAGCCGCCCCTCGCGCTCCAACTGGCTGACGATCTCGGAGAAGGCGCCGCCGAAGTGGCGTTCGTCGTCGACCGAGAGCCAGTTTTCGGCGGCCGCGCTGGCGACGTGGTCCGGCAGGAGTTCGCGGTTCTCGGGGTCCGAGACCGCTCGCTCGGGGTCGGCTTCGAAGAACTCCTCGGGGTGTTTCATCAGGTACTGATCCAACTGATCCTCGCCGCCGACGAAGGCCACCAGCGCGGGATCGGTCCCCCGGCCCGCCCGGCCGGCCTGCTGGCTGGCCGACATCCGGGTGCCGGGGTAGCCATCCAGGATCACCGCATCGAGCCCGCCGACGTCGACGCCGAGTTCGAGGGCATTGGTGCTCCAGATGCCCCGCAAGTCGCCGGACTGGAGGTCGGCCTCAATTGCCCGCCGGGTGTCGTGTTTCAGGGCGGCCTGATAGGCCCGGATCTTGCCTGCGAGATCCCGCTCGCCCCGCTCGCGGAGTTCTTGGGCGCTCTCGGTAGCGTACTGTTCGGCGGCCTGCCGAGCGCGGGTAAACGCGAGCGTCTGGTAGCCCCGCGAGACGAGGTCGACGAACAACTGTTTGGCTTCGGTGTGGCTCGACCGCCGCCGCCCGGAGCCGCGATCCTGCCAGCCGTCGCCGTACTCCGGGGGGTTCCACAGCAGCCAGTGGCGCGGCCCGCGGGCGCTGGTGTCGTCGTCGACCAGCCGAAACGTGTCTTCGTCGCGGCCAGTGATCCGGCTAGCGTGCTCGATGGGGTTGCCGATAGTCGCCGAACAGCAGACGAACTGTGGCTGGCTGTCGAACTGCTCGCAGATCCGGTTGAGCCGCCGGAGGACGAGCGCCACTTGGGTACCGAAGACGCCGCGGTAGCTGTGGACCTCGTCGATCACGACCAGTTCGAGCGATTTGAAAAACCACTCCCAGAGCCGGTTGGCATACGGCAGCAGCGCGTAGTGGAGCATATCCGGGTTCGAGAGCACCACGGTTGGCCTGCGGTCCCGAACCTCTCGTTTTTCCGTTTTCGAGAGCCGGCCGGTGTACTGGTCGACCGATACCCGACTGCCGAACCCGAGGTCGCGAGCGAGATCCGTGAGGGAGTCCTGCTGGTCGGCGATCAGCGCGTTCTGCGGGCCGATATAGAGGGTGCGGCCGCCGTGGTCCATCGCCCGCTCGAAGGCCGGGACGGTGTAGGCCAGCGACTTGCCGCTGGCGGTCTCGGTGGCGACGACGACGTTGTCGCCCTCGCGGACCGCCGCGATGGCGTCGGCTTGGTGGTCGTAGAGCGACGAGATGCCGCGGTCGGCGAGGGCGGATTCGAGCCGGGATTCCAGCGGGATGTCGGCAGTCGTCGACTCGCGTGCGGGGAGGGTGCGGTGGGCGGCGATCTGGCCGTCGTAGTACGGACGGGCCCGGAGCCAGTCGACGATATCGTTCACATAGAGGCTGAGAACGCGGCGGTCAAACCGGTTACGGTCACTCTTCTTTCGGCGTGCCGTCGAGGTGGTACTCCGCGGAGTTGTCCCGCGGCTCGTAGCCCAAGACCTCGCGGGCCCGCTCGATGGAGTAGTATTTCCGGTCGTTGTCGGAGATGCCGTAGACGATCTCGAAGTCGTAGTCGGCAGTGACACAGCAGTCGAACAGGTGGGAGCAGTCGGTGTAGGAGAGCCACATCGCCTGGCCGCGCTCGTAGTTCCGCGGCGGATGGGACTCGGTGAGGTTGCCGATCCGGACACAGACGACCGATAGATCGTGTTCGTCGTGGTAGTAGCGGGCCAGCGTCTCGCCGGTGGCCTTCGAGACGCCGTAGAGGTTCGTGGGACGAGGGAGTTCGGTGCCATCGAGGCGATAGTCGTCGTGGTCCCGGTAGATATCGGGTTTGCGTTCGTCCTCGTAGAAGCCGACGGCGTGGTTCGAGGAGGCAAAGGCGACCTTCTCGACGCCGACGTCGACGGCAGCCTCGAGGACCGTCTTGGTGCCGTCGATGTTGTTCCGGA
The DNA here is from genome assembly GCF_024178165.1 of Halohasta salina. Classification (GTDB taxonomy): domain Archaea; phylum Halobacteriota; class Halobacteria; order Halobacteriales; family Haloferacaceae; genus Halohasta; species Halohasta salina. Next base: position 123,710 of record NZ_JAMZIE010000003.1, on the reverse strand, counting down.
GGACGCTCTCCCACGGGGCGTTCGGCCGGGGATCGCCCGCGAGGTGGATGATGGCCTCACAGCCACGAGCGGCCTCCGCGACCGCCTGTTTGTTCGTCACGTCGGCGACGTAGACGTCGCTTTTGTCGATGCCAGTCGGCAGTTTGCCCTGCGGAAGCGGCTCACGATCCAGCAGTCGCCAGTCGTGGGCGTCACCGAGATCCCGGAGGATGGCCTGCCCGACCCGACCACTCGCCCCGGTCAGAAGGACTGATCTCGCCATTCGTTCGGCAAAGCGTGTACGATACCTAAGTATCGCGCGGTTCCGTCCCGCCACTCGACCCGGCGATAGCACCGAGTAATCGCGCGAAACCGGCTTATACTCCGCGCCCCGACCGACGCCATGGTCACTGACGCCCAGCAAGCCTGTTTCGAGGCCGGCATCAAGTTCGGGTCGCTGTATCACCAGTTCGCCGGCACGCCGGTCAGCCCCGACAGCACCCGGAGTCTGGAGGCGGCGATGGCCGAGGCCATCGAGAACCAGCCGTTCTGCGAGTCGGTCGACGTCACGATCCACGACAACCGCGTCGCAGAGGCCATCGACCACGACAACGGCTACACGGAACTCACCGGGAGCCTGATGACCGTCGAGATGCGGATCAGCTACGAGGGCGTTACCGCACGCACGCGGATGGCGATGGAAGACGGCTACCCCCTGATGGAGCTCCGTGACGTCGACGAGTAACCCTGTTCTGCCCGTCACAGCCCCGGTTTTCACTTTCACTTTCGGGCTCGTTTTTATATCGGCGGGAATCCATCACTATTTATGAGCCAGACGAGCTTCGACGACGACCTGTTCGGCGAGGCCGCCGCAGAGATGGCCGAGGACGTCGAGCACCACCTCACCGCGGCCCGCGCGGAGCTGCCGACCGCCGAGGCGGTCTGGGAGACCGACGCCGAAAACGTGTTGGGCGTGCTCAACGGCCTGAAATCCGCCCTCGACGTCGGCGAGGCTGCCGACCACCTCCGGCAGGCCAAAAAGTGGTTCACTCTCGGCGAGCGTGCCGACGCCTTCGACGACCCCGAGGCGTTGCAGGACGACATCGAGGCCGTCGAGGAACTGCTGTCGACCGTCGAGGACGCCAGCGAGCAGGTCGGCGAGCTGACCGCGACGATCCCGGCGCTGCGTGGGGATCTCCAAGACGCCCACGAGACCGCCGAAGACACCGCCAGCACGGCGGACGACGGCGAGGCTGCCGAAGCCGAAGAGGCCGAGTAGGCCAAGCAGGAATCAGCGATCCCGTCCGGCGACGGCCGCCAGCAACTCACAGAGCGCCGCGGCCGCGTCGTCGACCAGCCGTTCGCCGTCGGCGGCCGTTCCCTCGGTGGGATCGCCGACGACGCCGTTGTCGGTGAACGCGTCCGAGTCGTGCGCCAGATTGACGCCCGCGACCCACTCGCCCCAGTTGTCGCTTGCGCCCTCGCTGGCCGTCTCGGCTCGGTCCTCGTCGACGAGGTCCGGCCGAATGTGGCGGAGGACCGCCGTTTCGCGGGCTCCGCCGTGGCCCATCGGGAGGTCGCTGTCGACCGCGTCGAACCACGTGAACGCGACCGCATAGGATGCGTCGAACCGGGAGATTTCCCCGGTGAGTTCGCGGAGGGCGTCGGTGTTGCCGCCGTGGCCGTTGACGAGCACGACGCGGTCGAAGCCGTGGTGGGCGAGGCTCGCGACCGTCTCGCGGACGTAGCTTCGGAAGGTGTCGGGGGAGACCCACAGCGTCCCGTCGAAGGCACGGTGTTCGGCGGCGATCCCGACCGGGATTGCGGGGGCGACCGGCACGTCGACGCCGGTCGCCTCGCGGTAGGCCGCAACGCCCGCCGCGGCGACGGCCTCGGCGGTGAGCCGGTCGGTGCCGAGCGGGGCGTGGGGGCCATGCTGTTCGGTGCTGCCGACGGGGAGGACGGCGAGATCGGTGTCGAGATCCCGGACATCGGGCCACGCTACCTCCGAGAGATGCATACTGGCCCTGAGAACCGCCGGGGTCTTGAACGCTCCCGATTCGTCGACTGGTCGGCGGTTCGACGGCTCCAAACCTGTTTGTGACTGGCTGGCGTCATCGCAAAAGCCCATGACTGATTCGGATACCGATACGGACAACATCGAAGTCGAAGACGCCGACCAAGACAGCCGGGAACTCGGCGTCGATTTCGGCGACCTCGGCGAGGAACTGGAGACCCACGAGTATCCGACCAGCGTCGACACACTGGTCGAGGCCTACGGCGATCACGAACTCGAACTGCCGAGCGGCGAAGAGTCGTTCGAGGAGGTTCTCGGCCCCTACACCGACGAGCCCGACCAGCAGTTCACCGACGCCGGCGAGGTCCGGCAGGCCGTGCTCAACATGGTCGGCGAGGGCGCGGTCGGGGAAGCGGGCTACAGCGACCGTGGGGTCGACTCCGGAGACGACACCGACTCGTTTTGATCAGTCCTCGGCAGCCTCGGTTCGGGCCCCTCGACGTGAGGCGCGCTCGATGAACTCCTGGGGTAGCGAGTCGATCTCACCGGCCTGCACGCCCCAGAGGTGGGCGTAGAGGCCATCCGAGGCGATGAGTTCCTCGTGGGTTCCACGCTCGACGATCCGGCCGTCTTCGAGGACGGCGATTTGATCGGCGTCCTTGATCGTCGACAGCCGGTGGGCGATGGCGAAGGTCGTTCGGTCGGCGGTGAGTTCGTCGAGGCTCCGCTGGATCAGCAGTTCGGTCTCGGTGTCGACATCCGAGGTAGCCTCGTCGAGCACCAGAATATCGGGGTCTTCGAGCATCGCACGGGCGATGGTGAGCCGCTGGCGCTGGCCGCCCGAGAGCTTGACGCCCCGTTCGCCGACCATCGTGTCGTACCCCTCCGGGAGGTTCTGGATGAACTCGTGGGCTTCGGCGGCTTCGGCAGCCGCCCGGATCTCGTCGTCTGTGGCCTCGAAACTCCCGTAGGCGATGTTGTCCCGGACCGTCCCGTAGAACAGGTACGACTCTTGGCCGACGTAGCCGATCGACCGCCGGAGGGAGGTCCGGCTGACGTTGCGAACGTCCTGGCCGTCGATTCGGACCGCGCCCGCGTCGACGTCGTAGAGCCGCAGGAGGAGTTTGAGGACGGTCGACTTGCCGGCCCCCGTGGGTCCGACCAAGGCGAGGGTGTCGCCGCCGTCGACGGTGAAATCGATGTCGTCGAGGATCGGCTGGCCGTCGTCGTAGCTGAAGCTCACGTTGTCGTACTCGACGCGGCCCTCCGAGACGACTAGTTCGTCGGTCTCCGAGTCGGATTCCAGCAGGGCCGTCTCATCCATCAGCCCGAAGATGCGCTCGGCGGAGGCCTCGGCGCGCTGGTACATGTTGATGATCTGGCCGAACTGCGCCATCGGCCAGACGAGCTGTTGGGTAAACAGGATGAAAACGACGAACTCGCCGGTCGACAGCGTGCCGGTGAACGGACCCGGCCCCGACCCTGAGAAGACCCAAAAGCCGCCGACGAGGAAGGTGAGGATGAAGCCTGCCCCCGAGAGGAGTTGGAGACCGGGGAAAAACCGGATCCGGATCGTGATCGCCCCCCAGTTGGTCTCGTAGTAGTCACGCGAGACGTCGTCGACGCGGCCCGACTCGAAGGACTCGGTGTTCGAGGATTTGATCACCTGGATGCCGCCGAGGTTGTTTTCGAGTCTAGAGTTGACGGTGCCGACGCTGGAGCGGACCGCGGCGTACTTCGGCTGGATCGTCTTGACGAAGACGTAGGTGAAGACGGCGATCAGGGGCACCGGCGAGAGCGCGACCGCGGCGAGTTGCGGGTTGAGGTAGATGAGGTAGCCCGCGATGGCGACGACCATCACCACGAGGCGGAACGCGGAGTTGAGCCCGTCGTTGAGGAAGCGTTCGAGCTGGTTGACGTCGTTCGAGAGGATCGACATGAGTTCGCCGGTCTGCTTGTCGGCGAAAAACGACATGTTCAGCCGCTGCATCGTGTCGTAGCTGTCGGTCCGCACGTCGTGTTGGATGTCTTGGGCGAAGGAGTTGAACCCCCAGTTGCGCAGCCAGTGGAACCCCGCACCGACGACAAAGGAGCCCGTAATCAGGCCGATGACGAGGACGAACTGGTCGACTTCGGCCGTCGGGAGCCACGACTGGGGGACCAGCGGCAGCGAAAACGGTTCGACGCCCTGAAAGAGGCTGTCGATAGCGATACCGAGCAGGATCGTCGGCAGCAGGTCGAGCAGACGGGCCCCGAGGCTGGCGGCGATACCGAGAGTGACCGCCGCCCAGTAGGGCCGGCCGTACTCGCCGACGAGCCGCCACATCGGGTCGTCGACGTGTTCGCGCTGCTCGGCGAACGGGTCGTCCTCGCCCGGTTCGTCGCCGCCCGCGTCCACGCCACTCATTGACTGTGGTAGCGCGGCAGCGCCAAAGAGGGTTGGCTTCGGGACCGATCAGCGGTACTCGTCCGGAATGTCGACCCGGTCGCCGACCTCGATCCCGTTGTCGGTGGTGTACTCGTAGGGGACTTCGAGGACGTATTTGGCGGTGCCGCGGAACGTCTCGTCGTCGTCGGGCCGGGCGTGGCTGATCGTCGTGATCTCGCCGTCGGCGTCGATGTGGACGATATCGATCGGGAAGGCCATGTTTCGCATGACGTAGCCGTGCCGGCCTTCGGAGTCGTGGATAAACAGCATGCCCTCGTTCTCGCCGAGCGAGGAGGTGTTGCTGAGGCCGGTGTAGCGGAGCGACTGGGTGTCTGCGATCCGGACGTCGACGGTGGCGAGTTCGTCGCCGGTATCGCCGTCGACGGCGGTGACGGTCGTCCAGTTGTAGGCGCTGTCGGCCGGCGGCCCCGAGAGCGCAGCACAGCCGCTGACGGCGAGAAGACAGCAGGCTGCGAGGAGTGCCCACTGCGTGCGGGAGATCATTGTCGGAGGGTGGGAGTCGACCGACATATCGGTTCCGACCCGGAAGGAAAGCGTTATTCACGCGTAGGAAGTGAAGTCGGATGCGGGCTCGTGGTCTAGTGGTTATGACGCGGCCTTTACAAGGCTGAGATCGGTGGTTCGACTCCGCCCGAGCCCACTTCTGACGACACAATACGACGAGCGTAGCGAGTCATCCGTGTCGTCAGGAGTGGCGATACGGAGTCGAACCCTGAAAGTCGCAGCCCGGCAGCCCGCTACTGCAGGCAGCCCGGACCGTCTTTCTCCGGTTCGACTCCGCCCGAGCCCACCGAACGACCCCAGCAACCGAACAGTCGACACCGTCCTCGACAGTATACTGACCCCAACCGGCAACAAACTGAACAGAACCGATAGGAGCCTGCCGGTCGACGGGGGCGGTAGGATGGCTCGCGCCGCACTGTCGCGCCGGCGGCTGGTGGGCGGCCTCGGCGGGCTGCTCGCGGCCGTGCGGCCGGCGAATCCGCGGCGGTCGACCCCTCAACTACCGATGTTCGATCCCGAAATCAGCCTCGACTGTTATGTGGCGACCGTCGACGCCGAGGTCTACCACGGCGTCGTGCTCAGGTTCGCCGACGGGTCGACCGTCGGCTTCGATGGCGAATACAGCGGCCGGCAGCGGTTCGGCTTCGTCGGCGATGGCCGGATCGACCCCGACGATCCGGGGGCAATCGAGGCCTTCCACGGCCCGATCGAGCGGGTCACCGTCCGGGCGTGGGACCGCAGCGAGACGGTCGACCGCGCCGGCGACTGCACGTTCGAATCGCTGCGGTTCGACTGCGAGACGGTCGTCTGTGAACCGCCGGCGGACCTCCGACTCCGGTTCACCGACGGCTCGGTCAAACAGTGGGACCCTCCCGACGACCCGACACGGACCCGGTTCGGCTCGCCCGGCCGCGTTGTCGACCGGGTTACCGAGGCGACCAGCGACATCAGCGTGCAGAATCCCGAGCCGGACTGCGAACCCGGCCCGCCCGCCACCGTCTTCGAAGACGGCGCGGTGACCGTCGGCTCCGGCGAGTTCGGGTCGACGCCGACCTTCGAGTCGGCGCGGCTGGTGTTCGCCGACGGGAGCGAGCGGACCGTCGAACCCGAGGAGGCCCGCGAGTTCACCGCGCCGACGATGTTTACGGTGGGTGGGTCGACGCCGATCGCGGCGGTGGCGATCACGCGGCGCGACGGCGACGTTACCTTCCAACTGGTGAATCCGGCGGTCGACGGGTCGGGGTGAGGTGGCCGTGGGAAGCGTCCCCTCGCCGCGCTGTCTTCGAAATCCTTTTTACTGCTATTGCCCTCGGTTCGACTGCGCCGCCTTAGCTCAGACTGGGAGAGCACTCGACTGAAGATCGAGCTGTCCCCCGTTCAAATCGGGGAGGCGGCATCCCGATTCTACTCGATTCTCATTCGCAAGCAGGCATCGCCTTTTGTTATTCGGGTCAAGGCCAGTACAGAGAGTCGACTTGGCTCACGTAGAAATGTAAATATTATAGATAGTGTCTGACGATGATTTATTATAGACACTATACGAATTGTTAGTATGAGTAGTGATACAGCCGAGCCGGAAGACAAAGCCCGAGAGCACAGCGAGCGACCCGACACCGAAGTCGAGGCAGACACTGCGTCCAGCCCGTTGACGATAGACCTCCCCGACGGGAGTGCAAGCATCGCTGAGGCAATCCACGCCCATCGGGAGATGCTACACAACCCGAGTGAAAACGGGCTTGCGGCCGATGAAGATATCTCGCATCTTTCTGAAGCCGTGGGAGAGCTATCGCAAAAGCTCCAGCAGTCGAAAAAACAGCGACAGGAAGCCGACTCACAAGTCACCGAACTCGAACGGACTGTTGCCCACCAGCAGCGGCAGATCCAGGAGTTGCATGCTGTCGTCGAGTCGCTGATGGATATTCTCGGAACCGAAACAGAATGGAAATCGTTCGAATCACCACCGGAAGACGCCGACCACACGACCGAGTAACACTCTCCGTCACGTACCGAACACTGCAATAGACGCGAATTAGACATCCAACTCGAAAAACTGCAACAGAGACCGGTCAGAGCACCATCTTGGCTCAAATCCGGGAGACGGTATTCCGCTTTTTGTTTCGCCACGTGTCCTCGCTCACTACGGTATACTAGCTTGTCGCTACCAGCAGTTTCCAGTCGACTGCTCGCTACGCTCAGTCGACCGGACGCTCTCGAAATACCATCGACTTTGCGAGAGTCGGCACCCCCAGCCGACAACGAGATCATCGGTCGACAACCCACCGCCCACCTCCTACAGCGAAGACCGCGAGCACCCCACCGGCAACCACGTCCGAGACCCAATGGATGCCGAGCGCTAGCGTCGCCGCGAGGATCGAGGCCGCGAGCCACGCCGCAAGATAGAACCACCGGCGGAAGGCCGCCCGCGTCGACGCCGCGATCAGGCCGACGGTAACCGACAGCGCGGCGTGCAGCGAGGGGAAGACGTTCGTATTCGAGTTCACCAGCGAGGTGACGACGGTGATCTCGGGGACGAGTTCCAGCAGCGGCGACCCCGCCGCGGCGGCCTCAGTCGACCGGTCGACGTTCCGCGGGCCGTAGGCCACGACCGCGGCATACCAGCCGACGGCGACGGCGTAGGTGATCGTGTAGGACGTGACGAGCCATTTGAGCGGGCAGGCCCGCTCGGCGAACAGGTAGATCACCAACGGCGCGAACAACACCACGGCGTAGCCGACGGTGTAGACCGCCGCGAAGTAGATCAACGCCGGGTCGGGCGTCAGCGCCTGAACGGTATGCACGAGATCGCCCTCGATACCGTAGAGGATCGGCGTCGCCTCGATCCCGTAGGTCGACGAAACGCGCCGGATCGGTCCCTGTAGGCCTTTGTTGAGCACGACGACGACCCCGAGAGCGGCGATATAGGGAGCGACCTCGCGGAGCCGGCGGCGGAACCACGGCGGCCGGGTTCGGAGCACCCGCAGCCACTCGGGGCCGACCGAGAGCCGACAGACGCCGGCGACGCCGACCAGCGTCGACACGAGCAGTCCCGAGACGACCGCGAGTGCTGCCGGAGAGAACACGGTCGCCGACTCGCCGGCCAGCCACCTAACGGCTGCCATTCCCCGCGGGCTACTCGGTGGGTAGCTCGATCACCGTCTCGCCCAGCGTTAGCTCCCGGCGGTCGAGTTCGCGGATGAACCGTCGGGCGGCGAGATAACCCACGACCGCACAGCCGGCGGCGACGAGCACCGTCCCGACGACCAGTCGGAGGAACACCTCGGGACCGGTCGACGGCGAGAGCGCGGCGGCGAGACCGCCCGGTACCGGCCCGAGGAGCCGCGAGCCGAGCCAGAAGCCCGCGGCGTAGATCGTCCACTTCACTGGTGGGTTCACGACGACGAGCACCGCCACCAGAGCCAGATTGCTGACCCGCTCGGCGTACCGGCCCAGCAGGGCGAAGATCACGAGCGTCAGCCCGAAGTTCGGGAGTGCGGCGAGAAAGGTCCCGAACGCGAAGGTCAGTGCGACGTCTTTGGGGGGATGGTCGTCACTGAAGGCCGCTTCGAGCCGGTCGGTAATGGCTGCCCGATACGTCGAGAGCCGCTGTCTGGCCACACTGACTGGTCGGGAGCCAGAGACATGAAGCCGCTGGTCTCTGTTAGCCCCCACAGCCCCGCTCGATCACCAGATCCCGGTGCTGTGCGCCGGCCGCGTCGCCGGCCGAACTGTCGACCGGAATCTGTTGGTAGTGTTGATAGACGGTCAGCTCCGTCGGCGTCTCGCCGCGGGCGGCCGCGACCTGCCGGCAGGCCCACGCGGCGTAAGCGACCGCGACGGTCTCGGGGGTGTCGGCGTCCTCGCCGGCGCTACGGACCTGTGCCATGTGTTTGCGGTACCGGAACGTCGGATGGGTCGCGGCGACGTCCGGCGGGCGGTCGAAGCTGTCGGCGGTCCCCGGGAGGTCGGCGACGACCGCCTCGCCGCCGAGGTCGGCTTCGACGACGTACCAGCTGTAGCCGGTCGACGGATCGGGGGCGTACAGCCCCCAGCGCTGCTGATCGAGTCGGTCGTCATCGACCGGCTCGGGCAGCTCGAAGGCCGTGGCGTCGGCCGCGCCGTAGGCGACCATCCAGACGACCGCCAGCGCCCCGGCAACCGCCAGCAGCGACCGGGCAGCGGCACGCGTCGACGCGGCGAACTCCCCGTAGCCGCGGGTCTCGGCGGCCGCCAACAGCCGGCGCTCTAGCGGCGGTCGACCCAGCCGCCGGGGGAGCGCGATCGGCAGCCGGTCGAGCCAGGAACGCGGTACGTAGCGGGCCACCCGGTCCCAGAACGGCGCGGCCAGAAACGGCAGCAGCGCGACGGTCAACACCAGCGGAAAGAGGCCGACGGTCATCGTCAGGGCCATGCCGACGAACGCCCCCATGTAACCGAGCGCCGCCGCCGTCCGGAGCCGGCCGACCGGGACCAGCAGGAACAGCACCGAGCCGGCCAGCAGCGTCACCCACGCGTAAGTGAGCCCCGTCACCAGCGTCGGGTAGTCGGCGAGGTGGTTGCCGAGGCCGACGGTCATCAGGTCGTTTTCGAGGGCGATCCCGAGGGCCTCGCCGGCGTACCAGCGGTCCCCCCGATGCTTGAGCGCCGCGTTGGTGGCGAAGACGACGAGCGGCTGGCACAACACGGCGGCCGTGCCGAAACTGGCGATCCGACGGCGGGCCGACCCGCGCCGGAGGGCGTCGACCGACCAGCGCTCGCCGATGGGGGCCAGCAGCGCGACCAACAGCAGCACCGCCAGCAGCCGGTCGCCGCCGTTGAGCACCGTCGGCGTCCGAGCGTGCAGCGAGAGCAACAGCCCCAGCGAGGCCGCGCCGGTGAGCCGCGAGCGGTAGCCGACGGCGAAGGCCACGGCCACGATGCCAGCGATGGAAAACAGCAACTGCTGGAGCCACACCTCCCCCGACAGCGCGTGGATCGACAGCCCGGTGTACTGGGGATAGGTCGACTCGTAGGCCGCCAGCGGGTACACGCCACTGTCGGTGTAAAAAGTCCGGATGTGCCGGCCCCGACCCAGCAGGTCGACCAGCAGCGTCACGCCGAGGCCGATCCGGAACGCTGCCAGCGATCGGGTGTCGACCGCGAACCGGGCGCGGATCCGGGCCCAGACGGCGAGCAACGCCCGGACCAGTCGGTCGCCAGCGACGCGTTCGCCGGTGCCGTCGTCGAGTTCGGACATTGATTCGTCAGAAGTCGACCGTGTACTGTCATTCCTCGAACAATAGCTATATAATTTGGGAAGGCTCAGACCGCGGCTGTAGCCTCGGCGACGGGCGCGGAATGCAGAATCTATAAATCCCAGTGTCTCACAGTAATTGATGTGATTCCCACTCGTGTCACGGCCGTCGCCAGTCCGTCGGCAGCGGTGGGTCCGAAGCCGAAGAAGCGTCCCTTTTAACTGCTCGTTGCGGGCGTGGCGTCCCGTCTCGGGTGTTCGTACCCGGTTCGAAGCGTCCGACGACTATACACCACCCCACGACAACACTCCACCAACCTACCACTCATGACGACGATCGACTTCAGCGGGGTCTTCCCGGCGATGGTGACCCCCTTTACCGACGACAACGAGATCGACACCGAAACACTCCGCAGAGACGCCCAGCGGCTCGAAACAGCCGGCGTCGACGGGCTCGTCCCGGTCGGCTCGACCGGCGAGAGCGCGACGCTTTCCCACGCCGAACACGTCGAGGTCATCGAGGCCGTCGTCGACGCCGTCGAGGACGTCCCCGTGATCGCGGGCACCGGCTCGAACAACACTGCCGAGGCACTCGACCTCTCCCAGCAGGCCGCCGACGCCGGCGCTGACGCCCTGCTGCTCATTTCTCCCTATTACAACAAACCCGAACCCGAGGGGATGTACGACCACTACCGCCAGGTGGCCGACGCGGTCGACGTCCCCCAGATCGTCTACAACGTCCCGAGCCGGACGGGTCGTAATATCGAGGTCGACACCGCCGTCCGACTCGCCGAACACGACAACATTCGCGGCTACAAGGCCGCCTCGGGCGACCTCAACCGGATCAGCGAGGTCGTCGAACGCACCCGCGGGGAGGACTTTGCGGTCCTCTCGGGCGACGACGGGCTGACGCTGCCGACCCTCTCCGTTGGCGGTCACGGCGCGATCAGCGTCGTCGCCAACGTCGAACCCGAGCGCACCTGTGCGATGGTCGGCGCAGCACTGGAGGGCGACTACGAATTCGCCCGCGCGCTCCACCACGAACTCGCCCCGCTCGTCCGCCAGCTGTTCGTCGAGACCAACCCGATCCCGGTCAAAGCCGCCATGGAGATCCGCGGCTACGCACCCGGTCGGATCCGATCGCCGCTCACCGAACTCACCGAGGAACACCGCGAGGAACTGGCTGCCCGACTGGCCGAACTCGACGGCGAGCCGGCGACGCCCGACGAGGCGGAGGTCCCGAACTGATGGTTGAGGTCGCCGTCACCGGCGCAGCCGGGCGGATGGGCCGGGAAGTGCTGGCCGCGGCCGCCGACCGCGAGATCGAGGTCGCCTTCGCGGTCAACCGCAGCCCGGTCGACGAGCCGATCGCGGGCGTCGACGTCGAATCGAGCGACGACTTCGAGGCGCTGCTGGCCGACCACGAGCCGGCTGTCGTCGTCGACTTCACCGGCCCCGAGTCGGCAGTCGACTACGCGGCGGCCTGCGCCGAGGCCGGCGTCGCGCTGGTCACCGGTACCACCGGCTTCGACGAGGCTGGCCTCGCGGATTTGAAAGCCACAAGCGAGTCGACAGCGATCCTGAAAGCCTCGAACTTCTCGCGTGGCGTGGCCGCCCTTCGGTTGGCCGTCCAAGAGGCGACGGCCGCCCTCCCCGACGCCGACATCGAACTCACCGAGACCCACCACAACGCCAAGCGGGATGCGCCGAGTGGGACCGCGAAAACACTGCTCGATGATATCGAGGACGTGCGCGAGGACATCTCCGAGCGCGTTCACGGTCGTGAGGGCGAGGCCCCACGGTCGGCCGACGAGATCGGGGTCCACGCTCGCCGGGCCGGCGACATCGCGGGCGAACACGAGGTGCTGCTCGGCGGCAGTAATGAGGTGCTGTCGCTGACCCACCGGGCCGGCGACCGGAGCATCTTCGCCGACGGCGCGCTCGACGCGGCTGTCTGGCTGGCCGACCGGGAGGCCGGCTGGTACGACTTCTTCGAGGTTATCGAGGGGTAGCCGGCTCGCGCGTTCGAACCGTCGACGGGAGTGAGTGCTCCTCTTGCCCCGGAGACGCGTGGGACTGTCGTTTTATTTGTCCGAGCGTCGAAGGAAGCGGTATGCCCGCAACACTGCTGCAACGGTTCCTCCGCCGGTTCACGGACGACGAAGAGAGCGACGACGATCGGGGGTTTTCGCCCTCGCCGCTGGATATGTCGGTCCGGGAGAGTCACGGTAGCAACGAGGCAGCGGTCGACCGCGAACTGACGCGGATCCAACAACAGGCCGACGAGATCGAACAGCGACGGCGGGACTGACCCCCGCCACAGTCGGCCGCCGCCCACAATCGCCGGGACTTATTTGTTGGCCCGAGAAGGGGGACCACGATCGAATGTCGACACTTCAATCCGAAATCCAAGACCTCTGGAACCGCTACGACGACGGCCTCACCGCCGACGATGCCACCGACGAGGATCTGGCCACCCTCGATGTCTTCCTCGAAGCCCTCGAAGCCGGCGAGGTCCGGGCGGCCGAGAAAACTGGCGACGACGTGACCTCGTGGGAAGCCAACGCGTGGGTCAAACAGGGGATTCTCCTGAATTTCGGCCTCCGACACACCGAAGCCCGATCCTACGGCGGCGTCGACTATCACGACGTCCTCCCCCTGCGCCAAACCGCCGACCTCAACGACCGCGGCACCCGGAACACACCCGACGGCACGACGATCCGTCGAGGAGCCTACCTCGGTGAAGACTGCATCATGATGAGCCCCTCGTTCGTCAACATCGGCGCCTACGTCGGCGACGGCACGCTGGTCGACTCCTGTGATACGGTCGGCTCCTGTGCCCAACTAGGGGGCAATGTCAAACTCGGCGCGAACACCCTCATCGGCGGCGTCCTCGAACCCGTCGAAGGCGCACCGGTCATCATCGAGGACGGTGTCTCGCTGGGCGCTGGCTGTCGTGTCACCTCCGGCTTCAAGATCGGCGCGAACTCGATCGTCGGCGAGAACACCCTGCTGACCCCGCGAATTCCGGTGTACGATCTGGTCGACGAAGAAGTCATCTACGGCCACCTCCCCTCCGAGCGACGCGCCTTCACCCGGTACGTCGAGTCCTCTGTGAGCGATCACGAGATGTTCGACGGCGGGGCCTACAAACCGGCCGTCGTCGCCACGAGTGTCGAAGAAGAGACCCTCGAAGCGACCCAGCGCGAGGACGCGCTCCGGGAGTAGTCGCTGCCTACGACTGTCCATCGAACGGTAACGGTTGTTAGTGTACGAACGTCCGATTCTTGGCAACTGCTGTTCCATCCGGTGGACATATGTATAGGGCTGTGCTTAGGTAGGTAACGACTAGCACCCCGTCGACAGTCACGGCCGCGCCGTGGTACTCGATGGGACCCGTTCACACCCACCATGAGCACGCTCAGCCACGCAGTCGAGTTCGAGAAGTACCACGGCACCGGCAACGACTTCATTATCGTAGACGCGACCGATCCGGTTCCCGATCGGAGCGCCTTCGCAACCGCCCACTGCGACCGACAGACCGGCGTCGGCAGCGAGAGCGACGGTCCGACCGGCGCGGACGGCGTCCTGTTTTTGGATCTCGAAGACCGGTTTTCCCCGCCACGGATCATCATGACACTCGTCCAGCCCGACGGCTCGGTCGCGCCGATCTGCGGCAACGGCGCGCGGTGTGCGGCCGTCTGGGCGATGGACCGGACCGACGCCGAGGCGGTCATGATCGACACCCAAGCGGGGACGCGACAGGCGACACGTGCCGACGGCGGGATCACCGTCGAGATGGGCGAGCCGACGTTTGACCCCGACCGGGTCCCGCTGGCGGTCGACCAGCCGCTCGTCGAGGAATCCGTCGAGGGGCTGACCGTCACCGCGGTCAACACCGGCGTTCCGCATGCGGTCGCGTTCGTCGACGATATCGACGGCGTCGAGGATATCGACGCGATCGACGTCGAATCGGTCGCCCCACAGGTCCGACACGCCGGCGTCTTCCCCGCCGGGGCGAACGTCACCTTCGCCGAACGAGTCGACGCCGAGCGCGATGGCGTGCCGCGGTTCCGCCAGCGGAGCTACGAACGCGGCATCGAGGGCGAGACCGAGGCCTGTGCCACCGGCTCGGTGGCGGTCGTCGCCGCTGCCACCCGGCTCGGCCTGATCGAACCAACCGACGCGGTCGACGTCGCGGTGCCCGGTGGTGAGCTACAGGTCACGCGGACGGACCGCGGGGGACTCGAACTGACCGGGGCAGTGGCCCACGAGTTCGACGGCGACGCCGCGGCGGTAGTCGACGACTAACTCGCCTGTGGCGGCGGGTGCGGCTTACAAACCAAAGCATTGAACGCCTGAGCGACCCCAGACGGAGTAATGGCTGATACGGACCTCGCCGACTCGCCGCTCGTTCGTCGACTCGCCGACTGGGACGACGACACGCTCGAATCACTCGCCGACGAGTACGGCACCCCGCTCTACGTCACTGATCTCGACCGCATCAAAGCGAACTACCGCCGGTTTGCGGCGGCGTTCCCCGACGCCCACGTGATGTACGCCGCCAAAGCCCACACCGGTCGATCGGTGCTGGAGGCCCTGCTCTCGGTCGGCGCGGACATCGAGTGTGCGGCGTGGGGCGAACTCCAGCGCTCGATTGAGGCGGGCGCTGACCCGAACACACTTCAGTATACGGCGGTTAACCCGCCGGATCACGACCTCGACTACGCCGTCGACCTCGCGGCCGACGCGCCAGGACTGACGATCACCATCGGCGCGACCGACACCCTCGACCGCCTCGCAGAACGAGGGTACGACGGCCGGGTCGCCATCCGTATCAACCCGGGAATCGGCACCGGCCACCACGAGAAAGTGGCGACGGGCAACGACGCCAAGTTCGGCATCCCGTACGAGCAGGTCCCGGACGTCGCCGATCGGGTCCGCGAGGAGTTCGAGCTCGTCGGGATCCACTCGCATGCCGGCAGCGGCGTCCTCACTGACGATCTCGAAGACCACTGTGAAGCGATCGAGCGAGTCGGCGAGATGGCCCGTCGTGTCGGCGGCTTGGAGTTCGTCGACATCGGCGGCGGCTTCGGCGTGCCGTACCACGAGGACGAGCCACCGCTCGATCTCGAGAAAACGGCCGCGATGGTTCGGGAGGCGGTCGGCGAGATCGACGCCCAGCTCAAACTGGAACCGGGGCGCTACATCGTCGCCGACGCGGGGCTGATCCTCACCGAGGTCAACACGATCAAGGAGACGCCGACTGCGACGGTCGTCGGCGTCGACGCCAGCCTCGCGACCCTGATCCGGCCGGCGATGTTCGGCTCCTACCACCCCATGCGGAACGTCAGCGCGCCCGACCGCGAACCCGAACCGGTCACCGTCGGCGGCCCGGTCTGTACCAGCGCCGACGTGTTTGCGACCGACCGGCCGATCGCCCGACCCGAACGGACCGATACTCTCGCGATCGGGAACGCGGGCTCCTACGGCTACGAACTCGCCTCGCAGTTCCACTCCCAGCCGCGGCCCGCCGAGGTCGCCCTCGAAGACGGCGACGCTCGTGTCGTCCGTCGACGGGAGACGCTCGACGACGTGACCCGTGTCGAGCAGTAATCGCCACGAGTAGGCGCGGCTACCGCTCCGTTAGTCGACTCTTACTCACCGGCTGAACCACGGAGGTGCGGTCGCCTACCGTTCGCGGGCGTAGTAAACGGTGTCGACGCCCGGCTCGCGGTCGTCGAGGATCCGTTCGACGCAGTCGAAACCTAGCGACTTGAGGATGGCGATGTGGGCGCGGTTGGTGTGCCACGTCTTCGTCGAGAGCGCCGACGCGGGGAGCGCCGCGGGTGGTGAATCCAGCAGGTGCTCGTAGAGCCGGGTGGCGATCCCATCCCCCCGGTGGGACGGGTCGACGACGAGTACGCTCACGTGGGTCGACGGCGCGTACGCGCCCAGCACGTCGCTGTCGGTGACCTCCCTGAGGGCAGCGAAGCCGACCAGCCGGTCGTCGTCGACCGCACCCAGCAGCGGGCCGTCGAGACAGTCGGCGAGATAGCCCTCGATGCTGGTCGGCCCCGCGGTCCCGCCGGTCCGGGAGACTTCCCGACGGGCGGCAGCGGTCAGCGGCGGGACGAACTCCTCGTCGGTCGCCGCGAGCAGTCGACGGACGTCCCCCGCGTACGCCGCGGGCCGGTCGATCCGTTTCACGACAGTCATCGGCCGGCGTAGACACCCGGCGGTCAAAACACCTCGTGTGTCGGGGGCGATACGGCCGCCAGGAGTACACCGCCGCCGAAGTGTATACCATCGAATATGTAACGCATATTTATGTTACTGTATCTGTAACAGCAGGTAATGACAGCATTTCGAGTCCTCCACGTCGGCGACGAGGCCGACGGCTCCCTCGAAACCCAGCTCGAATCGTTCCTCGAGGGGGCGGCCTCGGTTCGGACGGTCGAGGGCGACGAGGCGGCCCGGACCGCGCTCGCCGAGACCGCCGTCGACTGTCTGGTCTGTGGGTTGCGGCCGGCGTTCGTCCGTGAGATCCGGTCGGATCATCCGGAGGTTCCGGTCGTCGTTGCCGACGATGCCGGGTCGGCTGACGCGATCTCCACGGCGATCGAGGCGGGGGCGACCGACTACGTCGCCCGGTCCGGCGATGAGGATGCAGTGTTGGCCCACCGGATCGCCGAGACGATCGCCGGGGAGTGGCAACAGCTGCGGGGGCGGTTGACCGAGTCGGCGGCGATCATCTCGGGGCTCTACGGGATGCTCGACGAGGGCGATCTGAGCCTCGAGGAGAAGCTCGCCCGCGGGCTCGAACTGGGAGTGTCCGAACTCGACTACCCGCTGGCGTACATCACCCACCGCGAAGGGTCGTCAGTCGAGATCGTCTCGGTCAGCGGCGACCACGAGGTGATCCAGGAAAACGAGACGCTGCCGGCGGGCTCGACCTACTGCGGAACGACGATCGACACCGGCGAGCCGCTGTCGGTCGGGGATGCGGCTACCGACAAGCAGTGGACCGATTCGGCGGCGTTCCGGACGGTCGGACTCCGGTGTTATGTCGGCGCGCCGATCATCGTCGACGGCGACGTCTACGGGACGCTCTGTTTCGGCAGCGACGACCCGCGACCGCCGTCGGTCGTCGACGACGACTTGGTGATCGTCGAGACGCTGGCCCAGTGGGTCGGCTACGAGATCGACCGCCACCAGTACGAACGCGAGCTCCAACGGCAGATCGACCGGCTCGAAGAGTTCACCGGTGTCGTCTCCCACGACCTGCGCAGCCCGCTGAACATCGCCCAAGGGCGGCTGGATATCGTTCGGGAGGCACACGACTCCGAACACGTGGCGACAGTCGACCGCGCGCTCGACCGGATGGAGGCGATCATCGAGGACACCCTCACGCTGGCCCGACAGGGCCAGACCGTCGACCCCGAAGAGATCGAGCCAGTGGGCATCGAGTCGGTCGTCGACCACTGCCGGGAGATCGTCGTCAGCGGCGACTCCGAGCTCCGGCTGGTCGACGAGTTCACAATGCAGGCCGACCGCCACCGGCTCTACCAGCTGTTCGAGAACCTCGTTCGGAACGCGGTCGAACACAGCGATAGCCCGGTGACGGTTCGGATCGGCCGCCTCGACGTGATGTTCACCACCACCCGCGTCGAGCCCGACGGCACCTTCGGCTTCTACGTCGAAGACGACGGGCCGGGGATCCCCGCCGACCAGCGGGAGGAGGTCTTCGAGCCCGGCGAGTCGACCAATCCCCAAGGGACCGGCTTCGGGCTTTCGATCGTCCGCCGGATCGCCGAGGCCCACGGCTGGACGGTGAGCCTCACCGAGAGCTTCGACGGCGGCGTACGCTTCGAGTTCCACAACGTCAGGTGACCGCAGCCCGCTCCACAACGGCTTTGGGCCGCGAGCCCCCCAGGAAACGTATGGTTGACACGAAAACCCTCCTCAGATGGGCCGGACTCGCCGTGGCCGGGCTGATCGTGGCCCGCCTCGTCATCTGGCTCCTCGGCGTCGTCGTCGGCATCGTCTTCGGACTCGTCCAGTTAGCGCTGACGCTGCTGTTCGTCGGACTGCTGGTGTATGGGCTCTACTGGGGCTACACCACGTTCGTCTCGGATTCGACGTCCACCGCGCGCAGCCGCGAGAAGGTCTTCGAGCGATAGCGGCGCGACGGGAGGCCCCCGAACGGAAGCAGCGCCGACGGGACGGCCGGAACCGGTGCAAGTATCCCGTCGGTCGACGTTACTCCACGTATGGCAGGCAATCCGATCACGCTCCCGGAGCTCGGCGGGGGCGCGACCGAGGGCGAACTGGTGGCGTGGCTCGTCGAGCCCGGCGAGACCGTCGAAGACGACCAACCGATCGCCGAAGTCGAGACCGAAAAGTCGGTCGTCGAGGTTCCCGCCCCGGCCGCAGGGACGGTAACCGAACGGCTCGTCGAGGCGGGGTCGACCGTCGAAGTCGGCGCCGAGATCGGCCGGATCGAGCCCGGGGAGTCGACACCGACCGACGACGCGGTCGACACTCCGGCCGAGCAGGACGACGCGCCGGCCGACGAGGTCGGCGTCCCCGACGAGCGGGTGTTCGCGCCACCGCGGGTCCGGCGACTGGCCCGCGAACTCGGCGTCGACATCGCCGGCGTCGAAGGATCGGAGGCCGGCGGCCGCATCGGCGAAGCCGACGTTCGCGCGGCGGCCGAACGCGAGGCCGAACCCGAGGACAGCGGCCCGAAGCCGTTCACTCCGAGCGGTAAGTCCGCGGTGTCGAAGCGCGAGGCCGACAGCGACACCGGCGTCGACGGGCCGAAACCGGTCACCCCGAGCGGCGAGGCGGCGGTGTCGCCGGCCGGAAGCGACGACGCGGAACCGGCGGCGGTCGCTTACACCAGCCAGTACGACACTGCGGTCGTCAACGACCTCGAGGCGCTCCGGGCGGAACTCGACCCCCACGCCGCCGAGCAGGGCGTGGAACTGACGCTACTCCCGCTCGTGATCAAGGCCGTCATCCGAACGCTGGCCGACGTGCCGGCGCTCAACGCGACGGTCGACGCCGATGGGACGGTCGACCAGCGGGAGGCCACTCACGTCGGCATCGCGGTGGCGACCGACGACGGCCTCGCCGTGCCGGTCGTCGAAGACGCCGACGAGACGGCGCTCGTCGATCTGGCCGCCGAGATCGGCGATCTCGTCGACCGGGCCGAGGCGGGCGATCTGACCGCCGCGGAGGCCGATGGCGCGACGTTCACGGTGACGACCCCCGGCGCGATCGGCGACGAGTACGCGACGCTGCCGATCGAGGGCGACCGGACAGCGAGTCTCACATTGGGGGCGATCGACCACCGGCCGGTCGTCGCCGACGGCGAGGTCGTCGCCAGCGAGACGCTGCCGCTGTCGCTGGCGGTCGACTCCCGTGTGGTCGACCCCACCGAGGCGGCGGCGTTCGTCGAGGGGGTCGTCGGCTATCTGGAGTCGCCGAACCGGCTGCTGTTGGGTTCGGTCTAAGGGTCGGTGTTTTACTCCCGCCGTGCGAAGAGGCGGTATGGCCGACGGAGAGACAACCGACACCGAACTGGCGATTATCGGCGCGGGACCGGGCGGCTACGTGGCCGCCATCCGGGCCGCACAGTACGACCTCGATGTCACGCTCGTCGAGCGGGACGCTTTCGGCGGGACCTGCCTGAACACGGGCTGTATCCCCTCGAAGGCTTACATCACCGCCACCGATATCGCCCACGAGGCCTCGAACGCCGAGCTGATGGGCGTCTCGGCGAACCCCGAGGTCGACCTCGAGACGATGACCGAGTGGAAAGACGGCGTGGTCGACCAGCTCACCGGCGGCGTCGAGAAGCTCTGTCAGGCCAACGGCGTGAATCTGGTCGAGGGGACCGCGCGGTTCGTCGACGACCACACCCTGCGCGTCGACGGCGCTGACGTGGAGTCGATCGCCTTCGACAACGCGATCATCGCTACCGGCTCCCGGCCGATCGAGATTCCGGGCTTCAGCTACGCCGA
The DNA here is from genome assembly GCF_024178165.1 of Halohasta salina. Taxonomy (GTDB): domain Archaea; phylum Halobacteriota; class Halobacteria; order Halobacteriales; family Haloferacaceae; genus Halohasta; species Halohasta salina. The sequence continues at coordinate 103,500 of NZ_JAMZIE010000003.1, read as the reverse complement.
CGAACCGGTCTGGAGTTCGACCGACGCGCTGGCCGCGACCGAGATCCCCGACCGGCTGGTCGTCGTCGGTGGCGGCTACATCGGGATGGAACTGTCGACGGTCTACGCCAAACTCGGCACCGAGGTGATGGTCGTCGAGATGCTCGACGACATCCTCCCGCAGTACGGCCCCGACATCACCCGGATCATTCGGTCGCGAGCCGAAGACCTCGGCATCGAGTTCAACTTCGGCGAGGGAGCCAGCGAGTGGACGGAGACGGACGACGGGATCGTCGTCGAAAGCGAGACCGAGGCCGGCGAGTCGTCGACCTACGAGGCCGACAACGTCCTCGTCGCGGTCGGCCGTGCCCCCGTCACCGACACGCTGGACCTCGGTGAGGCGGGGATCGAAACCACCGACAGCGGAACCATCCCGACCGACGACCGGATGCGGACGGACGTCGACCACATCTTCGCCATCGGCGACGTGGCGGGTGATCCGATGTTGGCCCACGCCGCCTCGAAGGAGGGGATCGTCGCCGCCGAGGTCGCCGCTGGCGAACCGGCCGCGATGGACGTCCAGGCGATCCCCGCAGCCGTCTTCACCGACCCCGAAATCGGTACCGTCGGGATGAGCGTCTCGGAGGCCGAGGAGGCCGGCTTCGAGCCGGTCGTCGGCGAGATGCCGTTCCGGGCCTCCGGTCGGGCGCTGACGACGGGCCACACCGACGGCTTCGTCAAGATCGTCGCCGACGAAGAGAGTGGCTTCGTACTGGGCGGGCAGATCGTCGGCCCCGAAGCCTCCGAGTTGGTCGCCGAGGTGACGCTCGCTATCGAACTCGGGGCGACGCTCGAAGACGTGGCGTCGACGGTCCACACCCACCCGACGCTGGCCGAAGCGGTGATGGAGGCCGCCGAGAACGCCGCGGGGCAGGCGATCCACACGATGAACTCGTAGAGCGCTCGACCCCTCCGTTTCGGATGGAGATCCCGGTTCGAGCCGGCGTCGACCGAGACACACGGGGCCGAACCGGGAAGCGTCCGGTTCGGAACCGATTTGAAGCCGCCGACTAACGGGAACGTATGAAGGTATTCGGCTCCAGTGGCGCTCGGGGGGTCGCGGGGACGGACCTCACCCCCGAGTTCGTCCTGCGGGTGGCGTCGGCCGCGGGCACGGTCTGGGAGGCCGACCGGGCCGCGGTCGCCACCGACACCCGGACGACAGGACAGTTGTTCGCCGACGCCTCGGCCGCTGGACTCGCGAGCACCGGCCTCGACGTCGACCGGCTGGGCGAGGCCCCGACGCCGGCGGTCAGCCACTACTGCGAGCGGGAGTCGATTCCGGGGGTCCTGCTGACGGCCTCGCACAACCCCCCGGAGTACAACGGCGTCAAACTCATCGGCAGCGACGGGGTCGAACTCTCCGTCGAGGTACTCGAACGGATCGAACAGCACGTCCTCGCCGAGGAGTTTTCGACCGCCGACTGGCTGTCGGTCGGCGAGACGACCCGCGTCGACACCGCTACCGACGACTACGTCGACTCGCTTTTGGCGGCGGTCGACCGGGAGGCGATCGCCGACGCCGAGCTGACCGTCGCGCTGGATCCGGCCCACGGCGCAGGGGCGTTCGCCAGCCCCGAGTTCTATCGCCGACTGGGCTGTCGGGTCGTGACGGTCAATGCCCAGCCCGACGGCCGGTTCCCCGGCCGGCTCCCCGAGCCGGTCCCCGAGAACCTCGACGATCTCGGCCGGCTGGTCCGGTCGACCGACGCCGACGTCGGCATCGCCCACGACGGCGACGCCGACCGGTCGGTGTTCGTCGACGAGACCGGCCGCTACATCAACGGCGACGCCTCGCTGGCCGCGCTGGCCGAAGCCGAACTCTCGGCGGGCGACACGACCGTCGCGGCGGTCAACGTCTCCCAGCGACTGGTCGACGTCTGCGAGCGGGCCGGCGCGGAGTTGGAGCTGACACCGATCGGCGCGACCCATATCATCACCCGGATCAAGGAGCTGTGGGCCGGCGGCCGGTCGGTGCCGATCGCCGGCGAGGGCAACGGCGGGATCTTCTTCCCGAACCACCGCTTGGTCCGGGACGGCCCCTACATCGGCGCGAAGTTCCTCGAGTTGCTCGCCGATCGATCGGCCAGCGAGGTCGTCGAGCCGTATCAGGCCTACCACAACGAGCGGATCAACCTCACCTACGACGCCGAAGGCGAGCGACAGGCACTACTCGAGGCAGCCACCGAGTACGCCGAAAGCGTCGGCGCGGCCGGCGAGGCCGAGGTGACCACGATCGACGGCTACCGGCTCGACTACGGCGACGCGTGGGTGCTCGTCCGGCCCAGCGGCACCGAACCCAAGGTCCGAATCGCCGCGGAGGCCACCACCCCCGACCGGGCGACCGAACTCGCCGAATCGGTCGAAGCGGCCCTCGAAGCCGCCCGGTGAAGGCTACAAAATTAGTCGCTGACGTAGCGACCGCCGCCGAGTACGGCGTCGCAGGCGGGACAGACGACGAGTACCGATCCCATTTCGAGTGTGGCATCCTCGCCCGACATGAGCCACTGTTTGACCGTCGACTCGCTGTGTTCGCATTCAGGACAGGTTGGCATACCGGATGTCGGTCGGTGAGCGGCAAATAGATTGCTTTACTCGACGGCGTAGCTGTCGAGTGCGGTGTCGATCGCCTCGATGCCGTCCTCGATGGCCGCCAACTCCTCGTCGACCCGCCCGGCGGCGAGCATGTCGAACTCCTCGGCGGAGAGTTCGCTGTCGGCGACCGCCACCTGTCGGAGCCGGTCGTAGTCGTCGGTTCGGGTCAGTCGCGCGAGCCGACGGCGGTGGTACTCGATCGACTCGCCGTCGGCGTCCGACGCCGCCCCCTCGTTGTCGAGTGCCGCATCGAACCGCCGGACGAACGGTGCGAGTTCCCGCAAGCGGGCCCGCAACACCCCGGCTTCGGCGGGCGGCCAGTCGACGAGCAGCGGTTCGGGACCCAGCCGGTTCAGGTAGGTCTGGTGGACCGCGACGTGGGTCCGGAGCGCGCCCGGATCGTCGACGTAGTGGTCGAGTTTCGACGGCGAGTAGTCGGCGTACTCCCGAAGCGTCGCCAGCGGCTCCTCGCCCGCGGGCGCGGACCGGATGTACTCGATGAGGTCCCGCGGCGGCCGGTCGGCACCGACCAGCGGCCGCTCGGCGGCGGCCGCCAGCAACTCGAACAGGCCGCGGGCGCTCTCGGTCCGCCGGAACTCGTCGAACGCCTCCCGAACCGCGGTGTTGTAGGCCTCAACTGGCTCCCGGAGCGGATCGAGGGAGGTATCGAGGTCGACGCCGCCGAGGTCGCGGACGCGGCGGAGCCGGTCGGCCTCCGAATCGAGTTCGTCCGCTCGGGCTTTGGCGTCGTGGCGGGCCTGCCGGTACTCGCTGTGGGCCGCCTCGCGGCGCTCCAGCAGGTCGACCGCCTCGGCGGCGGCCTCGATTTCCTCGCGAGCGAACTCGAAATCCGACTCGTTGAGCCGTCGCTTGTCCATCCGGTCGCTGGCCCGCTGGAAGGCATCGGCGGCGAGGGCATCCTCGGGCAACCCCTCGGCGAGCGCGATGAACTCGTTTTGGAACTGGAGGTAGGCCGTGAAGTCGCCGGTGCCGGTCGCGCTGTCCTCGTAGTTGTCCAGCAGGCGCGTGGCGTTCCGGTAGGCGTCCGCGGCGGCCTCGACGTTGGCCTCGCCGATCTCATCGATCTCGGATTCGATATCCCGAACCCGGCGGTAGGCGGTCTCTAACTCGTCGACGACGTCGGCCGCAGGCGTCGACTCGGCCGCGGTGGCGGGGTCGGCCATGTTACTCGTAGACGTCGTCGGGGTCGAAGACCGTTTCGCCGACGTTCTCGCCGTCGACGGTCCGGTAGAAACAGCTCCGGTGACCGGTGTGGCAGGCCCCGCCCTCCTGGTCGACGAGATACAGCAGGGTGTCGGCGTCGCAGTCGACCCGAACCTCCTGAACCTCTTGGAGGTGGCCGCTGGAGCCGCCTTTCTTCCAGAGTTCCTCGCGGCTCCGGGAGTAGTAGTGGGCGTAGCCGGTCTCTAACGTGGCTTCCAGCGCCTCGGGCGAGACGTAGGCCAGCATGAGTACGTCCTTCGAGTCGGCGTCCTGTGCGACCGCCGGGACGAGGCCGTTCTCGCCGAAGTCGACGTCGATCTGGTTGGGCATTAGATCCGACGAGGCACGGCGGGCCAATAGGGTTTGCTTCGTTAGTCGGCGGCTACTTAAAAGACCCCGAGCCAGCCGAAGAGGCCGAACAACAGGTCGCCGTAGGTAAAGGCGACCACGAGGCCGACGAACATCGGGACGACAAAGGGGAGGCCGGGAGAGACCCACAGCGTCTCGCGGTCGGTCGACGCCAGCAGTTCGAGGGCGTCCCGAAGTCCATCGGGCGTCGAGCCGTAGGCGCTGCCGTCGATCTCCTCGAAGAACCGCTCGGCGGCCCACGGGTCGTCGAACTCGGCCGCGGAGTCGGCCACCGACTGCGCGAGGCCGCCGTCGGTCCGTGGACCGACGTGGGTGCCGCCGTCGGTCGGCTCGTGGGTTTCGTCGACGGTGGTGGGATCGCGGTGGGCCGCGGGATCGGCCCGGAGATCGGCCAGCGTCGACCCACGCCACCGCAAGTACATCCGCAGGGCGTCGAGATCGAGTCCGCGGGCGACGCCGTCGGGCGTCTCGAACAGTTTGCCGTGGCGGTCGGGGATCGAGTCGACGGTGACCGGCCGGGCGAAGAACATCGCCTTCGGTTCGATATAGCCCCGAACGAGATTGCCGACGCCGAGGAGGATCGGCGCGACCGTCGCGATCAGGACTGTATCGGTGAGCACGGTGAGCGAAAAGACGCCGAGCGGGGTGTCGACCAGCGGCAGCGAGAGGCCTCCGAGGCTGTAGGTCGGGAACGTCGGCAGCAGGATTGCAAGGGTGATCAGCGCCTTGGCGTCGGCGCCGCCGAAGCCGCCGAGCCACCAGAAGGCGTAGCCTAACGGGGCGATAAACAGCAGGCTCACGCCGACCTGCACGAGGAACAGCCGGCCTTCGACCGTCCCGAAGCCGGGGAGTTGGATGGCCTCCCACGCGAGGGCGACGACACCCACCGCGACCAGCGGCGGCCACAGCCGATTGGGGAGTCGACGCGTGTTGATGTCCCGCCACGCGGCCCACGCGAAGACGGGCAGCACGACGAGCCGCAGCAGATCCGGTCCCGAAGCGATCATTATGTCTGTTCGGAACGTCAGGGCTGATAGGTGTTTAGGTGTGACCGTCTCGCTCGGAGACTAGGTCGACACCGAGTGCTGCCGCTCAGGGACGGTGAAAAATGGGAGGTCGGTGTGCAGCCGGCGTTAGATAACGCGGTTCTGCAGGTAATCGAGGTGCTTGGCGTTGTAGACGATCTTGACCTCGTCGGCAGCAGGACTGCCGATACAGGTGAGGCGGACGTTCTTCTCGTCGACTTCCTCGTCGGAGAGGATCTGCTGCATGTCCATGTCGATCTCGCCTTCTTTGACGATCGCCGCACAGTTCGCACAGGCACCGGCGCGGCACGAGAAGGGCCAGTCGTAGCCCTGTGCCTCGGCGGATTCGAGGATGTACTCGCCTTCGTTGACGTCGAGTGAGCCGAAGTCTTCGGCGTCGAGGCCGGCGTCATCGGCTTTCTCGAAGAGATCGTCGTCGTCGAGTTCCCATCCTTCGTCGTCGAGTACTTCGTAGTTTAGGTAGGTTACCGTGGGCATCAGTTCACGGTTGGACACCCATCCCATTAGAGTTTGCTGTTCGGTCATCCCGCCGACCGAACGCGGGGACGGCCGGAACAGCCGGCTCACGATGGGGCGGTCCCGAAGGTTTAAATATGAACGATCTGAGCGGCACGAAACAGTCAAGAGGACACAACAAACAAAGGGAAACAATGAGCGAGACAGTGGTGGCGGACTTCGTCGGTCGCTTCCACACGGCTGACGTGGGGGCGGCCGAACCCGTGACGGGGCGGATTCTGTTGAGCCACAAACAGCTCGTGCTCGCCACCGACGATTTCAAGACGACGGTCCCGCTGTCGAGGGTCATCGACACGAACCTCGGGACGGTCCCGCCAGCCCTCGCGGAGTTCTTCAACGACACCGTTACCATCGCTTACAACGACGGCGACAGCAAGCGGACGGTGATCATCGAGGGGAAAGGCGAGAACGTCGAGCGGTTCAAGACGGTCTTCTTCAAGGTCCTACTCAGCGGCCAGACGGTGATCGTCAAACACCCCGCCAAACGCGGTGGTCGCGTCACCGACGCCAGCGACCGCAAGATGAAGCTCAAACTGCGGGAGGGCACCCTCCGACTCGAGGGCGGCGGGGGCGACTTCGAAATCGATCTCGGCTCGGTGACCAGTTTCAGCCGCGAGAAGCGCGACCTCGGCGGCAAGGTTCGGCCCGCCCTGTCGGTCGACCACGCCTCCGACGGGACGACCCTGACCTCGGTGATCACCCTCCCCAACAACCGCAAGCTCAACCTGCTGGGACGGTTCCTCAAGATCGAGTACAGCGAACTGATGGAGGAGCTCGAAGATCTCGAGTTCACCGAAGAACAGATCGAGGCACTCGTCACGCTGTACAGCGCCGGCGGCCGGGCCGACCTCAGCCAGCTGCTGACGGGGGATGTCAACCAAACCCAGGTCATCCTCGATCAGCTCCGCGACAAGGAACTGATCCGGGACGTCGACGACGCCATGGAGCTCACCGCCAAAGGGCAGGCGGTCGTCTCCGATCACATCGAAGACGTCAACATGTAGCTATTCGGGACGGAGGCCGCCGCCTTCGACCCGCATGATCGCCTCGCCGTCGGCGAGGTTGGGCGCGTCGACCAGCCGAAAGACACGCTTGGTACCTTTCGAGTTCTTGAGATACACCCGGACCGTCGAGGCGTGGCCAAGGATGTTGCCGCCGACCGGCTTGGTCGGGTCGCCGAAATAGGAGTCGGGGTTGCTCTGGACCTGATTCATCACGAGGACGGCGGCGTTGTGGAGGCTGGCGATCCGTAGCAGGTCGTGGATGTGGCGGTTGAGTTTCTGCTGGCGGGCGGCGAGTTCGCCCCGGCCGACGTACTCCGCGCGGAAGTGGGCGGTCAGCGAGTCGTAGACCACGAGTCGGACCGGTCGGTCGGAGTCGGCGTACTCGCTGGCGAGATCCGCCGCGGTCTTCGCCAGCAGCATCTGGTGGTCGGAGTTGAACGCACGGGCGACGTGGATATACTGGAGGAAATCGTCGACCAGCGCGTCCATCGCTTCGTCGTCGTCCGGCGTCCCCTTGATCTCCCGGCGGTCGAGTTCGGCCTGCAGGATCTCGTCGTCGAGTCCCCGGACCATGTCGTCGATCCGCTCGGGGCGGAAGGCGTCCTCGGTGTCGACGAGGACGGCCCGCCCATCGAGGCCGCCGTGCTCACGGCCGAGTTGGACGTTGACCGCCAGTTGGTGGCTGATCTGGGATTTGCCGACACCGAACTCGCCGTAGACCTCGGTCATCGACTGGGACTCGACGCCGCCGCCCAGCAGTTCGTCGACCGCGGGGACGCCCGTCGAGAGCTTGCCGATCTCGTTGCGGCGTTCGAGAACCGCAGAGCCGCTCTCGAAGCCGCCGACATCCGCGGCTTCGCGGGCGGCGTTGATGATGTCCGAGGCGGTGCCCTGTCCGACATCCGCGGCGTCGGCCAACTCGCGGGGACTCGAGACCGCCAGTCCGTCGTAGGTGTCGAACCCCGCGTCGCTGAGTTTGTCTGCGGTCGCCGGACCGACACCCGGAAGCCCTTCGATATCTGACTGTGTGGCCATTACGTCGGCTACGCTCCGTGGGGATATAAAAGAGCGTTAACTGCGGAGTGAAGGTGAAACGCCGGGCAGCGATCGCGGAGAACGGAACCCATAGGTTCGGCGAACCCCTATGGAACGCAATCGTGTCGACTGATTCTACACATTCGGGCGAGCGTCCGAACGCGACGCCACAGTTCGGCTACGCGGCACTCAATCGGACGCTCCGCGAAGACGAGGTGCGGACTAATCGAGGTATGCAACAGGCGACCTTCGAGGAGCGCGGTCTTGATTACGCCGGAGAACTCGCCGAACAGAACTGTCGTGGGCTGCGCCGGATCATCGAGTGGAACGTCGACCACGACATTCGTTTCTACCGCATCACCTCGGATCTCATCCCGTGGTACAGCCAGTACGACCTCGAAGGACTCCCCAACAGCGATACGGTCCTCGATATCCTCGCCGACATCGGCGAGTTCGCCGCCGAACACGACCTCCGGCTCACGTTCCACCCCAGTCACTTCGTCAAACTCGCCAGCCCGACCGAATCGGTCGTCGACAACGCGGTCGTCGACCTCGAATGTCACGGCGATCTGATGGACGCGATGGGGTTGTCGCGGTCGCCGTACAACTCGATCAACGTCCATATCGGGGCCTACTACAGCGACAAGGCGGCGACCGCCCGCCGCTTCTGCGAAGCCGTCGACCGGCTCCCACCCGCAGTTAGTGACCGCCTCACGGTCGAGAACGACGACAAGGAGTCGCTGTGGAGCGTCCCCGAACTGGTCGAGTCGGTCCACGACGAGATCGGGATGCCCGTCGTCTACGACGCACTGCACCACCAGTTCACCGACCGGGGACTCACCGGCCGGGAAGCCCTCGAAGCGGCCGTCGACACGTGGCCCGGCGACGTGCGGCCGATCGTCCACTACAGCGAACCGAGGCGGCTCCACGAGGCCGACTCGTCGATCTCGCCGCGGAACCACTCGGATTACGTGGCAGGGCCGATCGACACCTACGGCCGCGAGGTCGACGTGATGATCGAGGCGAAGATGAAAGAGCGGGCCGTCCTGCAGTACCGCCAGCAGCAGCGGGGCGCGTAGTCGGTGAGCCGCCAATCGACTGAGAGACGAGGCCCGCGACACCCGGGATTATGAGCACTCGACTCCTTGGAGGTGTATGGCCACTCGGATTCTCGTCCCGATGGACGACTCGGCGATGGCGGAGCGAGCGCTCGAATACGCCATCGAAACCTGTGTCGACCCCGAAATCACGGTCCTCCACGTCGTCGGGAGCGCGACGATGATGATGGGAGATGCGGTCAGTCTCGCCCTCGAAGACGACGTCGACGCGGCGGCCCGAAAGCGCGCCGAACCGGTCTTCGAGCGGGCCCGGCGTCTCGCGGCCGACCACGATACGGAGATCCGGACGGTCGTCGCTGTCGGCGATCCGTCCCGGGCGATCGTGAACCGGGCCGGCGAGTACGACACGGTCGTGATGGGGAGCCACGGCAAGCACAGCGAAGACGTCACCCGCGGCTTCCTGATCGGCAACGTCGCACGGAAGGTGTTCCGGCGTTCACCGGTGGCAGTCACGACGGTCAGGTGACGACGTGTCGGTGACCACGGGAGTCGCCCCGTCGACGTAACCCTTACCCGAGATGACTCCCAAACTCTCCTATGACAGACGATTCCGAGCGGGACGCCCACGAGTTCTCCCGTGGACAGGGGATCGACGAGGACTACGCGGAGTTCAGCCTCGATCCCGAGGAGTTGGCCGGCGATCCCTCGCAGGTCGACCCGGTCGATTCACACGCCCTGACCGACCTGCTGGACGAACACAACATCTCGGCCGACGAGGTCGACGTCGAACAACTCATCGAGGTCGGCCTCTCCTACATGGGGATCAAGCGCTTCGAGGAGGCCACCGAAGCCTTCGAGCGCGCCGCGCGGTTCGCCGACGACGAGAGTCTCGACGCCCAGGAGGCGTGGGTCAACAAGGGCGCGGCCCACGCCCAACTCGAAGAGTACGATCAGGCGATCGGGGCCTATCAGGAAGCGCTGCGGATCGACGACGATTCGGAACACGCCGCCAGCGCCGAGACCAATCTCGCCTACGCGCTGTGGGAGTACGGTCGCACCGAGGAGGCACTCGAACACGCCGAACGCGCCGTCGAGATCGATCCCCGGTTCCCACAAGCGTGGTACAACCGGGGCTTTTTCCTCTCCGAGCGGGGGCTCTACGAGGACGCCGTCGACGCCTTCGACAACGCTCTCCGACTGGGAATGCGGAACGCCGACATCCTCGAAGAAAAGGCACTGGCGCTCGAAGAACTCGGCGAGCAGGAGGCCGCCCAGGAGGCGATCGAACAGGCCGACGAGATCCGGGCAGCCGCGGAAGACGAGCTCCGCGAGGAGTTCTAATGCTGCTGCGCGAGCGCCAGACCCCCGAAGGCCTGCTCGTCTCGGTCTGTGACGAGGAGTGCCTCGGCGAGACCTACGTCGACGATCCGGTACGACTCGAAGTCACCGAGGCGTTCTACGGCGGCGAGGAAGCGGTCGAAGCCGACGACGATGCCGTGGTCGACGGGCTCACGCGAGCCGACGTCGCCAACATCGTCGGCCGCGAGGCGGTCGGGGTCGCTATCGAGGCCGGCATCATCGACGAGGACCGCGTCCTCGACGTCGACGGGACGCGCCACGCCCAACTGCTCTGGATGTAGCCGTCGGGCGTGAGCGACGCGAAGGGCGGTCGAGACCACAGTAGGCGGTGGCTAACACCCGAATTCGTCGTCATTCTCCTTCGATTGAAACGAGAACTCGTTACATCGGCTTCGGGAGACCGAAGACGTGTTACCCCCGGCTCCCCTACACAGACGCAATGAGTACACAGGAGAGCTACCCCATCGACGTCGAGGCGATCCGGGAGGATTTCCCGGTGCTGGACCGCAAGGTCGGCGGCGACGTCACGACCCCCGGCGAGGGGGACGACGACACCGAGCCGTTGGTGTATCTCGACAACGCCGCGACGAGCCAGACTCCGAAGCAGGTCGTCGACGCGATCGTCGACTACTACTACGGCTACAACGCCAACGTCCACCGTGGGATCCACCAGCTGAGTCAGGAGGCCTCGGTCGCCTACGAAGAGGCCCACGACCGCGTGGCGGCGTTTATCAACGCCGCGGGCCGCGAAGAGATCGTCTTCACGAAGAACACCACCGAGTCGATGAACCTCGTCGCCTACGCGTGGGGGCTCGAAGAGCTCGAACCCGGTGACACGGTCGTCACCACCCAGATGGAACACCACGCCTCGCTGGTGACGTGGCAGCAGATCTGCAAGCGCACCGGCGCGGAGCTCCGCTTTATCGAAGTCGACGAAGACGGTCGGCTCGACATGGATCACGCCGCCGAGTTGATCGACGACTCGACACGGATGGTCTCGCTGGTCCACGTCTCCAACACCCTCGGCACGATCAACCCGGTCGCCGAGATCACCGACATGGCTCACGAGGTCGGGGCCTACTCCTTTATCGACGGCGCACAGGCGGTGCCCACCCGCCCGGTCGACGTCCAAGCCATCGACGCCGACTTCTATGCGTTCTCCGGCCACAAGATGCTCGGGCCGACGGGGATCGGCGTGCTGTACGGCAAACAGGAAATCCTCGAATCGATGCAGCCGTATCTCTACGGCGGCGACATGATCCGGAAGGTGACCTACGAGGAGTCGACGTGGGAGGACCTGCCGTGGAAGTTCGAGGCCGGCACGCCGCTGATCGCCCAAGGGATCGCCCTGCATGCCGCGATCGACTACCTCGAGGAGATCGGGATGGACAACGTCCAAGCCCACGAGGAACTGCTCGCGGAGTACGCCTACGACAAGCTGAGCGAACACGACGACGTCGAGATCTACGGCCCACCAGGCGACGACCGCGGCGGGCTGGTGGCGTTCAACATCGACGGCGTCCACGCCCACGACCTCTCGAGTATTCTCAACGACTACGCGGTGGCGATCCGGGCGGGCGACCACTGTACCCAGCCGCTCCACGACACCCTCGGCGCGGCTGCCTCGGCGCGGGCCTCGTTCTACATCTACAATACGCGCGAGGAGGTCGACGCACTGGTCGAAGCGGTCGACGGCGCGCGCGACCTGTTCGCGTAGCCAGTGCCTACCGTACGGTAGTCGCCGGCTACCCGTCGACGCGCACCCACTCTTGGAGTACGAACCGGTCGTAGGCCGTCTCCGAGTCGAGCCGCCAGTCGGCAGGGTCCCACTCGGGATAGTAGCTGTCGCCAGCGTAGCTCCCGTCGACCCGGCTCAACACCATCCGGTCGACGTGAGGCTGGAAGAGCCGATAGATGTCGCCGCCGCCGATCACGTAGGCCCGATCGGCACCGAGTTCGGTCGCGCGGTCGACCGCCTCCTCGACGCTCCCAGCGTGGACGGCCGAGGGAACCTCGAAGGAATCACGGCTCCGGCTGAGAACGATCTGGTGGCTGCCCGGCAGATCGTCGAGCATCGACTCGAAGGTGCGTCGGCCGAGGATCACGGGATCGTTGGCGATCCGCTCGCGGTACTGCCGTTTGTCGGCCGGAATCGACGGCCACGGGAGTTCGCCGTCGTCGCCGATCACCCGGTTGTCGGCGAGGGCGGCCACGGAAACGAGTTCCATTGCCACGGTTTCGGGACGGTCGTACAAACCGTTTGCTACGGGGGCGCTCAGATCGAAAAGGCTGGCTCGGAGCGGTCGGACCGTGCGTCGTCGGTCGACAGCGAGTAGAGCCGTTTGCGGGCGTCCTGAATGTAGAGCTCCTCGCTGACGACCGCCTCGTCTTCGAGCGTCGAGAGGGCGTACCGAACGGTCCGGGCCGGCAGCAACGACCGGTCGGCGAGCTGGCCCTGTGTCAAGGGACCCTCGTATTCGAGGGTCTTGTACACCAGTTTCGCACTCGGCGGCAGCGATTCGAGCCGCGAGCGTAGCGCGTCGTTCATGGCCGCCCGTTCGCCGCGGGATATATAAGTCCTTGCGCGGTTGTGCAGTAGCGCCGACAGACAGCCGGGTCGACGAGAGCGGCGAATATACGGACGTCGGCCGGGTCCAAGAACGAGACGGGTGACGATCAGCGGACGGCGTTAGGGCGCTTCGCCGGTTTCGAGCGTGAAGTCGTCGATCGGGTAGGCGACACAGGTCAGCATATAGCCCTCTTCCAGTTCGTCGTCGGTGAACGTTTCCTGCTCGTAGTGGATCACGTGGTCCTCGGACGGACCGTCGGGAGTGTACGCCGCACAGGAGACACACTGACCCTGTCTACACGCGTAGGGGAGGTCGAAGCCTTCGTCCTCGGCCTTGTCGAGGATCGTTTCGTTGCTGGCGACCTCGATGGTCTCGCCTTGCTTTGTGAGTTCGATCTCGTGATATTCGACCTCGTCTTCCGGCATATCGGCCGGGCTCTGTGATTCCTCTTCGGCCTCTTCGAGTTCGGCACCCTCCTCGCCGCCGGCCTCACCGACCGCGGGAACCGCGCCGCCACCGCCGCCGATGGCGCGGTTCATCGGTTCGGGGAAGCTCGTCTCGGGGACGGTCGCGGCCCGGCGATCGAGGATCTCTTGAGAGATATCGGGGGTCGACTCCCAGCCGGTCCCCTTGGTGAAATGGAGAATGGCAAGCACGGACACCAAACCCGCTGCGATGCTGAACGCCACGATGTCAACCATATGTGGTCCTACGAAATCGGGGTTTAATTAGGTTACGAGACCGCGGGACTGCGATCCCGCCTATCGGCCGGTCAGTCCTCGCGCCGGGCGACCTCGTGTCGACCGAAGCCGTAGCGGAGCCGATTGGCCAGCCGCCGGGAAAACCGGCCCTCGTTGCGGCTGTCGAACCGCTCGGCGAGCGCCTGATAGATCAGCGGAACCGGCACTTCCTGTTCGAGGGCCTCCTTGACGGTCCACGTCCCGGTCGACCCACCGGCGACGTAATCGTCGACGTCTCCGAGTGCGTCGTCCGCGGTGGCCTCCTTCATGAAGGCCTCCTCACAGAGTTCCAAGAGCCACGACCGAATGACCGCGCCGTTGTTCCACGTCCGGGCGACCGTTTCGAGATCCAGCTCGTAGCGGCCGTCGGCCAGTAGTTCGAACCCCTCGCCGTAGGCCTGCATCAAGGCGTACTCCACGCCGTTGTGGACCATCTTCACGTAGTGGCCCGCCCCCGACGGTCCCATCCGTCCGTGGCCATCCGGGCCGGTCGCCACGGCGTCGAAAACGGGGACGAGTTCCTCGTAGGCCCACTCGGGGCCGCCGACCATCAGCGAAAATCCTTCCTCGGCGCTGGCGGGGCCGCCACTGGTCCCGCAGTCGAGGTAGGTCCCCGAACAGGCTTCGGCCCGCTCGACCGACCGCTCGAAGTGGGAGTTGCCGCCGTCGACCACGACATCGTCCTCGTCGAGGTGGGGATCGAGATCGTCGAGGGTGGCGTCGACCGCCTTCCCCGCGGGGACCATCAGCCAGATCCGCTTGTCGGCGCCGAGCCTGTCGGCGAGATCCGCCACCGAGTCCGCGGGGGTTGCCCCCGCGTCGGCGGCCGAGGCGACCGCGTTGTCGTCGAGATCGAAGGCGACCACGTCGTGGCCCGCCGCGAGCGTTCGGTCGACGACGATCCGTCCCATGCGTCCGAGACCGATAACACCGAGTTCCATGGGCGATCCGACACGGCGGGGCGACCTATGGGTTGTGATTGGTCACGGAACGCCCGCCTCGCCGCCGGCTACGGGATAGTATATATTCACTAAGACGATTCTCATGAAATGGGAACTGTCGACGGCGGCTATAGAGGGGTCACTAACTGGGCGGCAGATGGATCGATTGGATTCTCTCACCGGGCAGACCGAACGCTCCAGGCGGGCACTGATCAGGGGGGCCCTCCTCGGGGCTGCCGGACTAGTGGGTGTGACGACCGCACGGACGGGTGGAGAGGAGGTCGCAAGCCTCGTCACCGACGAGCACAACGACGACGAGGAGCCGGCGATCCGGTCGGCCGACGTGAGCGAAGATCCCCGAGACGGCGACGGCTCCGGCGGTGATGGGGGCGACGGCGGGGGGCGGACCAAGGAGGTCGTCAGCCGGGTCGACCTCTCGGAGCGTGACGGCCGGGTGACGGTCCGACTGGGAGCCTACGAACGGGTGGTCGCGGACCTCAACCGAGACGACGGCAACTCGGTCGGCAACTCGGCGTGGCGGGTCGGCGGCCGCCGGGCCGCCCGGAGCGGCGTCACGTTTCGGGCACGCGAGGGCGAGACCGTGACGGTGACGCTCCGGAACCCGACGCCGGTACCCTACAGCTTCACGCTCCGGAGCGACGACGGCGACGGCGACCGCTTGCGGGCCGACGGCCGCGGCGTGACCGTCTACGGTGGCGACGTCGAGACGGTCGTCGTCGACGAACTCGGAGGGGGAGCCTACGGCTACACGGTCGAAACGCTGACCCGGCCGATCGAGCCGCTGGTCGGCCGACTGCTGGTCGACGGCGAGTAGCGACCGGTCGACGGTCCCAGCCAGCTATATTCGTCTGCGGCGCGAACAACCGGACGATGAGCGAGACGAGTGTCGAGGCCGCCGCAAAGCTGTTTCACCACGAGTGTGACTGTGGCGGGACGGTCACGATCCCGATGCGGGCCGAGCAGTACGTGATCCTCGGCGACGACGCACGGTGTCAGAGCGACGACGAGGAGGCGTGTGCGGAACTGCAGGCCGAGTACGAGGCGTGGCCCGGCTTCGAGACGGCGACCGGGAGCTGCGATCGGTGTGGAACGACGTGGGTGCAGGGGACGGCGACGGCCGTCCCACGCAACCAGTACGCCGAGGAACTGGCGTTCCACCGGCCGCTGACCTGTCCGTCCTGCCACCACCGGTTTTCGTTGTCCACCCAGTGTTATCCCAGCGAGGACGACGTGGTCGACAAACAGTTGGTCCCGTACACCGCAGCCGAGGTCCAGGCGGCCGGCGAGGCGTTCTACTCGCTGTATATGACCAAGGGGCTCGAATGCCGGTGGAACGACTACTGTGACGTCGAGACGTTCTATCTCAAGGGTCGACTCGGCGGCGACTGCGAGTCGTCGTGAGTCGGTCAGCGGCGGGAACGGGAGGAGTCGCCCGGGGGGCGGCAGCCAGAAGTCGTCGGATACCGGCAGGCGTGGCCTCCCCGCCGGAGTCGGACCTGCTTTCGACGTGCTTTTTATTGCTCATCCAGAGAGATCACGTATGGCAGATTTCACAGTCGTCGTCGCCGACCCTGCAGACGGGTCGACCTACCAGCGGGACGTGGACGGACAGGACGCCAACCGATTTATCAGCCGAGAGATCGGCGAGGAAGTAGACGGCAGCGCGGTCGGACTCGACGGCTACACCCTCGAACTCACCGGCGGATCCGACGAGACCGGTCGACCGATGCGGGAGGACGTGCCGGGGACGGGGATCGCCGAACGCCTCCTCGACGGTGGGGTCGGCTTCGAGCCCAGCCGTGACGGCGAGCGAAAACGGGTCACCGTCCGCGGCCGCACGGTCTCGGATGCCACCGCACAGATCAACGCCACGGTGACCGACAGTGACGACGGTGTCGCCGAGGCCTTCGGCGAGAGCGACGACGAGTAACCCTCCTTCGTATTTTATGCCCACTAGACTCCCCAGCGACAGCGAGACCGTCGAGACCGCCCGCGCCGAACTCGTCCGACTCGGCAGCGCCCGCCGGCAGGGGATCAGGCTCCCGGAGGCCGCAAGCGATGAGCTCGATGCCGACGACGTGATCAGGCTCGTGTTCGACGACACCGAACACCACGCTGTCGTCGCCGAGGACAGCCGCGGGCTGGTGCTCCACGGAGCCTACGACAACCGACGGCTGGCCCGGTCGACCGGCGAAGGCGACAACCGACTGGCCGCGTGGCTCCGTGATCTCGGCCGCGAATCGGGCAACAGCGTCGCCTTCGACACGGTGGTCGACGGCGAGCAGTACGGCCTCCGCACGCCGGGCGAACGGGCCATCTACACGGTCAGACAGGGGCCCCGCGATTCGCTGGCCGGCATCGCCGAGGACCTCGACGGGTAGAACTCGGTAGTCGAGTCGACGACACTGACAGCCCCGACGAGTCGGCGACACGGCCGGCGAACAACAGTCACACGCGAAGCTGGCCGCTGTCGGTGTCGATCCGGGACCGAAAATAGGTGGGATGCCGACTGATAGAACCGACAGTCGACGAGTCCGAGAGCCGGACTTAGAGTTTCACTGCCGACCGATCGACGAGCGAGTCGGGAACGCGGAGTTCCTTGACGGTCGACGCGCCAGCGGCAGTAGTGAGGGTGATCGTCACACTGTCGCCGCCTTCGAGATTACTGTCAAGAACGCCGCCAGTCCCAGTGAGGTTGAATTGGACTTCGTATCGGTCGCCTCTCTCGGTGATGACGTTATCGGTCGTAGCGGAGTCGATGATACCGATCGTAACGCCGCTTCTGTTGAGCACACCACTCGAAACCGTGTCGGACGTGACGATCTCGTAGCTCGTATCGTTGAGCTTGATATCGCCCGCACCTGCTCCTTTCGTGAGCGTGAGATTGAACCGGTCGATGGTCTCATCACCAGTAACGTTCCCGGTTGCGCTCTGGATCTCGATTCGGTCGCTGACCTGTTCCTGTGTCTCCTCACCAGTCGCTTCGGCCTGTGTCTGGAGCAGCCCGGCCGTGTTGATCAGTACGCCCGCCGCAATCGCCGCCACGAGGACCATGGCAATGAACACGATGAGTGTCCCGATACCAACTTGACCTCGATTACTAGTTTCGAACATGTGTGTGGGTATAGTCTGTATGACTGATTTACAGACAGTAAATATTACGTGACGGAATGGTCATATAAGTGTTACAGCCTCTTTATTGATTCTGATAACAGCAGGAGTTAGTCATTTGATGATGTGAAATTTTCTATCTTTCGAATAGTAGTCGGTCGGGTTCAGTATAGGGACCGTCGACACACCGATCCGGAGGAGCTCACTCACACGACAGCCGAGCAGTCGCGGCCGATTCCAAACGACTGATACGGACGGCGGTCGGAGCCGACGCATGGAGAAGCTACAGGCATTTCTTGCTGGCGAGCGACTCGACGACGTGGCGATCTACATCGACGACGGACTGCTCGGCGACGACCACAGCCTCGGGGACGCGGGCACGGCAGTCGACACCGGCATCGTGCTGGTCGTGCCCGGCGAGGCGGGACGCAACGCGTTCCAACAGGCGACCGGCATCGGCGCGATGGAGTTCGCCAAGGAGGCGATGGACCGGGACGGCGAGATCGAGGCAGCACTCGACGGCGGCGTCTGTCCGGCCGACGGCGACGGCGCCGAGCACACCATCGAGTTCGTCCTCTCGTTTGCCGAGGCCCAAAACGAGGAGGTCGGTGGCCTCTACGAGGAAGGCGACGTGATCCACGCCTACGCCCACTGTTCGTGCGGCGTCAACTTCAGCCAGAAGTGGCTCGCTGGCAGCCGCGAGCGGCCCACGCACACTGACGACTAATAAGTAGTCGGTGGCTACTCCCGGCCGGCAGGCGGTGTGCCGACACCGCCGCGGGGCAGTAGCCCACGCAGGCTCGCGGCCAGTGACCGCCGCTCGGTGCGGGCGACGACCCACAGGTAGAGTGTCAGCCCGAAGACGACGAGCGTGTTCGTCACGAGGAAAAATACCATCTCCTCGATCGGGAGGCCGGCGACCGCGAGACCGGTGGTGTGGGTCGACGAGATCGACCAGAGACCGAGCCCGATAGCGAGGCGGTCGACGACCCAGAGATAGACCGTGGGGACTACGATGGCGGCCGCGACGGTACGGCGTACCCGCCAGATGACGGGGCCGCCGAGAAACCACAGGAAGCCGAGGATCGGCGCGCCCCACACGAGGACCGCCCCGAGATAGTGGCCGGCAGTGGTAACGTACAGCCCGAACCCCGCGAGTTCGAGGGCGGCGACGGCGAGGAGGCCGGCCGGTCGGGACCGGACGGTCGTGGGTCGGTCGGGGTCGACCGAGGGGTCGAGGAACAGGAGCCAGACGCCGGCAAGGGCGGTCTGGACGAGGAAGAAGGCGAGTTCGCCGAACGGGATAACCCAGACGCGCCCGGTTACGACCCCCTCGCCATACCACCAGACACCCTGCTCGATGAGGGTGCCATCCCAGACGTAGGTGTACGAAAAGGCGATCGCCATGAGTGCGACGACCCCCAGCGCGTCGACCCAAGTCCCGAGGCTGCCACGGCCCCACGCGGCCGCGCCAAGGACGACCAGCGGGACGCCGACGGTGGCCGCGAGGTAGGCGAGATACGTCCCGGAGACGGCCGCGACCAGCTGGGAGAGGTCGATCACGGACACTCACCCCCGAGAGCCGCCGGTAGTCCGGTGGCTCCCGACGGCTCGATAGCCCTCGACGACCCGGCGTGGATTCGGTTCACGACGGGTGTATCGACGGTCGCCAGCGGTCTCAAACCGATACCAACACAGTTCGGTTAGTACTCGTGGAAGGTCTCCCCGCAGCGACGACACTCGATGGTCGTCGGGCCGAACCATCGGCGAACTTTCTCGACGGGGCCGTGACACTCCGGACAGACCCCCATCCCGCGGTCGTCGGCCGCCCGGACCGAGAGGTCCAACAGGAGGTCCTCCAGTTCGTCGATCCGCTCGGCCTGCTGTTCGACGGTCTCCTGAAGTTCGTCGACGCGTTGGTCGTAGGCCGCCGCCGAGTCGAGGTCGACGACGACGTCCTCGGCCGTCTCGGCATCGGTGTCGGCGTCGGTGTCGGTTTTAGTGTCGGCGTCGGTCGACGTGTCCTCGTCAGTCATAGCCAGTGATACGTTTCTTCGGGGGTATCAATGCCGACCCCAGCTAGTTCGCCCTCACAGGGCCCGTGACTGATGACCAGCGGTTCGCCGCCCCCGTGGCAGGCGTCGGGCCGGCGTGAACGGGACGGCACAGAGCGGTCGACGACTAAAACCAACCCCATGAGTTTGGTGGCGGTGATAACACGTCACAACCCGTAGAATGCACGTATGGGGGCACTACTGGCAGCAGTCGGGGCGACGCTCGGCGGTCGACCGGCAGCGGGCTGGCTCGTCGGCGGCGCGGTGGTGTTCGGCCTCGCGTCGCTGCTCGTGGCAGCGCGCGCGGCGGGCAGCGAGGACCGCCGAACCAGGCGGAGCCACGCGCTCGTGGCCGTCGTCTCGGCGACCAGCGTCGGGGCATACGCCCTGTTGCTGTCCGGCGTCGGAACCGTCGACGTGGCCGTACCCGATGGGGAGGCGGTGACCCTCTACTGGGCGCGGTACGTCGACTGGCTGGTGACGATGCCGCTGCTAGTAGCTGCCCTCGGCTCGGTCGCGGGGGTCGACCGGGAAACGCTGGCGAGTGCGGTCGCCACCACCGTCTTCGTGGTCGTCACGGGGATCGTGTCGACGGGACCGGTGCTGGGGGGCTACCGGTACGTCTGGGTGGGGATCGCCACGCTGGCTGTGGGCGGCGTCGGCTACTTCCTCGGCGTGGGGCTACGCGCCGATACGCGCGGCCTCGCTACCGAGACGACCGCGACCGTCGACAGGCTGGCGACGCTGCTCGGCGTCTGCTGGGTTGGCTATCCGCTGTGGTGGATTGCCGGTCCCGGTGGCGCGGGCGTGGTGTCGCCGACGGCCGCGACGGCGGGGTTCGTCGCCCTCGATCTGCTGGCGACGATCGGCTTCGCGCTCGTGTTGCTCCGGAGCCCGGCGGTTTCCGACCGGGGGGCGGCGCCGGCACCGGGAGCGGGCGATCAGGCGAGCCGACTGACGTAGCGACCGACGGCGACGATCGCGGCCGCCATCACGATGTTGAGCCCGCCAGCGACGGGTGCACCGAGGGAGATCCGGTAGGCACCGAACGTCGCCAACCCGAGGGCGACGACGAGGTGAACGGCGAAAACGAGGGTGTCTCGATCCATGGTGCGTCTCGGAGCCGGGGGGATATCAACCCGATACCGAACCAACTGGTCATCGGCCGATAGGACCTCGTCAACCGTACCCGTCTCTCAGGGATCCTGCCACTCGAAGTCGTCGGCGCGGTCGTCGACCGACGGCCGGCTCGCCTCCACTGCCGCCCGGAGGTGGCGGTGTTCGACGACCGGCTCGTCGGTGGCAGCCGTCGGGCGGTCGGTGCCGAGGGCCTCGCCCATCGCCAGCAGGCCGGCCTCGCGGACGACGCCCGCGAGATCACTGCCGGTGTAGCCGGCGGTCGCGGCGGCCAGCGCATCGAGGTCGACGCCGGCGGTCGGGACGTCGGCGAGGTGGATGGCGAGGATCTCCCGGCGGGCCGCCCGGTCGGGCAGCGGCACGGCGACCTGTCTCTCGATGCGGCCGGGGCGCAACAACGCCGGATCGATCGCGTCGGGTCGGTTGGTCGCCGCGAGCACCGCCACCTCGCCGCGGGCCGACAGACCGTCGAGTTCGGTCAACAGCTGGGAGACGACCCGCTCGGCGGCACCCGTGTCGGTCGAGCCACGGGCGGGGGCCAGCGCGTCCAGCTCGTCGAGGAAGACGACCGCGGGAGCGCTGCGTCGGGCCCGGTCGAACAGCTCCCGGACGCCGCGTTCGCTCTCGCCGACGTAGCGGTTCATCAACTCGGGGCCGTCGACCGACAGGAAGTTCGCCGCCGTGGAGGTGGCGACCGCCTTCGCCAGCAGCGTCTTGCCAGTGCCCGGCGGCCCCGACAGCAGGACGCCGGTCGGCGGCGTAATGGAGAGTCGCTCGAAGAGTTCGGGGTAGCGGAGCGGCCACTCGACGGTCCGGACGACCGTCTCGATCGCCTCATCGAGGCCGCCGATCTCCTCGTAGGAGACCGACGGGCGTTCGACCACCGTCTCGCGGAGCGCCGACGGACCGACCGCCTCGACGGCCGCATCGAACTCCGCGCGGCCGACCGTCGCCGGCCCGTCGCCGGCCCGGTCGACCGCCCGCGTCGCGGCCTCGACCACCACGGCTTCGAGGTCCGCGCCGGTGTAGCCGTGGGTGCGGGCCGCCAGCCAGTCGAGGTCGGCGTCGTCAGCCAATGGAAGGTCGGCAGCGTGGACCGCCAACACCTCGCGGCGGGCCGCCCGGTCGGGGACATCGACCCGAACCTCGCTGTCGAAACGGCCGCCGCGACGCAACGCGGGGTCGACCGCGTCGGCGCTGGAAGCCTCGCCGACGACCACGAGGTCATCGCGGTCGCGGACCCGATCGAGCAGCCACGCGACCGCCGAGGAGGCTCCCTCGTCGGAGGAAGGGGCGACCGTTTCGAGGCGCTCGATCAGGAGGATCGCTGGGGCGTCGTCGTCGGCCGCCCGGAGGACAGCCGCCAGCGACTCCCGGCTCCCGCAGTCGTTCGGCGGGACCTCGTGAATCGGGAGCCCGGCGTCGGCCGCGACCGCGCCGAGGAGCCGCGTCTTCCCCACCCCGGAGGGGCCGGCGAGCAGTACCCCCGCGGGCGGTCGCGCACCGACGGCGGCGTACCCCTCGGGATCCGCCAGCGGCCGGGCGACCAGCCGCTGGAGGGCCGCCCGTGGCTCGTCGAGACCGCCAACCCCGTCGGGAGGGACCGCCGGGACCGCCCCGTCGACCCCCGTGGGGTCGGCCGGGCGGATCGAGACGGTCGTCTCGTCGGTGACGACAGCCGGGCCGTCGGGGTCGAGGTCGACGACCGTCAGCCGGACGTCGAGGCTGCCGCCGAAGAGGTCGACGCCGATACGGTCGCCGACCGAGAGGGGGCGGCCCGCCAGCGCCCGCGAGAGGGCCTCGCTGTCGCCCGAAAGCGAGACCGAATTGGTCGGGGCGACGGTCACCGATCGGGCGGCGACCGGCTCGACGGCCGCGACGGTCACCGACGCGCCGACGGTCGACTCGGCGTTCCGGCGGACGGTATCGCCGGCGAGAACCACGCCGTCCGGCAGTTGGGGGGCGTCGTCGCCGACGACGGCGACGGTTCGCGCGCCGCCCTCGACGGCGACCGGATCGCCGACGTCGGCGCCAACTGCGCGCCGGGCACCGGGGGAGAGCCGGACGGCGTCGGTGCTCACCGACAGGCCGTTGCGGTCGGGGTCGGCGAGGGTGAGTCGAGTCGTCATAGGGGCGTTGGTAGGGAGACAAACGGGCCGAGCACCCAAAACAGCGGGCCCAATCAGTGGGGCGTGCCACACAGATTCGGCTCCGGAGTTATCCGGGCGGGGACCGAACGTCAACCCGATTGGGCCTATGTTCACCGTCACCCACCACGCCAGCATCGACGCACCGCCAGCGGAGGTGTTTTCGTTCCTCGACGACCCGCGGAACCACGTGAAGATCACGCCCGGATTGGTCGACGTCACCGACGTGACGGCGCTGCCCGAGGGCGGGAAACGCGCCGACTACCGCTACAAGCTCGCGGGAGTCACCCTCGCCGGCTCGGTCGAGGACGTCGACCGCTCGCCGGGGTCCCGGCTCGTCCAGCGGCTCTCGGGGGCGATCGACGGGACGATCAGCTACGACCTCGACGGCGACGACGGGTCGACCGAACTCCACTACGAAGCGGAGTACAGCCTCCCGGATACCGTCATCGAGACCGTCCTCGCGCCGATCGCCGAGGCGTACAACCGTCGGGAGGCCGAGGCGACCGTCGAGAACCTCAAGACGTTCATGGAGAACTGACCGCTACTCGTCGAAGAAGGCCGCAACGAGCTTCCGTTTGGCCGACTGGAGGTGCTGGTGGTACGTCGAGGGGACGATGTCCATCGACGCGGCGAGCTGTTTGCCCTCGACGCGGCGGGGCCACTCGAAGTAGCCGCTGACGTAGGCCTTTTTCAGGGCGGTGAGCTGGCGGTCGGTCAGTTGGCTCCGTAGCTCCTCGCGGAACCCCGAGGAGGTCTGTTGGGGATCGCTCTCGTGGTAGGCCACGAGGTCGACGCGGTCGTAGGTCTCCCGGAGGGCCCCCAGCACCGACTGGGCGGCCTCCTCGGTGCCGACACAGAACTCCACGGCCAGCCGGTTGCTGTCGGCGTGGAGTTCGGTCAGCCGGCTCCCGAACTCCGCGAGCACGTCGACCAGCGGCGAGTCGGTCAGCCGGAACTGGAGGACCGCCCGGTCGTCGGTGTCGGCGATCACCTCGGCGGCCGCGACACCGTCGTACTCCACGGCGCGGTCGACGACGGCGTCGGCGTCCGCACACTGGGTGCTGACCAGCGCGAGCACCCCGGGGTCCCGCTCGTTGGAGACGATCGTCTCGTAGTCGAACTGGAGGTCCAGAGCCGCCGCGAGTTGGACGAAAAACAGGTCGTCGTCGAACAGTTCGACCCCGATGGTGAGCACGGTGTCGGTCGTGATCGTCCGTTTGGTCAGCGTGTAGTTGATCGAGGTGCCGACGCTCCGGCCCAGCGAGCCGAGCAACACCCGCTCGCGGTCGTCGAAGCTGTCCGCGTGGGCGACGATACCCAACACCCCGTAGGTCGTCGAGCGGTAGGCCAGCGGGACGAGCACACAGACCTCGTCGGCGGCGAGATCGTGGAGCCGGTCGTCCTCGGTGACGACCTGGGGTTCGGTGTCTGCGACGGCTTCCTGGAGAGGTTCGAGGGCCGGGTCGTCGGCGTCGAGGGCGATCGGATCGGCGTCGACGACCCGGTCGCCGGCCTGTTGGGAGACGGTGAGCCGCTCGTCGGCCGCATCGTAGCGGCCGAGCCACGCCGCGAGGTAGGTCTCGGCGGCCCGCTCGACCAACAGCCGCTCGGTCTCGGTCCGGGACTCCCCCCGGACCAGCAGATCGGTGACGTCGTTCAACAACCCCTCGACCCGATCGAGCAGTCGGTTCAGCGACTCGCGTTCGGCCCGGAGTTCTCGCTGGGCGCGCTCGCGGTCGGTGACGTCCATCTGAAAACCGACGTAGTGAGAGACCTCGCCGTCGTCGTCGTAGATGGGGCTGACCCGGACCTGGTTCCAGAAGGGCGTCCCGTCGCGCCGGTAGTTCCGCAAAACGACCTCGGTGTCGCGTTCGGCGTCGATCCCCGCGGCGAGTTCGGCCGACTGCTCGTGGTCGGTTTCGGGACCCTGCAGAAAGCGGTGGTTGACGCCGACGGCTTCGGCCGGCGGGTAGCCCGTCACGTCCTCGAAGGCGGCGTTCATGTAGATCGACGGGATGTCGGGGGCCGTCGCGTCGGCGATGGTGATCCCGATCGGGGCCTCGTCGAGAGCACGCTCCTTCAGTCGGCGCTCGGCCTCGACCGAGAGGTCCGAGATGGGCAGCCGATCGCTCCGCTTGCGGGCGGCGTCGACGTGTGCTTCGATGGCCTCGACGACCGCCTCGTGGGCGTCGGCCGCCGCGGCCACGACGAAAGCGCTGGCGTCGGCGGCGACCAGCCGGCGGGTCAACTCCGCGTCGACCGACGACGCCAGCACCACGACCGGGAGGTCGGCGTCGACCGAACGGACGGCTTCGAGAAAGGCCACTCCGTCGAACCCCGCCTCACAGTGGGTAGCGACGACGCAGTCGACGGGCGTGTCGGTGGCGTGGTCGCGGGCATCGAGGAAGTCCCGCGACCGGCTGACTACGAACCGGTCGTCGGCCGCGAGATCCGCCGCAGTCGGCCCCTCGGGGAGCGCTTCGCCCGCGAAGAGCACCTTGATCGCCGGAGAATCACTCGACATGATAGATCTTCGGCCTGATACCACTATAGATTTGGGGCGAAATCGGCGAACGGCGAGGGGTCGACCCCGCGAGCAACCGCCGCAGCGGCGTGTTCGCCGCTGATGATCGCCATCGGCAGGCCGACGCCCGGTGAGGTAAACGCCCCCGCGTAGTAGAGGTCCTCGACGCCCGGCGCGTGATGGGCGGGGCGTAGCGGGCCGGTCTGATCGAGGGTGTGGGCCAGCCCGAGGGCGGTGCCGCCGGGGGTGTTGAACCGGTCGGCAAACGTCGAGACCGACGCCGACCGCTCGACGACGATCCGACCGCGCAGGTCGACGCCGATCCGGGCGGCGAGGTCGGCCAACACCGCATCACGGAACGACGCCTGCCGATCGGGGTCGTCGTCGAGTCCCGGCGCGATCGGGACGAGGACGACGACCGCGTGGTGGCCATCGGGGGCGACCGAGTCGTCGGTCTTCGAGGTCACCGAGAGGTAGTAGGCCGGGTCCTCGGGCCACCCCGGCTCCTCGAAGATCCGGTCGAAATGAGGGTCCCAGTCGTCGGGGAACACGAGGCTGTGGTGGGCCAGCGGGTCGACGTCGCCCTCGACGCCGAGATACAGCATGAACGCCGAGGGGCCGTAGGTCTGCTCGTCCCAGTAGGCTGGGTCCCGACCCCGGTCGGCCGGGAGCAACTCCCGCTCGACGTGGGCCGGGTTGGCGTTGGCGACGACGCTGTCGGCGACGTGGCTCCCCGCATCGCTGTCGACTCGAATCCCATCGGCGACCGGTTCGAGCGCGGTCACCGCTTCCCCAGTACGGTAGTCGACGCCTAACTCCCGGCCAAGGGAGACCAGCGCCTCGACGAGGCTGTACATGCCGCCCTCGGGGTAGTAGACGCCGTGCTCGAAGTCGACGTGGGCCATGAGGTGGTACAGCGAGGGGGTGTCGTGAGGCGACCCCCCGAGGAACACCAGCGTGTACTGGAGCAGTTGCTGGAGTTTCGGATGCTCGAAGTAGCCTTCGACGAACGACTGCATCGAGCCGAGATGCTTCAGCGCCGGGGCTGCCTGAATTATCTCGGGATCCACGAGGTCCCGCAGCCGCGAGCGGTCGGTGTAGACGAACCGGTCCATCCCGATCTCGAAGGTCCGCCGGGCGCTCGCCAGATACTCGTCGAGGGCGGCGGCAGCCCCCTCCTCGTAGGACTCGAAGAGCCGGCGGGTGCGGTCGAGGTCGGGGGTGATATCGAGGCGGTCGCCGTCCTTGAAGAACACCCGGTACTGGGGGTCGAGTCGTTCGAGGTCGTAGTAGTCGCCCGGCGACCGGCCGAAGTGGCCGAAGAACCGCTCGAAGGTCTCGGGCATCATGTACCACGAGGGGCCGGTGTCGAAGCTGAACCCCTCGGCTTCGAGTCGACCGGTGACGCCGCCGAGTTGGTCGTTCTGTTCGACGACCGTGACGGTCGCGCCCGCGTCAGCGAGATAACAGGCCGCCGACAGGCCCGCGATCCCGCCGCCGACGACCGTCACGGTCTCGTCGTGGTGTGGGGTGCCGTCTCTCATTGGTCTCGTGTTCGCTGTCGTTCGGTCCGCCCGGTTCTCCGCGACCGCCGGGGGTGGCTCACGGCACGTACCAGATCCCTCGCTCGCGGTCGAGCCACGCGCCGACGACGACGTGGGGCAGCGCGATGATGCTGATGAAGACGCTCCAGAACGCCACCAGTCCGGACAACAGGTCGGCCCCGCCGAGGGGCTGTGGTGACCACACCCACAGCGCGGCCGCCAGCCCGAAGGTGGCGATGCTGCCGGCGATCAACACGCCCCACGAGACCAGCGCGACCCGCTCGGGATCGTCGGATTCGAGCCCGGAAAGGAGGCCGTCGGCCTCGGCGTCGAGCCGGTCGTCGACGGCGGTCGTGCGGGCGACCTGCCGGGCGGAGTACCACAGCGGGAAGTAGAGCCCGACGGCGATGACGACCGGCACTGCCGCGAAGTAGGCGACCAACAGCAGCGACTCGGCGGCGTCAGCGATAAACGAGCCCGACCCCGTCACATACCAGTAGCCGACGCCGAGATGGGCGGCCACCAGCGCGGCGTAGCCGCCACCGGCCAGCAGGCTGCGCTGTTGGAACTCGGCGAAGCCGATCATCGCGGCGGGATCGAAGATGCTCACCATGATGTCGCTGAACGCGTAGAACGTCTCCGGCCAGAACACCATCGGCACGATCATCACGGCGCCGCCACGGACCGCCGCCGCCAGCCAGCGCTGGGGCCGCGAGCGGATGTGGTCGGTGCCGTACAGCGCCTCAACGACGTGGACGTCGCCGAACCCGCCTTTGGCCATGGCGACGCCGACCGCGAGGATCAGCCCCGCCACCGGCGAGAGGAAGAACAGCCCGACGAACAGCCCGATCCCGAGCAGGTAGGTCACGATGTACCGACCCTGAAACGCCGCCGCCCGCCGCCGGAGGTTGGCGAAATGCTCGTAGCCGCCGTGGGGGAGGTTCATCGCGACCATCCCCAACAGGTAGATCCCCGCCTGCGTGGTCAGCGGAACCCGCAGGCCGGCCAGTCGGCCGATGAGGAAGCCGACCGTGAGCCCGATCATCACCACCCGCGAGACGGTCAGCGAAATCCCACCGGTCGACGGGCGAACCACCGCTCGGAGTCCGCGATAACGCTCGGTGTTCATGGTTGTCAATGGGAGCGGACGGAGAATTAAAAACAGTCCAAATTAGTGGGGTATGCTGATACGTACAGGTAGGTAATATTTAACCCAGCGCCGGGCCTGTATCAACCGTGGGAATCACGGAGCTCCAGTGCCCGCAGTGTGGGGCGGACGTTCGGATGGGACTTCCGAAGGAGTCGGTCGTGAAGTCGGTGACTGCAGCCGACCGCCCCGACACGAGTGGACCGCGACAGAAGGCCCGTCAGCTCACGTGTCACAACGACCACGAGTTTTTCGTCCTCTTCGAGTGGTGATCGGAGAGACTGTCTGCGAGTCGACAGTAGGCGCTGACTACCGGTAGCCGCGACGGGTGGGACCTGTGGTAGTTACCTATTAACCCGGTGTACTGTTTCGGTATGCCGTGGGTCGACGCGGCAGCGCGTCGGACGGCGGCAGTTCGGGGAGGGTCGAGGGTGTGTTGGAATACCGTACTGTTTGGGATGTAGAATTACTCCCGGAAAGCAACAAGCATAGCTTGTATGTCGGGACTCACACCAACGGCGGCAAGTGTCGTACTCCAGTTCGGAGAAATAACGGCGCGGCCGGAGTGGATCTGGCTCGCCCTTGGGACGGCACTGATGGGACTCGGGACGCTGTACTTCATGGCACGCGCCATGGGTGTCGAAGATCCCAGTGCCAAGAAGTTCTACGCGATCACGACGCTGATCCCGGCTATCGCGTTCACGATGTACCTCGCAATGCTGCTCGGGTTCGGCCTCACCGAGGTCGAGGTCGCCGGGCAGATGTTGGACATCTACTGGGCCCGGTACGCCGACTGGCTGTTCACCACGCCGCTGCTGTTGCTCGACCTGGCGCTGTTGGTCGACGCCGACCGCGGCACGATCATCGGGCTCGTTGGCGCTGACGGCATCATGATCGTCACCGGCCTGATCGGCGCGCTGACCGAGGTCTACGAGTACCGGTTCGTCTGGTGGGCCATCAGCACCGCAGCGATGCTGTACATCCTGTACGTGCTGTTCTTCGGCTTCACTCGCAAAGCCGCGGCGATGCGGGAAGACGTCGGCTCAACGTTCCGCGTCCTGCGGAATCTGACGATCATTCTCTGGTCGGCCTACCCCGTGGTCTGGCTGTTCGGGACCGAAGGCGTCGGCGCGATTCCGCTCAGCGTCGAGACCCTGCTGTTCATGATCCTCGACGTGAGCGCGAAGGTCGGCTTCGGGCTACTGTTGCTCCGTAGCCGCGCCATCTTCGGTGATACGAGCGCACCCGAACCGTCGGCCGAGGGCGCGGCCGCCGCAGCCGGCGACTGATCGGCACCGACTACCGGACGATCACCACACTCCTTTTTGCGGGGTCCGACCCCGCAGCCGTTTCAGTCGGTACCCGCAGGCGGCGTCGACCGATCGGCCGTGACGGCTTCGGGATCGAACTCGTGTTCGGCCATGTTCGGCTCCAGGCCGGCCCGTTCGATCACCTCGATGTCGGTGGCCGCCGACTGGCCGTCGGTCGTGAGGTAGTCGCCGGTCAACAGACCGTCGGCACCCGCCTCGAAGGGCCAGTGTTGGTCGTCTTCGGCGAGGTTGACCTCCCGACCCCCCGTCAGCCGGACGCGAGCCGTGGGATGCAACAATCGGTAGACGGCAATCGTCTTGATGAGGTCGACCGTCGAGATCGCGGCGGTCTCCCGATCGCCCAGCGGGGTGCCCGCGACCGGATTCAGGATGTTGACCGGCAGCGAGGAGACGCCGATCTTTCGGAGTTCGAGCGCGGCGTCGACCCGATCGGCGGGGCTCTCGCCCATCCCCACGATGACGCCCGCACAGAGGTCCAGCCCGGCGTTTTTCGCCCGGCGCAGGGTTTTGAGCCGATCCGCGAAACTGTGGGTCGAGACGATCTCCGAGAAGTAGCGCGGTGAGGTCTCGATGTTGTGGTTGTAGTGGTTCAGCCCCTCCTCGGCGAGAATCTCGGCCTCTTCTTCGGTGAGCAGGCCCAGCGAGGCGTCGACCGCCACGTCGGTTGCGTCCCGGACGAGCCGGATGGCCCGAACCACGTCAGCCCACTCCTCGGGGCGTTGCTCCCTGCTGACGCCCTTTTCGGCGACGACGATCCCGAACCGCTGGGCCCCGTCCCGTTCGGCGCGTTTTGCGGCGTCGAGGATCTCCTCGGGATCGAGCAGGCCATGGGTGTCGATCCCGGTGTCGAAGTGGGCCGACTGGGCACAGAAGCCGCAGTCCTCGGCGCAGTTGCCCGCCTTCGCGTTGACGATGCTACAGGCGTCGACGGTACCGTCGCCCAACGCCGCTCGGACCGCGTCGGCGGCCGCCGCGAGGTCGTCGACCGGCTGGGCCAACAGGGCGATCGCATCGGTCCGGTCGAGCCGGCCACCATCGAGAACGCGGTCGACGGCGGCGGCGATCGTCCGGTTATCAGTTTCGTAAACCACAGTTTGGATGGCAGTTTACAGAATTATAAACGTCGGGGTGGGCACACCGCTATCGGCGTGGAGTAGCCGACCGCCGTCGACCGTGTCGACGGGAACTCAGTCGGTGAGTTATCCATTAATTGGTATTTAATGGCATACCTGTGTTCGATCGAACCATGAGTTGTCATAATAATACAGATTTTTGTGTCGAAATACAATACAGTCCGAGATAGCGGCCGGCGGCGCACCGATCGGGCCGCTCGGAGGAGGCGGTCCCCGACGAGTCCGAGCCGATAGACCGACGACCCAGTCATGAATCCAGATATCACAACCGAAGACCGCTTTCGGCGGTTGTTCGATCGGATCGAAGACGCCGTCGTCGAGTTCCTCGTCGACGACGGCGTGCCGGTGATCGCCGACGTCAACCGGACGTTCACGGAGGTGTTCGGCTACGAGGCCGACGAGATCGAGGGGCGGCCGTTGAACGACTTCATCGTCCCGATAACCGAACGACACGAGGCCGAAGAGTTCGACCAGCGGGCCACGGGCGGGCTCTCAACGGTCGGCTTCGTCCGCGGGCTCACCGTCGACGGGAGCCGGACGTTCATCTATCAAGGGGCCTCGACGACCGGGGACCACGGGTTCGCGTTCTACACCGAGGTCAGCGACGAACTCCGCCGGAAGCGGCATATCGACGTGCTCCACCGGATCCTCCGGCACAACCTCCGCAACGAGGTCAACGTCGTCCTCGGAAAGGCCGAATCGATCATCGCCAAGACCGATGAGCCGGAGCTCCAGCGTGACGCGGCGGTCGCAAAGGAGGCCGCGACGAAACTCGCACGCCTCAGCGACGAGGCCAAAACCGTCGAGAACGTGCTTGGGAGCCCGCCAGAGCTCGAAGCAGTCGACGTCGTGCCCATCGTCGACGAAGTCGTCGCGGACTGCAAACGACAGTTCGACGACCCCGAGATCGTCGTCGACCTCCCGTCGTCGCTGGTCGTCCGTGCCGACAGCCGACTGGAAGCCGTCTTCGAGAGCCTACTGGACAACGCGGTCCGCTACAACAGCCAGCCGGCACACGTACGGATCGACGCCACCCCGGTCGACCGATCGACGATCGAACTCGCCGTGGCCGACAACGGGCCGGGGATCCCGGAGGCCGAAACGGAGATCATCACGACCGCCGAGCCGATCAGCCAACTCAAACACGGCAGCGGGCTCGGGCTGTGGCTCGTCAAGTGGATCGTCGAGATGTACGACGGCGAACTCGCCATCGAAACCCCCGACAGCGGCGGGACTGTCGTCCGGGTTCGGCTCACTTACCACGCGTGCGAAGAAGCTACCTGACGACTCGACCACGAACGTCGACCGTCTCGACTACTCGCTGTCGGCGTCTTCGGCTTCCGATCGGTCGGCCGACGAGTCGGCTTCCTCGGCGACGCGCTCGAAGGCAGCCAGAATGACCCGTTTGGCCGTCTCGCCCTCGGTCGTCCAGTGGGCGGCATAGTCCATCATGTCGTCGTAGATGTCGGGTTTACAGCCCGCGGCCTTCGGGTGGCCGCCGCCGTTGACCTGCCGGGCGACCAGATGGGCCGCCTCGAAATCCTCGCTGCCGCGAATGGACGCGCTACCGGACGGTTTGACGATCACGGCAGCGTCGGCCCCCGCCTCGCGGAGCCCGTCGGCGACCTCGTTCTGCGAGCAGCGACCGTAGGTGACGCCGACGGTCCACGGGCCGACCGATTTGTACGCAGCGCGGTCGACCGCCAGCTCGATCAACTGCTCCTTTTCGACGCGGCGGTGGGCGATGTAGTCGTCGACTACCTCGGGGAGTTCCGCGCCGTAGGCACCGACTACCGCGGCGTACTCCTCGGCTGAGGTCCAGTAGGCGTAGTCAGCGAGGTCCTTGCTCCGGGGATCGTCGTTGAGCCACAGGTCGTGGTCCCGTGTCACTTCGGCGAGTTCGGTAAACCGCTCGTCGAAATCGTACGCCAGCGACCGCAGGGCGACGTCGGTACTACACTCCTCGTCGGAGTCGCCGACCACGAGGTCGACGCCGGCCTCGCCGACCGCCTCGGCGACCGCGTCGGGCCACTGGTGGTGGTCGTACCACGAGACGCGACCGCTCCGGTCGACGATCGCTTCGAGCGGCTCGGCTATGGCGTCGTACTCGTCGGGCGCGATATCGCAGACGAAGACGTCGACGCCCGCGGCGGCGTACTCGGCGACGTATTCGAGGGATTCGGAAAGCGAGTGTGGCCCCGACGCCAGCAGTGCGACCGGCGATTCCGGCTCCGGCTCGTCGGTGGCGTCGTCGGCCTCGTCGGCCTCGTCGGCGTCGTCGGCCGCATCGTCGTCGTCGAGTCGGGCCTCGATCTCCTCGAGGAAGGGGTCGACATCGAGAGCGGCGTCGTAAACCTCACGAACGAGGGCGATACAACCCAGTCCGTCGGCGTCCGAATCGGTGACGACGACGGCCTCAGCGCCGTCGATCGCCTCCCGTGCGCGCTCCTCGGTGCGGTCTTCGTCGAGCGAGTCGGGATAGAAGAAGCCGGTTCCCGGCAGCAGCGACCGGCGGCGGAGTGGCAGCTCGCTGCTGTCGATAAGTTGGTCGTCCATGGCAGTAGACGGAGGGCCGACCGTGAAAAGCCTCCGTTAGTCGACGGCTACCGATCTATCGTGTCGGTAGTCGACGACTACGCGTCGTCGCCCGCGAGCTGCCGAACGGTCAACACGGGGACCGGACAGGTACGGACGACGCGTTCGGCGACGCTCCCGATCAAAAACCGGTTTTCGCCGTGGCGGCCCCGCGTGCCGGTGGCGACGACGTCCGCGTCGACTTCGCGGGCGTAGCTGCCGATCTCGGTGGCGGGGCGACCCTCCCGGACGGCGGTCGTCACCGGCTGGCCGGTCGACTCGGCGACTGCCGACAGCGCCTCGGACGCCTGCTCGGAGAGGGCCTCCCGGAGCTGGTCGCGGACCGTCTCCGGCGAGGAGCTGACCTCGTCGGCGTCGACCACCGACAGTGCGTGGACCGTCGCGTCGAACCGCTCGGCGAGATCTAGTGCCACCGCGACGGCCCGGCTGACGCTGTCGGAGCCGTCGGTCGCAATCACGATCGTCTCGAACATGGACGGGCGTTCGACCGCCGATGATATAAATGACGACATCGAGGGACGGAGGGGAGTGTTTTTGAAGCCCTCGGTGTAATCGGAGGATATGGCGGAACTCGAAGTCGACCTGGTGGTCGTGCCGATCGACGGGAGCGAGGAGTCACGGACGGCCGTCGAGTACGCGATCACGATCGCCGACAGGTACGACGCGTCGGTCCACGCGCTGTACGTCCTCGGGGAGCCGACCGTCCGGGCACTGGACGACGGCGCGGTCGCCGAGGCCGAAGTCGCCGACGACACCGAAGCCGTCAGCGACGCGATCACCGATCTCGCCGCCGAGGCCGGCGTCGAACTCACCACCTCGATCGCGGCGGGCTTTTCGACGGCGGTCAAGACGCTCCATCCGGGCGGGGTCGTTCTCGATACGGCCGAGGCGGTCGAGGCGGACTTCATCGTCGTCCCGCGGGAACCCGCAGCCGACGCTCAAAGCGACGTCCTCGAAACGGCGGCCGAATACGTGTTGCTGTACGCGAGCCAGCCCGTTCTGTCGGTGTAACGACGGGAGTAGGCGTCGACTACTTATACGGGTAGTCAATCGGTCTCGCCGAGCCGGATCGCCATCTCGAGTTCGAAGCTCTCGGCACCGGTGGTTTCGAAGCCGACCTTCTCGTAGAGCGAGACCGCGGGGTGGTTCCAGCGCTCGACGGTGAGCCAGACCTTGTGAATCCCGTGGGTTGCACCGTAGCCGAGCAGCGACTCGATGAGGTGGGTGCCGATGCCGGCCTCCTGGTAGGCTTGCAGGACGAAGATCGCCAGCTCGTAGTCGTCGTCGCCGTCGGGGACCAGCGTCGAGTGGCCCGCGACGGTCTCGCCGTCCCACGCGATCACGTTCAGACAGTCCTCCGAGAGGATCCCTTCGAGCCACGTTCGGACGCGGGACTCCTTGCCCGGTGGGATCCCTTGGGCGCGGTCGGCGGGATCGAAGGCGGTGTACATCTCGACGAGCGCCTCGAAGGCCGCGGTCGACCCATCGTAGGGGCGGATTTCTATTTTCCTGTCCTCGCGGTCGGTGAAGGAAAGCGGCGGCTCCTCGAAGGGCCCCGAGGCGGCTTCCGGGTAGCGACGGTCGCCAGTCATCGGACGAGCGTCACCGTGATGTGGGAGTTCAACAGGACGAACTCCGCGGTTTGGTCGATGCTGATCTTCCCCATCGGGCTGGTGGTGTTGCCGCCGAGGACGATCTCGTCGAACGCCTCGGATTCGGCGATCGCAACCAGCTCGCTTCCCGGCTGCCCCTCGACGTGGCGGACCGTGACCGACAGCTCCGTGTCGGCCACCAGCGACTCGGCGCGCTCGGCGAGCGCCTCCCGGCTGTCGGCCTCGGGGTCGGGATCGGTGATGGCGACCGTAAGCTCGTCGCCGGCGTCGGCTGCCCGCTCGACGGTGCGTTCGAGCGCGTCGACCGACGCCTCGCTGCCGTCGAACGCCAGTAGAACCTTCATATACACTCCCCTTGGAGCGACCCCGCAAAAACGTTATCCGTCGACTCACAGGTTCGGTGCCACCGGCACAGCGGTCCCGAGCCGCCCCACGACAACCCTTTTGGGAGGGCCGTCCGGAGGGTGCGTATGGACGACGCCGCGAACGCGGTCGACGAAGACGCGGTCGACGAAGACGTGGTCGACGAAGGCGCTGCGACCACCGAGGGCGGCGAGGAGGCCGTCCCCGAGGACGTCAGGAAATACGAGCGGTTCACCAAGATGGACGGCGCGCAGTACGACCGGGTCAACGAGTTCCTTCGGGATCGGACGTACGTCACTGCCCGCGAGTGGGCGATCGCCCGGCTCTGTGCGGATTTCCGCACCGAGACCGGCGTCGAGATGACCAAGATCGGCGAGAACCTCCCCCGGCTGGTCCCTTTCATGACCGACACCTACACGCCGCAGGCGGTCAATCAGGCCCGGTCGTCGTTCGAAGACAAGGTGACGACCGCGGGCGCGACCTTCCTCTACGGCGCAATGTCGGGCTTCTTCACGGCCGAAGAACTCGACGACCTGATGTACGAAGTCACCGAGGTCGCCAAGTTCCTCTTGGAGGTCGAGGGCGTCGACCTCGGGGTCAGCGAGGAACTCGACGCCGAAGAGCGGATCTCCTCGGTGATGCGAGAAGTCCGGGCCGAAAGCGCCGAACTCCGGGCCGAGGAGGTCGAGTGTCCCAACTGTGGCCACAGCCACGTCCCCGAGGAGTCGACCTGAGATTCATCAACGCCAGCGACAGTCATGCCAACCACCAAGAGTTTTGATAGGGCGAGTCCCCGAACATCGGGTGCATGACACTACTGCAATCGGAGTCCGGAGCCGTGGAGACCGAGACGTCGAGCGGTGAGGGAAGCGAGGGGACAGCCGAGACCCGCGGGGCGGATCTGGCGCTGATCGCCTCGGCGGCCTCGGTCCTGCTGGCGTGGCACCAGTTCTACCTCAAGGGGAACAAAACCCGAGGGCTGTTTATCGGCCTCTGGCCGCCGACGATCCTCGCGTTTTCGAGCTACCTCAACCAGCGGGCGATCCTCGACAAACTCGACCAGTCGCTGCTGGGGTCGCCCGGCGGCCTCGACTCGATCCGGCGGCTCCTCGGCGAGTAGTCGACCGACAGCGGACGTTCGAAAAACCCCGCTACGGCACGGCGCTGGCCTGATGGAAAGCGTTTTCCCCGACGACTGTGAGTTGCCTGATATGCGGCCTGTCGTCCTCTCGGTCGTCCTCGTAGTGCTCCTCGTGGCGGGCGTCGCCCCCGCAGGAGCCGTCGATGGCCCCCGCAGTGGGAGCCTCGCCGCCGACACGTCGGCGGCACTCGAAGAGCCAGCGCCCCAAGCGTCGCTCGGCGGCGACCGGCAACTGTTTCAAACCGACCGGGAGTTGACGCCGTCGACGACGTTCCGGATCGACCTGCAGGCAGACCGGAGCGCCGAGTGGACGGTGACCACCGAGTACGAACTCACGACCGACAGCCAGCAGGCGGCGTTCGACGAGATCGCCGCGGACTTCGAGTCGGATGGTGGGACCGACGGGCTGGACGTCTCACTGTACGAGAACCTCGCGGCCCGAACGAGCGCCGAAACCGGGCGGGACATGGAGATCCAAGACGTCGAGCGGTCGAGTAGTCGTGACGGCGATGTCGGCCGGCTCGTCCTCTCGTTCCGCTGGACGGGGTTCCTCGAAGCCGACGGCGAGCGGCTGATCTTCGACGACGCGATCGCCGCCGGCGACGAAAACGCGTGGCTCACCACGCTCTCCGAGCGACAGGAAGTGCGGATCACGACCCCACAGGGGTACGCCATCACCAGCGCCAACGTCGATTTCTCCGACAACACCGTCGTCGTCACCGGTCCCCACACGTTCGCGGACGACGAGTACATCCAGATCACCCTCGAAGAGTCGGCGATCACCGGTCCCTCGTGGGAGCTGTTGGCCGCGGCGATCGTCGTCGGTGTCGCCATCATCGGCGGGGCGTTCCTCCTCCGTCGGAGCGAGGAAACGGCCGACACCCAACCCCCCGCCGTCGACACCAACGGCGGCGTCGATACGGCCGACAGCGAAGTCGACGACCCCGAGCCAGCCGACGCCGACGAGCCGTCGGAGGCGCCGGCCGAGGACGACCGCCCCGAGGAGGACCTCTCGCTTTTGGCCGACGACGAGCGCGTGCTCCGCCTGTTGGAGCGCAACGGCGGCCGGATGCGGCAGGCCGACATCGTCGAGTCGACCGGCTGGTCGGACGCCAAGGTCTCCCAACTGCTGTCGTCGATGGCCGACGACGACGCGATCACCAAGCTCCGAATCGGCCGGGAGAACCTGATCTCGCTGCCCGACGTCGACGCCCTCGACGGCTCCCGGGACGACGAGGAGTAGTCGCCGGCAACGTACAACCACCGTTCCGTCACCTACTTGCGCCGAGAGTTCTTACGGAGTATCGATGGAGTATCTGGAGCGTCGGGTCGGGCTGGTAAACAGTCGGCTCGAGGCGCTGATCGAGTCGACTGAGCCCGACGAGCTCGCCGCCCAGCTCGAAAGCGTGGTGCTGGCCGGCGGCAAACGCGTCCGACCGGCAGTGACGTTGCTGGCCTGTGAGGCCCTCGGCGGCGAGCCCGAAGACGCGGTCGACTTCGCGGCGGGGATCGAGTTCGTCCACAACGCCTCGCTGGTGATCGACGACATCATCGACCGCTCGGAAGTCCGCCGCGGCACCCCCAGCGCGTGGGCGGCCTACGGCTACGGCCCGGCGATCATCGCCAGCGACGGCCTGCTCGGCGAGGCCTTCGGCCTCTTTTTGGGCAACGACCGCGCGATGCGGATCGTCGCCGAATCAATGGTCGAACTTGGGGAGGGCGAAGCGACCGAGCTGGTCGACCGCCCGACCACCGAAGAGGAGTATATGACCCTCGCCCGCCGAAAGACGGGCGCGCTGTTCCGGGCGGCCGCCGAACTCGGCGCGGTCGCCGGAGGGGCCGACGCCGCGACCGTCGAGGCCTTCGGCGAGTACGCCGAACGGGTCGGGGTCGCCTTCCAGATCCGCGACGACGTGCTGGATGCGACCGCCGAGTCGGGCGACCTCGGCAAACCCGCAGGCCAAGACGAGGTGATGGACCGCCCCTCGCTGGTCCAGATCACCGACCTCACCCCCGAGGAGGCCGACGCCCGCGCCCGCGAGCAGTCGACGCTCGCTTTAGAGGCGCTGGACCGAACCGGCGTCGACGATACCGACGCCAAAGCCTATCTTCGGGATCTCGCGGAGTTCGTCGTGGTCCGGGACCGCTGATCGCGGCCACGGGAAGCGACAGTAGACGGTGGCTACTGGACGGTAATCGTCGACCACCAATAGGTACGACGGTGGCTGCAACGACCAGGAGGGGTCCCAGAAGCTATCCACGGAGCTGTGTATCTCGGCGAGATCCATGGATCGACATCCTCATACTTGCACAACAGCGATTATCTGTTTATGAACAGAGCAGAGAAGGCCGCACTCCAGCTACAGGCCGTGGCGGTTCTCCGGATGCTCAAAGAGACCCGGACCTACGAGGAACTCTCCGAGGTCACCGGCCTGCCGGCGGGGGATCTCAACCGCTACGTCAACGGCCACGTGCTGCCGGGGGCCGAGCGGGCCCGTGAGGTCGTCGAGGGGATCGGCCGGGAGGCGCTGGCCGACGAACTCCGCGCCCGAGTTAGTTTCGACGACGAAGGATACGTCGACAACTCGGCAGTCGTCTTCGATCAGTCGTTTCTCGACCTCGTCGCCCCGGTCGCGGCCAACAGTTTCGGCTTCGAGCGCCCCGACGTAGTGCTGACGGCGGCGACCGACGGCATTACGACCGGCGCGGCGATGGCATCCTACTTCGACGCCCGGCTCGCGTATGCGAAGAAATCCAAAGAGACCGCCGTCGAGGAGTTCATCGAGTCCCGCCAACGGCTCGCCTCGGGGATCGAACTCACCTACTACCTCCCTGCCGGGGCGCTCTCGGCGGGCGACTCGGTGTTGATCGTCGACGACCTCATTCGGTCCGGGGAGACCCAAGAGCTGCTGTTGGATATTGCCCACCGAGCCGAGGCCCGCGTCGCCGGCGTCTTCGCACTCATCGCGGTTGGCGACCGGGGACTGTCGCGGGCCCGGGAGCTGACCGACGCGCCGGTCGGGGCACTATCGGCGTTCGAGTAGCAGTTATGTGGGACCGACACACCGGATCACGGGATTCTTCTATACGGCAGTTCTACAACGGCGTATGTCAGAGCTCGTTCTGTACGAACTGCCCGGCTGTCCGTACTGCGCGAAAGTGATCACCAAACTCGACGAACTCGGTCTCGACTACGAGTCCCGAGAGGTCCCACGCGCCCACAGCGAGCGCACGGAAGTCGAGGAAGTAAGCGGTCAGACCGGTGTGCCGGTGCTGATCGACGAGGCCAACGACGTCAACGGGATGGCCGAGAGCACCGACATCGTCGACCACCTCGAAACCCACTACGCCTAACTCAGGCCTCGGGCTCGGCGGCCCGCTCGCGGATCAGTTCGCGGATACGATCGGGGTCGTCGATCGCCGCCAACTCCTCGGTCGAGACGATGGCGGTGCCGTCGACCGACTCCTGTTTGACCCGGTCGGTCGTGAAGTAGATCGACCGGGTTTCGGTGACGCGGCCGATCGAACTCATCAGCCGGGCGCGCTTTTTCGCACTCGGCGTGAACGGCGAGTGGCCGGTCAGGACGGTCCGCTCGCGGCCGTCGTTGTCCTCGCTGACGGCTTTGAACGGCGAGCGGTTGGTGGGGTGGACGTCGAAGCCGGCGTTGGTGAGCCGCGTCAACACGTCCTCGTCGTCGGGGTCGACGTCCGGCCCCTCGGGGATGGGATCGGCGTCCCGGACGTCCTCGGCCCCCTCGAACACCGACACGGGGTTCGAAAACGGCTGGTCGAACAGCTCTTCGAGCTTGATCGCCACCTCGATAGAGGCGTTCATCCCGTCTTCGTACTTCGACACCGTGCGCCGGGAGACGCCGAGTTCGGTGGCCAGCCGGCCGAGACTCCAGCCGCGTTCCTCGCGTTCGTCGGCCAACAGGTCGCCGTCGATACTGACATAGAGGCCGCCCGGCGCGGCGTAGATGAGGGGTGGTACCTCCTCGATGAACAGGTCGTAGGCGGTGTCGGGGTTGAACACGGGCACCCCGTGGCGGAAGTAGACGACCCCCGGTTCGAGGTCCTCGTTCCGCGTCCGCAGGCCAATCACCAGCGGCGTCGCCGACAGGTAGTCGCCCAGTCGCCGCAACTCGGCAGCCGTTTCGCCGGTGAAGGCGTCGATATTGCCGAGGATCTTCAAGAGCACGAGGTCCTCGCCGCGCCGCGCCGCAAGGTCGAAGCTCTTGGGCCGGACCGAACACCGGTCGCTGACGAGGAACCCCGCATCCTCCAGCATCGCGGTGATGTTGCCGACCAGTGCTGTCCGTGACATACCGGGTTCTAGGCGATTTCAGCCATATATGTGTTGCGTCGACTGCGTTTCCCATCCGGCCTCCGTCTCCTGATTCGTCGCCAATGCCGTCGGCAGGTTTTTGTACCCGGTTGGAGCCGAAAGCGGTTTTCGCGGCCGCCGACTACCGCGGTCGATGACCGTCATCGGCCTCGACGACACCGACTCCCGCAGCGAGGGGATGTGTACGACCTACCTCGCAACCCGGCTCGCCGAGGCCATCGCCGACGCCGGCGGCCGCGTCGACCGCCGCCTGCTGATTCGTCTGAATCCTGCAGTGAAACACAAAACGCGGGGGAACGCCGCCCTCGCACTCCACACCGACCTTGCGGCCGACCGCGCCTTCGAACTCGCCTGCGACCGGCTGGAGTCGCTGGCGATCAACGCCGACAGCCGCACCAGTCCGGGGGTCGTGGTCGCACCGGGCAGCCCCGAGGCGG
Source organism: Halohasta salina (assembly GCF_024178165.1). Lineage (GTDB taxonomy): Archaea > Halobacteriota > Halobacteria > Halobacteriales > Haloferacaceae > Halohasta > Halohasta salina. Next base: position 62,358 of record NZ_JAMZIE010000003.1, on the reverse strand, counting down.
TACCCGAAGCGGTCGTCGACCACGCCCGGCGGGCGATCCGCCACCGGCTCATACTCGAGGAGGCCCGCGCAACTATCGACGCGGCGGGCTACCGCCACCGCGGCTGGGCAGGAACCGGCTGTGACGTCCGAGGGCGGGGGCGGATCGGCGCGCTGGCGGCTGTCGGCGCGTGGGCGGCCTTCGAGGCATGGACCCACGAGACGATCGCCTACCGTGCCTTCGACCGCTGTGGGACGCCGCGGGCGGTCGACCGCGAGGCCGTCTTCGCGGCCGCCGAAGACGGCTACCCCGAGGTGTGGGACACCGTCGACCGCGAGGCGGGCGCGGCGGTCTGTGTCCCCAACGCACCGGGGCCGATCCTATATGGGATCCGGGGCGACGACCCGGCGGCGACCCGGCGGGTCGCCGACCGGATCGCCGATGCCGCAGGGACCGAGACCGTCGACCGCTGGTCGACCTTCCTGACCAATCAGGGGACCGACGCCCACCTCGCCGCCGGCTCGATCGGCGCGCTCCGGGAGGGTGCTGGCTACCGGGTCGACGGCGTGGTCGAATCGCCGCCCGAAACCCGACAGGGCGGCCACGTCTTTTTCGAACTGGCCGCGGCCGATACGGCGGCGTCGATGGAGACGGCCGATATGGCGGCGTCGACCGGGACAACCGACGTCGAGACGGTCGACTGCGTGGCCTTCGAGCCGACCAAGCGGTTCCGCGACCGGGTGCGGGCCCTCCGGATCGGCGACCGGCTAACCGTCTGCGGCGAGCACAGCGAGGGGACGATCAAGCTCGAAAAGTTCGCCGTCCGCGAACTGAACCATACCGAACGGGTCACACCGACCTGTCCGGACTGCGGTCGACGGATGAAATCCGCGGGCCGCGGCCAGGGCTATCGGTGTCGGGACTGTGGGACCACGGAGCCGGCGAAAGTCGACCGCGAAGTCGATCGCGAGCTCGAAGCCGGCTGGTACGAGGTGCCGCCGGTCGCCCGCCGCCACATCGCCAAACCCCTCGTTCGGGGCGGGTTCGACGCGGCGACCCATCCCGAACGCTGATCAGTAGCTGTCGACGTTGGTGCCGACCGAACAGACGTACTCGCCGGTAGCGACCTGCGGGAGCCGCCGGGAGCGCCAGAAGACGCCGTCGGTGTCGGCAGTGACGCTGGCCTCGATCCGGCCGAAGGGATCGGTCACCTCGAAGAGGGTATCGCCCGCGGAAACGCGGGCCCCCAACTCGACACGGAAGTCGACGATGCCGCCGGCTGGCGCGCCGTACTGGTCGAACCGTTTGGCTCGCGTCTGGCGGTTGGTCGAGACGTCACCGTCGAGAAAGCCGTAGTACCGGAGCACGTTGAACACACCGTCGACGCCCCGCTGGATGCTGGTCTCGTCGAAGCCGACCGCGCCACCGAGCTCGGGGTCGATCGTCGGAACGCCCTCGTCGGGGGCGACGCGAGCGAGCTGGCCCTCGGGGCCCTTCTGGTCAAGCACGTGGCCGCAGTCGAACACCTTCGCCAGCTTGAGACACTCGCTGTGGAGGCCGTGGCGGCGGCCACACCGCACCCTGACCTCGTCGATCATCCGGCTGGTCGAGCCCTGGTGGAGGTCGAGAATGTAGTCGGCGGTCTTGGCGGCATCGAAGACCGCTGCCGTGATGCGCTCGCTGGAACTGCCGTTGTGGTCGCCGGGGAACGTGCGGTTCAGCTTCCGGTCGTCGATCGGGTTGCGGTGTTCGGCCACTTGGAAGCCGAAGTAGTTGACGATGCCGACGACGAGGATCGACCCCGAAAGCTCGGTCGGATCGATCTTGGGGACGACCCGGCGGATCACGCCGAGCCCGTTGAGTTCGTCGCCGTCGCTGACTGCCTGGAGATAGAGCCGCTTGCCGTCGTCGGCACCGTTGATCACCGCCACTGGGAGGCCGACGCTGCTACCGTCGCGGGTGTCGCCGACGTCGAGTCGACCGGTGTCGGACTCACCGGGGGCTGCACTCGCGGTACCGAGCGAGATCGTCATTGCTCGCACTGACGGACGGGCCGACCTTTAGGGGTTCGATCCGGGCGAACCAGCCATCCCCAGCGGGGGTTTCGGTAGCGTTTTTCCCCCGTTGGCCGATGTCAACCCAATGAGCGATCGGTCGTCCGGACCGCTGGCCGGCTACCGGCAGTTCCTCCGACTCGACAGCGACGTACTCGTACTCTCGGTGGCGATGTTCGCCTTCAGCCTCGGCTTCCAGATGACCACACGGTTCCTACCGCGCTATCTGGAGGTGCTGGGCGCGAGCGCGTTCGTCATCGGCCTTTTCGGCACCTTCGGCAACCTGATCAGCGCCGTCTACCCGTACCCCGGCGGGGTGGTCTCCGATCGGATCGGCTCGCGGTACGCCCTGACTGTCTTCGGGCTGGCGTCGACGCTGGGGTTCGGCCTGTGGCTCGTCGCTCCCTCGCTGGGAACGCTCACCGTCGGCGGCGTGGCGATCCCGGCGTGGCTCTGGGTGTTCGTCGGCCTCGTCCTCGCTCAGGCGTGGAAATCGTTCGGGCTGGGAGCGACGTTCGCGATCGTCAAACAGAGCGTCGAACCCGACCGCTTGGCTCGCGGCTTCGCCAGCACCGAAACCTTCCGCCGGAGTGCGTTCCTACTGGGTCCCATAATTGCGGCCGGGCTGCTGACCCTCCATCCCGAGTTCGCGGTGAGTTTCCGCTACGTGCTGGGGGTAGCCCTCGTCTTCGGCGCGGTCGCAACCCTCGTCCAGCACCGCTCGTACGACGCGGGCGACGATTCGTTCGGCGACTCCTTTGCCGGCCTCGCACGGATCCGGGCGGATCTGCGACGCATGCCGTCGGCACTGCGGCCGCTGTTGATCGGCGACACGCTGGTTCGGTTCGCCAACGGGATGGTGTACGTCTTCTTCATCATCGTCGTCACCGACCTCCGCGGGGTCGGCCTCGCGGTCACCCTCCCGGTCGTCGGCGGTGTCGACCTCTCGCCGGACGCCTTCTTCGGACTGCTGCTGGGCGTCGAGATGGCGGTCGCCCTACTGGTGATGGCTCCAGCGGCGGCCGCCGCCGAGCGGGTCGGCCTCAAGCCGGTGGTCGCAACCGGATTCGCGGTGTACGCGATCTTCCCGATCCTGTTGATTTCGGCCCCGGCCAGCGCGGCCGCGATGGTCGCGCTCTTCGCGCTCTCTGGGCTCCGGTTTGCGGGACTGCCGGCGCACAAAGCGCTGATCGTCGGCCCGGCCGAATCGGGCGGTGGCGGCCGACTCACCGGCACCTACTATCTGCTTCGGAACCTGATCGTGATCCCCAGCGGTGCGGTCGGCGGCGCGATCTACGGCGGCCTCGCGGACCCGTTCGGCCCGGGCCAGTTGGTCCCCGAAAGCCCGCTTGTGGCCTTCGGGCTGGCGAGTGCCATCGGTCTCGTCGGGACCGGCTACTTCCTCCTCGAAGGCGAAGAGTTCGGGGCCTACCAATGATGACGGCGGCAAGTCGGAGTCGATTTAGTTAGTCGGTGACTACGTAGGGTGTGAGCGACGCTGACAACCGACCGGAGACGCTGATCGACGCCCTCGGAGTGCGACGAAACGTGACTGTCGGACTCGTCGTCGGGGTACTGGTGGCGGCAGTGGCCTACGCCGTGCGGGTGTTCGAACTGCTCGGTCCCGTCGTCACTACACGCGAGTACCCGGTGGTCGGGCCCGAAGGGTGGTTCCTGCTGCTGGCGGTCGTCTTCGCGGTGTCGACGGCACTGTTGGTTATCCTCGTGTTGACCGCCATTCGGGCGGCGCGGCTGGCCCGATCCGTCTGAGAGACGTCGAGAATCAGGCGATGTGGATCGCCGGCCGGAACGGTACCGCCTTGGCGGCCCGACCCTCTGGGTCGACGATCCCCTCGTCGTCCTCGGCGTACACTTCGACGGTGGCGTCGTACTCCCGTTCGAGGAACTCGACGGCCGTCTCGTAGGTCGAGATCTCGTCTACCTCGTCGAGCACGGCGAGCGTCTCGTCGTCAAGGCTCCGGACGAGGTCGACCAGATCCCCGACGAGGTCGTTGACCTCGTTGCCGCGCTCCCGGAGGTCGGGGTCCTGCATGACCTCGCTCATCACGTCGCCGACGTTGGTGCCGGTCTCTCGGACCGTCTCGAAGACCGACTGCTTCCAGTTGGCAGCGGCGTAGACGCGAATCGTCTCGGGGTCCTGTTCGGTGACGTTGAGGATGTCCTGGATGTCGTCGGTGAGCCGCTCGATCTGTCGCTCCTCGGTTTCGGTGCGTGTCGACTGCCACTTGGGGTCGACCTCGGGCCACGGCGCGTCCTCGGCCGGCGTCCCGGTGAGCTGTTCGTGCAGCTCGTTCGTCATGAAGGGGATGAACGGAGCCAGCAGCCGGAGCCGCGTTTCGAGGACGTGTCGGAGCGTCCACTGGGCACCCGAACGATCAAGGTCGGCCCGACGACGGTACCATTTGAGGTGCTCCTCGAAGCCGTAGAAGGCCGCCTGCGAGGCGCTCCGCGTCTCGGCGTTGTCGAGCGCGTCGGTCGTCGACTCGATGGTCGACTGGAGCTTCGACAGCAGCCAGCGGTCGATGTGTTTGAGGTCGGTATCGGGGTCGACATCGGGCTCGTCGCCGTCGATCAGCTCCTGGGCGCGGTTCCAGAACCGTCGGAGCTGGTTTTCGACACCCGCGACCTGATCGGCTCGCCAGTCGTAATCCTGCCACGGTTCGGCGGAGTTCAGCAGGAAGAAGCGGACGGTGTCCGCGCCGTAGTTCTCGATGGCCTTCCCGGGGAGCACGACGTGGCCCTTCGAGGAGGACATCTTTTCGCCCTCCAGCAGGCCCATTCCCATAATCGTGATGCCGTCGGGCCACTGGGCCTCGTCGAACAACTCGGCGTGGTGGAACAGGTAGAACGTCAGGTGGTTCGAGATGAGGTCGTTGGCCGAGAACCGCTGGGTGACGGGGTACCAGTACTGCCACTCGGCGCGGAGATCGAGCGCGCGCTCGTCGACTTCGCCCTCGACGGCGTCTGCGCCGTAGAACAGCGCGTCGAAAAAGTCCCGATCGAGATCGTCGACCGGAATCTCGTCGAGCCGGTGGGCGATGGTGTAGTAGGCCATGTAGATCGTCGAGTCCGAAAGCGGCTCGATGACGAAGCTATCGTCCCACGGGAGCCGAGTGCCGAGCCCGTAGTTGCGGATGCAGGGCCACTCGTTGAGCCAGTCGATGGTGTGGTCGTACTCCCCGCGGGTGTTGGCGGGGTTAGTGTCCATCCCCTCGACGACCCGCTTGGCTTCGGCCTTCCAGTCCTCGTCGTTGTACGTGAGGAACCATGTATCCTGGTAGGCGACGACTACTTTCCCGCCAGCCCGCGAGACGACCGGCTCGGGGAAGTCGTACATCGCGCCGAAGTCGCCCTGTTCGCGGTAGGCGGCGGCTAACTCGTCGCGAACGTCCTCGATGAGCTCACCGGCGTACTCGCCGTACTCGTCGTGGAGTCGACCCGTGTGGAACTCGGCGTTGTAGACGTCCTGAGTGACCTCTTTGAGATCGGGGTCGTTGCTGTCGGTGATGCCAGCCGATTCGACGGCGTCCTTCGCGGGAATCTCGCCGTACCCCTCGACGTCCAGAATGGGGACTGGCTCGATGGCGTCGACTTCCTTGGGGTCGATCCCGTAGGATTCGAGACGGTCGGAGTCGGCTTTCGCTTCCTGCAAGGCAAGGTAGTCGTCCGGACTATGGGCCGGCACCGACATGACGACGCCCGTGGCGTTGTCCGCGTCGACGAACTCGGCGGGGAGCACGATGACCTCGTCGCCGGTGACTGGGTTGGTGACGCCTTCGCCGACGAATTCGGAGCCCTGGAACTCGCGGTGGATCTCGACGTCGTGGTCCTGCAGTTCGAGTTTTTCGGCGGCTTCGACCGAAACGAGCCACGGCTCGCCGTCGACGGTCGCCTCGACGTACGTAGCGTCGGGATTGATGTAGGCGTTTGTGACCCCACGGACCGTTTCGGGTCGAAGCGTGGCCATCGGGACCGTGGTCGTGTCGTCAGCGTCGCCGTGTTCGAACTTGACGAGGGTGTACTCCTGATACTCGACGTCCTCACCCTCTAAGAGGTCATGAGTAGTGACGGGGTTTTCCTGCTCGGTGCAGTATTTGACGGGGTGGAGGCCCTTTTCGAGTCGACCGCGCTCTTTGAGCGTCTCGTACTGCCACGTAATGAATTTGGAATAGCGGTCGTCGTTGGTCGTGAACTCCCGCCGCCAGTCGATAGACAAGCCCAGCGACTGCATCCCCTGCTTGTAGTGTTCCTCGATGAAATGCCGGGCATACCCCATCGGCGTTTCGAGCTCCGAGAGCACGTCGTCGGAGACGTTGTAGGTGTCCTGCAGGACGGACATCTGTTTTTCCTCGCGTTTTTCGAGCCGCTCGACCGCGCCGATGATCGGCGTGCCGGTGACGTGCCACGCCATCGGGAACAGCACGTCGTCGCCCTGCTGGCGGCGGTAGCGGGCGTAGACATCGGGGACAGTGTAGGTTCGGGCGTGGCCGATATGCATTCCGCCGCTGGGGTAGGGATACGGGACGGTAATAAAGGTCGTCTCCTCGTCTTCGAGGTCGGCGCTCGCGGCAGGATCGGGCTCGTAGCGCCCTTCGGCATCCCACCGCTCCCGCCAGTCGGCTTCGAGTTCCTGCGGGTCGTAATCCATACGGGCCTCTCCGTGTGTCGGGCCTAAAATAGCATCTATCGCTGTTGGGCCTCAGGCGAACTTCCGGACGGTCATATCCAGCGTATCGAGGTCGACGATCGGGGCGTGAGCAACGTCGGGGTCGATGTTGACTTTCTTCTGGAAGGCGGTCTGGGCCTGCCAACAGCCGCTGTTGACTGCGAGCACGTTGTGGTACTTCCCCCAGCCGAGTTTGTGGACGTGACCGGTGTGGAACACGTCCGGTACGTCGTCAATAACTAAATAGTCCTTCGTCTCGGGGGCGAGCCGCATCTTGCCGCCGTACTGTGGTGCGACGTGTCGCTTTTTCAGGAGTTGGTACATCGCCTTGTGCGGCTCGTCGTAGCTAGCCTTGTCGTCGGGGAGTTCGGCGATCACCTCGTCGAGCGAGACGCCGTGGTACATCAACACCGAGACCCCCTCGATGGTGACCGTCGACGGATTGCCGGTGATCCGGGCATCGTGGGGCGACATAATCGACCGGAGTTCCTCGTCGAAGCCGGGCTGTGGTTCGGCCAGCCGGACGGCGTCGTGGTTTCCGGGGATCATCACGATCTCCATGTCGCCGGGCACGGCTTTGAGATGCTCCGAGAAGGCCTCGTACTGATCGAAGATGTCGACGATGTCCAACTCCTTGTCCTGCTCCGGGTAGACGCCGACACCTTCGACCATGTCGCCCGCGATGAGGAGATATTCGACGTGTTCGGCCTCCTCGGTGTGGAGCCAGTCCGCAAACCGGTTCCACGCGTCGGCCATGAACTCCTGACTGCCGACGTGGACGTCCGAGATGAGGGCGGCCTGGACGTGGCGATCGGCCGTCGACGGGCGGAACGTCCGGGGGACATCGGGGAAGAAAAGCGAGTCGACGAACATGATACCGCCGTCGTCGGCGAGTGTCCCCTGAACGGCGATACACTCGTCGAGCAGCAGGTCGTCGACGAGATCGGCGATGTCGCGATCCTTCATCACCAGCGCCGGGAACGTCCCGGTCGTGTCTTCGAGTTCGATCAGCCAGTGGCCGCTGGCGGTCGACCGGATGTCGTTGACCAGTCCGATCATCTCGGCGTCGCTGCCGCCGCCCATCGACTGGATCGCCGACGCCGGCCGGTGGTTGACTCGGCCGCCGAGGAGTTTCGAGAGCCGCTCGTAGCGGTCCCGAAACGTCGTCACGAACTGGCGGTACTCGCCGGTACCGGTGCTCCGGCCGGTGATATCGCCGGTGATCTCGGCGTGCTGCGGGGACCGCTCGCCCGCCGATCCCGCAGCCGCCGCATTGGCGGCGCCGGAGGCCCCACTCGTCGTTCCGGACGCCGCGGTAGCGGTCCCGGAAGTCGTCTCGGAAGACCCCCCTGTTTCGGCTGGAGGGCCACTTGTCGTCGGTTGGTTACTGTCTATTTCGGTTGGAGTCGAAACGGAGGTTGGAGACGAGTCGGTCCCGACGCCCGGCGGATCCGGGGCCGGGTCGGCATCGAGAACGCGCCGAACGTCGCCGACGGTCACCCGAAGTGCGTCGTCGTCGGTCGACTCAGCGACCGCCTCGACGGCGGCCGCCGGGTCTGCCGCCCCGGCCAGCAGCGTCACGGCCTTCCGCTCGGCGTTGTACCCACGAGCGGCGAGGGCGCGGACGACCGCCGACTGCGTCTCCAGAGACACACCCAGTTGTGGGGTGGCTCCGGTCAAAAGGATGCCGAACCGGCACGCGACCGCCGGCCGTGAACTGTGGCATCGAACCCCGGCCAGAGGTGGAGTAAACGAGGTCTACCGGTGAGTAGGCGACCACTAAACTCGATGGAATCGAAGTATCCACTGATTAAATCACAAGACGTGTCGGGGAACATACCCAGAAGCTTCAAACACGGGCCAATCGAATGAGCGGACAATGAGTCCAGGGGATCGTCGGTCGCCGGACGACGAAGCCGCGTCGACGGCGGACCGAGGGTCGACGACCGACGGGGGGACCGGCGACCGGCGGGTCGACGCCACAGGTTCGGACTCCGCGGCGACTGAATCGGGTGCCGACGGGAGCGAGCGCTTGGGCAGTCGGGCGTCGACCGAGGAACCGGTATGGCGACGAGTGTGGACCGCAACCGACGGCCCACTGTTGTTGTTCCGCGAGGTGGCGATCAGCTTCGGGATCGTGTTGCTGATCGGGCTGGTCCTGTTCGGCGTCAGCGGCGTCTGGCCGCCGATGGTCGCGGTCGAAAGCGAGAGCATGGAGCCGAACATCAACAAGTACGACCTCATATTGGTCACCGAGCCCGGCCGGTTCGCCCCCGATGCGGCCGACGAAACCGGCGTCGTAACCCGCACGGCGGTCGACGGAGAGGGCCACGAGTCGTTCAATCAGCCGGGAAGCGTGGTCGTCTACAAGGATCCCGGTTCGCTCGGGCCGCCGATCATCCACCGGGCACATTTCTCCGTCGAGGCGGGCGAAAACTGGTACGACCGGGCGAACCCCGACTACGTCTCCGCTGACAGCTGTGAGGAGTTGAACAACTGCCCGGCACCCCACGGGGGCTACATCACCAAAGGGGACAACGAGGCGAGCAACGGGAAGTACGATCAGGCAAACGGGATCGCGCCGGTCGTCAAACCGGGATGGATCACCGGCATCGCACAGCTTCGGCTCCCGAAGGTCGGCTACATCCGACTGGCGCTGACCGGGGCGGCGAGTTTCGGGTCGCTGGTGCCCGCGGGACTCGGTGCGATCGGGGCCAGCGGAGCCTACGCCGTCGGTCGACGCGAACTGCTAGGCTGATCAGTCGTTGTCGAAGCGGGCCTGCACGAACGGCTGGACGTTCTCGATGTCGCCGAGCCGGGAGTCCGACAGCAAGACGGCCTCGGTCTCGTCGATCGGCACCGAGAGGTTCATCTCCTTGGTCCGGCCGTAGCGACCCTTCGAGACGACGACCGCGTTGACGATCCCGAGCATATCGAGTTCGCTGATGAGGTCGGTCACCCGGCGCTGGGTGAGCACGTCGGCGTCGATCTCCTCACAGAGCCGCTTGTAGATGTTGAACACCTCGCCGGTGTTGATGTTGTGGACCCCGTTCTTTTCGAGGAGGATGATAGAAAAGAGGACGATCTTGCTCTGAGTCGGGAGCGTACGGACGACCTCGACGACCCGGTCGAGTTCGATCTTGTCCTGTGCCTGCCGAACGTGGGTCTCCTCGATGAGATCGGCCTGGCTCCGTTCGGCGAGTTCGCCCGCCGTCCGAAGGAGGTCGAGCGCGCGCCGGGCGTCGCCGTGTTCCTGAGCGGCGAAGGCCGCACACAGCGGAATCACGTCGGAGGTCAGGGCCTCGGATTTGAACGCCACGTCCGCGCGGTGCTGCAGGATATCCCGGAGTTGTGTGGCGTCGTACGGCGGGAAGACGATCTCCTCTTCGCCCAGCGAGGACTTGACGCGGGGATCGAGGAAGTCGGTGAACTTGAGATCGTTGGAGATCCCCATGATCGAGATCCGGGAGTTGGTGAGCTCGGAGTTCATCCGCGAGAGGTTATAGAGGGTGTCGTCGCCGCTTTTCTCGACGAGCTTGTCGATCTCGTCGAGCATGATGACGACCACCCGCTCGTGGTAGTCGACGGCTTCGAAAAACGTCGAATAGACGCGATCAGTGGGCCACCCGGTCATCGGGACGGGATCGAGCTCCGCGAGGTCGGCTTCCAGTTCGTCGATCTCGTCGTCGACCGCCGCGACGTCGTCGTACTCGGCGGCGAGCGAGCGGATTTCCTCGTCGGTGTCGTCGGGCTCGCCGGTGGGATCAGACGGGGTGTCGGTCGACTGGAAACGGTCCCGAACCGTCTCGAGACGCTCGATTTTCGACTCGATGCGGGCCTCGTTTTTCTCGATGAACTTGTTCGCGAGTTGGGCCAACACCCGATACTGGGTGTCGGTGACCTCACAGTTGATGTACTCGACCTCGCAGGGGACGTCGTACTTCTGGGAAGTCGATTCGAGCTCCTGGCTGACGAACTTCGCGCTGGCGGTTTTGCCGGTCCCCGTCTTCCCGTAGATGAGGATGTTCGAGGGGGTATCGCCCCGAAGTGCGGAGACGAGGATCGTCGCCATGCGGTTGATCTGATCGTTCCGGTGGGGGAGCTCGTGGGGCGTGTAGGACGGCCGAAGGACCTCCTTGTTCTCGAAGATCGGCTCGCTGGCCAGCAGATCGTCGAACAGCCCCTGACTTTCCTCCTCGTCGTCGAGTACGGTATCGAAATCGAGGTCGGTCGACGTGGCTGAGCGGTCTCTGGCGGCGGTCGGTTCGTCGGCGTCGGCGGCCGACTCCGGCTCCGAGTCAGTTGTGTCCTTCGTCATGCTACCCCCCTGTTTCGGGTGGAACCCGTGGTACGTACCACACCAAACCGACCGGAGGGACCGTAAGCGGGGCGTTCCGTTCGTCGGCGTGGCGTGGGGACGTCCAGATGATGCAGACGAAGCAGAGGCACACCGAGTACAAAAACGTTCTCCCTTCGGTCCGGTCAGTCGAGTTCCTGGACCGCCGGCTCGGGCGGCGGCCGAGCGCCTGTCGCCCCCTCGATGACCGTCCGGTCGGGGAGGTCGGATTCGGGCTCCCGCCCCACGGTAAACAGCCGCTCCGTGAGCGTGAGCTCCTCGGTGGCCGGACTGGGTTTGGTGATAGTGTGGTACTCGACGGCCACACCGTCGGCGGCGGGAGCGATACGAACCGTCGCCAGCTCGTAGGAGGGGTAGAAGACCGGTGGGAGGATCCCGATGATCCCGTCACGGCGGTGGAGTCGCTTGAGCCACGTCCCCGTGTTGACCAACACCCCGTCGTCGACCCGCTTGACCATCGGGCGGTGGGTGTGGCCGTAACAGAAGATCGCCGTTTCGGGCGTCTCGTCGAACACCTCGCGGGCGGCCGCCTCGTAGGGGGCCTCGGCGTCGACGGTGAGTTCGGTCTCGAAGACGCCGAACCGGTTGATCGTCTGTCTGGCGTCCCGACGAATGAAGTACAGGGGGATCCCCACCAGCAGGAGGAGGCCGGTGACGCTGACGTTGATCGACAACAGGAGCCACGCGAGGTCGCCGGCGCGGCCGAACTGCTCGAGGAACGCGGCCGTCCAGTCGACCGGCAGCGACCAAATGCCGAGGAGATCGAGGCCGGCGACGACCGCCAGCAGGGCGCTGATGTTGAACAACAGGAGGAACGGGAACAGCGAGTAGCGGAGGACCGGGTTCATCTCCCGGTAGAAGTACTTCGAGATGAGCCAGACGGGCATCCGTTCGGTAGGCGTGACCGCCTGGACGTCCTTGAGCCAGTTGTAGCGGCCCCGATCGGAGAGTTGGCCGGCGCGGCTCGTGACAAGCGTGTTGTAGTAGTAGCCCAGCGGGGTGGCATGAGGGTTCCCCCAGTCGTCGATCCGGTTGTTGGGGTCCTGTTGGTGGCCGTGTTCGAAGTGGATCAGCCGGTCGCCGACCCGGCGTTCGATCGCGGGCTCCTGGACGAGGTCGACGTTGTACTCGGCAAACCGGTCGACGTAGGCGTCGTAGGCCGCCAGTTCGTGATCGTGGTTCCCCGGCAGGAGGGTGATATCGATGTTCCGACCGGTCGTTCGGAGTTGGGCGAACAGTTCGGGGTAGGTCGACTCGAGGACGTCGAACTTCTCGAGCCCCTCGACGGTGGTGAACTCCCAGAGACCGAAAGCGTCGCCGTTGATGATCAGCTCGGCGTTCTCGTCGGTCGACGCGAGGCTGTCGAGAAACGACAGCAGTTCGTCGAGGAACTCGACGTCCTCCAACTGCTCGTCGCCGCCGATGTGGAGGTCACTGATCACGTAGTAGACCCGGCCGTCCGCGTCGTCGTCCATTGACGTGACGTTTCGGAGTCGAGACTATAACCTTGTTCCACGCACGCGGGTCGACCGACACACGTCCGGACCGGGACTGACACACGTCCGGACCGGGACTGACACACGTTCGGATCGGGACCGCTGTCTCGGTGTCCGGTCGAGTGGACCGTCGACACCTCCGTTTCGAGTCGACGTACAGGTCGGGGCGACCGAAACGGTGTCACGGGAAACAACAACCTGATAACCGGTGTCGGGTGGGAAGTAGTTGCGAGAACCATTATCGTGGGAATAATCGTCGTGGAAATGATTGTCGCGAAAATGGTTGTCGTAGGAACAGTCATCGCAGTAGCGGACGGAGCCGACACGAAACTGTGCCGACCCGTACTGTCGGATAGGTAACTATTCGGCCTAGCCCCCCACCCCTTCGTTTCAACTGGAAACGCACGAGGGAGGGTAGGGGGTGAGCCAATAACTGTTCCTATATAAGCAAAATCTTTATATTCTAATCGCTTAAACAGGACCCGCACTGCTCTACTATTCTTTTAGATATAGACCGTTCATTGTTGTATGAGAGTACGACTAGTCTAGCAATTTTCTAGTCGACGCGAAACCCCTCGACCGCCAGGCGCCTGTGTCGTGTTCCACTCGAAACGAAGGGGTGGGGGGCTAGGCCGGGATTCGCCCGGTACCTGTCACCCGAGTAAGCTATCTGCTAATCGACCTTTCCGAGATAGTCACCAATTCGAGCCATAATTACTGTTCGATCTACATTTCTAAACCGACAGTCTGTCGGACTACGAGGTCCTTCCGGGGCTCCCGCGTACTGTCGAAGCGATCGGCTCTCGTCTCCCACTGACCGTCATCGATCACCGACACTCACGACCGGTCGACACTCCATGCGAGTCGGAAAAACCGGTTGAAACACCCACGATCGGCCGGTAGCCACCGTAATACGGCTGTCGGTCGACCCCTGTCTGACGCAGTGCTTAAGTGGACACGGCAGCCACCATGTGCCATACGCTCCTCTGTACGCGCGGATGCGGGGGGTGCGGGAGCTTCAACGATGGGTCTGATAACGAACCTCAAAGACAGCATCTCACGGGTCACAGACCGGCTGTTTGCGTCCGCAGAGCCGAAGCGGATCGGCATCTACGGACCGCCAAACGCCGGGAAGACGACCCTTGCGAACCGTATCGCACGCGACTGGACCGGCGACGCTATCGGTCCCGAGAGCCACGTTCCACACGAAACGCGGCGGGCTCGCCGGAAGGAGGGCGTCGACATCGAGCGCAACGGACGGTCGGTCACCATCGACATCGTCGACACGCCCGGCGTCACCACGAAGGTCGACTACAAGGAGTTCCTCGACCACGACATGGAGAAGGACGACGCCATCCGGCGCTCCCGAGAGGCGACCGAAGGGGTCGCCGAGGCCATGCACTGGCTCCGAGAGGACGTCGACGGCGTGATCTACGTGCTCGACTCGACGAGCGACCCCTTCACGCAGGTCAACACCATGTTGATCGGGATCATCGAGAGCCGGGAACTCCCCGTCCTCATCTTCGCCAACAAGACCGACCTCGAAGAGTCGGACGTCCAACGCGTCGCCGACGCCTTCCCCGACCACGAGACGGTCCCGCTGTCGGCGCTGGAGGGCAACAACATGGACGAGGTCTACGACAAGATCGCGGAGTACTTCGGATAATGCCAGAGACAACGCCCGACTCGAACGACGGCGTCCAGATCGACCTCATTAGCGGCTCGCGGATGGCCGGGCTTCGGAGCATGGAGAAGATACGGCTCATCCTCGATGGGGTCCGCGAGGGAAACATCGTCATCCTCGAAGAGGGACTCTCTCCCGACGAGGAGTCCAAGCTCATCGAGGTCACGATGACCGAGATCAGCCCCGACGACTTCTCCGGAATCGAAATCGAGAGCTACCCCCGCGCCGAGACAGCCGACCAGAGCTTTCTCGACCGCCTGATGGGCCGAGAGTCGACCAAGAAACTCACCGTGATCGGTCCGGCTAACCAGATCGAGACGCTCCACAAGGACGAACAGCTCATCAGCGCGCTGGTCTCCCGGAAGTAAGCGTCTATGCCACACCAGTGTACCAACTGCGGCCGTACCTTCCCCGATGGCTCCAAGGAGATGCTGTCGGGCTGTCCGGACTGCGGCGGCAACAAGTTCCAGTTCGAACCGTCCGGATCGACCACTGACGACGAGCCGGCCGCCGATTCCTCGGCGGACTCCTCACCTGACGCGTCGACTGGAGAGTCGGTGACGATCGACCCTGAACCCGCCGAGACTGCATCAGCCGACCGTCAGACATCTCCACCCGAAACGGAGGGGTTCGGCGACGATAACGAAGCCGGCTCCGCGGAGCCCGCCGCCGCGGCGGGCGAATCGCCGGCCCAGTCGACCGCTCGTTCGGACGTGGTCGACTCCTCGGAGATAACCGCCGCCGGTGCGATGGGGCCGTCGACCGAGTCGTCGGAGGCCTCCGGAGCCCCCGACCAGCCGGCCGGGCAGTCGCCACCGACCGCCGACCAGCCGGCCGACGGACAGCCGACCGATGGGCAACCCGCCGAGCAGTCGACACCGGCCGCCGAGCAGTCGACATCCGAAGGGGAGCGATCGGAGTCGAACCTCGACCAACTCAGAAAGGAACTCAACGACCAGTTCGAGAGTATCCGGATCGTCAGCCCCGGCCAGTACGAACTGAACCTGATGGAGTTGTACGACCGCGAGGAGTACATCATCTCGCTCCGCGAGGACGGCCGCTACGTCATCGAGGTTCCCGACAGCTGGGGCGACAGCTGAGCCGCACCATCGGTCCTGCTTCCACCCGCCCGTTTCGTTTCCGGGCCCGGATTTCCTGCTTTTTCGTCCGATTATTCCGTCACATCCCGCCGGTCGGTCGGCGCGTGTTCGGTTTGCGGCCCTGATTGTTCCGTTCGTCGACTCTTCCGGAAGTGAACAACGTTATGCGGGACCCCATGTTATGACCGTTCATGTTTACCACGGACACGGAAGCTACCTACGACGGTCGCAGTGACGTATCGTGCCTGCGGGGGGCCGCCTGATGCGCCTCGTCGCCAAGTTCGGCGGAACGAGTCTCGGGAGCGGCGACCGGATCAACCGTGCGGCGGACTCGATCGCCGCCGCCGTCGAGGCGGGCCACCAACTGGCGGTCGTCGCCAGCGCGATGGGGTCGACGACCGACGACCTGCTCGACGAGATCAACTTCGAGGCCTCGGATGCCGACCGTGCCGAGATCGTCTCGATGGGCGAACGCACTAGCGTTAGGATGCTCAAGGCCGCGCTCTCCGCACGCGGCGTCGACGCCGTCTTCCTCGAACCCGGCAGCGAGGAGTGGCCGATCATCACCAACGATCTCGGCGAGGTCGACGTCGAGGCCACCAAACAGCGCGCTGCCGACCTCGCGGGCGAACTCGACGGCGTCGTCCCGGTCATCACGGGCTTTCTCGCCCAGAACGACGCCGGCGAGATCACCACGCTCGGCCGCGGCGGCAGCGACACCACCGCGGTCATGCTCGGCAACTACATGGACGCCGACGAGGTCGTGATCGTCACCGACGTCGAGGGCGTCATGACCGGCGACCCCCGCGTCGTCGAGGGTGCACGCAACGTCGGCCGCATTTCCGTCGACGAACTCCGGAACCTCTCGTTCCGTGGGGCGGAGGTCGTCGCGCCGAGTGCCCTGTCGTACAAACACGAACACCTCGGTGTCCGGGTCGTCCACTACCAGCACGGCGACCTCCTTACGGGCGGCACCCAGATCGAAGGCGAGTTCGAGAACCTCATCGACATGCAGGAACACGAACTCGCCTGCCTCACCGTCGCCGGCCGGGCGATCCGCAACAGTCCCGGCATCCTTGCGGATCTCTCCCAAGCACTGCGGGCCGCCGAGATCAACGTCGACGCGGTCGCCAGCGGGATGGACTCGATCACGTTCTACGTCACCGAGTCGGTCGCCGAGAAGGCCGAAGCACTGCTCCACGAGGAGGTCGTCGGCGGGACAACCCTCTCGAGTGTGACCGTCGAGGACGGCGTCGCGGTCATCCGCGTCACCGGCGGCGAACTCCCCAACCGACCGGGGATCATCCAGTCGATCCTGACGCCGATCGCCGACGCGGGCATCAACCTCCAAGACGTGATCACCAGCGCAACCTCGGTCGCACTGTTCGTCGACTGGGAGGACCGCGAGGAAACGCTCGAAATCGTTCAGGACCACGTCTGAGCCGACTGCCGCCTTCGAAAAAGGAATCCGCTCGATTCAGTCGTCGCTGATTGCCTCGGCGGTTGCGGTCTCGATGCCGTCGACCGAGATCGAGCCGGTGAGTTCGGTGTAGGGGTACGGCATCCCGACGCCTTCGGCGTCGAAACGCGTTTTGACGGCCTCGACCCACTGGTTTTTGACGCCGCCAGCACCCGTCTTTCGAGGGTTGATCCAGACGCGACCGTTGAGGACGACCGCCGAGTCCGCGAGCCCCGTGACCGGCGCGGTCGGTTCGGGATCGTCAAGGATGCCGTCGATCTTGTGGGCCTCCTCGATGATGATCTCACGGGCCAGTTCGATGTCGGCGTCGTACTCGATGCCGAAGTCGAACGGCACCCGGCGGGTCTCGTTGGCGACCGGATTCATCACGACCGAGTTGGCCAGATCGCCGTTCGGCACCGTCACCTGCTCGTTGTTGAACGTATCGAGTTTGGTGACACGGAGGTCGATCTCCCGGACGATGCCGTCGTTGCCGTCCCACTCGATGTGGTCGCCGACCTCGAACGGTTTGTCTTTGAGAATGAAGATTCCCGCAACGAAGTTCTCGATGATGTCGCCCGCAGCGAACGCCACACCCAACGCGAGCGCGCCGGTGATCGTCGCAAACGCCGTCAGGATGGCGTCGACGCCAGCGACCGCCGCCGCGACCGCCACCGCGCCGAACAGGGCGACCGCCCCGGCAATGGACGAGCCGAGACTGACGACCGCCGAGGAGAACTCACGGGAGTCGAGTGCCCGTTTGACCATCCGGACGAACACCGACTTGCCGATCCGATAGAGCACGACGAAGGCGACGACGAAGGTGAGTATCCGGATGCCAAACGCGAGTACGACATCCCCGTACTGTGCAAATAGCTCTCCAGGGTTAGTGGGTATTCCCTGTAGGAGTGTTGGTGATACCATAGTTCCACCAGTAACTGTAATCTGATAAATCTGTGTGTCATTTCCCTCGACCGCAGGCGCGTGATCACCTCCCCGACCGCAATCGGGTGCCGATCTCTCGGGGGAGCCCCGCCTCGTCGACGGCCTCGACCACGCGGTCGACGTCGTAACTGACTCGATGGGTTTCGACGGTCGCCGTCCCCTCGTTTTCGTCGAGATCCAGCACCGCGAAGGCCGCTTTCGGGTCGCCGTCCCGCGGCTGGCCGACGCTTCCCGGATTACAGACGACACCGTCGTCGAACCGCCGAACGCCCTGAACATGAGTGTGGCCAAGCAGCAGCACGTCGACACCGTCGCCGAGCATCGACGCCGCGAACTCCCGCGGGTAGGTGTAGCGGTCGGGGTCCTCCGGGTGGCCGTGGACCACGTGGACCCGCCCGTCGGCGACGAACTGCTCGGTTGGCAGCGACCGGAGCCATTCGACGTCGGCCTCGCCCAACTGCTCGCGGGCGTACCGAACCCCGGCTTTCGCCATCGCGTTGAACCCCCGGCCGCCGTCGAAGGCGACCGCCCGGTCGTGGTTCCCCCGGACGGTCACCGCGCCCAACTCCCGCAGCCGGTCGACACACGCCGCGGGCCACGGGTTGTACCCAACCACGTCGCCCGGACACAGTACGCGGTCGACCGGCGGCATGGCTTCACACACGGCTTCGAGAGCCGGCAGATTCCCGTGAATATCCGAGATGACGCCGAAGCGCATACTCCCCGTATGGTCGAGCGTCGGAAATTCGTTGGGTCCGTGACCCTTGGACCGCCCCGCAGACCTCCGCCCTCCGACCCCCACGCTCTTTGTCACCCGCACTGACCGGTCGGTATGACGCACTCCCCTGCAACCGTCGCCCCCGAAGCCGTCGTACTTCCGGCCTTTACCGACGCGGAGTACACCGGCGACGCCAGCGAGGTCGACCCGTGGCTCGACCGGTACGATTTCGACCGCGAACTCGCCCTCGCGGGCCTCCCTTATCCCCTGTACTACGCGACTAACTCCGGCCTCGCGGTTGCGCCGACCGGCATCGGGAAGGCCGCCGCGGCCACGACCGTCAGTGCGCTCGCCGCGGGTCAAGCGGTCGACCTCGGCGATGCCACGATCCTCTCGGTCGGCATCGCCGGCTGTCGGCCCGCTGCGGGCACGCTCGGCTCGGTGTTCGTCGCCGACCGCGTGGTCGACTGGGACATCAAACTCCGGATCGGCGAGACGACGGGCCGGATGCAGTGGCTCGCCGACGACTACCTCTGGCACCTCGATGAGTCGCTCGTCGACCGCGCGCTGGCGGCCGCCAGCGACGTACAGCTAGCCGATAGCGACCGGGCAACAGAAATCCGCCAGCGGTACGACGACTCCCGCACCCCCGCAGTCGACGTCGGTCCGACTGTCTGTGGTGACGAAGTGTATCACGGCGAGACGACGGCACAACAGGTCGACGCGCTCTGTGACTCCTATGGCATCGACGACTACGCAACCACCCAAATGGAGGACGCCGGCACCGCCACGGCGCTCGACCGGTTCGACCTGCTCGATCAGTATCTCAGTATCCGCGCAGCAGCCAACTTCGACCGCGAACCGGCGGGCGGCGATCCAGCCACAAGCATCGAGGCCGACGTTTTCGATCTCGGCATCGAAAACGCCGTTCGCGTCGGACAGGCAGTCGTCGACGAATTCGTCGACTGATCCCGATTAGGTGCTGACTACTCCCGGTTATGCGACGACTACTGCCGACTACTCGCCGTTTTCGATAGCGTACGTCGCGCCGTCGTCGACTTCGACACCGGCTGCACAGACCGCGTGTTCGTACGCTGCCTCGTAGAGTTCCGCCGCGGCGTCGGCGGCCGTTGCGGCGTCGAGATCGTAGGCCGTGGGGCTGTTTTCCTCGTAGGTCGCCACGAGGGTCGGTTCGTCGACCGCTTTGACGAGCAGCGTGTCGTGGCGCACGGTACCGATGTAGGCCTCCTCTGCGGCGACGACGCCTGCGATCCGGGGGGTGTTGTAGTCGTCCTTCTCGTAGTCGAGTGTGAGCAGGCTCGCGGCCAGCGCGTCCCGCGGCGGGTAGCCCAGTTCGAGTTTCTCGGCGACGGGGTCGACGTGGGAGCCGTTGCCGACGACGGCGACTTCGCCCTCCGTGGCCGGGCCGTCGACCGTTCGCACGCAGTTGTACGAGACGTATGGGTTGTCGGTCTCGGGAGCGTCTTCGGTTGGGCCGACGGTCAGGGTGCCCTCACGGTCGGTGATCTGTCGGTTCGGAAACGACCGGGAGGAGACGCGGTAGGCTCCGAGTCCCGGTCCGACGACGATGAAGCGGCCGATGTACATACAGGCGAGTGGCTCGCTTGCGACCTAATAGGTGCTGATTCGGCGCTCGCCTGTTGACCCGACCCGTGGGTCGTCGACACAGTCGACTGCCGAACCGACACGGTTTTGTAAACTCACCTGCTTCTACCGGATGCGCACAGTTCCATGGGGTAGTGGCCAATCCTGTTGCCTTCTGGGGGCAACGACCCAGGTTCGAATCCTGGTGGAACTATTCTCTCTCGTTCACAACCTCCAACAGCTCTCCAGCCGAAACAGGGGGGTTCGATATACGCTCGCCGGCGCTACCCTTCGACCGCCAGCAGTGCGACCCGTTCGAGGACGACCGATTCGAGGTCGCCGTCGACGACAGCTAACTCCGCATCCCCGATATCGAAAAACTCCGTTAGTGTCTCTCTGTCGCCCCATTGGACGGGGTCGGTCGACGACAGCAACGCCTCGACGGCCGCGACCGCTGCGGCCTCGTCGCCGCCGTCCACGACGGCAACGACCGCTTGGGATTCCTCGCCGACCCCGGTTTCGAGTGCCCGATTGATCTGCCGTCGGCCGGCCGCATACAGCAACACCTCCACTGCCGGATCGCGGGCGATCGCCGACCCGCGGTCGACGGCTCGATTCGCCATCTCGACGGCCCGCCGGAGGTGCCGCTCTCCGGCAACGTAGTCGGCGTCGAACAACTGGACCGTCGACCCCGTTTCGTCGCCGATCCGACCAATTTCGGTCACGAACTCATCCAGATCGTCTATCTCGGCGTGTCCGTCGATGAGTGCCATCAGAAATCACCCAGACTCGACTGGTCGGCGTCGGTTTCGCTGTCCGATTCAGTCCGGTCGTCGCCCTCGCGCGCAACTGCCGCGGTGTCGGTTTCGACCGCTTCGACCGCTTCCAGCGAGGGATCCTCCCGACCGACGTTTTCGAGGATCGTCTCGGCGGTCTTCTGTCGACCCCGGAGCGCCCCCAACACGACCCCCTTGTCGGCTTCCCGCAGGTCCGCCCGGCTCTCGATCCCGGCCTCGAACAGCCGCCGGGCGCGCTTGCGGCCGACGTTCCGTACCCCTGCGAGGTCGATCAACTCTTCGCGGACCCCGTACTCGATCCGCTTTTTCGCCTCCCGGACGGCGACCGTCGAGGACAGTTCCAGCGTTCCGGCCAACTGCTCGGCCGCGCCCAGTAACCACTCGGCGGTCTCGACTTTGCCGCGGATGTCGCCCGGTCCGACGCCGTACCGTTCGGTGATCCGATCCTCGTCGACCTCGCTGGCCCAGTCGTCGAGCAGCTTGGCCGTCTTGAGCGCCGCCAGCCAGTCCTCGAAGGCCACGTCCTCGTATTCGGACGGCACACGGCCCAAAAACTCCGATTCGTGCTCGTAACAGAGTTCGGTGTAGGTCTCCCGATCCCCCGATTTCAGGTAGAGCTCGTACATATCCGGCGTCCGGCTTACGAGGTGGTAGAGCCCGAGTGGGCTCGGTCGTGCAGGCTCTCGGCTTTCCGTATCGGCGTCACCAGTCGACTCACCATCGCCCTCCGTTTCGTCTCCATCCCGAAGGTCGCTCGCCGAGACGAAGCCACCGGATGCTCCTGCCGCGTCGTCAGCTGTATCGGCGGCGGGTCGCTCGCGCTGGCTTCCGCCGGTCGACGTCGATGCCTCGCCACGATTCTCCTCGGCGTACCGCAGGCCGTCGATGATCTCGGCGGCGCTCATCGGATCGAGGTAGAGCCGCGAGACCGTGTGGCCGATGTTTGTCGCCCGGATCGTGCCGTCCTCGCGCTCGATGAACTCGTTGGCCTCCAGATATGCCAGCACCGAGTCGGTCACGCTCTCCAACCGCCCGTCGTCGCCGGTCTGGGTGGCGTACAGCGTCGCCTCCAGAAATTCGAGTAGTCCCTCGCGGCTGTTGGCAAACCGCGAGGAAATCGTCGCCAGTAAGTGGGTCCGCAGGGCGGGCTCGGCAGCCAGCTTCGACCGCACGGCCTCGGGGTCGGCCCAGATGTAGCGCTCGAAGAGTTCGTCCATCGTGTCGGCGTCCTTCGCCAGTAGGACGGCCTCGCCGTAGGGGTCGAGGCCCGGCCTGCCCGCGCGCCCACACATCTGGTGGATTTCGAGGACGTCGAGGGGTTTCATCCCGCCGAACTCGCCGTCGTAACGCCGCCAGTCTCGGACGATGACCCGCCTGCTGGGCGTGTTCACCCCAGCCGCGAGCGTCGGCGTCGCACAGATCACCTTCAGCAGGCGGTCCCGAAAGGCGTCCTCGACGAGGCTTCGGTGCTCGCTGGCCAGTCCGGCGTGATGGAACGCCGCGCCGTTCTCGACGCAGTCGGCCAAATCGTCGCTCGTTTCGGTGTCCGAGACATTGCGGATTTCCTCGGCCAACTCTCGGAGTTCCGCTTTCTCGTCGGTATCGAGTCGACGCCCCACAACCCCGCCCTGCCGTTTCGCGGCCGATTCGGCGTTCCGCCGGGAGTTGACGAAGACGAGCGTCGACCCACCTTCGTCGAGGGTATCGTCGACCAGCGCCTCGGTCTGTCGCTGGCTCCCCTCGACGGGGACCTCGCGCTGGCTGCCATCGTCGAAGTTGATCGCGTTGCCGAAATGCACTC
Source organism: Halohasta salina (assembly GCF_024178165.1). Classification (GTDB taxonomy): domain Archaea; phylum Halobacteriota; class Halobacteria; order Halobacteriales; family Haloferacaceae; genus Halohasta; species Halohasta salina. Next base: position 39,676 of record NZ_JAMZIE010000003.1, on the reverse strand, counting down.
CCATCCGGAGGTCGATGGGTCGCCACTCCGAGTGGACGAGTTCGGCATCGAGCCAGTCGGCGACTTCGTCGGCGTTTCCCACGGTCGCCGACAGCGCCACGACCTGCAGCCCCGGATTAATGCGCCGGAGTTTGGCGAGGGTGACTTCGAGCGTCGGGCCGCGGTTCCGGTCGTCGACGAGGTGGACTTCGTCAGCAACAACGCAGGAGAGTTGGTCGATCCACCCCGCGTTGTTCCGCACGAGGGAGTCGACCTTCTCGCTCGTTGCCACGATGATATCCCGGCTCGCCAGCCATTCCTCGCTGGAGTCGTAGTTGCCGGTCGAGACTCCCACGGAGATCCCGTGGTCTTCCCAGCGCTTGAACTCGGTTTTCTTCTCGCTGGCGAGCGCCCGCAGTGGGACGATGTAGAGGGCCTTGCCGCCGCGTTCGATGGCCGACAGCATCGCGAGCTCGGCGATCAGGGTCTTGCCGCTGGCGGTCGGCACCGAGGCGACAAGGCTCTGGCCCTCGGTGAGGCCCGCGTCGACGGCCTCGGCCTGCGGCGGATACAGCTCCTCGATCCCCTCGCCCGCGAGTTGGTCGTCGACCCCCGGCGGCAGTCCGGGGATCTCGGCTGGCTTCATTGGCTCCCCTTGACCGCTGTCGGGGTTTAAATTTCCGGACCCCGACCATCCCAGAACGTAATGGAAAATACTATATTATTCTAATTTGACACTCGGGTGTGGATCGTGCGAAACTCGCCGTCTACCTCGTCGGGCTGTTCGGGTTGGCCACGATCGGCCAAGCCGTCGGGCTCGCCTCGCTGGCCGGCTTCGAGCCACAGCTCTCGGTCTTTTTCGGGAGCGGGCTCGTGATCACCGGTCTTGCCGTCCGGACCCTCAACGCGGGGTGTTACGAGGAGTTCGACCTGTTCCGCCGCCGTGACGTGGCGTTCTGGGCGGTCGTCGTCGGCGTTCTCGCCTACATCGCCGTCGTCCCCCTCCAGTTCCTCTGAGCGGGTGAACAGTCGGTCGATCGTCCCGATTCGCTCCGTCGGCTCTCGATTCTGCCGCTCCCTCTCAATCGACTCTCGATCCTTCATAGCTGATAATAATAAAAGCTATATTTACACCCACCCGTCTTTGTTCCATGTCCGGTGAATTTGAAGAATTCGGTGGTCGTCACGTTCCCGAAGCACTAGAGGAGCCGCTCGCCCAACTCGCGGAGGCCTTCGATTCGGTCGTGCCGACCGAGGAGTTCCAGGAGGAGTTCCAGTACTATCTGAAACATTACGGCGGTCGACCGACCCCCGTCTTCTACGCCGAAACACTGTCCGAAATCTACGGTGCGGACATTTACTTCAAACACGAGGACCTGCTCCACGGCGGGGCCCACAAGCTGAACAACGCCCTCGGGCAGGCGTTGTTGGCCAAACACGCCGGGAAGGAGCGGCTGATCGCCGAGACCGGCGCGGGCCAGCACGGCACCGCGACCGCGATGGTCGGCGCGCTGCTCGACATGCCCGTGACCGTCTACATGGGGACCAAGGACATCGGTCGACAGGAGATGAACGTCTTCCGGATGCGCCTGATGGGCGCGGAGGTCGAACCCGTCACCCGCGGGAACAAGGGCCTCGCCGAGGCCGTCGACGCCGCCCTCGAAGATTTCGCCCAGAACATGGAGGAGACCCACTATCTCGTGGGCAGCGCTGTCGGCCCCGACCCCTTCCCGCGGATGGTCCGGGAGTTCCAGTCGGTGATCGGGAAAGAGGCTCGCGAGCAGATTCAGGAGCTCCACGGCGAACTGCCCGACGCGTGTGTCGCCTGTGTTGGCGGCGGCTCGAACGCCATCGGGCTGTTCAGCGCCTTCTTGGATGACGACGTGGCGCTCTACGGCGCGGAACCCGGCGGCACCGACGACTCCCACCACTCCGCGCCGCTGTCGAAATCCAAACAGGAGGAGCCCCAGATCTTCCAGGGGATGAAAACGAAGGTCATCGACGACGACACCGAGAACCATTCGGTCTCGGCGGGCCTCGATTATCCTGCTGTGGGGCCGGAACACGCCGCCCTCCAGTCGCTCGGCCGGGCGGAGTACCACGCGATCACCGACGACGAGGCACTGGATGCGTTCCAGGAACTGAGTCAGGCCGAGGGGATCATTCCCGCACTGGAGCCGAGTCACGCCATCGCACTGGCGAAGAAACTGGCCCAAGAAGACCGCCACGACACCATCCTCGTCAATCTCTGTGGACGGGGGGACAAGGACATGCAGACGGCCGCCGAGCACTTCGACCTCTCCTAACGGTCGACAGTGGCGGTGATCGCTCCCGGTCGACGCCAGACCAGTATCAAAACTACCATAGCCTCTCGCTGCCCAAAAACAGCCAGAAGGTGGATTTCGTGACCAAGAAACAGGAGTATACCGACGACTACCCCGACAAGACGCTGTACATCCCCGGTCCGACCGAAGTACGGGAGGACGTCATCGAGGAGATGGCCCAGCCGATGTTCGGCCACCGGATGGACCGGATGACCGACCTCTACACCACGATCGTCGAGGACACCAAGGAGTTCCTCGGCACCGACAACGAGGTCATCATCCTCACGGGCTCGGGCACCGAGTTCTGGGAATCGTCGACGCTCAACCTCGTCGACGAGAACATCCTCGTGCCGACCTGCGGGAGCTTCAGCGAGCGCCACGCCAACGTCGCCGAGCGGCTCGGCAAGAACGTCGACCGGCTCGAATACGAGTGGGGCGAGGCGATCAAACCCGAAGACATCCGTGAGGAACTAGAGAACAGCGACAAACACTACGACGTGGTCGCGACGGTCATGAACGAGAGTTCGACCGGCGTCCGCAACCCCGTCGAGGAGATCGGCGACGTCGTCGACGAGTACCCCGACACCTACTTTGTCGTCGACGCGGTGTCGTGTCTCGGCGGCGACTACGTCGACATCGACGAACACGGGATCGACGTGATCTTCGCCTCCTCACAGAAGGCCTTCGCGATGCCGCCGGGACTCGCGATCTGTGTCGTCAGCGACGAGGCCTACGAGCGAGAGCTCGAAAAGGACGAGGCGTCGTGGTACGGCGGCTTCCAGCGCTGTCTCGACTACTACGACCGGAAGGGCCAGACCCACTCGACGCCCGCGATCCCGATCATGCTGGCCTACCGCAAGCAGATGAAACGCATGCTCGACGAAACCCACGAGGGCTGGGCCGAGCGCCACACGGAGATGGCCGAGTACGTCCAGGACTGGGCCGAAGAACACTTCGCCATGTTCCCCGAGGAGGGCTACGAGTCGAAGACGGTCGCCTGTATCGAAAATACGCAGGGGATCGACGTCGCCGAGACAATCGAGCAGGTCAGCGAGGAGTACGACATGGTCTTCTCGAACGGCTACGGCTCGCAGTTGGGCGAGAAGACGTTCCGCATCGGTCACATGGGCGAACACGACGTCGAGTCGATCAAGGAACTGACCGACGCCATCGAAGACGTCGCTGACCTGTAAGCGGCTCTCGGTGGATCGGTGTGTCGACGGTTGAACTTTCACATCTGTTTTCATATGCGAGACTGCGACCGCGTGTACAGCAGCAGTTTTGATCGAGTCCGAACCAGTCTCTGAGCGGTTAGTCCAGAAACCAAACTGCCCAGCGACACTCCTCAGTCTTTATCATACTGGTTCAAAAACCAACAACTAATGCAGGTTCCGAATCCTGACCCAGTGGCGGACTTTCGAGGATGGCTGCGGATGCAGATCCCGTTCGGTGTCGCACTCGTATTCGGGGGTGTTCTTGGGGTTCAATTCACCCCGTCACCGATGCTGGCAGCCGTAACAACACTGGTCTTCGGACTCTTCGGACTAGGTATTGGCATTGCCTTGCTGAAGCGGCGACCAGAGACGTCATCTGACTGTATGCGAAGTTAAACTGGTTTGACGGGCTCAGTATGCATCTACACTGCACAACTGAGTCAGCAGGAGGAACCTGAAAGAACCGACGGTACTGTGCCGACTTCACGCACTAAATTTTGCAGGAGCGTCCTGAAGTTGGCTGCGTGCTCCGAACACCGAGAAGTCGACATTCCACCGGACGTGACCACCGCCCGATTTATTCGATCCGAGCCCCTACTCGCGGTGTGAAACAGCTCGTCACCGAACAGGACGGCCGCATGCTCGCCCGGATCGAGAGCGACGACCGGGTCTTCGAAGTGAGCTTCGACGAGATCGAGCCGACCGACGTGACCCTCCGCTTTCGCCGTGACGGCGAGCGCGTCGGCAGTATCTACAACGACGACGGTACCAGCCGGACGATGGCCCGCCTCACCACGGCCCGTGAGGGCACCGATTTCATCAGCGTCGAGGTACCCAAAGCGTTCGTCGACGACCTCCTCGACGCCGCCGTCGAAGCCGACCGGGTGACCGACGAGACGGCCGCCGAGGGCTACCGGCTCCGCGTGCTGTAGGTTCACCGACAGTCAACCGGTCGACCGAACCGTCCTGTGCGGCTGTGAATCCCCAGTCTATCCCACTGCCTGATGCCTCCTCATCCGGAGATGTAGCACTGACGCCCCGTCGAATACTGCTGTGCTTGCCGGCGGCACAGTTGGCTCCGACCGCGTCGACTCGTCAGGTATGCCGGCGCGCCCGAAGACTTCCTGGTCGCGCTGGCGGTCGGACTGCCGGCCCTCGCTGTCACTACGGGCACGCTCCGGCGAGGACTGCTGGCGGTTCTGGTGGTCTCTGGACTGTTCGTCACCGTCCGTCGACGCCTCGCGCCGCTCTCCGAACGGCTGTTCACCTGAACCGATACGCGACCGCCAGCGGATACCAATCCGGCGACGAGTCTCCTCCCGTTCGCTTCGATCAAACCGACCCACGACGAGCGATCCTGCCTCGTCGGTATCCAAATGGTTAACCCACCCTAGCCTTTAGGCAAGCCTAAAATGGGTGGTCATACCGACCAGTTGATCGGCGCACTCTTTCGTGTGCTCGCGGACGAAGGCCACGGAGACGCCCAGCAGCTGCTGTTGGAGACCTACCAGCGAAAGGCGATGGACGACCGCGAGGAGCTGGCACAGAACCTCTTCGTCGACTGTCTCACCGTACTGAACGAGCGCTTGGATGCCGAAGACGAGGCCGACGTGTTGACGACGGCGATCCAGTATCTGGGCAACCGGCTGACGACCGTGATCGAAGCGGTCCCCATCGCTATCGTGGTCGTCGACACCGACGGGGCGATCCAGCTGTGGAACGACGGCGCGGCGCGGATGTTCGGCTGGAGCGAGGCCGAGATGCACAACCGGCAGTATCCCGTCTGTCTGACGGCCACACCGGAGATCACCGACTCCTTCGGCGATCGACTCCGGAGCGGCGAGTCGCTGGCCGGCATCGAGGCCCAGCACCGCCACCGGAACGGGTCGGTGCTCGACGTCCGCATCTGGGCCGCTCCGCTCCAGGACACCGACGCGGGGTTCAGCGGGGCGACGTTCGCCATCAGCGATATCACGGCTCAAAAACAGCGGGCACAGCGACTCTCGGTGCTCAACCGTGTCCTCCGGCACAACATCCGAACCGACATCAACGTCATCCAAGGCCATCTCTCGATGCTGGCCGACGAGCTACCCGCGGACAACCGCCACGTCGACGTGATGGAGCAACGACTCGGGAACATCACCGAGTTGAGCGAGGCTGCACGCTGTATCGACCAGTTGGAAGGCGATGCCGAGGGCGGCGTGACGCCGATCGATCTCGGTGCCATCGTCGACGAGCGTCTCGGTCGCCTCGAAGCCGACTATCCGTCGGCCGAGGTGACTGCGTCCGTCCCCGAGACCGCCCCGGCGGTGGCACACGACCTGCTGCCGTACGCCCTCGACAACGTCCTCGAGAACGCCGTCATCCACAACCCGTCGTCGACGCCCCGCGTCGACGTGACCGTCTCCGAGCCGACGCCCGACGACGACTACCTGACGCTCCGTATCGCCGACGACGGTCCCGGACTCCCACCCGCCGAACGGGAGGTCCTGACCACCGACACCGAAACCCCGCTCAGCCACAGTTCGGGGGTCGGACTCTGGCTGACCCGGTGGATCGTCCGGAGCGCCGACGGCAGAGTCGGCGTCGAACCGAGCGCCTCGGGCGGGACCTGCATCGTCGTGCGGCTCCTGCGGCCGACGGTCGACTGACGACACGACAGTCGTACTCGGCTCCCTGTCGCGGGCATCACTTTGGCGGTCGGCTCAGGGCTGCGGTGGCTCGCCGTCGTAGGCGTCGTGGTCCTGATAGAAGTTCAGCATCGCAAACTTCAGTTTCGCCGGATCGATGTCGACCAGCTCCTCGCGCTCCTCGACGGGGAAACTGTCCCGCACGCTGTACTTGCCCATGTCGGCGCTCGTATACCGCCGATCCGCCAGGATTCGCACGCCGAAGTCGTCGGGCGACCGGATCACCCGCCCGAGTGCCTGCCGGGTTTTGCGGACCGTCGGGATCTCCACGGCGTAGGCCCAGCCGGCGTCCCGCTGGCGTCGACTGTCACTATACGCTCGGTTGTACGCATCCTGTACCGCATCCATCCGCTCCGATAGCTGGGGATACGGGACGCCGACGACCACGACTGTCCGGGCGTCGTCGCCGTCGAAACTCACCCCCTCGGTGAGGGTCCCCCACAGCGAGGTCAGCAGGGTGGCGTCGTCGCTGTCGACGAACCGCTGGCGTAGCTCCTCGGTCGACGTGCCGGACTCGTCGAGCATGAGCGTCCCGAGGCCGTGGTCCTGCACGCTGTTCCCGCCCAGCCGGTCGTAGTAGCGATCGGCCTCCGAGTAGGAGGGAAAGAAGAGCAAGGTGTTGCCGGGCGTAAACCGAATCGCGTCCCGCAGTGTCGCCGTAATCGTCTCCTGGGTCTCGTGGTCGTCGCGTTCGCTGGCGAACAGCGGCGGGACATCGACCGCGTACGTTCGGCGGTGGTCCTCGGGATAGCCGAGTTCGTAGGCCAACCGCGCCGGCGATTCGAGCCCGAGGACGTCCTCGGTCACATCAAACGGCCGGAGCGTGGCGCTCATCAGTACACTCGCATACACCTCGTCGAACAACTCGCGCGTGACCTCGCGTGGAATACAGGTATAGAGTTCGGCGCGGCCGTAGATCTCGTCGGTGGCACCGTCACGCCGGACGCCGACCATCGGATGTTGGCCGAGTTCGGTCCCCTCGGACATCCACGTGTTGATAAAGGTCGCTGCCTGCAGGGTCTGACACTCCGCCCGGGTCGTCGCCTCGCCGTTCTTGTAGGCCTGCTCGTACTCCTCGTCGAGGACCTTCCCCAACTGGACGGCGAGTTCGGTCTCGATCTCGATCCCCGTGCCCTCGTAGCGCTGCAAAAATGCCAGCGTCAGGTCGTCCCGGCGGTCCGCGTTAGCGACCGTGATATCCTCCCAGTTGTCGCCGACCTGCTCGCGGGCGTAGGCCGAGCCGAGGGCGTCGTCGTAGGTCGACCGCAGGGCTGCGAGAAACGCCCCGATCACGTTGCGGGCCGGCTCCGCGCGGGAGTCGTCGAGATCCTCCAACTCATCGAGTGCCGACTGAAGGGTGTTCTCAGTCAGCGTTCGGGTGGCATGGTCACGGGCCGCACCCTCGATGTTGTGGGCCTCGTCGAACACCGTGATCACGTCGCTCGGGTCCCGATCCAGCCACCGGAAGAACTGCTCGCGGATCATCGGGTCCAGGAGGTGGTGGTAGTTGCAGACCACGAGGTCGACGCCCTCCATCCCCTCCTTGAGGAGTTCGTAGCCACAGAGTCCCTGCTGGTCAGCGTATTTATAAACGTCGTCGGGGGTCCGGACGTCATCAAAGAGCCACGCGAAGAAGTCGTCGGTGTCGTCGGTGAGGTTGTTGTAGTAGTAGTCACAGACGTTGCCGCCCCGCAACTCGTCGAGTTCGTCTTCGACCGAATCGAGTTCGTCCATCACCGCGCTGCGGGCCTCCGTGGCGCTAGTGTCGCCTTCCTTGCTCGCATCCAGCAGTTCCTGTTGGCGGGCGGCCAACTCCGCTTTGTCCTGTTCGGTGTCGACCAACTCCCGCGTCGTATCCCGGAGGCTCTGACACTCCTGATACCCCACGTCGATGTGGCACATCTGCTTCTTACCTTTGAAGACGACCGCCCGGATCGGCTCGGTGTCGGTGATCGCCCGTGCGTCGGCGACGAACTGCCGCATCTGCTGGTGGACGTTGGTGGTGATGACGACCGTCTTGTCGTGCTCGCGGGCGTAGGCTAAGGCGGGGACGAGCGCCGACAGCGTCTTGCCGGTGCCGGGGGCGCCCTCTAAGAGGACGTCCCGGCGCTGGTCCAGCGAGTTGGCGATCCGGTCGATGGCCTCCCGCTGGTTCGGGTAGGGCTCGGCGTACGGGAAGAACCGCAACTCGTCGTCGATGGCTGCCACAGCCCTCCCTTTGGCGTCACCGAAGTAAAACGTGTGGTGGCCGCGGTGAAAGTGGTCGGCCGCGACCGGTCGCTTTCATCGATTGTCTCGTACTCCGGCGGGAGCGACCGCTTATGGATTTCTCGCCCGTCTTCCCTCCCTATGACCGTCGACGACCTCGCCGAATACGGGATGGAGCCGATGACCGACGCCAACATCCGGAGCTTTCTGTCGAGTCGAAACGTTGGCGTGCTCGCGTTGCCGACCGACGACGTCCCGGTGCTCCGGCCGCTGTCGTTCTGGTACGACGGCGACGATGCGCTGTACTTCGTCTACGTCCTCGGCGGGGAGAGCCGCAAACACGATCTGAGCCGGGCCGTCGACACTGCCCGCTTTCTCGTCTACAGCGCCGAGACGCCGTTCAACTGGCGGAGCGCCCTGCTGACCGGCCGGCTGAGCGAGGTCCCCGAGGCCGAACTCGCGGGCGTCCTCGACCGAATGGACCTACAGTGGCGACCTGAGGTGTTCAGACAGGCTAGCGTCGACGAGCCCACGGTCGTATATCGGTTCGAGATCACCGACTGGACTGGTATCAAACACCTCGGCCTGCCGCCGGGGATCGAAACGCCCGACGGCGGGGACCACTCTGACTGACACGGTTGCCGGATAGCTGCGCGATGCTCTCGGCGGTCTCCTAACTGTTGTGGTGGAGTGCGTCGACCGCGCCGTGCCGAGGCAGTATTTTCCGCTTTCTGCGCGTCGTCTCACACGAGATGGCAACCAAAACCTCCACTCGAACGGCACTCGTGGCAGATCTGGCGGACTGGAAAGCAGGCGTGATCGCGGGGCTCGGCGGCGGTCTCGTCTTCGGCATCCTGATGTCGGTCATGATGCCCGAGATCATCGGCGGGGCGATCCCCGGCCTCTACGGCTTCAGCGGCGGCCTCGCTGGCTGGACGATCCACATGGCCCACTCGGCGGTCCTCGGCGTCGTCTTCGCTGGTCTCGCTGACGCGGCCCCCCAGTACACGAACACTCCTGGCAAGAGCCTCGTGGCGGGCGTCGGCTACGGCATCGTCCTCTGGGCGATCCTCGGGGCGGTCGTCATGCCGATCTGGGTCGGCGCAGTCCTGCCAGCGACCCCACCGGTCCCGAACATCAATCCCATGAGCCTCGTCGGCCACGTCGTCTACGGCGGCCTGTTAGGGCTGTTGTACCCGGTGTTTACCAGTCGGTAGTCGACGACTACTGAACTATTTTAAAAGGAGGGAGCCGACTATCCAAGCAGTTCGACCAACAGCGCTTTCTGGGCGTGGAGCCGGTTTTCGGCCTGCTCCCAGACGATCGAGCTGTCGCTCTCCAACACTGCGTCGGTGATCTCTTCGCCACGGTGGGCTGGGAGGCAGTGCATAATCTCGGCGTCGCTGCCCGCCAGCAGGTCCTCGTTGAGTTGGAACCCCTCGAAGGCGGCGAGTTTCTCCTCGCGTTCGTCCTCCTCGCCCATGCTGACCCAGACGTCGGTGTAGATCACGTCCGCACCCTCGATGGCGGCCTCGGGGTCGGTGTAGACGTCGGGCTCGCCGCCGAGTTCGGTCGCCCGGTCGACCACCGCGTCGTCCATCGGATACTCCGATGGCGTCGCGACCGTGAGGTCGATCCCCGCCAGCGCACAGCCGATCGCGAACGACTGGCCGACGTTGTTGCCGTCGCCGACCCACGCGACCTGGACGTCGTCGTCGAACCGCTCGCGGATTGTCAGCAGATCCGCAAGGGTCTGACACGGATGCGCATCGTCAGTCAGGCCGTTGATCACGGGCACGTCGGCGTACCCGGCGAGGATTTCGGCGTCCTCGTGACTAAAGAGGCGGGCCATGATCCCGTCGACGTACCGGCCCATCGCGCGGGCGGTGTCTTTAAGTGGTTCGCCGTGGCCGAGTTGGATGTCGTCGGGGCCCATGAAGATGGCATGGCCGCCGAGTTGGGTCATCCCGGTCTCGAAGGAGATCCGGGTCCGGGTGCTCGGCTTCTCGAAGAGCATCCCCAGCGTCTGGTCGGCCAGTTGGGTGTCGTCCTCGCCGTGTTTCAGTGCCGCTGCACGCGTCAGTACCGCGTCGACCTCGTCGGCCGACAGATCGTCGATGTCGAGAAAGTCGTTCGCCTTCATTGGGCTTGCTCCGTTGGTGTGGTGTTCTCGCCGACACCGAGCTGTTCGCAGACCTCGATCAAGACCTCGACCGAGTGGTCGAACGCCGAAAGCGGCAGGTGTTCGTGGGGGGTGTGATCGAGATTCGAGTCGCCGGGGCCGTAGGAGACGATGGGACAGCCCCACTCCTCGGCGTAGATGTTCATATCTGCCGTTCCGGTCTTTCTCAGGAGCCGGGGATCGCCGCCCTGCTCGCGGATCGCCACCCGGAACAGCCGGGCGACCTCGCTGCGGGGGCTGGTCATCACCGCCGGGATGAACTCCGTCCAGTTGACTGTCCCTGTCTCCAGTTCGGCGTCCGATAGCTCGCGGACTTCCTCGGGGGTGCGCTCCGGCGGCACCCGAAGCTGGAACTCCATGGTCGACTCCATCGACAGCCCGTCGACCGAGATGCCGCCCTCGAACTCGACGGGCTTGGTGGTCACCTGCTCGAAGACCGGAATCCACTCGTCAGGTTCGAACACGTCCTCGACGCGCTCCCACCAGCTCATGGCGTGCTGGATCGCGTTCGGGTCGGGCCGGGAGGTATGGCCGGATTCGCTGGTCGCGACGTAGGTTCCCTCAAGCAAGCCCCGATACCCAAGCGTGATCCCGTCCCAGCCAGATGGCTCGCCGTTAATGATCGCGTCGGGTGCCTCGCGGTTCTCGATGAGGTGCCACGCGCCGCGGGAGGTCGACTCCTCGCCGACGACGCCCACGAAGGAGGCCCCCGTTTCCACTGCAGCGATCGCCATCGCCGCCAACGGGCCGGTGGCGTCGACGCTGCCGCGGCCCCAGAGTTCGGGTCCCTCCTCGCCGTCTTTGATCTCGACCGGAATATCGCCGGGCACCGTATCGATGTGCGAGGTCAGCAGGACGGTATCGTCGCCCGGCGCACGGACGTTGCCGATGTCGTCGAGCCACACCTCGCGGTCGTGGGCTTCGAAGAATGCCGCCAGCGCCTCGGCGGCCTCGGTCTCGTCACCGGATACTGAGGGGATCGAAACGAGTTCTGTCAGGAGTTTGCGGCCCTCGGTGTCGACGGCGGGGTGATCGAGCACCGCGTCGGCGTCGGTGCCGACCGCCATTACGACAGCGCCTCCGTCAGTGCGCCGACGACCGTGTCGACGTGTTCTTTATTGATCGTGAGCGGCGGCAGCAGTCGCACAACTGTCCGGCCAGCCGGGAGCGCCAACACTTGGTGCTCAAGCGCGAGCTCCCGCAGCACACGGTTCGCGCCGCGTTTCGTTTCGACGCCGACCATTAGCCCGTTGCCACGGACGTCACGGACCGGCAGCTCGTGTTCCTCGACGGCGGCCTCGATTTCGCCCATCATGTACTCGCCGATCTCGGCGGCGTGGGTTGGTATCTCCTCGTCGACGATCGTCGAGACGGTCGCATGGGCGGCCGCGGAAATAACCGGGCCGCCGCTGAAGGTCGAGGCGTGGGAGCCGTAGTTGTCGGCGATCCAGTCCCGACAGAGCGTCGCGCCGATCGGGACCCCGTTGCCGAGGCCTTTCGCGCTCGTGATCATATCCGGCACCACGTCGGCCCACTCGGAGGCCCACAGCGTGCCGGTTCGACCCATCCCGGTCTGTACTTCATCGAAGATCAGCGCCGCCCCGCTGGTCGCGGTCTCGACGCGGACACGCTGGAGGTACTCCTTGCGTGCGGGGTTGATCCCGCCTTCGCCTTGGACCGGTTCGATGATTACCGCGGCGGTCTCGTCGTCGACCGCTTCGGCCATCGCCTCAGTATCACCGTACGGAACGAACTCGACATCACCCATCAGCGGCTCGTAGGGTTGCTTGTATTTGTCCTTCCAGGTGGTCGCCAGCGCGCCCATCGTCCGGCCGTGGAACCCGCGTTTGGTCGCGATGATCTTCGAGTTTCCCGTCGCGCTCCGGGCGAACTTCAGGGCCGCCTCGTTGGCTTCCGTCCCGGAGTTACAGAGCCACACCTTGTCGACGGTCTTCGGGGCCGTCTCGGCGAGCAGTTTGTACAGTTTCGTCCTGACTTCGACCGGGTAGGAGGCCTGAACGTAGGTGATCTTCGAGAGCTGGTCACTTACGGCCTCCTGGACGGCCTCGTGGCCGTGACCCAGGGGGACGCAGGCGTAGCTCGCGCCCATATCCAGATACTCGGTGCCGTTGCTGTCGGTGACGTACGCGCCGTCACCGTCGGCGATTTCGATCGGTTTCTCCGAGAAGACGAACCCGCTCATTGGTCGACCTCCTCCGTTAAGACGCTACGGTGGATCGTCGTCCCACTCCCACTGAGCGCGTCGGTCACCGGCGTATCGCTGTTGGCGTCTCCAATATAGACCGCCGGAGAGCCGCCGTCGAGTGCTTCTGTCGCTGCCATCACTTTCTTTGTCATGAATCCTTCCGCTGCCGCTTCGATATCGTCCAACTCGTCGGGCGTCGACGCCGATTCGATCAACGTCTCCGGATCGTCCGGATCCTCGTAGATTCCGGTTACATCCGTCAGCATGATAAGCTCACCGCCGAGTGCGCCCGCGATTGCGGCCGCCGAGCGGTCGGCGTCGGCGTTCACTGGGGTCACCGACCCATCCTTGTTTTCGCCGAGCATCGGCACGCTCACGACCGGCGTATAGCTATCCGCCAACAAATCGGTCAGTAGCTCGTCGTTCACGTCGGTGATCTTCCCGGAGTGGTCGCCGCGTTTGATCTTCTTTTTGCCGTCTTCAAGCACGCGAACGGCGGATTTCCGCGGGCCACTCAAGAGGCCGCCGTCGACTCCCGAGAGACCGAGCGCGTCGACGCCCGCATTACGAAAGAGCGTCGTCAGTTCGGTGTTGAGCTTGCCGGCCATTACCATCTCAAAGACCTCGATGGTCTCCTCGTCGGTGAAGCGGCCAGTGACGCCGCCGGGGGTTTCGACGTAGGTCGGTTCGATCCCCATCCGTTCGAGCGTCTCGTCGACGGCTGTTGAGCCGCCGTGGACGACGACCACGTCGCGGCCCTCGTCGACGAGGCTCGCGATATCACTGACTGCGCCTTCGGGGTCGACGGCCTTCGCGCCGCCGATTTTCACCACGACCGGGGGCCGTCGGCCACCGTCGGTCGCAAACTGGTTCACCTGTGGGGTGGCCGATTCGGTCGACTGGTCGTCTGTGCGTGGCTCCGAAATACGAGCAGTACGCGAATCTGTAATGTATCCGGTCATAGTGAAAAGTCGAGGGCGCTATGGTGCGCCGACTGGGTGGAGGCCCGCGAAGTCGAGGCCTGCGGTCTCGTCGAGGCCGAGGGCGACGTTTGCGCCGTGGATCGCTTGGCCCGCCGAGCCCTTCATCATGTTGTCGATCGCCGAGAAGGCGACGATACGCTTGTTCGAGGGATCGAGTTCGAACCCGACCTCGCCGATGTTCGTCCCTGCGACGGCCTTCGGCTCGGGGTAGCGGTAGACGCCACCGCCGCCGGCGACGAGTCGCATGAACGGCTCGTCCTCGTAGCTGCCACGGTAGGCCTGCCAGAGGTCGCCCTTCGAAACCGGTTGGCCGGGGAAGACGTGGCACGTGGCTGACGAACCGCGGATCATGTCGACCGCGTGGACGGTAAAGGACACCGAGATGCCGAGGAACTGCTCGATCTCGGCCTCGTGGCGGTGGGAAATCGGCGCGTAGGGGCGAACGATCCCCGAACGCTCGGGGTGGCTCGATGCCGCGCCGCCGCCCGCCCCGCCCTCCGAGGAGCCGACTTTGACGTCGACCACGATATCCTCGTCGCCGCTGAGGATATCGGCGTCGAACAGCGGTTTCAGGCCGAGGATGGTCGAGGTGGCGTTACACCCGCCACTCGCAATAAGCTCCGCGCCGGGCAACTCCTCGCGGGTCAACTCGGGAAGCGCGTAGACGCTCTTTTCGAGGTATTCGGGTGCGCTGTGGCCGTCATACCACTCCTCGTACTGCTCGGCCGTGTTGAGGCGGAAGTCAGCCGAGAGGTCGACTACCGTGTCGGCGTGCTCGTAGAAGGTGTCGATCTGCTCCATCGAGACGCCGTGTGGCGTCGCCGCGAAGATCACGTCGACGGATTCGAGGTCGTCGGGCGAACTGAACCGCAGGTCCACTTCCCGAAGGTTGGGGTGGGAGTGGCCCACCGTCTTGTTGACCTTCGAGCGGCTGGTGGCCTGTTCGATTTCGAAGTTCGGGTGACCCGCCAGCAGGCGCAGGAGTTCGCCGCCGGTAAACCCCGTCCCGCCGATGACCGTCGCGGTGTAAGTCTCCTCGCTCATGCGGTCGTCAGCTCCTCGTTTTCGGCCGCGGCTTTCGATTCCAGCCAGTCGACCACCGCGGCGGGCACGTCGATATCCACACAGCTATCGAGGGCTTTGAACTCGACGGTGTGGTTGACTTCGTGGACAGTATATTCGCCGCTTTCCTCGCCGCCAACCTCCATCAGGTCGACGCCGAGCAGGCCGCCGCCGACCGCGTCGCTGGCCTGCTCGACAAGCTCTAAGGCTCTGTCGTCGAGGCCGAAGTCGTCGGTTTCGCCGCCTTTGGCGGCGTTGGTCAGCCAGTGGTCCGAACTGCGAGTCATCGCGGCGACCGGCTCGCCGTCAGTAGCGAGGACGCGAATATCGCGCCCCGGCTTGTCGACGAACTCCTGGATGTAGAATACCTTGTGCTCGTAGTGACCCAGCACCTTCTTGTGCTCCAAAATGGCCTCGGCAGCACTCTTCGAGTCGATTTTGGCCATGAGTCGACCCCACGAGCCGACGACTGGCTTGAGGACACAGGGGTAGCCGAACTCCTCGATGGCCTCCATCGCCGAGTCGGTCGTGAACGCGACCTTCGTTTCGGGTGTGGGCACGCCAGCGTCGTCGAGCGCAAGGCTGTTTTTGGCCTTGTCGGCACAGACGTCGGCGGTCTCGGGACCGTTGACGACCGGAACTCCGTAGTGGTCGATGAACCGCGTGGCGTACAGCGACCGGCTGGTCGACAGACAGCGGTCGACGACGATATCCAAGTCTTCAATATCGGCGGTCGTTCCGTCGAGTCCGAACTGGTGTTTCCGGACGTCGATCTTCGTGATCTCGTGGTCCCGCTCCCGGAGTTCACTCAGCAGGAGCTTCTCGTCCTTCCGAATCCGCGAATAAAGAATTCCAATGTTCATAGGTGTATGATCTGGCGTGAAGACGCCACCGCGGCGGTCGTCGCCAAACTTACTCGCCCCAGTCCTCTTCGAGTTCGGGGGCCGTATCGAGCTCCGGCGGGTCGACCGCGATCACTTCGAGTTCGGCACCGCAGGTTCCACAGTCGATGATCTCTCCGACTTCCAGGTCGTCGTGCAGGGAAACCTCAGCCCCGCACTCCGGACATTCTGCGTCTGTCATGTGCGTACCCACTCGTTGCCTACCTATATACTTAAACACATCGAACTTGTTTGAAATTTTACAATAAACGGAGAAGCCACTACGGGAGTGTTATCGGGCGTCGACGGCTTGGCGAAATCCTCGGCTGAATTTCATGTTGGTGTGTTGCCCCCAAGCGGGGGTCGCCGCAGTCGCCTACACATACTCGTCGACCGCCTCCTGGAGGGCCGTTTCGGCGTCGTCAAGCGCACTGCGTCTGTCGGCCAGTGCCTCGCTGTCGGCGCTGAGCGTCTCGCGTGCGCCCGCGATGCTCGACTCGACGGCCGCGGCCGCCGGGCCGCCCTGCGAATCGCGGCTGTCGACACTTTGAGCGGGGTCGAGCGCCGACTCGACGGCCGACCGGTCGACGTACTCGAACAACGACTCGCCGAGCACCTCTTCGGTGGCTGAATCGAGCAGTGCGGCCGAGACCGAGGTCTCGGCGTCTTCGGCTTCCTCGGCGGCCAGTGCGACCACTTCGTGGGCCGTGCGGAACGGGAGGCCGGCCATCGCCAGCAGATCGGCGATCCCGGTCGCCGTCGAAAAGCCCGCTCCGGCCTCGTCGGCCAGTAGCGATTCGTTCCACGTGGCCGTCGACACCGCTCCGGCCGCCACAGCCGAGGCTTCGACGACGGCGTCGACTGCGCGGAAGGTGTGCGGATGGGCCCGCTGCAGGTCGCGGTTGTAGGCCCGCGGGAGCCCTTTCAGCGTCGACAACAACCCCGTGAGTTCGCCGATGGCGTCGCCCGCCACCGCTCTGGTCAACTCCAGGGTGTCGGGATTCTTCTTCTGGGGCATGATCGACGAGGTCGAACTGTAGTCGTCCGAGAGGTCGACGTACCCTTTGTTGGCGAAGATGATGATGTCCTCGGCCAGTCCCGACAGTGTCGTGGCGTGGGTCGCCAGCGCCGCCGTCGACTCGGCGAGGAAATCCCGCGCCGAGGAGGCGTCCATCGAGTTCGCCACCACGCCGTCGAAGCCGAGCAACGCGGCGGTGCGCTCGCGGTCGATATCGAACGGCGTGCCTGCAAACGCGGCTCCGCCGAGCGGCGACTCGTTGGTTCGGTCGTAGGCATCCAGCAGGCGGGCCGTATCGCGGCTGATCGTCGACGCGTACGACATGAGGAAGTGGCCGACCGTGATCGGCTGGGCTGGCTGGAGGTGTGTGTAGCCGGGCATCAAGGTGTCAGTATGCTCGGCAGCAGCCTCGATCAACGTCTCGCGCAGTCCGAGGGTCGTCTCAGCGGCTTCCAACAGGTCCGCGCGCAGGCGGTAGCGAATACAGGCCGCCACCTCGTCGTTGCGGCTCCGGGCGGTGTGCATCTTGCCGCCGTCGGGGCCGACGTGGTCGATGACCGCCGACTCGATGGCTTCGTGAACGTCTTCCCCGCCGCCGAGCGCGCCGTGGCCAGCTGATTCGACATCCGCGAGCGCGTCAAGGATCGTGCCTGCCTCCTCGTCGCTGATGATCTCCTGTTCGGCGAGCATCACGACGTGAGCGCGGTCGACCGCCAAGTCGGCCTCAAAAATCCGTTCGTCGCCAGCGAGACTCGACAGGAACTCGCGGGCCGGGCCGCCGCTGAAGCGGTCCCGGCGGACGACCGTCTCGTCGCCCTGTGCCCCGTCGCTGTCTGTCGAGTCTCCGGCCATATTATTCCTCGTTGCCGCCGTCTGCGGCCGTCTTCGTCTCGGCGTCCTGTGCCGCTTTCTCGGCTTGGGCCGCGATACGGTCCTGGTAGCCGTGGTATTTGGCAACACCCGTCGCGTCTTCCTGGGTGATCTTGCCGACCGTCTCGGTGTTGAACGAGGCGGCGTCGGCGGAGTAGACGGCGTACTCGCTGGAGCGACCGACGACACGGGCTTGGCCGCCCTCGAAGCGGATCGTCACCGTGCCGGTGACCTTGCTCTGGGTTTCGTCGATGAACCCTTCCAGCGCGGCGACGAGCGGGCCATCCACGAGGCCTTCGTACCCCTTCTGGCTCCACTCGGCGTCGACTTGGGCCTTGAAGTCGCGTTCCTCCTTCGTGAGGACGAGCGATTCGAGCCCCTTGTGGGCGTTGAGCAGCGTGGTGGCCGCGGGGTGTTCGTAGTTCTCGCGGACCTTGAGCCCGAGCATGCGGTCTTCCATTGTGTCGGTGCGGCCGACGCCGTAGGAGCCCGCCAGTTCGTTGAGTTCCTCGATGAGTTCGATCGGCTCCATCGACTCGCCGTTGAGCCCCACGGGGTAGCCGTTCTCGAAGGCGATTTCGATCTCCTCGGTGTCACCGCTCGGTGTGGTGGTCCAGTTGTAGATCTCCTCGCCGGGGACGTGGTCTGGCTCTTCGAGATCGCCGCCCTCGATCGAACGGCTCCAGAGGTTGGTGTCGATCGACCACGTGCCCTCGTTGCCCGCCTGCACGGGGAGGTCACGCTCGTCGGCGTACTCGATCTCCCAGTTGCGGGTCATCCCCATCTCGCGGACGGGCGCGATGACTTCGAGATCCGAGGCGCGCCAGACGGCCTCGAACCGCAGCTGGTCGTTGCCTTTGCCGGTACAGCCGTGGGCGATGCCGTCACAGCCCTCTTCCTGTGCGACGCGGAGGATCGCCTTGGCGATCACGGGACGGGCCAGCGCGGTCCCGAGCGGGTAGCCCTGATAGTCCGCGTTCGCGCGAACCGCGTCGAAACAGAGGTCGGCGAACTCTTCTTTTGCCTCGACGATGTGATGCTCCAGATCGAGGGCTTCGGCCGTCTCGCGGGCCTCCTCGAACTCCTCGGCCGGTTGGCCGACGTCGACCGTCACGCCGATCACTTCGTCGTAGCCGTACTCCTCTTCGAGAACCGGCACGCAGACGGTCGTATCGAGACCGCCGCTGAACGCCAGTGCCACACGCTTTGTCATTACCTACCCTCTGTGAGTTATGGAACTTAAATTCAGCGCTTCTAATTTTCGAAAATAGTGGTATAGAGCAAGCTACGCGCCTAAAAACGAGGTCTCGTAGAACGAATCGACGGCCGAACCAAAATCATAGGCTCGGTCGTCAAAACGAGGCGAGGTCGGCCACGTATGGCCGCCCCGCTCGCGGTAGTCGCCGCAGCCGCCGCTGCCGGGTGAGGGCGAGCGGATTCGGTCGACGACTCACTGCCATTACCAGAGCGTTTTGGGCTCTGGTACAAAACCGTTGCGTGATCCCTGTTGCCGTGTGCTATGGTCACACGAGATAGCAAAGCGTCGTCGACTACCGATCGGTCAGTCGTCGTCCGCCGAGGCGTCGAGTCCTTCGGCGTCGGTCTCGCCGGGGTCGGCCGGCTGGTCGAGTCCCTCCGGTGGCCCCCGGACGTCGGCCTCGCGCCACGTCCCGCGCCGGAACCAGAGCCACGCGATGACCGCGCCGGCGACGTTTGAGACGAAGAAGGCGGTCCAGATCCCCTCGACGCCGTAGACCAACTCGGCGTAGGGGATCGGCAGCCGGTACTGCGAGGCGACGTAAGCGACCGGCAGCCGGATCCCCCCGAGGGTCAGGATGGCGATCGCAGCGGCGACGAGCGTCTTGCCCGCCCCGCGGAATCCGCCGGTAAAAGCCCGCATGATCCCGGTAAAGCCGAACGACAGCGCGACGTACCGCAGCAGCGTCGACCCCTCCGAAAGCACCGCGGGATCGTCGGTAAAGACGCTCACGATCGGTGTCGGCACGAGGAAGATGAGCACGCCCACGAACCCGAGTACTGCGAACAGCCCCTTGGCCGCGAGGTAGTTGGCCGCCTCGGCGCGGTCGTAGTTGCCCGCCCCGATGTTCTGGCCGGCCATCGTTTCGACGCCGCGGGCGACCGCGATCGCCGGCAGGAAGATCACCGAAAGCACCCGCGTGCCGATCCCGAAGGCTGCGACCACGGCCGTCGAGAACAGCCCGACGACGACCAACAGCGCGTTGATCGACAGCGCCCGACCGGTTCCCTCGATGCTGGCCGGAACGCCGATCCGGAGGAGTTTCCGGAGATACTCGCCGTCCGGCCACATGTCGACGGCGTTGATCCGGATCCCCCGCCGCCCCGACAGCATGATTCCGATCCCGACGATCATCGCCAAACTCCGCGAGAAGACGGTCGCGATCGCCGCTCCCTCGATCCCGAGTTCGGGAAACGCTACGGGGCCGATCGCCCAGCCGTTGATGAGGAACGGATCGAGGACGACGTTGATGACGACCGTGCCGAACATGACGACCATCGGCGTGATCGTATCGCCGGCCCCCCGCATCAGCGAGATGAACACGAAGAAGCCGAACATGAAGGGCAAGCCCAGCGCGATGACCTCCATGTAGGCGGTCGCTCCCGGCAGCACTTCGGGTGAGGCCCCGAGCAACGCGAGGAACGGCTCGATGAGCGGGTAGCTGGCCAGCCCCAACAGGAGCGAGCCGACGACGGCGAAGGTGACCGTCTGGGAGGCGGCGTACTCCGCCTGATCGGTCTCGCCAGCCCCCGTATGCTGGGCGACGAGCACGCTCCCCGCGACGGAGAGCCCCATTCCCAGCGAGATGAGCAGAAAGACCATCGGGAAGCCGAACGATATTGCCGCCAGCGCCTCCGTCGAGTAGCGCCCGAGCCAGAACGTATCGGCCAGATTGTAGGCCGTCTGCAGCAGGTTCGTCACCACGATCGGCAAGGAGAGATACACCAGCGGCTTGAGAATGCCGCCCTCGGTCAACTCCAGTTCCTCCTGGCCTTTGAAAATCTTCACGCGCTACCCTCCGGACTCCAGCCGAGTTGGGTCTCGAAGTAGCTCTCGATCACCCGTCGGGTTTTCCCGGGATCCTCGCCGAGGGCGACCTGTCGCAGGTGGCCGCCGTTGATCACGGTGCTGACGAACCGGGCGACTTCGTCGGCGTCGACCGGTTCGAAGTAGCCGGCCTCGATCCCGTCGTCGACGGCGTCGGCGACGACTCCCTGAACCGCATCGTCGAGCTCGACGAACCGTCTGCGGTAGGTCTCGTGGAACGGGGCCTGGGCCTTCAGCTCCATCAGTGCGATGGGGAACTCGTCGTCGGCCTCCGAATCGAACACCGAATCGAGGAACCCTGCGAGCCGGTCGCGGGGATCGGCCGCCTCACAGTCGACCTGTCGTTCGAACCGGTCGACCAGATCGTCGAGAAACGCGTTCAAAAGCTCCTCTTTCGTGTCGAAGTGGTAGTGGATCGCCGCCGTCGTTACCGACGACGCCTCGGCGATGCGCTGCATCGTCAGGTCGGCATACCCGTACTCACAGAGACTCCGACCGGTTGCCCGGATGATCGTTTCGGTCGTCTCCGATTCCATTCTCGCCTCGTACTTACTGATTAGTTAGTAAATGGGCTTCGGTTCCTCGGGTGGTCGACGAATGGCACCACGAGACAGCCGCCCGACAGACGGCCACGGGCTATCGGCTCCAACCGCGGTCGATCACTCTACAGCCAAAGCGGGTCGACGCCGGTGTCGACACCCAGCAGCCAACACGTTCCGGCGATGCCGACCGCCGCGACCAGCGGAATGGTGAGGTTGTCGTCGACGGCCACGCCCCGAACGATCGGTTTGATCCCGTCGGCGACCGCCGCGGGCAGCGCACCCCCCACAGCGGCGGCGATTCCCACCGCAGGGCCGTTCGCGGCAACCGTAAACGGCACCGCGAGCAGGAAACAGAGGCCGGCGGTCACGCCGACCACGGCCGGCCGTTTGTGTTCGTGGGCCCCGTTGTCGCTCATCATGCCACTGATCGGATCGGCGACCGCAAGCATCAACACCGACGGCAGCGCGACGCTCGGGCCAAAGCTCACCGTGACCGCCGTGACACTGAGCATGTAGAGGGCGTAGCCGGCGACGCTGTCGGCCTCGTAGGGCCGGGTGAGTTCGTCGTAGAGCCAGTGGTTCAGCCCGACGACGAGCCGGAGGAACTCCAAGGCGAAGGCCACGGCCGTTACCCCGAGCATGAAGAGCCGCAGTTGGGTCCACGTCGCCAGATCCAGCAGGTACAGCAGTGGCATCCCCGCGCCGCTGACGTGGACCGCCCGCCGACCGTACTCGCTCATCGTGGGCTCACGCCGTCGTCACGTCGGTGTCGACGTCGTCGTACCGTTGGCTGAGTCCCTCGAACTCCCGGTCGCCGGCCAGCAGCGCCGCCAACTCGGCGGCCACGTCGTCGACCGGGAGTCGGATCTGGGCGGCCGAATCCCGCTCCCGCAGCGTCACGGTCGGCCCGCCGTCGCCTTCGAGGCCGTCCTTGTCGACGGTGACACAGAACGGGGTGCCGACCTCGTCCTGCCGCCGGTAGCGGCGGCCGATCGAGCCCGAATCGTCGTAGCTGACCGACAGCCCCGCCTTCCGGAGCGACCCCGCGACGTCCTCGGCGACGCCGACCAACTCGTCGTCGTTGGTCACAAGCGGGAAGACCGCAACGTCGGTGGGGGCCATCTCCGGTGCGAGCGAGAGATAGCTCCGCTCTTCGCCGTCGACCTCGTCTTCGCGGTAGGCGTGTTCCAAGAGGGTGTAGACCGTTCGCCCGACCCCGAAGGAGGGTTCGACCACGTGAGGCGTGATGTGTTCGCCCGACTCGGTCTGTTCTTCGATCGAGAAGTTGGCGACCTCGGTGTCGACGGTGTAGCTCTCCCCGTCTACGTCGACGGTCACCTCGTCGCTATCGAAGGCGTCGGGATCGTCTTCGGCAAGGTCCTGCAGTGCCTCGGCTACGTCGGCGGCCGCGCCGCCGAACTCCGGCCCGAGGGCCGACATGTCGGGGTCGACGACTGCCTTCTCGACCGTCACGGGCTCGTCGTACCGCTTGAAGATGGTAAAGCGGTCGCCGGAGTACTCGCCGTGTTTGCTGAGGTCGTAGTCGCCGCGGTACGCGAAGCCGGCGATCTCGATCCAGTTGCCGTCGATCTCGCTTTCGGCGTCCCAGCAGTCGGCCGCGTAGTGGGCCCGCTCGCCGCCGAGGTGTTGGCGGAAGCGGAAGCGATCCATGTCGACTCCCACCCGCTCGTACCACTCTTGGGCGACGCCGAGGTAGTAGGCCACCCACGGCGAGCCGATGATCCCCTCCGCTACGGCCTCGCCGATCGTGGTGTCGACGTAGCCGCCGTCGTCGGCGTGCTGTTCGCTCGCCGGGTAGAGCCTCACGCCGACGTCGTCGACTTCTCCAAGGGGTGGTTCGTCCTCCTCGGGATCGATGAACTGCTCCAACTCGGCCTGTGTAAACTCGCGTACGCGGATGATGCCGCGCCGCGGGCTGATCTCGTTGCGGTAGGCGGGGCCGATCTGGGTGACGCCGAACGGCAACTGGCCGCGGGCGTACTCCTTGAGCCGCGGGAACTCCACGAAGATTCCCTGTGCTGTTTCGGGGCGCATATAGCCGGTCTGGCCCGAGCCGGGGCCGATCGAAGTCTCGAACATGAGGTTGAAGTCCTCGACCGGCTCGCCGGCGAGGGCCGCCCCGCAGGTCGGACACGCGAGGTCGTGTTCCCGGATGAGTTCTTCGACCCGGTCGACGCCGAGAGCTTCGGCATCCTCGATGTCCTCGACGGCGTCCTCGATCAGGTGGTCGGCGCGGTGGCTCTCGCCGCATTCGGCACACTCGACGAGCATGTCGTCGAACCCATCGAGGTGGCCGGAGGCCTCGAAGACGGCCTCGGGCATGATCGTCGGCGCTTCGATCTCGTCGTTACCCAGCCGGACCGTAAACCGGTCGCGCCACGCCGACTCGACGTTGTGTTTGAGCGACGCGCCCTCCGGGCCGAACGTGTAGAAGCCCGCCGTCCCGCCGTAGGCCCCGTTCGAACCGAAAAAGAAGCCGCGGCGTTTGGCCAGCTCCATGAGGTCGTGCTGCTCGGCCATCAGATCCCCCCGAGCAGGTCGATGTCCCGGACCATCCCGACGAGGTCGCCGCCGGCGAACAGCGGGATCTGCTCGATATCGTTCGTGATCATCGCTTGGGCGGCCTCTTTGGCCGTCTTGGTCCGGGAGATCGTCACCACGTCCTCGGTCATGATCTCGGCGATGGGTTCGGCCGGGATCTCGACGTTCCGGGTCGGGAAGTAGCTATTTCCAACTGCCTTGATTCCCTCCCAGGCCCACTCGGAGTCCTGTTCGGCGATCGACTCGCCGGTGTCGTCTTCGCCTTCGACCACACGGGCGACCTCGACGATGTCGACCTCGGTGAGGATGCCGGTCATCTCGCCGTCGTCGTCGAGGACGACGGTGTAGGGGACGTTCGCGTAGTAGATCTCGCGTTCGCCGACCGGCAGCGGCGTGTCGACGTAGGTGGTGTTGATATCCCGGCTGGCGAGCTCGCCGACCGGCGTCTCGCCGTCGATCTCTTCGCGGGCGATCGCCCGGACGATATCCGTGAGCGTGATGATCCCACGGAGCTGTTCGTCGTCGTCAGCGTCGAGGACGGGGACGCGCCGGGCTGCTTCCTCGCGCATGAGCTTCGCGGCGGCGTGGATGTCCGCGTCGGTCGTGATCGTCGGCACGTCCCGCATCAGCAGCGCCAACTGGTCCTCGTCGGGGCTGTCGATCAGGTCGTCCCGGGAGACTAAGCCGCGATAGATCTCCGCTCCGTCACGTTCCTTGACGACCGGAACCGATGAAAAGCCGTATTCCTGTAGGTACTCCAGAACGTCATCGCGGGTGCCGGGCAGCTCGACGGTCACCAGCTCCGACCGTGGCGTCATCGCGTCGACTACGTGCATAGTTCGCGTACCGTCGGCCAGCCTCTTGTATCATCCGAACGCCGGCGGCCCGCAGTGGTGTCTCGTTTACATTCCCTTTCGACACGTTTATGTGTATCTGGATGAGACAGTCAACCATGCCACAGGAACACACACCTGTTGCCGACGGCTCGGACGCCGAGGTGATGGCATCGATCGATGGCGCCTCCGGGAGCCCGTCGTATATTATCGCCGATATTAGTCGCGACGACGCGTGGGTGTCGGTCCGGCAGAGCGACGCGCCGGTACTCGCAGAATGGTGTTGACCTGTTTTATCGCGGTTTCGACCCGTTGACGAGCGCCGTCAGCAGCCGATTCGTCGGGACGTCGACCCCGTACTGAGCACCGCGCTCGACGACGGCACCGTTGATCGCCTCAATCTCGGTTACCCGCCCGGCGTCGACGTCCTGCAGCATCGACGAGCGGTTGGCCGCGGTCGACGCCGCGACCGTCCGTACGGCTTCGACCGCGGTGTCGTCGCTCAGGTCGACGCCCGATGCCCGAGCGACGGCGGCCGTCTCGCGGGCGGCCCGCCGGGCGACCGGCCACAGTGGTTCCTCACAAACCGCCCCGTTTTCGACCCGTGCCAGCGCGGTGACAGGGTTGATCGCCGCGTTGACCGCGAGTTTTTCCCAGCGCTGCTTCGCCATATTCTCGCGGACATCGGTCTCGATGTCAGCCGCCCGGAACGCCTCACCGACCGCCGCGGCGCGTTCGGCTGCCGCCGCGTCGTCGGCCGCGCTGTCCTCCGTGTAGGGACCGAGGGTAACCGTCCCGCGGCCGGTGCAGTCGACGTGACCGGGCTCGCGGAGTCGCGCGCCGTAGGTCACCGTCCCCGCCAGCACCGGCACCGAGAGTTCGGCTACCAGCGTCTCCTCGGTGAACCCGTTCTGCAGCGAGCAAACGGTATTGAAACTGCCGGTCGACAGCGCCTCGGCGGCCGTGGCGGTGTCGCCGGCCTTCACCGTCACGAGCACCACGTCCCCGCTCAACCCCTCACTGTCGGTCGTGGTCCGGGGTCGCACCGTCGTTTCGACTGCACCGCCAACGGTGAGGCCGTCGGCTTCGATTGCCCGCATGTGGGCCGATCGACCGACCAGCGTCACGTCGTGAGTTCCTGCAAGCAGTCCCCCAACGAGACTCCCGAGACTCCCGGCACCGAAGACGACGATCTCCATATCCGGTAGTGGCAGGCCGACCGCAAAAACGCCGCGAGTGGTCGGCGTCCCTACGCCGGATGGTCGACCGGGCCCGTCGATCGACGATCTCCACTCGAAACGGAGGGGGTTCGGGAACGTCTCCCACCCGCTACATGAAGTCCGCGATGCCGCTCTGTTTGTTCTTGTCGTTCTCGAAGACCGATTCGAGGGAGCGTTCGAGGATCCGCAGGCGCTGTTTGGTGTACTCCCGGCAGCCGAACCGCTCGGCGACCTCGATAGCGGTGTCCATGTACTTGTTGACAGAGCCCTCGTGGACGGTGAGGTTCACCCGGCCGCCGCACTCCCGGCACTCTCCAGAGAGCGGCATCCGGCGGTACTTTTCGTCGCAGTCGAGACACCGGGTTTCTTGGCTCGAAAAGGCTCGGAGGTTGCCGATCAGGTCCGGGAGGAAGTGGTATTCGATGACGCGTTCGGCCACGTCGGTCTCGTCGACCGCCCGGAGTTTGCGAGCCAACTCCAGTTGGGCGTCCATCTTGTCCATCATCGAGCCGAGTGTCTTGTAGGCCGACAGACTCGGCCCCATGTGGATGTCGGTCGTCGAGTGGGTGTGGTCGAAGCCGCGGTACTGGTCTTTGGTGCCGAGGGTGTCCTCGCCGATCTGGATGTCGACCTCCTCGGGGTCGGCCATCTCCAGCGTGGCCTCGTAGAACTCTCGTGGGTAGGTGTCGACGATGTCCATGTTGTGGGCCTCGTCGTCGATCTCCGCGGGGTCGATTCGCGAGGACATCACTAAAGGTGCATCCATCCTCCCACCGCGCTTATCTGGCAAGAATTCTCTGCTAAAATTCAAAAGGCCGTCCATTAATAACATAACACAGTCTTCGTCGCCGTCACATTGCGCAGTAAATAGATCATTTGCGACGAGTGTGTTCGTTTCTGTAACAGTCAGACAGTACGTGTGGTCGATATCACTTTCGACGTACTGTACCGACGTGATTTCGTCCACCAGCATGTTCCCACCGTCACCATACAACTCGATCGGCTCGCTGCTGTCGGAACCAGTCACCGGCTCCCGGTTAGGACTGCTCGGTGCCGGGACCGTGTCACCGACTTCGAGTGCCATCGCGTCGACTTCCTGTGGGCCATTATCCCACCGGAGCATGGTGTGGTCCGGCGTGACAGTAATCTCTCGACCGTGTTCCGTTTCGATGGTGACGAGGTGGTTAGTCGACTGGTGTTTCGAGACAGCGTCGACTCGCTGGACAGTTCGGTTACCGTCACTGTCAATCGACGGCACCTCGATCGTCGCCGATAGTTTTTGGAATTCGGTGCCGAAATCGTCCGTTTCCGGATCTGTGAGGCGCTCTTCAACGATGGACTGTATATCCTCGTACTGCCATTCGCCGCCGACGTTTCGGTATTTGATTTCGGTCTCCGGATGGAAGCAGTTCCGCCGTTTGGCGGCGTGAAAGTACGGATGCGCGTAGCCGACTGCCGCGCTGGTAAACCCAACGACGCGACCGACGACCGCCGCGCTCGTGTGTGGGGCCATCCCGAAGACCAACTCCCCGACGAGGTCGTCGCGCTCCTCTACGTCGTAAAAGGCGGGCTGGCCGTACAGCCGCTCCAGCAGGTCGTCGACGAAGTCCGCGGTCTTCAGCATATGTTCGGCCGCGCCGTCCGAGAGGACGATGTCCTGAACGTTGAGTTCGACAAGCTGATCGTCGTGCCGCAGCGGGTCGCCGTTGATGTCGGTCTCGTAGCCCAGCCCGCGGAAGTGGTCGGCGGTCACGTCGAGTTCCTCGGGTTTGACTGCGGTCACCGGCAGATCGGTCATGTCGTAGCGGACCGTCCCGTCTTTGAACGCCGAAACGCCGTGTTTCGTCCGGAGGATCCCCTTTTCGATCGGTTCGGGGGTCTTGTTCGCCGAGGTGAGCCCTTTGACACCTTTCAAAATGTCGAAACTGCCCTCGCGTTCGCCGATGGTCTCCAGTGCCTCGCGGTACTCGCTGCGGAGGTCGACCTCCTCCCAGTCCGCGGCGGTGACCTCGCGTTCGCAGCGCGGACATTCGACCCGGCCGGCCTCGTCGGGTTCGCAGACGACCTCACAGTCCTCACACTCGTAGTGCGGCTCGGTGTGGGCACCGCAGTCTGGACACTGGGATTTGAACGTCCGGGTCCCGCAGTCCGGACACAGCCGTTGGTTGATCCGCATACTGTGGACACCGCGTCGACCCTGGTCGTCCATCGTCCGGGCGGCCTCGGCGACGTTTCGTTGGCTGCCGCCGGCCTCGGTGATCGGAAACAGCGTGTGGACT
Source organism: Halohasta salina (assembly GCF_024178165.1). Lineage (GTDB taxonomy): Archaea > Halobacteriota > Halobacteria > Halobacteriales > Haloferacaceae > Halohasta > Halohasta salina. The sequence continues at coordinate 11,538 of NZ_JAMZIE010000003.1, read as the reverse complement.
GCCGGCGAGAGGTCCCGCGATTCGGACTTCTCGGGTCGACCCATCCGTGCGCCGATCCGCGTCGGCGCACGCTCCCGCAACTCGAAGGGGGCGACCTCGTTGGCGGCCTTTACGGCGTTGTCGCCGCCGTCCCACGCCTGCGCCTCGTCGGAGAGTTCGTCCCACTCTTTCGTGAGGTCCTCGCTCACACCGAGCGAGCGGGCCAGCGGGAGCCAATCGCGGACTTCGCAGCTCTCGTCGGTCTGCTGGTGGGCGACCAGCAGCGTTTCGAGGCTCCGCCGGATCGTCTTGCTTCGCTCGACGACGAGCACGTCGCCGCCCTCACGAGTCTCGCCGTCGGCGACGGCCGCGGCGAGTTCCTCGAAGGCCTCGACCGGGATGTCGTGCCAGACGTAGGTGTATTTCGGGTGGAGCGGGCAGTCGTACTCGCTGGCCCACCGGAGGGCTTCGGCGGCGGTTGGCGATTCGAGGTCGACGTGCGGGTCGTCCTCCAGCGCCTGCACATCCGCGCCCGCAGCATCGAACTCCTGGATCCACCACTCGGGGGCGTAGGCGGCCGGCGCGAGGGGGTGGTTGTTTTCGACGAACTCGCCGTAGTTGACGAGATACTCGCCGAGATCAAGGATCTTCTCGACGCCGTTGCGGAGTTCCAGTGCCTCCTCGGGGTCGTCGATCCGGCGGACCTCGCCGGTCGCCAACTTGACGGTCGGCCCCTCGATGGAGTCGACGGGGATGATCCCCGCCGCTTTGCCGGGGCGTTCGGTCTTGATCTGCGTGCCGGTGGCCAGAAAGTCGTCGATGATGTGCATCGTCGCCGGATGGACGCCAGCAGTCGCAAACCCCAGATTCCGGGCGCGGCCGTAGCGCAGTCGGAACCCGCCCGATTCGGAGGGATGGCCGAAGACGGGTCGACCCGCGATCAGGTCGCGTAGGTACTTCGTTTTGGGTTTGACACGTGCTGGTCCGTCGGGCGCGCTGTCGTCGCCCGTCTCGCTGTCGCCGTCGTCAGCTTCGTCATCCGCATCGTCCTCGTCGCCCTCTGCCGTGGCTTCCTCGTCGCTGTCGTCCTTGTCGCCTTCGATGGTGCCGTCGATGAGGTCTTGCAGCCACGGCCAGTCGACCTCGTCGAGTTGGCGGGTGTAGCGCTGAATTTTGGGGGCTTTCAGGGCGATCCCTTCGGCCATCACCAGACACATCCCGCCGCGGGAGGAGTTGGTGTCGACGCGGTCGAGATCCCGGTAGCCCGAGACTTCGAGGTCGCCGGTCGCCTCGCCGTCGAGCATGATCGGCATATTGGTGGCAATAAACCGGCTCTCCTTGTCCTTCGGCGAGTACTGGAGGCCGGTGTCCTTGTCGTAGAGGTTGATCTCCTCGACATAGCGTTCGATCTCCTCTTCGCGGCCTTTGTACTCCGCGAGACCGAGGATACTCCGGGTGTAGTCGGCGACTAGGACCGAGAGCGCCTGTGCCGTGCCGCCCGCAGACCGGATCGGCCCGGCGTAGTAGACGTTGACGAACTGGGTGCCGTCGTCGTTGTCGAGCAGTTCGACCCGGTCGATCCCCTCGATGGGGGCGGCGACAACACCCTCCGTCAGGAGGGCCACCGCGGTTCGGACTGCCCCTTCGATCTTCCCGGCTTTGCTGTCGTAGTCGCCGACGCGGCCCTCCGCGAAGTCCTTTGCCAGTTCGAGGGCCGCCTCCTCGCGGGACATCTGGCCTTCGAGCTCCCGGACGCGTTCGGCGACGTTCGGAATCCCGAGGATGTTCTCGACTCGGTCGGCCATGTCCTGGGCGATGGGAATCTCGACCTCGGGTTGGGGGTCCTTGCCCTGGCCTTTGGCGCGCTCGGCGACCGCCATCGCTTCGTCGAGACGGCTCTCGATCCGGTCGAAATACCGTTCGTCGTCCGGTCGCATCGGCGTCCGGTTCTCGGTCTCTTCCGGCTGGTCGCCGTCGACGGGGCCGTCGCTCGTCTCGCTCACAGCCAGAGGTCCAACTCGGTATCCTCGTCCCGCTCGCGGGTCAGTGGTGTCTCGAACGCACGGAAATACAACTCGCCCGCGAAGACGGTCCCGGCGTTGATGTGGCCTGCCAGCGCCTGCCCGTTCCGCCGTGAGAGCACCGCATGGGTGTGGGCGAACAGATCGCCGTCCAGCAGGCTGACGTTGCCGACACAGGCGGCGACTTCCAGCGGTTCGTCGAAGGTCACCGACTGGTACTCTTTGTCGTCCTGATCGTAGAACCAGATCTCGGCGTCCTCGACCGAGCCGAGGGCGCTAAACCAGCCAGCTTCGGCGTCGACGTCCGCAGCGAGCGTTTCGATCTCCTCGCGCCAGTCCGCGCCGGTTTCGAGCCGCGCCATATACTCGCCGGTGGTGGTGACCTCACGGTAGTTCATAGAACTCTCAATGTCTCACCGGGGCAAAAAACTTAGTTGTCTCCCCACGGCCGCTGGCCTTCGAGCGCCGCACTCGCCGTCAGCACCGTATCGTCGGCGTACCGCCGTCCGACCACCTGCAGGCCGACCGGAGCCCCCGCGTCGGTCCGGCCGGCCGGAACCGAGGCCGCCGGATGCCCCGTGATGTTGAACGGCCACGTCAGCACTGTGCCCCACTCGTCGGGTCCGAGCTCTTCGTGCAGCCCGAAGCCGGGCCGCGCCAACGTCGGCGTCACCAGCAGGTCGTACGGTCCGAAGATCGACTGGACGGCGTCGAACAGCTCGGTGCGGACGATGCCTGTCCGCGCGATCTCGGTCGACTCGACGGCCCGTCCCTGTTCGATCATCGCCAGCAGGCTGTCACTCACATCGTCCGGCTGGGCTGTCAGGTCGACGCCGGCGCTCTCTTTCAGGACCGTCGCTGTGGCCGCCATCGCTGCAGTGAACGTCGCGCCGACGGCCTCGCTCAGTTCGGCCATCGACAGCCCGTGATCGACCGTCACCGCCTCGACGGTGGCTCCGGCGGCCTCGAAGCCCGTCAGCGCGTCTTCGACGACTGCTCGCACCGCAGGGTCGACCGCGAAGACGTCGAGATCCGGCGAGTAGGCGATGGATACGTCGTCGATCGGCCGGTCGACCGCTGCCCGAAAGTCGACGTCGACCGGAACGGAACCGGGATCGGCCGGATGGGGGCCAGCCATCACCTCAAGCATGAGTGCGGCGTCCTCGACGGTTCGGCTCAGCGGGCCGAACGCGGTGTGGTGTCGCTTGGCTCCGAAGGCGTTCGGCCGCGAGTCGATGGGGACCAACCCGAAGGAGGGTTTCATCCCGAAGACGCCACAGCAGGCCGCCGGGATACGGATCGACCCCCCGGCGTCGCTGCCGGTGGCGAGTGCGGCCATACCCGCGCCGACCGCCGCGGCGCTGCCGCCGGAAGAGCCGCCGGCGTTCAGCGACCGGTCGACCGGCGAGGCGGTCGCGCCGACGAGTTCGTTCTGTGTCACCCCTTTGTGGCCGAACTCGGAGGTGTTGGTCTTCCCGAGGACGATGGCTCCGGCGGCTTCCAGGCGGTCGACGATCACCGCGGTTCGGTCGGCCTCGAAGTCGGCGAACAGCCGCGAGCCGAAGGTGTGGCGGACGCCCGCTTTCATCGCTCGGAGGTCCTTGAGTGCGACCGGGACGCCGTGGAGCGGGCCGACCGCCTCGCCACGGTCGAGGGCTGTCTCGGCCTCGCGGGCAGCTTCGCGGGCGGACTCCTCGATGACGGAGATATAGGCATTGAGTGAGTTGTTTTCGCTCTCGATTCGGTTGAGGTAGGCGTCGACTACGTCGACGGGCCTGAGGGATCCGGTTCGGATATCCTCGGCGAGCCGGGTCGCCGACAGCTCACAGAGGGGCGGGTCGGACATACCCGTGGTGACTGAGTCGTGTGGCAAAACAGTTTGGCGGTCATCACTGTGTCCTCTCTTTTTGCCGTCGTCACAGAGCGCGTACTCACAGCATCCGATGGACGATTCGAACCAGTCTCCCGCATCCGACCACCTGCGCGAACTGGTCGAGGCCGGTGCTGTCGACGAGGCAGTCGACACGCTTGTCGCCCTCTACCCCGCCGCAGCCGACGATCGGAAAGTCGCACTCCGGACGCTCCGGACCGTCGCCGATGTGTCCCCGGTGTGGTCGACCGTTCTAACCACTGGTTGGTTTTAGGTCTCCCTAAGTTCCGAAACTCCTTTATTGGTTAAGGCTACCCTAAAACGCATGCAGGAAGGGTTCGAAACGCAGTTGGACGTTACACGTCGACACTATCTCGGCATCGGAAGCGCGGTCGGCGGCGGTCTCCTAGCCGGCTGTACGGGGTCGTCGACCGAGCCGACGGACGCCAGCGAGGACGGTGATTCGAACGAGGCCGATGGTGACTCGACTGAGGCTGATGACTCGTATACGGTCTCGATCGCGCCGATGGGCGAGGTCATCTTCGAGTCGCCGCCCGAGACCGTCTTCACGCGACTCACTCACCATGCCGGGATGGCATTCGCCCTCGGTCGGGGGGACTCGATCACGGCGATGCACGCTCCCGACTACTACGATGGACTGTGGAACCAGTTCGTCGAACGCCTGCCGGGCGTCTCGCTGGACTGGACCGGTCTCTACTCCTCGTGGGAGCCGAGCAAAGAGAAACTGTACGAACTCGATAGCGATATCCATCTCGCGGACCCGGCGTGGATCACCAAACAGGACGGCTGGGACCAAGCAGATATCGACGAGATCGGCACCACTATTTCACCGTGGTTCGGCAACTCGCTTTCCGATCGCCACGCCGAACCGGCGGCTGCCTACGCCGACGGCTACGAATACTACACCCTCTGGGAACAGTTCGAACTCGTTGCCGAGGCGTTCCAAGAGCAGGCCCGGTACGAGGCGCTCGCCGAAATCCACGAGGATCTCCTGTCGACTATCGAGACGGATCTCCCGGCCGAATCCGAGCGCCCCTCGGCAGTGATGCTCGCGTCGGCCGATATCGAAGAGATCTACGCCTACACGCTGAGTACCCCCGGCTTCCTGACTGCTCACACTCAACCGCTCGGCGCACGCGACGCCTTCGAGGGGGAGGTCGAATCGAACTCGGTGGTCGACTTCGAGACGCTACTGGAGGCCGACCCCGACGTGATCCTCCTGCTCGGCGGCTTCGAACCGGAGACGAGCCTCCCGAAGCGACGGGAGGCGTTTCGATCCGATCCGGTGGCCTCGGAGATCACGGCAGTCCAGGACGACCGGCTGTACCCACAGGGGGCCCGATATCAGGGGCCGATTCTCAATCTGTTCCAGCTGGAGATGACTGCCAAGCAGCTGTATCCGGATACCTTCGGTGCATGGCCAGAATACGAGGAGGGCCCGTACCCCGAAATCCCCGCCGACGAACAGCTGTTCGACCGCCAACGAGTCGCCGACATCGTCAACGGAGACGTCTAATTGTGAGCACATCACCCACCACACGGACTGAATACGACCACGATGTCGTCATCGTCGGCGGCGGCCCCGCGGGCTGCTCGGCTGGCGTGTTCACCGCCCGTGAGGGCCTCGACACCGCCGTCTTCGACCGTGGCCGCTCGTCGATCCAGCGCTGTGCCCACCTCGAAAACTATCTCGGGTTTCCAGAGGGGGCCGACATCGAGACCTTTTACGACCTGATCCACGACCACGCCGAAACCGCCGGCTGTACCGTCGTTCCTGACCTCGTGGAGTCGGTCGACCGTCCCGACGACGATGCCGCCGACGGATTCGTTATCACATCGCAGGAGAGCGAGCCAGTCACTGCCCGCCGTGTGATCGCGGCCACGCGCTACGACGGCGAGTACCTGCGCGGCCTCGATTCCAACGAGGCGATGTTCGAGACCTGCGACCACGACAACGAGGCCGACGACCGGTTCGACCGCGACTATCCCGACGCCGATGGCTCGACGCCAGTCGAGGGGCTCTACGTCGCCTCGCCCGCCGGGAAACCGGATAAACAGGCGATCCTTGCGGCTGGACGCGGTGCGAGAGTCGGGAAACGCGTCGTTGCCGACGCTCGCATCGACGACGGCTGGTGGGAGTCGGTCGCCGCCGGCGTCGACTGGGTCCGACAGCAGTCCGAACTCGACGACGAGTGGGCCGAGCGAGCAAACTGGGTCGAGTGGTTCGACGACTTCTACGGCGAGGCGGCTCCGGTCGATCCCGACTCCGACCGCTTCGAGCGCGTGCGTGAAACCTACATCGACGACCGGTTCGACGGCTATCTGACCGATGCGGAAATCGACCGCCGGGCCGAGGAGGCCCACGAAACGCTGGCCGACCATCTCGATCCCGAGGCGATCGTCGCGGCCGTCGACACCGACCAGTTGCTGGCGGCGATCGACGATGACGCGATTCGCGCGTATCGTGACGACGACCAGCAGTCCGGACTGGATGCCCAATGAGCAATCAGGAGTCGACTCCCGGAGCCGAGCAGACAACGCGATCCCCACGACTACAGAACCGGTTCGGCTGGCTGTTCGATCCACAACTGCTGGCGGTCGCCCTCGGCAGCCTCGCCATCGTCGTCATCGGTGGGCTGATTCAGGTGAGTTTCGGCTCCTATTCGATGACGATCACGCAGGCCTGGCAGGCCGTCTTCGATCCGAACGTCGTGTTGAACCTCGAGGCGTGGAACGCCTTCCTGTTCGGCGGCGAGCTGCCCGAGATGAGCACCGAGAGCCTCGTCGTCTGGAACATCCGGCTGCCACGGGTGTTCGTCGCAATTCTCGTCGGGATGAACCTCTCGGTGTCGGGGGCTATCTTCCAGGCGGTGACCAGAAACGAACTCGCCAGTCCGTTCGTCCTCGGGGTTTCCGCCGGGGCGGGGCTGATGATCCTGCTGACACTCGTCGTCTTCGGTGGGCTGACGGCGTTTCTCCCGCTAATCGCGGCGGCTGGCGGCTCGGTCGCCTTCCTGCTCGTGTATGCGATTGCGTGGAAGAACGGCACCTCGCCGGTCCGGCTGGTGCTGGCGGGGATCATCGTCGCCACCGTCTTCGAGAGCCTCCAGACCTCGCTGTTCTTCTTCGCCGACGACATCGGGGTCGTCCAGTCGGCCATCGCGTGGACGACCGGCTCGCTGACCGGCACCGACTGGGAGCAGGTCCGGCTCGCGCTGCCGTGGTCGGTGGGCGCATTGCTGTTGGCCGTCGCCGGCTCCCGACAATGTAACGTCCTGCTGCTGGGCGAACAGACGGCGAAATCCCTCGGGATGTCCATCGAGCGGGTTCGGTTCGCGCTGTCCGGTGTCGCCGTGTTGGCTGCCTCGGCCAGCATCGCGGTCGCGGGGATCGTCACCTTCGTCGGGTTGATCGTTCCCCACGTGGTCAGGAACCTGGTCGGCAGCGACTACCGGAAGCTGATCGTCGGCTGTCTGTTCGTCGGCCCCGCGCTGATGGTCGGCGCGGACGTCGGCGCACGGCTGGCGCTCACCCCGGTCCAGATCCCGGTCGGCATCGTCACCGGGCTGGTCGGCGGGCCCTACTTCCTGTATCTGATGCGGAAACAACAACAGATGGGTGAGCTCTGATGTTCGACATCACCGGGTCGATCACACGAGCGACGAAGCGAGCCGACGACAGCGCCGAGGCGTCGGACGAAGTGGACTCCGAGTCGACCGAGGGCTCGGCGTCGACGCTCACCGGCGAGGACCTCGTATTGGGCTATCCAACCAGCGATGGCCCCATTGTCGACGGCGCGACGATCACCGCCGAGCGGGGTGCGGTGACCGCGCTCGTCGGTCCGAACGGCTCCGGCAAGAGCACGCTGCTGAAGGGACTCGCCAACCAGCTCACGCCCGACGAGGGGTCGGTCCTGATCGACGGTCGGGAGATCCACACCCTCGACACGAAGGCACTCGCCCGAAAGCTCGGGTTGCTCTCCCAGGAGAGCACCGCCCCCGGCTCGATCACCGTCGAAGATCTGGTCTACCACGGCCGGTACCCCCACCGCGGGTTCTTCGAGCACGTCACCGAGGACGACGAGTGTGCGGTCGACAACGCCATCGATCTGGCGGGCTGTGAGCATCTCCGGGATCGGGAGGTCGGCAGTCTCAGCGGCGGGCAAAAACAGCTGGCGTGGATCGCGATGGCACTCGCACAGGACACCGACGTCCTGTTGCTCGACGAACCGACGACGTTCCTCGATCTCCACCACCAACTGGAAGTAATGGAGATCATCGAAACGCTGCGGGACGAACGCGACATCACGGTCGTCGTCGTCCTCCACGACATCGAGCAGGCTGCCCGCTACGCCGACCGGATCATCGCGCTCGAAGACGGCGTGATCCGGGCCCGCGGTCGGCCCACAGACGTTGTCACCGAGGACCTGCTCGCGGAGGTGTTCGGTATCGAGGCCGACGTGGAGTCGACCGATCGCGGCCCGACGATCACACCGATCGGGCCGATTCACGACAATCGGGATGCCGACGCTCCGGACACGTCCGCCGACGGGAGTCAGTAGCGACCGACGGAGCGAACTCGATGTCTACCGAACCCGGCTCTCGAAGCCGCTGGGGCGGCTGTTCCGCCCCACGCTGCCGACGACGCACGCCGAACAGCACAACAGTTTGGCCGACCTACAACCGAAGTAATTATATATTTTTAGGTAAGCCTAAAACATACTCACCGAGGGACCGGCACCGCCGGTACCGACGCGACGGGACGCACTGGAGTACGGCGGTACGGTCGTTACGATCCCCGACCCGCGGATTGGTCGTACTGCAGCCGACACGGACCCGGCGGTCGCACTCGCCTACGCCGACGGCACCGGGACTACCTGACCGCCACCGGCTCGCGCCCATCACCCTCGTCGACCACCCCGACCACCACGAAGCCATGATCGGAACCACACTCGGCGATATCCGCCACCACATCGAGTCACTCGCTAGCCCGACCGGGAGCTACTACCTCGTCTGTAGCCGAACCGGTGAGCGACCGGTTCCAGCCGACGGCTGCTACTTCGACCGCCGGTCGACCGCCCGGGCGGCGGCCACGGCGACCGAACAGTACCGTACTGCCCTCCGGCGGTACGATCCACAGCTTCCCCGCCGCGATATCATCGTCTGCGAGCAGTTCGAGACGGTGCCGTCAGCGGTCGACGCCGTCGCTGCGACCGATATCGCAGCCACGACCGACCCCGAACCCGCGACAGACCCGGTCGATCGTTCCGACGACAGAGCGGCGACAGTCGACTTCTGTCACACCGTCGCCGGGGTCGTCTTCGAGACGATCGCCGACTCGTCGCACTCGGCGGTTCAGGCGGCGATCATGGATCGGTATCTCGCAGTGGCCGAGACGGTCGCTCATCCCGACGAGCTCTGTCTCCTCCTCATCGAGGCCATCGCCACCGAACTCGACACGCGGCTCTCGCCCGCCGAGCAGGCCGAGATCCTTCGGACGGCGGCGTGTCGGCTCTCGACGCCGACGACCACGCCGACCGCCGCCCCGCTGGAGGCCGCCCTCGATAGCCTCCAGTCGATGTCGATACTCGACGGGTACACCGTCGACTGCCAGTCGGTTCGCTGTGCGTCGACCTGCTGGGAGCTCACCCTCACCGACTACCCGCTCGGGAACGCCGACCGCATCGTCACCCTGCCGCTGGTCGTCGAATGTTTCCGGCGGCTGTCGGCGGTCGACTTCCGGATCTCCGGCGTCGAACGCACGGCCACCGTCCCGCCGTCGTGGCGGCTCACGCTCACGGCGACGGCTGACGGGGCGGGCGGTCCACTGAGCGTCGTCGAAGCGGGGGCAGCATGACCGACTCGGAGCTGGCCACCGAGCTCGCCGACGCCCGGCGGCTGATCGACGACGAGCGAACCCACATCGACGAGAAACTGACAGCGTTCGACCGGTTTGCTACTGGGGTCAGTCGACTCCCCACGGCCTCACCGCCCTCGGCGCAGTCGACGACCTCACCGACCTCGTCGGCGGGGTCGGCGCAGTCGGCAGGATCGGCTCCGGCTGGCACCGGCCCGCCGGGCTCGATTTCGGCGGCCGTCAGCGGCCGGACCTCCAGCGACGGCACCACCCGGCGGGTTCGGTCGCTGTTTGCCGAGACGGTCCGCCCTTACAGCATCGAGGACGTCGACGAGCCCGAGCCGCTCTTGGTGACGATCCGCGAAGAACTCAGCCCCGAGATCGCCCTCGCGGTGGCCCCGTCGACTGACCGGGCGTTCACCGCCGACGTTCAGGCGGCGATCTGCTCGGCGGTCGACCAGTCGCAAGCTGAACTCCGGGCCATGCGGCAGGGACTCGACACCGAGGCCGACTCGTTGCGAGCGGCCGACGACCTCCGCGGCGAGCTTGCCGATTGGATCGACGACTGCCAGCCGTCGTTGGAACTCGGGTTCGAGGCCCTCTGTCGCCGACACGAGCGACTGGCCGACTTCCGCCAGCAGTGTGATGCCCTCGCCGCCGACCGCCAGTCGACGCTCCACGGGACGACGAACCACACGGCCACTGCGAGCCTCTCACACAGTACGCTCGTCGAGTACCTCTACCAGCCGCTTGCGGTCGACTACCCCGTCCTCTCGGCGGCCGCCCAGCTAACCGACTACTGTGAGTCCCGCCAGCGAACCGTTCGCCGTCATCTCACACAACGCGTATGACACTCACTGCACCCCATCATCGCCAGTCGTCGACCACCTGCCGCCGGACGGTGGGTCGATGAGCGACGCCGCACAGTATCTGTTGGTCGTCTACCAACTCGCCGGCCCGAGCGGCGAGCCGGTCGCCTCGGGACGGGTCGCCGACGAACTCGGCCGGTCGCCGTCGACCGCGACCGAGATGCTCCAGCGGCTCGCCGACAAAGGACTGGTCGACCACCAGCCCTACGAGGGAACCCAACTCACCGACGCGGGCCACGAGCGGGCCGTCGAGCTGCAGCAGTCGTATCTGGTGTTGCGCCGCTTTTTCGATGACGTGCTCGATCTCGACGACCCCGAGGCCGAAGCGTTCGAACTGGCGGGATCGGTGAGCCCGCTGGTGGCCGACCGGCTGGCCACGACGGTGCTTGGCATCGACTCCTCGGATAGACGGTCGCTCACGCCGCCGAGCGAGCGCTCGCATGACTGAACCGCGACTGATTTGTTGTTCGCGGCCTACTGAGTCGATATCCCATGCCAGATGCCGACACCCCAGCAGACGACGACCGCACCGTGATCCGTCAGGGCCGCAACTTCGAACAGGAGTACCGCCTCGATGCCAGCGAGGTCGGCGACTTTCTCGTCTCCCTTGGCGAACAGCTCCGCGATGGCGAGGAACTCACCATCGTCGACGAGGAGTGGGAACTCCCCTTCGCCTTCGGCGAACCCATCGAGCTAGAAGTCGAGTACGAAGGGATGGACGAGCCGGAACTCGAAATCGAGATCGAGATTCCCGGCCGCACCGACGCGACCGCGCCGCACGTGGAATAAGACGACCGCTCTTGGGTAGATGATTGTTGGTCAGTTCTCAGCAGTAGCTGGAAGTCACAGCGGGCAAGGGTGACACGTTCGTGCCACCCGACAAACGATGTTCCCAATCAAGACGTTTGTCTCGGAGCGTCGA
>NZ_JAMZIE010000002.1 GCF_024178165.1 Halohasta salina | reverse complement strand
TCCGCTCTCGCTCCCAACATTCAAGATTTGCCGTGTCTAACGACTCACTGAGCAGTTCTGGGGATAGCATCAACAACTCAAACCACGAACTGCTCACTTCTCAAACTGGCTTAACTAGACAGTGCCTTTCCACACAAAAAGTGCGATACGTGACATTATTCCCCGGTCAGTCGGCGTATTCGGGCCGTTCGGTGTACGGGATCGGATCGCGGACGCCGAGCCGCTGGAAGGCCTGCAGCCGGAACGCACACGCATCACAGGTGCCGCAGGCCGGTTCCTCGTCGCGGTAACAGCTCCAGGTGTGTTCGAACGGCACCCCGAGGTCGACGCCGCGGTCGGCGATGTCGGTCTTGCTCGACTCGACGAACGGTACCTCGATTGCGATCTCGGTGTCGGGTTTCGTCCCCACGTCGACCATCGTTTCGAACGCCTCGAAAAATTCGGGTCGGCAGTCGGGGTACCCCGAGAAGTCCTCGCTGTGGGCGCCGACGAAGACGGCTTCGCAGTCGTTGGCCTCGGCATACGAGACCGCCATCGACAGCAGGTTGGCGTTGCGGAACGGGACGTAGGTGTCGGGGATCTCCTCGCTGTCGAGATCGGCGTCGTCGACCGCGATTTCGTCGTCGGTGAGCGCCGACCCCCCGATCTGCTGGAGGTGATCGGTTTCGATGTGGAGGAACTCCGCCGCACCGACGATCTCGGCCAACCGCCGGGCGCAGTCGTACTCCTTCGTCTCGGTGCGCTGGCCGTAGGAGGTGTGGAGGAGATACAGATCGTACCCGCGCTCGCGGGCCTCGTAGACGGTCGTCGCGCTGTCCATCCCGCCGGAGACGAGGACGACGGCGCGTTTGGGTGGCTGGTCGCCGCTCGGTGCGTCGGCGGTGTCGGTGGTCGACGGGTTCTGTGTGGATTGTGGCATCGTTAGGTTTCGGGGGCGTCGTTCCAGAGGTCGACGTGGAGCCGCGGGGTGTACCGATACCCCGATTCGATGGCTACCTCGGCGACCGCTTGGCGCGTTTCGGCCAGCTGCTCGCGGGTCTGTCCCTCCGGCATCAACAGCACGTCGGTGTCGGCGATCTCGGTCCCAGTTTCGGCCCGCAAATCGGCAATCAGCGACTCGATTTCGGGCAGGTCCTCACGGCCCGTGAGGACGAACTTGAGTTGGAAACCGAACCGCTCGACGAGGGCGGTCAGCGCGTCGTAGTCGATCCGGTCGGCTTCGTGGCGCTGCTGCCAGTCGTCGACGCCTGCCTGCTCGCCGTCGTTCTCGCCGCCTGCCGGTGGTCGCTCGGGGGTTGGCGTCGACGACGCCAGTTTCGGGCTAACAGAGGCGAGGTCGATCGGCGTCTCAGGCGGCGGGGCGATCGTCCCGTTGGTTTCGACGGTGATGTGGTAGCCGCGGTCGCTGAGGCGATCGATCAGCGTCACCGCCTCGTCGTGGATCAGCGGCTCGCCACCAGTGAGGACGACGTGGTCGGCGTCGAACTCCGAGACGCGGTCGACGATCTCGTCGAGGCCCATCCACGCGTGGGTCGGCTCCCACGAGGTGTGGTAGGAGTCACAGAACCAACACCGGAGGTTACAGCCGCTCGTGCGGATGAACACGCTCGAGACGCCCGCGAGGACGCCCTCGCCCTGCAGGGACGCGAACAGTTCGTTGATCGGCAGCGCCGGCCCGTCGACCTCGCTGGCGGGGTCGCGGTCGTCGATGCGTGGCTCAGAGGTGACTGGCATCTTACTGGCAACTGCTGAGTTCGGCCGTTTCGCTGACGTCGACGGCCACCTCGGTGACCGTCTCGGGGAGTTCGGCTAGGAGTCGCTCTTCGAGAAGCACGGCCATCACCTCCGCGGTGGGCGCTGCATCGAGGACGACCACCGCATCGCCGTCGCCGGCGTCCTCGAAGGCCTCGATCAGGGGGTCGCCCTCCTCCAGCAGGAAGCGGTGATCCCAGCGGTCGATAATATCGGTCACGTCACCCTTGTCGGCGACCCAGCCTTCCGCGGTGAGTTCGCCGGTGACCGCCACCGAGATCTCGTAGTTGTGGCCGTGTGGGCGGCTACACTTGCCGTCGTGGTGGAGAATACGGTGGCCGGAGCTGATCCGGATCGGCCGGTCGCGACCGACGTGGATCGTCCGCTCGCCAGCCCGGTCGACGAGCGAATGCTCCCGAGAGAGTCGTTGAGACATATCACGAGATTACCGAGTCGGATATATAAATCTGCACTGTTGGCTCGATGCCGGTGTCGACGATGTTCGTGGCGAGCGGACGGCGGCTGACTGATCGATGCCCCGCTCCGTACTCGTCTATCGTGGAACTAGTCGTCGACACTTCCGGTGAGGGTGTTCGCATCGACCCGAAGTCGGACGTCGATAGCTGAGATGCCGGCCGGCGAGACGACAAGCGGATTCACGTCGAGTTCGATGATCGCCGGGAAGTCGGTCACGAGTTGGGAGATCCGTTGGATCGTCTCGACCAGCGCGTCGACGTCGGCGGGCCGCCGGCCGCGTGCGCCGCGGAGCATCGGCGCGGCCCGGATCTCGCTGGTCATCCGCCGGGCCTCCCGCTCGGTGACCGGGGCGACCCGAAAGGCGGTGTCGTCGAATACTTCGACGAAGATCCCACCGAACCCGAACATGAGCAGGGGGCCGAACTGTGGGTCCCGACTCGCGCCGACGATCGTCTCGGTGCGCTCGGCGGGGTCGACCAGTTCCTCGACGCGCACGCCGAGGACCTGCGCCTCGGGGTCGTGTTCTCGGGCGCGCTCGACGAGCCTCCGGTAGGTGTCGGCCGCGTCCGTTTCCTGAACCCCGATCTCGACGCCGCCGATGTCGGATTTGTGGATGATATCGGGGCTGACGAGTTTCATCACTACGGGCCCCTCGATCCCCGCGGCGACTTCCATGGCGGCGGCCGGGTTCGTGACGATCTCGCCGGTGGCGGTGGGGATCCCGTAGGCGTCCAAAAGACCGATGGCTTCGGTGCCGAGGAAGTCGATGTCGCGCTCGACTGTCTCCCAGAGGATCTCGCGGGCGGCCTCGCGGTCGACGTCGAACGTCGTCGGCTCGCCGTACTCCCGGCGGCGGATCGCGCCGTAGTCGGCGAGTGCCTGGAGGCTGGAGACGGCCCGGTCTGGGTCGAAGTAGTTCGGAATCCCGTACTCCCGGAGAGCCTCGGCGGCCCGATCCGCCGGCTCGCCGCCCATCAGACAGGCGACCACCGGTTTGTCGTACTGTTGCTGTCGGTCGCCGATGACCGCCGCCAAGTCCGCGAACTCGTAGAGGGCGGTGGGCACCGACAGCACGACCGCGCCGTCGACCGTCTCGGCGTCCAGGACCGTGTCGAGTGCCGATTCGAAGCGGTCGAGATCGGCGTCGCCGATGATGTCCAGGGGGTTCGTCACGTCGGCCGCCGCCGGGAGGTGGGATTCGAGTTCGCCGCTGACAGGCGACGAGAATTCGGCCAGATCGAGTCGAGCGTCGTCGACGGCGTCGGCGGCGAGCACCCC
Organism: Halohasta salina; assembly: GCF_024178165.1. GTDB lineage: Archaea > Halobacteriota > Halobacteria > Halobacteriales > Haloferacaceae > Halohasta > Halohasta salina. The sequence continues at coordinate 616,394 of NZ_JAMZIE010000002.1, read as the reverse complement.
CGGTCCGCCGCCGTTGGTGACGATAGCGATCCGGTCGTCAGCGAGTGGTGGGAGTCCGGCGAGTGCCTGGCCGAAGTCGAAGACGTCCTGGATGGTCCGGGCTCGGAGCACGCCGGCCTGCTCGAAGCCGGCCTCGTAGGCGTCCTCGCTGCCGGCCAGCGAGCCGGTGTGTGAGGCGACGGCCGCCGCCCCCGCCGTGGTTCGGCCGGATTTGACGACGACGACCGGGGTTTCGGTGGTCACCTCGCGGGCGGTCTCGATGAACGCCCGGCCGTCGTCGACGTCTTCGACGTAGCAGAGAACCACGTCGGTCGCGGGGTCGTCGTCCCACGCCGTCAGGAACGCGGTCTCGTCGAGGACCGCCTCGTTACCCAGCGAGACGATGTGGGAAAAGCCGATGCCGTGCTGGACCGCCCAGCCGATCACCGCCGCGATGAACGCCCCCGACTGGCTCACCAGGGAGAGCCCGCCTTCGGGTGGGGTACCCTCCAGGAACGTCGCGTCGAGGCCGGTCGCGGTGCTCATGATCCCGACGGAGTTCGGGCCGATCAGCGAGAGATCGTACTCCTCGGCGACGGCGATCAACTCGCGTTCGCGTTGGCGGCCCTCGGCGTCGGCCTCGCTGAACCCCGCCGAGATGACGACAACGTGGTCGACGCCGACGGCGCCGAGTTGGCGCACGGTCTCGACGACGACCGCGGCGGGGATGGCGACGATTGCGAGGTCGACCGTCGCGGGGTTCGGGACGGATTCGATGTCGGGGTAACAGTACATCCCCAGAGCCTCCTCGCGGTTGGGGTTGATCGGGAGGAGGTCACCGTCGAACGTCGAGAGGTTCTCCAGCAGGGCGCGGCCGACCGATCCCTCCCGGTCGGTCGATCCGACGACGGCGATTCGATCCGGGCTGAGGAGGCCGTCGAGGTCAGGCATGGGTGGGGCCTCCTGTGGATGTTTGTTGGCAAGTGAGGGGGTGGGGGATTGGGGGGTGGGGGATTGGCTGGTGTCTTGGGGGACGCAACGCTAGGGGGACCATACGCGCCGGTTCGGTCGATCCGTGATTAAGATCAGTGGCCGTGTTTCGGTAACACTGGTTTGCCTGTTGGTAGTGTTCGAGTTGCAGTAGTAACCTCGAAGGCCCAGAAAGCCCCGAGTGGCTCCGGTCGCGGGAGCCGAGACGCCGGGGGCTTTCTAACTGTTCACAACCGGTTCACTAACTCGGTTTTATTTACCAACCCCGTCCTATCTCACCGGTCAGCAGTACCCTTTTGCACACTTCTCACCAGTACCTACGCATGAGTAGCGATCCAGGATCCGACCCGGACAACACCGTTCGGGTGGTCGTGGTCGACGGCGACGACGAGACCGAACTCGTCGTCGAGCGCGGTCGCGTGCTGCGGGACGTGCTCCTGGAGGCCGGGGTGTCGCCGTACAGTCGACTGACCAAGCGGGCCAACTGCGGCGGTCGTGGGCTCTGTGCGACCTGTGGGGTTCGGATCGCGGATGGGGTTGAACCGGATCACTGGCACGACAAACTGGCCGAGCGCTTCGGCTATCCGCGGCTGTCGTGTCAGATCGAGGTGGAGCAGGATTTGCGGGTGGCGTTGGTCGAAAAGGTGGTGTGGGGGCGCCGGGAGTGAGGAATTCCTCGTCGTCCGCCCTTCCCGAATTGAACTCACTCACTTCCCTGCGGTCGTTCGCTGCTCAATTCGGGTCGAGAAGTCCTTCACATTCAACACCGTTCGTTGTCACTCGCGGGTGTTGAAGTTCAGTCCGCCCTCCCCGAATTGAACGGGGGACAAGTCGATCTACAGTCGACTGCTCTACCAGGCTGAGCTAAGGGCGGGCTACTTCACCATAGTCGCCCAGCCCTGTTTAAGAATTCTCATTTCCGCGTCGATCGCCACGCCCTCCCACAGTCTGAGCCGTCGACCTTTAGCCCCCACCGGTCCCACAGCCGCCATGGGCGAGGAGCGTGAGCCACGACAGGCGACCTTCGGCAGCGACGGCGAACTCGATACTGACCGCGACCCTGAGGCCGACACGGACAACGACTTCGGCAAGCCCAAGGAAGCCAACGAGACCGACGGCGGCTACAACCGCTATGCCATCTCTAGTCTGCTCCAGAAGGCCGTCCGCCGCTCTGACGAGGAAGTCGCCGCCTGGGCCGCCTGGGAACTCGCCCGCTCGGGCTACGCGTGGAACCTCTGGGACCGACTCAACCTCTATGTCGTCGAGGATCTCCGGGCGGGCCACGAGGTCGCACTCACTATCGAACGCTACGAGGAACTCGCCACAGAGCGCTGGGATGAAGCCTCTTGGAAGGGTCGACTCTGTGCGATCCACGCCGCCCTCGCCGCGGCCCGCGCGCCCTCCACGCGCGAAGCCGCCAATGCCGACGAGTACTTCCGCAAAGTCGCCGACGTGCGCGCCGAAGCGAGGGAGAACGACGAGGAGCCTGCGGTCGACTTCCCGGCGGGCGATCTCGAACCCGGAGAGAAATGCGACGCGATCTTCGACGGCCACACCGGCGAAGGCTCCCGCCTCGGCCGCGGCAAACGCTTCTTCAAGACTCGCGGCGCGCGTGTCGGCCCGGAGGGCGAGGACGACCAGAGCGCCCGATGGCAACGCCTGAGCATGGTGCTCGACGAGATCGACTTCAGCGAAGCGGAGATCAGCCACGCGATTGAGGCAGTCGACGTCGACGCGCCGTGGGACGAACCCGACGAGATCGACTAACCAACCACGACGAACAGTAGCAGTACGGAATCGCGCAGTAGCAGTGCAGAACCAAGTAGCAGCAGTGTGGAACCGAGCAATACCAGCGCAACGAGGCCTGCAAGTACGAACCACTCACGCGGGGCCGGTTCGTCGGGATCGCCTATCGGTTTCGGATGCAGCTGATACATACCAGCCCAAGCGATATATATTATAGTGAGAATGGCATATATATAGCTAGCTGAGTCCCCGGTACGAATCCATTTAGCTGTGATTCCGGCAAAGATGATGCCGGAAAACAGAAACGCAGCGGCAAAAAATGACCGGCGTTTCATGTATCGAACCATCCACACAGATTACAATAAAATTTCATATTCATAAACTGAACACCTCACCGCCGCCCGCCAGACCACAACCGGCTAATGGGTCGACTCCCCACACACTGTATGTTATTCACACCGGGGCCGACCGCGGTCCCACCCGAGGTCCGGGAGGCGATGGCCGAACCGCAGCCGAACTCCGCCGTGCAATCCGGGTTCGCCGACCGCTATCACCGACTCTGTGGGAACCTCCAGACGGTCTACGACACCGACCACGACGTGATCGTCCCCGGCGGCGAGGGCATCCTCGGCCTCGAAGCTGCCATCGCCTCGCTGGTCGCGCCGGGCGACCGCGTGCTCTGTATCTCGAACGGCCTGTATGGCGACGGGTTCGCCAACTTCGTCGACGACTACGACGGCGAGCCCGAACTCGTCGCTGCCCCCTACGACGAGGGGTACGATCTCGACGCCATCGAGGCTGCACTCGCCGAGGCTGAGGAGTCGGACGATCCGTTCACGGCTGCCACGCTGGTCCACTGCGAAACCCCGACAGGGACACTCAACGATCTCGGACCCGTGTTGGATCTGTTAGACGCGTACGATGTTTTGAGCGTCGTCGACGCCGTCTCCTCGCTGGGCGGCACGCCGGTCCCGACCGACCGGATCGACATCTGTCTCGGCGCCTCCCAGAAGGTCTTCAGTGCGCCGCCGGGGCTGACGACGGTCGCGGTCAGCGACCGCGCGTGGGATGGGATGGAAGCCCGCGAGCCATCCTCCTTGTATACGAATCTTCTCCCGTGGCGCGACGTCTCGGAGGGGTTCCCGTACACCCATCTCGACGCGAACGTTGCGGCGCTCGATGTGGCCGTCGAGCGGCTGGTCGACGAAGGCCGTGAAGCCGTTTATAAACGACACCAGCGGGCTGCCGAGCGGTGCCGCGAGCGCGGCGCGGAACTCGGACTCGATCTGTATCCCGACGAAGCCCGGAGTTCGCCAACAGTCACGGCCTTCCACATCCCCGCTGAGGCCAAGCGAATTCAACAGCGCGTCGAGGAAGACCACGACATCGTCCTCGCAACGAGCCTCGGCGATTTGGCCGACGATATCCTCCGTGTCGGCCACATGGGCTACAATGCGGACGTGGAGAAGGTCGACCGTGTAATGGACGCGGTCGAAGCGGTCGTCGAGTAGATCGGGTGTACGCAGTATACGACCTGACAATCCACGCTTGGTACTTCATCGTTTAAACCGTCGATTATTCTAACATAGTTGGCTGAAAAGAGGTTTTCTTAGACGAATACGATTCTATCTTTGTATTTGGTGCCTAGAAATTAATCTATATTGCGAATTGAGTTTATGTATGCTCGTCCACATCGCCTGTATGTAGGTTGTCATCAATGCCTGAGATAGCATTCGAAGTCGACGTCGAGAGCCCACCAGACGAACAGCCCGATGCCAAGCCGTTCAACCGATGGCATCCGGATATTCCGGCGGTCGCCGAGGCCGACCCCGGCGAGACGATGCGGTTGGAGGCCCTCGACTGGACAGGCGGCCAGATCAGCGACGACGACAACGCCAACGACGTTCGGGACGTCGACCTCAGCCAAGTCCACTATCTGGCCGGACCGGTCCACGTCAACGGCGCGGAGCCGGGCGATTTGCTCAAAGTCGAGTTCCTGGATATGGGGCCGCTCAACGACCGCTCGGAGTTCGGTTTCACCGGCACGTTCTCCCAGCAGAACGGCGGCGGCTTCCTCACCGACCACTTCCCACACGCCGCCAAATCCATCTGGGATCTCGAAGGCTACACCGTCTCCTCGCGGCACATCCCCGACGTTCGGTACGAGGGCAAGATCCACCCCGGTCTCGCAGGCTGTGCCCCGAGTCAGGAACTCTTAGACGAGTGGAACAGCCGCGAGCAGGAACTGATCGACAAGTTCGAGGAGGATCCCGAATCGATCCCGAACCATCCCACCGGTGAACACGAGCCGGGCGTCGCAAACCCACCAACCACGGAGGGCGCGATGATGGGTGAGATGGACCCTGACGAGGCCGAAGACGCCGCTGAGGAGGCTGCCCGAACCGTCCCACCGCGCGAACACGGCGGTAATCACGACATCAAGGACCTCTCGATCGGCTCGACGGTCTACTTCCCGGTGTACGTCGAAGGCGCGAAGTTCGGCCTCGGCGACTTCCACGCCTCGCAGGGCGACGGCGAGATCACCTTCTGTGGGGCCATCGAGATGGCCGCCTACGCCGACGTCAAGTTCGATCTCGTCAAAAACGGGATGGAGAAACACGGCGTCGACCATCCGATCTTCGAACCGGGCCACCGCGGGCCGACTTTCGAGGACTACGTCACCTTCTGTGGTTACTCCGTCACCGAGGACGGCGAACAGAAATACATCGATTCCCACACCGCCTACCGCCGGGCCTCCCTCCAGGCGATCGACTACCTCAAACAGTTCGGCTACACCGGCGAGCAGGCCTACCACATCCTCGGCACGGTGCCGGTCGAGGGGCGACAGAGCGGCGTCGTCGACGTCCCGAACGCCTGTTCGACGCTCGCGCTCCCGAAGGGGGCCTTCGAGTTCGACATCTCCCCCAGCGGCCTCGACGCCAACAGCGAGGACCGCGGCAACGTCGTCGTCACCGACGATCCGCTGTGAGCAGCGACGACGACTCCGACGGGTCGCCGCTCGACGCCGGCATCGCGCTGGCGGACACCGTCCGGTCGACGCTCGGGCCGAACGGGAGGGACAAGATGCTGGTCGACGATCGCGGCCGGGTCGTCGTGACGAACGACGGCGCGAGCATCCTCGACCGGTTGGCGATCACGGACCCCGTCGGGCGAGTGCTCGAAACCGTGGCCGAGCGCCACCAGCAGGCGGTCGGCGACGGCACGACGACGGCGCTGCTGCTCGTCGGTGAACTCCTGTCGACGGCCCAGTCGTTGCAGTCGGATGGCCTCCATCCGACGACGATCATCGACGGCTACTATCAGGCCACAACGTGTGCCCGCCAGCGGCTCTCGGAGCACGCACACAGCATCGACCCCGATGACGACGCCCTCCACTCAGTCGCGACCACGGCCGTCACTGGCCGCTGGGACGACCAGTCGACCGACCGCTTTGCCTCGCTGGCAGTCTCGGCCCTCGAAGCCGTCGACTTCGAATCGGACCGACTCACGATCCGTGCTTATCCCGGCGGCGAACTTCGGGATTCCCGCGTCGTCGACGGCCTCCTCGTCGACCTCGATAGCTCGTCGACGAGCATCGATCTCCTCGATGCCACCGGGTTTCGGACGGTTAGCGAGCCGAAAATCGCCCTGATCGGCTCCGAGTTGACTGTCGAGGTCCCCGATTGCGTCGAGACACTCTCGGTGTCCGATGCCAAGCAGGCGGCCGCCTTCCGGCACCACGACCGGCAGGTTCGGGAGAGGATCGTCGACCGGTTGCGGGAGGTCGGAGCGACGGTCGTCTTCTGCCAGAAATCCATCGATGACAACGTTCGGACCAAACTGGCGGCTGCCGGGATTCTCGCCGTCGAGCGCACCCGACAGGACGAGTTCGACGCCATCACGCGGTCGACCGGCGCAACCGCGGTCCAGTCAGTCGACGAACTGACGCCGCAGGCTGTCGGCCGCGCCGAGTCGGTCCGCCAGCGGTCGTTCGGCGCGACCGAGACCCTGACGATTGCGGGCGCCCCCGACTGCTCGCGGTCGACGCTACTACTACGCGGTGGGACACCCCACGTGGCCGACGAGATGGCCCGCATTCTGCGGACGTCGACGGCTGTCGTCGAGCAGGCGGCCCACGACGGCGTGGTGGTTCCGGGTGGCGGCGCGACTGCGATGGCCGTCGTACGGGAGCTCTCGGCGTTTGCCGAAGGGGTGTCGGGCCGCGAGCAGCTCGCCGTTCGCGGGTTCGCCGAGGCTGTCGAAGGCATCCCACGCGTGTTGGCGACGAACGCCGGCGCAAACCCGGTCGACACGCTGGCGGCGCTTCGAACGAGTCACGACGCGGGAGCCACGACCGTGGGAATCGACCGCTCGGGGTCGACGCGGGAGATGATCGAGGCGGGCGTCGTCGAGCCGCGAGCGGTTTTCGAACGCGCACTGGTGACCGCGCTCGAAGCCACCGTAACGCTGTTGCGGATCGGTTCTGTGAGTGTATCCGAACAGTCGCAGAAAGACACGCACCATGCTAGCCACAGTGGACACGCTCATGAGGGCCACGCGGGACACGATCACGGTAGTCACGCTGGCGGCTATCCGTGGGCACTCAGCCACTGACGATCCGGCTACTCGCTGACGGTCGTCTCCCGAATCCGCACACCTTTGCCCGCCAAGTGCCGCATCTGTTTTTGAGCGAAGTCCTCCTCGCGGGTCCCACGCGTCGCCAGCACGTACATGACCGCACTCCCGACGGGCCGCATCGTCCGCCCGGCCCGCTGGGTACCCTGTCGACGCGATCCACCTAATCCCGAGGCGACGATCGCCAACTCCGCGTTGGGGAGATCGATCCCCTCGTCGGCGATCCGCGAGACGACCATCGTCCGCAACTCGCCGTTGCGGAACGCTTCGAACTGCCGCTGGCGCTCGTGGTGTCGCGTCTCGCCGCTGATAAACGGTACGTCGAGCGCCTCGGCGATCTCGGTCCCTTGGTCGAGGTAGTCGACGAAGATCAGCGCTTTCGAATCTGGATGCGTCTCGCAGAGATACCGGATCTCGGCGATCTTCGCGGGATTCATCGCGGCCAACTGGTAGCGCTCCCGACCATCCGCGCTCGTGTACTCGTTTCTGGCCATCTCGTCGCGCCACGGCACGTACCGGATTTCGACCTCGGGTTCGGCGACGAACCCGGCGTCGAACAGCGCGGCCCAATCTGTGCCGATCGGCGGGCCGATCAGGGTGAATATCTCGGACTCCTTGTCGTCAGAACGGACTGGCGATGCGCTGAGCCCGAGGCGGTGGGACGTCTGGAGATCGGCACTCCGGCGAAATACCTCGCTGGGAATATGGTGAACCTCGTCGTAGACGATCAGCCCCCACTTCCGCGAATCGAACAGCTGGCGATGGCGGTCCATCCCGGCGGTCTGGTAGGTCGCGATCGTGACTGGTCGAATATTCTTCTGGCCGCCGTGGTACTCGCCGATCTGCTCGTCGACCAGCGTCGACTCACTCGTCAACGCCTCGCGCCACTGCGCCGCAAGCTCTCGACTCGGCACGAGGATCAGCGTCTCACCGCCCACTGCGGCAATGGTGGCGATGGCGGCGATCGTTTTGCCGCTACCCGGCGGGCCCACATACACCCCTGCCTGCTGGTCGAGGAAGGTGTCGACCCACGACTGCTGATATTCACGAAGCGTCGCGGTGAGGTCGACCTCGATGGGGTCGCCGGTGTCGAGGTCGCGCTCGTCGACGACCGGATACCCTGCCTCGTAGAGCGTGCGCTTGACACTGGCCACCTCGTCGCTGTTGACCCAGCTTTCGGTATCCGACATCGGGGCCCGAAGCTGGTCGTCGTCGAGCTTCTGCCGGGCGACGTTGCCCATCAGCTCCTCGGTCGCGGCTTCCAGCACCGTGTAGCCGTCCTCGTGGGTCCGGAGGGTGAACTGGTGGGCGCGATTCCACTGTGATTCGACCCACTCTTCGAGATGCGGCGACCGCCGCGGCAGCACCGACCGCATCGATCCCAGCAGGTCGTCGAGATCATCAAAGGGGGCGGCCCAGATGTCCTCTTGGCGAATCCGGTAGAGATACCCCCGCGTGCCGGGATCGGTGCCCGTCGAGTCGACCAGATGGGCGAACTGCGAGAGCTGGGCGCGGGTGTACTGGGTCGGCTGGTCGACGACGACCTCCCGCCGGGTCGGAAAGACGATCACGCGCTCGCGGCCGGCGAGATCACGGATGTCGGTGGGGTACCATGCGACCGACTCGCCTTCGAGGCGGACGGTTTCGAGGTCACCGGCCTCGGCGAGCGCCTCAAGGTCACGTTGGGCAGCAGATTCGGAACGGTCGAGCCGCCGGGCGACCTGCCCGGCGGTCAACACCGGTCGTTCTTCGGCGTCGACGGCAGCATAAAAGTCGTCGAGCGAGAGGGGGTCCCCGTCGGTGTCGTCGGTCATTGTCGACCGAATGGGGCCGACCGACAAACCGGTTGTGAACGCCGGTCAGGACCGGCAGTGTCGGCGGCAGAGTTCCGCCTTCGAGCGGAACCGGCCGCCGCAGTCGACACACTCGACCGATCCCTCGCCGGCCTCGGTCGTCACGCGATGGCCACCGATCTCGAAGGCGCGCGTGACGATCCGGGGGCGGATCAGATCCGGAATCTGGTCGTCGTGGTTGTCGCTGAGATCCGCCCGGAGCTTGATGGTATGGACGTCGGTCGCGTGCCACCGATCGGAGTCCATCGCGGTCTCCCAGTCGTCGACTTCGGTCCAGCCGGTGACGACGACCGGCGAGGCCGTCTCGGTGTCGCTGACGACGACGATATACCGAATCCCCGCCTTCGTGAGCGCAAAGCGCCAGCCGTCGGTGGTGTTCCAGCGGATCTGGCCGTCGGTGATCGCCTCGCTGACGATCGGTACCGACACGTAGCGACCCTGCTGGTGCAGTCGCTCGCGGAAGTGGTCGGTTTGCGCATACAACGAGGGGTTCCGAAGCGGCGGATCTTCTGGCGACCGCCTGCGAGCGGGTGTTTCGGCACTCGACCGTGTGAGGCCGGTCGTTTCGGCGTACGCAGCCGGTTCGGGGAGTGACCCCAGTCCCGATGTCTCGCTGACACCCGGACCGTGCTGTCGGGATGCCACTACTACTGCGTTGGGAGACAGGGAATATAAATTTTACAGCCGAAACGACCCCGTTCGTGTCCGTCCACCCCTGTGTGTCTCTATAGTCGACCAGATCCGGGTCGGCCACGACTGCGAGCGCCCGCGGCTCGATTGGCAGCGCCCACGCCGCCCCGGTCGCCCGCTCACCCGCCGCTGACCGGCGGGAACAGCGCCAGCTCGTCGCCCTCGTCGACCGGCGTCGACAGTCCCGGCTCGCCGATCTGCTCGCCGTTTTTCAGCAGGTTCAGATGCGGTTCGAGCTTCCCCGCGTCGGTCAGAACCCGTGGTTCGAGCGCCGGGTAGGCGTCCAACAGGGCGGAAAGCGCGTCGTCGACGGTCGGCGCGTCGGCCTCGACGTCGACGTCGACCTCACGGTCGCCGGCTACTTCCGCGAGATCCGCGAACAGCTTCCAGTGCATACCGCAACTCGCGGCTCGGTCGGTATGAGAATTGCGTCACGACGCCCTACCGTCGTGGTCGGCCGACCCTGCGGCCTCCCGGCCACCCTTCGCACTGTCGGCCGACTCGTCTGCCGGAGCGGCATCGGTGTCGGCGTCCGACTGCGTGGCGTCGTTGTCGGTCGCCGGCTCCGGCGTCGACGCCCGCGTTTCGAGTTGCCGAAACAGCTCCGGGCGGCCCAGCACGTAGATCGTGTCGCCGGACTCGATGGGGCGATCGGATGCCGGCAGGGCGATCAGTGGCTCGGCTGCCGGCTCGATCGCCATCACGGTGCCCCCGATGGCCGCCGGCGTCTCGCCGACGAGTTGGCTCCCCGCCTCGACGGTGACGGTGCCGATCGTCTCGTCGGCCCGGCCCAGTAGCGTGGCGAACTCCCGGTCGGGCTGCGGCTCGGCCGGCAGCGTCACCAGCCGATACTGCTCGGCCGGCGACAGCACCTCGGCGTCGCCCTCGTCGACCGCCAGCGTCACCGTCTCGCCGGCGACGCCCCGGAGTTCACCGGTCGTGAGCCGTTCGGGGGCGTCGCCGGCCGACCACACCTGCACCTGATCGCCCGCGGCGGCGTTGTGCGGCGGATCCGCACGGATCGCAACCCCGACCGTCCCCGGAGTGATCGTCGCGCCGAGACCCGCTGCCCGCGAGCCGACCGCGAGGTAGTCGACGCCGCCCTCGGCGGTGAGATCGACGTCGACGAAGCCGACGCTGTAGTCGGTTTTGAGCCGATCGACCAGCCGCGATCGGAGTTCGTCGACGGTGAGTCGCCGGGGGAAGACGAGTCGCTTGCCTGCGAGGTCGGCTTTGGTCTCGTCGGCGACTGGATCGTACCCCTCGATGTCCTCGATCTCGGCGGGGAGTTCGATCGTCGTCGACCGCCCCACCGACCGGACCATCGCTGCCACCTCGACGTCGCGGGCCTCGATGCCGACCAGTGCCAACAGTTCGCCGGCGACTGCCGCACCGAGTCGCCGTCCCACCGGCGCGGCGGCCGCCGCAACCCCGAGAGCGACCACGTTGAACCCGACGACGCCGGGCCGGAAGAGGTCGACCGACCGCTGGCCGACGACCGCCCCCAGCGAGACCGTATTGATGTAGAGGGCGACGACGGCCACCCCCGAGACGACAGCCACTCCCTTGGGAACGAGCGCCCCGAAATACCACCGGTAGGCCACCGTCACCCCGCCGGCGGTCGATGCCGACAGCAGGGCGAGGACGACGAGACTGGCCGCCGCGACCGACGGCTGCTCGAACCGGATCCCGGTCTGTAACAGCATCGCCGCCGGCACGGCACTCATTCGGCTGCCTCCCTGACCGCGGCCAGCGACTGGCGGCTCCCGGCGAGATAGAGGCTGTCGCCGGTCGAAAGCGGGTACTCGGTGTCGGGGGCGAGCTGCCAGTGGTCGCCTTTGGCCGCGACGATCACCGCGCCGTACCGGTCCCGCAGATCGAGGTCACCGATGGTGTGGCCGGCGAACTCACTGTCGGGGGCGAGGGTCACCGTGGCGAACCGAACCCCGGACCGACGCAGCAGCCCGACGAGTTCGAACTCCCGCCGGGTCCCCCGCGGGGCGACGACGACCTGCGGCTGGTCGGCCGCAAGCAGCGCCGACGCCGCCGTCCGGTCGACTGCGACGGTCACCCGCCCCTCGCCGCCGGTCGTCGTCGCGGCGGTCGGCGGGGCGGCCGGCGGGGCGACCGGCTCGCCGCCGTCGGTCTCGACTGCCGGATCGGCCGGCGGCGGCGTCGACCGGGCGGCGATCACCGTGCCGGCCACGCTCGTCGCGGCGGTGACGAGCCGGACCGATGCCCCGCGGGTCAGTCCGGTCGGGACGAGCGCGGCCACCGACACCGCCCGCTTGCCCGCGGGAACCCGTCTGGAGGTGCTGCCGGTCGGCGGGGCTGCAGCGACGGTCGCCCGGCCCCGCCGGTCGATCGTGACGTTGACGGCGGCCAGATCGAACGCCGACTGCAGCCGGTCGGCGAACCGGCGCTCCAGTTCGGCCAGCGGCAGGTCGGCCGGAAACGCCCACCGACCGGCGGTGATCTCGCTGCGGAGGGCCGGCGACAGCGCCGGATACCCCTCGATGTCGCCCACGTCGCCGTCGACGCGGACGCGTACCTGATTCCGGCCCTCGACGAGTTCGATCACGTCGGTGTTGAGCGTCCGGCTGCCGAGGCTGCCCAGCGAGAACCGTCTGGGGAGGCTGCTACCGAGGCTATCGCCGCGGGCGTGGGCGTACAGCGCGAGCATGAGCACGACGATGATCGCGGTCACCAGCACCACCGCGTTCTCCGCACTGCGGATCTGCTCGTCGGTGAGCGCCATCAGCCCGCCGTTGACCCCCGCGATCCCCAGCGCGAGGACGACCACCCCGAAGCTGGGGATCGACACGTCGGTGACGTATTTGAACAGGAAGCCGAGCGCGCCGGCGATCGCCGCCGGCACGATCCCCGTCAGCACACCCAGATAGATCCCCAGCAGAATCTCGAACGGAAGCGCGGCCATGGTCGCCTCTGGTGGGCGTGTCGCTTAAATGATCGGTCGACGGCCGTGACTATGCGACCTGCTGCCAGCGGTCGGCGGCCTCCAGCGTCGAGACGGCGGTAGTGAACTCCGTGCGGGTGACGCCGTAGAACTGTTCGCGGCCGACCGGTGTCCGTACTTTGAGGATGTCGGTGTGGTTGGTGACACGGTAGACGCTGAGGCCCCAGCCGGCCTCCGCCTGCCGCCACCGACCGTCGAGGGCTGCGGCCTCGTCGTCGACGACACGGGAGCCGAGTTCCCAGCTCAGCCGCGTCGTGTGTTCGAGATCCAACGGCACGGCCTCGGGGAGCGGTCCACATCGGGTCGCGGAGCTACGTGTGGCCATATCTCACTCAGGGCAGTCTGTCGTGAAAAATCCAACTCTTCGCCCGTCAGTCCGCGACTATTAATACCCTGCTGAGGTAGCTGTGAGCGATGCGGTGGACACACGACTGGGTGACCGTCCGGGCGTCGATCCTGCTGACGTTCGCGGTCGCGATCCTCTCGATCATCGTCGGCCTCGTCCACATCTCGACGGGGGGTGTCGACAGCCCGCTGGCGATGTACGTCCCGGCGGCCGTCCGACGAACGGTCGGCTTCACCGGGACGCTGACCGGGTTTTCGATGCTGGGCAGCGCCTACGCCCTGAAACAGCGGTTCCGGGTCGGCTGGTACGCCACCGCGGTCCTGCTGCCGGTGACCGTGATACAGGGGCTGTTGCAGGTCTCGCCGTACTCGGTACCGCTGGTCGCGGTGTCGGTGGTGTCGGTGCCGGCGCTCATCTACAACCGCCAGCGGTTCGACCGGACGGTCTCGCCATCGCCGACCCAGCTCGCGGCGGGGGTCGCGCTGGTGACGGCGCTGTCGTACGGCACCTTCGGCTCCTATGCGCTCCGTGAGGAGTTCGACGGGATCGTCACCCTCACCGACGCCTTCTACTACACCATCGTCACCGCCAGCACCGTCGGCTACGGTGACGTGACGGCTGCACCGGCCTCGGAACTCGGCAAGCTGTTTTCCATCTCGGTGCTGTTGATCAACGTCGCGGCGTTTGCCGTCGCCCTCGGTGTCCTGCTGACGCCCGCCATCGAAGCCCAACTCTCGAAAGCACTCGGACGCATGACAGACAGCCAGTTCAACCTCCTCGACGACCACGTCGTGATCCTCGGCTACGGGGATCTGACCGAACCGATCATCGAACACCTCGACGCGACGAGCTTTGCGGTCATCACCACGAACGAAACCGCCGCCCGCCGGTTTTCGGACCGCGAGATCCCCGTGTTGACCGCCGACCCCAGCGACGAGGAACCGCTCGAACGCGCCGGGATCGCCGACGCCCGAGCGGTCATCGTCGCCACCGAAAACGACGCCCAAGACGCGCTGGCCATCCTCACCGCCAGACAGCTCAACCCCGACCTGCAGATCCTCGCGGCGGCCATGCAGCGGGAGAACGTCGCCAAACTCCGCCGGGCCGGTGCTGACCGGGTGATCAGCCCCGCCGAGATCGGCGGTCGACTGCTGGCGAACTCCGCGACCGGTAAGGGCGACGCCGAGGCCGCCTCCAAACAGTTGCTCGGCGAGGAACTCGACTGACCGCCGGCCTACAACTGGTCGTACTCCTCGTCGAAGACCTCGATGGTGGCTTTGAGCGCGCCGACAATGATCGGCCCGATGAACAGCCCCATCACACCGAACGCCGACAGTCCGCCGATGACGCCGACGACGATCACCGCCGGGCTGATCTCGGCGTACCGGTCGACGATCAGCGGCCGGAGGTACTCGTCGGAGACGCCGACGACGACGGTCCCGTAGCCGATCAACAGCACCCCGGTCAGCGTCTCGCCGGTCGAAAGCAGGTAGAGCGCCGCCGGCCCCCAGACCAGAAACGTCCCGATGAACGGCAACAGTGCCAGCAGAATCATCACCACGGTCCAAAACAGCACGTTCGGAACCCCGACCACGAGCAGCCCGACGCCGGCGATCGCCCCCTGTATGATCGCCACCAGCACGTGCCCCAACAGCACGGCGCGGGTCATGTTGTCGACGCGGTCGTAGAGTCGCGTCTGGACCGGGTCGGGTAGCGGCGTCATCCGTCGGAGCCACCCCAACAGTCGGTCGCCGTCCCGAAGCAGGTAGAACAGCAGGAACGCCGACAGCCCGAGGCCGACGCTGATGTGGGTCAACGCGGCGACCAGATCCGGCGCGGTCCCCAACACCGTCTCGGCGAGCCCCTCCAGCCGGCTGCCGAGTTCCGCGGCGAGGTCGACCTCGCCGGCGAACCGGGCTTCGAGCCACGCCTCGGGGCCGTCCAACTGGGCGAGCGGATCGCCGCCGGCCAACTGTCGGGCGATCGTCACCGTCTCGCCGGCGACGGTGATCACAAGCACCGTAAACGGGACCAGAAGCGCGAGCGTCGCCGCCGCCACCAACAGCCCGGCGGCGGCCGTCGGCCCCAGCCGGTCTTCGAGGCGACTCTGGAGCGGTGCCAGCACGTAGGCCAACAGCAACGCCCCGATGATAAACGAGAGGTACGGCTGGACCAACTGAACGGAGAGCACCAGCAGGCCGGCGATCAGCGCGAGGAGGACGCCACGTTGGGCGTTCATCGTTCGCCGATTCGACCGGTCGACACATAAACACAGGCGACGTGTCTCGTCCCGAGATCCTCACCGCGGCAGCCGGGCGGCGAGCTGCGGGAGACAGCCCTCGTCGGGCTCGAAATACGAGTAGTGATCCGGGACGGCCTCGGTGACGTCGACGTCCGTGTAGCCGGCGGGGGCCGATTCGGGGTCGGCGATGCCGGTTTCGCCGACCGCCTGTGTACGATCCGAGAGGCGATAGGTCCAGCCGAGGACGCGGTCGTCGGCGTTGTGGAAGTTGGTCACCGGAACGTCGAGTTCGTCGATCGCCTCGCCGTATGGGGTATCGCGTGCGACGCTGTCGTGGGGGATCGCCCCGCCGAGCAGCGACACCGAGGCCGCAGCGTCGCCACGACCGGCCAGCGCCAGCGCGAACAGCGCCCGGCAGACCACCCGCGCGCCCAGCGAGTAGCCGACGACGTGGACCGGTCGACCGTCGGTGTCGGCCCACTCGATCAGCCAGTCGGCCAACACCGGGCCGTTGGCGTCGGCCATCGCCTTGGCGGGTTCCCACTCCCGATCGGCATCCCAACTGTAGGCCACCACGGGCAGCGGTCGGATCGATTCGAGCCCGGTCGCGGCTGCGAAGGCCTGATCGCGGGCGGTCGCGTCGTCGGTGCCGAAGCCGTGGACGAACAGCAGGAGCGCATCGCCCTTTTCGGCCAGCGAGCCGTCGACCACGGCTGCTGTTCGTTTGTCGACCACGGCTGCTGTTCGTTTGTCGACCACGGCCGACCCTTGGTCGTCGGCTGACGCCGACCCCGACTCGCTGGACGGGAGTGACTCCGGATCGTCGACTGCGGGGTCGACGCGCCCGCGTGTGCTGATGGCAGGGAACCCATCGGGGGCGGTGTAGGGGCCGAAATCCCCCGAGAGCTCGCTTCTCACGTAGAGCGCGCCGAGGCCGCCGAGGCCGACGAGCCCGCCGGCCGCCGCCAGCAGCCGTCGGCGCGTGAGGCCGAACCGGCCGTCGGTCGTCTCGGTGTCAGTGATACGACGTTTGATAGCCGCCGGAAACAAATAGCCACCGCTTGGAACCCACGCGGGGCGAAAGGGTCTGTCGGGGTGACTACATCGGAAACCGGTGTTTCTGGGTCTGAAACTGGTCGTGCTGCATTAAGCAGTAGCCGCCAGTACGTCGGGATACGGAGATGTACCCGACACACCGACACCCGACCGACTCACGACCGGGCATCGTGGCGGCGGGCCGACGGACGGCCCGCCGTCGGACCGACCGACTGGCTGCTCCGGAGGTGACCGGCTGATGCACACGCTGTCGACCCGGCCCGATCCCGGCCGGGAGACGGGCGAGGAGCCGCGGGTCGTCCGGTTCGGCTCCGAGGCGTTCACCGACGTCCTCGACGCCATCGGCTCCGATACCGCCCGCGGGATCCTGCTGAGCGTCAGCCAACAGCCGCTGACCGCCTCCGAGATCGCCGACCGCGTCGACACCTCGGTCCAGAACGCCAGCTACCACCTCGACCGGCTCACCGACGCCGGGCTCGTCCGCGTCTGTGATACGGTCTACTCCGAGAAGGGCTGTGAAATGAACCTCTACTACGCGGTCGACACCACGCTCGAACTCCGCACTCCGACGACCGAGGAGGCCGACCGATGAACCGGCGGCTCTGGGGACTCGTCGCCCTCGCGGTGGCCGTGGTTGCCCTCCTCCGGCGGCGATCGAGCGACACGGCACCGGTCGACGACTGATCCGATCGTCCGCCGCCGCGTCGTGGGTTCGGACCCCGGCGTTTCGGACACTGAAACTGTGACGGAGGGTTATCCGTCCGGCCCCGTGTCGGTCAGTATGGAGCAGCTTTCGAGACGCCGGCTGCTGGCGGCCTGTGCGGCCGGGTCGACCGCCGCGTTCGCGGGCTGTGTCGACCCCGACGTCGCCATGTTCGTCGACCCGGTGTCGTCCGACCGCGAGATCGCCGGGCGGGCGACGATCCAGCCCGACGCCGGCAGCGAGTTCGCCGCCACTGTCGGCAACGCGACCGCAAACGGCACTGAGGCACCGAGTGACGGCGAGGCGGGCCGGCCGCCGTTTCAGGTCGACCGACCGGTCGTCCACGACGGGAGGGTCTACGACCTCGACTGGGAGTCGACCGGCCGCACCGAGACCCGAACCGAACACGTCGTCTCGCTGACTGCCCACGACGACGGCCGCGAGACCGAGATCGGCTTCGACGACCTTCCCGAGATCGACCGCCAGCGGCTCCAGCTTTTCGTCCGTGAACTCGAGCAGTACGACGAGGCCGCCGGCGACGACGATCCCGAGCGCCCGCTGCCGGAGGCGGCGTTCCAACACTACTACACCGACGCCGAGCGCGAGGCCTCGGCGCTCGTGCCCGACCCCGAGTACGAGACGGTCGCGGTGCTGGGGTATCCCACCAGCGTCGACGTCCGGTCGACCGAGGTCGAACTCGACGTCTACCGCTACACCACGACCGAGCGCGCGTCGTCACTGGCGGCGTTCGGCCGCGAACTCCGGACCGCCCACCGGTTCGAACTCACGGGTCTCGATGAGTCCGAACGCGACTTCTTCGAGTCGGTCATCGAGGAGGGCTCCTACTATCAGGGGACGCTTGGCGACGATCAGGCGGAAGCCTTCGAGGGGGTCGCCGACCGGCTCGTCGACCGGCCGGCGGTGTTCGTCGAGGACCGCGAGGGCGAGTGGCTCGTCGGCTACGACGGCAACGACTACTGGGTCCGGGTCGACTTCGTCCGGATGAAGGAGTACGCCGACCAGCTACAGCGGGTCGACGAGCTGTAGCCCCCCGTCGGTCGGCAGTTTTCTCGGCGTGAAATCCGGTTTCAGGATTTATCACTGCGGGGGGATAGTGGCGGCGTATGGGACTGCAAATCGGCCAGGCCCTCGGCCGGGGGACGCGTCGAACGCTCTCGGCCAGTGGGCTCGTCCTGCTCGTATCGATGCTCCTCTACCAGTTCGTGATGGTCGGGGCGATAAACACGCTGGTCGCCACAAGCCTCCCGCCAGAAGTCGTCAGCGAGGCCAACGCGGCCGGTGGGATCGGCTTTACCTTCCCCGTGTCGACGGCGGTCGCCGCTGCCATTACCGTCCTCGCGGTGCTGTTCGGAGTCGCCGTCTTCTTCGTTGCGACCCGGCTGCTGGCCCGTGATCTCTCGTCGCTCGGCTCGATCCCGCCGTCGCTGGTGAGCCGCCGCTTCGGCTGGGCGTTTCTGTCGACGCTGGCGGTGTCGCTGGTGTTGTCGATCCTCATCCCGATCGGGCTGGTGATGCTACTGGTTCCGGGGATCTTCGCCGCAGTGAGCTTCCAGTTCGCAGTTTTCGCGGTCGGCGTCGAGGACTGCGGGCCGGTCGCGGCGCTCCGGCGGAGCTGGGAGCTGGCGACCGGCAACCGCTGGCGGCTGTTCGGGCTGTTGTTGCTCGTCTTCGTCATCGGTGCGGTCGCCGGCGGCGTCGGGACCGTGGTCTCGCTGGTCGACCCGACGGCCGCCCAGTACGTCTCGATCCTGATCAACTCCATGCTGCTCGTCGTCACGTACGGCATCCTCGCCGACGCCTTCGTCCAACTCCGCGAGGGGTCGACGGCCGTCGGCGGGACGCCCGCGCTGTGAGACCGGCGGTCGGATACGACCGACCGGTGGGGGACCGGGCTGCGTCGACGACTACGATCCGTTCGTGACGACTTCGTCGAACAGGTCTGTAACGCGCTGTTCGATATCGTCCCCGATCGCGCGGACCCCATCGAGACCCTGCCCATCGGGATCATCCAGTGCCCAGTCACGCACGTCGACGTCGTCGGCATCGAGTTCGAGCGTCGAACAGCCCATCGTGGCGACGACATCACACGATTCGAGTTCGTCAGTGGAGACTTCCCGCGGCGTCCGCTCCGAGAGATCGATATCGTGATCCTCCATGACGGTCACGACCTCGTCGTGAACGCTGTCGGCGGGGTGGGTGCCGCCGGTGATGATCTCGACGTTGTCTTCGAGCCCACGGCGTTCACGCTCGCGTTCGGCGAAGGCGGTCGACATCTGGCTGCGCCCGGCGTTTTGTACACACACGAATCCAAGGGTCGCCGTCGAATCGTCTCCCATACCGACCCCGACTGCCGCTGTCAGATTAACGACTTCTATGTGGTGTATATATGTCTCAATAGACGCCGTCTGACAGCATGGAGGGACCACGGCTCGACGGATGACAGATGACGGCTCGATCGGTTACGGTTCGACGGATCGGGAGCCGTCGAGCGCGACCAGCATGGCGGTCGCCCGGTTGGTCGTGTTGTATTTGCGCCACTTGCCGTCCTTTCGCCGTGTGAGGAGCCCGGCGTCGGTGAGCTGTGACAGTGCATGGCTGATCGCACTGTCGCCCACATCGAGCAGTGGCGCGAACTCACAGACACACAGCTCTTCGCCAGCCGTGTGAACGATGCGAACGATCTTGTACCGCGTTTCGTTGGCCATCGCCGACAGGAGGTCGACATCCGATTCGAGATCGGGGCCGCCGACGGCCGCATCCAACTGTTCGAGTTCTTCGAGTCGCTCCTGGAGTGCGTCGTTCGTGCAACTCCCCCGTTCGTCGGTGAGATACCGCTGGAGCCGGTCGCTCGCTGACATACAAATAATTGAACGAAATATGAATTGATTCTTGTGTAGCGACCGGTCGGTTGTATCGCCATCTCCACGACACGACATTTGAGCGGTTTTTCATCAACTCTGTGGCCGGCACACAGGACAGCGGGAGCCGAGGCAGTCGACGCAGGCGAGATCGAACGCACACTCGTCCGAAAGCCACGTCCGGGTTCAGGCGTTTCAGGATCGCCGTCGGCGGCGGCTCTGGAGCAGGAATGACGTTTTTGGCGGTGGGTCGGCCAACTATCTACGGTTCCGCCGGTCGACTGTCGGATTCGTGGGCATCGAAATGTCTAGGTGCTCGTTTTAATGTTTGCTCAATAATTACGAAACGAGACGACATCGATTTCCGATCGGCGGTTCCAACCAGCCGAGGCTCGTTTGACCAACGACTACACAACCCATGGGCGAAATCCAACCCATCGGCCGGGAGACCGGCGTCGACTACGGCAGCGCCTGCGGTGCCGGCGACGGCAGTTGCTAGGTCACCGCCGTCGCCGCACGCCGTGTTCGTCGACATAGTTTTTCCGTCGTGTGCGGCCAGCAGTTTAGGCTGGCTTCGACGTGACGCCGACCTTCGGGGCGACCCCGACATGTGGGGGGCCGACGACGAAGATATTGCTCACGACAAGCCCGGCCCGCTCGCTGTGTTCGCGGAGCGTCGCTTCGGAGTCCGCGTCGTACCGACACATCGTTGCGCCGATCGATCCATCCTCGTTGAGGAACGTTTGGGACCCGAGATACGACATCGGTGCTCCCCCGGTTCGGAGTTCCTCGATAGCGTCACCCGATCGGTCGACCGCCTGCTCCAACTGCTCGTTTGTTATTCCCGTGTCGAACTCGCGCAAGACGTCGTAGTTTGTCATGGTACTTTCTGAGAAGGAACGATCGACGGTTCGGGTTCTCGCATACTAGATGGCTTCCAAACATAATAAACGTTCGTTATATTTATCCGTGTTATTTATATCGGTTTAAATATTGGAGAGGGCTGGTGTTCGAAGGGATGTCGATCCGGACCTCCCTGAAAATCCACACTGACAGACGGTGAGATCATTTTGTGGGTCGAGTTCCGATTCATCAAGGATTCGCGGTTCGGTCCCATCCAGTTCGACAGGGTGGCTCACGTGCGGTCGATCGCGGCAGGAGATACCGGTGGCTCCGAGTTCGAAGTCGACGACCCGCGTCGCTCCCACTGGGGCGCGATTTCGGAGCCGACCGTGCCGGGGCCGCAGCACGTGGCCAGCCGCTGTAACACAATCCACCGCAACAGCCTCGACCTCGTTAGTCCCCAGCAGGCCGGTCCGACATCGAATCGGAATATTTCAATAATACAATGTCGGTTTGTCGATTGGGCTGTTGCTCTCGCTGGAAACGGACGCACAGTTTTCGGCGTATACCGCTAGATAGACGCTTTAAACGGACAGATACCTGTCTTCCGTGACAGTCGTGCCGGATCGGATCCGGGATACCGATTCCCTTTCTCGTCAGTACAAATCGGATTTCTTCGAAACGCATTTATGCAAAATCGTCTTTTGTCGATACGTATGGTGGAGATGACAGTCGACACGACCGGTACTGAGCGACGACCGATTGCGACCGCCACGATGGGAGAAGAACGATGAAAATCACCGTTTACGGGCCCTCAGGCTGCAGCAACTGTACCGACCTCAAGGAGACCGCAGAGGAGATCGTCGACCGCAAGGATATCGACGCGGACGTAACGAAGGAACCAGATATGGCGAAACTGGCACAGAAGGGCGTCATGTCGACGCCCGGCTTCGAGATCGACGACGAGATGGTGTTCGCCGGCTCGACACCCTCGGACGACGAACTCGAATCGATCATCACGGAGCATCTGTAACGCGGGATGGTCTTCGAACGGTTCGCAACGTACGTCGTCGACGCCATCGGGCTGACGGGGGCCCCGAGAGCGGCGGCGCACTTCTTCGTCTACGACACCCTGAAGATCCTCGCCATCCTGACGGCGGTGATCTTCGGAGTGACGTACCTCCGGACGTACTTCCCGCCGGAGAAGATCCGGGACTACCTCGACGGCAAGACGGCCTTTACGGGCTACCTGCTGGCCGCGCTCATGGGGATCGTCTCGCCGTTCTGTTCGTGTTCGACGATCCCGATCTTCCTCGGGATGGTCGGGGCGGGCATCCCCTTCGGCATCACAATCACGTTCCTCGCAGTCTCGCCGATGATCAACGAGGCCGCGCTCGTCGTGCTGCCGGGGGTCGTCGGGTTGGAACTGACCGCGCTGTATGCGGTCAGCGGGATCACCATCGGGATGACCAGCGGCTACACGCTCAATCGACTCGGTTTCGATCGCTACGTCGACGATTTCGAGTTCGGCAACTCGGGGGTCGACATCGACGAACCGACCCGGCGTGAACGGCTCGAAGAGGCCTACGTCGAAGCCAAAGAGATCATCGTCGAGATCATTCCCTACGTCATCGTCGGGGTCGGAGTCGGGGCGCTCATCCACGGCTACCTCCCCGAACAGTTGGTCGAGACCTACCTCTCGGGCCAGTGGGGCGTCTTCGGCGCAGTCGCCGTCGGCGTGCCGATGTACACCGACATCCTCGGGGTGATTCCGGTCGTCGAATCCCTGATCGGCAAGGGACTGCCGATCGGGACCGGCCTCGCCTTTATGATGTCGGTCGCGGCGCTCTCGCTGCCGCAGTTCATGATCCTCAAGAAGGTGATGCAGAAGGAGTTGATCGCGGCCTATGCGACGACGCTCGCATCGGGAATCCTCCTGATCGGGCTGCTGTTCAACGTCATCCTGTAGGATCGTCGTCGGTCATCGCTGACCGATTCAGGAGCCGAACGCTTTTGATTCGAACCGAACAATATCGATTCGAACGTCGACCCGCCGTCGACACGATCTCATCATGACAGATACCGTACCGGAATCGACACGCCAGACCCTCGAACGCCTCTACGAAAATCCCGAAACCCGGCTGACGTCGCTGTTCGATCTCGGCGCGGACGACCAGCAGGTCGACGCCCAGCTCACCGTATTCAAAGCCCTCGCGAACGAACACCGGATTCGGATCCTCGATGCGCTGCGCGACGGCGAGATGTGTGCCTGCGAGCTACAGGTCGTCCTCGATGCACCGCAGTCGACGGTGGCCAGCCACCTACGGGAACTCAAGGACGCCGGGCTCGTCAAGAAGCGCCGGCAGGGCAAGTGGACCTACTACCGGATCGGGGATACGGCCGCCATCCAACTGCTCGATATCGCCGCAGCCCTCGATGCGGGGAGTACCGATCGCTGAGAGTGTCGGTGTTCCGATCGGCGAATTCACCCGTGTTGTCGACCACAGAGCAGGAATACGGTCGCCTCGGAGTTCGAGCGTTTGCAGACGACACTCAAACCGGCCGGAAGCTGCACGGAGTCCTATTCGATCGGCTGGTCGGTGTCGGGGCTCATCGGCTCCGGCTCCTGATCGAACGACTGTGACGGGGTCGAGGCCCCGAACGTTGCGAACCCGAACTCGTCGGTGTTCCCGTCATCGCCGTCACGATACTCGTACATCAGGTTTCCGTCGACGACGGCGTAGATGTCCTTGCTCGTGTCGTGAATGACCCGTTTCTCGGAGTCGATCGCGATGTCGACCAGGTCGACCAACGCTTCGACCGGCACGCGAGCATAGTTGCCCGTCGCCGGGATCGTCCCCCGAGAGATCCATTCGACGTATCGCACCCGTTCGTACTGCCGCCGGAACGCATCGAAATCGTCGATCCGTCGTCCAGTGTACAACACGCCCCCCGCGAGACCGATTGCAGCAAGGCCACCGAGGCCAACCCCCAAATCACGCGGAGGGATACGACCACGAGGCCCGACGAGACCACTCGTGCCGCCGCCAGCGACCGCCTGCTGGACGGTCGTCGTGTTGGTCTGTCGGTCCTGTTGTGGAGTCCGGAGTTCGTATGCCCGGTCGGTAATCGTCAGCGGGGTTTCGGCAGTCGCCGTGCCGCTGTAGCTGCCGGAGTCGTACAGCGCGATAGCCGAGACCCGTGCTTCGATCGTACCGATATCTCCGGCTTCGGCAGTCACGTTCGCCAACTGGTCGCGGGCGAGCTGCTGGACATCAAGTGTGACTTGCGTCCGTGCCGTGCCGTCGGTCACGTTGTGGCTGTCGATGGCGAGCGTCCGGCTGTCCCGCCAGAAGACCTCCCCGTTCCGCGTTGCCGACAGTTCGAGGACGATCTGCTGTGTCACCGAGACGGCCCGGTCGGGTGGCGTCGACGTGACGGCGATCAACTCCACCGCCGGCGTCGCCGTCCGGAGGTAGACCGGCATGTCGGTCAGCGTTTCGCTCCGGTTGTACAGCGACGTGTTTCCGGTTACTGTCGCCTCGGTCGAGAGCGTCGTCTCGACGGTCATCGAATCGGTTTCGACGGTGACCTGCTGCGGCTCGGGTTCCGAGGCCACGCCACCGACGGCCGTGGCGACCGCGAGCACGCCGACGAGAAGCAGCGCCGGGACGAGCCGGTGCCAGTACTTGCCGCAGATGTATTTCGCCCGAAGCTGCAAATCGCTCGTCATCCGATTGCCCCCACGATCGTGTGTGTAACATCCATACTACTACGGCCGCCATACGTGTCAAAAAGCGTATGCTAACTCCGGCGTGAGCAGGCTACTTACGCCCGGGTAAGTCGGTCGACGCTTCCGCCGCGGGAGTCGGCCACGGCCTCCCGGCCGGTCTACGGTGACTGGTAGATCGTACCACTGCCGTCGGCCGTGTCGGTGATCACGATCCGTTCGCTCTGGACCTCTCCGGTGTCGTCGAACAGTCGAACCGTGATCTCGAAGCGCTCTCCGAACCGTTGGCCACCGCTTGTGAAGCTGATCGTGTCGCTCTGTGCACTCGAACTTACGGTTGCAACACCGTCATTCTTGTCGAGGTTCTCGAAGTCGACGCTCACCCGATCGAACGAGCCGGTATCGTTCTGGATACTGTAGCTGACAGCGTATTCTGCTTTCCCGCCCTGCGCGCTCGTCGTCTGATCGACGATCTCGACGGTCCCAAAGGCGAGCGTCGGGTCCACACAGTCGGTCGTGTCGACCGGCGTATATCGAGTCGCAAGCCCGCTGAACTGCCCGTTCGCGCTCGCAGTGATCGTCATCTCCAGGTTGCTCGACGGCGACTCACAGCTGACGGTCGCGGCCGTCGTCACCGAGTCACCAGGGGCGAGCGTTGCCTGGCTGTTCGACAGCGACGCCGACGCCGAGACGTCGACGCTCAGCGACCGATTGAGATTGTTCGTCACGGTGACGAGCCGGCCCTCGGTGCCCGCCTGCAGGCCGTCTGTCACGTCGATTCCGAGGATCCCCTCCGAATCGTTCACGACGGGGGCGGCCGTTCCGCGGTCGACCGAACCGGTCGTAAACGCTGTCGAGGGTGCGACCACGAACCCGGCGACGAGCAGCCCAACTGCGAGCCCGACGAGGAGGACCAGTGCCCGACTGTGCCCCCCGTTTCGGGACCGCGACCGTGATCGTCGACCGACGGTCATCGGCGGCCTCCGAGCGTTCGTTCGAGCCGACTGCGGCCGCTCCGAAGCGGTGCGGTCGTGTCGACGAACAGCCAGTAGACCAGCGACAGCGGCAGAACGCTGGTTCCGACCGTCGAGATCGCCGCAACCAGTGGATGGATCTCGTGAAGTCGAGTGATGAGCTCGCCCGGTAGGACTGCAGGGTAGGGGTGCATCCGAATACTCGTCGCGTGTGGCCCTGCGGTTTCCTGTGCCGGAATCCGGGTTTCGATCCGCTGTGTCGACGATTCGAAGGGGTGCCATGGAAGCCAGCCCGTGGCTTCCCTTGGTGGTTGGTTGTCGACAGCCGTGCCCGACTCCGGCGTCATCCGAACGATCTCCATCCCATCGGTCTCGGTCACGACGTGCGCGAACGGCGATTTCGTCGTCTGCAGCGAGATCGATTCGGTTGCCGCCTCGCCGACGGTCAGCGTCGACGGGATGGGCGTCGGCTGCTCGGTGACAGTATAGACCGTCGTCTGCTGGACGGCTCCCTGTGAGACGAAGACGACACCCGCGACGAACACCAACACTACCACCGGGAGGACGATCTCCCGACTTCGGAGGACGTGTTTCCGGGTGCGTCGTCTGTCGGAGCCCGAACCGCCGAACAGCAGGTAGGCACCGAGTGCGCCGACGACGAGATACCAGTAGCTCGTGATCGCCCCGAGCAGCGTTCCGAGGTACGGAATGACGACGAGACGTCCGCCAACCGTCAGCAGTTTCCCCGAGACGTCGGACGGCTGGACGAGGGGGTAGCCCGATGCCTGATCGGTCGAGGGGTTGCCGTCGCCTTTGGTGACGATGCCGTCAGAGGTCACCTGTGTCGCCCGGTGGGTCACGTACGTCGCCCGTTCCTCGGAGTAGAAGGTGATGACGTCGCCCGGGTGAACCGTCCCGGCTGGGACGAGGACGTACCCTTCGTTGGTGTCGATCGTCGGCGACATGCTATCCGAAGAGACGTACGAGATCTGAAGGGGCACACCGGCCGGCACAGCAAGCGCTACGAGCACGAGGAGCCCGAGAGCGATGCCTGCCTTTTGTATCATTGGTGTGGGGACGGTGGGGCGTGGAAGCGGTCGACGCGGCTATTCAGTACCTGCTCGCTGTGGGATCAGGCACCACCTTCGACGGTGTCATCGATGCTGAAGCCGAGCGTCCCCGAGAGGTCGGCATCCGGGCCGAGCAGGTCCGAACTGTGGCCCGTGTCGACGGTGACAACCACGTAGTAGGCGGTGTTCGCCGGTGCGCTCCAGGATGCAGTCGCCCCCGAGGCGCTGATCGTGTCGACGAGGGCCCCGCTGCCGTCGTAGACTTCGAACTTGAGGTTGTCCTCGGTGGTGGCATCGGAGGTGTTAGCCCGGTATTCGGTGTTGATCACGTGGGACTCGACGTCGTTGTTCGTGATCATGAACGCCTGTGAGTTGGTTGGATCGTCGGGGTTGCCGAGTTCGAACAGCGCGTTGGTGTTCGCGCCGCCCGCTGTGCCCGCTGTGAAGTCGATGCCGAGTTGGCCCTCGCCGTTCTGGAACACCAAGTCGCCGGAGGTCCCATCAGTGAGACCGAGCAGTCCAGCCTCGTCAGCGACGACGTCGACGTTCGCTTGCCGGTCGACCTGTGCGGTGGTGAACGCACTCGTCCCGACCGAAACCCCTGCAACGAGGAGAATACCCGCCACGAGCAGCGTTTTTGTGAGTTGTGACATTACATGGTATTCCAACCGAGCGAGGGGGATAAGAATAATCTAACTGATAGGTTAGCGAGTGCGTTACCGGATGGTAAGTAAGTGGACATATACATATGTAATTGTTCACATATTATATATTTCAATAATCTACGCACAAAATTATTTACTGTCTCCCTCCCTATATCTCTTAGTGACACGTTCTGCTCCCCCGTCAGACTCGATACATACGCTCCTCGGGATGGCAGCTGCGCTCAATCGTGTCGACTCGATCGAAGCGGGCGTCGAACACTGTCTCGAGGCGGTCGAGACGGTGTTCGATCACGCGGTTGCGGCTGTGTATTCGTATGAGTCGTCCACTGCGGAGACGACACTGATCGATGCTACCTCGCCGAACTCCTTCGAGACGACGCATGATCCACCGTCCGAAGAGGTGCTGCAAACCGTCTGTGAGTCGGGGGGCGATACGACGAAACGATACTGCCGCCGAGCAGCCGGCCGCCGACCTCCGGGAGCCGCTCCGGAGCGAACTGCTCGCCCCCATAGGCCGATTTGGCGTCGTTTCGGTTGGGTCGACGGAGCCCGATCGGTTCGATTCGGATGCGGTGGATCTCCTCGACGGAATCGCCGAGACGCTCGCGGCCACCGTCGACCGTATCGAGCGATCCGATGGCGACTTCGCGGGTGAGAGATAGGGAGAGCCCAACGAGAGTCACACGACGCTCCGGAGCGAGGGGCCGACGGCCGACGCCGACGTTACGGCGCTCCGGCGGCTGCACGAACTCACGCTGCACAGCACCGATTTCGATGAGACGGTCGACCGCATCCTCTCGCTTGGCTGCGACCAGTTCGATCTCGAGACTGGCATCCTCTCTCGGATCTCCGGAACGGACTACTATATCGAGTCCAGGGCCGATACGACCGGGACCGACGAACAGGAGACGGTGTTCGATCTCGACGACACGATCTGTGAGATCACGGTCGAACAGGGGGCGACCGAGCCACTGGCGTTTGCCGACAGTGCCGACACCGACTACTCGACGCACCCGGCGGCCGACGATGTCCGAGCGTATCTCGGTGTGCCAGTCGTTGTCGACGGGGAGATCTACGGAACGGTGAATTTTTCCAGTGAGACACCGCGAAACGAGGCAATTAGGCCGGGCGAACGCGAGTTCGCCAAACTCATCGCTCAGTGGATCGGCACCCAGATCGAACGGGACCGTCGGCTCTCGACACTCGAACGCTACGAAACCATCATCGAGGCAGTCGAGGACCCGGTGTACGCACTGGATACCGAAAGCCGGTTTACGTTCGTCAACGACGCCGCGGAACGGGAGTTCGGCTACGGGCAGGAAATCCTCGGCGAGCACGTGTCGGTCGTGATGGATACCGACGATCTCGAACGAATCAGAGACCAGCGAAAGGCGCTCGCGGAAACCGATTCGCGATCGCTGACGGCACAGTTCGATCTCGAGACTGCCGACGGGAGCCGACAAATCGTCGAAACTCGGCACGTGGTGATCGGTGACGAGGAGTTCCAGGGGACTGCTGGCATCCTCCGGAACGTTACCGAGCGCGAAGAGCGCCGTCGACAGCTCGAATCGTTCCAACAAGCCATCGAAGAATCAGCCGACGGGGTGGCGATTCTCGAGGATGGCGAGTACGTCTATGCCGACCAGACTCATGCAGATATGTACGGCTTCGACAGCCCGAACCAACTCCTGGGAGAGTCTTGGCGGAAACTGTACGACAACGAGGAAGCAGCACGCCTGGAGTCGGAGGCGTTCCCGAAACTCGACTCTGATGGTCGCTGGCGTGGCAAAGTGACTGGGTGTCGACCCGACGGAACGACGTTCCCGGCGGAGCTCTCCCTCACGATCGTCGACGACGGTCGACTCGTCTGTGCCGTTCGCGACATCACCGACAGGGTGGCGCGGAAACGGGAACTCGAACTCAAAGAGCGGGCGATGGACGAGACGAACGTCAGCATCCAGATCACCGACCCGACACAGGAGGACAATCCGCTCGTCTACGTCAACAATGGATTCGAACAGATGACGGGGTACACCCGTGAGGAGGCTCTCAGTCGGAATCCACGCTTCCTTCAGGGTCCGGAGACCGACCCCGAAAAAACCGCGAGGCTCCGCGCGGCAATCGATGCCGAGGAGCCGATGACGATGGAGGTCGTCAACCATCGTTCCGACGGGACGCCGTACTGGGCGAAACTCTCGGTGACGCCCGTCTACGATGACGAGGGGACGTTGCGGAACTTTATCGGGATCCAACAGGACGTCACCGAGCGGCGTCGGCTCAGTGAGACGCTCGAAGACCGGACCGAACGGCTCGAATTAGTCCTGTCGGGGACTGGCACGGGGATCGCCGAGTTGGACCTGCGGACGGACGAACTCACGTGGGACGAGACACTCACAGAGACGTTCGGCCACGATCCGGAAACCATCGAAGAATGGGGCGAATTCGTCCATTCGGCGGACCGAGAGGACATCCACGCAGGGTTAGAGAAGACGATCGAGACCGGCGAGCCGTGGAGCGGGGCGTTCAGACTGACCACTGGCAGCGGTGATCTCGCATGGCTCGAATCACGGTGCGTCCCGGTCTACGAGGACGGCGAGCCAGTGAAGGTACTCGCAACGGGAACCGACGTCACCGAGCGCAAACAGCGCGAACAGGAGCGGGAAGCGACGGTTGCGGTCCTCGAGCGCATCTATCAAATAACGACGGACCCTGATCGATCCTTCGAAGAGAAAGTCGACGGCCTACTGGCGGCTGGGAGCGAGTATCTCGATCTCCCGTACGGGTACCTGACAAATATCGAGACCGAAACCACCGAAAGTGGGACACAGACGATCGTCGAAGCCCACGGTTCCCACGAACTGCTCCAGGCGGGCGAATCGTGTCCGCTCCCCCAGGCCTACTGTAAAAAACGATAGAGAGTGATGGCCTTGTGACGGTCACAAATGCCGGCGAAGCGGGGTGGGATGATGACCCGGCTTACGATTTCTTGAACTTAGAGACGTATATTGGCGGGAAAGTTATTGCCGATGGGGAGGTGTACGGAACGCTGTGTTTCGCCGGGACGGAGCCACGAGAACAGTCGTTTAGCGAGACCGAACAGTCACTGATCAGTCTCTTCCAGCGCTGGATCGGCTACGAGATCGACCGTAAAATCGCTCAGACCAATCGACGCGAGCAACAAGAGCGACTCGATATGGTCCTCTCGGGAACAGGCACGGGGATCGCCGAGTGGGACCTCCGGACGGACGAGGTCGTATGGGACGAGACGTTCCAGGAGAACTTCGGACGAAACCCCGAGACGCTCGAAGCGTTCACCGAAATCGTCCATCCAGATGATCGCGACCGCGTCGAAGAGCGGTTAGACGAGATGATCGAGACGGGCGAGCAGTGGGATGACGCCTTTAGAGTGATCACCGGAAGCGGTGAGGTCGCCTGGTACGGCATGCGTGCTATTCCAGTCTGTGAGGACGGCGAGCCAGTGAAAGTACTCGCAACGGGAACCGACGCCACCGAGCGCAAACAACGCGAGCAGGCACTCGCCGAAAGCCGAGAACGATACGAGACGTTGCTTCAGGCCGCCCCGGATCCGGTGTTCGTCGCCGATGACGTGACTGGCGAGATCGTCGAAACGAACGCGGCCGCCGCGGCACTGCGGGGAGAACCCCAGGAGGAAATCATTGGTCGACACCTGACCGAACTCCATCCCAGCGACAAGACCGAGGCCCACAAGGCAGCCTTCACGCGGGCACTTCAGTGCGACGGGCAAATCACCGAACTGTCCGATGGGACACAGCCGAAACTCTGTACTGTCGACGACGAGACAGTTCCCGTCGAGATCGCTGCCGACACCGTCGACCTTCCCGACGGTCCGGTTATATACAGCGTGTTCCGGGACGTTTCTGAGCGCGTCGAGAACGAACGTGAACTCGAACTGAAAGAGCGCGCGATGGACGAAGCGAACGTCGGCATCACCATTTCAGACCCCTACACTCCGGATAATCCGATAATATATGTCAACCAGGGGTTCGTCGACCAGACGGGGTACAGTCGCGAGGAAGCAGTCGGGCTGAACTGTCGGTTCCTGCAGGGCGACGACCGGGACCAGCAGGCGCTCGATACACTCCGTGAGGCGGTCATGGATGAAGAACCCGTGACCGTCGACCTGCGGAACTACCGACGGAACGGCGAACTGTTCTGGAACCGGCTGTCTGTAACGCCCGTCTACGACGAGACGGGCACGCTGGCGAACTACATCGGCATCCAACAGGAGGTCACCGAAGAAAAGCTTAGAGAGCAACGGCTGCGGGCGCTCCACGAGACGACACGGGAGTTGCTCCAGACCGAGGAGGTCAACGACGCAGCGACGGTGGCCGCCGATGTGCTATTCGAAGAACTCGACGTCGACCTTGCAGGCATCTACCTCCGTGACGGAGATGAGCTCGTTCAGAATACGGTGCTCGGTGCTGTGCCAGAGCAGGTGCCCGAACGAATCGAACGCGGCCGGACGCCCTTGTGGGAAGCAATCGAGTCGGGCGACACCGTCGTCCACAACGAATTCGCAGATCTCGATGACGGAATCGACCGTGAGGAACTGGCCGCGACTGCGTATTTCCCCATTCAGAATCATGGGGCAGTCATTGTCGGTGCTCTCGATCAACCCGGCCTGAGCAAGACCGACCGGAAACTCATCGAGGTGTTGGTTGGAAACCTCGTCGCAGTGTTGGATACCCTCAAACGCCAGCATCAACTGCGGGACGAGCGCGAACAGTTCCGACTGCTTACGGAAAGTGTCGACGAGTACGCGTTCATTATTGTCGACGAAGCTAGCCGTATCGAAACGTGGGACCAAAGTGCACAGAATATCTTCGGCTACGATTCGGAAGCCGCCATCGGGATGTCGGTCGGACAGTTGCATCCGGAGACGGATCGCGAGTCGGGGCTCCCCAAGCGACTGATTCAGCAAGCCCGGATCGCGGGTGAGAGTGCCCACGAGGGCTGGCAGGTCCGGGCCGACGGCACGGAGTTCTACGCCGATACCCACGTCGCACCGCTCGAAACCGACGATGGGGAGGTCCAAGGCTATGCGATGATCGTCCGAGATATGACCGATCGGCGTCAGCGGGAGCGCCGAACGGAACTGTTCGTCCAGGAGTCGGACGATGTCGTGTCCATTCTGGAACCGGACGGAACGTTCAGTTACGTGAGCGGGTCCAGCGAGCGCGTCCTCGGACATGACCCCGATGACCTTCTCGGAGAGAACTTCTTCGACTATGTCCACCCCGGCGATCGGGAACCCGTCATGGAGGTGTTTTTCAGTAGCACCGACGACCCCGACTCCGTGGTACGCTCGGAATGTCGGTTCGAATCCGGCGCCGGTGAGTGACTAAACATCGACGGGCGGTGTCAAAACATGATGGCCGAGGATGCCGTCAACGGGATGCTGCTGTATCTGCGAGACGTGACCAAAGATAAAGAGCGGGCCCGGCGGCTGGAGGCGGTTTTCAACGGGACGTTCCAGTTTACCGGGCTGGTACGCCCCGACGGAACGATTATCGAGGGGAACGATACCGTCATTAACTTCGTTCCCTACGGCCCCGAGGAGATCGTCGGCGCCGCGCTGTCGGAAGCACCGTGGTGGACCCAGCCCGGAGACGTCAACGATCGCGTTCGAGACGCAGTCGACCGTGCAGCCGACGGCGAATTCGTCCGGTTCGAAATAGATGTTCACGGGAAAGACGGCATCGCACACATCGACTTCTCACTCAGACCAGCGACCAACGACGACGGCGAGGTGGCGCTGCTTATTGCCGAAGGCCGTGATATCACGGCGTTCCAACAGCAGCGCCAGCATTTAGAGGTGATCCAGCGTGTGATGCGGCACAATATGCGGAACGACCTGATGAAGCTCCGTGGCTGGACGGAGGTTCTGTCGACGGAAGACGACGCCGACAAGCGGGCCGACTACTACGAGCGGATCGAACGGATCCTCAACAAATGGGAAAAGATGAACGGCGATCTAAAACAGATCGAACGAGCGTTGCGATCACAGCAGAAGACTGAGGCAGTCACAGACCTACTCCCACTCGTGTCCGAGCTGGTCTCGTCACGAAGAGACGCGTACCCCGACGCAACTATCGACGTGAATACAGCCGACGTGGATCCCGTTCGGATTCCAGCCACCATCAGAGGGGCATTGCGAGAGTTGATCGACAACGCAATCAAAGCGACTGACCATTCGGATCCGCACGTTGCAGTCCGTCTGTCTCGCCCCGCCGACGACTGGGTCGAAATCGACGTCGACGACAACGGCCCCGGAATGCCGGAGATGGAGGCCGAAGTGCTCGAAACCGGCGAAGAAACCCCGCTGAACCATGGCCAGGGACTCGGTGTCTGGATGGTTCGGATGCTCGTCACGCAGGTGGGTGGCGATGTATCGGTCGACGTAACAGACGATGGGACGTGCGTCAGTCTACAGCTACCCAGTCACCACGCATCCGGCACTGGACGGTAGGACGACAGCGGAGTACAACCCCGACCGGGTACGTCGACGTTCTCTCCGCCGGGTCGATCACTGGTCGGTGGTCCGGCGGGAACTCGGGCGCTGACCCCCATCCGTCTCCGCCGGAGCGGGCTGCTGACTCGCGGTGGCTTCGACCGTCGGCGGTGTGCTCGGTGTGTCGACTGGCGTGGGTTGGAGTTCGAACGCCCCGACCTGCTCGCGGAGCGTCCTCGAAAGCTCCGCGAGCGCTTCGGCAGTCGAGGCATCCGAGAGCGTCGAGAGGTGGGCGGCAGTGTCGGCGACCTCCGACAGCGACGCCGTTTGCTCTTCGGTCGCCGCCGAGACGGTGCCAGCTTCGGTTGCAGCCTGTTCGCTCACTGTCGCTACTTCGTCGACCATGGCGACGACTTCCTCCGAGGATGCCGCCTGGTCGTCGGTCGCGATGGAGATCTCTTGGACGCCGGATTCGGCCTCGCCGACGGCGCGTGCGATTTCGTCGAACATCTCGATGGCAGTCTCGATGGTCTCGGAGCCCCGGTCGACGCGTTCGGTCATCGTCTCCATCCCCTCGACCGTCTCGGCTGTCGTCGACTGAATATCCTCGATCTCGGCTTCGATCTCGGAGGTAGCCGCTCCGACTTCCTCAGCGAGGCCCTTGATTTCGTCGGCGACGACTGCGAATCCGTCGCCAGCATCGCCAGCGCGGGCGGCCTCGATCGAGGCGTTCAACGCCAGCAGATTCGTCTGTTCGGCGATGTCCGTGATGAGGTCGACGACCTCGCCGATCTCGTCTATCTTCTCATCGAGCGTTTCGACCCGTGTGGCTGCCGTGTCGGCCTGTGATTTGATGGCCGTGATCTCCTCGGTTGCGGCGGCAGCGGACCGCTGGCCCGCTTGGCTGCGGTCGACAGCAGTTGCGGCAGTCATACTCACTTCTTCTGCAGAGGCGGCGATCTCTTCGACGGTCGCCGACATCTCGTTCATCTCGCTGGCTACGCCTCGGAGGTCGTCGTTTTGCTCGTCGGCACCGGCACTGATCTCCTCGACGGAGTCGGCGATCTCCTCGCTTGCGGCCTGGATTTCGGTGACAGAGGCGGCAACCTCGTTGCTCGCCGCTTCGACTCGTTCGGAGTTGGTTGCGGTCACTTCGCTGGATTCGGCAACGTCGTCAGCGATCTCTGTGACGGTCGCGAGACTCTCGCTCAGTTGTGTAATCCCCTCGTCAAGCGACCGCAGCACAGCACCGTAACGTCCTGGTTTGTCGGTCTCGATGGACTGGTCGAGGTTCTTGTCGCTGAGGTTGTCACTGGCACGCTCGATTTCGGTGAAGTTGTCGTCAAGCTGGTCAGTCGCCCCGTCGAGATTCATCATGAGCTGTCCGTACGTCCCGGGGTAATCGGTGTCGAGGTCTCGCTCGAGGTTCCCGGTTGCGAGCCCCCGGCTCACGGCTTCGAGTTCGGCGAAGATGTCACGCACGTTTGCCTGCATCTCGGTGAACGCGTCGACCATCCGCCCGAGTTCGTCGTCCTCAACGTGGTCATCGATGTCGACGGTCAGGTCTCCCTCACTGGCGGCCAGAGCCGCCTCCGACAGTTGGGTTATCGGATCAGTGAGACGTTTGGCCACGAAGAGACCGATAGCGATCGCAACGACGAACGCTGCGAGCGTCAGCCCGATCATCTCGATCTGGGCCGTTCGCGTCGTTTCGTCGGCACTGGCGACCTGCTGGGCGAGGTCGGTCTGTTCCTGTGTTTTCAGTTCTCGTGCAGTCGTTTCGAGTTCGGCACTGATCGCTTCGGCCTCGGTGGCTTTTTGCGCGGCGAGGTCCGTGTTGCCCGCTGCTTGGGCCTCGAAGAACTCGGCAGCGACAGCGTCGTACTCATCATGCAGTTCACTAATCGACGAGAGCTGTTGGCTCTCCGCAGCACTCGTTTCATACGATTCGAACGCGCCGACGCCCTTCTCCTCGAAATGATCGTCTCCCTCCGTGAACATCCGTTCGGCCTGCTGGGTGTGGCCGAGTTGGGCGTGGAGTATCGCCTCCTGCTGTGTCTCGACCGCGAAGATCATTTCCGACGTTGCGTCCATCTTGTAGCCGTCGTCCGCAATGTGATGAGCTTGGTCGTCGACGGTCCCCACCGAATAGTACCCCACCGCACCAGTTACCCCCACAAGAAGCGCGACGACGACGAACGCAAGGACGATCTTCGGCCGCAAGTCGGCGCCACTTATGTTCACCCTCTCAAGCATAGTATTTCGTCGTATCCGTACTATCATAAGTTCCGACAAACTGTTGGGTAAGCAGGGTACTTACGCGAACGTAAGTAGGCTACTATCCTGAACGTTAGCAACAACATATGTGCCTCGTGTCGGTAGCTCGATTATGAGATGTACGACCAATGATCGGTACAACGGTGGGCTCTGATGTCACAAACCGCCACTCTCCGGCAGGATCACACCGAGCTTACAGTGCTGTTTGTGGGGTCTCCGACGGTCGACCTCGAGGCTACGTGTGACGCCGAGTGCACTCGCCCGGTCGACATCGACGTCGTCGCAGACGGTCGAGCGGCCATCCGGCGGCTCACAGCCGCCAGCGAGTCACCGACGGCGTATCCACGACCGGATCTCGTCTTACTGCAGTGTGACTTCGAGTTGCCCGATGGGATGACCGTCCTCCACGCGATCAAATCCAGTCCCCGCCTCGAAACGGTGCCAGTCGTCGTCCTTGATCCGAACGACACCGGTGTCGAACCGACATACGAAGCCGGCGGTAACGCGTACGTCACAACTCCACACACGGCCGAGGAGTACGTCGACCTCGTCCGTTCGATCACACGGTTCTGGTTCGAGTGGGCACAGTATCCGGCAGAGTCCTTATATTCTGATACGTAGAAGTATGTGTATGACGGATTCTCACGCACGCGAGACGCCGGTGGTGCCGGACTCGCTTCTCGACAGCGTCTCTCTGCTCTCAAAGAAGTGGCATCCGGCTCTCGTCCGGTGTCTGTCGGGCACCGATGGCCAGGGGTTCAGCGACCTCGAACGGCGGCTCGATGGCGTTTCGGCGAAAGTGCTGACCGACGCGCTGGCGGAACTCCGGGAGTACGAGATCATCGAGCGCCGGGAGGTCAGCCAGAGCCCACTGCGGGTCAACTACACGCTGACCGAGCGGGGCGAAGAACTCAACGCCGTCATCCAGTCGCTCGCCGACTGGGGCGAAACCCATCTCGCCGAGCCCGAAACCGAACCGGTCGTGTTGGTCGCCGACGACAACAAGCGTGTCAACACGATGCACTCCGCGTGGCTGGAGGACGACTACACCGTCCGGACGGCCGGCGACGGCGAGGAGACGCTCCGAAACCTCGATACCGATGTCGACGTGGTCGTCCTCGACCGGCGAATGCCGGGGCTCTCTGGCGGTGAGGTTCTCGATTGGATCCGGTCTCAGCGGTACGACATTCGCGTCGTCGTGGTGACCTCCGAGGACGTCGACCTCGACCTTCTCGATATGGGGTTCGACGAGTATCTCACCAAACCCGTCCGCCGGGACGAACTGCGATCGGTGGTTGCGGACCTCTTCGAGCGTCGGACCTACAGTACGGAACTGCAGGAGTATCTCGGGCTCAAGTCCAAAATCGGACTGCTGCGAGCCGAGTACCCCGACGACACACTCGAAACACACGACCTGTATCAACGGCTCCGGAGCCGACTCGACGAACTCGAAGCCAGCGACGGGACGTTCGAGGAGGTCGACGCCAAAACGCTCGAACGCGTCGCCGTTGGGAGCCCCCAATGAGTGCTGACTCGCGGATCCATGCCCTCGGTGAAACCTCGACCGAGCGCGTCCTAGGTCGCGTCGAGGAGGCGATCTGTGCGTTCGACGACGACTGGCAGATCACGTTCGTCAACGACCAGGCGGCGACGATGCTGGACCACACACCCGACGAACTGCTCGGCGAAGACCTCTGGGAGATGGTACCGGATATTACCGAGACGGTCGTCGGCGAGCAGGTCCAAGAGGCGATGTCGACGGGGACGCCGACCCGGTTCGAACGCTACGACAAGGAACGCGACCGCTGGTTCGAAACCCGCATCTATCCCGACAGCGAGGGTGCGACAGCCTGCTTCGACGATATCACCGACGAACGCGGCACGCAACTCGATATTCAGCGGCAACGTCGACTGTTCGAGACCGTCTTCGAGGAGACCGAAGACGCCCTCGTCGTCGCCGACACCGACCGTCGGATCACGGATTTCAACCCTGCGGCAGAACAACTCTTCGGCTACGACGCCAGCGACGTCCTCGGCGAACGGACGCGTCTGTTGTATGCGGACAACGACGAGTACGATCGTCAGGGAGACCAGCGATTTAATAAAGACGCCCCCATGCGTGAGGAGACGTATCGGGTCGAGTACGAACGGGCCGACGGCACGACGTTTGTCGGCGAGACCCTCGGGACCTCGCTCAAAGGGCCGGACGGCGAGACGCTGGCCTTCCTCGGCTCGGTCAGAGACGTCAGCGCACGGATCGAGTACGAAGAAACGCTCGAAGCCCACAACGATGCCCTCCAGACGTTCCACGATATCTCGACCGACGACGATCGGTCGGTCGACGAGCGGATCGGTGCGGTGCTCGAACTCGGCTGTGAGCATTTAGGGCTCGATATCGGGATTCTCTCGGCGATCGAAGACACCGAGTACACCGTCGAACAGGTCGACGCATCCGACGACAGCATTCGGCCGGGCGAGCAGTTCGACCTCGGCGAAACGTTCTGTGAGTTCGTCGTCGACAGCGAGGAACTCGTGGCTGTGACCGACGCCGGAAACAGCGAACTGGGCGATCATCCGGCCTACAGGACTCAGGGCCTCGAATCGTACATCGGGACGCCAGTGGTCGTCGACGGCGAGCGGTACGGCACGCTCAATTTCTCGCAGGCAGCCGCACGCAAGCAGCCGTTCACCGAGAGTGAACGAACCCTTGTGCGCCTCTTCGCCCAGTGGGTCGGCAAGGAACTGAGTCGACACCAGAACAAACAGCGGGCGGCCGCAAACCGTGACCGACTCCGCCAGATCATCGATCTGTTACCGCAGTTGGTGTTTGCCAAAGATAGGCACAACGAATACATCCTAGCGAACCAAGCGATTGCCGACGCCTACGGCACAACTGTCGACGACGTCGAAGGCTCGACCGACGCTGACTTCGTCTCCTCGGCGGCCGAAGCCGAACAGTTCAGACAGGACGATCTCGCCGTAATGGATTCGGGGGAGCCGAAACACATCCCCGAGGAGCCACTGACAAAAGCCGACGGCGAAACGGTGATGCTACAAACGATCAAGATCCCGTACGATCCGGTCGACCACGACACGGAGGCGGTGTTGGGTGTCGCAACCGATATCACCGAGATGACCGAACAGCGGCGGGAACTCGAAGAGACATCACAGCGACTCAACGTTGCCTTGGAGGCGACAAACGCGGGCGTCTGGGAGTTGAATCTGGAGACTAAAGAGGTGGCTTGGACCGACTCCATGGAACAACTGTTCGGTCTCGACCCCGACGCGTCCGACGGGTCCTACGCGGAGTTCATCGACCTCGTCCACCCCGATGACATCCCTGCGGTACAGGACTCAATCGAAACGGCAACCGAGGACGGCGACACGCTGCAGGTCGAGTACCGCATCAAGCAGGAGGATGGGACGTATATGTGGGTGGAGGCTCGTGCCGAACTGCTTGCTGGCGAGAATACAGCGCGTCGACTGGTCGGGATCGCGACCGATATCACCGACCGCAAGGAGCGAACCGCCGAGATCGAACTCCAGTCGGCGGCCATGGAGGTGGCGATGGATGGCATCGCCATTCTCGATGACGACGAGTACGTGTATATGAACCAAGCTCACGCCGATATCTTCGACTACGACCCCGAGGAACTGCTCGGCCGCGAGTGGCGTGACCTCTACGCCGACGAGGAGATCGAACGGCTCGAAGCCGAGGTGTTTCCGGCACTCGCCGACACCGGGTCGTGGCGTGGCGAAACCATCGGGAAAAAACGGGATGGCACCCCTGTCACACAGGATCTCGGCCTCGCGCT
Source organism: Halohasta salina (assembly GCF_024178165.1). Classification (GTDB taxonomy): domain Archaea; phylum Halobacteriota; class Halobacteria; order Halobacteriales; family Haloferacaceae; genus Halohasta; species Halohasta salina. The sequence continues at coordinate 576,431 of NZ_JAMZIE010000002.1, read as the reverse complement.
CCTCGACAGTGGCGAGCTGATCTGTACGAACCGAGATATTACCGCACAAAAACAACGGGAACAGGAACTCCAGCAGCAGCGAAGCCGGATTCGGGCCTTATTCGACAACTCTCCGGACGGCATTGTGATTCACGATGCCGACGGAACCGTGCTCGATATCAACGAAACCATCGCCGACTCCCTTGGGTACGACCGGGAGACGCTCATGTCGATGAACGTTGCCGAGTTCGAGGCGGGAATCGACCGGTCGGAACTCGTCTCCATCTGGGCCGGGATAGAGCCCAACGACACGCTCAAAGTCGAAGGCGAACACCGTCGACAGAACGGTGAGACGTACCCCGTTGAGGTCTGGGTAAACAAGGTCGAGGTCGGTGGCAACGACCGATATATCGCTGTTGCGCGGGATATCACCGAGCGGAAACAGCGCGAAGCGGAACTCAAACGGAGCCGGGAGTTCATCGAGGCAGCCCAAGAGAGCGCCGCGATCGGCGGCTGGGAGGTCGACCTCGAAACCGACTCCCTGCGATGGACCGACGAGGTCTACCGGATCCACGAGATCCCAACCGACACGTCGGTCGAACTCGAGGACGGACTCGATTTCTACCATCCGGACGACAGACCCGAGATCGAGGCTGCCTTCGAGCGACTCGTCGAGCACGGCGAATCGTACGACCTCGAACTCCGGATCGTCACTGCGGACGACCGCGTTCGGTGGGTGCGAGCGGTCGGCGATCCACAGTTTGACGAGGACGGCACCGTCGTCGGAGCACTGGGCGTTTTCCAGGACATCACCGAGCGCAGAGAGCGGGAAGCCGAACTCCGTGAACTGAAAGAACGACTCGATCTGGCCGTCGAAGGGGCGAACCTCGGCGTCTGGGACTGGGATGTGGAGACCGATGCCGTCACGTTCAACGACCAGTGGGCGTCGATGCTTGGCTTCTCGCTGGACGATATCGAACCGCGACTCGAAACGTGGGAAAACCGCGTTCATCCAGCAGATATGGACGATATTGAAGCCGCATTCCAGGCTCATATGGCCGGTGAGACCGAACTATACGACTCTGAGCACCGGATGCAGGCGAAGGGCGGTGAGTGGCGATGGATCAGAAGCGTCGGGAAAATCGTTGACCGGGCCGACGACGGCACCCCACAGCGAGCTGTTGGAATCCATCTCGATATCACCGAGGAAAAGAAGTCGAAACTGCATCTCGAAGAGGAACGGGACATGTTTGCCGAGGGGCCGGCGGTCGTCTTCAAATGGGAACACGACGAGGGGTGGCCCGTCGAGTACGTCTCCGAGAACGTCACCGAAACGTTCGGCTACACGCCCAAGCAACTCCGCTCCGGCGACGTTCCGTACACCGATCTGATTCACGACGACGACCGCGACCGCGTCATCGGCGAGGTACGCGAGGCGAGCGAGGGGTCCATGGACCGGTTTACCCACGACCCCTACCGGATGGTCACACGCGATGGGGAGATACGCTGGGTGACCGACAACACCAAAGTCATCAGAACAGAGGAGGAGATCACACACCTCCTCGGTTACCTGATCGATATCACCGAGCAGAAACGCCTCGAAGCCTCGCTTCGGGAAAGCGAGCAGTCGCTCCGAGAACTCACCACCATTGCCTCGGATACCGACCGTGAGTTCGAGGCCAAACTCTCTGCGCTGCTGGAACTCGGGAGCCAGCGGCTCGGGCTCCCGTACGGCTTTCTGAACCGTATCGACGACGACACAGTACACGTCATGCAGGCTATCGGTGATCATCCCGGGATCCAGATGGGGGCTTCGGCTCCGTTATCCGAGTCCTACTGCCGGAAGACCATCCAGCAGTCGACCCCGCTCGCCATCCGGGATGCCGCCGCCGAGGGGTGGGAGGGCGATCCCGCTGACGAACGGTTCGACCTCGGCTGTTACATCGGTGGAACCGTCACCGTCGACGGCGACCGGTACGGCACGCTCTGTTTCGCCGATAGCCACAGCCGCGACCACGAGTTCGATCCCTCCGAGCGCGCGTTCGTGGAACTCCTGGTCCAGTGGATCAGCCACGAACTGTCGACGGAGGCCTTCGAGACGAAACTCCACGAGATCAACGAGACGGCCCAACAGCTCATGGCCGTGCCATCGAACGCACAGATCGCGTCGCTCACCGTCGAGAGTGCCCGCGCGATCCTTGAGACGCCGATGGTCGGTGTCTGGTGGTACGACGACGACCGCGACGTGCTCGTTCCGGAGGGGGCAACCAGCGCCCCCGACGAGCCTATCCCCGAGCAACCGGTCTTCGAGCGCGGGACGGCACTCGCCTGGGAGGCATTCGACGCCGGCGAGCTACGGGAGTATGACGATCTCAAGACAGTCGACGGGCTGCACAACGAGGAGACGATCTTCAACTCCGAGGTCATCGTGCCGCTGGGCGACCACGGCGTCATGTGCGCCGCCTCGGTCGAACCGCGGGCGTTCTCCGAGACGGATCTCAACCTGCTTGAAGTGCTGTCCTCGACCGTCGAAGCCGCCCTTGCCCGTGCCGAACGCGAGACGGTCCTCCGCGAGACGCAAGCCGAACTCAAGCAGTCCAACGAGGAACTCGAACAGTTCGCGTATGCGGCCTCCCACGACTTACAGGAGCCGCTCCGGACGGTATCGAGCTATCTGACGCTGCTGGAACGGCGCTACGGCGAGGACCTCGACGGTGACGCCACCGAGTTCATCGAGTTTGCGGTCGACGGAGCCGACCGGATGCGGAACATGATTCAGGCGCTGTTGGCCTACTCGCGGGTCGATACCCGCGGCGAATCCTTCGAGGCGGTCGAACTCTCGGGACTCTTCAAGCGGGTCACCGACAGTCTCGGCGTCAAGATCGCCGAAACCGACGCGGCCGTCTCGACGCCGACAACCGAGGCGACGGTCATGGGTGATCCGAGCCAACTCGCCCAACTGTTCCAGAATCTCATCGACAACGGCATCAAGTACAACAGGGGCCACCCCGAGGTCGACATCTCCGTTCGGAGCCACGACGGGATGGTCACTGTCGATGTCAGCGACAACGGCATCGGGATCGAAGCCGATCAGCGAGACGGGATCTTCGAGGTGTTCCAGCGGCTCCACACCCGCGAGGAGTTCGACGGCACGGGGATCGGGCTGTCGATCTGTCGGAAGATCGTCGACCGTCACGGCGGCGACATCGAGGTGAACTCCCAGCCGGGCGAGGGGTCGACATTTACTATCATGCTCCCAGAAGGAGGGGGTATTGATGGGTAAGCCAGCCAACTCGTCGATCCCGCGTGTGTTCGTTGTCGAGGACAACCCGGCAGACGCTCGGTTGGTCAGAGAGGGTGTCGACGCTACCGAGCATCCGATCGATCTGGAGGTCATCAACAGTGGTCGGGAGGCGGCCGAACGTCTCACGGCCATGGGGGCTGATACCCTCGAACACCACCCGGATTTAATACTGCTTGATCTGAACCTCCCAGGTAAATCGGGGTTCGACCTACTCGAGACGATCCGCAACGGGACCGCCTTTCCGGACGTGCCCGTTGTCGTCGTCTCGAGTTCGGAGAGCCCGGAGGATATCAACCGCGTTTATGAACTATCAGCAAACGCCTACGTCACGAAGCCAGCGGATCCCGACGACTACATCGGGATGATCCACGCCACCATCGACTTCTGGATCGCGACTGCCACTCGATCACCAAGTAATGACTAACACAGCACTCACACGCGTCCTCCTCGTCGAGGACAATCCAGCCGATGCCCGCCTCATAACGGAATACCTCGCCGAACAGTCCTGGCCGAACATCGACGCCGACAAACCGACCGTCGACCACGTCGACCGACTCGCGGACGCTCGTACTGCGCTCACCGAGGACGTGGACGTCGTCCTCTTGGATCTGGGGCTGCCCGACAGTTCCGGCGTCGAGACGCTCGACGAAGTGCTTGCTATCGGTGTGCCGGCCCCGGTCGTCGTCATGACCGGCCTCGACGACGAACGCGTCGGAATCGACGCGGTCGAACACGGGGCCCAAGACTACCTCGTCAAGGACGACGTGACACCTCGATTGCTCCAGCAGACGCTCCGGTATGCCATCCGGCGGGAACAACAGCAACGGGAGCTCCGCCAGCGGAACGCCGAGTTGGCCCTGTTGAATCAGGTCGTTCGCCACGATATCCGCAACGATGTCGCCGTGATCTTGGGGTGGGGCGACGGGCTCGAAGCCCACGTCGACGAGGAGGGCCGGACGTATCTCGACCGGATGTTGAGCGCCGGCGAACACATCACCAACATCACCGAGACGGTCGGTGACTTCCTCGATGTGCTCGAAGGCGACAGCGAGCCGGAACTCCATCCGGTCGACCTCGAAAGCGTCCTGACGAACGAAATCGAAAAGGCCCGCTCGGCGTACGACAACACGACGATCACCGTCGAGGGTGACCTCCACGATGGGCTCGAGGTCGTTGCGACAGACCTCCTGTCGTCGGTGTTTCGGAACCTCTTGAACAACGCCGTCACCCACAACGACAAGCCGGAACCGGAGATCACCGTTACCGTCACAGACAACGGCGAGACCGTGTCGGTGGCGGTTGCCGACAACGGGCCGGGCATCCCGGACAGTCAGAAAGACGAGATCTTCGGCCGCGGCGAGATGGGACTCGAAAGCTCCGGCTCCGGGATCGGTCTGTATCTCGTCGACACGCTCGTCGAGATGTACGACGGCGAGGTCGTCCTCGAAGACAGAGCCGAACGGCCTTCCGCAAGCAACCGGACGCAGTCCGGCGACAACGACCCCGAGGGGAGTGTGTTCACCGTGGTCCTGCAGCGTAGCGACCCGGCGTGATCCGGCTTTGCAACCCCTGATTCGAAGCCGCCTCCAGAACGTTCGTCTCACTGTCGTCGAGGTACACGCCTGCTGTCCACACGAAATGCCATCCGTTTTATCAGCCGAATCGATACACGGGACTGTAACGTGGATTCCACAGGGGGTCGACCTCGGAGAATCGACGACTACTCAGCCACAATGGAGAGCGCCATTATCGATCTCGACGGAACGGTGTACAGATCGCAAACCGTCATTCCGGGTGCCCGGGAGGGTATCGAACTGCTCCGGGATGCGGGGGTTGATATCGTATTCGTCACGAACTCCTCGACAAAGACACGAGAGACCTGCCAGGAGCGACTCGCATCGCTCGGAATCGAGGCCAGTGTCGATGACATCCTGACAAGCGCATCGGTGACCGCCACCTACGTCAGCAGGGAGTACCCCACAGCAACGGTCTCGACGATCGGCTCGACGGCGCTGGATCAGGAGTTCGCTCACACCGATACGAAACTGACTGCGGATCCAGCCGAGGCCGACGTTCTGGTCGTCGGTAAAGACCGATCGTTCGATTTCCAGACACTGACACACGGCCTCCGAGCAATCGAGTCCGGGGCGACGTTCATCGGGACCAACGAGGACCGAAAAGTGCCCACCGATACGGGAACGATTCCCGGCTGTGGTGCGTTGCTCGCAGCGATCGGGTATGCGGCCGACCGTGACCCCGATCAGATCTGTGGCAAACCACACGATCCGATGATCGAGGTGAGTCTCGATCGACTCGGGACGGATCCGGCAGACTGTATGGTGATCGGCGACAACCCGGAGACCGACATCGAAATGGGACGACGTGCCGGGCTGACGACGGTCCTCGTACTCACGGGACTGGTCGACCGAACTGATCGACGTCTCGAGGCGGAACCGGCAGATCACGTGGTCGACTCGCTGGAAGCCCTCTCGAGCCTCCTCTGAGACGTTCCGGCCTCACAGCCGCCGTCTCCCTCGTGAGCATACCTTCCGGGTGGGTTCCGAGACGGATCGAACACTGGGCACTGGGTTTCGAGTGCCCGCTGCCCGACACCGACCGCCGCAGCGGTGGGGTCGACCAACTCGGGTGGGAGTCGTGGACCAAGACACGACACCGATGGATCTCGCGAGGGTCGGATTCTGCGCTTTCCGCCTGACGCCTCATTTTCGAATATTATTCGAGTTTTTGATAAATTGACCGTCGACGGCAATCGATTCACCGCTTCGAATCCGGACTCACGAGACCGATCGACGGTCCGGCTTCAGCAGGCGTTCGGAGCACGTGGCGGGTGGTGAGGCGATCCCGTCGACGAACCATGCTGGCGGTACGCTGCAGTCGATCCGCGAACGAACTGCTCTATATCGGCCCAGAGGTGACCGCAAACACGGTACTCGACCAGACGGTTTGCCGACGCCGACGAGGACCTGACGTGTCTCAAGCACTGTTTCTCACCGATCGCTCACGTTCGTCACCACTCGCGTGTCACCGAACGGGCTGGGATTTCACGCGAGAAAACGATGCTGTTCTCAAACTCATCAGCTATACGATGTAACGTTGAACCATTCGTTTCGCAGATATTTTTAGGGGCCCAGTAGACACTGCTGACGACTGGATCGGATCACACAGTTTTGTATCGGATCTGTTTGTTCGAACCCGCCCTCGACTCTCCAGCGATCATCTCCCCAATCCCGTCGACGGCGACCGACGGACCGGGCACCGCAACGCGGGATCCATGCGACTATGCCTTCGGCCGGGGACGCTCCGTCGGCTCGAAGCGTGGGACAACTATAGTAGTGTCCCAAAATCCGCTGTCTATCTCGTACTGTCCCATTCCGAACGACGAAACTGGAGGACAGCAGTCGACTCGATCGGTGACATGCAGCAGCGGCGTCACTCGACGGTCCCATTCGATCGAGACTACCATCGCCGTCGAACGCCGGTGTAGTGTGCATATTTGTACACTGGCGTACTTTTTAGTGCATCTTTACTGGTGTACACACGTGTGAAAGTGTGCGTTAATCTACGTTAATGCGGGTGTATACGAGTGTATGAGCCGTCCACGAAGCAGACGGTTCAGTATTCGGCCTCCGACCGTGCAAGCCTGCTACTCGGGTAGCGGTCTGGAAATAGCCGTTTTCGGTCTATTACACACGAGTGTAGCGGTCGATCGGGAGGTAAACGATTAATGGGGTATAAATAATGTAGAATAGATAGGGCTGCTATGCCACAACTACTGGCATGGACAGAGTCGCACCGGCAGTTCGTTGATCGTACCCCCAATGCAGGGAGGAGCCCGTAATGGCGACGTCGACCCAGATTATTCTGGGCGTGTTGCCGCTGGCGGTCATCTCGTTTCTGATGATCGGCCGCTACTGGTCGGCAACACGCGCGATGCCGATCGCGTGGGTGGTGGCCGCCGCGGTCGGCTACTTCGGTTGGAGCATGACTCCACGGTGGATCTTCGCGTCGTCGATCAACGGGGCGATCACCGCGACCAACATCCTCTGGATCGTCTTCGGCGCGATACTGCTGTTGTATACGCTCAAGCAGACCGGCGCGTTCGACGTCATCAACGCGGGGTTCACCGCGATCAGCGATGATCGACGCGTCCAGGTCGTCCTGCTCGTGTTCCTGATGGGCTCGTTCATCGAGTCCGCGGCCGGGTTCGGGACGCCAGCAGCGATCGTCGGCCCGCTGCTTGTCGGCCTGGGATTCCCGCCACTCGCGGCCGTCGTGGTCGCACTGACGGGGAACCTGATGGCGATCACGTTCGGTGCCGTCGGGACGCCACTCATCATCGGCCTGCAGGATATCTTCGAATCGTCCGATCCGATTTCGGCAGCTGTTGCCGCAGAAGGGATGAATGTCGAACAGTGGGTCGCCGAGATCGGCCTATGGGCGGCCACACACCACGTCATCGTCGGCATGGTGCTCCCCTTTATCAGCGTCGCGATGATGACCCGCTTCTTCGGCGAAGAGCGATCGATCAAACCGGCGCTGGAAGTCCTGCCGCTGACGATGTTCGCGTGGGCTTCGTTCGCTGTTCCGTATATACTGACCGCCATGTACCTCGGACCGACCTTCCCGGGGCTGTTCGGATCGATGGTCGGCATGGCAGTGACCGTGACCGCGCTTCGTGCGGGCTATCTCGAACCCGACGAGACGTGGGACTTCGGCTCCAAAGCCGACTGGCCGGATCACTGGATCGGTGACATCCAGCCCGGCGAGTCGACCCGTCGTGACGTGGCCGTCGCGACCGACGGCGGGACCGTGACTGCCGACTCGAAGCAGATGTCGCTCCCACGTGCGTGGACGCCGTACCTCGTCCTCGCCGGACTGCTCGTGTTGACACGCGTGATCGATCCGCTGACGGCCTTCCTCACGTCGACGCTCGTCTTCGAGTGGGCCGACATCCTCGGGACCGGGATGAGCAACGACTTCGCACTGCTGTATCTCCCCGGTGCGATCTTCGTGTTCGTCCACCTACTGACGATCCCGCTCCACGGGATGGACACCACCGAGATCAAAGCCGCGTGGATCGAGTCGACCGAAAAGGTGACCCCAGCAGTGATCGCGCTCATATTCGCCGTTGCGACCGTCCAGATCATGATTCAGTCCGGCCAGAGTGCCGGCATCGACAGCATGCTGGTCGTTCTCTCGGAGGCAACCGCCAACGCCGCGGGTGCCGTCTACCCGTTCTTTGCGGCGCTGGTCGGTGCCTTCGGCGCGTTCCTCGCTGGTTCGAACACGGTCAGTGACATCCTCTTCGGGACCTTCCAGTACAACATCGCGACCGATCTGGGCGTCTCGCGGACGATCGTCGTCGGCGCTCAGGCGGTCGGTGGTGCGATCGGAAACCTCGTCGCAATCCACAACGTCGTCGCCGCGCTTGCGGTCGTCGGCCTTGTCGGCGAGGAGGGACGGGTCATCCGACTCGAACTGATCCCGCTGGCGTACTACGCGACGATGACCGGCCTTCTGACGCTGTTGTTCGTCTACGTGGTCTCGCCGGGGGTGTTCTGAGCAGGCGAACGGAAGCACGTCCACACCTCTCCGATATCCTCGGACAACGAACCGCGAGCAGCCTACACCACCGTTCCGGGATGGCCGGGCGAGCGGATCTCGTCGACACACGGGCTTGCTGCATGGCTCGCCGTTCCGGTGCGCCGAACACGGTTCGCTGAGCCACCGTCGGTGGGATCCGCCTCCAGCAGGTCGCCGTCGGTGCGGTCCCCGACCCAACTCGGGGACCGAACCGGTGGCGACAACCCACCACACTCCACTCACCATACTCCCTCACCACACTCCACAGAGGCACTCTTCATCGCGCTGGGAGACGGATCGCAGCCGGTATCGAATCGACGTATCGGGTTTCAACACCTCGATACCCGGGATGACGCCACACAAACGAAACAAAATGGTGTTTCGAGACAACCTAGAGGCAGACGTACCGCCAGACGAGAAGCGCCGCGAGCAGCTCCGGGCCGCACGCGACCGGCGGCGTGAGCTGTCCACAGGGTTGATCGAACAGTTCCCGGAACCGGCCTTGGTCGTCGACGACGAGCGACGGCTCGTTCGTTTCAAGCCTGCAGCCGAGGACGCCTACGGGCGGTCGCAAGCGGACGCACTCGGGACGCCCGGCTACGAGTTCCCCTCCGTCTCGAAACTGGAGGCGACGATGGTCGAACTCGATGACTGATGTTCACTCAGTGACACCGACAACAACAAAACAATAATTACACACCATGATAGACCATTTGTATGAGCAAAACTAGCACAGCATCGACAACAGACCGGTTCGTCGACCGGCTCGAGGATTTCGGCGTCTCGTCGACCATTACGGGGATCGACGGGGTCGAAACGGAGATCGAGGCGGTCGCCGCGACGCCAGCAGTCGGCGTCGACCCGTCGATCGAGGGAGTCTCGCTCCCGGAGTCGGTCGACCGTGAGCTGTCGCCTGCAGCGGTCGATGCGGCTGCCACCGGCGTGACGGAGGCGGTCCTCGGCGTCGCCGACTACGGAAGTATCGTGCTCCCGTCGACCCAATCGGGTGTCGAGCCGGTCAGCCTGTTCGCCGACCAGCACGTCGCCGTCCTCCGCGAGGCGGACATCGTGCCGGATATGGGGGCGGCGCTGTCGACGCTCGGCGATCAGTTCCGCGACGACGACTGGAGCGGGATCATCGCGACCGGCCCCAGCGCGACCGCCGATATGGGCGCACTGGTAACGGGCGCACACGGACCGAAAACCGTCCACGTAATTATTGTCCGATCATGACGACGAACTCATCCACCAGTAAGGCAGCGCACATCAACCACATCCTCGAAACGGAGGGCGATGCCGTCGCCGCGAACACACAGGGGTTCAATCAGGGGCGGTACGACTCCGTCGGGACGCTCGAAGAGTACGAACAGTTCAAATCCGAGGCCCGTGCGATCAAGGAAGACGCCATCGACCGGTTGCCCGACCTCATCGCGGAGCTTCGAGAGGCGGTCGAAGCCAACGGTGGGACGCTGTATCTCGCCGACGACGACGCCGATGCCAACGACTACGTCCGCGAGGTCGTCGACGAGGTCGACGGCGAACGCGTCGTCAAGAGCAAGTCGATGACCAGCGAGGAGATCGAACTCAACGAGGCGCTGGCGGGCGACGACGTCGACGTCGTCGAGACGGACCTCGGCGAGTGGGTGCTGCAGGTCGCCGACGAGGCCCCCTCGCACATCGTCGCCCCGGCGATCCACAAATCCCGCGAGGGCATCGCCGAGCTGTTCAACGAACAGTTCGACCCCGACGAGCCGCTCGAAACCGCCGAGGACCTGACGATGTTCGCCCGCGGGAAACTGGCCGAGAAGATCACGGCGGCCGACGTCGGCGTCACGGGGGCGAACTTCGTCACCGCCGATTCGGGAACGATGGCGCTGGTCACGAGCGAGGGCAACGCCCGGAAGACGGTCACCGCAACCGATACCCACATCGCCGTCGCGGGCGTCGAGAAGGTGATTCCGACCGTCGAGGACCTCCGCCCCTTTATCGAACTGATCGGGCGCTCGGGCACTGGACAGGACATCACCTCCTACGTGTCGTTGCTCACCCCACCAGTTGACTCGCCCACACTCGATTTCGAGACCGACGAACTCGGCTCGGCCGACGATCGTGAGTTCCACCTCGTGCTCATCGACAACGGGCGGATGGCGATGCGCGACGACGAGGACCTCCGGGAGACGCTGTACTGCATCCGGTGTTCGGCGTGTTCGAACTCCTGTGCGAACTTCCAGCAGCTCGGCGGCCACGCCTTCGGCGGCGAGACCTACTCCGGTGGGATCGCAACCGGCTGGGAGGCCGGCGTCGAAGGCCTCGACACGGCTGGGGAGTTCAACGACCTCTGTACGGGCTGTTCGCGGTGTGTGAACGCCTGTCCGGTCGAGATCGACATCCCGTGGATCAACACGGTCGTCCGCGACCGGATCAACCGCGGCACCGACGCCGAACTCGACTGGCTCGTCGACGGCCTCATGCCGGACGAGGAGTCGGCGGGCCTCGATCTCGACAAGCGGCTGTTCGGCAACTTCGCGACGCTCGCCCGGCTCGGCAGCGCGACCGCCCCCGTCTCGAACTGGCTGGCGAGCAACGACCTCTCCCGGCGGCTCCTCGACCGGGTCGCCGGCGTCGACCGGCGACGAGAGCTCCCACAGTTCCAGCGAGAGACGCTCAGAGACTGGATGGCCGACCGGCCGTCGGTCGCCGACCCCGACCGCGAGGTCGTCCTCTTTCCCGATCTCTACACCAACCACGTGCAGGTGGAACGGGGGAAAGCCGCCGTCCGGGTTCTCGAAGCCCTCGACGTTCGCGTCCGGCTGGCCGACGTGAGTGCCAGCGGCCGCGCGCCGCTCTCACAGGGGATGATCTCGACGGCCCGGAGCTACGCCGAAACGGTCGCCGCCGACCTCGGACCGCACGTGGCGGCCGGCCGTGACATCGTCGTGATCGAACCCAGCGATCACGCCCTCTTCCAGCGGGAGTACGGGAAACTGCTCGACGACGAGAGCTACGAGCGGCTCGCCGAGAACAGTTACGAGGTCTTCGAGTACGTCTACGGCCTGCTGGCAAACGGCGGGGACGAGACGGCCCTCCGTGGGGGTGATGGCCAGCAGATCGCCTACCACAGCCACTGCCAGCAGCGGACCATCGGCGTCGACCAGTACACCGAGACGGTCCTCGAAGACCTCGGCTACGACGTCGCCACCTCCAGTGTCGAGTGCTGTGGGATGGCCGGCAGCTTCGGCTACAAAGAGGACTACTACGACGTGAGTATAGCCGTCGGCGAGGAACTCGCCGCGGAGTTCACGACGCCGGAGACCGAAGACCGCACGGTCGTCGCAAGCGGGACCTCCTGTCTCGAACAGCTCGACGATCTCCTGACCCGCCCGCCGAAACACCCGATCGAACTGATCGCACCGCGTTCGTGGACCGAGCGGGTCACACGCGACTGAGCCGCCCAAGGAGGCCGTTGAACTCGAATGCGATGCCGTCTCGTCGTTTGACGGCCACGGCGTAGCCGGAGAGTACCGACCTGACTGCCTCGACGAACCCATCGAGGTCGACCGCGCTGTGAACGCGGACGATCCGCGAGTAGCCGTCGCTCGACTGGATCGAGACCGCCTCGCGGCCGACCCGGCCGCCGTCGTAGACGCGAACCGTCTCGAGTTCCTCGTAGGGCAGTTCGGTCACGTCCTCGGCAGCCGTCAGGGCGGCGGCCACCCCCTCGTTTTCGATCCGGTCGACGAACGCCCGGCCGCGTTGGGACGGCGACCGCATCGCGAGATCCAGCGGCGTCAGATAGTCGTAGACGACGATCACCAGCCGGTCCGACCGGAACAACACGTCGGCCAGTCGGAGCGGGAACGCCCCCCACATCGTACAGTGGAGGTGGACCTGGACCGCGTCGGTCACGAGAACCAGCCTCGCGCCCGCTCGGCGTCGTCGACGGTCCCTGTTGACGCAATTTTCGCCCGCGTGACGTGATACATCACCGCCAGTTGGATGACGATGTAGCCGAACCACAGCGCAGTGCCGCCGATCCCACTGCCGAGGATCGTCGCCGTCGTCTCGAAGGACTGCAGCCCGAGCCGGGTCGAGAGGTAGGCCCCGATCAACAGGACGCTGAAGTAGCCGAAAAAGCCGGCCGCGAACCACATCGAGACGATGCGGCCCCACCCCGGCATCGTGTGTTCGGGGAGCCGGACCGTATTGACTATCTGCACGGCGAGGATGTACGGCCACATCATCAGCCCCGACATCGACGCGCCGACGACCAACAGCCCGAAGGGGTTTTCGGCCGACAGTGGGGAAAACAGGATGGCGATCCCCCAGCCACAAAAGATCGTCAGCAGCGTCCAGAACAGCCGCGGCAGGCTCCAGCCGGCGTCCCGCCCGTACAGTTCGTAGATGATATCCGAACTGTTCCGGACGAACGACTCGACGATGGCGTACTCGGTCGTAAACAGCGCCAAAAACAGCAGGATGTAGATCACGACGCTCGCGAGTGGCCCCACGACCGGAATGACCTCGTCCAGCCAGATGTTGACGGCCGTCCCGGTCGACCCGGCTGCGTAGGTGAACACCACCAGCGTGAGGATCGTCGTCACGACCACCAGCCCGACGAGGAACGTCAGCAAGTGCTCTAACTGTGTGACACGCCACCACCCTCGCCAGCGTTCGAGGTTGATCCGGTCGGGCACGAACGTAAAGCCGTCCCTGTGGACCGTCTCGGGGTCGTCACCCGCAAACGGGTTCTTGATCCGTCCCTGATACCGGCCCATGCCGTACCCCTTCTCGCGGATCCAGAGGCTCTGGGAGAGGTTGAGATAGCCGCCGGCACCGGCGTAGGCGAGTGCGCCCAGCAGGATCGCGACCGTCTCGACCTGGAGCTGCTCACCGGGAAGCGTCAGGTTGGATGGGATCGAGAGTACCGTCTCGACTGACCCGACGAGTATGATCAACAGGAGGGCGAAGAGGATCGACGCCCCCACCAGCAGCAGCTGGAACTTCTCGACGATGTTGTACATCAGCGGCGCGAGCTGGTAGGTGAGCCAAATAAAGGCCATGAGCGCGATCCCGAGGAGTCGCCAGCCGGGGAGTTCGGCACCGAAGGCCGAGTACGTGCCCAGCGAGAGCCCCGCGGCACCGATCTTGGCCGCACTGGCCGCCCAACCGGGCCACCCGAGACTCACGAACCCGCCGAGCAACAGGGCGAGTGGGACCACCGGATGGAGTCGTTCCATCGCCCGGAAGATACTCTCGCCGGTCGCCAGCGTCCACCGTTGGATCTCGGTGTTGACGACGAAGTGGATGAACGCGGCCAACAGGAAGAGGCCGAACAGCGCCCAGCCAAATCGGGCGACCAGCGTCGGCCAGAACAGCGTCTCACCGCTCCCGAGCGACGCCCCGAGCATGATCGCACTCGGCCCGACGACGTACTTCAGTTTGGGCACCTTCGGCAGATCGAGCTCTTTGAACGGTCCGTCGTCTCCCGTCTCGGGGTGGGACTGATCCGATGGCGCTCGGTCGAGATTGTCGTACGCCACTGGCGTGTACGTCGACGTCGGATAGGTCGCGTCCGCTGGCTCGTCGTAGATGTCGTCGTCCGACACCGACTCCGTGTCGGCTGCCGACGCCGAGCTATCCATTGCAGACACGCTCCGATCGGGTCTCTGTGGCCGTCGACGAATCCATACACCAACCGCACGTCGCCCACGCTCTCGAGCGCCGATACCCATCGTCCGTGTCTTGTGACAGTTTCACCATCTCTCTATCCCTTGACGAACCGCCAGACGTGGTCACGCTCCAACTCGACGTCGACGTTCGGCAGGTCGGCGAGCGCCGGTTCGATCATCTCCCACCACTCGTCGGCCGTTTTGAAGCCGGCGGAGTGGTCGGGGAACACCTCGGTGAAAAACTCCGTCTTGGTCGCCTCGGGGTTCTCGGTGACGTAATCGTAGGCCGCCCGAAGCGCCTCCCGGCGCTCCCGGAGGAGTTCCCCCGAACCGGGGAGTTCGGCGTCGGCGATCTCGACGTCGACCACCGGATCCCGCTGGGCAGTCGGCGCCCGCTCGGTCTCGGGGGTCGGAGCCCCTGTCGACCGTGGCATCGGCACCCACCAGACGCGGCTCCGCGCACCGACTTTCCGGGTTTCGAGCCGTCCCTGATCGACTAGCTCGCCGAGTTTGTTGTGTGCCGTCCGGCGCGAACAGTCGACCGCGTCCATCACGTCACTGGCGGTCAGTGGCCGTGCGCTGTCCGAACGCTCCTCGAACACACCGAACACAGCATCCAGGGTGAACTGTTCCTGCCCTGTGGCCGCAGGCGGCGTCCCTGAACTATCCGGTGGATCGTCCATACGCAATACTGGTACACACCTATGTAATAGTTTTTTATTGCCCACTCATCGTGGCATGCTACTGACCGGAAACAACGGTATATTTTTGTGTAATTGTAGAGTTGCCATCGGATGTGACATCGATAGACATTGCCGTTCTCAATCAGACGATTCATGGAATGTCGACCGAGGCCTATCGGGACGTGCTTGCCGAGCGGCTCCCCTCACAAACAGTCGAACTCGTCGCCTCGCCGTCGGAGTACGACGAGGTTCTGCCCGAGGCCCGGATTATTACCGGTTTCGAGATCGACGCCGCGACCGTCGAGCGGGCGACGAACCTCGAACTGTTCGCCTGTACCTTCGCGGGAACCGATCACCTCCCGCTGGATGCCTTCGCCGAAAACGACGTCAAGGTGACAAACGCTTCCGGAGTCCACGGACCGAACGCCTCCGAACAGGTACTCGCCTACGTCCTGTCGTTCGCGCGCGGTCTCGACCGTGGCTGGAAACAGTCACAGGCCGGCACGTGGAGCCACTATCACACCGACGAACTGTACGACTCGACGGTCACCGTCGTCGGGATGGGAGCCATCGGTGGAGCGATCCTCGATCGGCTCGCTCCGTTCGGCGTCGACACCATCGGCGTCCGCAACTCCCCGTCGAAAGGGGGCAACGCCGACGAGGTCGTCGGTATCGAGGCGGTCCCCGAGATCCTCCCACGGACGGACTACCTGATCTTGGCGTGTCCGCTCACCGAAGAGACGGAAGGGCTCGTCGACGAGACGGCCCTCTCGCGGATGCCCCCGGACAGTGTGCTCGTCAACATCGCCCGCGGCGAGGTCGTCGACACCGACGCGCTCCTCACGGCGCTCCGGACCAACGAACTCCGGGGGGCCGCACTCGACGTGACCGATCCGGAGCCGCTTCCGGAGGGCCACCCGCTGTGGAGCCACGACAACTGTCTGATCACGCCCCACAACGCCGGCTATACGCCACGCTACTGGGATCGCATGGCCGATATCATCGCCGACAACATCGATCGGCTCGATACCGACGAACAGCTTCGTAACCTGGCGAACTAGGCGGATTGGACGGCTCGCCGACTAGGCGAGCGGACTGTTCAGGCCCACGCCGAGTGCGTCGTTGGTGAGCTGTCGACTCGTCCGTGCGTCGGTGGCTGCTGCCAGCGCACGGATCGCATCGACGTTTTCGGGCACCACGTCGGCCTGCTGGTGGACCGCCTGAAGGAGCGATAGCTGCCCTTCGTCGACGGTGATCGACTCCGTCCAGACGCAGTTCTCCCAGACGTCACCACGCTGTCGACCCCGGTCGTGGGCGGACTCACGGAGGGCCGCACAGCTGTCCTGCCCGTGAGCGCTCGCGACGAGTTCGATGCGGCTCTCGTCGTCCAGACAGCTCTCGACCGCCGCGGCCGTCGGCGTGTCGTCGAGCCGCACCGTCAGACTGTGGAGGTGCATCAGCGTCGCCGGCACGGTCACACCCTTCGTCATCACGTCGACGGAGGGCAACACGGTTCGGAGGTCGGGGGCGTGGTGGGAGGGGACGGTCACCGGATCGGGGACGATGTCGTTGATCGGCCCCCGGTCGGACTGGGTCGGATCGCCGCCCCGGCGGATCAGCGTGCAGTCGACCGACTCGACGCCGAAGCGGTCGTCGAGTGGCGACAACAGGCGAGCCAGCCCCGTCGTGTTACAGGAGACGACCCGCGTCGACGCCCGGCCGACCGTCTCCTCGTAGTTGCTCCGCGCACAGAAACTCGTCGGCGCGATGGTCGCGTCCTCGCCGCCCTGATAGACGACCGGCGTCTCCGCCCGCTCGTATCGCGGCGCGTTCTCCGCACCCACACCCGCGGGTGTCGCGTCGACGACGACATCGCTGTCGGCGATCAGCGTCTCGACGGTGCCCGCGACGGGCAGCTCGTGGGCGGAGAAGGTGGCTTCCGTCTCGGCGTCGGGCGCATACAGCTCGAAGCCACGGTCGACCGCACTGGCGGCCTCGTGGTCCGGCGTGCGTTTGCTGACGCCGACGATACACATGTCGGGCTGGCTGTCGACCGCCTCGGCGACACGCTTCCCGATCGTTCCGTAGCCGTTGATACCGACCTCGATCATCTGTTGGCGCTCTCCCGTCGTGGGTCGTCCAGGAGTTGCCAGCGTTCTGCCCCGGTGTCATCCGTCGAATCGGCCGCCCGGAGCTGGCTGTACAGCTGGTTCGATACCTCGATTACAGGCATCACTGACAGCTATCAGGGGTGGGAATATAACGCTGTGCGGACTCGTAATCGAGTTAATTTCTCCGGAAATCAACTAGCAGTTATTCTCTCTGCCACACGAATACTTATGATGCGGTGCGGAATGTATCCACCTGATGTTAGTAGCATGGCTGAGCGCGGTCAGCGCCAGTGACGTAGACATCGTCGGTGGCAAAGCGGCGTCCTTGGGCGAGTTGTCGTCACACAACTTGCCGATCCCTTCGGGGTTCACCGTCACCGCCGACGCTTACCGGCATTTCATCGAGAGTACCGGGATCGACGAGGAACTGTTCGACGCGGTCGACGTCGACATCGAGGACTCTCGGGCACTCGCTGAAGCCGAACAGCGCGCTCGGCAGCTCATTCTCGAAGCACCGTGGCCCGACGAGACCCGGGCGGAGATCCGCAGCGCGTTCGAGGATCTCGGCTCGGACTCGATCGTCGCCGTTCGGTCCTCGGCCACGGCCGAGGATCTGCCGGATGCCTCGTTCGCCGGCCAGCAGGAGACGTTCCTCAACGTCTCGGAGAGCGACCTGTTGGACCGGATCAAGCGCTGCTGGGCCTCCCTGTTTACCGAGCGGGCGATCTGCTACCGGGAAGAACAGGGGTTTGCCCACCACGACGTCGACATCGCGGTGGTCGTCCAGCGGATGGTCGACGCCGACAAGTCGGGCGTGATGTTCACCAGCCACCCGTCGACGGGAAAAAAGCAGATGACCGTCGAGGCCGCTTGGGGACTCGGTGAAGCGGTCGTCTCGGGGGCCGTCTCGCCCGATCACTACACGTACGACCGGACCGAGGAGGCCGTCGGATCGGTGAGCGTCTCGACGAAAAAGACGATGCACGTCAAGGATCCAGAGACCGGCGAGACGCTGGAGAAGTCGGTGCCACCCGAGAAGCGGACCGAGCGTGTGCTCTCCGACGAGGAACTCGACCGCCTGAGCGATATGGGGGAACTCGTCGAGGACCACTACGGCCAGCCGCAGGACGTCGAGTGGGCGATCAGCGACGGGGAGATCTATCTCCTCCAGTCCCGTCCGATCACGACGATCGACGACGGCGCCGGAGACGAGTCGGACGCCGGAACCGAACCGAACGAATCCACCAACGAGCGTTCGGTACTGGTCGACGGCCTCGGCGCGAGCCCCGGGACGGTTTCGGGGACCGCTCGGATCGTGGGCTCGCTTGACCAACTCGACAAGGTCAACGAGGGCGACGTGATCGTCACCGAGGTGACGACGCCCGATATGATGCCGGCGATGAAGCGGGCGAGTGCGATCGTCACCGACGAGGGCGGCATGACGAGTCACGCCGCTATCGTCTCACGGGAGCTCGGTGTCACGGCGATCACCGGCTGTGAAACCGCCACCGCCACGCTCACCGACGACCAGTATATCACCGTCGACGGAGACCGCGGCGTCGTGACTGACGCCCAGCGGGAGACCACCCCGGAACCCGAACAGGAACCCACGCCGACCAGTTCCACCACCAGCCAGCCGAAGCCGATGACGGCGACGGAGATCAAGACCAACATCTCGATCCCTGCGGCCGCCGAGCGGGCGGCCAATACTGGTGCGGACGGTGTCGGTCTCCTCCGGATGGAACACATGGTGATCTCGACGAACAAGACGCCCGAGCAGTACGTTGCCGATCACGGTGCCGACGCGTTCGTCACCATGCTGGCCGACGACATGCGGACCGTCGCAGAGGCGTTTTACCCCCGATCGGTCCGCATCCGGACGCTCGACGCGCCGACCGACGAGTTCCGCCAACTCGACGGCGGTGGAGACGAGCCGGTCGAGCACAACCCGATGCTCGGCTACCGCGGGCTCAGGCGGTCGCTGGACAACCCTGACCTCTTTACCCTCCAGTTGCAGGCCTTCGAGGAACTGTTCGGGATGGGGTACGACAACGTCGAACTCATGTTCCCGCTGGTCAACGATGCCGACGACGTCGACCGTGCCCGCGACCTCATGACCGAGGCCGGCATCGACCCCACGAAGCGGGAGTGGGGGGTGATGATCGAGACCCCGGCGAGCGCGCTGTGTGCGAGAGAGATCTGTGAGGCGGGCGTCGACTTCGTCTCCTTCGGGACGAACGACCTCACCCAGTACACGCTGGCCGTCGACCGTAACAACGAGGTCGTCGCCGATCGGTACGACGCGTTGCACCCCGCCGTGTTGCGCCTGATTCGGGAGACGATCGAAACCTGCCGGGAGTACGACGTCTCGACGAGCATCTGTGGCCAAGCGGCCTCGGATCCGAAGATGATCGAGGAGTTGATCAACGCCGGCATCTCGTCGATCAGTGTCAACCTCGATGCCGTCCACGACGCCCAACGGAAGGCCGCACGCGTCGAGCAGCAACTCGTCCTCGAATCCGTCCGCGAGTGAGGCTATAGTCCGTCACGTCGACGTATCGGTCCCTCGCCGGCACACCCGTCGACGAGACGGTTGCTATCTCGTTTCACCAGCGGCCTCCACCGTACGTCCGAGCGGCAGTGACCGTATCAACACACGCTGATCGTGGTGAATTCCACCGGATCGAAATTCTGTATAGCAGTATCTCATATACAGTCACGCAACAAAACAGCAAAAACCGACGTATTCTGTAGGTAGGGGCCTTCTACCACCTGAGACACGAGTCGACGCACACTGGCCGCCGAGAGGGGCGATATGACGACGAATACGACCCACAATTCACTATTCCGATAAGTCGATTTCCCGTCGGTTAACGCTGTCCAATCGTGTGTAGATAACCCACTCACGATCTCGATTCTCTCCCGACACGCCCACATCTAATCCGTGGACGGTCGACCCGCTGGAATATCGATACTTCCAGTTGCAAGCCACCAATCGTTCCTTTGGTTTCGGCATTAGTCCGCTCCGAGTGCACCCATGGCGTCGTCCTGTCGACCGACTCTGCCGATCGAGCGGACCAAGTATTGTTAAATATACGAAATACTACCACAGATCGACGGGATCCGAACGCCGATCTCGTCAATTTCCTATACAAATTACGTCATAAATCAGACGAAATTTATATACCAGAGTGTTCGAAACAGTCGGAACGCATGGAACGTTCTGAGAGTGGGAACACGGGCTCGGGGGAGAGCGCCTCGAAAGAGCGAACCCTCCAGGTGTTGTTCGAGGTCATACTGTCCGAAGACTGTTCGTGTCCGCTCTCGAATTCGGAGTCGCCGGTCGAGAACGTGCACAACCAGATCGACGACGGGGTCTGTCACGCGGAGGTGACTGTCTGTGACGAGTCCGATACTGCCCACGTGGTTCACACGACGAACCACGTCGAGGGCTCCTGTCTCTGTCTCGCGTTCAGGGAGGTCGGCTGTATCCCACGCATCCGGAACGCCGACGGGGACGCGGTCCTCATCGAGACGTACCTCTCGGATCGAGAACGCATCAGCGAACTCGTCGACCGACTCAAAACCGTGACCGAGCACGTCAGTCTCCAGCGACTCACCGCCAGACGGGATGGTGCCGTCGCGTCGTCGCCGACCACCGTCGAACTCTCACATCTGACCGCGAAACAGCGAGAGGCGGCCACGATGGCGGTAAGCGAGGGCTACTACGAGACACCCAGACAGACGAGTCTCGACGATCTCGCAACGACGCTTGGGATCTCGAAGTCGGCACTCTCACAGCGGCTGAACGCTGTCGAGTCGAAACTGGCGACCGCGGTCTTCGATCCGTGACGACAGCACGTCGGTAGCTGTTTCGAATTTCCATATCGGTCGTTGTTTTCCAGCCGATACTGTGTAGTCGGGAAAGCAGCCCGATGACCGCCACGAATAGTTCATCCTCCCAACCGGTTGCTTATAAGTATCTTCATTATCCAGCCAATCCCCTACGGCGTTTGGCTCCGACAGTGTAACTGTAGCCATGAACGACCCACAACAGCCGACTCTGACGCCACTCCCCGAGTGGGAATCGGAGGCGATGGATATTCTGGATGGCGTCGACTACGACGCTGAGCTGGGACTGCAGATGGCTCGCGACGCGATTCGCGTTTCGAACGGCGAGCTAACCGACGCCGAGTTCCACGAGAAGTACCACGAGGACGTGCTGGCGGAGTTCGGCGAGGACAACCGGCCGACCGAACCGGAGGGGTTCGACGATGGGTGACTCGGAGGACGTCGGCCGACGCGACGTACTGAAAGCCGGTGGGGCGGCCGCCGCACTCGGGCTCGGCGGCGGTGGCTATCTCAACGCACTCGCCAGCGGCGGCGATGGAGCGTCGACGGCTACCGGCCTCGAGAGTTTCGTCGGCCAAAACGAGGTCACCCAGACGGTCTGTTCGCCGAACTGCCGTGGGAAGTGTCCGATCGACGTCCACGTGCGGGACGGCCAAATAAAGAAGATCGAGCCACATCCGCCGGAGGACGAACAGTACAAACGGGCCTGCGTGCTCGGCCTGTCACACACCCAGCGCGTCTACGATCCGACGCGGCTGAAGTACCCGATGAAGCGCGCCGACTGGTCGCCCGACGAGCCCAATCCGACGGGGAGAGGGCCGGAGGCGGAGTTCGAGCGGATCTCGTGGGACGAGGCGCTGGATCTGGTCGCCGACAAGATGCAGTCGCTGAAATCAGAGTACGGTGCCGAGAGCGTCCTGTTCCACGAGGGATCGGGGAACTACGGACAGACGGGCAAATCGTTCAAGCGGCTGGCCTCGCTGTTCGGCGCGACCCAGTCGGCGTGGGGGATCGATACCAACGTCGGCAAGGGATTCAACCGCATCACCGGCCACGGCGCGTTCCTCCCGCCGACAAACGAGTCCGAGGACTGGGAGAACGCCAACACGATCATCGTCTGGGGGTCGGACATCTTCTCCAGCCAGTTCCAGATGGACGCCTCGAAGGTGCTGGATGCGGTCGAAAACGGGGCGAAACTCGTCGTCGTCGACCCGGTGTACACGACGACGGCGTCGAAAGCCGACCTGTGGCTCCCGGTCAAACCCGGCAAGGACGTCTACCTCATCCTCGCGATGATGCACACCGTCTTCGAGGAGGAAACCTACGACACCGACTTCCTCCGCAGCCGGACGACCGCCCCCGCATTGGTCCGCACCGACACCGGCGAACTGCTCCGGGCGGCCGACGTCTCGGTCGACGGGCGCGACGATCAGGTCGTCGCGATCGAAGACGGCGAACCGGTCGCCCTCGAACCCGAAACCGAGGGGGACTACGCCCTGTTTGGCGAGTACACGGTCGACGGCGTCGAGTGTGTGACCTCGCTGACGAAGCTCCGTGACCACGCCGCCGACCACGCGCCCGCGGCGGTCGCCGAGAAGACCGGCGTCGACGCCGACAACATCCGCACGGCCGCGCGCTGGCTGGCCACCCGGGGTCCCGGCGGCATCGCGTCGAGCTACGCCCTCGGTCGGTACACACACGGCCACATCTTCGGGCAGGCCTACGCGATCATGCTGGCGATGACCGGCGACTACGGGAACCACGGCAACATTCACGCCCACCACCCCGGCGGAACGACGCTCGCCGCCGGCGACTGGGCAGCGCCGTCGGACGTCGACCCCGGGCCGTCGCTGATCTTCCCGGAGTACCCCGACGCGATGATCGACGGCGATCCCCACGAGATCCGGGCCGTCTACTCCATCGAGTCGAACATGATGGGCAACCAGTTCCCCGACCGCCAGCGCTACCAGAACGCTATCGAGAACCTCGAGATGTACGTGGTTGCCGACATGCACCACACGGATACGGTCCAGCAGGCCGACATCGTCCTGCCGGTGCCCCACTGGTTCGAACAGGAGGACATCATCTCCGGTTGGGGGTCGCACCCACACCTCGGCTACCGACACAGGGTCCAGGAGCCGCTCTGGGAGACCAGAGACGACTACGAGGCCATCCGTGGTCTGGCCGAGCGACTCGGCTTCGGCGACCGGTTCCCCGAGACGAAACGCGAGATGCTCCGGGAGCTCGCCAGCCGGGACGACGCCATCGACTTCGAGACGCTGTACGAACAGGGGACCCAGCGCAAGGAGACCACGCCGGTCGTCAAGTACACCGACGAGTTCCCCACCGAGACGGGGCGCATCGAGCTGTACGACGACGACGCCCCGAGCGAGGAGGGCGTCTCCTTCGAGCTGCCGCGGCCGCTGGAAGACCGGACGGCCGACGACCACGAGCAGGCCGACGAGTACCCCCTCATGTTCATGCAGAAGCACAGTCGCTTCCGCATCCACTCGCAGTACGAGATGGTGAACTGGAGCCGCGAGATCAATCCCGAACCGCAACTGGACATCCACCCGCGGGACGCGAAGGCCCGCGGCATCGAGGACGACGAGTACGTCCGAGTGTACAACGACCGCGGCGAGATGGTCGTGAAGGCGAAGTACAACGAGGCGTTCCAGCCCGGTCTGGTCAACACCGATCAGGGATGGTGGGCACGGGACTTCGTCGAGGGCCACCTCAACGACCTCACACACAACGAGACCAGCGATGTCGGCCGGTGTATGGCGTTCTACGACGTCCGTGTGGCGGTCGAACCCGCACCCGAGGACGTCGACACCAGCATGTACACGGAGGGGAACCCCAAGGGGTCCGGTGCGGCGACTCCCCACACTGGAGGTGACTGACAATGACGAACTACGGCTTAGTAATCGACCAGGAACGGTGTATCGGCTGTCAGGCCTGTGCCGTCTCGTGTAAGCAGGAGAACAACGTCCCGATGGGGCAGTTCTGGAACCGGGTGCTCACCGAGGGCGGCGACAAGCTCGACACCCCGGCAGGGGGGTACCCCGAAGACGGGGACGACGGCACCCTGGACATGCACTACCAGCCGACGGCCTGCCAGCACTGTGAGAACGCCCCCTGCGTGAAGGTCTGCCCGGTCAACGCGACCTACACCCGGGACGACGGGATCGTCGAGATCGACTACGACAAGTGTATCGGCTGCCGGTACTGTATGGCCGCCTGTCCGTACAACGCGCGGGTGTTCAACTGGGACGAGCCCGAACACGTCCCCGAGGAGGGAACCGGCGACGTCGAGGCCCGACCGCAGGGCGTCGTCGAGAAGTGTACGTTCTGTAGCCACCGCGTCGACGAGGGGCTCGACCCCGCCTGTGTCGTCAACTGTCCGGCCGACGCCCGGATCTTCGGCGACCTCGACGAGGAGACCAGCACCGTCTCGAAGTACGTCAACAACTACGAGACCGACCGGCTGCTCGAAGACCGGGGGACCGACCCCAAGACGTACTACATCCGTGGCGAGATGAGCCCCGGTCGACCCCAGACGAGCGACAAACTGGAGAGCGAACTCGACGACGACGCGATGCCAGGCGTGCCCGCGGCGAAATCGGGAGGTGACGACTAATGGCGTCGACCGAGTCCTCTGGGATCGCGGTCCCCGCCTTCGGCCGGAAGGGGAAACTCTGGCTCGGCCTGCTGGGGGCGCTGATCGTCGCCGGGCTGGCCGCCTGGGGGTACCAACTCACCACGGGACTGATCGCCACCGGGATGCGAAACGTCTTCTCGTGGGGGTTGTACATCATGATGTTCGTCCTGTTCGTCGGGCTGTCGGCGGGCGGACTCATCATTTCGAGCGCGCCGAAGTTCTTCCACTCCCACCGCTACGAGGGGTTCGCCCGCCTCGGCGTGCTGGTGAGCCTCGCGTGTATCACCGTCGCGGGACTGCTCATCCTCCCCGACATCGGCCGGCCAGAGCGACTCTACCAGTTTGTCACCTCGCCGGACTTCCGGTCGCCGATGGTGTGGGACTTCGGGATCGTCCTCCTCTACGGGGCGCTCAACCTCTGGTACCTGTGGCTGTTGACCCGCCGTGATCTGGCCGCCGCCGGCTCGCGGCTAGCGTTCGGCCGCGAGGACACCGAGGCGGGCCGCGAGCGCGACCGCAAGCTGATGTTCTGGACGGCGACGGTCGCGTTGCCGACGGCGGTCGCGCTCCACTCGGTGACCGGCTGGATCTTCGCGACCCAGATCGGTCGTGGCGACTGGTTCAGCCCGCTCGTCGCGCCCGTCTTCATCGCGAAGGCGCTCGTCTCCGGCCTCGGCCTCCTGTTGGTCGTCGCCGTGCTCGCCGACCGGTTCACGCGCTTCCGAGTCGACCGCGAAGAACTCGCGAGCCTCGGGAAGGTGCTGGGCATCTTCCTCGCGTTCCACGTGGTCTACCTGCTGGCGGCCGAACGGCTGCCACACGCCTGGGCCAACCACTTCGAGTTCTGGGCGATCACCGGGAGCTTCCTCATCGGCGAGTCGGCGTACTTCTGGCTGTGGACGGTCGTCGGCGGGGCACTGCCGCTGGGGCTGTTGGCGATCCCCTCGCTGCGGAAGCGCGTGCCGGTCATCGTCACCGCTGGCGCGCTGGCGGTCGTCGGGACGATGTTCGAGGGAATCCGGCTGGTGTTCACGGGCTACGAGGTCGCCAACATCGATGCCGCGCCGGGGATCTCCCTCGGCGGCACCTACGCCGGTGTCGGGACCGACATCTGGGCGACCGCCGGATCCTACACGCCGACGCTGGTCGAGGTCGTGGTCACCCTCGGGATCATCGCCGTCGGTGCCCTCATCGTCACCGTCGGCATGCGGTACGTCCCGATCCAGCAGCCCGACGGACAGCGCTCGTATGCAACTGATGGCGGCCACGAGGACACCACATGAGCGACACCACCGACCGCCCGACCACGGACAGCGTCGACGGGCTGGAGTCCGACCTCGCGGCGACCTACGCGGTCCTCGCCGTGTGTTGGCGCGAGCCGTCCGACCGGCTGGTCGCCGTCGCCAACGAGGGGGAACTGACGCCGGTCGTCGGCGACCTCGACGGCGTCGACCCCGACGACCTCCGCGTCGAGTACACCCGGCTGTTCATCGGGCCGGCGGGACCGCCGTGTCCCCCCTACGAGAGCGTCTACCGCGACGGGGAGGACGACGCGGAGTTCGGTCCGGTCGAGGGCCCGTCGACGGTCGCGGTCAGACGGTGGTATCGGGCCTTCGGCGTCCACCCCGCCCCGGAGTACTCGGACCTGCCGGACCACATCGCGGCCGAACTGGAGTTCGCCGCCGCCCTCGCCGACGAGGGACGCGTCGACCGGCTCGAACAGTTCCTCGACGAACACCTCCGCGTCTGGGCTGACACGTTCCTCGACCGGGTCGAAGCCGAGACCTGCGAGGGATTCTACGCCGCGCTGGCGCGGACGACCCGCGAGGTGCTGCTGGAATAGCCTACCTCCGGTCTGCTGGGTGACCCACCCGGTAGTCTCCGGGGAGGAGTTTCGACATGAACCCCTACGAACGATACGTGTTCGAGATCAGTTACGACATCCGTGATCAGCACAGGGCGGACCACGAGACGTGGCTTTCGAAAACGACAGAACAGTGGCTCATGGCCGAGAGCCTCGATGGCTTCCGGAGCGAACGGAGCCTCATGGGGGAGAGTCCGGCGGTTCGACTCCGCTTCGAGTTCGCGACGCTCGCCAACTGGGGGCGGTTCGTCGAGTCCGACCAGTACCAACGGAACCTCGCCCGACTCGACGCGCTGACAGACCGGCTCGAAACCCACCTCTGGGAGCCGGCGGCGATCCCGCTCGACCCGACGCCCAGCGACGGGACGTCGTCGACGTGAGGGCCGGCGGGATCGATAACCGAGCCACGTGGGGGGATCGGTCCGGCTACTCCCGTGGCTCCACCGAACTGTTTTCGGTCGAGACGGACCGTTCGGTACGCGGGGCCGCCCAGTCGACGGCGTTGTCGAGTACGTCGAGCACCACGTCCTCGTGGTAGACGGGATACGTTTCGTGGCCCGGCCGGAAGTAGAAGATCCGACCGGTGCCGCGGGTGTAACAGCAGCCCGACCGGAACACTTCGCCGCCCTCGAACCACGAGACGAACACCAACTGCTCCGGTTCGGGAACCGCGAACGGTTCGCCGTACATCTCTGTTTCCGGAATCACGAACGAATCGTTGAGCCCGGCGGTGATCGGATGGCTCGGGTCGACGGTCCAGACGCGTTCTCGCTCCCGTGACTCCCGATAGTTCAGCGAGCAGGGGGTGCCCATCAGTCGCTTGAACGGCTTCGAGAAGTGCGCCGAGTGGAGCGGGACGAACCCCATTCCGTCGTAGATCTGCTGGCAGACCCGGTCTACGACCTCGTCGTCGACGTCCTCGTGGGCCCGGTGTTCCCACCAGACGAGGACGTCGGTCTCCTCGAGGACCTCGGGCGTGAGTCCGTGATCCGGCTCCTCGAGGGTCGCCGTGCGGACCTCGTGGCCGCGCTCCCGAAGCCCCGCTGCCAGTACCTCGTGGATCCCATCCGGATACACCGACGCGACCTCGTCGTTCGTCTGCTCTTCGAGAAACTCGTTCCAGACGGTCACTGAAACCATATCCGATAACTCGCCGCACCGTCCCTAAACCTACCGCCGGCCGGCCTCACGGCGATCGCGGCACACCTGACGGCCCATCGGCGTTCGGAGTCGTGGATGAATATTCATGCCATTATTTTTCACGAATTTGGATGCGCAAAAATACTTATCAGGACACGGTTCGAACGGGCAGATGAGAATGTTCGTCCAACTACCGAAACTCGACAGTGCAGAATCGCTCGACGACTGGAGCCGGGCCGTCGCCGATCGGACCGACGTCGACGAGGCGGTCGTGGAAGCTATCGTAAGCGAGGTCCGAGACCACGAGGCCGACACCACACCTGAGACGCCGTGGGACTCCGAGAGTTCGGGGATGACCTACATGTGGCCGGCCAACGAGCACGGCGACTTCTAGACCGGGCACCCAGTAGAGCTTCTTTTGAGTACGATGCGTGAGACGACCCCTCGGCGTGAGCACCGCTCCTGAAAAATGGGTTCCGACGAGCTCGATTCCCGATCAGTCGTGCCGGACGTCGACGGCACCGTCTTCGAGGAGGTCGGCCCACTCGTCGACGCCGGCCTCGGCGACCGTGCGGTCCTGTGAGACTTCGCCGCCGGAGACGCCGATTGCGCCGACGACCTCACCGTCGGCTTCGAGGGGATAGCCGCCGCCGAAGACGACCATCCGGCCCTCGTCGCGGGTGTCGAGCCCGTACAGCGAGTTGCCGGGCGTGCTCGCCTCGGCGAGATCGTGGGTCGGCATGTCGAGGGCAGCCGACGTGTAGGCTTTGTTCTTCGAGATGTTGACCGACGCGAGCCACGCGCCGTCCATTCGGTGTTGGGCGATGAGGTTGCCCTCGCTGTTGGCGACCGTGATCACCATCGGGTTATCGATCGCCTCAGCTTTCGCCTCGGCCGCCTCGATCAACTGCGTTGCTACTGCCAGCGGGATTGATTCTACCATGCAGCTACCAGTTAATTTCAATAGAATATAAACGTTCGTATTTTTTGAGAATTTGAGACATAAAAGTGGACAGTCAGCATTGACTGATACTCACCTGTCGACCGTCTCTCGTCCGCGGGTCGCCGTCTACTGGGTCGGGTCGGCGGCCATCCGTCCGGCGACGACGGCGGTCGACAGCGAGACGCCGCTGGCGGACTTCTCGCGGGCGACGTCCGCACCGCCGACGACCGAGCCGGCCGCATACAGATTGGTGAACTCCGGCTTACCGTCAGCGTCGAGCGGCTGCATCGACGCGTCGGGTCGCACGCCGAACCGTGCGTACGGATGGTCGCCGAAGGCGTCGTCGACGAACCAGTCGTAGCGGTCCTCGGGATGCGGCACGTGGCAGCCGAAGACCGGCTCCTCAACGCGCTGGCGGTCGGAATCGAGGCCCTTGCCGACGAAGCCGCCGGTCGCAAGGATGTACCGGTCGGCGTGGTAGGGCACCTCGCGGCCCTTGTGGTCGACGACGACCGACTCGATCCGCTCGCCGTCGCTGCTCTCGTAGCCGACGACCGGGGTGCCGGTCTGGAAGCGAACACCTTCGGCATCCAGTGCCTCGTAGAGCCGGTCTTCGAGCCGCAGCCCGAGCAGACTGGGCGGCCCCATCGGGATCTCGAAGACGTCGACGCCGAGTCGGTCACCGAGGTCGGCCCGCACCGCGGCGGTGTTGTCGTCACCCAACAGTGCGGGAAAGCCGACGCGTTCGGCCTCGCCGACGTGTGGGTCGACCGCGTCCGCGAGGGCCTGCCGGGCCGGCGTGCCGTCGATCGGTTCGTCGTGCTCGAGTGCTTTGGCGAACCGGGTGATCTTGGCGTCGTCAGGGAACGCCTCGGCGAAGGCAACCTCCGCGCCGGTCACCGCGAAGGGAACGTCGGCCAGTTCGAGCGTGTCGGCGACCATCCGGGCGTCGAAGTCGACCAGCGACCGGAAGCCAACGACGGCCATCGGTCGACTGTCGCTGGCCAGCCCGGCTTCGACCGCCCGCGGGTAGCGGGCAGTCGGTTTGACCGTCCCGCCGAAGGTCGGCACGAGCGCGTTGCGCTCGGTGTGGCTTCCGCGGTACATGTCGCCGGTAAGCTCGTCGAACAGGGCGAGTCCCTCCCGAAGCGCCTCGGGGCCGAGAATCGAGTACGGATGGTCCGCGGGAAGTTCGTCGACCCCCTCGAACGGCGAGACGAGCGGCCCGGTATAGGAGCCGCGTTCGGCCCGAACAGTTCGAAAATCCTTGCGTCGCTGGGTGATCTCGGCAGCCTCGCGGGGCTCGTTGCGGGCGGGGACGTAGCCCAGCCCGTCGACCAGCCCCGAGGCCTGCCGGAGCGAGGTGCGCTTGTGGCAGACCAGCCGCACGTCCGCGCCCTCGCGGGCGGCCGCGATCGCGCTGGTGATCCCGGCGAGACCGCCGCCGACGACCAGCACCTCGCTTTCAATCGCCATGGATCTCCTCGGCAATCGCGTCCGTGCGGCCGGAGTCGAAGGCGTCGTAGTCGACACCCGGCCCACCGACCGCGGGGTCGGCATCGTGGTTCATGGTCGTTGCGTGAAGGAGGTGATTGAGCATGGCCTGCGAGAGCTGTCGACCCCACAGTGTGTGGCGCTGGCCCTTCCAGCGTTCCTGATACAGCTGATCGAGCGCATCGCGGGCGGTGATCGCATCGTGTTTCGGATAGATCTCGGCGCTGATCCGGTGCGAGCAGAGCCCGCCCTGACAGTTGCCCATCGAGGCGCGCGTCCGGAGCCGGATCCCGTTGGGATCCGCACCGACCTCGTCGACGGCGTCCTGAACCTCCGCGCGAGTGACGGCCTCACACTCACAGACCGTGGGGTTCGGTCCCTCGGTGATGAGTACCTCCGGAGCGCGATCCCCGAGTCGCTGTTTGCTGCGACGGGCAATCGGTGACCGAAGCCCGAAGGTGTCCATCCGGTCTTCGAGGACCGAGATGTCGCTGCTCCCCGGCAGTGGCTCCTCGTGAGTGCGGCAGGTGGCGTCGACCCCGAGGACGTCGCAGACGTGGTCGGTCGCGGATTCGGCCATCTCCCGGTAGGTGGTGAGTTTGCCGCCGACGATCGAGGTGAAGCCCTCGATCCCGTCGCGCTCGGCGTGGTCGAGGACGAAGTAGTTCCGGGTTACGTCACCGGACTCCTTCGTCGACTCGGGGTTCGGATCGTACAGCGGTCTGACGCCCCAGTAGGCCCGGATCATGCGGGCCTCCGAGACGATGGGCACCATTTCGCTGGCGATGTCGATCATCATATCGACCTCCCACTGTTCTTCGGGGTAGTCGTCGGGGTCCTCGACCGGATCGTCGTTGGCCCCCAGCAGGACCGTCGTCTCGTGGGGGATGATGGTGTCACCCCCGCCCTTGGGCAGACAGCGGTTGATCACGGTGTCGACCTGCCGGACGTTGGTGACGACCATCGCGCCCTTCGAGATCGCCATGTCGAGATCGACCCCGGCCATCGCGGCCAACTGGCCCGCCCACGCGCCGGTCGCGCTGACGACGTAGTCGGCCTCGATAATTTCGGTCTGGCCCTCCTGTCCCTCGCCGAGGTAGTTGGGTCCCTGCCGTTCGATCTCGACGCCGGTGACCCGGTCGTCTTCGACGACGAGGTCGACCACTTCGGCGTGGGTTTCGACGCGTGCGCCGTGGTCGACGGCGTCGGCCGCGTTGGCGACACAGAGCCGGAAGGGGTCGATCGCGCCGTCGGGCACCCGGATCGCCCGCTCGACGCGCTTGGTGAGATGCGGTTCCTGCCGACGGGCTTCCTCGCCGGAGATGACCTCCGTCGGGATGTCACACTCCGCACAGCCCTGCAGTTTCTGTTCGAAGTACTCGTCGGAATCCCCCTCCAGTTGGACGAACAGCCCGCCGGTATCCTCGATACAGTGGCCCGCGATCCGGTGGAGGATCCGGTTTTCCTGCATGCAGTCGACCGCGCTTTCCTGATCCGAAACGGCGTAGCGGCCCCCGCTGTGGAGGTGGCCGTGGGTACGGCCGGTGGTCCCCTCGGTGAGGTTCCCGCGCTCGACGAGCGTCACGTCGAACCCCCGCATTGCGAGATCACGAGCCGTGCCCGTTCCGGTCGCTCCGCCGCCGATAACGACGACTGAGTGAGTCATGTGGTTTCGATGTGGTAGAGTAGCATGATAACCGTTACGTGCGTCCGTGGTTGTGGCGTGTTGCCATGCCACTGTCGCGAGTCGACGACACGGTCAGTGGTCCTGACCGTAGTCGGCGAAGCGGTCGAGCAGGGTGTCGATCTCCTCGTCGGGCAGCAGGTTCGGCTCGCCGATGTTGCGGGCCTGGTAGTGGATCCGGGCGCAGTACTCGACCATCAGCGCCACTTCGAAGGCCTCCTCGACCGTCTCGCCGGTCGCCAGCACGCCGTGGTTTTCGAGCAGGCAGGCGTTGTACGCCTCGCCGAGGGTTTCGAGAGCGACCTCCGCGAGTTCGGCGGTGCCGTACGTTTCGTAGGGCGCGACCGGGATCTGATCGCCCGCGAAGGCGATCAGGTAGTGGGAGGCTTCGATCGGCTCGTTGAGGCTGGCGAAGGCGCTGGCGTACGGCGAGTGGTTGTGGACGACCGCGCCGACGTCCTCGCGCTCCCGCAGGATGTCGGTGTGCATCCGGAACTCGCTGGATGGCTCGCGCTTGCCGGCGACGTGTTCGCCCTGGAGGTCGACGATCGAGACGTCTTCGGGCTCGATCTCGTCGTACGGCATCCCGGAGGGGCTAATGGCGACGAGGTCGCCGTGCTGCGAACTGATGTTGCCGCCGGTACCCTCGGTGAGTCCCTGATGCAACATCTTCCGCCCGAACTCGCTGACGGCCTCGCGGTCCGATCGCAGGTCGGTAAGTCGGTCGGCCGACACGCTCACACCGGTGTCCGGCTCGGCTCCCGCGTCGTCCGCGGATTGGCTCTGGCCGTAGTCGGCGAACCGCTCCAGGAGGGTGTCGATTTCGGCGTCGTCGAGCAGGCTCGGCTCGCCGATCGACAGCGCGTGGTAGTGGATTCGCGCACAGTACTCGACCATCAGCGCGACCTCGTAGGCCGCCTCCGCGGTCGCACCCGTGGCGAGGACGCCGTGGTTTTCGAGCAGACAGGCGTTGTACTCCTCGCCCAGCGTTTCGAGGGCGACCTCCGCGAGTTCCGCGGTGCCGTAGGTCTCGTAGGGGGCGACCGGGATCTCGTCGCCGATAAACGCGATGAGGTAATGCGAGGGGCCGACCGCCTCGCCGATGCTGGCGAAGGTACTCGCATAGGGAGAGTGGTTGTGGACGACCGCACCCACATCCTCGCGCTCCCGCAGGATGTCGGTGTGCATCCGGAACTCGCTGGAGGGTTCGCGGTCGCCTTCGAGCCGGGTGCCGTCGACGTCGACGATCGGCACGTCGTCGGGCTTGATCTCGTCGTACGGCATTCCCGAGGGGCTGATCGCCACGGTTCCGTCGTCGGTTTTCACGCTGACGTTGCCGCCAGTCCCTTTCGTCAGGCCGTCGGCGAGCATTCGGCGGCCGAGCTCGCTGACCACACGCTGGGCAGATTGGTCTGTCATGGTCCGTACTCTCCCATTTGGCGAGGGGGGTGATCAATGTATGCCATCATCGATCGTCACAGCTAGCTGGCATCGGCCGGGATTGACAGTTGGAAGACATATGAAAACCGCGAGACAGTAACCATGTATAGTTATATATCAGGGTTGTTCATTCCTAGCTGCGCATGAGCCGTGTACTCATAGGTGTCGACGCCGGCACCTCCAACCTCAAAGCCGCAGCGTTCGATCTCGACGGCCAGCAGGTCGAGATCGCCACGATCGAAAACCCGGTCGAAACGCCGCAGACGGGGTGGCAGGAGCAGAACATGACCACCAACTGGAAGAAGACCGCCACCGTCATCAGCGAGGTCGTCGAGGACCTCGGCGACGACCACGAGATCCTCGGGATCGGGATCACGGGCCAGGGCGACGGCTGCTGGCTCATCGACGAGGACGGTGATCCAGTTCGGGATGCGATCCTCTGGTCGGACGGCCGGGCCGCCGAGATCGTAGACGAGTGGGTCGACAACGGGAAAGCCGACGTGATCCGGGAGGCGACGGGGACCGACATCTTCCCCGGTGTTTCCCTGCCGATCATGCAGTGGCTGGCCGAAAACGAGCCCGAGACCCTCGACGACGCCGACACGGTGTTTTTCTGCAAGGACTGGCTCAAGTTCAAGCTCACCGGCGAGCGGACGATGGACTACAGCGACGCGACGCTGCCGTTCCTCGACGTCGAGGCGCTGGAGTACTCCGAGGACGTCCAAGAACTGGTCGACTACGACGGCGTCGACGATCTCCTGCCGCGGCTCGCGCCGCCGACCGAGATCATCGGTGAGGTGACCGGCGACGCCGCGGTCGAGACCGGCCTCCCCGAGGGAACCCCCGTGATCTCGGGGGTCTTCGACATCCCGGCGTGTGCCATCGGCAGCGGCGCGGTCCGACCCGGTGAGAGCTCCTCGATCGTGGGGACGACCTCGCTGAACCAGACCGTCCTGACCGAACCGCCCGAGGAGCTACTGGGTCGGGGGTTCACGCTCGCAGTCGACGATGGCTTCTACCTCCGGTCGATGGCGTCGATGGCGGGCACCCCCAACATCGACTGGTCCTACGAGAACATCGCCAACAACCGCGAGTTCGCCGATGTCGAGGCGGAGATCGAGGAGCTTCCGGTCGGCTCGGATGGGCTGCTGTATCACCCGTATCTGAGTTCGTCGGGCGAGCGCCACCCGTTCCTCAAGACGAGCGCCCGCGCCCAGTTCATCGGGCTGTCGCCGGAACACGACCAGAAACACATGATGCGGGCGATCTACGAGGGCGTCGCGCTGGCGATGCGTGACTCCTTCGAGCACATCGACGTCGACTCCGACCGCGTGATGATCAGTGGCGGCGGCTCCCGCTCGGCGTTCTGGTGTCAGATGTTCGCCGACTGTCTCGGCGCGCCCATCGTCCTCCCGGAGGGCGACGAACTCGGCGCGAAGGGCGCGGCGCTGCTGACGGGCGTCGCCCTCGACGAGTACGACGACCTCGAAGCAGCGGTCGACCGGACCGTTCGGACCACCGATCGCTTCGAACCCGACCCCGAAAAAGTCCCCAAATACGACGAGTGGTACGAGTTCTACCACGACGCCTATCAGGCGATGTTCGAGGTGTGGGACGACCGTGTCGAGACCCTCGACCGCCTTCACGACACACAGAGTACGACGCCACAGGCGCAGTAAGCTTCCACGGGCAGTATCGAGGCACCCTATCCACACGAGACGGCTCCACAGCACCGGAGGGCGTTCGACGACCGCCGCCGGGCACGGCCTCGTCGACGCTACTGGGGCAAACCTATTTTTCCCGGACCGTCGTTGTCGGCGTATGAAAATCACCGACTACGAACTGTTCGCCGTCCCACCGCGGTGGCTCTTTCTCAAACTGGAGACCGACGCGGGAATCTGTGGCTGGGGCGAACCGATCGTCGAGGGTCATACCAAGACGACGCGGGCGGCCGTCGAGGAGATCCTCGACAGCTACCTCATCGGGAAGGATCCCATGGAGATCGAGCGCCACTGGCAGGCGATGTATCGGGGTCGACACTTTCGGGGCGGGCCGATCCTGATGAGCGCCATGGGTGGCATCGATCAGGCGCTGTGGGATATCAAGGGGAAAGCCTACGACGCGCCGGTCTACGACCTGCTGGGCGGCCGGGCTCGCGATCGGATCCGAGTCTACCAGTGGATCGGCGGCGACACGCCCGGGGAGATCGCCGACGCGGCCGAAGCCGCCGTCGACGCCGGCTACCGGACCCTGAAGCTCTCGGCGGTCTCGCAGTTCCGCCGGATCGATTCGCCGGCCGCGGTCGACCACGCCCGAAAACGGCTCGCGGCGGTTCGCGAACGCGTCGGCGACGAGATCGACATCGGCGTCGACTTCCGCGGCCGGGTGACCAAGGCGATGGCCGACTGGGTGGCGACCGAACTCGACCCCTACGACCCGATGTTCTACGAGGAGCCCGTCCTCCCCGAGCACGCCGACGCTCTCGCCGACATCGCCGCCAGCACCAAGGTCCCGCTGGCGATCGGTCAGCGGCTCTACTCCCGGTGGGATTTCGCCCCGCTGTTCGAGGCCGGGACGGTCGACATCGTCCAGCCGTCGCCCTCACATGCCGGCGGCATCTCGGAGGTCCGGAAGATCGCGAGCAGCGCCGAGAGCGCCGACGTGCTGGTGTCGCTACACTGCCCGCTCGGCCCCCTTTCGCTCGCGGCCTGTCTCCAACTCGATATGGTGACGCCGAACAGCATCGTCCAAGCCCAGAGCCTCGATATCCACCAGCCAGCCGACAACGATCTGCTGGCGTATCTGGCCGAGCCGGACGTCTTCGGGTTTACCGACGGCTACGTCACCGCCCCCGAGGGCCCCGGCCTCGGTATCGAGGTCGACGAGGCGGTCGTCCGGGAGCAGGCAAGCGCCCGGATCAACTGGCAGAACCCGATCTGGTACCACGACGACGGCAGCGTCGCCGAGTGGTAGCCCGCGGCGCGCTGCTCGTCCGATTCGGCATGAGCGAACAAATTTAAATAGAGCTGTGGTGACTCACCGGTATGGTAGCTGACGCGGATCTCCCAGTCGCGGCGACCCGGACGAGTATGCGGATCCTCGAAACGCTCGTCGACCTCGACGGCGGCGGGGTCACTGCGATCGCCGAGGCGCTCGACCGGTCGAAAAGCTCGGTTCACGACCACCTCCAGACGCTGGTCGGCCTCGGCGTCGTTGTCAAAGACGGCCACGAGTACCGTCTCGGCCTGCGGTTCCTCCGGCTCGGTGAGTTCGCCCGCTCGCAGTACCCGATGTACGAGGCCGGCATCGAGGAGGTCCAGCAGCTGTCGACGGCCGCGGGCTGTGCGGCCGGGATGGCCGTCCTCGAAGGCGACAGCGTGGTCTGTCTCCACCACCGGCTCGGGCCCGAGGCCGGCTCGCCGCGGCTCGCGGCGGGCGACCGGCTGCCGGTTCACTGTACGGCCCCCGGAAAGGCGATCCTCGCAGCGCTGCCGGAGGCACGCCGTGAGGACATTCTCGCCGACCATCCCTTCGCGGCCGGCACCGACCAGTCACACGCGAAACGGGCGGATCTCGCCGCCGAACTCCGGACGGTCACCGCACGCGGCCTCGCGGTCGACCGGGAGGAGTGGGAGCCCGACAGGCGGGGCATCGCTGCGACCGTCACAGGTCCCGACGGGGGTGTCGCGGGGGCGATTTATCTGTTGACCGGCAGCGAAAGCCACTCTGGCAAGCGGTTTCAGCAGGACTTCCCCGGGCTGGTCATCAGTTCGGCCACCCGGATCCGAAACGCGCTTCGAGACGCCTGAGACCGGAGCCGGAACCCACCGCGACGTTCTGTTCGGCGTTACCGAACAGACAGCTCCGAAAACGGACCGATTCGCGGTCGGTTTTATACCACGTCGGGGAAACAACACGATTAATACTGTGATACTGTTCGGTATAACCGAACCCACCTCCGTGCAGGGACCTGTGGCGGGCGTCGACCGGCCGCCATCGAACGAGGCGTCGGAGACGGTCGGTCCCCTGTCCCGTTTGGGACACCACTATCACTGTCCCAAACGCGGTCCGGCGGTCGTCCACCGGCGCGTTCACCGCCGGTCGTCGGGGGCAGCCGGGACCACAACGGTTACAAAGCGACCCGCAAAACGCTGTATTCGATGAGTGCAGAACACTGTTGTAAGGTCGACCGGGTCCGTGCGGCCCACGACATCTCGCCGCCGGGGCGTGCCAACGGGGCGCTCGATACCTATCTCGTCGACAGATGGACCGGGAGGGGGGAGGCCGAACCGACGGGTCTCCGGACCCTCGCCGAGTGGTTTAATAAGCAGGTCCTCCGGGCAGTGTACCGCGAGCACGGCCGACCGGATTCGAGCGTCCGGATCAATTCGGACTACGCGGCGCTGCAGGGCGAGGAGATCCCCGACCACCAGCGGGCGGAGCTCCTCTCGGAGCTCGCCGCCGACGGCATCGACGGCGAGTCGACGGCGCGGCAGTTCATCGGGAAGAGTACGTTGTCGCGCCATCTCAAGGGGTGTCTGGGCGCGAGCAAGGAGACGCCGGAGGCGGAGACGGAGTGGGAGATCGACCGCATCCGGGTTGCGACCGGCAGCTACCGCTCACATCTCGAATCGGCGCTTGGCTCCCTTGATACCAAAGGCCGGATCGCCGGCGTCGACGAGGCCGACCTCCAGATTCAGGCCACCCTCTCGTGTCCGGAGTGTCCGACGCGTGTCAACGTCGAGACGGCCTACGAACAGGGGTACGTCTGTGAGGATCACCACGACGACTCCTGAGAGCCGACGGTCCGCGGCGGGTCGACCGATTTAAGTCCGTACTCTGCTTGATTGATAACTATGTGGTCACTCAACGTTTCGAATATCGCGGGGATCCGTGAGGGTGCCCCGACGCTCGAACCCGGCATTAACGCCGTGCAGGCGAGCAACTGGCAGGGGAAGACGTCACTGGTAACCGCCATCAGGACCGTACTTGGCGGGTCGGTGACGGCCGCGACGCTCACCGATGGCGCGGACTCGGGCCACGTTCGGCTGCGAACGGCCGACGGCGAGTACGAGCGCCGCCTCACGCGAGCCGGTCGGAGCGTCACCACCGACGGGGAACCGTATCTCACCGAGCCACAGCAGCAGACCGCCGCCGAGCTGTTCGCCTTTCTGGACGAACAGAACCCGATTCGGACCGCGGTGCGTGACGGCGCAGATCTCACGCCACACCTCATCGAGCCGCTGGAACACGAGGACATCGAGGGGCAGATCAGGCGGCTCAAATCCGATCGGGAGACCGCCACTGCCGAACTCGACCGCGCCGAACGGGCCGCCGAGAAGCTGCCGGCGACGATCGAGACCGTCGACGATCTCGAGACGGAACTCGCGGAGCTCGAGGCGGAGCTCGCCGACCTCGAAGGCGACACCGACGACAGTGGCGATCAGGCCGAGCTACGCGAGGAGCTTACAGGGGCTCGCCGCGAGCGGGAGCAGGTCAGCCAGCGGGTCGACCGACTCCAAGGAAAAATCGACTCACTGGAGTCCCAGATCGAGACCAAACGACAGGAGTTAGACGAGTTGACGGTCGATTCGGAACCGGAGCTCGCGTCGAAGCTGGAGGACAAACGGACTGCGCTCCGGGAGGTCGGCCGGGAGATCGAGACCCTGGAGTCGCTGTACAACGCGACGAACGACGTTCTCGATGGTGGCCACCTCGACCTGCTGGCGGATGTCGATCGGCGGCTCGACGGCGACCACGTCGCCTGCTGGGTCTGTGGCAGCGACACCACCCGCGAGGCTATCGAGGCCCGAATGGAGGGGGTAAGCGAGCTGATCGCCGAGCGTCGGGCGCGGCGCTCGGAGCTACAGTCGACGGTTTCGGAGCTCGAAGAGACACAGCAGACGATCGACCGACAGCGCCGGCGGAAACAGTCCCTCGAAGCGAGCCTCGATACGCTCGAGACGAACCTTGCCGACTCCCGCGAGGAGTTGGCGGCTGCCGAACGGGAACTGGCGGACCACGACGACCGCGTCGACACACTAGAGAGCCGGGTCCAGGAGACCGACGACCGGCGGAAATCCCTCGAACAGGAGATCGCGCGGACCGAGACGAAACTGGAGCGCAGCCGGGAGGAACAAGCGTCGCTGGAAGAACGTGCACAGCAGCGCGAACAGCTCCAAAAGCGGGTCGACGAACTCTCCGATGAGATCGAGGCGCTTCGGTCGCGCCGTGAGCGCGTCGTTCGGTCGGCTCGGACGGCCTTCCACGAGGCACTCGAAGACGTCGTCGCGAAATTCAACCCCAGCTTCGAGCAGGCACGGCTCGAAAAACACGCCGACCCCGACACGGGACGAACCGAACGACTGGAGTTGGTCATCGCCCGAGACGGCCGGGAGATATCCGTCGACGCGCTCTCGGAGGGCGAGGTCGAACTGATCGGGCTCATCGCGGCACTCGCTGGCCACGAAGCCTTCGACGTCGCCGAGCAGGTGCCGTGTATCCTGCTCGACGACCTCGGTGGACTGGCGAGCGAACACATCCACACACTCGTCACCTATCTCGAAGCCCGCACGGACTACGTCGTCACCACCGCCTACCCCGAGGCCGGCGAGTTCGACGGCCACGTGCTCTCGCCGGACGACTGGACCGTCGTCTCGGATCACGTCGACCAGCCCGCCTGAGGTAGACGACCGGACGGCCCCGAAGACAGTTGTGGGACATCACTTTACGCGTCCCAACATGTCGACCGCCGGCGCGACGCCGCGACTCGTCCGCTCGGATGGCATCGGCCGAAGAGAGGTCGACAAAGCGTCACATCGTCCATAGTATATTTACGAGTCGCCCATCCATAGGGGATATGCCAAACGAAACCCGTCTTCGCCGCTCTCAGCTCGGGATTCCCGGAAACGAATCCCAACTCGTCGGAGAGGCGATCGAGAGTCCGGTCGACGTGGTTTTTATCGACCTCGAAGACTCCCTTGCCCCGAGCGAAAAGACCGCCGCCCGATCGGCGTTGATCGAGACCGTGCGAGCCCACGACTGGAGCGACACCGGGCTCGGCTACCGAATCAACGGAACCGACACGCGGTGGTGGTACGAGGACGTCATCGACGTCGTCGAGGCTGTCGGCGGTGTGGTCGACACGATGATCGTCCCGAAAGTCGAGGGCCCCGCGGATATTCGGACGGTCGCGACGCTTCTGGCGGCCGTCGAGACGAACGCCGGCTCCGAGATCGGGTCGATCGGCATCAGCGCGCAGATCGAGACGGCTACCGGGATGAACGCGGTCAGGGAGATCGCCCACGCCAGCGACCGGCTCGAAGCGCTCGTCTTCGGCCCGGCGGACTACGCCGCCTCGATCGGTGCCGCACACGGCGTCGACGACTATCCGGGCCACTACTGGCACTACCCGCTGTCGCGGGTCTCGCAGGCGGCTGCGAGTGCTGGCCTGCTGGCCATTGGCGGCCCCCACACGGATCCCTACGACACACAGGGGTTTCAGGCGGCCTGTCAGGCCGAAGCGGCGCTGGGATTCGACGGGAAACTCATCGTCCATCCCGACCAGATCGAGACCGTCAATCGGGTCTTCTCGCCGACCGACGCGGAGGCCGACCGTGCCCGCCGCATCGTCGAGACCTACGAGTCGACGCCGTCGAACGACGTCGCCGCGATCGACGGGAAGATCATCGATCAAGAGATGTATCGGATGGCGAAACGGATCTCCGCGAAGGCGGAGCAATCCGGACAGCTGTAGGTGACGTCCCAGCGCGTTCTATTCCTGCAAACGCCCTCGGTCCGCTACCGGAGCCTCATGGAGTGGCTCATCCAGAAACCACGAGTGTTGTCGAGCGACGAACCGAAACTCACCGACAATCGCCACCATATGTATAAAAACGACACCTGTCCGAGAGTTCGAACGTCTCGGAGTGGGGCCACTGGTGCCTGTGCGTTCTACATTGTAGAACAGCAGTGGTCCGGTGATGGTTCCCACAACAATTATACGAGTTACTGTACAATTTTCTCCTATGAGCTTCGAAGCGAACCGACCTGTAAAAACAAGCGTCAAGACGTTTGAGATAGTAGAACAGTTGAGTCGGACCGATCGGATTCGGCTCTCCCAGTTGGCGGCGGAGCTCGACGAGAGCAAAGGGATCGTTCACAACCACCTGAGTACGCTCCGCGAACTCGGCTACGTCCGAAAGACCGGCGACTACTACCAGCTGTCGCCGAAGTTCCTGAGCATCGGGTTTCGGGCCCGGTCGTACTCCCGGCTGTTCACTGCGGCTCACGCCCCGCTTTCGGAGTTCGTCGACCGTCTCGACACCGGAGTGGTGCTCTGTGAGCGGGCCTCGACGGAGTGTATCGTGACCGATGTCCAGCGACTTCCCCAGCGTCTCGACCTCACGGTCGGCACGCCGATCCCCGTTTCGGAGTCGCTGACGGGGCTCGTCGCCGCGGTCAGTGCGACCGACGGTGCGCCGACCGTCTCGGCCGAGTCGACGGGAGCCGACTACGAGCCGACAGCGATCCGCGAGGCCGTCGCCGAGCAGGGGTACGTCGTCGGCCCCCTCACGACGTCGACGTCGATCGACTGCGTCGCCGTTCCCATCGTCGACGAGGCGGGCGACTGCTGTGGGAGCGTCGGGGCGGTCCTGCCGGCCGACCGCTCCGAGCAGCGCTCTGTGGAACTCACCGAGGCAGCAGTCGGGTTGCGAACCCGGATCGAAAGCCGGCTCGACTCGGGGTGGGAGTCGACCCGCTCGTTTGCGACCGAGAAACACTCGTGGATCTCTTGAGTGCCACTGGGACGAAGCTCCACAAATATTAAATACTGCGGCCTGATTTCCCGAAGTGCCCAACAATATGAACGATAACTCCCGTTCTATCGTCTTCTTTACCGGTGTTTCGCATGCGATAGTTCATACATACGAACTATCGATTCCGATCCTAGTCGCCATCTGGCTCGTCGAGTTCCCGGTCACCACGGCGACGCTGGGAGCGGTCGTGTCGATCGGCTACGGACTGTTCGGCATCGGCGCGCTCCCCGGCGGGGTGCTTGCCGACCGACTGGGCTCGCGGACGCTCATCATCGGCTGTCTGGCCGGCATGGGGATCTCGTTTCTCCTGTTGAGTCTCGCCCCCGGCGTGGTGACGATCGCGATCGCACTGGCCGCTTGGGGAATCGCAGCGAGCGTCTATCACCCCTCTGGGCTGTCGCTCATCTCGACTGGC
Organism: Halohasta salina; assembly: GCF_024178165.1. Taxonomy (GTDB): domain Archaea; phylum Halobacteriota; class Halobacteria; order Halobacteriales; family Haloferacaceae; genus Halohasta; species Halohasta salina. The sequence continues at coordinate 533,769 of NZ_JAMZIE010000002.1, read as the reverse complement.
GTCGACAACCGCGGGTCGGCGTTCGCCTACCACGGCATGGCGGGCAACATCGGCATCGCCTTCGGCCCGCTGCTCACGGCGCTGTTGTTGCTCACCTTCGACTGGCGGATGGTGGCCAGACTGCTCGTGATCCCGACGGTGGTGGCGATCGGCTACGCGCTGACCACCGAGTTCGACGAGGCTGCCGCCGTCACTGCCGACGGCGGTACCGACCGCTCGGAGGCGGTCGACGACACCGAGCCGATGTCGCTGTCGACGTTCCTCGTCGACAGCCGGGCGCTCTTTACCGTCGGCTTCGCGCTCGCGATGGCGGTCGTGATGATGAACGGCCTGTTCTACCGCGGGATGTTGACGTTCCTCCCGGACGTCCTCGATCAGTTCCTCCCGCCGATCACCGACTACATCCAACTGTTCGATCCCGACAGCCCGATCGCCGAGGAGTTCACCCTCTCGTCGTACGTCTATGTCGCCCTGCTGACGATCGGGATCGGCGGCCAGTACGTCGGCGGCAAGGTCTCCGATCGGATCCCGTCGACCACCGGGCTGGCCGTCGTCTTCGGGAGTCTCGTCGTCGTCACCGTCGCGTTCGTCCCCGCGGCCAGTGGTGGTCTGGTGACACTGCTCGCCGCGAGCGGACTGTTGGGGTTCCTGCTGTTCGCGCTCCAGCCGCTGTATCAGGCGACGATTGCCGACCACAGCCCGCCCGGTGATCGCGGACTGTCCTACGGCTACACCTACCTCATGTCGTTCGGTATCGGCGCTGCCGGAGCCGCGATCGCGGGGTTCCTGCTGTCGGTCACCACCACCGACGGCACCTTCCTCGGACTGGCGGTGTTCCCGGCGCTGGGCAGCTTCTTTGCGATCGTCCTCAGTCGACGGGGGCGGTCGACACACCGGACCGACTCGTCGCCCGACACCTGAGCGTTCCCGTCTCCCCTCGGTTCGGACCCTCGCTCCGAGCGACGGCCGTTCGAACCCGCGCCGAACGGGCGCGCTGCCGCCGATGCTGTCGACCTAATTCTGTATATTCGAGCATGAAAAGCGGATTCGAATATCGAATCCAGACATAATAGGACGTTATACTGCCTCAATCGGCCTTCGAGAAGGGTGTGAAAAAACTTATATGCAAAATTCGAACTACGAGTGTATGTCGTATGCTCGAAGAGACAAACACACGTCTACCCTGTCGACGAAAGCATAGACGAATCGGCGAATCTGTCTTCGATTGCCCAACGGAACCCAAACCGGAGGTTGGTGATGGTTCCGCCAGTTGATCCGCTGTTTTGGGGACTCGGGGTCGCGCCGTTGGTGTTGCTGTTGGTGACCCTCGTCGGGCTCCGCTGGCAGGCTCACGAGGCTGCCTCGGTCGGGATGTTCGCCGCGGTGCTCATCGGACTGACAGCCTACGAGATGCCGCTTCGGGATCTCACGGTCGCCAGCGGCAAGGGTGTCTGGGACGCGGTGTTCGTCCTCTATGTGATCATCCCCGCGTTGATCTTCTATCACGTCATCGACCGCGCCAACGGGTTCGATGCGCTCCGCGAGGAGGTCAAAGCCGTCACGGAAAACGAGCTGTTTCTGGTGTTGGGGTTCGGCTGGGTGTTCGTCTCGTTCATGCAGTCGATCTCCGGCTTCGGGACGCCGATCGTCGTCGTCGCGCCGATCCTGCTGGCACTCGGGGTCAAACCGGTGTACGCCGTCGCCATTCCGTTGGTCGGCCACGCGTGGGCGAATACCTTCGGCACGCTCGGTGTAGCATGGTTAGCGCTCGATTCGACCGTCGAACTGCAGGCGGTGCTGCTGACGGCGGTGGCAGCCGGCGTCCTGCTGTGGGTCGTCAACCTCGCCGGTGGGGTGACCGTCGCGTGGCTCTTCGGCCGCAAGGAAGCCGTGACCTACGCCCTCCCGATGATCGGTGTCGTCTCGCTGATTCACGGTGCGGGCCAGCTCCTCGGCATCTACGTCTGGGAGCCGGCGTTCGCGAACTTCATGGCCGCCACGCTCGGCCTGCTCGCCCTGCCGCTGTTGGCGAAGTGGGCCCCCTACGCCGATTCGACCTCGGCGCTGGAGCTTCGGCCGGCGATGCGTGACGATTTCGGAGGTGGCTCCGCAGGCGGCACCGCCACGGTAGCGACCGACGGCGGCGTCGCAACCGCCAACGGGGTCGAGATACCGGAGACCGACGATCTCATGGGTCTGAAACTCGCGTTGCTTCCGTTCGGCGTCCTCGCGGCGGTGGCGTTCCTGACGGCCACGCTCGACCCGTTGGCTGCGGCACTCAACACGGTTCAGGCGGGGCTCTCGTTCCCGGCGATCGAAACCGGCTACGGTGTCGCCGTCGAGGCCGCAGCCCCCTACTCCCCGTTCACCCCGCTGACGCACCCCGGGACGCTGCTGCTCGTGAGCACGCTCGTCGCCTACGCCGTCTACAAACACGAGGGCTACTTCGAGGCCGGACCCACCGAGTCGACCAGTTTGACTCGGTCGGTCCTGTCGACTGCCATCCCCGCCTCCGTGGCGGTGATCTCCTTCCTCGTGATGGCGAAGGTCATGGACCACAGCGGCCAGACGCTGGTGCTCGCACAGGGGATCGCTGAGGTCGCCACGCCAGCCAGCTACGGCTTCCTCTCGCCGCTGATCGGCGCGCTGGGTGCGTTTATGACCTCCAGTAACACGGCCTCGAACATCCTCTTCAGCGGCCTCCAGCAGGAGACGGCCCTCTCGCTGGGCGGGCTCAGCGAGAACTGGATCCTCGGCGGTCAGACCTCCGGCGGCGCGATCGGCAACGCGATGTCGCCCGGCAACGTCATCCTCGGCACCTCCGCGGTCGGTATCGTCGGCCGCGAGGGTGACGTGCTCCGCAAGACGATTCCGTGGGTGGCGGCGGTCGCCGCGCTCATCGGCCTGCTGATCGTCGGGTTCAACGCCATCGGCTTCCTGGGGGTGGCCTGAATGGAGCGGATCGAGTTCGAGACGGTCGCCTTCGTCCTGATGGCGATCTCGCTGCCGCTGATAAGCCTCGGGTCGACCGGGAGCGCGTCGACACTGTGGACCGTCGGATTCGCCGTTCTGGTCGTCGGGACGGCGATCCCACCGCTCATGCGATACCTCGAATCACCAGCCTCGACCGCCTGAGACCACACGACTGACGGCCTGCTGCCCGTCCATCGAGCGCATCGAAGCGACGAGTACGACACGGCGATCAACCGAGGACCCACAGCTATATTTATCGACTCGTCCACCCTTTCGAGAGAATAACTTTAATAAGTAATTGTGGATACCATCATAACAAGACAGATGTTGTTACCTACTGAGAGACGGTCGACGAGGGGAAGATAGCCGATGTATTCGAACACACCGACCGGTCGACCACCGACCAGAGCACAGCACGGACTCATCACCAGCCCGCACTACCTCGCCAGCAGTACCGGCGTCGATGTCCTTCGGGACGGCGGCTCGGCAGTCGACGCCGCCATCGCGGCCAACGCGACGCTGTGTGTGGTGTATCCACATATGGCCGGGCTCGGCGGCGATGGCTTCTGGCTGATCGCCGGCGACGACGCCGACGTCGAGGCGATCAACGCCAGCGGCCCTGCAGCCGAAGCGGCGACCCGTGAGTACTACACCGCGTTGGGGTACGACGAGATTCCAGAGCGTGGCAGTGGGTCAGCGTTGACGGTGCCGGGAGCGGTCGACGGCTGGCGGCTCGCTCACGAGAAACACGGCAAGCTACCGTGGGCACGGTTGTTCGAAGATGCCATCACCTACGCCCGCAGAGGGGTGGCGATGACCGACGACTTCACCCGGTGGATCGCACTGGATGCGGACGTGCTGGGCGAGGATCAGGTTGCCGCCGAGACCTTCCTCGTCGACGGTGCAGCACCCGATCCGGGGGCGGTGCTTCGCCAGCCCGACCTCGCCGACTCGCTGGCGGCCCTCGCCGATCACGGCCCACGGGATGGCTTTTATGAGGGGTCAGTCGCCGAGGCGTTCTGTGCGGGGCTCGGCGAGGAGTCGCCGCTCACGCCGAAGGATTTCGAGCAGTATACCGCCGAGTGGGTCGACCCACTCAGCGTCGACTACCGCGGCTTCACGGCCTACTCGCTACCGCCGAACACCCAGGGGATCGCCGCGCTGCAGATCCTCGGTCTGTTGGCGGGGTTCGACGTCGAATCGTGGGGCGACGGCACGGCCGACTACTACCACCACATGGCCGAAGCCGTCAAAGTCGCCTTCGCCGATCGTGACGCCTGGGTCACCGACCCTGAGGCAGTCGACATGCCGGCCGACCGGCTGCTCTCGGCGTCGTATCTCGACGAACGACGCGAACTGATCGACGCCGCGAGTTCGCTGCCGGCGGCTGTCGAGCCCGGTCTGACGCCCGAAGGTGTGACGCTTCAGCCACAGGATCCCGGCGGCGACACCTGCTATCTCTCGGTGGTCGACGACGATGGGCTGGCGGTGTCGATGATCCAGTCGATTTACTTCGATTTCGGCAGCGGCATGATCACTGGCGACACGGGGATCATCCCACAGAACCGCGGGTCGTTCTTCTCGCTGGATGCCAGCCACGTCAACCGGCTCGAACCCGGCAAACGGACGTTCCACACGCTGATTCCGTCGCTGCTCACGCGGGACGGCGAGCCGTGGCTCGTCTACGGCACGATGGGCGGGGAGGGCCAACCACAGACGCAGGCCGCGCTGGTCTCCCGGATCGTCGACTTCGGCTACGACGTCCAGCAGGCTATCGAGGCCCCGCGATGGCTGTTCGGCCGGACGTGGGGCGAGGAATCGAAATCGCTGTCGCTGGAAGGGCGGATTCCCGACGGCGTCGCCACGGAGCTTCAGGGTCGGGGCCAACCGGTGGCGATGGTCCGCGATGTCGACGACGTGATGGGTCACGCCGGGGCGATCCGCCTGCACGCCGACGGCACGCTCGAAGGCGGTGCGGATCCCCGCGGCGACGGGGCGGCGATCGGCTACTGAGGGCGGCCGTCGACGGTAGGACTGCGCTGACACACAGATTTATATGTTCGCCCGATCGATCGCTGCATAGCTGATGGGACAACTGAAATCTGCGCTGAAAAGTGGATGCATGTCGAACAATAATGGGGAAAACGATGGGCACTGACACGACGTCTTCGTCGACGGACGGGTGGGCCGACGGGTGGAACGGCCCGCTGGGCGAGCGTGTTGCCGTTCCGGTATCGGTGCTGATCGTGATGGGTGTCTGGACGCTCGCGGCGTCACAGACGCCGTCGTACATCTTCCCGACGATTCCTGAACTACTGGCGTCCATCGTTGGGGTGTTCGGCTCGGGCGGGGAGTTTTCGGTCGTCGACAACTACGGGATGACGCTGCTCCGTGTCCTGGCAGCGACCGTGCTCTGCCTGGTCGTGGGTATCTCGGCCGGGATCCTGATGGGCACGAGCCAGCGTGCCGACGACTACCTGTTCGTTTACGTCCTCGGGACCTTCGCGTTCCCGTCGGTTATCTGGGCGTTCCTGGCGGTGATCTGGTTCGGCCTGACGACGTGGTTCGTCGCCGTCTTCACTGTCTTCATGATCGTCGCCCCGTACGTCGCGATCAGTATCAAGGAGGGAATCGAGGAGTTGGACTCGAACCTCACGGAAATGGCAGACTCCTTCGATGCCTCGTCGTACCTCGTCTGGCAGAACATCTACATTCCCCATCTCTATCCACACATCTTCGGTAGCACGCGGCTCACGCTGACACTCGCATGGAAGATCACCCTCATCGCGGAGATCTTCGGGACGCAACTCGGACTGGGCGAGATTATCAACTACTACTTCAAAGCCAACCAAAACGACATGATCATCGCGTGGGTGCTCCCGATGATGGCACTGATGTTCCTCATCGACCGGGGGCTCCGACGGATCGAAACCGAGCGGTTCTCCTGGCGGGACGCCGACGCACCGACTCAGGCCGCCTGACCGCTCTCCGTTCTACTGTCCTCCGACCGCCGTTCGTCACCGATGCTGCCAGCGATGCCGCCGTCGACAGGTCGACCGACCGGTCGACCGCCGACGCGTCCGCATCCGTCCGGTCGATCGCCAGCATGTCCGCACCCGCTTCGGTCGATCCGGCACTTTATTCTGCAATCGCTCGACTTGGAATGTTTGTTCCGGCAGAACTGTGGCCCTCCGAGCCAGAATCCGAACCGAGAGCCGACTCGTCGATGGGTAACCGCCGAATCGTTTCGAATATTAGGACATACAAACAGTATACAGTCTACCTTGGCTCTTGTACAGTATATTGTGATTGAATCCGACCAAAACTATAACTATGCGTGGTGTATCGACCTGATTGTAATGGGAAAACGCAGTTTCAGTAGACGTTCGTTTGTGAAATCTGCCGCCGGCATCAGTGCTGCCGCATCGGTCGGACTGGCAGGGTGTATGGGTGGCGGCGGCGAGTCGGGGGAGTCGATCGAACTGCTCACGCCGGAGGGGAACCTCAACATCATGCATTTCCTCTCGGGGACCGACGAGGGGTTTTGGGCCGACGAGGGACTCGAATTCGCCCCCGAGGTAGCGGCCTACGGCCGGTTCGTCAACGCGTTGCCGTCCGGCGGCAACGACGTCGGACTGCTCGAATACAACAACCTCGCACAGTACACCCAAGAGGGCGAAGAGCTGGTGCAGTTCGGCCCGTGTATCACCCAGATCAACTCGATTTTCGTCCCCACTGACTCCGATATCGAGACCGTCGAAGACCTCCAGGGGATTCGGTTCGGTCATCCCGGCTGGTCGACCGGGACCGGCACCTACACCCAAGCGATGATCTGGGAGCAATACGGCTTCGACATCCGCGAGGAAAACGAGAGTGTCGAGTCCGATCCGGCCACGCTGTACGATCTGATGGTCGAGCAGGACGAGGTCGATGCGATGCTGCAGTTCACGGGCCAGACGGTGCGTGGTCTCGCCAACTCCGACGACGTTCGGCCCGTCTACAACGCCTGGGAGGAGTGGGAGGCCGAGACCGGCTACCCGCCGCTAATCACGCCGTGGTGTGCTCAACGAAGCTGGCTCGAGGAGAACTACGACACCGCCCTCGCGTTGGTCGAAGGCTGGGGAACGGCCCAACAACACATCGAGAACAACGCCGAAGCGGTCGTCTCCGAGTACGGCCAGCTCGCCGGTGTCGGCGAAGGCGATCAGGATGCGGTAATCGAGCTCGCCGAGTCCGGCGGGCTCCACCTCCCGATCGACGAGTACACAGACGACCTGATCGACTCCCAGTGGCGACTCGTCGAAGCGATGGCGGATCTCGGCTCGATCGAGGAGGTCCCGCCGCGTGAGGACCACGTTATTTCGATCGACGATCTCCGAGCGGAGGCCGATGCATGATCGCTTCACGCGACGAGGTCGACCGCCGTCTCAACGGGTACCGAGCGACTGATTGGGGCTGACGATGGCCGATACCACCGCCAGCACGACACAGATGAGCCAATCCGACGACACCACGACCGGACCGCCAGTCGACGAGAGCCACTCCGGCGACGGCGAACCAACTGCTCCCGCCAGCAGCGATAGCCACTCCGCCGACGGCCAGGCCTCGGTGATCGCGTTTTCGAACCTGAAGAAGTCCTTCGCCAACGGCGAGGAGTCGTTTACCGTCTTCGAGGGCCTCGATTTCGAGATCACCGAAGGGAGTTTCACCTCGATTATGGGCCCCTCGGGCTGCGGGAAGTCGACGCTGCTCAACGTCATCTCCGGGCTGATTCCGCCGGACGAAGGCGAGATTCGACGGGACGGCGAGATCGTCGAGCCGGGGGAGTTCTTCTACAGCTACGTCTTTCAGGAGCCGCGGCTGCTCGATTGGCTCACCATCGGCGAAAACGTGCGGTTCGCCCTCCGGGCCCAGGGGGTCCCCCCTGAAGACCAGTCGGGACGGATCTACCGCTATCTCGAACTCGTCGGGCTCGAAGACAAGATCGACAGCTACCCCCAGCAGCTCTCGGGCGGGATGCGACAGCGTGTCGGCATCGCCCGCGCGCTGGCGGTCGACCCCGAGATCCTGTTCATGGACGAACCGTTCAGCAGCCTCGATGAGTTCACCGCCAAGGAACTCCGAGCGGACTTACTCGAAATCTGGAAGGAGACGGGCAAGACCATCATCTTCGTCACGCACAACAGCAGCGAGGCGGTCTTCCTCTCGGATTCGATCCTGATCCTCGACGACAACGGCCAACTGTTCGATCAGGTCAGCGTCGACGCGCCGCGACCACGTACCATCGGCGACGAGGCACTGATCGAAACCGAATCTACGATGATGGAGCAGTTCTTCGCCCATCTCGATACCGGCCCCGACGAGTCATGAACCGAGCCCCTCGCATCGCCGTCTCGCTTGTCGCCTTCGTGGCAGGGTGGTGGCTGTTGTCGCTCTACAACGGCCGGATGTTTCCCTCGCCAGTCGCCGTCGGCGGCCTGATCGTCGAGTTCGTCTTCGAGGGCGATATCGACAACCGGTCGGCGCTCTACCACCTCTGGGTAACCTTCGGCCGCGTGCTGGCGTCGACCGCCCTCGCGTTGGGGATCGCACTCGTCATCGGGATCGCGATGAAAACCAACGACGGCGTTGCCAAGGCCTTCGAAGCGTGGCTGCCGGTGTGGATGACGCCGCCGGACGTCGTGGTGATCCTCGTCGTGATGGTGATTCTCGGCTTCAACAGCCTCGCGGTCGTGGTCGCGGTCACCTTCGCCTACACGCCGTTCGCGCTGGTGACGATCTGGCAAGGGCTCCAGGAGGTCGACCCGGGGCTCGTCGAGATGGCCGACGCCTTCGAGGCTAGCCGGGTCGAGATCTGGCGGCAGATCTACGTTCCGCACCTCATGTCGTACATCTTCTCGTCGCTCCGCAACCTCTTCGGGATGACCTGGAAGGTGGCGGTGATCGCCGAGGTCTTCGGCATCAGCAACGGTGTCGGCTCGCGGGTCCGGTTTTGGTTCCTCCAGGGCAACATCGCCGAAGTGCTGGCCTACGCCGTGTTGTTCGTCGGCGTGGTGCTCGTCATCGAGTACGCCGTGTTGAACCCGGTCCAGAACCGCGCCTTCGCGTGGCGACAGGCCTGATCGGGCTCCTCGTTTACCCGTTTTTGACAGCGGTAACCTGTAGCTCCAGCCGGGCGTCGACCACCAACTCCTCGACGACGACGGTCGCGCGTGCCGGTTTGGGATCGGCAAGCAGTTCCGCGTACTCCCGATTGAAGCCGTCGAGATCGTCGCGATCCGTGAGATAGGCCGTCACAGAGACGATCCGGTCGAGCGACGAGCCGGCCGCCTCCAGTAGCGCCTCGATATTACTGATCGCCGGTCGCGTCTGTGTCTCGATGTCGTCGCCGACGATCGCGCCGGTATCGTCGTCCGGGACCTGCCCGGCGAGAAATATCGTCTCGCCGTGGACGATCCCCTGCGAATACGGGGCCGGATCGTCGTAGACGTCGGGACTGTGGAGTTCGTTCATTCGAGGGCGGGCGATCGACGTGGCTCGGTGGCGCTCTCGTAGGCCGCCGCGAGTTCGACTAGTCGACGGTCCGCGAGTGGCGCGCCGAGCAGTTCGATCCCGACCGGCAGCCCCTCGTCGGTGAAGCCGGCGGGCATCGAGATCGCCGGACAGCCCGACTGGGAGGCGATGAACGTGTTGGTCGGTACGTCCGCACGCGTGATCTCGCCGGTGTGGTAGTCGTCGGCGACCGGTGGGACGACCTGCACGTCGGGAAACGCCAGCGCGTCGAGATCGTGGTCGACCAGCGTGTACTCGATGCGCCGTCTGAACGCCGCCTGTCGGGCCAGCCGCCACCAGTATTCCCGGTCGCCAGTTGGATCGGCGGGCGCATCGGCAATGGTCTGGACGTGTTCGAGTGCCTCGTGGTAGGCCCCCTGTTCGTAGATGTCCTCGAAGGCGTCGACCGGCGGGTCGGAGAGCTCGTTGAAGAACGCGTTGAGATCGCGTTTCGCCACGAGCCCGTACAGCGAGGTGTCGTCGATGAACTGTTCGAGCCCGTCGATCTCAACGGGGTCGACCAGCGTCGCGCCGGCCGCCTCGATCTCGACAAGCGCCGACTCAACGGTCTCGTTCACGGCCGTCACCCGCGTCTCATCGCTGTCGCCGAACGCCTCGCGCAACACGCCGATCCGTGCGCCATCGAGGCTCGCCCCGTCGACGGCGTCGACGAACGAGCCGTCGGCAGTCCACTCGCTGTGGACCGCAGTCGCCTCGTCGGCGGGATCGAAACCGACGATCACGTCGAGCACACGGGCCAGATCGTCGACCGTCCGACACATCGGGCCGGGGGTGTCCTGTTCGGCGACGAGCGGGGACATCCCGGCCCGACTGATGAGCCCCGTCGTCACCCGCAGGCCGAAGAGGTTGCAGAACGACGCTGGCACGCGGATCGACCCACCGGTATCCTCCCCGATGCCGACCAGCCCGAGGTTCGCCGCGATCCCGGCACCGGTGCCCGCGCTCGACCCCCCGGAGTCCCGCGATCGGTCGTACGGATTGCGTGTCTGGCCGCCAGCCGAGGAGTAGCCGACGAAGCCGGCGGCGAAATCCGGCAGGTTCGTCTTGCCGAGGATCACCGCCCCGGCCGATTCGAGTCGGTCGACGATCGTCGCACTGGTGTCGGGCACGTAGTCGGCGAACGCCGCCGAGCCGAAGGTCGTTCGGAGCCCGGCGGTCATCGCCTGATCTTTGACCAACACCGGCACCCCATGAAGCGGGCCGACGAACCCCTCGTCGGCGAGGGCGGCATCGAGTCGACGGGCCCGGCCCATTGCTTCGTCGTTGGTGGTCACGACGGCATTGAGCGCCGGACCGGATCGGTCGAGCGCCTGAATGCGATCGAGATACGCCCGGACGACGGCGTCGACGGTGAGTTCGTCGGTCCGGAGACGAGCGTGAAACTGTTCGATAGTTAGTTCGCCGAGTTGACTCCGATCCATTCTATAACGTTCCGACGGTAGCACTCAGATAATATAAAAACAATAGGTCGTTCTCCGATCACGCCTCTCTTTTCGAGGTGTTTTTGATGAATTTGGTTGGCATTCATGGGCCGTGTGGCGAATCGGGTTGTCAAATAGCTGGTCGGTGACGGCCTGATCGAGACGGAGCCACCGATCGCTGGTACGGCAGTGGTTTTGCAGAACGTAAAACGGTCCTTTGTGTCTCCGACAGACCCATTGTTGTCGAGGAAAGCCATCCGGTGTGAAACGTCGGGAACTGCTGGCTACCGTTTCTGCAGCAACGGTCAGCAGTGCTGGCTGTGTGAGTGGAGGCGGCACCGGGATCCTCGGTGAGTCGTCCGGTCGTAGAACGGACGCCGAGGGTGCGGCACCGAGCGGCGATGCTGTCGACTGGACGTACCGGACGGGCGGCTCCGTTCGCCATCGGCCAACTCTTCGAGACGGCATCGTCTACGTTGGTGGCGGGGAAAACGGGAACGCGACCAGCCAGAGGAAACACGTCCGGCCGGAGAGAAGCGAGAACGTCTACGCGCTCAGTGCCGATACTGGCAGCGAGCAGTGGCGCTACGAGGCGTCGGCGGGCGTCGCGTCGTCGCCGATCGTCAGCGACGGCGTCTTCGTCGTCGTTGGGTGGAACGCCGGCACACACGGCATCGACCAGCGGCTCGTCCGTCTCGATGACGGCGCCGAGATGTGGTCGACGCGGTCACGCGACCGCTTCCGACACCTCTTGGCGGTTCGCGACGGGACGGCCTACCTCGGCACCTCGGACGACGAGTTCGGGCTCCAGGGTGAGGAACTGTCTGCCGTGCACACGGGCGATGGCGACCAACGCTGGGCTATCGAGGCCGGCGACACGACCGCCGCCACCGTGGACGGCGAAACGCTGTATGCCGTGGAAGGTAGCCGTCGAACGACCGCCTATGCGGTCAGTGATGGGGCCAAGCGGTGGCAGAAAGCCATGCGCCCGGCGACCGACGGGCCCCGCGTGTTCGACGACACCCTGTATCTGGTAGCCGAACGGACGAACGAGCACGGAAATTACCCGGTCGTCGCGGTGGCTGCGGCCGATGGAACCGAACGCTGGCGATTCTCGGTACCCGTCGACGAACCGTTCGTTCCGACCGGTGCTGTCGTGTCGGGAGCGACGGTGTGTATCACGGAGTACGGCGGCTGGCTGTTCGGCGTCGACCCCAGTGACGGGACCGAACGCTGGCGGTACTCGACGGACGGCGAGACGCGAGACGCGCCGATGATCGGAGACGGGCTGGTCTATGTGGTCAGCAGGAACGACGGTGTCCATGCCGTCGATGTGACGACAGGGGAACGGCAGTGGAAACAACCGGTAGCCGGGCAGGCGAGGTTCGTTGCCGGCAATCGGCAGGGACTCATCGTCCGTGGTGGCCGCGACGAAGGTGACCAGCAGCTCCGGGCGTACGCGCCCGACGGGACCGAGCGGTGGTCGTTTTCGCATGCGGGCGCGTTCACACGGCCGGCTGTGGACGGGACACGGGCACTCATCGGGACGAAGACGGGCTACGTCGCCGCGGTAGGCGAGCCAGACGGGCGTGACGCTGTCGGGTAGCCGGCTGTGGCTGCGCTTCGCACCCCCCGTGGTCGACCGGTGTCGACAGGCCACGCCCCTTCACCGCCGCTCGAACCGACCGCCGCCTCGCTGCTGGATCGACTACTGTCCCGCCTGACGGCGTGGGAACTACTCGTTATGTCGGTCGACCGAGCGCGAGGTGGCGACGATGGCCTGTCCGTAGGCGATCCCCCCGTCGCCGGGCGGGACGGCATTCGGTGTGAGCAACGTGAGACCCGCACCCTCGACGACCGCTCGGAGGTGTCGATTGATGGCGTCGTTGTAGGCGACGCCACCGGTGAACCCGATCGTCCCCACATCGCGTCTCCTCGCAGCCGCGACCGCGAGCGTCCCGAGCCCGCGCGCCACGGCGGCTTGGGCCGTCGCCGCCACGTCGGCCGCCGACTGGCGAGTCAGCATGTCGGCGAGAGCCGAAACGAGGGACTGTGTGTCCAAAACGCGACGGCCGTTAGTAGAGCGGTACTGGATGTCTATCGGCTGGACCGTGCCGTTGGTGGCAAGGGCTTCGAGCCGCTGGGCGGGTTCGCCCTCGTAGGTCCGCCTGTCGCAGGCACCGACCAGCGCGCTCACCGCGTCGAGCACCCGCCCCGCACTCGTGGTTGTCGGCGCGTTGACCCCGGTTTCGGCCTGCTGACGGACGACCGTCGCCTCCGCCCGCGAGTCGACGGCCCCGGTCTCGACGAGTCGGTCGTCGACGATGGGGTCTGCAAGCAGACCGGCGAGCACGCGGGCCGGGTATTCGACGGCCGCCCGTCCGCCCGGCAGTGGGAACGGTCCCAGTCCGCCGACACGCTCGAAGTCGGCGTACTGGACGTCGAGGACCTCGCCACCCCACACCGTTCCGTCCGGCCCGTAGCCGGTTCCGTCGGCCGTCACGACGATGGCCCGCTCTATGCCGTGTTCGGCACACAACCCGGCGGCGTGTGCGTGGTGGTGCTGGACGGCGACCGGGCCCTCTGTCCCCTCGGCGGCGTAGCTGTCGGCCTCGGCGGTCGTGAGGAACTCGGGATGCTGGTCGCAGGCTACGACCTCGGGTTCGATGTCGGTCAGTCGACACAAGTGGTCGACCGCCTCGCGGTGAAACGACAGCGCCTCGGGGCCGTCGATATCGCCGAGGTGCTGGGAGACGACGACCCCCTCGCCCGTCGCGACGGCGACCGTGGCGTCCCGCTCTGGGCCCAGCGCCACCACGGGCGCTGTCTCGCTGTCCCCCGCGGGGTTCGGGAGGGTCGTCGGCGTCCAGCCACGGGAGCGACGGACGAACCGTCGGTCGCCGTCGACGACGCGGACGACGCTGTCGTCACACCGGGCGACGATCTCGCGGTCGTGAGTGAGCACGCCGTCGACTACTCCGTCGAGTCGCGCCCACACCGCGTCGGCGGTCGTACACATCGGTTCGCCCGGGCGGTTCGCACTCGTCATCACGAGCGGGCCGGAGACGTGGTCGAACAGGAGATGGTGGAGGCCGGCGTACGGCAACATCACGCCGAGGGTGTCGAGTCCCGGGGCGACCGCCTCAAGCCACGGTGTCTCGGCGGCTTTGTCGACCAGGACGATCGGCCGGCGAATGTCGCCGAGTGCGTCGGCCTCAGCCTCGTCGACCGCGGCGAACCCACTGAGGCTGTCGAGCGATGGGACCATACAGGCGAACGGTTTGGCGGGCCGTCCCGTGCGCTCCCGGAGCGCGTCGACGACCGCCGGGTCAGTCGCGTCACAGACGAGATGGAACCCGCCGATCCCTTTGACCGCGATGATATTTCCGGCGGATAGCGCGTCGCCAGCCCGCCGGAGCACGTCGTTGCCAGTCGTTACGGGGGAGCCGTCGACCTCATACTGGAGGGTCGGCCCGCAGTCCGGACAGGCGGTCGTCTGGGCGTGGTAGCGTCGGTCCGTCGGCGTCTCGTAGCGCTCCCGACAGTCATCACACAGGGGGAAGTCGGCCATCGACGTCCGGGTTCGATCGTAGGGAACGTCCCGGACGGCGGTAAACCGCGGGCCACAGTCGACGCAGGCGGTCGCCCAGTAGTCGTGGTACGGCGAGGACGGATCGCGAACGTCGTCGAGACACGCCTCACAGATCCCCGTGTCCGGCGGGACGGGAACGTCGATCCCGCCGCTGGCGTCGGCCTCGGAGTCGCGGATCTCGAAGCTATCGTCACCGGCCGGCTCACCCCAGTCGACCGTCATGGCGTCGACCGTCGCCAGCGGCGGGGTGTCGTCTCGGACGGTCGCTACTACATCCTCGACCGCATCGCGGGGGCCCTCGAAGGCGGCCTCGACGGTCCCACCCGCGTTGCGGACGTGGCCCGTCACGCCCGCCTCGACCGCGGTTCGGTAGACGAACGGCCGGAATCCGACACCCTGCACGGTGCCGGAGATACGGACCGTCGCTCGGCAGGTGTCGACCATCGTCAGTCGTGGTGGTCGTGTGTCCCTACGTGGTCGTCATGGGCGTGATCGTGGTTGCCGTGGCCGTGATGGTGGTGGTCGCCCGTCCGGAGGTTGGCCAGGAACGACGCGAGGTCGTCGACACCCTCGTCGGCCCGTGCGTTCGTCCGGAACACGTCCATGTCAGGGACGACATCCTGGACATCCGCGGCCATGCGGTCGAGATCGGCTCCCACGGCATCCGCGATGTCGACCTTGTTGACGACCGCGGCGTCGCAGGCCTCGAACAACAGCGGGTGTTTGCGCACCACGTCGTCGCCTTCGGTCGTGCTCACGACGAGGACCCGTGCCTGTGCGCCGAGCGGAAAGTCGGCCGGACAGACCATGTTGCCGACGTTTTCGACGTACAGCCGATCCAGTTCGTCGAGATCGAACTCGGAGAGGGCCCCCTCCAACAGGCCGGGGTCGAGGTGACACTCCTTGCCGGTCGTGACGTTGGCGACCGACACGCCGTGGTCACGGAACCGGCTCGCGTCGTCGTCCCCGGCCACGTCGCCCACGACGACACCGATCTGCTCGTCGTTCGGGGCGCGCTCGATAAGTCGCTCGACGAGCGTCGTCTTGCCGCTGCCGGTCGCCCCGAGGAACTCGACGACGAACACGCCGTGGTCGTGGACGACCTCCTCGTGGAGCGCCTGGGCCTGCTCGCGGAACTGTGCGAGTACGTCGTCGGCGGCCTCCGACTCGGTCGACTCGTCGTGATCGTGGCCGAACCGGTGGGCGCGGGCGATCGGCGCTCGCTGTGATCGCTGTGATCGACCGAACAGAGCGGCCAGCAGCCGGTCGATTGGTGTTCGATGCATCCGTCTCGCGGTGGGTACTGTCGTCATGGTGTCGTGCTCCTATTCGGTGGTGGTCGCTTCTGTGTCGTTCTCGGTGGAAGTCGAATCGCTGTCGTTCTCGGCGGTGGTCGACTCGGCGTCGTCAGGGACGGAGACGGCGGTCAGGTGACACTCCTTTCCGCGGACGAACTCGGTCCGGTCGCCACACTCCGGACAGCGAGCCGTCGGTACGACGGCTGCGGTCCCCTCGAAGCTCGGCGGCTCGCCCTCCCAGCCGCAGTCGCAGGCCGCGCGTGGGGTGACGGTCTCGATGTCGACCGTGGCATCCGCCGCGACCGTCGCCGTCGCGACCGTTTCGAGACAGAACCGCAACTGGTCGGGGTTGACGTGGGTCGCCGCACCGAGTTCGACGGTCAGCGCGTCGACGGTCTCGGCGTCGTGTTCGGCGGCGACCTCGGCGGCCCGGTCGAGCAGTGCCTCCGCGAGGCTGAGTTCGTGCATGCTCAGCAGATCCGTGGGAGCTGTTCGCCCTCCGGTTCACTCAGGTAGCGGCGTCCGAACCCGGTGTCGAGGACGACCCGCCCGGCGTTGTCCGCGGTGACCTCGCCGATGACGGCGGCGTCGCTCCCCCGTTGGGTCGACCGGATCGCCTCGACGACGGCCTCGGCGTCGGCGGCGTCGACGCCGAAGACGACCTTCCCCTCGTTGGCCACGTCGAAGGGGTCGATCCCGAGGAGTTCGCCCGCCGCCGCGACCGACTCGCGGACCGGGATCGCGGTCTCGTCGACCGTCGCCCCGATGTCGGCCTTCCGAACCATCTCGTTGAGTGCGGTCGCGAGCCCGCCCCGCGTCGGGTCTTTCATCGCGGTGACGGTCCCCGTGTCGAGTGCGGCGTCGACGATGTCGTTGATCGGCGCGACGTCGCTCGTGAGGTCGCCGTCGATATCGAACCCCTCGCGCTCGGCCAGTAGCGTGATGCCGTGGTCGCCGACTGGCCCCGAGAGAACGAGTTTGTCACCCGGCGAGAGGCCCGCGTCGGGAACGTGCTCGCCCCGCGGGAGGACGCCGACCCCCGTGGTGTTGATGACGATCCCGTCGATCTCGCCGCTGCCCATCACCTTCGTGTCGCCGGTGGTGATGGCACAGCCGGCCTCCTCGCAGGCGGCCTGCATCGAGTCGAGGATCTCCTCCAGCAGGTCGAGAGACGTCCCCGCCTCGACGACGAGCGAACAGGTAAGCGAGAGTGGGTCGGTTGCCCCCATGACCGCCAGATCGTTGACCGTCCCCGCGACGGCCAGCCGACCGATGTCGCCGCCCGGGAACGACAGCGGCGAGACGACGTGGCTATCGGTCGTGACGACCACCGACTGGTCGCCGAGATCGTGGACCGCGCCGTCGTCGAGTGCCCCGAGGCCGACGGCGAGGTCCGGGTCTCCGCCAGCGTCGGCGAACCGCGAGCAGATACGGTCCTCGATGAACTCCCGGGTCTTCCCGGCTCCGGAGCCGTGGGCGACGGTTACCGTCTCGTCGCTCATAGGTCCGGCTGCCCCCCGTACTCGAGGGCGATCTTGCAGGTGCCCTCGTCGGAGACCATACACGCCCCGACCGGGTTCGACGGCGTACACTCCTCGCCGAACAGATCACACTCCTTTGGCGAGGCCGTTCCGGCCATGATATTGCCACAAATACACTCCTCGGTGAGGGGATCGCCCGCCCCGTCGACGGCCTCGACGTCGAACTGTCGGCGGGCGCTGTGGGCTGCGTAGTCGTCGCGCAGGACGAAGTTGGCCTCCGGGATCTCGGCGATACCGCGCCACTCGCCGGACGTGCGCTCGAACACCTCGTCAATGGCACCCATTGCCGCCACGTTACCCTCGCGAGAGACACCACGTGGATAGGCGTTGTCGAGGCCACTTTCGCCCGCCTCGATGAATTCGAGGATCCTGCGGACGCCGTACAGCACGTCGAGCGGTTCGAAACCGCCGACGACGACCGGGAGGTCGTACTCGTCGGTGAACTCCTCGAAGAGGCCGTAGCCCGTGATGGTCGCCGCGTGGCCGGCCGCGAGGAACGCGTCGACGTCGGTGTCGGGCATCTCCGCGACGACTTCCATCGCCGGGGGGACGTACTTGTGCGCCGAGAGGACGTAGAAGTTCTCCGGCGGGTCGGCCTGCAGGACGGCCGCGGTCGGCGCGGCCGTGGTCTCGAAGCCGGTCGCGAAGAAGACGACGTCCTCGTCGGGGTTTTCCGCGGCGAGGTCGACCGCATCGCTCGCGCTGTAGACGACCTCGACCGACGCGCCCTCCGATTTGGCGTCCGCGAGTGATTTGACCGTCCCCGGCACGCGGAACATGTCGCCGTAGGTCGCGACGGTCTTGCCGGCCTCCGCGAGCGCCACCGCCTCGTCGACTTCGGGCATGTTCGTCACACAGACCGGACAGCCCGGTCCCATCGTTATCGAGAGGTCAGCCGGGAGCATGCTCCGGAGCCCGAACTTGGCGATGACCTGCTCGTGGCTCCCACAGACGTGCATGATCTCGACCGGCTCGTCGATCCGCGCCATCTGGGCCTCGATGTCGGCGGCGAGTTCCTCTGCGGCCTCCGGGTCGCGGAACTTCAGATCGTCGACCTCAGTCGTCATTGGACTCACCCACGGGTTCGGCCGCCGGCTGTTCGTCGCCGAGGTCGATATCCGCACCCTGGGGCGCGCCGATCTCGTCGAGCGCCTCGTCGACGTCGTCGCCGAACAGCGACTCGTAGATCGCCATCGTCTCTTCGACCTCGCGGTCGGGGATCTTTCGGATCGCGAAGCCGGCGTGGTTGAGGATGTAGTCACCGACGTCGACGGCGTCGCCGACCACGTCGAGGCGGACGCGTCGCTCGACGCCCCAGAAGTCGGCCACGGCTTCGTGGCCGTCGATCTCTTTGATCTCGCCGGGGACGCCCAGACACATCAGGACCCACCCCCGGTATCGCCGAGTCCCGCCTGCGTGCCGACGAGTTCGGGATCGCCGGACAACAGCCGATCGGGGCGGAAATGCCCCTTGACGTGGTGGCCGTCGGCCTCGTGGTCGTCGATGGCGTCCTTGTCGATCTGTTCCTCACAGTCGGTACAGTACCAGGTTCCGTTCATGCTGTGTCGAGTCGGGTTTCGATACGCGAGACGAGGTCGGGTAACGCCGCCGCGACCGTCTCGGAGAGTTCGAGGCTCGGTTCGAGTCGTTCGGGGACGACCCCGACGAGCAACACCTCCTCGGGCAGGTCGTAGGCAGCGTCGCCGACCGCGAGCGCGTCGGTGAAGCTGAAGTCGTGCATCGTTACCTCCGGGGCCTCCTCGGGTGCGTCGTGAAGCCGGAACTCGCGGATCGTCCCCGGGTCGTCGTCGAGTGCGAGCGCGTCGACGACGACCGCGCGGTCGGCCCCGCTCATCGCCTCCAGCGCGAGGAAGGCGGTCGTTCCGGCGTGGGTCGCGGTTACGCCGCCGGGCAGCGAGCGGTCCTGCAGGCGCTCGACGGCGTGGAAGCCGACGCCGTCGTCGCCCATGACGCGGCTGCCGACGCCGACGACGGCCTGCTCGACGGCGGGCTCCGTGGCGGTCGACTCGCCACTCGACGCTACTCCGCTTGTGGTCGCCTCACCGCTCGTCGTCATCCTCTCCCCCTAGTACGTAGGCGTCCATCTCGCCGAACACCATCGACTTGAGCGTCTCCCGGTTGCTCGGCAGGAGGGCGAAGTAGACGTGACCGGCGACCATCGCCACGATCAGGAAGAAGGTCAGCAGGTGGATCTGCTTCAGCAGGACGATGTTCAGCCAGCCGTCCAGAAAGCCGAGCCAGTCGACCCACCAGGCCGGATCCGACCGCATCTCCCGATACATGCCGAAGCCGGTCAACGCGAGCACGCCGAAGAGGATCGATACCCACCAGAAGAACGTCTTCTGCATCGGGTGGTAGGCGACCCAGTCGCCGTCTTCTTCGTCGTAGGTCTGGCGTGCCTCGTGGTAGCCCGGGATGTAGGATTTCAGGCCGACAAAGGCCTGACCGACCCGCAGCGCCACCCGGATATCCGCGAGTTCGGCCAGTTGGCGGTGGCCGTCGACGTAGACGTGATACAGCGGGAACAGGACGAACAAAAACGCCATGAGCAGGATCCCGGCCCACATGTGCAGCCCGAAGGCGAGGTAGTAGCCGTCCCACGGCACGACGTTGAGCGGGCCGTAGCTCCCCGTCCAGATGGCATACCCCGTCCCCATCAGGACGAACATCAGAAACGCCTGCGTCCAATGGGAGAGTCGTGCGCCGAGGCCGTGTCGTTCGACGGTAACCCGGCCTTTCAGCGCCTGGACCCGGCTGTACCGGTCGTCGGCCTCCTCGGGCGGTGCGAGCACCGAGCCGACGAGGCCAACCAGTCGCTGGCGCAGATTAGCCGCCTCGTCGCCGGTTGGACCGGGGTCCGATGTGGTCATGGATCGTCGACCTCCTCGCCGGCGATGGGGGCGTCACAGGCCGCGCCGATCGCGCTGCCCGGCGAGGCCGGCGTGATCTCTTCGGTGTAGCTCACGTCGGGGCTCTCGACGTGGACCGAACAGGCCAGACACGGGTCGAACGACCGGACCGTCCGCATCACGTTGATCGGGTTCTCGACGTCTTCGACGGCCATCCCCTCGACGGCCCCCTCGAAGATGCTCGGCGTCCCCGACTCGTCTCGCGGGCCGAGGTTCCACAGCGTCGGCGTGATGATCTGGTAGTTGGTGATGGTGCCGTCCTCGATCTTCACCCAGTGGGAGAGTGCACCCCGGGAGGCCTCCCAGAGGCCGACGCCCTCGCCGCTGAAGTCGTCGCTCCAGCCGTTGTTGACCGTCCCGTTGGGGTCGATGTCGTCGAGCAGTTCCAGAATCTGATCCCGGAGGAGCAGTGACTCCTGGGCACGGGCGATCAGCCGGTTGAGCGTGCTGCTTTTGGTCGGGTCGCCGCCCAGCGTCGACCGTAGATCGAACGGGTCCTTGTCCGTGATGATCAAGCGGGCCAGCGATCCCGTCTCCATGTTCATCCCGTTGTACCGCGGGGCCTTCCCCCACGAGTAGGCCCCCTCCTTTTCGGGGTCGGGCTTCGGTGGGGTCTCCTCCATCGGGTGGCCGCCGGAGTCGTCGGTGTACCACGAGTGGGCAGTGTCTTCGGTTATCGCCGCCGTGATCTCCTCGTCGCTGGGATGGGAGAGTTCGCCGTCGACGTAGATCCCTGAGGGGATCTGGTCGTCGCCATTTTCGTCGGGATAGATCCCGTTGCAGTAGTAGCGGCCGGGCCCGACACCGAAGTCGTCGGCACCGGCCTCCTTGGCGGCAAAGAGGATCGACACGATGTCGTGGAGCCCCTCGCCCAGCGTAGGGTCGAACTCGTCGTTGCGGACGTTCTCGATGACTTCGGGGACGGCGTCGGTCGGGCCGAGCCAGTCGCTGACGAACTCGACCTGATCGCGGATCTGCTGGAGTTTCTCGATCGTGGGGTTCGCGGACATCCCACCGGGGGCGTAGGTGAGGGGATGGGGAGCCTTCCCGCCGAACTCGGCGAAGCCCGACAGCAGCTCGCGTTGGGCCTCCAAGGCGGCTTTGTACCCCTCTCCCTCCATCGGGTCGATCCGGGTCAGCCCCGTGTCGGCGACGGCGTCGCTGTAGTCCGGCCCGACGAGCGCGAACATGTGGACGGCGTGGTTCCACAGCGTCGCCATGCGTTCGAGCAGGTTCCGCATCTTCCGGGCCGTCTCCGGGATGCCGTCGAAGACGCCGGCGTTCTTGGCCGCGTTCTCGATGGCCAACAGCGACGTCTGGCGGTGGACCGTGAAACAGACGCCACAGACGCGCTGGGTGAACACCGGCGCGTCCGACGGCGGCCGGTTCAGCACGACCAGCTCCATGCCGCGGAACATGTCCATGTGGCTCTTGGCTTCGGTCACCACTCCGTTCTCGACGTCGAGCGTCGTGCTGTGGTGCCCCTCGATACGTGTCGTCGGATCGATTTCGATCTCCGGCATCTGTCAGTCCTCCGTGTTCTCCGTGTCGTCCGGCTGGCAGCCGCAGGCGCTGCCACAGCCACAGCCGTCCGTTTTGGGTGGCTGTTCGTTCTCCGCGGCCTCGTCGTCGGCTTCGGCCGGCGGTTCGTCGGTGTCACCGTAACCTGTCGCCTTCCGTGCGGCGTGGGCCCCGAGCCCCGCAACCGTCGCGCCGACGGCCGCTTTCCCGGCCGTTTCGATGTCGGTCACTCCCATTCCCTGTTTCTCGATCGGTTCGTAGAACGGCGTCATGTTGTCCCAAAAGCCCGGTTCCATACAGCCGATACACGGCGCGCCGACGTTCCGGCAGACGCTCGTCCCGTCGTTCCAGAGGCGAACCGAGTCGTCACAGTGACAGTACGGCCCCTTGCAGCCGACGGTGTAGAGACACTTCTCGGAGTCCTCGCCGACGTGGTCGACGAACTCCCCGCGGTCGAAGTAGCCCCGCCGTGAACACTGATCGTGGACGAGCGGCCCGTAGAACGCCTCCGGCCGGTTGAACTCGTCGAGTTCCGGGGTGTGGCCGTTCAGCAGCGTGGCGACGGTCAACAGGACGTAGTCCGGGTGGGTCATACAGCCCGGCACGTTGATCACGGGCAGTCCGGCGTTCGAGGTGAAGTCGGGGCCGAGGACGCCCTGATCGCCCTGCTGGTGGGTGAACTGGACCCCCTTCGCGCCGGTGACGTTCGAATCCAACCACGGCCCCTCCTCGGGGTCGTCCATGACCGCCGGCGCGCCGTTCTCGGCGGACTGCCAGCCGCCGTAGCAGGCACACGTGCCGATCCCCATGACGTACTCGGCCTCCGGGGCGAGTTCGTGTACCCAGTCGACGATGGGTTTGGGACGGCCCTCGGCGTCCCGACCGAACGTCGCGGCCGAAGGGATCTTCGTCGGAATCGCCCCCTCGATCATCAGCACGTCCGGCGAACTGCTCATCGCGTCGATAGCTGCGTCACCGGTTTCGGCCATCAACTCCGGGTGGTAGGTCACGTCCAGTTTGAACTCCGAGACCGCCTCTTCGAGGCTCGGTGACGTCCCCTGTAGCGTCGACATCGTACATGCCGAACAGGTCTGTCCCTGCAACCAGACGACCTCTTTCGATCCGTTCGTCGCACGGTCGAGCGCTGCTGCGACGTCCGAACTGTACTCGGTGATGACCGAGCCCGTCGCGGCCGTCCCCACCAGTCGCAAGAAGTTCCGACGTGTCGTCCCAGACTCAGTCACCGATACACCAGATTGAGCCATGTTCGGCCGCATTCATCACTATTTAATAAACCCAATAACGGGTTTCTAAAAACTGAGAACGGTATTCCGAATCAAAAATCATAAGTATCTCTCGTTCACAGCTTTCGCGGGAATTTCTTGCTGGTGTCGAAGTTACTGGCAAGTAATCTTGTACTTACAATGCAATACGTTGCGAGAATATACTGCTGTCGGATGTCGTCTGTTCGGAACTCACGGGACCGATCCGACTGCTTCGTTTCTGCATCCTCACTTCGAAAATAACGACTACTCCGAGGCCGTGTTGCTCGTCGACAACCAGTCTATCGGGCTGCAGTCGGTCGGTTAGAATCACGTGATCGGCGTGAGTGTTCGGCCCGACCCCCGATCGGAAACTGGGTGTAAACACACGGAGCTGGATCGACCGCACTCGTTGTTGGTGGGTCGGCAGCCGGTCGAGTGGTCGCCACTGGTATGTGCAATTCACACAGTATTAGGGTCGCCAGCGACGGCACCTATCGCTGGCTGATCGAATCCCTGTTGAGGGGGTTGCTGACGAGACGGGACTACCATCTCGGACGGTTTCATCCTGTTCAACGCCGTCGACACCACCGGAGAGACGGCGTGTCCGCTCGGCGTCGTCGGGCTGGTCTACGAGCCGTCGCACTTGCTGGTGAGTGGTACCACGCCACGATGATCGTGGAACCCAGTGGTACCTCGACAGAGTGATCTCCCGAGTGGGGCGGCGATATCGACGCTACTGGTTGCGAAGTACGCGGCCCGGTCGACGAGTGCGGGAGATCGTAACCCGACGCCCTCAATCGTCGCCGGGGATCTCGGCGTCGCTCAGTGAGGCGTCGGGCTGGAAGACGATACTCGGATCCAACTCGTCGAGCGGTTCGCCCGTCCGGACTCGATCGGGCCAGTCGTGGTTGGCGAGCGCCCCGGTCCCGAGCGTGATGAGGTCGGAGCCGTCCGCCAGTGCCGTCCGCGCGTTTTCCGGATCACCAAGCCCTCCGTTGGCGATTACGGCGACGTCGTCGACGTATTCGACCGCCAGTTCGGCAAGCGTGCGGTCGGTATCCGGCACCTCCGGGGCGGTCGCGTCGCCGCCAGTGACGTGTACGTAGTCGGCACCGGCCTCCGAGAGCGCCCCGAACAGCGCGGCGGCAGTCTCCTCGCCGTCCGGCCAAACCCGCTCTTCGTCGGTGACGGCCGCCTGCGAGGTACGCACGCCGACGACGAACTCGTCGGGCGTCGCCTCGTCGATCGCGGCGGTCACCTCGGCGGGGAATCGCGCACGGTTCGCCGGCGAGCCGCCGTACTCGTCGTCGCGGTCGTTGACCAGCGGGTCGACGAACTCGTGGAGAAGATAGCCGTTGGCCGCGTGGACCTCGATACCATCGAAGCCGGCCTCGACGGCGCGTTCGGCGGCAGCAACGAATCCCTCCGTCACCGCTGTGAGGCCGTCAGCATCGAGCGCGTCGGCTTCCGGGAACTCGCCGGACCCGCCGTAGAGTTCGGACATCTCACCCGGCGGACGGTAGGCAGAGGGAGCGACCGGATCGTAGCCGTAGCGATTGCCCTGCGCTTGGGCCCCGGCGTGCATGAGTTGTGCGAAGATGGGGCTCCCCTCCGCGTGGACGGCGTCGACCACGCGCTCCCAGGCCGCCGCCTGCTCGTCGGTAGCGAGGCCGGGTTGGTTGGGATAGCCTTGGCTGTGGGTTGCGTCCGGGTGGACGCCCTCAGTAACAAGGAACGAGAAGCCGCCACGGGCAAAGGAGGCGTAGTAGCGTGCCATGCGGTCGGTCGCATGGCCGTCGTCGGTCGCGCTCGTGCGTGTCATCGGCGCGAGGCCGATACGGTTAGCGAGGTTGTGACCGTTTAGTTCGAATTCGTCGAAAAGCAGGTCGTCAGTCATCGTGGTTTCGTATCGTAGTCGGACACATAAGGGGTCGGCGGATCACGGTGCCGGCCGCACGACACGGACGGGGTCAGCGACCGGGAGTCGGTGCTGCTCGGGTCGTCGGACCGTTACCGATCGGTCGACCGGGTGGTCACCGTCAGCGAGCCGTCGGCGATCGTCACCTCGACGGCGTCCCGCTGGATGAAAAACTCCTTGCAGTGGTTGCCGCCGGGATCGATCCGGAGTTCGCTGTCGACGATGCCGGCGTCTTCGAGCCGATTGAGCCGGCGGTAGACCGTCGGCCGGGAGAACTCACAGGCGTCCGCGAGTTCCCGCCCCCGGTGGGGGTCGTCGGTCAGCACCGCAAGGATCCGCCGGGCGTAGCTGTCCTCCAGCAGCGACAGCGGCTCGGGAACCCCGTCTGTGGCTCGGTCGACCACCGGTTCGGACGAGCCGTCGGCCTCCCGGTCGACGCCCGGCCCGGCCGACTCGACGGTCGATCGATCGCTACTCGCGTCATCGGGTATCGTCGCCATCGTATCTCCACGTACCGGCCCGTCCTCCCTGTTGTTGCTGTCTGTCTACACTGACATGCGCCTCTCGCGGGGGCTATATGTATTGCCTCAGGCCTCAGAGTCGGTCGGGGATCGATTCGGCGAGCGCCGCGTTGCCGTCGTCGGTGTGACCGAACGCCAGTCTGCGACGGGTCCGAAGCCAACGGAGGACGGGGTCGAGATCGACCGGCGGGTCGTCGGTCGCGGCGGCCACCGCCTCGGCGATCACCCGCTGGCGGCGTCGGCGCCGGCACTGATAGGCTTCGAGGGCGGCGTCGATGTCTTCCGGGCCGTAGGCCAGTGCGTCGGCGATGACCCACGCCGCCTCGATGTCGAGGGCCGCCCCCAGACAGTCGCCGGGGAGGGCCGGCCGGCCCGCGGCCCCGACCACCACGACCCCGTCGCCGGTCACCGTTGTAGGGGTCACCGCCGCCGAGCGGGCGTATCGGAGGCGGTGCTGGTCGAGGGCGGCGAACAGTCCGTCCGCCGTCTCGAAGAGCCCGCCGAACCGGCCTTCGAGGTCGTCGATCGAGAGGGCGCTGGCGGCGTCGACGCCGGCCGTCGACACCAGCCGGACGTGGGTCCGGTCGGCCGTCGGGACGAACAGCGCCGCCCGGCGGCGATCCCACACTGCGGCGGGAGCCTGCGGCGTCGGTCGACCGGCGGGCCAGTCGAACGACCAACTGTGCACCCCCCGGTCAGGCGTCGGTGCCGAACGCTCGGGTGGCAGCGAGCGGGTGGTCGTCACGACCGCGTCGAAGGACTCGGTGAGGCCCCCTTCGAAGCCGACCTCGACGCCGGCGGCCGCCTGTTCGACGCGCCGGACCGGGCGGTCGACCGTCCGGACACGATCGTAGACCGTCGCTTCGATCAGTTCCGCGAGTCGCGCCCGGTCGACGGCGACGACTGCCGGCCGGTCGCCCTCGGCGGCGGTCGTCGACCGACCGGTCGTCAGACAGCGGTGACTCTCGAGGGCGGTCCCGACCCGCTCGATCGGTCGCCGGAGGCCGATGCGTTCGAGCAACACCAGTCCCGGCCGCCAGAGCACCGTCACTCCCGCGACCCGGCCCCGCTCGGCGGTCGGGGCGACCACCGGATCCAGCCCCGCCTGATCGAGGAAGCCCGCGGTCGCGGCGGCGGTGAGCCCGCGGCCGACGACCAACACCGGGCGCTCGCCCCCGACCGGAAACTGCGGCATACGTCGACCGCAGCCGCGAGTTACCTAAACGCTCCCCGGCTGTTTCTGACCCAGAGACCCCCCGACGCAATATGTATAGCCCCCAACTGCTCGACACGGTAATCTGTGTTTCCGGCAGCTTTGGGGTGGCCGTCGGCCTTGTCGACGGTGATGACCCCTCCCCCGACTATCGCGGAGACGGAATCGAACGGGGCCGCAGGCGCGTCGGCGGACGCCCGGTCGACGCCGGCGGCTGGTGACGCTGCCGGCACCGACAGCGTCAATGCCGACACCGACAGCGTCAGTGTCGCCGCCGGTGACGACGACGCCAGTGCCGACACCGAGACACTGCTGGCTCTCCTCGGCGACGAGTACGCCTGTCGACTGCTCGTCGCGCTTGAGGCGGAGCCGCTGTCGGCGGCCGACCTCGTCGACCGCTGTGAGATGTCCCGGCCGACCGTCTACCGGCGGCTCGACCGGCTCACCGACGCCGGGCTGGTCGAGGCCGTCTGCTCGCCGTCGGCGTCGGGCCACCACCATCAGGAGTACCGCCTTGCCGTCGAGACCGTGGCCTTCTCGCTGTCTGGCGACGGCGTCGACGGCGAACTCCGCGAGCCCCCATCGCCCTGCTGACCGGCGGGCTCCTCTTCCGGCTCTGCGGCCGATCACTCCCCGTTGGAGCCGAAGAAGAAGTCGAAGACCTTCCGCTCGCCGAGCCGGATGTGTTTGTTTACCGTCGGCTGGGTAATCCCCAGCGCGTCGGCGACCTCCTCGCCGCTGTTCTCCCGTGGCCACGCGAAGTAGCCCATCGCGTGGGCCGTCTGGAGGGCCTCGTGCTGCCGGTCGGTCAGCGCCCGCTGGAGCCGGCTGCGAGCTTCCCGCGGGGTCGACGCTGTCTCACGGTGTTGGCGCTTGGCAGCGAGTTCGAGCGACGGGAACGCCGCCTGTAGCCGGTCGACGATGGTCCGGACGTCGGCCTCCCGCGGGAGTTCGACCAGCAGCGTGACACCGCCGGTCGTCGCCATTCCCTGCCGGAGGACGCCGCCGTACTCCGAGATCAGCGAGCCGAACCACGACGACCCCTGTCGCTCGACGACCGCCTCGCCGTCCTGCTGTGAGACGACGTCCACCTCGCCGGCGAGCACGTCGGCGGCGATCGTCTCGACCGTCTCGGGGATCGTCCCCCGGAGGCTGTAGTAGACGCTGACGGTGCCGTCCTGTCGGCGGACCGTCCGTTCGTGGCGGACCTGACACGCCGTCTCGCGGGCAAGCTCGGCGAACGGGAGCGCCATCTCGCTGCCGGTGAACTCCAGTTCGACCGTGTCGTCGGATTCGAGAGCGCGCCGCCGCTCGACGGCGGTGATGGCGTAGCCGATCGACCGGCTGAGCTGGGCGAGGACGTCCATCTCCCGATCGCCGAACGCGCCGGGTTCGTCGGCGCGGATGGTGACGACGCCGTAGGTGATCCCGCTGTAGGTCAGCGGCACCGCACACACCGACCCCACCCCCGCCTTCAGGAGCTGCTCCCGCCAGCCGCTGGCCCGGCCGCTGCCGACCAGATCGTTGACGACCCGTGACTCGCCGCTCCGCCAGGCGTCGACCGCCGGGTGGGGGTCGGTCCCGCCCTGTTCGCCGCCGAGAAGCTGTTCGGCGTGGTCCCGGTCGACGCCGGCGACCGCCCGCGGGGTCAGCCGGTCGGCCCCGACCTCGGCGGCGGCGATCCACGCCCCCGCGAAGGGCTCGACGTCGACCAGTTCCTCACAGACGGCCGTCTGGATCCCCTCACGGGAGGAGGTGGTCGTGATCGCGGCCTCGACGCGCTGGGTGAGTTCGGCGACCGCGTCGAGTCGCTCGGCGCGTTCGGTCTGGGCTTCGAGCTCCCGCTGTCTGGATTCGAGCTGTCTTTCCCCCCGCAGCCGGTTGAGCGCGGCTTCGAGGGTCGCCGCGAGGATGCTGGCGGCGTCGGTGTCGAAGGCGTCGCCGGCCCGCCAAGCCGCAAGCAGGCCGTTGCGCCCAAGCGGGAACAACAGCAGTTCCTCGCCGGGGCCGACCGCCAGCGCGGGCTCGTCACCGGTGTCGATGCGGGCCATCCCCTCGCCGATGAAGGCATCCCAGACGTGGCGGTGGTCGGAGCTCAGCGGCGACAGCTCGTCCGGCGGCGGGAGTTCGGGGCCGGTCGCCCGCGGGGTCAGCCGCGCGGTCGACTCCTCGTAGTGGTAGACCGCCGTCGCCGGCAACTCGAAGACGCTGGCGGCGGCCTCGACGCCCAGCCGGCTGACCTCGTCGACGGTGTCGGCGGTCGTCAGCTCTGCGGTGGCGTCGTGGAACGATTCCAGCGTGCGGTGCCGCTGTTTCCGGGCGGTGATGTCACGGCTCACGATCACCACGCGCTCGGGGCCGGCCAGCCAGTCGATCGGGTAGAAATCCGAGTGGATCCACCGCAGTTCGCCATCGGGCCGCCGGATGCGGTACTCGTAGCTGTAGCTCGCGGCCGGCTCGCCGCCGTCGACCTCGGTCATGAGCTGCCGGATGAACGCGCGGTAGCCGTCGTAGTCGTCGTCGTGAACCGTCTCGAAAAACCCCTCGTCGTGCGATTCGTGGATCGCCTCCAGCGACTGGCCCCAGATCGCCTCGTAGCCCGAACTCACGAAGTCGGGGTCTGGAGCGGTCGTATCGAGTTCCGGAACCGGTCCGAGGAAGATCGCCTCGTCGATCCGGTCGAGGATGGCCTGCAGCCGGCGCTCGCTCTCCCGGACCGCTTGGGCGCGGTCGACCCGCCTGAGGGCGGTTTCGGTCTGCTCGGCCAGCGTCCCGACGACGTCACGGATCACGTCGTCGTCGGCCCCGCCGACCGCCAGCAGGCCGTGGTCGCCCAGCGGCAACAGCAGTCCGTCGATAGCCGCGCCGTCGTCGGTTCGACACCGGGTAACCTCGTCGGTCTCGAAGCGGTCGTACAGCTCGCTGCCGGCGTCGATCGACTGCTGTAACGCCGCGTCGACGCCCTCGGTCGCCGCGACCGGGTCGAGCCGCCGACGGTCGGCGTCGTGGAGCCAGCAGACCGCCCTCGGAAGCTCCAGCGCCTCGGTGGCGGCCTCGACGGCGATCTCGGCGATCGCGTCGGCGGTTTCGGCCCGCTGCATCCGGCCGGTGGCCGCCTGCAGGCTCTCGACGGCCCGCTCGTGGCGTCGACGGTCGGTGACGTCGGTATACCAGACGTAGGCGTCGGTCGTCCCCGGCTCGTCGTTGAACTGGATCACCCGGAAGACGAACTGCCGGCGGCCGTCGGCGGTCAGCCGCGGGGCCTCCCCCTCGATGGCCTCGCCGGCGGCCGCCCGGCTGCGAAGCCGGTCGTAGCCGTCACGTTCGGCTTCGGGGACGACCGTCTCGGCGACCGGTTCGCCGACGACGCCCTCGGCTGCGAAGCCGAACGTCGACTCGAAGGCCGGGTTCACCTCGCGAATCAGCGCCCGGTCGCCGTCGAACTCGATGCCGGCGACCGGGTCGGGGTTGTTCTCGAACAGTACCGACCGGCGGTCGCGCTCGCGTTCGAGGGCGCGTTCCCGCTCGCGACGCTCGGTGATGTCGGTGTACCAGACGTAGGCGTGGTCGTCGATGTCGGTCTCGAACGGGAGGACCCGGAGCAAAAAGTCCCGCATCCCGTCGGCAGTCTCGCGTCGGACTTCGGCCTCGATCGGCTCGCCGCCCAGCGCGCGGTCGCGCAGGCCCTCGTATTTTTCGCGGCGGTCCTCGGGGACGATGGCCGTCGAAATCGGCTCGCCGACGACGCTCTCGGCCTCGAAGCCGAACGTCGACTCGAAGGCCGGGTTGACGTCGGTGATCTGCGGGCGGCCGTCGACCCGGGTGACCGCGACGATCGGGTCCGGGGAGTTCGCGAACAGCGTCGACCGCTGGTCGCGGACCGCCGCCAGCCGCCGTTCCTTCTCGCGGCGCTCGGTGATATCGCGGACGCTCGCGACGACCCGCTCGTGGCCCCCAATCGTGGCCTGCCGGAGGCTGACCTCCACCGGATAGGTCTCGCCGCTCTTCCGCCGGCCGCGCCACTCGAACAGTTGGGGGCCGCGCTCGCTGGCCCGGCGGATCCGATCTCTGGCCTCCGCGTAGCCGTACCCCTCGCCGCTGGCGACCACGCGGTCGACCGGCTCACCGAGCAGTTCGGCCCGATCGTAGCCGGTTTGGGCGCAGAACGCCGCGTTGCAGTCGCGTATCTCGCCGGTCTCGGCGTCGTGGACGACCAGCCCGTCGGCCACGCTCTCGAAGAGTTCGCGGGTGACTCCGTCGAGCGGTATCTCGTTGCTCGGCGTCGACTCCTCGCTTTCGGCCCACGACGTCTCGATTTCCGACCCCGGTATCTCGCTTTCGGCTCCCGACTCCTCGCGGCCCGACGTCGACTCCTCCTCGGAACCGTCGGCGGCGATCGCCACCAGTCGGTCGAGCAGCAGCGACGGCCGACGATCCGCCAGCGACCGCGGGAGATAGTCGTCGGCTCCGGCGGCGATCGCCTCGCCGACCGCCGCCGGCTCCTCGAAGAAGACGACGACCGGTAGCTCCGGGCGGCGGTCGACCACCCGCTCGACGACCGCGCGCCACGCCTCTGCGGTCGGTCGGTCGACGATCAGACAGTCGGCGTCGGCCAGCCGGTCGGCCTCGGAACTGTCGGCCTGCCCGTCGACGGCCTGCGGCGCGATTGCCACGGCCTCGGCGGTCGAAACCGACAGCCGCCGATCGACGGTCGGGCTGTCGAGGGCCGCTCTGTCGCCGACGACCGTGACCCGGAGCTGTGTAGGTGGTGTCGTCATACGTGGCAGTGCATTGTCCGAATAAACTTCGGGCAGAAATATAAATTCCACCCAACTATTCGTCGCGGTCGATCGCCCCGTCGCCATCCCGGCAGCGCGGCGAGTTTTCACACGGAAGACATTTATCCCGAACAGTAACACACCGTGGTAGTGAAACACGCCGTCGTGTTCGGTATCCTTGCCGTGCTGTGTCTCGCCGTCGGCTCCCTCGCCGCGCCGGCGGCCGCCAGCTCGCCGCCGGAGCCGGTCTGCGGGCCCTGTAGCTCCGCGTTCGAGGAACGCGCCGAACAGCAGGGTGTCGGGGTCAATGTCACCCACTCGACGGCCGAGATCAGGGTCGACGAAAACGGGTCGGCGACATGGATCGTCACTAACCGACTCGGCGAGGCAAACGCGTCGCTGCTCGCGGCAACCCCCGAACGGCTCAGGCAGATCGCTCGGGGGGCCGCCGTCGATAACGGGTTGGCAGCAGACTCGGCCGGGTCGGTCACAGTCCAGTCGGCGACCGTCGACAACGAGACGGTTCGCGTCCGGTTTACCGATCCCGACGCGGCCAGCCGCCACGCCGGCGTGCTCGTCGTCGACTACTTCCACGCGATCGGCACGTGGGGTGCGGTTTTCAACGCCGACCGGGTTTCGCTCACCGGCCCCGAGGGGACGGTCATCGCCAACGACCCTCGCTCGATCGTCGACGACGAGCATGCCACCGACAGCGAGCTGCCGACCGTCGACGAGGGGACGCTGACATGGCAGCGGACGGCGGCCGCCGAAGATCCGGCGGAGCTGTACGACGAGTTCTACATCGCCTTCGCCGAGCCCGAGACGGGGTCGACTCGCGTGACCGCGGCGCTGACGTTGGCGTCGCTGCCGATCTGGCTCTCGAACGTCCGGGATATCGTGCTTCCGGGAGCGGTCGTCTACGGCCTCGTTTCGATCGGCCTCGCCGCCGTGACGCGCTGGACGGTCGAAACGCCGACCGACGCCGGGCGGTTCGCCGCCGCCGTTGCCGGGGCCGGCGTCCTCGGCGCGCTGGCCGCCGCCGTCGGGCTGCTTCCGACGACGCTCCTCGGCGTCGGCGTACTCTACGCAGAGATAGGCCTCGCCGGGCTAGTCCGCCCCGACTGGCTCCGCTCGGTTCGGGGGTCGCTGGCGGTCGGCCTCGCGGCGCTGCTGGCGGTCGGCGGGATCCTGCTGGGACTCGGCGCGATCGACCCGCGGTTCGCCGACCTCGCGCCGACGGTCGCCCACACGATGGCGATCCACCTCCCGCTGGCGGTCGCCCCCGCCTTCGGGGTCGGCGTCCTCGGTGAGGCCCTCATGAGTCGGTCGACGGCCGCCGCCGTCGCCGGCGCGGTGGCCGCCTTCGTCGTCGCCGGTGGGGCCTTCGTCCCGTTCGACAGCCGACCGTTCTTCCTGATCCTCTTCGTTCTCCCCTTTGTCGTGGCGCTCCTCGGACTCCTCGTGTTCCCGCTGTCGGTGCTTGCCGCCAGCCGCGCGGAACCGGACGGGACCGCGACCTGATTGTGTGGTCGTTGCCGTCGACTCAGCGATCCGACGCACCCTCGTAGCGGACGTACCACTGGCCGTCGTCGCGGACGAGGTAGTCGATCGTGTCGGCCTCGTAGATCCCCTCGTCGTCGGGACGCGTAATATAAAACCGGGTGTGGACGTACTGCATTCGCTCAGCCCCCATCGCCTTTCTGGTCCTCGAGGTTCGGGTCACGTTGGGGTAGAGCCGCTGGACGACCCGATCCTGCACCGAGACCGCTTCGGTGTCGGCGATCCGGACCGTCTCGAACTGTGTGAACCGTTCGGGCGGCAGGTCGGTAGCCGCAACCGGGTAGCCCGGTGACTCGGGGTGGACCAGTCCGTTCAGTGCGTCGACGTCGCCGCCGAGTAGCGTCTCGTAGAACCGCCACGCCGTCGACTCCGGATCGGTCCGGTCGACGGTCTCGGTTCGGTCGGCAGCCACCGTGCGGTCGTTGGGTCGGTCGGGTTCGGTGGGCTCGACGGCTGCGGCGGGGTCGGAATCCCCGGAGAGACAGCTAGCAAGCGCCACCGATCCACCGAGCGTCGACAGGAGTGTTCGACGAGTGAGCATAGCTCTACAGGGCCGTTCGGTAGCATAAGCTTCTCTATCCGGAGTCTGTCGCGGAATCATATTCGTTCACACAGGATATTCTCGATCGAAGATCTCGGTCGAAGCCCCGACCGGGAGCCCATCTCAGCCGAGTAGTACCCACGATCCCGTTGCGACGAAGACGGCCGCGACGATCAGCGGAAACACGGCCATCCGGAGCCGACCGAGCGCGAATCCCCACGGCGTGCGGTCGGTGATCACGAGGTCGCCGATGAGGGTGACCCGGCCTTCGCGGTAGTCGGCCTTCCCGGCGACGAGGTACTCCTCGCCGGGGTCGACGCGGCGTTCGACGAAGCGGCGGGTGCCGAGCAACGGCACCACCGCGAGCCACCGGGCGACCGATGGGAGCCCACGAACGTCGAGAAACCGCCGGATCCGGTCGGGCGGCGTCTCGCGTGGGTCGACGGTGATGACCGTCGACTCGGTATCAAGCGAGAAACGGCGCGGCGAGGGGTCGACCGCGAGGTCCCCATACTCGCCGTCGAGTTCGAACGTCGTCGTGGCAACGCCGTCGTCGAGGTGGTCGTTGGACCACGGGATGCCGACGAACGACGGCTGGCGTTCGGTCACCTCGAATTCGAAACTCAAGCACTCTTGGCCGGTAAACGGTGCGGCAATCACCCCCTCGTCGCCTTCGGTCGCGGTTCCGCGACAGACGGCGAATGATCCTTCGGAGACGGTCGACGGCGCTTGAACCTCGCTCCGAACGAGTCGCGGGACCACCAGAAGCGATCGCAGCGCGACCCAGCCAATCGCGAGACCCAGTAGCACGATGACAACGGCGATCGCGGTGATCCACATCAGTCGACGCTCCGCCGACTGACGAGCCAGGACCATCTATCGACGCCGCTACGTGCCAACATACCTGTCCGTGTGCTGCTATGTGAATATAAATCTTGATCGGTAAAAGACGCTTATAACTCGGCGGCCGCCGACAGCGTGATCTCGATGGCGCGCTCGACGTTGTTCTTGGCCTTTTCGGGCAACTCCTCCTCGCTGTCGGCTCCCTTCTGGGTGCCTTCGACGAGGTTACCGTCGACCGTACAGATCGCGCCGGCTCGCATTCCCTTGCGCCGCGCGAGCGAGAAGACGGCGGCGGCCTCCATCTCGACGGCCAAGAGGTTCGCGGCCTCCCAGTCGTCGACGGCCGCCTCGTCTTCGGCATAGAAGGCGTCGTCGGAGACGACGGGCCCGACATGCACGTCCTCGTCGTTGGCCTCCGCCGCGTCGACCAGCCCGCCGAGGACCTCGTAGTCGGGCACCGCAGGGTAGACCGCCGACTCGTAGCGCTTGGTGGTGCCCTCCTCCTTGGCCGCGCCGGTGGCGACGACCATGTCACCGATCTCCATGTCGGCCTGCAGCGCGCCCGTGGTTCCGCATCGGATCACCGTCTCGACGCCCACCGCGTGGAGTTCCTCGATGGCGATCGCCGCGGAGGGACAGCCGATACCCGTCGAACAGATGGTCAGTTCCCGGCCCTCGTAGCTGGCGTTAACCAGTTTGTACTCGCGGTTTTCGGCGACCACTTCGGCGTTCGAACACTGCTCGGCGATCCGGTCGACGCGGCCGGGGTCGCCCGGAATGATCGCCAGATCGTGGAGATCGCCCGATTCTACCAGTAGATGCGGCTGTTTGGCCATGGCTGGAGGTCGGTCGGTGGCGACAAAAACCGTCCGATGTCGGTGGTCGTCGTCCGCCGGTCAATCACGCCCTTTTCCCCCGCTGAACGCAAACAGTCAGTATATGATCGAGATATATTCGCAGTTAGGTGGTGTGTGTCGATGAATCCCAACCGCGTCGACTTCCTCGTGGATCTGGCCTACGGCGTGTTGCTGTTCGTGGCGATCTCGCTTTTCGTCGTCGTCGGCAACCGGGTCGGTGTCGCCTTCGGCCTCGGCGTGCTGCTGTCCTACGTGCTCCACGTCGTCTGGAAGATGGCCCGGTTCGACCCCGACTGGATGACACGGGAGGTCGCCGAAACCGTCGAGAAGACCGTCGACGAGGCCGTCGAGAAAACGGTTGACGAGACGGTCGGCGAAACAGTCGAGAAGACCGTCGGTGAAACCGTCGAAAAGACCGTCGGCGAGACAGTCGAAAAGACCGTCGGCGAAACCGTCGAGAAGACGGTCGACGAGACGGTCGGCAAAACAGTCGACGAGGCAGTCGAGAAGACGGTCGACGAGACGGTCGGCAAAACAGTCGACGAGGCAGTCGAAAAGACGGTCGACAAGACGGTTGGCGAAACCGTCGAGAAGACGGTCGACAAGACGGTCGGCGAAACCGTAGACGAGACGGTCGAAGAGACGGTCGAACGGACCGTCAGCAAGGAGGTCTCGGAGGTCATCGAAAAGCTCGAAGACATCAACGAGCGGGTCGACCGCCGGCCGCGGACCGACGAGGTCGAAGAGAAAGTCGAGGAGAAACTCGAACAACAGACCGAGGAGATCGAAGAGAAGATCGAGGAGAAAACCGACGACAACGACTGATTAGCCCGCCAGCGAGGGGGCCACGAGCGGCACGACCACCGCCAGCGTGACCCCGAAGACGAGCGCCGACCGAAGCCACTGGCCCCGGATCGCCGTCGCCTGTTCCTCGTAACTCCGGCCGCCAGCCCGCGGCAGGACGAGGTGGCCGAAGAAGCCGTAAATAAAGCCCACCACGAGCCCGACCGACAACAGATGGGCCAGCAGGTCGAGACCGCCGATTCGGAGGAGGTCAGGCAGCCCAGCCGCAAGCCCACGGGCGACGACGCCGTAGGCGATGCCGGCCAGCAGCCCCGCGACGTGGTGGACTACCAGTAGCTCCGGCATCGACACGTCGTCGACCGACTGCCGGGTGACGACCGCCGCGGCGATCGCCGCCGGGACGAACCCGTCCGGCTGGCGGCTCATCGGCCAGTCCATCACGATCGCGGCCACGAGGCCGGCCAGCGCACCCAGCGCGACCGCCGTGACCCACGACAGCGGCGCGGTGGCCGCCCCGAGCGTCGTCAACAGCCCGTCCATACACACCCCTCACACGACCGGCCGGTATATAATCCACGTCAGACGATCACGGCCGTCACCCGCCGGTGACGGCGAACAGCAGCAGGTTGTGCACCCCCGGACCGAGCCCCACAGCCGCGATGAATCCCAACAGCAGGTAGCCCTCGGTCGGCGTCTCCTCGATGTAGTCGGCGAACAGCACGACAACCCCGCCGACCACGGCCAGTTTGACCAGAACGAACAGCCAACCGATCCCCAGCGCTTCGGCGGTCGGCAACGCCTCGGCGACCCCCATGATCGCCCGCGAGACGGGGCTCCGCTCGCCGAACCCCAAGGCGTCGACCCCAACGGCCGTCGACAGGCCGTCGAGGGTGTGACCGAACACCGCCAGCAGCCCGACCCCGCCGGTCGTCGCCGCTGCTGCCGGGCGGAGTCGCCGCACGGCGAGCCACGCCAGCCCCGTGAGGCCGATCGAAGCGACCGCCGCGATTGCGGGCCACCACAGCGCCAACGTGCCGCGGTCGACACCGACCGCGAGCGTCGTCCCGACAACCGGCACGAACACCACGAGCCCGGTGGCCGCGATCACGAGTGGGACCTGCCGTCGCGTGCGGCTCACGTCCCCAGCCAGTAGGACCGCCCCAGCGAGCACCGCGACCGTCAGATACACTGCGGCCGTCCCGCCGAACGGTGCGAGCGCCGGCGGGAGCCCATCGACCACATAGAGGACGTGGAGCGCCGAGCCGACGGCCATCCA
Source organism: Halohasta salina (assembly GCF_024178165.1). Lineage (GTDB taxonomy): Archaea > Halobacteriota > Halobacteria > Halobacteriales > Haloferacaceae > Halohasta > Halohasta salina. Next base: position 496,344 of record NZ_JAMZIE010000002.1, on the reverse strand, counting down.
CGGCGCGAACGCGACGATGTGCCGCGCGGTGACCGGCGGCCGTCGGCGGAAGAGCCCAGCGCCGACCGCCGCTGCGGCCGCGAGCAAACCCAGCAAATAGGGCCACGGCGGCAACGCGAACCCTTCGGGGAGCAAGACCATACCCGGAGGCAGTCGGTTCGGCGTCAAAACTGTGCCGAAGGCTCGAAGCGAGCTTTATCATCCCGCCCCTCCGTCGACCAGCCATGAACCGACAGGAGCTCGCCGGGCGGATCGATCACACGGTGTTGGGCCCCGAGACGACGCCCGCCGACGTCGACCGCGTGGTCGCGGAGGCCACGGAACACGGGATGAACGCCTGTATTCCACCGTGTTATGTGGCGGCTACCGCCGAGCAGGCACCGCCTACCCTGACGCTCGCCACGGTGATCGGCTTCCCACACGGCCAAGACAGCACGCGAATCAAACGCGAGGCGGCCGCCTCGGGGTGGAAGGCCGGTGCCGACGAACTCGACGTCGTCATCAACGTCGGTCGACTCAAAGCCGGGGAGACCGACGCCGTCACCGAGGAGATCGAAGCGATCGTCGCGTCGGTCCCGGTTCCGGTCAAAGTAATCATCGAGGCCGGACTGTTGACCGACGACGAGAAACGGCGGGCCTGTCAGGCCGCCGTCGACGCCGACGCCGCGATGGTCAAGACGTCGACCGGGTTCGCGGACGTCGAGCCGAGCGGGGCGACCGTCGCGGACGTCGAACTGATGAGCGACTATCTACCGGTGAAGGCCAGCGGCGGGATCGGCGACTACGAGACGGCGATGGCGATGCTCGATGCGGGGGCCGAGCGGATCGGGGCCTCGGCTGGGGTCGAGGTCCTCGCGGGCGCGCCTCAGTAGCGCCCCACCAGCCGGACCTCCCGAGTCGAAAAGCCAACACCTTAGGTTTGGAGCCGATTCGTCACCCGTAATGAGCGAATCGAACGGCAACGAGCAGGAAGACTCGGTGCGGGACGCCGTCGAGCGGTCCAGGAGCGGCGCACCCGCTGTCGGTGAGGTCCTCCGCGATCGGTTTTCGGCGGACGAAGTGTTTCAACGGGTCGTGGCGGCCGCCGACGAAGAAATCACCTCCGGCAGCCGCGAGCTGTTTTTCAGCGCGGTCGCCGCCGGCTTTGCCATCACCATCACCTTTCTCCTCTATGTCTCGATGTCCGCGGCCGCCGACAACGCAGTCGTCGGCACGCTACTCTACCCGCTTGGGTTCATTTACATCATCATCGGCGGCTACCAGCTGTACACCGAAAACACGCTGCCGCCGGTCGCGTTGACCCTCGAACGGCTGGCGAGTATTCCGACGCTGTTTCGCCACTGGGGGATCGTTCTGGCGGGGAACTTCATCGGTGGGGCGATGGGCGCGATTTCGTTGGTCTACGGCGGGATCTTCGAACCCGAAAGCCAACTGAAGGCCATCGAGATCGCCGAGAAAGGCGCCCTGTACACCGAGTGGTGGTCGCTGTTTTTCAAGGCCGTGTTCGCCGGGCTCATCGTCGCCGGCGTCGTCTGGGTCGGCTTCGCGGCGGGCGACACCGTCACGCGGCTCTTGGCCGTCTATCTCGCCTTTCTGGCGATCCCGAACGGGAACCTGTTCCACGTCGTGGTGTCGTTTACCGAGGTCATCTATCTCGTCTTGGAGACCGACTACTCGCTCGTCGTCGGGATGACGAGCTTCGTCCTGCCGGTCCTCCTCGGCAACACCATCGGCGGGGTGGGGTTGGTGACGGTGGTTAACTACTTCCAGACGAGCGAAGAGCGGCTGGAATCCGCCCGCTTCGAGGGGCTCAACCGCCGGCTCACGATCCCCGAGTGGACGTTCGGTCGGTTCGCTGGCCGATCCTACGTCCCGATCCTGGATGCCGCCGAGGCCGCCATCGTCGGCGAGGACCGCTACCGGATCATGGTGCCGATCACGAACCCCCGGACGGATGTGCCGATCGTCGAACTCGCCTGTCGGATCGCCAGCCACCGCGAGAACGCCACCGTCCACGTCGTCCACATCGTTCAGGCACCCGCGAAGATGTCGCTGGTCAGCGGCGGCAACATCGAGCGGATCGAGGCCGAATCCGACAGGCGGATGGCGGACATCTACGGGCTCGGCGAGCAGTACAACACCGATGTCAAGGTATCGTCGCTGGCGAGCCACCACTCCTTTGAGGAGGTGTTCAACATGGCTCGCCGCACTCGCCCGGAACTGGTCGTCATGGAGTGGGGCGAAGACCAACTCTGGAACGCCGCCCGCGCCGAGCGCCCCCTCGACGAGGTTACGAACCAGCTCCCGTGTGATTTCGCCATCATCAACGACCGCGGGCTCGACACCTCGCGCATCCTGATTCCGACTGCCGGGGGTCCGGACTCGGGACTCAGCGCCGAGGTCGCGGCGGCCTTGCAGGCAACGACCGGTGCGGCGGTCACGCTGCTCCACGTCGTCGACAGTCCCGCCCAGCGCGAGGCGGGCGAAGCCTTCCTCGAAACGTGGGCCGCAGAACACGGCCTCGAAGACGCGGCGTTCATCGTCGACGACTCCGGCGATGTCGAGGCCGCTATCGAACGCGAGGCCCGGGACGCGACGCTGATCGCGATCGGCGCCACCGAGAAGGGACTGCTCTCCCGGCTGGCGACCGACTCGCTCCATCTGGATGTCGTCAACGACGTCGAGTGTTCGGTCCTGTTGGCCGAACGACCCTCCTCGCGCTCGCTGCTCAAGCGGTTGTTCGGGAAAGGTCGACGCGAACAGTCGGAGTCGGAGCTGGAGCCGGAACTCGAGTCGTAGCCGGAGGACAACCGTCTTATGAGTCGGCTGTGTGGCCGGGGTATGGACACGCAGCTCGACGAGATCGACCGCCGGGTGATCTACGAGTTGATGGCCGACGCTCGCGGGACGTCGGCCCCCGAGATCGCCGCGGCGGTCGACGTCTCGCCGGCGACGATCCGCAACCGGATCGACCGCCTCGAAGAAGCAGGCGTCATCACCGGCTACCACGCCGCGGTCGACTTCGAGGCTGCCGACGGCCGCCTGACGAACCTCTATCTCTGCAACGCGCCGGTCGACGAACGCGAATCGTATGCGAGCAAGGTCCGCGCGGTGCCGGGCGTGGTCAACGTCCGGGAGCTAATGACCGGTCGCCGGAACCTCCACGTGCTGGCGGTGGGTGAGTCGATCGACGACCTCCGGCGGATCGCCCGCGCCATCTCCAGTCTCGGTATCGATATCGAAGACGAGGATCTGGTCCAGACCGAATCGGTCCACCCCTACTCGCCGTACGGCCCCGAACCCGAGGAGGAACGCAAGACGCTGTCGGATTTCACCAGTCTGGCTGGCGGCTCCGAGATCGTCGAAGTCACGGCGGGCGAGGATTCGCCGATCGTCGGGCGACCGCTCTCGGGGGCCAGCCGCCGCGGACTGCTCGACGACGACACGCTCGTCATCGCCATCGAACGCGAGGGAAAAGTACTGACACCGCACGGCGAGACACGGATCGAGGCGGGGGACCTCGTCACGCTGTTTTCCCGTGGCGGGATCAGCGACGAGACGCTTGTGGCCTTCCGGAACCGGAAGTAGCCTGTCGGTACCGGAACGTAAGCGGTAACTACTCGTCGTCGACGTTCGGCAGCGCGATTACGGGGCGGTCGGCCTGCGTGACGAGTTTCAGCGAGCGATCCCCCGAGAGGAACTGGACGAGACGGTTGCCGCCGCGTGCGCGGTAGGCGATCGCGCTGGCGTCGACCTCGTCGGCGGCCTGGAAGATCGCTTTCACGACGTTCCGTGCGTAGGCAGTCTGCGTGTCGGCGTTGGGGAACTCCTCGCGGACCGCCGCAAACGCCGCTTCGGCGATCTCCTCGGACTGCTCGACAGGCGTCTTGTCCACTACACCATCGCCTTTTTCGACGACGTGGAGTGCAGTCACGTGATTCGGGCTGTACGGGGCGAGCTGTTGGGCGGTTATCCGTGCGTCTTCCTTGGTCGCAACGGGCACGATAACATGAGAGAGAAGCTCCGTGTCGACTGACTGATCCATATGCAGTCGACACGAACAGCCTGTATAAGTGTTCTGTGGCAACTGGAACGTGTCGTAGATCCAGATGTCTAAATCCGAACTACAATCCGTTACAAATGCTGTATACCAAATCAGTTTAAATATGCATCTGTGTATGCCGAATGTAGTTGTCGAACACGTTAAGTACAGATCGTAGATAGTGATCGGTATGATACACCGAGTCGACACTGTGACCGGCAGGGGCGTCAGGCGACACCGCCTCGTTGGACAGTCGAATCGATTAAACCGAAGGCGACGAACCACTCGGTATGATTGAGCACAGCTGCTTCGGTCAGTCGACCGGTCCGGGCCACTGGCGAGGCGTCGACTGTCGCTCACTGGAGGGTCGAGATGAGTGACCAAGAACTCGCCAAAGACCTGACGCTGACCTCGGCGCTGACCATCGGGATCGGGACGATGATCGGCGCGGGCATCTTCGTCCTGCCGGGGACAGCCGTCGAACAGGCCGGGCCGCTGGCTGCGGGGGCGTTCGTCCTCGGCGGGTTTATTGCGATCTTCACCGCGCTGTCGGCCAGCGAACTCGGGACGGCGATGCCGAAATCCGGCGGCGCGTACTTCTACATCAACCGCTCGCTGGGGCCGATGTTCGGCTCTATCGCCGGGTGGGGCAACTGGATTGGGCTCACGTTCGCTTCCGCCTTTTATATGTTCGGCTTCGGCGAGTACGTCATCGCGTTCAAGCCGCTGTTGACCGAGATCGTTTCGTCGGCTCCCTTCGGCGACCTCGTTATTGCGGCGCTCGAAATACCGGGAATCGTCCTCGCCCCGATCCCGCTGTCGAGCGCGAAGATCATCGCCCTGCTCGGGGCGGTCTTTTTTGTCTCGGTCAACTACTTCGGCGCGAAGGAGACCGGCAAACTCCAGAACATCATCGTCTTCACGCTGCTTGGTATTCTCACCGTTTTCACGCTGTTCGGTGTACTGAACGCCGATATCGAATCGCTTCGTCCGTTCGCGCCGAACGACTACGCGCCGCTGCTCCCGCTGACGGGACTGATCTTCGTCTCCTATCTCGGCTTCGTCCAGATCACCTCGGTTGCCGAGGAGATCCAGGATCCCGGCCGTAATCTCCCGATCGCCATCGTCGGCAGCGTCGTCATCGTGACAGTCATCTACGCGCTCGTGTTGCTCGCAGTGCTGGCGGCCGTACCGAACGAGATCGTCGCGGGCAACGATACGGCGGTCGTCGAGGTCGCCCAGATACTGATCGGGCCGCTGGGCGCGCTGGCGATGCTGTTCGGCGGGCTGCTGGCGACCGCGTCGTCGGCCAACGCCTCGATCCTCTCGTCGTCGCGGATCAACTTCGCCATGGGTCGGGACAAGATCGTCTCGCCGCAGCTCAACGAGGTCCACGAGCGGTTCGGCACGCCGTACAAATCGATCGCGCTCACCGGCGGGCTGATCGTGCTGTTCATTCTGGCCGGAAACCTCGAACTGCTGGCGACCGCCGGGAGCGTGCTGCATCTGGTCGTCTACGGGCTGTTGAACATCGGGCTGATCGTTATGCGGGAGGCCGACCCCGAGGAGTACGACCCGGAGTTCACGGTGCCGCTCTACCCGATCGTGCCGATTCTCGGAGCCGTGCTCTCCTTTGCCCTGATCGGCTTTATTGAGCCGTTCGTCGTCCTGCTGTGTGGGATCTTCGTCGCGCTGGCGGTCGCGTGGTATCTGCTGTACGCACGCTCGCGGACGACTGCCGAGGGCGTGCTCTCGGAGTACATCCTCTCGCGGTCCGAGGAGATGCCCGACGCCGCGGTGTCGGCGGCCTCCTCGGTCAAACCTGACGGCGGCGAGTACCGCGTGATGGTACCGCTGTCGAACCCCCGAACCGAGCGGGACCTGATCGAACTCGGCAGCCTGATTGCGAAGGCAAAGGGCGGCACCGTCGTGGCGACCCACATCGTCCAGGTGCCGGATCAGACGCCGCTGTACGCTGGCTCGGAGCACGTCGACCGGATCGACGCCGAATCGGAGAAACTCCTCGAGGCCGCCCGCGAGGACGCCGAGACGTTCGGCGCGCCCGTCGAGACGAAGACTATCCTTTCGCATCGCTCCTTCGAGGAGGTCTTCGACGCCGCCGAAACCGATGCGGCTGACCTCGTGGTGATGGGGTGGGGCGGTGCCGACTCCGCGCTGTCGGCCGGTCGTGTCGAGTCCCCACTGGACGAACTTACCAGCAATCTTCCGTGTGACTTCCTCGTAATGAAGGATCGCGGCTTCGATCTCTCGGACGTGCTCGTGCCGACGGCGGGCGGCTACAGTTCGGATCTCTCCGCGGAGATTGCCGAGATCCTCCTCGAAGAGGGGTCCGACGTCTCGCTGCTGTACGTCGCCGACGACGAATCCGAACAAGAAGACGGCGAGGCGTTCCTCGAAGAGTGGGCCGAAGACCGCGGGCTCGACGAGGCAAACCGGATCGTCGACACCTCCGGGGATGTCGAGGGCGCGATCGCCCACCACGCGGCCGACCGGTCGATGGTGATCATCGGGGCGACCCGCGAGGGGCTCCTCTCGCGGCTGGTCCGTGGCTCGCTGGCCTTCGACGTGCTCAACGACGTCGACTCCTCGGTGCTGCTGGCCGAGCGGCCACAGAAACGGTCGCTGGTCGACCGGCTGTTCGGTCGCTGACCCCCGGTGAACGGCCGAGGGGAAAACCGTAAGTTCCCAACGCACAGAGAGGAACGTATGGAATCGACAGTATCGAACGGGGGACGGCCGTGAGTCTCGGTCAGCAGGTGGGGTCGGACCGCCAGTTGGCCCGCCTGCTCCAGATCGGGATCGTCCTCGAAGAGGTCGTCGAGGCTCGCGCCCACCGCCACTACCAGTCGCTGGCCGCCGACGAGCGTGACCTCGATGCCGAGATCGAGGAGTTGCTCTCGCATGCCGCCGACGAGTCCGCCGACCACCGCAAGCGGCTCGAAGATCTTATCGAAGGACTGACCGTCGACAGCGTCCCCTTCGACGAGATCGAGACGCTGGTCGAGGCCCGCTACGGCAAGACCAAACCCGAGGATTTCGACGGCGTGCTCTACGACCAACTCTGCAACGAGGAGACGGCCTACAAGTTCTACGACGACCTGATCGAAGCGATCGAGGCCAGCGACGCCGAGTTTAGCGTCGACCGCGAGCACGTGGTCGAGGTGCTGGAGGGGCTGAAAGACGAGGAGCGCGACGGCGTCGAGCGAGTAACCACGATCATGGAGGAACGCGAATGAACACGGCCAACCAGTATCTCAAAGCCATCTATCTGATCCAACAGCAGGACAACGAACCCGCCGCGACCGGTCGCGTGGCCGACATGCTCGATGTGAGTCCCGCCAGCGCCAACGAGATGATCGGCAAACTCGAAGACCGCGGACTGGCCGAACACGAGAAGTACAAGGGCGTGAGTCTCACCGACGACGGGATCGTTCGCGCGCGGGATGCCCTCCAGACCTACTGCATCATCGAGCGATTCCTCGCCAACGTCCTCGGTGTCGAGGAGTTCCGTGCGGAGGCCCGCGAACTCGAACCCGTCATCGACGGTACCGTCGCCGAGCGACTCGATACCATCATCGATCGCAAACCCGAGTGTCCCGACTGTTTCGATCCGGAACTCGACGCCTGCCGGTGTCTCGATGTAGCATTCGAGTCCGAGCCCGAGTCCGAACAGCCGGCCGACTAGTTTTCCGTTCGCTCACCGTCCGAGGACAGCCACCACGACGAGCCCGGCTGTCGCCACGACTGCGGCCGCCCCGAAGACGCCACGGACGCCGACGACCGGCACCAGCGGGCCGAAGAACACGGGCGAAACGAACTGTCCCGTGTAGCCGGCCGAGGCGAGATAGGAGCTGAACTGTCCCTGTCGACCGGCGGGCGCAAGCGCCTCGATCCAGCCGAACGCCGACGGGAAGACGAGGCCGAGTCCGAGGCCGAAGCCGACCACCGAGGGGATCGCCGAGAGCGGCGAGTCGACGAGCAGCACCCCAGCGAACGCAACCGTCCACAGAGTGAGCGCCGCAACAACGAGGACGGGCCGACTCGTCCGGGCGATCAGACGGTCGTAGAGCGCCGCCGAGACGCCACCGGCTAGCCCGTTGGCGGCGAGATAGAGGCTGATCGAAAACGAGGAGGTGATCCCGACGCCTTCGAGGAGTTGCGGATAGAAGACGACGATCGTGTACAGCAGCGCGTTCGCCCCGAAATACAGCAGGTAGACGCCGACGAGCGTCGGTCGACGGCGGAACACGGTGACGACGCCGGCGAGCCCGGTCTCCCCTCCGGTCTCCGACTCGTCGGTCCCGCCGTCGGCGGTCGGCTGTCGGCCGCCGGTCTCGGGAACCGTCAGGATCGCCAGCAGGCCGAGCGGTAAGGCGATCAGGTAGACGCCAAAGGGGGCCTGCCACGAGAGCGTCCCGAGCGCGCCGCCCACGAGCGGCCAGATCACCGCACCGACGCTGTTGGCGCTGCTCCGCAGGCCCAGCGCACGGTTCATCCGCTGGCCCTCGTAGAGCTGGTAGATCAGGACCGTAATCCCGGTGTAGACGAACGCCACGCCCACACCGAGGACGGCCCGCGAGGCCAGCAGTGGCCAAAACGAGTCGATCCCGAGGCCGGCCCCGCCGCCGACCCCGTACAGTAGCAGGCCGAATACGAACGGACGGCGCGGGCCGATCCGGTCGACCAGCGCCCCCGCCAGCGGACTGACCAGCACGATCAGCGCCCCGTGAGTCGTGATGATCAGGCCGGCGCTGGATTCGGAGACGCCGAGGCTCGACTGGATTGCCGGCACGATTGGCCCGAGGATCGCGCCGGCCATCACCGTCAGCGTCGCCGACGCCAAGATCACCCACAGCGTCGCGCGCGTCCGCCTCATACCCTCACTCACCGCGGCGCTATCAACACGGTTGTGGTTCTGCTCTGAGACGGAGCGGACCTCTCAGTCCCCATCACCGTGTGCGGCCAGCAGTCATGGCTGCGCTGTGCGAGTTATGCTATTTCGTATATCGTTATCCCATTTACGCGTAGTCGACGAACCGCCCGACGCGGGGCAGTAGCGGTAACACTGGGATCCAGAAGTATCACGCCCAACGGCCGAGGCCGAAACAGGGAGTAGCGAAGTGGCCTCGCGTGCTGCCGGGCGACCCGCTAACCGGGGTACCGGTCCGGACAGCAGTCGACCGTGAATCGGCCACGCGTCGACCCACGGCTGTCGCCGGCAGCGCGGCCAGCGCGGGGGTCAGCTCTCGGCCGGGAGGGTGTCGATGCCGTCGATCTCGACGAAGGTGTACTCGCAGTCCGGACACCGCCACTTGACCTTCTCGCCGAGATGGAGGGTGGTGCTGGCGGCCCGGTAGAACGTCGACTCGGATCCACAGTCGGGACAGTACTGGCTACGTTCCAGACTCATACCACGGCGTTCGAACCGCGTCCTGTTAAGATATCCGTTCATCGGTGCTCGACGGTGGCCGCCGACACACTGATAAATCGTATCCCGCGATATACAATCGTGGTCGTATCACTCGAGTTGGATCGGAGACGGAACACTTCGTCTGTCGACAGTTACGGCTAACTGTGCCAGCACCGAACGTCGACCATGTACCAGCCGATCGACACGATTCTGGTTCCGACCGACGGTAGCGACGGGGCCGAGACGGGAGCCCGGCACGGAATCGGGGTCGCGGCCGAGGCGGGTGCCGAACTGCACGTACTGTCGGTCGTCGACGCCCTCGAACTCGACTCCTCGCTGTCGGGTGTCGACGAGACCGATCCAGAGGGGCGGTTCGAAGCCGAAGCGCGGCGCGCGGTCGAGACCGTCACGGAGCTGGCTCAGCCCCACCTCGATTCCGAACCCACCACCGCCGTCGAGTGGGGTCGTCCCTTCCGGTCGATCACCGAGTACGCCGAGCGCCACGGGGTCGACCTGATCGTTATGGGCACCCACGGCCGCAGCGGGCTCGAACGCCTCGTCCTCGGGAGTGTCGCCGAGAAGGTCCTCCGGACGGCGAGCGTCCCGATCCTCGTGGTCCCGCCGGCGTCGACCGACGAGATCGGAGCCGGGTATCGGGAGGTGCTCGTCCCAACCGACGGCAGCGAGGCGGCAGCCGGCGCAGTCGACTGGGGGCTCACGCTGGCCGATGCCGACGACGGGCGGCTCCACGCGCTGTATTCGGTCGACACCGGGCGGTTCGCCGGCGGCGAGCTGGCGGGCGTCTACGACTCCCTCGAATCGACCGGGGAGGCCGCCCTGGATGCGATCCGCGAGCAGGTGGCCGAAACCGAGGTCGACGTGACCGCGACGATCGGCACCGGTCCGGCCGCTCGCGTCATCCGGAGCTATAGCGACGAGCACGCGATCGACCTGATCGCCATGGGAACCCACGGCCGCAGCGGCGTCGAGCGCTATCTGATCGGGAGCGTCACCGAGTCGGTCGTCCGGCACGCGGACGTGCCGATCTGCTGTGTACCGATGGGTGGCTGAGCGGCGGGAGGGGCTCCCCCGTCCGACAGCCCGATATGGTCGGCCGCCGAGCGCTCCCGTATGCCCAGCCAGCCGTTCGTGACGCAGCTTCCGGTCCGGTTCCGTGATCTCGATTCGTTCGGCCACGTCAACACCGCGGTCCACGCGAGCTACGTCGAGGAGGCTCGGATGGCCTACTTCGAGCAGGTGGTGGGTGTCGACCTCGCTTCGGTCGGGACGGTGGTGGCCTCGCTGTCGATCGACTACCGCCGACCGATCGAGTTCGGTGACGACCTCGCCGTCGAGACGCGAGTCTCGGCCATCGGCACGACGAGCCTGACGCTCGACCACGACCTCCGGGTCGACGGCGACGTCGTGTCGACTGCGACCGTGGTAGTGGTACGCTACGATTACGCGGCCGACGAGCCGGTGGCGGTGCCCGAGGCGTGGCGGTCGGCGATCGTCGACTTCGAAGGTGACGCGATCGAGTGACGGTACCAAACTACTTGCTGATCGCCACCGAAACGGGATGTATGTCAATCCGATACACCGGCGGAGGCGGTCGACAGTGACGATCTACACTGGTCGCGGCGACGCGGGCGAGACCGACCTGCGGGACCTCTCCCGCGTCTCGAAGACCAACCCCCGAATCGAGGCCTACGGCGTCGTCGACGAGGCCAACTCGCTGATCGGGACCGCCCGTCCCAGCGGCTACGACGACGTCGACGACTGGCTGGCGTCGGTCCAAAACCACCTCCATATCATCCAATCGGAGTTCGCCACCCCCGAGCCCGACGACGAGGATCCGCGGATCCGCGAGGAGCACGTCGACCAACTGGAGGAGTGGATCGATGCCGCCGACGAGGAACTCGAACCCCTCACGTCGTTCATTCTGCCGGGTGGCGGCGACGCGGGGGCGGCGTTGCATCACGCCCGGTCTGTCACACGGCGGGCCGAGCGCCGCGCGGTCGAACTCGCTCAGAACGAACCGATCAACGCCGAGGCAGTGACGTACCTCAACCGGCTTTCGGACGCCCTGTTTACGTTCGCGCGGCTGGTCAACGCCCGCGACGGCGTCCCCGAGGAGTCGCCGACGTACTGAGACTGGACGCCGCGCTGCTGGAACGGTACTGTCGCGGGAAGCGGGTTCGACCGCCGCCGTGGTGGGACAGACGGATGAGTGTGTGGCGGCGGCCGATCCGGGTCAGGTTATCGATCGAGCCCACGGTGCCGTCGACCCGGCGACGGAGGCAATACGCGGCGGCGGGAAGCCACGCCCGCCAGCCGTGTTTTTAGGTTTGCCTAAAGAATAATCAAGGCTTCGATTTAGGACGGCCTAAAAACAGTCGGCACAAAAGCTATATCTGTTGCTGCCGTTAGGTCAGATATGAACAAGCACTTCAGTGACGCACGGTACTACCTCGGCCGCGCCGCATCGCACCTCAAACTCGGGCTGGGCGAGGAGCTGGCTCCGGTCACGCGGCGTGTGCGGGCCCGTCTCGGCTACGAGGTCGAGGAGCCCACGGAGCCCGAAACGCGTACGGGACGGGTGCGCGTCGCTGCCACCCAGGGATTCCAGCGTCTGCGGCAGGTCCGTCAGCCCGACGAGCAGACGGCCTGATCGGGTAATTCCGCGTTTTTATCGGTGGGTGTAGAAAGAAGCCTTTAAGTCCGGTCGACAGGTAGCGAACGGTAGCGGGTTGGTGGTCTAGCCAGGTTATGACGGCTCCTTCACACGGAGCAGGCCGGCGGTTCGAATCCGCCCCAACCCATTTCTGACGGCATCACAACGACGAGCGGAGCGTATGCGGAGCGAGGAGTCGGTGCCGTCTGTTCGGTTGACTGGCGGATTCGAAGCAGGGAGCGATCGAAGAGAGCGACTGAGGTGCGAATCCGCCCCAACCCATGTTTTGATTTCGGCGGATCCGAATACGACTGTGGGGTCTGTCGTCGACAGATAGCAACTAACCGCTGCACTGAAACCGGTTGGGTCGTCTCAGTTCGTAAAAAACAGATACAACAGTGAGATCCAGACAACGACGTTGACAGCCACTGCAGCCGCCAATAACAGCCAATTCATACGAGACTCTTTGTGAGGAGCGTCAAATCACTTACTACACTGGTTTCTATCTACGCAGTGGCTTGCAATTGGGGTCCGAATCCGCTCCAACCCACTACGGTCCATACGTCGCGCGAAGTAGACAAAACCGCCAGACAACGGTGGGCCGTTATCTACCTCACGTTCGGAACGGCCTCACTCTAGTTGGTGGTAATCGAGTTCGTGGCCCTCATCGAGGGCAGTCTGCACAGCGTCACTCGGCGTGCCAACCGGAGCGGTATCGGTCCGCATCCCACCGATGTCGGAGTCCTCGAAGAGGATGTTTCGTTGCCACTCCGGATCGGTCTCGGGGTAGTCCGTCCGGTAGTGGGCCCCACGTGACTCGTCGCGTTCGGCTGCGCCGCGGAGTACCGCTTCCGCAGCCGTCAGCATGAAGCCGATGTCGACGGCGAACTCGAAGGAGTCGCTCGTGATCGGCCCGACGTCCATATCGGCACTCTGCTCGCGGAGCTCCGACAGCCGCTGGAGGCCAGCCTGTAGCGTCGACTCGTCTCTGAGGATCCCCGCGTGGTCCCACATCAGCTCTTGGAGTTCGGCGACGACCTCCATGACGTCGTAGGTCCCCTCACGGGAGGCCATCGCATCAAGGGCCGCGAAATGGGGTTCGGCGACTTCGTCGACGAGGTCGGCCGGGACCGCACCCGGCCCGTCGACCCGGTCTACGAGGCGGTCGCCGGTGACCGCACCGAAGGCAACCGTCTCGGCCAGCGAGTTCCCCCCGAGGCGGTTCGCCCCGTGGACGCCAGCCATCGTCTCGCCGATGGCAAACAGTCCCTCCACGTCAGTCTCTCCGTACTCGTCTACGGCGACTCCGCCCATGCCGTAGTGGGACGTCGGGGCGACTTCGACCGGTTCGGCAGCCATATCGACACCGAGGTCGTCGAACCGCTCGTACATCCGCGGGAGACGCTCCTGAATGAACGCGGCATCACGGTGGGAGATGTCGAGATAGACGCCGCCGTTGTCGGTCCCGCGACCCTCCGCGATCTCTTGGGCGATTGCACGGGCGACGACGTCCCGCGCATCGAGTTCCATCTGGTCCGGCGAGTAGCGCTCCATGAACCGCTCTCCCTCGCTGTTGTACAGTCGACCACCCTCGCCGCGGACCGCTTCGGTGACGAGTCGACCGCTCCACGGCTCCCAGTCGGGATCTGAGTCGTCTACTGCCATCCCGGTCGGGTGGAACTGGACGAACTCCATGTCCATCAGCGACGCGCCGGCATCGTAGGCGAGTGCGGGACCGTCACCGTTGTTTTCGTCGTCACGCGAGGTATGGCGGTTGTAGATGGCCGCGTAGCCACCGGCAGCCAGCACGACGTTTCCGGCGTTGAACAGCACGAAGTCGCCGGAATCCATATCGAACCCTACTGCTCCATGGACCTCTTCGCCGTCCGAGAGGAGCTTCGTGATCATCACGTTCTCCCGGTACGGGATTTCGAGGTCTTGGGCCCGGTCGACCAGCGTATCGAGCAGCGATTCACCGGTATGATCGCCAGCGAACGCGGTGCGACGGAACGACTGGGCGCCGAAGTACCGCTGGTCGATCGCTCCGTCCTCGGTCCGCGAGTACTCCATGCCCCACTCGTCGAGTTCGCGGAGACGGTCGGGCATCTGTTTGGCGACCGTTTCTACTTTCTCGGGATCGTTGAGAAAGTGGCCCTCGTTGAGCGTATCGGCGGCGTGAACTGCCCAGTTGTCTTCGGGGTCGTGGGTGCCGAGGGCACCGTTGATACCACCACGCGCCCACGTCGTATGTGCATCGCCGTGATTCCGTTTGCCGAGGACGAGTATGTCGTCGACACCCTGTTCGGCGAGTGTGATCGCACTTCGTGCGCCAGCAGCACCTGCGCCGATGACCAGCACTGAGACATCGATCCGGTCGTACTCAGCCGAACTGTCAGTCGTCACCGCCCCCGTTTTTTCCATACTGAACAGTAGACGCTTGAGACTTATGAGGTCTTCGCGCGTGCGCGCGCAAGGAGAGCAGACCGGTTTGGTTACGGTATTATGCTATCTGACTGGAAGCACGACTAGTGGCCCGCCGCATACGCCTGCTCAGTTCGGCAACGATGCATCCCGATAAAAGAAATTCGGCGTCCGAACCGTCTCGTCGTACTCGGTATGAAAAACGTGTGTCGTCGACGAGGCGTTCGGCGGGAGCAGCCACGATCGATCGCCGGTCACCGAACGCCCTGCGGCTCGTTCTTCGTGTTCGAACCGCTCGAACTGATCGGCAGCCGTGTGGTGGTCGACGATTCGAACCCCGTGGCGATCGAACGAGTGCAAAACGGCGCGGTTGAGTGCTGTGAGCGCCCGGTCTTTCCATAGCGATCTATCGGTCGTCGTCTCGAACCCGAGTCGCTCACCGATCTCCGGGAGTTTGTCGTACCGGTCTCGATCCCCGAGATCTCGACTGCCGATCTCGGTGCCCATATACCAGCCATTGAACGGCGCAGCAGGATATCGGAGCCCGCCGATTTCCAATATCATATCGGACACGATCGGGACAGCATACCACTGTAGTTCGAGATCGGCGAACCACTCGTGTTCCGGATGCGATAGTGGTACCTCGACTACTGTCTCTTCGGGGAGTTCGAACAGTTCCGGCTCTCGATCCCCGACCTGGATCACCAGCGGAAGCAGATCGAACGGGGTGCCTTCACCCACCCACCCACGGGACTGACAATATCTCGTTAGCGCCGCAGTGTCAGGATCGCCGACGATTCCTGTCCCCGTGTCGTAGCCAGCATACCGGATTAGTTGCGTATTCCAAATCCGAACTCGTGGGGAGTCCTGCATCGCCGCTGGAAACACGGAGATTGTTGGACGGATGTTCCCCCCGTTTGTGGCAGCAGTGATATGGTCGACTAACGCTTCGTACACTGCTGTTGGGGTGGTCGCATCCCGGCAGTCACGCACTCGCAGGCGATCCCAGAAGTGTCGACCGATACACCGATTGCTGTTTCGCCACGCCATTTTCGCACCATGTGCGAGCTCCATCGGCGTGTGGGTATAGCGTCCAGTCTGGCCGATCGCATGCCAAACATCCGTGATACGATCGTCGATCGCAGCATCGCGACCACATTCGCTGTAACATTGGCGAACGAACTCGGCTGCAGCCTCGTATCGTTCCTGTCTGCCTGTCTTCGGCTGCGGAGCGTTCACGACTAGTTGTTCGGTGGTCATGAATATCAGTTTAGCTTTTTTACCCCACACCGTCGGAGAATCCCGGAAATCTTGTGTTTTCCATCGTCTGCCCGAACGTGTATCCGGCGAGATTTCGGCATCACGGCTGGCACCGAATCCGAATCCTGACGGGAGTCAGCGACTGCTGGTACGGTATCCACCATAGACGTGCCTTCCAATGGCGTTAAATCCAGTCTCCCTGTACTGTCTCTGTGAACCAAACTGCTATCCTTCATATTCTTGGCACGGGTGCTATTGGAGCCGGCGTATTCGTTTCGGGCAGGGAACTCACGGTAGGGTTGTTGGTCCTCGGGGCCGTTTTCATCATCGCCGGGATCTTGCTCGCTCGCCGCGAGGGTTCTGCGTCCGAAGACTAACCGTCCGTCGGTCGAGGAAGGCTTGAGTACGCCGTCCCGACGTGGACAGTCGCTCTCTCAGTCGCAGACGCCGACGAGGAATCGGGGTTCTCTCGGGACAGTCTCTTGATTGTACACGGCGAGTGGTGAACGCGAGAACGGTGGATCACGAAGCCGCAGTGAGCGGCTTCGATTCGGCCAGTCGGACTGTTAAGGCAGTACCCAAGCAGAGAGTAAATCCTTGGGCTGAACGCTGAACGAGTCAACCGAGCAGTCTGTGGGTCGACCGGTGGCAACTGAGCCAGCGTCGACCCATTATATAGCCGTACTTCAGACCGACACCCCCTTGACACTCATTACCACTACCAAACAGCCACGCGTATATAAAACTTACACAACCGCGCTAATAGTGGTACAAATACAGATTTTGAGTTTCAAATAGCACAACTAGTGACTCTATCTGGGTCTTATTCGGGATATAGTTTGTAGAATATCGAATTAATGGTCGTGGTATCGACACCACGAAACTGGTGGCTCGAGATCAATCGTCTGGGATCTAGATCGTCGCACCCAGTTGCGATCCAGCAGCCGCCCGAGGCAGACGTGTCGGTTGTATACGCAGTCGTCGGGCCTTCCGAGGATGAACTGGCTGCCAAAGACGTCGTCCAGCGGGCCGTCGACACCCGCTCAGTTCCCCCGCGTCTCGACCGGGCCCCAGCGGTCGGTCGACCGGCCGAGGACGCGGCGAACCACCGGGGCGAGCGACTCGTGGCCGATGATGGCGAAGCCGACGACGACCACGCCGAAGCCGGTGATCGTCGTCGCCGACACCGACTCGCCGAGCAGGAGCCAGCCACCGAGGGTGGCGACCACGGGACTGGCGTAGAACACCAGACTCGACCGGGTCGCCCCGATCTCGTCGACCAGTCCGAAGTAGTAGATGTAGGCGACTGCGCCCGCCAGCACGCTGAGGTAGCCCAGCGAGACGATCGCCCCGAGCGTCCAGTCGGCGGCCGCGAGCGACTCGCCGGCCCGGAGGCTGAGCCCGTGGAGCAGGAGGGCACTGATCGGCAGCGCCCACGCCGTCCGGACGGTACTCGACAGCCCGCTGTCGGCCCGGCGGATCAACACGGTCCCGAGCGCGAGGCTCATTGCGCCCGCGAGGACGATCGCTGCCCCGCCGTCGACCGTTTGGGCCACCGTCGACGGCGAGATGTCGATCACGAGGCCGACGCCGACGAGGCCGACCAGCGTGCCGACCCCACCCGCTGCCGACAGCCGTTCGTCGGCCAGTAGCCCGCCGGCGAACAGCGGCGCGAAGATCGGGACGAGCGCGAAGACGATCGCGGCCACGCTGCTGGAGACAGAGCCCTGCCCGACGAACAGCAGGCCGTTCGAGAGCCCGATCGCCAACAGCCCCGCCGCGAGGATGGCCGCCACGTCGCCCCGACTCGTCGGGAGCCACTCGGACCGCGGGGTCGACAGGACGACGTAGCCCAACAGCAGCACTGCCGCGATGTCGAACCGGAGGGCGACCAACAGCAGCGGCGGCACGTCCGCCTGTCCGGCTTTCGCCGCGACGAACGTCCCGCCGAAGAAGACGCTCACGAGCAGAAACGAACACAGGGTCCGACATCGAGATCTCACCGTCGACCTCCAGTCCGACCCCGGCACAACATCCATATTTCGCTGGTGTCGGTCATCAACTAGGAGAAGGGGCCACAGCCGTATAAATTAATTCAGTAAAAATTTCATTGGAAGAAATACGAACCCGCGCCGACAATCGGTCGACGTGCGGAACCTCCTCACGGCACGACACGATTTCACGGCGTGAAACGCGGGCGAAACCCACTTCCATCGCAGGGTCCAACCCGACGTATGGATCGGCCACTGGCGGAGATCGAGTTTCTCGCTCGCTCCGAGAATCGGGTCGCGGTCCTCACGGAACTCGCCGACGGCCCTCGGAGTCGTCAGGAACTCGGATCGGCGACCGGGGCCTCCCAGCCGACGCTGGGGCGGATTCTCCGGGATTTCGAGGAGCGAACATGGGTCACCCGCCGGCCGGAGGGGTACGAACTGACACCGACCGGCCGGCTCGTCGCCGAGGGGATCGCGGAGTTCTCGGCGGTCGTCGAAACGGAGCTGAAGCTCCGGGAGTTCGTCGAGTGGCTCCCGGCCGAAGAGCTGTCGTTCGACCTCCGGCAGCTTCGGGATGCGACGGTCACTGTCCCGACCCGGACCCGCCCCGGCGCGCCGGTCGGCCGTGTGATCGAACTCCTCGGGCGGACCGACGAGGTCACCGTGCTCTCGCATGCGTTCAACGACCGCATGCTCGAGGCGGTCACCGAGTGGGTCGAGGGTGGCGGCCGCTTCGAGGGGGTGTTTTCGGCCGCGGCGATCGAGCCGGTCGCCGACGACGAGGCCCTCGCCGGGCTGTTCGGCCGACTCGTCGACGCCGATGGGTCGACGATCCGGATCTACGAGGGCCCGGTCCCGCTGGCGGTCACCGTGACCGACGACCGGGTGGGGCTGTTGATCCGCGACGACGACGGCCGGCTACAGGCGGCACTGGACACCGACGACGCGGTCGTCGCCGCGTGGGCACGGGACGCCTACGAGCGCTATCGCGACGAGAGCCGCCCGCTCGACGCCGAGGCTCTCGATACCGACGGTTGAGACTACACCGACCGCAGCGACGCTGGCAGCGCACCCGCGATCCGTTCCCAGACGACGATCACCGACGGCGTTACCAGTATCGACGCGAGGAAGGCATAGCCGATCCCCAGCGCGATCAGGATCCCGAACTCCTGGATCAGTGGGATCAGTGCGATCACTAGCACGCCGATTCCCGAGACGGTCGTCACCATGCTCCCGGTGAGCGCGCCGCCCGTCCCGGCGATGGTAGCCGCGAGTGCCTCGGAAACCCCCGCCGTCTCGAACTCGTCGACGAACCGGTGGACGAAATGCACCGTATAGTCGACGCCTAACCCGATCGAGATCGAGAGGATCGGCGCGTTGATGGGCGTCAGTGGGATGCCGAGCAGCCGCATCGAAGCCAGCAGGAGACCGACAGTCACGAGCACCGGCACGAGGTTAAGCAGTCCATACACGGTCCGGCCTTCGAGTAGGCGGTAGCTACCGACGAGGACGATCGCCGTGAGGCCGAAGGCGACGACGAGACTCCGGATCGCCGAGTCGAGTGTCGCGTCGATCACCTGCTGTTGGACGACTCGCTCGCCGGTCGGGACCACCGACAGCGGCGACCGGGCAGCGACCGCCTCGGCATCCTCGACGATGGTGGCCGTGTCGGCGTCGGGGTCGACCGCGACGTCGACGCGGGCGCTCTCACGGTTGTCGGAGAGATACCGGTCGGCCTCTTCGGCCCGCGGCGAGTCGTCGAGAGCGTCGTACACCACCTCGATATCCCGGTCGGGAACCCCGGTGCCGAGTCGGTCGTGTTGGGCGACCAGCCGGTCGAAGGCCGGGTCCGCCTCGCGCTGGCGCTCGATCACCGTCAGAATGCTCTCCGTCTCGGCGCGGCCGGCGCTCGTCTCGGCGAAGCTGCCGGGGGGATCGCGGCCGAGTCGGTCGATCCGCTCCAAGGAGTCGTCCCGACGGACCGGCTGGTCGACGTAGAGCGTCACCCCGCCGCCGATCGGCTCGTCGAACGACTCTTCGAGGATGTCGACCGTCTCGATGAACGTGTACTGTGAGGGGGCAAACGGCTCGGGGAGCCGCTCGTAGCGGTCGATCCACGTCTCGCTCGGAAAGAAGGCCTCCTCGGAGAACTCGGTGTCGACACCCGCCCCGTAGCCGCCGGCTACGGCGGTCGTTAGTAACACCATACCGAGAAACACGACCGGGGCTCGCCGCGAGATGGCGACGCCACCGCCGAGCCCGCGAGCCAGCCGCGATCCCTCGCTGATGATCGGTGTCGTGCCGAACGCGAGCCCCGGAAACCCTTCGCGGAGTCGGTCGACGGTGACCTTCGCGGCGGGCAGATAGACGACGAACAGCACGAACGTGGCGATCATCCCGACGGCCGCGACGATGCCGAACTCCCGGAGCGAGCCCAGCGGGCTGGCGAGGTTCGCGGCGAAACTACAGACGGTGGTAACGGTGACGATCAGAAAGGCGGTGTTCAACTGTCGCATCGCGTTCGTCATCGCCGTCTCGACGGTCGGCTCGTCGGGGCGGGCCTCCCGGTAGCGGTTGATCGTGTGGATCCCGAAGTCGATCCCGACCGCCAACAGGAGCGGAAAGACCGAGACGATCGCGTCGGAAAACGGAATGCCGGCATACCCCATGAAGCCGAACGTCCACACGAGGGTCAACAGCAGTGCCGACAGCCCGACGAGCAGGTCGACCGGATCGCGGTAAGCCACGAGCAAGAAGAGTAGAATGAGGCCGAGGGCCGCCGGAAAGACGACGATCGCGGTGTCGGTCAGCAGCGCGGTAATCTCGGTCTGGAGGATCCCCTCGCCGAACAGGTAGGCGTTGGCACCGATTTCGAGACCCCCAACCCCGTCGACGGTCGCGGCGCTGTCGGCCTGTAGCGTCTGGAGCCGACTCGTGGTGACGCTGTCGGGGAGGTCGTACTCGATCGTCACGAGCGCGGTCGATGCCCGGCCCGTCGTCGGGTTGTAGTCGGTTGAGACCTGCTCGTCGAACGTCGAGCCGTCATCGGCCGCGCTGATCGCCGTCGCCAGTTCGCGGTCGGTGGCGGTTTCGATGGCCCGGCGGCGGTCGGCGGGTGTCTCGGCGTCGGGATCGAGTTCGGCCGCGATCCGGTCGGCGTGGCTGGTGGTCTCGCCGATCCGGAGCGTGCCGTCGTCTTCGAGCCGCCGTTGGGTTTCGAGGATCCGGAGCAGCGTGGGCCGGGCGACGACGTTGTCGGCCTCGATCAGCAGTTGGGCGCTGGTGTCGCTGTCGCCGACCGTCCCCGCGAACTCATCGTCGACCTGCTGTCGGGCGTCTTCCGCCGGCACCTCCTCGGTGAACTGGTCGGTGCCGGCCTCCTGATCGACCAACCCGAGCCCACCCGCGAAGACGACCGACAGCAGGGCGGTGGCGACGAGCACTGCGCGCGCGTGGTCGACGGTCCCGTCGGCGAGCCGTTCGACGACGTGGTCGGCTCGCATCTCACTGCTGTCGCCGTACGACGACGGCGATGCCGCCGGCGATCACCATTATCCCGACGAGCGACACCAGCGACGGCAGTAGCCCGTCGTCGTCGGGCGGTTCGGTAACGTCGATCGGCACCTGATACACCTGTGAGATCAGATCGTCGTCGGTCTCGGAGTCGTACCGAACGTCGGCCTCGAGCGGGTAGGTCCGCGGTTCGGTCCCCTCGTCGACCGAAACGTCGACGCTGATCGTTTCGCTCTCGCCCGGTTCGAGGTCGCTGAGGAACGCCTCGTCGGCGTCGACGTCGAGTGGGCCGTCGGGATAGAGGAAGACGTTGATGTTCGAGAGCGCTTCGGCGCGGTTGTTGGTCACGTTGAACTGGACCGTTTGGGTCGTTCCGGCAGGCACCGCCGCGTCGACGGCGGTGATGGTGAAGGCGGGCTCGTCGTCGGCGACTGCGACCCGGCGGACGAAGGGGTCGCTATCGAGTCGCTCGTCGTCGACGCCGTACTCGACGGTGAACGTCACCGGCCGGGGCCCCGGATCGGCTTCGCCGCTGACGTCGGCCTCGAAGCTGATGTTCGCCGACTCGTCTTCGTCGAGATCCTCAACTGCGATCTGACCCTCGCCGATATCGATCCGGTCGGAGGCGGGCTCGGCGCTGACGACCGGCGTCTCGACGGCCTCCGGTCCGGTGTTTTCGAGCGTCGCGGTGATGGTGCCGCTCTCGCCGACTGCGAGGCTGCTGTCGACGTCGCTGAGCGCGAACGTCTGTGCGCCGGTCGGCTCGACGGCTGCCGCCAGCGTCGCGGACTCCCGAAGAATGCCGTCTTCGTCCTCGTAGACGACGGTCACCTCGAGCAGGTAGCTCTCGACGCTCACCTCGGAGTCGATCCGGCTGTCGAAGCTCACCGTCTCGTCGTCGCCCTCGTCGAGATCGCCGAGGAAGGCCGCCGACTCCGTCGACATATCGGCTCGCTCGCTCAGCGACGCGTTACGACCCCCGTTGTCGCCGCGTTGCGGTGGGGTGTCGACCCCTGTCGCTGTGCCACCGCCGGAGCCCGCGCCGATCGTTACCCCGCCGGTAGGCGAGCGAGCGGTAACCCGGACGTTCTCGGCGTCGCCCTCGCCGACGTTTTCGAGTTCGACGTCGACCAGTCCGTCGGTGCCGACCTGCGCGTCGGTCTCGGCGTCCTCGATGGCGAACCGCGAGCGCTCGCCGACCTCGATGTCGACGTCGAACTCGTCGGTGTCGGTCTCGTCGTCGGCCGTGTTGTCGTCGTCGATCTCGGTGTAGGTGTACTCGATCTCGACGTCGAGTTCGCCCTCGTCGCCGTCGGCCGACGCCGGCGCGGTCACCGCCAGTGGGACCGTTACCGACTCCCCCGGCGGCAACGAGCCGACGGCGGCCGTCCCGTCGGCCACCTCGACCGGGGCCTCGTCGTCGTCGACGGTCACGGTGAGCCCGCGGGCGGTGGCGGTCGCCTCGTCGAGGCTCGCCCCGGCCTCGATCTGGCCCGTATTCACGATCGTGAGTTCGACGGTCGTCTCGGTTCCGGGCTCGACGACCGGATCGGCCAGCGCCACGGCCAGTTCGGGTTCGCCGACGGTGTCCGAGGGCTCCCGGAACAACGCCTCCGAGAGCTGGGCGGCTCCCTCGGTCGGAACCGCCGTCGGGGACGAGGGGGGGACAGCCCCGGCGGGGCCGACGGCCGGACCCCCGCCGGCCACGAGGAGGAGCCCACAGACGACGACCGAGACCAGCCGCTTGGGGTCGTCGACGTCTGTCATCGCGCTCCGTCCGAAGGCTTCGCCGTCGGTCGGTTGTCACCGAACGAATCCCACAGCCGAGTCAGCCCAACCATTGGTAGTCGGTACTCAGCCGACACACAAATGATTTATTCACAACAAATTGAAGGTGTATGTAGCGGCGTTTATTCTGCGGCCTCGAGTGAGCGACGCGTCGGCGGCGGGATGGACGGACGCCGTGAGTTTGTCACTCGATTGTCTGGTAAGGTGATCGTTCAGAGATCCCTGACCCACATAGATCGGTGATTGTGCACCGTTGCAATCGTTGCAATCGCCAGCCGGAGGCGGGGTCGACCGTTCACTGTGGCTTACCGACGTACCAACATGGGGGTAAACCGGTCCGTATTCGGCCGGAACGCCGGTAAATTACTGCATATCGGTTTCAGCAGTAACTAACAATGACGGTGCGGGGTGACCGTCCATCTGCATGACCCGTATGTTCGAACTGACCGGCTTCCAGCGGGACCTGTTGTACGTCATCGCAGGCCTCGGACGGCCCTCCGGTCAAATGGTCCGCAGAGAGATCGAAAAGCACGTCGACAACGTCAACCACGGCCGGCTGTACCCCAACCTCGATACGCTGGTCGACTATGGACTGGTCGAGAAGGGACGCCACGACCAGCGCACCAACTACTACGAACTCGCCCCCGAGGGCCGAGAGTTGATCGAACAGCGCCGCGAGTGGGAAGACGAGTACGTCTCGGCGCCCGCCGAGTAGCGCTACGGCGCCCTTTTTCGCGCCTTATCGGAGCACGAGTTCGCCGTCGCCCCGCAACGACACCTCACAGCCGGCGTAGCTGAAGCTGACCACGATCGACTCGTCGCCGCTTTCCAGCACGGTATCCAGCGCATCGGGGTCGACGGCCGTCGACAGCGCGGGGAGGGCCATCGGCGTACAGTCCAAGTTGTCGGCAACCGAGAGAACGATGGCCGTCGCGGCCGAATCGGCGGTCCGCCAGTCGGAGAGATACGAGACGCGGTCTGTCCGGTCAGTCCGGTGGGAGTCGGTGTCCGTATTGGGGTAGCTCATGCGTAGGAGTCGCCGGCTATGCCGCCAGCGGGAGGGATACTTCTAGATAAACACTCCCTTGTAAAGTAAATTACTGTTATTGAGAAAATCACAGACCGCGGTTCATCGTACGTTCGGGTGGCCACGCCGGCCGGCTACTCGACGGTGACGCTCTTGGCGAGGTTTCGTGGTTTGTCGATCGAGCGTTCGAGCCGGTTGGCGACGTGGTAGGACAGCAACTGCAGTTGGACGTTCGCCAGCAGGCCGTTGAGCGCGGGCGTCGACGCCGGGATACCGACGAAGTCGTCGACCGTCGCGGCGATCTCGTCGGCGTCGGCCGGGGCGATGGCGATCACCGACGCGCCGCGGGCCTGAACCTCTCGGACGTTGTTGAGCGTCTTCTCGTCGTGGTCGCCGGTGAAGACGGCGATGACGACGGTGTTGGGGGTCACAAGCGCCAGCGGCCCGTGTTTGAGCTGGCCCGCCGCGAACCCCTCGGCGTGCTCGTAGGTGATCTCCTTGAACTTCAGGGCCCCCTCAAGCGCGACCGGATGGGCGATCCCCCGACCGATGAAGAAGTGGGCGTCCATCCC
This sequence comes from Halohasta salina, assembly GCF_024178165.1. Lineage (GTDB taxonomy): Archaea > Halobacteriota > Halobacteria > Halobacteriales > Haloferacaceae > Halohasta > Halohasta salina. The sequence goes on along the minus strand of NZ_JAMZIE010000002.1, from coordinate 471,622 downwards.
CTCGTACTTCCGCGTGAGCTCGGCGGTCGGATCGGCATCGAGGATCGACTCGATCTGGTCGGGCAGCGCGCTCAGTGAGTCGAGCAGCTCCGCGGAGTGCTCGCTGGGCTCGCCGGTGATATCGCGGTGGAGCCGTTCGGCCAGCAGCGCCAGCGCCGTCACCTGCGAGGAGAACGTCTTGGTCGCCGCCACGCCGATCTCCGGGCCGGCCCGGATGTACAGCACGTCGTCCGTCTCGCGGGCTGCCGTCGAGCCGATCACGTTCGTCAACGCGAGTGTGCGCGCGGGTGTGTCGTCGAGCCGCCGGAGCGATTCGAGGGTGTCGGCCGTCTCCCCCGACTGGGTGACCCCGATCACGAGCGTCTCCTCGTCGACCGGCCGCGGGTTGGAGGCGTACTCGCCGGCGCGATGGGCGTAGGCCGGAATCCCGCGCTGGCCCAGCAGGTGACAGCCGTACAGCGCGGCGTGATACGAGGTGCCACAGGCGACGAACTCCACACGGGAGATATCGCTGAACTCGCCGGGCGCGAAGTCCTCGAACTCGATCGACCCCGCCTCGGGGTCGAACCGGCCATGGATCGTCTGATTGAGCGAGGCGGGCTGTTCGTGGATCTCCTTGAGCATGTAGTGGTCGAACCCCGACTTCTGGGCGTCCTCGGAGGACCACTCGACGGTGTCGACCGGCCGCTTGACCGGCGTCGACGAGCGGTCGAAGATCCCGTAGGAGTCGGGCCGCAGCACCGCGACGTCCTCGTTTTCGAGGTAGATCACCCGATCGGTGAACTCGATGAACGCCGGCACGTCGCTGGCGAGGAAGAAGCCGTCGTCTGCCAGCCCGACGACCAGCGGCGAGCCGTTCCGCGTGGCGAAGATGGCGTCGGTCCCCTCGACGATCGCCGCCAGCGCGTAGCTTCCCTCCAGCCGGTCGACCGCCTGCATGAACGCGTCGAACGGCTCGCATCCCTCGTCGAGGAACGCCTCGACGAGGTGGGGGACGACCTCGGTGTCGGTGTCGCTGGTGAACTCGTGGCCGCGGTCCCGAAGCTCCTCACGGAGGGATTCGTAGTTCTCGATGATCCCGTTGTGAACCACCGCCACGCGGTCGGTCGTCCCGGTGTGTGGGTGGGCGTTGGCATCCGACGGCGGCCCGTGGGTGCTCCAGCGGGTGTGGCCGATGCCGATGGGCCCGGTCGGCTCCCGTTCCTCGACCAGTCGACGGAGTACGTCGGCCTCGCCCTCGCGTTTGAGCACGTCGATCCCGTGGCCGTTCTGGACGGCGAGGCCCGCCGAATCGTAGCCGCGGTACTCGAGGTTTTCGAGCCCCGACAGCAGGTCGTCGACCGCGTTGCCCGAGCGGATACGTCCGGTAATGCCGCACATCAGTCGACCCTCCCGGTGGTCGGTCTGCGTAGTTGGCGTCCGGTTCGCTGTCGTCGTGGGGGGGTGTCTCGAACCATCATGGATATCTGAAACGGTGCTGACTGGTCGATGCGGACACTGTCAACACCCCCTCGGGGGCCCCGACGGGCTTTGTTATAGATGGGTTGTCACGACGGCAGCGCGACCGGAGCCGACTAGGTAGTGACTACCCAACTACCCACAGGTAGTGGCCAGTCGGTGGCGACGCAGACCGATCAGTGCCGAACTGTTTCAAAACGAGTGTCGTTTCACCACGTTTGAACGTCGAAGGGTGGGTCGAGATCGATCGGGTAGATCTCGACCATGGAAGACGAGGGTCGACGTCCTCGGTGGGTGTGTTGCTCTCGACTATGTGGGGTTAGCTCATCGTATGATGGGCCACTCCCAACGCGGCGAACCCGAGCAGTGACGCACCGAAGACGGGGGTCGCTACCGACGGGACCGCGAGGAGGACAGCCCCGAACAGGGTGAGGCTGAGCGCGGTGTGGCCGAGGTAGTAGGTCGGCCACGGCCGGCGCTGGTCGGCCTCGGCTTCGAGGAACGGGTAGAGCAGCTCGGCGTTGTCTCCGAGTGCGACCGTCCCGCGGTTGCCGTCGAACTCGATGACGTCGGTGTCGTCCATCTTCGGCAGATGACACTGGTAGAGCCCGACGTAGACCCGTTTGCGTTCCTGTGAGGACAGAGCCGTCTCGGGCTTTTCGTTCTCGACGGCGGCGATATGCTCGGCGACGTCGCTCAGCGAGACCGTGCCGTCGTGCTCCCTAAGGTAGGCGAGTACGCGGCGGCGGCGCTCGTTTTTGAGGACCTCGAAGACGAGGTCCAACGAGAGCGACTCCGCGCCCATCTCGTCGCTGCCGTCGGTCGGTGTGGGGGTCGTTGTCTCGGTACTTTGTGTCGTTTCTGTGGGGGCTAGTTGTGAACTCATGTGTCACGGATGCAGCGGGGGATGATCGGGTTACGGCGGGGGGCCAGCGCCCGATCGCTTCGACCGTGTGCTGTCGACAGCCGAGCGTTCCACCCCGGCGGGCCGTCGGCCCACCCGCCGACATCAACAGTAGTGCCTGTTTATGCAGGTGCTACTGGCGTCGTCGGCAGCGGCGGGCTGACAGTTCCTCCGGAATGTGGGTACCGTGGTGCGGCCGGAGCGCCGGTCGAACCGTCGGTAGCGACGGTCTAACCGGCGAGCATGGGGGGCAGTGGCCGCGTCAGGCACGCGCTGGGGACCTCGGCGGAACGTGTCGTCTGTGGGGTGTCGCATCGGTTCGTTTCTCTGCACACGAACATTGTGAGACCTATTGTATAAATCTCACGTACAGTTTACTGATACAACAAGCGTGTAAGTAGTTCCTACGGGTCAGCGATAGCCACACCGTACTACCGTGGGCGATCGGTAGTCGGCGGCTACACTGCAGCCGACCGGCAGACAGGATCGGGTTTCGCCGCCCCCGAATTAGGCGTCGAGTACCGTCTTGAGCCCGTCCGACAGCTCGACGGTCGGTTCGTAGCCGAGCCATTCGGTCGACCGAGTGAGATCCGCCCGGCTCCGGCTGATGTCGCCCGGGCGGGGATCGGTGTGGGTGATCGGGGCGTCGGTGTCGACGAGGTCGCGGACCGTCTCCGCCAACTCCTGGATCGAGGTCTCCCGGCCGGTGCCGACGTTGTAGGCGCGCCCCGTGTGGGGCGTCACCGCCGCCGCCAAGTTGGCCCGCACGATATCCGAAACGTGGACGAAATCCCGCGTCTGGTCGCCCTCACCGTGGACTTCGAGCGGTTCGTCGGCCCGCGCCCGCTCGACGAAGGCGTCGATCACCCCGCTGTAGTCGCCGCGCTGGCCGGGGCCATAGACGTTGAAGTATCGGAGGGCAACCGTCGGGAAGTCGTACTGGCGGCCGTAAACCCGGACGTAGTGGTCGGCGGCGAGTTTGTCGACCGCATAGGGCGACAGCGGGCTGGCCGGCTCGGTTTCGTCGATCGGGACCCCGGTCGGATCGCCGTAGATCGCACAACTGGAGGCGAAGACGACTCGAGTGCCGTGCTTGCGTGCGGTATCGAGGAGGTCGACGGTCGCCGCGACGTTCGTTCCGTGGCTCTCGGCGGGTCGTTCGAGTGACTCCTCGACGCTGACCAGCGCCGCCTCGTGGTAGACGATATCGGCCTCGGCGACCAGCGCGTCGCGTATCGAGGCCTCACGAACGTCCCCGCGGCGGACGTCGACCGTCGCGGGGAGCCTCGATGGTACTTCACCGGCGCAGTTGTCGAGCACCGTCACGTCGTTGTCGGCCGCCAGCGCCGCCGCGAGGTGGCTGCCGATGAATCCGGCTCCGCCGGTGATCAGGATCGACTCGCCGGTCGGCCCGAGCTCGGTCGACGTCGGGGTGTCGGCTCTCTGGTCGTTCATTGACGGCCCGAGACGGGAGGCCGGGTTTGTTATGGAGTGGTTGTCGCCGTTCGCCGCGGGTAGGCAGTTGCTACCGGTGTGTCGGCCCTCCGTAGCCGGTTCCTACTGCTCGCCGGCGGCCGCATCCAAGGGATCGAAGAAGTCGTCGACGCGGCCGTAACATCGGCGGCGGCGCTCGTCGACGATCTCGCCCATCGGCCGGCCGTCGGCGTGCCACAGCCCCGGATGGACCAACAACTGCAACCGCTCGGGGAGGGTGTCGCCGAACGGATCAGTCGACCGCCACTTCTGGCTGGAGTCCGAGCGGTAGCCGATCTCGCTGAAAAACGCCGGGGCGTAAGTACTGGTAAACGGTTCGAAGGATCGGTCGATCGTCCACTCGGGAGGGATGTGGAAGGAGACCGTCGACGGCGTCTCGCCGACGAGCCGTCCGAGGACGTCGAGTTCGTCGGTGGCCTTGGCCTCGATGACTGCTCGCCCCGGATCGGCGGTAGGCGACCAGTAGCGGTGGGTATCGAAGTGGAGCGCGAGGTCGTGGCCGAGGTCGACGATCCGCCCGAGCAGCCGCAGGTTCCGCGGGCGCGTGAGGTCGTAGACCGGCGCGGACAACAGGACACAGTAGGTCGAGGCCACCCCGAGTTCCCGTTCCCGTTCGGCCATCGCCAGCGCCCGATCCAGCGAGAGGTCGACGTCGTGCCGCAGCAGGATCTCGCCGGGCGCGGGCCGGCCGCCCTCGAAGGAGCCGAACTCGTAGCCCGCCTCCCGAAACGACCGCAGCAGCCCCGCATAGCTCTCGAGGCGGTAGTCGAGCGACGAGAGCTCCGCCGGCGACTGGATGCTTTCAGTCATCGTCGCTCGCGGTCAGATGTGCTTTCTGCTCGATGCCGTCGACCCGATCGTGGTCGCCCGCGGACTCGAAGACCATCCCCGCCTCGGGTCGCCAGCCGTCGGCGGCCCACTCGGTGACCAGCACCGAGCCGTCGGGCGTCGCAACGACGAATTCGTCGGTGTGGAACGCCGCAAGGATCTCGCCCGACGCAGCGTCGAATCCGAAGTCGGTCGAAAACGGCCTGACCGACCAGACGTCGACGCGCTGGCCGTCGTGGAACGTGAACGCGCCGGGATACGGCTGGGTCACTGCCCGTACGAGGTTGTAGATCGCGTCCATGGGCTCTTCCCAGTTGATCGCCCCGTCGTCGGGGGTCCGCTTGGGGTAGTAGGTCGGCTCGCCCTCTTGGGAGTGGAACTCGTGGTCGCCGCGGCAGATCGGCGGGATGACCGCCAACAACATCTCCTCGACGGCGAGGCTGACCTTGTAGTACAGCGACTGGATGGTGTCGAACTCGGTGATGTCGAACTTTCGGGTCGCGGCGACCGCCCCGGCGTCGACGTCGGCGTCAAGGCGGATCAGCGAGAGCAGAAACCGGTCGAGATCCTCGATCAGCGACCAATTCAGCGGCGACCGTCCCCGTCCCTTGGGGAGGCCGAAGGCGCTGCCGTGGTTGCCGAGAACGCCGTGGTCGAAGGTCTCCAGTACTTCGCCGGGGATGATCCGGTTCCAGCCGTTGACGATCATCAGATCGGCGTCCAACTGCTCGAAGAAGTCGACGTCCGTCTCGTCCATGCTGTAGGTCTCGGGGTAGTAGATCGGCAGGTCGTTGGCCGCCGCGATCCCCGAAAAATCGGTGTACTTCGCCACGTTGGCAGCCGCGCCCATCTCGGGGGTGATCGAAACGAGTTGGGTGATCGGTACCCCCTCATCGAGGAGCGTCTTCAAAACGTGGTGGCCGGGCGTCGACACGCTCGTGTACACGATTTCCGTCTCGTCAGGAACGTCCATACTGTCAGCGCCTCGCAGACGACCGGCTTTGTTATGGTGTGGCCAAAACGGGCGGACGAACGGTCGCGTCCACACGTCACACAGACGGATGGTATAACTGCAGCTTGGCCGACAGAATCGGCCCGAAACGGGTCAGCCGGAAATCGCGCGGTAGGCACGCTTCGCCAGCGCCATCTGTGGCCCGTTGGACTCGATGGTGTAGTAGGGGACGAGCGTGGCCCCGAACTTGCTTTTGTACCGGCAGAGCCGGTCGGTGTTTGCGCCCATCAGATCGTAGGCGGTAATCGAGTCGACCGGCGGCTCGTCGACGAGATCCTCGACGATCCGCCAGTGGAGGGCGCTGTTGACCGTCGTCCCGTCGTACTCGCCACGCGTGCCGCCCTGCCAGAAGTAGGCGGCGTCGTTGGAGTACAGCACCGTGATCCCGCTCAGGAACGCGCCGTCGGGATCCCGAACGACGTAGCTTCGTGCGCGGTCGTCGAGGGCCTCGACGAGGTCCCGGACGTACGACCACGAGAGGTCGAACGGTTCGTCCTGTTGGGCGTAGCGCTCGGCGGTCCGGTCGTAGATCGCCTTCGTCCCCTCACTCCCCGCCCGCTCGATGGTGACTGCCGACTCACGGACGTCCCGGATCTCCCGCCGAAGGCTCTTCGAGCAGTTCGCCAGTAGGTCGTCGGCCGAGTGGCCGTCGATATCGAGCCGGTAGGTAAAGGCGGTCTCGACCTCGAACTCGGCCCATCGGTAGGGACGTGGATCGGTGTAGTTGGTGTTGCCGATCATCCGGAACAGCGTCCGCGAGTCGTCCAGCGAGAGTTCGTCGACGATCCCCTCGGCGAACCGCCGGTTGAGCCGCTCGACCTTGCTGCGTTTCGGGCTGGCCGGCATCAAAATCGGTCCGAGTCGGGGCACGCCGAACCCCGGCGGTGGCGAGGTTACGATCGAGCCGACCGCCCGTCGCTGGACGAACAACGGGAGGAGCGCGACCGGATTCCCTCCATTGTAGCCCGCAAACAGGTGGAGTCGACCACTCGCGTGGTCGTCGAGTACCGACAGCGCGTCGGCAGTATGGAACGGTTCGAAACCACGGGCGGGGAGGACGTCGTCCCAGTCGGTCAGCGTGAGTCGTTCGATTCGCATGCTGAAATCGACCGAAGAAACCCAAGCCGACGGTTTTGTTATCGACAGGTTATCCGGGGTGTCGCGGCGTTATCGACGGCCTCGGGTGGTCGAGTCGCTCGTAGTACTCGCCGGGTGGCCCGACCCAGCCGCCCAACTCCCGAGCACGCTCGATAAGCCGACGATACAGCTCCGCGTAGTTCGGAAAGTCGAGTTCGCTGAAAAATCGCGGATGCCACAACACCGTCATCACCGCCTCGTTGTCGACTGCCTCCGCCAGCAACTGCTCGCACTCCCGCCATGCACCTTCGAGATCGGTCTCGACGTTCGGCAGGGCCAGTTCCATGAGCGTCAGCGGGAAGACGACAAACGAGTCGTCGAACGGCCGCTTGATCCCGTAGCCGTGTTCGAACCCGTAGCGCTCGGCGCTCCCCGGACTACAGTCGTAGTCGAGGCCGATCGCCCGATGATGGCTCCATGTCTCGGGGACCGAGAGCCGAAGGTAGTGCTGTCGACCGCCCCGAATCGACTCCCCGAGGACTCGCTCGACAGCGCGTTTTTCAGCGGCCAACCGCTCGCGGTCGGTCGGCGACTCGTAGGAGCCATGCAAACCGACCTCCCAGCCGCCCGCGTCGAGTTCGCGGATCAGCGACCTGATCCGGCGATCGTCCAGCGAGTAGCGACCGGCGAACAGCCGCCAGCCGTCTTTCGTCAGCCACTCACTGGGCGGCCGATCCCACAGTCGCTGCTCGGAGAGGAAATAAAAGGCCGACCGGACGCCGAGATCGTCTTCCAGTTCCATGATCCGGTCGAACGTCCAGAAGCTGTTGGTGCCGGGCAAAAGCGACCGGAGATGTTCGGGGTCCCGATCCCGAATCGCATACAGCGGCGCGTGAAACGTCTTGTAGGGCCGGTCGACGTCGTGGGTCAGACAGAGCGCGAAGTTGTAGTCGTCGATCATGGCCGAAGCTGGAGGCCGTACTTCACGACGTTCGTCGCGGCGTCCTTGGTGCGTTCGGCGACCAACTCGGCGTAGGAGCCCGCCCACCGATTGGGATGGACAAGCAGGCAGGCACGGTCGACCTCGCCCGCACTCAATAGGTCGTCGCCCGCACTCAATAGGTCGATCAGCTCCCACGTGGAGTCGACCTGCACCTGCTTGTCGCCCTCGCCCATCGTGTGGTCCTTGACCTTGAGCGGACCGTCCTTCCACGTCCGCCCGGTGTCCGAAAAGTAGGTGACGTCCTCGAAATCCATCGAGAGGTAGGCCTCGCCTACCAAGTCGTAGTCGGCGTATACTCGGTCGCCGGACCACAGATCCCGATTGTCGTGGGCGGTCAGTGGGTTGCCGTGCATACAGACGGTGTCGACCGAACAGAGCCGCCGGAACCGACGGAGGTTGCGGGCGAAGGACGCGTGGGCGGCCTCCCGGTCCCCGTCGGCCGAATCGAGGTCCTCGTAGTGGTAGCCGACCTCGTGGCCCAGCGCCTCAGTCCGGCGGATGAGTTCGGGGCGGAACGTCTTCGGAATAATTCGATAGTAGTAGGTCGTCGACACCCCGCGGACCGCCTCGGTGCGGGCCATCTGGAGGGCGTTCCGAGGTTTGCGGTCGACGTCGTGGCGGACGATCAGGAACCGCTCGGGCAACTCCTCGGTCCGGAGGTACTCCCTGACGGTGAGAAACTCGTAACCAGCATCAAGGCCCGCATCCAGCAAGGCGGCGTAGGCCTCGTCGCCGAAATCGGCGACCATCACTCGCCACCCCCGTCGGTGGCGGCCGCGTCCGCGGGGCCGCTGGCTGCCGGTCCACCACGGATCCGCGTGGCGATGTCGACCCCACCCCGTCCACCGATCGTGTACACCTCGTGGTCGACCGTCTCGGGGTCGAGTACTGCGCGGGTGTCGACGACGATCGGGTCGTCGAAGGTCGCCCAGTCGATTGCTTCGAACGCCTCGTGGGCTGTCACGAGGACGATCCCGTCGTAGTCGGCGTCGATATCGGCCAGCGAGACGGGCGTGGCGTTGAACTCGTCGAAGGAATCGAGCATCGGATCGACGATGTCGACTGCCGCCCCGTTGGCAGAGAGGGTCTCGGTGATACCGATGGCTGGACTGGCCCGTGTTTCGGCGACGCCGGCGCGGTAGGTGCCGCCTAACACGAGGATCGACGCGTCGTCGAGCGACCGACCGCGGTCGGCCAGCAGCGAGGCGAGTTTGCCGACGACGACGGCGGGCATCTCGTCGTTGACCTCGCGGGCGGTCCGCAGCAGCGGACTGTCGACGTCGAACTCGCCGAACAGGAAATACGGGTAGTAGGGGATGCAATGGCCGCCGACGCCCGGCCCCGGTCGCAGGATGTCGGATTCGTCGACCGTGTTGGCGACCGCGATGGCCTCTCGCACGTCGATTCCGAGCGCGTCGGTGTAGGTCGCCAACTCGTTTGCCAGCGCGATGTTCACGTCGCGGTAGGCTCCCTCGAAGACTTTGACCGCCTCGGCGGTCGTCGCATCCGAGGCAGCGATTACGTCGTTGTCGGTGACCTGATCGTAGACCAGCGCCGCCGCGCGCGTGCTTTCCGAATCGACCCCGCCGACGACCTTCGGCCACGAGCCCCGAATATCACGGAGGGCCCGGCCGCTTTCGGTGCGTTCGGGACAGAACGCCACGCCGAATTCCTCGGCTGGGAGGCCGCTGTCGGACGCCAGCCGCGGGACGACCACGTCCTCGCAGGTCCGCGGCGGCACGGTCGACTCGATGACGATCAGATCCCCCGGCTGAAGACCGGCGGCAATGTCCTCGATCACCGACTCGACGACCGTGAGATCGGCTCGTCCGTCGTCGATCAGCGTTGGGACGATCACGACGTGAAGCCGCGCCTCGGTGGCGGCGGCCGTGGGATCGTCGACCGCCCGAAGCGCGCCCGATTCGACGGTTCGGTCGACCAACTCGGCGAGTCCGGGCTCGCCGTCGACGTGGCACGCGCCGTCGTTGACCGACTGGACGACCGCGGGGTCGACGTCGGCGCCGACGACGTTGCCGGTCAGATCGGCGTAGACGCCCGCCAGTGGGAGCCCCATCTTTCCGAGGCCGTAGACGGCAACCGGAACCTCGCCACCGAGCAGGGCCTCACGCTGGGCCGATTCCTCGCGGTCGCTGTTGTAGAGGCCGAGATCGCTCATCGGATCTCGTTGTCCCCCTGTAGCGGCTCGGGCAGCCGGCGGTGGGTCGCCGGAGCGCCGACCGCCAGCCGGTTCGGCGGCACGTCCTCGGTGACGACCGCCCCGGCGGCGACGAACGAGCCCTCGCCGACGGCGACATCCGGCAGCAGCGTCGCGTTCGCGCCGACCGAGACGCCGGCTTCGAGAATCGGCCCCGCGAGGTCGACGTCCTGCCGGATCGGATAGGGGTCGTTGGTCAGGACGGCGTGGGGACCCAGAAACACGTCGTCGCCAATGGTAGTCTCCCGCGGGACGTACACTCCGGTCTGCATGCTAACCCCCGAGCCGATCGTCGACGCGCCGTCGATGACGGTGTTGGTGCCGACGGTCACGTCGTCGCCGATGGTGGTCTCCTCGCGGATCAGGACGTTGTGGCCGGTCGAAAGCCGGTCGCCGACGGTCACGTCGGGGTAGATGATCGTCCCCGAGCGGATCGTCGACTCCCGGCCGATCGTCGGTGGGTCGCCCTCGCTGGCCGCCCCGAGGCTGACGTCCGGGCCGACCTCACAGCCCTCGCCGAGCCGCGGTTCGGTACTCATCGGTACGGTCCTCCCCGGTGGGTGGCGCTGGGGCCGCCCCTCGTCGATGTGGCATCGTGTGCGTTCATGGCTCGCCCCACGAGTCGCTGCCCGTGGAACCGGGTGCGGCTTCCAGTGGCGGCCGCTTTGTTATAGGATCCTTTCGGTCCGCCGGCCGCCAGCCGCTGTCTGCCGGTCCGCCGGCCGCCGGGTTCCGGGCTGCCGTGTCTCGCTCCGGCGCGTCGACGGAACCCATCCCTGCCGAACCGGCCGCGGTAAGGCGGGGTTAGTAACGCCGGCCGATAGCTCGCCACTGGCCGCTCGCCGACCGGGCAGCCACCGTCCCGTCGACCGGGCGATCACGCCGCGACGCCGTCGACAGCGCGGGCGGGTAGGGAGGCCGGTGATCGGCGGGAATGGACAAAGCGAAGCATAACAAAGCCGCAGCCATCCGACCGCCGACCGTATGCCTGACGCCCAGACCACCGGGCTGCGGCTGCTCGTGGTCGGACTGGATGGAGTCTGTCGCCGCGTGCTCGACCCACTGATCGAGTCGGGGGTCGCCCCAAACCTCGCCGCGCTCGCCGAGGAGGCTGCCGTCGGCCCGCTGCAGTCACAGCTGCCGCCGTGGACGCCCAGCGCGTGGCCCTCGCTGTACACCGGCAAAAACCCCGGTAAACACGGCGTCTACGACTTCCTCCGGTTCGACGGCTACGACTGGGACGTGGTCAACCGTTCGGCGGTCGACGCCCGGGCGGTGTGGGAGCTGTTGTCGATGGCGGGCTACGAGAGCGTCGTCGTCAACGTGCCGGTCACGAGTCCGCCGCGGCCGTTCGACGGCACACTCGTCCCCGGCTACATGGCCCCGGAGGCCCCCACCTGCCACCCCGAGGGCACGTGGGACGAACTGGAGGCCGAACTCGGCGGCTACCGGCTGTACGCCGAGGTCGGCTCCGGCGAGATGTCACGGGACCGCCGGGTCGACAGCTACCGGGAACTGATCGAAATGCGTGGCGAGGCGTTCCGGTATCTGGTCGCGGACCGTCAGCCCGACTTCGGCTTCGTCCAGTTCCAGCAGACCGACACCGTCTTTCACGAGTATCCCGACGACGAGGCGGCCATCGAGGCGGTCTACCAGGCGGTCGACGAGGAGGTCGGCGCGACCATCGAGGCCTGCGATCCCGACCTCACGCTCGTCGTCAGCGACCACGGCCTCGGGCCGATGGACCGGGAGTTCCGGGTCAACGAGTTCCTCCGGGACCGCGGCCACGCCGCGACCACCGCCGGCGACGGTGGAATGCCCTCGTGGTCGAGTCTCGCCAGCAGTCAGCTTCGCGACCACACCGACGATAGCCCGCCGTCGACGGCCGCCCGCGCCCTCGAACTCGCCGCGGGGGTCGGTCTCACCGGCCAGCGGATCGCCTCGGCGCTCCGGCGGCTCGGCCTCGCCGAGGCGGTCGCCACCTGGGTTCCCGATGGGCTCGTGCGGGCCAGCAGCGAGCGCGTCGACTTCGCCGCCTCGACGGCCTACATGCGCTCGCGGACCGAGATGGGCGTCCGGCTCAACGTCGCCGGCCGGGAGCCCGACGGCGTCGTCGATCCCGACGACTACGAGTCGGTTCGAGGCGAACTCATCGAGGCGTTGTCGGCAGTCCGTACCCCCGACGGCGAGCCGTGTTTCGAGCAGGTCCTCCCGCGGGAGGCGGTGTTCGACGGCCCGCATCTCGATGCGGCCCCCGACATCCTCACCGTCCCCGCGGGGTTCGGCCACTACCTCTCGGCGTCGCTCCGGGGATCGTGGTTCGCTCCTCCCTCCGAGCCGTGGGAGCACAAACGCGAGGGGCTCGTCATGGCCGCCGGCGACGACGTCGACCCACGGGAGATCGAGGGGCACATCTTCGAGATCGCACCGACGGTTCTGGCGGCGTTCGGCGTGGCTACCGACCGGGAGATGGACGGCGATCCGTTGCCGGTCGTCGACCCCGTCGGGCGGCGATCGTACCCCGCCTTCGACACCGATGGACCCACGGCAACCGACGACGAAGCGGTCGAACAGCGGCTCGCTGATCTCGGCTACTTAGAGTAAGATGGTGCTCGATATCACTTCCGTCGACGATCCGGATGCGTGGAACGAACTGGTCGAACGGAGCCCGCAGGCGACGCCGTTTCACCGCGCCGAGAGCCTCGGCGTGATGGCGGACTACGCCGATGCGCGGCTCCACCCCTATGTCGGCTATAAAGGTCAGGAACCGGTGGGGATCTTCCCACTGTTCGAGCTCTCGAAGGGGCCGGTCACCGCCGCCTTCTCGCCGCCGCCCAAACAGAAGATCAGCTATCTCGGCCCCGCCTTGGTAACCCTCAACGGGAAACAGCGCCGCCGAGAGAAGACCAACAGCCGCTTTATTGCGGCCTGTCTCGACGAACTCGACGCGACGGTCGACCCATCGTTCGTCCACCTCCGGACCGCCACCGGCTACACCGACAGCCGGCCCTTCGTCTGGGCCGGCTTCGAGCCGACGACCCGCTACACCTACGAGGTCGACCTCGACCGGTCGGAAGACGATCTGTTGGCGGCATTCAGCAGCGACGCCCGCAGCAACATCACCGGCACCGATGCCGATGCCTACGAGATCTCTCGGGGTGGCGTCGTCGAGATCCGCCGGACGATCCGCCGGCTCCAGCAGCGCCACGCGGAGCAAGACGTCGCCTTCGAGATCACCCCGGAGTTCGTGGTCGACCTCTGGCGGGAACTCCCCGACGACGTCTTCCGGATCTACGCCTGCCACCGGGGCGACCGGTTCGTCGGCGGCCACATCACCCTCGAAACCGGCGACACCGTCTACGGCTGGCAGAGCTGGGGCGATATGGACGCCCCGATCCCGGTCAACGATCTACTCGACTGGGCGATTATCAGTTCGGCCCGCGAGCGTGGGCTCGAACGGTACGATCTGGTCGGCGCGAACAACGAGCGCATCTCGAAGTACAAGGCGAAGTTCGCCCCCGAACTGCGGACCTACCAGACGCTCCAGCGCGGGACGCCGGTGTTGACGCTGGCCGCCGAGGTCTACAAGCGGATACAGTAAGGCGGCCGACCTATTCTTCGGGCTCGACGCGGCTGTTCTGCGGCCAGCTGAACAGGCCGTCGAAGACCATTGCCACACAGAGCACGAAGATCCCACCGAGAGCGCTGGCCGTCGACCCATCGTCGTCGGCGAGTCCGGTCACCAGTCCGCCGAGCGTGCCGGCAGCGCCGCCGACGTACAACACAAGCGTTGCCATTCCGCGGGCAGTCCGGCGACCCGACCAGAGCCGCCAGAGGAACGTCCGCAGCAGCATGAGCGAGACGCGGGGGATGTACGTGAGATAGTTGATGTCGCTGTGTTCGTCGCCGTAGTTCAGCGGCGAGGGGACGTCGGCGACCCGGTGGCCGGCGACGTTCAGCCGGACCAGCAGATCGTTGCAGTAGCCGTAGAACTCGTACATGTTCTCGATGTCGGTCTCCCGAAGCGCGTCCAACGAGATCGCCGTATACCCCATCTGTGGGTCGCCGATCCGCCAGTAACCGCTGGCGATCTTGGTCAACAGCGTCAAGATCCGGTTGCCGACCAGCCGGAACCGCGGCATCTCGGCGTGGTCCTCGCGGTTGAGCAGCCGGTTACCCTTTGTATACTCGGCCTCGCCGGTCGTTATGGGCCGGATAATTCGTTCGAGGTAGTCGGGGTCCATCTGTCCGTCCCCGCCCATCACGGCGGTGACGTCGACCTCGTCCTCGCGGGCCCGCAGGTAGCCGGTTTTGATCGCGCCGCCGACCCCGCGGTTGGTTTCGTGGCGGATCGGGACGACCCGCCGGTCGAACGCCGCCCCGCCGTCGGTCGAGGTCGCGTCGACGGCCGATCTCTCTTCCGTCGACGCCGTCTCGCCGGTCGCGGCCGCGCTGTTGACCGTCGCGGCGGTCGCGGTGATCTCCGCCCACGTCTCGTCGGTCGACCGATCGTCGATGGCGTAGACGCGGTCGACGAAGTCCGGAAGCGTCTCGATCACCTCCCCGACGAACCCGGATTCGTTGTATGCCGGCACCACGACCGCGACCGTGTGTTCGTTGTACATGGGTGTCTCTGGCCGACTGAAACGCCCGGCCACTACGCGTTCTGCGGGGTTCGGTGGGTATTGTTATATCCACCTTGCGGGCCGGCGGCTCCCGCTAGCGGTCGGGTGGTGGTCGACACGCGGCCGTGGCGGTCCCCACGGCAGCCTCTCGGCCAGTATCGGGGAGCGAGCGGCCGGCTGTCAACCTAGGCGTCCGGACCGGGGCCGCGGCCGCCCGTTCGGCGCTCCCCCAGTAGGCGGTGACTACCGGCGTTTGGCTGCACATAACTGGTCCGTCGCGGTCGGCGCTTGCGGGAGCCGACTACCGGCTCCGGAGCGAATCCGGGCGACCGAGGCGTTGGCGGTCCTCGCCGACGTCGAGGGCCGACCCACAGCAGTCGACGACCGGGGCGTCGTAGCGCTCCCAGTCGAGTTCCTCGAACACCAGCCGGTCGGCGAGCACGACGACCGCGTCAGGATTGAGCCGGTTGGCCGCCCGGATCGAGACCGCATGGGGGGTGAGACCCCGGGGAAGGTCGGCGACCGGATCGCAGACCAGCGGTCGGGTCTCGGCCCGAGTCAACGCCCGGACGAGCAACGACAGCGGCATCGCCGCGGCGTCGTCGGCCCCTGCCTCGGGGACGCCAACGATCAGGACCGTCGTCTCTCCGTCCTCGGGGTCGTGGTCGACCGCATCCAGAACCGTCTCGGCGATCAGCCGCGGGAACTCCCGTGTCGACCGGTAGACGCTGTCGGTCAGCGGCGTCCGGTCGGCGACCGCATCCCGGAGGAACCCTGCCCCGATCGGCTGGCTGCCACCGACACCCGGACCGGGGAGTGGCCGGTCGACCCGCATCGAGACCAACTCGGCGACCGTCGCGGCGTCGATCCCCGCCGATACCGCCAGTTCGTTGCTCAGCGATCGCAACATCTCTTCGGCGGTCCGCTCAACGGCGTCGACACACTCGGCAGTCGCCACCGTCGGCACCGTCGAGACCGTGCCGGCGGTGGTCGCGCCGGCGAGGTCGGCGACCGCCTCTCGGCTCCGATCGTCGGTGCCGGCGACCACCGAGTCACCGCTCCGGATCGCCCGCAGCGACCGATCGGTCGGCAGCGCCCACACCCCCAATCCGACCGCCTCAGTCGACGGCCCGCCGTCAGCCAGCGTCCGGGCGACGACGCCCTCGGTCGTCCCCGGCGGTACCGGTGGGATCACCACGACGATATCGCCGGGGTCGACGCCGGCGGCGGCATCCCGGAGCGTCGACCGGAGCGCCGAGCAGTCCGGCGTGTCGTCGGTCCGTAGCCCCGCACCGACCGCCAGCAGGTGGATCCGGGCGTCGGCCGCCGCGGCCGCGATGTCGGTCGTCGACCGGAGCCTGCCGGCCTCGATCTCGTCGGGCAGTGCCGACGCGACCAGCGGGCCGCCGGCCGGCGGCTGACCGCGACGGACCGCGCTCACCCGGCTCCCGTCGGCGTCGGCGGCGGTCACCGATCCCACTGCCTGCGCACACAGCACCGACAGCGCGAGGCCGGTCCGATCGAGTCCGTAGACCGCCACGTCGAGCCGCTCAATGGCCAACGCGTCGCCGTCGACTCCCGACCGGCGGTCGTCGAACAGTGCGTCGATCATTCGCGTTCGGCGACGGCCTCGACCCGCTGGACGAGTTCGAGCGCGCGGACGCCGTCGGCGGCCGTGACGACCGGCTCCGAACCGGTTCGGACGGCCTCGACGAACGCCGTCAGCTCCTTTTTGAGCGGTTCGCCGTTCTCGACGGTCGGCTGTTCGACGACGTTCTCATGGCGGTAGCGGACCTCGCCGTCGGTCTCGACGTACTCCGGCAGCGAGTGGCGGTTGATCCGAACCGACTGGTCGATGTAGTCGACGGTGACCCGGCAGCTCTCGGCGGTGATCGACAGCGTCCGAACCTTCTGTTGGGTCACCCGGCTGGCGGTCAGCGTCGCCACGACGCCGGATTCGAAGGCGACGGTTGCGGCGACGTACTGGTCGTCGGCGGTCTCGGCGGCGTAGACGTCGGCGACCGGCTCGTCGACCAGCGACAACAGCACGTCGGCGTCGTGGATCATCAGGTCCGTGGCGACGCCGTCGGCGATCTCCCGGCCCGCCGGCGGGCCGAGCCGCTGGCTGTCGACCGCGATCACGTCGAGATCGGTTGCGACCGTCTCCAAGGTCCGTACCGCGGGGTTGAACCGCTCGATGTGGCCTACCTGCAGGGTGACACCGGCCTCCTCGGCGGCGACCAGTAGCTCCCGACCTTGGGCGGGCTCCTCTGCGATCGGCTTCTCGATCAGCAGCCCTACCCCTGCCTCGATGGCCGCCATCGCGGTGTCGTAGTGGTAGGGCGTCGGGACGGCGATCGAGACCGCCGCCGCCGTCGACAGTAGCGAGTCGACGCTCGTCGGCGTCGTCCCGTACTGGGCGGCGGTCTCGGCGGCCGCCTCGGCGTCGACGTCGGCGACACCGACCAACTCGGCGCTCGGCAACTCCTGATACACCCGGGCGTGGTGTTGGCCCATGCTGCCGACGCCGATCACGCCGACCGGGAGTCGGTCAGTCATCGGCCCCCTCCCCCTCTGCGGTCGCCGGCGGCCCGGCGTCGACGGGGTCTTCGAGCCGGTCGTAGGCCCGCAGGATCGTCGTCAGTCGGTCGATCTGGCGCTCTGAGAGCCCCGGATGGACCGGCAGCGAGACCACCGATTCGGCGGCGGCCTCCGCCTCGGGCGCGGTCGGCTCGTGGTCGGCATACGGCGGCTGGTGATGGATCGGCGTCGGGTAGTAGACCGCAGTGTCGACACCCGCCTCGTCGAGATACGACCGGAAGGCCTCCCGGTCGTCGGTGCGGACGGTGTACTGGTGGTAGACGTGGCGGAACCCCTCCGGTTCGGTCGGCGGGACGATCGCGTCGACGTCGGCCAGCGTCTCGGTGAGCCGCGCGGCGGTCGACCGGCGGGCGGCCGTAAACTCATCGAGCTTGTTCAGCTGGGCCAGCCCGATGGCGGCCGCGAGGCTCGTCAGTCGGTAGTTGTGGCCGACGGTGGCGTGTTCGTAGGTCTCCGTCCGACCGTGGTTGACCCATCGGGCCGCCCGGTCGGCGACCGCCTCGTCGTCGGTCACGACCATTCCGCCCTCGCCGGTAGTCATGTTCTTCGTCGGATAAAACGAGAAACAGGCCGCCTCCCCGAGCGAGCCGACCGGCTGGCCGTCGATCGCCGCCGCGTGGGCCTGGGCGGCGTCCTCGATCAGCAGGCAGTCGTGTTCGTCGGCCAGCTCCCGGAGCCGGTCCATCGGGGCCGGCAGCCCGTAGAGGTGGACTGCGAGGATGGCGTCGACCTCTTGCGCTTCGAGGACCGCCTCGACGGCCGTCGGATCGAGGTTGTAGGTCGACGGGTCGATGTCGGCGAAGGCGACCGACGCGCCCGCGAGTCGGATCGCGTTCGCACTGGCGATGAAGGAAAACGGCGAGGTGAGAACCGTGTCGCCGGCCCCCAGTTCGAGCGCGCGCATCGCCGTCTCGAGGGCGGTCGTGCCGTTGGATGTGGCGACCCCGTGGGGGGCTCCACAGCGGTCGGCGAACGCCGACTCGAAGGCCCGAACCGTCGGGCCGTCGGCCAGCCGTCCGCCTTCGAGGACTGCCGCCACCCGGCGGTGTTCGTCCCGGCCGATATCCGGGTCGGCGATCGGGATCCGGCTCATTGCGGCCTCCCGGCCGGCGGGCTGTCCGTACACGATACGGATCCGGCGTCGACACGCGTCTGTGTGAAATACATAGGTGTTCGCAGCCGCGATGGGGTCATCACGGTCGCAGTACCCGACGACAGACGGGAGCCGGTCTTTGTTATGAGTCCATTTGGTCAGTAGGTGCCACCTTACCCGCCGGCTCACCGATCGGCGGTCAGCGACGGCGGCTGCTCGGGGATCGGTTCGGTTCGCCCGCGGTCGGTATCGACCGTCCCGTCGAGATCGGGCTCGCCGTCGATAGGCTCGCCGTCCGGCGATCCCCCATCGCCGACCATGCGCGTGGTGAAGTGGACGTGGCGGTCGGCGCTCTCCGGGCCGGCTTCGTCGGGAGCCACCCCGCGGTACAGATAGTAGCTGATGCGGTACTCCCCGCCCGTATCGGGGGTGATCGTCATCGGCTGGAGCCGGCGCTGCCCGTCATCGAGGCTGGTCTCGAAGCGGAGCAGCTCGGTCGACTCGATCGGCCGCACCGACTCCGTCCGTTCGATGAGCTGGTCGGCGGTGACGACAATCGTGTAGGTCTGCTGGCGCCCCTCTCGGTTGTCGATCCCGACGACCAGCTCCGCGCCGTCGGTCGTGATCTCCTCGGGATACTCGCCGAGGGTGGGGTCGGCCGGCGAGCCGGTCATCACCCGGAGGTCGGTGAACGATTCGCCGGACGGCGGCACCGCGAACACGTAGCCCGTGGCCACGACCGCCACCAACAGGGCCACCGCCAGCGCGATCGTCGCGAGCCGCTCGCCGCGGGCCATCTCCGGGTCGAACGGCGCCGTGATCGCCCCGTGGATCGAATCGATCGGGAACCGAAACCGGTCGACGGCGGGCGTCCGGAGCCGGCGCACGGAGGCGACGACCGCCCCGACGAGGACGAACACGACGAGCGCCGGGAGGATCGCGCCGTCGAACGCCGCCACCGGCAGCAGTTCGAGGCCGATCCCGAACAGGGGAACGAGCGCTACGCTGAGCCCGACCGACAGTGCCAGCCGCTCGGTCAGCCCCACCTGTGATCGGTCCCCGACGGTCGACGTCGACTGCGCGCCGGCAGCCGGTACCCGACCGCTTGGTGGCCCGCTCCGTGGGAAGAGGACGCCGACAAGCACGTAGCCCGGCAGGAAAAACAGGAGCGGCACCGCCACCAGAAACCGAACGGGTCGGCCCGCTCCGACTGCGTAGAGCCCGACGATGGCGGCGACGACGAGGACGACCGCCACCATGTCGATCGGGACGGTTTCGGCTGTGGGCAGCCGACCGTCGGCATCGTTCGAGTCACTGAGCGTCACCGGACACCTCGCGGTGGCGACTCGGTAGGAGTCCGATACATGTACCGGAGGCCGCAGGGCGGTCGGCTTTGTTATGCCGAGCATAGCGGCTGCCGCCATCGGTAGCCGCCTCCTACCGGCGGCGGATCGGTCGGCGTCCTGCGGTCGGCTCCTGTAGCCGGGATCGGCGATTCGGCGTCGACCGACCGCCTGCCCGGATAAATAGCCGCCTACTGTGAGTAATTTACTCGTAACAAAGTGTCGAACAGGAATCAATCCAATCGGATTTCGGCGATCCCCCGCCGTGTTCGGGGACCGACACAGATACAACCACACCAGATATCGAATGTCAGATTCCGATTATCAACAGCTGTCACAAGATACGGTTTTCGACCTGCTGAGCAACCCCAGACGACGGTTCGTCTTGCACTACCTCAAGCAGGCCGACGGCCCCGTTCGGCTCAGCGAGCTCGCCGCCGAGATCGCGGCGATCGAAAACGAGGTGTCGGTCGAAGAACTCACCAGCCAGCAACGCAAGCGGACCTACGTCTCGCTGTACCAGACACACATTCCGAAGCTAGAGGACGCGGGGGCAGTCCACTACGACGCCGAAACCGGCCGAGTCGAACTCGGATCGGGGGCCGGCGAGATCGGGGCCTACTTCCGCCAACAGCGGAGCAGCCGGCCGTGGCAGTACTACTACCTCGCCCTCGCCGGCGTTGGCTTTGCGGTCTACGTCCTCGCCGGCATCGCTGGCGTCACCACCGGCCTCCAGTTTCTCGTCGGGGTGGCGGTGCTCGTCGCCTTCGGAGGAGTTGCCGCCGCCCACTATTTCTCGTTGCGCAGGGAGCAGACCGAACTCCCCTCGAACCTCGTCGACAGGGAGTAAGCCGGTAGCTTACGGCTGTTTGCCACCACCTTCGCGGAGGTCACGGAGTGTCAGGCAACTCAGACAGCCGTACAGCGAGCCGTCGTTCGCGCCGAAGACCCGGACGAACTGCTTGGTGACGTAGTGGCCACAGTTCTGACACTGCCGGTTGGCCGACCGCCGTTTTGTTGGTGCCTCTTGGGGGGAGAGTGCATCCATGCGCGACCCTCCGACAGCTATCGGCTTTGTTATAGTTACCGTAGGAACGTTTCGAACCGTTCGAGCACGGAACGCGACCACACTGGCGGGGATCCGACCGCCGGCCGATCGGTCGACAGTCGGTCGACCGGTTCAGCCCGAATTACCGAGTCGGTAAGATGATCCAAACAATGGATAATCTGAGAAATACCCGGAAACGACGCGTAAACAGTCTGTAACAGAGAGGTAGCATCGCCAACCTCATATGTACCGAAGGGGTCAATGCTGTAGCGGCGGCGGGAGACACAGGCGGGTCGGCGGCACGTCCGCCGGCACCAACTCCCGTATGAGACCCGTGACGAGGCCGGCCAGCGGGCTGGCAGTGGGCTGCGGGCGAGCGGTCGGCGTTGGTCCTACGATCGGCCGTCGAACGACGACGGCAGCTCCGCGGAGAGAGATAATGACAGAGGGACAACAAATGGCAGAAGATTGGGACGAAATCGGCTTCGTGATCAGCTCTCAGTACCGGATTGCAGTCTTGAAACGACTCTCGGAGGGACCAGCAACGCCCTCCAGAATCGCCGAAGACTCCGGGATCGGCATCACCCACGTTTCGCGAGCACTCGGTCGGCTCCGAGAGCGCAAGCTCGTCGAGCTACTCGTGCCCGAGGAGCGCAAAAAAGGTCGGGTCTACGGCGTGACCGACCGTGGCGAGGAGCTCTGGGACCAGATACAGGCGAAAAACCTTATCGACTGATTCGGTCCGTGGAGACGGCTCCAATCGACCACCGCCGGTCGATCCGGTACCGCTCCTGAGCAGTCGACGGGATTCCTGCCAGTGACCCGGTCACTGGCTGGAGGGCACACACGTTTCTGTGGTGTAGTTGACAAACGGTTGGAGGGCTACTCTTCGTCGGCGTCCGGCAGCAACATCTCTGGACGCCGTGCGTATGCGGGGGTGTCGACGAACTGCGAGATCCGATCGAGTTCGTCGTCTGTCAGCCAATCGGACATGCACCTGCACGTTCTGCACACTCATATAAAAATGTAGAGGTAATGGTCATTCCCAGAATGTAACAATTTATAGCATAGTTATTTTGCCATCTCTCCGACGAGGATCTCGCCGTTCTGTGTCACCGTCACCGCGCAGCTGCCGAAGGCAAAGGAGATTCGAACGTCGCTGTCGCCCGTTCCGGAGGCCAGCAACGTCTCGAGGGCGTCGGGGTCGACGACGTCGTAGAGCCGCGGTTCCAGCGACAGCGGGTCGACGTCGCAGACCGTCGCCACCGCGTGGGCGATCGAGACACCGATCGACTCGTCGGGGTGGTCGTACCGAAACCGCCGTGGCTGGCTATCCTGTTCACCGCTCGGCCGTGAACTGCCCGGAGAGGATTCATCTGTCATAAGTTGGCCCGTATGCACTCCGCTGAGTAGGAGACGCCTTTTAAAACACTTGCTGTTAGACCGAGATTATCGACCTGATCCGGGCCGGTGAGAGCTTCGACGGCTGCTACTAGGTGCTTCCTACCCTCGTGGTTGCGAACCGAGACGGGAATAACCTCTACCTACTGCAGTCGCCGGATCGACGTCGTCGGGGGCTGTCCGTCGATACACCCTGTCTGCGGGTTGATCTCCACCCTCCGACGCCCAAACTCCTGCTCATCGACGATACCGCCTCGTCGATCGTCGGTACTTGAGTGTGCGTTCGATCAGCCGGTGGTTATAGCTGACAGCCCGACGGAACGACCCGCGTCGACGGAGCTGTTTGTCGGCCTCTGTGGCCGTCACCGATCCGAGTCGGTCGACCGACTACGCTGGCGGTAGCGTCCGTTTCGCGTCCGAATCAACGGTCGGGGTGGGGTGGCTGGCGACCGAATACCGGCCCATAACAAAATACCGTCGACGGCATCTAGGAGCGATGTCACTTCAGACGGCAGTCATCGGTGGCGGGACCGTCTCCGAGACCCACCTCTCGGGACTCTCCCGCAACCCAAAGACGGAGCTAGTAGCGATCTGTGATCTCGACGAGGCCACCGCGAGGGATCGAGCCACCGACTACGGGATCAAGGCCTACTTCGACGTCGCGGAGCTGTTGGACTCCGAAGGGCTCGACTGGGTCCACGTCTGCACCCCGCCGCAGACCCACCTAGCGGTCGCCACCGAGGTCCTCGAAGCCGGCGTCCCGGTGCTGATCGAAAAGCCGGTGACCGAAACCATCGACGAGTTCGAGGAGCTCGCGGCGGTCGCCGACCGCGAGGGCGTCGACTTCTCGGTCGTCCACAACCACAAGTTCGGGCTGGTGATGCGGCAGCTTCGGGAGTCGATCGCCGCCGGCGACATCGGGACGGTCCGCGGCGTCGACCTGCTGTATACGGGCTCGACCGAGCCCGATACGGCCAACCGCGGGCCGTGGAACTTCGAGTTGCTCGGCGGGGAGTTCGAGGAGGGACTCCCTCATCCGCTGTATCTCGGGCTCACCGCCGGCGGGATCCCCCGGAGCGAGGCCGACGTGGCCGCCCAGACGAGTCTGGTCGGCGACTACGAGATGGAGTTCGGCTACGACGGCGCACAGCTCCAGTACGTCAGCGAGGCGGGTGCGCTGTGTTCGATCACGATGCTCTCCGGTACCAAGCCGGTCCGCATTCTGTATGTCCACGGCTCGGAGTCGACGCTGGCAGCGGATCTCGTCTCCCAGACGCTGGTCCGGCTCGACCGTGATTACAAGGCCTCGCCGCTGGCCCGTGCCCGGAACAATATCGACCAGATCGCCGACCGGATCCGGGGGACCGCCGCCAACGCCGGGGTCGTCCTCGCGGACAAACGCGCCGGCGAATGGGAGACGGCGGTGGAGCGCAACGGCAGCTACTACCAGTTCGATCGGGAGGCCGAGGCGCTGTTGACCGGCACCGAGCCGGCGGTCTCGGTCGAGGAGGCCCGATGGACCGTCCGGCTTCAGGAGGCGATCCGTGCGAGCGTTCCGGAGGAGCGCACCGTGGCCGACGAGGCGGCTGACGAAGGAGCCGTCGAATCCGAGGCCGCCTCGGACGACTAGCTCAGTCGGCGTCGGCAGTCGACGAGGAGGGCGCGACGTACGACCACAGCTGTTCGATGTCGATGACGCCCCACGCCGCCGACAGCGCCAACCAGATCCCGCCCCCCGTAGCGATAACCGCACCGAGGGTGAAGACGCCGCTCACGTAGGGGCGAAGGAGCCACACTCCCACGCCCATTATTCCGGCGATGAGGCCGATCCGGGCGACCGAGCCAGTGACGACCCGGAACCGGATCGGTAGCTCGGTCGAGATGATGTAGACGCTGAGCAGCGTGTAGGCCCCGAAGGTGACGACCGACGCCGCCGCCGCGCCGGTCGCTCCGTAGATCGGGATCAAAAGCAGGTTCAGCGAGACGTTACTGATGGCCATCCCGCCTTTGAAGATCGCCCGAATCCGGGCCCGCCCGAGGTAGTCGAGGCTATCGGTGGTGATCTTGTTGACCGCGTTGGCGAGAATAAAGAGGCTGAACACCTGTACCACCGGCGTCGCACCGAGATACGACGCGCCGAAGACGTGCCGCATCGTCGGCTCGGCGACCAAAATCAACCCGACAGTCGCCGGGATGTAGAAGATCAACACGTGTTCCAGCGAGTACTCGTAGAGCCGGGCGGCCCGTTCGAGACGGTCGCCGGCCTTGTCCTCGCCGAACGCCGGCGAGATCGTATACCCCAGCGAACTCGCCGGCGAGACGCAGGCATCGGCGACCTGTTTGGCGACCGCGTAGTAGGCCGCCGGCGTCAGCCCCGCCAGCGACGTCACGAGGATCGTGTCGACCTTTTTGTCGATGACGGTTGCCCCGCGGGTCGCGGTCAGCGGGACGCTGTACTCGACGAGCCGCCGCGCTAGCCCGTCTTCCATCTCGGACGCGGTCGGCAGCGACGTATAGATCCGGCTGTAGAGCAGCCAGCCGCCGATCGTCACTGAGAGCACGAAGCCCAGCAGATAGCCCGCCAGCGCACCCCACACTCCGAAGCCGGCGACGACGAGCCCCACCGCGAACACGAGTCGGCCGATCTGGGCGGTCGCGTTGAGCCCCGCGCTCAGGGGGATCTCGTTGAGCCCCTGGAGGACGGCAGTCAGGTACTTATGCAGCGACTCGAAGACGACGTAGACGGCCGCCAGCGACAGCAACGGTGCGATCGCCGCCTCGCCGACCAGCGCCGTGATCGGCCCGTCGAAGCCGGCGATGACGACCGCCGTCAGCAGGCCGAAGCCGGCGACGAACAGCAGCGATATCCCGAGGATCCGGGGGACCTGCGAAGGGTCGACCTCGGAGTACTCGGCGACGTAGCGGGCCGCCGAGGAGGGCAACCCGAGGGTCGCAAACATCGAGGCGACGCCGACGACCGAGACGACCGTATACAGCAGGCCGTACTGGTCGGTGGTAAACAGGAATCGGGTGAGAATCACCAACAGCAGTGCGTTGGTGGCGATCTTGACGATCCGGGCCCCGAAACTCGCTTTGACGCCGGCGGCGATGCGGTCGGCGAAGGACATGAATTACTCCCCGTTGTCGATCAGGTACAGTCGAAAGCCGCCGTTGTCCTGTACACGGTAGATGTTGCCCCGCCGTTCGAGGGCCGCAAACCCGTCGTCGGTGTACCGGAGTCCATCGTAGAGTTCGACTTCGGTGGCGTAGTTCGATTCCTGTATCCCGAGATACCGGTCGTCGTCGTACGCCGTCGACAGGTTGGTGTTGAACACCGGTCCGGGAACGCCGACATCGGGGAATTCAACCCGATCGGCCGTCGGCCGGCCGTAGTAGGTCTGGACGTACCGGCGGGGGCCGCTTCTGGTCCCCATGAAGACGGTGTCTTCGACGCGATGGTCGAAAGCGACCGTGTGGCCCGCCATCGAGCGCTCGGTGACGTGGCCGTTCGACTGGTAGTAGTACGGCGAGGGATGTATCGCCGCCGCCTGTGCGGCCATCGCCACCGTCAGGACGACTACCAGCCCCGCGGCGACCGTTCGCCGCGAGACGACGCCGTCGACCCGCCCGACGAGGGCGACGATCCCGACCGCCCCCAGAATCGTCACCGGACCCATGATGAATCCCAGAAACCGGAAGTAGTGGTCCCCCTGATCGGCCGCGAACACGGCGAGAAACGCAAACCCGAGCGGGACGAGCCCGGCGGTCAGATACGTCACCAGTGCCCGCCGGTCGGTCGGTCGGTCGTCGAGTCGACCGAGCAGGGCGGCCACCATCAGCGCCGCCGCGATCACCGAGACGAGCAACGCGACGCCGAACAGTTTCACGAACAGTTCCTCGATGCTGCCGCCGAGGGCCGCCAGCGACGCGGCCTGCGTGTCGGTGCTCTCCGCGCCCGCGGTCACACCCACCTGTTGGAACTGCGAGGCGACGAACCGGATCCGCCCGACGGGCCGGTCGTGCTGGGGGAGCCACGTGGCGAAGACGAGAAACGTCAGCGCGGCGTGGGCGTAGATCGGGCGGTGGCGAGCGATCCGGCTGGTCGGTCGCCACCGGGTGGCCGCCAGCTGGACGACTGCGATCCCGCCGAGCAACAGCAGGAGACTCAGCGTCTCCTGTGGGTGAATAAACACCATCGCCACGCAGACGACCGCCAGCGCGATCCCGATCGGCGTCCCGAGGGTCGACCCATCGTCCGGAGCGGTGACGAACCGCAAGACGAGATACAACACCAGCGGGAGGAACAACACCGCCTGACTCGACGGGTGGGCCAGCAGATGGATGCTGAGGTGGTTGATCGGGACCAACAGCAGACCGACGGCGACGCCGACCGGCAGGCCCCACCTGTTGCCTGTGAGATACTGCACGCACAGTGCGGTAAAGACGACGCTCACGATCGGAAAGACCACAAGCGGGACGAACTGCAGGGTGTCGGTCAGCGCGAAGCCGCTGAGTTCAGCCAGATACGCTGCGGTCGTGTGGATCCCCGGATAGACGAACTCAAGCGGGCTCAGGGTTCCGGCGTGAAGCTCACGGGCCCAGCCGAGGTGGGTCATCGAGTCGCCGGCCCCGTAGAAGAAGTAGCCACGCACGAGCGGCAGCGCGAAGACCGCAAGCGCTACGCCCGTCACAAGGCCGAGGCCGATCGCCCGAATCCCGCGGGCAGCCGGCGGGGAGAACGCGACCGTCAGCCCGAGGACGCCGGCGACGACGACGCCGATCCAGAAGCCGACCGGCGTCGACCGGTAGATCGAAAGCTCGTAGCCGGTCGCCGGCCGGCTGTAGGCGGCCACGAGCGCGCCGGCGAACGCGAGACAGCCGACCGCGAGCAGTGCCTTCAGAACCGTCGCCTGTCGTCTGGTGTCAGTCATAGATGCGCCCCGACGCCGCCGAGCCGCCATGCGGCGTGCGGACTACCCGAGACTGTCACGAGACGCGCTTTGTTATAGGTCGCTTGTGCCGTCGGCTCGCCGGCTGCCGGTAGCAAACGATCCCGTAGACGAGTCGGCGAGGCGACAGCGGCCGGAATCCGCACACAGAAACCGAACCCCGGTAGTTAGCCGCGGGGTAAGTAGTCCCTACTCCCGTTAGAGGCCGTGGCTATCAATGACCTCGGTCTCTCGGCCCTCGTAGACGGCGACGACCTCGAAGGATTCGGCCTCCATGGTCACCTCGTCGCCGACGTAGTTGAGCGCGTCGACCCGCTCGCCGTCGACGTGGAGCTCCAAGAACTTCGCATCGCCCTTCTCGGACCATCGAACGCTGGTCTTTCCGTCGACGTTGGTTTCCATGATGACGCCCGTCTCGGTCGCGTTGGCGGGATCGGAGTTGAAGTTACGGTCGGCGAACTCACCGGCGACGACTGCCGCACCTACGACACCCGCGACCGAGGCCGCCGAGACGACCAGCACTACCACACACCAGAAGTTGATCACGTCGACTTGCGCGCGTGTCTCCGTGTCGGTGTTGGTAGTCATAGATTACGGCTCCCTCAACGACTGGGCCGTTGGTAGGTAGCGAATAACCGGCGTCTACGAGTAAAAATCCATCGCCACGTGGGCCCCGATATCCCACTCAGTCGTCGCATGCGCGCCGGTAGACGCCGACGAGGCGATCGATCTGTCCGGCGAGGCTGATCTCGGCGATCCGCTCGCGGCCGTCGGACCGCTCGCCACGCCGAAGGATGTCGACGAGTGCATCCACGAGGGCGTCGTCGTCGGTGTGGACTGCCGACGGCTCGACGTCCGCCAGCCGGTCGGCGACGTCGCCGACGTCGGTCGCAACCACCGGGAGGTTACAGGCCATCGCCTCCTTGACCGAGTTGGGCGACCCCTCGCGGCGGGAGGTCAACAGCAGCGCGTCCGCGGCGTTCATGTAGCGGTACATCTCCTCGTGGTCGACGCCGCTGACGGTGTGGAGTTCGACCGGCCGCGACAGCCGGCCCTCGGCGGCCGCGGCGAGCCGCTCGGCCCGCGGGTAATCTTTTACATCGCGTGTCGGCGGGTACGGAAACAGCACGTGGGCACTCCCCGGTGCCCATCCGAGGGTCTCCTGGCAGTCGGCCTGTGGCTCCGGTCGGAACCGCTCGCTGTCGACGCCGTGGGCAATGACGTGGCAGTCGCCGTCGAGTTCGGCGGCCATCTCCGGGGACATGACGATCACCTCGTCGGCCAGCCGGGCCGACAGCCGGCCGATCGGTCCGTAGGTACCCAACAGATCGCTGCCCCACAGCGAGACGACTGTCGGATGGTTCCGCTGGATCACCGCCGGCGGGGCCGACAGCCCGTAGTTGGCGTGGACGAGGTCGTAGGCCCCGCGGCTGGCCCGGAAGGCCGCGACGTAGAACCGGGCGTAGTCGTGCGGTCCTCTGCCGCCGCCGTCGCCGTCCGGCACCGTGAGGACGTCGACGCCGATTCCACGCCCCCGGAGCCGGTCGACCTGCTGACGATAGAACCGGGCCCGGTGGTTCGTGACGAGGCTCAACACCCGTAACTCCGCGTCTGCCGGTCGGGTCGAAGTCATCGACCACCTCCATCGGCGGCTTCCTCGATCACACCGAGGAGATGGCCGGTCACGTCGGGGGTCGACTCCAGCAGCGCCGCCCGCCGCTGGTCCCACCGATCGCCTGCGGCTGGGTCGGTGGCCAGCTCGATGGCCCGCTCGTGGGCGGTCGTTTCGTCGCTGATCGAGTCGACGAGCCCGTAGTCGTCGAGCCGGACGAACACCCCGAGAGCCTCGTCGGTCGCATGGGAGTTCGCCCGAATCGTCGGCGTTCCCAGCAGGGCGGCCTCGGTCGCCATCGTCTCGCTGTCGCCGACGAGCAGATCGGCAAACGCCAGCAGATGGTGGATGTCGGCCGGCTCCACCGGTACCGGCTCCCCGGCAATACCGTCCGGAAGCGACCCCTCCGCGGAGATGTAGACCGTCCCATGGGCCGACAGCGCCTCGGCGAGCCGACGTTTGCCCGCCGGCGAAAACCCCGCCCGCGAGCGGTCGTGGTGAGCCCCCATCGAGACGAACCGGAGGACGAAGTAGCGCTCCGCTGGATCGATGTCGTACTCCCGGAGTCGATCGGGGTCGGGCGAAAACCGGTCGGGGTGGAGGTAGGCGAGTTCGTCGACGCCTTCGTGGACGCGCTGGCGGTCGCCGTAGTCGCCGGTGAACCATGCGGGCGTCCACCAGTAGTCGACGAAGGGGCCGATCAGGGTGGCGATCCCCCGGGCGTACTCGGTGTCGGTACAGACCACGCTCGAGGCACCGGTCAGCGCCGCCGCGTGGACCGCCGAGGGAAGCGCCCGGCTAACGATCACGTCGGGATCGAATGCCCGCGTATAGCTGATCGTCCGGAGCTCGCGGAGCGACCATTCGGCGACCAGCGCCGCGATGCTCCGGCCCTTCGAGGAGAGCACCGTGTGGTCGATCCCGTATGCCTCCAGCAGCGCCGTCGTCACTTCCTTCTCCCGGGCGGCGACGGCGACGCTGTGGCCGTCGGCCGCCAGCGTCCGGATCGCGTTCTTGAACAGATGGACGTGTGCGGGGTGTGTCACGTCGAACTGAACCCGCATCAGTGATCACGGCGGTCGCGCCCGCCGGCCTGCGGTCGACTCGGCGCTGTTCGATCGATCGCCTGCACCCAATTCGAATCTGGCATGGATGGCCAGCAGTGGGTTGTACGGTTTGTTATGCCCCACCTACTGAAGTGTGATCGGCCGATGGCTTCCAGTACCGAGTCGGACTACGCCCGATCAGCCGGCAAACGTCTTGCGACAGGGAAACGGCGGTCGATATCAGTTGCTCGCGGTTCGATCAATATGATTCGAAACAGTTCACACAGCTCTCGGTCGACCGCTCGCCGCGCCATCCAGCGCGTCACACACCTCCCCGAAACGGCGTGGTGTAGTGCCACCCACTACCTGTACAAACAGCGAAGCCGGTCGGTCGGGCCGATCGACGGATCCCTCCTCGATACGATCATCGAGGGCTACACCGACGACATCGTCTTCGTCCATATCGGGCTGAGCGACGTCAAAACCGCACTCGGCGGCGACCCCTACGAGGCCATCGTCGACCGGCTGGACCGGGCCTTCGAGTCGGTGTTGGTGCCGGGATTCACCAAATCGTTCCGGGAGACCCGTCGGTTCGACGTCGACGACACGCCGCCGGAGTTGGGTGCGTTCTCGGGACTGTTCTTCGAGGACGCCGACTACCGGACGCCGGATCCACTCCACTCGATCCTCGTCGGGGGGCCGTATCGGTTCGCCGACTGTACGTTCCGGGACACCTTCTCGCCGGCGGGCTGTTACGGCCGACTTAGCGACGACAACGTCCTCTGTCTCAACATCGGGACGCCGTGGCTGATCTCGACACAGCTTCACTATATCGAACGCATCTGTGACGTCCCCTACGCCTCGACGATCGAAATCGAGGGTGAACTCCGTGCCGACGGGTCGACCGAATCGATCACCCAACGAACCTACAGCAAGAACAACTACCTCTACTTCTGGAACCGCCGCGGCCTCCGGGACGACATGGTGGCCGCGGGAGTGATGGATCACTATCTGCTCGACGGACTGAACGTGATGGGGGTTCGGGCCGGCGATATGGAGGCGTTCCTCGCCGAGCGGATCGAAAGCGATCCCTACTATCTCGTGCGATGAGCCGTCGGTAGGCGTCGACTACCAGACGGTAGCATCCGGCTACCGCCGCGCAGTCGGCCGGCGATCAGTCGTCGGCGACGATGGAGTTGCCGTCACCGTCGGTCGGGGCGGGCGAGGCGTCCATGTCGTCGTCTTCGGCGTAGGGGTACCACGTCATCTTGGTGTTGTGCATGTAGGGATCCTCGTAGCTGGTCTCCTCGGGCTCGATGAACTCCTCTAGTTCCTCCTCGTCGTGGCGGGCGATGAACTCGCGGAAGGTTTCGCTGCCCTCGCGGTTGTCCTCGAACGTCGCCAGCAGGTTCTCGATCGCGCCGGGGACCTCGTCGGCCGGCACGCGTTGGCCGACCCAGTCGGCGAACTGCGGGTTCTCGCCGAGGCCGCCGCCCAGTCCGATGTCGAGGGCCTCGACCGGCTCGCCGTCCTTCCGGGTTTTCATCCCGCGCAGCGAGATGTCGGCGATCTGCGGCTGGGCACAGGAGGCCGTACAGCCCGAGAGGTGAATGTGGAAGTCCTCGACGCCCTCGGGGAGGTCGACGTTCTCCTTGAGCCACCGTGCGTACCGTACTTGACGGTTCTTCGTCTCGACGATCGAGAGCGAACAGAACTCCGTTCCGGTACAGGCGACCGAGCCACGCATGAACGGATGGGGGTCCGGCGAGTAGTCCTCAAGGAGCGGTTCGTCGAGCAGGTCGTCGAGGTCCGCCTCGGGCACGTCCGTAATCATCACGTTCTGCCGCTGGCTGATCCGGACCTCGCCGGAGCCGTACTCCTCGGCGAGTCGGGCGAGTTCAAGGGTATCGTCGGCACCCATTCGGCCGACCAAGACGTTGAGCCCGACGTAGTAGTTGCCGTCGCGCTGTTCGTGAACGCCGATCAAGTCGCCGTGTTCCTCGCCGCCGGCGTTGTAGGTGTACTGCTCGCGGATGTCCTCGCCGGCCGATTCGAGTTCGAAGTCGACGAAGTCCTCCTGCAAGACGCGGCGGAGCTTTTCGGGCCCCCACTCGTCGACGAGGAACTTGATCCGGGCGTTGTACCGGTCCTCGCGGTCGCCGTGCTCACGGAACAGCGCGGAGATGCCGCCGGCGACCTCGACGGCGTTCTCCGGGCGAACGAAGACATCGATATCGCGGGCCAAGCGCGGTTCGTTCCGCGAGAGGCCGCCGCCGACGCGGACGTTGAAACCCCGTACTTCCTCGCCGTCGATCTCCTTGGAGGCGGGTTCGAGCGCGAGATCGTTGATGTCGCCCTGTCCCGAGCCGTCGGGCGAGCCGGTGACCGAGACCTTCCATTTGCGCGGGAGGTTCGCGTGGTCCTCGTTGCCTTTGAACGTCTCGTTGAGTTCTTCGATTACGGGGAGGGCGTCGACGAACTCCGGGGCCTTCCCGGCCATCGGGTTGCCGACGATGTTCCGCCAGGAGTCGCCACAGGCCTGCTGGGTCGACAGCCCGTTGGCTTCGAGTTTCTCGAAGATCGCGGGGATATCCTCCAGTTTGATCCAGTGGAGCTGGATCGATTGGCGGGTCGTCCAGTCGACGTAGCCATCGCCAAACTCGGGGTTCGTTTCGGGACCGCGGGCGTACTCGTCGGCGATCTCGGCGACGACCTCGGTCTGGCCCGGTTCGAGCACGCCGTTGGGCGTGCCGATCCGCATCATGAAGTAGCTTTCCTGACCATTTCGCTGGTGGTACAGTCCCCACCATTTGAAGCGCTCGAACCACGCGTCGTGTTCGTCCTCCGGAATCGACTCCCAGCCCTCCTCGGCGAACCGGAAGAGATGCTCCCGGATCTCGTTGCCGTAGACCTCTGATTTCCATCGCTCGACGTCGGTTGGCATGTCTCCTCCCAAACCCCCCACACGTAAACAGCCGGTTGCCGCGTCAACCCTCCCCGGTGGTTCCGTATACCGGATGATGTTGCCGACAATTACCCCCGGCGTTCGATCGGCCGCAACACGACGTGTTGGCGGTCGTACCCCTCGTAGCTCCCCTCGCGGATCCGGCCGACTGGGAGTCTGCCGGGAACGCCGCTTTCGCCGCAGGCGATACACTTCCCGTAGGTGGTGACCGCCACCTCGCGGCCGTCGGCCGACACCTCGGTAAACCCCTCGGCGATGAAGTCGACGAGGTCACAGTCACAGAACTCGGGGGCGTCGAGCCGCCACAGTTCGCTGACGCTGACCCGGCGCTGGTCGTCGACCGAGAGCCACGCGCCGTCGTCGAGGATTCGCAGGGCGACACTCATTGCGGATCGGTAGGCGCCCCACGGAGGTGTATCAGTCGACCGCTGCAATCACTGACCGCACCGTTGACGCCACTCCGGAGGGTGATTCGACCGCCCGGATTCGATTCGGCCCCAGTTTCGGCGTCGGTGATAGGCGCAAGAGTCTCCCCTATCACAGAGCGCGGGCCAGTGTTACGGGTTAGACGGTGGTTAAGCGTGATGGGTGTCTACGAGGTATCGATGACAGCAGTACCTACGGAGGCGACTCTATGAGCGACGAGACGGACCATCTGGCAGATCTCTCCGACGGCGCCGGCTGTGCGGAAGTCTGGGAACACCTGTCGGCGCAGCGTGACAGCGACAGTGACGCCGACGACGAGAATGCCGAGACGTCCGAAGCCGAGGCCGAGGCCGACGATCCCGACGGCGACGATGTCGACGCGGCCGACGCCACACTGCTGTGTCCGTAGGGCCGCCGGTCTCACTCTCGGTCGACCACGATCGATGTCGACGGCCCGTCAGTGTGCGCGATACTTTTGACCATGGCGGCTGTTGGATCAGTCGATGAGTGAGGAGTACGGCTCGGACCGAGACACACCGGTCGGCACCCCCGTCGTGCGTGCGGATCCGGCGATCACCGGCGAGCGGGCCGCCGAAGCGGTCGGCTTCGATCCCGACGATCCCGCCAGCGTACAGGAAGCCGCCGATGTCGTCGCCGAGTTCGCCACCGGCGCGGTCGGCGGCAACGACCACGTGCTGATGCTGCGGGGCGCGGCGGCGTGTGCGGCGCTGGTCCGCGGCGTCGGCTCGTACAAGCAGGCCGCCGAGCGAGCCGGCGAAGGCGTGACCGTCTCGTTTATCCGGAAGTGGGCCCGTGTCCACGACCTACCACAGTCGATCCGTCGACACGTCGCCCGCGGGCATATCGCTCCGACGGCGGCCAAACATATCGCCCGTGTGCCGACCGAAGACCGGTATCTGCTGGCGTGGGCGAGTCTGGATGCCGACCTCACGGTACGGGACATCCGGTCGGTCGCCAGCGAGATCAACAACGGGTCCGACGTCGAGGCCGCCCTTCGGGACCACGGGCTGACGCCCGGCCAGCTATCGATGACGCTGCCACCGGAGCTGTACGTCGAACTCCGCCACCGGGCCTCGATGGCCAACCGCGACCCCGGCGCGGTCGTCGCCGACGCGCTGTCGACGTACTTCGAGCGGGACGGGTAGCTCCTGTCAGTCGACGGGATAGTGTGACCGCAGCCCGCGGCGGCGAACGATGTAAACGCTTATGACCGCGTGTGGGCAAATTCGAGTGAGGGCTGGTAGCTCAGTTAGGGAGAGCGTCTGGCTTTTAACCAGACGGTCG
Source organism: Halohasta salina (assembly GCF_024178165.1). Taxonomy (GTDB): domain Archaea; phylum Halobacteriota; class Halobacteria; order Halobacteriales; family Haloferacaceae; genus Halohasta; species Halohasta salina. The sequence goes on along the minus strand of NZ_JAMZIE010000002.1, from coordinate 437,217 downwards.
GGGGTTCAACTCCCTCCCAGCCCGCTTCTGCTCGGAACAACGTGGAGAGCGAAGCGACTGTCGAGGGCGTTGAATCAGGGAGCAGCTTGCTGCGACCGTGGTTCAACTCCCTCCCAGCCCGCTTTCTCTGCGTCGTCGTGAACGGCTTGAACGACAGCACCGTTCAGACGCATCGATATCGCGGGGAACCGGCGGCCGTACGAGCAATTTTTGAGGGAGTGGATCCAAGCGTGAGGTGACAGCGAGCCAGCGCATGACTGACACCGACCCCGCTGCCGAGGCCGATTCGTCCGTGCCCACAGCCACGGCCGACGAGTCGGCGGCCGACGAGGTCCCCTCGGAGTCGATCGACGTGCTGGTCAGGCGGCTCGTCACCGTGTTCAAATCCGAGCCGCGGGTCGACCTCGAAACGATCCGCGAGCGGACAACCGTCCGCAACGTCATCAACTATCGCGCGCTGAATCGGCGGCTCGACCCCGGCTGGGCGGTCGACCCCGAGATCGTCAAGTTCGGCGACGAGCCACTGGCCGACGCGCTCGTGTTCAGCCACACCCAGCGCTCCTACGACGTCATCCTCAAACCGGTCGACATCTTCCTGCCGACCGACGAGATCGAACTCTACGTCCACGACCGCAACCGCGGGATCCGCCACCGGCTCGTCCAGACGACGTCGAGTCTGGCGCTGGCGCTGGATCACGCCGCCTCGACGCTCACCCACCGGCATTTCAATCCCGACGCCCCCTATCTCGCCTCGCTGGTGGACGACACCGAGGCCGACGCCGCCGCCGAACTCGTCGACGCGCCGTTCGAGGACGTCGAGTAGCTCAGTCGACGGTCTCCGACCGACGAACGAGTGAGCCGTCCCCGCGGTGGCGCAGCCAAACCGTTCCAGAAGGCAGTATGGTCATGGGGCTGTGCTGTTGATCAAAATGGTTTTGTACTGACATCCTGATGCGCCCGTATGGGTCTCCTCACGGAACTGGTCGCTGGGCTGAAAGCGATCATCATCGATGAGCTACGTGATTGGACGGTCGTACTCGTCGGTGGGGCGGTCTTTTTCGGCACCGCGATCGCCGGGAATATGCTGTTCGGTGAGGTCATCGGTCTGGCCCTCGGCATCGTCTGCGGAGTGGCTACCACAGCTATCCTCGGCGACCGCCTTCCAAATCCACTCCACGAAAACACGCAGTAGTACGACTCCGACAGGTACTCCCATCGGTATCAGTCGACGTGTTCGCCCTGATAGCTCCCGTCGTAGGTGCCCTCGTGGTCGGCCTCGGCGAGGACGAGCTGGGCGATGCGTGCGCCCTGTTCGATCTCGATCTCGTGGTGGACTTCCAGGAGGCCCTCGCCTTTCCCTTCGTAGCCCGCATCCCAGACCGCGGTGTGGAGCATACACGAGTTCCGCATCAGCGACGACCGCGGGTAGATGAAGCCGATATGATCCTCCGGGATGTGGACGGTCTCGCCGTACTGAACGATGTACGCGCCCGGATCGAGCCGGTAGGTGCCGTCGACCGGGCCGATTTCCTCGCGGTCGCCGATCGTCTTGTCGTCGCGGTCGATCCGCCCAGTGCCCGTCTGCTCGTAGATCACTGCAGCCGTGAGGTCGACGCCGTTGGGCTGGCGTTGGCTCTCGTCGAGCGGCGTGAGATGCTGACCGACGAACGCGCCTGATTCGAACATGGCCGAGGCTCCGTCGGAACCGACTAAACAGTACCGAGATCGGACTGGTTCGATTCTCGAAAATCGATGGCGTAGGGGTGGTGAGCCGTCTCGACGGGGATGTCGGCGGTCGATTCCACACGGTTAACAGTCGAGAAATACGCGGGATTTATACCCGCGTAGGGACCATCGGCGAGTGTTATGGGACAGACGCTCACAGAGAAGATCCTCGACGATCATCTCGTCGAAGGGGAACTCACCCCCGGAGAGGAGATCGGTATCGAAATCGACCAGACGCTGACGCAGGACACCACCGGCACGATGGTCTGGCTCCAGTTCGAGGCGCTGGGCCTCGAAGACGTCCAGACCGAGCTGGCCGCGCAGTACTGCGATCACCAGACCTATCAGTTCGACTTCAAAAACACCGACGACCACCGCTTCCTCCGCTCGGCCGCTGGCACCTTCGGCGCGCACTTCTCCCGACCCGGCAACGGTATTTGCCACAACGTCCACAAGGAGAACTTCGCCGCCCCCGGCAAGACGCTGCTCGGTTCGGACAGCCACACACCGACCCCCGGCGGCCTTGGCCAACTCGCCATCGGTGCGGGTGGCCTCGATATCGCCGTTGCCATGGGTGGCGGCGCCTACTACGTCGAGATGCCGGAAGTCGTCAACGTCCGACTTGAGGGCGAGCTCGAAGGCTGGGCCTCCGCGAAGGACGTCATCCTCGAGATGCTCCGCCGCCTCAGCGTGAAGGGTGGCGTCGGCAAGGTCTTCGAGTACACCGGTCCCGGCGTCGAGTCGCTCACCGTCCCCGAGCGAACGACGATCACCAACATGGGTACCGAACTCGGTGCGACCTCGTCGATCTTCCCGACCGACGAGCAGACCAAAGACTACCTCGAACGCGTCGGCCGCGCCGACGAGTTCGTCGAGCTCGGCCCCGACGAGGACGCCGAGTACGCCGACGAGATCACCATCGATCTCTCGGAGCTCGAACCGCTCATCGCTACGCCGAGCATGCCCGACAACGTCGTGCCCGTCCGCGAGGTCGAAGGCGAGCGCGTCGAGCAGGTCATGATCGGCTCCTGTACCAACGGCAGCTACGAGGACATCCTGCCCGCGGTGAAGATGCTCAAAGGCAACGAGGTGGCCAAACACACCGAGATGATCATCGCGCCTGCCTCGAAGCAGTCCGCCGAGATCCTCGCCCGACAGGGCCACGTCGCGGAACTGATGGCCGCCGGTGTCAACTTCTCGGAGGCGACCTGTGGTGCCTGTATCGGCATCGGCCACGTGCCCGCCTCGGATTCGGTCTCGCTGCGTACCTTCAACCGCAACTTCGAGGGTCGCTCGGGGATCGAAGACGACAACGTCTACCTCTGTTCGCCGGAAGTCGCCACCGCGGCGGCCATCGCCGGCGAGATCGTCGACCCACGGGATCTGGCCGAGGAACACGACCTCGAAGCTCCCGGTATCGAGCTGCCCGAGAAGTACGACGGCTCGAAGGCGGATCTCATCTCGCCCGACGAGGCGATCGACGACGAGCTCATCAAAGGGCCGAACATCGGCGACGTGCCGCTGAAGGACCCCCTCGGTGACACGGTCGGCGGCGAAACCATCCTCAAGATGGACGACAACATCACGACCGACCACATCATCCCCGCCACCGCAGACATCCTGAAGTACCGGTCGAACATCGAGAAGCTCTCGGAGTTCACCCTCTCGCGTGTCGACGACACCTTCGCCGAGCGCGCCAAGGCCGCTCCCGGCGGCGTGCTGGTCGCTGGCGAGAACTACGGCCAGGGCTCCTCGCGTGAACACGCGGCGCTCTGTCCGATGTACCTCGGTATCGAGGCCGTCTTCGCCCAGAGCTTCGCCCGCATCCACAAGGCGAACCTGTTCAACTTCGGGATCGTCCCGCTCCAGATCGACGAAGACACCTACGCGAAGATCGATCAGGGCGACGACATCGAGATCGTCGACGACATCGGCGAGGGCGTCCGCTCCGGCGACGATGAGTTCACCGTCAGCGTCAACGGCGAGTGGGAGTTCACCGCCGAACTCGACGCCTCCGAACGCGAGCGCGACATCCTCGCCGCGGGTGGCAAGCTCTCGTGGACCAAACAGCAGGCCGAAGGCGGCAGCGGCGCGGCCCCGGCCGACGACTGAACCGATCCCAACTCAGTTTCCCCATTTTTAAGCGGCGAGCAGCCGTGCTGATCGCAGTCTACAGTACCGCTCTGTACTCACTGCATCAACCGCTGACGCCGTGGCTCTGGAAGCATACATAACTCAACAAATGTGGGACAATATGTAAATTTAGTTTACAATAAATACTCCAAACGTATTTATTTCTGGTTGATAAAACACCGCTAAGACAATCAGCAGTGGTTGCAGTTTCAGGAACCATTTATGACTGCTTCATCACAGACTCGGGTCGCACCACGCTCGGAGATCCGTATCCTCCACGTCGACGATGAGCCGGATTTCGCACGGATGGTCGCCGGAAATCTCGAACGGGAGGACGACCGCTTTACCGTGGAGTGGACGACCGACTCGGAGGAAGTCGCCGAGATCGTTGCGACCGAAGCGGTCGACTGTGTACTCAGCGACTACGCGATGCCGGAACTGACCGGCCTCGACGTTTTCGATGAGGTTCGAACGGTCGACCCGGAGCTCCCGTTTATACTGTTTACCGACACGGGCAGCGAGACGATCGCCAGCGAAGCGATCTCGGCGGGGGTCTCCGACTACGTCATCAAAAAGAGGGTCAAAAACCAGTACGAGCTGTTGGCGACCAAGATCACGACACACGTCGAGCGTCGACGGGCCGAAGCGGTTGCGAATCGTACCCAACGACAGCTCCGCGAACTCGCCGAGAACACCCACGACGTGCTATGGATCTTTTCGGCCGACTGGACCGAACTCGAATACATCAACTCGCGCTACGAGGAGATGTTCGACCAATCGGTCCAGACACTATACCAGGACCCGGCGGCGTTTCTCCGGGCAACCCATCCGGACGACGTCGACGATCTCGAAGGCGCAATGAAACGAGTCTCGGAGGGCAACCCACAGGAGATCGAGTACCGGATCGAGGGAGACACGACCAGATGGGTCGAGTCCCACGCCGAGCCGATCCGCGACGAGACGGGGTCGGTCGTCCGCGTCGCTGGCTTCACACACGATATTACCGAACGCAAGCAGCGCGAACTCGAACTCCGGAGCAAAAACGAACAGCTCGAACGGTTTGCCTCGATCGTCTCCCACGACTTGCGGAACCCACTGAGCGTCGCCGACGGCTACCTCGAACTGGCCCGCGAGGAGGCCGATAGCGACCATCTCGAAACCGTCGCTCGCGCACTCGACCGGATGGAGACACTGATCAGTGAGCTGCTCGTCCTCGCCCGAGAGGGCCAAGAAGTAACCGACACCAAACCGGTGTCGCTCGACAAACTCGTGCTGTCGAGTTGGAACAATATTGATCAAAAGAACGCATCGCTGCAGGCCGAGACGAACGTCCGGATTCAGGCCGACGAAATTCGGCTGGGGCAAGTCTTCGAGAACCTCTTCCGAAACGCCATCGAACACGGTGGCGACGACGTGACGATCAGCGTCGGCCTGCTGGAGGACGAATCGGGGTTCTACGTCGAAAACGACGGGGACCCCATCCCGGACGACAAAAAAGACCAGATCTTCGAGACGGGGTTTACGACGAACGAACAGGGGACCGGGTTCGGATTGGCGATCATCAAACGCATCGTGAACGCACACGGCTGGCGGATCGGTGTCACCGACAGCGACCTCGGTGGTGCACGGTTCGAAATCACCGGCACCGACCTCATTGTTCAAACAAACGCTGCCGATCGGAACTGACAGCCGTTCTCGATCACTCAATCACTACTGACGATTGGATCCGAGTCACGGCTCAATCGGCGTACTCCTTGGCAGTCGTGTAGGCGTCTTGGAGCTGTTTGAACTCGGCTTCGGTCCCGCCGCGGTCGGGGTGGGCCTCCTTGGCCAGCGAGCGGTAGGCGCTCCGGATCTCGTCTTCGGTGGCGCCGGCGTCCAATCCGAGCTCGTCGAACGCGCTGGTCACCGATCGGTCGACGGGGCCGCGGCGCTGGGACCCCGCGGGCTCGTCGACCTCGAAGGGGAGCCGGCGGCCGAGTTGGCCGATCGGCATCTCGTCTTCACAGAGGACGACGTAGGTCGCGGCCGCTTCGAGGCCGAAAAACACCCGCGGATCGAACGTCACCACGACGTCCCGGTCGGGGAGATAGAACGCAGCGGTGAAGCCATCGATGTCGGCGTTTTCGACGAACCCTTCGCCGATAGCGTTGAGGTACGAGCGGACCTCGGCGTGACGGCGCAGGGTGCCGTCGACTCGGCGGTAGTGGTCGCCGTGGTCGGTGGCGGGAAACAGCCGGTCGCCGAAGTAGAACACCGCTCCGACGACCACCGACGCGACCGCGCCGAGACCGACCCCTAGCACCAACCATCCGGGCAGGGAAGTCAGCGGCTCGATGAGCACAACCGGATTTGGAGACGAGGGAGTAAGAAGCTCTCGGAGCAGTCAGATCACGTCTTCGGCCTTCAGTCCGGCCATCACGTCGTCGACGAGGCTCTCGATGTCCTCGTAGGGGAAGTCCTGATGGCCGCCGAGCTTCGAGGCCAACTCCATCGCCGAGAGGCTCCGGTCGCCGGCCGAGAAGGTCGTTCCCGGGCCGTCGGGGAGTGCCGGTACCAGATCCATCTGACTGGTTACCGGGAACTCGGCGTTCTCGAAGGCCTGGGTGAACTGCTCGCGGAGTTCGGCTTCGATATCGGTCATACTCCCACAAGGCGGGATGGAGAGCAAAAACGTTCCGGAACGACAACACACCGGCCGCCTCGCCACCGACCAGTCGGCGGCTGTGTCGGCACCGCGGCCGACAGCGAACCAAAGTATTCACTACGGCCGATGACAAACCTCTTGGTATGAGCGACAACGCAGTCTCTCGGCGCGGGTTCCTCCGGACGACTGCCGGAGCGACCGCCGCGGCAGGAGCCGCAACAGCCACCGCAGGCACGGCCGCTGCACAGAGTGAAATGCCGGATTTCGGCGAGGTCGCAGACGTCGACGGCGGAACCGAAGACCTCCGCGGCGAAAGCGAGGTCACCGTCGAGGTCGGCGCCAGCGGCAACGGCGGGAACCTCGCCTTCGCGCCCGCAGGTATATGGGTCGATCCGGGCACGACCGTGATCTGGGAGTGGACCGGCGAGGGCGGCGAACACAACGTCGAGAGTACCGACGGGCCAGCCGAGTTCGAAAGCGAACTCACAGCCGAGGCGGGCTTTACGTTCGAATTCGAGTTCACCGAAGAGTACGCGGGGATCACGAACTATCAGTGTAACCCACACGCCTCGCTGGGGATGCTCGGCGCGGTCGCCGTCGGCGACGACGTCCCGACTGTCGAAACCGGTGGCGGCGACAGCGGCGGCGGCGCGCCACAGATCCCGGATAGCGCGAAGACCCTCGGCATCGCGACCTTCTTCGCGATGGTCTCGACGCTCTCGTTCGCGTTCTTCTTCATCAAGTACGGCGGCGACTACGAGAACGCGTAGGGCGTCGGGCTTTTTCCGAAACTCGTTCTCGCAACGGCGGTGTGACGGTTCTGTGTAACCGTATGAGTCGACACCGTAGCTTGCGGAGTGTCGTGGACGTGCCGTAGCTCATGCTGTGTCACAGGCGTACCGTAGCTTGCTGTGTGCGTGGACGTACACGGCGGGTCGACGGAGCGGTCGCTCGCCGAGTAGCGTCGGAAGAATGTGCGTGGGTGCTGTCGTAGAGACAACACCGAGCATCGGTATGCGGCGTGAACCGCTAACGATGCGTGGGACCGGATTTGAACCGGCGGACCTCTACAGGACAGCGCCCTCAACGCTGCGCCGTTGGCCTGGCTTGGCTACCCACGCTCGTCGTGTGGTTTCTGTCTTTCCGCACTCATTCGTATCCGAGGGTTACTAAAAGGGTTGTCGATTTTCCGCCCCAGTGGGGGAGGAACCCACATCTCACCCTCGGTCGACGAACCCCCCGATGTCACGGTCGGCGTCCCAGCCGAGCGAAGCCTCGATGTCCCGGTCGGCCGGCCGGACAAACAAACGATTTTGACCGCCGGCCACCAACAATCAGCGTATGCAACTCGTCTCACGACAGCGGGTACCGCTGCTGACCGCGGTGCTGAGTATCGTCTCGCTCGGACTGGTGTTCAGTGCGGTCGGTGGCGTCGTCCCCGAGTGGCTGCTGCCACGGAGTCAGACGCTCGTCGACCTCATCCCACACCTCAACGCGGTCATCAGCCTCACTGCCATCGGCACGATCGTCGCCGGCTGGCGAGCGATCCGCCGCGGGGCGGTCGCGACCCACCGCAACCTGATGGTGGCCTCCTTCGGACTCTTCGGGGCGTTCCTCGTGTTCTACCTCTACCGGGTGAGCATCGAGGGTCCCTCGACGTTCGGCGGCCCGGACGCCGTCTATCAGTTCTTCTACCTGCCGATGTTGGCGATCCACATCCTTCTGGCGGTCGTCTGTGTCCCGCTGTTGTTCTACGTACTCCTCTTGGCGGTGAGCCGCCCTGTCGAAGAGATATACCGGAGTCGACACCGGAGCGTCGGACAGATCGCGGCGGTGCTGTGGCTGATCTCCTTTAGTCTCGGGATCCTCGTCTACGGCCTGCTGTACGTCGTCTACTGATCGTTTCAGTTCGGCTCAGTTGCTCCCGTTCCGCTGGTAACGCGGTCGTCGTCCGTTTATGGGTCCTAGTCGTGCGGCTGCGGTACCGCCGTGTTACAGAACGGGTGTCAGTGACGCCCAGTCGGGCTCAGTCGTCGGCGACGAACGCCTCGGGTTCGCCGATGGCCGGCCGGCTCACCTCGCGGTCGGTGGTCTCGCCGTCGATGTCGTAGGGGTACTCGCCGGTGACACAGCCCAGACAGAGGTCCTGCCGGTCGTTGTCGAGGGCCTCCGCGATGGCATCGATCGAGAGGTAGGCCAGACTGTCGGCGCCGATCTCCGCGCGGATCTCCTCGACGGATTTGTCGGCGGCGATCAGTTCCTCTCTGGTCGCCATGTTGATCCCCATATAACACGGCGCGAGGATCTGCGGCGAGCCGACGCGCATATGCACCTCCTCGGCGCCGGCGTCCTTCAGGAGGCCGATCAGTTGGTTCGAGGTCGTCCCGCGGACGATGGAGTCGTCGATGATGGTGACGGTCTTGCCCTCGATGGTGCTTTTGATCGGGTTGAGTTTGAGCCGGACCGCGCGTTCGCGTTCGTCCTGTGTCGGCATGATGAACGTCCGGCCGACGTACCGGTTTTTCATCAGCCCCTCGGCGAACTCGACGCCGTCGTCGTCGGCCGCACGGGGTTCGCCGTCGGCAGTGGTGTCCCCTGCGGCGTCGGCGTAGCCGGAGGCGAAGGCCCGTCCGGAGTCCGGGACAGGAAGGACGACGTCGGTCTCGATCCCGCTTTCCTCCCAGAGCTTCTCGCCGAGGGTCCGCCGCACGTCGTAGACGAGACTCTCGTCGATCACCGAGTCGGGCCGAGCGAAGTAGACGTGTTCGAAAAAGCAGTGGGCCGTGTTGTCCTTGTCGACGAGTTGATACGAGTCGTAGCCGGAGCCGTCGTCGTCGAGCACGACGAGTTCGCCGGGGTTGACGTCGCGGACGAGTTCGCCGTCGAGGGTGTCGATGGCCGCGGATTCGGAGGCCAACATGTAGCCGTCCTCCAGTTTGCCGATACAGAGCGGCCGGTTGCCCTGCGGATCACGAACACCGATGACGGCGTCGTCGTGCATGATCGTCAGCGAATACGAGCCGTGGATCCGCTCCATGGTCCGTTTGACCGCCCGAATCAGGTCCTCTTCGAGGAGGTTCCGGGCGATGTCGTGGGCGATGACTTCGGTGTCGCCGTCGGAGGTAAACGCGTGGCCCAGCCCGGCGAGTTCCTCGCGGATCTCGTCGGCGTTGACGAGGTTGCCGTTGTGCGAGAGGCCCAACGAGCCCGATTTGAACGAGACGGAGAAGGGTTGGGCACAACAGGTGCCGATCGATCCTTCGGTCGGATACCGCACGTGGCCGATCCCCGTCGAGCCGTTGAGATTATTGAGATCGCCCTCGTCGAAGACATCGCCGACGAGTCCCATGTCGACGTGGCTGTGCTGCTGGAAGCCGTCGTGGGTGACGATCCCCGCCGACTCTTGGCCCCGATGTTGGAGCGCATACAGCGAGTAGTACAACGGTCGTGCGACAGGGCGATCCGCCGTGGCGATCCCGACGACACCACATTTCTCTGTGGGCCCGTCGACTGGGTGGTGCGAATCCCGGCCGTGTTCCATACACCACCGTTGGAGGTTGAGTAGCTAAAAACCCCGTGTTTGTGCCTCCTCACAGCCATCTACTCGTCAAATATACACACGTTCGTGCATACCTTTGCGACACACAGAGGCGACACTCTCGGGTCGTGGTGGAGCAACGGACCGGCCACAGCCGACGCTAGTGGTCGGTGTCGGTCGGCGAGAAGTCGGCGTCGTGCGGCGACCGCAGGAGAGTTATTCGCCGTTTTTCGACTGCCACTCGTAGTCGCGTCGTTTGGCGGATTTGCCGAAGCCGCACGACGAGCAGACCTTCTTGCGGGAGTGGTAGGACTTCTCGCCACAGCGGCGGCATTTGACGTGCGTCGTTTTGTTCTTCTTTCCTTGAGAGGGGGTTCCTGCTCCGGTCATAGAGTTATCGAGACGACGTTATCGCCGCGTATAATGGTTGTGTCTTCGACCGAGTCGACCGTCAGGTCGCCCAGTGCCTCGGTGTCGGCGGCCTCGCCCGGCGCTTCGAGTACGACGTTCATATGCTGGTCGTAGCCCGATAGCGTCCCGACGTAGGCGGTACCGTCCTTCAGCGCGATGGTCACCGTCTCCTCCAGCGACGCCTCGAGGACGTCGAGGGGTCGTCCACTCATACCGTCACTGCCTCCAGTTTCAGTAATAAACGTACCGGAACCGTGTGGTTCGCTCAGGCCGGCTGATGGGTCCCCCAGCGGGGGCGAACTGCGAGAACCCACGTAGTTTTTAACACCACGCGTGCAACCCCCATCTACCAACACCCGCGGGTAACTGTCGCTCGGCGGTCGACCGCCGGCCGACACAGCGGGGCCAGACCGACGCGCGGTACGCCGGGGCAGTTGGCCCCTCCGCGGCTCGACGCACAGCGGGCCACAGTACGTGACCGAGCTGTGCAGGATTCGAAACTATGGAAATCGAAATCGCAACTATCGGCGGCTACGAGGAGGTCGGCCGGCAGATGACGGCCGTCCGTGCGGGCGACGACGTCGTCATCTTCGATATGGGTCTGAACCTCTCGCAGGTGCTGATCCACGACGACGTCCGAACCGAACAGATGCACAGTCTCGACCTGATCGACATGGGTGCGATCCCCGACGACCGGGTCATGAGCGAGCTCGAAGGCGACGTCAAAGCGATCGTCCCGACCCACGGTCATCTCGACCACATCGGTGCGATCTCCAAGCTCGCCCACCGCTACAACGCACCGATCGTCGCGACGCCGTTTACGATCGCCCTCGTCGAACAGGAGATCGACGACGAGTCGAAGTTCAGCGTCGACAACGACCTCGTCGAGATGGACGCCGGCGAGACGATGTCGATCGGCGACAGCGGGCAGGTCGAACTGGAGTTCGTCAACGTCACTCACTCGGTGATCGACGCGATCAACCCCGTGCTCCACACCCCTGAAGGCGCGGTCGTCTACGGCCTCGACAAACGGATGGACCACACGCCGGTGATCGGCGACCCCATCGACATGGATCGGTTCCGGGAGATCGGCCGGGAAGGCAACGGTGTCCTCGCGTACATCGAGGACTGCACCAACGCCGGCCGGAAGGGCCGGACGCCATCGGAGTCGGTCGCCCGCGAACACCTCCGGGACGTCATGCAGTCGGTCGAGGACTACGACGGCGGCATCGTGGCGACCACCTTTTCGAGCCACATCGCCCGCGTGAAATCGCTCGTCGAGTTCGCCCAAGAGATCGGTCGACAGCCCGTCCTGTTGGGCCGCTCGATGGAGAAGTATTCGGGAACGGCCGAACGCCTGAACTTCGTCGAGTTCCCCGACGATCTCGGGATGTACGGCCACCGGAAGTCGGTCGACCGCACGTTCAAGCGGATCATGAAGGAGGGCAAAGAGAACTTCCTGCCGATCGTCACGGGCCATCAGGGTGAGCCCCGAGCGATGTTGACCCGGATGGGTCGCGGCGAGACGCCGTACGAACTCGACGAGGGCGACAAGGTGATCTTCTCGGCGCGGGTGATCCCCGAACCGACCAACGAGGGCCAGCGCTACCAGTCCGAGCGCCTCCTCAAAATGCAGGGTGCACGCATCTACGACGACATCCACGTCTCGGGCCACCTCCGCGAGGAGGGGCATTTCGAGATGCTGGAGGCCTTGCAGCCCGAACACGTCATCCCGGCGCACCAGGATCTGAAGGGCCTCGCGCCGTACGTCGACCTCTGTTCGAGTCTCGGCTACGAGATGGGTCGTGATCTCCACGTCTCGCGCAACGGCAACCTCATTCAGTTGGTGGAGTAATGACCCAAAACGCGACCGAAAAGCGGGTGCTCGCGGCGATCGCCCAGCGCCGCGAGTTGGTCAACGACGCGATCGACGTCGACCTTCCCCAACAGGAGCCCGAGCGACTGTACGAGGCCTCCCGATACATTCTCGAAGCCGGCGGCAAGCGGCTCCGGCCGACCGCCGCGCTGCTGGTCGGCGAGGCGCTGGCCGACGTCGACGGCGAGGCCGACTACCGGGCGTTCCCGACGGTGACCGGCGGCGAGGTCGATCTGATGGCCGCGGCGGTCTCGATCGAAGTCATCCAGTCGTTTACCCTCATCCACGACGATATCATGGACGACGACGACCTCCGTCGCGGGGTCAAAGCCGTTCACAACCAGTACGACACGTCGACCGCGATCCTCGCGGGCGATACGCTCTACTCGAAAGCCTTCGAGATCATGGCTGACGTCGGTGGCGATCCGGCCAATACGCTCGAAGCGATGCGGCTGCTGTCCTCGACCTGTACCAAGATCTGCGAGGGCCAATCGCTGGACGTCGCCTTCGAGTCCCGCGACGACCTCGCGCCCGAGGAGTATCTGGAGATGGTCGAGCGCAAGACCGCCGTCCTCTACGGTGCCGCCGCCGCGATCCCCGCGGTGCTGCTGGACGCCGACGAGGCGGTCGTCGACGCGATGTACAGCTACGGCGTCGAGTCGGGGAAGGCGTTCCAGATTCAGGACGACGTGCTCGATCTGACAGTGCCGAGTGAGGAGCTCGGCAAACAGCGCGGCTCGGATCTCGTCGAGAACAAGGAGACGCTCATTACGCTCCACGCCCGCCAGCAGGGCGTCGACGTCGATGGCCTGCTCGATGGGTCGACCGTCGAGACGGTCACCGAAGCCGAGATCGACGACGCGGTAGCGGAGCTCGAAGCCGCAGGCAGCATCGACTACGCCCGCGAGATGGCCGAAGAGCTGACCGAACGGAGCAAGCAGCGACTGGAGGCGCTACCGGACAACGAGGCAAGCGATCTGCTAGCCGATCTCGCCGACTACCTGATCTCTCGAGGCTACTGACCGGTCGACTCCGACCGGTGTCGGAGGGTTCTATGCGTGGAGTTCGTCGACCGCCGCAAGGATCTCTTCGGCGTGCCCGTCCGGGGAGGCACCCTCGAAGCCACGCGCGATCCGCCCGTCGGGGTCGACGATGTAGGTGTTCCGAAAGACGCCGTCGAACGTCCGTCCGAACATGTTCTTCTCGCCGTAGGAATCGTATGCGCGGCCGACCTCGCCGTCGGGATCCGACAGGAGGTCGAACGGGAGGTCGTGTTTCTCGGCGAATGCCGCGAGATCAGCCACGGGGTCGTCGCTGATCCCGAGGACCGTGATCCCGCGGTCGGTGAACGCGGCGAACTGGTCGCGGAAGCTCTTGGCCTCGGTCGTACAGCCCGGGGTGTCGGCTCGGGGATAAAAGTAAACCACCGCATACTCGCCGTCGACGTCGGCCAGCGACACCGTCCCGCCGTCCTGATTTTCCAGTTCAAACGTTGGCGCCCGGTCGCCCTCTGAGAGCATAGCCGACTGTGTGCCGTCCCGATGGAAGTAGTTGTGCATCACCAGTCGAAAGGGGGAGCGATATACTGCCTGAGAAAGAACGGCGTCGTATGACCGACCATACCACCGACCGAGGCTGGTTCACTGGGCTTGCGTCCGGATCAGTCGACGGGGCGCGTGAGGCCATCGAGTCGGGTTCGGCCGCCGAGCCCGCCGACTGGCCCCGACGCGCCGTCGACGCTGGTTTCGCTTCCGACGAGGACAACTACTACGAACTACTCCACGAGGCGACCGTCGCCGCCACGCGGGCGGCCGTCGTCGACCGCGAGCGGGCCGACGACAAACAGCTCCTCCACGCGGTGCGGGCGATGGACGACGCCACCCGAACCGCCAACGAACTCGCCGAGCGACTCGGCGAGTGGGCCGGCACGCTGTTCGACGACGCCGGTACCGGTGTCGACGCCGCCCGGCAGTTGGTCGACCACGAGCCCGAGAGTCCGCTGGAAGCCCGCGTGATCTCGCTGGCCGAGCGGGTCGACGACCTCGCAGGCGAGGCCGAAGAGCTTCGGACGTTCATCGAACGGCAGGCCCCCGAGGTCGCGCCGAACCTCAGCGAGATGGCCGGCCCCGTGCTGGCTGCGCGGCTAATCGCGCTCGCCGGCGGGCTTGAGGCGCTGGCGAAGAAACCCAGCGGCACGGTCCAGGTGCTGGGAGCCGAAGACGCATTGTTCGCCCATCTCGCGGGACGGGGGAGCTCCCCGAAACACGGGATCATCTACACCCACGAGTACGTCAGCGGCACCCGGCCCGAGGACCGCGGCTCGGCGGCCCGCGCCTTCGCGGGCAAACTCTCGATTGCCGCTCGCGTCGACCACTACAGCGGCGAGCGACGCCCGGAGATCCATGCGGATCTCGAAGACCGGATGTCGACCATCCAAGCTCGCGCGGACGACGACGCCACGGGAGGCGACCAATGACTGACCTCCCCGAGAGCATCCAGCGCCGCGAGTTCGACGGCCGACAGCGGCTCGCGACCCGCGGCGAACCCGTCTACGGCGAGCCGACCGACGGCGAGTGGCGACTGTGGGACGCCGGCCGCTCGAAGCTCGGCGCAATGGTCGAAACCGGGATGGACGTCGACCTCACGGCCGTCGACTCCGTCCTGTATCTCGGCGCGGCCAGCGGGACGACCGTGAGCCACGTCGCCGACTTCGCGGGGCCGACCTACGCCGTCGAGTTCGCCCCGCGGCCGACGCGAGACCTGCTCGATGTCGCCGCCGAGCGGCCGAACCTCTTCCCGCTCCTGAAGGACGCCCGGAAGCCGGAGACCTACGCCCACGTCGTCGAGAGCGATCTCGACCTGCTCGTCCAAGACGTGGCCACTCGCGGACAGGCGTCGGTCGCCGTCGACAACGCCCGGTTTCTCGCGGACGATGGCCAACTCTGTCTGGCGGTCAAGGCCCGCAGCGAGGATGTAACTGTCGACCCCGAGACGGTCTTCGAGGACGTCCGCGAGGCGGTAGCAGCCGCCTACGAGATCGTCGACACTCGGCGGCTCGAACCGTTCCACGACGATCACCTCGCCGTCGTCGCCCGTAAGCGCTGACTACTGCCGGTGGTAACACCAAGTAATAACGCTTTACCACTCGGGAGTCGACCCCCGAGTATGAGCCGTCAGGAACCTGCGGAACGATCGATCAACGAGAAGCTTTCGGCGCTCGGGCCGACGTGGTTGGCGGGGGCCATCGCGGCCGGCCCGGCGACGATGGCGAGTCTGGTCGTCGCGGGGGCAAGCTTCGGCTACACCCTGCTGTGGGTCGTGATCGTTTCGGCACTGTTCGGCGCGTTGGCACAGTATCTCTCGACCAAACTCGCGTTGGCGACCGAGGAGGGACTCGTGACGACCGTCGACCGCCGGCTCGGCTCGATGTGGGCGTGGCTCCTCGTGGCGGATGTCGTCCTCGCCGCCGGCTTCGCCCAGCTGATCATCATGAAGACGCTCGCCGACGTCTCGGGGCTGCTGACCGGTTTTGACGCCCGCGTCTGGGGGCTCACGTGGGCGATTATCCTCGCGGCCGGGCTCGCGGGCGGCGGCTACCGGATCGCCGAACTCGGCGCGAAACTGCTCGTCTCGGCAGTCGTCGTCGCCTTCGTCGTCTCGCTTTTCGTCGTACCGACGGACATCGTCGCCGCCGCCGGCGGGCTCGCACCGACGATCCCGGCAGGTGTCGAGGGGGCGCTGGTCGCGGCTGGGATCCTCGGCGGCGCGGTCCACATCACGATCATCACGATGCAGACCTACACCGTCCGGGCCCGCGGCTGGACGACTGAGGACGCCGGACTCGCCCGGTTCGATATCGGCGTCTCGATGCTGGTGGCCTTCGGGATCTTCAGCATCGCGACCTTCCTCGTCGCCGCAGGTGCGCTGTTCGGCACCGTCGACGCCGAGGGGCTGACTGCGGTCGCGGCGGGACAGGCGCTCGAACCGATCGCCGGGGGCTTCGCCGAGCGGCTGTTCCTCGCCGGCCTGCTCGGGGCGGCCGTCTCGACGCTCGGCGGGAACACGCTGGTGCCGCCCTACGTCGTCGCCGACAAACTCGGCTGGGAGACCGACGTGAGCGACAGCCGCTACCGATGGCTGCTGGCGGCGACGGCCTTGCTGTCGGCGGCGGGTGCGTTCATCGGCGGCTCGTTCCTCCAGCAGCTCGTGTTGGTGTTGGCGGTCGGCACTGTCGGGACGCCCTTCGCCCTCGCGCTCGTACTCGTCCTATTGAACGACCCCGAGACCCCTGCCGACATGCCGGGACCGCTGCTCAATGCCGGCGGAGTTGCGGTCTTCGCAGTCGCCAGCGTCCTCGCCGGCTCGTTCGTCGGGAGTCAACTCGGTGGCGGTCTGACCCCGCTTGCGGGCGGCGTGCTGGCGTTCGCCCTCCTGTTGGGCGTCGCGACCGTCCTGTTAGTCGGCTCCTACTTCCGGACTCGGCTTGCCGATGGTCGGGCTGCCGTCTCCGAGTAGGTGGTGGCTACCGTCGCAGAGAGACCCGCCTTCAAGGGGTATTTATGAGACCGTTCCATACGGCGGAGTAATGGAGACTGGCGCGTCGGAGCCGTTCACCCGAATGGGAACTCTCGGCATCGAGGAGGAGTTTTTTATTGTCGACGACGATGGTCGACCAGTTTCTGGGATCGACGAGCTGATCTACAACTCGGAGCCGCCGACGATTCTCGAAGACCGGCTGGATCACGAGCTGTTTCAGTGTACGATCGAGACCCAGACACCGCTGATCGAATCGCCTGCCGATGCCGGAGAGACGCTCCGCGAGGTGCGCGAGGCGCTGGTCGACCACGCCGAGGCCCACGGCTTTCGGATCGCCGCCGCGGGGCTCCATCCCGCCGCAAAGTGGCGGGAGCTCGACCACGCGACGAAGCCGCGGTATAAGGCCCAACTCGACCGCATCCAGTATCCCCAGCACCGAAACACGACTGCCGGGCTCCACGTTCACGTCGGCGTCGACGACGCCGACAAGGCCGTCTGGATCGCCAACGAGCTCCGGTGGTATCTCTCGCCCGTGTTGGCGCTGTCGGCCAACTCGCCGTTCTGGAACGGGTTCGACACCGGGCTGGCCTCGGCTCGCGCCAAGGTGTTCGAGAACCTTCCCAACACAGGGGTGCCGACCCGCTTCGAGGACTTCGACGCCTTCCAGCGGTTCGAAGAGCGGATGGTCGAGACCGGCTCGATCAACGACCGCGGCGAACTGTGGTACGACGTCCGCCCGCACACCGGCCACGGCACCGTCGAGGTTCGGACCCCTGACGGGCAGTCCGATCCCGCGGTCGTCGACGCCTTCGTCGAGTACATCCACGCGCTCGTCGAGGACCTCGCCGCCCGCTACGAGGACGGCGAGCCGACCGACGGGCTCCGTCGGGAGTTGCTCGACGAGAACAAGTGGCGGGCGATCCGCCACGGCCACGACGCGAGCTTTCTGGAGCGGGACGGCGAGGGCGTCGTCGACCTCGCCGAGGTGGTCGACCGCGAGGCCGATCGGCTCGGCGTCGAGGGGATTCAGGACCTGCTCGACCGCCCCAGTGGGAGCCAGCGCCAGCGTGAACTGATGGCCGAGTCGGGGCTCGATGCGCTGTGTCGATCGCTGCTGCTGTAACGACGTGTCGCCGGTGTGGCGACAGAAATTCTTTTGCCGTCGGCGTCCCGAGTACTGGTGCTATGACAACGGATCCGGACGACGAAACCGACGGTGAGGCGGATGCGGAGTCGACCGACGGCCCGCGGGTCGAACTCCAGAAGACGAAAGCCCGGATCGAAGCCGAGGCCGACCGGGCAGTCACGGAGTTCGATGAGGGGATCGTCGACCTGCTGGCGTGGCTGTTGGACACCGAGACGCGGGCGCGGATCTACGTCTACCTCCGGCAACACCCACACAGCACCAGCGATGAGGTCGCCGACGGCACGGGGCTCTACCCCAGTACGGTCCGGGAGGCGCTGGCGGAACTCCACGACGAGGGTACTGTCCACCGGGAGAAACGCGAGTCCAGCGGTGCGGGCAACAACCCCTACGAGTACGAGGCCATCGCCCCCAGCGAACTCGTCCGTGGCGTCGTCGGCGACGTCCAGCGCGAACTCAACACCGTCTTTACCCTCGACGATCGGCTCGGCGGCGACGACGAGGAGGGCGGCCCCATCACGATCAGCGTCGACGACGAGCCGGTGGAGGTCGAGGTCGACGACGCCGAGGCTGCGGAGGACGCCGACGATGCCGCCGGGGACGAGGATGCCGACGGAGACGACGCCCACGCCGACGACCACGAGTAGAGTGTGGATATTTAAGTTCGGGGACCGCTACCCGGCAGTATGAATGTCGCGCTGGGCGGGACCTTCGACCCCGTCCACGACGGTCACCGTGCGCTGTTCGAGCGGGCCTTTTCGCTGGGTGATGTGACCGTCGGGCTTACCGACGACGACCTCGCAAGCGAGACCAGACACGTCGAGCGCTACGTCCGGTCTTTCGACGACCGGAAGGCCGACCTCCGGGCCGAACTCGAACCGATCGCCGGCGAGTACGACCGCCGCTTCGAGATCCGGCCGCTGAGCGAGCCGACCGGGATCGCCGTCGAACCCCGGTTCGATGCGCTTGTCGTCTCGCCCGAGACGGTCGAAGGGGCCGAACGCATCAACGACCGCCGCGAGGAGCGCGGCCTCGAACCGCTCGCCATCGAGGTCGTCGACCACGTGCCGGCCGACGACGGCAAGCGCATCTCGTCGACGCGGATCGTCACCGGCGAGATCGACCGCCACGGCAACCTCACGCCGGAGCGGACCGGCCGCGAGGCGACGCGCTGAGTGTGGCTCCGAGCCGCGGTTTGGAACACGCCTCACTCGGTCGTCGACTGGTGTGGCTTGCTCGTACGTTCGGCTACAGCGGACCCTCCGAGAGGGGACCTACTCGGAGTTGAACCCGATGACGACGCCACAGTCGCGACACTGGTAGACGTCGACTGTGTCCGCGAACATCTCGAACCCCTCAACGTCGATTTTCGGGACGTCCTTGGCGGTATTGATATCCTCGTGGTCTAATTCCGTATCGCAATCGTCACAAAAGAATGGATCATCATCCATACAGTCAGGTTTGAGTGCCAATTGTATAGCGGTTGTGTACTATCACAATAGATGCCGCTTGGCTCGATGGAACTGTGAGTCAAGTGGGTACGCCAGTGGAATAGCCTGCTCCAACAGTCGTTGCTCGGACGACAGTCACCACTCCGGCGGCTGAAACCCCGCCTCGGCCATCATCTCCTTCCACCGCGACTGGATACTGAGCCGCGAGACCCCTAGCGTCTCGGCGACCGCCGGCTGGGAGCGTTCCTCGCCGTCGATCAGCGCGGCCACGTAGAGGCTCGCGGCGGCGACCGCCGGCTTCGACCGCTCCGTGTCGGGGACGTGCGTGAGAAAGAGGTCCCCGGCCGTCGACCGGGTTGACTCGCCGAGGTCCAGCTGCTGGCCCGCCTCGTCGAGGCGGTCGAGCCACTCGCGGTGTTCGAGCCGGTCCCGTGCGCGATACATGCCCGCCGGTTGCCCGCCGAGCCAATTGAACCCTCCGGCCATTTCGCAGTGGAGAACGACAGCTTCTTACCGGGATTGGGGCCTACGTAAGCCTGCGCGTGGGTAGCCAAGCCAGGAAAAGGCGCAGCGCTTAGGACGCTGTCCCGTAGGGGTCCGCCGGTTCAAATCCGGTCCCACGCACTGAGCGAACACAGTGAGCGGAGCGACTGCGGTTCGGGTTCGATCCACGCATGCCGGTTGTCGACCTGTACCCGTCGACCCCTGATGCGTCTGCCGTCCGTCGGACGCTGCATTAAACCTTTATTAACAACGGAAATGTATATAAGGCAATGACCTCCCTCAGTGACGTGCTCGACGGCCTCGTCTCGGACGTCGACGCTGTCTTTCTCTTCGGTCCGAACGGCTCGTTTTACGAGCGGTTCGGCGAGATCGAGAACGTGGTGGTGGTTGGCCCCGAAAACACCGTCGACGCCGAAACGTTCGTCGAGCTTCCGATCCCCTTCGCGGACGTTCAAGACCGGATCCGGTTCGGAATCGAGGGGGCGATGGACGACGAGCTGGTCGGTGAGGGCGATGTCGTCGCCTGTTTCGGCTCGCTGTTCGCCGACGACGCCGACTTCGTGAGCCGCGTCCGGGTCGACGAGTCGATGCGGTCGGGGATCTACGACCTGTTTACCAACTCCCGGGCGGACCCGGCGGTGATCAGCGACGTCTTCGAGGTCGCCCTCGAACTCGGCCGGAAGGGCCAGAAGGGCAAACCCGTCGGCGCGCTGTTCGTCGTCGGCGACGCGGGCAAGGTGATGAACAAGTCCCGCCCACTGAGCTACAACCCCTTCGAGAAATCTCACGTCCACGTCGGCGATCCGATCGTCAACGTGATGCTCAAGGAGTTTTCGCGGCTGGATGGCGCGTTCGTGATCTCGGATTCGGGGAAGATCGTCTCCGCCTACCGCTATCTCGAACCCTCCGCCGAGGGCGTCGACATCCCCAAGGGGCTCGGGGCCCGCCACATGGCCGGCGGGGCGATCACCCGCGATACGAACGCGACGGCGATCGTGCTCTCGGAGTCCGACGGGCTGGTACGGGCGTTCAAAAGCGGCGAGCTGATCCTCGAACTCGATCCGGAGGCCTACTGACCGATGTTCGGGCCGCTCCAGTTGGCACTCGACCGGCTGTTCGGGACGGTGTCGATCCGGCTGTGGCTCGCCCTCGGAATCGTCGCCGCCGGGGTAGTTGCCGCCTACGTCGTGATGGGGATCACCAGCCGGCTACTCGACCGGATCGGCGTCGTCGAGACGATCGAGGGAACCAGCTTCGAGCGGACGACAAACGAGTTCGGTACGTCGACCGCCCGGATCATCACCCAGCTTAGCGGCGGGTTTACGCTGCTTGTAGCGGTGTTTCTGGCTGTCACGGTCGCTGATCTCCGGTTTGCGGACCTGTTTTGGGGAACGGTTGCGGTGTTTCTCCCGCGGCTGTTCGCCGCGCTCGTCGTGTTGGTCGTCGGGGTTGTCGTCGCCGACAAGATCGAACTGCTGGTCTCCGAGCGGCTTCGGGGGGTCAAACTCCCCGAGATCGGCCTGCTTCCGTTGCTCGCGAAGTACAGCGTGCTGTTCGTGGCGGTCCTGATCGCGCTGAGTCAGATCGGCGTCGCAGTGTTGGCGCTGATCGTCCTGCTGGCGGCCTACGCGCTGGCGCTGATCGTCTTCACGGCGCTGGCCACCAAGGACCTGCTGGCCTCGGGGACCGCCGGCGTCTATCTCCTGTTGCACCAACCGTACAGCATCGGCGACGAGGTGACCATCGGCGGTCGACACGGCATCGTCCAGGAGGTCGACCTGCTCGTCACCCGGATCGAAAACGACGGCAAGGAGTACGTCGTTCCCAACCGAACCGTCCTCAGAGACGGTATCGTCCGGGTTCGGGACGTCTGAGCCGCCACAGCCAGCGCGGACCGGTCGGACGTGGATTTTTGTGTGCGGCTCCTGTAGTATACTCCGTATGGGTTTCGGAAGCTACGATGAGTCTGAACAGGAGAACCAGAACTTCGATACCGACTTCGACGACGACGAAGGCCACGACACCGCCGAGAACGTCCACTCGGGGAGCGTCGACTTCGATATCGGCGCGTCGAACGACGAACTGCTGGACAGGCTCCAGGAAATGAAGGCCGACGACGAGGCCGAAGCCGCCGAGGAGTAGCCCGAGGAGTGGCCCCGAAAGCCGGTAGCCGCGCTCTCGGGATCGCAGCCTCCGACGCTACCGACCGCAGCCGACTATCTGGCGCGGTGGTCCGCGCCGACCGTGTCGTCGACGACCTCGTTTTTGCGAGCTGTACCATCGGCGGTAGCGACGCGACCGCCGCCTGCGGCCGGCTGTGGGACCGACTCGACCGTCCCGACGTCCAGTGGCTCCTGCTGGCCGGCGTCGCGCCCGCGTGGTTCAACCTCGTCGACCTCGATGCCCTCGCGGACCACACCGACCGTCCGGTCATCGCCGTCGCCTTCGAGGACAGCGACGGCCTCGAAGCCCCGCTCCGCGAGCAGTTCGACGGCGATGCACTCGACACTCGGCTCGACGTCTATCGCCGACTCCCTCCTCGAACCCGCGTCTCGGTCGGCGACGAATCGGTGTTCGTTCGGGCGGTCGGGGTCGACACCGACGTGGCCGCCGACGTGGTTCGTGCGTTCACGCTCGAGGGAAGCGGCCGGCCCGAACCCCTGCGCGTCGCCCGCCTCGCCGCCCGCGCCGGCCGCGAGTGGCTCGACGGGGTGGAACAGGCGGAGGACAGGCCGGAAAACACGGAGGGTTAAGCCGCTGCCCGCCCCCTGATCGGTATGGAGCAGTTCGACGGTCTCTGTGTGCAGGGCTGCCAGCGGTGTCCCAATCTCGTCGAATCTCGGAGCCGGATCGTCAACGGCGTCGGACCGGACGACGCCGACCTCCTGTTTGTCGGCGAGGGACCCGGCGAAACCGAAGACGAGCAGGGCGAACCCTTCGTCGGTCGGTCGGGGAGCGTCCTCGACGAGGCGCTCGGCGAGGCCGGGGTCCTCCGCGAGGAGGTCCGGATCACCAACTGCGTGCGGTGTCGACCCCCGGAAAACAGGGACCCGACCACGGAAGAACTCGCCAACTGTCGGGGGTATCTGGACAGCGAGATCGCGGCCGTCGACCCCACGCTGGTCGTCACCCTCGGCAAGGTACCGAGCGAACACCTGTTGGGGCGGTCGGTCGGCATCACGAACGAGGCGGGCGAGATCGTCGACGCCCGCTTCGGCGACCGGAGTCAGCGCGTCCTGCTGTCGGTCCACCCGGCCGCCACGCTGTACGACCGGAGCCAGCGGGCGACCTTTTTCGAGACGATCGCCGAGGCGGTCGACCTCGCCAGCCTCGGTGACGGCAACGGCGGTAGCGACGGCCAGTCGCGACTGGGCGAGTTCTGAGCGGGCGGGCGAAACACCAAAGCCGCCGGCCTCTAGAGTATGGTGTATGTCAACTGGGTCCAACCGAACGGTCGAAGAGCTGATGTCGGAACCGATCATCACCACGTCGCCGGAGACCACCGTCAGGGAGGCCGCCGAGACGATGCAAGCCGAGAACATCAATGCGCTGTTCGTACCGGGTGCCGAGGCCGGGATCGTCACGAGTTCGGATATCGTCGACGCCGTCGCCGCGGCCGCCGATACGACCGCCGTGACGGTCGGCGAGGTGATGACCTCGCCGGTCGAACGCGTCCCGCGGTCGCTACCGCTTGGGGAAGCAGCGGCGATGATGACCAACTTCGGCATCAAACACCTCCCGGTGGTCGACGAGGACAACGACTACGTCGGCATCGTCTCCTCGACCGATATCACGATGGCGCTGGCCTGAAACAGCCGCGCCGATCTATCTACAGCGGCGGCAGGCCGTAGGTATCCCGCACCGTCTCGGCGAGCATGCCGTCCTTGCGGAAGACGATATAGATCAGGACGAACTCCTCGTCGACCGGGTTCATCACGAACACCGCCCGATCGTCGCTGTCGTCGCGTTCGGCCTCGACGCGCTGGATCAGCGGTTCGATCGGCGTCGCGCCGGTTCGGAACTCTTCGAAGAGGTCCTGCGGCGGCGTCTGTTTGGCGAAGGTGTAGACGACGCCGTTGGGCTCGTTGTCGGTGCTGTAGGTCAGCCGCGAGTTCATCGCCTCCCCGGCCATCTGGGCGTCGTACCACGTCTCCTGTGCGGCTTCGAAGAGGCCGCTGACGCCGTCGGCGTACTGGATCCACGTCCGGCCGTCGACCGCGCAGTCGACGAACCGCGCCTCGCTGTCGTCCCACGAGAGGCTCGCGGTCACCTCGTAGCCCGGTTTGAGGTCCCTAACGGTCTCGGCGAGGTCGTCGTCAGATGCCGGCGGCACGGCCGCAAGTGGCTGGAGGTCGGCCTCGGTGTCGTCGTCTTCGACCGCAGCGACTGCCTCGTCGAGGTCGACCAACAGGAGCCTGCCGTCGGGTCGCCGATCCAACACCCGAAACCGGCCGGTCGTCGTCGGTTCCATACGCCATTTGGGCGGTCGACTCGAATAAGCCACCCGACTTCACCCGGGGAAGTACGCTACGAACAGCAAGAAGACGATCAGTGCAGCGAGTCCACCCGTGGCGACGGCATACAGCAGGGCCACCCCGCCGAGGACGAGTCGCCCGTCGACGCCGGGCTCCGAGCGATCCCAGCGCCCAGTCGCCGATCCGCCGACGGCGATCAGTGCCCAGACGCAGATCGGATAGCCGACGGCCATCAGCGCCGTCCACCGGAGCAGTGGCTGGCCGCCGATCGGTCCCTGAACGAACGCGCGGCCGAGATAGAGTCCGGTCTGGATGACCACGAGGAGTCCGATGAGCACCGTGTAGTTCACGCCCAGCCGGCCGGTCGGCCACCGCTCGATCCGTTCCCGAACCTGCCTCGTGGCGAGGGCGGGGAGACACGTCAGCCCGGCGAGCAGCCAGAGCCCGAGCACCGAACCCACCGGCCAGAGCCAGCTTCTCATTGGGCCGACTATCTCCCGTTCCTGTAGTAAATGCTGGGAACGGTCAGTCGACGAGTGTAGCGATCTGCCGCTCTGCATCGGCAGTTCCACGTCCCTCTCGGTCGACCCGCGCCCCAGTGTACTGGGTCGTCGACCACACCGAGGACGTCCTTTCCCGGATCGTCGTCCGTCGGTAGCTTGTGGCGAGCCGCCGGAAGCCCACCGAGAAATACGTTGTCGGTTTCTACTACCAATAGGATCGTGTTAACACACGTCAAGGTCGACGATATCGTCGTGTTTGGCGTTCATCGCACACTGGACGACGTTTCGGGCACCCGGTGAGAGCTGCTCGTTGCTGACGAAGTATTCGGCGACGTACGCCTCGAAGGCCCGCCCCGAGCCGTCGCCGCCGATCCGGACGCTGGTGCCGAGTGCCGCCACGCCGTCGCCGGCGGTGCCCTGCGAGTCGCCGTCGACGAACAGGGTTCCCGTCTCGCCGTCGGTCGTGTGGGTGACGATCGCCCACTCGCCGTCGGTCGTGATCTCGGCGGCCGGGCCGGGCGTCGACCACCACTCGTCGGCCTCGGGGCTCGCCGGTGGCCGGTCGGACTGGCTGAGTTCGACGGCGCTACCGTTGCCGTCGGCCGCATCGATCGCGTACGGCCCGCCGCCACGGCGGTCGCTGTCGACGACGTAGACCAGCATCGTCACCGTCAGTCCGGTGTCGTTTGTCACCGACAGCGCCGACGGCGGTGCGTCGAGCCGGAGCCAGCCCCGACTGCCGTCGAACCGGACGGCTTCGACGCCGTCGACGACCGCCCACTCGGGGCCGGCGGCGGTCGGCGTCGCCCGGAACCCGTTGCTGCTTTGGTCCCGCCACTCCCCGACCGGCGTTCCGGGATCGAAGCCGGGGCTCGCGCCGGCGTCGAGCCAGAGCACACAGGGCACCGTCCCGTCGGTGTAGCGCTCGTTGGCCGCGCGGTCGGCGGCGAAGCCCGCCACGTCACGCGGATCGAACGTCTGGCTGTAGCTACACTGGGCGTCGCCACCCGAGACGGTCGTCGTGGGCCCGGTCCCACCGACGAACTGGATGACCACGACCCCGACGACGAGCCCGAGTCCCACGGTAAAGGCGAGCAGTACCGTCGACTGGATCGGCGTGGTCGGCCGCCATTCGCCCCGTCGATCCGGGAGTCCCCAACTCATTGTGCGCCTCGATCGAGACACGATGTAGTCCCGCGTCCGCAATAAATACGTTGGGACACTGATCCGTCGTCGACCGAGGGGGAAGGGCTAACAGCCGCCGCTGCCATGGATCGGTATGAGCGATGTCGACCTGCAGGCGGCCGCCGAGACGGCACTCACCCAGTGTCTCGATCTCGGCCCCGAGGAGACCTGTCTAATCGTCACCGACGACAAACGCGAGCCGATCGGCGAGGCCCTGTATGCGGTCGCCGCCGAACTGACCGACGACCCGGTGATCGTCCGCTACCCGCCGGGGCCACAGCACGGTGCCGAACCACCCGAACCGGTCGCCGCGGCACTCGACGAGGCCGACGTCTTTCTCGCCCCGACCACCAAGAGCATCAGCCACACTCGGGCCCGCGGGGCGGCCTGCGAGGCCGGCGCGCGGGGGTCGACTCTCCCCGGAATCACGGAGGACGTGTTCGTCACCGGGCTCGACGCCGACTACGAGGCGATCGCCGCCCACTCCGCGACGCTCCACGAGCAGGTGCGGGACGCCGAGGAGATCCGGGTCACCTCGCCGCAGGGCACCGACATTACGTTCGAGATCGGCGACCGCGAGTGGCATCTCGACACCGGGATCGTCCACGAGCCCGGCGACTTCTCGAACCTGCCGGCCGGCGAGGTGTTCGTCAGCCCCGAAAGCGCCTCCGGGACCTACGTCGTCGACGGGACGATGCGCCCCCACGGGCTGCTCGAAGACGGCCAGCAACTCCGATTCGAGGTCGACGACGGCCTCGTGACCTCGATTAGCGACGACGAGATCCGCGAGCAGATCGAGACCGCTGCCGAGGAGGCCGGTGAGGCTGCCTACAATCTCGCGGAGTTGGGGATCGGGACGAACGTGGGGGTCGACGAACTCGTGGGGTCGGTCCTGTTGGACGAGAAGGCCGCGGGGACGGTCCACATCGCCATCGGCGACAACGCCTCGATCGGCGGCGAGACCGAGGCTCCGCTCCACCTCGATGGGATCCTGCGGGAGCCGACCGTCTCCGTCGACGGAAGCGAGATCGAACTGCCCGAGTAGTCTCGGGATGGCTGTCAGCAGGGCTGTTCGACAGAAACAACAGTAAACAAACACGAGTTGGCTTCGATGTCTGATCAGGATCTGCTGGGCATGACGATCATGCTCATCGGTGCCGGTGGGATGTTCGTCACGGCTGTCATTGGTGTGGTCAATGGTGCTGTTGTTGGTCCCTACGGCTCGGTGAGGGTTGCCGCCGTTGTTTCGGGAATTGGATTTGCAGGCCTGCTTGCAGCCCTCTTGCAGTCGACGGGCCGACTGACGGGTGTTGATCCAACACTGGCACAAGGTGGTGGGCTCAGTTGTGTTGGTGCCAGCCTTGTCCTGCTAAATCCACTCACCGGAACACCACTGCCGTTCGCTCAGATCGGCCTCGTCGGTGCAGCACTCTCAGCGCTCGGTGGGGTCATCCTACTCGCTACCGCAGTCGACTCCCAAGCGCTCGACACCGCGTGAGGCAGACCCACACCGCCCGCACAAGCACGACTTTTTACCTGCCGCCCCCGGAAAAGCGGCTATGAGCGATATCGACGCCGGCGACCGGGTGGCACTCGCCTGTCCCGCCTGTTCGCCACGCGAAGACACCGTCCACGAGGTGCTGAAACCCGGCGGCGACGTGACCGTCCGGTGTACCGACTGCAGCCACGTCCACAAGACGACCATCGAGTCGACGCCCAGCGTCGAAAAACGGGTCATCGTCTCCCAAGAGGGCGAGTCGTTCAGCACCCACCTCGAAACCGACCCCGAGGAACACGTCGAGGTCGGCGACGAGTTCATCGTCGACACCCCCGAGGCCATCCTGCAGGTCCGGGTGACCGGGATCGAACTGCTGGAGACCGACAGCCGCGTCGAGAGCGCGGTGATGGACGAGGTCGAATCGGTCTGGACGCGCGCGGTCGACAACGTCGGTGTCAACGTCACCCTCCACCCCAAGGACGGCTCGCGGGACGACACCCGGAGTCTGAAAGTCAACGTCCCCGGCGACTACGAGTTCACCGTCGGCGACACCGAGTCGTTTGGCGACAACGAGTTCACCATCACCGGGATCTTCGTCCGCGACGACGCCGAAGGCTACCGCTTCGACAAGTTCGACGAGCGGGGCGATATGGTGTACGCAAAGGACATCAAACGGATCTACGGCACCGACGAGACCACCAGCGCGTGGTCGGCGTGGTAGCTGACAACTCCGACCGTTAAAGACTGTCCACACCAGAGCCACCACAATGGATCGCGAAACCCTCCGAGCAGACATGGTCGAGGGACTGGAGTACAGCCTCGACCGGCCGCTCGATCCCGCACTCGTCGACGCCCTCCAGACGGTCCCCGCCCACGAGTTTTCCGACCCCGAGAGCGGCGGCGAGGGCCCTGGGTCGCGCAGTCTCTCACCCGAGTTGGTCGCCCGCCTGCTGCTCGCCCTCGATGCGGGGCCGGGCGACGAGACGCTGATCGTCGGTGCGGGCGTCGGCTACACCGCCGCGGCGCTCGCCGAACTCGTCGGCGGCCGCCACGTCCACGCCGTCGACATCGACCGCCGGCTCGTGTCGGTCGCCCGCCGGAACCTCCGGGAGACGGGGTACGACGAGGTGTTGGTCGACCGGCGTGACGGCGCGAAAGGCCTGCCCGAGTACGCGCCCTTCGACCGGGTTTTGGTCGAGTGTGCGGTCGTCGAGCCGCCGCGCGCGCTGGTCGACCAACTCGCACCCGGCGGGCGGCTGGTGGCTCCCCGCGGGACGACCACCCAGACGCTCGTCGCCTTCGACCGGACTCCCGACAGCGGTACTGTCGAGGCGGCCGGTGAGTTCGGTGCCGTTCAGTTCCGCCCGATGTTGGTCGACGGCGAGCAGGCCAGCGCGCCGGTCAGAAACCGGACCGAACGCGAGGACAGCGAGTTCGACACCCAGAGGTACTTCGCGCCGACGGGCTGGGAGTACGAGTGGCTCGACTGGGACGAACGGCTGTAAGCGACACACTCAGGAGGCTCCCGGTCATACTGGAGGTGTGGCCGATTCAGCACAATCCCCGGGCGAGGCCGACGGCGCTGCGACCGCGGAGCCGGACGTCGACCTGACCGAACTCACGATTCCGGAACGGATCGCCCTTGCGACGAGCCAGCAGCCGGCGATGGGGCTGTTCCTCGTCGTACTGACCCTGTTTGCGTTCACGTTCGTCATCGCGCTCGCGCTCGTCTATCCGATCGTCGCCGGGCTGTTCGTCCTCGGCACGCTGGCGGTTCTCGCGGTCGGCGCTGCGGTGTTCGTCGTGTTCCGCCGCGATCGGTAGCGCCGGCCCATCGTGGCAACCCGGCGCTGACCGCCCGCTCCGGCCCACCGGTCGACCCCCCGTCTCGACCGGTCGCCGACCGATCCCGCCGTCGTCCCGACCGGTCGCCCGCGGGCTAACCCGCATGGTCGACACGTAACTTCTATACCACCCCGGTACGGATCCACACACGACATGAGTCAGTCGTACAATCGGGGCCTCATCGAGGACTTCGGCCGTTGGCGGGAGTTCTCGGCGGGCATGTGGGCATGGATCTTCCACAAGTTCACCGGCTGGGTGCTTGTGGGATACCTGTTTACCCACATTGCGGTGCTCAGTACAGCGATTCCGGCATCGAGCCAGGACGCCGCCGTGCTGGCCGCCAACGAGGACATCTACACGACGACGATCGTCGCGCTCGAAAGCCTACTCGTGGTTCGCATCCTCGAAGTGGGCCTGCTCGCGGTCGCCGTCTTCCACATCCTCAACGGGCTCCGGCTACTGTTCGTCGACCTCGGAATCGGGCTGGAATCACAGGACAAGAGCTTCTATGCATCCCTGATCCTCACCGGAGCGATCACGGTTGCCTCTGTCCCAACGTTCATCGCGGGGGCGTTCTGAGATGGCCGAGCACTACTCCTCCTTTACGAAGGGTGGACGGCTCTGGTTGTGGCAACGCATCACGGCGGCGTTCCTCGTCGTCGTCCTCGCGTTCCACTTCTTCCTGTTGCACTTCGTCTACCACGCCGACGAAGTCACCTTCGCGATGAGTCAGGGGCGGATGGAGACGCTGAGCTACTACTCGCTGATGATCCTGTTCCTGGTCACCGCGACGTTCCACGGCGTCAACGGCGTCTACAACGCCTTGGTCAA
The DNA here is from genome assembly GCF_024178165.1 of Halohasta salina. Taxonomy (GTDB): domain Archaea; phylum Halobacteriota; class Halobacteria; order Halobacteriales; family Haloferacaceae; genus Halohasta; species Halohasta salina. Next base: position 406,915 of record NZ_JAMZIE010000002.1, on the reverse strand, counting down.
CCAAGGGTTAACAGGGACCAAGCGCCAAGCTGTCAAGTGGACGCTCGTCGCTGCCAGCGTCGTGCTGCTGGTTCAGGGGGTCCGGACGGCGAACGCGTGGGCCGGCTTCACGACGTTCTTCTAACCATGAGCACACAACCACCACAACAAGAACACGAGGAATCGCCCGCCGACAGCGTCGACGAGACGGAGTCGACGCCGCCGGCCCAACAGCGGCGTGAGGACGCCAAAGCCGACAAGCGGGGGCGGGACGCCCAGCGGCAGGCCGAGGACGACGCCGCGGCCAAACGCGACGAGCCGACCCGGCACATCAAGGTGTTCCGCTACGACCCCGAGATCGAGGGGAAACAGGAGCCGCGGTTCGACGACTTCCACGTCCCCTTCACCAAGGGGATGACCGTCCTCGATGCGCTGATCTACGCCCGCGACGAGTACGATCCGTCGCTGACCTTCCGGCACTCCTGCCGGCAGGCGGTCTGTGGCTCGGATGCCTTCTTCGTCAACGGCGAGCAGCGGCTGGGCTGTCAGACCCAGCTGTCGGACCTCAACGAGCCGGTCCGGATCGAACCACTGCCGCATCAGGAGGTCGTCAAAGATCTGGTCGTCGACATGGACCACTTCTACGAGGAGATGGAGGCAGTCGACCCCTACTTCGACCCCGACGAGACGCCCGACGGTGAACTCGCCGAACAGCGTCAGTCGCGGGCCAATCGGGAGAAGATCAAGATGTCGACGCGGTGTATCTGGTGTGGGGCCTGTTTCTCCTCCTGTAACATCGCCGCCGGAGACAACCAGTATCTCGGGCCGGCGGCCTTGAACAAGGCCTACCGGTTCGCGATGGACGAACGGGAGGGCGAGGCCAAGACACAGGACCGACTCGAAACTATCGAACAGGAACACGGCGTCTGGCGGTGTCAGACCCAGTTCTCCTGTACGAACGTCTGTCCAAAGGATATCCCACTCACCGAACACATTCAGGAACTCAAACGCGAAGCGGTCAAGAAGAACCTGAAGTTCTGGTAGGAACGCTCAAAGGGCTGCGGATCCAATACAAACCAACAAACAATTATGTACGAACACGACGTCATCGTGGTCGGTGCGGGCGGTGCCGGGCTTCGAGCGGCGATCGCCGCCGACGAGGCCGGTGCGGACGTGGCAATGGTTACGAAACTCCACCCGGTGCGGAGCCACACGGGGGCGGCAGAGGGCGGCATCAACGCCGCTCTGCGGGATGCCGACTCGTGGGAAGACCACGCCTACGACACCATGAAAGGGTCGGATTATCTGGGCGACGCCCCGGCGATCGAGACCCTCTGTCAGAACAGTCCCTACGAGGTCATCCAACTCGAACACTGGGGGATGGCCTTCTCGCGGGAGGACGACGGCCGGGTCTCACAGCGACCGTTCGGGGGACTGTCGTTCCCCCGAACCACCTATGCCGGCGCGGAAACCGGCCATCACCTGCTGCATACCCTCTACGAGCAGGTCGTCAAGCGGGGGATCGAGGTCTACGACGAGTGGCACGTGCTCAACCTCGCGGTCACCGACGAGGAGCGCCCCGAGGACCGCCACTGCCACGGCGTCGTCGGCTACGACGTGGCGACCGGCGAGGTCTCCGGATTCAAGGCACGGGACGGCGTCATCCTCGCCACCGGCGGCCCCGGGCAGGCCTTCGACCACACGACCAACGCAGTTTCGTGTACCGGCGACGGCCAAGCGATGGCCTACCGGGCGGGCGTGCCGCTGGAGGACATGGAATTCATCCAGTTCCACCCGACGACGCTCCCCTCTACCGGGGTGCTGATCTCCGAGGGTGTTCGTGGCGAGGGCGGGATCCTCTACAACAGCGACGGCGAGCGGTTCATGTTCGAACACGGCTACGCCAACAACGACGGCGAACTCGCCTCGCGTGACGTGGTCTCTCGTGCAGAGTTGACCGAGGTCAACGAGGGCCGCGGCATCGAAGACGAGTACGTCCACCTCGACATGCGGCACCTCGGCGAGGAGCGCATTCTCGACCGCCTCGAAAACATCCTTCACCTCGCGGAGGACTTCGAGGGCGCAGACGGCCTCGAAGAGCCGATGCCGGTCAAACCCGGCCAACACTACGCGATGGGCGGCATTGAGACCGACGAGAACGGCGAGACCTGTGTCTCCGGCCTGTATGCGGCCGGCGAGTGTGCCTGTGCGTCGGTCCACGGTGCGAACCGACTGGGCGGCAACGCGCTGCCCGAACTCATCGTCTTCGGCAAGCGCGCCGGCTACCATGCCGCCGGCAAAGAGATGGAACCCGCCGAGATCGAGACCGGCCAGCGCGGCGAGTTCGAGCGCGCGACCGTCGACTCCCCGGTCGAACTCGGCGAGGGCGGCTCGCCCGGCGATGCGGTCGCCGACGGCGGCGCAGTCGCCGCCGGCGGATCGGCCGATCCCGACACGCTGCTCGAAGAGAGTGTTGCGGCCGAGCGCCGGCGCATCGAGGATCTCCAGTCGGGCGACGACGGCATCCACCACTCGAAAGTCCGCTCGGCGGTCCAGGAGACGATGACCCAGCACGTCAACGTTTTCCGTGAGGAAGAAGGCCTCAAACAGGCGCTACGTGACATCCGGGACGCACGCGAGCGGTACACCGACGTGACCGTGATGGACCCCTCACAGACGTTCAACACGGATCTGTTGCAGACGATCGAGACCCGGAACCTGCTCGATCTCGCCGAGGCGATCACCGTCGGCGCGCTGGCCCGCGAGGAGTTCCGTGGCGCACACTGGCGCGCCGAGGCCCAAGAGCGGAAGGACGACGAGTGGCTGAAACACACGCTGCTCTCGTGGAACGACGGCGCGCCCGAACTCTGGTACCGCCCGGTCATCCTCGAAGGCGAGAACAAGACCTACGAGCCGAAGACGCGCAGCTACTGATCGCGGTCGACCACCGATTTTTCTCCGCAGATCCCCCTCGTCGAGAGGCAACACGCTGTCGGTCGACTGCGGCCGTGACCGTCGAATCCACCGTGCATGGGAGTTCCTCTCACAGATTCGTCACGAGTCGAAAGCCGCCCTCGATGGAGCCCTGTGGCCCACGTCGCCGGTGCGGTTCGATCCGGCCAGATCGGACTAAACAGCCACCAACGGTCGACAGCGGCGCTCTCCCGAAGTTCGACGAATGTCGTAGGACAGCTTTATTATTGTCGAACCCAATCTACAGATATGCTCACACAGTCGTCGCAAGCGATCTCGATTCCGACCGATCTTCGGTCGCCGCGGGCGAAACTGGTCTATCTATTCCTCTCGATGAACGGCACGGCAACGATCACCGAACTCCAAGAGAGCCTGAATATGAAGAAGATCTCCCTCTACAGTATTCTCAAAACGCTACAGAAACAGAACATGATCTCGAAGGACGGCGACCGGTACACGCTGGCGTAGGTCCCGGTGTCGTTCGGCGGACGGACTCCGAGCAGTTGCTGTCGTGGGTATCACCAGTAAGGTCGACGTTTATGATCGTGGCTGTGCGACACGAGGAGCTCACGTTGACCGACGGCTATCCGGACGAGGCGAGCGGACAGGTTCCACTCCCCGAAGCCCATCGGCGGGACCCGCCGACGGGTTGGCGACGACTGCTCCCGCGAGTCTACTGTAACGCGGGCGATCCGAATCTCGTTCCCGACAATCTTCGCTCGGCTGTCGAGCGTCATGGCTGGACTGTCCAAGCGATGGGACGGAACGACGAGGCGGTGACTGTTATCATCTCACCGAACGGAGTGTAGGGCACCCGAGTGTCGACGCTGGTGGGGTCGACCGGGTTCGAACCTCGGTCGTTCCGTTCGCTGTCGCTCACTTCACTCCCTGCTTCGAATCCGCGCTCACAGAAATAGAACACGCCTCTCTTGAGTCGGCGGTTGTATGGGTTCGCCCGGATTCGAACCGGGGTCACGGGCACCCAAGGCCCGAAGTATGGCCAAGCTAACCCACGAACCCTCACCACATTCTACCGGACAGGTAGTGTAAAGCGTTTCGTTCGGCGATCAGGCCGCATCGAGGGTGAAATAGAACGTCGACCCCTCGCCCTCGGTCGACTCGACCCAGATCTCGCCGTCGTGACGAGTGACGATCCGCTCGCAGATCGCCAGTCCGATCCCCGTCCCGTCGCTGTTGGGACCCTTGTCGAACAGCCCGAAGAGTTCGTCCTGCTGGTCGGCCGGGATCCCCGGCCCGTCGTCGCTGACCGCAAACCGGTGGCCGCCGGCGGTTTCAGTGGCCGTGATCTCGATGGTCGACCCGCCGTGTTCGATGGCGTTATCAGAATCGCCACCCGATTCTGATTGGCTCACAGGAGCATCGCTCCTGTGAACGTCACCGGTCTCCGACCGGTTGCTCATTGAGCCGTGCTCAATGGCGTTCGAGACGAGGTTCTGGAACAGTTGCCCCAGTTGGTCGGCGTCGCCCCGAACCGTCGGCAACTCGTCGGCCAGCAACTCGGCGTCGGCCTCGTCGAGTGCGAACTGGAGGTCCTGCCGGACGCCTTCGAGGACCGCCTCGACGTCGACCGGTTCGAACGGTTCGCCCTCGGTTTCGACCCGTGAGTACTGCAGGAGGCCATCGATCATCCCGCGCATGCGCTCGGCCCCGTCGACCGCGAACGCCATGTACTCCCGTGTCTCGGCGTCGAGATGCTCGTCGAGTTCGGTCTCCAAGAGGTCGACGTAGCTCGATACCATTCGCAGTGGCTCCTGCAGATCGTGCGAGAGGATGTAGGCGAACTCTTGGAGTCGCTCGTTGGAGCGTTCGAGCCGGGCTTCGTACTCTTTGCGGTCGGTGATATCCTTCGAGATCACCGCGAGTCCGTCCTCGTCGGGATAGATCTGGAGTTCGGTCCAGTAGTCGGCCGGCTCGTAGTAGTACTCACACCCCGTCGGCTCCTGTGTCTCCATCGCCTCCCGAAGCCGATCTTCGACGACGGTCCCCTGAACCTCGGGGAAGTACTCCCAGAGGTTCTCCCCGTGGACGTCGTCGGCCGACACGCCGATCCGGGCGGCCATCGTGTCGTTCCAGTAGGTGACCTCGAAGTCGGTGTCGACGGCGTAGTAGGCATCCGAGATCCGCTCGGTCAGCCGGCGGTAGGTCCGCTCGCGTTCGGCGCGTTCGAGCTCGTAGCCCAGCCACTCGCTGAGCAGTTCCACGAAAGTCGACTGGATGTCGGTAAACTCGCCATCCTGTGGGTCCCGATCGGCGAAACAGACGGTACCGATGGTTTCGCCGTCGTGCGTGATGGTCGACCCGAGATAACAACCCAGTTCGAACCGCTCGTAGGCCGGGTCGTCGGCCCACCCCTCGGCGGCGGCATCGTCGACGACAAGCGGCTCGTCGCCCCGAACGGTCTTCCGACAGTAGGATTCGGCGAACGGTGCGGTCGCCCCGGTCTGGAGCTGTTCGTTCGGGCCGACACCGACGACGATCTTCTGGATATCGTCGTCGACGCGGGTGTAAAAGCCCTGTTCGACATCCATATACGCTCGTCCGAACTCCAGCAGTTCGGCGACCTTCTCCTCGAAGGGGGCGGATGTCGAGGCCGTCTGGTGGAGACGTCGGAACGCCGCCTCCTGCTTGCGGAGTCGCTCCAGCCGCCGCTTTCGTGCGGAGACGTCTCGGCCGATCCCGACGATCCCCCGGAGGTTCCCTTCGGTGTCGGTCAGTCGGGTGCCCGTAAACTCGTGGGGGATCGTCTCGCCGTCGGCGGTCAGGAGTTCGGCTTCGACGACGACCGAGCCGGTGTCGAGGACGGTTGTGATCGCGTCGTCGACCCGCCGGCGGTCGGCCGCCGCGATGAGATCGAGTGCGTCCATCCCGTCGAGTTCCTCGTCCGTGTAGCCCGTCATCGTCGAAAACGACGAGTTCCACCGCTGTAGCCTCCCGTCGGCATCGAGCATATAGAAGACGTCTTGGAGCGTTTCGAGGCTCTGCTCGATGAACCCCCGTTCGGCTTCGAGGGTCTGCTGGCGCTGTTTGCGGTCGCTAATGTCGCGGATCTCGGCGATAACGTAGGCCTCACCGTCGAGTTCGGTGCGTGCCAGCCGGACCCTGACCGGAACCCGCTGGCCGTCGGCGCGCTCGATCACCCACTCGAAGGCTTGCGGCTCGCCGGCGGCGGCCGCCGCGATTCGGGCCTCGGCGTCGGCCTGTGTGTACCCCTCGTCGGTCGCGCTGTAGTCGCCAACCGATAGCTCCCTGATCTCGGCTTCGGTGTAGCCGTAGAGGGATTCGAGCCGGCTGTTGACGCCGACGATCGCCCCCGTCTCCGGATCGTGGAGCGTAATCCCGATCTCCAGATCGTCGAAGACGGTCGACACTGTCTCTTTCATTGGCTGTTTTCCGTACTAGTTCGACCGGCATAATAAACCGTGGCCCGGCCCGGCGGTCGACCAACGGCTCGTCGATTCCGTATCCGAGTCTACGTGTCGCCGAACCATTAAACGGGCCGAGTGCGTAGACCGCTCAATGAGTGGGTTCTGCCGTTCGAATCGACGGCTACGCTGCGGTGAGATGCGATGAGTGCACCCGACAAAACCGTCGAGATACTGTTGGCCGAGGACAATCCGGGCGACGTCATGCTGACCAAGAAGGCGCTCGAACAGGGAAAACTCGCCAACAACCTCCACGTCGTCACCGACGGCGTCGAAGCGCTCGACTACCTCCGACAGCACGGCGAGTACGAGGACGCTCCGCGACCGGACCTCATCCTGCTGGATCTCAACATGCCACGGAAGGACGGCCAAGACGTGCTACAGGAACTCGCGGCGGACGACGACCTCTGTCGGATCCCGGTCGTCGTCCTGACTAGCTCGGAGTCGGAGGAGGACATCGCCAGATCCTACGAACTCAACGCCAACGCCTATCTGACCAAACCAGTCGACTTCGACGGCTTCGTCGAGATCGTCGACCGGCTGGAGAACTTCTGGTTCAAGGTCGTGAAACTACCGGAGACATAGATGACGGTCGGTGCAGACGGGGAGCTTCGCGTGCTCCTCATCGAGGACAACCCGGGCGATGCAACGCTGTTCGAGCGCTACCTCACGACCACCCGAAGCGGGTCGTTCCCGCCGTCGACCGTCGTCACCGTCGAATCGCTCGACGAGGCGATCGTGGCACTCGAGGACGACGCGTTCGATCTGGTAGTGCTCGATCTCGGGCTGCCGGCCAGCACTGGTCTCGACACTCTCGACCGGTACAGCGACGCCATCGCGGCCGCCGAGGGGATCGATCCCGTACCGGTTATCGTCCTGACGGGGTTGGAGGACGACGACACCGCCGTTGAGGCGATCGAGCGCGGGGCACAGGACTATCTGGTGAAAGACACCGTCGACGGGCCGCTCCTCCGCCGGACGATCCGGTATGCCCTCGAACGCCACGCCCAACAACAGGCGCTCCGGCGGCAGAACGCCCGGCTCGAACGGTTCGCCAACGTCGTCAGCCACGACCTCCGAAACCCCCTGAGCGTCGCTCAGGGGCGCATCGAGATGATCGACAGTGACCACGCCGCTGTCATCGAACGCAACCTCGACCGGATGGAGGCGATCATCGAGGACGTCCTCACGCTGGCCCGCGAGGGAGAGACCGTCGAGGAGACCGACATCGTCGACCTCGCGGCGCTCGCAGCCGAGTGTTGGGAATCGGTCTCGACCGACGACGCGACGCTGTCGGTGACCGACGGCCTCCGGATCCGGGCCGACCGCAGCCGGTGTCGACAGCTGCTCGAAAACCTCTTTCGGAACAGTGTGGAACATGGCTCTGTGGAGGGATCCGGCGTCTCGATCCACGTCGGTGGTCTTGAAGACGGGTTTTACGTCGCCGACGACGGGCCGGGGATTCCCGAGGACGACCGTGATTCGGTGTTCGACCCCGGCTACTCGACCAGCGAGGACGGCACCGGCCTCGGGCTCAACATCGCTCGGGAGATCGCCGAGGCCCACGGCTGGCACGTCGCAGTAACGACGGGCACCGACGGCGGCGCGCGCTTCGAGTTTACCGGCGTCGACACCGACGAGGCAGCCGCCTCGGACGCGTAGTCGATCGGGTTGCCGTGTGGCGCTGCCGCTAGCCGGCTGAAATATGGAAGAAAGCGGGTGTCTGTGCGGTGCGAGACCTTACAGACGGGTCAGGTTGTTCGCGCGGGGGCCCTTCGGGGACTGCTCGATGTCGAACTCGACATCTTGACCCTCTTCGAGGTCCGGACCGCCGACGTCTTCCATGTGGAAGAACACGTCGTCGTCAGCATCTTCCGTGTCGATAAAACCGTAGCCGCCAGTGTCGTTGAAGAAATCAACCGTACCGTTTGCCATTGCCTTTGTTCCGAACGCCGCCGGAGGGATAAGCGTTGTGCGGGGCGAGGTACCACGCGCCGGGTCGCAGTAGTCACCACTTACTGTGAGAGTCCCACAAGCCCGCTGTAGTAGCCACTGCCTACCGGGTCAGTTGCCGCCAAACGCGGCCATCACGTGGACGCGCTCGGCGTCGACGAAGATCTCGCCGTCGGTGCCGGCCCCGACGAGGCGGTCGTCGAGTTCGTCTTCGGTCGGGGCGGCCGTCGAAAACAGTCCGGCGAACCGCGCGTTTCCCCCCGTCACTGTCCCCTCGTTGGTCGTCACGTCGAGTATGCTGACCAGTCCGTCGGCGCTCGCAAGCAGGTCCTCGCCGTCGACCATGCGCCCGTCGGGATCGATCGACGCCACGGATCCGAGTGGGTCGTCGCTCCCCCAGATCGCGACCGCGAGGGCGGCCTCGCCGGTCGACTCAAAGAGCCACTGACCGTCCTCGTCGTCGACCATCCGGCCGACCGTCGACACGTAGCCGCTCAGGCCGTGGGCGAGGACGGTTTCGGCGGGCGGTTCCCGGTCGGGCCGCTCGGTCGGGACCACGAGGACGTCATCGGAGACGGCGAACGCCGACGGGCCGTCGGTCGCCTCGTAGATCGAGATGCCGCGCTGTCGGTCGACCTCCTCGAAGCCGTCGGTGTACCGGTCGGCAATCACTGTCGTATCGAAGCGACCGTGACAGACCAGCAGGCCGTCGACCAGCGTGACCCTGTCGACCTCGATCCCGAGGGTGTCGACGACCGGCCCCTCGGCGCTCCTGTTTGCCGCCACTGTCGTGTTTTCGCCGGCGGCTGTCGTGTTTCCGTCCACGGCCGTCGTATTCTCGTCGGCGGCCGTCGTGTTTCCGTCCACAGCCGTCGTGTTTTCGTCGACGGCTGTCGTGTTCCCGTCCACAGTCGTTCCGTTGGTCGACTCGATCGTCTCGTTGCCCGCCACGGTCGGTTCCTCGATGATGCCGGCGATCGACCGGTTTACCGGATCGATCACGGTCTCGTTGCCGGCTACGTCGTCGTCGGTCGGATCGGTGCCGACGGCGACGTTGACCGCCCGGCGGAGGGGGGCCGCAAACGGGTAGCTGGTGAGCGTGGCGACCGCGTCGGGGATCGCCCCGGTTGCGGCTGCCGGCAGTCCCACCAGTGGCTCGTCGACTGGGAGTCGACCGGCCGCAAGCGCTTGTCGGACGCCGTGGGCGGAATCGAGCCGCATCGAGAGGGCGACGACCCCGCCGCCGGCGTGGCTCTCGGCCGGCGGCCACGCGCTGTAGGGTGGCCGGTCGTACTCCGGTGGGCCCGATCCGATGTTGCTGATCGGCTCGCTGCTGTCGCCGTCGTCCAGACAGCCCGCGACCGCGAGCGCGCTGCCCGCAACGCCCGTCGTTCGCAGGAACGTCCGTCGGTCCATAGCCGACTGTTCCGCTCCAGATACAAGTACCATGCCGAACGCCGCCGATCTATCCGGTGGCGTGTAACTCGGGGTATAGTAACTCTCATAGGTACACTCTCCGATATCGAACTATGACCGACGACCTCCGGCAGACGCTCGATACGGTCGGCGAGCGGTTCAATCTGGGCGAGTACGAGATCGACGCCTATCTGGTCGTCCTCGAACACGGCCAGCTCACCGCCAGCGAGATCGCCGATCGGACCGACATCCCACAGCCACGGGTCTACGACACCGTCCGCAGCCTCGCGGACCGACAACTCGTCGAACTCCGGGAGTCCCGACCGATGCGGATCGTCGCCATCGACCCCGAGGAGGCCTTCGGCGAGATCCAGACGTCGTTCACCGAGTTGGTCGACGAACTGGTCGCCCGCTACACCGCGCCGGCACGCGAGACCGAGGCGGTGTCGCTGGTCAAATCCCGGTCGACGATCGTCCGCCATCTCGCCGAGTGCATCGAGTCGGCGGAGTACGAACTCGCCGTCTCGCTGACCCCGGAGCTGCTCGAGGAGTTCGGCGACACGCTGGCGGCCCGAACCGCCGCCGGTGTCAGCGTCGACCTGCTTGTCACCCCGGCGAGTGCCGCCCCCGAACCGGCGTCGTTCGACTACCTCTCGGTGGCGACGACCGTCCGGGCCCGCCGCGGGATCACTACCCCGGTGGTGGCGGTCGCCGACGGCGAACGCTCGGTGTACGCCACGCAGAACGCCCTCCGGAACGACACCGACCGCTACGGCGTGATCTTCAACCGGTCGGCGCTGGGCTTTCTGGTGTCGGGCTTTTTCGGCACCGTGCTGTGGACCACCGCCGAGACGCTGGCGACCGATAGCTCCGAGCGGCCGTTTCCCCGGAAGTACGCCTCGATCCGCCGGGCGGTCAAGGACATCCGCGGGCTCGGCGGGGAGTTCTACGCGACCGTCGAGGGCCGGGACGTCGAAACCGGCGAGTCACGGGTCTGCTCGGGGAAGGTCGTCGGCGTCGACTTCACCGACTCCGAGGAGGTCGCCTCCCTGACCGTCGCAACCGACTCCGGCCGCGTCGAGATCGGCGGGCGCGTCGCCGCCCTCGAGGACATCGAGGGCCGAGAGATACACATCGGCCGTGAGACCCCGCCGGAGATCTGATCGTTCCCGGAGCGACACTCCAGCAGTCAGAACAGTTACCTCGATTCGTCCCCTACAGCCGGCCATGGGGGCACCGATCCGGGTACTCCACGTCGACGACGAGACCCGGTTTCTGGAGCTTTCGGCGGAGTTCCTCGCCGCGGCCGACGACCGCCTGTCGGTCGTCACCGAATCGATGGCGACCGACGGGCTCGACCGGCTCGAAACCGGCGCGTTCGACTGCGTCGTTAGCGACTACCGGATGCCATCGATGACCGGCATCGAGTTCCTCGACGCCGTCCGGGAGCGGTACCCCGCCCTGCCGTTCGTCCTGTTTACCGGCGAGGGATCCGAGACCATCGCCAGCGACGCGATCTCGGCGGGGGCAACGGACTACCTCCGGAAACGGACTGGTACCGAACAGTACGAACTGCTGGCCAACCGGGTCATAAACGCCGTCGAGAGCTATCGGGCCCGAAAAGAGCTCGAACGGTACGAACTGCTGGTCGAGACGGTCGGCGACCCGATGTACATGCTCGACGCCGAGGGAACGGTCACGCTGGCCAACGAGGCGCTGGCCGACATGCTCGGTCGTGACCGTCAGGAGGTCGTCGGCATGGACGCCGCTGAACTGCTCGTAGCCGGCGACTATCAGGTCGGTAGTGACTGCCTAGCCGGGGTTCGCGGGGATCCCGAGACCGACTGGTCGGCCTTCGAGGCGGGCGTCCGGACCGCCGACGGTGAGGTGATCCCGACCGAGATCAGCACTGCTCCAATCGGCGACGACGCCGACGGCTCCGGGGGGAGCGTCGGGGTCGTCCGCAAACGATCCGACGACCGGGAGACTGCTGGAAGCTTTATGTTTTCGAGCCGAGCAGCTACAGCCGAGATGACCGAACCAACGGAGCCGACCCCGACGACCGATCCGGACCGGCGGACGACCGACGACCACGGCCACGATATCGTCACCCCACTTCAGGCGGCGATCATCACCGTCTCGACCTCGCGGGCCGAGGCTGTCGACCCCGACGACCCCGGCGGCGACCGGATCGAATCGCTGTTCGAGGCGGCGGGTCACCGCGTCGTCGACCGCCGGCTGGTCGCCGACGGGCGGGCCCCGATCCAGGCGGCCCTCGACGATCTGGTCGCCGAGCCGACAGTCGACCTCGTGATCGCCACCGGGGGGACCGGGCCGACGGTCGACGACGTGACCCCCGAGGCGGTCGCCGCCCGGTTCGACCGCGAGCTGCCGGGGTTCGGCGAGCTGTTCCGCCGGCTCTCCCACAGGGAGATCGGGACGCGTGTGGTGGCGACGCGGGCGACCGCCGGCATCGCCGACGCGACGCCGGTGTTCGTCGTGCCGGGCAGCACCAACGCCGTCGAGTTGGCGACCGAAGCGATCATCCTCGAGGAGGCCCCGCATCTGGTCGGCCTGTCGACGCGGCATCTTGCAGCCGATCCCGACGCGTAGCGCCGACCTCCCCGCTTGTTGATTCGTCACAGGGTTTATTGTCGACGCTGGCGGACTTTCAGACGGACCTACCCCGCGTGCGTTGTCCCGTCGATGACGTGGGACGCTGCTGTGCGACGGTCGAACTCGGGAGTACTCACTACAGCAATGTCGTCTGACTCAGCACCACGGATCGGAATCGTCGGCCTCGGCGGCATCGGTCGGTACCACGCCGAACTGCTGGCCGAACAGGACGCCGAACTCGTCGGCGGCGTCGACATCTCCGGCGATGCCAGACGCGGCTTTAGCGAGGAGTTCAACGTCTCGACGTACGAACAGGTCGGCGACCTCATCGACGTGGTCGACGCACTGTTTGTCACCACTCCCAACCGGTTCCACGAGGAGTATACGGTCACGGCGCTGGAGGCGGGCTGTGACGTGCTGCTCGAAAAGCCGCTGGCCCACTCGGTTGCAAGCGCCGAACGGATCGTCGAGGCGGCCTACGCCGCCGAGGGGTTCTGTATGGTCGGCTTCAACAACCGGTTTTCCGCCCCCGTCGAAGTGATCAAACAGTATCAGGCCGACGGCCGGTTCGGCGAACTCACCCACATCGAGGCCAACTACATCCGCCGCCGGGGGATCCCCGGCCGGGGGTCGTGGTTCACTTCGAAGGAGGTCGCCGGCGGCGGCGCGTTGATCGATATCGGCGTCCACGCCATCGATCTGGCGTTGTACTTCCTGGATTTCCCGCGGATCGCCGAGGTCTCGGGGACCGCTCGCTCGCAGTTCGGCACCCGCGAAGATTACGCCTACGTCGAGATGTGGGGCGACGATACTGGCCCCGAGGGGTTCGACGTCGACGATTCGGCCAGCGCGTTCATCCGGACGGCCGACGACCGGACGATCTCACTGGATATCGCATGGGCGACCAACCGCCCGACCAACGACGCCTTCATCCTTCGGGGGACCGAGGCCGGGGCGACGTTCGATCGATCGAGCCACGAACTCACGATCTACGAGGACAGCACCGCCGGACAGGACCACCTCACCGACGCCGAGATCGAAACTCGTGCCACCGACACTCACAAAACCGAACAGCGCTACTTCCTCGACCATGTCGGCGGCTCTCCCCCCGAGCGAAACACCGTCGAGGAGGGGCTGGCCGTCCAGAAAGTTATCGACGCCATCTACCGCTCGTCCGAACAGGGACGAGCGATCTCGCTGGACTGATCTGCGACCCGTTGCTGAGAACTGTTCCCTATCACAGATAGCCTGTGTACCTGTACGCGGCGAGTGTCGCGAGATCTACCCATAGTCTGCCGTCGACGGTTGCGGCTTGAGCGTCACCCTGGTGGGTAGTCGAGATGCGGTCTTCCTACAGCAAACCGTATCAGGAGTCGCGCCACTTGTGGCCGCACTCGACGCAGGTGAACAGCCGAACCTCGTAGGAGCCGCCCGGCTTCGGCATCATCTCGGAAGTGGCCCGATCGCTGTCGCAGTCGGTGGCCGGACAAGGCTCCTGTACCGTCTCGGTCGACCCCCGGGTCGCGTCGGCCACGGCGGGTGCCCCGTCGTCCCGCTGTCCATCCTGAGTCGCCATCGCCGCTTCCGCTTGCGAGTCCCGCGGCTCCTCGTTCGCACAGGAGCGACACACCCACGTGTCGCCCTCCGTGTGCATTATCGAGCCACACTCGTCACAGAATTGCATATATCGTCGGAATACACGGATGACGGATATATGTACTAACTTCCGATCCGTCGCGGACGTCGGGCAACTGCCAATGGTGACTGAACTGAGATTGCAAAGCGGCAACCGGCAACGTTTTTCGCCCATCCACAGCCGGACTCACTGGTGTTTGCCGGCATCTATCCGTGTTGCTGCTATCTACCACCATCTGTTGGCGGCTACAGGAGTTCGTTACCGTCGTTCGTCGACCACGAGCGCTACATCTCCTCGTCGGCCAGTTCCTGTTCGGCGACGATTTCGTAGGGCGTGAGGCCCCCCCGAATGCCGTCCAGCAGCCGGAAGGCGTCGTCCGGCGAGAGGAAGTGCCGCGTGACGACCCGGCCAAGCGGCGTGGGTTCTAGCCCGTCGATGAACTCCCAGTCGAGCAGTCGACCGATCGCTCGCGTCGTGTCGATCTCGCCGAGCATCCGGTCGTTGAGGCGTTTGGCCCCTTTGCCCGCGACGGTGACGTTCGCCAGCGTCTCCTCGACAGCCGCCGCCTCGTCGTAAACGTTCTTGACGTCCTCCATCTCGCCTTTCAACAACTTGAAGGCGACCTCGTCTTCGGTCATCTCCATCGAGTTGTGGTAGGTGGCGTCGGGCTCGATCAGCATGTAAACGGTCCCCTGATCGTGGTAGTCGGGTCGACCCGCCCGCCCGAGCATCTGGCTGAACTCCTGGACGGAGAGCCACTCGATCCCCATCGCAAGCGTGTCGAAGATCACCTGTGAGGCCGGGAAGTCGACACCCGCCGCCAGCGCTGCGGTGGTGACGACCGCCGACAGCTCCTGATCGAGGAACTGTTTTTCGACCTTCTTGCGCTTCTTGTAGCCGAGGCCAGCGTGGTAGGGCGCGGAATCGTACTGGAGTTTCCGGCTGATCGAGTGGCAGCGTCGACGGGAGTTGGTGAAGATGATCGTCTGGCCCCGGTATCCCTTCGAGGACTTCTGGTCGAAGGCGCGCTTGACGAGTTTATCTTCGAGCCGCAGCTTCTCGCGTTCGTCGGCGAAGGTGACGTGCCGCTCGATGGGGACCGGCCGCTCCTCGAACTCGATGAGTCGCGCGCCGAGTCGACCGGCCAACCACTCGGGGTTGCCGACGGTCGCCGAGAGGTAGACCCACTGTGCGCCGTCGTAGTTGCTGCCGTGGCTGTCACCGCTCGCGCGCTGTTCGCAGTAGTATTTGAGTCGCGAGATCAGCCCGTCGAGGCGGTGGCCGCGTTCGCCCTCCTTGAGCGTGTGGACCTCGTCGATGACGACCGTCCCCACGTCGCCGAGGTTCTTGCCGGTCCGCAGCGCGTGATCGATCCCCTCGTAGGTACCGACGATCACGTCGGCGTTGGGGTCGAACTGGCTGCCCGAGTCGGCGATCCGGCTCGCGCCGACCCGGATCGTCACGTCGAGGCCCAACTCGTCGTAGCGTTCCTGGAAGTCCTCGTGTTTCTGGTTAGCGAGGGCGACCAGCGGAACCAGAAACAGCAGTTTCCCCTTGCCTTTGAGGGCGCGATCAATTCCCGCAAGCTCGCCGACGAGCGTCTTCCCGGTCGCCGTGGCGCTCACGACGAGTTGGTCCTCACCGTCGAGGAGGCCGTTGCGCACCGAGAGGCTCTGGACCGGCAGCAAGGATTCGAATCGGGATTCGGTCATCGACTTGAGCCGGGGGTGGAGATCGAGGTCGGCCGTTTTGACGGGGTCGACGTCGTCGACGGTCGCGCTGATGGTGTCGAACTTGGTGAGGTCCGGATCGAGGTTGCCGGACAGCAGGTCAACGATCCGGTCGAGGTCTTGGACCTCCAAGAGGAGGTCTTCGAGCCGGTCCTGTGCGGAGCCGGTGAACTGCCCCTTGTAGGAGAGTTCGCGTTCGAGCTCTTCGACCGCGCAGTCGGGACAGATGTGTTCGCGGTCGGTCTTGATTGCCGTCTCCTTCGTTACGGGGGAGTACCGGCCGTCGTTGGCGCAGTAGCGGCAGGTCCGGACGACCGCCGCCTCCAGTTGGTAGCCATCGAGGAGGTCCTGGAGTTCCTGGCGGCCCTGCGTGGAGGTCTGCTGAGAGATCCGGATACGAGAGGCGTTGCGCGCGAGGTCGACGAACTCGGTCGGATCGCGGGGCTCCTCGCTGGAGCCCTGTTTACGACGAAACCGCCCCGGCCGGGGGCCGGCGCTCGTCTCCTTGACGTCGAGGCTGCCGTGGAAGACGCGGCTGCCGTTTTTCCGGGCGACGACGCGGTAGCTGTCGCCGGATTCGTGGAGGAACAGCGTACCGACCTGCGCGACCTGCTGAGACACGCCCGACGGTATGCGAGCGTGGTATATCAGCGGTTCGGCTCGGTGTCGACGTGCGAGCCCGACACAGGGGCACCGTAGACGGCGGCCGCGAGCCGACGACGCTGGTCGACGGCCAATTTAATACCGGCTCGGCGACTACCTGTGGGTATGCGTGGCATTCGTCTCGGGAGCGCCTTCGGCATCCCCATCCAACTCAACTGGACGTTTCTGCTCGTTTTGCCGGTGTTCGCGTGGATTATCGGCTCGGATATCATCACGCTGGCCGAACTCGTCAACCGCGTCCTCGGCGGATCGATCGCCACCGATTCGCTGACCGCCGGGTCGACGCCGTGGCTCCTCGGCTTTGCGGCCGCCGGCGGGCTGTTTTTCGGCGTGTTGCTCCACGAGTTCGGTCACTCGCTGGTGGCGATGCGCTACGGGCTCGAAATCGAGTCGATCACGCTGTGGCTGCTGGGCGGGGTCGCGAGCTTCCGGGAGATGCCCGAAGACTGGCACAAGGAGTTCACCATCGCCATCGCCGGTCCCGTGGTGAGCGTGCTCGTCGGGATCGTCTCCTACGGCGCGTTCAGGCTGGTCCCCCCGGGGTTGGGGGCCGTCCAGTTCGTCCTCGGCTATCTGGCCGTGATGAACGTCACGCTGGCGCTCTTCAACATGCTTCCGGGGTTCCCGATGGACGGCGGCCGGGTACTCCGCGCGCTGCTGGCCCGCAAACGCCCCCACGCTCGGGCGACCCAACTGGCCGCCGAGGTGGGCAAGATCTTCGCGTTCCTGCTCGGGATGGTCGGGCTGTTCGCATTCAGCCCGCTGTTTATCCTCCTGGCGTTCTTCATCTACATCGCGGCCTCCGGCGAGGCCCAGCAGTCGACGATCAAGGCCGCCTTTCAGGGCGTTTCGGTCCGGGACATCATGACCCCCGGTGAAGAGCTTCACGTCGTCGAAGCCGAGTCGACGGTCGCCGAACTCGTCGGCCGGATGTTCACCGAGCGGCACACCGGCTACCCGGTGGTCGACGCCCGCGGCGACCTCGTGGGGATGGTGACGCTGGACGACGCCCGGACGATCAAGGAGATCGAACGCGACGCCTATCGCGTCGAGGACGTGATGGAACGCGACATCCAGCAGATCGCCCCCGACGCCGACGCGATCACCGCCCTGCGGACCATGCAGGAACACGGCGTCGGCCGACTACCGGTGGTCGACGGCCAGGGGAATCTTCGGGGCATCATCTCCCGGACCGATCTGATGACGGCGTTCAATGTGATCCAGAGCCGCGGCGACAACAGTTCGCTCATCGGATCGGGGTCGGCGTCCGATCTACCGCCGATCCGGTAATCCGCGGCCGACTGCCGTCACTGCCGTCGACGAATCAGGACGACCACGACGACGAGCGCGATCACGCAGCCGAGAAAGAAGACGACACCCGGCTCGGTCAGGAACTCGACGAGGCCACCGCCGGCGGCCCGGTCAGCCGCGGTCGCGGCGTCGGTCGTCTCCACGGACATCGGCTCCGGCCCCGCGGCGGAGTCGTCGGTCGGGGCGGACTGGAGGTAGGTCGTGGCGACGTACTGCACCAACAGGCTGAGGAGGCCGAACACCCCCAGCGCGCCGAGGAGGTCTTTGATCGTGGCCTTGAGCCGATCGGTGGTCGACTCCGTGCCCGCGGTAACGACGAGCGCCGCCTCACATGGCGCATACACCGTCATCTCGGTGCCCTTCTCCGAGTACCACGTATCGGCGGCGGCGATCAACTCGGCGTCCTGGAGGTTTTCGAGATGGTAGCGCACGTTTTGGACGGTGGTGTCGGTCTCGGCGGCGAGTTCGCTCGCCGGGCGGGGCTCCTCGTAGAGTGCCGCCAGAATCTGCCGCGCCGTCGACGACGACAGCGTCTCGAAGACTTCGTCGGCAGCATCATCGGCAATAGAGACGACAGTGGCCCCGTCGTCGGTGGGTTCGACGCGGGATTTCAGCGGGAGCAGACTTTTCATTGTCGACTTATAATCCGATACGAACGATGTGGCGTATAGTTTGTGGTGACTGAAACCCGATTTACGTATCGGTATTTATGACACAATATGCCACAAGATCCAACTAGACCGGACGCAGGCAGTACGTTCGGATACAGTGTGTTCATATCAATGTACTAGTGGGTACGTCGTAGAACGGCACCAATGGGTGGCTTCGAGATCCGGGAGCGGTACGGAGCAAAGCTTGCGTTGTCATTGCTCGTGATCGCGGTGCTCGTCGGGGGTGTCGGCGTGGCTATTTATACCACGGTCGACGACGAACTCACCGAGAGTACCGAGGCCCAACTGGAGTCGCGGGCGACGAGCGACGCGGCACAGATCGACAACTGGCAGCGATTGACCAACCAACAGTTCGTCTCGGTGATGCGGTCGACGCCGGTCCGGTCCGGCGACGACCTCGGGGCCCACAGCCAACTCACTCGCGTGTCGACCCAGCGGGAGATCGTCGGCGCGTCGCTGGTCGACCCCTCGGCGGCGGCCGTGGCAGTGGAGGCAGGACAGGTCGAGATCGACGACGGCGACGGCCGTCTGCGGCCCTCGGTCGCCGAGCGCGTCCAGCGGCTGGCCGACGGGCCCAACGGCCGGACGAGCTACTCCGAACCGTTCCGCATCGACGACGAGCGGCCGGTCGTCCTCGCGGTGACCACGCCGCCGAGCGGCGACGACCGCGTGCTCGTCTCGGTGGTCGACCTCTCGAAACTCTCTTTCGAACTGTTCGGCACGGGCACCAAAGGAGACCGGACGTCGGCGGTCGTCAACGACTCCGGGACGGTCGTCCTCTCGAGCAACCAGAGCGCGCTGCTGGCAGAGGCACCGGTCGACGGCCGTGGCGTCGGTGACGACACGGGCACGACCACGACGACGGCGGGCCAGCAGTTGGCGGTCGGCTACGCGGCCACCGGGGCCGACGGCTGGACGATGACCACGCAGGTCCCGATCGACGCGGCCTACGGGCTCCGAGACACCGTCTCGAAACAGATCCTCCTGTTGCTCGGCGTGCTCGTCGCCGGCCTCGGCGGGATCGGGCTCACGATCGGCCGCAACACCGTGCGGTCGGTCACGGATCTCGCCGCACGGGCCAACAGGCTCCGGGATGGGGACCTCGAAACGTCGATCGAAACCGATCGGCGCGACGAGTTCGGCGACGTCTATCGGGCGCTCGATTCGATGCGGTGTTCGCTCCGCGAGGAGATCGCCGAGGCCGAGGCCGCCCATCAGCAGGCCGAGGCCGAACGCCAGCGGGCCCAAACCGCCCGCGAGGAAGCCGAAGCGCTCAACGACCGACTGGAGTCGACCGCCGCCGCCTTCGGCGAGACGATGGACGCCTGCGCCGAGGGTGATCTCACCCGCCGGCTCTCGACCGACACCGACAGCGACGCGATGGCCGAGATCGCCGCGGCGTTCAACGCGATGGTCGACGAGTGGGCCGAGACGATCCAGGAGGTCCGGCAGTTCGGTGATGCTGTCGAGGCGGAAACGGCGATGGTCGCCGACAGCGTCGTCAGCGCCCACCACACCAGCGAGACGCTGGCCGATGGGATGGCGACGATCGCCGAGGAGTCGACGGGACAGGCCAGCAGCCTGCAGACGGTCCGCGAGGAGACCGAGTCGCTGTCGGCCAGCGTCGAGGAGGCCTCCTCGGCGGCCGCCGAGGTCGCCACCGCCGCCGACGAGGTCCTCGACAACGGGGCGGCAGGCCGGGAGGCCGCCCGCGCGGCCCAGGACGAACTCGATGCCATCGAGCACCGAACGGTCGCGGCGGCCGAACAGGTCGATCAACTGGCGGCGCTGGTCGACGACATCGAGGACGTGACCGAACTCATCACCGAGATCGCCGACCAGACCAACATCCTCGCACTCAACGCCGCCATCGAGGCCGCACGGGCCGACAGCGACGGGTTCGGCGCGGTCGCCACGGAGGTCAAGAGCCTCGCCGAGGAGACCCAAGCGGCGACCGGCGACATCGAGTCGACCATCGCGGAGCTCAAAACCCAGACCGACGAGACCGCCGCCGAGATGGAACACGCCCGCGGCAAGGTCGACGACGGAGCCGAGACCATCGACGAGGCGCTGGCGGCGTTCGACACCATCGTCGACGATATCGAGGAGACGGCCACCGGGATCGCCGAGATCGATCGGGCGGTCTCCCAGCAGGCCGACTCCACGCAGGCGGTGATGAGCGAGCTGATTGAGGTCTCGGAAGTGAGCACCGAGACCGCGAACGCCGCCGACGCCGCCGCCAGCGACGCTACCGAACAGGCCGAACGGATGCAGACGGTGACCGCCACCGTCGACAGTCTGTCGGCGCAGGCCCACCAACTCGGCGAACTGCTCGGGACCTTCGAGACGGACACCGAGGCCGGTGCTGCGGGCGGTGACACGGTCGGGACGGTCGTCGACGGCGAGCGTGGCGGCCCGTCGGTGTCCGCGTCGGCGTGGTCGAGCCGCTTCGGAGGGCCGGCCGCCACCGACGGCGGCTCCGATTCCTGACCCCAATCGGTCGCTCCGCTGCCGGCGCTGTTCGATGCGGAAGCACTGAGAAAAACCCGTCGACGCGGTCGAAACGGGACGCTCCCAGGAGTAGATTCGAAACCGGCTGGCCGCGAGGGGTGGCTGTGTCGTCAGCGGGGGGTCTGACAGGCGTAGGGGGAGAGGGAGGGCAACGCCACCTGCGAGCACGCGGCCAGCGGCCTGTGGGAGGGCAGACGTATCCAAGGGCATCACCGTCGGCAGTAGGGGGACCGAGCCGACGGCGCTGCACCCCGTATCTGCATCTTCCTGTAGGGGGATCGATAACTAAACGATTGACCCTAACTGTGTAGGGTCGGTCGACGCGGCGAGCCAAGAATCATAGTCTCCCACCATTCGATATCGGTCTCCCGTCTGCTCCGAACGGAGCACACGCTCAAAGGGTAACGTTCAGGAGAAGGTCCAGGGGCGAGAATCGAACCGAAGCCAGACGTGCTCGCTTCGCTGCGCGCGACTGGCAGGGTTCGATTCTCTTCAGATAGACGTTCAGCTCCTCGCGTTAGTGCTCGGAGCAAAAAGGTCCAGGGGCGAGAATCGAACCCGCGTCTCAGCCTCCACAAGGCTGAAGGATAGTCCACTACCCTACCCCGGACACGCACTCGTCGGTACACTACTCGTAAAGAAATACGTTACGACTCGGGGTTCCCCGCGAGGTCGACTCTCACACCCCATCGAGGGCCACGAACGCGATGCTTTTGAGGCTCCCACCGCAATCTTCGGGTAGCTGTGGCCATCACGGACAAGATCTACGTCAAAAACCACCGCCAGCTCGCTTCCCAGTTGGAGACGAGCTTTCCCAAAAGTGCCTTCGCCGGGGCGACGCTGGACCTGCTGTTTACCGGCGACAGCCTCGCGAACCTCGATTCGACCACTCAGGACCGCGTGTTGGATTTCGCCGAGGACTTCCTCGATTGTGACTGCGAGTCTCACCCCTACTGTGGCTGTGCCGAACGCAAGTTCATCCAGTACCTGCTGGAGCTCCGCGCTCAAGGGTTCGGCCCCGACGCCATCGTCGACGTGATGGGCGACGACTACATGCTGTATGCCTACTCCGGCGACATCCTCTCGTTTCTCGATCAGTCGGTCCGGACGCTCGAAGCCGCCGAGGCGCTGGCCGAAATCGAAGCCAGTCGGGACCGCCGAGACGAACTCCACGACGCAAAACGCGAGTTAACCAACGGCTAACACCGGTAGACAGCGACTACCCGATCTGGAACGACGGCTCGTCGGACTCGCCGTCGAGGTCTTCGAGATAGACGACGTCCTCCTCGTCTTCGGCGTCGACCTGTTGTCGGAGGTGGTTGACGTACTGTTTGTGCTCTTCCAACTGCTCGCGGAGGTGTTCGGCTTCGAGTTCGAGCCGTTCGTGCTCCCGGACGAAGCTCTTGGGCACCTCGACGGTCGGCGGGAACTCCCCCGACTCCCGGCGCTCGTCGAGTTCGTTCTCGGGGACGACCTCGACGCGGCCGTCGTAGTCGACCAGCATGTCGACGTAGTCCCGGAACACCGCCGACAGCGAAATGTCCCGCTCCTCGGCGATCTCACGAAGCGTCTCGAAGGCGTCCTCGTTGACACGGAACGAGATCGTCTTGTTTTTGTTTCCCATTCCTGCGTCCTCTCTGCGTGACTCTGCACACGCCGGATATTTAAGTATTTGTCAGACAGCCACACGGCTCGGTCGCGGCAAAAAGGTGAAACGGTGGGCGGTGGGTAGGCCTATGGTTCGCCGTCGACCGGCGGCTCGGCAGCGTCGTCCGACGCGCCATCGTCGTCGAGGCTGTCGAGCGCTTCGACGACGGCCTCACGGTGGGCCGAGAGGTCTTCGCCGTACTCCTCGCGGGCCATCCGGGCGTACTCGTTGGCCTCGTCGTCGAAGGCCTCGATGCGGTCGAGGGTTCGTTCGGCGGTCTCGGCGACCCACCGATCGCGGGTGGCGGCGTCGACCGGCGTGATCGATTCGGGCCGCACCGAGACTGTGATCGAGCCGTCGTCGGTCTCGTAGGTTCGGGGCTTGCCGACCACGGCCACATAGGCGGGCGGTTCGAGTTCCCGCAGCGTGCTGGCGGCCTCGGGCTGGTACTGCCCCGCGTAGACGAAGAACGTCCCCGTCGGGTCGACGATTCGCCCCTGCCAGTACTCGCTGTCGTCGCCGACGTCGTCGGTCTCGGTCAGCGTGCCGACGAAAAAGACGCGGTTGGCGCGTTCACCCGTCGGTAACAGGGCGTACACAGGCGCACGGTCGTCGTCGGACTCCTTGAACGTGTAGCTGGCGTCGTTGAACTCGGCGGCGAAGACGCGTTGGGCGACCTCGCGGGTCGGCACCGACTGGTCGGCGCTCATCGGTCGACCCCCGCTGCGGCGCGGATCGCAGCCGTATCTGTCGGCCGTTCCAGCCGCTCGAACTCGTTTGCCAGCACGTATCGACCCAGCGTCGGGCCGGTCACCCGGTAGTAGCGCCCCACGATATCGGTCCGGATGCCCTCGGCGACGACCGAGGTGTCGAGGGCGTCTTGGGCCTGCTGTTTGGCGTCTTCGAGTCCGATGCCGGTGAGCTCCTCGGTGGCCTCGCGGTTGAAGATCACGTCCTGTACCTGCCGGCCGTCGTCGAGGACGGCCTTGATCCGGAGATCGAACTCGCCGTCGACCTCGCCGTGTTCCGAACAGCGGCCGTTCTGGAGGACGCGGGTACAGCCCTCCTCGGGACAGCGCTTGATCAGCCCCGAGCCGGACTGGACGTCGACCAGCGCGCCGTCGACGGTTGTCGTGTCGTCGCCGACCTCGACCGTCTCGTCGAGTTCGGTGATCGTCGTCGTCCGGTTGAGTTTGATCGAGTAGTCGCCCTGATACTCGTCGGTGACGACGTTGGCCAGTTTGTAGCTCGCGCCCTCCTCCAGTTCGGGGAGGTCGGAGGTCTCGAAGGCGACGAATTTGGTCCGGCCGGACTCGTCGCCTACGAGACCGACCTGCGCGATCGAGTCGCTCCGGGGCTCCCAGAGGTCGACGACCTGTACCGTGACGTCGACCCACTGTTCGTCCTGATCGATCTCGCCGACGAGGACGGCCTCCGCGCCGCCGCGGCCCAACTCCTCGCGGTCCATGTCGGCCTCCTCGAGGAGGCTGTTGGTGACGCTCCGTCGGGCCTCGTCGACCGGGACTTTGTATTCGCTGACCAACTGGTCGAGCCGCTGTTCGATCTCCTCGGCGTCGACGTCGGTGTGGTCCGAAAACTGTGCCGCAATCTCGGCTGCGTGTTTCTGCAACTCACTCATGGTATCTCTGTCTCCGCGCTGTTTTCAATGGGAGACAAGCGGGGGTTGGACCCTCATAATATAAAAACTACCGGGCGACCACCGCCAACGGAGCTATAGGATCTGCGACCGTAGCCGGCCCATGGACGAGCGTTTCGAGGCGTTCGTGCGCGACCGGCTCCGCGAACTCGGCCGGGAGTACGAGCGCACGCGCCGGGCCTACTCCGCTGGCAAAGACGAGGCCGCCCCCGCAGCCGACTCGCTGCCGACCGACGACAACGGCCGCGCCAAACTCGTCTGTCGGCGCTACGCCGAGCGACGCGCGATCGACGTCGACGACGGTGTGCCGGTCTGCTTCGACCCGGACCACACCGACTGTATCGGCTGTGTCGAGGACATCGACGCCGGCCGGATCGAGACCTGGTAGCCGGTAGCTACCGTCCGGTAGTCGGCAGCTACTCGCCGGACTGGCGGACCCGGACTGCACCGCTTTCGGTGACACCGACGAGGAGCCGTTCGTGGATCGCCCGCCCCTCGACTGCGTCGTCGGCACCGTCGCTGACGACGTTCATCAGCTCCGGAGCGGTGTGTTTGACCTTTAGGCCGGCGTCGTCGCAGGCGTCGAACACCAGCGTCGGGACGTCGAAGAGGTCGGTCCCGGCCGGGATCTCGACCCGGACCGGGGCGGCGACGGCGTCGGCGAAGGCGATCGTCTCGCGGGCGCGGTCGATGTTTTCTCGTGCGCTGGCCTCGACGTTCGAGACGTTCGCCCGGGAGGTCCCGAGTAACTCGGCGATATCCCGCTGGCGCATCCCCTGTTCGCGGAGGGCCAACACCTCGGCCTGCCGACGGGTCAACACGCTCGTGTCCGGATCGAACCCCGCTCGTTCGAGCAGCGCGTCGACGTCGGGCTCGGCTTCGGACGCCGACTGGTCGGTCTCGTCGCTCATGGCAGCGGCTTTGCGGGCGGTGCGGAAAAAGATACAGCACTGACTGTCCACCGGGGCGACGCCCAGTCGTATGGGGTTACCCGCCCCAGAAGTTCTCGCGGCTACCGAGGCGGTCGTCCCGGTCGGCCCCGCCGCGGGTCGGTTCGTCGTCGTCACCGTCGGCCGCGGCGTCGTCGGCCGACTCCTCGTCGTCCTCCATCGGGAGGCGTTCGACGATCTCCTTGGCTTTCGCGTGGTTCGACAGCACGCGGTCGATCCGAACCTTCGCACGAGACTCCGGCAGGAGCCCGTCGACGAAGACGATGAAGCCGTCGTCGGTGCGGCCGACGCCGGCCCCGCTTTCGTGCATGTCGGTGACGTCGACGACGACCTCGTCGCCGGGCTGGATCGGCTGCTGTTTCAGCTCGCTGATCGGCCGCTCGTAGTGTTGGCACCACTCAGCCCCGCCGCGGTCGCCGTAGTGCTGACACCCCATACCCTGGATCCGCTCGGAGAACTCCGGGCAGTCGTCCGCCAGTGGACAGTTCGCCATATCACCTCGTAATCAGGGGGTCGTCTAAACGCTTCCGCTGGTGAGGCCGCGAATCGAGCGACTCTTGCTCACGGCGGCCTAGCGGTGAGTATGAACCGGTACGCGCCGGAGTTGGCACTGGTGGCTGGGGCGTTGCTCGGCGTCGTCTTCGGCGGCTTCGTGCTGTTTTCGGTCGGCGAATTCTACTCCGCGGTCGTCGTCGGGGCCGCCTTCGGCTACCCGTTTGTGGCCTACGCGGTCCACACCGACACCGATCCGACGACGGTGCTTCCGCCCCGACCGGTCGTGGCTGTCGGCGGACTACTGGGGGGTGGCATCCTCGTCGATGTCGTCCGGCTGTTCTCGCCGCCCACCGCGGCGCTACTGTTCGGTCTACCGTTCGCACTGGGCGTCGTCCTTCCACTGGCGGCCTACGCCGCACGGTACGGCTCGCCGCCAGCGTGGCTCTCGCCGCGCCGGGTCGAGTGGGCATGTACCGTGGGTGCTGCCGGCCTGCTGGCCGCGGGGATCGCCGCGGGAGCGGGCGTCTCCGGCGCGGTCAGTGCCCTCTTGGTGTACGTCGCCGGAGGCGTGTTCGCGGTGCGGTCGGCCCCGCCCAGTCGTCGCCACCAGCGTCGCCGGCTCGTCGCCGGTCTGGTGGCGGCGGCGGGGCTCGTGATCGTCGGGGTTACGACGGCAGGTCTGCCGGATCCGTGGGTGACCGCAGCGCTGGCGGCCGTCTTCGGGCCGCTGCTCGTCGTCGCACTCTCCGCACCGATCGGGGCGAATACCACGTAGCGAGGCTGCGGTGTCCCTCGGATGGATAACACCTATATGGAGAACCCTCGCAGTGGAACCATGGCATTCCGGACGCTTGTCGTAGACGACTCGTCGTTTCAGCGGACCGTCGTTTCCGACACGCTGGACGAGCGGTTCGACGTCGTCGACACCGCCGAAAACGGGCAGGAGGCCGTCGAGAAGTTCGAAGAGTACGAGCCCGAGGTGATCACACTGGATATCGTGATGCCGGAGATGACCGGGATCGAAGCGCTCCGGGAGATCAAAACCCGCTCGCCGGAGACGATCGTCGTCATGTGTACCAGCGTCGAACAGGAAGAGAAGATGCGACAGGCCGCCAAAGCCGGGGCCGACGGCTACGTGACCAAACCCGTCTCGGAGACGAAACTCCTCGAAGAGTTCGACTCGATACTTGAGTAATCGGTTCTTACTGTCGGTCAGACGAACTCACGGACGTCCGAATACCACATGTCGTGTTCGTCGACGGCGTCGATCCGGTCGGCGATGGCGGCCGCGAGCACGTGCCAGCACCGCTGGGTCGGGTCGGCCGGATCGAGGTTGTACTGACTGTCCTTGCAGGTACAGCGTCCGTCCTCGATCACGTACTCGTCGTCGTAGCCGACGACGACCGTGAAATCGCGGTAGCGCTTGACCCGTCGCTCGGAGACCGCTTCGATGGCCCGCTGGCCGCGGTCGCCGTGGACCGAGAGGATGGCCTCGACGATCGCCGGCTGTAGCTCGCCGGCCGCCGCAAGCGCCCCCCGCCAGTCGTCGATCTCTGCCACAGCGGTCCTACTCACACCGCCATCAAAACAGGTTCGGTGCTGGCTTCGCATCCTTTTTTGACACACCGGTTCCACCCCCGGTATGGAACTCACCGAAGGGGGCCTCACCGTCACCGTCGACCAGCCACGGGACGGGACCCGCGAGGGAAGCGGCGACGGCGTCTTCTTCAACCCGACGATGGAACTGAACCGCGATATCACGGTCGCGGTCCTGCGGGCCTACCAACAGCGAGAGCCGCGGGTCGACACCTATCTCGATGCGATGGCCGCTTCCGGCATCCGCGGGGTGCGGGCGGCAAACGAGGGCTACAGCGTCACCTGCTGTGATATCGACAGCGAAGCCGCCGAGTTGGCCCGCGAGAACCTCGCTCGCAACGATCTCGATGGCGAGGTGAAAAACCGGAACGTCAACGCCCTGCTCCACGAGTCGATGTTCGACGTGGTCGACCTCGACCCCTTCGGGACGCCGATCCCCTTCGCCGACGCGGCGTTCGCGACCACCCGGAACGTGGTGTGTGTCACCGCGACCGACACCGCGCCGCTGTGTGGGGCCCACCTCCAGAGCGGGATCCGGAAGTACAGCGCCGTCCCGCAGAATACGGATTATCATCCCGAAATGGGATTGCGGACGCTGCTGTCGGCGCTGGTTCGGACCGCCGCCCGCTACGACGTCGCCGCCGAACCGATCTGTTCGCACGTCTCGCGGCACTACGCCCGGACCTACCTCGAACTCGACCACCGGGCGACGGCAGCCGACTCGCTGCTCGAATCCCTCGGGTTCATCCACCACTGCGAGGACTGTCTCGCCCGCACCCACGAGTTCGGTCACTACCCCGAATCGGTCCCCGAGGAGTGTCCGAACTGTGGGAGTAGTCGGACCCTAACGGCGGGCCCGGTGTGGCTCGGGCCGGTCGCCGACAGCGCGTTCACCGAGTCGGTTATCGACCACCTAACGCCGGAACTCGACACTGCCGCCCGCGCCGAACGGCTGTTGTCGACGGTCGCCGCCGAGATCGACACCCCGACCCACTACGACCAACACCGGCTCTGTAAGACGTGGGGCGTCCCCGCCAACGCGATGGACGAGTTCGTCGCGGACCTGCGGGCGGCGGGGTACGAGGCCTCGAAAGCCCACTACAGCGGGACGGCGTTCAAGACGACGGCGACGGTCGATGAGATCCGCGCGGCCGCCGCCCCCGAGCCGGTCGACTGACCGCTGGGGCGACCGTTTCTTCGATAGGTGTTCCTCAGCTACAGACGGTTTGTATGGCTGGAATATCCGGATGCTTTTGGGTAATTCGCCGGTAGGGGATGGTGTGAGTTCCCGTGCCCGATCCGGCGTGTCGACGGCTAGGGCAGTCGTCGAGACGGCCCGCGAGCAACAGATCACGTTTCTAGCCGCCAGTATCGCCTACTACGCGTTCGTCTCGCTTTTGCCGTCGTTGCTGCTGCTGTTGGTCGTCGCCACGACGCTCGCCGGCGAGGAAATCGCCGACCAACTGGTCGGCCGGACACAGGAGTTCCTGACGCCAGCGGGTGCGGATGCCATTGCGGGGGCGATCGCAGGCACGTCCGGCCGCGGCGGGGCGACCGTCGTCGGCGTCGTCGTCCTCGTGTGGAGTACGCTCAAGGTATTTCGTGCACTGAACACCGCGTTCCTCGCCGTCTACGGCCAAGTCGAGTCCGCGAGCTTCGTCGGCCAACTCGTCGACGGAATGGTTGCCGTCGTATCCATCGGCGTCGGCGTCGGTGTCATGGTCGGTGCCGGAACCGTGCTGACGGCACTCCCGCTCGGTCCGGCCGATCAGCTCGTCGGCATCCTCGCGCTGCCGGCCATCCTCACGGTGGTGCTGTTGCCGATCTATCGGCAGTTCCCGAACCCGCCGATCCCGTTTCGGGAGGCGCTTCCGGGGGCGGTGTTTGCCGGGGTCGGCTGGACGCTGCTGCAGGCGGGGTTTCAGGTCTACGCCGCCAATGCGGGCCAGTACGAGGCCTACGGCGTCCTCGGCGGGATCCTGCTGCTCGTGACGTGGCTGTATTTCGCCGCCGTGATCGTGATTCTCGGGGCCGTCGTGAACGCGGTCCGAGCCGGTGCCGCCGCGAGGGGGCCGCCGTTCAGCCCCGAAACCGACGGCGGCGACGGACCCGAGACCGCGTCAGCCGACCGGCAGTTACAACAGGGCGGCGGCCATGAGTCGGGACATATGGCGCGTGAGGGAAGCGAGGCGTCGACCGACACCGACGCCGACGCTGCGGAGACTGGTGTTGCCGAGGACGGGAGCCGAACCGAGCCCCAAGGAGCCCCCGATATCAGCGAGATCGACGAGCGGGTCGACCGGCTCCGGGCGGAGTTCGACGCCTTCGAGTCAGATATCCAAGCGCGGACGGTCGACAAACCCAGTGTCGAGTCCGAACTCAAACGCTACGTCCGCTCGCGGATGCGCCGCGGCCACGCCCGCGGCTGGGGGCCCTACCTCGTGTTGCTGTACGGGACGGCCCTGACGCTGGGGGCGTTCTACCTGTTCAACAGCGATCTGCTGGCTATCGTCGCCATGCTCATCATCTTCCTGTCGACGCTCGGCCTCTATGTCGTCTTCGTCGTCGTCGGCTTCGGTTTGAACCTGCTCGGTGTGCCGGGGAAGGCCATCGATATGGCTCGGGACCGGCGGAACTGAAACGGGTCGCGCGCCGCGACCGAAACCACACCTGCTTAACCGGTGGCTGCTGTAGCGCCGCTCGATGCTCCCTCTGTCTTCCCCGATCGCCGCGGTCTCGGCTGCGGAACTCCTCGTCGTCGTCTTCGCGTTTATCACGCTGCTTGGCGACGCGTGGTTCGTTCTCGTCGGCCTGTCGGCGCTCTACTGGATCGGTCCCCGGTACGTCGACGATGCCCGAGCAGTCGCGGCCGTCTGTATCGGGTTTGCGACGCTGGGGCTGGCCGCGGTGTTGGCATTGAAAAGCGCGACCGCGATTCCCCGACCGGCGGTAACGCCGGTCGACCCCGCGGGTCTCCCGCTCGTCGTCGACTCGTTTGTCGCCGGCGAGATCGACTCGGACGGCTTTACGTTCCCCAGCGGCCACGCGACCGCCGCAACGGTCGTCTACGGCGGGCTGGGGCTCCTGCTGTCGGTCGGCCGGAAACGGGTCCGGTATCTTCTCGCCGGCAGTCTGATCGTCCTGATCAGCCTCTCGCGGGTCGTCCTCGACGTTCACTACGTCCGTGATATCGTCGCCGGGATCGTTTTGGGGTCGACCCTGATCGCCGTGGGGCTCGCGGTGGGCCGCGACGACGGCCAGTTCTATCCCGAGCGAATCTTCGCACTCGGCGGCGTGGTATCAGTGGTCGGTCTCGCGGTTGCGCTACAGGGCGGCCACGCCGAGGAGGTTCTTCAGGGCGCCATCGGGATCGGCACCGCCATTGGCGGCGTCGTGGCGTGGCGACGGTTCGGCGACCGACTCGTCGACGCCCCGCCGGTGTCGACGCCGCTCGCGGCCGCGGGGCTCGCGGTCGCTGGTGGCCTTTGGATCGCGGCGTACGCGGGTCTGCTCCCGGCGGTCGGGGCGGTAGTGGCGAGCGGCGGCGCTGTCGGGACGATCCTGCTGTTGCCACTGCTCACGGAGCGACGCGAAAAAAGCGGGAAATCGGAGCCGGTCGAGGCTTAGAACTTTTCGAGGTACTCGTCGAGCTCCCACTGGGAGACGTCGACGAGGTAGTCCTTGAACTCGGCCTTCTTGGCTTCGACGAACTTGGGACCGGCGTGCTCGCCGAGTCCGCTGTAGATGACTTCGTCGTTTTCGAGGGCCTCGATGGCCTCGCCGAGGTTGGTCGGCAGCGTCTCGATACCGTACTCTTCACGTTTCTCTTCGTCGAACTCGTAGATGTTCTCGCGGATCGGGTCCGGGGCATCGAGATCACGCTCGATGCCGTCGATACCGGCGTTGAGCAGCGCGGCGAAGGCGAGGTACGGGTTACAGGACGGATCGGGGAAGCGAGCCTCGATACGGCTGGCCGCCGGGATGCGCGCGGCCGGCTTGCGGATCAGCGCCGAGCGGTTGCGGTCGGACCACGCGACGTAGACGGGTGCCTCGTAGCCGGGGACGAGACGCTTGTAGGAGTTGACCGTCGGGTCGGTGACCGCACAGATGGCGGGCGCGTGGTCGAGGATGCCGGCGAGGAACGAGTGAGCGGTGTCGCTCAGGTCGAACTCGTCGGAGCTGTCGTGGAAGGCGTTCTCGCCGTCCTCGAACAGCGACATGTGGGTGTGCATCCCCGAGCCGTTGATCCGCGGCACGGGCTTGGGCATGAACGTTGCGTGCAGGTCGTGCTGTGCGGCGACCGCACGGACGACCGTCCGGAACGTCGCCACGTTGTCGGCGGTGGTCAGCGCGTCGTCGTACTCGAAGTTGATCTCGTACTGACCCTCGGCGACCTCGTGGTGGCTGGCTTCGATCTCGAAGCCCATGTCTTCGAGCGCGAAGATGATGTCACGCCGGACGTCGCTGGCGAGGTCCTTCGGTGCGAGGTCGAAGTAGCCACCCTGGTCGGCGAAGTCGGTGGTCGCATAGCCGTCTTCGTCCTGCTTGAACAGGAAGAACTCCGGTTCGGGAGCGACGTTGACGTCGTAGCCGTGTTCCTCGGCCCGGTCGATGGCCTGCTGGAGCACATAGCGTGGGTCGCCCTCGAAAGGCTCACCGGTAGAGGTGTTGATGATGTCACAGATGAGTCGTGCCGAACTGCTCTCTTCCTTCTGTCTCCATGGGAGCACGGCGAAGGTGTCCGGATCGGGCTTCAGCCGCATGTCGGACTCCTGAATCCGGACGAACCCCTCGATCGAGGAGCCGTCGAAGTAGATCCCGTCGGTAAAGGCCTTTTCGGCCTGCCGGGCCGGAACTGAAACGTTCTTTACGACACCGAGGATATCCGTGAACTGTAGTCGAAGGAAGTCGATTCCTTCTTCTTCGATTTCGTCAATAACTGCCTGTTCCTTCTCCGTCAATCCACCATCAGTGGCAACGTTTTTTTCCGTCATGTTGTGGACATCTATCCCATTCGCTGCCAGTATAAAGATCTTGTCGCTTAGTGCAATTACGCCGCGGGCTCTGAGAAACTGGATATTCGTAAAATTCTAATCCCCCCGGTGTGTGGTGAACTGTAATGACGTACGAAAACTTGGACGCCAAGTTGATCAATGCACTACTCGGCAACGGTCGGGCCAGTCTACGAAGCCTCGGCGAGGAACTCGATGTCTCGGTCACGACGGTCTCGAATCACCTGCGTGACCTCGAAGCCGAAGGGGTCGTCAACGGCTACACCCCCGTCGTCGACTACGACGCGCTGGGGTACGACGTCACCGCAGTCATCCACCTCAAAGTCGAGGGGAGTGCCCTCCCCGAGATCACCGACCGGCTGCGCGAGCAGAAACAGATGATCAGCGTCTACGAGGTCACCGGCGACTACGACATCATCGCCATCGGGAAGTTCACCGACACCGATGGGATGAACAGCCAGATCAAGGAGCTGTTGACCGACGTCGACATCCGCGAATCGAACACGAGCGTCGTGCTCAACGCGGTCACCGAAAACGAGCAGTTCGAACTCGACCTCAACGACGAGGAGTAGCCGGCCGGACCCTTCTCGGCACACGCCGACCGACCAGTAGCCACTGCGATCAGTCGTCTTCGAAGACGAACCGCCCGTTTTCCTGCACGATCTCGCCGTCGAGTTCGATTTTCGAATCCCGGCTCATGTCGACGATCATGTCGACGTGTTCGGCCGACTCGTTGCGCTCGTTGTCCTCGCCGACGGTCTCCTCGTAGGCCGACCCCACCGCGAGGTGGATCGTGTCACCCATCTTTTCGTCGAACAGCATGTTGTAGGTCGGCTGGTCGATCGCGCGGTTCATCCCGACGCCGAACTCGCCGATGCGGCGGGCCCCCTCGTCGGTTTCGAGGATCTCGCCGACGAGGTCCTCGCCGCGACCCGCGCTGTAGTCGACCACTTCGCCGTCCTCGAAGTCGAGTCGCACGTCGTCGATCTCCCGGCCTTGGCGGTAGCGCGGCACGTCGAAAAAGACCGTTCCGTCGACGCTGTCGGCGACCGGTGCGGTGAAGACCTCGCCACCCGGCAAGTTCTTCTCGCCGTAGTCGTTCAGCGTCTCGTTGCCTTCGATAGAGAACGTCAGGTCGGTCTCCTCGCCGGCGACGATCCGAATCTCGCTCGCCGCATCGAGATGGTCGACCATCTGGGCCTGAAACTCCCGCTGGGCATCCCAGTCGAGGCCCACGGCGTCCCAGACGAAGTTCTCGTAGCCCTCGGTGCTCATGCCTGCCAGCTGGGCGTGACCGCTGGTCGGGAACTGGGTCAGACACCAGCGTTTCGAGAGCCGTTCCTCCTGGACCGGCTTCACGGCTCGGCGGTAGGCGGCGTTGTTTTCGGGCGGGACGTCGCTGGTCTCGGTGATGTTCGCGCCGCCGCGGGCGATAATGAACGCGTCGGTCTCCTCGTAGAGCGCCTGCTGGTGGTCGGGGGTTTCGTACTCCTCGCCACCCGCGCGGAGATACGCCCGCGAGGCCCGGTCGGAGTGGGCAATCCAGATCGGGATCGCGCCGCGTTCGCCGCACAGTTCGTGGAGTGCGACCGCCAGATCCTCGGCTTCCCCCGGCATCTGAATGACGACGCGATCCCCTTCCTCGATGTCGACCGAGTGGTCGACGATCGTCTCGGCGTGTTCGCGGATTCGTGGGTCCATACCCTGTGTGGCGGGTTGCTGGCTGAAATAGGCGTTGTCTAACGGAGGTTTGTCGACCGGCGTCAGCCCGTCGTCGGAACGCTTTTAGAGCGTCATGGGCCACAAGAAAGTAATGAGTAGCCTAGAGCAGGAGTACCGTCTCGACTACTTCGAGGCCGAGGACTTCGTGCGCCGGGAGTGTTCGTCGTGCGGAGCCCACTTCTGGACGCGCGACCACGACCGCGAACTCTGCGGTGAGCCGCCGTGCGAGGACTATCGCTTTATCGACGACCAAAGCTTCGACGAGGAGTACACCCTCGAAGAGATGCGCGAGGCGTTCCTCTCGTACTTCGAAGACCACGACCACGAGCGCATCGACCCCTACCCGGTCGCTGCCAACCGCTGGCGGGACGACGTGCTGTTGACCCAAGCCTCTATCTACGACTTCCAGCCGCTGGTCACCAGCGGTCAGACGCCGCCGCCGGCCAACCCACTGACGATCAGCCAGCCCTGTATCCGGATGCAGGACATCGACAACGTCGGCAAGACCGGTCGACACACGATGGCCTTCGAGATGATGGCCCACCACGCGTTCAACACTCGCGAGGACGCCGACGAGGAGTACGCCTACGAGGGCGAGGTCTACTGGAAGGACGAAACCGTCGAATACTGCGACGGCCTCTTCGAGTCCCTCGGCGCCGACTTAGAGGAGATCACCTACATCGAGGATCCGTGGGTCGGCGGCGGCAACGCCGGGCCCGCCATCGAGGTCATCTACAAGGGCGCGGAGTTGGCCACGCTCGTCTTCATGTCGATGGAGCAGGACCCCGACGGCGAGTACGAAATGAAGGACGGCAACCGGTACAGCCCGATGGACACCTACATCGTCGACACCGGCTACGGGCTCGAACGCTGGACGTGGATGAGCCAAGGGACCCCAACGGTCTACGAGGCGGTCTACCCCGAGATGATCGCCTTCCTCAAAGAACACGCCGGAATCGAGCACACAGACGAGGAGGCCGAGTTGATCCACCGGACCGCCAAACTCGCGGGCCACATGGATATCGACGAGGCCGAGGACATGGAGACGGCGCGAGGCGAAATCGCCGACCGACTCGATGTCTCGGTCGACCACCTCACCGACCTCATGGAGCCACTGGAGGACATCTACGCGATTGCCGACCACTGCCGAGCCCTCGCCTACATGTTCGGCGACGGGATCGTCCCTTCGAACGTCGGGACGGGCTACCTCGCCCGGATGGTGCTCCGGCGCACCAAGCGACTCGTCGACAACGTCGGCGTCGACGCGCCGCTCGACGAACTCGTCGACATGCAGGCCAAACGACTAGAGTACGACAACCGCGATACGATCCGCGACATCGTCCGGACTGAGGAGGCCAAATACCGCGAGACGCTCGAACGAGGCTCCCGAAAGGTCGAACAGTTGGCCGCGGAGTACGCCGACACTGACGAGCCGATCCCGGTCGACCAGCTGATCGAACTCTACGACTCCCACGGCATCCAGCCGGATATGGTCGCCGAGATCGCCGCCGAACGCGACGCCGCTGTCGAGATCCCCGACGACTTCTACTCGCTCGTCGCCGCGCGCCACGACGACGCCGGCGGGGCGGCGGTCGACGCCGAGCGTGACGAGCGACTCGGTGACCTCCCCGAGACGGACAAACTCTACTACGAGAACCAAGACCGCATGGAGTTCGAGGCGGTCGTTCTCGACGTCTTCGAGGCCGAGGAGGGGTACGACGTCGTGCTCGATCAGACGATGTTCTACCCCGAAGGCGGCGGTCAGCCCGCCGACCACGGGACGCTGGCCAGCGAGGAGACCACCGCCGAGGTGACCGACGTCCAGATCGAAGACGGCATCGTCCTCCACCGGACGGATCGGGACCCCGGCAAAGGCGAGTTCGTCCGCGGGCAGGTCGACGCCGAGCGCCGCCGCCGACTGATGGCCCACCACACGGCGACCCACATCATCGGCCACGCGACCCGGCAGGTGTTGGGCGACCACATCCGGCAGGCCGGCGCCCAGAAGGGCGTCGACTCCTCGCGGCTCGACGTGCGCCACTACGAGCGGATCACCCGCGAGGACGTCCGGGAGATCGAACGCATCGCCAACGAGATGGTACGGGAAGATATCTCGGTCCGACAGGAGTGGCCACACCGCAACGACGCTCAGGAGGAACACGGCTTCGACCTCTATCAGGGCGGGATTCCGCCGGGAACCAACATCCGGCTCATTCACATCGGCGACGACGTGCAGGCCTGCGGAGGCACCCACGTCGCCCGGACCGGCAAGGTCGGTGCGATCAAGGTGCTGAAAACCGAGCCCGTTCAGGACGGCGTCGAACGGCTCGTCTTCGCGGCGGGCGCGGCGGCCATCGAGTCGACCCAGCGCACCGAGGACGCGCTGTACGAGGCCGCCGACGTGCTCGATGTGAACCCACAAGAGGTTCCCGAGACCGCCGAGCGGTTCTTCACCGAGTGGAAGGAACGCGGCAAGCAGATCGACCGACTGAAGGACGAACTCGCGGAGGCCCGCGCCGCCGCAGAGGCCGACGAAATCGCGGTCGGCGACCAGTCGGCAGTCGTCCAGCGGCTCGACGCCGACGTGAGTGAACTCCGCGCGACTGCCAACGCCCTCGTCGACGACGGCACGATTGCGGTCCTCGGCAGCGGCGAGGGCGGCAGCGCGGTGTTCGTCGTCGGTGTCCCGGACGATGCGGGCATCAACGCCGGCGAGGTCGTCGGCGAACTCGCGGGCAAGGTCGGCGGCGGCGGTGGCGGCCCGCCGGACTTCGCCCAAGGAGGGGGACCGAACGTCGACGCCCTCGACGATGCTCTCGACGACGCCCCCGAGATCCTCCGCGGCGTGCTGAACGCCTGAGTCGACCAACCGGTGGGTAATCCGGTACCAGTTATACTGAGATTCTGATACGAATTCGGTATGAAGCTGTACCAACTGTTCTATCTCCCGAACCGGTTGTATACTGCTGTATTCGGCGGGCTTGCCGGGGTGATCGGAGCAACGCTCGTCGACTGGGCACCTGTGTCGGCACCATTAGAGTGGGAATCGATACTGGTCGGCGTGTTGACGACGGTCGTGTTCGTCACCGCGGTCGTTACGATCAATCTCATCGCGCGGCTGCGAAGGGGACACTGGCTCGCCGACGCCTGAGGCCTGCGGGTCGACAGCAGTTCATACGAGTGTCGAGACGACGGCTGTAATCCGGTCGACGACAGTCTCCCAGATCGAAAAGCCCGTGGCGATCTGGAGGATCGTAT
Source organism: Halohasta salina (assembly GCF_024178165.1). Taxonomy (GTDB): domain Archaea; phylum Halobacteriota; class Halobacteria; order Halobacteriales; family Haloferacaceae; genus Halohasta; species Halohasta salina. The sequence goes on along the minus strand of NZ_JAMZIE010000002.1, from coordinate 369,675 downwards.
CGACGGCGAACAGTCCGAATATTCCTGCCCCCACGAAATGGGCTTTCCGGCGGTCGAATCGGCCGGAAAACCGGTGGAAAAACAGCGCGTTGGTGGCACTCACTGGAATAATGGCGAGCATCTCGCCCGCCCAGATCGCCGGATGGGCCCCGTACTGTGCGGCGAGCCCGATCGTGACGAGTTGGGTCTTGTCACCGAACTCCCCGGCGGCCATCAGCGCGAAGATCGGGAGGAACCCCCGAAGCGCCGCCGGCACCTCGTAGCCCCGAATCGAGACGTCGATTTCGGTGGGGTCAGCGACCGCGCCGTCATCGACCGACGGCCCGTTCGGGTCGGGGGTCGACCGGAGAAGCTGTACCGCGAAGAGCACGAAGAAAGCGGCGGTGATGGCGTCGAGATAGACGGGCTCAAGTGCGGTGTTCAGCGCCTCCCCGAGGAGGATCTCCAGACCGGTCCAGCCGGCAAACGCAGTCCCCGCGGCTGCAACCACGAGCCACGGATCGTATTGCGTCGACAGCCCCGCGATGATGAACTGGACCTTCTCGCCGGGCAACACCGACAGTTGGAGGACGAACGCGACGGTCAGAACCTCTACCCAGCCAGCCATGGGTTCCTCCAGTGCCAGCGTCGGTCGACTCGTCGGTGCATGCGACTATTAGATATTTCTAATCTATTTCTTTGTGATTATAATCTCCACGTTTCGTCGACTCTCCGTGCCGACCAGCTACCGTCGGGAGCCGTCCGACCGAGTATTCCCGGCTGGTCAGTGACTCAGTCCCGACGAAATCCGCTCCGTTGGCCGGTTTCCGGCCGGCTGCATCTCATAAGTTATGAGTCGCATTTGACGATGAGCTCTCGTGGCTGTGTGTTGCCCACTGGAAAAAATTATATGCCACCCATCCATAGTATGTCATGTATTATGACCCGGTACTACGACTACGTGCTTGGCCTGATTCCGGCTGTGCTGTTCGGACTGACCGCCCTCCTGTTTCTGGCGGGCGTACAGTTGACACTGGCCGTGCCGGTCGGAGCCGGGGCATCGGTGTTGGTGATCGGACACGCGCTGTTCGTCAACGTTCCCGGCGAGACCGATCCGATGGCCGACCAGCGGTCGACCGTTCGGCCACCCACCAGCGACTAGCGGTGCCGTTCGGCGTCGACCGGGAGGGCTTTTTGTGGCTCACGCCGTGGAGTGAGCCACGATGACCGACACCCTGTTTTTGCGGAGCGACGAGATCGCGGACCTCGCCGAGCCGGTCGACTACGTTGCGGCGGTCGAGGCGGGCTACCGCCAGCACGGTGCGGGCGGGACCGCCGAGCCGCGAACCAAGCTCGTCAACGAGTCGCCACCCGGTATGCTCACGACGTACGCGGCGATCCTCCCCGAGTCGGGCTACATGGGCGGCTACACCTACGCGGCCGGCTTCGGCGAGCGGGATGCGTGGTTCGTGACGCCGCTGTTCGATGCCGAGACCGGCGAGCCGCTGGCCCTCCTCGACGGCGCGAGCATGAACCCGTTTAAGACGGGGGCGGCTGGGGCCGTCGGCGTCGACTACCTCGCCCGCGCCGACGCGGAGACGGTCGGACTCATCGGCTCGGGGCCGCAGGCCCGCGGCCAGCTTCGGTCGACTGCCACGGTTCGGGATCTCTCCGACGTTCGGGTCTACTCGCCGACACGGGAGCACCGCGAGTCCTTCGCCGCCGAAATGGACGCCACCCTCGACTGCGAGGTGCGGGCCGTCGACGACAGCGCCGCCGCCGTCTCCGATGCGGATATCGTCATCACGGCCACGAACGCCGCCGAACCGGTGTTCGACGGCGACCGGCTGGCTCCCGGCACCCACGTCACTGCGATGGGGCAGTACTCCCCAAACAAACGGGAACTCGATACGACGACGATCAAGCGATCGAAATACGTGCCGGACCTCCGCAAGCGGGTCATGCAGGACGCCGGCTCGTTCATCCACGCGGTCGACGAGGGGGTCGTCGACGAGCGCCACGTCCACGCCGAACTCGGCGAGGTCGTCGCCGGCTCCGCCGCCGGCCGGGAAACCGACGCGGAGATCACGGTCTTCGACAGCGGCGGGACGGGAATCGAGACCGTCGCGGCCGCCGGCATGCTCTACGAGCGAGCCACCGAGCAGGGTCTGGGGTCGACGATCCAGTTCGCGCCGGCTAGTGAGTCCCTAACCGGGCGGTAGGAAGTGATTACTCCGGGCTACTGCAGGCGCCGGTGGAGACGGGGAAACGCCGCGAAGGCGAGCCACGTCGCCCCGATCGGCAGCAGGGCGGCGGCCGCCAGCGACCCCGAGAGCCGCCAGCCGAGGCCGCCGAGCCACGTCGCTCCGAGGACAGTCGCGGAGTAGTAGCCGAGTCGCAGCGGCAGCGAGCCGAGGTTGCCGAACCGAGGGAACTCGCCGACCGGGAGGTAGCCACCGCGGAACAGCGCCAGCCACGCCGTCCCGAAGGCGACCGTCGACAGGCCGGCGATCGAACTCGCGTCGATGTCGTAGGCCGGCCAGTACAGCAGGGCGAGCAGCGCTGGGCTGGCGAGGACGGCGAGTTCGACGCCGCTGTAGAAGATGTACTCCAGCCAGCGTTCGACCCGTCCGATCAGGCTCCGGCCCGGTGTCGCGGTATCGCTCACGACCGGAGCCAGACGGGCCGGCGATTAAACCGTTCCGACAGTCACTGCAGGCGGTAGCGGAGCAGCGCGGCGATCCCGCCGAGGTTTTTCAACTGCTGGCCGGGCTGGAACTCCTTGGAGAACACCGTAATCTCGCCGCCCTTCTGTTCGACTGTTTTGATGACCTCGTTGACGTCGACCGTCCATTCGCCGTCACCCTGTCGCTCCTCCCGGAGCCGCTCGTCGAGCACCAGTAGCTCCTCGACCGCGCCGAACTCCGTGGCCTCGGCGACCGCCTCGATCCCGTAGGCCGCCTTCGCGCCGTCGGCGATCCGTTCCATCAGCTCGTCGATCGTCTCGGCCTCGCGGGCGATCCGGGTTTCGTCCTGGACCTCCTCGACCGCCCCGCGTTTGAGCACCTCGTGGACCCCTCGGCCCCCTGCCGCCGAGGTGTCGACCACGGTGATGAGGTCCGCGAGATCCCGGTACTCCTCGGCGATGTAGTCGTGGGCGTCCTGTTTGGTGAAGCCGGGGCCGGCAAGGATGATCGCCGCCACCTCAAGGTGGCTCAGCGCGTCGCCGAGTTCCCCGAACAGTTCCGCGCGGGGGCGGGAGTACTCGCCTTTCCCGGTGGGTTTGGTGAACGAGGCGTACTCCTCGACGCCGTACTCCTTGACGAGGTGGATGTAGGCTTCGCCCTCCTCGACGGTGGCGACCGCGACCTCGGGGTTGTCGGCCGCCGCTTCGGCGTCCTCGATGCGTTCGATCTGGTCCGGCTTGAACCGTTTTTCGATCGTCAGCTCCTCGTGCGGCTCGACGTTGAGCGTGTGATGGAGGCCGAGTTGGTCCTCCCGCGAGCAGCCGGTGATGACGCCGCCGACGCGCAGTCGGTTGGCGAAGCGGGCGAACTCGACGCTCTCGACTTCGAGGGTGACCGAGAGGTGTTCCCGCTGGCCGCCGGTGTCCCGCATCTGGTCGTCGTTGCGCTGGATCCGCCGGGTGGTGTCGCCGGAGACGAGATCGCCGGGTTCGAGGACGTAGGAGAGATGCCAGAGGTCGTCGACGGTTTCGGGAACGAGCGTCAGCCGCTCTCGCCCCGCCTCGCCGCGACCGCGGCTCGCGATTCGCATACCTGCCCTTCAGCCGGCCGGCTAACAACCCTTCCGTTTGGATCGCCGGGCGACTACCGCGGGTCGGCGTCATCGACACCCCAGACGAACGCCGAGTCGTCCTCGTCGGCCGTCGACTCGGCGTCGGATTTCGAGGTCGCTTCGGCGTCGGTCTCGGTGTCGGATTCCGAGGTCGCTTCGGCGTCGGTCTCGGTGTCGGATTCCGAGGTCGCTTCGGTGTCGTGTTTCGAGGTCGACTCGGCGTCGCTGTCGGCTGTCTCGTCGGCCGTCGGTTCGGCATCGTGTGCCGGGATTTCGGGTTCGGGCTCGGGGGTTGCCCGCTTCCCGACGGTGCGGCCAGTTTGGACCGGCGCGATGGCCTCGCCGGGCGTGTCGCCGTCGGGGGTCGGTCGACCGCGGGGAGTCACACCCGGCTCGTCGTCGGTCGCAGTCGCGGCCGGAAACTGCGTTTCGAGGCCGGTCGCGGCTCCTCGGCCGGTCGACCACGCCGCCGACACCCGGAAGACGAACCCCGAGACGACGCCCAACAGCAGCGTCGCCACCACCAGCAGCGCTCCGGCCGGCGGCGAGACGACGCCGACGACGCCGGCGACGACGAAGAGCGGCAGGAGGAGGGCCGGCCCGACCGCCAACACCCCCATGGCGATCAGCCAGCCGGTGAGGTAGTCGGCAGTCACGGCCACTCGGGCGACGCGTCGGACGCCGAGGGCCGCCCGAACCGACCCCGTCGTGGCGAAGACCGCCCGGGCTGCCGGCCGGACGTAGAGGTAGACGAGCCCGTAGACGAGCAACCCGAAGCCGGCGACCATGATCACGACACCGGTCAGCGCCTGCAGCGCGCCCTCGAACCCCGGTGGCGACACCACGGTCGCGACGCCTGCGCCGATGACGAGGCCGACACACACCGCCGCCGGCAGCAGGTAGACCGCCGAAAGCAACGCCGAACCCGCCCCCCGGCGGGCCAGCGAGCCCCACCGGACGAAGGAGGGAGCGGTGATCTGCCCGCGAACACCGCCGTCGACGACGTCGAGCAGATACCCTCGCAACACCAGACTCGGCAGCGCCACGACCGGCGTGACCGCGAGACCGACTGGAAGCCACACCGCTAGCAAGACGATCCAGACCACACTCCCGATGCCGACCAGCGCGGTCAACACCGAGCCGACGGCGGTCGTTCCGATAGCGTCGTCGGTCCGGTAGGGCACCCGGAGCGACTCACTCAGCATCGACTGTATCCAGTACCCCACCGGTATTAGGTACTTGGGTGGGGCCGATGCCCCGGTGGCTGCCCACTGCCGACACCTACATGCTGTCGACAGCCATCCGCCACCGCCACCCACGCGCTGTCGACAGCCATCCGCCGCCGACAGCAATCTACCGACTGTAACGAATTCCACTAACGATTGGGGACAAACAGGATGTACATATTTATCGACTAGTAACCAACTATGATTGTGCTCCGTCCCTCCATAGACACTCTCCCTCCGGGCAGTCCCCGAACAGTCCCGTCGAGTAGCGCCGGTTGTGGAGGCCTGACATGACCCCGGAGCCCGACACCGCTGCGGCGGCCAGAGAGACCCTCTACGAGATCATTCGGAGCGATGATCCCTTCGAGTCGAAGGCCCGACAGGCCCTCGATGTCGGGCGGGCGTTTCTGGACGCCGACCGTGGCTATCTCGCCCGCGTCGACGCCGATACCGAGTACTGGGAGGTGTTGGCCACCGCGGGACCGGGCGACGCTAGCCAGCCGGAGTCGGGGCTGGACTACGAGATGAGCTACTGCCGGCGCACCCTCACGGAGGGGACCGTCGTCCTCCACGACGCGCCCACGCAGGGGTGGGCCGACGATCCGGCCTTCGAGGCACAGGGATTGCACTGTTACCACGGAACGCGGATCGTCGTCGACGGCGAGCCGTACGGAACGGTGTGTTTCGTGGCCGAAGCCCCCCGCGAGCAGTTCTCCGAGTGCGAGAGCCTGTTCGCCGAACTGGTCGCTCGGCTACTCGAACGCGAACTCGAGCGCCACACCTACGAGACCGAACTGACCAGACAGACCAACCTCTCGACCGTGCTCAACCGGGTGTTGCGGCATAACCTCCGGAACAAGCTCTCGGTCGTCCGCGGCTACACCCAACTGCTGGCCGACCGGACCGGCGACGAGGACCTCGCCGCCGCCAGCGGGACCGCCATCGACACCGTCGACGACCTCATTGAACTCTGTGAGAAGGCCCGGAAACTCGACCGGATCGTCGGCTCCGAGACCGACCCCGAACCGATCGATCTGTCGGCGCTCGTCACCTCGGTTGCCGAGACCGTCGACGCCCAGTATCCCGCGGCGACCGTCAGGGTCGACGGCGAGGAATCGGTCACCGGACAGGTGGTGCCGAGTCTCGAACGGGCGCTGACCGAGTTGGTCGAAAACGCTGCCAAACACGGCGGCGAGGCCCCCACGGTAACGGTGCGGCTCCGGATCGTCTCCAACGACATCGAGATACAGATCAGCGACGACGGTCCGGGGATCGCCGACCACGAGGTGGCAGTGCTCGAATCGGGTGCCGAAACGCCGCTGATCCACGGCAGCGGGCTGGGGTTGTGGCTCGCTCACTGGATCGTCACCGGTCACGGCGGCTCGATCGAGGCGACGACTGCCGAAACCGGGACGACGATGACCGTCCGGCTGCCGCAGGCGGTCGATCAGGCGGTCGACGCGAAAGTCACCGAACTCGCCAGCGCCCACGACCAGTATCAGGCCGCCTTCGAAGCCTGCTCCGATGCCATGGTCATTGTCGACGCCGACAGCCGAATCGTCGAGGCGAACCCGGCGGCGGCCGACATTTTCGGCCTCGACCACCGGGAACTGTTGGGGCGATCGATCGCCGAGTTCCTCCCCGAGGAGTTCGATTTCGAAGCCGCTTGGGAGCGGTTCCGAGCCAACCAGTCCGAACGTGATACCGTAGCGGTTGTCGGTGCCGACGGCACCCGTCGACCGGTCGAGTACACCGCCACGAGAGACATCGTCCCCGGTCACCACCTCATCGTCAGCCGGGTTCGGGCCGGACATCCCGACCAGTAACCGCTGGCTACACCCGGACGACTGCGTCGACGACGGGATCCACGTGAGGGCTATGCTCAGAGGAGTCTTGCTCGTCGGTAGCTACTGGTGCAGACCCCCCCAAAGCTGAGTCGGCAGAGCCGATGCCGTTCCCGGAATCGACCCGCACGGCGGCACCACTCGATCGATAGCTCCTGTCAAACATCATCGAAAAGTGATTTTACTTTGGTAATTGTGTGCGAGAGTATCGCAAAAATCGCAGTACGGGTATGGCTCGAATCAAAAACAGACTACTGACAGGATAGTTATCAACAACGATAATGATCAATACGGATATTTACCGACATCGAGTAGGGCCCACACATGGGGCATGCGTTGCGAGGTTCGTACGGGACGAAGCTGGTTCTGGGGTACGTCATCACCGGGAGCATGACAACCGTCGTGGGGGTCGTCACCGGGAGCGTGGCGGCGGCGGTCATGATGACGTGGGCCGGGCTGCTGGCGTTGGGATCTATTACGGGAACGAACACGATCGCGTCGATCGAGGAGCTCGAAACCCGGGCGATAGCGATCGCCGAGGGCGAACTCGACACCGAGATCGAGTCGAACCGCTACGACGAGTTCGGGCGGCTGTTCTCGGCTATCGACACGATGCGTGGGTCACTGGCCGAGGAGATCGACCGGGCAAGCGAGGCTCGGTCGGCCGCAGAACAGGCCCAACAGGAGGCCAGAGAGGCTGAACAGGACGCAAAGCAGCTGGCGACGGCCTACCAGCAGACGGCCGAACGCTACGCCGAGACGATGCAGCAGGTCGCCGGCGGTGATCTGACACAGCGCGTCGACGTCGACGAAGACCGCGCCGCGATGGCGACCATCGGCCGGGAGTTCAACCGCGCTATCGAGGATCTCACGACGGCACTGCGAGCGGTCGACGAGTTCGCCACCGAGATCCAGCGGGACACCGACGAGATCGCCGGGCTGAGCGACGAGATGCGGCGCTCGATCGACCAAGCCGTCGAGACGACCGACGAGATCACCGACAACGCCAACCGACAGCGCGAGCGGCTCGAAGAGATCGCGATGGACACCGACAACATGTCGGCGGCGGCCGAACAGATCGCCGCGACGACCGACGATCTCTCGGAGATCACCGACGATACGACGACGGCGAGTGCCGACGCACGCGAGGCCGCGACCGAAGCGATCGAGGAGATGGAGGCCATCGAACGGGAGACGACCGAGACCGTCGAGACGATCGAATCGCTCACCGAGACCACCGCGGAGATCACCGATATCGTCGAGGTAATCGACGACATCGCCGACCAGACCAACATGCTCGCGCTCAACGCCTCGACGGAGGCCGCCCGCGCCAGCGGCAGCGGGAACGCCGGCGAGAGCTTCGCGGTCGTTGCCAACGAGGTCAAGAGCCTTTCCGAGGAGACCCGCACGCGGGCCGACGAGATCGCCACGATGATCGCCGACCTCCGCGAGCAGACCGACGACGCCGCCGACTCGGTGCGGTCGACCCGCGAGCGCGTGACTCGGGGGACCGACACCGTCGAGGAGGCCGTCGAGAACCTCCACCGGATCGGCGACGCCGTCGAGGAGATCGACAACGGGGTCGCCGAGATCAGCGATGCGACCGGCGATCAGGCCGAGACCGTCCAGACGATTGCGGCCGGTACCAACGACGTCTCCGAGATGAGTCGGGAACTGGAGTCGACCGCGACCAGCGTCGCCGACGCGATCACCGACCAGCGCGATGGGTTCATGCGGATCGAGAGCCGCATCCAGGAGTTCGATAGCAACGCCCGCGAGCTGGTCGGTGAACTCGACACGTTCGACCTCGGGAGACGTCGTTCGACGGGCGCGACCAGGGGAGGCGGGTTCTGATGGCCGATCCGGCAGTGACCGCCGCCTACACGACGAGCTTCGTCGGCCTGCTCGTGGGGATCTGGATCGCCCTCAAGTTGCTCCGCGAAGAGACGGTCGACAACGCCACCGGCCAGTTCAAGTGGCTCTTGGTCATCCCCGGCTTCGCGGCGATCTCCTACCTGTTGATGGTCTTGGAGGTCGGCGTGATCACGGTCGGCGAAAACGAGGTGTACCTGTTCAGATACATCGACTGGATCGTGACGACGCCGATCCTGGTCGGCTACGCCGGTTACGTCGCCGGCGCACCCAGAAAGTGGGTCGTCGGCGTCGGGCTCGCCGACGCGCTGATGATCGCCACGGGACTCGCTGCGACGCTCGCGACCGGGATCGGGACGTGGATCGGGTTCGGCATCTCGGCGGCGTTCCACCTCGTGTTGCTGGCCATCCTCTATCTCGTCTTCCCGAGGTACGTTCAGGACAATCCCAGCCGGCGGCGGCTGTTCCGCATCCTTCAGAACCACGTTGGACTGCTGTGGATCGCCTACCCGGTGATCTGGATAGCCAGTCCTGCCGGGGTTGGGTACGTTTCGGTCACCGGCACTGCGATGATCATCGCCTATCTTGACGTGGTCGCCAAGACGCCGTACGTCTACTTCGTCTATCGGGAACGAACGGCGTTCCGCACCGAACCGCTGGCAGCCGAATCCGGGGGAACCGAACCCGAGTCGACCGACACACCGGCAGCGAGCGCCGATCCCAGCTAGCTAAATTCGCTCCGACCGGCGCTCCCGGCGACTTCGGCGAGGGCGGCGTAGACGTCGGCGATGCGCTCGCGGATGTCACGGCCGGCCACACGGGGATCGAACCGGTCCTTGTTGGGGGCCCAGTCGACGTCGTTGAAGAAGCTGTCGCGGTGGTCTTCGATCCCCTCCGGCGGGACGATCTCGTCGGCCGCCTCGCGGTAGCGGTCGAAGGCCGTCCGGGTGTACTCGTACTGATACCGGGTGTCCTTGTTGACCTTGCAGATGCCGTGCTGTAACATCTCCTGAAGCTGGTCGGACTGGACACCCGACGAGCCATGGAGGACCAGTGGCGTGTCGAGCCCGTGGTCCCGCAGGGCGTCCCGGATCTCCTCGGTCAGATCCGGCCGGAGTTCGAGATCCTTCCCCTTGGCGACGCCGTGCTGGGTGCCGACCGAGATCGCCAGCAGATCACAGCCCGTCCGGTCGACGAACTCGACGGCCTGCTCGGGGTCGGTGTAGAAGGCCTCCTCGGCGACGATCTCGTCTTCGACCCCCTTGATCGTCCCGAGTTCGGCCTCAACGAGGATGTCGGCGTCGGCGGCTTCGACCCAGTCGACGACCTGTTTGCTCTTTTCGACGTTCTCCTCGAAGGAGTCGTGGGAGGCGTCGATCATGATCGAGGAGGGGATTTCGAGCTCGATCTGTCGCTCGATGGTGTTGAGATCGGTCTGATGGTCCATGTTCAGGAACACCCCGATATCGTAGGGGGCGGCAATGCGTTCGATATAGGTGCCCATCACTCGCAGTCCAGCGATCGGATCGCCGTTGCCCGCGAAGCTACAGGCCCCATTGCTCATCTGGAGGAGGAGATCGGAGTCGACGCGTGCCGCCCCCTTGATCAGGCCGATCAGCACGTTCGGTTCGGCGATGTTGCTTGCGATCAGACCGAACCCCTCTTCGAGGGCGTCGTCGTACACCGTCGCCAGGTCGGAACCGCCACGGAACGTCATACTCTGTAAGGATTATTGTGGACGGAAATAAACCCCATCCTGTCACCACTCGGTCGACACCGCTGGCGACTAGTCGACCAGTTCGCTGCCGCCGGCCGGCAGATGTTCCTGAATCAGGTCGGCGCTGGCGACCTTTCGGACGAACCCTTCGTCGGCGAACCGTGCTTTGAGCTCGCGGTAACACCGCTTTGCGGCATCGTTTTGGGCGAACTTGCCGGGTTGGAGCCGGAGATGCGTCGCGGCGTTCTCCTCGACCGCCGGGGTCGGTCCGCCGACCACACGCGTCTGAGGCTCACACTGGATGCCGACCGCGAGGTCGACCGCCGTGTCGTCGAAGTAGGTTCGGTCGCCCCGAATCACGAAGCTCCCCTTTTCGATGTACTCGCCGCTCTCTGGGGTCTTCGAGACCTGATCGGGGTCGACCATGTAGACGTCGCCCGAATACTGGCCGGCCTTCCAGACCGACGAATGTGAGACCGCAAAGGTCGCAGCCTGCTGTAAGGTCGACTCGGGGAAGTCGATCTCCTTGGCCGCTTCGCTGGGCCCCGTGGCCTTGAGGATCGTCACCGGCGCGCCGTGAGCCTGTGCGTGGAAGAACTTGTCTCCGCGGCTCATGTACTTCTTGACCAGTTCCTCGTTCTGGTCGGCGTTCCGGCCGCCGATGACCAGAAAGCCATCGGTGGTGTGGAACCAGCGGAACCGCTCGTACCACTGCTCGTTGCGCTTGATCGGGACCGACTGACGGGCCGTCCAGTCGACCTCCTCGTACTCGTCTTCGCCGTCGGCCTCCGCATCCTCGTCGCCGTCGCCCTCGCCCTCGTCGTCGTCGGCCTCCCACGCCTCCCGGCGGGCTTTGACGGCTTCGAGATCCTCGCGGGTGTTCTCGATAGCCGCCTTCGCGCCCTCTTTCTTCTCTTCGACGCGTTTGGCCTCCTTGTAGAGTTCGTCGGCGTTCTTCTCGACGCCGGTGGTCGCGTCGACCGTCGCCCGCGTCTCGCCGAGATCGATCGTCACCGTTCCATTGGAGCCGTCGACGTCGACGACGGCCGCGGCCGCCTCGATCCCCTGTTCGGCTCCAGCCTGCAGGGTCTCGCCGATCTCGTCCCACGGAACGCCCTCACTTCTCGCGCTTTGGATCGTCGTCAGGATCTCGTCGACCAGATCGTAGTTGGCATACAGCGCCTCGGCCTTCGCGCGCTCTGCGTCGGCCTGCTCGTCGAACCCCTCGATGGCCTGCTGTTGCTGTTCGATGATCCGCTTCTGTTTGGCGATCTCGCTTTCGAAATCGGGCTTGCTCGTGGTGGGTTCGGTGTCGTCGGTCTCGTCGTCGGAGCGGTCGAAGCGGTAGAAGTACTCGTCGACGGCGTCGTTGAAGCTGTCGTACCCCTCTTCGTCGAGCCCTTCGGCCTCGCGTTCGGCCAGCGGGAAGGGCGTGACGTCGACCACCCGCTCGTCGTCGAGATACAGCCGCGGGTCGAAGTCGCCGGCGCGAACACGAGTGGCGAGATCGTCGAGCGCGTCGTAGATATCGCGGAAGGTCGACTCGTCGGCTTCCTCGATGTCGAGTTCCTTGTCGACGCCCGCGCGGGTACAGACCTCCTCGGCGTACAGCCCGCCGAGGTTGAGTTGCGTTGCGAGGGTCCGCACCACGTCGGTGGTCGAGGCGGCCATCTCCCGCTCGAAGGCCTCGTAGCCGACAGTCAAGGGGTCGACCCGCGAATCCGGGAACTCGTATTGGGCTCCGGGGGCGACCGTCCGGGATTTGAGCCGGACCGTCTCGAGGCTCTGGACGACCTCGCCGTGTTCGTCGAGCACCGCGATATTCCCTTGACCAAACAATTCGGCGACGATCGTCGTGTTGGCGTCGGGGCGCTCGAACTCGAAGACGAGGATGCGGTCGAACTCGTACTGGGAGACGCCGGCGAAATCCGCGCCGCCGAGGCGGTTCCGCAGCATCTTGGCGAAGTTGGGCGGTCGACCCGGCGCGTCCGAGACGTGGTCGGGGTCGGCCATGTGGGCGCGCTTGACGTCGCCGACCTCGATCATCAACTCGACTCGGCCTCGGTCGTAATCCCGCATCTTGAGCCGCAACAGATCCTCGCCGTAGAGATACGCCTTGTCGACCTTCGCGCCCTCGTACCGGCCCAACTCGGTGACGAGTGCGGCGAGGTCGATGCTCGAAAGCTCCCGCTTGGGGTCCATGGCGTGGCTTCACCACGGCGTACAAAAGGGGTGTCGCTCCGGTCGCCGTCTCGGACGGGTCTCGGCTCGGCTGACACCGTCGGGCGGTCGAGTGTGAGCCGGCTCCGACAGGCTGTATCAGACGTTTTTTACCACGTGAATACGCCAGTCGGAGTATAGATGGTAACGGTGGTCGACGTGACGCTCATCGCCCTGTTGGCCGGCGCGGCCACCGGTATCGGCGCGCTGCCGATCCTCGTGACCGGTCGGGTGAGCCACCGGCTCTACGACGGCGCGCTCGGCCTCGCGGCGGGGATCATGGTCGGGGCGGCCGTCTTCGCGCTCGTGGTCCCCGGTCTCGAACTCGGGACGCTCCCGGAGGTCACCGGTGGACTGCTGGTCGGCGGCGGCTTTCTGCTCGCAGCGAACTGGGCGATCCCCCACGCCCACATGCTGTTCGGCGGCTCCAACGGCGACGAGTTTCCGGAATCGAGCCCGGTCGAAGCCGTCGACGACGATCTCCGGCAGGCGGTCCTCATCGGCAGTTCGATCACGATCCACAACGTGCCAGAGGGACTCGCCATCGGTATCGCCTTCGCCAGCGGCTTCGAGGAGGTCGGCATCGCACTCGCGGGGGCGATCGCCGTCCAGAACGTCCCCGACGGCTTTGCGATGGCGGTCCCCGCGAGCCAGACCGGGCTCTCGAAGGCCAAAACGATCCTCTATACGACGCTTTCGGGGGCAGTTCCCGAACCGATCGCCGCGGCGGCGGGGTTCGCCTTGGTCGCCGTTGTCACCGGGATCTTCCCCGTCGCCGCGGGGTTCGCTGCCGGCGCGATGATGGCGGTCGTCTTCCGCGAACTCATCCCCGAAAGTCACAGTCACGGTTACGCCGATACGGCGACGATCACCTTCATCCTCGGCTTCGGGATCATGGTCGGCGTCGACGTCGGACTGGCGGTCTGACCCCCACAGTTCACGACTGAACCGGCGGCGAGCTACATATTGACGTCGTCGAGTTTCTCGTTGACGACGATCCGGCCGAGCCCGGTCAGAGTGGCTCCACTGTCGCCGATTCGGACCAGTCCCATCTCGCCCAGCGAGCCCAACAGCTGCTGGAGTTTGTCGGCCGACTTGTCGACGATCATCGAGATGTCGAACTGATCGCCCGCCGAGTAGAGTGCGACCAACACCTCCTTGTGTGCGTCTTCGAGGCTGATCTCCTCGATCTTCGCCTTCCGCTCCCGGTAGCCACGCCGGACGAACCGCTGGAAGAGCTTGTGTTTCCGGTCGTCTTCGAGCGCGATCGTCGTCTTGGTCGCCATCCCGCCGTCGCCAAGGTGACGGACGGAGAGCCCCCGATACCGTTTGTCCTCGAAGTCCTGTTTTTCAAGTTCGAAATGGATGATCTCCGAGAGCGTGATCCCGAGCCGCTCGCCGTCGTCGGGGGTGATCGACACCGACCGGTCGTCGACCGAGAGCCGCGCCTCGACCGGCTCGGTGTTCAGCACGCGACCCCCACGCCGGGCGGGGTGGGTGACGATGGCGTCACATCCCGTGAGGATCGCCTTGAAGACGGCGTTGGCGAAGCCGACCCGCCTGTTGCCCCGGAGTTCGACCACCGCGAGCCGCTGGTCGCCGCCCCGTTCGTAGGCGACGGTGACCGCCGACTCGATGCTGTCGGCAAGCTCTTCGGGGATGTAGTCCGGCGAGAGGTCGACGACCCCCGACAGCTCGATCCGGGTGTACTCGGGGGCCATCGAGTCGTCAGCCTGAACCAACAGCAGCTCCTCTGGTCCGAGGAACACCCGCGTTTCGGTCGGCCGACCGCCGGCGAACTCCGAGCAGGCGACGGTGGTCTCGACGGTCAGCTCCGGCGGGCCGCTGAGTTCCTCCCGTGGGTTGAACACCGCCGCCTCCTCGACGGCCGTCTCCTCCGCGTTGGCTCCCAAATCGGCGGTCGACCCGGCCGCACCGCTTCCACCCGTTGCGGCGGCCGTTGTGTCGGCGGCCGCAGCGTTATCGGCCGCTCCGGCACTGCGTGCGCCGACACCGGCCGGCTCGCCGGTGGTCCCACTGGAACCGCCCGACTCCTTTCCCGTCGATGGGGTGGCCGACGCCTCCGCTGTGTGGGCGGTTCCCGCGGTCCCCCGGCGGTCGGCCTCCCGTCGGTGGACCCATTCGTCGAGCCGCGCGGTGGCGCTGTCGGGGTCGACGAGGTCGCTGTCGGCGTCGAGCGCCCGCCGCGTGCCGAGGTCGCTCGGATCGAGCCGCCGGTTCAGTGCGTCGGCGACCGGCCGGGGGTTCTGTAGCGCCTCGGGGGCGTTGGCTCGCTGTCGCATCCGCCGCTGTCGCCACTCGTCGTCGTACTCCCGTGGATCGACCGGTTCGGCGTCGAACGGCTCGGGGTCGGCCACGAGCCCGTAGCTCCCGCCGGGGTCGGCGATCCCGCCGTCGAACAGTTCGGACAGCCGTTCGCGGGCGTCGCCACCCTCCCGGCCGGTGAACGCCCGGGCCGTCTCGGGGTCGGTGCCAGCGAGGTGGGCGATCCGTGCGGCCGGGAACCCCGCGTCGGCGAAAAACGAGATCGCCGTCGCCCGCAGGCTGTCGAAGCCGACCGCCTCGTGGTCGACCCCTTCGGCCCGCCGGGCGCTCCGGTCGACCAGCCGGGTCATCGCCTCCGCCGAGAGCGCCAGCGGGTCGGCCTCTTCGACCAACGCCCCGATCACTGCGGTCAGCCGCTCCGACCAGCCGAAGGGGATCGTTCGGCCACCGCCCGGCGGCGACCACGTCGACTCGCCGATGATCTCCAGCAGCGACCGGCCGTCGCCCAGCCGCTGGGCGCGTCGGGCGGCCTCCCAACACTGCTGGCAGGCACAGGGATCACGCTCCGGCACGACCAGCTCACCGCGACCCCAGTCGACCCACGCCTCGTGGAGATGCTGGATCTCGCCCGGATACAGCCCGAGTCGCCCGCTCAACAGCACCACGGCGCTGGCCCGGAGCCGCTGTTGATCGTCGGGCAACGACAGCCCGCCCCGATACACGCTGTAGAACGCCGACGGTTCGAGCGCCGCAGCCGGCCGGATCGACGCCGCGGCTGGCTCGGCGGCCCGTAGATTACGTGAAGCCATACATGTCTACCGTACTGTATTACGCCAATGTATTATTGGAATTATTATTAATAAATTGCGGTAGATACCCCGATGGATGGGCGGGCGGTCGACGGCCGTCGTCTCTGCTCTCTCGGCTCGGCTAGCGCTCCCGCTCGGCGGTCGGTCGATCGTGTCGGCGCTGTCGCTCGCCGGTCGACGGACGAAGAGAACCGCGTCGGGTCGCTCAGTCGAACTGTTCGGCGGCGGCATCGAGCACCGCATCACGCGCGGCCTCGCGTCTGCCGGCGAGGAACTCGATGCGGCCCTCGCGGATCCCGCGGGCGGCGATACCGGCCTCCGGAACGGCTTCGGCGGCAGCCTCGGCGACCGCACGGATATCGAGCGGCCGGCTGCTCCGGAGATAGAGCTCGTCCATCCCGACGCCGGCGGTGACGAACGCCTCACCCTCGCGTTCGGTGAAATGGAGTTCGTCCAACAGGAGTTCGGTCGACGGGAAGTCGAAGCGATGGCTGAACTGCTCGGTGTCGAGCACCGCCATCCCGACGCCGTCCCGTTCCTCGGTTTCGAGGTTGGCTTGGGCCGTCGACAGCTCCGTATCGAGCTTCTCGCGGAACTGCTCGGCGATGTGGCCCGCGACGCCGCCGGCGTCGTCGAACAACAGATCTGTGATGAGTTCGCGTTTGTCCTGATACGACTGGTAGTAGGCCTCAAGGGCGACCGCCTCACGGATGTTCGTCACCTGCTCGGCGTCGTAACCCGCCGCCTCGGCCGCCGCAGTGTAGGCTTCGGGCGTGTCCTCCCAGTAGCTCACTGCGGGGAGATGTTGCATGTCCTCGCTAACCTCGGGGTTGAGCGCCGCGGCGAGCGTCGCCGTCAACGCGCCGACCGAGAGATCCGCGGCGTCCCCGCCGGCGGTGACGACCTGTTCGGCGGCGTCGTCGACGTCCGTCTCGGCAGCGATCGAATCGAGGACGATCCGCTCGGCCCCATAGACGCCCAGCAGGCCGAGTCCGTCGGCCGAATCGGCGGTGCTTGCGGCCCCAACGAAGCAGAACAGCGGCAGTTTCTCGTCGTGCCGATCGCGGTCCTGCAGCATTCGGGTGGCGTCCTTGGTCGCCGCATCCATCCCGTAGACGGCGTCGTCGAGCGGTCGACGGACGATGTAGTGGTACTCCGCGTCCGAGCGGGCGTGTTCCTCACGGACCAGCGGGAGGACGGCGCGCTCGATGGCCGCGCCGGCGACGTAGCCGTCGGCGGTCGCGGGGTGGCGGATGACCACCGGCCGGGATTCCAGCACTGCGCGGCGGATCGCCTCGGCCACGTCGAGCAGCGACTCCTCCATCGCCGCGACGGCGTCGTGGTCGCCGATCGGGTCGACGCCGTCCGGTCGGGCGCGGTCGGTCAACGCGTCGGCGAGTCGCTGTTCGACTGCCTCGCGGTCGTCGGCTTCGAGGACGACCAGGTCGTCGGTTTCGACCTGCAGTTCGCCGCGGCGGCGTTCGACCTCGCCGTCGAGCCGGACGATATCGCCGAGTTCGACCTCGGGATAGGCCCGAACGCCGGCCTCGACGAACGCTGCGCAGTCGACGACGCCGGTTTCGTCGCGGAGTTCGAAGACGGTCGGGCCGCCGGTCTGGCGGATCGAGACGATCTCGCCGTCGAGCCGGACGCGCTCGTCGACGCGGTCCTCGAGGCTCCCGATCTCGGCGTCGGCGTACGCCTCTGCGGTCTCGGAGTCGGCGTCGCGTTCGGTAACGGTGACTGCGCCCGCGCTGCCGCCCGAGCCGCCGGCGTCGACTGTCTCGCTGACGGCGGCTTCGGTCTCGCTTGCGGTGTCGGCACCGTGGCTCGGGGTCACCGAGTCGTCGGCCGGTGCCGCGTCCGTCTCTGTGTCGGCCTCCTCGGAGTCGGCTGGTTCGGAGTCAGTCGGCTCGGTTGCGGTCTCGCTCGGCTCGTCCGAACCGTCCGTCGCCTCGTCGGGGGTCTCGGACCCTGTGTCGACGGCCTCGTCGTCGCCGTCGAGTTCGGCGGGGAGTTTCTCCTCGCTGCCGTCGAGGATCAGTTTGCCGCGGAACTCGCGGTCGGACTGGCGGATCGACTTGCCGAGATCGATGTTCCCGTTGTCACGGACGTTGTTCACCCGGACACAGACGGTGTCGCCGGGCTCCCAGTCGAGGCTCTCGAGGCGGCGGTCCAACTCGCTGCGGTGCAGGAGTCCGGTAACGCCGGGCGCGAGGTCGATGAAGACGCCGAAATCGGCGTAGCCGTCGACCGTTCCCTCGTAGAACCGGTTGTCGATAAGCTGCGATGCGTGGTTGCCGCGGAACTCGAAGAGGACGTCCTCTTGGTGGCTGTCACAGACGTGACCGCCATCGACAGGGATGCCACAAATGATACACGAACCCATTTGGTAGAACGATATGGGGCCACCCTTTAACGGTTGTCGAAACGCGCTCAGGTGTTAGCCGGCCACCAGCTCGGCGACCGCGCTGGCGTCGACGAGGCCGCCGAAGACGACGCCGAACACCAGCACCGCCGGCAGCACCCCGGCGAGACCGGCCCGTAGCAGCGTCGTCCGGTGGACGACCGCGAGCCCGACGATCAGCAGTCCGGTGGCATACAGCCCACAGACCGCCGCCACGCCCGGTATCGGCAGCCACGCGAACACACAGGGCGCGGTGGCGTAGCCGACCACCTGGACCGTCTCGCTGACGCCCGCCCGGTCGTCGACGGTGAACATCAACAGCACGGTTTGGATCGCCGACACGAGATGCAGCATGGCTGGCGCGGCGACGACCGCTGTCACCAGACCGATAAAGACGGCGGTGAGCCCGACGCTGTCGGCCAACACCGGGATCCGGTCGTCGCCGAGCACTCTGGCGGGCTGGGTCGACAGCAGGCCGCCGACGTAGATCAGTGCGATCGCGATGGCGAAACTCAGCCCCGGTGCCTGATCGCCCGGCGCGACGCCGTTTTGGAAAAATCGACGCGGGCGAACGAGAACCTCGACCCACGCCCGAACCATGCCGCTCGGGCCACGGTCACGGCCGCCGCCCGGCGTCTCGACCCACGTAGTCACGGTCGACTGGAGGGCCGACGGCGCTATCAGCGTTACTATCGCCGTGCGGAGTCCACGGCTTTTTCCCCGCCGACAGCCCCCTGTCGGTATGGAGACACACCTCCGGGCCGGGGTCGCCGTCTACAACGCGGGGGCTACCCACGCGGCTCACGACGCCTGGGAGGACCGCTGGCTCGATCTCCCCACCGGATCGGACGACGAGCGACTGCTCCACGGCCTGATCCAGTTCACCGCTGCCGTCTTCCACGCCCAGCAGCGCAACTGGAGCGGAGCGGTCGGCCTCTCCGAGAGCGGACGGGGGTATCTCGCCGAGTTACCCCCTACCTACCGCGGCGTCGACCTGTCGGTAGTCACCGACTACTTACAAGCGCTCCAAAACGATCCCGAGCGGATCGAACGCGCCTCGCCGCCCGCGCTCAGGTACCGGGGCCGATCGTTGTCGGCGGCCGACCTAGAACTCGACGGGATCGTCGTCGCGGCGGACGTGGTCGCCGCGAACGGCGAGGAATACGACGCGAGCGTCGTCGACACCGCGGCCGACTACGCACGACGGGAGGTCGACAGCGGGCGAACCCGCTTTGCCGGGCTGCTGACGACGTTCGTCGACGAGTCGACCCATCGAGGGATCGTCTACGACCGGTTGGCCGCGCAGGTCGAGCGTCGACGACGGAAGCGGCAGGACGTCGCCGGGCTGTTCGATGCCGACGACGAGTAGTGGGAGCACCGGACGACGTGATCCGGTCGACGGTTGCTGACGGCGGAGTGCCGTGCCAGCGTCGTTACGCGTCTCGGAAGGTCCTCAGGTGGCCGTTTCCGGCCGGTTCCCGTGGGATACCGGGCGGCCTCCCGGTTTCCGCTGTATGGGTGGAGTGTGTGTGGCGACCAATATGTTGATTTACCCTCCGGCGTAACGGACGATCATGCAAATTGGCTACATCGGCCGTTCTCGTCTGCGGAGGCGGAGTCGTTACTCCCGATCTACCGTGGGTTTCCCGCCGGTCGGTAGCTGGCAACCGCTTGGGGGAGGCGCTTACCGATGAGAATCGAAATCAACCAACTCGAACAGTTCAACCACCTCGCCTCCCGCGGAGCCAGTCAGGCCGCGTCGTCGCTCACACAGCTCACCGGTCTCACGATTCGCGACGAGATGACCAGCGTCAGCCTCGTCACGGAGTCGGCGCTGCAGGAGATCTTCACCGGCCAGCAGTACGTCGGGGTACAGGTCGGACTCGATGGAGGGCTCTCGGGGGAAACCGTGCTGATTCTGGAACCCGACTCGGCGGCCCAGATCAAACAACAGATCCCCGGCGCGTCGGCCGCCGGCTCGATGACCGGCAGCGCGTTCGCCGAGATCGGCAACATCATGATCGGCGGCTTCGTCGACGGCTGGGCCAACCATCTCGGCGTCACGGTCGATATCACGCCGCCGACGTACCTCGAAGCGACCGGCACGCGGATCCTCCCGCGGCTGACCCGGCGGGAGGCCGCCGACGAGGGCGTGTTCCTCTTCCAGAGCCAACTCGAGGCGAAAGACACCGATCTCTCGGTGCCGATGTACCTGATCCCGGAGTACGACGAGTTCGTCAGTCTGCTCGCCGGGCGGTCGAACGGCCCGTCAGTGCCGGCCGAAAAACTCACCATCTTCAACGACTTCGCCGAGCAGAGCGCGAACCGCGCCTCCGAGCAGATCGCGATGCTCACCGGGCTCGCCACCGACGTCGACGTGAGCCAGTTGCGGTTCATGTCGTTATCGGAGATGGCCGACAACATCGGCACCGAGACCCACGTCGGCTCGGTCTTCGAGATGGACGGCCTCCCGAGCGGCTACTTCCTGTTGCTGTTCGATCTGGGGTCGGCCAAATCCGTCGCCTCGGCGATGATGCCCGGCGACGGCGCGGTCGACGAGTCGGCGATGAAGCCGGCGATCGAGGAGCTCGGCAACATCCTCACCAGCGGGTTCGTCGACGGCTGGGCGAACACGCTCAAGACGACCATCGAACACTCGCCGCCGGAGTACGTCCGCGACGAGGGAGCCGCGGTGATCCACGACATCGTCGACCGGCTGGACGGCAGCCAAGAGTCCGCGTTTACGATCGACTCCGCCATCGAAATCGGGGGCCGCGAGACACAGTGTCGGATCTACGTGCTGCCGGATCGCAACGAGTTGACCCACGCGCTCGAACAGATTCCCGGCCCGTAGCCGGCTCCCGGCACTCGGTCGACGAGCCACACTCGTTCGCTACTGTTCTCCCCGTGTGACCCACTCGGGATCACACCCGAGGGGCTTCGGAGACGGGGTGCAACCTGCCCGTATCTCGAAAATCAGTATTTCGGCTCTGCGCCGGTCGTCTCGTAGATTTCGTCCATCAGTTCGTCGCGCTGGCGCTGCCACGCTTCGAGCGCTGCGGGCGTCGACGGATACCGGTGGTAGTGGTTGATCAGTTTCTCGGCGAGCTGTTTGATCCGGTAGAAATCGAGGATCTGCCGCCAGTAGCCGAAGCTGTCGATGGCGGTCCGCGCTGCGAGGAGTGGCCCCATCGAGGTTTTGCCGGTGTAGAGCGCCTCGGCGAGTTTTTCACCCGGCAGCGCAGCCAACAGCCCCATCAAATCGTCGATGTCGACCGCCGTCGAGAGGATGTTGTAGACATCGAGGGCGGCGTACTTGGCCCCGAAGTGGTCCATCACGCGCTCGTTGTAGTGCCACAGCGCGTCCTCGCTGACGTCGCCGGCGTCGATGGCCTCGATGGCCTGCTCGGCGGCGTACTGGCCGGCGTAGGCCGCCCCAGCGATCCCGCCGCCGGTAGTGGGGTTGACGTGGGCGGCGGCGTCGCCGACCGCCATGTAGCCCGGCGCGACCGCCGAGTCGTAGACCCGCCGTGTGGGGAGGGCCGCCCCGAGTTTGTCGGTGACCTCCGCGCCCTCGAACTCCTCGCGGTTCTTGAGATCCTCTTTGAGATCGTCGATCATCTGCATCGGCTCTTCGTACATCTGGAAGCCGAGGCCGGCGTTGATCGTGGTCGACGTCCGCGGGAAGTACCAGAGATAGCCCGCCGCCCGCTTGGTCGGCTTGAAGACGAGGGCGTCGTCCCACTCGACCTCCTCTTCGACTTCGACGATCTCCCGGTAGGCCGAACAGAACTGCGAGTACTGGACGTTGGTGTCGAAGGTCGACCCCTCGAAGTCGACTTTGTCCTGCAGCAGCGACAGCGCCCCCGCGCCGTCGATGACGATTTCGGCGTCGTACTCCACGGGCTCGCCCTTGTGAATTCCCGTCACGCCCGTCACGGTGCCGTCGTCGGCCTGCGTGACGTCCTGCACGACGGTGTCGTAGTGGAACTCGACGCCGGATTCCTCCGCCCCCTCGATGAGAAGCTTCCCGTACTTCAGCCGGTCGATCACGGCGAGTTCGCCGGGCACCGGGATCTCCAGCACCGTGTCGTGGCTCGGGATCTCGAAGCGGCCGTGGTCGACGTCGGTGTTGGTGAAGGCGGGTTCGATCTTGGATTTCGGGATCGACTCGGGGAAGTCGTTGGCGCCTTTGAGGGCGTCGCCACAGGCGATGTGGCCGGCTTCCTCGGCGTCTTTCCGCTCGACGACGACGACATCGAGGCCGGCGTTGGCGGCGGTCGCCGCGGCATAACAGCCGGAGGTCCCAGCGCCGACAACGGCGATATCGTACTCGTGGGTAGTCATTGGCCCAAATCCACACTCCGTGGCGAAAACTCTTTATCTCGAAATTAGTCGTCTCCTATCCGACGCATATCCGGTCGCAAACACACTGATTGCTGTGGGGGTCGTCGGGTCGACATGGACCGCAACCAGCGCCGCGAGGCGTGGGAAGAACTCTCGCAGACGTACGCCGAGCGCCGGGATCCGACCGGGACCGACGCCGACCTGATCGACGACCTACTGGCGGCACTGCCGCCCGATCCGCTTGTCCTCGACGTGGGCTGTGGCGACGGCGCGCGGACGCTCGCCAACCTCCCGTCCGGCAGTCTCGGACTCGATTTCGCTCGCGAGGGACTCTCGCTTGCGGCCGAGACCGTCCCTGACAGTCGACTTTTGCAGGCCGACATGACGGCGATCCCGCTGGCTGAGGGGTCGGTCGACGGGATCACCGCCTACTATGCGGTGTTTCACGTTCCCCGAGACCGCCAGCCGGCCGTCTACCGGGAGTTTGCGAGGATACTCCAGCCCGGCGGCACGCTGCTGATGACGCTGCCATCGGGCCGGTTCCAGACCGTCCGCCGTGGCTGGATGGGCGGCCAGATGTTCTTTGCCGCGCCGGGCCGGCAGGAAACGCTCGCCCAACTCCGCGAGGCTGGGTTCACCGATCTCCGCACCGAGACCGCGGCCGATCCACTCGGCTCCAGCAGCGAGTTCGTCTTTGGGCGTCTCGAATCGTAACAGACTGCTCCGTGCCGCGGCCACTGCTGCGTCGACCTACAGCATCGCCCGAAGCGCGAGGATCGCGACGACACCAGTCCCCAGTGAGATCGTGATGCTGTCGGTTCGCCACGCGACAAGGAAGACGATCCCGGCGGCGATCCACGTCGCGAGCGTGCCGCCGATCAGTTCGGGAGCCAGAATCGAGACGATGATCGCACCGGGCAGGATTTCCAGCCCGGATTCGACCCGCGGCGAGAGGTCGACGCGTCCAAGCAGCCACAGCCCCCCGGCTTTCGTCACGTAGGTAGCGACGCCCATCGCGGCGATGACCGCGACGACAAACGGATCCAGCTCACCCATCATACCGGATCATCTCCACGCCCGCTCCCGCGAGCCCGCCGAACAGGATGTACCACTGACCGCCGAGCAGGTGTGCGGTCCCACCCGCGACGCCAGCGGCGACGAGCCACGGGACGAGATCCGACCGCCCTTCCCAGAGCCCGACCGCGATGGTGACGAACACCGCCGTCAGCATGAAGTCGAGCCCGTAGGTCGCGGGCTCGTCGATCACGCCGCCGGCGGCCGCACCCAGCACCGTCGAAAGGACCCAGAACAGCCAGATCGCGATTCCCGAGCCCAGCAGGAACGCGCCGGCCGAGTTCCCGGATCGGAGCTCCTGCATCGTCAGCGCCCAGTTCTCGTCGGCCATGACGAACACGCTGCCGTAGGCCTGCAGTGGCGACAGCTCCTCGAACCACGGGCGGAGCGACGCGCCCATCAACAGGTATCGGAGGTTCACGACGAACACCGTGCCGACGACCACAGCGACGGGAATCGGCTGGTCCCACACCCCGATGGCGATCACTTGGGCCGCGCCCGCCACGACGGTGGCGCTCATCAGCGTCGACTCGGCGACGCTCAACCCCGCCTGCCGGGCGAGCACGCCGAACAGTACGCCGTAGCCCGCGACGCCGAGCGCGACCGGTACACAGGCAATAAAGCCCTTCCAAGCCCCCGCGAGCGAGAACGTGGTCGACTCCGAGCCCGCCGCGTCGCCCTGCTGGCTGGTGGTTTCGCCCCCCATACAGATACTGTCAGATCGGGTTTCTTGACTGTTTGGACTCGATGCTGGTTCTGAAAACGGGACGATGTCCCGACTCGACCGTGTTGGGACTGCGAAGCTGACAGCAAACTCATATTACCAGTCAGCCAGATATGGGAGGCGATGGAGGCCACACTGTTGGAGCCGACGCCGAAGGGGATCGAAACGGCCGCCGACTGTATCCGCGGTGGTGGCGTGATCGTCGCCCCCAGCGACACCAACCTCGCGTTGACGATCGATCCGTGGGACGAGGCGGCCATCGAACGCGCCTTTCGGATCAAGAACCGCGAGCCGGTCGACCCTCTGACGCTGTTCATCCGCGATCCCGACGACTGGACCGCGTGGGGAACGACCGAGCGATCCGACATCGTCGACGCGCTCATCGATGCCTTCTGGCCCGGTCCGCTCAACATCATCGTCGAGAAGACTGCGGCTGTACCGGACCGCGTCGTTGCCGGTGGTGAGACGGTCGCGCTCGGTTGTCTGGGCAACCCTACGTGGCGCAAACTGTCGACAGCCGTCGACCAGCCGCTCTGTATGACCTCCGCCAATCTCACGGGTCAGGCCGACGACCAACTGGTCGACCTCGATCTCGCTACCGAACAGGTCGGCGACCGGGTCGACTACGTGCTTGAGGCCGAACCAGCGGGGACGACACAGTCGAGTACCATCGTCGACCTCACCTCGCCGGAGCCGACCATCCTCCGGCACGGCGATATCACGGCCGCGGATCTCGATGCGGCGGTCGACATCGTAGACGCTTTCTAATCGCCGTTAGGCGTCGACTACTGATCGGATCACGGTTTCGGCCTCGGCGACGAGTGCGTCGACATCGTCGCTTTCGGCGTAGAGCCGAACGTAGGGCTCGGTCCCCGACGGGCGAACGAGAAGCCACGAGTCGTCGGGGAACGTCAGCCGAACGCCGTGGTCGAGCGAGACGTCGGCCTTGGGGAACGTCTCGGGAAGAGTGTCTTCGAGCTGTTCCATTGCGGGTGATTTCCGTTCGTCGGGACAGTCGACGCTCACCTTCCGGTAGGGGCGTTCGGTGATCGGTTCGCGGAGTGCGGCCAGCCCCTCGGCGGCGACCAGCCGCGAGAGGAGGGCCGCGCTGACGACACCATCGATCCAGCCACCGAACTCGGGGTGGATGTGTTTCCACGGTTCGGCGGCGAAGACGACCGGTCCCGCTTCGACCGCGGCGATCCCCTCGTGGAGCCCGCCGAGGTGGACGCGGTCGACCCGTCCTCCCGCGGCGGTCACCTGCTCGTCGATCCGGCCCGAGGCGTTCGGCGTGGTGACGACGACCGGCGTCGGTGCGTCCTCGCCGTGTTCGTCGACGTATCGACGCGTGTAGTAGCCCGCAAGGATCGCAACGATCGTATCCTCGTGGACGATTTCGCCGTCGCCGTCGAGGATCACGATCCGGTCGGCGTCGCCGTCGTGAGCGATGCCGAGGTCGAACGCGCCGTCCCCGAGGAACGACCGGAACTCGGTGAGTGTCTCGGGGGTCGGCTTGCTCGGGCGGGCCGGGAAGTGGCCGTCGACGCTGGCGTTGACCGCCGTCACGGATGCACCGAGCCTATCGAGTACTGCGGGTGTGGCCACCGAAGCCATCCCCGTCCCGCAGTCGACCGCGATCCGCAGCTCGGTGAGGGCGGCTCCGAACCGGCTGGCGTAGTCGATGACGGCCTCACGGTACTCCGGCAGCGGATCGCTCCGTGTCGGCGACTGCCACCGATCCCAGTCGGCGGGTGGGGCCTCGGTTTCGACGAACGCCTCGATTTGGCGCTCCTGTTCGCGGTCGAACTCCGAGCCGTCGGCGAAACACTTGATCCCGTTGTCGGTCGGTGGGTTGTGGGAGGCGGTCAGCATCACCCCATGTCGACCGCGGGAGGCGAACGCGAGCGTCGGCGTCGGGACCTGACCGATCCGGACCGGCCGCGCGCCCGTCGACGCCACCCCGGCCTCGACGGCTGCGGCCAGCGCCGGGCCAGTCGTTCGGCCGTCACGGCCGATGACCACCTGTGGAACCGAGGACTCCGCAGACTGGCTTTCGACGACGAGTCGCCCCACTGCCTGCCCGACTGCGAGCGCCACCGCGGGGGTGACGCGGTCGACGACGCTCCCTCGCACACCCGCCGTTCCGAACTGAACCATACGCTACCATTCGGGGGCCGGGTTTAGAAGCCGCCGGTCGACTGCCGGGTTCCCGCTCGATTGGGGGCGTGTGCGACCGCCACGGGTGTCGACCGTTTATGTAATCGGCGGCCGAACCCGGTGGCGATGAGCGACGAAGACCGCGTTCGTGCGCATGTCTTTGTTAGTGGCCGCGTACAGGGCGTCTACTACCGAGCCAGTACGCGCGACGAGGCCCGCGAGACGGGCGTCGACGGCTGGGTCCGCAACCTCGACGACGGCCGCGTCGAAGCCGTCTTCGAGGGCCCCCAGCAGGCAGTCGAGGCGATGATCGAGTGGTGTGAGACCGGTAGCCGGGCCGCCGAGGTCGAGGCCGTCGACGTGACGACCGAACCGCCCGAGGGAGTCGAGGGGTTCGAGGTCAGGTGGTAGCCGAAAACGAGCCGCGGGCCGAAAGTCAGGGGTGGGCGGCGGCGGTCGGGTCGGTGACGCGGTACGGGACGGTTCCGCCGCCGGGAGAACCGCCCGGAGGGGCCACGTCGACGGTGGATCCGACGGTGGCCGCCGGACGCGGGTCCGGTCGACCGCCGCAGGACGGACGACCGACCCCGTCGAACGGCCACTGATGGTGGGGGGTCGGAAACGACCATCTACAACAGTATGACGCATCGTCTGGGGTGCCGGTGACCCAGTAGTGGTACTGTCGTACCGAACGTGTTTCGTCGTGTTCTCACCTCCTTGTGTCGATGTTGTATGGTATCACGGCATTCTGCAATATATACTCTGGGTTATAACCTGTTGTGAACTACATTAAACAATATATACTGTGTTTAGATAGACAAATGTAAACAATAGTTTCGGATGTCGACGGCGAACGCTACGGGAGTGGAGTACAGTTCGATGGGCGAGAACGAGCCGAGGTGGCCCCCGATCCCTCGACCCGTTACGTCAGGTCCGACCAAACCCGACAGCGAGTGGGGTGGGCGCGGCAGCGTTCGTGCCGACGTCGACGAGAAAAGCGTCGGTTCGTCGGCACTCGATATTAACCGCTGCCATTAATAAACCCACCGTCCTCCGGCAACGGTGGTCAGTTGCGGCGGTCCCGCAGGGCGGGGAACCCCTCCCGGACCGATCGAACGCGGTCGGCCTCGACGGTGGCAGTGAGCCGGCCGGGCTCGTCGCCGGTGCTGGCCAGTGTCGTCCCCCACGGGTCGTAGACGGTCGACCGGCCACAGAGGGTGGCGTCGGCGTCGGGAAACGTTCCAGCCCCGTTAGTAGTCGCCACATAACAGAGGTTCTCGATGGCACGGGCCCGGCCGAGGGTCCGCCAGTGTTCGATCCGCGGGTAGGGCCACGCGCTCGGGACGACGATCAGTTCCGCACCCCGGTCGACCAGCCGGCGGTAGAGCGCGGGAAACCGCAGGTCGTAGCAGGTCGTTATCCCGACGGTGAGCCCCTCGAAGTCGACGGTCGGGAGCCGATCGCCGGCGACCAACAGCTCGGATTCCGCCGACTCGTAGCCGAACAGGTGGTGTTTACGGTAGATGCCGCGCCGGCTCCCCTCGCGGTCGAAAAAGGCGGCCGTGTTCGCGTAGCCGTCGTCGGCCGGGACCTCGTAGCCCGCCGCCGCGCTGGCGGCGAGGTCCTCGACGGTGGTACCGGCGACCAACCCGACGTCGTTGTCGGCGGCCATCTTCGCGAGGCGGTCGAAAAGCTGGTCGTCGAGTCCCGCAGCGTGGGTCGGGTAGTCGTCGAAGGCGAAAAAACCGACCACGAACTGTTCGGGGAGGACGACCAGATCCGCGCCGTCGGCCGCGGCGGCCGCGACAGCTTCCTGGGCCCGAGTGAGGTTTCCGTCGACGTCGCCCGGCTCGATCGCGAGCTGTGCGAGAGCGAGTTCCATCCTCAGTTCTCAGCGAGATCCGCTCGGAGGGCGGTTTCGAGGTTGTCCATCTCGGTATCGAGGTTCCGCTTGAAGAAGCGTTCGACCCCCGGCAGTTTACCGTCGACGACGAACTCGTTTGTGAGCGTACAGCCGGTGTCGGTCTCGGTGATGGTGTGTTCGCCGGTCACATCGAGGGCCTTCGAGCGCCCGGAGAACTTGACGCGGGTGGGTGGCTCCCGGCTGACGTCCTCGGTTTTGACCTGTACCGTGGAGTTGATCAGCGGGATCGGTAGCTTGACCTGCCAGACCGCCCGATTGTCGCCGCGAAGCTCGTAGGAGTCGACGACGCTGATCGCGCCGGCCCGCTTTTCGGGGTCGGAGATGAACGCCCAGATCCGATCGCCGGGCACGTCGAACTCGAAGGTCCGTGATACACGGACTGTCATTGGTAACTGGTCGACTGGTGGGGGTAAAAAGGGCGCGGAAACGTCGCCACGCGGCTACTCCGGGGTAACACGCCAGGTCGTCGACTTCGCGCGGCTCCACTTTTCGATCTGGACGTCGTCGGACTTCTCGGCGAGCTGCGGCAGCCGCACACCGACCTGCTTCGAGGAGAGGCCGATGGCCTCGGCGATCGTCTTCGCCCGAAAGTAGCGCTCGCCACGCGCGACGCTGTCACGGAGGTAGGCGACGATCCGTTGTTCCTCGTCGGTGTAGGATGTCATTGCTCCCATGTTGGGCTGTGACGGGCTTAACGATTGCGTCCCACAGCCGGCGACAGGAGCCTACTCGTACAGTTGAACGGCGACCACACAGAGCGCTGCCGTGATCATCGCGGCGGCGAACCCCCAGGCTTTCATGAGCTGTGAGGAGCCGCCGAACATGAGCAGTGCGCCGATCACCGCGAGCGCGCCGAAGGCCATCGAGACGCCGATCGCCTTGTCGGAGCTGACAGAGCCGGTTTCCATACCGAAGGCTTCGACGGCGACCACTTAACTCATTCGTCGACCGGCTAGATGATCTCGACGTGTTCGGAGGCCTCGTCGAGCGCGAGGTTGGCGGCGATCTCGGCGTTCCGGACGGCGTACTCGGCGGTCTGCTGGAGGCTCACGAGTACCTCTCGAACACGGAGGAGGTTGGTGTTCGACAGCTCCGGTAGATCGTCGAGGATCTCCTGTTCGCGGTCCTTGATCTCGTGGAACATGTACCGGCATTTGATCGTCAGGTCGTAGTCCCGCTCGACGACCGCCCGCACCGCCAGGCTGGTCATCTCGTCGACCTGATCGGTGAACTCCCGGATCCGTCGCATCGTCGAGGAGTCGATGTCGAGCTCCTCGCCGCCGGTCTCCATTACGATGTCGGCGATATCCTCGGCGTTGTCGGCGGTGAGTTCGAGGTTCTTGGCCACCGACCGGTAGCCGATCAGCGGGAAACTCGACTCCAAACCGACCGCCCGGCAGAGGTTGGGGTTCTGGTAGGCCGAGAAGATCAGCCGCAACAGGAGCACGAAGATCTTGTTGGCCTGCCGCTCGCGGTTGAGCGACCGCTGGGCGAGATCCGTGTTCCCGTGGGCCAGCGCCTTGACCGCCTCCCCGCGCATCGTGCTGCCGGTATTTTCCAGTCGCTCTAAGAGGTTGTCGAGGGTGAAGTCCTCGGGGTCGACCGAACACCGGATCGCGATCGACTCGGGGGTCTCCTCGATCACGCCCAGTCCCATCAGCTGGGTTTCGGCCTTGTAGACGGCGTTGATGTGTTCGGAGTCGAGTGCGCCCTCGGATTTCTCGACGTGGATCACGCGTCGGCCCAACACGTACTGGGCGACGATCGCGCGTTCGAGCGCGCCGGCATCGAGGTTGTCGGCGCGGATGATCGCCTCGCTTTCCTCGGTGCTGGCGGACTCCGGCAACACGGTGAGCGTTCCCTTACCGCCCATGCGAATCGAGACCTCGTCTCCCTTCTCGACGTTGTGCTCCTTGGCCCACGCCGCCGGGAGCGTCATCGCCAGCGTCGAGGGACCGAGCCGTTGGACTTTCCGCGTTTCCATACCTGCTGTGGGCTTTGTATCTCCTTAATCTTGTTCATACACATAGTATTTCGGGCGAAAAACAGAACAGACGACCACCCGACCCGCGCGATGGGTATGTGATTGTATAGCCGCCCGCCGCCCCGCGGTGACCTAAACCACCTTCATCATCCGTCGCTCGAACCGGCCGACCCGGACCTTCCGCCACCCTCGAAGCGCCGCGTCGAGATCGGGGTCGTCGGTGTCGACCCGGAGCACCGACAGCCCGTCGAGTTTCGAGCGGGAGGCGACGATCTCGACCTCGCATCGCCGAATGACCGCCGGCGAGAGCTGTGGGTTCCCGCGGCCGAAGACGAACCCCTGCCCGCCGATCGGCGAGACCACGATCACATTGTCCTCGCCGAGCGCGTCGAGAATGTCGGTTTCGCTGGCGTCCAGCGCGAGGACCTCGCCGTCGCGCCAGACATCCACGCCGATTGGCGACCCCTCGAAGCCCAAGGCGGCCTTGATCGCTCCGACCGTCGACCCCGGCCCGAGCACGTAAGTCCGACCGGGGTCGACGCCGTCGGCGACCGCCGCCGCAAGCGCGTCGACGGTACCGCCCCCCAACTGTTTTGACGACTGGAGCTCGTCGGTGACGGGGACGCGGGCGACCGCCCGGAGTCGCGGATTGACCTCGCCTTCGCGGTAGTCGTCCTCGTCGATGTCCATCACTTCCCGGCGCTCGGTCCGGTCGAAGCCGACGATGACGTCGGCGGCGTCCTCCGGCGAGACCGCGAACACCGACGAGTAGACCTTGACACCCGCAGGCACGCCGAGCATCGGAATCTCCGTCTCCGAAAGGGCCTCGGCCACGTCCGCGGCGGTCCCGTCGCCGCCGACGAAGCAGACGAGGTCGACGGCCTCGCGGACGAACGCCGCCACCGCCGCCGCCGTGTCCGCGGCGGTCGTCTCGGTCCCGGCCGGCTCGGAGACGACAGTCGGCTCGAAACCGGCCTCGCGGGCCAGCACCGCCCCCATCGGCTCGCCGGCGGCCAGCAGTTCGATCCCGTCTGCGAGGTCGGCCAGCCGATCGAGCATCCGGGCGGCACGGTCGGGGGCTCGCGGTTCGGCCCCGCGATCACGAGCCTCGTCGACCTTCCCGTCGGTGCCTTTGAGGCCGACGCGACCACCCATCCCGGCGATCGGATTGACGACGAGGCCGATGCGCATAGCTACACACCGGTGCCGTAGGATAAAAAGGACCGCGACCGCGGTCGACGACCGACTCGAGTAGATACGGACTACTGTCGGCCGCCGTCAGTCAGTGCGCGCTGTTGGCTGAGCAGGTCGGTGGCCATCCCCTCGGCCTCGTCGACGTTCGGTCGGTCGCCGGAACTGATCGCCGTACACAGTCGATCGGCCAGCTGGGTCACGTCCGTCCCCGTTCCCTCGTCGGCGACCCGCTGGAAGGTCGGCTCGTACAGCGGCGCAACCCGCTGACCGGTTTCGGCAAGCGATGCGTTGGCGACACACTGGACCTGTTTGACGGCGTCTTCGGGTTGCATACACGACGACGTACAGGAGACGGGGTTAAATAGTTACTCGAATTCGTAATCGAGTAAATTTTGACGAGCGTTGCAGCCGGCTGTCGGATCGTGGCGGGTCGACCGACGGCTATAGGGGCGGTCGGTCCAGGGTAGCTACTGTGAGTGACAACGAGACGCGGGCAGCCGTCGCCGAGCGGGCCGCGACCGCTGGTGCGACCCTCGCCTACGAGCAGTTCCGAACCGGGATCGCCGTCGAGACGAAGACCTCGGCGACCGATCTCGTCACCGAGGCCGACCGGGCGGCCCAGCGCCGGGTGATCGAGGTGATCGAATCGCAGTTCGCGGCCGAACCGGTCGTCGGCGAGGAGGAGGACGCCGCCAAAACGGTGCCCGACGAGGGGCCGGCGTGGATCGTCGACCCGATCGACGGCACCAACAACTTCGTCGACGGGATCCGGGTGTGGGGCACCGCGGTCGCGGCGGTGATCGACGGCGAGCCCGTCGGCTCGGCGGTCGTCTTGCCGGCGCTCGACGACAGCTACACCGCCGACCGGACGGCCGCCTATCGGAACGGCACCGAGATAGCAGTAAGCGAGACGAACGAGGCCGCGCTGTCGACGGTCGCACCGATGCTGTGGTGGGACACCGACAGCCGCGGGGCCTATGCCGCCGCGACCCGCGAGATCGTCGAGCGGTTCGACGACCTCCGTCGGTTCGGCTCCGCACAGGCCACCCTCGCACTGATCGCCGACGGCTCGATCGAGGGCGGGATCACCGATCTGCAGGCCCATCCGTGGGACAGCGTCGCCGGCGTCCATCTGGTTCGGCAGGCCGGCGGCCGGGTGACCGACGTCAACGGCGATCGGTGGCGACACGACTCGACGGGACTGGTCATCTCGAACGGCGAGGTCCACGAGGCGGTGCAGGCGGCCACCGACGGGATCGTCGACGGTGCGGGCGACTAGGACGATCGAGCCTGTCGGCCACCCAACGTACAGTCGACCGGAACGCTCAATTTACTGACGGCCACAGGGAAACCCAATGGCTACTGTCTCCGATCGACTCGATTCCTCCCCTGAACGCCTGTGGATCGGTGCCACGGGCACCCTCGTCGCCCTGCTGGTGTTGGGGTCGCTGCTGTTCCGGGACCTCTTCTACGGTCGGTTCCTCTGGCAGTACTTCTGGG
The DNA here is from genome assembly GCF_024178165.1 of Halohasta salina. Classification (GTDB taxonomy): domain Archaea; phylum Halobacteriota; class Halobacteria; order Halobacteriales; family Haloferacaceae; genus Halohasta; species Halohasta salina. Next base: position 336,613 of record NZ_JAMZIE010000002.1, on the reverse strand, counting down.
GACCGGTCGTCGCCGACGGCAACGGCGCACAGTGTGCGATCCGCTCGGGCGGCACTGTCGAGTTCGCCGGGAGTGCGGCCGCCTGCTCGCGGGCCGAGGCCGCCGGCGAGATCGTCGCCTATCCGGGCTACACGCTGGTCTCGGAGGTCGGCTACATCGTCGCCCTGCTGTTCGCGCTGTTCGGCGTCATCCTGCTGCTCCGCCGACTCGATCTCGCCACCGACCGGCGGTTCTTCTACGCGCTGTTCCCGTTCATGCTGTTCGGCGGCGCGCTCCGGACCATCGAGGACGCCGGCGTCGCGGCGGTCCGGGCCGGCGCCGAACCGCTCGTCGCCTTTCCGTGGAGCGCGCTGATCATCAGCCCGTTCATCTACGTCACGGTGTTCGTGCTCACCCTCGCGGCGGTACTGGTGAGCGTCCGACTCGAATCGGCCGGTCTCGTCGACGCCTACCCCTATCCGCTTGCTGCTATCGGCACTGCGCTGGTGGCGGGTTCGGTCGGCTATCTGGCCTTCCTCGGCGTCACAACCACGTACGTGACGATCTACCCACAGGTCGCGGCGGTCGTCCTCGTCGGGGCGACGCTCTCGACGGTGGCCGTCTGGTACGCCATCGATATCGGCCGGCCAGCACTCCACGCCGGCACCGGATTCATCGGCTTCGTCGTCATCTGGGCCCACGCGGTCGACGGGGTGGCCAACGTCGTCGGCCTCGACTGGATGCCAGCCCTCGGTGCGGGCGCGAACCTCGTGCCGAAACACCCGGTCAACGCCGCCGTCGTCGACATTACTGGACTGGTGCTCCCGGCGTCAGTGCTTGAGGTAACCGGCGACGCGTGGCCGTTCCTGCTGGTGAAGCTGGCGGCGGCAGCCGTCCTCGTGTGGGTGTTCAACGAGGAACTGTTCGAGGAGAGTCCGCGGTACACCTACCTCCTGTTGGTCGCGGTCGTCGCGGTCGGCCTCGGCCCCGGCACCCGTGACATGCTCCGGGCGACGTTCGGCGTCTGAAGACGGTATATAAGTAGGCGGCGGCTACCGCCGCCGTAGCTGGTGGCTACTCGTCGGTGTGTCCGTCCGCGTCGACCGTGATCACCGTACAGTCGAGTTTCTCGCGGAGGTAGGATCCGATGTCGGGGTCCGAAAGGAGTTTGCGGACCATCCGCTTCCACTGGCTGGCCTGTCCGGAGCCGATCACGACGATATCGGCATTCTCGGCGGCGATCTCTTCGAGGATCGTCTCCTCGACCAGGAAGCCACGGCGGACGACGTAACGGGCCTGCTGGAGGTCGCCGAACTCGCGTTCGACCGCCCGTTTCAGTTCGGTCCGGCTGACGTGGTTGCTATCCTGATAGAGGTCGACGTGGAGCACCGACAGCTCCCCACCGCGGTCGTCGCTGATGCGGATCGCCTCGCGGAGTGTCGCCTTCGAGTGGGCAGTAAGCGGGTACCGGACCGGGACCACGACGAGCGTCATCTGTCTCGGTATCGACGGCTCCGGGCAAAGAGAGTATCGTTCCAATAAAACGGAGGCTGCAAGCCGCGAGAGGGGTCCGCGGCGGCGGTTCGGCTACTCTTCGAGCTGGAAGGCGACCTCGACTTCCGCCTGATACTCCCGGTCGTCGACGGTCGCCAACTCGACGCCAAGCTCCTCGACTTCGATCCAGTGGACGTTATCGAGGGTGGCCTGGGCACGGTCGATGGCGTCGTCGACGGCTGCATCGAAGCTCTCGGTACTCTTCCCGATCAGTGTGACCTTTTTGTGTACCATCGCAGCTATTCCTTCGACGCACGCCCTCAAAAAATCACCCGCTACTGACAGCTATGCCGGTGCGAGTGTCGTGTCGGGATGGACGACCTCGAACGTCTCGTCGTCGTCCTCCTCGATGCCGATAATCGCCCAGTCGTACGGCGGTTTGGCCGACCGGAGATACTCGCGCAACTCCCCTGTACACTCCATCCAAGTGACGAAACATCGCAGTCGAAGCCCGTCGTCGTCCTCGTCGTCGAGGGCCGATTCGGGGTCGACGGCGTCGTCGACACACAGCGGTGTGACTCGGACGCGACGCCACTTTCGCTCGGCGACGAACTCGCTGCCCTCCTCGCTGATGGCGTAGCCGAGCCGTCGGAACACGGTCCTGGCCGCTTCGGTCGGTGGTATGGTAACAGGGGCCATCCAGTTGGGCGTACGTCACCATCCATGATAAATGTTACCACAGTATTCCGCCAGTTTCGCGGCCGTCGTATGCCGGCCCGGACGGGCCGGTTTTACCCACCGGAGAGGTTTATTGTCCGGGGGTGTCTACGAGTACCACATGTACGTCCGCGATGCCAAAAACCGGGACGAGGCGTGGCTATTGGACCGGATCGACGCGCTAGGCGTCGACGCCGAGGCGTTTCGGTCGCGCGACTACGTGCTCGCGGTCGACGAGGAGTCAAACGAGCGGGTGGGGTTCGGCCGGCTCCGGATCCACACCGGCGACCCAGAGGTCTGTGAGCTCACCAGCATCGGCGTGGTCGAGCCGTGGCGCGGGCAGGGCGTCGGCGCACACGTCGTCGAGCGGCTGGTCGCCGAGGCCGGCGACCAAGCATTCGAAACGGTCTCCGTGTTGACCGACCAGCCCGACTACCTCACCCAGTTCGGCTTCGAGCAGGTCGACGCCGAGACGCTGCCGGAGCAGTTGCTCGCCCGACTGGAGCGCAAACGCGAGGCGGTCGACGACGCCGTCGTCCCGCTGGCGATCGACGTCGAGGCCTTCGAGATGCCACCCCGGCTCCGGGAGGCGTTCAAAACCGCTGCCGCCGACGCCGATACCGACGAGAATCCGGAGACGCCCGAGGATTTCGGTATCGATCCGGAGACGGCCACGTATAAATACGATACCGGACAGTGATCGCCGGCCGTCGAGAAACCGTATCGAGGGGTGGAGGGGGGCAAGCGATATGTCGGCGCTGTCGCGTCAGCGGGGACCGACGTAATCAGCGGTCGTTACAGGTCCTCGATACGTGATCGATTGTGGGAACCACAATCCTTGTGTCACCTGCTTCTGACCTGTGAGTTACAATGCTTCCACATTGCAGTTCGTTCATCGGGCGTCTCCACAATAGTAGCCCACGACGATTCACAACCGAAATCGATTCCACGTATCTCAACCCGGATTTCAACTACACAAAATCGGTCGGAGTCCGGTGATTTGCCGTGCGCCACATGGATGATGTGATCGACGACTATCCGGTCGACGGAACCTCCGACGAGAAGAAGCTGCCCGTTGTCAACTGGTTTCAGCAGCGGCCCGCAAAGCGGTTCGATGTCACGGAAGTCGAATCCGAACTCGGCGATGAGTTGGGTGTCGGACAGGGACAGATCAGAAACTATCTGACGGCGTTGACCGAGGAGGGGATACTGCAGTCGTACGGTGAGCAGCGGAAGGCCTACCAGTTGGCCGAGGACATCGTTCCGCCGGCTCGGTATCAGGTACGGGCCGGCCTTCGGCATCTGTTCGCCGTGTTCGATAGTACTCGGTGGGGCATCGTCGGGGTGTTAGGTATGTCGACGGCGATCTGGGCAATCCTGACGCTGCCGTTCTGGCTCATGTGGGGATCGTTGATGGTCGTTCCACGCGACGCCCATGGACCGATCACCCAGTCGGAGTACCTCGTCACAGCCATTGCGATGACGTTCTGGCTCGTCGTGTTCGTCGTCGCAACCACGTTCTCCCACCGCGTCCACCGATGGTGGCGTCGACGACCGGCCACCGGCGGCTGACTTACTCCACCCCGGCCCGGCCGTCGAGGAAGTCCGTACTGAAGACGATGTAGGTCAACACGGTACAGAACAGGATCGGCGGCAGCAGTAGGAAGGCCCACAGCGGCTCCAGCCCCCAGCCGAGGATCAACGCCACGTTGCCGAGGCCGAGCAGCAAGAACGGCAGCGAGTAGAGCGCCGCCCGTTTCCGTTTCCGTCCCGAGTCGAGCACATCGTCGTCGAGGAGTTCCTCGCGGCTGGGTCCCTCGGTCGACTGCTCGTCCGGATCGGGGTCTCCGGTCGGCGTTTCCATACCGGCCCTACGGGGCGGAGACTCAAAAACCGTCCTACCTCTCACCGCGCGTTGGTGTCGAACCGCGAGGCCAGCGACACCGCCCCGTAGAGCAGCCCGATCGCAACCCCGACGACGATCATACCGTAGAGTGTCATCGCCGCCGGCGAGATTGGAACGGTCAGGACCCCAAACGGCGTCACCTCGGTCAGTGCCTCGCCGCCGTTGGCACCGACGAAGAATCCCAGTACGCCGCCCAAGAGGACCCCACCCGCACCGAGTCCGAGCAGAATTCGCCGTCCCCGTCCGGAGACACCGGGGGTCGATTCGTCTCCCATACCACATATAAATCGGTGGCGGTGTAGAAACCTGTCGTTCGCGCCGGTATTTATATACATCTCGTACCACGCTTCCGGTATGACCGACCGACTGATCGACCGGGCCCGCGAGGCGCTGGCGGCGGCCCACGTCCCCTACTCCGAGTACCCCGTGGGTGCGGCGCTGCGAACCGCCGACGGCAGCGTCTTCGTCGGCTGTAACATCGAGAACGCCAACTACTCCAACAGCCTCCACGCCGAGGAAGTCGCCGTCGCCGAAGCCGTCAAGACCGGCCACACTGCGTTCGAACGGCTGGCCGTCGCTTCGGCGGCCCGCGATGGGGTCACCCCCTGTGGGATGTGTCGACAGACGCTCGCGGAGTTCGCCGGCGACGATCTCGAAATCGTCTGCGACCGCGGCGACGCGGTCGACACCTACACGCTGGGCGAACTGCTGCCGACGACGATCTCGGGGGAAACGCTCGACGCGGCGAGCGAACGGCGCGAGGGGGTCGACCGATGACCCACCCCTCGGACGTCGACGAATCGGCCCCGACCGAGGCCGAGACCGACACGGAGGTCCCAGGTAATAGCGAAGATCCCAACGCCGACCGCCAGTACCACCTCGAAGTCACCGGCGACGACATGGCCGACAGCGTACTGCTGCCGGGCAACCCCGAGCGTATCGGGACCATCACCGAACTGTGGGACGACGCGACCACGGTCGCCAGCCACCGGGAGTACCGGACGTCGACCGGTCGCTACGAGGGAACACCGATCTCGGCGACCTCGACCGGGATCGGGGGTCCCTCAACGGCGATCGCGGTCGAGGAACTCGCCCGGGCTGGCGCGGAGACGCTCATCCGGGTCGGCTCCTGTGGGGCGATCCAACCCGAGGTGTCGGTCGGCGATCTGGTCATCACCTCGGGGGCGGTCCGACAGGAGGGCACCAGCAAGGAGTACATCCGCACGGACTACCCGGCGGTGGCCAGCCACGAGGTCGTCTCGGCGCTGGTCGCTGCCGCCGAGCGGTTAGGCTACGACTACCACGTCGGACTGACGATGAGCGCCGACGGGTTCTACGCCGGACAGGGTCGACCCGGCTTCGACGGCTACGAGGCCCCCGGTAGCGACGAGTTGGTCGACAGCTTACGGAACGCCAACGTCACCAACATCGAGATGGAGGCCGCGACCATCCTGACGCTGGCATCGATCTACGGCCTCCGGGCAGGGGCGGTCTGTGCGGTCTACGCCAACCGCCAGACGGGTGAGTTCCGCACCGAGGGCGACCGGCGGGCCGCCGAGACCGCGAGCCTCGCGGTCGACCTGCTGGCGCGGATGGACGAGCGGAAACGCGAGGCGGGTGTGAGTACGTGGCATGCTGGCTTGGACCTCGATTGAGCAAATCGGTCGTTTTGGGGCTCACTGACGGTCAAATCGGGGAGTTCGGGTCAGCCTGTCGACGCGTGTTCTGGACCACTGTTTCAAAGCCGATTTATCCGATGCCACCGGAGAGAGACACATGACAGATCATGTCGTCGTCGTTGGTGCTGGCTACGCCGGTGCCGGCACGGTCAAATCGTTCGAAGACGAGATCGATGCCGGGGAGGCCGAACTCACCTGGATCTCGGAGCAGGACTACCACCTCGTGCTCCACGAGACCCACCGCGTGATCCGCAACCCACAGGCCGAATCGAAAGTCGCTATCCCCGTAGACGACATCAAGGCCCCGACGACGAACTTCATTCGGGACCGCGTTACCGGCGTCGACACCGACGAGCGACGGCTCGAACTGCAGGACGGCGAGGACGTCGAGTACGACTACCTGCTGCTCGGGGTCGGGAGTTCGACCGCCTTCTTCGGCATCGACGGCCTCGAAGAGCACTCGCTGACGATGAAGAGCCTCGACGACGCCCGCGAGATCCACGAGGCGATCCGGACCGCCGGCGAGGAGGCCACCCAGAGCGATCCCGCCAACGTGCTCGTCGGCGGGGCGGGGCTGTCGGGCATTCAGGTCGCCGGCGAGATCGCTGGCTACCGCGACGACACCCGCTCGCCGCTGGATATCACACTCATCGAGGGGCTCGACGAGATCTTCCCCGGCAACGATCCGGAGGTTCAGGGCGCGCTCAAAAAACGCCTGCTGGACCGGGACGTCGAGATCCTCACCGGCGATTTCATCTCGGAAGTCGACGACGAGCAGGTCTATCTCGGCGAGGACACCGCCATGGAGTACGACGTCCTCGTCTGGACCGGCGGCATCACCGGCCACGAAGAGGTCGCCGACACCGACCTCGATAAGGACGACCGGTCGAACCGCGTCTTCGCGGAGTCGGACTTCCAGACCAGCGACGAGCGCGTCTTCGCCATCGGCGATGCTGCCCTCGTCGACCAGGGTAGCGACGACAACGCGCCGCCGACCGCCCAGGCAGCCTGGACCGCCGCCGAGGTCGCCGGCGAGAATCTCGCCCGTGCAGTCCGCGGGGCGCCGCTGAAATCGTGGAAGTACAAGGACAAAGGCACCGTCATCTCGGTCGGCCACGACGCGGTCGCCCACGACGTCATGGGCATCCCGATCAACACCTTCGGTGGACCGGCCGCCAGAACGCTCAAAAAGGCGATCGCCTGTCGCTGGATCTCGGACGTCACGACGGTCAAACGCGCCGCGAGTTGCTGGAGCGACATGTGAGGCGGGTCAGCAACAACAAAACCGTCCACAGATAACGACGCGACGCCGGGATCGAGCCCGACGGTCGACTCCCACCGATTGAACGAGAGGCGACCGGGAAACGAGAGGCGACTGGGCCACGAAACAGGAAACTGTCGCTGTCGTACCGAGCGGGGACGAAACGACCGATCGACGGATCAGTGAGCCGGTTCTTCGGCCGGCGCGACCATCTCGTCGATCTGCAGAATGAGGATGTTGTTGGTGTCGTCTTTGGCGTCGAGGGTGCCCGTAATCTGGAGTTTCGACAGCGGCGTCGGCCCGACGATAACCTCGTCGCCCTCGTGGAAGTCACGTACCGACCCCTGCAGGTGGATCTCCGCGCGGCAGAGTTCCGGGTGGTGGACGCTCGAGAGGTCGATGCTCTCGACGTTGGCGGTCTCGACGGTGTCGCCCTCGTGGGTCAGCGGTACCGTCGCCGGCTCGTCCATCTGGTCGACGTCGAGGGCTTCGTAGGCGTCGGCGGTTGGCTTATAGCCGCCCTTCGGGCCGGGGACCCCTTCGACGAGCTGGAGGGCTTTGAGGCTCTGCATCTGGTTGCGGATGGTGCCGGGGTTGCGGTCTACTTCGTCGGCGATGTCCTCGCCTTTGACAGCGTCCTCGGTCTCGCGGTGGAGATTGGTGAGCGCTGTCAAGATCGTTTTTTGGCTTGGTGTGAGCTCAATCGATGACATGGAAGCCGTTTGGGGCGGACCGTTCATAAATCCGATGGAAGACTAGTAACAATTACCTGAATATCATCGGCTATTGGTCCGTTCGTATCCGAAACACTAGAGGAACCAAACCGGTCGTGGTGTCGACTCACGCATGTGATACGAACACTCGTTTCGCGGTGTCGTGGTCGATCCCGTCCGGTCGACCGGCTATCGGACCGGCAGCCGGTCGACCAGTTCCGCACCGCGGGTGAACATTCCGCCGCGGCCCTTCCCCTCGGTGATGTTGCGGAAGACGGCCTCGGGGTCCTTGTTCCAGACCCACTGCCAGCGGGTCCGGGCCAGCAGTGCGAGTTTGCGGGCGGTCGTGAGCTGGGGGGTCTCCGAGAGGACGTCGTACTCCCGGTTACGGATGAGTCGATGGTGGTCCGCATAGAGGACCGCCGCCAGCAGCACCGCCAGTTGGCAGTCCTCGGGGAGGTATTTGATGCCGGCGACACCCTCCTCGTAGAGGCGTTCGGCGCGGGCGAGTTCGTCCTGAACGACAGCCCGGACGCTGGCGTCCATCTCGAAGGCCATGAGTTGGTCGTCGGTGACGCCGTGGCGTTCGAGGGTCGACTGCGGGAGATAGATCCGGTCCCGCTCGACGATGTCTTCGCGGACGTCCCGAATAAAGTTCGTCAGTTGGAAGGCTTCGCCGAGGGCCGTGGCGTGTGGCAGCGCCCGCTCGGGGTCGTCGGGATCCATGACCGCAGTCATCATCCGCCCGACGGCGGAGGCCGAGCCGTCCATGTAGGCTTCGAGCTCGGCGTAGGTTTCGTAGCGGTCGGTGTCGATATCCGAGATCATCGCGTCAATGAAGACGTCGACGTCGGCGGGGTCGATCTCGTAGGTCTCACGCAGTTCGGCGAACGCTGCCAACACCGGGTCGTCGGTCTCACGTTCGCCGAGGGCGGCCGCACGAATCGCTTCGAGTTCGGCGCGCTGTTCGGCTGGCGTCCGGTCGCCGGGGTCGTCGACCACCTCGTCGGCGACACGGAAGAAGGCGTACAACACGTAGGTCGCCTCGCGCATCCGCTGGGGCAACAACCGCGTGGCGAGATGGAAGGTTTTGCCGGTCCGCTGTTGGATCGCCTTGCTCCGAGCGATCTGTCTGTCTTTTACCATAGCTCTCCGGGAGCCATCGGTCGTCTCGTCGGCCGGTTCCGGCGGCACAGCATATACGCTGACATACGGACGCAATCAACATAACAGTTCGTACACAGAGTGATTGTAACTGATATTTGGCGACATCGCGGAACCGTCAGTAGAAGGTATCCGAACAGTCGTACACCACACCGTGGGTCGGACAGACGTACTTGCAGTGACGATGGGTCATCGACGCCCCACAGAGCGGGCAGGGTCGACCCGGCGGCTCGTCGGCGTCGGCGGTTTCCATACGTTTCGATAGGGACCGGTGCTCATTACGTTTCCCGTTTCGTCCGTCTCGAACGACAGTAGGCACCGACTACCGGTGGTCGATACGGGGGATGTAGACCCCCGACGAGGGTCGCAACAGCCCCGAATCGAACCGTTTGGCCCGCAGGATCGCCACGCCGAACAGCGCGGCGACGCCAACCGGCACCCAGTTGCCGAACCACGCGTTGATCACTCCCCAGAGGATCACGAAACTGACCAGATCGTCCAGCAGGAATCCACACTCGGCCAATCGGGTTTCGAGGACGCCACGGTTGAGTGTCCAGTCGAGAACGCCGACCGAAACGGCCGCGCTCAGCACCCAGCCCGCGTAGTTCGACACCGGCACACCGTAGAAGACGCCGCCGTCGAGGTAGGCCCAGAATCCCAGCGAGACGGCGGCCGGATCGAGCACTACGTCCATCGCCACGACCGCTGGAATAACGACCCCCAGACGGAGCCACCGCGAGTCCCGCCGCTCGCCGAGCAACAGCAACGAGAGGACGTAGGTGTTGAGCACGATCGGCAGGAAGAAGACGGGCAGTGCTGCCGGAATCTCGCCGACCATCGGCCCGAGGCTGATCCCGTAGGCGAACTCCCCGTATGGCCAGCCGGTCGACACCCCGACGTACTCGATCAGGTAGGTGTAGCCTACCAGTAAGCCGACCCCACCCATCGCCCGTCGGTCGATCGCCGGAAGCACGCCGACGAGCAGCGGGGCGGCCATCACCACTGTACCAAAGAGGATCAGCGGCGCGTTGAACCGGAGCGGAGCGGGGATGAACGACCAGCCTTCGGCACTCCCCAGTAGCATGATCGCGCCGATCAGTGGGAAGAAGACCGCGATGGTGAACCGGTTGCCGTCGACGAAGGCATCCAGCCACGCCTCGGTCTCCCGGCGGGTTCGCGGCAGCCCCGAGAGGACGGCTGACAGTCCCTCTGCCTCACGGATTCGTGGCTCGGAAGGCGTCTCCCCGTCGGCGACCGACTCGCTCACGGCAGGACCTCCCAGAGGGGGACGATCTCCCAGAGCGCACCGAGAGTGATCAGCGTGCCGACGGCGGTGTTGAGCGCCGGGAACCACCAGTAGGCTCTCCCTACCGCGACCGACGAGCCGGCGACCCACGCGACGAAGGCGGGGTAGACGGCGAGTAACGCGCCGAGTCGGAAGTCGACCACCCCGAAGGCAAGCGCCGCTGCGAGCCAGCAGGCGGCGACGTAGCCGTACGTTCGGCGCTCGCCGAGGGCGGTCGCTGTCGTCCGAATCCCGGCGGCGCGATCCGGCTCGATATCCGGGATCGCCGAGAAGGTGTGCATCCCCATCGTCCAGAGCCACGCCCCGGCGACCGCCAGCAGCGGCGGCTGTGTGCCAGCGACCACGACGTAGGCCGCGATCCCGGGTAGAATGTAGAGGCCGTTCGAGATCGAGTCCAGAAACGGCGTCGTCTTGAAGCGGAGCGGCGGGGCGCTGTACTCAACGGCCAAGAAGAGAAAGCCGGCGAGCCACGGCCACGCCGCCGGTGGCGTCAGGCCGGCCGCTCCGACCCCGAGGACCCCGCAGAGAATCACCGCCGCCGTCACCAGTCGGTCGCCCTGCCAGCGGACCTCCCTGTCGTCCTTCTTCGGGTTCTCGGTGTCGACCTCGGCGTCGAAGATGTCGTTGACCCCATACAAGAGGACGTTCGCCGGGAGCAGGAAGTAGCCGAAGAGGGCGAAGTTGGTCGGGAGAAACAGTTCGTCGACCGTGCTGGCACCCACCGCAACGCCGACCACGATCGGCCCCGCGAGGTAGAACCAGAACCGCGGTCTGGACAGCACCAGCAGGTAGGTGAGTCGGTCGACCAGCCCGTTGCTGTCGGAGCCGTCGGTCACGGTCGACATCACTCCGCGACGGCGTCGGCAGTTAGTTGGCCACTAATCAGACACATCGGGACACCGATACCGGGAGTGGTGTAGGAGCCGGTGAAGTAGAGGCCGTCTACTTTATCCGACTTCCGCGATGGACGGAACAGCGAGGTCTGTTTGAGGGTGTGGGCCATGCCCAGCGCGGTGCCCTGCATCGAGTTGTAGCGGTCGGTGAAATCGTCGACGCAGAACGTCTCCTCGACGACGATCCGGTCGCGGAGGTCGACGCCCGTGTTGTCGGCGATATCGTCGAGCACGAGATCGCGGAAGGTCTCGCGTAACTCAGGGGTGTCGTCGAGTCCGGCCGCGATCGGGACGAGCGCAAAGAGGTTGCTGTGGTCCTCCGGCGCGACCGAGTCGTCGGTCTCCGAGGGGACACAGAGGTAGTAGGCCGGGTCCTCTGGCCACGCCGGATCGTCGAAGATGGTCTCGAAGTGGTCGCTCCAGTCGGTGGGGAGCACGAGGGTGTGGTGGGCCAGTTCGTCGACGTCACCCTCGACACCCAAGTAGAGCAGAAACGCCGAGGGCGCGTAGGTTCGGGAGTCCCAGTAGTCGGCGCTGTACTGTCGCTTTTCGGGCGGTAGGAGTTCCTGTTCGGTGTGGGCGTAGTCGGCGTTCGAGACGACCCGGTCGGCCAGATACTCCTCGCCGCCTTCGGTGCGAACCGCGAAGGCTCCCTTGCGGCCCGCAATTTCGTCGACTGGCTGGTCAGTGACGAACTCGACACCCAACTCCTCGGCCATCTCGACGATCCCGTCGACCACCGCGCCCATCCCGCCGTCGGGGTAGTAGACGCCCATGTTGAAGTCGACGTGGCTCATCAGGTTGTAGAGCGCGGGCGTGTTCGTGGGGGCCCCGCCGAGGAAGACGAGGGTGTACTGCATGATCTGCTGGAGTTTCGGGTGGTCGAAGTAGTTCTCAACGTGGCCCTGCATCTTGCCGAGCAGGGAGAGTCCCCACGAGTAGCGCAGCACGTCGAGGTCCATGTAGTCCCGGAGCCGGGGGCGGTCCTCGTAGACGAAGTGTTCCATCCCGACGTTGTAGGTGTACTCGGACTTGTCGAGATACCGCTCCAAGGCGTCGCCCGCGCCGGGCTCGTAGCTCTCGAACAGGTCCTTGTTGGCCTCGACGTCCGGCAGGAGGTCGACCTGATCGCCGTCCTTGAAGAAGATCCGGTAGTGCGGATCGAGCCGCGAGAGGCTGTAGTACTCCTCGGGTCGCTTGCCGAAGTGGCCGAAGAACCGCTCGAAGACGTCGGGCATCAGATACCACGACGGCCCCATGTCGAAGACGAAGCCGTCGCGTTCGAGCCGGCTCGCGCGGCCACCCAACTGCTCGTTTTTCTCGACGACCGTCACGTTCGCCCCTGCGTCGGCGAGATAGCAGGCCGAAGACAAGCCGCCGAACCCGCTGCCGATTACGACGATGTCCTCGCCGTCGACCGCCGAGAGGTCGCCGTCGTATCGTCCCTCGTTGCCGCCGTGTCCGCTGGTGTCGTCGTTCGAGACGGTGGCCATTTATACGTCAAATAGGACGGACATACGTAAAAAGGAACGGACTTCGACCCCCACCAACACGGCGTAGCTTTAGGGTCAAGCCGGCCGATGTCGACCCATGGAAGGCAAGACAGTCGTCATCACCGGCGGCACCCGTGGCATCGGGCGGGCGGTCGCTGAGGCGTTCGCCGCCGACGGCGCGGCGGTCGTGATCTGTGGTCGAAACCACGCCGACGTCTACCGGACGGTCGACCGGCTCAACGAGTCGACCGACTCCGAGCGGGTCTCGGGCCTGCGGGCCGACGTGCGGGACGCCGGCGACATCGAGGAGTTGATCGACCACGCCGTCGACCGCGGCGGCGAGATCGACGTGTTGGTCGCTAACGCGGCGGTCAACCACGGCACGCCCGGCGAGATGCCGCTGGACGAGGAGTCCGACAGCGTCTACCGCGACACGATGGAAACCAACGTCCACGGCGTGTTCACGACGGTCAAACGGGCCGCCCCGTATCTCGCTCCCTCGGCCCGCGTGCTGATCCCCTCGGGGAGCGTCGCCCGCGAGGCCAAACCCGGCATGGGTGCCTACGCCGTCTCGAAGGCCGCCGTCGAGGGGCTGGCACGCGGCTTCGCGGCCGACCTCGATAGCTCGGTCTGCGTCGTCGACCCCGGCCTCGTGGCGACGGAGCTCACAGGTATTGAAAAGGCCCGCGACCCGGACGACATCGCGCCGATGTACCAGTGGGTCGCCAGCGAGGCCCCCCCCGAGGAGATCGACGGCGAGATCATCGACTTGAAAACGTGGAAGCAGTCGACGCGGTAGTCGTCAGCTAACGGGTGAGGCAGGCATCCACCGGAGCGATACGGCCGCCGCCGACCGGCCCTGCTACTACAGCGAGTCGGTGAACGAACAGAAGCCGCCCTCGCCGTCAACCGAACAGCCCTCGGCGTCGGCCCCCTCCCGTGGGTACCACGCCAGCGGGTGGTCGGCGACGAGGTCGACCGCGACGCGCTCGCCGAGTTCGAAATCCTCGACGTGGTTGTGCAGACAGTGGACCGTATCGCCGCTGTCGAGGTCGACCCGGTAGATGAACGAGGGGCCGACGTACTGCCGGGAGGTGACCTCGCCGTCGGTCTGTTCGTCGGCCGCCCGACCCGCCCGGAGGTCGTCGGGCCGGACGAGGACGTCGACGGCGATCCCCTCGTACTCGGTGGTGTAGCCGTCGAGCGTTGCGGCATCGAACCGGCCGAGGCCGGTGGTCAGCGTCCCGTCGTGGACGTAGGAGGTCAGGAAGCTCGCCCGCCCGAGGAAGGAGGCGACGAACCGCGAGGTGGGCTGCTCGAAGATCCGTTCGGGCCGGTCGAGCTGTTCGAGTCGGCCGTCGTTCATCACCGCCACGCGGTCGGAGATCGACAGCGCCTCCTCCTGGTCGTGGGTGACGGAGATGGCGGTGACGCCGGCCTCCTTGAGGATCGATCGGACCTCTTCGCGCATCTCGACCCGCAGCCGGACATCGAGGTTCGAAAACGGCTCGTCCAACAGCAGGACGGCGGGCTCGGGCGCGAGCGACCGGGCCAGTGCGACCCGCTGTTTCTGCCCGCCGGAGAGCTGGTCGGGGGAGTTGTCGCCGTAGTCCGGCATATCCACGAGTTCGAGCAGTTCGTCGACTCGTGCCTCGACGTCGCCGTCGTCCCAATCGGTCAGCCCGAAGGCGATGTTTTCTCTGACCGTCAGGTGGGGAAACAGCGCGAAGTCCTGAAAGACGATCCCCACGTCGCGGCTCTCGGGGGCGGTGGCGTGGTCGCCGTCGGCGACGGGCTCGTCCTCGATGCGGATCTCGCCGTCGGTCGGGGTTTCGAGCCCCGCGATCATCCGCAGGGTCGTCGTCTTCCCGCAGCCCGACGGCCCCAGCAGCGTCAGGAGTTCGCCGCGCTCGACGGCCACCGAGAGGTCCTTGACGGCGGTCTCCTGATCGAACGCCTTGCTCACGCCGTCGAGCTGGAGGATCGGGTCCTCGACCGTCGACTCCGTCTCGGTCCGCCGCTCGACGGCAGGCTCCGCCGACTGCTGTTCGACCGACTGAGTGAGTGTGTTACGTTTCGACATAGCGTTCCCCAACCCCGTCCGGTTCGACACCGGTGACAGCCACGCCCGCGACTCCCCACCGGGTGCCGACTCCCATTCGTTGAGGCTACTGTTCTTTAGGACTCCCTAAAAGCCTACCGTTTCCAGCGATACGCTGTCAGTTAGCGGAGCCGCCAATCAATACTGCTTTCAGTGGCTGTCGCGTCAGAGTAGGTGGAGCAACGGCGTGTCGACGTAGGATACCGACACGGCAGCGCTCCACTGTGCGAGCACCCGAGAGACATCGTTATCGTGGATTGGACGGGACGACCATGTCGACGGCTCAGTTCTCCAAGCCGACGAGCGGGCGCACGCCGTAACCAACGGTCCGCCGGATTTATTCCTATCAGATGGTCAGCATACTCATGGATTCCCCCGTGTCGCGGCGCAGAGCCCTCCGGATCGTTGGGGTAGGCGCGGCCGGTCTCGCCGGATGTGTCGGTTCCGACGACGGGACTGGTGCCGATAGTCAACCCGTCGGCGGGACGGAAGCCCCCGGCGTGTCGACGTTTCAGTACAATCCTTCCCGGACGGGAGGACCGCGGAACGGAAGCGGCCCAACCGACTCGGGTACCGAACAGTGGCGATTCGAGGCGGGTGGGGGGATCGGACGATCGCTTGCGGTGGTCGACGATACCGTCTACTTCGGGAGCAGCGATGGGAATCTCTACGCGGTAGCGACTGATGGCACCGAACGGTGGAGCTTCGAGACGGGCGGTGGGATCGGATCGTCGCCGGCAGTGTTCGATGACACCGTCTACTTCGGGAGTGTCGACCAGCACATCTACGCCGTGGCTGCGAGCGACGGCACCGAACAGTGGGCCTTCGAGACCGACAGCTTCGTCCAGTCATCTCCGGCGGTCGTTGGTGGAACCGTGTACAGCGGCAGCGGCGACGGGTCGCTCTACGCGTTGGACGCCGCTGACGGCTCCGAGCAGTGGACCGTCGGGAAACTCTTCGTGGGTGGATCGCCAGCAGTCGTCGACGACACACTCTATATCGGAAGCGGGAACACCGTGAATGCGATCGCCATCGACGATGGCACTGAACGCTGGACGTTCGAGACGCAGCAGGCCGAAGGTACAACGCCAGCAGTGGCCGACGACATGGTTTACCTCAGACGTGATCAGATGGTCTACGCGCTGGCTCTCCGCGATGGCACCGAACAGTGGGTCTTCGAGACGGACGGATTTTGGGGAGCCTTCGGCTCGGCACCGCCGGCGGTCGACGACGACACGGTCTACGCCGGCAGCGACCGGAGCGTCTACGCGCTGGCTCTCCGTGATGGCACCGAACGGTGGTCCTTCGAGACGGGAGATACCGTTGTCTCGTCGCCCGCAGTGATCGATGACACAGTGTTCGTCGGTGGCAAAGACGGGGTCGTCTACGCGCTGGCTGCAAGCGACGGCACCGAACGGTGGCGCTTCGAGACAGGGGATTCGTCCCTTTCGTCGCCGGTGGTGGTCGACGGCACGCTCTACGTTGGCAGTATCGACGGCACCGTCTACGCACTCTCCGACCGGTAGCCGCTCGCTTCGGTCCCAGTGTCCCGCACGCTCGTCAGCCGCTGCCGCCGTTTCGCCGACGATCACACCCCGATCGGTGCCGTATCGACGTGGTTGCAGATGACGTTTCTCCTACGGGAGTGATTGTATCCTCGGTCGACCTGTCGGTCGACGACGACTGTTCGAGACCGACTCCAACAGCCCGACTAGTCGAACGTCGACGCGATGACGTCCCGGAACGCCCGGATCGTCGCGGCGTCGTAGCTGACGGTCTCGCCGGCGATCGACAGCGACAGCGTGCCGTCGTCGGTCGACTCGCCGAGCGATTCGACCGGTGCGACGCCGTCGAAGGCCGCCCGGACCGCATCGGGATCGGTCGTCTCGACGACGACCCGGCCGGGCGTCTCGTCGAAGAGGTCGACGACGCCGTCGACCGCCACGTCGGCGCCCGCCTCGTCGGTAACGAGTTCGGCCAGCGTCACCGCCAGTCCGCCGTGGCTCACGTCGTGAGTGGCGAGCGTCGACTCCCGGTTGGCGACCGCCGCGATCGTCTCGACGATCTCGCTGGGGTTGTCGGGAAGCGCGGGGAAGGCGTCGCTGCCACCGACCTGTGCGAGGAACTCCGAGCCGCCCAGCGCGTCGCCCGCCTGCCCGACGACCAGCAGTTCGCCCTCGCCGGAGAGGGCCGCCGGCGGGGCGTCGTAGCCGGCCTTCGAGCCGACCATCGCCAGCGTCGGCGTCGGCGGGATCGGTCCCGTCTCCGAGTCGTTGTACAGCGAGACGTTGCCGCCGACGACCGGCGTCGACAGGTCAGCGCACATCTCCGCGAGTCCGTCGACGATGGCTTTGAAGCCGCCGTAGACGTCGGGTTTCTCGGGGTTGCCGCCGTTGAGACAGTCGACCGCGGTCAGCGGCAGCGCGCCCTTGGCCGCGATGTTGGTCGCGTTTTCGAGGGCGACTGCCTGCGCGCCCTCGTAGGGGGCAGCCGTGGTCCAGTTGGGGTTGGCACCCGACGAGAACGCCAGTCCGGTGCCTCCACCGGTCGTGTCGTCGGCGTCGCCGCTGGTCTCCCGGATCGCCATGATTGCGGCGTCGTCACCCGGTTTGAGCGCCGTGCGGACGCCGACCTCGTGGTCGTACTGTCGGTAGACCCAGCGTTTGGAGGCCGTGTTCGGACTCGAGACGACCGCCTCGATCGCCTCCTCGAGGTCGACGACCGGCAGATCCCGCTCGGCTTCGGTCGGCTCGACCGCATTGAGGTCGTTCATCGGCGCGCCCTCCGCGAGGAATTCCGGGTCGACGTCGACGACGATCTCGCCGTCGAACGTACAGACGTAGTTGCCCTCGCGGACCTCGCCGATCACCGAACAACCGAGGTCGAACCGTTCGGCGATCTCGGCGACGCGGTCGACGTCCTCCGGGGCGACCTCGTAACACATCCGCTCTTGGGATTCAGCGAGCAGGATCTCGAGGGCGTTCATGTTCGGTTCGTGCTGGTGGACCCTGTCGAGGTCGATCTCGGCGCCGAAACCGCCCTTGGCGACGAGTTCGGACGATGCGCCGCCGAGCCCGGCCGCGCCGAGGTCGCGGGCCGATTTGATCAGGTTCTCGTCGACCAGCGTCTCGTTGGCCTCGATCAGCAGTTTCTCGGTGTAGGGGTCGCCGACCTGCACGGCTGGCCGATCTTCGGTTTCGGCGTCCTCGGCCAGATCCTCGCTGGCGAAGGAGGCCCCGCCGAGCCCGTCGCGGCCGGTGCCGTTGCCGACAAGCACGAGCTTGTTGCCGGCCGTCTGGGCTTCGGCGGTGACGAGTCGCTCCTCGTTCGTGAGGCCCATACAGGCGACGTTGACCAGCGGGTTGCCGACGTAGTCGGCGTGGAAGTCGACGCTCCCCGTGACGGTGGGGACGCCGATGGAGTTGCCGTAATCGGAGATCCCCTCGACGACGCCCTCGAAGAGATACTGGGTGTGTTCGCGGTCGAACGAACCGAAATAGAGACTGTCGGCCAACGCGATCGGGTAGGCACCCATCGACATCGTATCTCGGACGATGCCGCCGACGCCGGTGGCCGCGCCGTCGTAGGGGTCGACGTAGCTGGGGTGGTTGTGGCTCTCGATGCCGAGGGTGATGTAGGTATCCGAGTAGTCGCCGGCCTCGCGGTCGTCGACAGGCGTGTTGGCGGCGTCGGGTTCGGGGACGGCGACGACCGCGGCGTCGTCGCCGGGGCCGATGACGACCTGCTGGCCCTCGCTGTCGAACGCCCCGAGGAGTGGCCGGGATGATCGGTACGCGCAGTGCTCGCTCCAGAGGTTTTCGAACAGCGTCGACTCGGCGGCCGTCGGCTCGCGGCCGAGCTCGTCGACGATGAGCTGGTGGTCTGACTCCGGGAGACTCATTCGAGTGACCCTTCAAAAGCGCCGGCTTAATCTCTTTCCATGTGACCGACTGTCGCCTCTGGAGCGGCGAGCGCCGGTTGGAATCCGATAGCTCTTTTGAACACACCCCGCATACAGTCGGCTATGAACGAGTACATCAAATGGGGCGGGGCAGGAATCGCCCTCGCAGTTATCGGCGCAGTCCTCATCGCATCCGAGATCCAACACGGCATTGCCGCGGGCGATCCACTGCCGGTCATCTACGGCGGTGCGGTCGTGCTCGCGGCGCTGGTGACGGTGCTGACGATCGTCCCGAGCTTCCGCAAGGAGCCCGACCCCGCCCACGACTGAGTGGCTTTATTAGTGACCTCTCACTGTAGTCGACCGTGTTAACGGTTGAGCTCCACTCCCATTCGGCGCTCTCCCACGACGGCCGCGATCCGGTCGAGTTGCTGTTGGAACAGGCGGCAGCCGTGGGACTCGACGCGCTGGCGGTCACCGACCACGACGAGATCGACGCCTCGATCGCCGCGGCCGAGCAGGCGGCCGATCACGGCCTGATCGGCATCGTCGGGATGGAGGTCTCCAGCGCCGCGGGCCACATTCTCGCCTTCGGCATCGAGGAACTGATACCGCCCGGCCTCTCCTACGACGAGACGCTCGAACGCATCCACGAACAGGGTGGGATCGCCGTGATTCCACACCCCTTCCAGAAGTCCCGCCACGGCGTCGCCCCGCACGTCACCGGCGACCAGTTGGCGAGCGCCGACGCCATCGAAGTGTACAACTCCCGACTCTTTACAGGGCGGTCGAACCGACAGGCCGAGCGGTTCGCCATCGAACACGGGCTGCCGATGACTGCTGGGAGCGACGCTCACATTTCCGAGTTGGTCGGCCAGGCGATCACCGAGGTCGGCGCGGACGACCGTACTCCCGAGGCGATCCTCGAAGCGATCCGCCACGGCCGCACCAGTGTCATCGGCCAGCGGACGCCATGGACCGTCAGCCTCCGGCAGTTCGGTGGCGGCGCGAAACGACGCGTGCAGCGGGCGATCGCGGAGTTGTTTGAATGACAGAGCCGCTCCGTGGCGCGAGCCCGTCGGTGGTTCGAAGCGCGTTCGACGCTGCCGACCCCCTTCCCGGCGCGAGCGGCCGCGGCCCGACCGACATGGGCGGGTTCGGCGGCGTGGTCGACGGCCGTGTCGTCCGCGACGTGCTGGGTCGACAGCCCGTCTACACCGAGGCCGACGCCGACGATCCGACCGCGGCGGGCGCGTGGGCGTTCGCCCCCAGTGACCTTGACGAGCCGGTGGCCGTCCCGCCGGGAACCGTGCGGACCGCCGCCGGCGACAGCCAGCGGCTCGCGCTCCCCGAGCCGGCGGTCGACGAGCCCGAACCGGCCCAACGGGCGGTCGACGACGCGCTCACCGGCGCGTTGGGACTCGATACGGACGGTCGGCCGGGCGATACTGCGGTCGCCTTCTCGGGGGGCGTCGACTCCGCGCTCGTCGCTGCCGGACTCCCTACTGCGCCCTTGTACGTAATCGGCTTCGAGGGGAGCCACGACATCGCCGCCGCCCGCGAGGCAGCGGCCGCGATGGGTCGCAGCGACGACCTCATCGTCATCGAACTCGATCACGAGACGCTTCGGGAGGCCGTCCCGCGCGTTGCTGCGGCCATCGACCGGACTAATCCGATGGACGTTTCGATCGCACTGCCGCTGCTGCTCGTCGCTGAGCGTGTCCACGAGGACGGCTACGACCGACTGGCGCTCGGACAGGGTGCGGACGAACTCTTTGGTGGGTATTCGAAGGTGGTCGACCCCGCAGAGGACCACCGCGTCGCGGCCGACACCGTCCGTACTGCGGTCAGCGAGACCATCGATTCGCTACCCGCCCAACTCGAACGCGACGTCTGTGGCCTGCAGGCCGTCGGCGTCGACCCGGTGACCCCCTTCCTGCAGGATCGGGTGGTCGACGCCGCGCTCCGGCTGCCCGGCGAACTGTTGGCGACCGCTGAGGAGCGCAAAATCGCCCTGCGGCGATTTGCGCGGCGGAAAGACGTGCTGCCCGAGGGCGTGGCGTCGACGGACAAAAAGGCCGTCCAGTACGGCAGCTACGTCAGCCGCGAACTCGACCGACTGGCCCGGCAGGCCGGCTACAAACGCCGGATGGACGACCACGTCGGCCAGTACATCCGGTCGCTCTGTGAGTAATCTGTAGCTGTTCTAACGGCGTAATAAATGGGTGCGGTGTATATATCCTCACAGGTCGTACTCTCTATCGAGACGCAATGACACTCAAAACACTCGGATACGCGTTTGCAGCCGGTATCGCCGCCTTCCTCGTGGTGGGCGTGACCGTGACCGAACTCGTCGGCGCGTGGATCGAGTTCTCACTGTTCGTCGGCCTGCCCGCGGGCATCGTGGCCGGGGCACTGGTCGCGGCGGCCGTCTCCTACGGGCTGGGTGACGGCGTCCCGAGCCGTCGACGCCGCCTCGCGGGTTCGGTTGCCGGCTTCGGCGTCGGCTTCCTCGTGGCCGTCGTCGCCCTCGGCGTCGCCGGCGTCGGTGTCGTCTCGAGTATGGTGGCCGCGTTCGGGGTCGGGCTCGTCGCCGCCGTCGTGCGGTACCTGCGCGCGCCGCCGGCCCCGGACGCCGGCACCGTTGTCAACTGACGAGTCGACAGGCGGCCCCTGTTCCTCACCAGCCGTCGTGATCGCCGACCGCCGCGATCGCCTCACAGCCGATGTCGACCGTATCCGAATCGATCTCGCTGGCCCGTAGCTCCGCGGGGGTGTACCACTCCCAGACCTCCGCGCCGGCCTCGCCGTCGTCGGGGTCGACCCCGCGACTGTCGACGGCCGCAAAGTAGACGTGATCGATGTGCTGGTGGCCCACCGTCCCGTCGGGATGGACGTTGATATCGTACAGCATCATGTGAGCGGGCTGCGGCAGCACCTCGCCGGCCGGGGCGTCGATGGCCGCGGTCTCCCGCAGGAGACGCGGTTCGAGCCCGGTTTCTTCCCGCACTTCGCGGATGCCGGCCTCGTGGGGGAGTTCGTCGCGGTCGACGTGGCCCCCCGGTGGAATCCGAATACCGAGGCGGTCGTGGTGGTGGAGCGCGGTGGCTCCGTCGTTGACGATATAAACGGTCGACGTGAAATGCCGGGTCGTCTCCATACGGCGGAGAACGACGGGTCGGTATTCAAACCTGTTTGTCGACGCGATTAGGCACGCAGTCCGTCGGCAGCGAACTCCTCGCGGAGTTTTTCTTCATTGTCGGTCGACAGATTCGTCTCCAGAAGTTGGGGATCGTACGGTTTGAGTTCGTCGACGACACGGTCCGGGCGTCGGTCACGACTGCTGGACCGAGTCCGGCCAGCGGGATACTCCGTCGACCGTGAAACGACAGTTAATACCGCAGCCAGCATAGTAACAATTGATTATGAAGATTAACTGGTCGGCCGTCCTCAGCGGTTTCGTTGTAACGCTCGCCCTCGGGGTCATCAGCGGCCTCCTGTACACGGGGTCGACGGCCACCACCGTGGTCAGCTACTGGGGTGTGATCTGGATTCTCGGTGGCCTCGCAGCTGGATACGTGGTCGGCGGCAAGATCGGTTCGGGTGCGATCCACGGCGGGCTTGCGACCGTCTTCGGCTCGCTCGTCGTGCTCGCGGTCGCTACGGTCACGACCCTGCTGTTCGGTGGTGTGGTCCTCTCGCTCGGCGTCCTCGGCTTCGGCGTCCTCATGCTCGCGTTCCACGCCGTCCCCGGTGCGCTCGGGGGCGCACTTGGCTCGTGGTTGAAAGACCGCCGGGAACTCACCGAATCGGTCGGCACGCGGGCGTAGGCTGCCGTCGTTCCCTTTTGTTCCGCTGGGTGACAGTCGACACGGACGCCAATGGTCACCTTCCGGCTCCGACTCGATTGCGTGTCCATGAGCACTGACGCGACACGTTCCTGGCGGTTTCTGCTCGTCATTGGCCTGCTCGCCGGCGCGGTCTCGGCGCTGATCGTTCTCCCGTTTCTCAACTGGATTCTCGTCGCGGTGATCCTCGCCTACGTGCTCGCGCCGCTGGATCGTCGGCTCTCGCGTCGACTGCCGTCGAGCCTCTCGGCGGGGATTTCGATCACCATCGGGTTGTTTGCGATCGTGCTCCCGGTACTCGTGGTGCTGGGCGTCGCCGCCGCCCAGACGCGCCGACTCATCACCGGGTTCGACCCCGAGGTCGTCTTTCGGGTCGACGATCTGATCGCCGACCGCTTCGGTATCCAGATCAACGTTATGGACCTTCAGGAGACGCTGTCCGGGGCGATCTCGTCAGGCGCGCGCGGCGTCGTCGGCAACGTCTTCAGCATCGTCGGCGGGCTTCCCGAACTGTTCATCGGGATCACCGTCATGTTCTTCGTCGTCTACTATCTGCTGAAAGACGGTGATCGGGCGGCGGCGTGGCTCCGTACCGTGCTGCCGCTGGACCCCGAGATCAGGGAGGATCTGATCGACGAGACCAGCCTGTTGCTCTACAACTCGCTGGTCGGGACGGTGGCCGTCGCCGGCGTACAGGCGGTGCTGCTCGGGATCGCGTTCGTGTTGGTCGGACTCCAGAACGTCGTCTTCTGGACGGTCGTGACGTTCGTCGCGGCCCTGCTGCCGCTGGTCGGGGCCTCGATCATCTGGCTTCCGGCGTCGGTCTACTTCCTCGTCGTCGGTCGACCCGTGGCCGCCGTCGCGCTGGCCGTCTTCGGTGCGGTCGTCATCAGCACGGTCGACAACGTTCTCCGGCCGATGGTGATGCGACGCGGCGCGCAACTCAGCCCCGTGTTGACAATCCTCGGCATCTTCGGCGGGATCGCCCTCTTTGGCTTCGTCGGCCTCTTTGTCGGCCCGATCGTCCTCGGCGTGACGAAACTCCTCGTCGAGATGGTCGTCCGAGAATCTCCCGAGAGAACAGCCGCGGGCGATCCGCGAGACGGTGATGGTAGACCACGAGAGCCCGACACCAACGAGAGTGATACCGTCTCCACCCACGCCGACGCACCCGAACTCGGTGACGACGGATCCGACCGCGACGACCGACAGACGTGACGAGCACTGGACGACGCTGACCTAACTACGGAACACGGAGAGCAGTGTGCCAACTGTGAGGATCCCACCGAAGCCGATCACGAACAACGGCTTGTTGCTACGCTCGTGTTTGAGAAACGCGTTGCCGGGACTGTCCGACGGGATGTAGGCGGTGACGGTATCGCCGGTCTCGTAGCCGTCAAGTTGCGCCATAGCGTCGGCTTTGCTGCCGAAATCCTTCGAGAGCGGCCCCGGATACACGTTCGAAGACGTGTAGGAGTCCCCCTGGTAGCTGTACTCGAAGCTCGCCTGGGGCGCATACGCCGTGCCGTGCCGCTTGTCTATGGTCTCGACCGATGTCGACTCGATGGTCGCATCGACCGTCTCCGGCGACGCCAGTGCCGACGATTGGGCCGTGTAACTGTAGGCACCGTAGCCCATCGTGCCGAGCCCCACCAGTAGCGCGGCGACGATCCGGATCGTTCCGGACGGTCCATCGAAGTTGACATCCATAGCTGCGTGCAAGCACAGATGGATAGTAAAAACGGGATGCCGTGTTTCTCGGTCAGTATCGCCTGTAGTCACCCGGGCCAACCGGTGGCTCCGGATGGAATGAATCGTCCGGATCGGGAGCATAGCCACGTTATACCGACTGTCGACGTACCGTTCGTATGCGTCTCGTTCAACTACTCGTCCCGGAGGGAACACGAGCGCGCGTCCTCGAATCGCTCGACGAGCAGGGCGTCGACTATGCGCTGTTCGAGGAGGTCGGCCGCGGCGATTTCGAGGCGATGGTCCAGTTTCCCGTCCCAGCGAGCGGCGTCGAGCCGATCCTCGACCGACTTCGCGAGGCAGGCATCCGCGAGGACGTCTACACGATCGTCCTGCCGACCGAGACGGTCGTCTCCCAGCGGCTCGCGGCGCTGGTCGACCGCTTCCCGGGGCTCCGAATTTCCCGGGAGGAGCTGACCACACGGGCCGAGGAACTCGCCCCGGCAAACTCGACGTTCTTCGCGTTTCTCGTGTTGAGTACAATCATCGCCACGACCGGCCTCTTGCTGGATTCGGCGGCGACGATCATCGGCGCGATGGTGGTCGCCCCGTTAATGGGGCCGGCCATCTCCGCCAGCGTCGGGGCGGTCCTCGCCGACCAGCCGATGCGATCGCGTGGCGTGCGACTGCAGATCACGGGACTACTTGCTGCGATCCTGACGGCGGCGATCATGGGCTGGCTGCTCCAGCAGACGGTGCTAATTCCGCCGGCCCTCGACATTCTCTCGATCCCTCAGATCACCGAGCGAACGAGTCCGAACTTCCTGTCGCTGTTTCTCGCCCTCGGTTCGGGGTTGGCAGGCGCGATCAGCATCATGCGCGGCTCGGGGTCGACGCTGGTCGGTGTCGCCATTGCGGTCGCACTGATACCGCCGGCCGCGACCGCTGGACTCGGCATCGCCTTCGGCGTGGTAGGCGCGGCCATCGCCGCAGGCGTGCTTGTGGCTGTTAACCTCTTGGCGATCAACCTCTCGGCGCTCGTGCTGTTCTACGCTGCGGGGTTCCGACCAGCCGACACTATCGAGGGCGAGTCGATCAGGCGGGCGGTCGCCTCCCGCATCGTGGTCGTCGCGACTGGCATCGCGGTGTTGTCGCTGGTGCTTGCCACAGTGACCGTCGCGACTTACCACACCCAGACGTTCGAACAGCAGACACAGGCCGAACTGCA
Source organism: Halohasta salina (assembly GCF_024178165.1). Taxonomy (GTDB): domain Archaea; phylum Halobacteriota; class Halobacteria; order Halobacteriales; family Haloferacaceae; genus Halohasta; species Halohasta salina. The sequence goes on along the minus strand of NZ_JAMZIE010000002.1, from coordinate 311,241 downwards.
GGCGGCCTTCGACGAGGCCGACATCGAGGGTGTCGAGTTGGTCGATGTCACGGTCGACTACGAACCGGTCGACGTACTGCTCGGCAACGAACCAAAGGTAAACGTACTGGTCGGGATCCCGCGTGATTTCCCGACGCCGCCGGATCTCGCTCAGCGGTTCGACGACGAGCTAACCGAACGACTGGAACAGGACGTCTTCGTGCAGGTCGGCTTCCTCGAAGCGGAGTTCTCAGAGCGGGAAGCCCCGGAGCCACCCCTCGACGGGTTCGGGATTAGCTTCGCCGTATCGGACGGGTCGACGGGCTAACAGAAACGAAACCCGCGTCAGGCGACCGACTGGGTCTGCTGGTCGGCTTCGAGCAGTTCGTGGTAGCGGTTGCGGATCGTGACCTCGGAGATGTTGGCGACCTCGCTGACCTGGCTCTGGGTCACCTTCTGGTTGGTCAACAGCGAGGCGGCGTAGATGGCCGCCGCGGCCAGCCCCACCGGCGATTTGCCGCTGTGGACGCCTTGTGCCTTGGCGGTCCCCAGCAGCTCGCGGGCTCGGCGTTCGGCCTCGTCGCTCAGATCGAGATCCGAGGCGAACCGCGGGACGTACTGTTCGGGATCCGCGGGCTTGATTTCGAGGGAGAGCTCGCGGGCGATATACCGGTAGGTGCGGGCGATCTCGTCTTTGTCGACCCGCGAGATACCCGTCAGCTCGTCGAGGCTCCGCGGGGTGCCGGCCTGCCGTGCCGCGGCGTACAGCGAGGCGGTCGATACCCCCTCGATCGACCGACCCGGCAGGAGGTCTTCGCTCAGTGCCCGGCGATAGATGACCGAGGCGGTCTCCCGGACGTTGTCCGGCAGTCCCAACGCCGAGGCCATCCGGTCGATCTCGCCGAGGGCCTGTTTGAGGTTGCGCTCCTTGCTGTCCCGGGTGCGGAACCGCTCGTTCCACGTGCGCAGCCGCTGCATCTTCTGGCGTTGCCGCGACGAGAGCGATTTGCCGTAGGCATCCCGGTCCTGCCAGCCGATGTTCGTACTCAGCCCCTTGTCGTGCATCATTTTCGTCGTCGGCGCGCCGACACGGGACTTTTGGTCCTTCTCGGCGCTGTCGAAGGCGCGCCACTCGGGACCGTGATCTATCTCGTCCTCCTCGACGACGAGCCCACAGTCTGCACACACCGTCTCACCGCGTTCGGTGTCGGTGGTGAGGTTCCCCCCGCATTCCGGACAGCGAACCGTCTCCTCGGAGTCAGTCGACGCCTCGGTCGACCGGTCGCGCTGTCGGGTGTGCTCGTCGGTAAACGTACGGACGTTATCAGTCATGATTTGTATGGAGCGTGGGACAGATACGTCTCTCTCACGGGCTGATCTCCATCAGTATTCAAGAACTGGAATTACTTAATTGTATCCCATAATATCTCGGCCAAAAACTGCGAAAATAGCAATACGGCGTCGGGGTGAAAACCATTAACAATACCCCCCGGTTACTGCGGGCGGTTTTACGTGTGGGTATGGCAGTACCCACTTGACTGTTGTTGCACCCGCAATCGGGGTCGACGTGGGGGTCCGTCCGTAGTCGGTCGGCAGCGATGGCGGGCCTTCGATGGGTGGATCGAAACCCTTACTCACCGGCCGCGGTTCGGGGTAGATATGAGCGATTCGCCTGTCGACCCCGAGGACGTACGCCACGTCGCCGGGCTCGCCCGCGTGGATCTCGCCGACACGGAAGTCGACGAGTTCACCGAGCAGTTCGCCGACATTCTGGACTACTTCGAGGCGCTCGACGAGGTGCCCGAAGTCGACTCCGAGCCCGAACTCGTCAACGTGATGCGTGACGACGAGGTCCACGAGGGACTCTCACAGGAGGAAGCCCTCCAGAACGCCCCGGAGACCGAGGACGGCTACTTCAAGGGGCCGAGCGTCTCATGAGCGATCACAACGTCTTCGTCACCGAGTCGACAGTCGCGGGCGACGACGCGGGGCCGCTGGCCGACCGCACGATCGCCATCAAGGACAACATGTCGACCGAGGGCGTCCGGACGACCTGCGGGTCGGCGATGCTCGCCGACTACGTCCCACCGTACAACGCGACCGTGGTCGACCGCGTGCTCGATGCGGGAGCCACCATCGTCGGCAAGGCCAACATGGACGAGTTCGCCATGGGCGGCACCACCGAGACCTCGGCGTTCGGCCCCACCGAGAACCCCGCCGCGCCGGGCCACGTCCCCGGCGGCTCCTCCGGTGGCTCGGCGGCGGCGGTCGCCGCCGGCGACGCCGATCTCGCCCTTGGCAGCGACACCGGTGGCTCGGTTCGGAACCCCGCGGCGTTCTGTGGCGTCGTCGGCATCAAACCCACCTACGGACTCGTCTCGCGGTACGGGATCGTCGCCTACGCCAACAGTCTGGAACAGGTCGGCCCGCTCGCAACCACGGTCGAGGACGCCGCGCTCCTGCTCGACGTGATCGCGGGCCCCGACGACCACGACGCGACGACTCACGATCGGGCCGCCGACTCCGAGTACGCCGCGGCCGCCGACGGCGACGTCGACGGCCTCTCCATCGGCGTTATCACCGATCTCATCGAGGGAGCCGACGACGACGTCGTCGAGACCTTCGAGGCGTCGCTGGACGAACTCGAATCACAGGGCGCAGAGATCACGGAGGTCTCGCTGGATTCGCTGGAACACGCGGTGCAGGCCTACTACGTGATCGCCATGTCGGAGGCCTCCTCGAACCTCGCGCGGTTCGACGGCGTCCGCTACGGTCCCGAGGGCGACCGCGAGGGCAACTGGAACGACAGCTTCGCCGCCGTCCGCGAGGAGGGCTTCGGTCCCGAGGTCAAACGCCGCATCCTGCTGGGGACCTACGCCCTCTCGGCGGGCTACCACGACAAATACTACAAGAAGGCACAGGACGCCCGTGCATGGGTCAAACAGGACTTCGACGAGGCCTTCGAGGAGGTCGACGTGCTGGCCTCACCCACCATGCCGGTCACGCCGCCGGCACTCGGCGAGAGTCTGGACGATCCCCTGCAGCTCTACCTGATGGACGCGAATACGGTGCCGGTTAACCTCGCCAACCTGCCCGCGATCTCGGTGCCGGCCGGCGACGTCGACGGGCTGCCGGTCGGCCTCCAGCTCATCGGTCCGAAGTTCGGCGAGGAGACGATCATCCGAGCCGCCAGCGCGGTCGAGGAGTAGCTATCGAAGCGGTCAGAGTTTTGCGGTCGTCTTCTCGATGGCCTCGGCGTCGACGAACAGCACGACGTGATCGCCGGGGCGGATCTCCGTATCGCCCCGCGGCCTCACGAACTCGCGTTTCCGCGTGATCGCGCCGATGACGACCCCGGCGGGGAGGTCGGCGGTCGACTCGCGGATCGGCCGGTCGGCCAGGATGCTGTCGGCGTTCACCTCGATCTCGATGACCTCGGCCTTGTCGGTCTCGATGAGCGCGACGTTCTCGGCCTTGCCGGATTGGGTCAGTCGAGTAATCTCCTCGGCGACGACCACCCGTGGGTTGATCGCCACGTCGATGCCGACGGTCTCGAACAGTTCGACGTAGGAGGGGGTATCGATGATGGCGACGGTGCGGTCGGCCCCGAGCCGCTGGGCGAGCAGCGAGACCAGCAGGTTCTTTTCGTCGCTTTCGAGGGCGGCGACGACGATGTCGGCGTCGCCGATGTGTTCGCGTTCGAGGAACTCGATGTCGGTGGCGTCCGATTCGAGGACCGTCGACTTCGGGAGTTCCTCGGCGAGTTCCCGGGCCCGATCGGGGTCCTGTTCGATCAGCCGCGGGCGGAACCCGCGGTCGCCCAACAGGCGGGCGACGTGGTAGCCGATCTCGCTGCCGCCGATGATGGCGACCTCCTCGTCGCTGCCCGTCGAGTGGTTCGGGGCCAGCGAATCGGCGAAGTTGTGGACGCTCTGGGGGCTCCCGATGACGACTACCCGGTCGCCGGCCTCGATGACCGTCGACCCGTCGGGGACGATCACGTCGCCGTTCCGGAGCAGCGCCGCAAAGGTCAGCGAGTCGTAACGGTCGGCCTCCGCGATGGTCTGGTCGACGACCGGACACTGATCGCTGATCTCGAACTCGGCCATCTGAACCCGGCCGCCGGCGAAGGGGTCGACATCCACCGCGGCGGGCAGACCGACCACCCGGACGATCGACTGGGCGGTCAGCAGGTTCGTACAGACCATGTAGTCGACGCCGAAGGCCCGTTCGGAACGCTCCCAGGTGTGGAGGTACTTGTTCTGCTTGATCCGGGCGATGGTGAACGCCTCGCCGAGGGCGGCGGCGGTCGAACAGACGACGATGTTGGTCTCGTCGTCGTCGGTGCTGGCGATCACCATGTCGGCCTCGGTGATCCCAGCCTCTTCGAGCACGCTCGTCTCGGTGCCGTCGCCCGCGACCGTTAGGACATCGTAGGCAAACGCGAGTTCCTCGGCGCGATCCTCCCGCTGGTCGACGACGGTTACGTCGTGGCTGGCGGCCAGATCCGACGCGATCGACTCGCCGACCTGCCCCGCACCGACGATGAGGACCCTCACGAGACACTCCCTCTCATACGAGCGCATTGCTTGGCGCCCGGTATATCGTTTCGCATCCCCAATCGACTCAGAGGTATTCGGAGTCGACCTGGACGGAAAACTCGACGTTCTGCCGGCGTCGACCCTCGACGTCGGCCACGGCGCGCTGAACGACGCGCTCGGCCTCGTCTTTGATCAGCGGAATCACCTTCTTCAGCACCCAGCCCCACGAGACCAGCGTCGGGAGGTTCACCGCGCTGCCGTCGGCCGAATCCGGGTCGAAATCGATCCGCAGCGAGACGTCACAGGCAACGGTGGCGTCGTCGGGGGCCCCGGCCGGGAGGTCCTCGCGTTCCTCGACCCGCCAGTGGCCGTTGGCCGAGAGGTCCTTGATCACCCGCCAGTCGATCTTCTCGGGGGACTCGGTGTCGACGACCTCCGAGTGGGCCGTGTAGGTGAGTTTCCACCACGCGAAGTTCAGGGCGTACTGGGTGCCGACGCCGCCGTCGCCCCGGAGCGTGTCGACGCCGGTGAGGTACTCCGAATACTTCGCATACCGGGGGAAATCCAGCAGCACGTCGTAGACCGTCTCGGGGTCCTCGTAGATCACCGTGCTGACGACAATCGTATCCACGCTCACGGGTTCGGACGGGTGGCTCTTATACCTTCACGGAGATCGGGAGACGGAATTCCACAGCCACTTATGGCTGTGCCGCGACCTGCAGGTATGGTCGACACCGAAACCTACACCATCGAGGGACCGAGCGGCGACACCGACGACGTCGAACTGCCTGCGGGCTTGGTCGACACCCTCGCCGAACAGGGCGAGGAGCCGACACAGGTAATCAGCGACATCGTGGTGCAGGCGCTCGCCCAGCACGCCCACGCGATGGTCCACCACTCGCAGGGCGAGACGCCCTCGGATCTGGTTGAGATCAACGAGACGATGGAAGAGCTGTTCGAGGACCGCTTCGGCATGCCGCTGTCCGAAGCGATGGGCCACAGCCACTAACGACCGACCCGCACCACCGACTCAGTGCGTCGACAGCGCAGTCACACCCTTTTTCGAGAGCGCGATCGAGCCGAGATAGAGCCCGATCGCCGCCATTACGATCGAGCCACCCGACGGGAGACTCATCGCGATCGAGACGGCGAACCCGACGAGGATCGCCACCTGCCCGAAGATGACCGAGAGGTACATCGTCTCCCGGAAGGAGACGGCGATCTGGGAGGCCGCCGCCACCGGCACCACGAGCATCGCGGCGACCAGAATGATCCCCAGTACCTGCATCGCGCCAACGACCACCACGGCAGTCATCACGACCAACAGCGTGTTGTAGCTGTTGACCGGCAGTTGGGCGACGCGGGCGGCCTGCTCGTCGAAGGTAATGAAGAGTAGCTGTTTGTAGTTGAACAGTACGCCGCCGACGACGAGAACGCTCAGGATCGCCATCATACGCGCGCCGTCGACGGTCACGACAGCGAGACTCCCAAAGAGGTAGCCCTCGATGCTGATCCCGGTGAGGCCGCGGCCGTAGCTGATGATGAGCGTCCCCAGCGCGAAACTCCCGCTGAGCATGATGGCGATCGGTACGTCGCCGTAGGTGTCGGTCCGGTCGGCGAGCCACTGGACGCCCAGCGCGCCGATCACGCCTACGATGAGCGCGCCGAACAGCAGCGAGCCGTCCCAGCCCGTCACCGCGTTAAACAGGAGGCTCACCGCGACGCCCGCGAAGGCCGCATGCGCGAGTGTCTCGCCGATGAGTGCCATCTCGCGGTGGACGAGAAACGACCCGACCAGCGGGGCGACGATGCCGATCAGGACGCCCGTCGACAGCGACTGCCACATGAAGGGGTGTTTGAACACGTTCGTCCCGAGATAGAGATCCAGCAGTCGACCGCCGATCCGGAACTGCTCGTAGGCGGTGGCGGCGTACGGCAGCTCCCGGAGCCAGTAGAGGGCGATGAAGCCGAGCATGACGACCGCCAGCAGCCCGATAACGCCGAGGGCGGCGAGTTCGACGGTTTCGCGGGTCGTTCCGCTGGTTCGGAGTCGACCCAGCGGCCCCGAGGGAGTGCCGTCTGTGGCGGTGGGGGCGGTGCTGTCGGTGGGTTCGGTGTCGGTGCTCATCAGTGATCGTGGTGAACCACGCGACCCGAGACGCCGTAGGCTTCGGTGAGCGCCTCGCTGTCGACGAAGGACTCGGTGTCGCCGTGGTGGAACAGTTCGGTGTTGATACAGGCGATGCGACTGGCGCGGTCGGTGACGACGCCGATGTCGTGTTCGATCAGGATGATCGTGATTCCGTCGGCGTTGAGATCGTCGAGGAGCTGATAGAAGGCGTCGCGGGATTCGGCGTCGACGCCGACCGTGGGCTCGTCGAGTGCCAGCAGGTCGGCCTCCGAAGCGAGCGCCCGGGCGATGTAGGCCCGCTGGCGCTGGCCGCCCGAGAGGGCGCTCATGCGTCGGTCGGCGAGATCGGCAATGCCGACCGTTTCGAGGGCGTCGTCGACGGTCCGGTAATCGTCGGCTGACAGCCGCGAGTGGCCGACGTGGGCGAACCGACCCATGGTGACGTTCTCGCGGACGGTGACGGGCATCGACCCCGACTGGCTGGTCGACTGTTGGGAGACGTAGCCGATCCGGTGGCCGTCGTCGAACTCGTCGACGGGCTCGCCGAACAGTTCGACGCGCCCGCTGTCCGGTTCGTGGAGGCCCAACATGAGATGCAGCAGCGTCGTCTTGCCGGAGCCGTTGGGGCCGATGAGGCCGAGGAACTCCCCGGCGTCGACATCGAGAGTGATGTCGCTGACGGCGGGGGTCTCGCCGTAGGCGAACGTCACCGAATCGAGACTAATAACCGGATTCACTGGCTGTTCAGTGGTGAGTGGACGAGGGGCGTGTTTAGTGCTTTCATTTTTATTCCGCACCGAGCGCGCGGCGGAACGCCGGGATGGTGATCTGCTCCATCTGGTCGACGAAATCAAGTCCGTCGTCGGCCCACTCCCGGAGGGTGCCGGCTCCGGCGGTGACAGCCATCGTCTCGGTCGCGCCGCTGTTTTCGACGATGGTCTCGGCCAGCCGGTCGGACTCGAAGCGGTCGTAGAGGATCACGTCGATCCCGCTTTCGTCGACGAGATCGACCGTCCCGGCGATCTCCGAGGAATCCGGCTCGGCGTCCGGCGAGATCCCGGCGACCGTGTGGATCTCAAAGTCGTACCGGGCTTCGACGTAGGCGAACGAGGAGTGGGTCGCCAGTACGACCGTCGACCGCTCGGCGTCGTCGGCGAGCGCCTGGAGCTGTGAATCGAGGTCGGCCAGTCGGTCGTTGTAGGCGGCCGCGTTGGTCTCGTAGCTCTCGCCGTTCTCGGGGTCGATCTCGGCGAACCCCGCGGCGATGGTGTCGACCATCTCCTGTGCGAGCACCGGGTCGACCCAGACGTGGGGATCGAATTGGCCGCGGTCGACCTCGCTCGCGGTCTCGTCGGCGTGCTCGTCGTGGTGTTCGTCTCCGGTTTCGTTGTGATGTCCGTCTTCGGTTTCGTTGTGATGTCCGTCTTCGGTTTCGTCGTGGTGTTCGTCCTCACCGTCGTGGGCGTCAGCGTCTTCGGCGTGTTCGTCGCCGTGGCCGTGGCCGTGGCTGCTGTCGATCATCCGCGATTCGAGGCCATCGAGGGCGTCGATCGCTGCGACGCCCTCGTAGTCGGCTTCGAGCGTCGACGCGAGGTCTTGGGCCCACGAGAACTCCGGCGTATCGAGGTAGACGAAGGCGTCGGTCGAGGCCACCTCCCGCGGCAGATCGCCGTCGGGTTCCCAGCCGTGGCCTAACTGGCCGAAGTCGACCGGGTTCTCGACGGTCGCCGCGTCGCCGGCGACCGCCTGCGACCAGTCGGCGAGGGCGAAAAACGCCGCATACGCCGAGTCGAAACCGGTCGGACCGCCCGCTGTCTCGTCGAGACAGCCAGCCAGTCCGCCGAGTGCCAGTGCGCCAGCACCACTCCGGAGTACGCGCCGCCGTGTCGGGTTCATACTCGCTCCAACAGTCCGACCAATAAAAATATTATTATCTCCTATGTTTTTCTTATTAATATGGCCTAACTATACTGTTTCAGTTATTATCGCAGCCGCACCGAGGTCATCGAGGACCGGCCGCATCTCATACGACCGGTCCATCCGCAACGCGTTCGACACCGCTTTGACGGCCGAAAGACCAACGAAATAAGAGGCCGGAGTTGACCGATGGGCGGCGTCACAGCGGAATCGAAACGGATTTGTTTTCGTGAAACTCCCGCGCGCGAGGGTCGGCTGCACGGTCGACTGTTTCACAATATTGTGTATATAATACACACGCAATAAAATACGAACAGCGGGCCTCCATCCTCAATTTTCACAAATAATGTAGATGGATCTAACGTGTCACACGGCGTGTGAATCGTGGGACACCGTCTTTAAGAACGGTGAGTCGAAACTCCAAGATGATGGGAACCCTAACCGAGCTATTCGCGCCCGAGCGCATCGCCGTCGTCGGTGCGACCGCACGTGAGGGGTCGATCGGGCGGGCCGTCACCAGTAATCTGATCGCGGATTACGATGGGACGATTATCCCGGTCAACCCCAACTACGATGAGGTCTTGGATCTCCCCTGTGTCGACGGGGTCGGCGAGGCCGACGCGGACATGGCGGTGATCGTCGTTCCGCCGAAGATCGTTTTGCCGGCCCTCGAAGAGGCCGGCGAGGCCGGGGTGACGAACGTCGTGGTCATCACCGCGGGCTTCGGCGAGACCGGCAGCGACGGTGCGAGCCGGGAGCAGGAACTCAAAGAGATCGCCGCGGAGTACGACATGGATCTCGTCGGCCCCAACAGCCTCGGCATCATGTCGACGTCCAACGGGATGAACGCCTCCTTCGGGCCGGAGAACGCCGAACCGGGCTCGATGTCGTTCATGAGCCAGTCGGGAGCGTTCATCACGGCCGTTCTCGACTGGGCCAACGACGAGGGGATGGGCTTCAAGGACGTCGCCTCGCTGGGCAACAAGGCCGTCCTCGACGAGACCGACTTCGTCGACCACTGGGGTGACGACGACGACACCGACGTGATCATCGGCTATCTGGAGGGGATCTCCAGCGGGCGTGACTTCATCGATACCGCCCGCGAGGTCACCCAAGATACGCCGATCGTGCTTGTCAAATCCGGGCGCACCGACGCCGGCGCACAGGCCGCCTCCTCGCATACCGGAACGATCGCGGGCTCCGAGCAGGCCTACGAGGCCGGCCTCGATCAGGCGGGGGTTCTCCGGGCCGAATCGGTCCAGGAACTGTTCGACGCCGCCCAGATGCTGGCCAACCAGCCCGTCCCCGACAGCAACGAGGTGGCCGTGATCACCAACGCCGGGGGGCCGGGCGTGATGTCGACCGACGCGGTCGGCGACGCCGATCTGGAGATGGCCTCCTTCGAGCAGGAGACTCTCGATACGTTCTCCGAACAACTCCCGCCGGAGGGCAACATCTACAACCCGGTCGACATCGTCGGCGACGCCGACGTCGACCGGTTCAGCGAGGCGCTGGATATCGCCTTGGCCGACGACAACGTCGGCTCGGCGATGGTGCTGTCCTGTCCCACGGCAGTCCTCGACTACGAGCAGTTGGCCGAGGAGACCGTCAAGATGCGGGAGAAACACGGCAAACCCGTGGCAGCCTGCTTCATGGGCGGCGAGAGCGTCGACGAGTCGGCGGAACTCCTCTCGGATGCGGGGATCCCGAACTACTTCGATCCCTCCCGAGCGATCGACGCCCTCGATTCGTTGTGGGAGTACCGCCAGATCCAGCGCCGCGAGTACGACGCGCCCGCCGACTTCGATGTCGACCGCGAGGCGGCCCGCGAGATCCTCGAACGCGTCGAAGACCGGCCGGACAACCGGCTGGGCGTCGAGGCCATGGGTCTGCTGGAGGCCTACGGGATTCCGATGCCCGACAGCGAGATCGTCGACTCGCCCGAAGACGCTCGGGAAGTGGCCGAACGGATCGAGGGCGACGTGGTCATGAAAATCGTCTCCCCAGACATCCTCCACAAGTCGGACATCGGCGGCGTCAAAGTCGGGGTGAGCGACGACGAGGTCGAGGACGCCTTCGAGGACCTGATCACCCGAGCGCGGAACTATCAGCCCGACGCGAACCTGCTCGGCGTCCAAGTACAGGAGATGTCGGATCTCGACGCCGGCACCGAGACCATCGTCGGGATGAACCGCGATCCGCAGTTCGGCCCGCTGATGATGTTCGGGCTCGGCGGGATCTTCGTGGAGGTGCTCGAAGACACGACCTTCCGCGTCGCGCCGGTCTCGGAGACCGAAGCCCGCGAGATGACGGAAGAAATCAAGACGGCGCCGCTCCTACGTGGCGCACGGGGCCGTGATCCGGCCGACATCGACGGGATCGTCGAGACGATCCAGCGACTCTCGCAGCTGGTCGCTGACTTCCCGGCGATCATGGAGTTCGACATCAACCCGCTGGTGGCAACGCCCGACGGCGTCGACGCCGTCGATATCAGACTCACCGTCGACCCTGAAGAACTATGAACACGCTACTCATCACCGCAACCGAAGAAAGCACCGGCAAGACCGCGATCTCCCTCGCACTGGCGACTATCGCCCACGAGCGGGGACAGTCGGTCGGCTACATGAAACCCAAGGGGACCCGCCTGCAGAGCAACGTCGGCAAGACGCTCGACGAGGACCCCATGCTCGCCCGCGAACTGCTGGATCTCGACGCCGAGATGCACGAACTCGAACCCGTCGTCTACTCGCCGACGTTCATCGACGGTGCGATGCGCGGCCGCGAGGACCCCACCGAACTCCGCGAGCAGATCCGCACCCAGTTCGACGGGCTCGCCGAGGGTCGGGATCTGATGGTCGTCGAGGGCGGCGGCTCGCTCACCACCGGCGGGATCGTCGGCCTCACCGACAGCGATATCGCCGGACTCCTCGACGCCGATGTCCTGCTGGTCGCCGACTACACCCAGCCGGCCGACATCGACGGCATTCTGGCGGCAGTCGACGACCTCGGTGAGGACCTTGCCGGGATCGTCTTCAACCGGATCGCCGATACCGCCTTCGAGGAGCTCAACAGCGACGTGATCCCGTTCCTCGAAAGCAAGGGGATCGAGGTCTTCGGCGCGGTGCCACAGGAGACCGACCTCGCAGGAGTCAGCATTGCCGACCTCGCCGACGAACTCGGCGCCGACACCCTGACCGATGTCGACACCGATGCGGTCGTCGAGCGGTTCCTCGTCGGCGCGATGGGTGGCGACGAGGCGCTGCGCTACTTCCGGCGGGCACGGGATGCGGCGGTCATCACCGGCGGCGACCGCTCGGACATCCACACCGCCGCGCTGGAAGCCAGCGGCGTCAAATGTCTGATCCTCACCGGCGGCCACCGACCCTCGCCCGCAATTTTGGGCCGGGCCGCCGAGGCCAACACGCCGGTGCTCCAGATCAACACCGACACGCTCACCGCCGTCGAACGCGCCGAGTCGGTCGTCCGCAGCGGCCGCACGCGTGACCGACGGACCGTCGAGACGATGGCCGATCTCCTGACCGAGCGGGTCGACGTCGACGCGCTGATCGGCGACGTCGAGGCCGCCGACACCGACGAGTAGCTGTCGTCGGTTCACAGACGGTCGGAAACCCCTTTTGTTAGTTGCCGAATACCAATCTGCGATCGGTCGGAGTCGACTGGAGAAGCCGGTCTGTCGCCGCGGAGCCGAGAGCCGGTTAGTGGTCCTCGTAGGCCAGATTCATCAGCCACTGCGAAAAGGAGTCGCTTCGGGGGTCGACTTCCTCCTCGCCGATGAACGGCGAGAGCATGTCGCCAGCCATCAAGAGCCGGAAGTCGAGGTCGCGGGCGGCGGGTTCGAGATAGTAGGTGTTGTGGCCGTTGTAGACGGTGTCTTCACGTTTGATCAGTCCGGAGTCGACCAGCGCCTCCGCGATTCGACTCCCCTTCCGGGAGGAGACATCGAGTTCCTTCCAGAAGTCGCTCTGATGAATCCCACCCGTTTCCCGGATGAGTTCCAGCCCACGATACTCGTCGTCGGAGAGACTGTCTTCGATCTCGGCGGCGCTCATATGGTCGTAGTCCGGTCGCAAGTCGTTTAACAGTTTAGGAAACGCGCCCGTCGTGGTCGGTGGGAGACCGAACCGGGGGACGAGTTCCGAGCCGACAGTGATCACGCCGACGCCGTCTAAGGGCCCCTCGAATGAGGAATCGACGCAGCCGCGATTGTGGCTACAGGCCGGCGTCGACCCGCTCGAAGTCGGTCCGGCAGGGCGGGCCGTCGGCGAACCAGTAGCGGCCCACCGCCTCCTCGGTACCGGATTCGAGGCTGATCAGCGACGCCGACCGCGTGCCGAACCCGTTGCCGTGGATACAGACGTCGTACTCGTGGTCGCCTAGCGCCGCACCCGCCCGGTCAAGCCAGTCGACGGCCGTCTCCTCCGGGTGGGGATCGAGCGCCGCGCGGAGCGCTCGCGCGTTGATCGCCTGCTCGCGGCCGGCTTCGGGACGTGCATCGGGCACGAAGAACGCGTCGTCCACGCCGACGTTGACGACGACGTGAATCCCGGGCTCGAAGTCATTCACCGAGAGTGTGCCGTCCCATTCGAGACACACCGCGCGGTCGGCGTCGGCAACGACGAGGTTAAACCCCGCATACCGATGTGGGGTGACGGCCTCGCGGACGTGGGCGACGGCCTCATCGGTCGACGCACAGCCGAGGCAGTCGGCGACGAGCCGGCCCCGCGAACGGTCGCCCTCGCGGTCGACCCAGCGGTTGGTGACGCCGACGAACACCCCCGCCTCGTTGTAGCCGATCCACGTTCCGCCGGCGGTGCCGTCCCGTGGGGCGATGGCGGCCGGCTCCTCACGGAACCGACCGGGCGGATCCGACGGTCGACCCAGCGCTTCGTCACGGTTGGCGGCGGCGACGACCGGCGCGTCGGGCAAGGCCTGCCAGACGAACACGAGTGTGCACACGGACGGCCGTAGCACGCCCGTATATAAAAGATCGCCTCCGGGTCGAGCGCGCTCGGTCGCCGGAACCGATGGGCATAACAGGTATTCCTGCGAAGGTGAGAGTCAACCCACATGACCAATAATGATACACGCCTGACGGCGAGCGATGTCGCCGAGACGAAGATCGATACCGACCTCCTGATCACGGTTTCGGGGCCGCCGGGCTGTGGGGCGACGACGCTCTGTAACCGGCTGTCGGCGGCGATGGACTGTCCGTACGTCTCCGGCGGCGATATCTTCCGGGAGCTCGCCGAGGAAAACGATATCAGCCTCAACCAGCAGATCGCTGAAGCCGACACCAGCGACTCGATCGACCGCGCGCTCGACGATCGCCTCCAGTCGATCGCCGAAAAGTGGGGGGCGGCGGAGAAACCGTTCATCCTCGAATCACGGCTTGCAGGCTGGCTTGCCGGCGAGCATGCCGACTTGCGGCTCTGGCTCGACGCTCCGGAAGCCGTCCGACTCGACCGGATCGACGGCCGAGCCGAAACCGAGGCCGAGATGCGGGTCCGGGAGGTCAGCGAGGCCGGCCGCTACCAATCGTACTACGATATCGACGTCGACGACCGGGAGTTCTACGACCTGCAGATCAACACCGCTCGGTGGAACAAAGAGGGCGTCTTCCAGCTCGTCCGCGCGGCGATCGAATCCTACGATCGGGAGGCCGACGAGGGAGCCTTCGAGACGCCGCCGGTCGACGTCTAAACACCTCGTTACTCACCGACTATCCTACAGTAGCCGCCGACTACCGGTGCCGACCTACGGGCGCATCCCACTCGGCGAACGGCGTCCCCGTCGAGGACTGCTCGATGTAGGCCTGCTGCATCTCACGGACGGCCTCGGCAAACGGCTGCCCGTCGTCGAGGGCTGCCCGAACCCAGTCGAGTTTCCACTGACTCGGGGTGTATCGCCGGTCCCACCGTGCCTCGATCGGGTCGAGATAGCGGCTGATCGTCTCCTCGCCCACCCCCTGCTCGCGGAGGCCGCGGCGGGCGTACTCGAAGAGCTCCGCATAGATGACCGACGAGTCGGTCGTTTCCTCGCCGTCGACGGTAAGCCACCGCAACTCGGCGTCGACCCCGTCCCGAACGGCGTTGTAAAATGCCGCCTCGGCGGCCGCTCCGTCGAGGTTTTTGACGGGGTGGTCGGCCGCCAGGAGCCCCCGAACGAGCCCGGTCACGAGACACTGGAGGCCGACGATGTCGTCGACGGTCGGCTGGGTCGGGATCGGGCGGTACTCGATGCGGATCGATCGGTCGTCACCGTCGCCCACCGGCTGGCCGCCGGTCACTGCTCGTAGCCACCGCCAGTAGGTCCCGCGCTTGTGGTCGAGCTCCCAGAACTCGTCGGCGAACGTCTCCCGCGGCTCCTCGACCAGCCACTCCCGGAGGAACGGGGCAACTGTCGGATCCGCGACCAGCAGGTCGACGACGTCGGTGGGTTCGTCGAGTTTGTCGGGGAACCGGACCTTCTCCCACGCGCCGTTGATCGGCTCCTCGAAGGCGTCGATCCGGAGTTCGTGGTGAGTGTCGTCGAGGAGCGTCTCCGGGTCGTCGACGTCGTAACAGTCGACCGGCAGCAGCGGCGAGTTGGTCGACAGCGCGAGCACCGGCCCGAGGGTGGCGATCGCGGCGTTGTACGCGTCGGGGAACGTCTCGGTGTCGGGGAGCTGGAGATGCGGCTGGATCGAACTGGTGAGCGATTCGACGAGGATGGTTGGGACCGATACCTCGGCGCCCGGTACCGACAGCGAGACGCTGCCGTCGCACTCGTCGAGGATTGCGGTGTCGATGGCGCTGTACCGCGGCGAGTGAGCCATGTTGTTCGCCACGAGCACGCCGTTCTCGCGGTCGACATCGCCGAAATAGGCGGCGGTCCCCTCGGCCGGCGGCACCGACCACATCGCATCGAGGACGATCTCGCAGCCCGCGTCGCGTGCGGCTGCCCGCGTCGACTCGACGCTGGCTCGGAGCTTGTCGGCTTGGGCTTCGATACCCGCGGCGGTCAGGGGATCCGGCGAGGTGTTGAGTTCGGCGTTGTGCAGGCCGAGTTCCTTCTCACAGTCGGCCTCGAACACCGATTTGGGGAGGCGGGTGAGGGTCGCCTCGTCGTCGACCGCATAGACCTCCAACTCCATGCCAACGCCGAAGTCGGGGGAATCGAGGTCGCCTGCACTGATCGCCTCACGCAGCCGAGCCGACTGGTCGTCGACCCGACGTTCGAACTCGGCGGCCGTCTCGGCCGACAGCGACTGCTGGACGAGATCCAGAAACGTCGATTGCGTCATTTCCCTGAGGGTCGCAATCCAGTCTGATAGACCTGTCGGGGGCGGCAGTCGACGACCGTCGTTCGGCCGGGTAGTCGACACCGTTGGAGCCGCAAAGCAAGTGGAGTCGCCGACCTCTCCGGGATGAACACGGATTTATCCGGCGGCCCTGTAGGTCGACCGTGCAGATCGTGGGCTACGACGCTGCCGACGGCGGGCTGTTGCTGAGCGACGGCGACGGCCTGCGCTACCGCGATCTCGAACCCGGGACCGAACTCGAATACACCCTCGGGCAGCGACACTGCGCGGGCGCGGTCCACGACGAGCGCCACATCGCCTGCGAGAACCCGAAAGCGCCCTACTGCCCGGACCACCAGCATACGTGGGTCTGTGCCCGGTGTACCGGGACGTGTCTCAAAGACGAGATGGACTGTTTCGACGACCACGCGGTCTACCTCGCGGCCTTCGCCCCCGACCGGTTCAAAGTCGGCGTCACCAAGGAGTGGCGGCTGACAACGCGACTCCGCGAGCAGGGCGCGGATCGGGCCGCCCACATCCGGACCGTCGACGACGGCCGGATCGCCCGCCGGCTCGAAGCCGAGATCGCCGACGAGATCCCCGACCGGGTGCGCGTGCCGACCAAGTTGGCCGGGCTTGGTCGGTCGGTCGACGGCGCGGCGTGGGCGGCCCTCTGTGACGAGTTCGAGCCGATCGAAACCTTCGATTTCGACTACGGGCTCGATCTCGACAGCCAGCCGGTCGACGAGACGCTGGCGACCGGGACGGTGCGGGGAACGAAGGGACGGCTGTTGGTGATCGACCGCGGCGGGTCGACCTACGCGGTCGACCTGCGGGCGTTGGTCGGCTACGAGGTGACGGAGGGTCGACAACAGCGGGAACTCCAGTCGAGTCTCGGTTCCTTTTAGTTCAGTTGTTGGACGCTCTGGCTGATGTCTTCGACCTTCTGGGCCTGCTCCTCGTTTGCGGCGGCGATCTCCTGGATCTCGCTGGCGACGGTCTCGGTCTCCTCGACGAGTTCGTTCACCATGCTGGCGACCTCCTCGGTCGAGACGGCCTGATCGTCGGTCGCACTCGACACCTCTTGGATCCCCTGAGAGGCCTCTTGGACCGCTTGGGCGATGTCCTGAAGGGTATCCATCGCGTTTTCGACCTTCTCGATCCCCTCGTCGACTTCCTTGGTCGTCTCTTCGAGGCTGGCGACGGTGTCGTCGGCGTCGGATTTGATCTCTTCGATCATCTTCTCGATCTCCGTGGCGTGTTCCTGTGATTCGCCGGCCAGCGATTTGACCTCGTCGGCGACCACGGCGAAGCCAGAGCCGGCCTCGCCGGCGCGGGCGGCCTCGATCGAGGCGTTGAGCGCGAGGATGTTCGTCTGGTCGGCGATATCGTTGATCACCTCGACGATCTCGTCGATCTCGTCGATCCGATCCTGCAGCGTGCCGACGTCCGCCGAGACGGTCTGTGTCGACTCGTCGACCCGTTCCATCACGTCGATGGCCTCGGTGGCGGCCGCACGACCCTCGTCGGCGAGTTCCTCGGCGTTAGCGCTGGTTGCGGCGACCTCCTCGGCCGTCGAGGCGATCTCCTCGACGGTCGCCGACATGTCGGCGATCTCTTGGGCGACCTCGCCCATCGAGTCCGCGGAGTTGTGCGCGTGATCGCTGATCTCGTTCGTGCTAGCGGTCATGTCCTGGACGGTTCGCTTGATGTCCTGGACGCCGGCGTCGACGTCGTCGGCGACGACCCGCTGCTGTTGGAGCTCTTCTTCGAGCCGCTGTTGGTGTTCCTGCTGGCCCACGGCGTTGGTGATGAACCCCAGCACCGTCTCGACCATATCGTGTTCCTCGGTGAGCCACGGCCCGTCGTCGGCCGGCGGTCGCTCCTCGGTGTAGACGACGTCGATCACGATCCGCGTCCCCTGATCGGTGGTCGCCTCGTGGGTCAACGACTCCCCGGTCCGCTCGAACCCCGGCGATTCGGCGATCCGATCGCCGACTGCGATCTGGGCCTCGGTGACACTTGGATACTGGAACCACTGGGGAAGCTCGTCGACGTAGGTGTCGATCAACTGGTCGATCGTCCGATCGGCATCGGTAAACAGTTCGGTGGCTCGCCGGATCGCCGTCAGCTCCTTGGTTCGTTCTTGGAGTTCGACTTTGGCCGCTGTCTCGCCGAGCTCGCTGAACTGCTCGGCCAGCTGGAACTGCTCAGAAGGAAGATCGGTGTGGTCGCCTGACTGGCTCATACCCTTGGATCGGTAGCGTGACAAAATAACCTACGGTCGCAATTATCCGTGCTGATAACACCCCCTAGGCCGCCGGTGTCGACGAGCTCGGATGAACAACCGTTTTCAGTCCGCCGGTCGAACCGATGGCTATGACTGACGACGAGTCATCAGCCGACGGCGACGAGGGCGAGAACGGAGCGGACGACGAGGAAAAATCGTTCCGCGAGCGGGTCGAAGAGATCCGCGAGAAGCGCCAGAAAGAACGCGAAGAGGGCGGTGAGGGTGCCCCGAGCCCCGAAGAGATGATGGGCGGCGGCGGCCCCGGCATGGGTGGCGGCGGCAACCCCTTCGCCCAGATGATGGGCGGGATGGTGGGCGGCGGTGGCGGCCCCGGCATGGGTGGTGGCCCCGGCGGTCCGGCCGGTCCCGGCGAGGAGTCCGGCGGCAACGAGGAACTGGTCCGTGAGGTCCGCCAGCTCAGAGACGAGGTCAGGGACGCCAACCGCGAGCTTCGGCGGATCGCCGACGCCCTCGAAGACGACTAGCCGCGGTCCGGAACACCTAACAGACCGCCACACACCCCATGAAGTGATGGGGATCGCCGAGGAGCGCATCGACGAACTGTTCGAGCTTGCTATGGCGGCGGCCGCCGGCGGCGAGTACGACCGCTCGCGGGAGTACGTCCGGCTGGCCCGCCGGATCGCCGAGCGGGACCGGTGTGGCCTCCCCCGGCGGTTCAAACGATTCACCTGTTCTCGGTGCGATGTCGCGCTTCGCCCCGGTCGCAACGCCCGCGTCCGTGTCGACGACGGCCGGGTGGTCGTCCGCTGTGACTGCGGGGCGACCCACCGCTACCCCTACGACTGACAGCGGCCGGTATGTAGTTGGGCACAAGGGCTATTGGAGCCTCTCGCGTCACGTGTCGACTACCGTATGTCCGGCTCCCAGTCGGCGGCCGACCGTGCCGCCACGCGCTACCACCACCTTCGAACGCTCGGTGCCCGCGCGTCGATGGTCCTCCGCCGCCGACTCCGCTCGGGGGCGGCCGGCCCGGTCGACGAAGCGGCGCTGGCGGCACTCCTCGACCGATACACTGACGACACCGTCTTCGTTCACGTCGGGCTGCGCGACGTCAACGCCGCCGTCGACGGCGACCCATTCGAGTTCGTGATCGAGGAACTCGACCGCCGCTTCGAGACGATCATCACGCCCGGGTTCACGCCCTCGTTCCGCAAGGACGACGGCCGAGTCTACCACAAACAGTACTCGACGCCCCGCTTCGGTACCTTCGCCAAGCTGTTCCAGTCGGTCGCCGACTACCGAACCGACGACGCGACCAACTCGGTGTTGGTCCGCGGCCCCCGCCGTTTTCCGGACTGTGACCACCACGACACTTGGTCCCCCGACGGCTGTTTCGGCGCGCTCGACGACGACGACGTCCAGTATCTCAACATCGGCACCGACTGGCTCGTCGCCTCCCAGCTCCACTACATCGAGTATATCGCCGACGTCCCCTACGTCGACCCGGTCGACTACGAGGGCGTGATCTACTACGACGAGACCGACCACGAGGAGGTCAGCCAGCGCACCCACCACTACCGGCGGCCGGTGACGTGGAACCGCGCCAAGATCGCCGACGATCTGGTCGACGCCGGCGTCCTCGACCGCTACAATCGCAACGGCCTGCGGCTCTTCGCGTTCAACGCCCGCGAGATGCGGGAGGCCCTCGAACCGAAACTGGAAGCCGACCCCTACTATCTGGTGACCTGAGCGGCGCGTTCGTCCGTGAGACTGCCTCACACCCGGCGAATTCGCCGGATGCCATCGAAGGCTTTATTCGGGCCAGTGGCGTTCGACTCGACAAGTAACCATGGGAGAGAAACCTGCTTCGATGTACAGGGATATCGACAAGCCCTCGTACACACGACGTGAGTACATCACCGGCATCCCCGGCTCGAAGATCGCCCAACACGACATGGGCGACCTGCAGGCCGACCCCGACGACTACCCGGTCAAAATCAGCCTCGTCTCGGAGGAGGCCGTCCAACTCCGCCACGGCTCGCTGGAGTCCTCGCGGCTCTCGGCGAACCGCCACCTGCTGAAGACCCTCGGCGAGGGCAACTACAAGATGCAGCTCCGGAAGTTCCCCCACCAAGTCATCCGGGAGAACAAGCAGGCGACCGGTGCGGGCGCCGACCGTGTCTCAGACGGGATGCGGCAGTCCTTCGGGAAGATCGTCGGCACCGCCGCCCGAGTCGGCGCGAACGAGCCGATCTTCACCGCCTACTGTACCGCTGAGCAGGCTCCCGTCGTCAAGGAAGCCTTCCGACGGGCCTACAACAAGATCTCGCCGCCGTGCCGCATCGTCGTCGAGCGCGGCGAGAAGCTGCTCGTCTCGTAGACTGAACCATCACCGCTTTTGCTGTCTCCCCCCAACCGAGAGCGTATGCTCCGGCTCGCATTGTCGACGACTGCAGAAACCTTCGACCGACTCCGCGAGCCACTTGCCGACCGCGGGATCGACGTCGACCACCTGCAAGCCAAAGAGCGATCCATTCGACTGACCGACCGCGACCCCGTCGACCCCACCGCCGCCTTCGATGTGGGGTTCGTCTTTCCAGGTCGACTCATGGAGGGCACTGCGGTCGACGCCATCCACGACCTCCCGTGGGTCAACGACCGCGAGGCGGTGCTGACCTCCCGCAACAAGGGTGGGGTGATCGCCGCCCTCAGCGAGGCCGATCTACCGGTTCCCGAGACGGTCATGCTCTCGAACCCGGTCGACGAGTCGGTCGTCACCGACGCCGTCGCCGACCTCTCGTTTCCGGTGGTCGTCAAACCGAACTCCGCGACCCGCGGGGTCGGCGTGGCGAAAGCCGGCGACGTAGACAGCTTGCTTGGGATCGTCGACTACCTGAACCTCGTCCACGACTACCGGGCGACCGGCGACAAATCCTATCTGATTCAGGAGTACCTGCCCGACGCCCGTGACTACCGGGTGATGGTCGTCGACGGCGAGTACGTCGGCGCGGTCGAGCGTCGACTGCCCGAATCACTGGGTGAAGGCCGGTGGAAACACAACGTCCACCGCGGCGCGGAAGCCACGGGGGTGGACCTCCCGGCCGAACATCGACGGCTTGCCGAGCGGGTGGCAGATGTACTTGGGATTTCGTATTTGGGTGTCGACCTGCTCGAAACGGACGACCGACTCGTGGTCAACGAGACCAACGCCCGGCCGACAGTGGATGCCGCAACGAAGTACGAAGAGGGCTTCTACGACCGGCTCGCGGACCTGATCAAACGTACTGCTCGCGACGGGTGACGCTACGACCGGATCAGTCGGAACAGCTAGTACTCACTCGCTGAGCACTGTGAGGTCGGTGTTGCTCGCGGCCGAACAGCAGACTGGCGAGTCGTATCCGTCGTCTTCGGCTTCCTCGTCGTTCGTCTGGTCGTCCTCGCTGGCCTCGCCTTGCCCCCGGTTTTCGGCTTCCGGGCCGATCGACTCACGGATCCATTTCGAGATCCCGTCCAGAATCTTGATACCCCGTGACATTGTTTGTGTTCTGAACTTTCGTCACGTGCAGCTAAAACGGTTGTGGCGTGATATCATTGTTCGTGAGTCACGGTGCTGTCGTTCGTGTTGCTGGTACGGATATAATAAACCAGACATCCCCGGCGCGCTCGACCCCAGTACGGCCCGATACCACCTTCTCAGTTCCGCCGGAATCACTCACGTCCGCCCGGAGTCGACCCAGCGAATACGACCGACGACATGAGGTATTCGTCGCTTCGCAGCCGCAGTTTCCGGCGGACCGCCCGGTAGTCCAGACCGTTGTGCGGGCGGCTCCCGATCCCCAACTCCGTCGCCACGAGTTGTAGGTTTTGGATCACGGCCCCGGTCTCGATCCCGGCGAACAGGTACCCCAGTTCGTCGTACTTGGCGGCGGCCCGCTCCGGGGCCGCGGTGATGACAACCACCGCCGAGACGGCGTCGGTGTCGGTGAGCCACGTCCAGGACGTACCTAGCCACTCGGAATAGTCGCCGGCTGCGAGCCGTTCGAGGGTGCCATCCTGAGCGTTGAAATGATACATACCAGCCTCGACGTCGAGGGAATCGACCACGACGGGATACAGCTCGAGCGGGTAGCACGCACCCCCTGAGGCCACCGGCCGCCGCGGCTCGCCACCCTCTGTCTCGCGGATCTCGCCGTACGAATACGCCAGCAGCGTCGCCAACTCCGTGTCGGTAATCGGCCGCCGCTCGGTGGCGTCGGTGTACGACGCCCGTTGCCGGAGCCGCGACAGGAACGTCGACTCGGCGGTCTCGGCGAGCGGAACGGTCTCGGCTCGCTGGTACGTTTTCGACACCGGCTCGGATGCGTGATGGGGCGTCGACGCCGTCGGTTCGAGGGCGGACTCGGCGACCAGTGGCGCGAGGTTCTTGTGGTAGAGTTCGTAGAGGTAGTCCAGATCGTCACTGTCGAGCGGTATGTTTTCCGGCATCGTCATGGGAAGGGGTGTGGAACCGTGTTGAGTGATTCCGCGGTCGGTTGCGTGTCCCGATACCCCATTTCGACCGGCGTCCGATAGAGTCGCTCGCCGCCGAAGTAGCGCAGCCGTTCCAGAAGATACAGCGGCTGGAGCCGCAGGGCGATCACCCGCTGGACCGTGAACCCGAGAGCCGCGATATCACGGGTCGTTACGTCGACCGCGTAGCAGTCGTAGCCCGCTGCGATGACCTGCTCGACGAGGTCCGTCGCCCCCAGATCGGCAGCCTCGAACTCGCCGACCGTCGTCGACCGGCTGCTCTCGATCCAAAAGTCGAGGTCAGCGATCCGCTCTTGGACCGACCAGAACAGTCCCCGGTCCTCGAAGGAGGTGATCTCGTCGGGTGTGAGCTCCTCGGGAGACCGGCCCATGCTATCGATGTTGTGGATCCCCCACAGCCGGGTCTGGATCGCCTCTTCGAGAGCACCCTCTATTGCGGCGGCTGCAGCCGGATCGGCCGCGGCAGCCACGGTAACTGCTGGCCCGCCCGATCGGTCGACCAGGATGGCAATGGCGACCGGCACCCCGAGATCCGTGGTGGCGTCGAGGACGGTAAGTTCGAGTCCCTGTGCCGTCACGCGGTTGGCCAGCCGCCGGAGCCGCGGCGGAGCCGTATCGAGGTCGACGATCGGGAGTTCGGTTTCGTTCAGATACCAGATCATGAACGCGTCGCGTTCGACCAGTTCACAGAGCCCGTTGCGGATCGCCATCGGCCGCGAGGGACCCGCCGCCAAGCCGGTCGAGATCGGGTTCCGAACGAACGGCTCCGCGCTCGTCGGATACGAGAGATAGACCAACTGGGCCGGGACGTAGGTGTCGGCTCCCGAATCGAGGTCCTCACCGACGGTCCAAGACAGTTCGTCGTCGGTCCCACAAAGGCTGGCGCTCCCGGCCATCGATGCCCGCTGCTGTGCCGAGAAGCTCACGATATCCGTCGGGTCGACAGCCGACTTGGGAGCTGACTCCCTGACCGCCTTCGAGAGGTCGACATACGAGGCTGTCCGGAACGCGTCTTGGCGGTAGAGACAGCCACAGTAGCGTTCGATGGCCTCTCCGTAGGTGGCGACCAGCGCCACCTCGCGGCTGAAGCCACAGCCACCCTCCTCGTGTGGCATCGCCGTCCCGTCAGTGAGCGGTTCGAAATCCGCCCGCTCGACGACGTAGCTCTCGATTGTCGGCTCGTCCGGCGGCACCGGCACTCGTCGGACGCCCGTAATGATCCCCGTCGTCGGGTCCGCAATCCGCCGGAGCCGTGCGAGGTCCGTCTCCGTCTCTGCCCTGTCGCCCTCGGCATGGCCGCTCGTGTCCGTGATGGTGATCCCGTCGACCTCAGACATTGCACACCTCACAGTGCGGGAGCGCGAACACCCGCGGTGTTTTCGTCGTCTGGTCGTCGTGGTCGTAGACGACGAACTGTTCGTCGAGGTATCGCGGCACTTGGCCCAGCAGCGTCCGGAACAACAGTTCGGTGACGGTGTCGGCGTAGGCCCGCGCATACGGTGGGTCGCCGGCGACAGCCTCGGTGAAGAGTTGTCCGCCGGCTTTGTTGGCGTCGACCCGGCTGTAGACGCAGTTCAGACAGGCCGGTGCGGTCGGCGTGAGTACCGGTCCGAGCCGCCAGCCCGTCGCCGTCAGCCGCGTCTTGACCAGTGTCGACTCCGAGGCCGCCCACTGCTCGTTGGCCTCAGCCCACGCTTCGCTACGTTCGAGTCGTTCGGACAAAAGAACCACGTCCGGCTCGTCCGTCGAGTCTGTGGTCACCGAGACGCCGGCCGTCCGGAGTCGGTCGACGACCGGCAAAACCGAGTCCCGATGCCCGTAGATGGCCACGGATTTGGAACCGAGCCGGTCCGGGACTGCGTGGTGGTTTTCGGGTGGGATGGCGGTCAGAGCCGGTTCAAGTAATCCGGTACAGGCGTCGTCCAGTCCGGTGGGAATCGCGTCGGCGTTGTACGCGAGTCCGTGTTCGTACAGCAGGTCGACGTCCGCCGCAGTCGCCGCTGGGACCCGTTCGATCAGATCGCTCGCCGCCGTCTCGCCATCCATCGCCGCCAGCAACTCGATGACGGGTTCGACGTGGTCGCCCTGAAGCGTCTTCACCGCGTGCGGCGTCCGAACGACGGCCTCGCCGTCGTGGATCCCATAACCCGTCGGACTGTACAGCGCCGGATGGCCGTCCATTGTCGAGTTGTTATGCTGCGACAGTATAACGTTCCGGGCGGACGCGTCCCAAGAATGGTCCGTCACGAGACAAGAACAATCCGGTCACGAGAACGTGTCGACCGCGCGGATCTCCCCGCCGTCGAACCGGAACACGTCGATAAACTCGAACAGTTCGTCACCCTCGGCATCGAACAGTCGACCGTAGGCCGCGAGGCCGTCGGCCGATTCGAGGAGCGTGTCGACGCGATGGGTGGTGTCGGTCTGGGGCCGACCGGTTCGCATGAACTCGACGAACGCCGCGCGGCCCTCGAAGCTGCGGTCGGGGCGTTGTTGGACGAACTCGGGGTGGAGGATCGACCGCAGGGTTTCGTACTCGTCGTCGAGACACCGGTAGTACTCCGAGACGAGCGTCGACTGATCCATACCGGTGGGTGGGGTGGGTCGACAAAGAGGCTTCTCCCGACCCGACACGGACGGACCGATCCCAAACGCGCCGTTTTTAGCGATTGCAGACGGACATCTGGCTACTGTGGACCTGCACATCCGGTACGAGGGCGACGACGACCCCCAGAAGTGTACGGCCCGAAAGCTCGCCAAGTTCGACCGTGCCGAACTCCACCGCAGCCACCGCGGCACACCCTACGGCGTCGTCCTCAACCCTCACGCCGAGCAGGCCCTCTCCCCGGCCGACCGTTCGGTTGCCAGCGACGGCGCGCTCGTCGCCCTCGACTGCTCGTGGGAGTCGGCGGGCGAGGCCCGGTTCTCGATGGCTGGCGAGCACCGCGCGCTGCCGTACCTCGTCGCCGCCAATCCCGTCAACTTCGGTCGACCGATGGAACTCACGACGGTCGAAGCCCTCGCCGCCGCCTGCTGTATCTTCGGCGAGCGCGAGCAGGCCGAAGACATCCTCTCGAAATTCACGTGGGGCGAGACGTTCCTCGAACTCAACGACGAACCGCTCCGGCGCTATGCCGACTGCGAGGACTCCGCGGAGATCGTCGACATCCAGCAGGAGTACCTCGACCGCTGATTGTTTTCTCACAGACTGTCGCCGGGAACGAACAGAGCTATCACCGCCCGCTTTGAGTGGCAGGTAATGAGCGAGGACGTCGCGGAGCGCTCGCTGGCCGACCACCGACGCGTGGTCGACCGCATCTGGACGCAGTATCCCGACCGACAGAACCGAACCTCCTCCTCGTGGTGGTGGTTCATCCTGTTCCCCGAGAGTGAGGCGGGGTACGGCCCCGAACAGCTGATGTTTTCGATCGCCTCGCGGGCAGGCGACGACATTCGCGTCAACGACATTCCGATGCAGGGGCTCGATCTCGACCGCCCGGTCGAGGGGAGCGTCGACGAGTTCAGTGCGATCTCGGTCGGCTGGTACGGCGACGACGAGGCGGTCCACGACCGGCTGGTTAATCAACCGGCTACCGCGCGGCTCTCAGACGGGGAGATTTCGGCATGGACCGATGGTGAGAACGGCGAGCGGGGCGGGGAGATCAGGGCGTCGACCGACCGACCGCTCGGATTGGAGGCCCACTTCGCCGGCGAAAAAGGCGAGGCGAAGTTCGAGGCATGGGGCGATCTGGAGAACCGCGTCGACTCGCCGGTGCAGGCGATGGATACCCACACCCCGGTCGGCGGCATGGATCTGGTCGCGTGGCGGCGAATGTGGTTCGAGGGCGAGTTCGACCTCCCCGACGGCCCCGAGCAGCTTTCGGGGATCTGCTACTTCCAGCGCGTCTGTCTCAACCTTCCGCTGTTCCCGTGGAAGTGGATCTGGGCCTTTTTTCCCGACGGTACTGCCTTTTCGGCTTTTATTCCATTCTTGGGGCCGCAGGTGCTGCGCCGTGGCTATCGCTTTTTCGACTCGAAGCGAGTAGAGCGGTCGACGATACCGATTCGGCAGTCGGCCTTGTGGGAGTCGTCGACGGGCGACCGGATCGTCGAGTTCGACTCGGCGACCATCGAACCGGTGTTCGACGGCGGCCCACACCCACACTTCGAGGTCGAAGTGAGCGATGGCAACGGGAACCACGTCGCGTTCACGGCGACCAGCTACGGCCACGCTCGCAACTACATCGACCGCTCAATACTGGGCGGGCTCACCGAGAGCCACTGGAGCTACAACGAGTACCTGTTCCGGATAGACGATTTAACCGGCGTTGTCGAGGGGAAGCCGATAAACAGCGAAACGATGGGGCAGGGATTCGGGACCTTGGAGTACGCCTGCGGGCTCGGGCTGTAGCTACGAGAAGACTGCGCCGAGTGCTCCGGCCAGCGCGCTGTCGACGGCGAAAATGAACGTCACGACCACTCCACCGACGAGTACGCCACCAAAGCCGAGCGCGCTGCCGAGGGGTCCACCCACCAGTCCGAGAAGTCCAGCGACGACCGCAAAGCCGACCGTGAGCACGATACCAGCGACCGACCCCGCCAGCAGGCCGTGCCACGCCCCGTTCAGCAGACCGCCGCCCGCGAGATAGCCCGCCGCCAGTCCCCCGATGATGCCCGCGCCGATGTGGCCGACGACGGGCAGACCGGTCGCCAAGATGCCCGCGATCACGATCACGAGGAAGCCGATACCGACCGCTCGCCAGTTTGTCATACCAACCATAGGATACGACCGGCCAAAAGCATGCGGTCGGCCGATCAGCCGTGTTTTTATTAACCCCGTGGCGAGCATAGCCAACTTTTCTATTAACTCAACCCGCTATTTAGCAGTTGGATTAATAACTGTCCGGCAGTTAGGTCCGCCTAATGACTGCGGACGACACCGACGCCTGCTGTGGGGACGACTGTTGTGAGGCGTCGACACCGACCGATGAGAACCACGGTTCCGGCGGCGTGTCGGCAGCGAGCGACGCGGCCGAAACGCTCTCGCTGTCGGTGCCGTCGATGGATTGTTCGTCGTGTGCCAACAAGGTCGAATCCAGCGTCTCGAAACTCGACGTCGCGGAGATCGATCCGCGACCGACCTCCGGAACCCTCATTGTCGGCTACGATCCCGACGCGACGACCCCCGAGTCGATCCGCGACCGGGTCGAGGCTGCGGGCTACGATATCGAGGACGACGAGACGCCACACGACCCTGCGGCGGTCTGGACGAGCAGCCGGGCGATCCGAACCGGCCTCGGCGCAGTCCTGATGCTGGTCGGCGTCGGCTTCGAGTGGGTCGTCCCCGGAGCCAACACGACGTTCGGGACCGCTCTCGGAATCGAATTCACGGTCGACTGGTTGGCCTACGTCGCGGCGGCGGTCGTCGCTGGCACCGAGATCGTCCGGAACGGCTACTACTCGATCCGGAACTGGAGCCTCGATATCGATCTGCTGATGACCGGCGGCATCCTCGGCGCGCTGGCGGTCGACCTCCCGTTCGAGGCGGCGACGCTCGCGGTGCTGTTCAGCATCGCCGAGCTGCTCGAACGCTACTCGATGGACCGAGCCCGCGGCTCGCTGCGGGAACTGATGGAACTGTCGCCCGAAACTGCGACCGTCCTCGACGACGGCGAGGAACGTGTCGTTCCCGCCGAGGAGGTCGCGGTCGGCGACCGGGTCGTCGTCCGGCCGGGCGAGAAAGTTCCGGTCGACGGGATCATTCGTGAGGGCGACAGCGCCCTCGACGAGTCCCCGATCACTGGCGAGAGCGTCCCCGCCGACAAGGGACCGGGCGACGAGGTGTACGCGGGCAGTCTGACCGAGGCCGGCTATCTGGAGATCGAGACGACCGCCGCGGCCGACGAGTCGACCATCGCGCGGGTGATCGAACTCGTCGAGGCCGCCGAGGGCAAGCAGACCGACACCGAACAGTTCGTCGACCGCTTCGCGGCGGTCTACACGCCGATCGTCGTCGTCGCCGCGCTGTCGACGATGGCGATCCCGCCGCTGGTGTTCGGCGGCCCGTTCACCCAGTGGTTCGTCCGCGGGCTGACGCTGCTCGTGGTCGCCTGTCCCTGTGCGTTCGTCATCTCGACGCCGGTCTCGGTCGTCTCCGGGCTGACGAGTGCGGCGCGCAACGGCGTGCTGATCAAGGGCGGGACCCATCTCGAAGCGATGGGCGAGATCGATGCCGTCGCGGTCGACAAGACGGGGACGCTCACCACGGGCGATCTCGGCGTGACCGACGTGATCGCGCTCAACGGCAACAGCGAGGCCGACGTGCTGGGTTGTGCCGGAGCCCTCGAACGGAGGAGCGAACACCCGATTGCGAATGCGATCGTCGGCTACGCCGACGAGCAGGACGCCGACAGCAACCAGCGGGAGATCACGAACTTCGAGGCGATCACGGGCGAAGGCGTTCGCGCCGAACTCGACGGCGTCACCCACTACGCCGGCAAGCCCGGGCTGTTCGCGGATCTCGGCTTCGACCTCGAACACGCGCATCTGGAGACCGACGGCGGCACTGCGGCCGGCCTCGCGGACGAAACACGCCTACAAGACGAGGTGGCCGATTGCGAACACGGCAGCTACGTCGACCTCGTCTCGAACACCATCCCTCGACTCCAGCAGGAGGGGAAGACGGTCGTCCTCGTCGGCACCGAAGACGAACTGGAGGGCGTGATCGCCATCGCCGACACCGTCCGACCCGAGGCGGCGTGGGCCGTCGACCGTCTCAAATCCGCGGGTATCGAGCGCGTCGTCATGCTGACCGGCGACAACGAGCGGACCGCACGGGCGATCGGCGAGCAGGTCGGCGTCGACGAGGTGCGGGCCGACCTCCTCCCCGAACAAAAAGTCGACGCAGTTCAGGAACTCCGGGAAGCACACGACGGCGGCGTGGCGATGGTCGGCGACGGGATCAACGACGCCCCGGCGCTGGCGACCGCTTCGGTCGGCATCGCCATGGGTGCCGCGGGGACCGACGCCGCCCTCGAGACCGCGGACATCGCGCTGATGGCCGACGACCTCACGCGGCTGCCGTATCTCTACGAGTTGTCGACCACGGCCAGCGGCGTCATCCGGCAGAACATCTGGTCGAGTCTCGGCGTGAAACTCCTGCTGGCGGTGGGTGCGCCGCTGGGCTACGTCTCGGTGCTGATGGCGATCGTCGTCGGTGACATGGGGATGAGCCTCGGCGTCACCGGCAACGCGATGCGGCTGGCCGGTGTCGAACCGACCGAACCCGAGACGTAGCTGCTGGATGCCCGCCCGCTGGTGTCGCGGTACCGACTGAATTGTGTTGTGATACCGTACCACGAATCCGTGAGCGTCTTATCCGCTGAACACTGACCCGTAGGTGTGGACACGACTCGCCTCAAACACGCCCTCAAGCAGGAGTTCGGTGGCAGCGAGGCCGAACTCCGCGTCGTCGCCAGACAGGCCCGGGACCTCGTCGACTCCGGGCAGGCCGTTACGGATCGCGGCCACGAACTCACGGTCGACGAGGTCGTCGGCCATCTACAGGACGCCCCCGATGACGCCGAACTCATCGAGCGGTGGAACTGGTGGATGGGCGCACTCGACGTCGCCTACGGCGGCTACGAACGGTTCTCAGTGCGCTTCCTCAGAAACGACGATCCGGGTGTGAACACGTAGCGGCGACCGCCCCGTTCCGCGATCCGTCGCGGGAGCACATGCTGTCGACCACGCCACTGTGCCGAACCGATGGATGAAAACGTCCACGGCGGCTACCATCCGGTAATGGACGTGCAGTTTCTCGGCGGCGCAGGCGAAGTCGGTCGGAGTGCGATCCTCGTCAACGACCGCCTCCTGCTCGATTACGGGATCCTCACTGCGACCCCGCCACAGTACCCCGTCGGCGACCCCGACCCCGAGGCGGTCGTCGTCTCCCACGGCCACCTCGACCACGTCGGCGCGGTTCCCGCCCTCCTTTCCGGATCGAGTCGACCCGAGATCCACTGGACCCCACCCACGGCCGAACTCGCCCGGATTCTGGCGCGAGATACGCTCAAACTCCATGGCGGGACGATGCAGTGTCCGTTTACTGAAACGCACGTCGCCCGCATGGGCGAGGTCGACCACCGCCACGGCTACCGCGAGTCCTTCGAGGCGGCGGGCCACGAGATCACCTTCTACAACGCGGGCCACATCCCCGGCTCGGCGCACGTGTTGGTCGACGACGGCGAGACGCGGCTGCTCTACACCGCTGACTTCCACACCGACGACACGCGCCTTTTAAATGGTACTACTGCGCGACCCGACGCCGATGTGGTGATCTGTGAGTCGACGTACGCCGACGTGCGTCACGACGACCGCGACGCGGTCGAATCGCGGTTCGCGGAGACCGCCCGCACGACGATGTGGGAGGGCGGCACGGTCGTCGTCCCGGCTTTTGCCATCGGGCGGACACAGGAGTTGCTGCTGGTGTGTGAGGCCCACGATCTGGAGTGTTACGTCGACGGAATGGGGACCGAAGTGCTGTCGATGTGCCGGCAGTACCCCGAGTTCCTGCGGGACGGCGACGCACTGGGTCGGGCCGCCCGGCACGCGCGGGAGGTGACGGGCCGGGACGGCCAGCGCAAGCGGATCGCCGACCAGAACACGGTGATCGTTACGACCAGCGGGATGCTCTCCGGTGGGCCGGCGATGACCTACATCCCCGAGATCCGGACCGATCCCATCAACCGGATCTCGTTGACGGGGTATCAGGTCGAGGGGACGCCCGGCAGGGAGCTACTGGAGACGGGACGCTGCGAACTCAACGGCGGCATCTATCCGGTGTCGGCGAAGGCCGATCTGTTCGACTTCTCGGCGCACGCCGATCACGACGGGCTGCGTGAGTTTTTGGGTGCGTACGAGGGGTCGACGGTGTTGGTGAACCACGGCGATTCGTGTGCGGCGTTCGCAGAGGAGTTGCGCGCCGACGGGTACGAGGCACAGGCGCCTGATCTTGGCAAGACGGTCGAGTGCTGAGGGCTACACTAGAGGCGGATTTAAGAAGCGTGCAGGACTACTGTGGAGTATGTCCACGGAGCTATCCGACCGGGTTCGAGAGATCGCCGGGGCTCGCGGGGTTTCAGAGTCCGAAGTCTTCGAGCAGGCCCTCGAACGTGGCCTCGAAGACCTCTGGGAGGATCTCGTACTGACGCGGTATCTCGCCGGTAAAATCGACCGGGAGACGGCTGTCGAGCGTGTTGGACGGTCGACTGTCGAGCGCGCCGACCAGGAGGTACGGATCGTCGAAGACGACGTCGACTGGGGCCTGAACGCGTGAGGGTTGCGGCCGTCTCCGATACGGGACCGCTTATTCATCTCGCCGAGATCGAGTCGCTCGAACTGCTCTCTGTTTTTGATCACCTCTGTATTCCACAAACGGTCTACGAGGAACTCCAACGGGGCGGCCTTCCGGATAGGCTGGCCTCCCTCGATTTCGAACTGGTCGAAGCCGGTCCAGAGCAAGCGACCAGTAGCTTGGATGCCGGAGAACGTGCCGCAATCGCAGTGGCGAACGAGCGCGATTTCGTTCTTCTGACTGATGATCTCGCTGCCCGAGAGACAGCAGCCGATACCGGAATCGAAGTCCACGGATCTATCGGGGTTATTGCTCTTGCCTACTCCCGGGAGTGTATAAGTAAATCCGACGCGACATCGCTCATGCGTGCGCTTCAGAACGAGACATCTCTCTTTGTGACTGATGCGGTCGTCGAACGTGGTATCCGAATGCTGTAATCATCTCCCCACTCAACCCATCTACATTCCTGAATCAGTCCTTTAGCCCTACAGCCCCAATTAGGAGCCTATGGCTGACCAGACCGACCCCGACCTCTCGGCGGCCGAAAAAGAGGCCCTTTACGATATTCAGCACGCGACCGAGCACATGTATCAGGGCTTCGGCGACCTCATCGCGTTCCACCACAAAGTCGGCCACGCGATGGATAAACTGGCTCGCGCCGAAACAATGCTCCGTGAGGCGGGCCACGAGGAGTTCGCCGACGAACTCCGGGAGAAACACCTGCCGTCGGGGGCGGTCGACGACATGTGGACCTACGAGGTTGTCGAGACGTTCCGCCACGGCCTACTGGCCGAGATCACCGACTTCGACGACCGGGTACGGGCCGACCTCGCCGAGGGCCACCACCACATCACCGAGAGCCAACAACAGGACGAGTGGCGCGAGCGCGTCGACTGGGAGCCCTGAGACGCCCGCTTACGCCTCGCTGTCGTCGAGATGGCTCTCGACGCGGCTGGCGTGCTTTTCGAGATCCGCCGCTAGCTCGCGGGCCTGTGCCGGTGTGAGCCGAACGCGATCGGCGTGGGCCGGCAGATGCTCCAACTCGGCGTTGTCGAGTTCCATTTCCAGTTTCACGTGGTCGGGCTGTTTCCGCGGTGCTGTGGCGTTGACGACGGCGTAGGCCGATTCGGTAAACGCGTGGCCCTCGGCCTCGCCGTCGAGTAAATCTAGCGTCGTGTAGGCGTTGACTGAGAGTAGTCGGTCGGACATGTACTGTGTGTCGACCGGCTCACGCTTGAGCCTTTATCTGTTGCCAGCACGAACCAGTGGTAATGACTGTCGACTCGGCACTCGATGATCGACTCGCGGCCCTCCCCGCCGACACGCTCGGGGAGGGCGTCGACTCGACGCTCACGGGGACGGACGCTGGCTACCGGGTCGTCATCGCCGACCGAACCCTCGATCTCGAACGGCGTGCGGGTCCGGACGGATCGACCCACTGGATCACCACGCTCCGGGTCGACGGCGAGACGGTGGGGAAGTTCGGCCCCGACGCGTCGACCGACGCCCTCCTCGATCGATGTCGACGGGTCCTGTCGAGCGACGCCACCTATACCGTCTGCTGTGACGGCCGCCCCGAATCGCTGCGTTAGTCGTCGGCAGCGACCGCCGGCGCGGGGTCGGCGGCGAGCGGGTCGGTCTCGCCCAGCGGGGTCCACTCGATGTCGCCGGCGTACTCGAAGGCGGTGTGGTCCTGCGTGGGGTCGACCACGGTCAGCGAAAGCCAGCCGTTGTCCAGCAGTTCGGCGATCTCCTCGTGGGCCGTGAGGATCTCGGTCACACGCTCGACCGGTGCGTGGATCACCGTCGAGAGGCGCAGCGGCTGGTGGTAGGGCTTGCCGTCGGGGGCTGCCACCGACTGGAGCGGCAGGCCAGTCATGAGGTCGCCGCCGTTACCCTGATAGACGCCGACGTTGCCGACCGGGTTGTGGGTGACCTTCGAGCCGCTGCCGAAGGCGGCGGTGTCGACGGTCGCGAAGTAGTACTGGGTGTTGATCCACTGTGTGACGATCATCGGGCCAGCCATGATGGTTTCCAGCGCCTCGCCGTCGGGGTCGGTCGACCAGTCGTAGGAGTGGAGGAACGAGCGGCCGTCGAGATCGTAGTCGGCAGTCAGTTCGCGCGGGCCGATGACGAAGCCGGCGTTGCCGGCCAGTCCCCACTCGGGGCGAGTCTCGGCCCAGTCGGCCGCCCGGCGGTCGACGTCGGCGGCGTTGTCGGCTCCCAGCGAGTCGGCACGTTCGGCTGCCGCGCCGGCGCGCGCCGCTTCGAGGTCCGCGCGGAGTTGGTCGAGGTCGTCAGCGTGACTTTCCGGAACGCCGCTGTCGTAGAGCGTGATCCCGTCGGTCGTCGTGTTGTGCTCGCCGGCGACGAAGACGGTGTCGTCGGGGATGTCGTGGCCGCGGGCGCGGAGTTCCGCGAGGACCGCGTCGTCGTTGCAGATCGCCGCGAGCACGCGAGCGCTCGGCCCGCCGGGGTTGCCCGCACAGGCCCCGCAGTCGAGGCTGGATCCGAACGGGTTGTTCGCGGTCTCGCTGGCGTGGCCGGTGAACACGACCAGTCGGCCGAACTCTTCCCAACCCATCAACTCGAAGGCGGTTTCGGCGTACCCGACTTTCTCGTCGAGGGTGAGCCCCTCGCGGAGGTCGCCGATTGCGTCGGGGTTGTAGTCGACCGAGGGCTCGCAGAACTCGTGGGGCTGTGGCGCGCTGTCGGCCGCATCCTTGGCCCCCGCAAACCGGTCGGGCACCAGCGTCTTGGCGGCCAGTGCGGCTCCGTAGCCCGCCCCCGCGCTCTCGACGAAGCTGAAAGCGGTCGCGGCGTTGTATTTGAGCGCTTTGAGGACGCCCTTGCCCATGTCGACGGCGTCGTGCCAGCGGTCGTGAGCCGCGTGTTCGTGATCGCACCCGGCGGTCGGGCGGTCGGTGATCCGGTGTTGGGCCTCGACGATCGGCGGACAGGCGTCCACCGAGACATCCGTATCGTAACCGTGGTACTGCATTGGAACGCCGAAAAAGCCGGCGTAGCCGTGGGTGTCGTAGTTCCCCGTCGACTCGATGTGGCGGCGGATGATCTCCGAGCGGGTGTCGATACAGAACACCAGCTGTGCCGCGGGACGGTCGTCGGTTTCGTCACCGTCGGCCAGCGACTGGCTGGCGTCGGCGACCGCATCGACCAACTCGCGGCGGTAGCCCCGTTCCCACGCAGTCAGCCAGTGTTCGGCCAGTGGGACCTCGTCGGTCGACGCCTCGCTGGTTTCCCAGTCGGCCGGCGGTTCGATGGGCGCACCCACCAGATCGGCGACCACGAGGCGTGCGGCGAGGTAGCCGGCCAGCGAGATTGGATAGGTCGACTGCCAGTCGTCGCCGCTTTCGGCCTGCTGTTTGATGAGGCCAGTCCACCCCGGCAGCGACGTCAGGTGGTACTCGAAGACCGTCGACCAGCGGCCGACGTGGTAGTCGCCGAGCACCTCTCGAATCGCCACGATCGGATCGTCGGGCAACTCGGCGATCGTTCCGCTGTCGGGGATCTCGCCGTCGTGGCGGGCAACCGTACAGAACGCCTGATAGAAGCCCTGCTCGCGGTTCGGCATCGGCCACTCGGTTTGGCCCTGATCGAGGAACGCCGCCAGCCACTTCGTCAGCAGGTGGTCGACCGGTCGCTGGGGGTCGTCTCTCTCCGCGTCGGTCTCCGCGTCGGTCTCGGCGTCGGCGGCCGCCAGTTGGTCCAGCAGTGTTTCGGGCGACTCGTCGTAGCCGTGGGCGGCCAGTTCCGCTCGCAGGAGGTCGGCGTCGATCAGGCCCTCGTCCCACGCGTTACGGAACACCTCGGGGCTGGGGTAGCCGTCGCTGCCGAACAGTCGCTCGGCCTCGCTGGCGGCCTCGTGGAACGGGTGATCCTCCAGTCCGGCCAGCGGGTTGGCCGTCACGAAGGAGTGGAGCGGCCACGCCGAGCCGACTGCGGTTGCTGCCTGGTCGATGCTGTCTTCGATCGAGGTGTTAGTACTCATTGTAGTCCTCCGCGGAAGTCATGACGGTGCTGGATGGCGGTTGGGTTGCGTTCAACAGTGCGACGTACAGTCGCTGGCTGTGCTGGTAGAGCCCCGTCTCGATGGCGGCGTAGGCGACGACGAACGCCGCCGCGACGAGCCCGTGGACGACCGTCAGTTCGGCGGGGGCCGACACGAGCAGGCTCTCGCCAATCACGCCTGTAATCGCGTTGTAGGACGCCGCGTAGATCGCGATGGCTGGCAGGAACACCAGCGGGATGAGCGCGTAGCGCGTCGACGCCGCCACCGAGGTCCGGGCGAGGGCCGTGCGAGTCGCGTGTAGCGTCGTCAGGACGACGAGCAGCGCCAACAGGACGCCGGTGTCGAGGCTCGTTCCCTTGCCGGTGAGGACGGCGAACAGGACGCCGCCAGCCAGCGCCGTCAGCACGGTGACGACGAAGCCGACGGCGGTCAGCGACCGCGGTTTCGAGGGTCCCTTGGTCGGGCTGGTCTGTGCGACCGCGTCGCCCGACGAGAGGAACTGGTAGGCCTTGTAGAAGCCGTGGAGCACGAGGTGAGTGATCGCCGCCCCGAAGAAGCCCAGCCCCGCCTGCATGATCATAAAGCCCATCTGGCCGACCGTCGAGCAGCCGAGTTGGCTCTTGATGTCGGGTTGGACGGATTTCAGGAGTTTGCCGAGCAGCGCGCTGGTCGCACCGACGGCGACGACCAGCAGCATGAAGCCGGCGTCGACCGAGATCACGGGCCCGAAGCGGACCAACAGGACCCCGCCGGCGTTGACGAACCCGGCGTGCATCAGCGCCGACGCCGGGGTCGGCGCAGTCATCGAGGCCAAGAGCCACGTGTGGAACGGCACCAGCGCCGACTGGATCATCGCCGCCAGCAGGAGCGCGCCCGCGGCGACAAACCAGAGCGTCTGTGGAACCGTGTCGGCGGCTGCTCCGATCCCGGAGACGGTGGTCGCGTCGGTCGCCGACCACAGCACTGCGAGCGCGACGACCAGTAGACCGCCGCTGGCGAGGAAGTAGCGACGGGCCAGCGAGCCGGCAGCGCGGGCCTGCGGCCACCCTTTGACGTGGCCGATCAACTCGGCCATCGCCAGTCCCATCGCCACCCACGCCAGCGCGAACAGCGCGATGTGGTCGGCCGCCACCAGAACCATCACGACCAGCGTGAAGCCGAAGACGGTAGCGAAAAACCGATCAGCGCGGTCGTGGGCGGCCAGATACCGGCGCGAGTAGCTGTGGACGATCCCGCTGAAGAAGGTCACGGCGACCCACATCACGACCGTCAGCCCGTCGACGCTGACCACGCCCGCCAGCGACCAACTCGCGTCCGTCGACAGCCGGAGGCCGGCCACACCGAGGGTGGCGACCCACAGCAGCCAGACGAGCCGCGTGAGCACGGCGGGCAGCGAGCCCGTCGCTGGCGTCCCGTTCGGAAGCGATCCTATCGTCGTCAGCTGATCTTGGTCCGTCATCGATTGCTCCGTCGACGGCCCACGTCACCCGAACCTCGTGGCATGCCGGATGGCGCAGGCCGGTCGTCGTCACCCTCTACTACGAACGAACTGCCTATTAAATCCTTTTATCTTCCCAAATCGTTCGTAAAATTGCACATGGAAGAACATTATAGTCTTTGTTCTGGATAGCGTGAGTGTCGCCGGTAGGGGATGGAAACGCCTATTGGGGCCACCCACCGCATCGACGTATGGAACAGTTGGAGGGGACCGTCCTCGCCGGAAGCGCGTTCGAACCGATGGCGGGCCGGGTAGTGGTCGACGACGGAGAGATCACGGCTGTCGAGGCGGTCGACACAGAGTCGACGGACATCGTTCTCCCCGCGTTTGTCAACGCCCACACCCACATCGGCGATTCGGTCGCCAAGGACGCCGCCGTCGGGCTCTCGCTGGAGGAGGCGGTTGCCCCACCCGACAGCCGGAAACACCGCCGGCTGGCGGCCGCGAGCCGCGAGGAGTTGGTCGCGGCGATGGGCCGGACGATGGGATTCATGGAGCAGACCGGCACCGCGGCGTTCCTCGACTTCCGGGAGTTCGGGCTCGAAGGGGCGCGAGCGCTCCGGGCGGCCGAAGACGGACGAGACGTCTCGGCGTTCATCTTCGGCAGCGACGATCCCGCGGTGCTGGCGGTCGCCGACGGGTTCGGTGCGAGCGGCGCGAACGACGCCGACTTTAGCGCCGAGCGGGCGGCGGTCCGCGAGGCCGGCGCCCCCTTCGCGATCCACGCCGGTGAGCCCGACGCGACCGACATCCACCCCGCACTGGATCTGGAGCCCGACCTGTTGATCCACATGGTCCACGCCGAGGCCGACCACCTCGAACGCGTCGCCGACCAGTCGGTCCCGATCGTCGCCTGTCCCCGCACCAACGCCGTCCTCGATGTGGGTCGACCACCGATCCGTGAGCTACTGGATCACACCACGGTTGCCCTCGGAACTGACAACGTGATGCTCAACGGTCCCTCGATGTTTCGGGAGATGGAGTACACGGCCAAAAATTTCGATGTGACCGACCGGGAGGTCCTCAGGATGGCAACCACGGCGGGTGCGGCAATCGCCGGCCTCGACTGCGGCGTCATCGAGCCCGGTCGACGGGCGGCGCTGCTCGTCTTGGATGGCGATTCGGACAACCTCGCGGGGACCGAAAACCCCCGCAGCGCGGTAGTCCGGCGGGCGACCGGTCTCGACGTGAAACGTGTCGTGCTGTAGTCGGGGTTACTCGGGGGCGAACGAGCCGAACGGGGTCGTCTCGTGGCTCCGCACCAGCACCTCGTCGGCGACGGTCAGTCCCATATCGATCAGTTCCTGTGCGACCGGCGTGATATCGCCATCGGACTCCCCGACGGCGGTCACGAGTAAGTTCTTGTCGCCGGTGACCAACTCCTGTACCGAGACGACGCCGTCGATGGCGAGGATCTCCGGCAGCAACCGGCCCCGCTCGGAGATCGGCGCGGTACAGAACAGCAGCATCCGGAGCGGATACCCCGACCGCTCGTAGTCGACGTCGGCGCTGTACCCCTTGATGATCTCGTCGGCTTCGAGCCGCTGGATCCGCTTGCGGACCGTACTGTCGGAGGTGCCGGTCCGCTCGGCGATGTCGCCAGAGGACATGTTCCGGGCGTCCTCCTGTAGCGCATGGATGATCGCCCGGTCGACGTCGTCGATCTCCTCGCCAGTCATGGCTCTATCTCACACGGCACGGATAAAGTCACTTTGGCTCGCCGGATAGACGACGCTATCCGATTGATCACGTCAGAATGCTCGATCAGGGATTTGAACCCTGGTCCTCGGCTCGAAAGGCCAAGATGATTGGCCGGACTACACCAATCGAGCGCTGCAATTCCACCGAGGGAGTACGGACATATAAATCTCATCAATCGCCCGCCCCGTGTGTCGGCCTATCAGACCGCAAGCCGCGCCAGCGAGTGTCGACTTACTCGCCGGTGAACGTCGGTTCGTCGTCCTCCGCGAACGCCCGCAGTCCCTCCCGGAGGTCCTCGGTAGTTGCCAACAGGCCGAAAGCTTGGGCTTCGATCTCCAGCCCGGCCTCAATATCGTCCCGACCGGCCAGCATCGCTCGCTTGGTGAACCGCTGGGCGATCGGCGGCCCTGCAGCCAGTTTCTCGGCGAGTGCCATCGCCGCATCATCGAGGTCGTCGGCCGCGACGGCCTCGGTCAGAAAGCCGTAGTCGACCATCGTGCCGGCGTCGAACCGGTCGGCGGTGAAGATGATCTCTTTGGCTCGGCTCTCCCCGATGAGATGGCCCAGTCGTTGGGTGCCGCCCCATCCCGGAAGGAGCCCCAGGGTGTGTTCGGGCTGGCCGAACTCGGCGCGCTCGCTGGCGATCCTGAGGTCCGCCGCGGCCGCCAGCTCCATCCCGCCGCCGAGACAGTAGCCGTCGACGCTTGCGACGACCGGCGTCTCGCAGGCCTCCAGTTTGCCGAAGGTTTGCTGGCCGGTCCGCGAGAACGCCGTGGCATCCAGCGCGTCGGGGTCTTCGCCCAGCCCCGAAACGTCCGCTCCGGCCGAAAACGCCCGGTCGCCCGCGCCAGACAGCAGGAGACACCGGATCTCGCTGTCGGCGTCGAACTCCTCGACGGCGGCCGCCAGTTCGTCCAGTAGCTCGGTGCTGATCGTGTTCATCCGCTCCGGTCGGTTGAGGACGATCTGCCCGATTCGCCCCTCGCGGTCGACCCGGATCGTGTCGAATGCCATGACGTCCTCGTCGTCGCCGGCGGGATAGAACCCACGATCCGCCGCGGCCAACTCCCGCAGGTGGTCGACCGGCTCGTACCGCGGTTCGTCAGTCGACGCCAAGCGCCCATCGAGGACCGCCACCAGCGGCTCCAGTCCGCGATCGTCGGCCATCGCCGCGGGGCCCTCGGGGAACCCCGCGCCCAACTGCATCGCCCGGTCGATAGCCGCGGCCTCGGCCACGCCGCCCTCGATCAGCCCCGCGACCTCGTTGGCCATCACTGCCAGCAGCCGGTCGGCGACCGCCCGCCGTCCGGCGTCGGCTGGAATATCGACACCACCGTCCTCGTAGTCGTAAAACCCCTCGCCGGCCTTCCGGCCGATCGCGTCGGCCTGTACCTTCGCGGCGAGGAGCGGACAGGGTCGGTAGGCGTCACCGACCGCCGACTGAAGATGGTCGAGAACGTGGTAACAC
The DNA here is from genome assembly GCF_024178165.1 of Halohasta salina. Classification (GTDB taxonomy): domain Archaea; phylum Halobacteriota; class Halobacteria; order Halobacteriales; family Haloferacaceae; genus Halohasta; species Halohasta salina. The sequence goes on along the minus strand of NZ_JAMZIE010000002.1, from coordinate 270,540 downwards.
ACGTCGATGCCGATCTGATCGGCCAACTCGAAGGCACCCATCGGCAACCCCATGTCGAACGTCGCCGTGGCGTCGACCTCGGCGATCGTTGCGGTCTCCTCCTCGACGAGCCACGCGGCCTCGTTGAGCAACGGGATAAGCACCCGATTGACGATAAAGCCGGGACGATCCGTACGGACGCGAACGGGCGTTTTGTCCATCGATTTGGCGAGAGCTTCGACGACTGCGAGCGTCTCTTCGCTGGTGTGGTCGCCCGCGATCACTTCGACCAACTCCATCCGGACCGGCGGATTGAAAAAGTGCATCCCACAGAACTGCTCGGGCCGGTCGGTGGCCGTCGAGAGTTCGGTGATCGAGAGGCTGGAGGTGTTGGTGGCGAAGACGGCGTCTTCGGGGGCATGCTCGGCGACCTCGCCGAACACGTCACGCTTGACGTCCATGACCTCGGGAACGACCTCGATGATCACGTCAGCGTCGGCCACTGCGGCCTCCATCTCGACCACCGGCTCGATCCGATTACGGGCCGCGTCGGCCTCCTCGGGGGTGAGCCGGTTGGCGTCGACGAACTTCTCGAGGCTCCACTCGATGGCGTCGTACCCCTCCTGTACGAGGTCGTCGTTGATGTCGCGCAATCGCACATCGTAGCCCGCCAGCGCGGCCACTTCGGCGATGCCGTGGCCCATATTCCCCGCACCGAGCACCGAAACGGTCGTGACGTCGGCTACGTCCATACCCATGGGTCCACGGCGATGTGATTCAACTTTTTGTCACATATGTCGACTGAGCCGTTCGCAGGACGGTGCGGATAGCTGGCAGACGGAGTCAGTAGACCGTTCGATTTGTCGACGTCCCGAGGTCGTGTCCCGCCGGAAGCTCGCGCCCCGCAGCATACCCGTTCAGCTTGGCTGCCGCGGGCGACTCCCGGCGGTCGGCGTCGTCGTAGCCCGCCTGTTCGAACGTGTTTGAAAGGGACTGTCGACCGCTGAGGCTGTGTTTCTGATGGGAGGCCTCGGCGAGATGGAACGCCGAGAGCTGTTCGACCCGTGTGGCGATCCCCTCCCGTGTGAGCCCGCGGGCGTCGAGATACGACCGGATCGTGTCGGCCTGTGCGGCCGTCGACGCGAAGACGATGTTCTGATACTGCCGCTTCGAGGGCTGTCGGGTGTGGTCGTGGCCGTGAAACGCGAGATTGAGCAGGCTCTCAAAGGAGCGTTGCTCGGGATCGAAGTCGACCTGCAGCGCCTCGGTGTGATCGCCGAGATCGTGGTAGGTGGGGTCGGGGCTGGTGCCGCCGGCGTAGCCGACGCGGGTACGGACGACCCCGTCGAGCGCGCCGAACCGCCCGTCTGGGCCCCAGAAACAGCCGAGGGCGAACGTGGCAGTTTCGGTCGACTCCGGCGTCGGGGCGCGCCGGTCGTACTCCTCGATGGTGGATGTCGTGAGACTCATGACGCGTGGTGGCAGCGGTCGTCGCTCAGGACTCGTCGAACTCCAGCGCGCCGCCGTTGATGCAGTAGCGCTTCCCGGTTGGTTCGGGGCCGTCATCGAAGACGTGGCCGAGGTGGCCCTCGCAAGTGCTACAGACGACCTCGGTCCGAACCATGCCATGGCTGTGGTCCTGTCGGGTCTCAACAGCGTCGCTGTCGGCCGGATCGTAGAAACTCGGCCAGCCGGTGCCCGAGCCGTACTTCTCGTCGCTGGTAAACAGGACCTGCCCGCAGCCCGCACACCGGAACACGCCGTCGTCGTCGACTTTCAGGAGCTCCGACGAGCCGCGCGGTTCGGTGCCATCCTCTCGGAGGAGCCGATACTCCTCGTCGCTGAGTCGTGCTTTCCACTCGGCGTCGGTTTGGGGTAGATTCGACTGGTCGACCATACAGCATAGAGGAGACACACGAGTATAAGCATCCGTGGTGTGGCCGCTGCGCGCACACAAACGCCGTCGGTAGGCGTCGACTACCGGTCGGTAGACACCGGATACCCCGTATCGACCGGGTCGACCGTCCGGTCGCATAAATACGAGCGCCGAGTACGACCATCCATGTACGCGGTCGTCGGCTGCACCAACTGTAGCATGCTGTGGCTTCTGTCGGACCCACGGGAGTCGAACACCGCCCAGTGTCCTCGCTGCGGCCGGACCCACCAGACGACGAAACTCAAGCGACTGTACGAGTCCGACGACCGGAGCGCCGCCCAACAGGCGCGGTCGGCGTTGCTCGCCAAGAAGCAGGGTCAGTCGGCCACCTTCGCCGACGTCGACAACGTCGCCGACCTCGAAGCCCGGACCGACCAACCGGTCGTCGACGACCGCGAGTACCTCGAAGCCGCCGGGCTGGACGCCGACGCGGTCGCCGCAGCAGGCGACCAGTCGGCCAGCGGTTCACAGTCCCGCGACGAGATCGTCCGCGAGGCCGTCGAGTCGGCGGGCGGCGACGACCGGCCGACCGAGGCCGAGATCGTCGACTACGCCAGCCAGCGGGGCGTGCCAGCCGAGAAGGCAAGCGAGCTACTTCGAAAACTGTGTCGACGGGGTGAGGCCTCCGAGAGTGGCGGTCGGTACCGACTGTTATAAGCCGGCTACCGGGTCGTAGACGCCGACTACCGCCCCAGCGACTCGTGGGCACTCGACAGATGTCGGGAGCCCAGTGCGGCGAGCAGGGAGAGTTCGCCCGCCAGCGAGCCGACCGCGATGGCTTCGGCGAGCGCGTCGGCGTTGCTGCCAGCCGGATCGCCACCGCCACGGACGCCGAGGATGTCGAGGGCCTCCGACTGGGTCGGGAGTTTGGTGCCGCCGCCGACGGTACCGATTTCGAGACTGGCAAGCGAGACCGAGACGTAGAGATCGCCGTCGTCGGTGACTTCGGCGGTCGTGATCGCGTTCGCCCCCTCGACGACCTGCGCTTCGTCCTGCCCCGTAGCGAGGAACATCGCTGCAACTGGGTTGGCAACGTGTGCATTGAACCCGAAGGAGCCAGCCTTCGCCGAGCCGATCAGGTTCTTCCGGGTGTTGATTTCGGCGATGGCTTCGGGCGTCGTATGGAGTTTGGCGTCGACGACCTCCCGGGGCACGACTACGTCGGCCGTCACCGACCGCCCGCGGCCCTCGACGGCGTTGATCGCGGCGGGCTTTTTGTCCGTACAGAGGTTGCCCGACAGCGCGACCAGCGAGGCCGAGGTCTCTTCTTCGACCAGCCCGCAGGCCTCTTTCGTGGCGATGGTGACCATGTTCATTCCCATCGCGTCCTTGGTGTCGTAGCGGAAACGGAGATAGACGTTGTTGCCGACGACGTAGGGGGTGACGTCCTGTAGCTCGCCGTGGTTCGTCGTCGACTCGGCGGCCTCCCGGAGGTCCGCGCCGTGCTCGCGGACCCACTCGACGAGCGCCAGTCCCTCGGCCACGTCGTCGACGCGGAAGACGGGCGCGCGTGTCATCCCGGCCTTGGTGACCCGGGCGGTCGCACCGCCAGCGCGATTGATCACCGAACAGCCGCGGTTGACAGAGGCCAAGAGCGCGCCCTCGGTCGTGGCAAGTGGGAGGTACCGTTCGCCGTCAAGCGCACCGCCGTTGATATCGACAGGGCCGACGACACCCAGTGGGACCTGCACGGTCCCGATCATGTTTTCGATGTTCGGTTCGGCGGCCTCGGCGGGGAACCCATAGGAGCCGGTCGACGAGAGGTCAGCGCCCGACTGGTCTTCGACGAGCAGTCGGCGGGCGGCCGCGGCGGTGTCGGGATCGGTGTGGTCGTCGAGTTCGTGTAAGCGGTACTCGCCGTCGTCGATCGCGGCAGCGAGTTCGGCAGCCCGCTCGAAGTCGACGGCTGCGGGGCCAGCGTCGTCGGTTTCGGTCGCGTCCGGATCGGCGTCTGCGGTCATGGCCGTCCTTCGTTGCGGCGGTTGCTAAGGGTTGTCGGTCCGTCCCGCCCAGCGGATCAGCGGTGACCGACGACCGTCCGGAGGAATGTGAGTTGGTGGCCAACGACGGTTTCGAAGTCGTCACTGAAGACGGAGAAATGGTCGACGGGGAGTTCGAGATACGTCGCCTCGGCGATGCCGTCGGCAGCCGCGGCCGCGCCGTCGGCCGGGACGACCCCGTCGTCACGGCCGCCGATGACGAGCGCCGGACACCGGATCTCTTCGACCTCGGTGATCGGTCGGTAGCGCGGCAGCGAGAGGAAGATCCGGGCAGGCACCCGGTTGGCCCAGTCGGCGTGGCGATCGACGAGGTCGAAGGCCGCCCGCTTCGCGCCGGGGGCGGTCACCACGCCGAAGCCGTCTTCCTCGTCGACGATCCGCGCCTCGCTTCCGAGCCCGAATCGGTAGCCGAGAGCGTCGCGGAGTCCACTCGTTAACGATTTGAGGAGGCGTTTCGGCTCCCGGAGCATCCCGAGCGTCTGGGCACGGCCGTCGACGAACGGGCAGGTCGCGATGACGCCGGCAACCCGGAAGTTCTCGGCGGCGACCGACAGCGCGTGGCCGCCCGACAGCGAGTGGCCCCAGACGACCAGTCGGTTGCTGTCGACGGCGTTGTCGGCGCGCATGGCGTCGATGGCCGCCTCGTAGTCGTCGACCTGTTTGGCGGGGCTGACGAGCCCGCGTGGCTCGCCGTCGCTGTCGCCGTGGTGGCGGTAATCGAACGTGAAGGCGGCGTACCCCGCTTCAGCGAACCGCTCGGCGACCGCCGGAAGGCCGAACGACTGCCAGAAGCCGAGCCCCGGTGCCATCACGACGACCGGCGGCTGTTCGGGTCGGTCGGGGAGATACAGCGTTCCCGAACAGCTCTCACCGCCGCTGTCGAACTCGACCGTGCGTGTGGAGTACGCTTCCCGTGAGGGTCGACGAAGCGTCCGTTGGCTCCGGTTGACGGGGTTGCGTCGACTACTTGGGCGGCTGCTGACGTGTCGTGAGTCAGTCTCGCCGGTAGATGCCCCCTCGTCGACGCGGACGAATTCGGTCATCCGGTTGCCTCCATCGTCGGACTCGTGGTCATGGGTTGGCTACAAGCGCAAGTGGGTTAAATCGTTACCCGCTTGGCCACCGTTGGTTGTGGGTGGGCGGCCGCCACGGCGTGGTTCCTCACGGTTGATTATTTAAACCGTACCGGGAGCTTTTTATTGGTCGTGACGAGTCCGCTGACAACGTGTATCCGATCAAACGCCTGTTCACGAGGGGATTCGAGGCCGTCAGTGTCGCCGGAGCCGTCGGCCTGTTAGTCCTGTTCGGGCTGTATGAGGGAGTCCAGCAGAACGTGCTCTCCGTCGAGCTACTGTGGCTCTCCTTGGAGGTGGTCTGGCTCGATGCGGCCGCCACCAGCGTCGTCTTTCTCGCGTTCGTCGCCGTCTCGGGCGGGCTGCTGCTCCGGGAGGTCTGGACCCCGCCGACCAACGTGACGCGACGTGACGACGGGCCGACACTGACGGCGATCGTCCCCGTCTACCGTGACGGCGGTGTCCTCCACCGGAGCGTCGAGAGCCTCCGGAACTCGGCGTACGCGAACCTCGAAATCGTCGTCGCCTGCGAACCCGACGACACCGAAACGAAAGCCGCCGCCGCGGAGTTGGCCGGCGGATCGGTGTCGGTGATCGAAAATCAGTACCCCGGCTCGAAGGCCGGGGCGATCCGAACAGTCGTCGAGGCCTCAAGTGCCGACTCGTTTGCCGTCTTCGATGCCGACGAGGTCGTCGACGAGGCGTTCCTCTCGGCAGGGATGGGCGCGCTTTGCGACGAGGGGTACGACGTGTTTCAGGGCCGCCGGATCCCCGAACCGACCGGCATCGTCGAGGCGTTGGCCTACTGCGAGCGGGTGATGTTTCACGCCAGTTACAAGATTGTCGAGCCGACCGGCTTCCAGAACTGCCGGAGTTCCTCGACGCTGTTCACACGGGCGGCCTTCGAGAGAGTCGACGGCTACGACGACCTGCTGACCGAGGATCTGGCCTTCGCACACAAGTGTTTCCGCCACGGCCTCGCGGTCCGGCAGGCCAGAAACTACACGAACCTGATGGAAGCCCCTCACACGCTGGCGGACTTCTGGGGCCAGCGCAAGCGGTGGCGGATCGGACAGGTCGAAGTGCTGGATGCGACGCTCCGCGGCCAGCTCACCGACGGCCCGCTCCACCGTCGAGGGCTGTCGCTGGGCCGGATGGTGACAAGCCTCGCCGGGAGCGTCTTCACCGTGGTCGTTCTCGCGAAGTGGCTGGTGTTGGTGGTCGCCGACGCCGAGCTCCTGTTCCTGTTGCCTATCGCGGCGGTCGCCGTACTGGCGATGGGTGTCGGCCTCGCGGACAGCCGTTGTGGCGCGATCGAATCAGTCCTCCCGGTGACGCTGTGTGCCCCGTTCGTCTACCCCGTCTTCGGGCTGCTGTCGATCAAGTCCATCCTCGAATACGTCGTGAGCTGGGACGGGACGTGGTACCACGTCGAAAAAACCGGCAACTGACCGTCGTCGTCCCGACTACTTATTCTGTCGACGACTGAATAGCCCGTATGGACGTTATGCAGAACGATCCCGACCGCCCGCCGGTCGACCGGCTACCGGGCTGGCTCGCACCGGTCCCCGAGCCGCTCGAAACCCTCGGCCTGCGGCTGGTCTGGCTCGTCGTCGCGGTCAACCTCGCTGGAACGGCTTTCGGGTTCTGGTACTACCTCCCACAGTTTTCCCAGACCCCACCCGAGATGTGGCTCTTCGTCCCCGACAGCCCCGTAGCGACCCTGTTTATCGCCGGCGCGTTCGCGCTGTGGGCCCTCGGCCGCGAAAACGACTACCTGACCGCGCTTGCCTTTTTCGGCAACATCAAACTCGGTCTCTGGACGCCGTGGGTGTTGGTCGTATTCAGCGATGCATTCCTGGAGTTCACTGCCGTCCCGATGTACGCCTTCCTGCTTGTGAGCCATCTGGCGATGGTCGTCCAAGCGTTCGTCCTCCACCGGATTACCGACTTCCCGGTTGCGGCGGTCGGCCTCGCAACCCTGTGGTACACCGTCGACCTGACAGTCGACTACTTCATCCCGATCGTCGGCGACCCACATCACACGACGATCCCCGTCGAATACACGACCGAGATCGCCCTCGGCGCGTCGGCCTTCCAACTGGCGGCGTGGGGAGCGGTCGTCCTCACGATCGCCCCGTTGTTTTGGGCCCTCGCAACCCGACTCGAACGCCGGCCGGCCGTCGACGAACAGCCGGGACGGTAGCTGGTGGCTACTCGGCAGTAGCCATCGACTAACAGCGCCCCGGTAGCGAACTGTCGACAGTTGGCCGACCAAACGCCCGTTTCACTCATGGGACGCTTCATATCCGTTGCCGGCATCTATCCGGATATGAAACGGCGACAACTCCTCGGTGGCACTGGCGCGGTCGTGGCGGCCGCCGTCGCAGGCTGTCTCGGCGGTGCAGGCGTCGGCGGTGCAGGCGGCGGGAGCGACACCGGCAGCGAACGGACGATCACGGTGAGCAAATCGGGCGAGGTCACTGGTGAGCCGGATATGGCCGTGGTACGGGCGGCCATCGAGGCCTCCGGCGACAGTCAGACGGCGGTCCGCGACGAACTGTCGCGGCGCGCCGAGCGCCTGACCGACGCCCTAGAGGCCGCCGGCGTCGACGCCGAATCGATCACGACCGACCGGTTCAGCATCCGCCAGCGGACCGACCGGCGACCTGTCGAACCGACCGACGACACCGACGCGTCCGAACCCGCCTACGTGGGGAGCCACGCTTTCCGGATCGAGGTCGACGACGCCGATGCCGCCGGTGACATCGTCGACACGGCGATCGAAGCGGGAGCCGACAACATCGGCCGCATCGCCTACACGCTCTCGGAAGAGCGACAGGCCGAACTCCGGGAGGAGGCGCTCCAGTCGGCGCTGGCAGCCACCCGGACCGAAGCCGAATTCGTTGCCGGCGAGGTCGACGCCTCGGTCGGCGACGTCGTGACCGTCGACACCGACCGGGACCGGATCTCGCCGGTCTACGAGACCGCCGAGGACGACGCCGCCGGCCGGTCTACGGACCTCCAGCCCGACGACGTTACGGTTCGAGCGACCGCGACGGTGAGCTACCGGCTCGACTGAGCGGGGCCGAGCCGACGGGATCAGGCGGTTTCGTTGTCCGATTCGTTGCCGTCGGCTCCGCCGGCGTCGGTCCCGGTGCTGTCCTCGACGATTTCGAGGTCGAACGGCTCGTCGGCCGGCGCATCGTCGGGTTCGAGGTAGCCGACCGCGAAGGCGGTGTAGACGGTGCCGGCCTCGACCGGGACGTCGAAGCTGGCGACCGGCTCGCTGTCGGCCTCGGCGTCGGCCGGCCGGACTTCGAGAGTGTACTCGTTGGGTGGGGCCTCGCCGGTCTGGTCTTCGCCGAACGCGAGGTCTTCGAACAGCGCACTGCCGGTGTCGGCGTCGGTGACCGTCACTGCCGGCGCGTCGGGGGCGGCGTGGATCCCCCGAATCCGGGCGTTCTCGCCGGGATCGCTCAGGTCGTCCTCGAACACCTCGACTGCGAACGGCTGGTTCTCCTCGCCGATCTCGCCGATCGCCGCGATCGTGTAGTCGGCCGCCGACACCTCGATCGAATCCTCGAAGACGACCTCTTCTTCGTCGCCCGCGGCGGTGATCTGCACGTCGTAGGTCGCCGGCGGGAGTTCGGCGTACTCGCTGACGTCCCGGAAGGCGACGTCCTCGAAGGCCGGCTCGCCGTCGACGTAGACGTCGACGTTCGGCGCGTCCGGCGAGAGGTGGGCGACGCGGACGCCGGCGACGTCCTCCTCGGCCGGCTCTTCGTCGGCCGGCTCCTCGGTCTCGTTGCCGTCGGCTGGTTCTTCGTCAGCCGGCTCTCCGTCGGCCGGTTCCTCGGTCTCGTTGCCGTCGCCGCCGGTGTCCGCACAGCCGGCCAGGCTACCGACCACCGCGACGCCACCGACCGTCTTCAGTAGTCTCCGTCGTGTGTGTGTTGCCATATGGTTCGAAAACACAATCGAGTGACAAATACATAAATTATTCGACAGATTCAGCGATTATTATGATATCGACCGACGAGTCCCTTTTCAATTCTTTATATATGATGGTGGGTTCGGCGATACTGACGGAGCGGCGAGAAAAATATCAGAGTCACATCAGTTCAGACGGAGGCACACGACCTCAGTCGTGGGTCATCGACTGGGTGGACGGCCGGCAGAGTCCGACGACATCGTGGAGGTCGTCGACGATGTGGGTCGGCGTCGGCGAAGGCTGGTGGTCGCGACGGTGAGGTCGGCGGATGAACGCGGAGTCGATGCCGGCGTTAGCGGCCGCCAAGACGTCCGAATCGTTGTCGCCGACGAAGAGGGGCGACTCCGCACCAAGGGCTTCGACGGCGCGATCGAGGTAGTAGGCGGCGGGCTTCTTTCGGACGAGACTTTCGAGGGTCGGCTCGCGGCCGACTGCGACGCCGAAGTAGGAGCCGAGACCGAAGTACTCGACGAGAAAATCGACGGTCGACTGCTGGTTCGAGCTGACGATCCCCGCCGGGACCGACAGCCGATCGAGGGCCGCGACGTCCTCGTATGGGGTTTTCCGGCCGGCGCGGGCCTCGGCCTGCTGGCGCTCGGCCGACAGCCGATCTCGCCGCGCCCAGAACGCCTCAGGGTCGAGCCCGTACCTACTGCAGACCGCCCGAACGTCCGCGGGCGAGACGTCGACCGCCAGCGACTCGACGAGCGCCGGGTCGGGGTCGTCGACGCCGGCGGCGTCGAACGCCGCCCACGTCGCCTCCTGCAGCACGTCGTAGGGTGTCCGTGACACCAACACCCCGTCGTTATCGAATATCACCGCATCGTACATATCGGAATCAATGAACGGTAGGGGGAAAACTGTGTGCAACAGCGGCAGCGAGAACACGGGATGGAACGGGGATTTTAGCCCGTGGCCACCGTACAGCGAGTATGGCAGCAGCAACGGGCGACGGCGAGGTCTGTATCGTGGGCGCAGGACTGGCAGGTGTTGGCGTCGCGTACCGACTCCGCGAGGAGCCGGTCGACGTGACGATCCTCGAGAAGAGCCGCGGCGTCGGCGGCCGGGCGGCGACCCGCCGCAAGCACGGCTGTCGCTACGACCACGGCGCGAACTACATCAAGGACGGCGGCGACCGGACCGACGAGTTGGTCCGCGAGCTCGGCGACGAGGGACTGGTCGACATCGACCAACCGGTCTGGACGTTCGACGCCGACGGCGAGATCTCGCCGGGCGACCGCCGGGAGGCGCACAAGTGGACGTGGACCGAGGGGATCACCCAGTTCGCTAAGCGCGTCCTGAACGAGACCGACGCCACGGTCCACAAGACCACTCGCGTCGACGGTCTCACCCGGACGGCCGACGGCTGGCGGCTGTCGGACACCGAAGGCGACAGTCACGGTCCCTTCGAGGCGGTCGTCCTCACGCCGCCGGCCCCCCAGACCGCCGACCTGCTGGCGTCGACGGCCGTCGAGGACGCTGAAAGCGACGTAGCGGCCACAATCGAGGGGGCGACCGAGGCCGTCCGCGAGGTGCCGTTCCGGACGATCCGAACCGTAGTCCTCCAGTATCCTTTCGAGATCGACCGCCCGTTCTACGCGCTGGTCAACACCGACCGCGACCACCCCATCGGGTGGCTGGCACGGGAATCCTGTAAGGCGGGCCACGTCCCCGACGGCGAGAGCCTGCTGGTCGTCCAGATGGCCCCCGACTGGTCGACCGCCCACTACGACGACCCTCTCGATTCGGCGGCCGACGAAGCCGCCGGCATGGTCGCCGACCTGCTGGACGACGACCGGCTCGCCGAGCCGGGCTGGGTCGACGATCAAGGCTGGCGGTATGCCCTGCCGGATGCCGGTCTCGACGACGGGATCGTCGACGCCCTCCGTGGGCAGTCGCTGTTCCTCGCCGGCGACTGGCTCGTCGGCGAGGGACGGGCCCACCAGGCGTTCTGGAACGGCGTCGACACTGCCGAGGCGCTGCTCGTCGACCGCTGAAACCATCCGCTATCGGCAACCGAAGCAACGAGCGTACCGAAGCTACTTCTGTTGGCTCGCGGCGGGCCAGTCGAGGACGTCGGCGAACTCCTCGCGGAGTTTTTCGGTGTTGACCGGTTTCGTGACGTAGCCGTCGGCCCCTGCACGGGCGGCCTCCCGCATCTTCTGTTTCTGTTTGACGCTGGTGACCATCACGATGATCGTCTCCGGAGAGATCTCCTTGATGTTCTTTACGGCGGTGATGCCGTCCATCTCCGGCATCATGATGTCCATCGTGATGACATCCGGCCGTTCTTCTTTGAACTGGTCGATGGCCTCTTTCCCGTTTTCGGCGGTGGCGACGATTTCGAACCACTCCTCGATGGTATTCGAGACGATAGTCCGCTGGAACGAGGAGTCGTCGACGACGAGTGCCCGGTCGCTCATGCTTTGGGATTATCGGGTGGATATATAGTAGTTACTGCATTACACTTCTTCCAGAAGTTTTGATTAGATATTTCTATTATTAATATTAGTTGCTTGCTATTTAGTGAGATAGGATTCCAATTACACGCTGTTCGCGAGACTCTCCCCTGGGGGTCGACTTCCGTGCGTCGGCGGGGACCGAGTTCCGCGAGCGGACGAACTCCCGGCCGGTCGACGGGTCGGGTTCGTGCGGACTGACGCCGCCTCAGCGGTCGGAGATCCGTATCTCGTCGTCCTCGACGGCCTGGATTTGGTCCGCACCGACCGAATAGCTGTCCTCGTCGGTATCGCCCCAGTCGAGGGCAGCTTTGACCCGATCGGCGAGGCTCGGCTCGGGGTCGACGTACAGCGTCTGGGTTTCGGCGTCGACGTCGCTCACGACCCCGATGTCTTTGGTGCCGGAGATCACCTGTTTGCCGATCTCGTCGTCGGTGAGCGCCTGCTTCGCTGCGGCTTCGTCGGCGGTCGACCCCGCTTCGCCTGCGTCGCCGCCGGGCTCGCTCGCCAGTTCCGCGTCGGCTCCGGCGGTCGGCGTCGCGGACTCCTCGGTAGCCGGTGTCTCGTCGGTCGTCCGGACGCCCGCTTCGGGCTGCTGGAGTATGACCTCCTCGCCGGCCTCCCGGTCGACGATCGCTCGCTCGACCACCGTACGCCGGTTGTCGACGGTATCGGCCAGCAGATGCTCGGCGATGTCACACGTCAGTTGGCGGTGTTCGGTCGACTCGGTCTCGACGAGTCGGCGCTCGACGAACTGGCTGTGGACCGTCTCGCCCTCGGTTCGCTCGCTTTCGATCGCCCCGCTCGGCAGGCTCGCCGCCGAGGTGTCGGCCTCATCGGTCTCACCGGTGACGATCTCCCCCTCGATCAGACTGCTTTCGAGGAGGCTCTCTTCGATCCCCTGTATGTCAATCGCATCGCTCTCGACGGTATCCGCCTCGGTGATCTCCCGGTCGACGACGCGGCTCTCGACGGTTTTGCGGTCGAACAGCTCGGTGGTCGTCCGAACGGTGTCGTGGACCTCGAGGACGACGCCGTCGCCGACTGCCAGCCCCACTGCCGGCTCCGCATCGGCTCCTCCGGTCGCGGGCTCGGCGGTCGTCTCGTCGACCGGCTGGCGGTCGGTTACGGTGTCCTCGGGCTGTCGATCGGCCGACGAGTCGGCGTCCGCTCGGCGCTTGTTCGCCCGCCGGTCGCCGGGCTGTTGGCCGGTTGCGTCCCGCTTCATCGACTCCTGACTCGTCGCCGTTCGGTTGGCCTCCTCGCGGTCGGTCGATCGGCGCTCGACCGGCGGGTCCGGAATCGTCTTGTCGGCCGGCTCGTCGACCGGGCTGTCCTCCGGGGTCGTCGGGTCGTGATCGGAACCGTCGGCGGCGGCCGGCGGCTCGTCGGTCGGTTCCGATCGAAGCCGCGGCGTGAGATCGGCCGGCGCGTCCGCGAAAGTGACGCCGATGACCTCACGGGTGAGCGTCTCGCGGTCGACGGGATTGCGCTCGACGATCTCGCTGTCGACGACCTCGCTTTCGATCCGGTCGGTTTCGACGACCGTCGTCTCGATGACTTTCGTCTCGGTGAGTTCGCTCCGGACGACCTCGCCGTCGAGCAGCGACTGCTCGACGTCGGTGGTCTCCAGCGACGCCCGTTCGGCGACCTCTTCGCGGTCGATCAGGTCGTAGCGCCAGTCGTCGGCCTCGCCGACGTCCCGATCCTGATAGACGAAGGCCAACCCCCCGTCCTCGAACGTCTCGAAGAACGCCTCCCACGAGATCGGTTCGAGCCCCTCTATCGCCTCTCCCTCCTTGACGATATAGAGGCTCCCGGCGATGTCGTCGGTCTCTCCGGGGACGCCTGCAGGCCGCCCGTCCCGGTCTTCGACCCACTCCCTGATCGTCTCGTGATCGGTCGTGATATTACGGGGACCGGTGTCTGTATTGCTCATAATTATCCGTCTAGTACGGCCGCCGCTGAATTACTTAGCTCTGATTCCCGACTGAAAGATAGGTCGGCTCGGGGGAGACTCGAAGACAGTGAAGAGTCGACCGAGCCCGAGAGTCGACCGAGCCCGAGATCGGCCGCGCCTGCGACTCCGCCGGCAACAACTGTCTTGAGGATGCCCGCCGTCACCCTCCGTGGCCCCGCGGTCGGCTCCCGAATGGTTCCACGCGGCACCGACAGGCCGGTCGTCGTCTGCAACCCGGTGAGCGGTAGCGGCGACCACGTTCCGGCGGTCCGGGCGGCGGCAGCCGACCACGGGTTTCGGGTCCGTGAGACCGACCACGCGGGCCACGGCGTCGACCTCGCCAGCGAGGCGGTCGCGGGGGGCACGACGTTCGTGGCCGCGGCTGGCGGGGACGGCACGCTGAACGAGGTGGTGCGCGGCGTCGCGGCCACCGGGGGGCTCAACCAGGTTACCGTCGGCGTCGTCCCCTGCGGGACGGGGAACAACGTCGCCCGGAACATCGGGGTCACCGGCATCGAGCAGGCCTTCGACGTCTTCGATCGCGGCGAGCGCCGTCGGATCGACCTCGCGTTCGCCGACGGTCGACCGTTCGTCAACTCCTGTGTCGGCGGGCTGACCGCCGAAGCCAGCGCCGCGACGAGCCGCGAGCTGAAACGTCGGTTCGGGACGGCGGCCTACCTGCTGTCGACGCTTCGAACCGTTCGCAGCTTCGACAACATCCGCATTACCGTCGAGATGTACGACGAGCCCGACAGCCGTCCGGTGTGGGCTGGGGAGGCCGTCGGCGTCCTCATCGGCAACGCCCGGCGGTTCCCCCCGAGCGGCAGCCGGCAAGCGAACGTGGAGGACGGACGGTTCGATATCACCCTCGTTAGGGACCGGGGATCGGTCGGACTGCTGAAAACCGCGACCGCCGAGCGGCTGTTCAACCGTGAAAGCCGGTGGACCGCCCGGTACACCGTGGCAGCGATCGATATCACCGTCGACGACGGGCCGGTCGCGTTCAGCCTCGACGGCGAGATCGTCCGCCGCAGTCGGCTTGCGCTCCGCATCCGCCCGCGGTCGCTCCGCGTCGCGGTCGGCGAGGGCTACGAGCCAGCACCCCGATAATACCGGACCGGTTCTTCCAGCGAGTCGACCGATCCCTACGGTAATGCCACTCGATTACCTAGTCACAGCATGGCACAGCACACCGAATCCCGTGTCGAGATCGAACTCGACGACGTGACCCTCGACGGTAAGCTCGCCGTGCCCGACGACGCGCCAGGTATCGTTGTCTTCGCCCACGGCAGCGGATCAAGCCGCCATAGCCCGCGGAACAACTACGTCGCTGAAGTGATCCGCAGCCGCGGCCTCGGGACGCTGCTGTTCGACCTTCTGACCGAGGCAGAGGATCGAGTCCGAGCCAACCGATTCGACATCCCGCTGCTGACCGACCGGCTGGTCGGCGCGGTCGACTGGCTCGATGCACGGGAGGCGGCCACCGGGTCAGCCGTCGGGCTGTTCGGCTCCAGCACCGGCGCGGCCGCAGCCCTTCAGGCAGCCGCCCGCATGGAGGACATCGATGCTGTCGTCTCCCGCGGCGGTCGGGTCGACATGGCCAGTGACGTGTTCGCGGACGTCGAGAGCCCGACGCTCCTGATCGTCGGTGGCGACGACACCCAAGTCCTCGATCTGAACCGCGAGGCCGACGCGCAGTTAGCCTGCGAGACGGAGCTTCACGTCGTTGCGGGAGCCGGTCACCTCTTTTCGGGAGAGGGTGAACTAGCGGAAGTCGCTGACGTGGCTGCCGACTGGTTCGCCGCCGAACTCCGGTAGCGGGGTCGACTCAGTCATCGGCCGAGGGACGGTAGGCCCGACTGACCGCCTTCCAGCGGTCGGTGCGGAACCGCCGGAGCATGATCGCCGCCGGCACGGTCGTCTCAACGACGAGTGCGAGATAGAGCGCGGTCACGCCGAGCGGGGTTACGAGGCCCAGATAGGCCGTCGGCAGCGCACACAGATAGAGACCGATCAGCGAGGCGTAGAACGGAACGCGGGTGTCGCCGGCCCCTCTGAGCACACCCGTTACCGAGCCGCCGACGCCCAACGGGATCACGCTCACCGCCGCCACGATCACGAACTCGGTCGTCAGGCCGACCGCGGCGGGATCGTCGACGAACACGCCCGCGATCGGCCCGGCGAAGGCGGCGACGACGGCGGCGACAACGAGGTAGACGACCAGCGACAGCCGAATGATCTCACTGCCGAAGGCTCCGGCGTCGCGTTCCTCGCCGCGGCCGAGTCGCTGGCCGACGAGCGTGCTCGCGGCGATCGAAAACCCCCACGTCACGCTGTTGGCGAGGTTTCGCACGCGGCGACCGACCTCGAGGGCCGCGACAGCTTCCGGCCCGAAGCGGTCGGCAATACCGAGGAGGGGAAAGACGACCAACCCCTGTGCGAGCCGGCGGGCCACCAGCGGGGTCGACACCCGGACCAACTGGCCGGCGAGTTCGCGGTCGACCTGCGGGCCGTCGACCGACAGGGCCACCGGACTCGCCCCGCGGCCGAAGTACTCGCGGCCGAACATCCCCCACGTAAAAACCAGCGTGACGAGCCCGGTCGACACTGCCGTCCCGATGGCCGCGCCGGTCACGCCCATCCCGAAGCCGAAGATCAGGCTGCCGCTGAGGAGGACGTTGGCGACCGCGCCGCCGGCCCGGACCACCATCGGCGTGACGGTGTCGCTGACCCCGGCGTAGGTCCGGCTGGCGATCATGTTGAGGAACTCGAAGCCGAGGCCGGGGGCGACGACCGCGAGGTAGGTCGTGCCGTAGCCGACGGCCGCGGCGTTGTCGCTCAGCAGGCCGATCAGCGGGCCGGCGAAGGCGACGTACCCCCCGACGACCGGCACCGCCAAGAGGAGGGCGATCCAGACGCTCTGTTTGACCACCAGCGCCGCTCGGCCGGCCTCGTCGCCGCCGTAGTTCTGGGAGACGAGGCTGACCGTCCCCCCTGCGAGGCCGATGGCGACGAACTTGCCGAGCGTCCAGTAGGCCCCGGCGAAGGCCAGCCCGGCGACCGCGGGCGCACCCAGCACCATCCCGACCATCGCGAGGTCGGCGGTCTGTTTCGACATGATCGCAAAGCCGGTGACCACGCGGGGCCACGCGAGGTCGACGGTCGAGCGGAGCCGGCCACGTTCGATGATGCCGGCCCGCTCCAGTAGGGCGGCAACGAACGCCAGCAGCCGGCGGAGCCGATCCATACACGGGCCTTCGACTCCCGGTGCTTGCGTCTGTTGGTTTTGCCGCTGGGGTGGTGCTACACGATACCGTAACCCGCTTGAGTCACCACGCTGAACGACCAGTCATGGATCCCGACCAGTGGCATACCTACCTCGTCACGCAGGCGTCGCTCTCGAAGGGCCGGTCGACGACCGAGATCGTCGAGGCAGCCATCGACGGCGGCGTCGACGCCGTCCAACTCCGCGAGAAGGGGACCGACCTCCAGACACGCTACGAGCTGGGCCGTGAAATCCGCGACCTGACCACCGACGCGGGCGTCGACCTCATCGTCAACGACCGGGTCGACCTCGCCCACGCAGTCGGGGCCGATGGCGTCCACCTCGGCCAGTCGGACCTCCCCGTCTCGGCGGCCCGCGAGATCCTCGGTCCGGAGGCGACCATCGGCGCGTCGGTCGCGACGGTCTCGGAGGCCCGACTCGCGGCGATCACTGGCGCGGACTACCTCGGGGTCGGGGCGGTGTTCGGCACCGACTCGAAGGCCGACGCCGAATCGGTCGACGACGCGCTCGGGCTCGACACCCTCGCGAACATCGCCGATGCGGTCAAGATTCCGGTCGTCGCCATCGGCGGGGTCACCCCCGAAAACGCCGCGGCAGCCATCGAGGCAGGGGCAGACGCCGTGGCGGCCATCAGCGCGATCACCGCAGCCGACGACCCGGCAGCCGCCACGGCCGATCTCCGGGCGGCCGTCGACGGCGCGACGGGCAGCGACGGCGAGGAGGCGACGGCCGAACCCGTCGACGCCAGCGATGACTGACGCCCCCGACTGCTCGGCGGCCGCACTGACCGACTCGATCGCCGCCGTCGGCGCGGCCGAGCCGCTGGTCCAGCATCTCACCAACCGCGTGACGATCAGTGCGCTGGCCGACAGCACCCTCAATTGGGGGGCGCTGCCGGTGATGGCCGACGGGCCGAACGATGGTCCGGAGATGGCGCAGGCCGCCGATGCGGTCCTGCTCAACACCGGCCAAGTAAACGCCTCGATCAACGAGGCGCTCGTCGAGACCGGCCGCGCGGCCAGCGAGCGCGGGATTCCGGTCGTCCTCGATCCGGTCGGGATGGGGTCGACGCCCACGCGTAACGACCTCGTCGAGCAGTTGGTCGACAAGGCTGATCTCGCGGCGATCAAGGGCAACTACGGCGAGATCACCGCGCTGGCGGGCGCGGAGGCCGAGGTCAAGGGCGTCGAGTCAGTCGGCGAGTACGAGGAGATCGAGGCGACCGCCCGAGCGCTGGCGGCGTCGACCGACACCGTCGTCGTCGCCTCCGGTTCGGTCGACGTCGTCGCCAACGCCGAGGCGGCCTACCGCGTCGAGGCGGGCCACGAGATGATGGGCGAGGTCGTCGGCACGGGCTGTCTGCTCGGCAGCACCGTGGCGACGTTCTGCGGGGGCGTCGAGGACCCGCTGACGGCGGCGCTTCACGCCACCCTCACATTCGGGCTGATCGGCGAGCGAGCCGCCGCCCTCGATCACAAAGGCCCGGCGAGCTACAAGACGAACCTCCTCGATACCGTCTGGCAAGTCGCCGGCGACGGCGCGGTCGACCTCGATTCGGAACCGAGCGAGCGGATCGAACGCGTCGACTGACCTGTCGTCCGGAACTACTTTCTTCTTCGCAGTGAACGTTCGGCTATGCGTTCCCTCGTCGGTCGCCTCGGGGCACTGCTGGGGGTGTGGACCGCCTGTACAGCCGCGCCGCCGGTGGCATATCTCATCGGCGGCCCGTTCGACGGCGGGCTGACCGCCGTCGACGCCGGCGTCGTCGTGGGGCTGTTCGCCGTCGGTGCCGGCGGGGCTGCCGTCGGCATCCCGCGGCTGGCCGACCCCGCCGAGCGGTTCCGCAACGGCACCGAACTCGGCGGGCTGTTGGGCCTTGCGGGAGCGACGATGATCGCGGCGTTTCCGGTGAGTCTCATCGCCGGGCTCCTCGCTGCGGTCCCGTTCGGCGTCGGTGGGGTCGCCGGCTTTCTGGCGGCGTTTCTCGTCGGCTACGTCGCCGACCGGACCGTCGTTGAGCGTTCGCGGGCCGCGACCGACCACCGACTCGTCTGGCGGGCGACGAAACGACCCGAAGCTACGTGGGTCCGGGCGATGCGGGTTGCCGGCGCGACCGCGGCGTTCGTCGTCGCCATCCTCGTCGGCACGGCCGGCGGGCGGCTACTGGCGGCGTTTTGGGCACTGGTCGGCCTGTTGCTGTTCGGGCATCTCGTGGCGAGCCAGCGCCACCGCCGCTACGAACTCGTCGACGACGGGTTGATCACGGCCTTCGGGTTCCTCCCGTGGTCGACGTTCGACGGCTACGAATGCACCGACGACGCGCTGCTGTTGTACGGCTCGGTCTGGCCGTTCGGCACGATCGCCTACGACCGAGCCAGCGTCGACGATCTGGAGGCCGTCGTCGAGGCGTTGGATCGATATCTCCCACGACAGGACGGTGTACAACAGGATCCCTCGGTCGTCGACGGGTTTCGGGACCTGTTGTCGTCGTAACTGTGGGTGCGTTGCCGACCCCACCCACCGAACCCATCGTGTCATTCGAACAGTTATTTGTGATCGACTGATGAACGGTGGCGCATGCGACACCTTCGTGACCGGCTTGCGATGCTGTTCGGCGTGGTGGCCGTCAGCGTCGTCGTGCCGCCGCTGGGGTACGCGATCGGCGGCCCGTTCGATGGCTCGATAACCGTCGTCGACACGGCCCTCGCTGTCAGCGTGTTCGCCCTCGGGACTGTCGGTGCCAAACGCGGCCTCCGACGGGTCGACGATCCGGCCCGGCGGTTCCGCAAGGGCATCGAGTTCGCCGGGCTTCTCGCCGTCGCCGGCATCGTGCCGCTCGTCGGCTTCGTGGCCACGCCGACCGAGGGCTTCGTGGCTGCGCTCCCGTTCGGTGTCGGGTTCGTCCTCGGACTGGCTGCAGCGTTTCTCGTCGGCTACGTCGCCGACCGTGCGATCGTCGACCGGAGCCGGGCCGAGACCGACAGCCGGCTCACGTGGCACGCCAAACGACGCCCCGAGCGGGGACGGGTTCGGCTCCTCCAAGCGGCCACCGCGGTCGTCGCAGCCGGGTTCGTGATCCGGAACGCACTCGATGGACGCCCCGGGATGGCGCTGTTGTGGGTTGCGATCGGCGGGCTCCAGTTCGTGCAGGATCTCAGCCGGCTCCGCCGCCGGCAGTACGAGATCATCGACGCGGGGCTGGTCACGACGTTCGGCCACCTCCCGTGGGACGACTTTGACGGCTACCAACTCACCGATGACGACCTGATTTTGTACGGGAACGTCTGGCCGTTCGGCACGGTCGCCTACGACCGCGAAAGCGTCGACGATCTGGAGGCGGTCGTCGACGCACTCGATCGCCAGCTCCCGCGGCTAGAGGGCGATCACGACGAGCCCTCTCCGGTCGACAACTTCCGACAAGAACTGTTCTCCTGAGCCGACTGTCGGTGCGAAATGTCAGACGTAGTCGGCGTCGGGCGGCGACAGCGGTTCGCCGATGGCTGCGGCCGCGCGGTCGACCGAGTCGGCGGCGGACGGCTGCCAGCCGGTTCATCGGTCCTCGATCAGCTCTCGGTAGTAGTTGTCGGCGTCGTTCATGTGGAATCACGTGCCTGTGGCACTCAGTCACATGTTCGTCGGGCGAGCCGATAAACCGATGGACGCGACGGGGGTCGTGACTGTTCGATTCCCGAGACGACCGGAGACGAACGCCGTGTTGAGAAGCAACGGCCGGTGTTCGTCGGCCACACTCGACTCCTGACATACCTGTTTTGTGTCGACCGGTCGAATCGGACCGCATGGCATCCCTCCGCGCTCGGTTCGGCCGCCTGCCACACGATCGCCCGATACTCGCGCTCGCGGTCGCTATTCTGGCCGTTGAGATCGTCGGCGCCTCCGGGGCCGTCTTCACCGCCCAAGGCCTCGACATGTGGTACGAGACGCTTCAGCGACCGGCGCTTGCGCCGCCGAGTTGGGTGTTCGGCCCCGTCTGGACCGCCCTGTTCGTGCTCATCGGGACGGCTGTGTGGCTCGTCTGGCGACGCGTCGACGTCTCACCCCGCGGAGTCCGGCTCGCGGGCGGCGTCTTCGCGGTCCACTTCGCGTTCAATCTGGGCTGGTCGGCGGTCTTCTTCGGGCTGCAGGCGATCGGCTGGGGGCTGGCGACGATCGGCGTCCTCTGGCTGCTTATCGTCGTCACGATGTGGACGTTCGGCCGCGTCGATCGTCGGGCGGCCGTCCTGCTCGTGCCGTACCTCCTGTGGGTCTCGTTCGCCGCGTTCCTCAACTACCGGTTTTGGGTCCTGAATTAGGCACGCGGCGGGCACACCGCGGACAACAGCCTCGCCCCGACCGCGGCTCCGTCGAACGCTACAGCAGCAGTGGGAGCCCGAAGGCGATCAGCAGGCCGACGAGCAACACCGCGCCGCCGGTCATCGCCTGCTCGGTCGTAAACGACTGCATCGGGGAGGTGACTCGCCCCGACTCGGATTCGTGTGCGTGGTCTGCCATAGGCACCCGTTGGCAGCCGGTTCGTAAAACAGGTTGGGGTTCGCTCCGGCCGCCGCCGTCGCTCAGTGGTCGCCTTCGAGCAACTCCTTCGTCCGGCGGTGGCGATACCGGAACATGGGTTCGAAGCCGACGACTGCCGCGGGGTCGACCCGGCCGCCAAGCGGTGCGGGGAGTTCGTACTCGACGCTGTCGACGAGGACGGTCTCGTCGCCGTCGCCGTAGAACTCGTGGGTGTGGATCCACAGCGCGAAGGGACCGCCAAGCATGTCGTCGCGGAACATACAGTAGCCCGGCTCTTCGCGCCGGTCGACGATCCGGGAGAGCCACCGGCTTGCCGGCAGCACGCCGAACGGTTTGGACCGCATCTCGATCTCGCTGCCCGCGAGCAGTTCCTCGGGGTCGGCTTCGCCATCGGGCCCGCGGACCGACTCCACGTCGAGGCCCATCCAGCCGGGGGTCAGCGCCTCCAGTCCGTCGGTCGTCGCATGGAATTCCCAGACCGCTTCGAGGGGTGCCCGGATTCTGGTCCGGCGTCTGTAGGTCGACATACAGATCCTACGAACGGGGGCATAAAAAGAAACGCGGCGTCGCCTCAGATCGTAAAGCGCTCGACGGCGGTGGCTGCCTGCCGCAGGTCGGTATCGGTGGCGGCCGCAACCGTCACCGGTACCTCGCCGTGACCGATCGGGATCGTCAGCTCGAAGGTTCCGTCTTCGACCTCGGCGATCACGCTGTCGGCGGTCAGTTTGACCGCGACCAGCTCGGCGTCGGTCTCACCGGTCACCCGGAGCGTGTCGTCGACGATCCGCGTCTCGACACGGAGCGTGGGTTCCTCGCCGCGGTCACGACCGAGATACCGGTCGGCGACCGCCGTCGGCTGTTCGACGGGCTCGCCCGCGTCGATCCCGTGGGCCAGCCGGATGAACTGGGCCATACTCCACGCCAGCGGCGTGGCCGCGCCGGTGCCCTCGCCGATATCCCAGTTGTAGTCGTTTTCGATGTGGCGATCCCAGACCTGTTCGGCGATCATCCGCCCGCTGTTGGCGAAGCCGGCCATCGTCTCCAGCAGCGACTGCGGCTCAAGCGGTCCCTCGTCGGTGCCCGCCAGCAGTTCGTACTCGCCGCGCTCGCCGGTGAAGATGGGCCAGAGCCGGCCCTTGCCTTTCGTCTGGACCGACCACGGCGCACCCTCGGCTTCCTCGCTGCGCTCGCCGTAGCCGTCGCCGTTGTACCGATAGAAGGCCGGACCCTGTGGGGTGTCGACCCGGATCGTCTCGTCGACCTCGACGAGCGAGTTCTCGATCACTTCGTCGTCGTGGGGTTTGATCCCCAGGCGAGTGAGTTCGAGGAAGCCGCCGTCGATGATCTCCCGTTCGTCGAGCGTCGGCCCGGCGTTGGCCAGCGTCCGCAGATGACCCGCCTCGGGGTTGCCGTCGCGGGTGACGCGAACGTAGTACGGCGTGTGGGTGTGGAGGTCGGTACCGGTCTCGGTCGCGGTCCACTCCTCGACGCGGTCGGTCCACTCGTCGGCCAGCGCCAGCCACGGCAGTGCGTCGCCGGGCTCGCCGGAGTCGATGGCGAGATCGGCCGCCGAGACGAGGCCGGCGATCTCCGCCGCAATGGACGACGGCGAGTAGCCCGCCTCCTCCTCCCAGCGCTCTTGGGCGGTGGCTGGCCCATTGCGGGCGACGTAGTCCGCCGAGCGCTTGACGTTGATGTAGTCGTACTCGACGTCCCCGAAGTCGACGCCGCTTTCGGCCAGCTGATAGGCCATGATCAGCGGGAACGAGATGTTGTCGATCTGCTCGCCGCCCCACCGGGTGAGACCGTTGACGTAGGTGTTCTGGGGGATGAACCCCTCCTCGTCCTGCTGGTATTCGAAGATGTACTGCAGCGCGTCGGTCGCCGTCTTGAGGTCGTCGAGCGCCTCGAAGACGGTAAAGACCTGATACAGATCCCGCGACCAGACGAAGTTGTAGCCGTACCCCTTGGGCTCGTCGGCGGTGACCGCCTCGCCCCACGGCACCGAGGGACTGGCGATGCCAGCACCCATGTAGGTCTTGTCTTCGACCGCCCGCAGGGCCATCAGACAGCTCTTGTACTGGGCCAGCAGGTTGTCGTCACCCCGAACCGAGTCGGGGAACGGCTTGTCGGCGAGGAACTCCTGCCACGTCTCGGCGAAGTCCGACCGGACGTTCTCGTAGCCGCGGGCGAGTGCGCCTTCGGCCTCGCCGAGGGCGGCGGCGGTGTCGGCGTTCTCGCCGAACCCCAGCGCCAGCGTCTCCTCGAGGTCGCCGCTGCCGAGCCGCCCGACCAGCACGATGCTGTCGTCGTCGAGGCGGTCGGTGGGGATCGGCCGTGTCCCGTCGGCGAACAGCTTCGAGAGCCGCTCGGAGCCGGCCGAGCCGACGGTCGCCCAGTCGAAGCGGCTGGCGGTGGTCATCGCCATCGCTACACTGTAGGTGTCGCCGTTCTCGTCGGCCAACAGCGGCTCGGAGCCGGTGTCGTAGGCCTCGGCATCGCGGGCGGCCAGATGGTAGTTGCCGGTCTCGCCGAGCCGGTAGCCCCGGTCGCGGGTGCCAGTGTTTGTCAGCGCGATGTCGGCCATCGCGTACAGTTCGTACTCGTTGTCGTCGTCGACTTCGAAGTCGACGTCGGCGACGATGGCGTCGTGGTTCGGGTCGATGGCGTACTCGACGGTCAGCGTCCACTCGTGGCCACGGCCGTCGCCGCGTTCGGTGATGACGTGGCGGAAGAGTAGCGCGTCGTCGTCGGTCGGCTCGACGCGGCGCTCGATGGTGTCGGCGTCGTCGTCCCGCCGGGTCTCGTTATGCGTTCGAGCCGTGTAGCCCGATTTCGTGTCGGTATCGGCGACGAGGAAGTCGACGGTCCGGAGGTTCATCAGGTCCACACGCGGGAACCGGACCTCGGTCAGCGCGCCCTCGGTGAGGGTGTACCAGACCTTCGAGGCGTCTTCGTCGCCGTGGTCGGCGACGGTGGCGACGCCGTACTTCTCGCCGGTGGTCCACCGTGGCCGACTTTCGGGACCCGACGGGGCTGGCGTCGACACCGGCAGGGCGTTCTGCTCGCGGAGGACGGCGGTCGCCCGGAGCCGAAGGGCATGGGACCAGCCCAGCGGGGCCGCGCCGTCGAGCGTGCCGTCGTCGAAGACCTGCTCGGCGAGATAGCCCGCCTCGCTGGCCAGCGGCCCGTCCGGCAGCAGGTGCGTATAGAGGGTTTCGGCGATCTCGAAGAGGTCCTCGGCGTCGTCCTCGTGGTCGTGGGCCGACAGGAGCACGCCCAGATCGGCCGCGGCGTTGACGCCCCACGCGGTCGCCACGCTCCAGACTTTCTCGCCGGACTGACCCGCCGAGCGCCACGTGTCGCCCTCGAAGCGGGCCAGTCCCGCCACGTCGCTGTCTTCCGGATCCCGATAGAGGGTATCGAAGACGTTGCGGATGTGGTCGGTCAGTCGGTCGAGCGTCGACGTCTCGACGTCGGCGATCCGGTCGTAGGCGATGATGGCGTCGACCAGCGCGAACGTCCCCGAGTCGACGCGGCTGTCGATCTTCCCGCTTTTGTTGAGCCGGAGCCCGTAGATCTCCCGCTGTGTGCTCCAGAGCTTGTCGAGGCTCTCGACGATCGTGTCGGCCTGCTCGCGGGCGTGAGTCGCGGTGTGGTGGTCGACCGGGGCGTCGGCGACCGTTGCATACGCGGTGAGGTAGGCCGCCGCAGTGTGGGTAAAGCGGCCGTCCATGTTCTCCCAGAGGTTCTGACACCGTCCCGGGAGGCCATCGTCTTCGAGGGTCTCGTCGAGCACGTCGAGGGCGTCGTGGATCGTCTCCTCGACCGATCGTTCGAGCCCCTCGGAGAGGCTCTCGCCGCGTTCAGTCAGCAGCGTGGCGAGGAAGGCCACGGCGCTGGCGGTCTGGTCGGCCTGATACTCGTCGTTGCCCGCGCCCTCGACGCGGCCGTGAGCCCACCCCGGCGCGAGCGAGCCGTCGACGGCCCACGCCCGATGGGACCACGAGCCGTCTGGTCGTTGGGTGTCACAGAAGAACGCGGCGGTGGTCTCGATATCCCGCTGGAGGTCGAGATCGAGCAGACTGTCGGCCTCCAGGAGGTTGCGGCCGGTTTCGGCCTCGTCGCGGAACCACGTGTAGCCGTAGCCGCCCGAATGGCTGTAGAAGGGGTCGAACTCGGGGGCCGCGATGTGGGCACCGGTCGGGGCGGTCAAAAGCGATAACGCCCGGAGATCCGACCGGACGACCGCGCCGTTGGGGGCCGAGTCGGGCACCGAAACCTCGGTGCGCTCCAGTCCGGCATCCCGGATATCGTCGGCCGTCCGGTGGGCCTCCGCACAGCGACGGATGTCGGTCAGCGCGTCCTCGCGTCCAAGCGTGTCGTGGTCCGACAACTGGGTTACCAGCGTGGTTCTGGCCGCCCGGCCGCTCTGCTTGAGCGGCGCGTTGACCACCACGTCGCCGCTGAGGTGGGTATCCTCGAAGCGGTCGATCACGGCGTCCCGCGGGAACTCGTAGGCGTCCTCCGAGAGCATCTCCTCGAACCGCTCGGGAATCTGTCCCCGCACGTCGGTGATCCCGTTGGAGGCGGTGACGTAGTCGTGTTCCGAGCGGTGGAACACCTCAACCGTCTTGGTGTCGTCGGGGCCGACGTCCTCGTGGATGAGTCGACCGACCTGCGTCTCCTTGCCCTCGGGGGCGAAGGTGAGAAACGCCGTCAGTTCGGCGTCGGCAGGGATCGCTCCCCGGAGTTCGACGTGAGTGAGGTGGGCCCGCCCCAACGTGAGATCGTACTGGTGGACGGTGAACCCGCGGGCGTCGTACTCGGTTTCGACGACGTTCGTCTCGCGGTAGTAGTGCTGTCTGACGGTCGAAAACTCGTCGAACCACCGGGTGCCGTCGGCGGTTTCGATGCCCAGCCGTGACCGGTCGATACCGTAGAGTCCGGAAAGCGCCGACGAATAGTCGCGGAGACTGCCCTCGGGATCGACGTAGACGAGTCGATCGCCGTGGGCCGAAAACGCGCCGTCGGTGGTTCGACACTCCTCGGGAAAGCGTCGACCCCTATGGCGCTTGTACTGGTTCAGCGCAGTGCGAAGTCGCATGTACCCCCTGATTGGGGGTCTACAACAAAGTATTGGCGGCTCGAACGTCCCAATTCTTCATGAATTCGTATGAACGTTTCCCGCGGATCGGACGGTTACGATGACGGGTCGACATATAAAACCACGGACGAACTGTACTAGATAATAGGGGAAAACCGGAGATACATTCGCTCTATCTGTACATTCCAAATACATAAGACCAAAGTGAGGGAGTGTTTTTAGTATGGATATGGACCACCCAGGACCACCGCAGTTCCTCGCAGTCGGCGACAGCCTGCAGTTGGCTCCGCGGGATCCCGATCCCGACGCCGACTACGAGTGGACGATCAGTGAAGCACCGCTTGCGAGCGAGACATCCCTCGGCGACGACGCGGTCGAGGAGTTCGTCCCCGACGTCCCCGGCCGCTACACGGCGACGCTCCGCACCCCCACGGACCGATTCGATCTGACGATCCGCGTCTTCCCGAGCGACCGTCGACCGACCGGCGAAGGCTCCGGCGCGGGCCGCAGCGGCATGAGTGGCATGAGCGGCTACAGCGGCCAGAGCGGTTCGGCGCGACCCTTCAAAAGCGGCGGCGTCAGCGGCTCGGGCTCCGGCTCGGGCGCGCTCGGCGAATCCAGCGGCGAAGGCTCGGGTCGACCGCGCATCCGGCTCGATGCCGTCATCGAGGGCGAGGAGGCCGTCGTCACCGCCACCCCGACGCCCCATCCCGACTCGACGCGGGACCCCGATGACCTCGACGTGGAGTTCCTGCTGGACGACCGCGACGGCGTCACCGAAAGCGATGTCGCGATCGACGACCGCGAACTCCGGATCCCGCTCGACGTGATCGACGAGCAGGTCCGCGTCCACGCGGTCGCCATCGGCGAGAGCTACAGTGTCGCCGACACCGTCACCGTCGACCGGCTGGCCGAAACCGACCTCGCCACCGACGGCGGCGTCGCCACCACCGGCAGTTTCGGCGTCGAGCGTCCCAACGATCCCCCGGAGTGGGGCACAGACGTCACGCTCTACGAGATCTACGTCCGTGGCTACGCCGCGGACGACGAGGAGGCCGATACCACCTTCGAGGCCCTCGAAAACCGCCTCGACTACATGGAAGAACTCGGCGTCGACTGCCTGTGGCTCACCCCTGTCCTCCAGCACGACGGCGCACCACACGGCTACAACATCACCGACTTCTTCTCGATCGCCGACGACCTCGGCGACCGCGAGGACTACGAGTCGTTCGTCGACGCTGCCCACGACCGCGGCATGTCGGTGCTGTTCGACCTCGTCATGAACCACTCGGCACGAGACCATCCGTACTTCCAGGACGCCTACCAGAACCCCGATTCGGAGTACTACGACTGGTACGAGTGGCAGGACAACGGCGAGCCCGGCACCTACTTCGGCTGGGAGTACATCGCCAACTTCGACTTCTCGAACCTCGAAGTCCGCGAACACTTGCTTGAGGCGGTCGACGAGTGGGCCGAAATCGCCGACGGCTTCCGGTGTGACATGGCGTGGGCCGTCCCCGAATCCTTCTGGAAGGAGATGCGCGAGCGCGTCAAATCGAAAGACCCCGAATTCCTCCTGCTGGACGAGACGATTCCGTATATCGCGGACTTCCACGAGGGGATGTTCGACATCCACTTCGATACGACGCTCTACTTCACGCTCCGGCAGGTCGGCAACGGCCACCAGCCCGCCGAGTCGATCCTCGATGCCGTCGAGGGCCGCAAGCGCTCGGCGTTCCCGGACCACGCGGCCTTCATGCTCTACATGGAGAACCACGACGAGACGCGGTACGTCGTCGAGTGTGGCGACGCCGCCACCAAGGCCGCTGCGGGCGCGCTGTTCACGCTGCCGGGGATTCCGATGCTGTACGGTGGGCAGGAACTCGGCCAGCGCGGTCGACGCGACCATCTCGCGTGGGATCACGCTCGCGAGGAGATCCGCGAGCATTACGACGACCTGATCGAACTCAAGGAGAACCACCCGGCGCTCGGCGAGAACGGCGACCTCGAACGCATCGAGTACGAGGCCAACGACGCCGAGAAGGTCGTCGCCTTCGGCCGCGAGGGCGAGGACACCGAGTACGTCGTCCTCCTGAACTTCGGCGAGGGAACCGAGACGGTCGGCATCGACAAAACCGTCGACGCGACCGACCTCGTGACCGGCGACTCCATCGCCGCCGAGGAAGGCCTGACCGTCGAGGACGTCGCGGTCGTCGAAGTCGACGAGTAGACCCAGCACCACCATTTTAACCGGCTGACTAATGGGCCGACAGCCCACCGGCCGCTTTTATAAGGTGCCTACCGTGGCCCGATGACGACCTCGGGAGCGAATACGAGAAGCCCAATAAGACCGAGTAGCAGGAGGCTCGCCGTGAGACGCAACCCGCCTGCGGCCCGTCGTCGCTCCGATGGCAGTGATTCAGCGAACCCTGACAGCGCGAATCCAGTTGCGATAACGAGCGACTCGCCGGAGGAAACGTCGCGTAGAATGCCATAGTACATATAAACACTCAGAAAGACGAACGAGCCGGAAAACAGCATCGCTGCGCTGAGTCGACCCGCTGGCTCGCTGAACACGAACCGTTTGATCATCGAGGCCATACTCGTATCAGTCCCCGATAATACAAAAAATTGTCAATAACTCGTTTTAAACAGTGTATCGGTCAAAGCCGACAGCGGTCAATAGCTGCGAATATCGACGGCGTCGACGATCTGCAATCACACGAACAATTCCATCACGAATATCCAATAACTACATTACGGAGGTGTTAGTTATTATTTACAGTAGTAGTACTCAATCTGCATCAAACACGCCACTAACTATGCCCACTCCACAGCTCCAACCCCAACCGACCGCTGACAGACTCGATTGGCAGGCCGAAATCGAAGCCGACCATCCTCCCTTCAAGGCGGCCCAACGGATCGCCCCGCATCTCGGTGCACACCCACAGGACGACGGGACCGTCGCGGTCGGGTTCTGGACACCGGCTATCGTCGACGCCGGCATCCCCGAATCCGATGTCTACCTAGAGGTGTTCACCCCGACCGACGAGGTCGACCCCGCCGTCGAGGAGGCGACCACCGAGTTCGAACGCCACCGCGTCCCCTTGCGTCGACAGGGTGAGTACCACTGGGGCGTCATCGAGGGGCTACAGGTCGGGACGCGCGAGCAGTTGGGCTCGCTCTACCAGCTCGTTTATAAGAAGGACGGCCGCGAGGTGCCGGGCCGAGACGACAGCCTCGACCGCGACGGCTGGGGTGTGGTGCCCGATCCCCTGGCGGATTCGGTCCCCTTCGGCGTCTACGCGCCTGCCGAATGTTACGACACCGACCGGCTCGATGCCGAACGCGCCGATCGCGAGTATTTCGAGGCACTCGGCACCGACGACGAGCGCGTGTCGACCAGCGAGCACGACGGCCTGCCGCGGGTCGACCCCGCGGTCAGCATGCTCGAAATTCATCCCGGCACTGCAACGGAATCAGGAAGCCTCGCCGGGCTGGCCCGGCGCTACCGGGAGATCGGCCGCAAACAGGAGACTGGTGAGGCGCTGACCCCCGCCGAGCGCAACTTCGTCGGCTACGACGCGATCCAGCTGATGCCCGTCGAGCCGCTGACCCAGAACTACGGAAAACACGACTTCTGGGACCCGCTCGATCTCGACCGAAGTACGGATTCCGAGACGGTCGGCGTGCGAATCGGTCGACCAGACATGATCAACTGGGGGTACGACATCGTCATCTCCGCCTTCTCCGCGCCGAACCCCTCGGTCCTCGAAACTGGTCGACCCGACGAACTCGTCGACTTCATCGCCGCCTGCCACAACCTCCCCGACCCCATCAAGATCGTCTTCGACATCGCGCTGGGCCACGCCGACAACGGCGCGATCCCGCTGTTGGCTGACGACTTCTTCGAGGGGCCGGGGATGTACGGCCAGCATCTCGACTATCAGGAGCCTACGGTGCGGGCGATCTTGCTCGAACTCCAGCGCCGCAAGATGGACTACGGCGCCGATGGGATTCGCGTCGACGGCGCGCAGGACTTCCGCTACTACGATCCCGAGCGCGACGAGATGATCCACGACGACGAGTTCCTCGCCGAGATGGACGCCATTACGCAGGAGGTCGCTGGCACCGAGTACCGCCCGTGGATGATCTACGAGGACGGTCGACCGTGGCCACAGGAGGACTGGGAACTGGCCTCCTCCTATCGGAGCCTGATCGAACAGCATCCCCACTCGTTCCAGTGGTCGCCGGTCACGTTCGCCCACAACACGCCTGCGCTGCTCACGTTCTGGGCGACCAAATGGTGGCGCGTCCGCGAGGTCGCCGACTTCGGCAGCCAGTGGCTGACCGGCGTCGCCAACCACGATACCGTCCGGCGCGGCACGCAGGTCGCGGTCGGCGACAGTTGGGACGTCCCACAGGAGAACCCCAACCTGGGCGACACCCTCCCCGAAACCCTCGATGCGGCCTACAACAACCCCGCCTCCTCGATGCTGTTCCACTGCATGC
Organism: Halohasta salina; assembly: GCF_024178165.1. Taxonomy (GTDB): domain Archaea; phylum Halobacteriota; class Halobacteria; order Halobacteriales; family Haloferacaceae; genus Halohasta; species Halohasta salina. The sequence continues at coordinate 239,704 of NZ_JAMZIE010000002.1, read as the reverse complement.
TGCCGGGCGTCCCGATGGACTTCCTCAACGCCAACATGCGCGGGCCGTGGGGGTTCATCCGCGACACTGACGGGACATGGAACGTCAAGGTCGTCGCCGAGGAGGCCTACTTCGTCGACTGGCAGCTCACCGAGGAGGCCTTTGCCGACGACCGCTTCTTCCCCCGACTCAAATCGCTCGGATTCGAGAACAAAAGCGAGCTCCGCGGGTTCGTCCGGTCGCTGCTCAGCGCGGTCGACGCCACCGACTACGACCTCGACGCGATGGCGCTCCTGCTGTCGTCGATGGGAACGCCGATGGGCGACGACCTCACGTACAAAGATCTCAAGGAGTTCGGCAAAGCGTGGATGGCGGACGTCCACGAGTACGCCAACCTGAGCCACTGGGTCGACGAGCAGGACGACGACCGGACCGCCTTCGATCTGGGGGTCCGATCCTTCCGCCACGAGCGGCCGTGGCTCCGCGACGATGTCGCCGACAGCGAGACCGGGACCGCCGCCGATCCGACCAGCGAGTCGCTCGAAACGTTCGACTACCGCCACCCGACCGAGGGGACGGTGCTCTACTACGGCCTGCGTGAGTCGCCTGCGGGCGACGAACAACTCTTGTTCGCGGCCAACATGGAGGGCCAACCGGTCGACGTCTCACCCGAGATTCTCGCCGACGAGATTCCGAACCTCCCGACAGAGGGTTGGGAAGTCGCGCTGGCAGCGCCGAGTGTCGACGCCGAAGTGGGCGAGGCCGCAGCGACGGTCGAGTTGGTCGACAGCGGGGCCGTCGTCTGGCGACGCGAGCCCTGATCGCTCGACAGCGGCGACTGACAGGGTCGACGGCGGCCGTTCTACGTGGCAGCCTCACATACGACGGGAGAGCCGCGTTTTTCAAGTAGTCCCGCCCAATATCAGTTGATAACTGATGAGCGAGGACTTCTACGAGGCGCTCGGGGTCTCCCGTGATGCTTCCGAAGACGAGATCAAAAAGGCCTACCGAAAGAAGGCGGCCGAGTATCATCCCGACGTGAGCGATGATCCGAACGCCGAGGAGAAGTTCAAGAAGATCGAGAAAGCCAAGGAGGTCCTCACAGACGAAGAGAAACGCCAAGCCTACGACCAGATGGGCCACGACCGCTTCGAGCAGGCCGAAAAACGCGGCGGCTTCGACGGGCAGGGTCCCGGCGGCGCTGGCGGCTTCGGCGGCGGTGGCATGGGCGGTATGGGTGGCGGCGGTTTCGAGGATATCTTCGAGCAGTTCTTCGGCGGCGGTGGCGGCCGCGGTGGCCAGCGGCGCAACCAGCCCCGACAGGGCCGGAACCTCCGGACGTCGATGGAGATCACCCTCGAAGAGGCCTACCACGGTACCGAAAAAGAATTCACCATCACCCGCCCCGAAACGTGTTCGGACTGCAACGGCGAGGGCCACCCACCGGACGCCGAGGTCACGACCTGCCGTGAGTGCGACGGCACCGGACAGGTGACCCGCGTCCAGCAGACCCCCTTCGGCCGCGTCCAGCAGCGCTCTACCTGTCCCCGGTGTGGCGGCGAGGGCGAGACCGCCGACAAGCAGTGTTCGACCTGTGGGGGGGACGGCATCGTCGACTCCGAGGTCACGCTCACCGTCGAAGTGCCCGCGGGGATCAAAGCCGGCCAGACGCTCCGGATGGACGGCGAGGGTGCGCCCGGCGAGAACCGCGGGCCGAACGGCGACCTGCTGATCGACATCGAGATCGCCGACCACGACACCTTCGAACGCGACGGCGACGATCTCTACTACAACCACGCGATCTCCTTCCCGCAGGCGGTCTTCGGCGACACCGTCGAGATCCCGACCCTCGACGGCACCAAAAAGATGGAGATCCCCGAGGGCACCCAGAGCGGCGAGCAGTTCCGCCTCCGCGGCGAGGGGATGCCCCGCTTGCGCGGCCGGCGTTCGGGCCACCTGTTCGTCACGGTACAGGTCGTCACGCCCGACTCGCTGAACAAGGACCAGCGGGAGGCCCTCGAGAAGTTCGCCGAGGCCGGCGGCGAGGAGGTCGACGTCTCGGAGGGCTTTTTCGAGAAGATCAAAAACAGTTTCTGAGCGGTCGACTGCTGATCCCAAGCCGTTGATATCGGGCTCGATAGCGGCTGTTGTGGCCTATTTCACCGGAAACGCGGTGTCTGTGGGCTCCGTTGGCACGCGCCAGCGACAACGGGGTGTTTTTGCGTCGGTGTGGCCTACATCCGCCATGGACGCGGCTGTACTCGGTGACCTGTTGGGGCGCGACGAACGACGGAGCCAATCCGCGGTCGCGGTGCCGGCGGTCGACCGCGCGATGAGCTACCACGACTTCATCACCACCGCCTACAAGTCGGGCAACGCCCTCCGGTATCTGGGGCTCAGCAGCAACGCCCGACTCGCGGTCGACCCCGCACTCCGTCCGGAACCCCTGCTGGCCTTCCTCGGGGCGGCCCAACTCGGCGCCGCCACGACGTTCGATCCGACTGCCGAGGCACGGGTGCGACTCGTGGCTGTCGACGACGAGGCCGACTACGAGTCGTTGGAGGGACGCCTCGCGGTGTTCGGCGGCCCACCCGAGGCCACGGCGACCACTCACTGGGAACAGGAGGTCTGGAGCGAGAACCCCGCCTTCCCGCCGACGTCGGTCGACCCCGAGGCGACGGTGCTCGTCGACGGCGACGACGAATACAGCCATCGGCGGCTGCTCGAGATGGCCGAAGCGGTGATCAAGGAACTCTCGCTCACGCAGGGGTCGCGGCTGGCGATTCGGACGCCGCTGTCGCGGCCCGAAACGATCGGCGGCGGGCTCCTCGCCGCGCTGGCCGCGGGCGCGACCGCCGTCTTCGCCGACGATCCGACGACCCCGGTCGACGCCGAGGCGGCGCTCGTCGCAGCAGCGAGCGACGAGCCCCCCGAACCGAGCGTCTATGCGGTCGACGCGCTGTCGCCCTGATCCGGTAGGCGATTACAGCCCCAGCAACCGACCACGACTATTAAAGTGTCCGCTGGTCGAACCGTTCGGTGAACGATCGCGTTCTATGTCACCCTCTTCCCAGCGGACGACCGACGACTCGCAGCCGGCGATTCGCGCCACCGATCTCACCAAACAGTTCGGCTCGACGACCGTCGTCGACGGCCTCGACCTGAGCGTCGACTCGGGGACTGTCTACGGTTTTCTCGGGCCCAACGGCGCGGGCAAGACCACGACGATGCAAATGTTGACGACGTTGACCGCGCCAACTGCCGGCGAAGCCGAAATCTTGGGCACGCCCGTCAACGACCGCGACGGCGTCCGCTCACAGCTCGGCTATCTCCCCGAGGAGCCGCCGGTGTTCGACGAACTCACCGGCCGCGAACAGCTCCAGTACACGGCCCGGCTCCGGGATATTCCGCCGGACGAGGCCAACCAGCGGATCGACGAGTGGCTCGATCGGTTCGATCTCGACGCCGACGCCGACCGTCGGATCGACGACTACTCGAAGGGGATGCGCCAGAAACTCGGGTTGATCGTGGCGGTCCTCCACGAGCCGGCGGTCGTCTTCCTCGACGAACCGACAAGCGGCCTCGATCCGCGGGCCGCCCGGACGGTCCTCGACGTGATCGCCGAACTCAGCGCCGCGGGCCGGACGGTCTTTCTGTCGACCCACATCCTTTCGGTCGTCGAGGAGTTGGCCGACACCGTCGGCGTGCTGTTCGAGGGCGAACTCGTCGCCGAGGGGCCGCCGGCCGAACTCACTGCGCAGGTCGACGCTGTCGGTGACGCCGGGGGCGAGACCGACGGCACGGCCGGCACGCTCGAAGACGTGTTCCTCGCGGTGACGACCGACGCGGCGGCCGGGACGAGCGGCGGAGCGGTCGACCGGGCGGCCAACGGTCGGTCGACCAGCAGCGACGGGTCGGCCGACGCCGAACGTGGGCCGACGACCGACAGCGAAGGCGAGTCGGCGGTCGACGAGCCGCCTGCGGGCCGGTGAGCATGTCGGTGACGCTGGGCCGGACACGATCGATCGGCCGAACCGAGATCCGCCGCCGCTGGCGGTCGCTGCGGGCCCAACCGGCCCAACTCGCCGGGATGGCGCTGTCGGTGCTGTTCCTGCTGCCGGTTGCGATCGGCCTCCCCGTGGCGGCGTACTTCGGCGGAGGGATACTGGCCGAGGGTTCGATCGGCGCGCCGGTCGACGGCACGCGCCGGGTGGCGGTCACGATCTGGCTGGCGGCCGCGGCCTTCGGCGGCTTCCGGGGGTATACGATGCTGCTCGATCCCGACTGCCGGGACGGCCTGCTGACGACGGTCTCTCACGGCCAGCTACTGGCAGGACTGCTGGCTGCCGAGGCGGCGTTGTTCGGCCTCCCGGCGCTGTTGGTCTGTTCGGCGGCCGGAGCCCTCTTCGCCGTGAGTGCTGGCGCGCCGCTGGCCGCGCCGGCACTGCTGGTCGCGGCCGCGCTGTTGCTGTCGACCGGGTTCGGAACCGGGCTGGCGGTCGTCCTACTGTTCAAAAACGCTGGCGTACGCTCGCGGCTGCTCGCCCGACTCCGAACGTTAGCGTTCACAGTGCTGTTCGCGGCCTACATGGGCGTGTTTCTCACCCAGTCGGTCGGCGCGGTGCTGGATCCGCTCTACTGGCTGTTCATGCCGACGCCGATCGGCTGGCTCGGCGAGATCGTCCTCGTAGCGATGGGGATCGAGGCCTCGACGCTGCTGGCCGGCAGTGCAGTCGTGGTCGGGGTCACCGGCCTCGCTGTCGGCACGCCGGTGCTTGGGCAGCTGACGGCGTGGCTCTGGTACGCCGACGGGATCGAAACCGAGCACTCGGCGTCGTCGGTCGGCGCCGGTCGACTCGGGGGGCTGCTCCCCGGACCGATGGCCGGCGTTGTGACCGTCGACTGGACGCGGGCCCGCCGTGCGCCGGTGTCGATCTCGTATGCCCTCTACCCGCTGTTCTTCCTGTTTGTGCCGATCGCCGAGACGATCGAGACCGGCCGGGTCGGCCGGCTGTTGCCGCTGGCGCTTTCGGCCTGCGGGCCGTGGATCACGGGCGCGCTGTTCACGCTCAACGTCGTCGGCAACGAGGGGTCGGTGCTCCCGTCGACGCTGCTGGCTCCGAATCCCGGCCGGGCGCTCGTCGGTGGCCACATCGCCGCGAGCGCGCTGGTCGGCCTCCCGCTGACCGGGGTGGCGGTCGCGGCCACCGGGCTCGTGAGCCCGCTGTCGGGCGCGGCGGTCGCGACGCTGACGATCGGCAGCCTGCTGGTCGCCGCAACCGCCGGCCCGATCGCCACCGGGATCGGCGCGCTGCTGCCCCGCTACGAGGCTGTCAGTGTCTCCCGGAGCAGCGAGGCAGTCATCCCGAGCACGTTCGCGTTCGGGATCTACTCGGTCGTGATCGGGATCGTCGCGCTCCCCTTGGTGGTCGGCCACGTCTCGGCCGTCGCCGGCTTCCTCGCGGTCCCCCCGGTGGCGATCGCCGCTGTCGGCATCGGCGTCTCGACCGTGGTGGGTGCGGTCCTCGGCGCGGTGTCGACCGGCTACGCGATCCAGCGTGTCGACCGGTTCAAGTTCGACTGAATCGGGAATACGATCGCGCGCCGGCACCTCAGCCGACGACTTTGAAGAAGAGCCAGCGGAAACCGCCGAGCAGGACGCCAGTCAGCAGGAGCGTGATCAGGACGAACGCGACGGCCAGATTCCCGGGAAAGACGGGCGTCCAGCGCAGGCCGAATCCGACCAGCGCCGCCAGCACCCACGCCCGGATGCCGAGTGGGATCGCCGCCTTCGCCGACTCGGCGGCCCCGGCCGAGTAGGCCCCGATCACGAGGGCGGCGGCGGCCCAGCCGATCAGGAACGGCGCGTAGACGCCGGCCGCGCGCTCGGGGCCGAACGTCGAATGTTGGATCATTCCGATGGTCAGTACACCGAGGATCGCCAGCAGATCCCCGACTGCAAGCGGGAGGGCGGCCGAATCGACGCGTCCTTCGAGTGCGGACATGGTCGACGGTTCGACTGACTGGTAAAATCTCCAGTGATTCGGCGCGACGATCCGTTTTATATTCGTGCCGACGAAACCGGAGACCACAATGGCTGACGACGCGTTTTCGGTCTCTTGGACCGATCCCGACTACGTCGCCGCGGTCGTCGGCGTCCTCGCGGTCGGCGCGCTCGTCTTCTACAGCGCGCTGGTCGACGGCACGCCCACCGTCGAGACGGTGCTGTTCGTCCTTCTGTGGGTGACGGTACCGACTACCGTCGCCTACGAGATCGCCCGGCGGCTGGACTGATCGTCACTCGTCGACCGACGGCACGCTGCCGACGACCGTATACTGGAAGCCGCCGTCCAGCAGCGCAACGTCGAACCCGGCGTCGGCCAGCAATCCGGCCAATTCGTCGGGCGTCCGGAACGTCGACCCCATGCCGATGGCGTGTTCGGCGCGGACGAGCCCCCACCCCAGCGGGTGGCTCGGGTCGAACTCCCGGACGACGAACACCCCACCGGGTCGGACCACGCGGGCGACCTCTGCGACCACGGTCGCGTGGTCGAGCATGTGGTGGAAAGCGTCGACCACGATCGCGGCGTCGACTGCGTCGTCGGCCAGCGGCAGTTCTCGGGCGTCGCCCTGCACCGCGCCCAAGGGACCGACCGGGCCGCCGTCCGCCGGGCGGCCGAGCCGCCGACCGGTTTCGTCGGGTTGGCGACTCCGGGCGCGCCGAAGCATCGGCCGGGAGACGTCGACGACGGTTCGCTCGGGGGCCTCGACGGCGATCGTCGCCCGGCCGCTGCCGCCGCCGAGATCCAGCAGGTGGTCGACCGACCGCTCGGCGCGGGCCAGCCCCGCGGTCAACGCCGCCTGGTCGGCTGCGGGCATCACCAGATCGTACAGTGGGGCCAGCCGGTCGAAGAACCGAACGTCGCCGAGTCCGTGCATAGGAAGCGTTTCGGGGCCGGGATGGTAGCTGTTTCGCGGGATCGCCAGCGGTTTCCGTCGGCCGGTCGACCTCGGGCCATGCGACTCAGCGTGATCGGAAGCGGCTCGGAACTCGACGCGTCGACGGCTGCCGACGCCGAGGCGGTCGGCCGGCTGGTGGCCGAACGCGGGCATACGCTCGTCTGCGGCGGGATGGACGGGGTGATGGCGGCGGCCTGCCGGGGGGCCCGGGCGGCCGGCGGCGAGACGATCGGCATCCTCCCGGTCGACGACCGCGCGGCGGCCAACGACCACGTCACGACACCGATCGCCACCGGGATGGGCCACGCCCGAAACGTGCTCGTCCCGCTGAACGGCGATGCCGTCATCGCCATCACTGGGGCCGGCGGCACGCTCTCGGAACTCGGCTTTGCGGCCGTCTACGACCGGCCGGTCGCCGGCCTGCGAACCCACGACCTGCCGTGGATCGAGTCCGTCGACACCCCCGAGGCGGCGGTCGACTACGCCGAGGCCGTTGCCGAGCCGTAACCGCCGCCCGTGGGCGGGCTTTCAGTGCTGAGAATCGGGACAACAGACTTAGGCGGGGATGGAATCTGGTCGGCGTATGCAGCGACGAACGTATCTCGGGCTCGCGGCGACCGGTGTAGTCGGGGGATTGGCCGGCTGCACGTCGGCCAGCGACGGTCGGGAGTTCCCGCCGTACCCCGACAGCGAGACGATCGAACGCTCCGGCGACGGCCCCGGCGTCAGCGAAGCCTTCGAGATCACTGGCGGCGGCCCGACGCTGATCGATATGGAACACGACGGTGCCGACAACTTCACCGTCACACTCGACCGTGCCGACTCGGTCGACGAGGACTCGGCCGATAACGCCACCGACACCGAGGACGGCGATTCGGAACCGACCGACAACGAGTCCGTGACCGGAAACACCTCTAAGACGGGCAACGCTACCGTCACCGCGGGCGAGACAGTCGACGAGGGGGAGGCCTCGGAGGGACCGAATCCGGTGACGACCGTCGCGACGGCGGTCGGTCCCTACGACGGCCGGTCGCTCCAGTTGATCGAAACGGGTGAGTACGTCCTCCGGATCAGAGAGGCCGACGCGTCGTGGTCGGCGACGATCTACGATCTACCGGTCTACGAGGACGGCGTCGGAACCGAGCCACCGATCGAACGCGAGGGCGACCAATACGACGTAATCGGGCCGATCGACTTCGGCGAGCAGTCGTCGACCGAGTTTTCGTTCTCGGTGAGTGGCGAGGGCTTCCACCGGGTCTTCCTCACCGACCGCGAGGGCGAGGAGTCGCTGACGGTCGTCAACCTCGACGGTGAGGGCGAGGAGACCGTCTCCCAGCAGATCGCTGGCGTGGGGTACGTCGAGATCCTCTCGTTCGGCTCGTGGAGCTTCGAACTGTCGACCTAGCGGAGGTCGGTCAACAGTGCGTCGATCGCCGCGATCGCCGCGTCGACGTCGCCGTCCTCGCGGGCGGTCCGCCGCAGTTGGTCGAACCGCTCGGCCAACTCGTCGACTGCCTCGTCGGCGAGCCCACGAGGGTCCAACACCGGCACGCCCTCCAGTTCGTTGGGTTCGATCTTGTCCATCCCCGAGGCGTAGGTCCGGCCCGACCGCCGGACGACCTCGCTGGCGAACTCGCTGTTGAGGTAGGCCAGCAGGGCGCGCCGCTCGGCGTCGGTGAGGTCGACGTCGAAATACAGGCCATGAAGGTTGCTCAGCGTGCGCGCGTCGGTCCGGTTTTCGATAAACCGGCTCCCGCCGCGGCTCATGTAGGTGACGACCACGGGTGGGAGATCCCGCCGGTCGACGACGTACCACGGGCTCCGGTGGCGGGCGAGATAGCCGTCGTGGGCCGCCACCTCCTCGGAGAGACCGTGGCGCAGGTAGTCGACAATGCCGCTATCGGCCTCGTTCGTCTCGTCGTCGGTCCCCTCCGCGTACGCTGCGAGCGTCCGATCCGTCCCGGTCTCGGTCGGTTGGATCCCCGCTGCATCGGCGTCGAGGTCGGTCAGGTGGTACAGCACCCAGACCTCGTGGCCGGCCTCGCGGTCGGCCTGCCAGTCTTCGGGGGTGTAGTCGTACCCCGGCACCCGTCGGGCGTTGCGGACGATCTTCGAGAGGTATCGCTCGTCGATGTTCCACTCGTCGACCTCATCTCGGGTGAGACAGTAGTAGTCGTTCTGCCCGGTTGCGATCCCCCGGGTGACGGTCGCCAGTTCCGACAGCGGAACCAGATCGCCCGTCTCCACATCGAGCGGATCGAACAGCCCGGTCCACTTCTCGGCGGGATCGAGGTCGGCCTGCGGGACGACGTTGATGAATCCCCAGTCGGTCTCGCCCTCACGGTCGCCGTCGATGGCTGCGAGGAGGTCGGCCTCGCTCGGCTCACTGTCGACGCGGACGATCCGGGTCAGCACCGAGGGGTCGCCATCCGGCTGTTCGAGAAAGCTCACCAGACTGGTCGTCAGTGCCTCGTCGAACTTCGAGTCGTCGTCCCGGTCGAACAACACGAGTGCCCGGATGTCGAACTCGGCGGCCAGAAACCGCTTGAGTGGTTCGCCGTAGCCGGTTTCGAGGAACTCGCTGGGGGTGATAAACGAGAGCCGGCCGCCGGGCGCGAGAAAGTCGGCGGCGTGGTAGTAGAAGTAGGCATACAGCGGCGACAGCGCGCTGACCGTCCCGTCGACCGTCGCTTCGGCCTGCCTGTTGATCCGCTCTTTGTAGCCGGGATCGAGTTCGTGGTGCCGCGAGTACGGCGGGTTCGAGATGACTGCCTCGACCGGCCCGACGTCGTCGGGGTCGAGATCGAGGAAGTCACCGACGCGGAGACTGTGTGACCCGCCGTGATCCAGCAGGGCCAACGAGGTCGCGGCCATCACGACCGCGAGGTCGTTGAGGTCGACGCCATGGATATCGGCCAGCGGCGGCTGGTCGATCGCTTCTTGCTTGCGTCGGTAGGCCGCCGCTGCCAGCGCTCCAGCACCCATCCCCGGATCGAGAACGGTTTCGTCGCCGTCGTCGATGAGCCACGCGGCCATCAGCTCCGCGATCGCCGGCGGGGTGCGGAACTGGCCGAGTTTCCGGCGGGCCGACTGGGGGGTGATCGATTCGAACAACCACCCGATCCGCTCGGCCGGCTCGTCGGCCGCCAGCAGGTCGTGGCGCGCGGCGAGCAGGTCGGCGAGGGCGTCGGTCTCGACGACGCCGGCCACCCGGTCAAGGACGTACTCGGAAAAGGCCGGATCATCGGTTTCCGCGCGGGCAGTCTCGAAGGCGGCTCGCGGGTCGGCCGGGAACTCGGGCAGTCGACCCTGCCGGTGGTAGCGTTCGTACAGCGTCGACTTCAGGAGGGTATTGAAAGCGGCCTGCCGGGCGACGATCTCGTGGGGGTCTGCGAGTCGGTCGAGGCCCTGCCGCTCGCACCACGTCTCGATGGCGGCATCGAGGTCGGGATCGACGCCGGCCGCGAGTGCGGCCGCGATGTGGCTCGCGGTCGACGTGATCGCGGTCTCGGGGTGGGTCGGCGCGGGCATTCGTCACTGTCGTCTTCGGCGACCAGTACAAAAGGACGTTCCCATTGGTCGACGGCAAAACAGTAAGGTAGGTTGAATAGAAACCGGACAGTGGTGACACCAATGAGTGAGACGGATTTCGTCACGCGAATCGAGTCCGGGGCCGTCCAGACCCAGATGGGCGAGTACAACGACGTGCCGGTCGAAATCTACCAGAGTTGGGTCAAGGTCGACGCCGACCCCGGTATCCACTGGATCCCGCGGGAGAAGGTGACCGAGGTCTTCGACGGCGAATAGTTCGGGCGGATTCGAACCGCGGTCGCTCCGTACCGTCGCTCCCTGCTTCGAATCCGCGTCGTGGCTACTACTGCTCGCTTCCGCTCGCAGAAGATAGTCCCGGGCGGATTCGAACCGCCGTCATAGGCTCCAAAGGCCCATATGATTGGCCACTACACCACGGGACTCCATCTACAACTCGGGCTACCGATTTACATAGTCCTTTCTTTTCACTCTGGTCAGGGCTACCCACAGACATACACTCGTTCCGCCCGACACGCCAGTCATGACCCCCCGATGTCCGGACTGCGGTGTCAGTCTCGAACGCGCCACACCCATGACGGCCCTCGACCGCGAGAAAGTCCGGCTCCGCACCGATGAACCCCGCGAGGGCATCCTCGGCTCGCTCGGTGCGAAAGAGACCCTCGACGTCGCCGCCTACATCTGCCCCGAATGCGGCCTCGTTCGGTGGTACGCCGATGTCGACGACTGAACCCACAGCGCATTTAGTGTCACCGACGAAGCATTGGGTATGGACCTCGAACGTGTTGGCGTCCTGCTGGTGGGTGTCGGGCTTGCGGTGGCACTGCTGTCGGCGGTCGCCTTCGGGTTCGTCTGGGGGTCGACCGAAGTGTTCTGCGAGGACCACGACCCGAGCTACAGCTTCGCCGGCGTCGACGGGGCTTCGATCCAGTACGCCGACGGCTGCAATACCCACTCGGTGAACCCGCTGGTTACCAGCGGCGCGCTCCTCGCCGTCGCTGGGGTGGTTGTCGGGGGCGGTGGCGTTCTTCGCGAGTGGTCGACCGCCGACTGAGCCACTATTTCACGAGTGTCACGCGCACGGGCGACCGGAAGACGACTGCCTCGGCGACGCCGCCGACCAGCGTCTGGGACTCGCGATCCCGGCCGTGACTCCCGAGGATGACGTGGTCGACATCGGTCTCCTCGATGTAGCGGACGATCTCGCGGTCGGGTCGCCCCACCCGCGTTTCGGTCGCGAGGTCGGCGTCGTAGTCGGCGGCGGTCTCGCGGGCGGCTTCGAACAACTCCGCGGCGTAGGCGTCGGCGCGGTCGTACCACTCGTCGCTGCCGTGCCGCGGGCTGTCGTAGGCGTCGACGCCCAGCGAGACGTAGCTGTACCCCGGTTCGGTCGGGTCAATGACGTGCAGTAGCCGGATCGTCGACTCAGGGTGCTCTTCGAGGGCGACCGACAGCGCCCGCTCGGAGAGCGGTGAGCCGTCGACCGGGACCAGTATCTCTGATGCCATACGGCCCTCTTCGGGCCGTGGCCCCAAAGGCCCAGTTCAGCGACACCGGAGAGTCATACCGCGCCGACTGTCACCCCGTCGACAGCACGAAACCGACGGGATTTAAGCGTCTGTCACGCCGCCGTATGGACGTATGAGACTTCACGAGTATCAGGCAAAGGAAATCTTTGCGGACGCAGGGATTCCAGTACCTGAATCTCAACTTGCTGACAGTGTCGAGGGCGTGCTCGACGCCGTTGCCGAAATCGGCTATCCGGCAGCGATCAAGGCACAGGTCCACGTCGGCGGCCGCGGGAAGGCCGGTGGGATCGAGATCGCAACCAGTGAGGACGAAGCCCGCGAGGCCGCCGAGTCGATCCTCGGCATGGACCTCAAAGGCTACACCGTCGACAAGGTGCTCGTCGAACAGGGCGTCGACTTCGTCGACGAGTACTACGTCGGCGTGACGATGGACCGCGGTGCGGGCAAACCGGTCGCCATGGTCTCGACCAAGGGCGGCGTCGATATCGAACAGGTCGCCGAGGACGACCCCGAGGCTATCGCCCAAGAACACATCGACCCCGCCTTCGGCTTGCATCCCTACCAGGCCCGGAAGGTCGTTTACGACGCCGGCGTGCCCGCCGAATACGCCCGCGACGTGTCGTCGATCCTCTCGACGCTGTACGACCTCTACGAGTCGAACGACGCCAGCGACATCGAGATCAACCCCGTGATGATCACGAGCGACGACGACGTGATCGCTGCGGACGCCGTGATGAACATCGACGAGGACGCGCTGTTCCGACACCCGGACCTCGCCGAGATGGAGGAGGACTCCTACCAGAACGATCTCGAACGCAAGGCCGGCGAGTACGGCTTCGACTACGTTCGGCTCTCGGGTAACACGGGCATCATCGGCAACGGCGCGGGGCTCGTGATGACCACGCTCGATCTCGTCGACTACTACGGCGGCACACCGGCGAACTTCCTCGATATCGGTGGCGGCGCGAAAGCCGAGCGCGTGGCCAACGCGCTGGATATGGTCTTCTCCGACGAGAACGTCGACAGCGTCGTCTTCAACATCTTCGGCGGGATCACCCGCGGTGACGAGGTCGCGAAAGGGATCAACGAAGCCCTCGAACAGTTCGACGAGATCCCCAAACCCGTCGTGGTCCGCCTTGCGGGGACCAACGCCGAAGAGGGGATGGAGATCCTGAACACCGACCTCGTGCAGGTCGAAGCGACGCTGGCGGACGCGGTGCAGCGTGCAGTCGAGAACGCATCGGAGGTGGCCCAATGAGTATTTTCGTCGACGACGACACCAGAGTAGTTGTACAGGGTATCACGGGCGGCGAAGGGAAGTTCCACACCCAGCAGATGCTCGACTACGGTACCAACGTGGTCGCGGGCGCAGTGCCCGGCAAGGGTGGCCAAGAGGTCGAGGGCGTCCCCGTCTACGACACCGTCGACCAGGCGGTCGAAGCCGAGGACGCCAACGCCTCGGTGGTCTTCGTCCCGCCGGCGTTCGCGGGCGATGCGATCTTCGAGGCTCTCGATACGGATCTCGACCTCGTCGTCGCGATCACCGAAGGCGTGCCGACCCAAGACATGGCCAAAGTCAACAAACGACTCCGTGAGGTCGACACGAACCTCATCGGCCCGAACTGTCCGGGCATTATCACGCCGGGCGAGGCCAAACTCGGCATCCTGCCGGGCAACATCTTCGAATCGGGTAACGTCGGTCTGGTCTCCCGGTCGGGGACCCTCACCTATCAGGTCGTCTCGAACCTCACCGACCGCGGGATCGGCCAGACGACGGCGATCGGTATCGGCGGCGACCCGATCATCGGGACGTCGTTCGTCGACGCCCTCGAAGCCTTCGAGGCCGACACCGACACCGACGCGGTCGTGATGTGCGGTGAGATCGGTGGCGAAGACGAAGAGCAAGCAGCAAAGTATATCGCCGAAAACATGGACACGCCGGTCGCGGGCTTCATCGCCGGCCGGACCGCCCCGCCGGGCAAGCGGATGGGCCACGCCGGAGCCATCGTCTCCGGCTCCGGGACGGGAACGGCCGAATCGAAGATCGACGCGCTCAACAACGCCGGCGTCCCGGTCGGCGACACCCCCGAGGAAGTCGCCGACGCGATCGAAGACTTCCTGTAGCCGGTATCCTTCGGACGCTGTCGACCACCGTTTCGCCCTGATCGGACCGCCTGCTCGTAGCTATCCGATACACGTCAACTATTCCCCGCCAGCGGACGTTCGGTAGGTATGCCAATCCCATTCGTTGGTTCAATTGTTGCCTTTGTTATTGCCCTCCTCATCGGCGGCCTTGCCATCTACCTCAGTGCGCGAGTCCTCGTCGATGTCGACGACTACGGCCGCGCGGTCGTGACAGCGGTTCTCGGCGCGGTCGGCTGGGCATTTACCGCGTGGATTCCGCTTTTCGGCCCCGTGATCGCGCTGGTCGTCTGGGTCGGCGTCATCAACTGGCGGTACCCCGGCGGCTGGACGAAGGCCGCGATCATCGGTGCCGGGGCGTGGATTTCGGCGCTCCTCATCCTGTTCGTCGTCAACACCGTCCTCGGCCTCGGGATCGGTGCGTTCGGCGTGCCCGGTGCGTAAGGGCCGACGCCAGCCGCTGCCGGCTGCCGCCCGTCTCGCACGCTCCGACCCGTATTTCTTGCTAACGTCACATTTCTGGAGTCCTACTGCCGGATCGTAAAGCGATTAATAAAAGTACTCTACTCCGAGAACGAATAGCAAGACAGTGTTAGTGGCGAGTCGACCGGTCGTCACATCACTGAACCTAATGGGTACGCCACCGTGAACAATCAATCGGACCACCAGTCGACGGACGGGCAGATGGTCGAGTACGGAATCGAGGAGAAACCACCAACGGGTCAGTCGATAGCGCTGGGGCTCCAGCATTATCTGACGATGATCGGGTCGAACATCGCCGTCCCGCTCGTGTTGGCGGGCGCGATGGGGATGCCAGCCGACGCGACTGCGCGGCTCGTCGGCACCTTCTTCGTCGTTTCGGGGATCGCCACGCTCGCCCAGACCACGATCGGCAACCGCTATCCACTGGTTCAGGGGGCCAGTTTTGCGATCCTCGCACCCGCGCTGGCCATCGTTGGCGTCGTCGCCTCCTCCGGCGGCGGCTGGGAGACGATGATCGTCGAACTCCAGGGTGCGATGATCGTCGCGGGCGCGCTCCAGATACTCATCGGCTATCTAGGGCTGTTCGGCTATCTCAAACGGTTTCTGAGCCCTGTCGTCATCGCACCGATCATCGCGCTCATCGGACTGGCCCTGTTCGACGTGCCACAGATCACCGATCCCAGCATGCAGAGCCTCTGGCTCTTCGGGCTCACACTCCTGTTGATCATCGGCTTCTCGCAGTATCTCAGCGAGACCAGCCGGATATTTAAACTGTATCCAGTCCTGCTCGGGTTGGCCAGCGCGTGGCTCATCGCCGCCGTGCTTTCGGTAACGGGAATCATCCCCTCGGATTCAAGCGCGTTCGTCGACCTCAGCCGGGCCACCGAGACGAGCCTGCTCCAGCCGATCGTCCCATTGCAGTGGGGCATGCCGCAGTTCACCCCGGCGTTCATCGTCGGTATCTTCGCGGGCGTCGTCGCCTCGATGATCGAGAGCTTCGGTGACTACTACGCCGTCGCCCGGATCTCCGGCGAGAAGGCCCCGAGCGCCCAGCGGATCAACCACGGCCTCGGCATGGAGGGGATCGGCAACGTCTTCGCCGGGCTCATGGGCACCGGCAACGGCTCGACCTCTTACTCCGAGAACATCGGCGCGATCGGGATTACGGGTGTGGCCTCCCGCTACGTCGTCCAGGTCGGTGCGGTTGTCATGCTCATTGCGGGCTATCTCGGCGTCGTCGGTGGCCTCGTGACGACGATCCCGAGCCCCATCGTCGGCGGCCTCTTTCTCGTGATGTTCGCCCAGATCATCGGTGTCGGGCTCTCACAGCTCCAGTACGTCGACCTCAACGAGAACCGCAACGTGTTCATCATCGGCATTACCCTACTCAGCGGGCTGTCGATCCCCTCGTACGTCTCGAATCTGGCCGGTGATTCGGGGGCTGCGGCCATCCAAGCACTGCTCGCGGAGGTGCCCGTCGCGGGTGTCGTTCTCGGGACCGAACTCGTCGCGCAGACCGTGTTCGTCGTCGGCACGACCGGCATCGCGGTCGGCGGGATAATCGGCTTCCTGCTGGATCTCACGATTCCAGGAACCCCCGAAGGCCGTGGGTTGACCGCGTGGGAAGACCTCACCGAAGACGATGAAGACTTCGAGGCCGTCCACGACCGGTATCTCTCCGGAGAAACACCAAAAACGGGCGACGACTGAACGGGCTGAACTACTTTCTGTCGGTTGTTTATAAGTAGTCGTCGACTACTGGACTCACCTACGGCTGTATCAGCTATTTATAAATGGAAGTCGACCACTGGCGGCTGCTTCTTGGAAATGCGTGATTTCACTCACTGGCTTTAGACACTCCTTCGTTCCACTCAATCGTGTCTAAAATCGCGCGAACTCGCTACGCTCGTTCGCTGATTTCCGGCATTCCCTCACTCTGTTCAGTCATGCCGGAAACACCGCATCCCGGTGAACACCATCGCCATCCCGTGTTCGTCGGCGGCCTCGATCACGTCCTCGTCGTTCACCGAGCCGCCGGGCTGGATCACGGCCTCGATACCTGCTTCGGCGGCGGCCTCGATCCCGTCCGGGAACGGGAAGAAGGCGTCCGATCCCATCACCGCACCCTCCGCGGTTTTGCCGTCGGCGTCACGCTCGGCCTTTTTGGCCGCGAGCTCGACGGCGTCGACACGCGAGACCTGTCCGACGCCGAGGCCCACCGTCTCGGTGCCGTCGGCGAAGATGATCCCGTTTGATTTGACGTGTTTGAGCGTCTGCCACGCGAATTTCATCGTCTCCAGTTCCTCGTCGGTCGGCTCGCGTTCGGTGACGACTTCGAAGTCCTCGATCGCGGGATCGCCGAGATCGCGCTCTTGGACGAGCCGTCCACCGACAAGTGGTTTTTCAGTTAGGCGCTCGCTAACCTCGCCGAGTTCGCCTACGTCGAGCACGCGGAGGTTCTTTTTATCGGTGAGCACGTCGAGGGCGGCGTCGGTGTAGCCGGGGGCGACGACGACCTCCTTGAATGAGTCGACGACCTGCTCGGCGGTCTCGGCGTCACACTCGCGGTTGAGCGCGACGATGCCGCCGAAGGCGCTTTTGGCGTCGGTCCGCAGCGCCTTGTCGTAGGCCTCGGCGATCGAGTCGGCGGTCGCACAGCCCGCGGGGTTGGTGTGCTTGATCACTGCGGCGGCGGGCTCGTCGAACTCCTTGATGAGATTCAGCGCGCCGTCGGCGTCATTGTAGTTGTTGTACGATAGCGCCTTCGCGCCCTCGTTGAGCTGCGGCGCGGAGACGACACTCGCCTCCTCGCAGGTGGCGTCGGCGTAGACTGCCGCATCTTGATGGGGGTTCTCGCCGTATCGGAGCGTGTCGGCCAAGTCGTCGGAGACGAGTCGACGCTGCGGAAAGTCACCGCCGGTGTCACCGTCGATTGCGACCGTTTCGGCCTCGTGGTCGACCGTCACCCGATCCTCGGCGAACCACCGGACCGCTCGCGGATACGCCGTGAACTCGGCCTCGTAGAGCACCCGGCTTTTGAGGTCGTCGGCTTCGTCGTCCTCGTAGACCGGGACGGCCTCTTGGGTGACGATCGGTCCAGCGTCGACCTCCTCGGTGACGACGTGGACCGTACAGCCGGTCATTCGGACACCGGACTCCAGCACCTGCTCGTGGGCGTCCATGCCGGGGAACGCCGGGAGTAGGGAGGGGTGGATGTTGAGCGTCGTGGGGGCGTTGTCGACGAACTCCTCGGTCAGGACTCGCATGTAACCGTCGAGACAGACGATGTCGAAGTCGTAGCTGTCGAGGGTATCTAGGATGCGCTGCTCGTGGGACTCACGCGACTCGCCGTCCTCGCGGGCGACGACCTCGGTCGGGATCCCGCGCTCGGAGGCACCTTCGATCACGGGGGCGCCGTCCTCGTTCGTCAAAACGATCGACAGCTCCGCACCGCCCGGGGCGCGGTCGGCGATATGCAGCAGGTTTCGGCCGCGATTGCTGGCTAAACCGGCGATTTTGACCATACGTGGGCCACCCACGGCGACCGAAAAACAGTTGCGGTCGACTTCGAGTCGAATACACGTTTGTGGATAGATAGACGGTAGATCGTCGCCGCACGCCGAAAAGTATGCACGGGACTGCGGGTTTTTCTTTCGACATTCTTTTGCGAGCACCGCCACCACATCGGGTATGACCGAACTCCCACGATCCGACCCGCTGGCGGCGGTCTCGCCGCTCGACGGGCGGTACGCCCGGCGGACGGCCCCGCTCAGCCCCTATGCCAGCGAGTCCGGCCTCATGCGTGCTCGCGTGCAGGTCGAAGCCGACTATCTGCTCGCGCTGGCCGGCCTCAATGTGGTCCCGATCGACCTCACCGACGCCGAGTCGACCACCCTGCGAGCGACCTACGAGGACTTCGACGCCGACGACGCCCGCCTGATCAAGGAACTCGAAGTCGACGGCGCAGATGGGTATTCGGCGACGAACCACGACGTAAAAGCCGTCGAGTACTTCCTTCGCATCCGACTGGCAGAGGCCGACGCGGTCGACGATGCCGAGCGCCTCTACCCGTGGATCCACTTCGGGCTGACCAGCGAGGACGTCAACAACCTCGCCCACCGACTCCTCGTGAAGCCTGCCGTCGAAGACGTGCTGATCCCCGAACTGCAGGCGCTTCGTGACGAACTGGTCGACCTCGCCCACGAACACGGCGATCTCTCGATGCTCGCCCGGACCCACGGCCAGCCCGCGACGCCGACCACCTTCGGCAAGGAGATGGCCGTCTACGCCTCGCGGCTCGGCAAGGCGGTCGCCCGTCTGCAGGCTACAGCCGAGGATCTGTCGGGCAAGCTTGCGGGCGCGTCGGGCACCTACGCGGCCCACCACGCCGCCTACCCGGACGTCGACTGGCCAGCTTTCTCGCGCTCCTTTGTCACCGATCTCGGCCTCGATCACACCGACCTCACCACACAGGTCAATCCCTGTGACGATCTCGCGGCCGTTTTCGACGCCCTGCGCGGCGTCAATAACGTTCTAACAGATATGGATCGGGATATGTGGCTCTACATCTCGGATCGGTACCTCGGCCAGCAGACTGTCGACGGCGAGACCGGTTCCTCGACGATGCCCCACAAAGTCAATCCGATCGATTTCGAAAACAGCGAGGGCAACCTCTCGAAGGCCAACTCGGATCTCACCTTCCTCGCCGACTACATCACGACCTCTCGGCTCCAGCGTGATCTGTCGGATTCGACGGTCAAACGCAACATCGGCGCGGCGTTCGGCCACTGCCTGATCGGTTACAAGAAGGCTGCCACCGGGCTTGACAAGATCGTTCCCAACGAACAGGTGATGACCGAGGAGTTGGAGTCGACGCCGGAAATCATCGGCGAAGCCGTTCAGACGATCCTCCGACGAGAGGGCGACACAGAGGCCTACGAGCGAGTCAAAGCCCTCACCCGGGGCAAGCAGGTGACGATCGAGGACTTCTACGAACTGTTCGAGTCGCTAGACGTCGCGGAGTCGGTCCGCGAGGAACTGCTCGCGCTCACCCCGACCGGCTACACCGGGATCGCCGACGAACTGGCCGACGGAGGCGACGACTAAACACTGCAACAGGCTGCCGCCGCCGGTAGTCGGTGGCTACGGCTCCGGTACCGGAAGCGACTCCCGTGTGCCGCCCCCGGCGTGGGCGACGATCACCGGCGAGTCGGCCTCACGTTGGACCTGTTTCGAGGTCGACCCGAAGACGAACCGTTCGAGCGGGCCGTTGGTCGGCGCGCCCATCACCGTCAGGTCGTAGTACTGTGACTGCTCGGTGATCGCCGCCGGCGCATCGGGAGCCTCGTAGAGCCACGTGTCGACGTCGACTCCGTCGGTGGCGACGGCGTCGCGGGCCGCCTCGAGGAGGACACGCCCCCGATCGCGGGCCGCCGAGTCGTCGCCGTCGACCACGTGAAACAGGTCGACGGCGGCGTCGTTGGCGCGGGCGACCGCGACCCCGGCCTCGACGGCCAGCCGACTGTGGTCGCCGCCGGCGATCGGGATCAACACCGAGGCGATCCGGTCGGTCTCGCCGCGACCGTCGACGGTCAACACGTCGGCGCTCGTCGAGAGTCGTTCGGCGCGGTCGGAGAACAGTTCCTCGAACAGTCGCTGATCGGTACGGCGCTTGACAACCATCACCGACGGATCGTACCGGTCGACGATCGGATCGAGCGTCGCCGCAGGTTCGACGGGCGTTACCGACGAACAGTGGCGCTCGCGGTGGCTCTCCGGCAAGACCCCGGGTGCGTCGGCGTCCGTGGCGCTAACGAGCAACTCGGTGCCGCGGTCGGCGGCGAGTGCGTGAGCGATCGAGACGGCACGCCGCCGGGCCGTCTCGTCGTCGATCGGGCCGAGGAGACAGGAACCGCCCGACACGTGCTTGTCGGACGGCTCCTGAGCGTTCGAGACCCCGATCATCATACGCGTTCTGCGTGCTAATCGGGTATAAAATACAGTGATTCTCGCCTGAGTGGTCAGTAAAACCTTACTTTTCGATAATACTTTCTTCGACTGCTTCACCGAAGTGGCGGGCGACGTCCTCGTAGTAGATCAGCATCTCGTCGCCGGCTTCGAGATCGGTGACGGCTTTCCGGCCCTCACTCGTCGCGACCTTGATCGTCTCGGCGTTCTGGAGCAGCGTCTCGATCCGGTCGCCGTCGACGTCGAGTTCGACCCGGAACATGGGCCGTTTCTCGATCTTCACGCGGCCGACGATCGCCTCGCGGGTGTTGCCGTCGGTGTCGACGACCTGCACCTCGTCGCCGCTTTTCAACTCCGCGAGGTACTTCGTGCCGCCGTCCGGCGTCCGGACGTAGGCGTGGACCGCCCCGGCGTTGACCCGGAACGGCCGGGAGGCGACGTACGGGGATTCGGCGGTCTCGGCGTGGACGAAAAACAGCCCACGGGACATCGAGCCGATCAACATCCCCTCGTCGTGGTCCATCAGGCTCCCGGTGTCGATACAGACGCGGTCGGCCATCCCGGTCCGTTCGACCTCGAGGACTTCGCCGTACTGGAGATCCAGCGTCTCGCGCTCGGCGGCGTCCCGCACCTCGACGGTCTCCCGTATTTCGTCGGGGTTGTCGGTGTCGAGGAGCACGCCGTCGGCCCCCAGTTCGAGGGTCTCGAAGGCGGTCTGGGCCTCGTCGGCTGTCGTCACACCGGCCAGTAGATCGGTCTCCTCGCCGATCCGGGCGATCAGGTTTTCGAGGGGAATGATCGTCCAGTCCTCGCCGATGACGATCGTGTAATCGGCATCGCGGGCCGCGGCCTCAGCAAAGGCTTCGTAGTCCTGGTCGAAGATGCGGACGTAGGCCCCCTGTGCTCGGTCGTCGCTGTGACGAAGCGTCGTCAGATCCGCAGAACCGGAGAAATCCGAGGGGAGGTCGACCGTCCCGTCGCCCTCGCCGTCCTTGCCGACGAAGTAGGCGTCGGCGACTGCCGTCTCGGATTCCGCCTCGTCGACCATATCGGCGTCCGACCGGAACGCCGCGACGTTGATATCGCCGAGTTCGCGGACCCGCCCCACGTCGCTTTCGTCGACCAGTACCCAGTCGACGCCGGCTTCGATCGCCGCCGTGATCCGATGCTTGCGTGTCTCCCAGTCGCCGACCGTGTCGTCGGCTTTCAACCAGACCGTTCGCGTCATTACCTGTCGGTCAAGGTGGGACGGCTTGAACGTGACGGAAGCACAGCCATCGGGGGGTCCGATCTTTTACCCTCCACCACGCTTTTCGGTCGGTGAGCCGACGGTTGATCGGATGCAATCGGGACAGGGGCTGGGGTGGGTCGTTCCGATCCTGCTCGTGACACTGCTCGGCGGACTGATGTGTTCTCGGGAAGCTAACCGGAATCCGGCAAAAGGGTTCCTGTACGCTGTTAGGCTTCGACAGTCAGTCCGGCAGCGACCAGCGCGTCCTCGGCGTCCATATCGTCGTGGATGACCGCCGAGACGGCGCGAGTGATCGATTCGGGATCCTCGTGCTGGAAGATCGATCGGCCCATCGAGACACCCGCCGCCCCGGCATCCATCGCGCCGCGGACCATCTCGACGGTTTCGGCGTCCGTTCCCCGGGCTCCGCCGGCGATCACGATCGGGAGATTCGTCGACTCACAGACGTGCTGGAAACTCTCGGCATCGCCGCTGTAGCCTGTTTTGACGACGTCGGCACCGAGTTCCTCGGCGAGCCGGACGGCGTGACCCAGGTATTCGGGCTCGTCGCCCTGAATACCCGGCCCGCGAGCGTAGGCCATCGCCAACACGGGAAGCCCATAGCGGCTGGCCTCCCCCGTCAGCTCCGCGAGATCTTCGATCTGCTTTGGCTCGTAGTTCGAGCCGACGTTGATATGGAACGAGACGGCATCGGCACCCGCACGGATGGCCTCCTCGACGGAGCAGGTCACCCGCTTGTCGTTTTCGTCCGGACCGATCGTCGTCGACCCGTTGACGTGGACGATGTAGCCGCTGCCGTTTTTGTGCGGGTGGACGCGGCCGGCGACCCCCTTCTGGGTGAGGACGGCGTCGGCGCCGCCGCTGGTAATGCCGTCGACGGTGCCTTCGAGGTCTTTGAGTCCGGTGACGGCCCCCATCGTGATCCCGTGATCCATCGGGACGATCAGGTAGCGGCCGTCTGTCGAAACCCGTTCGAGCCGAGCGGTGAGTCCTGCGGACATGGTTGTTGTGTCACTCTCTGTCAGCCGCGGGCTATGTAGCTTGCGACTCTGTGGCTTCAAATGGCGTCGACATCGGGGGAGCGTCGGGCCGCCCCCTCCCGTGTTCCCTCGGCGAGTTCGCGGGCCTTCGCTTCCAGTTCGGCGGCGGTCTCCTCGACCGGCCGCTCGGAGCTGGCTCCCTCCGCGACGATGTCGACCAGCGCACTGCCGACGATAATCCCGTCGGCCCCGTTGGCGACGATTCTGGCCGCTTGATCGCCCGAGGAGATCCCGAAGCCCACTGCTTTGGGTACGTCCCACTCCGAGAGCCGCTGGAGACTCCGGGTCGTCTGGTCCGAGACGTCCGTCTTGGCGCCGGTCGTCCCGAGTCGAGCCTGCACGTAGACGTAGCCCGAGACGCGCTCCATCATGCGTTCGAGCCGCTCGCCTTCGGTCGTCGGCGCGACGATAAAGACGAGGTCCAGCCCGTGGTCGTCGCAGGCCTCCCGAAGCGGGTCGGCCTCCTCGGCAGGGAGGTCCGGGACGACGAGCCCTGAAATCCCGACCTCGGCGGCGCGCTCGACGAAGGCGTCGGGACCGGGAGCACCCCCTCGGGATCGTCCGTATTGGTAAATGAGGTTATAATACGTCATGCAGACGAGTGGAACGTCGACGTCCAACTCGGTGACGAACTCGAAAAAGCGGCTGGGGGTCATCCCACCTTCCAGCGCCCGAACGATCGCGTTCTGGATCGTCGAGCCCTCGGCGATCGGCTCCGAGAAGGGGAGGCCGAGTTCGATGATGTCCGCGCCGCCGCGGGCCAGCGCCTCGACGTACGCTTTCGAGGCCTCGTAGTCGGGGTCGCCGACCGCGAGATACGGGATGAAGGCGGGGCCGTCGGCGAACGCCGCGGCGATCGCCTCGTTTTCGGCCATCTAGATTCCCTCCGCGAACATCGACATGTCCGGCGCGTTCGGCACGTCGCGGGCGTCGGTCTCCTCGATCGCCGACTGGAGGTCCTTGTCGCCGCGACCGGAGACGTTGACGATCACGCTTCCGGACAGCTCCGCGTGGTGTTCTTCGAGGTAGCCGAAGGCGTGAGCGGTCTCCAAGGCCGGAATGATTCCCTCCGTCTGGGAGAGCCGATGGAACCCTTCGAGCGCCACGTCGTCGTCGACCGCCACTGGCGTCACGCGGTCGGTGTCGACCAAGTGGGCCAACTCCGGCCCGACACCGGCGTAATCCAGCCCCGAGGAGATGCTGTGGGACTCCATGATCTGGCCGAACGAATCCTGCAGGAGTTTGGTGCGTGCGCCGTGGAGGACGCCCTCCTCGCCCGTCGACAGCGACGCGGAGTTGGGTGCGACACCTGCCTCCTCGTCGACAGCGAGCGAGGAGCCGCCGGCCTCCACCGCATAGAGGTCGACGCGCCCTCGCGGCTCGTCGCCGCTCGGGTCGTCCGCGGAACTCCGTTCCGCGCCATCGTCGTCGACGAAGTTGGCGAACGTCCCCATCGTGTTCGAGCCGCCGCCCGCACACGCGATGACCGAATCGGGGAGGCCGCCGATCTTCTCCTGTGCCTGCCTGCGGGCTTCCTCGGAGATGACGGCCTGAAAGTCCCGGACCATCGCCGGGAACGGGTGGGGGCCGACGACGGATCCGATCACGTAGTGGGTCGACTCGACGGTCGCCGCCCAGTCGCGCATCGTCTCCGAAATCGCCTCCTTGAGCGTGCCGCGACCCGCCGTCACCGGTTTGACGTCCGACCCGTTGAGCTTCATCCGGAAGACGTTGGGGCGCTGGCGGTTGATGTCCCGTTCGCCCATGTAGATCGTACAGGGCATATCGAGATGCGCCGCCGCCATCGCGGTCGCAGTGCCGTGTTGGCCCGCGCCGGTCTCGGCGATGATCCGCTCTTTGCCCATATATTTGGCGAGTAGGACCTGCCCGAGGGCGTTGTTCAGTTTGTGTGCGCCACCGTGCAACAGGTCCTCGCGTTTGAGATAGACGTCGAGGTCGTAGCGCTCCGAGAGCCGGTCCGCACGCTGCAGCGGGGTGGGTCGACCCCCGAAATCAGCCAGCCGCTCGCGGAACTCGTCCATGAATCCGTCTTCGTTATTCAGGACGTACCGCTGGTAGGCGTCGTCTAACTCCCCGATCGCGGGCATCAGTGCCTCGGGAACGTACTGTCCGCCGTAGTCGCCGAACTTGCCGTCAGTGCTCATTGGTAGCTCCTGTAAACCGCTGTGTGTTCGTTTCTGGATCGCCGTCCATGATGGCAGTTCCGATCAACAGTCCATCGGCCCCCGTCTCACGCATTCGCTGTACGTCTTCGACCGTCGACACGCCGCTTTCGGCGATCAGGGTCACGTCGGCTGGCGCGTTGGGCGCCAGTTTTTCGAAGGTAGCGAGGTCGACTTCCAACTGACCGAGATCCCGGTTGTTGATCCCGATGATCGACGCGCCGGCCTCGATCGCCGCCGCGAGTTCGTCCTCTGTGTGGACCTCGACCAGCGCCTGAAAGCCGCGGTCTTCCGCGGCCCGAAGCATCGGTTCGAGATCGTCGCCGAGGAAACGGGCGATCAGCAGGATCAGGTCGCTTTCGGCGGCGTCGAGATGGGACTCACGCAGGAGGAAGTCCTTGCGCAGGACGGGCACGTCGACCGCCGCACGGATCCGTTCGAGGTTTTCGACGGAGCCGCCGAAGTGGTCTGGTTCGGTGAGCACCGACAACGCCGCCGCCCCACCTTCGACCATTGCCTCGGCGAGGTCGACCGGATCGGCCTCGGTCGTCCCCTCGGTCGTCGGACTCGTGGGTTTGACCTCCGCGATCACCGGCACGCGGCCGTCATCTTCGGCGGCCGCGAACGCCGCCGACAGCGACCGAGCCTCGACGTCGACCCGCGAGTCGCCTCCCGGACGGTCGGCGGCCGACGCGAGGATCTCCCGGACCGCTGGTGCCAACTCCTCCGCAGTGTAGTTCATCTATGTACACTGATGTACGTATATGTACATAACACTTGCGCCACGAGACGGAACCCTTGAAACCACCCGCGGCTTGGACAGAGGTAGAATGTCTCCCGCAGGAATCTACGCGCGACGGTTCGATTCCCTCGACGGCGTCGTCCAGCTGGGGGTCGCTGGTGGCCGGGTGATCGATGTCTCGTTCCCCGAGGAAGTCCCAGCCGACGCCGAGACGGACCACGAGTTGCTGGACGCCGTCGAGGCGTATCTACACGGTGACCCGACACCCGTCGAGCGCGCCGAGATCGGGCTGACGGTGCCGACCGACCAGCGGGACGTCCTCGAAGCCCTCGACTCGGTTGCGACGGGGTCGACGGTCACCGTCTCGCGGCTGGCACGGCTCGCCGGCCTCGATCCGAGCGACGACGACGATCTCGAAGCGGTCCGGGACGCCCTCCGAGCGAACCCGATCCCCATTTTCCTCCCCGATCACCGCGTGCGGGACGGGCAGGGAGCGACCCCGCCACGGATCGCCGCGGCGCTACGTCGACTGGAAAACTAGTCGTCGAGATATCGGGAGAGCCCGATCGCGCCGAACAGGAAGAAGGCCGCGCCGATCGGACCGTCGAAATCGAACAGCAGCGGGAGGTCGACACTCACCAGCGTACTGCCGATTATCATCCCGACTCCAGCGGCGACCACGGTGAGATCGCGCTCGGGGATCCGTTGGAGCGTCAGGGCGACGAAGGCGATCGTCCCGGAAACGATCAGAAACGGGACCAAGGGGTGGCCGGTCGCGATATCGGTGATCAGCAGGATACAGCCAACCGCGATCATGAACGTCGCTCCCAGCAGCGGGATATCGTCGGGGTCGACCGCGAAGAGCCCCTCGGTATCCATGCGGGCGACAACGAAACGATCCCTCTTGAAACTGTGGTTCACGGTATCAGTTGGCTCAACCGAACCGTAGTCGCACCCTACGCGACGTAGCCAGTGACTACGGCAGCCGTGACCGACAGGCTCATTCATCCATCGGTGTATGAGTCGGGTATGCGCGTCAGAGACTGGGACGATATCCTTTCGGACGTCAGCGAAGACGATCGTGACCCGGATGGATGGCGCGCCGTCGCCGGCCACCGCCGAGGAGGCGTCGGCGAGGACCTGTATCTCGGCCATCCCGACGCGGGAGTGTACCTGCTCAAGACCTACGCGAAAAACCCCTACGAGCTACAGGGCGTCGGCACGCAGGTCGCTCGAAAGGTCGACGACGAGCTCGATCCACTGTTCCCCCGCCGGACGGACGACGACGGCCGCTTTGCGATCCAGCAGCCACCTGAAGACGAGTCCGCGGCCGAATCGATGGCCACCCGGCTCGAAGAGACGATCAAGGTCCACGCCGAGGCACCGACGACCGCCGAGGACTTCTTCACCGATCTGATGGAGGCCGTCAACAGCCCGGCGTTCGGTCCCATGGAGTACGACATCGACGACCGGCCGGACCGCCTCGATGACCTCGCCGAGACGTTCGAGGACGCCAACGAACTCCTCTCGAAGGAACTCGACGACTTGATCGACGAGGCGGGCGTCGACCGCGGCTTCGAGTAGCCGTCGACTACTCCCGGTTAGTCACTGCGTTCGGTCTCGACCACGCCGCCAGCGTCGGTCCACTCGCTCATACTGCCCTCGTAAACGGCGACGTCTTCGAAGCCGAGGGACCGAAGGACGACGAAGGTGTGACTGAGCCGTCGGGAGGTGTTGCAGTAGAGAACGATGCGGCGCTCGCGGTCGATTGGGATACCGCGGTCGGCCAACAGCGTCTCGATGTCGTCGCGGGATTTGACCCCCCGAGTCTCCTCGTCGACGAGTTCCATCCAGTCGAGACGGATCGCCCCGGGCAGGTGGCCCTCTTCGTACTCCCACGCCTCACGAGTGTCGAGCAGCGTCGTTTCGCCGCCGTCGATGGCGTCGGCGACGGCCGCGCGGTCGACGATCGGTGCGTCGGCCACGATCCCTCGGGGTTCGTAGTCGGCCGGCTCGATGTCGGGTGTGGCGTCGGTGACCTCGTACTCGCGTCGCCACGCGCTGAAATCGCCGTTCAGGAGTCGGACGTCGCCGTGGCCGTAGACGAGTGCCGTGAGCACCAGCCGAGCGGCGAAGACGCCGTGGGTGTCGTCGTAGGCGACGATCGTGTCGTCGGGGGCGATCCCGGCGGCCGCGAGCAGGTCGACGAAGGCCTCGCTGCCCGGCAGCGTCCCCGGATCCGGCGAGTCGTCCTCGCGGTAGCGGTCGAAGGGGATCGAGACCGCGCCGGGAAGGTGGCCCATGGCGTCGTACTCCCACGCCTCACGGACGTCGACGAGTCGGACCGACGGCTCGTCTAGGCGGTCGGCGACCCACGAGGGGTCGACGAGCAGATCTGTGGACATACCCAATCATACGGACCGCGCGTGGTTAACCATCCGGCGGTGTCGACCGCCGCCGGGGTTCCCGGATACCAGATATTGTTGCCGGTTTTTTGTCGGCATGACCGTCCGTGATGGGCCACCGGTACCGCTCGAGGCGGTGTGTGGCGGCCGCACCGGCAACCGCTGGCAATACTCTCCGGCATCCTTCAGGACCGGCCGAAAGCACCGTCGATAGTAGTACTAAGATGGTGGGGGGCCAACCAGTGGGTGTATGACTGAGTATGCGAAAGACGTGCTGGTCTCGGCCGACTGGGCCGAAGACCACCTCGAGGAGTTCCAGAGCGACGACCCCGACTATCGACTCGTGGAGGTCGACGTCGACACCGAAGCCTACGACGAGAGCCACGCCCCCGGTGCGATCGGCTTCAACTGGGAAGACGACCTGCAGGACCAGACCACCCGTGACATCCTCACGAAGGAGGATTTCGAGGACCTGCTGGGTGCCCACGGCATCACCGAGGACTCGACGGTCGTCCTCTACGGTGACAACGCCAACTGGTTCGCCGCCTACACCTACTGGCAGTTCAAGTACTACGGCCACGACGACGTGAAGCTACTCGACGGCGGCCGCGAGTACTGGCTCGACAACGACTACCCGACGACCGACGAGGTCCCCGAGTTCTCCGAAGTCGACTACGAGGCCTCCGGGCCGCGGGAGTCGATCCGTGCCTACCGCGACGACGTCGAAAACGCCATCGACAAGGGCCTGCCGCTGGTCGATGTCCGGTCGCCCGAGGAGTTCTCCGGCAAAGTGCTCGCGCCGCCGGGACTCAACGAGACCGCCCAGCGCGGCGGCCACATCCCCGGCGCACGGAACATCTCGTGGGCCGCGGTGACCAACGACGACGGCACCTTCAAATCGGCCGAGGAGATCGAAGAGCTCTACGCCGAGGAAGGCATCGACGGCGAGGGAACGACCGTCGCCTACTGCCGCATCGGCGAGCGCTCGTCGGTTGCCTGGTTCGCGCTCCACGAACTGCTCGGCTACGAGGACGCCATCAACTACGATGGTTCGTGGACCGAGTGGGGGAACCTCGTCGGCGCGCCGATCGAGAAGGGCGAGGCTGACGACTGAGCGTAGCGAAGGAGAAAGCCTCGAATCGAAGCGGGGAGGCGAAGCCGGCCCGCGGAGAAAGGCGAGGCTGACGACTGAAGCGAGACCCGACCGACTGGAGAGTCTCGAAACTGCGAGCGGGCTCTGCCCGCGAGAGCAAAGCCCCCGGCTACTGACTACTCCCGCAACGACGACAGCGATTCCCGTTCTTTTGCCGTGTCCCACCGCACCGCGATGAAGACGATCACCAACCCGAGGAGCAACAGTGCGAGCCCGAGGGCCGCAGGAAGGACGTTCTCGGTCGACCCGAACTCGTCGACGCGGAAGCTGATGATCTGCCGAGCAACGGCGATGATCGCCGCGCTGACGACGATCGGCAACACCGGATCGTCGGCCGCGTAGGCGATGAGCGTTCGATGGACTTCGAGAACGATCAACAGCAGCAGGACCGTATCGATCAGGCTGACGACGGCCACCGGATCGGTGTACTCGCCGGTCACGATGAGCCCGTACAGCCCGAGGCCGAGATCGAAGAGGCCGATCAGGAACAAGGCGAGCAGAAAGTAGGTGGTGGTGAGGACGAACCACCGAAGCAGATCTCTCGAGTAGGTCGTGAAATCGGCCGGATCGATTGCCACACAGTATCACAGTACCGAAGCGGCTTTGCTGTTATTCCGCCTCCGCTGTCATTCGCCAGCGCCAAACCGCACAGACTCAAGGCCCACCGTGGCATGATGTCGACCATGACCAGCGACGAATTCGTCGACGACGTTCGCACTGAGAACAAAACAGCCCTCTCGCGGCTCGGCTCCTCGAAATCGCTGTACGCCGAGACGGGCGGCGATATCGAGGCCGAAACCGTGCTTCGGGCCGCGGCGGTCGCCGAAGACGCCGCCCGCGAGACGTTCGAGTTGTGGGCCGACGACGAAGCCAACGAGGCGGCCGCCGCCCTGTTCGCCGACCTCGCCGAGCAGGAGGCCGATCACTACGAGACCGTTGCAGGGAAACTCGACGACCCACCGACCGCGGCCGACGCCGATCTCCCGGCGATCCAGTCGACGCTCCGGGGCTTCGAGTCGACCGTCGAACGCGCCGGTGGGCTCGTCGGTCGCTGTCTGGTCGCCAAGAAGTCGAAAGAGCAGTATACGGGCTACTTCGTCGGCGATGCCGATCCACAGACTGCAGGGGTCTTCCGGGATCTCGGCGGCGACGTCGACGACCAGATCGACCGCGGAGCGGAACTGATCGAGGCAGTCTGTGGGACCGACGATGAGCGGGAGGCCGCACGAGCCGCAGCCAGCGAGGCGATTCAGGCGGCCTACGACGAGTACACCGAGTCGTTGGAGTCGATGGGAGTGAATCCGAAACCGGTCTGCTGAATCGGACTACGGGTGGGCGTAGTAGACCACTGATCCTTCCTCGCCGTGTTCGTCGACCCGAACGAAGCCGATCCGCTCGAACTGGACGATCTCGTCGACCGCGGTGTCGGCGAAGGCCGGCTCGGCGGCCCCCGTGACGTCGCCGTCGGGGGTCCGCATCGTAACCGACACCGTGTCGTCGGCCGGGGCCCAGTGGATCACGCCTACGTCGCCGTCGCGGACGACCGAGATGTCGTCGCCGGTGGCGACGAACGCGTCGTTCTCGTAGCGGACACAGCCGTAGCCTTTGAGCCAGATACGCTCGCCGTCGGCCGGGATGTCGTCGGGTTCGACCAACACGGCGTCGTCGACCGGGATCTCGCGGTCGCCGCGATCCTCGTGGTTGGGGTGCAGCGGCGGATGGCCAGCCTCGGGCTTGGCGTCACCGACGACCGGGATCTCTTGGCCGTCGCGAACGAGGAAGTAGCGGTTGGCCTCGTCGTCGACGATATCGCGGTTGTTGGCGTAGATCGACGACATGGCGAGATCGACGTCGGTGGTCGACATGCCGAGGCCGATCATGGAGTCGACGATGGCTTCCCCATGGATGCCGCGGCGACGAACCGACTGGAGCGTCGGCGCTCGGGGATCGTCCCAGCCGTCGAGTTCGCCGGCGTCGATCAACTCCTTGATCGTCGACGTCGATATCTTGATGTCGTAGGCGTCGATCTGGACGTGGCCCCAGTGGAGCACTTCGGGGTACTCCCAGCCGAAGTAGTCATACAGGAACTGCTGGCGTTTCGCGGAGTCTTGGAGGTCGATCCCCCGAATGATGTGCGTGATGCCGACGAGGTGATCGTCGACGCCCGACTGGAAGTCGAGCATGGGCCAGCAGCGGTAGTCGGCTGCTTCCTCGCGTGGGTGCGGCGTATCGATCATGCGGAACGCCACCCAGTCGCGGAGGGCGGGGTTCTTGTGTTCGATGTCGGTCTTGACGCGGAGGACCATCTCGCCGGACTCGTAGTCGCCGTCGACCATCGCTTCGAACTCTTCGAGGACGGTCTCGGGGTCCTTGTCGCGGTTCGGCGACGGAGTACCTTCGCGTTTGAGTTCGGAGAACTCCTCGGCGGGGAGATCGCAGGTGTAGGCCTCGCCCATCTCGATGAGTTCGCGGGCGTGGTCGTAGTAGGTCTCGATGCGGTCGGAGGCCCGGTAGACCTCGTCGGGTTCGAAGCCGAGATACTCGATGTCCTCCAGAATGGCGTCGTAGGCCGAGATATCGGGCCGTTTGGTTTCGGGGTCGGTGTCGTCGAACCGGATGACGAACTCGCCGTCGTAGCGGTCGGTATAGGTGCCGATCACCGACGGCATGCGGGCGTGGCCGAGATGCCACGGACCGTTGGGGTTCGGCGCGGCCCGTAGGCGGACCGTCTCGTAGTCCTCGACGTTCGGGAGGTCGGGCAGGGTGTGGTCGTCTGCTTCGTCGTCGGCGTCGAGTTCGTCGACGAGCGCTTGATCCAACTCGGCGAGTCGCTCGCGGCGGGCTTCCGTGTCGAGGCCGCCGACCTTGCCGACGACTTGCCCGACGACGCCCGGTACCTCGTCGCCGTGTGGTCGAAAGTCGGGATTCTCGCCCATCAGTGGGCCCATGATCGCGCCCACGTCGGGGTCGCTGTCGTGTTTGAGCGCGTTGAACAGGGCGTGTTTCTCGGCTTCCTGTTTCACACGCTCGCGGAGTTCGTCGTCCATTGGCAGTGGCTTTCGCGTGACCAGTCAAAAGGGGTGTGGATCGGTCGACGGCGGTGTCCGTTCGCGAGGAACTGCTCGCCGGGAGCGTTAGGCCTCGAGCAGCGTCGACAGCCGCGCGTTTTCCTTGATTTCGATCCCGCCCTGCCCAACCGTGAGCGGAACCGCTTCCAGCGTCGACTCGCTGCCGAGGTGGAGCGTCGGATGGAACGCACCGCGGACCCGGACAGCGGCTCTGGTCTGGCAGACGACGCCCACGTCCGCAGGAAGCCTCAGCGTCTCGTTGTAGTCGACCAGATAGACGCCCGCCGAAAGTTCCCACCACCCGTACTCGTCGTCGGGATCGCGTTTTTCGGTTTCGACCGGCTCCGTCCCGGCGGGATCGAGTTCGCCGCCGCCGAAATCCACGCGGCCGGGTTCGGTGATCCGACTGATCGAGTCGACGGTCAGATCTAGGCCCGGCGAGTCGGTTTGGGTCGGTTCGTAGACGAGGTCATCGACGAATGTGGTGAGGTCCATACGTGCCCATTCGCCACCGGATTCAAAAAGGTCGGCTCGGGCCGGTCGGTTCACGGGCGATTCTTCAAGCATTTAACCCCGGCCGCAGACAGAGAGGGTATGAGCAATCGAATCCTGTTGCTTGGCGCACCCGGCGCGGGGAAGGGGACACAGAGCAAGCGGCTGGCCGAAGCCTACGACATCGAACACATCACCACCGGTGACGCGCTCCGTGCGAACAAGGACATGGAGACCGAACACGGCACGCCGCGGGAGTATATGGAGGCCGGCGACCTCGTTCCGGATCCGGTCGTCAACGAGATCGTCGACGCCGCACTGTCTGATGCCGATGGCTTCGTCCTCGACGGCTACCCACGGAACCTCTCGCAGGCCGAGTACCTCAGCGAGCAGACCGACCTGACGGCGGCGATCTTCCTCGACGTCGGCGAGGACGAACTCGTCCGCCGACTGACCGGTCGACGGATGGACCCCGAGACGGGCGACATCTATCACACCGAATTCAACATGCCCGACGACGAGGAAGTCGAGGAACGACTCGTCCAGCGGGACGACGACACCGAAGAGGTCGTCAAAGACCGGCTCGACACCTACTACGAGAACACCGAGCCCGTGATCGAACACTACCGGGAGACGGGCGAACTCGTCGAGGTCGACGGCGAGGCCCACCCCGACGAGGTCTTCGAGCGGATCAGCGAGATCGTCGACGACGCCTGATCGGAACGCCACATCGAGAGTACAACCTTCTTAACCGCTCGTTGCCTACCGGCCGGTAATGAGCAGGATCGAACGCAAAGTCCGGTCGATGGTCCGCTCGGACGCCGAGATGAAATCGGCGATTCGGACCGTCCTCGACAGCGCCACCGATGGCGAGGTCCAGTGGGTCGACGTCCGTGACTCGATCACCAGCGGCCAGTGGGGTCGGCTGATCGAGAAAGGGATCCTCGTCGACGGCGAGTCGGGATTCCGCCTCGAGGAGCCCAACGCCATCGAGGCCGGGCTCGAGGAACCGAGCGACGACGAGGAGATCGAAGACAGCACGTGGTCGAAGTGGGACAAGGGCGCTGCGGCGGTCACACTCACCATGTTCGCCGGCTACGCGTGGGCCCCCGCCCGAGACGTCGTTGGCAACGCGGTCGACGTCATCCTCGCGCCGGTTCTCAGCATCCTCCCGTTCTACGCCGTCATCATGATCATCGCAGTCGCGACCGGCCTCTACTCGACGCTGCTACGGGTCGCGCTGATGGATATGGAGAAGATGGGACAGTACAGAGAACAGATGGAGGAAGTCAAAGAGCGTCGTGAGGCGGCCAAAGAGCGCGGCGACGATGAGGCCCTCGACGAGATCCAAGAGGAGCAGATGGAGATGATGGGCGACCAGCTCGGCATGTTCAAAGAGCAGTTCCGCCCGATGGTCTGGATCATGTTCCTCACGATCCCGGCGTTCCTCTGGATGTACTGGGTCGTCGGCTACCGTGGCGGCGTCGCCCACCACGAGGTGGGGTCGATGGTCATTCCGCTGGCCGGTGCCGTCGACTGGACGACCGCGATCCTCGGCCCGATCCAGGTCTGGATCGTCTGGTACTTCCTGTGTTCGATGGCGTTCCAGCAGGTCATCCAGAAGGGCCTCAACATCGACATGACGCCCTCGTCGAGCTAACGCCCGCCGGGCAGTCGTTTTCGGGCGTCCCGCTGTGAGGTTCCGCGACTGTTTTTATACGTATTCGAAGACGCGAGCCATGCCTCGCTCCAAGTGATAGACGTTGTGGCAGTGAAACAGCCAGTCGCCGGGGTTGTCTGCACGGAAGTCGAAGGAAACCTGCCCGCCGTAGGGCGGCACCAGCACGGTGTCTTTGACCGCCTCACCCACTTGGAAGAAGTGCCCGTGGAGATGCATCGGATGGATCGCCGGACTGCGGTTGACCATCTCCACTCGGATCTGCTCGCCCTCGCTGATCGCTAACGGCTCGGCGTCCGGATACACTTGGCCGTCGATCGTCCACGCTTCGGGGTCGCTCTGCATCATCCCGCCGGCGAGAGTAAACTGGAAGGTTCGGTCGGGCGTGCCGTCGACGTCGAGGGGGTCGAGCGCGCTGAGGTCGCCGTACTGGAGCTTTCGGCCGTCGAACTGCGGGCGGTCGGCAGTCTCCCCGCCGCTGGCGTTCTCGTACCGGAGTCTCGCTTCTGCGGGCTGTTCGGTCCCGACGACCGGTGCGGCGACGATCGGCCACTCGCCGGGCGTGTCGGTCTCAACGAGCACGTCGTACCGCTCGCCCATGCTGAGTTCGAGGAAGTCGACCTCGATCGGGTCGACCGGCCGTCCGTCGGCGTGTGTGACGGTCAGCGGGTGGCCACCGATTCCGACCCGGTAGGTCGTCGCGCTGCTTGGATTTATTAGTCGAAGGCGGACACGATCGCCTTCCTGCACGTCGAAGGCCGGTGGATCGGACGGGAGACGGCCGTTGATGAGGAGTCCCTCGTATGGCGGGCGTTGGCCCTGCATCGGGTTGTTTCCCTCTCGTCCATCTCCACTCGGGGGGCCGCCACCGTCAGGACCTCGGCCACCGGGGCCGCCTCCCGGACCGTCGCCTCCGGGCCCGCCGGGGCCTCGACCGCCGCCAGGCCCCATACCGTCTCCCGGACCACCGCCCGGACCACCTCCGCCGGGGGCTCCGTCTCCTGGGCCCCCATCTCCGGGTCCTCTACCGGGGCCTCCATCTCCGGGGCCGCTCCCTCCCGGCCCGCCTCCGGGTGGGGCTTCGATCGAGTCGAGTGTCGGTCGACCGAAGAGGAAATCGTCGATCATGAGCGTATACTCCCGGTCGTACTCGACGTGGGGCGAGTCTTCCTCGACGATCAGCGGCCCGGCGAGCCCCGTATCGAGTTGAAGCCCGACGTGGCTGTGATAGACGTAGGAACCCGCCGGTGAAGCGTCGTACTCGTAGGTGAACGTCTCGCCGGATGAGATCGGTTCCTGCGTGACATTTGGGACGCCGTCCATCGGGTTCGGGACGGGGATCCCGTGCCAGTGAACGGTCGTCTCCTCGGAGAGTTGATTGTCGACGTCGATTCGGACCGTTTCGCCCTCGTTGAGCCGGATTTCCGGCCCCGGGAACTGGTCGCTGTACTGCCACGTCTCGCCGCTTGCATCCGGTCCGATCTCGGCCTGTCCGTTCGCGGCCACGAGGCTCACGTCCGTCACGTCGGTCCCGTCCTGTTGTGGACGCGACTGGCCAGCCGCAGGCCCGGTCGACCGATGGACTCCTGTCGTCCCGAGGACCGCTGTGCCGCCAAGGACGCCCATCACCCGACGCCGTGTGAGTCGCGGTTCGTGTGTGACCATCACACACGTCACCACGCCAACGAGTATAAAAGAGAGGACCGTATCGACGTGCGACGTGTTCCACGTCGTTTCGTCTACCCCGTCATGGATGGCTGAGTGTGACCGGCACGATTAGTTCAGCCAGCCGGTTAGAGTTCGAGTCCGCGGATCGAGACGCCGTCGCCGTCTTCGACGTGACCGATTACGCGGCCGTCGGTCGACTCGGCCAGCGATTCGGCCGCCGATTCGTCTTCCACTGCGGCGACGAAGCCGGTGCCCATGTTGAAGGTGGTGTGCATCTCCTCGTCGGAGACGTTGCCCTCCGCCTGTACGAACTCGAAGACCGGCTGGGCGTCGAACGGCTCCTCAATGACGTATCGGTGCTCGCCGAGCCGTTCGAGGTTGGTCCAGCCGCCGCCGGTGATGTGGGCGGCTCCGCGGACACCCGCCTCGCGCATCGGATCGAGCAGGTGGGTGTAGATCCGCGTCGGCTCTAGGAGGGCCTCGCCGATCGTCTCGTAGCCGTCGTGGGGGAACGAATCGGTGTACTCGTGGTTCTTCGTCGCGGCGGTTCGCGCGAGGGTCAGGCCATTGGAGTGAATGCCCGACGATTCCCAGCCGACGAGCACATCGCCCGGCTCGGCTGCGCCCTCGAAGAGGGCGTCTTTGGCCGCGAGTCCGGCGCAGGCGCCGGCGAGGTCAAGGCCTTTTATCACGTCGGGCATCACTGCAGTTTCGCCGCCGACGAGTTCGATGTCCGACTGCTCGGCTCCCGTGGCGAGTCCCTCGCCGACCTGTTCGGCGAACGTCTCGTCGGGTTCGTCGATTGCGAGGTAGTCGACGAAGGCGACCGGCCGGACCCCCGCCGCAACGAGATCGTTGACGTTCATCGCGATGCAGTCGATCCCGATCGTCGAGTAGTCTTCGAGGGCTTCGGCGACCAGGAGTTTGGTGCCGACGCCGTCAGTCGCGAGTGCGAGATAGCGGTCGCCGATGTCGAGCAGGCCCGCATAATCGCCCTCGCTGTCTCCGGTCGCGCCGATGAGCGCGGCGGTGGCGGCCTCGCTGGCCTCGATGTCGACGCCCGAGTCGGCGTAGGTGAGTTCCTCCTCGTCGGCAGATCCGTCTTCGGCAGTCATGTCTCAAGGGGCGCGGAGTGCACACAAAAACACCGTGATTCGACCGTCGACGGGCTGGAACCGGTACTGGCGGAAGGACTGCTGGTCGGGTCGGGCGACCGGAACGTGCTCACGCACGTCGGTACTCTGTCGAGGTGATCCGGGCCCGCCAGTAGGGAAGATCACCCTCGGGAAGCGACCACTCCACCGCGGCTGCGGTCGGAATTCGCATGCCGTCATGCCACTCGTAGGAGTCGAAGTGGCCGACCCACGACGCGTAGCTGTCGGTCTCCTGGCGGTACCGCTCGCCGATCACGCGGTCGACCAACCCCTCGTCGTCGAACTGAAAGACGAGCGAGGCGGTCGTGTCACCGTCTTCGATAGTCGCTCGGGCTGCGTGAGCGTCGACCGCCTCCCAGTCGACACCAGCTTCCGGAAGCAATGCGGTCGGCAACCAGACCGCTTCGGCGAGATACCGCAGCAGTTCGCCCTCGTCGAGTGCCGGACTCGGTGCCGCGTCCGCAACCGGAACCAGCGAGCCGACCACCGCCCGGAGCGACCCCTTTCCGTCTTCGTAGGCGTCGACTACCCGCGTCGAGAGCAGTGGCGCGACCGCGATCTCGGCATCCCAGAGGAACCCCGGCGGGTCGACGGTGTAGTGCTGGGTCGCCGTCATCGGTTTCCACGAGCCGGACCGGCCGCCGAGTCGGAACTCCCCCTGCTGTTCGAGCCGTGCTGACCGGACGTGGGTCACGTCGTCGAGGACGGCCTCAAAGTAGCGCCGGACGGGGGCCGGAAGCTCGCTGCGGTCGACGTTTCCGAGTCGCCCGGCCGACACCGGTTCGGCCGCCGCGAGCAGATCGTCGACGCGTCGCTCCGTCTTGCGGTCGAGGCGGATCGAACCCAGCGTGACCGCCGAGGCGATGCCGATACCGAGCCCACCGATCCAGCCGAGGAGCCGACGTCTCCGCATGCGTAGCAGTTCGCCCAACACAGTATGACTGTACGGGTTGGACTCTACGTGTTGGAATCCCGGTCCGTACGCAAACACCCCGGTGGCGTCGTTAGATTCGGAAACTGAGCCCGACGGTCAGCAGCGAGCCGACGGTCAGCAGCGCAGACAGGACGAACGAGCCGAGCCAGACGGACGTGCTCCAGCGTTTGACCGTCTTCCCGTCGAGGGGGCCGAACGGAACGAGGTTGAACGCCGCCAGAAACAGGTTGATGACGATCCCGAACCGGCCGAGCGTGGCCAGCAGGTCGACACCCAGCCCGGTCCCCCCGAGGTACGCCGGGAGGAAGACGGCCGCCAGAAGCAGGTTCGTCGCCGGCCCGGCAAGAGCGATGTGGCCGTGTTCCTCCGCGTTCAGATACCCTTGGTGGTGGACGGCCCCCGGCGCGGCGAAAATGAAGCCGATCAGCGCCGACATCAGTGCCAACAAGAGCATACTGTAGTCGGCCCGGAACTCGGCGATCTGGCCGTAGTGGACGGCAACGACCTTGTGGGCGACCTCGTGAAGCAAGAAGGCGACCCCGGCGGTCAGCAGGCTCACGACCAGCAGTTCCGGGACGACCAGTAGCGTGGCGATGTTGGGGCCGCCGCCGGCGAAGAAGACCGCGAAGGCGACTCCGAGGGCGAGCCACGCGACCAGCAGGTCACGAACCTCCGTCGGACTGAACTCGTAGCCGGCGATCCGGTAGCCGAGGCTCACGTCAGCGCCCCCCAGATGAGTTCGGCGCTATTGGTCGCCCCGTCGACCATGAGCCGCGAGATGCCCTCGACGCCGCCGAGTTCGGTTCCGAACTGCGGGAGCACGTAGCTGACGAACAGGACGCTGGCGACGATCGAACCGACGTTGGTCAGCGCGACCACCATGATCAGTTTGAACAGCGGGACCTCGAACATCTCCGAGAGGATCTCGCCGATCGGTTTCGTCTCGTCGGACAGCAGGTCGTTGAGCGTCGAGATGTCGCCGATGTTGACCGACAGATGGCGGAGTTCGGCGTAGCCGGTGAACCAGCCCGGCGCGAGGGCGGGATTGATCGAGGTCATCCACGCGACCGCGCCGCCGACGCCGGCCGACGACCAGCGCGCGCCGGCCAGTTTGGCGAAGCCGGCGGCGAAAATCCCGTTGATCAGGAACCACGCACCGAACAGTCGCAGCAGGAAGGCGTCCTGGACCCCGGCCATCGCCAGCAGGATGAAGAAGCCGACGAAGCCGACCGATAGCACGATCCCGACGATCTTCCCCCACGGCAGTCGACTGCCCGTCTCCTCGCCGGTCAGCGACTCCATCGGCGGCAGGCTCGCGGGGTCGGCGAGATAGCGCTCGATCCCCTCCCGGTGGCCCGCCCCCACCACGGCCAGCACGTCGTAGCCGGCCTGCCGGAGTCCCACTAGTTGGTGGGCGATATACGCGTCGCGTTCGTCGATCAACGCCTCCGCGCCACCGGGGCTGAACTGGCGGAATTCCTCCATCATCACCGTCACCACGTCGGCGTCAGTTAGGTCCTCGATGTCCATCTCGTCGAGCCCCTCGGCCTCGGGCGCGGTCGACCCCCGGAGTCCGATGAGGAGGGCCGCAACCAGCCCGAACAGGAGCCCGCCGACGAGGCCGAGGGCGAGGCTGCCGACGATGGTGACCGTAAAGCCACCCAGATAGCTACCGACGAGGCCGTCGACGAGACCGGTGGTCGCCGCAACGACGCCGACTGCGCCGCCGCTGCCGAGGGCCGCGGCGAACCGCTGGTCGCCGTCGAGGGCGAGGCCGGCAAGCTGGTCGACCACGAGTGCGACCCCGAGGCCGAGCAACGCGCCGCTTGCGGCCCGTAGATAGACCGCTTCGGTGATGCCGAGACTGCCGCCGAACAGCGCGAGGACGGGCCCCGCAAGCAGGCCGACGATGAGGCCGACGACGATGCCGACCACCCGGCTGTCGGTGACGCCGAAGGCCAGTCCGCCGACCATCCGGAGTTTTTCGGTGATCGTCATCCGCGCCCAGAACCGCTGGATCGTCTCTTGGATGTCCCGGTCGACCAGCGCCACCCCGCAGCCGTGTTCCTCGGCGGCGTCGACGGCGGCCATCATGTCCGCGCCGGGGTCGACGTCGAACTGGTCGCCAAGGCGAGTCTGGACGTAGGAGAGCATCCAGTAGGCCAGAAACTGGAAGACGGTGTTGCCCTGCAGGAGATCGCTGGCGTCGAGGTCCTCGGGCTCTTCGCCCTGCAGCTGTCGGTAGCGTCCCTCGTCGAGTTCGACCGCCACCATGTCGGGTTGGTCGTCGGCGATCCGCGTTTCGACCTCGCGGACGCTGGCCTCCGAGACGTGGGCGGTCCCGACGACGCTCACTCGGCCCTCGCCGTCGCCGGGGTCGGGGGCCGGCGGTCGGTCCGCTGGTTCGCTCATTGGCCACGGTAGCGTTCGGTCCCGTTTACCAGTGTCGGAAGCGACGGTTCGGCCGGGAACAGTTATTCATAGCCCTCGCCCGAACGGACGGTATGGCACACTCCGCGGCGGTCACGGGGATCGGCATGGGTGTCGGACCCGAGGGCGAGAACGTTCCGGCGGTCATTCTCACCGCCAGAGACGAGTACCTCCCGATCTTCGTGACCGCCGATCAGGCCCAGTCGATCCAACTGGCGCTTTCGGGCGAACCGTTCGAGCGGCCGCTGACCCACGATCTGTTGGTCGACATGGTCACGGAGTTCGGCGGCGCGGTCGATGCCGTCCGGATCGACGATCTGGCCGACGGCACCTTCTACGCCAAGAT
Source organism: Halohasta salina (assembly GCF_024178165.1). Lineage (GTDB taxonomy): Archaea > Halobacteriota > Halobacteria > Halobacteriales > Haloferacaceae > Halohasta > Halohasta salina. The sequence continues at coordinate 198,550 of NZ_JAMZIE010000002.1, read as the reverse complement.
CGACGCCGAACGCTACGACGACGGCGAGCCCGAGCGGTTCGTCTTCGACGCCCGCCCGAGCGACGCCATCGCGCTGGCGGTCCGGGTCGAATGCCCCATCACCGTCTCCGACGAGATCCTCGACGCCGCGGGCCGCTCGCCCGATGAGGTCGACGTTGGTCGGATCGACGACGACAGCATGTCCGATCCCTTCTCCGAGGACCCCGACGAGTAGGCACTGCCTACCGGCGTCGCCGACCCGCCGTCGCAGGGCGATCGACGGACTTTCCGTAGTCGGCTGCCGAGCGCGATCATGGACGAGACTGCGACGCTGAGCGATTCGTTTACGGAGATGACCGAACTCCTGTTGCCGAACGATACCAACAACCTCGGGCGGGCGCTCGGCGGGGCGGTGCTCCACTGGATGGACATCTGCGGCGCGATCGCCGCGATGCGGTTCTCGAATCGGCAGTGTGTAACCGCCTCGATGGAACACGTCGACTTCATTAGCCCGATCGACATCGGCGAGGTCGTCGTCGTCGAGGCCTACGTTTTCAACGTCGGCCGGACGAGCATCGACGTGAAAGTCGACGTCCGCGCCGAGAACCCAGTCGAGGGCGACGAGCGGGCGACGACCAGTTCGTATTTCACGTTCGTCGCTCTCGACGACGACGGCGTGCCGACGGAGGTCCCCGACCTGACGTGTCCGAGCGAGGCCGAGGCGGCGCTCCGCGATGACGCCGTCGAGGGGCGGAAACAGCAGCTCTCGGAGCTCGTCGACCGGCTCGAATCCGAGGCCTGAGCGCCGGTTCCGGCGATCGGTCGCTACCGGTTGGACCAGCCACGTTTATGCTGGCGGTGGGCTACGTTGTGCTATGAGCCTCGACGTCGACCCGCCTGCGCCACCCGAACTCGACGAGATCGATCCCAACGAGTACGACGATGCCGACATCGTCGGCGACACCGACTACAAACGCGCCGAACTGGAAGCGTTTCTCCACGAGGGCGCATGGGAGGCAGCCTTCGACCAGTGGGCCGCCGACACCGGGATGGACGCCGCCGTCTTCGAGATCGTTCTCGAACTCGATCTCGTCGATCGGTACGACTTCTTCTGGGACTCCTTTGCCGAACGCGTCGGCTACCACGCCCCCGGCATCCCGGAGGACTGGCAGGAACGCGATATCCACCCCGGCCTCGACTCGTGGGGCACCGTCTCGTCGATCAACGCGGGGTTGACTGAACTCGGCCAGGTCGTCTGCGACGTGCTGAAAGACGAGTACGTCGACTGGGAAACCGAGTACGAAGCTCCCGACGACCTGCCCGATTTCGACTGAGCGGGGTTTCGATACGTTAGTAGCCGCCGGCTAACGAAGAACACCTATGGCGTACCTCGCCGCCGATCTGACGATCCCGCCGCTCGATGCCGACGCTCGCGCGGCTGCCGCCGATCGGCAGTCCCAACTCACGAAGCCGCCGGGGAGTCTCGGCCGACTGGAGACGATGGCCGCCGATATCGCGGCCATGCAATCGACGGCCGAGCCGACGGTCGACCCCGCAGTCGTCGTGACGATGGCCGCCGACCACGGCGTCGCCGCCGAGGGGGTCAGCGCCTACCCGCAGTCGATCACCGCAGCGATGGTTCGGAACTTCCAGGACGGTGGCGCGGCGGTCAACGCGCTCTGTGACGCCGATGGAATCGAGAACGTCGTCGTCGACATGGGGGTCGCGGGCGAGACACCCGACGATATCGTCGACCACGCTATCGCCGACGGGACCGCCAACATCGCCGAGAGACCGGCGATGACACGCACACAAGCCCACGAGGCCATCGCTGCCGGGCGGTCGGTCGTCACCGACCACACCGCCGCCCGGATCGTCGGCCTCGGCGAGATGGGAATCGGCAACACGACGCCCAGCGCGGCGATCACGGCCCTCCTGACCGATCGGTCGGTCGACGAGGTGACCGGCCACGGGACGGGGATCGACGAGGAGACCAGAGCACGGAAAGCCGACGTCATCGAGCGAGCCATCGAGACGACCGATCCCGATCCGACCGATCCGGTCGACGTGCTTCGATCGGTCGGCGGCTTCGAGATCGGCGGGCTCGTCGGCGTCGCTCTCGAAGCCGCGAGCCGCCGGATGCCGGTGGTCGTCGACGGCGTCATCGCCGGCGCAGCCGCCCTGCTGGCGGCCGAAATCGATCCCCGAGTAGCGGACTACCTGCTGGGCTCCCACGCCTCGGCCGAACCCGGCCACGAGGCGCAGTTGGATGCCCTCGGCCTCGATCCCTGTTTCGACTACGGAATGCGGTTGGGGGAAGGGACCGGCGCGGCGGTCGCCATCGGCGTCTACCGGGCGGCCTGTGCGGTCCACACCGAGATGTCGACGTTCGCCGAGGCAGGACTGAACGTCGAGTAGCCAATGGCTACGGCAGCGTCGATACGCGGTAACCGGTGGCTACCGGCGTTAGTCGGCGGCTTCAGCCGGAATAACGATCAGCGGCTTGTCGACTCGCTGTGCGAGCTGCCCAATGACGTTCTCCGAGAGGAGCCGACGCCACACCGACTTCTTGCGTGGTGTCAGTACGATCGAGTCGGCGGCGTGTTCGGCGGCTGCATCGAGAATGGTCTCGCTGACGTCGGTGCCGTACCAGATCTCTCCCGTCGTCGGAATGTCGACGGCGTCGAAACAGGCCGTTGCGTGTTTGAAGACGATCTCCGCACGGGCTTCGACGGCGTCGGTGTCGGCCCGTTTTCGCTTCTGCTTGACGACATGAATTACGAACACGCGGCAGTCTTTGCCCGCCAGATACGGTGCCACGGCCTCACAGGTGTTGTCGGCGTCCTCCTCGTCGGCGATCGGTAGCAGGACGTTCACTTCGACGAATGATCGGGTCATACCGGTCGTAGGCGTCGACCGCTAGTTACGACGACTGGCGGTTTAGCTGTGTTTCGATGCTGTGGAGACAGTTCAGTTCGGAAAGGTGAACCGATGGGAATCGGATAGCCGTTCACATACAATCACTCTTGAGGCGGGAATGCATTGAGGAGGTATGACTACCGTCACCGTCTGGAACGAGTACCGTCACGAACGCGAGAGCGACGTCGTCGCCGAGATCTACCCCGACGGCATCCATGCCGTTATCGCCGAGGCCCTCGAAGCCGCCGGCTTCGAGACGCAAACGGCGACGCTCGACGAGCCCGACCACGGGCTGACCGAAGACGTTCTCGACTCGACCGACGTGCTAACGTGGTGGGGGCATGCGGCCCACGACGAGGTCCGCGAGGAGATCGTCGACCGCGTCCACGACCGTGTTCTCGATGGGATGGGCCTTATCGTCCTGCATTCGGGCCACTACTCGAAGATATTCAAACGGCTGATGGGCTCCGCCTGCTCGCTCAAGTGGCGGGAGGCCGCCGAGACCGAGCGGCTCTGGGTCGTCGAGCCGGGCCACCCGATTGCGGATGGCATCGAGGAATACATCGAACTCGACGAGACCGAGATGTACGGCGAGCGGTTCGACGTTCCAGCCCCCGACACGCTCGTGTTCAACTCGTGGTTCGAGGGCGGCGAAGTGTTTCGGTCGGGCTGCTGTTACCGCCGGGGCAACGGTCGGGTCTTCTACTTTCGGCCGGGCCACGAGACGTATCCGATCTACCACAACGAGGCCATCCAGCAGGTGCTCGTCAACGCGGTCGACTGGGCTGGGCCGGGCGAGGGGCCGACGCCGACGTTCGGCAACAGCCAGCCACATGAGGAGATCGACCTGAGCGACGACCGGACCGTCCACTGAGAGACGCCAGTGTCCTACCAGCTAAGTGGCTGCCACCCCTACCGAATCCAATGCGTTCCGACGACTCAGACAACGGGGCTGGGATCACGCTCATGTTCGCTCTCGGTGGGTTCGCACTCGTGGTCTTCCTGCTCGGCATCGGCGTGATCTACTACATCAGCTACGGGCCGTGAACAGGCGGTTTGCGGCCCCGTTGCCACAGGTATTTACAGCGACATCACCGACGAACATACAATGTCTTCCGGCCGTTCGTCCGTCGCCGTCGCGAACACGTCACTCACAGTCGACCGTCTCGATAGACTGACCGACCGCGTCAGATCAACCACGGACGAGACCATCGCCGTCGAGGCCCCGGCGACCGCTGACCGGATCGGGTCGGTCCCCGACTGCTCCGACGCCGATGTCGACGCCGCGGTCGCGGCTGCCCGCGAGGCCCACGCCGACTGGGCCGCAACGCCGGTCGACCAGCGAGCAGCGGTCATCGACCGGTTTAGCGAGCTGGTCGTCGACCACCGCGCCGAGCTACTGGACCTGCTCCAGCTCGAAACCGGGAAATCCAGACAGACGGCCGCCGAGGGGCTGTTTTCGGTGCCGTCGGCTTGCGAGCAGGCCGTCGATCGAGGACCCGAGGCGGTCGCCGACGAGCCACGCGGCGGCGGGATTCCGCTGTTGACCACCGCGACGGTCACCTACGAGCCGGTCGGCGTGGTGGGCGTGATCTCGCCGTGGAACTACCCCGTCACGCTCTCGATGGCCGACGTGATCCCGGCGCTGGTTGCGGGGAATGCGGTCGTGCTCAAGCCCGACGAGAAGACCCCGTACGCCACGCTCTTTTTGGCTGAACTGTTGGAGCGAGCGGGGCTTCCCGACGACGTGCTTCGGGTCGTCACCGGCGAGGGCGGAGCTGTCGGCCCGGCGCTGATCGATCGGGTCGACTACGTCGCCTTCACCGGCGGCACCGAAACCGGTCGGGCAGTCGCCGAACGGGCCGGCCGGAACCTGATCGACTGCTCGCTCGAACTCGGCGGCAAAAATCCCCTCATCGTCCTCGACGACGCCGACGTCGAGGAGGCCGCCCGTGGAGCGACCACTGCCTGTTTTGCGAACGCCGGCCAGCTCTGTCTGTCGGCCGAACGGATCCTCGTCGACGAGTCGGTGTTCGACGACTTCCTCGAGGCGTTCGTCGAGCGCACCCGGCAGCTCACCCTCGGCACGGCGTACGACTACGACGCCGAGATCGGGTCGCTGATCGACGCTGCCCAACTCGACCGAGTCCGGAGTCGTGTCGAGGCGGCCCGCGAGGCGGGGGCGACCGTCCACACGGGCGGCCGCCACCGCCCCGACGTCGGGCCCTACTGCTACGACCCGACGATCCTCACCGGCGTCGACCCCGACTCACAGATCGCCTGCGAGGAGACGTTCGGCCCCGTGGTCACGGTGCAGCCAGTCGAGAGCACCGACGCTGCGGTCGCGGCCGCCAACGACTCGCCCTACGGGCTCAACGCCAGCGTCTGGACCGGCGACCGGAGCCGGGGGCAGCGGGTCGCCCGGCAGGTCGACTGCGGGACCGTCTGTGTCAACGACGGCTTCGCGGTCGGCTGGGGAGCGACCGACGCCCCGATGGGCGGGTTCGGCGACTCGGGGATCGGCCGCCGACAGGGAGATGAGGGTATCAAACGGTATCTGGAGGCCCGGACGGTGGCGACCTCCCGGGTCGGGCCGCTGGTCCCGTCGGACCAGTTGCCGATGGGGTGGGTCGTCGAAGGAGCCAGCACCGCGTGGCAGGCCGGTCGGCGGATCAAACGAGCCGTCCGGTCGCTACGGCGGTAAGCGTTGACTACGATCGCTTAGGAATCCGGACCGTGGCTCTCGCCCTCGCGGGCGTCGGCGTTCTTCCGGCGAATCGCTGCTGCGGCTTGTGCGGCGTCGTAGCCGAACAGGACGTCCTTGGCGTAGGTGTCGGCTACGTCGGCGGCGTGGATCAGGTTGTCGACGTCGACGTCGACCGCGTACAGTTCCACCGAGAAGGGTGTCTCCGGTTCGTTGCCATTGACATCGTAGTCGCCGCCTAACGCGGTGCGAAAGCCGCGGGCGAGGCTTTCGAGCCAGTAGGTCGTCCCGTACTCAGTGTCGTACAGCGGGACGACGAACTCGTCGACGTGGTCGCTCAGCGCGTCGAGGTCGAGACCGGCCCGCTCGTAGAGGTGGCCCGGATACGGGTCGGGGTAGAGCGTGAGGTAGGTCCGGCCGGGGATACGCTGGCTGGCTTCGGCGACGAACTCGGTGATGACCGACGCGCGCCACGCGTTTCGGTCGTCGTACTCGCTGTCGGCGAACCGGCGGTCGCACCGGTCACAGCGGCAGTAGCCCTCACGCGGAAAGCCGACGTCGTCGAGCCGGACATCGGGGTTCGCGTCGGCGCAGTCCCCGATTATTTCGAGGAGCCCCTCGCGGTAGGCGTCGTGGGTCGGACAGATGTAGGCCCAGTCGAAGTACTGTCGGTCGCGGGTCGCCTCGTTGCCCGCGGCGTCGACCGGCACTAGTTCGGGGTGCTCGCCCGCAGCGGCGTTGTCGCCGAAACACGAGACCATGTTGACGGCGCTGTCGATCGGGTCGGCGGGGCGGCCGCTGACGTCTTTGACCTCGTAGAAAGCGGTGTCGAACGCCGGCCAGTCGACCTCGGGTACGTTTCGGGTGACGACCCCGTACATAGCCGAGGGTTGGCGGCGGCGGTGGGTAAGTCGTTCGACTCGCTACTCTTCGACCTGTACTTCGACCGGTTCAGTGTCGCCCGAAAACAGGGCGTAGGCAACGACGACGGCGACCAGTACGGCAACGAGTTTTACTTTCGTAGACATACGCTGGCAAACGCACGGCCCGGTTAAAATTCTTTCTTGCCGGATCGCTACTCGGGGTCGATGTGGTCGGCCAGCTCCTCGCGGATGATCGTTCCGCAGTAGGTACACCGAACGCCCTCTTCGACGACGGTGAAGTCGGTTTCGACCGGCTCGGGTTCGTTGGTGATGCAGTTGCGGTTGGGACACGACAGCAGCCCGACGACGCTCTCGGGGCGGTCGACGCGGTTCTTCTGGACGACGTCGAACTCCCGGATGATGTTGATCGAGGCCTCGGGGGCGATCAGCGAGATGACGTCGACCTCCGACTGGCTCAGCTCGCGGTCCTCGACTTTCACGACGTCCTTGCGGCCGAGTCGGTCGCTGGGGACGTTCATCACGACCGAGACGCCCAGTCCCTCCGAGCCGTCGATGCCGAGGATCGACAGCACGTTGAGCGCCTGTCCACCGGTGACGTGGTCGATGACGGTACCGTTGCGGATCTTCGAGACGCGGAGTTCACGGTCGCTCATTGGTCAGCCTCCAAGAGTGAGTCCAGCAGTGCCATTCTGACGGGCACGCCGTTGTGCGCCTGTTCGAAGTAGGTCGCGTGGTCGGTGGCGTCGACGGCGGGGTCGATCTCGTCGACACGCGGCAGCGGGTGCATCACCGCGAGGTCGTCTTTGGCTGCGTTCAGGGTCTCGGTGTCGATCTGGTACTCGCCGGCGACCTTCTCGTACTCGGTCTCGTCGGGGAACCGCTCGCGCTGGATCCGGGTGACATACAGCACGTCGAGGTCAGGGAGGACCCCGTCGAGTTCGGTGTGTTCCCTGACCTGTGCGCCCGACTGGTGGAGATCGAACCGTACCCCGCGGGGGAGTTGGAGGCTCTCGGGGCTGATAAAGTGCTGGCGCACATCGAAGTTCGTCAACGCCTCGGCCAGCGAGTGGACCGTCCGGCCGTACTTCAGGTCGCCCATGATCCCGATCGACAGATCATCGAGGCCGACGTTCTCGCGGATCGTATAGAGATCGAGTAGGGTCTGGCTCGGATGCTGCCCTGCGCCGTCGCCCGCGTTGATCACGGGGACGTCGACGAACTCCGAGGCCAGTTTGGCCGCCCCCTCGCTTGGGTGTCTGAGGACGAGCGCGTCGGCGTAGCCTTCGACGACGCGGACGGTGTCGGCGAGGCTCTCGCCCTTCTTTACCGAGGAGGAGTCGACCGATCCCATATCCGTGGTGGTGCCGCCGAGTCGCTTGATGGCGGTGTCGAAGCTCATTTTGGTGCGTGTGCTCGGTTCGAAGAAACAGAGGCCCAGTACGGCCCGGTCGTGGGTGTCGCCCCACGCCGCCGGGTCGCCGTCGATCTCGGCGGCCCGGTCGAGCACCGCCTCGATGTCGGCCCGCGAGAGCTGGCTCGCGGAGATGAGGTGGTCCTGACGCATTGATTGAGTGGGGTCGCCCAACGGTCTTGAATCCCGCGGGTCGACCCCACGATGTGCCGATCGGTGTCAGATAGACGCGGGTATTTTGGTAGTCGCCGACTAACGAAGTCTATGGGAACGATCGACGCCGAGACGCTGTTACCCAACGACCACGTCAAACAGGCCGTAGTGGCCGGCGAGATGACCCAGATCAGCCGCGGGCAGGCCTACGCCGAAGAGGGAGACACCTTCGAGATCGACGACGAGGAGTTCGTCGTGGTCGGTGTCGACGAACTCACCTTAGGCGAGATGACCGACGAAGACGCCCAACGGGAGGGATCGGCCGATCTGGAGGCCTACAAAGAACGGCTGGTTCGAGCCCACGGCGGGGACTTCGAGTGGAACGACGACGCCGAGATCGTTCGCCACCGCTTCGAGGCGAACTGAGTCAGTCGTCGGCGGCCGCAGTGTCGGCCGCACCGCTGGCGATATCGTCCTCGATGCTCGGCGGGTAGACACCACGTTCGAGTTTGAGGTCCGACTGCGGGCGGGCCATGCAGGTCAGCGCGTAGTTTTCCCGCTCTGCTTCGGTGAATCCGCGAGCGGCCGGCTGGGCGACTTCGCCTTCGATGATCTCGGCCGAACAGGCCAGACACATGCCGACGCGACAGGAGTACTCTTGGGCGATTCCCTCCTCCAGACAGGCCTTCAAAATCGTCTGCTTGTCGGAGACCGTGATCGTCTCGCCGGTCCCGACGAACTCGACGGTGTACTCGGTCATACCGCGGGCTTCGATGAGGCGACCCTAAACTCTTGTTATCGGTTCTGTCGACCCACTCCGGACGAATTCCACGACTGATCCGCAACGCCTAACCCCCGACCGTCCGCCATACCCATCAATGACCATGAAAGCGACCGCACGGGCCCATCCGATTCAGGGGCTCGTCAAATACCACGGGATGCGCGACCCCGAACTCCGCCTGCCGTACCACGACTCGATCAGCGTCTGTACCGCCCCCACCAACACGACGACGACCGTCGAGTGGCTCGACGACGTCGACGCCGAAGGTGGCGCGCAAGATACCTACCTGATCGACGGCGAGGAGGTCGACGGACGGGCGGCCGAACGGATCGCGATGGTCGTCGACCACGTCCGCGAGTTGGCGGGCTTCGACCACGCGGTTCGCTTCGAAAGCGAGAACTCCTTCCCATCGAACATCGGCTTCGGCTCCTCGTCGTCGGGCTTCGCCGCCGCCGCGATGGCCCTCGTCGAGGCCGCCGGACTCGATATGAGCCTCCCCGAGATCTCGACGGTCGCCCGCCGCGGCTCGTCGTCGGCCGCCCGCGCGGTGACGGGGGCCTTTTCCCACCTGTATGCGGGACTCAACGACGAGGACTGTCGGTCCTACCGGCTCGACTCGGAACTCGAAGACGACCTCAAGATCGTCGCCGCCCACGTGCCCTCATATAAAGAGACCGAAGAAGCACACCGGGAAGCCGCCGAGAGCCACATGTTTCAGTCGCGAGTCGCCCACATCCCTGACCAGATCGTCGAGATGCGGGACGCCCTGCGGGAAGCCTCCTTCGAGCGCGTCTTCGAGCTCGCCGAACACGACTCGCTATCGTTGACCGCCGCGACGATGACCGGCCCCTCGGGATGGGTCTACTGGCAGCCCGAGACGATCGCCGTCTTCAACGCGGTCCGGGAACTCCGCGAGGAGGGCGTCGACGTCTACTTCTCGACGGATACGGGTGCGAGCGTCTACGTGAATACGCGCGAGGAGGGCGTCGACCGCGTCGAGAGCCGCATTGCCGAGATCGGCATCGAAACCGACATCTGGGAAGTCGGCGGCCCCGCCCACGTCCTCGACGAGGACGAGGCACTCTTCTAACGCTCAGTCGACGGCGCGGTTCAACCGGAGTTCGACGACGGTGCCGCCGTCGGTGGGGGTCTCGATTCCCACGGTGCCGCCGTAAGAGTCGACGATCCACTTGACGAGCCACAGCCCCAGCCCGCTGCCGTGGTTGAGGGGCGTGATCTCCGCGTCGTCGACGATGATCCGCTGTTCGGCGGCGGGGATCCCCGGCCCGTTGTCACGGACCGCGAGCCGGACCGTTCCGTCGTCGATCGTAGTTGCGGAAACGGTGGCCCGCGGATCGGCCGCGTCGTTGTGCCGGATCGCGTTGTCGACGAGGCTCCGGAGGACGATTCGGAGCTTGTCGTTGGCGCTGACCCGCAGGCCTGCGGGCACGTCGGTGGTGATCGCGGCGGTCTCGAAGCGGGCTGCACAGCTCGTGGCGACCTCCTCGGCCAGCGCCCGGAGCTCGACCGGCTGTAGATCGGCGGACTCGCCGAGGACCTTCTCGATGGTTTTGGCCTCGTCGCTGAGCTGTGAGAGGTCGCCGGCGGTCCGCTTGATCTTCGCGGCGGTCGACTGGATCTCGGGATCGTCGGCCTCCTCGATGATCTTCGCGGCCATCCCGAGGATCACCGTGAGATCGTTCCGGAGGTTGTGCCGGAGCACCCGGTGGAGCACGTCGAGGTGCCGCTCGCGCTGGAGTTCGTCGGTGATATCCGAGTAGACCGCAAAGCCGTAGTCGTCCCGGTAGGGGACCCCCCGGTAGACGAACTTCCGCTCGCCGTCGTCGGTCATCCGCTCGACGATCGCCGCGTTCGACTCGCCGGCCCGCGTGCGCTCATCGAACTGTTTGGCCTCCTCGTGTTTGGTCGCCGGCACGATCAGGTCGTTCAGCGGCTCGCCGGCGACCGGCCCGGCGTCGTAGCCGAAGACGTCCCGAAAGGCGTCGTTGGCCTCTCGGATCACCGGCTCGCCGTCGACGAGTTCGAACTTCACGGCGGCGTCGTTGAGCTCCTCGAAGAAGTGCCTGAAACAGCCCGTCAGCCGCTCGGAAGGTTGCTGCATACTATACGGATCCCTCCGTGGGGAACGATATACCGACAGTCGACAGATGCTGGTGGCCCGGCCTGATCGTCGACCCGTGTGAGCGTATCGCTTTCATACTGCAAAAGGTACAGTTCGCAACCATAAAGTTATTGATGGTTTTCTGAATTATAATACGTGTAAGAGTTAAATAGACAACATACGTTCGGTAATTTGTCGTCTATAGACTGTGTTCTAGAAACAATCCACGAATACTGTGTACAGACCACGAACGGTCAGAAAACCGTCGTTGGAGAGGGGGTTGCGGGACGGTTGCAGGGATCGATGGGGGCGGCTCTCGCGGTCGACCGGCGGCTCAGCCGCCGAATTCGTCGTCAGTGATCCGGACGATGACGGTCTCGTCGACCGCACGGAGGTCGTAGCTCGGCACCGAGCCGGCGACGCGGGTGGCATACATGGGTTCGACCAGCCGACCGTCGTCGACGCCGAAGATCTGCAACCGGCGATCGGTTTCTTCAGGCGGCAGCTCCCGATCGCGGACCTGTGCGGCGAGATCGCGGGAGAGCCACTCGGTCTCGCTGATGGAGGGTTCCTTGACCAGCGCGGCGTCGGTGAACCGAACGAGATACCACTGGAGGTCGTTCAGCAGGGCCACTGCGGCCCCGAGACTCACCGTCTCGAGGGCGATGGTGTTGTCGTACGGTTCGGTGAGATCGTAGGTAGCGAGGGCGGCGCGGGCGGTCTCACGGGACAGCAGTTCGTAGCGGAGGTCGGCGTCGCCGGCCCCGATGAGACAGACACGAGTCACAGGCGGGAGAAGCCAGCCGCCGAGTAAATCGGTTTGGGTTTCCTGTCTGTTGTAGACGGTTCCCGCTCGACCGCCCACAGAGCGGCGGTCGAGACGGGAACGTCCGACGACGGACCGTATCAGATTCGGAACTCGAAACGCGCCCCGCCCTCACGGCTCTCGGTGATCTCGACCGTCCAGCCGTGAGCCTCGGCGATCCGGCGGACGATCGCCAGTCCGAGACCGCTGCCGGAGCCGCCGCCGGTCTCGCCGGCCTCGAAGGCCGACTCACGGGTGTCGGGATCGATCCCCGTCCCGTCGTCGGCCACGAAAAAGCCCTCCTCGTCGGCCAGCCAGCCGACCGTGACCGTGAGGTCGACGTCGGTTTCGGCGGTGTGGTCGACCGTCTCGTCGACCGGCTCGTCGGCCACCGAGCCGCTGTCGAGACTATGTTCCACGCTGTCGTCGGCCTGCGGCCGACTGCTCGTGGAGCCATGCTCCACACTATTGCGAAACAGGTTCTCGAACATTCGTGTGAGCCGATCGGCGTCGGCCTCGATCGACCCCTCGGCGTCGACGACCAGCGTTGCCGACGCCGAGCCCGCGGTCTGCCACGCGCTCTGGGCGATCTCGTCGATCGCCACCGGCTCGGGATCGGTCACCTCGTGGCCGCCTCGGGCCAGCGCGAGGGAGTCCTCGATGATCTCGGTCATCCGCTCGTGGGCGAACTCGATCTGGTCGACGTGTTCGTCGTCGAGGTCGTGGGTCGCCTTCAGCAACTCGATTCGTCCACGGGCGACCGTCAGCGGGCTCCGAAGGTCGTGGGAGACGATCGAAGCGAACTCCTCGAGCCGGTCGACCTGCCGCTGGAGTTGCCGCTCGCGGCGTCTGGTCCGCTGCCGCTCGACGTCGTAAAAGCCGAAGGCCAACCCCATGACCGCCCCACGGGCGACCCCCGCGTTCAGCGTCTGGAGTTCGTTTTGAATGACGACCCCGCCCTCCGACTGGGAGAACAGCGTCAGGAATTCGAAGCCCCCGACGACCGTCCCGCCGGCGAGACACCACAGCGTCAGCCGCACCATCGCCCGGTCGTCCGAGCGGTCCGACAGCGCCCAGTAGCTCGCGCCGACCAACAACGCCGAAAACAACAGCGGCACGACGGCGTCGGTCACGAAAACGATGTCGCTCTGCGGCGTCCGGTTGCCGACGAACAGCAGCGTCAGGAGGGCGGTTGCGATGCCGACTCCGGCGATCGTCCCCGCACTGAGACGGCGGCGCATCTAGCTACACAGACGGATCGGAGCCCAAAAGCGTACTGTTTTTTTAGAACGTCGAGATGTCGCCGTCGATGACTTTCCGGGTCACGTCGGTCACGTTGCCCAACTCGCGGTCGACGATCTCGCGGATCTCCCCCTCGACGTCGGCTACGGCAACGCCCTCGTCGGTGACGACCTGCGCGTCGGCGACGTGGGGCTGATCGATGGGTTTGCCGATCTGGCTCAGCAGGCGAACCTGCAGGTCGCGGATGCCGTCGACCTCCGCCACCACGGACTCGGCGATCTCCGTCGAGAGGAGATTGTAGATCTTTCCGATGTGGTTGACGGGGTTCTTGCCGGAGGTGGCCTCCATGCTCATCGGTCGGTTGGGGGTGATGAGGCCGTTGGCGCGGTTGCCTCGGCCCACCGAGCCGTCGTCTCCCTGTTCGGCCGAGGTTCCCGTTACCGTGAGGTAGATCGATCCCTCATCGAGATCGTCGGCCGTGTTGACGTCGACGCTGACCTCGCGGTCGGTGATCTCCTCAGCAAGGTCGGTGACATAGGCCTCGACGTCGTCGACGGCCGTCGCGTAGGCGTCGATATCCTCGATGTAGGCGTCAATCATGGCGGCGGCGACGGTGATGTTGATGTGGTCGCCCTCGCGTTTGCCCATGATCTTGACGTCGGGGCCGAGTTCGGGATGTTCGTCGGCGTAGGTGGTGTTCAGTTCCTGTTCGGCAGTGGCGACGATCTCTTCGGTTTCGGTGAGGGGGGCGTGACCGACGCCGAAAGAGGTGTCGTTGGCCATCGGGACGGTCGCGCCGTCCTCGCCGAAGACCTCCTGGAGGTCCCCAGAGCCTTCGCCGAGTTTGACGTCGACGATCACGTCGGTGCCGTACTCCAGTTCGGGGATCGTCTCAGCAAGGTACTCGCGGGCGGCCGCCAGCGCCGTCGAGTCGACGGGCAACTGCTGGCCGTCGTACTCCTTGGTCGCCCGGCCGACGATCAGAATGTAGATCGGCTCGACGACCTCGCCGCCGCCAAAGGAGGGGGCGGCCCGGCCCGCCACGAGCTGGGTCTCGTCGGTGTTGTAGTGCAGCACCTTGCCGACCCGATCGAGATAGAGCTGCGAGAGAGCCCGCGAGACGCTTTCCGCAATGCCGTCGCTGATCGAATCCGGATGCCCGACGCCCTTCCGCTCGACGATCTCGACCGCCTGATCCTCGACCGCCGACCGGTCGAGTTCGCTAACCTGAATGTTCCGACTCATTACCGACCGTTCGGAGGCCGCCATTCTATAACTTGCGGAAACCTAATATCCTTTTAAAATAACTCACACGAATATCAGGCGTCATCGGCGGCCAACAGCAGGCCGAGATACGAGGTCCGGATCTGTTCGCCCGGATCGAGGCCAAGCCTCGACAGCAGGTCGACTGCGCCCTCCCGCACACGCTCGACCTCCGATTCGGTCGCCTCCCGCTCGACCTCGACGAACTCCCCGAGGCCGTCGACGCTGTCGAGGGTGATCGTATACCCCTCCAGCGCGTAGAACTCCCGGTCCTTTTCGACGGTTGCGGCTGGCTCGAAGCCCAGCCCTGAAAGCACGCCTTCGAGGGCCGACTCGCTGTCGACGGTGGTCTCGTGTTCCTCGCGGGTCTTCGACTCGCTCTCGACGAGTGGCCCCTTGTAGGTGAGTTTGGTGACCGCCTCGCCGTCGGCCGGCGCTTCGTGGCGGATGCGGAGGGCCTCATCGGTCTCGGCGAACTCGCGGTGGGGAGCGTCGTAGTAGGTGTCCGTTTGCTGGCGACTGTCGACGTGGTCGGCTCCTAGTTCGGCGAGTGTCTCGCGGAGGGCGTCGTGGTCGGCCCGGCATTTGAGTTCGACTTCGTACATACCCGTTGCTCCCACTGTATCCCGAAAGCTTCTGTGGGTTGGCCACCGCGAACCGTGCTTCTTAAGGGTGCATCGACAGTTGGTCAGGGTATGAGTGAGGAACAGGCCGAGGCAGAGGCTGCCGAGGCTGATGAGTCTGCAGATGCTGAATCGGAGACCGAGACAGGGTTCCAGAACGGCGATTTCGTCGAACTGGACTACACGCTCCGGACCACCGAGGACGACGACGTGGTCGACACCACCATCCTCGAGGTCGCCGAAGAGGCCGGCATCGACACCGACGAACACGAGTTCGAGCCGCGGACGATCATCATCGGCGAGGGTCACGTCTTCGAGTCGGTCGACGACGCGCTGGTCGGCAGCGAGGTCGGCGACGAGGGCTCGGTCGTCATCTCCCCCGAGGAAGCTTTCGGCGAGTACGACCCCGATCAGGTCCGCACCATCAGCGCCGACAAGATCCCCGAGGACGACCGCTACCCCGGCGCGAACGTCCAGATCGACAACGAGCAGGGCCACGTCGAGACGATCATCGGCGGCCGCGCCCGCGTCAACTTCAACCACCCGCTGGCCGGCGAGGAGCTCGAATACGAATACGAGGTCCTCGACGAGGTCGACGACGACGAAGGGAAGGCCGAGGGCATGCTCGGCATGTACCTCCAGCACGCGCCGCCGCTGTGGATCGAGACCGACGAGGTCGAAGAGGAGGTCCCCGTCGACTCCGATGACGATGACGAGGACGCAGAGCCCGAATTCGAGACCCAGACCGTCGAAAAGGAGACGCTCTACATCGAGTCGACGCCCCAGCTAACGATGAACCAGCAGTGGATGATGTCGAAAGGCCAGATCGCCCAGGACGTCATCGCCAAGACCGGCATCGACCGCATCGTCGTCCAGGAGATCCTCGACGGCAGCGGTGGCGGCATGTTCGGCGGCATGGGCGGGATGGGCGGCCTCGGCGGTGCTGGCGGCGAGGACGTCGAAGAGGCCCTCGACGACGTCGACCTCGATGACGTCGACCTCGACGCCGACGAACTCGCCGAAGAGATCGAAGACGAAGCCTAACTCCGCGTCCGTTACTCCCGTTTTTATCGATCGGTGCCGAGTCAATACTCCGGTTTTCGAGACCATCGTGACGGCCGCGGCCGCTGACACGGCGAGTACCGCGATTCCGCCGCGAATGGCCCCTGTCGACGCACGTTTCCGACGCCGCCTCGCGCCGCTGTGAGTCGTCGCTATCGGTTCCCCTGCGGCGGCTTTCGACGGCGTCGACGCGTCGCGCAATCGGATCGAGTGTCGGCGGTTGTCGGCAGCGGCGTGGTGGTGACACTCCACTGTGACGTCCGACAGTGGGTGACTCGCTGTCTGAGGACGACTGCATGCTCACGAACACAGGTCAAATGTCCGAACAGTACATATATACTATATTTAGAGCGGATTTCCGAACCATCATGTAGGGCCGATGGATACTATGCCCATAGGACGCCATGGACGGCTCCAACCGCTCTCCGAACGCCGAGCTCGGACTGTTAGATGCGACGATGATCGGGATGGGGGCGATGATCGGTGCCGGTATCTTCGTGCTCACGGGACTGGCCGCCGAGATCGCCGGTCCTGCCGCGATCCTCGTGTTCACGCTCAACGGTGTCGTGACGGCGTTTACTGGCCTCTCGTATGCGGAGCTCGCTGCATCGATTCCGAAAAGCGGTGGCGGCTACGCCTTCGTTCGTGAGATCTTCGACGACCTCCCGTCGTTCCTGATGGGGTGGATGCTCTGGTTCGCCTACATGATCGCCGGGGCGCTGTACGCGCTGGGCTTCGCGCCGAACTTCCTCGAGTTGCTCCACGTGTACGGATTCGTCGCCCCGCCCGACGCAGTCGACGCGCTCGCGATCCCGGTCGTCGACATCGCTCTTCCGGTCGGGTTCCTGTTGGCGTTCGTCGCCGTCCTCGCGCTGGTCGCGCTCAACGCGGTGTCGACGGCTGCCAGCGGGAGCGCCGAGACGGTGTTTACCATCATCAAGGTGGGGATCCTCGTGGTCTTCGTCGGCTTCGGGCTGGCCTCGCCGATGTTTTCGGAAGCCGAGTTCCAGCCGCTGTTCGCGGAGGGTGCTGGCCCGGCGGCGATCCTGCCGGCGATGGGGCTGACGTTCATCGCCTTCGAAGGGTACGACCTCATCACCACCGTCACCGAAGAGGTGGAAAACCCGCGGGAAAACATCCCGAAGGCGATTTTCCTGAGCCTCATCGCGACGGTGATCGTCTATCTGGCGGTCGTCGCCGTGGCGGTCGGCACTCTCGGCGCACAGGGGTTGGCCGAGGCTGGCGAGGCCGGGATCGCCACCGCCGCGACCGAGTTCATGCCGACCGGGCTCCCGATCATCCAAAACGGCGGGGCGCTCATCGTCTTCGGGGCGGTGTTCTCGACGCTGACCGCGCTGAACGCGGTCGTCATCGCCTCCTCGCGGGTGGCGTTCTCGATGGGTCGGGAGGGCCAGCTCCTGCCGTCGTTCGGCCAGCTCCACCACCGCTACGGGACGCCCTTCGTGGCGATCCTCGCGAGCGCGGTGGTGATGCTCGGCTCGGTCGCGCTCCCGACACAGAGCGCCGGCAACATGTCAAGTCTGTTCTTCCTGCTGTCGTTTATCGTCGTCAACGTCGCCGTCATCCGACTGCGCCGGGAACGCCCCAATATGAACCGCCCCTACGAGATGCCGTTCTACCCCGCCCCACCGCTGATCGGGATCGCGCTGAATCTGCTGTTGACCGGGGTGTTGGTGGTGTATCTCGTCCGGACGGATCCGCTGGCGCTCGGACTCAGCGCGGGCTGGATCCTGCTGGGCGGGGTGGCCTATTTCCTCTTGGATCGGGTCCGAACGCCCGCCGAGGAAGGAGCCGAGACCGGTATCGACATGGGTCCGGAGGCCGAACGCTGACCCATGACAGGGAGTCGTGACGTCATCATCGCCGGTGGCGGACGCGTCGGCTTCGAGACTGCCGCACTGCTCGCCGACCATGGCCACGACGTAACGATCATCGAACGCGACGAGCGTATCGTCGACGAGATCGCCGACGAGTGGGTCGCGACGGTCATCGAGGGCGATGCGACCGATCCGGGCATCATCGAGCAGGCGGGGATCGAACGGGCCGATGTGATCGCTGCACTCACCGGCGAGACGGGACTCAACCTCGGCGTCTGTCTGGCCGCTTCGGAGCTGTCCCCCGAGATCCGGACGGTCGCCCGGATCGAACGGGCGACCGGCCAGGAGTACACCCGGTTCGTCGACGCGGTCGTCTTCCCCGAACACGCCGGTGCACGGGTCGCGGCCGACGAGATCATCGGCCGCGACATGCAGACGCTGGCCGACGTGACCAGCACCCTCGACATCATGCTCGTCCGTGTCACTGAGGGAGCCCCCGCGGCCGGGAAACAGCTCAGCAAGGTCCGGTTTCCCGCCGGCGCACTGGTCGTCTCCGACGACGATGGCAACCGCGTCGCTCGGTCGGACACCACGCTGACCGCTGGCCGTCGCTACGTCATCGCCGTCGAACCCGAGGTCGCCGACGAAGTGATGAACCTGATGCAGGGGTAGGCGTCGGCTGTTCCGCTTGCTTTCGATCCACGCTCGATAGCTTTCGAAGCCACCTTGGGCGTCGACGTCACCGCCGCGCCGACAGCCCACACTGCGCTTGACCACGGAACCCGAGTGTAACCGACTGATCGGCTCCGAGCCGTGGCTGGACGTACCCTTTTAGTAGTCGACGCGAGACGTATCGTCTATGCGACTGGTACGGCGGTTTACGACCGGGCTGCGGCTCACCCGCAGCAGCCTGCAGGTCCTCCGCCGCCATCCGACGCTTGTGGCGTTCCCGCTGGTCGGCGGGAGCGCGAGCCTGCTGTTGTGGGTGGGACTGTACGTCGCCGTCTTCACCGTCGACCTGACGACGGGCTGGCAGTCGGTCGTGGGGTTCTTCGGCGTGTATTTCGCCACGACGTTCGTCGCCGCGTTCGTCACCGCCGGGCTGGTGGCGTCGGTCGGGGAGGCCTTCCACGGCCGAGAGCCGACGCTGCGGGCAGGGCTGGCCGCCGCCTGGGAGAAGCGACGCCCGCTGGCGGTCTGGGCGGCGATCTCGGCGTTCGTCGGGGTGGTTCTGCGGTCGCTGGAACGCTCGGAGTCGCTGCTCTCGCGGCTCGTCGGAGCGGTGTTCGCCGTCGGCTGGACGATTGCGACGCTGTTCGTCGTTCCGGTGATCGTCTTCGAAGACGTCTCGGCCCGCGGGCTGTTCGCCCGGAGTGCTGCAACGTTTCGGGGCACGTGGGGCGAGACGCTGGGGTCGAACTTCGGGATCGGCCTGCTGCAGTTCGTCGTCTGGCTCGGCAGCGTCGCGGCGGTCGTCGCCGTCGGCGTCGGGCTGTTCGGCCTCGTGCCGTGGGTCGGGACAACGACCGTCCTCGTCGGCGTCGCGGCCGTCTCGGTCGGCGTCTACCTCGTCGGTCGAACGGTCCAGGGGATCGTCAAAACCGCGCTCTACGTCTATGCGACCGAGGGCACGGTGCCACAAGCGTTCGCCACCTTCGACTTCGAGACGTTGGACGGGCGGACCGAATCCGAGAGCGACGAGGCCGAGTCGACGGCCGTGTGACAGTCCGGACGACCGACACTTGGAAAGCCTGGCGGCAGGGAAACCGAGTCCAAGAGGGCGGAAAACGAGTTGATCCGGCGGGTGGGTCGGGACCGGGGGTGGGGTCCCGGGGCAGAGACCGGGGGTGGGGGAAGGGGAGGTGGGAACGGACCAGCGACATCGGGCTGCCGATCGTACGCATACCGGCGTTGTTCCCTATCGATCCGAACACTCCTGAGAAGATAAATATAACGTTCAATATTTGCTGATTGTTGTGTAATAGTCGTATTCGGACAGTGTTTTCTGTGCAATCCACACCGACAAGGCCAGGATCCGAACCTGAATGTCGGCCGGATTGTGTGATCGCTGGTTCGTTTCGATCCCGTCGTACTAGTTGCGATCTGTCACGTTCGGTCCACCGTCGTGTCCCCGGCATCATCGTGGCGACGGCCCTCGGCCGAGTCCGGCCGGAAGAAGTTGAACGGTTGGACGCGGCGGCGGCGCATCAGCTCCGAACTCTCGATATCGACGCCGAGTTCGTGCATCTCGTCGGTGATAGTGGTGAGTTTTGAGGAGTCCCCGGTCACCACGTCGACGTAGAGGTTCCGGCGGCCGGTCACCATCTCCCGGATGTCGATCACGCCGGGGATCAGGCGCACCCGCTCGGAGTAGTCGGTCATCTCTGTCGGCGGCACGGTGAGCACGAACGTCATCTTGAGCGGGATGTTGGCGTTCTCGTAGTCGATCTCGGGATAGTACCCCCGGATGATCCCGTCGGATTCGAGCAGGGCGATCCGGTTGCGGACGGTGCTGGCCGAGACGCCGACCGTATCGGCGAGCTCCTGGGCGGTGCTGTTGCGGGCGTCCTCCTGGAGACTCGAGAGGATCTTCCGGTCGATAATATCGAGGTCGCGTCCCATAGCCGACAGTGTCGCCGCATCAGCAACGGTGTTTTCGTCGGATCGGGACGCTATTGCGACCAGTTAGTCGACGGGAGCCTACTCCCACTGCGGGTCGGGCTCGGTGACGATGCCGGGCTCGTTGCTCGCGATCACGATGACCTGATCGGTGACGTCTTCCATCGTGTTGGCGAGTTTGTCCAGCAGGATGGCGAACTCCCGGTACAGAAGTGGGTCGTCGACCGCGCCGTCGAAGGCGTCGGTGATGATCCCGTTGCGGAGTTCGTCGCACTCGCTTTCCATCCGCCGGACGGCGTCGATCTCCTCGGTCAGGGTGTCGGACTCGTCGGTCGTACTGAGGCTGTGGATGAACCGGACGACGACGTCGGCCAGCGGTGCCATCCCGTCGGCGGCGCTCTCGGCCATCTCGACCATCCGCTCGAAACACGCGTTGTCGTGGTCGGGCTGGATCATGTGGAGCTCCTGGCCGATCCGTTCGGTGAGGTTGGCGACCACGTCGAGGCTGCCGTAGAAACTGATCAGCGAGGAGGTGTTGAAGTGGACCCGGGAGTTGAGTAGCCCGATATCCTCCGCGCCGGCGTTGGTGATCGTCCCGTTGATCGTCCGGTTGAGTCGGTCGCACTCGCTTTCGATCTCCTGGATCTCGTCGAGCGTCGACTCGTAGTCCTCGCCAGCCCGATACTGGTCGAGGAGGTCGGGAAGCAGGCCGATACAGTCGCCGAGCCGGTCGAGATACGTCTCGGTGAGGGACTCTAACTCCTCGCCGAAAGTGGGTTCGGTGGACATAACGTCTATCGTTAGTCGCCACGCGGGAACAAAGTTAATATGTATCGTTGCCGCCCTACCGACCGATACTGGTTCCCGTTGGTGCCGCCGCCGACCACAACGGCCACCACAGGTACTGTCGACTTTGTATTGTAACCCAAGCACATAACTGCTGGCGTCGAATCCACGACATCACGGGGAGTACGCAACAACCACAGCACAGACCGTTCGCTTCCGTTCATCACCGCTCGCTCTCGGAGCAGTCACGCAACAGTATTGTACTCAAAAGACACAATTATAAAGTCCAGTCACGTATCGGTAGCCGTATGAGCGACGCCGATACCATCGAGGAAATCAAGGAGCGCCGACGCGAACAGCTGTTGGAGCAGCTCGGCACCGACAACGGTGCCGACGACGACTCGGCAGCCGGGGCACCCGACACGCCGATTCACATCGAGAGCGTCGACCACTTCTCCGAGGTCACGGAAAGTCACGACGTGGTGTTGGTCGACTTCTATGCCGACTGGTGTGGGCCCTGCCAGCAGCTCGAACCGATCGTCGAACAGGTCGCCGCCGAGACCGACGCCGCCGTCGCCAAGGTCGACATCGACCGCCTCCAGCCGCTGGCCCAGCAGTACGGCGTCCGTGGCGTGCCGACGATGGTCCTGTTCAGCGACGGCGAGGCCGTCGAACAGACCGTCGGCGTCAAACCCAAAGCCCAACTCACGACGCTGGTCGAGAACTACACCTGAGGCGGCCGCCGAACACGCCGATTCCCCGTAGTCGACCGCCGTTTTACTGGCCCAGTACTGTGTGAATAGTACACGATAGATCGGGCGTGTTCCGTCGGTCGACGCGCCCGATGCGGCATCCGTCTTACTCGGCAGTGCTACGGTACAGATAGATCGAAACGACCGCGAGGAGGGCCTCGGCGACCTTCGTGACGACGACGATCGGGTTGATCGATCCGTCCATGTAGAACGCCTCGATTCCCCAGCCGCGGAATGGGAACAGCGCGAGAATCGTCACCAGCGAGTACACCGCAGCCGCGAGGAACAGCCAGCGTCGCCAGAACTGCGTGAGATACAGTGCGGCTCCGCCGAGGAATCCCAGTCCGTTGAGCACGAACAGGACGGCGAGCACGACACTCATCTCGATGGCTCGTGTCGTCGCCACGAGGTGGATAATGCCCGTAATGAGGGCCATCAGTATCGCCACGTAGCCGACCGGATTGGACGGCCACTGAATGAGACTATCCGACTGCGTTGTTTGGTTTACACCCATACGCACACATCTGCTCGGTCCGATGAAAAGCGTCTGGTTTAGTTCTCGAATTCCACACGCCTTCCGGCAGGTTCGTTGCCAATCGAGAGGTCGACCCATTCGTCGTCGACCCGTCGCAGCCATTCGGGGAGCGCGGTGTCGAGGGGACGGCTCATTGAATTCGTTGTCGACCAACGGGCTGCCGACGTGCGTGGCCCGAGTGTTCCGGGAGATCGCCACCGATTTTCAGGGTATATGCTTACGCGTCGGGTTCGTAATCGTACTCGGTTTGGACGTTCTCGACCCCCTCGGTTCGGGAGCCGACCCACGCGCCGAGGGCGATACCGTAGACGAGATGGCCGGCGTGGAACAACGTGAGTTCGTCGGCATCGAGGCGGCTGTCCAGCAACCCCTCAAGGACGACCTGTGTCCCGAACACCGACAGTACCATGCCGAACACTGATCCCCAGACGATCCCCCGTTGTTCGGGTTCGATGGTGCGTTCCGCGGACAACAACGCGAACAGTCCGCCGAAGACGGCTCCGCCGCAGGTCTCATACAGGAGGTGCAACAGGAGGCCGATCACGGGATAGTCGCCGGTATCACCACAACCGATGTACCGTGCCCAGAAGTTCGTCGACGGCGGCAGCGACCGCATGATCGGGAGCCGAAAGGCAGTCATGATCAGTGTCGCCACGAACCCCGCTTGGAGGCCGCGAACCGCCGCGACCGCCGCATGAATCCCACGGGAACTCTCCGGCAACCGGTCGTCGTCCCGCGCGGTCCTGTGAAGTCGTCGTTCGATGGCGTCTTGGAGGCTCATCGGGGGTGGCTACCACGAACCGCCACCTAAGCCTTCTCGCCGACTCGGTCGACCGGTGGCCACAGGGTACCAATCCAGCCACAACAAATGGCACCGAGGCCCGCAATCGAACAGCGTCGACCGACCGAACGTTTGCTGGCCCGGCCCGAATGCTGTTTTGTCTCCAACAGCCGTATAACGAAACTCGATCTCCAACAGGGGGCCGAACACGCTATATCGTTTCTCGAACCACTTGACTGCAAGGCGGGTACCGAAGAAAGACTATGTGACCGGAAAGTAATATCCCATCTATGAGACAGTCGATAGCTGTCGGAATCGCGCTCGTGGTTTCGGCGGGTGTGCTGATGATGCCCGTCTATGGGCAGACTGCTCCGACTGGGACAACAGAGATCCGTTGTGATGGAACGCAGGCAACGGTTGATATCGAAACCGCTGTGTCACTCTTCGAATCGAATACCGATCAGATCCCGGGTGCGATCAAACCAGCCCTCTCATCGAACACGACTCATCTCCACATCGAGGGCGCAGAGACAACTGATTATACGGTGTCGACCGACGACGAGTTCACCGTTACGGGCATCGAAACCGGTGAGCCGTCCGATCCGGACGTTATCGTCGAAACGGATCGTGGAACCGCATGTGAATTAGCAACCGCTGATGATCCGGTTGGAACGTTCCAAACCGCATATGCGAACGATCGAATCGAGATCGAATCGACTGGAGTCGTCGGCGGTGCGGCGACCTATGTCGTCGATCGTGTGGTTGATACTGCCCAGACCATCGGTGATCTCATGGGTTAAATCGCCTGACAGAACCCCGATCCTTCTCGGTCCCAACGACCAACTGACTCCTCGATGACGACCCGATCGCTCGTAGATCCGACCGAACCCGTGGCCCAACCGTTGTAGAATTTCACCAATACTGCGACAACCCCTAACACATACCGCACCGAATCGTCTGGTATGCCCCGGGATGTGTTGATACCGACAGACGGCTCTCCACTCGCTGCCGACGCACTCGAACATGCCATCACTGCGTTTCCCGATGGGAACATCACGCTCCTGTACGTCATCGACTCCCGCTACACTGCGGCTACCGACGACGAGCTACAGCCGGAACGGAAATTTGCGGATCTACTCGCTACCGCCGAGCGCAACGAGATCGAGGTCGACACCGAGGTCCGTGTCGGCCACCCGAGTCGTGAGATCCTCCGCTTTACCGAGAACGCTGCTGTCGACGAAATCATCATGGGTAGTCATGGTCGGACGCTGCCTGCACGGGTCCTCTTGGGGAGCGTCGCCGAGCGCGTCCTTCGCCGAGCACCGGTACCGGTTACGATCGTCCACCCACACCAGCGGATCGGCACGACGCACCACGTCGTCGCCATCGACGGCTCCGAACAGTCACACAAAGCGCTCGAATACTCCCTTTCGGTCTTTCCAGACGTCGAGACTACGATTCTCCACGCGATCGACCCGATGGAAACCCACTACGGCGAGGGGCAGTTGATCCACTCCGAGGAGGCCTACGAACGGATCAAAACCGACGCCGAGGAGTTGCTGGCTGACGCGGAAGCGCTCGCCGAAGAACACGATGCCAACGTAACGTCGACAATTGCCGTCGAGTGGGGGCCGAACCGACCGGCGGACGCGATTCTCGACTACGTCGAGGACAACGACGTCGACCACGTGATTCTGGGGAGCCACGGTCGATCCGGTGTGTCACGAGTGCTCCTCGGCAGTGTCGCAGAAACTGTTGCGAGGCGATCACCGGCGCCAGTCACCGTCGTTCGATAGCGATACATCGATCGTCGACCGGGTCAGATAACGTCCATCGAGTCGAGCCGCTCGGGGAGATACGTCTCGGTGACGAAATCCAGCCCACGGGCTGCCAGTGCCTGCTGTTCGGCCTTCTTCCCGATGTCGAGTTGGAGTTCGATCTGCTCTTCCCAGTAGTCGGTCTGGTAGCGCGGATCGGTCAGTTCGGATTCGAGGGCATTGATATCCGAATCGGCCAGTGGATCGGTCGGCAGATCGTAGTCGACGATATCTTGCGGCTGGATGCCAATATACTCCGCTTCCGGCGTCGCCAGATACTCCGAGAGGTGGGCGGACTTGATCGACCCATATGCAACCGAGCCGTAGATGCGGTAGGACCACGGGTCACCGTCACAGAACACGGTGACGGGCAGGTCGAGTTCGTCGTGGAGGCGTTTGATGATCCGTCGCGTGGCACGGGCGGGCTGGCCCTTGAGGTGGACGACGAGACAGTTGTACTGCTCGTCGAACCCGTTTTCGATCAGCCGGTCGCGCATCCCGCCGGTCTCCACACAGAGGACGAAGTCGATGTCGTTGTCGAGGAACTCGATGGTATCGGGATTGTTCGGGATCTGATACCCACCCTCGCCGACGTCCTCCTGACAGTGGATCTCGCGTTCTCCACGGCGGGTCTGCTCGCGGATCTGCAGCGGGCCCATCAGCGTCGCGCCGGACTCCTCGGGCCGCATGTGGAAGTCCTCGCGGGTGACCCCCGAGACGATTTCGAGGTCCTCGATCAGCTGATTGGACTCGTCCTGATCGGAGAAGTGGGCCTCGGTGTTGTCCCACGATTCGGAGAGGTAGTAGAGCTCTCGCAGCGTAGAGGACCGGTCCTCGTCCAACTGTTGGGCGAGGAACTCGATGGTGTAGACGGCTTTCAGGAGCTTGCGCGCCCCCCGCACGGAGTTGGCCGACCGCGAGGAAGTGCGGTCGCCATAGACCCACACCCCGGAGTCTTTGTCGTACTCGATGTTGCTTTTGGTCCGGGTCGGCAGGGTCATCTCGGGGATTTGGCCGCCGGCGAACTGATCGTAGAACTCGGCGGCGAGGTCGATGAGCTGTTCTCGGGCTCGCTCTTCGTTGGTTTGTGTGCTCATGTTAGGCGTTGAGGGTTAGTTTCTCGTCTTCGATCCCGTCGACCGTGATCTCGAAATCGGCCTCACCGTCGACCGAATAGCTGATCTCGCTTTCCTCGCCGGCCGAGACGGCGGGCGACCACTGGACGTACCATTCGCCGTCGAGGTCGACGACGGTCGCATCGCCGTTGAGATCCTGCGGTTCGACGCTGACGATCTCGGTGATTTCGGGGGTCTCGCTCCGGTCGGAGTAGTTTTCCACCGACAGCGTCACCGTCCCGTCGTCGACCTCGCGGTCGATACAGAGGTTGTTCATAATCCGGCCCATCGCCCCCTCGATGTTGGGTCGTTCTCGCCCCGTGACCTCGGCGACCTTGTCGGCCATCTCCGGGAGGATCCGACTGAGGACGTCCTGTTTCTGTTGGCGCTTCTGGAGCGAGCGCTGCTTGTTGAGGTAGGATTTGAGCTCGCGGGCGGCCTCGCGGATCGCCAGCTCGATCTCGTCTTCGATCGCCGGGATGTTCGCCAGCGCATCCTTCGACTCGCTGGTGAAGGGAACGTTTGTCGAGGCGACGTGGACCATAATGACTGCGGGGCCGTTGGGGATCCCGCTACCGCCGGGCTGGTCGAGCCGGTAGTTCCGCCAGCCGATGCCCTTGACGACGTCGGTGATGGCACACGCTCCCTGCTGGTAGACCAGCGGGACGCGGTTGGCGAACCGGAGGAGGTCGACTTTGCCTTCCGATGTGAGTTCGCCGCCGTAGGCGATCCCGGCCTCGACAATGAAGGGGTCGCCGCCATGGACGTCCGCGTCGCGCGTCGCGGCGGCATAGAAGTCGGCGTCATACTCCTTTTTCAGCCCTGCCTCGACCAGTTCGGCCGTGATCGGCGACAGACAGTCGGTCGGCGGCGCGAGGATGTTGGTCTCCCGCATCGCCTCCAGCAGTTCGCTGGCGGTATCGCGGCTGTCGGCGATCTCGCGGACCTTCGGCGGGTCGTCCGGCACCGTCCGTGAGACCTTCCACAGTGCCTCGATGATGTTCTCGCGGGCGGTGTCGCCGACGGTCACGTCGTCGTACTCGACGGTCGCGTCGGCCGCGTCGTCGACCAGCCCTTCTAGCTCCGTGTGCGTCAGCCGGAAGGCCGCCCCCTCGCGGTTGCCGAGTCGCCGGGCGATCCGCTCGGCCAGCGCCTGCACCGTCGCGTCGTCCTTGCGGGTGCTCGTGGCCTCGTCGACCAGCGTGTAGATCGCTGGCGTGAGGTGGTCCCGGCCGTCCTCGGCGTCCGGCTCGAAGGCGGTGAGTTCGCCCCACGCGGCGTCGACCGCTTTCTCGCGGACCGTCGAGCCGAAGGTGCGACCGGTGTCGGCGGCGACGCTTTCGGCAACGTTGTCGACGATCTCGCGGAGTTCGAAGCGGGCCGTTCGCTCGCGGGAGGCCAGCACCGATTCGACCTCGCTTGCGAACGATGCGGTGGCGTCTGCGCCCTTGTTCGAGACCGCCTCGGTGACTGCCGCCTCGATGTCGACGTCGAGGGAGGGTGTCGGCCACGAGACCTCTCGGCCGTAGTGACGGTCACGGAACGCATCGAGCACCTTGGAGGCGGTCTTCTTGCCGACGCGGGTGAACTCCTCCTGCAAGAAGCCGGAGATCGAGTAGGATTCGGTCGCCGCCAGCATCTTCAACAGCGTCCCGAGTTCGACCCCGTGGGGGTGCGGGCGGATCTCGCTGGTCTCGGCGGGCAGTTGGTCGGTCCCCCGCTCGAACTTCAGGGGTTCGTCGAGTCCGGGCTCACGGAGTTCAATGCGGGCGTGGGGGTTGACGACCGCCGTGTGTTTGATGTAGTCGTGGAGCTGCTGGCGGGCCCGCATATTGGCCTCCATCTCCAACTCGATCCGAGTCCCGTGAGTTCGGTCCCACGTGGTCGACTCGGAGGCCCGGATTTCGGGCTCGTTGGTGTCGGTGTCGATGATCAGCTCGAAGTACTCGGCCTGCTCGGCTTCCTGTGTCCGGCTCGTGATCTTGGCGGGCTTGCCGCTGGTCAGTTGGGAGTAGAGGACGGCCGCCGAGATCCCGATCCCCTGTTGGCCGCGGGACTGTTCGCGGGCGTGGAACCGCGAGCCATACAGTAGTTTCCCGAAGACCTTGGGGAGCTGTTCTTTGGTGATACCGGGCCCGTTGTCCTCAATGATGAGTCGGTAGTAGTCGCCGACCTCGGCGATCTCGACGTAGATGTCGGGGCGGAAGCCGGCCTCCTCGGTCGCGTCGAGGGCGTTGTCGACGGCCTCCTTGACAGCCGTCACGAGCCCCCGGGCGCCCGAGTCGAAGCCGAGCATGTGTTTGTTCTTCTCGAAGAACTCGGCGATGGAGATCTCCCGTTGGCCCTTGGCCAACTCTTCGGCGATCCCCTCGTCGGCACCGAGTTCCGCCTGAAATGACGTCATTCTATGACCCTCTTTTCGACGGAGGGATTAAAACGTGTTTGCCATGCTGGCCGCGAAACCGACCGCCGAGACGGCGTCGACCGCGACCCCCTCGCGCCGGCTTGACACCCCGGTGTTGGCCGGGGAAACAGCCACCTGTCGACTACGACCCGCCGCACCACCGGGTGGACTGTCGCCCGCGGACTGCCGGCGGTCGCCGCGGTCCCGACCCGGCTTCGTTTCACCTGCCAGCCGTAGCGAGCAAACACACGTTGTCGATCTCGAAACTTTTGTTCGCCCGTCCGAAACCCTGTATTGATACCGCGCCCGCGCGTGCGAGGCCTTTATGCCACGGGAACGACTAGGAGAGTTTAGTTCTATGTCAGGCGAAAACGAATACGGGGCCGGACAGATACAGGTTCTCGAAGGCCTCGAGGCCGTCCGGAAACGCCCGGCGATGTATATCGGGTCGACCGACGGCCGCGGACTCCACCATCTCGTCTACGAGGTCGTCGACAACGCTATCGACGAGGCGTTGGCCGGCTACTGTGACCACATCGAGGTGACGATCCACGACGACGGCTCGGTGTCGGTCTCGGATGACGGCCGTGGGATCCCGGTCGACACACACGAACAGTACGACCGCCCCGCCGTCGAAGTCATCATGACGGTGCTCCACGCCGGCGGCAAGTTCGACAACAAGTCCTACCAGGTCTCCGGCGGGCTACACGGCGTCGGCGTGTCGGTGGTCAACGCGCTCTCGAAGGAACTGGCCGTCGAGGTCAAGCGTGACGGCCACCTCTGGACTCACCGCTTCGACCACGGCGAACCCGACGAGTCGGCATTCGAGCGCGTCCGACCGCTGGAGGCCGACGAGGAGACCGGGTCGACGATCCGGTTTTGGCCCGACGACGAGATCTTCGAGACGATCGATTTCACCTACTCGACGTTGGCCAACCGGCTCCGGGAACTCGCGTTCCTCAACTCCGGGGTCGCCATCGAACTCGTCGACGAGCGCTCCGACGAGAGCGAGCAGTTCCGCTACGAGGGCGGGATCCGGGAGTTCGTCGGCTACCTCAACGAGACCCGGACACCGATCCACGAGGACGTCATCTACTTCGACGACGAGGCCGACGACATTCAGGTCGAGATCGCCATTCAAGCGACCGACGAGCTACAGGGGTCGATCCACGCCTTCGCCAACAACATCAACACCCGCGAGGGCGGGACCCACCTCACCGGGTTCAAGACGGCACTGACCCGCGTGGTCAACGATTACGCCGACGATCGCGACCTCGTCTCGGATCTCGACGAGAACCTCAAAGGCGAGGACGTCCGCGAGGGACTGACGGCAGTCATCTCGATCAAACACCCGGACCCGCAGTTCGAAGGCCAGACCAAGACCAAACTCGGCAACAGCGAAGTCCGGGGGATCGTCGAAAGTGCGACCCACCAACACCTCAGGACCTACCTCGAAGAACACCCCGACACCGGAAAAGCGGTCGTCGACAAGGCCGCCGAGGCCGCTCGCGCCCGGAAGGCCGCCAAGAAGGCCGAGGAGCTCACCCGCCGGAAGAGCGCCCTCGAATCCACCGCCCTACCGGGCAAGCTCGCCGACTGTCAGACTCGCGATCCCACCGACAGCGAGCTGTTCGTCGTCGAGGGTGATTCGGCGGGCGGCTCGGCGAAACAGGGACGGGACCGCCACAATCAGGCGATCCTCCCGCTCAAGGGCAAGATCCTCAACGTCGAGAAACACCGGCTCGACCGGATTCTCGAAAACGACGAGATCCGGGCGCTGATCACCGCGATCGGCGCTGGTATCGGCGAGGAGTTCGACATCGACGAGGCCCGCTACCACAAGATCATCCTGATGACCGACGCCGACGTCGACGGCGCGCACATCCGGACCCTGTTGCTGACCCTGCTGTACCGCCACATGAAGCCGCTGATCGAGGCGGGCTACGTGTATGCGGCCCAGCCGCCGCTGTACCGCGTGCGGTACCGTGGCAACACCTACGACGCGATGACCGAGGCCGAACGCGACGAGATCGTCGCCGAGAAATGTAACGGCAACCCCACGCAGGTCCAGCGGTTCAAGGGACTCGGCGAGATGAACCCCGACCAGTTGTGGGAGACGACGATGGATCCCGACAACCGCATTCTCAAGCGGATCACAATCGAGGACGCCGCCGCCGCTGACCGGATGTTCTCGATTCTGATGGGGGATGCGGTCGAACCGCGGAAGCAGTTCATCAAGGAACACGCCACCGAAGCCGAATGGGTTGATATATGAGCGCAGACATACCCGACGAACCCGACGTTGCAGCCGCCCGTATCGACACCGCCCGGATCGAAGACGAGATGGAGCAGTCGTATATCGACTACGCCATGTCGGTCATCGCCGGCCGCGCACTGCCCGACGTTCGTGACGGCCTCAAGCCCGTCCACCGCCGGATCCTCTATGCCATGCACGAGGCAGGGGTCTCCTCGGGGTCGACCCACCGCAAGAGTTCCTCGATCGTCGGCGAGACGATGGGTGACTACCACCCCCACGGCGACAGCGCGATCTACGACACCCTCGCCCGGATGGCCCAAGACTTTTCGATGCGCTACCCGCTCGTCGACGGGCAGGGGAATTTTGGATCTGTTGACGGCGATCCGCCGGCCGCCATGCGGTACACGGAGGCCCGGATGGCCCCGATGGCCGAGGAGTTGCTCGCCGACATCGAGGCCGATACCGTCGACTTCAGTGCGAACTACGACGACCGCCTCGAAGAACCCGAGGTCCTGCCGTCGGCGTTCCCCAACCTGCTGGTCAACGGCTCTTCCGGGATCGCCGTCGGAATGTCGACCAACATCCCACCGCACAACCTCGGCGAAGTAGTCGACGCCACGGTTCATCTGATCAACAACCCCGAAGCGACCGTCGAGGACCTGATGGACCACGTCAAGGGCCCGGACTTCCCGACCGGCGCGAACATCGTCGGCCGCGGGGGGATCCACAGCGCCTACAAGACCGGCCGGGGGCGGGTCCGGGTACGGGCCGAGTTCGAGACCCACGAGGAGGACGGTCGGATCGTCATCACCGAACTCCCCTTCCAGGAAAACAAATCCCGACTCGTCGAGCGCATCGCCGACGATGTCAACGAGGGCAAACTAGAGGGGATCCGGGACTTGCGGGACGAGTCCGACCGCGACGGGATTCGGGTCGTCATCGATCTCAAGCGGGATGCGATGGTCGACGTGGTCAAAAACCAACTCCTCGAAAGCCATCTCGAACGCACCTTCGGCGTCATCAATCTCGCCTTGGTCGATGGCTCGCCGCAGGTGCTCACCCTCCGGGAGACGATTAAACACTACCTCGACCACCGCCGGGAGGTCGTCCGGCGGCGCTCGCAGTTCGAACTCGACGAGGCCGAAGACCGGGCCCACATCCTTGAGGGGCGGTTGACCGCCCTCGATAACGTCGACGCGGTCGTCGAGACGATCCAAGACGCCGCGGACCGCGACGCCGCCAAGGCTGCCCTCCGCGAGCAGTTCGGCTTCTCGGCCGATCAGGTCGACCACATCGTCGCCATGCAACTCGGCTCGCTGACCTCGATGGAGGCCCAGGAGATCGAAGCCGAGTACGAGAAGGTACAGGCCCGCATCGAGCGGTTGACCGAGATCCTCGAAAACGAGTCGGAACTGCTCGGCGTCATCGAAGACGAACTCCTCGACATCAAGGACGAGTACGCCGACGACCGTCGGACCTCGATCGTCGAGGACACCGGCACCGTCGCCCACGAGGACCTGATCCCCGAGGAGGAGTCGGTGATCGTCATGTCCGACGACGACTACATCAAGCGCATGCCGCTGTCGACGTTCAGCGCGCAAAACCGCGGTGGCAAAGGGATCATTGGCACCGATCTCAAGGAGGGAGATGCGGTGTCGTCGGTGTTCGTGGCCAACACCCACGACTACCTGCTGTGTTTTACCAACCACGGCCAGATCTACACGCTTCGGGGGTTCCAGATCCCCGAGATGAGCCGGACGGCCCGCGGCAAGTCGGCGGTCAACCTGCTCGATCTCGACGACGAGGAAGAACTGACCGCGGTCGTCAACATGGACGACATCGCAAGCGAGGAGATCGACGGCGACCGCTTCCTGACGATGGTGACACGGGACGGCTACATCAAACGCACCTCGGTCGACGAGTTCCAGAACATCCGGTCGACTGGGATTCGCGCGATCCGACTCGAAGACGGCGACAAGTTGGTCGACGTCGAAGTCACCGACGGCGACCGGACGCTCGTCGTCGCCACCGCCGGCGGGATGACCATCCGCTTCGACGAAGACGACGTGCGGGCGATGGGCCGCAGCGCCCGGGGGGTCCGGGGGATCGATCTTCAGGACGACGACACGGTCGCGGGCGTCGCCGGCGTCGACGTCGACCGGCACAGTTGGGTGCTGACCGTCACCGAACACGGCTACGGCAAGCGCTCGGATATCGAGGACTATCGGGTGCAGTCCCGCAACGGCAAGGGGCTCATCGACATCAAGACGGCGGGTCGGAACGGCGACGTCTGTGCGATGGAGACAGTCGGCCCGGGCGACCACCTGCTGGTAATGAGCGAGGCCGGCCAGATCATGCGCACGCCTGTCGAGGGGATCTCGATCGTCGGCCGCAACACGATGGGTGTCATCGTCATGGAACTCGACGACGGCGACCGGGTCGCCTGTCTCGACGTGATCCCACGGGAGAACGTGACAGACGCCTCCGAAGCCGACGTCGACCTCTCGGCTGCGCCCGACGACGAGTAGTCAGGCGCGGTCGACCCGGATGAGGTCGTCGGCTCTCGCGGCGAAGTCGACGGCATCCGGGCCGAAGGAGTTCGCATACCTGAGCAACAGCATCAGCACGGTCTCGGGTTCGGCGACGACGTACTGCTCCGAGCGGTCCAGCAGGCCGGCGGCTTCGAGGTCGCCCGCGTAGGTGCTGACGGTCGCCCGGGAGACCGACAGTCGATCGGCGAGTTCGCTTCCCGTCTCCGCTGGCGATTCGAGCAGTTCGATCACCATGCGGCGGGGGGTCTCCCGCCGAAGGTAGCCGAGAGCGGTCCGCTCGAACTCGGAGAACTGCCCGGCCGGGAAGAACCGTCGGTACTCGCCGTCCCGGCGGGCCTCGACGGCCTCCGCATCGATCAACGCCCGAAGGTGGTGTTGGGTCTCGCCCGTTCCGAGCTTGAGATCGTCCCGGAGTTTCGAGAAGTGTGCGCCGGGTGTGGTCGACAGATACCCCCGGATCGCGTCGGGGACCTCGCTGCGGGAGGCCGACTCCTCGCCGCTTCCCTCGGCACCGCTGGCGAGGCCGGCGAACGGGGCGGTCGCGCCGAGGGCGGCGAACCGCCGAAGTGTCGTCCGTTTTCGTTCGTCGACCGGATCTCCCATTACCCGTCCGTAGGCGACATCCACACTAAAAGTACTTCGACCCTAATTCGTTCTGACGGGCTGGTAGGGGCCGGCTACTGTCGTGTTTTCGGCCGACTACTGTCGGTGTACATACCGACAGGCAGCGAGTGGCGACCGGTAGTGACCGACTACTGTTCGGTCTCGGTCTCGCGTTCGCGGCCGCCGTCGGCCGAGGGCTCGGATTCGGTGAGCGTCTCCTCGTCGATGACCTCCTCGGCACCCTTGATGTTCGCGTCGCCGGCTTTGACCTGTTCGGCCTCCTGTTCGAGCTGTTCGATGTCCATCTCGGCGGCCTGATCGATCTCGCCGAGAATCTCGTCGATGTCGTCGAGACCGAGCATCTTCCGGCTCTCCTCGTCGAACTCTTTTCCTTCGAGCCTTTCGGATTCCTGGACGTCGCTGCCGGTGAGCGTCTTGCCGTACCGACCCACCAGCGAGGTGAGTTCCTGCGGGAGGATGAACGTCGACGAGTCGCCCTGACCGATGGATTCGAGGGTTTCCATGCCGCGTTCGATGATGGCGCGCTCGCCCATCGCCTCGGCGGATTTCGCGCGCAGCACGGTCGAAATCGCATCCCCCTGTGCTTCGAGGATCTGGCTCTGTTTTTCACCCTGGGCGCGGATGATGTTGGACTGTTTGTCACCTTCGGCCTTCTCGACGGCACTGCGCCGTTCACCTTGGGCTTCGAGGATCATCGCGCGTCGACGGCGCTCGGCGGAGGTCTGTTGTTCCATCGCCTGCTGGACGTCCTTCGAGGGGTTGACCTCCCGTACTTCGACGCTCTCGACACGGATCCCCCACTCGTCGGTGGGTTCGTCGAGTTCGGTCCGGATCTTCGAGTTGATCTGCTGGCGCTTGTTCAGCGTATCGTCGAGTTCCATGTCACCCAGCACGGCCCGCAAGGTAGTCTGGGCGAGGTTCGAGACCGCCTTCTTGTAGTCGTCGACCTCGAGGAAGGCCTTCTTGGCGTCCATGACCTTGATGTAGACGACCGCGTCGGCCGTGACAGGGGAGTTGTCACGGGTGATCGCCTCCTGCCGCGGCACGTCCAGCGTCTGGGTTCGCATGTCGAACGGATAGGTCCGGGAGACGAACGGCGGGATGATGTTGAACCCCGGTTCGAGCAGTTTGCGGTACTCCCCGAAGACGGTCAACGCCTCCTTCTCGTAGGCGTCGACGATCTCGACGGTCTGCCAGACCACGATAATGGCGAAAAACAGGAACAGCAGCCCGACGGCCGTGAACGTCAGCGCGCCCTGTAGTACGAGTGGTTCCATACCAGTTTTTGGACTGACAGGGGCATAAGGGTTGGCTTCAGTATTTCATTCAGACACGTAGAGATAAATATAAATACGAACAGCTACCGTTCGCGCTCGCGTTCTGCGGCGTCGGGCTGGCGTTCGATGAACTCTTCGGCGGCCGATTCGTCCTGTTGGGGCGGCGACTCGGCCTCGGCGCGGCCGCGGGCCAACTCACGGTCGATGTCGTCTTCGATGATCGACAGCGCCTCGACGGTGACGACGTTCCCTCCTCCGGGGTCGACGACCATCACGTCGGTGCCTTCGGGGATCTCGGTGTCGAGCGCGCGGGCCGAGTAGTAGGGGTTGAAGCCACCACCTTGGAGTTTGACCTCACCACCCGATGGGGTGACCCGTTCGGTGACCCGACCGGTTTTGCCCTGCAGCGCCCCGGAGTCACGCGTCTGCTGTTGGCCCTTCCCGCCGTAGAAGTCGAACTCGTTGTACAGGTAGAAGCCGATCCCGCCGAACAGCAGGACCAGCAGTCCGAGGACGAAGGGATTGAGGACGATCAGTGGGCTCAAAAGCAGGCCAGCGAGGCCAGCACCCAGCAGGCCGATCCCGACGACGATGAAGTTCGCTCCGGGGGCCAGCGCCTCGACCAGCGAGATCAACAGCCCGGCCGTCACGAGCAACAGGGGGAGTGTCTCCGGGCTCACGAGGTCCAACTGGAGCATAACCACCTGTAGGTGTTCGATCCGTTTAACGCTTGCATGCCGGGGATGCGGTGGCAGCTAGAGAGCGGTCGCGATGAGCCCGACGGTGAGTGCGATCCCGAGGCCGACGAAGACGGCGTGTTCCACCGAGATCGGCTCGGGTTCGATAGGATCGGGCTCCGGTTCGTCGACCTCGGCCTCGGGGCCGACGTCGTCGATGCCGAACCGCCACTCGTGGTCGTCGTCCGACTGGGATTCGGGGCCCTGACTCATACCGGAGACAGGGTCGCCGCACACATAGGCCTACCGTCTGGGTGTTCGGCGGACGTCCCCTTCGAAGACGATCCCGCGTTCGGCGTCGACGCTGATTGTTTCACCCTCGTCGATCCGCTCGGGTATCGTCGCGCCGCTGAGCATCGGGATCCCGAGTTCGCGGGCGACAACTGCCGGGTAGCCGGTCATCCCCTCGCGGCTGTCGACGATACCGCCGATCTTCTCGATGTCGCCGGTGAACTCGCCGTCGAAGTCGGTCGGCAGCGAGACGATCGCTCCCTCGGTGACCGCCGAGAGGTCGCCGTCGTCGAGCCGGGCCAGTGGCCCGGCCACCCGGCCGCCGACGATCTGCTTGCCGGTGGCGATCTGTTCGGCGGCGACGTGGACCTTCAGCATGTTGGTCGTCTGTGACCGTTCGAGGTTCGACATCATGCCGGAGATGGCAACGACGGTGTCGCCGCTCTCGGCGGCTCCGGCGTCGATCGCCTTCTGTACGCTCCCTTCGAGGATCGTCTCGACGTTCTCCTTGTACTCGCAGTACCGCGGAATAACTCCCCAGACGAGTGCCAGCTCGCGGCGCACTCTGTCGTTGGGTGTCGTGGCGAGGATCGGGACCTGTGGGCGGAACTTGGCGGTCTTCCGGGCGGTGTAGCCGGACTCGCTGGCGGCGACCACCGCGGAGGCCCCGATGTCGCGGGCCAGATAGCGTGCCGACCGTGCCAGTGCCTCGGTCCGCGACTGGTCGGTGGCCGTCGGCACGCGCTGTTCGATGCTCTCGGCGTACTCGTCGGTCTCCTCGACACCTTCGACGATATTGGCCATCGTCTCGACGACCCGAACCGGATGGTCGCCGATAGCGGTCTCCCCGGAGAGCATGACGGCGTCGGTGCCGTCGAGGACGGCGTTGGCCACGTCGGAGGCCTCCGCGCGGGTCGGCCGCCGGGAGTGGACCATCGAGTCGAGCATCTCCGTCGCCGTGATGACGGGGACGCCGGCGTCGACACTCGTTTTGATGATGCGTTTCTGGATGACCGGGACGTCTTCCAGCGGGCACTCGACGCCGAGGTCGCCGCGGGCGACCATCACGCCGTCGGCGGCGCTGACGATCTCTTTGAGGTTCTCGACCGCACCGGCGCGTTCGATCTTGGCGATGACGGGGATCTCGCCGCCGCCGAACTCGTCGAGCTTGTCGACGATCTTGTAGACGTCCTCGGCGTCCCGGACGAACGAGGCCGCGACGAAGTCCGCGCCCTTGTCGGCCGCAAGCTGGAGTTCCGCGCGGTCGGCCTCGGTGATGAGTTCGATATCGAGGTCGACGCCGGGGATGTTGACGCCTTTGCGGCTCTGGAGCTTGCCGCCGGAGATGATCTCGGCGACGACTTCCTCGCCGTCGACGCGCTCGACGGTGGCCTCGATGCGACCGTCGTCGAGCAGGATGGTGTCACCGGGCTCGCACTCGGCGATCGAGACGGTCAGGCCAACGAACTCCGGCGTCGAGGTGTCGCCCTCGGCGAAGACGACCTCCGAGCCGGTCTCCAGCATGACCGGCGAGTCGATCTCGGCGGTTCGGACCTCCGGTCCCTTGAGGTCGACCATGGCCGCCAGCGGCTCGGTCAGTTCGGCGTCGACCTCACGAATGCGGTCGATCACCGTCGCGCGGTGCTCGGTCGAGCCGTGGCTGGCATTGAGACGGGCGACAGACATCCCGGCCTCGGCGAGCGAACGAATAGTCTCGGTGTCGCTCGACGCTGGACCGAGTGTACAGACGATTTTCGCGTTTCTCATGCCCCGAAGTTGGCAAGACGAGTTAAAAAAGCCCCACGATACGAACGGTTACTAGTTTCGGTTTGTGTATGTTTCTCACGATGGGCGTCTGCTCCCCCGGTCGAGGGATCGCGTCTCGGAGCGATCGTCGACCGAGAGTAGTCACTGCATACTAAAGAATCAGGACCCGAAATCGGACTCGTTTTTGACTGGCGGGGCGAACGCTACCTATGCGAACGCTCGCGTTCGACGGCCGACTGGGTGCCAGTGGCGATATGATTCTCGGCGCGCTGTTGGCGGCCGGTGCCGACCGATCGGCGCTCGATCCCGTCGAGTCCGCCCTCCCCGTCGAGTACGTAGTCGAGGAGACAATAACAAACGGGATCGCCGCGACAACGGTCGACGTCGTCGTCACCGACGACGGTGGTGACGGGAGAGAGGCCGCAGACGGGACGGTCGACAACGACGACGATCAGGGTCATACTCACGATCACGACCATGATCATAATCACGACCGGAAGGCGGAGGGGCGCGGCCCCCACCGGAACTACGAGACGGTCGTCGACATCGTCGAGGGGATGGGCCTCCCCGAGGCGGTCGAAACCACTGCCCTCGGGGCGTTTCGGCGACTCGGGGAGGCCGAGGCGGCAGTCCACGGCGAATCCCTCGAGGAGATCCACTTCCATGAGGTCGGTGCGGACGACGCCATCGCCGACATCGTCGGGGCGGCGCTGCTCGTTGCGGATCTCGACGTCGACCGGATCGTCACCACGCCGGTATCGGTCGGCGGCGGCCAGCAGGCGATGGGCCACGGCACCTACCCGATCCCCGCGCCGGCGGTCGTCGAGATCGCCGAGACGGCCGACTGGCCGATCCGGGGCGGGCCGATCGAGGCCGAACTCTTGACCCCGACCGGGGCGGCGATCCTCGCCGAGATCGCCACCGGCGTCGACACGCTGCCGGCGCTGTCGGTCACGGCCTCGGGCTACGGGGCTGGCGACCGCTCCTTCGAGAGCTATCCCAACGTCCTCCGGTCGACTGTCGGTGACGACGGCCAGCGGCTCGACCGGGAGTCGATCACGGTTTTGGAGACGAACCTCGACGACGCCCCGCCGGAACTGCTCGGCGGGCTCCAGGAGACGCTGGCCGACGCGGGTGCCCGTGACGTGTCGATCCTCCCGGCGACGATGAAGAAATCCAGACCGGGCCACCTCGTCAAAGTAATCTGTAAGCCCGAGGACGCCGAGCGCGTCGCCCATCGGCTGGCGCTGGAGACCGGAACGCTGGGCGTCCGCGAACACGGCGCGGGCCACCGCTGGACCGCCGATCGACGGATCGAGACAGTCGACCTCACGGTCGATGGCACCAACTACGCCATCGACGTGAAAGTAGCCAGCACGACCGACGGCGAGGTCTACGATGTGAGCGCCGAATACGACGACGCGGCCGCGGTCGCGGCCGAGACGGGTCGACCGATCGGCGAACTTATGCGCCGGGCGGAAGCGGCGCTCGAAGACGGATACTAACTCGTGTTAGGCACTGCCTACTGGTGTTCGTCCGTCGCCTGACTACTCTCGTCGTCTTCGGCGGCGTCGACTTCGCTCCGGCCCTCCGGCGGGTCCGGTGGCTCCATCTCCGCGTCACTGCCGGCCTCGCCTTCCTCGTTGTGGGCTTCGGCCTCGTCGCTGGCTGCGGGCTCTTGGCCGCCTTCGGGTTCGTCGACCGACTCGTCGATCGTCTCTTGTTCGTGTTCAGTTTCACCGCCGATTTCGAGAACCGCCTCCTCGGCGGTCTCTTCTTCCTCGGTCGACCACTCGATCTCGAACTCGACCTCGTACTCGGTTCCCTCCTCTTCGGTTTCGCTTTCGACTTCGAGTTCGAACTCCGCGGTCTCGGGGACCGACAGGCTCACCTCGTTTTTGTCCGTGCTGAACGTGACCGAGCCGTCGGCTTCGAGCTGTTCGGCGAACTGGTGGAAGTACGATGCAATCGTTGTCCTGTCATGGGATCCCTCGATCGACAGCAGTGTTTCTTCGGTCATGCGTTCCGGCTTCGCTCGCGGACCGTATCAGTCTATTTGCGGCCGAACGTACCAGTCAGCACCACGAGTTACAATTGCCCGAAGAGTCGGTCGTCGACCACCGTTAGGGCTGCCCGAATGGTCCGTCGTCGACCACTCACCATCGGCGGGATTGCCGAGCCTGTCGTGCCCGCTGGCAGTTGGTGGGACGACCCCTCCGACTGCCCGAGACCGAGGGGCTTTTGCGCCGACCAGTCGACTGGCCGACTGTGAGCGAGCCAGTTTCGACCGGCTGTGGGGCACTCGACGAGCTGTTGGGCGGCGGCTTCGAGCGCGGGACCGTCTCCCAGCTCTACGGCCCGCCGGCGGCGGGCAAAACCAACGTCGCGCTCTCGGCGGCAGTCGGTGTCGCCGCCGACGGCGGGCAGGCCCTCTATATCGATACTGAAGGACTGTCGGTCGACCGGTTTCGCCAGCTGATCGAGACGAGTGCCGGCGAACCCGTCGAGACGGTCGCCTCACGGCTCATCATCACCGATGCCGTCGACTTCGACGAACAGCAGGAAGCCGTCAGGGACGCCGCGGAGTTCGCCGAGCAGGTCGACCTCATCGTGCTGGATAGCGCGACGGGCTTCTACCGGCTCCAGCGCGGCGAGGACGAACAGGGCGGCGACTCCCTCCGAGCCGTGGCTCGACAGGTCACCCAACTGCTGTCGCTGGCGCGAAAACACGACATCGCGGTCGTCGTCACCAATCAGGTGTTCACCGACCCCGACAGCGACCGGACGCGCGCCCTCGGCGGCCACACGCTGGAACACTGGACAGGCGTCGTCCTCAGACTCGACCGGTTCCGCGGCGGCAACCGCCGGGCCACACTCGAAAAACACCGGTCGAAAGCCGCCGGCGAACAGACGACCTTCGAGATCACCGACGCGGGGATCGTCGACGGCGAACTGCCCTAACCCGTTCAATACCCCTCTATTGTTGGTGGCGCAGTTTTACTACCCGGTCGTGTCTACTGGACACCGTCGTGACTGACGATACCACAGACGAGTCACAACAGGACACGCGGAGTATCGAGGGGTCGGGGCAAATAGATCCATCCCTTCGAATTGATAAATACTATCATGGATCACACAGTGTCTTGGTGCTGCTAATCTTGGCTGCGGTCGTCCATCTCTCCGGCGACTACTCGCTGGTCGTCACGGGGAGCATCCTTGCTCTCGCGGTCTGTATTTCGCTGCTTATCTTTCCGTACCACGTCCTCCGCGATGCGTGGTAACCACGAAGCCTCCGACTGGTATCGGCGTCCCTGTGCGCTAATGGGTCTGATCGCTGGATGTCACCGACGAGTCGACCACGAAGTCTTTATTAACGGCGGTCACAGAAACCGGATGAGGACCCGCAGGACGATTGGCACTGCGTGCGAGGGTAGCCAAGCCCGGAAACGGCGGCGGATTCAAGCTCCGCTCCTGTAGAGGTCCGTGGGTTCAAATCCCTCCCCTCGCACTGGCAACAGTGCGGAAGACCGCTCTT
The DNA here is from genome assembly GCF_024178165.1 of Halohasta salina. GTDB lineage: Archaea > Halobacteriota > Halobacteria > Halobacteriales > Haloferacaceae > Halohasta > Halohasta salina. The sequence goes on along the minus strand of NZ_JAMZIE010000002.1, from coordinate 156,975 downwards.
GGAGCGTTCTTCCCTCGCAAACTTACCGACACTGACCGAGTAGCGACAGCGCCCGTGGATAGCAGTATGAACCGACTAACTATCCGATAGTAACATTGATTCTTTTATATTTGTAATACACGTACCTAGTATGGACCGTCGGAAATACCTCGCGGTAGGCGGGACGGTAGCTGTCGCCGGATGTCTCGGGTTCTTTGAGGGCGACTCGGAGGCCGACGCCGATTCGGAGGCGGACACCGATCCCGACGGTGAGCAGTCGACCGGCGGCTCGGTATCGAATACCGAACCGGAGCCGACCGAGGAAGCGTCCGACGACGGAAGCGAAGACGGGGGGAGCGAAGACGAGGGATCGCCGGACGACGCGATCGAGCTGGAGCGTGCGCTCGCGCGCGCCGAACGCCAGTATCGCCGCGGGCTGGCTGAGTATGCCGGGGCGGTCGATATCGAGGACGCGACGTTTCTTCACGTCTACCCGAGTACCGATGTGGAGACGAACAACGCACGGGCGTATCTCGATCGAGCCGGCGAGATCCTCTGGGAGGACGCCCGCGACTACGCCAACACCGAGGCCGACCGCGAGCGCGTCCGGGAGTACCGAACCTACGACGACCGGATCGGCGATCTCGCGCGGATCCAGCGGTTCATCCACCGGGTCTACAGCTACATCGATTCGACCGACAAGCGGACGCTCTACGCCAGCGCCCCCTCGGAACTCGAGAAGGCGAGACGTCACCACGAGGATCTCGGCGAGGTGATGGAAGAACTTGAGGTCTACATGGACGAACTCCAAGTGAAATACGACCAGCAGGCGTGGCAGCTCACGCTCCTCGAGCGGATGTTTGCCGGTCTCGTGACTTCCAAAGGAGCCCACAAGCTACGGAAGCGGTCGGTGCGGGAACTGGGAGCCGCCAGAGACGAATTCGAGCAGGTCAGAGACGAACTCGACGACCCCACATCGGCCCCACCGGAAGACTACACCGACGAGCCGTTCCTCGAACTCGCGACCGACTGGTACGAACTGCTCGACCGGGCCTATCGACAGCGGTCGGCGTCGGGTGGCTGAGCCGGCCGTCGACCGCCGGCACGGGTGGCGGGCAGATTATTCGGTATCGTTGTCGTCGGTCCACGAGGGGTTGATATCCGGCGGTTCGTGGCCGCGGAGACAGACGAGGTTCTCACGACCCAGTCGAATACGGGTGATCCGGTCGTCGTCCTCCATCGACGAGAGCAGCCGGCTGACCTTCGATTTCGACCACTCGGTGGCCTCGACGATCTGAGACTGTTTGAGCCGGCCATCGTGGGCCGATAGCAGCCGACGGACCCGCTCTTCGTCCCGGATCGGTGGCTCGAATGACCGGTCGGCTGTCGGGTCGACCGGCTCGTCGGCGTCCTCGTGGTCGGATCGGAGGCCGAGTGCTTCGAGTGCCATCACGAACCGGCCCGCTACGAGCATGAGGCCGACGACGCCGACCACGATCGAGCCGATCGTAACGGCCGCGATCCAGTAGGGTGTCGCGGGGTTCCGCGGACCGGTGCCCAGCATGACCTCGATCCCGTCGGTGATGCCGTCGTCGTCGGTGTCGGCGCGGGCGGGGTGGGTGCCGAGTTCGATCTCGCGTTCGTTCGTCAGCCCGTTGCCCGCGAGGTCGCCGTCCTTTTCGATGATGTACACCGGGAGGTGTGCACGGTCGGTGGGTTCGCCGTTGGTGGTCCGGCCGGAGTAGATCTCGACAGCCAGCGTCGTCTCGCCGGTGATGTTCTCGGGCCACTCCGGCCGGGAGAGGGTGACGCTTGTCGGCTCGTCAGCGTCGACGGCGGTCCACTGACAGCCCAGCGGCTCCTCGACCGTCCCGTCGTCGACCTCCGAGAGACAGACCGTGTGAGTCTCGTCGTTATCGGCGGAGAACGTGACCGTCACGGCGTAGGGGCTGTACTGCCAGAGGTAGGTCTCGGATTCGTTTTCGAGGGCGACCCCCGAGCCGTGCTGTTCGACGACCAACCCGGGGGTCGACTGTTGGCCGGCGACACTGCCGGCGCTCAGACAGACCGCCAGCAGGACGACTAGCAGTCCGGTCAGCAGCGCGTGGAGGGCTACCCTAGAGGACATGGGGCTGGAACCGGGGAACGATTGGACAACGTGTGTACAGCCATTTCGCTGTGAGGGAGAAGTAGCTTGCCCCTACCGACGACCATCCGACAGCAGCCCGAAACGAACCGACATACATCGCGGTATCGACACCCACAACGGGCTGGAGGCCGAAGGGAGGCTATGACACGGCTGTGGCTCGTCGAGCGAGCCTACGACGACCGGAACCTCGTTTCGTTTACGTATGCGACTCCCGACGGCAGCCGGCAGCTCCGCAAGCAGCTGTCGATGACGCTGCTCCGTCGGCGCGGCCCCATGACCGCCGCCATCGAGGCCGACGCCGACGAACTCAGCGCGGTCGACGAGCGCGACCGCGAGCGGTTCGCCGCCGAAGCCCAGAAAATGGCTGCCGAACACGATCCCAACGACGAGATTTGAGCCGGCGGCCGAACCCTTAGGTCGGTGAGCGCCCTACTGTAGCCAATGCGACCCCAGCCACCCGGCCCCAAGGGGGTGCCCGTGTTCGGCAACAGCAACCGGTTCGCCGACGACCCCTTTGCGTTCATGGATGCCTGCGCCGACGCCTACGGCGACGTCATCGGGATCGATCTCGGCCCCCAACCGCTCTACATGCTGACCAACCCCCGCGATATCGAGCGCGTGCTCGTCGCGGAGGCGTCGTCGTTCCCCAAACGGGATCTGGGCGACGACGCGGTCGACCGACTGCTCGGCGAGGGGCTGTTGACCAGCGAGGGGGCGGCGTGGCAGGACAAGCGCCAGCGCGCCAACCCCGCGTTTCACAGCGGCCGAATCAACTCCCTCGCCGACATGATGGTCGACCACACCGAGGCCATGGTGGCCGACTGGAACGACGGCGACCGGGTCGACGTCCACGTCGAGGTGGCCCGCCTCACGGTGCGGATCATCGTCTCGGCGATGTTCGGCACCGACATCGATCCCGAGCGGGTCGAGGCGATCCAGACCCACCTCGAACCGCTCGGACGACGGTTCGAGCCGGATCCGTTCGGTCGACTCGTTCCCGACTGGGCCCCGACGAAGAAGAACCGGGAGTTTCGCGCCGCGGTCGACGCCTTGGAGGCGATCATCGACGACATCGTCGCCGAACGCCGCGGGACCGAAGGGGGCGACGGCGACGAGCCGATGGACCTGCTGTCGATCCTGCTGCGGGCCCAGCGCCACGGCGAGGTGACCGACGGCGACATTCGCGACGAGATGATGACGATGCTGCTGGCGGGCCACGACACCACCGCGCTCACGCTCACGTATACGTGGTATCTGCTCTCCCAGCATCCCGAGGTCGAAGAACGCCTCCACGCGGAACTCGATGCCGTCCTCGGCGGCGACAGGCCGACGGCTGCCGACAGTCGACGGCTCTCCTACACCACCAACGTGCTCAACGAAGCGATGCGGCTGTATCCGCCGGTGTATACGCTGTTCCGGGAGGCAGCGGTCGACGCCGAGTTCGGCGGCTACCAACTGCCCGCTGGCTCGGGGCTCATGCTCCCGCAGTGGGTCGTCCACCGGTCGCCGCGGTGGTACGACGACCCCGAGACGTTCGACCCGGATCGCTGGGAGTCAGCACGGAGCAGCGAGCGCCCCCGGTTCGCCTTCTTCCCCTTCGGCGGCGGCCCACGACACTGTATCGGCAAGCAGTTCTCAATGTTAGAGGCGACCGTTATTCTGTCGATCGTGGCCCAAGAGTACACGATGGAGTATCTCGGCTCCGATGATCTCAGCCTTCGCGGCTCGCTGACGATGCATCCCGAGGAACCGGTTGCGATGCGGCTTCGGGAGCGGTAGGTCGACGAAGGCGCTTGGCGATGTTGCCGGAATGTTGTTAGTTTGAGTGATTTACTATCCACTGGCATGCTGTAGTCTACCACAGACCGTACTGTCACGCAGGGAATCTATCATACTTCTTTAGACAGTAGTTTGAAATGGCAGACAACGAATCTGCTACTACGGACAAGTAATGGGAACGGAATCCACTGCAAGAGGAACGATGATTGTGGGTGAGGGCTGTCGATGATAGCCTCACCCGTCGGGATAGCGATTGCGCTCGTGTTTTGGCTGATACTCCTGTTGTATGGCTTTTCGTCGTTCTGGTGGCTCCTTGAAGTGACAGTGCTCGCGTACAACTGGCGGGCCGACGACGAGACCGAAATCGGCCTCGACAACATCCAAGTGCGGATCCTGACCTACAACTCGCCGTCGACCGTCCAGGTGACTGTGAACTCGGTCCCCGCCGGGATCGCCGAAACGAAGGTGATCGCCGAGGCCGAGATGGAGATCGACGGCGCGGACGTCCACGTCGTCCCCGAGTCCTTCGAATGTGCAGCCCAAAAGAAGGGCCGGGCTATCGAGTGGGCCAGACGGCACGTCGACTGCGACCAGGAGTACATCCTCTATCTCGACGAGGATAGCATTCTGGTCAACTTCGAGGGGCTCCCGGCGGCCGATCTGATTCAGATCTCCGAACACCCGCTGCAAACCGGCTCGTGGTGGGTCTATCTCTGTGAAGTGTTTCGGGTCGGCTACCAGCGCGAACAGCGTGCGTTCCACCGCATGGCCTACCCACTGTATGCGTGGGGTGGTGCGGTTGCGGTTCGTCACGACCTCGAAAACGAGGTGACCTGGGACGTGCCGACGATCACCGAGGACACGACCTACATCTGGCGAGCCGCCAAGCACGTCGACCAGCAGGGCGGCCGCTTCGAATACCGACTGCTGAACCGGCGGTTCAGAAACCAAGCCCCGCCCTCGATTCGGGAGATGTTCAACCAGCGACGGCGATGGATGTCGGGGACGCTACGGGACATGTATCGGCTCCCACGGCGGTATCTCCCGCTGCAGTTCGCCCGAATCATCACGTGGACGCTGTCGCCGGTGATCCCGGTGTTGTCCGTACTGGCGTTTCTATACCCGGAACTGGTGCCCCAACACGGCCTCTACCAAATCGCCTCGCTTGCTCTGTTTAGCATGCTGTTTGTCTACATGATTTCCGGGCTGATGGAATACCGGAAATACCCCGAGGTGTGGCCGGTGTTCCTTATCTTGACTCCCCTCGCTGTGACACTTCATGCGATTGGTGCGTTTTGGGGGCTACTCCGCCCGGCGACGGATTTCAAGATCACCGAAAAGACGCCGGGAAAGGCGAGTGCAAAAACCCTCTTGGAATTGAATTCCGATCTGGAGGAAGACACCGTGACGCCGGATAACGAGTCGGATCCGACGCCGAAATCAGAGGCCGACTGACCGGTTCGTCAGCCCCACGTATTGCCGCCGCTATACTCGTCTTCGCAGCTACAGGTATCGATGCCGAGGGCTGCATAGACCCCGCAGGTACCGGTCAGGGCACCAGTTCCGAGAATGAGAGCAACCATAGCTAACACACCGATGCCCGCTAGCGTGAGCGGGTCGCGGGGAGCCGAATTGTAGAGCCAGAACACACCGACTAAGACAACCGGTGTGAGGATCGCTCGTGCGATCCGGTCGCGGCGACCGACGTTTAGTTTCCTTCCAGCCATATACTACCTATCGTATTACAGTAAATAAACTAGTTGCGAAAGAGTACAATCTGTGTGTGAGATCCGGTTGCGTTAGGCCGGAAGCGAGTAGCGCGAGACCGCCTCACGGTACCGTGAATCCCAGATCACGAGTTCGGAAACGGCCCAAGAAACCCCTTCAATTTCCCCAGCCACCCGCTCGGCATCGACCACCGATCCCCCACGCGCGAGGGTCACGTGCGGCACGTAGTCGACGCCTTCCAACCCCTCGATCGCCTCGTAGGCGTCGACTAACTCCTCGTGAAGCTCCCGCAGGCCGGGGCTCTCGACGGCCAGATAGACGACCGGCCCCTCGCCGCGGGCTGGCTCGGCGAAGAAGTCGATCTCTCGGACTGCAGCCTCAAATGCCGGGGTCCCGGTCAGCTTCTGTGGAAGTTGCTGCTGGAGGGTCGCCAACTGCAATTCGGGCTGGCTGGCCCGGAGCGTCGACTCGTCGAACCGCTTGACCACAAGCGTGTGCTGCTCACGGCGGGAATCGAAGCCGACGAGTTGGGGGTGAAGCTCGGCGGCCACCCGGGCGACGGCCCCCGGAACAGGGACGTTGAGACTGAACACGGTCGACGATAGGGTCGACCGGGCAAAAACACGCGGATACCGAACAATGGCTCCGATCGGGGTGAGGGATAGTCGTAAGTGTGCACGGTCCGAACAGTAGCTATGAACACGGGACCCAGTATCGGCGGGAACGTGCCGCGGATTCCGGACATCGTCTGGACGACCCTCGCCGTCTTCGCCGCCGGGATCGTTGGCATCCTGTTGTTTGCGGGCCTCTCGCCGATCTTCGCCGTCGGACTGTTGGCGCTGGTCGTCGCCGGCGTCACCCTCGCCAGCGCCGTCGAGTTCGTCGACGCCTACGAGAAGCGCGCGCTGACCGTCTTCGGCGAGTACCGCAAGCTACTCGAACCCGGACTGCAGCTGGTGCCGCCGTTCGTCTCCCGGACCTACCGGTTCGACATGCGGACCCGCATCATCGACGTCGACCCACAGGAGGCGATCACGCAAGATAACTCCCCAGTTCGGGCCGACGCCGTCGTCTACTACCGGATCATGGACGCCAAGAAGGCGTTTCTGGAGGTCGACGACTACGAGAACGCGATCTCGAACCTCGCCCAGACAACCTTGCGTGCGGTGATCGGCGATCTGGAACTCGACGACACCCTCTCGCGGCGGGATCGGATCAACAGCCGGATCCGCCGAGAGTTGGACGAGCCGACCGACGAGTGGGGGATCCGTGTCGAGGCAGTCGAGGTCCGCGAAGTGAGCCCCTCCCAAGACGTCAAGCGCGCGATGGAGGAACAGACCTCCGCCGAGCGCCGTCGACGCGCGATGATCCTCGAAGCACAGGGCCAGCGTCGCTCGGCAGTCGAGAAGGCCGAGGGTGACAAACAGTCCAACATCATCCGCGCCCAAGGTGAAAAACAGAGCCAGATCCTCGAAGCACAGGGCGAGGCCATCTCGACGGTCCTGCGCGCGAAATCCGCCGAAGCGATGGGCGAGCGCGCCATCATCGAACGCGGCATGGAAACCCTCGAATCCATCGGTCAGGGCGACTCGTCGACGTTCATCCTTCCGCAGGAACTCACCTCGCTGGTGGGTCGGTACGGCGGCCAGCTCACCGGCGGCGACATCCCGACCGATGGCCACGAACTCGAAAGCCGCGAGTTCGATCCGGAGACCCGCGAGATGCTCGGCTTGGACGACATCGAGGAGCTACTGACGAATCTAGATGTCGACGACCTCGCCGAGGTGGGGACCGACGACGAACCGATCGCGGCCGAACTCGAATCGGTCGAAACGGAGTGAGGGCTAGTCGGAGCGTCGTTCCCAGTACTGCATCCAGTCCCGTAACGGAACGCGGACCTCGCCGACGCTCATCGTCAGGCCGCCGTCGAACCGCCAGTTGGCCGTTTTCGCGTCCTCGCGCATACTCATCGGCACGTCGACGCTCACTTCTTGGAGTTCGCATTCGAGCGCCTGATTGCGGGCCGCAGCCTCGCCGGTGAGGTAGTCGATCAGGTCCAGCCAGTCGTCGACCTCGGAGGGATCGGTCGCCGGCTCCGAGCGCTCCGGTGCGTCAGCAGTGGTCATACCTACACCGATGTCGTGCTCCGACAAAGACGTTTCCGCTGTTACCGGTCGCTGGGACCGGCTTAGAACTCCGGTTCGGTCTCGGGTTCGACGCCCAGATCCCCGCCGTCGACGTCGAAGGACTGTCGGATTTCCCTGATCCGGTCGCGGATGTCGGCGGCGAGTTCGAACTCGAGGTTGGTGGCGGCCTCCTGCATGCGCTCTTCGAGCCGTTCGATCTGTGCTTGGGCCTCGTCGTCGGTCGACGGCGCGTCGGTAGACAGCCCGCTCGTATCGGTCTTCGATCCCGGCAGGTTCGTCTCGCTCACCGGTTTGTCGATCGTCGTCGGATCGTTGCCGTGGTCGGCATTGAACTCCTGTTGGATGCGTCGACGGCGCTGGGTTTCCTCGATAGCCGCTTCCATCGCGTCGGTCGTCTCGTCGGCATACAGGATTACCTCGCCGTTGACGTTGCGGGCGGCCCGACCCATCGTCTGGACGAGCGTCGTCTCCGAGCGCAAGAACCCCTGCTGGTCGGCATCGAGGATCGCCACGAGCGAGACCTCCGGGATGTCCAGCCCCTCCCGCAGAAGATTGATCCCCACGAGCACGTCGATCTCGCCGAGTCGCAGGCTTCGGATCAGTTCGTGTCGTTCGAGGGTGTCGGTCTCGTCGTGCATGTAGGCGACGTCGACCCCGGCCTCGTCGAAGTACTCGGTGAGATCCTCGGCCATTCGTTTGGTGAGCGTCGTCACCAGCGTCCGCTCGTCGCGCTCGATACGCTGGTCGATGCGATCCAGCAAGTCCTCGACCTGCCCCGTCGCCGGGACCGTTTCGACCTTGGGGTCGACCAGATGGGTCGGCCGAACGATCTGCTCGACGACCTGCCCGGAGTTCTCTAGCTCGTAGTCGCCGGGGGTCGCACTCACGTACAGCAGCCGATCGGTCTTCTCCTCGAACTCCTCGAAGGTCAGGGGGCGGTTATCGTACGCAGTCGGGAGCCGGAACCCGTTTTCGACCAGCGAATCCTTCCGGGATTTGTCGCCCGCGAACTGCCCCTTGATCTGTGGGAGGGTGACGTGAGACTCGTCGACCACACACAGGAAGTTATCCGGGAAATAATCAAGGAGGGTGTAGGGAGCCTCGCCCGACTCGCGGTCCGAGAGGTGGACCGAGTAGTTCTCGATCCCCGAACAGTGGCCCGTCTCCTGGAGCATCTCGATATCGAAGGTGGTCCGCTCCTCGATCCGCTGGGCGGCCACCAGATCGCCCTGTCGTTCGAAGTAGCTGATCCGTTCGTCCATCAGCCCCTCGATCTCCGCGATCGCCTGTTCGAGGGTGTTGTCGGGGATCGAGTAGTGTTCGGCCGGGTGAATCAGTGCGGCTGGTTCGGTCGACTTCACCTCGCCGGCGAGGGTGTCGACTTTCAGGAGGCGGTCGATCTCGTCGCCCCAGAACTCCACGCGGACGGCGTACCGACCGTACATCGGGAAGATCTCGACCGTATCGCCCCGCACCCGGAAGGTGCCCTGCGAGAAGTCGACGTCGTTGCGCTCGTAGTTGAGGTCTACGAGCCGCGCGAGCAGTTCGTCGCGGTCGAGCTGCTGGTCGACGCTTAGTTCGAGGGCCATATCCCGATAGACGCCCGGATCACCCAGCCCGTAGATGGCTGACACCGAGGCGACGACGATGACGTCGTCCCGCGTCAGTAGTGACCGCGTCGCCGAGTGCCGCAGTCGCTCGATCTCCTCGTTGATCGACATATCCTTGTCGATATAAGTGTCGGTCTGTTCGACGTAGGCTTCGGGCTGGTAGTAGTCGTAGTAGGAGACGAAGTATTCGACCGCGTTGTCGGGAAACAGGTTGCGGAACTCCTCGTATAGCTGCGCGGCGAGCGTCTTGTTGTGGGCCAACACAAGCGTCGGCTGTTCGATCTCCTCGACGACCCACGACACCGTGTTCGTCTTCCCGGAACCGGTCACGCCGAGCAGCGTCTGTTCATCCATCCCCTGTCGGTAGCCGTCGACTAACTGCTCGATAGCCTCGGGCTGATCGCCCGCTGGCTCGAAAGGCGCGTCGACCACGAACGGGCGATCTTCGCCGGGGCGGTCCGGCTGGAGGGGTCCCGACTGCGTGTCGCTCATTAGCGGACGTTAGGGACCGCCATACTTTACCGCGACGGTGGGGTTGCCGACTGCGAACCGAACCCCGTGAAATTACTACCCAGCAACACGACCGGTCGACCGTGACCGTAGGAACCTCGCTCCAGTCCGCCGTCCGCGTCCTCGTCGACCGGCCGGCGAGCGTGGTGCCCGTCTATCTGCTCGTCGTCGGTCTCAACGCGGCGACACGGGTGCCGATCCTCGCCGGCATCGGAGCCGTTATCGCCCTCCTGGCGGCCGACGGCCGGCTGCAGGCACTGCTCGATGCACTGGAAGCCGTCGACCTCGAATCGCTGGACCAACAGGAACCCACCCCGGAAGCGATCCCGCCCGAACTCGAAGCCGCCGCCGCGGATCTCGTCACGCCGGAGGTGGTCGTCGTGATCGTCGCGGCGGGGGTGGCGTCGCTGCTGGTCGGCCTCGTCGCCAATGGCGTCGGCAGTGCCGCGGCGATCAACGGGATCTACGGCTGTCTCTATCGCGGCGATGGGGTCGCCGACGCCGTCGTCGGCGTCGGCCAAGACTGGAAACCGTTCGTCGGGCTCGGCCTCGCTAAATTCGGGGTGATCCTCGTCGGAGTGGTCCCCGTGGCGCTCGGGGCGAGCCTGTTTGCGGTCTCGACGACCGCCGGCATCGCGGCGACGCTCGTCGGTGGACTCCTCTCGGCCGTGATCGTCTTCGTCGGGCTGGCGGCGCTCGCGTTCGCCGGTCAGTCGGTCGTCGTCGACGGGGTTGGTTTCGGGGGCGCTCTCCGGCGGAGCGTCGGCTTCCCCTTCCGGCGACCAGTGCCGTTTCTCGCCTATCTACTGGTCGCCCTCGGCGTTTTCGGTGGGCTAAGTGTGTTCGGTGGCATCTCCGGCGCGCTCGGCGTCTCGCAGCTTTCGGGGATCGTCGGTCCGCTCGCCGCAATCCCGTTTTTCGATGCGTTCAAGACCGCACTGTACGCCGAGCGGTCCTTCGAGCCGGCCGCCGCAGCCGAGGGCCGGATCGCGGCGATCGATGCCGCGGAAGCCGACGGCGGCACCCCGGTCGACTCGACAGCCCGTCCGCCCTACCGACGCCGGATCGTCACGGCGTTCCGTGAGGGGTTGGCGGCGGTCGGCGGCTTCGTCCGCCACCACCCGGGACCGATTCTGGCAGCGACGACCCTCTTCGGGCTCGCGGTCGCCGGCGGCTGGCGGCTCACCGCCGCCTATGCCGTCGACCTTCCGGCCAGCAGCGATCCCGGCGCGGTGTTCGGAACGTTCCCGGCCGGCGTCTTCGTGACCATCGCGGCCAACAACTGGCTTGTCTCGGCGACCGCCGCCTACGGCGGGGTCGTCCTCGGGCTCCCGACGGCCGCCGACATGCTGCTCAACGGCTTCATCGTCGGCGCGCTCGCGGGGGTCGTCGACCCGCTCGTGTTCGCTGCGCTGGTCGCCCCCCACGGCGTGATCGAACTGCCGGCGATCGTCGTCGCCGGCGGGCTCGGTTTCCACCTCACAGTGCTCGTGGCGGGCGTCCTCCGCGGTAACCGGACCTCGGCGGAACTCGCCGCGGGGCTCCGATTGGCCTACCGCGTGCTGCTGGGGTTGGCGATCGTTCTCGTCGTCGCCGCGTTCGTCGAGGCGTTCCTGACGCCGCCGATTGCCGGGGTCGTGTTGGGCTGAGACGGCGTCAGTCGGTCTCGGGGGTGTCAGTCGGTCTCGGGGGTGCCGGTCGACGTGGTGGCGTCGGTCGGTTCGGCTCCCTCCGGAGGGACGCCCGGCTCGTCGTCGCCGACCGGCGTCTGGCTGGTGGGCTCGAACTCCCGGGAGACGAGACTGGCGGCCTCGACCAACAGAGCGACCACCAGCGGGCCGACGATGATGCCGATCGCGCCGAGACTCAGTAGGCCGCCGACGAAGCCGATGAAGTAGAGGCTCCCCGAGAGATCGGCCGTCCGGCTGGCGAGCCGGGGGCGGATCAGCAGGTCGGGCAGCCACGCGATGAGCCCGCCGGCGATCAACCCGACCGCCAGCGCGCCAGCGACGTCGCCGGCGACGAGTCGACCGCCGACGAGCACGACGATCAACAGACTCGGGCCGGCGATCGGCACGAACTGGAGGATGCCGGCGGTCGTTGCGAGGACGATCGGCGAACTGTATCCGAACAGGACGAAGACCGGCAGCGCGATCAGGAACGTCCCGACCGCGGTCGCCGCCTGTAACACGTAGAGGGCAAACAGCGTCTCCCGGGCCCGCGTATGGAGCGCCTCCGCGATATCGCGGTAGTTCGGTGGCACCACCGTCAGCACGTTGGAACGGATATCCTGCTGGTTGTGGAGCAGCGAGAACACCAACAACACGAACAGCGTGAGCTTGATCAACAGGACGGGCAGCGACGCGGCGATCGACCCCGCCAGAGCGGTCAGCTCCCGACTGATAACCGTGATGGCATCCGAGACGACCAGTTCGTAAGTGAGGCCCCCAACACCTAGCGGGATCGATTCGGGCAGGCCACGGATGACCGCTCTCACCTCTGAAAACCGGACGATCAGGAGATACCCCAGCGGCCCGAACAGGGCGAGGACACCACCTACGGCGGTTGCGGTTACCGCGAGCGTTGATGTGAGCCGCGAGAAGCCATAGCCGCGCAGCCGCCGGCGCAGGGGCACCAACAGGTAGGCCACCGAGAGTGCGAGAAACACCGTTCCCAACACCTCGAAGAGGATGACGGCCGCGAGGGTGGCGACCGCCGCCAACACGCCACCGAGCACGTAGAGTCGACGGCTCATACGGAATGAGGGCAACCGGCCCACAAAACAGTTCGGCATCCGATGGGTTTGATTGTCAGATCATTCACAGAGACAGTCTCGGATACTGGACGAGAGAGCTAATCGCTCCGCAGCCGAACCGTGATGCGCATCGTCCCCGCAGTCGTGTGTCGATGTGTGGGTGCTCGCCGTGTCGACGGGACGGGCGTGGGCAACTATGGCCGACGAGTCTTCCCCCACCGACCAGTCGGACGAATCGTCCCTGCCCGGAACGCCGCTGTCGCTGTGGCTGGCGACCAACCCCGAAACGCGATACGAACCGCTGACCGAGCCAATCACCGTCGACGTGGCGGTCTGTGGCGGCGGCATCGTCGGGCTGACCGCGGCCAAGCAACTCGTCGACGCCGGCCTGTCAGTCGCGGTGCTGGAACGCGACCGGATCGCCGCCGGCGTCACCGGCCACTAGACGGCGAAGCTCACCACCCAACACGGCCTCAAGTTCGAACCCCGAGTCGGAGTCGGTCGGCGAGCCGGATGCGTAGGGTCTACTGGCCGCTTTCGTCCGTTTCGTTACCGCCAGTGTCGGTACTGTTGGAGTCGCTGCCGTCGGTCATATCGCCCTCGCTGTCGCCGGACTCGTCGGCGTCGGTTTCGTTTCCAGCGTCGGCACTCTCATCGGCGTCGTCGCTGTCGTCCTCGTCGACTTCCTCGACGTCGACGTCTTTGCCTGCCACGCCGCTCTCGGAGATCACCGGCAGGAGGTTGTAGCCGTTGTTGCCCTTCTTGACGACGTTGATGTCGAAGACGAAGCTCACCGGTTCGTCGGGGACGATCTCGAACGGTTTGACGATCTGGAGCTTCCCGCTGGGAATCTTGACCTCGGCCGTCTCGCCGTCGACGATGCCCTCGACGTCGCTGGCGTAGAGTTCGATCTTCGAGTACTGGCCTGCTTCGAGTTCGCCCTCGAAGACGCCGATGGCTTTGTCGCCGACGACCTGCGTGAGGTCGACGGTCGCGCCATCGAGATCGATGATCGAGAAGCCGCTGGCTCCGTCGTCGGACTCTTCCTCCTCGTCGTCGTCGTCCGACTCGTCGTCCATCGTTTCGGTCTCGGAGTCGTCCGTCTCCGTTTCGTTCGTTCGGGTTTCGTTTGTCCCGTTGGTCTCGGTTTCGTTGGGGTCCGTCTCGTTGGTCTCCTCGCTTTCGTTCGTCGAGTCGTCCGCCTCGTCTTCGTCCGCTTCGCCGCGGAAGACCCGCGCCCTGTCGAAGGAGACGTTCAGCGAGTCGAAGTCGTCGATCGCGACCGGCTGGTCGCTGATAAGTAGCCGGAACGTACCCGTCGACGTCTCGCTGTCGGACGATCCATCGGTCGTGCCATCGTCACCGCTGGTCCCGCTGTCGCTTTGGTTCGCACAGCCCGCCAGCAGCGTGACGCCGACACCGGCACCAACGCCGAGGAGGTGTCGTCGGTTTACCATTCCTGTGTCTCCGCTGGTTCGATCGGTGGGTGACTGGTCAGTCATTGCGTTCCTATCCAGTCGCCAGACACTCCTAAAATAGTGAGTTTCTCGCGCCGAATTAGGCCCAATTGCTCCGAATTGGAGCCGAGTTAGGGGACGACACCGACGGTCAACAGCGTTCCCCACGTCCGATACCGGTCGACCATCGCCTCACGCGTCTCCCAGTCGTCTGTCGGGAACGCATCCACGGGCGGGATCTCGATTTCGCGGTCGGGGATCGTCTCCTGTTCGGCGACGTGGAACCCCGCCTCGCGGAACGCCGCGCGGTACTGCCCGCGGTCCCAGCGAGTCATCTCGATGGAGATGTCCTCCTGCCACGCGTGGCTGGCCTCGTTTTCCTCGTAGTAGTTGACCGCACAGTAGAACGTCCCGCCGGGCCGGACGATCCGCCGGAGTTCTTCGAGGGTGTGGGCGGGGTCCGGCGCGTAGTAGAAGGCCTCCATCGAGAAGACGTGGTCGACGCTGTCGGTGGCAACGGGCAGCGAATCGAAGTCGCCGACGAGGAAGTCGACCGCCTCGTCGTCGGTGTAACCCGCCGCGTTGCGGGCCATCTCCGGGGAGCCGTCGAGGCCCACCCCGTGGCCGATATCCGCCGTCTCTCGCAGCGCCCGGAGCGCGTAACCGCTGCCACAGCCGAGATCGAGGACGGTCTCGCCCGCTTCGACCGGCATCCGCGCGAGTGCGTGTTTGGCGGTGTGCCAGTGGCGGTCTTCCATCCCCTTGTCGCGGCCGCTTGCGGCCCAACTGTCGAACTCCTCGCGTACGCTCATACGGGGTGTGGTCGACGAATCGCTAAATCGGTTGCTCTACGGACCGACCGCGCGGGGCGCAGCCTCATCATTTATATGAGTCCGCTGACTTCGGCCGGTGTATGCGACCACGACCACGAATGAGGCTCCGACGGCCGACATTCAGGATCGCCGACTCCGCCCAACAAGTAGTCGGCGGCTTTCTGCTGGCCGGGCCGTTCGTGGTCACCGAGGAGGTCTGGGTGCTGGCGGGCAGCATGAGCAATCTACAGGCCGTCCTCACGGTAACGATCGTCGGCTTGATCGGCTACGCGGCGCTGTATCAGGCCGACACCAAGCGTGATCCGGACAGCGAACAGCAGGTCGTCGGTATCCCGATCCGGTTCATTTCCCTGATGGTTGTCTCCTTTGGCTCGGTGGCGATTCTGGCGCTCGTGTTCGACGCCCCCGCCACGTTCCTCGGCGACAACGGCCTGTCGACACGCGAACTCGCCGAAACCACGTTCAAAGCGATTAGCGTCGGCTCGGTGTTCAGCGTCGTCGGCGCGGCCACCGCCGACAGCGTCTTGTAAGTAATCGGTGACTACCGTCAAAAGAATCGGTACAGCAGCCGCCCAACAATGCCCGACGGCGGAGGAGTTTCGCCATCGCCGTACTCCGCGTAAAGGTAGTCGACGATATCGTCGCTTTCGGCCATCCCCTCGATACCGTTGGCGTGGTCGACCAGTACCGGCACGCCGTACTGACCGCTGGCCTCGTAGACCGCGGTGCGCTCGCTCCGCGATTGCGGGACCGAGTGGGTTTCGTATTCGAGTTCCAGATCGGCGAGTGCGCGGCGGACCTTCTTGCAGTACGGACAGCCTTGGAGGTTGTGGAGTTCTAACTGCGGTGTTGACGCTGCCATACCGACGGTTCGGCGTCGATCCTCCAAACTGTTACGGGGAACTGCGCGGGCTCCGCACGATTGGATCGGGAGTAGCCACCGGCTACAGACGGTTAGAGGACGACTACGACGACACCGAACAGGATGAGAACACCGGTGATGTCACAGAGGTTGGTGACCACCGGGATCGTCGTGTCGTCGGGGTTGTACCCCAGCCGGTAGGAGGCGGTCACCGAGACGACGCTTAGCACGACCACCACCAGCGCCAACAGCATCCCGCTAACAAGCGAGATCGTCAGTACCTCGATGAGAGTTAACGAACCGCCGAGCACCCGACCGATCGCCCACGCGGCGACCCCGACGACGCCGAAGACGGTCGCCGCCAGCCCGAAGACCGCGCCGGTGTTGGCCCTGATCGCCGGATTCGACGGCGAGAGTTCGAACGTCCCGAGGTGGAGCTGTGTCGACAGCCGCGAACACATGATCGACGCGAGGTTGCCCGCGGTCCCGATCTGAACCGGGACGAGGACGAGCAGCGAGGGTTGGGTCACGAGCGTCGCCTCGAAGGACTCCAGCACCGAGCCGGAAGCCATCTGGAGCAACGACAGTCCGGCCAACAACGGCACCATCGTCCGGACCATGCTCCGGATCGCCCACTCGCCGTCGACGTCGCCGCCGGTGCTCACAGCACCGCCCCCGTCACGTAGACGCCGACCAGCAGGAACAGCACGCCGAAGACATCACCGAGAGTGGTCACGACCGGTCCGATGATGTTGTCGGGGTCGAGCCCGCGGCGGTAGCCGAGGATGATCACCGAGACGAGCACCGACAACATGAGCACGGCACTCAGGAAGCCGGCGACGATCATGATGCCGACCAGCCGGGGGAGGCTCCCCGACTGACCGGTCGCGGTCAGCACGCCGAAGGTGACGACAGCGATGAACACCGAGACGGTCATTCCGTTGATAAACGAGGCGATGATGGCGTTCGAAAGCCGCTCGTCAAGTTCGAACCGGGGTTCGATGATCCCCTGATGGAGACCGCTGGAGATCCGTGCGCCAAGCGATCCGTAGACGCCGCCACGGGTGGCCAGAAAGGCGGGCAGCAACAACAGGAGTCCGGGAACACTCTCGATTCCCTCGCGCATCGTCTCGCTGCCAAGTATCGTTCCCGCGAACAGTCCGGCGACGAGACTGACGATAATCACGGGCAGGGCGTCTCTGTAGACGTCTTTGGCCGTATCCTGTCCGTACATCCGTCTCGACGTGGGTATGGGACGAATAAAAAGGTGGCTGGCGGACGACGGGCAAACCGAAGGCCTGTATGATTAAGTTCACCCAGTCGCAGATATGGATATGGACTACACGCTAGCGATCGAAAACGCACCCGACACCATTGCGAGCGGGACGGGGCTGCTGTTGCTCCATCCAAGTATCGGCGAGACCGACCGGATCGACACCGACTTCCTGAAGACCGACACCGACCACTTCCTCGTCGTTTCGACACGCACCACGGCCCGCGAGGTCGAACAGAAGCTCGAACACTACGACGTCGACGAAGATCGGGCCGTGATCCTCGATACGCTGTCGGTCGAGCGGGGCTACTCCCGTCGCGGGGCCGACGACGTCCACTACGTCTCCTCGCCGGACGACCTCGATGGCATCGTCGAGAAGACCCGTGAGTTCCTGTCGAGTCACGACGGCAAGGTACGGGTCAGCGTCGACTCCCTGACCGAGATGATCTACTACGCCGACGACGAAGGCGTCTACGAGGCGACCAAACAACTGCTCGAACTGCTGGCCGACCACGACGCGGTCGGTATCTTCCACCTCTCGAAGGAGGTCCACGATCAGTCGACCCTCGACGAGTTCACCGAACTGTTCGACGGCGTCGTCGACCTCGGCGACGACGGCAGCGTGAGCGTCGACTTCCAGTAGGTAGCGGCTACTGGCTGGTAGAGACTGCCTACTCGGCGAGTGCCGCGACGGTTTTATCGGCCCACTGAATCGCGTAGTCGGCCCCGTACTCCCGGAAGGCATCGGTATCAAGCGCGCCGAACGGCGTCGGGAGGTCCAGATCGTGTTTGATCGCCGAACAGGCGTACTCGGTGGCCTCGGGGAACGTCATCTCGCCGCGGGCGACCGACGCCGAGAGTTCGTCGAGCCGCGGTTCGAGCCGCTCGCCGGCGTCGACCCACGCCTCGTACAGCGGTTCGAACTCGGGATCCTCGGCCCACGACCGGAACACCTTGCGGGTCTGGAGGCCGACCCAGCCGTCGAACAGCGCGGCGGCGATCTGGTAGACGTCGGCGGGTCCGAGTCCGGTCGCGTCGGCCAGCTCGGTGTACTGTGAGCCGAAAAACGGCACGAAATGCTCGGGAACCCCGGAGTCGATCCGGACGAACGCTTCGGCGACGAGGAAGTCGAGAAACGTCTCGGGCGTCCCGTCGGCACGCTTTTTCAACAGCACCGTCGGCGGCTCGGTCTGGGCGGTCCAGACGACCGTGCCGTCGCCGGGCATGCCGATCGTGAATGTCGGGCCCGCATACCGTTGGAGTGCCGTCGGCGCATCGGCCGGCAGCCAGTCGACCGGATAGCTTGCCGGATCGAGCGCGTCGGCGAACAGCCCGAGGTCCTCGGCGACCGCCGGGGGTAGCGTCTCGAAATCCTGTGCGACATCGAGCACCGTCGACTCCGGAGCGTACGCTGTCCGGGCCGCTGCGAGCGGCGGCGACAGCGATCGCTCGCTGAACATCAGGCGCCCACGTACGAGAGGATGATACCGACCGCCAGCAGCGCCGAGAGGCCGACCGTTCCCACCACGATCTTGGTAGCTTTGCTCATACGCTACGGTTCGGTGGCTCCCAAATAAAGCCTTCAATCTCGCTTCGGCCCCCTGATTTATGCGGGCAGCGATGGTAGGGGCGGTATGCACGTGCGGGATGCGGTCGAAGACGACGCCGAGGCGATCGCGGCGCTGGCGGATGCACCGGCGGACGTCGTCCGGAATCTGGTCCACGACCGGAGCGTCCGCGTCGCCGAACGCCAGCAGGGAAACCGCGATCCGAACGTCGACACCGAGGCCGACGACACCGAACTCTTGGGGTTCGTCAGCTTCGATGCCCACGATCGAACAGTACATGTCACGCAGTTCGGCGGCACCGAAGCCGCCTGCGAGCGCCTGCTGGGCGAGCCCGTCCGGTTTGCGGCCAGCGAGAACATGGACGTCGAGGTACTGGTCGAAACCGAGGCGACCGACAAGAAGGCGGCCGTCGAGGCCGCGGGATTCGAAACCGCAGGTACGGGCCCGATGTTCCGCGGCTCGCGGACGATCCGCTACCGACAGCGGCCGTAGCCGCGGCCAACCGGCCGGCGGGTTATTCGATCTCGATCCGTCGGCCGTCGTCGACCACGTCGGTCGACGCTTTGGGGACCGTCACGGTGAGCACGCCGTTGTGGTAGGTCGCCGTCGCGCCCTCGTCGTCGACTGCCTCCGGGAGCCGAAGCTGCCGCTGGACCGACTCGGTGCGGCGTTCGCGGTGGAGGTACTCCGCGTTCGTCCCGTCGGTTTCGTTGTGACGTTCGGCGCTGATCGTCACCACCGCGTCGTCGATCCTGAGCTCGATCGCCTCGCGATCGAACCCCGGCAGATCGGCCGTCAGGACGAACTCGTCGTCGTTGTTGGCGACGTCGACGGCCATTCCCGTTCCGTCGTTGGTAGTCATCGGCTCGAAGCCGCGGCCGAACTGGCCGAAGAACTGGTCGAATCCATCGAACGGTGTGAGTGCGCGTTTCATCGTGTGTTTCACCAGCCAACATATATGCTCGCTGATGGCTTAAAGGGAGATGGAGCCATGCTAGCTACTCGCCGCGGGGAAAAATACGGGGGCGTCGCTATTCGACGTCGATCCGGTAGCCACTCGACGCCTCGGGGTCGAGCTTCGGGAGCTCCACTGTCAGTACTCCGTTGTTGTAGCTAGCCGAGGCGTTTTCGGCCTCGACCGCCTCGGGCAGCGGGAGCTGTCGGTGCACCGACTCCCGCCGCCGTTCTTGGCGGTGGAACTGGCCGGTGTCTTCGCTCTCTTCGGCCTCGTACTCGGCGCTGAGCGTGAGGCTCTCCCGGTCGACACGGAGGTCGATATCGTCCCCGGAGAAGCCGGGAAGGTCGGCGGTGACGACCAGCTGATCGCCCTGATCGGCGACGTCGACGCTCACGTCCGAGAGCATGCTCTCGGCCTCGAAGCCGCCACTCAGCTCGCCGAACTGGCGGTTCATTCGTTCGATCAGTTCGTCGAGTTCGCGGAACGGGTTGGGTCGTCCAGCCATACCTACAAATTGGGCGTTGAGAGACATGAATATTGTCGACACGAACCCAACAGGAACGACCGGACTGTCCGCGGCCCCCGAGAATCAGTACAGCACGTGTTTCGTGTCGTAGGATCCAAGATTCCGGATCCAGCCGTCGTCGACGATCGTCTCGATCTCGGCGATCGCCTCCTGGACGCGGCTCTCGTAGACGCCGGCCTCGATATCGAAGTGGAACAGGTAGTCGCCGAGGCGGTTGCCACTGGGCCGGGATTCGACCCGCGAGAGGTTGATGTTGCGGTCGGCGAAGGCCTCCAGCAGTTCCAACAGCAGCCCGGGATAGTTGACGTTCGGGTAGACGATCAGCGTCGTCTTGCCGCCAGCGTCGGATCGCTCGGCGGCGGGCGCAAGAAGGAAGAATCGCGTCGCGTTGGAGTCTTGATCCTGAATGTCTTCAGCGAGGATCTCCAGTTCGGTGCCGTTGGTCGCGTTCGAGGGGTGGCCGATCGCCGCGATCGAAGGGTCCTCGCGGGCGCGTTCGACACCGCGGGCAGTGCTGGCGACGGCCTCCTGATTGGCCCCCGGATAGTTCGTTTCGAGGTAACTCCGACACTGGGCCAACGCTTGGGAGTGGCTAGCGACCGTTTCGAACTCGTCGGACTGGGCGAGTAGGGCGTGTCTAATCGGCGTTATGATCTCGCTAACGACGGCGACCTCCCGGTCGGCGAGTGCATCGAGCGTCTCGGTGACGCTGCCCTCGATACTGTTTTCGATGGGGACGACGCCCCGTTCGAAGCTGCCGTCGTCGACCGCTTCGATAATGGCGGTCACCGACTCACGAAACGAGACGTCGTCGGCGACAGCGCTGGCGGCACGGTGTGAGTAGGTCCCGGCGGGACCGAGCGTAACGGCATCCATTGGCCGCGTTTGGTCGACTGGTTTGAAAAGGGCGTCGGCGTCGAGAGGATCCAGCCACCACGATCCGGGCGTCGGATACTCCCGGTAGTGGCCGTCTGTGCCGTGTTTCAGTCACCAATAGATATATGTGGACGATCTACACAGCGTGTAGCTAATGATCGACGATCTCCTCATTGGGATTTTCAAAGGTCTCGGGGTGGTGGCCGAACTGTCCGCGGAACTCTATCACTGGCTCCGGTCGGACGACACCGAAGGCGATGACTAACGAAGTGGTCGGAACACGCCGACAGCCTCAGAACCGCGATTCGAGTTCGGCCCGCAGATCGTCGACGTCCAACCCCTTCATCGCGAACAACACGAGCAAGTGGTAGACGAAATCGGCCGACTCGTACTGTAGTTCGTCGAGATCGTCGTCTTTGGCCGCCAGAATGAGTTCGGTCGACTCCTCGCCCAGTTTTTCGAGGACTTCGTTTTCACCTTTCTCGTGGGTGAACAACGAGGCCGTATAGGAGTCCTCGGGTAGCTCGGCCTGCCGCTGTTTGATCGTCGCAAACAGCTCATCGAGCACCTCGCTGTCCAGTTGTTCTTCGGTGTCGCTCATCCGTCGACCTCCGTGGGCACGACGGCTTCCGTCTCGTCGAAAAACGCCAGCTGGTGGAGCCGCGTGTCAGGGGTAAGCTCCGGATGGAACGAGGAGGCGACGACCGGTCCCTGCCGGACGCCGACGGGGTTGCCCTCCCAGTCGGCCAGCACCTCGACGTCGTCGCCGACCGTGTCGATCAGCGGCGCGCGGATGAAGACTGCCGGGAACGGCTCGTCGAGGCCCTCGATGTCGAGGGGGGCCTCGAAGCTGTCCTTCTGTCGACCGAAGGCGTTGCGGTCGACCGTCACATCGAGCAGTCCCAGCGTCGAGACGCGGTCGTCCTTCGCGTCGCGGGCGGCGACGATCAGCCCCGCACAGGTGGCCAAGATCGGGTTGCCGGCCTCGACGTGGGCCCGAATCTCGTCGTCGATCCCCTCGTCGGCCAACAGGCGGGAAATCGTGGTCGACTCCCCGCCCGGCATGAGCAGTACGTCGCAGTCGGGAACGATGCCGCTGGTTCGGATCTCCCGCACCTCGCAGTCGGCATCGTGTGCGGCCGCAGCCCGTCGGATCGCGGCGGCGTGTTCGCTCACGTCGCCCTGAACGGCGATGACGCCAGCTATCATGGTTAGTCGACCGAAGGCGGTGGGGAAAAAGACCGCGTTCGCGGGATCACGCCACCGAAATGGTGAGGATCTGGACGAGCAGGCCGAACAGCAAACAGAACGCGATGACGGTTTTCGGATTGATACGGATCGCGTTCCGGTCTTCGGAGTCGAAGTACCGGACCAGCCCGGCACTGGACATCAGCCCGCCGGAATTGTCGCCTGAGCTCATAGTCGAACTACTGCACGTTGGTCTCCTAAGGGTTTCGGCTTCCGACTGCGCGCTTGGAAACGCTTATGCGCCACCCTCGGCAAAACGAGGGCGGGAACACAAATGACGGTTCGACTCACAGATTTTTACGCCGACTGGTGTGGCCCGTGTAAGACACAGGACCCGATCCTCGAAGAGCTCGAAGCCGACTACGAGGACGTCGAGTTCGCCAAAGTCGACGTCGATGAAGAACAGGACGTCGCCAACCAGTATCAGGTTCGGTCGCTGCCGACGCTGGTCGTCGAGAACGACGACGGCATCGTCGACCGCTTCGTCGGCGTCACCCAGCGCGAGGACCTCGAAGCCGCCCTCGAAGAAGCCGGCGCGTGAGGCCGGGAAGTCTCGGAACGCTTAAACAGCGACGTCGACGATAGAGCCGTATGCCAAGCAACGAGAACGCGACCGAGCGAACCCTCAACAAACAGATCTGCATGCGCTGTAACGCTCGCAACTCACCGCGGGCCAACCGCTGCCGGAAGTGCGGCTACGACCGACTCCGCCCGAAGGCCAAAGAGCGACGCGCAGCCTGATCGCTCACCGATCCTTTCTTACCGACAACTCGGCCATCGACCGACCAACAGCCACGGTTCGCGAGCTCGGTTTCGAAACTCCCCGAATCACGGACTGTAGTTAGTTGCCGACTACGGCTCGTAGATGGTCACTACTCGGGATATTTCGGCTCGCGACGCTCGGCCCGTTCGAGCGCGCGCTCGATGACCGTCCGGACGCTCTCGCCGTCGGCATGGAACGGATCGCCGTGGCCTGCGTACATCGCCGTCACCGAGTCGGGAAGTCGATCCAGCAGCGTTTCCAGACTCTCGATGAGTCGCTCGCGGGACTGGCCGGGCCGGTCGGTCCGGCCGAAACTCCCGTCGTCGAATGCCCCGTCGTTGTAGACGACCACGTCGCCGCTGAACAGCATCGATTCGCCGACAAACGAGAGGTGATCGGTCGCGTGGCCCGGCGTGTAGACGGCCTCGAAGGTTTCGTCGCCCATCTCGACTCGGTCGCCGTCGTCGAGGCTGTGGGTCCGGTGAGGGTGGTCGTCGTAGGCATAGCAGTCGGCGTCGAACGCCGACAACACGGCGTCGAGTTCGGCCACATGGTCGCCGTGCTGGTGAGTGAGGACGACGCGGTCCACTGTGTCGACGTGGTCGGCGACGACGTCCTCGACGCCAGCCATCGCGCCGGCGTCGACGAGGGTTGTCACCTCGCCGTCGAGGAGGTAGGCGTTACAGGTGAACACGTCGGCCGAGTCGGTGACGCAGATCGGGTCCATACCGGCCTCCACGGGGTCGACGGCGAAAAATCCCTGCGAACCGAGTCGCCCGAGGAGAAACTGACCACCAACCTATTTGCCACTACCCGGCCACCACCCGGATATGTCATGGTACGCGATCGAGAGCGTCGACGACGCGATCGATGCCACCCGTTCGTTCCTCTTTCCCTTCGACCTCGGCCAGTGGCTCCGGCTCGGCCTGATCGCGATCTTCGTCGGTGTCGGCGGCGGCGGGATCTCGTCGGTGTTCAACCTCTTCAACGCCGGGTCGACGCCCTCCGGAACCGGTCCCGACAGTGCGCCTGCGCCGGCACCAGCCGAACCCACACCGGAAATGCTCCCCGTCGAACCGGTCGTGATCGCCGCCATCGTCGCGGGGCTGTTGCTCCTCGGGCTCGCGGTGTCGCTGCTCTCGGAGATCCTTCGGCTGGTCTTCTACGACGGGCTGCGGACTGACACCGTACGGATCCGCGGGCCGGCCAAGCGACGCTTCGGACAGGCGCTCCGGTTGTTCCTGTTTAAGCTCGTGCTCAACGTCGTCTCTGCGATCCCGATCGTCCTCATCGGGGTGGCGGTCTTCGCCGGAGCGGCCGGAGAACTCGGCGAAACCGCGATGCTCGTCGGCGGCCTGCTTGCAGTGGCTGTCGCCGCGGTGACGGGCCTCGTCTACCTGATCGTCGCTCGGGCGACGACCGAGTTCGTCACGCCGATCATGGTGGTGACCGACAGCGGCGTCCTCGACGGCTGGCGGCGGTTCTGGCCGGTGCTCCGCGGGAACCTCGCCCAGTTCGGCGTCTACGTCGTCGTTCACTTCCTGGTACTGCTGGCGATCTCAATCGGCCAGTCGATCATCGGGTTCATCATATTCGGGATCGTCGGCATCATCGGTGGGATCGCCGCGCTCGTGGTGGTCCTCGGCGTCTTCGGCGGCTTTGGCGCGGCCGTCGCGTCGACGGCGGGCCTCGTCGCCCTCGGCGTGATCGCGGCGGTGACGCTGTTGATCGTCTTCGTCCTGACACTGCCGATCAACATCGTCGTCCTCACCTACGTCTTCAGCTACGAGCTGTCGGTACTCGGGGCCGCCGACGAGGAGCTCCGACTCCTCCCGGCCGCAGACGGGGGCGACCCGTCGACGGTGGCGGAGTAGTCGCTGCCTACTCCACTCGTCAGTTCGACAACCGTCGAACCTGACAATCGACATACACACAGCTTTTTCATGAATCCAGCGAACCGCTGTGGTATGGGACTTGACGACGACGCACGGGAGTATCACCGGCGTGATCCGCCGGGGAAGATCGAGATCGCGACGACGAAGCCGACCAACACTCAGCGGGATTTAAGCCTCGCCTACTCGCCGGGTGTCGCCGCCCCCTGTCGGGACATCGACGCCGAGCCGGACGAGGCCTACAACTACACGGCCAAATCCAACCTCGTCGGCGTCGTCTCCAACGGCTCGGCGGTGCTCGGTCTCGGCGACATCGGTGCGCAGGCCTCGAAACCCGTCATGGAGGGGAAAGGGGTGCTGTTCAAGCGGTTCGCCGACATCGACGTCTTCGATATCGAACTCGACCTCGATTCGGTCGACGCCCTCGTCGAGACGGTCGACGCCATGGAGCCGACCTTCGGCGGCATCAATCTCGAAGACATCAAAGCTCCGGAGTGTTTCGAGATCGAGCGCCGACTCGGCGAGCGGATGGACATCCCCGTGTTCCACGACGACCAACACGGGACGGCGATTATCTCGGGGGCCGCGCTGCTCAACGCCGCCGAGATCACGGGCAAATCACTCGACGAACTCGATATCGTCTTCTCGGGGGCGGGCGCATCGGCGCTCGCTACCGCGCAGTTTTACGTCTCGCTGGGGGCCGACGAGTCCAACATCACGATGTGTGACTCCTCGGGGATCATCACCACCGACCGGGGCGATGACCTCAACGAGTACAAACAGCAGTTCGCCCGCGACGTCGACGATGGGAGCCTCGCGGATGCGATGGAGGGTGCCGACGTGTTCGTCGGCCTCTCGGTCGGCGGCATCGTCTCCCAAGAGATGGTCCGATCGATGGCCGACAACCCGATCATCTTCGCGATGGCGAACCCCGACCCCGAGATCGGCTACGAGGACGCCAAGGCCGCCCGCGACGACGACGTGATCGTCGCCACCGGCCGCTCGGACTACCCGAACATGGTCAACAACGTGCTGGGGTTCCCGTTCATCTTCCGCGGCGCGCTCGACGTCCGGGCGACCGACATCAACGAAGAGATGAAGCGCGCGGCGGCGATGGCGCTGGCGGAGCTGGCCAAACAGGACGTTCCCGATGCTGTGGTCAAAGCCTACGGCGACCAGCCGCTGCAGTTCGGCCCCGACTACGTGATCCCCAAACCGCTGGATCCCCGCGTGCTGTTCGAGGTCGCCCCCGCCGTCGCCGAGGCCGCCGTCGACAGTGGCGTCGCCCGGACAGAGATCGATCGCGAGACCTACGCCGAGAAGCTGGAAGCCAGACTCGGCAAATCCCGCGAGATGATGCGAGTCGTCCTCAACAAGGCCAAAAGCGACCCCAAGCGGCTCGCGCTCGCGGAGGGCACCGACGAGAAGATGATTCGAGCGGCCTACCAACTGGAAGAAGAGGGGATCGCCGAGCCGGTTCTGTTGGGCGACCGCGAGGAGATCAGCCGGATCGCCGCCGAGTTGGGGCTGTCGTTCGATCCGGAGGTCGTCGACCCCGCCGAGCGGAGTCTCGACGTGTATGCCGACCGACTCTACGAACGCCGTCGCCGGAAGGGAATCACCCGCGGAGAGGCGGCCGAACTCGTCGCGAAGGACACGAACTACCTCGGCAGCGTGATGGTCGAGATGGGCGACGCCGACGCCATGCTGACCGGGCTGACCCACCACTACCCCTCGGCGTTGCGACCGCCGCTGCAGGTGATCGGCACCGCCGACGACGCCGACTACGCGGCGGGTGTCTACCTGCTCACGTTCAAAAACAAGGTCGTGTTCTGTGCGGACACGACGGTCAATCAGGACCCCGACGCCGAAGTACTCGCGGAGGTCACGAAACACACCGCCGAGTTGGCCCGGAGTTTCAACGTCGAGCCCCGGGCGGCAATGTTGTCGTACTCCAACTTCGGCAGTGTCAGAAACGAGTCGACGGCGACCATCCGGGAGGCGGTCGCCGACCTCCACGACGACTCGACGGTCGACTTCCCCGTCGACGGCGAGATGCAGGCCGACACCGCCGTCGTCGAGGAGATTATCGACGACACCTACGACTTCTCGGCGCTCGACGGCCCGGCGAACGTGTTGATCTTCCCCAATCTTGAGGCCGGCAACATCGGCTACAAACTCCTCCAGCGGCTCGGCGGCGCGGAAGCCATCGGTCCCATGCTCGTCGGGATGGACAAACCCGTCCACGTCCTCCAGCGCGGCGACGAGGTCAAAGACATCGTGAATCTGGCGGGGGTGGCCGTCGTCGACGCCCAACAGGAGTAAGCGGGTCTGAAATCCATCAATGGATTTATAACAAAATTTGATACTATACCAACCATGGCGGACCACGGGCCGGAACTGCGGCTGCCCGAGCGGATCGAGACCGGCGAGTTCGACGGTGCGCTTCGGATCGGCGAGCGAGACGACATCGCCGTCTACTGGCACGTCCCGACCAACCGGCTCGCCGAGATCGATACGCCGGCAGTCGACCCGGAGGCAGCCGACGTCTGTCAGCTGTCGGCGGAGACGGTCGGCGAGTATATCCACCGGACCGAACGCGAGGGAAGCTGCTGGTCGTTGAACCGGCTGGGCGAGTTCCTCCGGAACGTCGCCTCCTTCGAGGACGTCCGCATCCTTACTGTCCGGCAGGAAGAAGCCTACGCCCTCTGTCGGATCGCGAACATCGAGGCGGCGAGGGCCGCTGAACTGCTGGGGGTTTCCGAACGGTTGCTGGAGGATCACCTCTCGACGGCCCACAAGAAGATCACCTGTGCGTTCAATCTGGTCGAGGCCGTCAACAGACACTGACTGGCGAGGGCTGCCCGACGGCAGCCGTGGAAACTCCCGGTACCGACTGTCACCGACTATTCGGCGGCCTCGACCGACTCAACCGCGCCGATCATCGACCACTCGTCTTCGTCGACCGCCTGACGGCCGACCAGTACCGCGTCGTTGTCCTCGCTGGAGACGAGGCGATAGTCGGCGTCGTCGTCCTCACGGGTCGCTTCGGCCTGAAACTCCTGTTGGAAGAACTCGGTCCACGCCATCTCGAAGACGGCCTCGGTGCCGTCGGCTAATGTGAGCCGAACCGGCTTCGGTGTCAGGTTGTGAATCCGTTTCGCGATCGGATTGAGATCCGCCATACCGACTGTTGGCGGCCGATCGGGTAAACCGCCGCGGTTTCACTCGACTCCTGCGTCGACGCCGGGTTAGTAGGTCGTGATTACCGTACGAACGGCTCGTTCAGTTGCTGGTAAGCTGTTTCTACTGTCGCTGCAACAGTCACAAGCACGGCAAACGCTGTGTGGGGTATATTCGCTTGGCCGACCGTTTCGTGTATGGTGGTCCCACAGATGTCGTTCCCGCCCTCGTTCGGCCCCCTCGGCCGTCTCTCGAACAGTCTCCCAGCGATCGTTGCCCGCCTTCGGGCCTCGGCTTGCGGCCTCGCGTTCTGGACTGCGATCGCCCTCCCGCTTGGCTACCTGCCGCTGTTTATATTGGACGTCGGTGGCCTCTCGATAGAGATGCTCGTCGGGCTGCTCGTCGCACACGTCGTCGTGTTGGTCGTCGGTCACTCCTACCAGCAGTAGCGCGCACCGCGTCGACCCGCCGGGCGAGGCGTTCCAATGGGATTAGGTTCCCTCGGGACTGAATCGGGGTATGACAACGCCGGATGGCGACCGACCGACCGATCCCGAGAAGTGGATGGCCGAGGTACGACAGATGCGCGCCGACAAAGACGAGTTCTTCACCGACCACCCACAGTCGCCGATCGACCCCGACTACCGCGACGATTTCGAGGGCCTGAACTACTTCGAGCCCGACCCCGACTTTCGGGTCCTCGCCCGCGTACGGGTCTACGGCAACCCCGATCCGATCGAACTCGATGTGACTGCGGGCCAACCGATTCGGTATCTCCGGGCGGTGATCTTCGAGTTCGAACTCCGCGGCGAACGGATCCAGATGGCCGGCTACCGACAGGAGAGCGACGACGACCGGACGATCTTCATCCCGTTCCGCGACAAGACGACCGGTCAGCAGACCTACCACCGCGGGCGCTACATGGAGATGGAACCCGACGACGACCTCGTCAACGGCGACGTGGTCACTCTCGATTTCAACCTCGCCTACAACCCCTTCTGTGCGTACGCCGAGACGTTCGCCTGCCCGCTGCCGCCCGAGGAAAACTGGCTGGACGTTGTCGTCCCGGCCGGCGAGAAGAGCCCGCCCGAATCCATCGTCGACCAGTAACTGTCGGCGTTACTCTGTATCGACTGAAGGAGAAAGCTCAATATCGGTCGGTTCGGTCGACAGTGTATGGTAGACGTACCGAACCAGGCGGCGGTCGGTATCGGACTGATAATCGTCGGGGGGCTGCTGTTCATCCCCGGAGCTACGGTGGGATCGAGCGGCCTCGTCCTCGCGTCGCTGGTCGTCGCCGCACTGCTGTTGACCGCCGGGACCTATCTGTTCGGCACCAGCGGCTCCGGACGGTCGGTTTAGCGCCGCCACAGCACCGTCGAACTGACGATAGTAGCTAGTCGTTACCGATTGTTATCTGCTGAGACCGACAGTAGTCAGTGCTTACTACCCGCCGTCGACGGGGTCGGCGTGCTACTCGCTTCGGTTGTCGTCGGAAAGAATGGCCGGGGCGGGCTCCGAACCCGCGATCTCCGCATAACCCAGGTACGAGGCTCGGCAGGCCTCTGTGGGGCGGACGCTTCCAAGGCGGTGACCGCACCGAATCTCAGTAACCCTATGAGTGCGGCGCTATGTCCAGCTAAGCCACCCGGCCTCACCTGCCTATACCCCGATGATACTCTTTAACCTTCTCATCTCGGTCGGCTTCGTGGCGTGCGATCAGCCCCCGTATCGAGTGCCGAGTCGGAGCCACGTGGCGCTGTTGCTGGCGGTGAACAATCACGAAACACTGATACGCATACCCGCGGATTTATCAGCTACGGACGGTACCCCATCACAATGAGCCTGCCCGAGCTACTCGAGTCCGAACTGGACGGTGAACCATCGGTTGCGGAGGTCCAACTCGGCGGGGAGGACGTGCTGGTCGTCACCCCGAGCCGGACGGTCGTCTACCGCGCGGACGGACTGCTCTCCGACGAGTCCGTCGAGAGCTACCCCCACGATGCCGAGCAGGTCGACCTCTCGGTCGGCCGGCGGAAGGCCAAGCTCACCCTCGAATACGGACTCGACGGCAGCGAGACGCTGTCGTTTCCGGCCAAGCGGGTCGACAACGTCCTCCACCCGATTCTGGCAGGCGTCATCAGCGCGGCGGGGATCACCGAAGCCGGCGAGACGGTCCACAAGACGTTCCGGTTCAGCGATCTCACGCTGATCGTCACCAGCAAGCGCGTCATCAAACACATCGGCTCGCCAGTGTGGGACACCGATTTCGAGGCCTTCGAGTACGGCGGCCTGACCGACGTCGACTTCGAAGAGGGCAGCGTCGCCACGTCGGTCGTCCTCACCCACAACGGCCGGCAGAACCGGTTCAAAACCCCCAACAGCGACGCCAGAGCGGTCCGGGAGGCCATCGTCGAGGCGGTCTGTGAGTTCCACGGCGTCACCAGTATCGAGGAGCTTCGCGAGGCGATGGCCAACCAGGAAGACGCCGACGGCGAAGCCGTAGACCGGTTGGATTTCGGGGACGGTCCCGATCCACTCAGTGCGGATCCGGGTGAGTTGGAGTCGGAACCGGCCAACAGCACGCAGTCGGGCGACGGCGAGACGTCGTCGGTCGACGAGGGGCTCGTCGCCTCGCTGGAAGCCGACGACTCGACCGACGAGACGGCCAGCCACGCGGAACCGGCCGAGAACACGGAGTCGATCGACCACTCCGAGCCGACCGACCGCGAGGGATCGATCGACCACGCCGGGTCGACCGACCAGTCGCAGGCCGTCATCGAGCGCGAGGAGCCGGCCGACGCCTTCGAAGGCTCGCCGTTCGAGTCCGCCGGCCCGGTCGACGAGGACGATCTGTCGGCGCAGCTCGCGGCGCTCACCGAGACGGTCGAAGCCCAACAACAACAGCTCGCCCGACAGGCAGAGCTGATCGAAACCCTGATCGAGGAACTCCGGCGCGGCCGGTAGGCACTGTCTACTCCTCGCGGCCGACGACTTTCTTGATACACGACGAGCCGAACGGGCCGAGTTCTCCGGACTCGAACTCGATGAAGTGGCCCGTCGAAAGTCCCGCCCCACAGCGTCGACACTCGAAGTCGCCCTCGCGGACGGTCACCTGACTCTCGAACCGAACGAAGGTGCCGCCGCGGCGGGTCCGAATCCGACCGTTTTCGCGGTCGATAACGCCTCGTTTGTCGGCGGTATCGAGGATCTCTCGCGTGAGCGTTGGGTTCGTCGTGACGGTTTCGAGCCGATCGATAACCGCAGCCAAATCGAGATCGTCGGCTTCGAGATGGGCCAGCAGGTCGACGCCGAGTTCGATCGTTTCCTGCCGCGAGGATGGCTTCGGCTCGGTCACGCTCCGGCGTTCGCAATCCGATCACATAACCGTTCGTGTGTCGCCGAACACAAAGCGTATCACAGTACACGAGTGGTGAGAGGTATGCAGCGACGAACGCGTCTCGGGGTCGGGGCCGGGACGCTGCTGGCGGTCGGTCTGGCGGCGTGGGCCGGCTCGCCGGCGGCCGCGCTTGCGGGCTTCGAGGCGCTGGCGGACCGACCGCTGGCGTTCGCCGCGGCCGTGTTCGCGGTGGCGCTGGTCCGCCCGGCGTGTGCGTGGCCGACGCTCGTGGTGTCGATCGGCGTCGGCTACGCCATCGGTCTCGAGGGGTTGCCGCTCGCGCTGACCGCGCTCGTGGTCACGAGCCTGCCACCCTACTGGTTCGGGGCTTCGATGGCCGGAGGCGGTCGACTCACGGCGGCCGGTCGGCGGCTACTCGCCGAAACGGGTGGGGTTCGCGGTGTCGCGGCCGCCCGGCTGTTGCCGCTGCCGTCGGACGTGATCTCGGTGGCCGCCGGGGGGATCGGGGTTCGGCTCCGCCCGTATCTCGTCGGAACCGCCCTCGGGGAACTGCCGTGGGCGGTCCTCGGCCTCGTCGTCGGCCGGTCGGTCGACCACCTCACCACGGGGTCGCTTGCCGGCGCGGTCGACCCGTGGCTGCTGGCCGGGATGTCGGCGCTGGCGGTCCTGTTGCTCGCCGGGCCGAGCTATCGGCTCGTCGCCGACCGGCAGTCGACGCCGTCGGCCGTCGAGTAGCTTGGTCGGCGGTTACAGTTCATCGAGCGACGAGCGGAGCCACTCGATGGTGGCAGCCGTCGGGGAGTCCCCATCCGCGTGGCCCGTGCCGTCGACGACGAACTCGAAGCGCGCGCCGCCGGAGCGACTCTCGGTGACGTGGACCGACCAGCCGTGTGCGTCGGCGATCGAGTCGACGATCGCCAGCCCGAAGCCGGTGCCGTCGCTACCGGAGTAGCCGTGGTCGAACACGTGCTCGCGGTCCGCCGGCGGGATCCCCGGACCGTCGTCGGCGACGTAGAACCCGCCATCGGTGGGGCCGACCGTCACCGTCAGTCCCTCGCCGGCATGGTCGGTGTCGGCGGTCGTCCCGTGTTCGAGCGCGTTCCGAAACAGGTTCTCGAAGACGTGTCTGAGCTTGCCGGCGTCCGCCTGGATCGTCGTCTCGCCGTCGACGACCAGCTCCGCGCCCTCCGTCTCGACGCCCTCCCAGCACTCGGTGGCGATCGACTGCAGGGAGACCGGCTCGGTCGTCTCGACGAACGTCCCCTGACGGGCCAGCGTGAGGACGTCGTCGATGATCGTCGCCATCCGGTCGTGGTTCTCGGCGACCGCCTCGAAGTGTTCGTCCGCGCCGGTCTCCCGTGCCATCTCGAGGTGGCCGGAGGCGACGTTGAGCGGGTTCCGGAGGTCGTGGCTGGCGACGCTGGCGAACCGTTCGAGCTGCGTGTTCTGCCGTTCGAGCCGCGCCTCGTAGCGATGCCGTTCGAGTTCGGAGCCGAGCCACGTGGCGAGGGTTTTGACCGTCGACTGCTGGGCCTCCAACACCAGCTCCTCGCGGGGCTCCTCGCCGCCGAAACAGAGCGTTCCGAAGACCTCGCCGTTGATGACGATCCGCGCGCCGACGTAACACCGCAGCCCGAAGTGCTCGAAGGCGGGGTCGTCGGCCCACCCCTCCCGAGGCGCATCGCTCACGATCGTCGGCTCGTCGCTCGTCACGGTTCGGCGGCAGTAGGTCCGTTCGATCGGGTCGGTCGCACCGGGCTGGATCGCGTCGTGGTCGCCGACCGCGGCGATGATCCGCTGTGTGTCGTCGTCGATCCGGGTGAGGTACCCCAGCGGGTAGTCGAGGTGGGTCGCCCCGATATCGAGCAGCGACTCGATTTTCGACTGGAGATCCGTGGTTTCGTCGGCGACCTCCGCGTAGAGCCGTTCGAGCGTCTCGGCGGAGCGTTCGATCTGTTCCTCTAGGAGGCACCGTCGGGTGACGTCCCGCTGGATCCCGACGAACTGTTCGAGTTCGCCGTCGGCGTCGGTGACCGGCGCGATGGTCTGGTGAGCCACGTACTCCTCGCCGCTCTTGGTTTCGTTGACGACTTCCTCCTCCCAGACGTTGCCGTCGAGGATCGTCGCCCACAGTTCCTGATAGTAGCCTTCGTCTTGCGCGCCGGATTTGAGGATCCGCGGCGTCCGGCCGACGGCCTCGGACCGCGAGAAGCCGGTCAGCTCCTCGAAAGCCGGGTTGACGTACTCGATCGTCCCCTCGATGTCGGTGAGCAGGATCGCGTCGGCGGCGTGCTCGACGGCGTTTTCGATCCCATCACGGGTCGACAGTCGCCGGCGCTCGGCCAGCGCGGCGGCCACCCGGTCGACCAGCCGCTCCGAGGGGATCCCATCGACCGGAACGTAGTCGGTGACCCCCGCGGCCGTCGCCTCGCTGGCCAGTCGCTCCGAGCCATCACCGACCGCCAACACGAACGGGAGCCCCGGAGCCCGGTCGCGGACGCGCTCGCTGAGCGCGATCCCGTCGGTATCGGGGAGTTCGTAGCGACTCACCACGCAGTCGGCCGCCGCAAGCGACTCGCCCAGCGCCGCGCCACTCTCGGCGGCCCGTACCGCGACCGGATCGAGCGCCGCTGCGAGCCGCGTGGTCTCGGTCTCGCGCCGCCCCTCGTCGCCGTCGACGTAGAGGACGGTCGGCTCCGCGGACGAACGCCCAGCGGGCGGCGACCGCGTCTCGTGGCCGTGCCGAGCCGAACGGTCGTTGCTCATCGGCTAGACTGTTCGGAATGCAGGTGTTAAACATCAGTACGCTTCCCATCAGATGAGAAAATAGTCGTCCGGAGTGGCCTGTTCGGTCGACCCGACGGTTCTCGCCTGCGGGCGGGCTACTGCAGGAGCGATTCGCCGGTCATCTCCGCGGAGCGATCGAGATCCATCACGTCGAGCAGCGTCGGTGCGAGATCACAGAGCGCGCCACCCTCCCGGACGGTGTGGCCGCCGTCGTCGCCGTCGGGCGTGAGATAGATCACCGGCGCGGGGTTGAACGTGTGGGCGGTGTGGGGGTCGTCGGCGGTCCCCATGTCGTCGGCGTTGCCGTGATCGGCGGTGATCACCGCGTGACCGCCCGCCGCGTGGATGGCCTCAACCAGCCGCCCGAGCTGTTCGTCGACGGCCTCCACCGCGGTGATGGCGGCCTCGTAGTCGCCGGTGTGGCCGACCATGTCGGGGTTGGCGTAGTTGCATACCAACAGGTCTGGGTCGTCGGACTCGATCACCGAGATCGCCGTATCGGTCACCTTCTCGGCGTGCATCTCCGGCTGGAGGTCGTAGGTCGGTACGTCGGGGCTCTTGACGATCTCGCGGCGCTCGCCGTCGAACTTGACCTCACGGCCACCGTTGAGGAAGTAGGTCACGTGGGCGTACTTCTCGGATTCGGCGAGCCGGAGTTGGGTGAGTCCGGCATCCGAAACGATCTCCCCGAGGGTGTTCTCTGGCTGCTGTGGCGGGTAGGCCACCGGCAGGTCGAACGTTTTGTCGTACTGGGTCATCGTCACCAGTTCGATGTCGGGGGGATGGGTCTCGATATCCCAGACGGGGTCGATGTCGGCGAGCATCCGTACCAGTTGGCGGGCTCGATCGGCCCGGAAGTTGATGAAGACCACCGCATCGCCGTCGGCGAGGGCGGGGCCCCCCTCTATCAGTGTCGGCTCGACGAACTCGTCGGTCGCCCCGCGCTCGTAGCTCGCCTCGACGGCGTCGACGGCCGTCTCGGCGGTATACTCGGCCTCGCGGTTGACGATCGCGTCGTAGGCCTTGTTCGTTCGCTCCCAGTTTTGGTCCCGATCCATCGCGTGATAGCGACCCGAGACGGTGGCGACATCGCCGGTACCGTGTGTGGCGGCCGCCTCGGCGACGGTTTCGAGGTGGCCCGCCCCGGAGTGGGGGGCGGTGTCCCGGCCGTCGGTGAAGGCGTGGGTGACCGCCTCGATATCCCGATCGCCGGCGAGTTCGATCAGGGCTTCGAGGTGGGTAATATCGGAGTGGACCCCGCCGTCGCTGACCAACCCCATGAAGTGGACCCGGCCGTCGTGGGCCTCGGCGTAGTCGAACGCGGCGTTGAGCGCCTCGTTGTCACGGAAGCTGCCGTCGGCGATGGAGTCCTGAATCCGTGTAAAGGACTGCTTTACGACCCGGCCCGCGCCGATGTTGAGGTGGCCGACCTCGCTGTTTCCCATCTGTCCCTCCGGGAGGCCGACCGCTCGGCTGTGTGTCTGGAGGGTGCCGAACGCCCCTGCCTCGCGGAGCCGATCGAAGGTCGGCGTCTCGGCGGCGCGGACGGCGTCGCGGTGGTCGTGGTCGCCGAGTCCCCAGCCGTCGAGTACGATAAGTGCGCCTCGCATGGGTGGACCTCGCCCGCCGCGATTAATTACCTTTGCTTCATGTCGTCGACTGTCTCGGACGGAAACGGGTTTGAGGCGGACCCACGAACCCACTCGTATGCCGGATCGTGAGCCACGGACGCCGACCCCCCGTCGACCCCTCCCATACCGGTACGCCGAGGCGTATCTCTCCGACGGCCCGAGTTTGGTCGCCCTGCTGGTGGTCACCGCGACTGCCTTTCTGGTCGGCGTGCGGTTCTACGTCGACACCATGCCCGGCGTGCCGACGCTGCTGTGGCCGCTGTATGCGGATTCGCCGACCGCCATCGCGCTGGTGACGCTATCGCTGGCGACCCTGTTGCCGAACCTCGGCAGTCGGCTCCGTGAGGCTCCGATCAACCGCCCGCTGGCGTATCTCCACACGCTGGCGTTCGTCTGGCTCGTCAAGTACGGCCTCTGGACGGCTATCGCGCTGAATCTTCGCCCCGAACGCTACGTCGGCTTCGATCCGGCGGCACTCTACGACTACTGGTTCATCATCGGCACCCACCTGCTGTTCGTCCTGTTGGCGTTCGCAATCCTCCACTACGGCCGGACGACGAAGGGTGCCCTCGGGCTCTCGCTTTTGCTCCTTGGTGTCAATGATCTGGTCGACTACGGGTTCGGTCTCCATCCGCCGCTCCGCTACGAACCGGGTGGCGTGTTACCGAGCCTGACAGTCGCCCTCTCGGTCGGTGTCGTCGCGCTGGCGGCCTGGCAGTTCGATACGCATCATGGACAGTGACAGTCTGCAATCGCTGTACAGTGTGGCGGTTGTAGTCGACCCGTGGCGTCTGTCACTCACACGGTAGACAACGTTTTATTCGCGGTCACGTAATCTCGGGTATGGATTCGGCGGTACTCTTGGATCTCCTCGGCAACGAGAACCGTCGACGGATCCTCCGGCTGCTTTCCCAGAAACCCTGTTATGTCACCGAGATTAGCGACTATCTCGGGGTCAGTCCCAAGGCGGTCATCGACCACCTCCGCAAGCTGGAGGAGGCGGGGCTGATTGAGAGCCGGACCGACGACCAGCGCCGGAAGTACTTCCACATCACCCGGAGCCTCCGCTTGGAGGTCGACCTCTCACCACACAGTTTCGGCGCGAAAAGCGCCTATCCGGCGAGTTCGACGCTGGATATGTCCGGACGGTGTCCTCATCTCTCGCTCGACGAGGTGGTCACAAACGGCTGTGGCCCGGCCGAGGGTGACCACGCCGACGACCGGGACGACGGGCGCGAGATCGAGTCACTCGCCGCGGAGTTCGGCCGGCTCCAGTCGCTCGATCGGGAGCTATCACTGGCCCAGCGGTGGGTGCACGGTCGGCTCACCGAGACGCTCGACGAGCTGACCGAACGTACCGGTATCGACGCCGACGGCCGGTTCTATGCCAAGATCCTGGCCGCCATCGCCGAGGGCGACAGTTCGACGGAAGCAATCGAGGCCGCGCTGAACGCCCCGCCGGAGGCCGTCGATCAGGCGCTCCGCCGGCTCGCGGAGGCCGGTATCCTGCGGCGGGACGGCGAGCAGTGGACGATCCGGGGCTGACGACGCCGTCCCGTCGGCCGCGATCGCTCGCAGGTCACCGCCGTGGGAGGCGACGAACACGGTGCCGCCTCGATTGCTGGTGCTATCCGAACACCGGCAAAGACCATCTCCGGGATCGTCCGTTCGACGCCGCGCTGCCGCCACCGCTCGCTCCCGACGACTGGATCGAGGCGGCGGGCAGCGTCGACCCGGACCATCAGATCTCTCGGGTCAGCCCATCGCGGAGATCCCGGCCGAAGTAGTGACCGAGAAGGGCGACGACCACGCCAAGACCGACGCCGAGGCCGCCGAAGGCGAGACCGTACTCCCTGAAAAACCGCATCCCGACCGGGAGGACGCCGGTCGTCAGCAGGCTCGCCGCGAAGCTCAGCCCGACGATCCCGCCGCCGGCGAGTGCGGTCTCCAGATACCGTCGCTCGCTGGCCACGAGGCCGATGGCGAACGCGGCGACGAACAGCCCACCCAGCGACCCGAGGGTGCCGACAAATGGGATCGCCCCGCCGCCGACGACGCCGACAGCGATCAGGACCGTCGACAGCAGAAACGCTTTGAGCGAAAACAGCCCCGCGAGTCGACCGGCCGAACCGTCGCTCTCGCCGACGGCTTCGGCGTCGGACCCCGAACGATCGCCAGCCACCTCGCCGCTGTGGATGTCATCGTCGACGATCTCGTCGAGCACCTCCTCGTCGGAACGCGCCATACCCACCGTTCGCGGTCCGGATGTATGGCTGTTGTGCCGTGGTCGGCGGCGAGTGCCGGCTCGAAAGGGTGGTTTCAAGTCGGCCGCTGGGCAAGCCCTCGGTATGAATCCAGGGGACCGGATCCGTGTCACCCACGCGGGCGTCGAAAACGAGGGCGTGTTGATGCCCTCCTCGACGGCCGACCACCTCGTACTGAAGCTCGACGGCGGCTACAACATCGGTATCGACCGCGACGACGCGACGGTCGACGTGCTCGAAACCGACGTGTACGATGTCGGCGACGAGGACAAGCCGGACGACGACGGCGTCTCGGAGATCGAGTTCGACGACGATCTGCCGACCGTGTCGCTCATTTCGACCGGCGGAACCATCGCCTCGACGGTCGACTACCGAACCGGCGCGGTCACCGCGCAGTTCACTGCCGAAGACGTCCTCCGGGCGGTTCCGGAACTCGCCGGGCGCGCCAACTACCGGGGGCGTGTCGTCGCCAACATCCTCAGCGAGAACATGGACCCCTCCATCTGGCAGCAACTCGCTCGGGCGGTCCACGAGGAGATCGAGGCCGGCGCGGACGGCGTCGTCGTCATGCACGGCACCGACACGATGCAGTACTCCGCGTCGGTGCTCTCCTTTATGCTCGATACCCCCGTGCCGATCGTCTTCACCGGCAGCCAGCGGTCGGCCGACCGGCCGTCCTCCGACAACGTGATGAACGCGGTCTGTGCGGTCGAGGCTGCCAAACACGACTGTGCGGAAGTGCTACTCTGTATGCACGCCTCGGCCAGCGACGAGCAGTGTGCGCTCCACCGTGGGACCCGCGTCCGCAAGAACCACACCTCGCGTCGGGATGCCTTCGAGACCGTCGGCAACCGGCCGCTGGCGACAGTCGACTACGCCGACGCCCGTGACGACGGGGCGGACGGCGAGACCGCCGACGCCTTCGATTTCAACCGCGAATACGCCGAGCGTGGCGCGGTCGACCTCGCACTCGCAGACGATCTCGACCCCGAGGTCGAACTCGTCAAGTTCACCCCCGGCATGG
Organism: Halohasta salina; assembly: GCF_024178165.1. Taxonomy (GTDB): domain Archaea; phylum Halobacteriota; class Halobacteria; order Halobacteriales; family Haloferacaceae; genus Halohasta; species Halohasta salina. Next base: position 117,812 of record NZ_JAMZIE010000002.1, on the reverse strand, counting down.
ACCCCGCTGCGTGGGACTACCTCGACGACAAGGCGGGCGTGATCATCGAGGGCACCGGCCTCGGCCACGTCCACACCGATCTGATCCCGCGGATCGAGGCGTTGGTCGACGACGGGACGGTTGTCGCCATGACGAGCCAGTGTCTCGAAGGCCGCGTCTGCGACCGGGTGTACGACACCGGCCGCGATCTCCTCGACGCCGGTGTTGTCGAAGCCGGTGACACCCTCCCCGGGACGGCGAAAGTCAAACTCATGTGGGCACTGGCGAACCGTGACGATCCCGCCGCGGCGATGGAACGATCACTGGCCGGCGAGATCACCGAAGAGTCCCAACCGTGGCGGTAGGCACCGACTAACGGTCGCCGAACCGCTGGGTTCTTTCCCCTCACCGAACAGGAGTTGCTATGGACTACCCCTTCGATCCGCTCGTCGTTTCGGTCTTCCTCGATCGCCCGATTTTGGCCGTGATCTACCTGATTACGGTCGCCGTCTCGCTGTGGCTGTTTCGTGACGCGCTCCGCCGCGGCAAGTCGGTCGTCGTCGCCGCAGGCTGGGCTATCGGCGGGCTCGTCCTCCCAGCAATCGTCCATTTCGCCTACCTGTATCTCCGGCTCAAAACCGAGGGAACCGTAACCGAACCGCCGGTCGGCGGCCCCGACTGAGGCGTCGGTAGTCGACGGCTACTGGCCCTCGACGGGGAGCATCACGACCGGGGTGTCGCTTTTGGCGAGCAGCGAGGTCCGCACGCCGCCCGCCAAGAGATCGAACCACGCGCTACCGCCGCGGGAACAGAAGACGACCGCCGAGGCGTCGGCTGCCTCGGCGGCCTCCAAGATAGTGTCGACGATCGAGTCGCCGTGGGACAGTTCGGAATCGACCGTCATTCCGTCGGCGGCCGCCAGCGACTCGAACCGCTCGATTGCCTCGTGGGCACGGTTTGTCTCGGCTTCGGGTGCGTCCTCGCCAAGTACGTGGATCACGAGCGGTCGACACACCGCGGGATCACCGTGGGCGACCAGCGCGGGATAGGTCGCCGCGGCGTCGTCCTCCCCGGCGATCGGGACGACCGGCCGTTTAAGTAGGTCGTCGCTACTCGGCATGAGTCAGCGCCTCCATCGGGCGGTCGACAGCAATGACACGTAGCTGCTGTACATACCGGCCGTTCAGCCACGACTGGCATAGTTCTTTGCTGCTCAAATCGGGACCTCGCCGTCGACGATCGCTCGGAGCCGGTCGGTCGCCTCGGCGTCGAACCACAGGCGTCGACGCCACCACGGTCCCTTCCCGGAGTCGTTCGAGAGGCCCGTGACGAGTCGGTTGGCGGTGGCACCCGCCTCGGGAGCACTCAGCGGGACCGCCCGGTCGAACAGCCGCGAGTCGTCGGTGCCGACCACCAGCACCTTCGCGTCGAAGGGGTCGCGCTCGCAATGGGCGTTGGATGCGACGCCGTGGCGATCGAACGCCGAGAGGTCGGCACAGGCCTCGGCATCGAACACGCGGTCGACGCGGAACTCGCCGATCAGATACGCACCCCAGTCGGGAGCCACCCAGTCGACCGGCGGACCGGTGTCGACCCCGGCGGGTGGCTCGTGGCGGGTGAGCGTGGCATAGAAGAACAGCGAGTCGCCCGGCTCCAACGCCGCCAGCGGCCCGGCTTTGACGCCGTGTTCGTCGCCGTAGGTGTACCGGCTGCAGGCGGGATACTCGGCGAACTCCGGATCGAGATGAACCCGCCGGTCGTGGAGGTTGTCGTCGACCGAGAACGGCAGCGGATCGAGCTTCGGGAGGAGGTCGCCGTACGTCGGCACCGTCTCGACGGTCGGTTCGCGTTCGGGGATCGGGAGGTAGACGAACTGCCCGTCGGGGTAGATCGGGCCACGAAACCCCGGGAGGTTGGTGTTGGCAGCGACGTTGATCGCGATACTTTTGGCCACGGGCAGGGGTGGTTACTCGGCGTCCGGTTGGTTGGGGTCCGGCTCGTCGGGGATCGCTGGCTCGGCGTCCGGCGGCGACAGCGACCGCTGGAACTCGTCGAAGATCTCGATCTCGTTGTCGATCTCGTATTCGATCTCGCGGTCGGCCTGCCGATTCGGGAGTCGACCGTCGTCGACCGGTTCGGCTGCCGACTCCCAGCCGGGTTTGATTTTGACGCTCTTGGCCGCCATCCCGACGGCCACGTGGTGGTCGGGCACGTCGCCCTGAACCACGGCGCGAGCGCCGACGATGGCGTTCTCGCCGATGCGGCAGCCCGCTCGGATCATCGCGTCGTAGGTGAGACGGGCATCGTCCTCGACGACGGTGTGGTAGTTCCGAACCGCAGTCTGGTCGACGACGTCGTGGTCGTGGCTGTAGATGTGGACGCCGTCGGAGATCGACGCCCGGTCGCCGATAGTGAGTTTGCCGCGGTCGTCGAGGTGGACGTCATCGTGGATTACGGTATTGTCGCCGACGGAAATGTTGTGGCCGTAGGTGAACGTGATTCCCTTGAAAAAGCGGCAGTTGTCACCGCACTCCTCGAAGAGGTGATCGGCGAGCATCCGACGGAACTGGAGGGCGAACTCGACGTTGTCGGCCATCGGCGTCGCGTCGAACTGTCGCCAGAGCCACTGGAGGTGTTTGGATCGCTGGAACTTCTCCTCGTTTTTCTCGGCGTAGTACTCGGCTTCGACGGTCGCGTTGCATGGGTCGTACCCCTGGAGACGAACTCTGGTCGCCGGCGAGACCGACTGGCCGGCCTGCCAGGCCTCGTAGGCTTGTCTGTCGCCGAACAGGTCGACCAGCACGTCCTCGACGACCGCGCAGGTCTCTTCGTCCGAGGACAACCGCTCGTCGACCTCGTCGATGAACCCTCGGACACCCACGGCCGCGTCCGCGGGTAGAGACACGTGTCGCTTCGTCATTGTACAAATGAACGACCGCGAGTATATAAAGGAATTCGGTTGTGCATGCCGGCGTCGACACCGGTCGAAGCGTGACTGTACGGTGGGCAGTCACGCCCGTGGTACGCTCGGTAGCTGGTTGGGACCGGGATACCGGCGGCGTACCACGGGCGAACGTATGCAAAACGGGCACTAATATGTGATTATTCGAGTTACATACTCAGCGGTCGGACGCGGCGTGGTGTGGGGCGACTGCCAGCGCCGATTTTGATTCAGTGTTGTCATGAAAGCCAACTCATTTTTGTATTCGGTAACAACGCACAGGTCATGCCGGTTCAGCCGGCGATGGTTGGGACCCATGAACGATACCGGTACCTCCGCAGACGTTGTCGAACAGCTACAGCAGTTCGGACTGAAGACGTACGAGGCCCAGTGTTTCGTGGCGCTTTCGCGGGTGCCACAGGCAACCGCCCGGGAGATCAGCGAGATCAGCGACGTGCCGCGAACACGGGTGTACGACGCCGTCGAAGTCCTCGAAACGAACGGACTCGTCACGGTCCAACACACCAACCCACAGGTGTTTCGCGCGGTCGAAATCTCCGAGGCCGTCGACACGCTCCGTCGAACCTACGAATCGCGGCTCCGGTCGGTCGAGGAGTCGCTGGAAACGATCGATCCCATCACTCTCGAAGAGACGACCGACGTCGAGACGGAGGTGTGGAGTCTGTCCGGCGCGGAAGCGATCACCACCAGAATCGAGCGGCTGCTGTCGGCGGCCGACAGCGAGGTCCGGTTGCTCGCCGCCACCGGGGTCGACGACTCGGTAGCCGGCGAGTTGGCGGCCGCTGCCGACCGCGGCGTGACCACTGCCGCCGGCGTGATCGACGACGACGGGCTCTCGACGCCCGATGTTCCGGCCGTCGACTCGCTCGGCATCGACGTCTCGCCGGTCGACGAACTCGGCTTTCCTCCCGTCGCCCTGCCGTCGGCCGAAGCCGTACTCTCGTCGCTCCTGTTGGTCGACGGCCGACGGGCGCTGGTTCGGACGACCCCGACGCCGACCGGCGACAACGAGCGGGCGATCTGTGCGGCCGGCGAGACCAATGGGGTCGTGGTGTTCGTCCACCACCTGCTGACCCCGATCAACCGGTGATGCGGGGTCGACCGGCAGAAAAAACGAAGACAGTGGCTCTCCAACATCGGCGGTATGCGCGTCAAAGAGCTGATGAGTCGGGATGTCGTGACGGTCCCGGCGGGAGCCACGATGAAGGGCGCGGCCGGCCAGATGCTCCACAACGACGTCGGCTGTGTGATCGTCATCAACGACGGGACGCCGGCCGGAATCGTCACCGAGATGGACGCCCTCCGGGTCGGCTACGCGACCAACCGTCCCTTCGAGCAGGTGCCGGTCCGGAAGGTAATGAGTCGGCCGCTTGTCACCATCGAGCCGAGGAAAACCGTCCAGGTCGCCATCGGTCGGATGCGCCAAAAGGGGATCAAGAAGTTGCCCGTGGTCTCGGGGTTCGATCTCGTCGGCATCCTGACGATGACCGACATCATTATGAACCACGGCGAACTCCTCAACGAGGCCCGGAGCCTCGAAACCGGCCACGGCCCCCGTGACCCCGACGAGTGGCGCGGCGGCTAGGGACGTCGTCGACGCCAGCAATCGGCCCGAACTGCATGTATAAAAGTACTCATCGACTACTGAAGTGTATGCTTCGCTCGTTGCTGAAATTGACGGCGATAACTCACACGATCCTCGCCGCAGCCGTGGTGGCCCACAGCCGGCTGACCGACCGTGAGGCCGGGATCTGGATCCCGCTGACGCTCGGATTCGGGCTGTTCGGCGTCGCCGGCTACCTGCTCGACGGGTAGCCCGACGGATTCGACCCACTATTTCGGCCCGCCGAGTTCGATCTCCAGTGGATCCTCGATATCGCCGACGACCGCTTCGAGGACGTCGGTCGCAGTGATTAGCCCCACTAACTCCCCGTCGTCGACCACGACCGCGAGTTCGTGGCCCTCGTCCTGCAACCGGTCGACCGCGTCGCTGACGTGCATCTCGGCCGGCAGTTCGAGCAGTGGGACCGCGAGCGATTCGAGGGTGGTCTCTCCCGCCCGGAGGTCGTCGATGGCGTCTACGATCGTCGGAACGTAGATGACGCCGACAGGCTCGCCGTCCGCACCGAGCACTGGAAACCGGGTGTGCGGACTCGCTCCGATCCGGTCGAGCGTCTCGTCGACCGACTCGGTCGTCGAGAGGAAGGCGACATCCTCGGCGTGAGTCATCACGTCTGCGATCGGGATCTCGCCGATAGTGAAGGCATTGAGAACCTCTTCCATACGCTCCCGCGGGAGATCACCGCTGTCGAGCAGCGAGGTGAGGCGGTGGCGAAGCTCCGCGCGCGACTGGACGCGGTCAGTGTTGGTCTCGAGCCACGCGCCGGTCATCTCGACGCCGAACAGTCGGAGGGTCCATTTGGCGACGCCATCGCCGACCCAGATGGCCGGATAGATCAGTTTGGTGAACCAGTAGAGAAACGGTGTCCCGTAGCGGGCGACGAATCGGGTGCGCTCGACCCCGAGGTAGGTCGGCGTCTGCTCGCCGTGGGTCAGGTGGAGGAGGTTGATGATGCCGAAGGCGACCAGCCCAGCGGCCCCGATCGACGCGAGCACCGTGTTCTCGAACAGCGGCGACAGCACCGTCGACAGCGCGGGTTCGGCGATGATCCCGACGGCGATGCTGGTCGCGCTGATACCGACCTGACAGCTCGTCAGGTAGATCTCTAGATCGGTCGTCATCTCCCAGGCTCGTCGGAGGCCGGGGGCGTCGAACGCCGACTCGTCGTACTGCCGGACTCGGGTGAGGGCGAACTCCGTGGCGACGAACACCGCGTTCGCGGCGATGAGAGCCACCCCTGCGAGCAGTCGAAGGCCGACTTCGAGACCGTTCATACCCGGCTGTTCCATCCCGACTACCAAACGCCTGTGGGTGGCCGTTCCGGGCGACGAAACGGGTAAGTGGACGCCAGCCGAACTCGAAACATGTCGATCGAGTCCCGCGTCGAAGCGGGCGGGCGGTGGGTACTGCAGTCGCCGCTGTGGACCGGAGTGGCGGTGACGCTGTTTTTCGTCCTCCCGACGCTGGTGATTCCGGGGGTTCCGCTGTGGGTCTCGGCGGCGCTGGCAGTCACGCTCGGCCCGCCGATCATTGTCGGACTGTACGTGATCTACGGGACCTACCGCTGGCTGGTCGACGCTCCGGACGCCGACACCGAGTCAGTAGACGAGCCCACCGATCCGGTCGACCGGCTCAAACACCGGTATGCGCGCGGCGAAATCGACGAGTCGACCTTCGAGCGGCGGCTCGAAACGCTGCTCGAAACCGACGAACTCACTCGGGAGTTAGACCGGCGCGACCGGATCGAGGTCGACTTCGAACGGCGGCAATAAAACGGGGGTACCGTGAGCGTCAGGCCAAAAAGACGTGCCGCGGGCGGTCGGCCAACACGTCACGGCCCCACTGGACGGTGTCGCGGAACGCATCCGAGCCGAAAAAGCCCATGGCGTCCTCCTGAGAGGCCCACTGGCTGGCGATGAACATGTCGTTCTCGTCTTCGTGGTTGACCATCAGATCAGTGTCCATGTGACCCTCGGTCTCGGCGAGTACCTCGCCGACGGTGTCGAACTTGTCGACGAACTCCTCCCGTGAGTCGGGTTTGACCGTGTAGAACATCCCCATCGTCCCGAAGCCGGATTCTTCACCTGCTCGCTCAACGACCTCCGGGAGTTCCGAGAGGAACCCGGCGGCGGTGTCGGCGGCGCTGGCAGTCTCCCAGATGGAGACAACCGCTCGTCGACTCCCGTCGCGGGCCCCGTAGACCGCGGTCTTGACGTGGGTGTCGTAGTGGTCGAAGTTCGCCCGGAGGCCGTCTACTTCCTCGAACAGTTCCTCGGTGTCGGCTTCCGAGTACAGCACCGTCGCGTACACGTCCTCGCCGTGGGGTTTGCCGGCGTAGATGTCCAGATCGGCCAACTCGCCGCGGATCGACTCCTCGTCGGCCGGATCCTCGGTCTCCGGTTCGGCGTGATGGCCCTCGCCGCCGTGGCTGTGGTCCCCTCCGTGGCCGTGACCCTCGCCGTGGCCGTCGCCGTGACCGTGGCCGTCGCCATGGCCATGGCCCTCGCCGTGACCCTTGCCGTGGCCGTGGTGGCCGCCCTCGTCGCCGGTCGGCACCGTCTCGCCGGCGAAGTAGGCATCGAGGTCGGCGACGGGGAACCGTCGCCCGACGTAGAAGGTGTCGAACTCGCCGTACTTCGAGGTGGCCTCGTCGAACCGCATCTCGTAGACGACGTTTTTGATCTCGACGGGATCCTCGGCGAACAGCGTCACGCCCCACTCGTGGGAGTCGAAGCCGACCGAGGAGGCGATGATCTGCTTGATCTTCCCGGCGAAGGATTTCCCGGTTTTCCCGTGGCCGCGCATCATGTCGGCGCGCTCTTCGAAGGGAAGTGTGTACCAGTTGTGTTCGGGGCCACGACGCTTGCTCATCGGGTAGAAACAGACGTACTCGTCGTCCGGAATGTCGGGTTTGAGTTTACCTTCGATGTAGTTTCTGAGCCCGGCGTCGACGTCCTCGATGTCGCCCTTGAAGTAGTCGTCCGAGACGTAGCCCGAGACCTCCGTCACCGAGAGATAAGAGGTCGGCTGGGTCGTGAAGCCGGCCAGCGGCGTCTGTTCGAACTGGCGTTCGGCCCGCGACAGTGCATCGAGGCTCGACCGGAAGTGGACGATCATGAAGTCGGCCTTGTCGCCGAGGATCGAGAAGATCGCCGTTGCGCCTTCACCGTCGTCGACGTCGGCCAGCGACTCGTGAGCCGCGAGATACTCCTTTCCGGCGGCGAGTGCCCGCTCGCGTTCGTGTTCGGGGGCCTCACGCCACGCGTCCCAGTCGATCGACCGGAAATCGTGCAGCGAGTACCACCCTTCGTCCGTCTGTGGGACTTCGACCATGCGTGGTATAGGGCCTCAGGTGGTTTGGGGTTTACGTGTCTTCCCAGCCAGTGGAAGCAGTCGACGGGAGTCTTTGGGTCCGAACGCCACAACAGGGATATGGCCGAGATCGATGCCGCCGACCTGCTGCCGTCCGAGGGGATCAGACAGGCCGTCCTCGCCGGCGAGGTAACACAGCTCCACCGCGGAAAACAGTATGCCGACGCCGGCGATACCTTCGAGATCGACGGCACGACCTTCGAGGTGACGACCGTCGAGACCGAACGGCTCGGCGAGCTGACCGATGCCGACGCACGCGCCGAGGGGTCGCCGAACCTTGCGGCCTACAAGGAGCGGATCGAACGGACCCACGACACCGAGTGGGACGACGACAGTGAGGTCGTGCTCCACGAGTTCGAGCCGGTCGACGGGTAGTCGCCGACCGGAGGCCGGTCGGCCGAGACACGGAACCGTTATTGATTACGCGGGGCAACTGACCACACAATGGATATCCGACGCGACAGCCGACTGACCACCGGTGCGGTCGACCCCCGGAGGGCCTGATCGTGCGGGTTGGCGTGGTTGGCGCGGGGATCTCCGGCCTGTCGACGGTCCACGAACTGGCCGCTCGGGAGGCCGAGGTCGTCGCCTTCGAGGCCCGCGAGGAACCCGGCGGCATCGTCCGCAGTTGGCGGATGAACGGCCATCTCGTCGAACTCGGCCCCCAGCGCCTCCGGCTGACGCCGGGGATCGAGTCGCTGGTCGACGAACTCGATCTCCGCGAGGAGCTCCGGTTCGGCGACGACGACCAGCCGCTGTACATCTACCACGACGGCCAACTCCGGGTCGTCCCGCTGTCGGTTCGGGAGGCGATCACGACCGACCTCATTAGCCCGCTCGGCAAGCTCCGGATCCTCGCCGAGCCGCTGACCGGCCCCGCCCGCGAGGGCGAGACAGTCGACGACTTTCTCGTCCGGCGGTTCGGTAAGCAGGCGGCTCGCCGGTATATGGGGCCCCTCTATAGCGGGCTGTACGGCACCGATCCCCGCGAGATGCTGATGGAGTACTCTCTTGGACGGGCCCTCGATTCGGCTGGTGTGGACCGGAGCCTGCTGGTGTGGGTGCTCCGTCGACTGATCGACGGCCGGGAGACGCCGCCGATCTGCACGTTCGAGGAGGGCCTCGGCACGCTGACGACCGCGCTCTACGAGGCCCACGCCGACGCGATTTCGCTCGACACACCCGTCACCGCAATCGAGCCGGCTGGCGAGGGGTACGACCTACAGACCGACACGGGCACCGAGCACGTCGACGAGGTCGTGGTGACGACGCCAGCAGCCACCAGCGCTGACCTCTTGGATCCGGTCGATTCGGACCTCGCCGCGACGCTGCGGCGGTTCAACTACAACCCGATCGCGATGGTGTTCCTCGAATCAGACTACGACCGCGAAGGAATCGGCGCGCTCGTCCCCTCGGGCGGCGAACTCCCGATCAGCGGCAGCACGTGGAACGCGAGTTTCTTGCACCGCGAGGGGCTATTTACCTGCTACGTCGACCCCAACAGCTACCCCGCGATGCCCGAGAGCACCGACGAGGAACTCGGGCAGGTGGCCGCCGAGGCCTTCGAGGAGCTATCGGGTGCGTCGGCGACCCCCATCGGCGTCCACCGCTGGGACCCCGGCATGCCGGCCTACGACGGCTCGTGGACCGCGATGGACGACCTCTCGACCCCCGACGGGATCCACTTCTGTACGAACTTCGTCGGCCGGGCGGGGATCCCCGGGCGGATCCGGAGCGCGAAGGGGATCGTCGGGTCGATTCTCGGCGACTGAATCGGGGAGAAATCGGCGGCGACCGGCCGGGAAAACCGACCGGCGAAACCGGGCGGTCGACGCGCTATGCGAAGTACATTTACCAGCGAAGAACCAACGAGAAAACATGGAAACAGCGATTGTCCTGCTGAATTTCGGCGAACCCGCAGTCCCGGAAAAAGAGGTCGTTCGTGAGTATCTGACTCGGATCTTTTACGACAACGCCTCACTGGAGGACGCCGAAAGCGAGGAGGCCGCCTGGGAGCGCTCCCGCGAACTCGCGGGGCGTCGACTCCCCGGGCTGATGGAGGAGTACAACGAGATCGGCGGCTCGCCGCTGCAGGAACAGGCTGGCAGGCAGGCCGATGCCCTCGTCGAGACGCTCGAAGCCCGCGGCCACGAGGTCGAGGTCTACCACGCCATGCAGTTCATGGAGCCGCTGATCACGAACCTGCCGGCAACGCTGGCGGCCGACGGCATCGAACGCGTCATTGCCGTCCCGATCTACCCCCTGTGTGGGCCGTCGACGACCGTCTCCTCAATTGACTCGCTGGAGGAGGCCATCGACGAGGAGTCGGACTACGATCCGGAGTTCACCGCGATCACCGGCTGGCATCGGGCCCCCGTCTACAACCGACTCCGCGCCGAAGGGATCCAGTCGTTCCTCGACGAGGAGGGCCTCGACCCCAACGATCCCGACACCACGTTCGTCTTCTCGGCTCACGGCACGCCGCGGAAGTATCTCGACGAAGGGAGTCGCTACGACCAGTACGTCGAGGAACACGCCGCCGCTGTCGCCGGGATGCTCGGCATCGAGTCCTACGAGATCGGCTACCAGAACCACACCAACCGCGGCATCGAGTGGACCGAACCCGAGACCGAAGACGTCGTCGTCGGCCTCGGCGACTCCGCCGAACGGGTCATCGTCGAGCCGATGAGCTTCATGCACGAGCAGTCGGAGACGCTGGTCGAACTCGACGTCGACCTCGCCGAGGACGCCGCCGAAGTCGGACTCGATCTCTACCGGGTGCCGGTGCCCCACGACGACCCACGGTTCCCCGACCTGCTTGCTGACGTCGCCGAGCCGTTCCTCTCGGGCTTCGCGCCATCCTACTACCAGCTTCGACAGTGCCAGTGTCGCAACAAAGAAGGGACCTTCTGTTTCAACGCCGAACTGCCGCCGCAGGCGGGCGACTGAACGGCCGCACTGCTTTTTAGTCGGCGTACTCGTGGGCGGCCTCGAAGAAGGCCGCGACGTTTTCGACCGGCGTATTGCGGTCGACGCCGTGACCGAGATTCAGAATGTGTCCGTGGTCACCCGCGGCGTCGATCACGTCTTTCGTTCGGGCTTTGACCTCGCTCGGCTCGCCGTACAGGAGTGCCGGATCGAGGTTGCCCTGAACGGGCGTCTCGCCGAGTTCGGCGCGGGCCGTCTCGACGTCGACCGTCCAGTCGAGGCCGACGACGTCGGCCCCGCTGTCGGCCAGTAGGTCGAGATTGCCGCCCATATTGCGGGCGAAGACGATGGTGGGGACGTCGACCGCTTCGAAGATCCGCTGATGCCGCGGCAGCACGAACTCCCGGTAGTCGGCCGGCGACAGTAGTCCGGCGTAGGTGTCGAACAGTTGGATCACGTCCGCACCCGCGTCCTCTTGATACTCGACGTACTCGATGAGAACGTCGGTAAAGGCATCCAGCAGCCGCTCGAAGGCCGCCGGCTGTTCGGCGCGGAGCCGGCGGAGCGACATGAACGTCCGGGAGGACTGGCCCTCACAGACGTACGCCGACAGTGTGAAGGGGCCGCCGGCGAAGCCGAGTACCGCCGTCGACGAGTCGACGGCAGCGGTCAGCCGCTCGATGAGCTCGCCGACGTACCACAGCTCCTCGCGGACGTCACCGTGGGGACGATCAGTGTCGGCCGCCGAGTCGACGGGGTTCTCGACGACCGGGCCGACGCCGGATTCGAGGTGGTAGTCGAAGCCTAACGGTTCGAGGACGGTCAGGATATCCGAATACATCACGACGCCGTCGGGCTGAAATCGCTCGTAGGGTTGCAGGGAGATCTCAGCGGCGATCTCGGGCGTCGAGATCGCCTCCAGAAAGGAGTACTCCTCGCGGATCTCGCGGTATTCGGGGAGATAGCGCCCGGCCTGTCGCATCATCCACACCGGCGGGCGGTCCAGCTGTGCCCCCTCGACCGCCTGCGCGAAACGAGTTGCCATACTAGACCGACGACGAGTAGTCGCCTAAGGCTTGTGGAGTCACCGTTTTAGTTCAACAGCTGCGGCCCGAAGATCATCAACACGAGGCTGACGAGCATCACCAGTCCGATGCTGGTGGTAATCGCCCGCGTGAAGGCGGGCTTCGAGCCGACGGGCAGCCGCGAGACGACCGACTCCGCGGCGGCCCGGAGGATCCGCCCCCCGTCGAGGGGGAACGCCGGAATGCAGTTGAACAGCGCGAGGTTGAAGTTGATCCAGCCGGTCCAAAACAGGACGTTCGCCAGCAGGAACACCCCGCCGTCACCGAGGGCGGCGAGCGGGCCGACCACTTCGTAGAAGCCGGCGTTGCTGCCGACAAAGCCGGCGAAGTTGTACGGTAGGTTGGGATCGATCACCGCGGCAAACGGGAGGATCAACAGCAGTGCAAGCGCGCCGGCCAGCCCGTCGCTGGCCGCGCCGGTGAGGATGCCGAGGAAGTTCTCGGCCGGGTAGGGGGTGACACCGAAGCTGTCGACGCCCATCCCGCTGAGGGGCTCGCTCCCGATGATGCCGATGTAAGCACCGTCGTCGTTGGGGTGGGTCCCGAGGTCGACGCTGTACTCGGTTGATGCCTCGCCGTCGGCGATGACTACAGGGACGGTCTCGCCCGGCTCGCGGTCGGTGAGCGCCGCCTCGACGTCGTCGAAGCCGACGATCCGCTCGCCGTCGATGCTGGTAATCACGACTCGTCCGTCGGTCGGCGCGCCGGCGTCGTCGAGCGGGCCGTCCTCGGCGACCGTCGTCAACACACCGAGCGGCCCTGTCGTCGTCCGCTCTTCGCCGGTCTCGCCGTCGCTGTAGGTCAGGGTCACGACCGAGGCGTTGCCCGCAGCATCGGCGATCGCCCGCTCACTGGCGACCGTGGTCCCGTCGACGGCGGTGACGGTGTCGTTGATCGCCAGCCCGCCGTCGCCGGCGAACGGCGAGTCCGCGGCCAGCGAGGTGATCAGCGCCGACCGCTCGACGACCGACTCGTTGCCGTTGGCCAGCGTGACGGTCAGCGTCTCGGCATCGCTGTCTGTCAGGGTTGACGACAGATCGCTGTCGGACTCGATCGGCTCGCCGTCGACGGCGACGATGCGGTCGCCGGTCTCGATCCCGGCGAAGTCGGCGGCACTGCCGGGGAAAACGCCGCCGACGCCAGCACCGGGGGCGACCGCGATCGCGCTGCCAACCGGGCCGAACAGCAGCGCGAAGACGACCGCAGTGACGATCAGGTTGTTGAGGACACCGGCCGCGAACATCCGGGTTCGGGCCCCGCGGGAGGCCGCGTTGGCGCTCTCCTCGTCCGGTTCGACGAACGCACCGATCGGCAGCAGCGCGAAGAGGACGACACCCATCGAGTCGATATCGATGTCCTCGACGCGGCACAGCAGCCCGTGGCCGCCCTCGTGAACGACCAGCCCGATCAGCAGGCCGATGACGATCTCGGGAGCGACCGACAGCGGGAGGAACTCGTTGACGCCGGGGATCACCAGCGCGTTCCGGGGGTTCTGGAGGACAGTCGAGGTCGGCGGCGACTGGAGGATCGAGACACTTTGGAGGATCAACAGCAGAAACGTGCCGACCATCGTGACGAGGGCGATCCCGACACCGACGTTGGCCAGCGCTCGCCAGCCGCGTTTCGGTCGTGCCAGACGGGTCAAAAACACCCGGCCACGACCGGTATGAACCGTCATCAGCGGCCCGGAGACGTTGATGTACTCGGGGATGAACCCGCGACGGTCGAGGGCAACGGCGGCCAGCGAGTAGCCCAACACGCCGACGAGAACCCAGAGGAGCGTACTCATTGCCCTGTGTAGGTCGGCCACACAGGAAAGCAGTTCGGGTCACGGTCGACCCGCGACACCAACACACAAATACCAGGGAGACAAATCGACGATCATGAACGCGTTCATCGACTTCATCGTTCGCCTCCTGTTCGACGCCGTCGCGATGCCGGGCATGCTCGCGGAAGTCGCGCTCCGTAGCCCCCTCTCGACGGTAATCGTCGCCACCGGCAGCCTCTTCATTCTCGGCGCGGTCGGCGTGTTCGGCTACAGTCTTCTGGGCGCCCTCGGCATCCCGTTGCCCAGCCTCGGCCGCGGCCCCGGCAAGCGGATTGAGTAACGCTCGGAGTGATCGAGCGGTTCCGCCGTGCGGAACACGGTATTGATACTGCTACCGTCTGTTATTCGTCGACCACGGCGGTCGCCGCCTCGACGATCACATCACGGTCGGCGTCGCCGCCGATCGTCTGCCGGAGGTCGTTGTGCTCCCACAGCACCGTCCTCGACTCGCCGTACTCGGTGAGATACCCCTCGGTGCCGTTGAGGTCGACCGTCTCGCCGTCCAGTTCGTAGTCGCTCTGGTTGCTGACCGTATAGCGGATCGTGCTGTCCGTCGACTCGTAAGTGAGCGTGTAGCTCACGTGGCCGTCCATAGCGATCGCGTTCCCGCGCTCGAACTGGTAGGCCTCGCCGAGGTCGGGATCACCGATAGCAAAGGGGGCGGCCTCTCTGACCGCCGCCGCCAAATCGAACTCGCGAGTGTCGGGGCCCTCGAACTCCTCGACGGTCGCATCCTCGGGGACGTCCAGAGTCACGTCCGCCGCGTTCACGTCGCCGTTGAACTCGACGCGCTCGAAGTAGGAGACGGTGGTCGTCGACTCGCCGTCAGGTGACTCGAACGTCGTTTCGGTGCGGAGCGGATACCAGAACTCCTGGTCGACGTAGGCCGTGACCGCCGAGGTCGGTTGGCCCTCGTCGCTGTCGATCCGGATCACGTGGACGTCCCGATCCGCAACCGTGTCCGTACCCTCGTAGGAGACGTTGCTGTCGTTGAGAATCCGTTCGATATGGTCGGCGTCCATCGCGTTGCCGGCGATTCCGCCGGCCATCTCGGAGTCGTGTTCGAACTCGGTGACGGTGTTTGCTTCGGGGTCGTACGTCCGCGTGACGCCGTCTTTGGTTATCGTGGCGAATCCTTCGGTTCCCATCTGTTCGCCGGTCGACTCGGTGATAACACGTTTCGACACCTCGCCGGGGACCTCGACCATCTCGGTCGTGGTACGGACCGTCTCGCCGTCCGTCTCTACCTCAGTTACCTGTACGCCTTCGACCGAATCGATGTTCTCGTGTCGGGTTTCGATCTCCGAGGCGATCTCTTCGGGGTCGGGGTCGCCGGTTGCGAGCCCCATACACCCCGCCGTCACGAGCAGCAGGACGGTGATACCGATACCGAGAACCGATCTGTTGGTTCGAGTTACCATCACCGACGACTTCCGGGCGACCGGGAATAAAGGCCGGAACCGAGTTTCAGACTCCGCATACGCTCTACTTACAGTTCGTCGACGATCTCGTCGGCGAACGTCGACATCGCTTGCTGCGGCCGGTCGGCTCGCAGGCCGACGATGACGTGATCGAGGCCGAGCGACTCCAGTTTCCGGAAGTAGTCCCGAAACCAGTCGACGCCGGCCCGGTAGCCGAGATGGAGGTGCTCGGGCGCTGCGGCGGGGTCGTCGGCCAGTTCGACCTGCACGGCGATCACGAACGGCTTGTCGCCCGCGAGGGCCCGCCAGTCGTCGAGATACGTCTGCAGTGTGTCCTCCGGTAAGTGATAAAACAGCCAGCCGTCGCCGTGATCGGCGATCCAGTCGATGGACTGCCGGGCGTAGCCCGTCGGAAGCAACGGGAGGGTGTCGGTCGTCGGCTTCGGCAGCACGTCGAGGTCGCCGTCCAACTGCCCCCACGAGCCGTCCAGGGTCGGGTACTCCTCGCTCCAGAGCGACCGCATCGCTTCGATACCCTCCCGGACCAGTTGCCCCCGCTTGTCGGGGTCGACGCCGAAGGCCGGATACTCGGGGTCGCGGTCCCCCGAGGCGACCCCGAGGACGAGCCGCCCACCGGAGAGGCGGTCGACGCTCGCGGCCGACTTGGCGACGTGGATCGGGTGGCGCAGCGAGAGGACGACGCTTGCGGTGCCGAGGGCGATCTCGTCGGTGTGGGCCGCCAGATGCGACAGCAGCGGCCACGTGTCGAACGCGCCGCCGGCGTCGCCGAACTTGGGCCAGTAGGTCGGCACGTCCCGCACCCACAGCCCGTCGAAGCCGACCGCTTCGGCGTGGATCGCCAGTCGGGTCTCCTCGTCGATGGCTGGTGTCGACTCCCGCTCGCCGGTCAGCGGAAACCCCAGCCCGAAGGAGAGCCCCGACGAATCGAACAGTCGTCGATACCCCGCGTTCGCACACCCGAGATCAGTCATCGACGACGGTTGTCGACGGAACCGTATGTGTACTCGGTTGCCCGTCGCGGCGCTGCTGGCGACGCACGCCGGTCCGAGAGGGGTATGTGAGAATACGGTGACTACGCCGGTCGTAGGCGGTGGCTACTTGGTTACTCGACGCGGTCGTAGGCCTCAGCCGCGAGGTCGACCGCGGTTTCGAGATCCGGTCCGAGCGGCGAGCCGACGACGATGCTGTCGGCGTGGTCGAGGACGGCGGCCATCCGGTCGGCGACCGCCTCGACGTCGCCGGCGATACAGAAGGCGTCGACCATTTCGGGTGTCACGAGGTCGAAGGCCGCGGAGAACTCGCCTGCGCTGATGTGGTCGCCGATCTCTCCGGCCAGTTCTTTGTCGACCCCGTGGCGGTCAAGCACCGGCGGGGCCGCGCCCGCAGTAATAAAGGCGACCGGCGGCCGGGCGGCCTCGCGGGCCGCCTCGGGGTCCTCATCGACGCTCACGCTGGCGTAGGCCGCGAGGTCGAACTCGCCGCGGGAGTCGGGGCGGTCGGCCAGTCCTTTTTCGACTTGATCGCGGGCCCACGCCAGATCGGCCTCGTGGGAACCGTTGAACAGGAGCCCGCCGGCGTGTTTGGCGGCCATCCGGCACATATGCGGCCCCTCGCCGCCGACATAGACCGGGATGTCCGCGCCGCTCGGCGGCTCGTAGTTGAGACCGGCGTCGGTCGCCTCGAAGGTGCCGTCGTTGTCGACGCGCTCGCCGGCCCAGAGTTTCTGGGCCGTTTTGAACGCCTCAAGCACCGGCCGGAGGCCACGGTCGTCGGCGTAGCCGAGGTTGGTAAGGGTCGAAGGGTCACCGGGGCCGATACCGAAGACGGCTCGGCCGCCGGTGGCCTCGTCGATGGTGGCGACCTTCGAGGCCAGCGTCACGGGGTGGATCTCGAAGGGGTTGGCGACGCCCGGTCCGACACGGAGCTCGTCGGTGGCCGCGCCGATGTGGTGGAGTGCGGCGAAGGCGTCGCGGTTGTTGTAGTGGCACGAAGAAAACAGCGTGTCGTAGCCCGCTTCCTCGGCTTGGACGCCAAGGTCGACCAGTCGTTCGATGGGGTGTTCGGGCGTGAGTTCGATGCCGAACATCAGGCTTTCCCTCCTTCTGGGCTGTGGGACCAGCCACGCAACGCCTGTCGGACGTAGTCGCCTTCGAGGTCGCGGAAGTGGTTCTGGCTCCCCGGTAGGTCGCCGAACTCAAAGCCGCGGACGACGACCACGGGGGTGCCGCCGTCGCCCTCGCCGGCGACGAGGTTGGCCGCCGCGGCCAGTTCGTCGATCACGTTCTGGACGGTGACACCCATCTCCCGTCCATCACGGTCGACCTGTCCGCGCCAGTCGCGGCTGGCGGGCATCCCGTCCCAGCCGATGGCGACCCCACGCTGGCCGTAGCGGAACGGTCGACCGCAGGTATCGGTGACGATGACCTGCTCGGCAGGGAGTTCGGACTGAATCCGAGCCGCGCTCTCGCTGGGGCGCTTCGGCAGAAGCAGGAGGTCGCCATCCGGTACGTTCGAGCGGTCGATGCCGGCGTTGACACCGACGTGGCCGAACCGCGTCTCGGTGAGCAAAAAGGGCGACTCCATGACGAGTTCGACGCTCTCTTCGAGCACTGCCTGCGCGAAGCGGGGGTCCTTCTCGCGGTCGTCGAGTTCCGAGAGGTTGGCGGCGATCTCACGGGCCCGCGGCCCGGCCGGGAACTCCTCGAGATCGGCGATCCGGCCTTCGGCCTTCGAGACGACTGTGCTGGCGACACAGACCACGTCGTCAGGTTGGAGGTCGACTCGCTCGCGGATCAGGGCGGCGAGATCGTCTCCCGGTTGGATCTCAGGAACGTCGTCGACGGCGAATAACTCCATAGAGTGGGTAGGTGGTGTCGGCTCAAAAAGGCCGCCGGTAGGGGCCGGTCGAACCGGTGTCGGCCGGCTGGTTTTATTCTCGTGGGGCGCCAACCGTTGGCTGACAACTCATGGTATCCGACGACACCAGGGGGCCGTCGACTGCCGTCGTCACAGCCTTCGTTCGAAACCGTGGTGCCGTGCTGTTGACCCGTCCGGCCGAGTCGGGCGGGCGCTGGGACGGCCTTTCGGCCCCCGCCGAGGGTTCGGCGGGCCACGCCGCCGAAGCCCGTCGACTGGTCCGTGAGACAACCGGGCTGTCGTCGCTCACGCTGGCGTACGCGGGCGAATCGCTCACCGTCGAGGCGGACGGCGGCGAGCGGACGATCTACCCGGTGTTGTTCGACACGCCGACCCGCGAGACCGGCGATGTAGCGGGTGCCGACGCCGCCGAGTGGGTACCGCCGACGGCGATGTTGGATCGGGAGACGGTACCGGGGCTCTGGAGTGCCTACGAGCGGGTCGCCCCCTCGCCGACGACGATCGCCGCCGACACGATCCACGGCTCGGCGGCGCTGTCGATCCGGGCGCTGGGCGTGCTCCGGGATCGGGCAGCGGTCGCCGACGACTGGGCGGCGCTGATCGATCCGGCGCTCGAACTGCAGGACGCCCGGCCGAGCATGGCCGTCCTCGAAAACCGGATCAACCGGGTGATGAACACCGCCGAGCGTTCACCCGAGGCGGTCCACGACCGAGCGATCGACGAGATCGAGGCCGCCGTCGACGCCGATGCTGGCGCGGCCGCGACCGCCGCCGATCGGCTCGAAGGGCCGATCGCCACGTTGTCGTGGTCGGGGACGGTCCGGGACGCGCTGGTCGACCTCAGCGCGCCGGTGACCGTCGCCGAGTCCCGACCCGACCGGGAGGGCGTCGACCTCGCCGAATCGCTGGCCAGCGAAGGCCTCGATGTGACGCTGACGACCGACGCGGCGCTCCCTGCAGTACTGTCGAATCGGGAGTTCGGGGCCGTGTTGGTCGGCGCCGACACGATCCTCCCGAACGGCGACATCGTCAACAAGGTCGGCACGCGTGCCCTCGCGGTGGCCGCCGACCGCGCCGACGTTCCAGTGTATGTCGTTGCCGCCCGCGACAAGGTCGCTACCGACGACACCTTCCACAGCGAGTCGGGACCGGCGGTCACGGTCTACGACGGCGAGGCCGACATCGCGGTCCGAAACCCCGTTTTCGATCTCACTCCCGGCGAACTCGTGACGGGCGTGCTGACCGAAGACGGCCTGCTCGACGGGCGCGGGATCTCGGTTGTCGCCGCCCAACACCGGTCGGACGCCGAATGGGTAGACGACCGCTGAGCCGTCTCGGTCGACCCACAGAAACGAAGTAAGTAGGTGGCTACTGTTCGGGTAGTGGCTGGTTAAATTTCGGTTATCGACCGATACGACGGACGATGACACGAGCACTCGGTCGACGGAGACTCCTTGCGACACTGTGCGGTACGGCGGTTGCGGGAGCCGGCTGTCTCGGCAGTCGCGACGACGGACCGGTGAGGGGGTCGACGTCTTCGGAGTCCCTGGCCGTCGACGGGACGGAGTACGACTCGATCGTGGTGTTCAGAAACGACGACCCGGCCCCGTGGACGGATCTCGAAACGCTTCGAGCCGTCACCGACGTCTTCGTGCGCACCGAAACCCCGGTGACCTACTCGGTCGTGGTTTCCGACGACAACGCCGACGAACGGCTCGACGCGGACCACGCAGTTGCGGCGTATCTGGACGACCTCCGGGCCGACCACGGCGACTTGGTCGACCTCGCGGTCCACGGTTACACCCACACCAAGGAGACGGAGTTCCTCGGCCGCAGCGAGTTCGGCGGGCTCAACGCGGCCGCCCAGCGGGACCGGATCACTGCCGCAACCGACCTGTTCGACGACCACGGCTGGGACACGGACGTGTTCGTCCCGCCGTACAACACCTACGACGAGACGACTGCTGACGTGCTGGCCGACGAGGGGTTCAGCCTCGTCTCCGGGAACTGGTACACGCTCGAAGACCAGTTCGACGTGGAGGGATACCAGCTCGACGGCGACCTCACACATCTGCCGATGAACCTCTCGATGGAGGACTGGGATACCGAGTCGGTACGGGACATCGAGACGCTGAAACGAGGAATCGACCGGAACAACGAGGCCTCGGGGCTGAACGTGATCATGCTGCACTACTACTTTTATGCGGATCAGCAGCAGCGGGAGACCCTCGAAGAACTGGTGGAGTACGCCACGGCGGGCGACACCAAGGCCCTCACACTCGGCGAAGTCGCCGACAAGTTGGATGCCGGCGCGATCGCCCCGACCGAAGACGGCTGGATCGTCGACGAGTAGAACGCGCGCCAGAATGCCGGTTCGACGGCGAACGTATCGGATACAGCATACATACGGACACATCATTAGCTATACATACCAGATAAATAGTAACACGGCAGCTTACCGGGATATACTATCCGTATACAACTGGTAATTACTGTGTACCTACTTATACCGTAATAACTGGTATGAGAGGAATTAAAAACACATTTTTCGTGATTATAGTGCTGTATAAATACTCTCAAAAGACCTCATATATAACCTAAAGTAGCATAAATAAAACACTGTTCCGAAACCTTATATATTCCACTTCGAACCACTACCCGTGAATCCCACCGGGCACCACAGCGAACAGTCGACGCATAGCCAAACGGACACGACAGATGGAGACACTGCCGGCAGCGGATCGGCCACGACGATCGGCCGCCGAGGATATCTCTCGTTGGCGGCCGCCGGGGCTGCTGGGGCTGCCGCACCGGTTATCGGCGGCGGGTCGGTCGCCGCACAGACGGAACCGGGGTACGGAACCGGCCAGTACGGCGCTGGCGGCTTCGGCTTCCCCGGTGCTGGCTCCGATTCGGATGGCGACGAAACGGTCGACGAGCCGACGCTGGCCGTCACGACTGACGGGGCCGATGCGACCTCCCCGTCGTCGGTGACGGTCACGGGGACCGTTGCAGAGCTCTCCGAGCCAGCGACCGTGTTTTTCGAGTACCGACAAGCCGACGCCGACGGCTGGTCGACGACCGCGACCGAGCAGTTGACGGAGGGCGGCTCCTTCGACCGGACGGTCTCGGGGCTCTCGCCGTCGACGACCTACGAGTACCGGGCGGTCGCCGAAGCCGACGAGACCGCTACCGGGGATGTCGCAACCGTCACCACACCCGCGGCCGCCGAGACGACCCCCGAGATCGACCGGCTCGCAGTCGAGGACGTGCCGGCGTCGGACGGACAGGCCGACCTGCTGGTCGACTGGGGCGTCTCGGACGCCGATAGTGACCTCCAGTCGGTGATCATCCTCGTCACGGACTACCGGCAGACGATCCAGTGGGAACTCGTCTACACCGACGGCGCGACGGCGAGCGGCATCGAGCCGTTCCGGGTCGACGTCGGCGACGACCGATACTACGAAGTGACGGTGAGCGCCACCGACACCGCCGGCAACCAGACGGTGCGCCGCGAAACCGTCCTCGATTAGCCCCACGGCTCCGACGGCGGCAGCCACTGCAGCCCCGAAAACCATCCGAGCGGCCGTCTGCCGGACCGTGATCGCTAGCTAACCGGTCGCTAATGTCAAATTAGCTGACATCTAACTAATTCGTTTCTGTCAAAATCGGTGGTAGAGGGATGGTCTTCCGGTCGGTATCCGGGTTCCATCTCGAAACACATGATTACAGATAGAGACATACTAGTCACTGGCGGTGCGGGGTTCGTCGGCTCGAACCTCGCCAATCGGTTGGCCGAACGGAACGATGTGACCGTCGTCGACAACGGCTATCTCGGGACGCCGACGAATCTCGACGACGAAGTGATGTTCCTCGAACGGAGCGTCGTCGACGAGTCACTCCCGACGGACGTTGACGTCGTCTTCCACTTGGCGGCCCTCTCGTCGTACGCGATGCACGAGGACGATCCGACCACGGGCGCACGGGTCAACGTCGAGGGGTTCGTCAACACCGCCGAACAGGCCCGAGCCGACGGCTGTGAGACGGTCGTCTACGCGTCGACGTCGTCGATCTACGGCAGCCAGACACACCCGTCGCCGGAAGATATGGAGATTTCGATTAACACAGGGTACGAAGCTTCGAAGATGGCCCGAGAGGCCTACGCGGAGTACTTCGGGAACCACTACGACATGTCGATGGCGGGGATGCGCCTGTTTTCGGTCTATCAAGGGTACGGCGGTTCGGAGGCACACAAAGGGGAATACGCCAACGTGATCGCACAGTTCGCCGACGATATCGCCGGCGGAGAGTCGCCGGTTCTCTACGGCGACGGCAGCCAGACGCGGGATTTCACCCACGTCTCCGACATCGTTCGTGGGCTCGAAGCGGCCGCCGAACACGAGCTGTCGGGGATCTACAACCTCGGCACGGGTGAGAGCCACGATTTCAACACCGTCGTGGCGACGCTCAACGAGATCCTCGGCACCGACGTCGACCCCGAGTACGTCGCAAACCCGATCCCCGAATCGGTGTACGTCCACGACACCTGTGCCGATTACGCGAAGATGCATGCGGCGACCGGCTGGGAGCCGCAGGTCTCCTTCGAAGAGGGGCTCCGGATGGTCTGCGAGCAGTACCCCACGACCCCCGAGATGGAGTGACGGCGAGTGTAAGGCACTCCATACTGGTCAGTAGTCGGTGACATACTTTTAGCCAGTCGACCGAACCCGCGGCTACATGGACGCCCGCCCATCCGATAGACGACCCGGACGGTATCACTGGTCGACCGACCTCGCGGTCGCAGTCGTGATCGTGATCGCGCTCAACCTCGCCGTCTTCGCGCCGGGACTCCGCGAGACCCCCCTTCGGATTCCATTGGGACTCGCCGTCGCCTTCGTCGTCCCCGGCTACGCTCTCCTTGCGGCACTCTATCCCGAGCGGTCCCGAACCGACGAGCCGACCGAGAACGTGTCGACGGACGACGATACGCCGCTGTCTGCGATCACCCCGACCGAGCGATACCTTTTGGCGATCGCCACCAGTATCGTCCTCGTACCGTTGGTCGGGTTCGTCCTCGATCGCACGTCGGTCGGCGTCCGCCTGGCCCCGTTCGTGCTGTCGGTCAGCGCCGTGACGGTCGCGCTAATCGGCCTCGCCGCGATACGCCGGCGACGCCGCCCCGCCGACGTCCGGTTCCGACTGCAGCCACCCGGCTGGCTGACCGAACTCCGCTCGAAGTGGCTCGCCTACGACGGATATCAGAGCCTCACTCTCACCGTCCTGCTTGTGCTGTCGGTCGTGTGTTTCGCCGCCAGCGTCGGCTATGCGGCGACGGATCCGTCAGCGGCCGACGGCTACTCCGAACTCATGCTCGTCGACGACGGCGAGCGAATCGTCGGCGACGGGGCCGCCGAACGGCTCGCGTCGTCGACGAGTCCGACCGTCGGTGTCAGCGTCAGTAACCACGAGGGACGGGACCTAACCTACACGGTCGTCGTCGTTGCCGAAGAGGTGTCGGGCGACAGTAGTGATCGAACCGTCGACGAACGAACCGAGATTGACCGTTTCGAGATGGCCGTCGACGACGGCGAAACGCGGGTCCGAGAGTACGCGTTCACGCCGACGGCCGATGACCGAAACCGTATCGTCTGGTTCCTGTACACCGGCGATCCGCCGGCCGAACCCTCGCCGGAGACCGCGAGCTACGACGTACACCTGTGGACGACGAGTCCGCCCGGCGGGTCGACGCCACGATGACCGGGATCGATCGGTCGCGTCGACGGCTGCTTGCCTCCGGAGTCGCAGCCGGGCTGTCGGCGGTACTGGCGGGGTGTAGTTCCCGGACCGAAGAGGTGGGTGTCGTCAGAGGCCGCACCCTGACCGCGGCCGGCGAGCACACGCCCGATGAGACCTTCGAGACGATTCAGGCGGCCGTCGACGCGGCGACCGCAGGCGACACCGTGACCGTTCCCGCCGGCACCTACCGCGAGAAGATCACGACGGCCCGAAGCGGGACCGCCGACGAGCCGATCACGATCGTCGGCCCGGAGTCGGCAGTTCTCCGCGGCGCACGCGGTGCCTACGGGATCGTCCGCATCAATCACAGTCACATCCACCTGCGTGGACTCACTATCGAAGGGCTCCTCGATCCCGACCACCCCGACCGGCTCGCGTCCTATGTGACGGGACAACTCGTCCAGACGCGTCCGCCGCTGTCGACCGACGACTACCTCCGGGATATCGTGGTCGCCCCCCACGCCATCGGCTACAGCCGGCGGAGCCTCGTCGGACTCGAACGGACCGTCGGCGCCGAGCTCGGCCCGACTCGGATATCCGGTCTCGCGGGCGGCAACTACCAACTCGGCGGCGAGGAGAGCCGCAACGGCGAGCTGTTCTACATCGGGACCTCCCACAGCAATCTCGGTGCCGACTGGCATCCGTGGACCGAACTCGACGAGACGCGGGACGTCAGGATCCACCATATCGACAACAGCGAGGGCCATCCCCACGCCATGGCCGTCGACCTGAAGGAGGGCACCCGGAACGTCACCGTCGAGTACCTGACCGACCGCAACGCCGGCCACGTCGGAACCGACGAGACGCCGGGAGCAATCAGCTTCAAGAGTCAGGATAGCACCGCTCGGTGGTGCGATATCGCCGACAGCCCGATCGGCGTCGAGTTCGCTCCCGCCACCGACGAGCAGCCGGTGGCCGGCAACGACATCTACGGCTGCCGGATCGGCGATATCGAGCGTGAGTCCGTCATCATTCGATCGGATACGCCGATCGTCGACGACCAAGGGATCGTCTGTGGCAACCAGGTCGAGGGGTTCGACGGCCCCCAACCGGCGGCCTGTCCCAGCGAGATTCCGACCAGCGAGACAGTCGGCCACGCGACCGCGGAGACCACCGGCGAGCGGGGATCGCTCGTTGACCGACTGCTGTAGCGTGTGCCGACGACTGGCGGTTAGGAGGAGCCGCCGTCGAGCAGCCGATCGTAGAGATCGACGTGTTTCGCGACGCTGTCGTCGGTAACCTCCCTCTTTTCGACCTCGGCGAACAGGGCGGTCCGGAGCAACTGCTCGAACTCGGTGCGGTCGGCCGCCACGAGGTCGACCTGTTCGGCCAACCCCCCGACGTCGTAGCCGACCGACACCGTCCCGAAGTGGTTGGCAAGCCCCGCGACTCCGCTTTGGGCGTCGAAATGCTCGTACGGGAGCGCGACCACGTCGGCCGCGGCGAAGAAGGCCTCCAGTTGATCTTCGGGAATGAATCCCTGATACCGGTGGACCCGATCGTCGAGGCCGCGAGCGTCGATCAGCTCTTGATAGTCCGTCCAGTCGTCCCAGCATTTGCCGGCGACGATGAGGTCGACCGCTCGGTCCTCGTTGAGGGAGTCGGTCATCCGGATCAGCGATTCGAGCCCCTTGTACTCCCTGATGTTGCCGAAAAAGAGGATCGTGTTCAGCGACGTATCGAGTCCGAGCCGTTCGAGCCCATCAGCATTGGTGAGCCCCTCGGGTTCGGGGCCGATCGTCGGATGGGCGATTACGTGGATGTCGTCGGGGTCGACGCCTTTCGTCCGGCTGAACTGGGATTTGTTTGCCTCGCTGTGGACAACGTACTCGTCGGCGAAGCGATACACCAGATCGTTGAGAAACCGGGTGAGGGCGTTTTGTTCGTGTGGCTCGACGTTGTGAACCGTGACGAGCACCGTCTTCCCCCGGAGTTTGCCGAGCGTGAAGATCGAGACGTAGGGGATGGCAAGCGGGTAGGACCACCACTGGGCGTGGATCAGCTCGACGTCGCTGTCGAGGCCGACCGAGATCCAACTGAGCGGGTTGTACCACGAGAGTTCCCGCTCGATGTTGTCGGCTTCGACCGGCTCTTCGTCGGTTTTCGGCTCGCCGCCGGGGTACAGCGAGGCAGGATACAGATCGGTCCACCCCGTGAACTTGAAGGACTCCAACTGTTGGTCGATCCCCTGAAAGATCTCCTTGCAGTAGGCAGGGATCCCCTTCCACGGCGGGAGCGTCCCGATCATCTGGACGGTCGGTTCGGGCTCGGTTCGTTTCTGAGACGCCATGGTTTCGTACCGTCCCCGAGACCGGACGCGACCATTGTTGTACGCCGCCTACTGCCGCGGTCGACCCGTTGACGAACCGGGTAGTCGACGGCTACCCCGACCGATTAGGGCATCCCGCCGCGTTTGATCTTGAGGTCGTCGAACTGGACGTAGATGTCGTCGCCGGCTCTGTTGCCGCCGCCGTGGTAGAAGTCCCACCACGTCCACTGGATGTCGTTGCCGCCGGATTTCCGCCAGCGCAGGTCCTGCCGGTCGTATTCGAGGTCCCCGTCGACCCAGCAGCGCAACACCCCGTCGTTGGTGTTCGGCTCGCCGATGTCGAGATACTGCTCGATTTTGTACCACCGACCCTCTTCGAGCAGCGCGATGAAGTTGTGCTCGCCGTAGGAACCGCCGGCATCCATGTGGTAGATATACCAGTCGAGCGGAATATCCGAGCCGCTGTGGTCCCACGGGTCGTCCCACCCCATGCGAGCCGACCAGCCGGTGCCGCGTGCCGGACTCCCGCCAGCGCCCTCGCTGGTGCCGTCCCGTCCGGCGAAGCCTGGAAGCTTCCCGTCGTCGTTGAGACCGTCGTAAAACCCCGGCTCGAACCGCAGATAAAACGAGTGATAACACTCACTCAGCCCGGAGCCGGTTCGCTTCCGGTGGTTGTGGACGGTATAGACGCCGCGGTTCTCCCCGCTGGGAACCCGCATCTGAAGCTGGTTGCCGTCCCGCCCGCTGACGCTTCGGATCGACGCGTTCGAGTCGACGCCGTAGTCCCACTCCTCGCCGAACGTCTCGATCCAACTGGAGTCGTCGAACGGCTCGACGACGTCGTAGCTCACGGTGTCGTCGGCTGGCTCCTCGTCGGTTGACTCGTCGGTCCCGCCCGGAAGCGATCGGACACCGTCGGGGGTGCCGACCCGAACCTCGCCGAGATCACGTCGGAACCACATCTCGCCGGCGGTCGGCGCGTCGGGATCCGACTCCGTCACCGGCAGTCGGAACGATTCCTCGACCGACAGCGACGCTTGGGGCACTGTCGACCACTGGTCGCCGTCCCCCAGGAACACCGCCCCCGTGTCGACGGCGAAGAACTTCGCGCCGTCTTTCGGCTGGTAGGAGTCGCGGGCGTCCTCGCGGTCCCTGATCTCGACATCGGTGTCCAACTGCTCGAAGTTGGCGTTCAACGGGAGATGCCAATCGGTCCGTCCTTCGTCAGGTGTATTGTAGTCGTGATTATTCGCCACAACTGTCGTTTTTACCAGATTGTAATAAGTTCATATTTAAATATATGTGCGGAAAACAAATCCGATACTACAAAATTATTCATAGATACCGACCGCATAACGCCGGGTTCATCATCGGCGGCCACGGCCCGGCTAGCTACCGGGCGGCGTACCCCGACACCTCGCTCGAATCGTAGACCTTGTTCCGGTCCGGCAGCTCGTTCCAGAGCCCGGCGGTCGACGGCACGGAGTCGCGATTGTTCGAGTACGGCGGCTCGTCGACCGGCTCGCTGGTTGGGTAGACGCTCAGGGGACGCCGTTCGAGTTCGCCCGTCCGGAGGACGAACACCGACTCCGCGGGGAAATGGAGCCGGTCGTCGGTGAGGTCGGCCTGAATGATCCCGCAGCCGCTGTTGCCGGGGTAGTCGAGATACCGGCAGGTGACGTAATCACCGGTGACCGCCCCCTCGGAGCGTTCACCGAGTGTCGTCAGGCTCGTGGTCTCGGCCTCCGAGAGGTGGAACGAGTAGGCGTCTTCCCGTTCGGCCAGCGGGTTGTCGGAGGCGACGAAATCGTTCGAGACGGCCAAGAAGGCTGCCGAGAACACGAGTAGCAGGACGACCGCCGTTCTGGCTCGTTGACCGCCGATCGGGCAGTTGGTTCTGACTACTGAAACGATCCCGACGCCGACGGCGATCGAAATAAATGGGAAGGTGTACTGGCCGAACCGGAACATCATATCCGGCGTGATATCTGAGACGGCACCGACCAACAGCGCAGGTCCCGGCACGGAGACGGTCGCCAACGCCAGCGCCGCAAGGAGCAACGCTTTCCCGCGCTGTGAGAGGTCGAGCGCCGTGTGGCCCTGTGTCACCGCCACGAGCACGAAGAAGATGATCAGCCCGAAGACGAGATAGTTAATCAACTCCTGATAGGGTGCACCGACGAACTGGCTCGCCAGCGTCGCGCCGTCGCTGCCGGCCGAAAACGTGGTCTCGCCGCTGACGAGGTCGACGAGCCGGCTGACGATCTCTGAGCCGCTAATCAGCCAGTAGCCAGCCTGTATGGCTGGGATAGCGAGGAGTTGCCACGGTTCGACGACCGTCGGGAACGCGGCCGACTGATCGACGGTAGCCGCAACGACCCGTTCGGCGACGAACCAGCAGCCGACGACGACGAAAACGAACGGGAGACTGACGGTGTGGTAGACGGCGATCCCACCCAACAGCCCGAGGTAGAGGGCTGCCGCTCGGCGTCCCTCGACGAGGAGCACGAGGAGACAGAACACCGTGAGAAACGAGGTGACGCTCCGGGGGATGGAGTACATCCCATAGAGGATCACAAAGGGGTTGAAGCACACCCCGAGTGCCGCCACGAGCGCGGTCCGCTTGGGAAACAGAAACCGGCGTGTGAGCGCGTAGATCACGATCGGGACGAGCCCGTACAGCAGGCCAGTGGTTAGATACGAGAGCGTAAGCGGGTCGACGTCGAACAACATCGCCTGAAAACCGACCAAGAGGTGCCACAGCGGAAACGGTTGGTAGGCCTCGAAGGCGGCAGTGATGGCGTTGGTCGACAGGAGCTCGGTGATAAACGCGTGGTGTGGGAAGACGTCCGTCCGGCCGAAGAAGTAGTCGTACTTCAGTGTCACCGACCAGATCAGCCCCAATAACAGCAGACTCGTCTGCAGGAGGATCACCGCAACGTGGGACCGTTCAAGACTGGAGCGGAGGATCTGAAACAGGATGAGCCCGGCCGCAAACGCGATGAGGCCGTAGTAGGCAAACGGTCGAACCTCGGCGGTCGCCGCCAGAAGGACGGCGGTGGCGTGCACGACAAAGTAGATAGCGACGAACAACTTCATGCCGAGCCACGACAGCGGGTGGGCCATCGGCTGGTCGATCGCGAGGGAGCCGTTGGTCACGAAGTAGGTCGCCGAGGCGACGAGAATCGGCACCGTCGCATACAGCGAGACGATCGCGAACGTGTCGAGCCCGACCAACAACGGGAGGGCGGTCCCGCAGAGCGCGGCCGTAACGGCGAGATAGGGCACGAGCCGCGTGAGCTGCCGGTAGGGCGGCAGCAGTCGGTGCGCTGTCGACAGCGCAGTCATGGCGAATCGAAACCTCGCGTACCACCTAAATCGGTTGCCGCGGTCGATCGAACCAGCCGGCCGATGGGGACGGTCAGTTCCGGTTGCATACGTCACCACCGGAGACGGATCACCTTGGTTATGAAGCGGATACTACAGTACACACAGGTCGAGTGGTCGACGCCAAGTTCAGTAAACAGTGACTACCGTCCGAAACGCACCGGTACAGGGAGGTTTCGCCGCAGACGGGGCGGGAGGTTCGATTCCAACAGTACTCCCGGAGGGGGTCGTAGTGACCGGCTACCGGAGTCGTCGACCGCCCCAATCGCTTCGGTCGCCTCAGTTCTGCTCCGAGAGGCCGATGTTGCCAAGCGATGCCGGCGAGACGAATCCCGTCATCACTGCGAGCAGCCCCCAGACCACGACGCCGGAGAGGATCGTCGCGCCGATGGTGAGCGGACCACTCACATATCGGGTCAGGAAAACGACGACCGCCGACATGACGGCCGTGATCCCGAGGATGCGGGCGGTCTGTGTCAGGAGGTGTCGGGTCCGGAGCCCGATCTCGCTTTTGACGACGAACAGACAGAGACCGGCGTAGATCGCTTGCATGCAGACCGTCGCGACCGCCGCACCGACCGCGCCGAACGACCGGATCAACAGGACGCTGAGAACGACGTTCCCGCCCGAGGTGGCGATTTTGAACACCGCGCGGGTGTTCGCACGCCCGAGATAGTCCAAGATGTCCTCGGTGAGTTCCGTGATCGACATGAGGATGATCGCCGCACAGAAGACCTGAAGGATCGGGACCGCGTCCTGGTAGGCCGCACCGAAGACCGCCGTCACGACCGGCTCGGCGAGGATCGCCAGCCCGGCGACGGCCGGGACGTAGACCAACAGGACATAGGTCAACACCGTCTCGTAGGTCCGTCGGGCGTGACGCGTGCTCTTCGAGACGGTCGACTCGTCGAACTGCGGCCCGAGAGAGAACCCGATCGAGCCGGCCATCCCGCTACAGAAGGTGACGACCTGCTTACCGATGGCGTAGTAGCCGACGACCGCCGACTCGAGGAGGTAGCCGACGAGGATCAGGTCGATCTCGCGGTCGAGTACCCATGCCCCGCGGGTGACCGCCAGCGGCAGGCTGTACCGCAGGAGCCGGCGTTCGAGCCCGTCCTCGATCGGGTCGGTGTCGGCCGCCGACGGGAGCCGCCTGTACAGCAGCCACACCCCGAGGATCGCCGCGATCGCAAATCCCAGAATGAACCCGACCAGTGCGCCGAACAGCTCGTAGCCCAAACTGACCAACAGGAGCACGCCGACGATCCGGCCGATCCCTTCGCTCGCATACACCGTTGCGCTGGCACCGATCGCCTGAAACCCCTGTAGTACGACGCGGGTGTAGTTGTACAGCGTCGCGGCAACGATGTAACAGCCGCCGACAACCAACAGGGGTTCGAGCGCCGGGTTCCCGAGTGCCGCGGCGATGGGCCCCGCCCCCGCCACGGCAACGCCGGTGACGACGGCGATCGTGACGAGGTTGTACCGCAGCGATCGGACCACGACGTGTCTGATCTGGCCGTCGTCGACGCCGGTGTAGCTGGAGACGTATCTGGCGGCGGATTTCGCCAGTCCCAGACTACTGAACAGCCGAAAGACGGTCAACACCGAGATCGCCAGAAACAGCGTCCCGTAGGCCGACGGCTCCAGCCGCCGTGAGAGAAAGACGATCACTGCGGCCGACGACAGGTAGTAGACGAGTCGGGCGCTGGCCTCCGAGGTGACGTCCCGCGAGAGGTTCGAGAGCGAAATCATCGATCGGGTTGTGCGAGCGGTTACGCGTCCGGCCTATCGGCCCGGTGACGGTCGACCCACGCTCCGGCAGTACGGATCGACCGACCTGCCAACTCGGCGGTCGGGCCGATCATCGGTCTTCCCACCTGAGAACGCCCGGCGGTGTGGCGGCGTCGACTACGATCCCGGCGAGGAACGCGAGGACACCGACCAGCGACCCCCAGCCGTCGACGCCGTCGTCGCCCCGAATAGCCGCGAGAAGACTGGTACCGACAGTGAACGTGCCAGCCAGATAACAGGCCGCGGTGGTTCGGGCGGCGATCCCTCGCTTGGAAACGAGCCGCAGGACGAACGTTCTGAGCAGCAACAGCGACACCTTCCGGATATAGGGGCCGTACTCGATGCTGCTTTCTTCTTTATCGTAGATCGTCTCCATCGGCACGTCGACGATCCGAACCCCGTTGGCGTTGAACCGGCCCATCAGCTGGTTCATGTAGCCGTAGTATGTCCAGAGCGTCCCGATATTGGCCTCGACGAGGGTTTCCCGTGTCGTGGCGGTGAACCCGTTTTGTGGATCCCGCAACCCCCAGTAGCCGCTGGCGATCCGAGTCAGCCCGGTCAACAAGAGGTTGCCGGTCAGCCGGAACGGCGGCATGTTCCGCAGGACCTCCGTGTCGTGGAACCGGTTGCCCTTGGCGTAGTCGGCCTCGTCGTCGACGAGTGGATCGAGCAGCTCCGAAAGCGTCTCGCAGTTCATCTGTCCGTCTGCGTCGACGGTGGCGACGATGTCGACGCCGTCGTCGATCGCTGCGAGATAGCCGGTCTTGATCGCGCCGCCGGCCCCGCGATTTTTGGCATGGCGGAGACAGATCACCTCGCCGATCGTCTCAGCGGCCGAAAGCCGACCGACCACCTGTTCGGCGTGCTGGCCGCCGAGTTGCTCCGACTCGGAGTCGACGGCTTCCTTCGAGGCGGAGCCGTTCGAGACGGGGCCAGTCGTGGCGGGGTCGTCCGCCGACACTGACGGGGCGGTTACCACTCCTGCCCCGCCGCCGGCCTCGGCCGCCGCCTCCGGGAGCTGTTCGGCCGCGACTGTCCCGCCGTGGCCGTCGGTCGTCATCGGCTCGGCGGGTTCGTCGACGCCGGCAGTTCCGGCTCGGCGCGCTGCGGCCTCCCGGATCGCCGCCCACGTCCGGTCGATCGAGGCGTCGTCGACGACGTAGAGTCGATCGGTGTAGTCGGGCATCTCGTCGATGACGTCCTCGACGAGCCCGGCTTCGTTGTACGCCGGCACGACGACGCCGACCGAGTGACCCTCGTACATCTCAGGGCCTCCGGTAGCTGAAGCCAGCGGCGGCCACGTCGTCCCGGTCGAAGGCGTTGCCGACGTCGACGAAGACCGGCTCGTCGGCCATCGACTCGGCGGTAGACTCCAGATCGAGCGAACGGAGTTCGTCGTGGGGTGTGAGGACGGCGACGCCGTCACACCCCTCGAAGTCGGCGGTCGGCTGGATCTCGAAGTCGAAGGCGTCGGCGGCGACCTCGGGGTCGGCGAGCGGATCGTGGCCGACGACCTCGATGCCCTCGGCTTGGAGTTCGTCCGCGACGCCGAGTGCCGGTGAGTTCCGCAGGTCGCTCACGTTGGGTTTGTACGCAAGCCCGAGCAGGAGGAGCCGCGGGGGCGACAGCTGACCGCTGCCGTCGCCGCGCACAAGCCCCTCTTCGGCCGGTGGCACGTGTTTGCCCGCCGATTCGAGGGCGTCAACGGTGATCGTGGCGACGTGGGATCGCATCCGTTCGTTGACCCGCCGGGAGCTGTTGAGCACCGCCGGCTCGAAGCCGGCTTCTTCGAAGCTGTGCCGGAGGTAGTGGGGGTCGACCGGGATACAGTGGCCGCCGACGATCCCGGGCCGGTAGTCGTGGAAACTCCACTTCGTGCCCGCGGCTTCGAGGACCGCGTATGGATCGAGGTCGAAATCCAGCTGGTGGGCCCCCATCGTGAACTCGTTGACGAGGGCGATGTTGATGTCTCGCTGGGTGTTTTCGAGACATTTGGCTGCTTCGGCGACCTCGATCGTCTCCGTCGGATGAACCTCTCCCGCAATCGCGTCTACGAAGAGGGCCTGCAGTCGATCGCGGGTCAACTCGTCTTCGGCGCTCACGAGCTTCGTGATCTCAGCCGCTGGCTTGCCGGCGGAACCGGGGACGATCCGCTCGGGGGAGTAGCCGACGCTGAACGACGGGCTGCCCTGTCGGGCCGCGCCGCGTTCAAGCGCCGGGCGGAGTTCCTCGCGTGTCGTCCCGGGGTAGAGCGTCGACTCGTAGACGACGATCGCGTCCTCCCCGAGATGTTCGCCGACCGTCTCGCTGGCGGCTTTGAGCGTCGAGAGATCGGGCTCGGAGTGTTCGTCGAGCGGCGAGGGAACGGCGACGAACACGAACTCGCAGTCGCCGATCGACGCCGGCGTGTTCGTGAACTCGACCGGCCGGTCAGCGAAGGTTCCGTCGGGGAACTCGCCGGTCGGATCTCGGCCCGCCTGCAGCGCAGCGATCTTCTGCCGGTCGATGTCGTAGCCGACAGTCGGGTACCCCGCGGCCGTAAACAGCTCCGCAAGATTGAGCCCGACGTAGCCGAGCCCGACGATCCCACACCGGACAGTTGCGGCCTCTTCACTCATCGGTTCGGCCTCCGTGAGACTGCCGTCGCTGTTACAGTTGCGTCGACGATCCGGGTATCCGTGTACATGACCTAACGGGAAATCACATGTCGGTACTACATTGTTAGATTGTAGATACTATCCAACCACAAACCAGCTAAAAAGCCACTGAATTTGATAACTCTGTATAAAAGATAGTATGATTCGATTAACAGCCGATCCGACCGGTGGGGATAGTCCGTCTCGCACAGGTGAACGAGAGAGTGGTTCAGACGGAAACAAATAGTTGACCAAACGGCATTGACGTCAGAGTATGCAGTAACTAACACGCATAAATGGTCAATAAACAGTAACTAACAAAATACGTTCTTTGAAATGGAGTGGTATGAGAACGAAACAACAGCCGACGAACGAGCGAGGCGATCGGAAAGAACCTCCGAGGTCGGGAGACCACCTCGGTAGCACGTCAGTGTGGGAGCTCGCTGCCGGAGGCGGTCGACGATCGGATTCCGGTCGCGTTGAATCCCGTTCGGATTGGTGTCGGAGCTGCTCCCCACCGAGTATGTACGAGGCTACTTCTGTAGATGGTTAGTAATTTTAGATTGCATGGTTTACAAGAGGTAATTAACTTTCACAATAGGATCTCTCGATTGGGATGATGAATATCGTAGCAATCGGTGCCCACCCGGACGATATCGAACTCGGGGCTGGCGGTTCGCTTGCGCTGCACCGACAGAACGGGGACGCAGTGCGGTTTCTCGTTCTCACGAGAGGCGGCGAGCTCTCCGACCAATCACAGCGCGAGCGTGAGGCCAGAACCGCCGCCGACATCCTCGGCGTCGACGACATCCACTTTCTCGGCTACGAGGATACGCGCGTCCCGTACAACGACGAGATCATCAAGCGGATCAACGACCACCTCACAGCGGTCAATGCCGATCGAGTCTATGTCCACACTGAGGAGGACACCCACCAAGACCACCGCCGGGCCGCGCTGTCGTCGATCGCCGCTTCGAGAAACATCGACGAGGTCCTCGCGTTCGAGTCACCGTCGACACGGTCGTCGTTCAATCCCCAGTACTACAATTCGTTGACCGAGGACGTGCTCGAACAGAAGATCGAAGCGATCAGGGCCCATGAAAGCCAGAGCGAAAAGAAGTATTTGGAAGCCGAAGCGATGAAGGGGCTCGCACGGTTCCGCGGCCGGCAGGCGAACACCCGGTACGCCGAATCCTACCAGGTTATTCGGATTAAACGTGCCAACCCCGGCGCGCCAATCGCGCACGGAACGACCCAACGGCCGTAGTTCTGGCGAACGTCCGCGGTCACGGCTGGTCGACGGATCCGTATAGAGTCAAACGTCAGCGAGTGCGAGGAGTTCGTCAAGCCCGTCGACCGCGTAGTCCGGTCGTGCGTCCCCGGTGGCGTCAGCGTTGGCGTAGCGGCCCCTTACGATGCGGACGGTCGTCATCCCGAGCCGGTTCGGCTGCGGGAAATCGAGCGCCGGACGGTCGCCGACGTAGATCGCCGCCGTCGGGGAGACATCGAACGCATCGAGGGCCGACTCGAAGACAGCAGGGCTCCGCTTCGAACTGTCGCGCTCGGTGGTTACGTAGACGATCTCGAAGTAGTCGGTCAGCCCGAGCCGATCGAGTTTCGCCCGTCCGTTCGTGCCACCGGTGATCACTCCCAGCCGGCAGGAGTCCGTGAGTGCGTCAAGCACCGGCACTGTGTCGGGAAACGGCCATAGGTCGGCGTGGTTGTCGTGATATGTGTCGACGAGTTCCGACACCAGTTCTGTCGACAGCCCGTGTTCGTTCAGTACGGTATCGAACGTCGACTCCGTACAGCCCCGCTCGAAGTAGGCATCGAGCAGTTCGTCGGTGAGGTCGACGCCGGTTCGGGCCGCGAGGACACTGCTAGCATTCCGCAGGCCGCCGCGGATATACTGCCGGTCGTCGAACAGGGTGCCATCGAGATCGAAAAGGATTGCCTCGGCCATCGTCTGTTCCACACTCGACCGGTCGACACTTCAGTAGCCTCTCCCTACTGCCACGAAACTCGGTAGTGAGTGTATAAATAAATAAATAGATCGCCACGACCGGCCATGGCAACGATCGTTGTGACAGGGGCCGGCGGTGCCTGTGGACTGGGTGCGATCCGGTCACTTACGACGGAGACTGCTCACCGCGTCATCGGCGTCGACATGAATCCGACCGCTGCCGGGATCCGGTTCGCCGACGACGGTGCGTCGGTCCCGCCGGCGACCGACGAGGCGTGGCCGGCGACGATGGCGTCCGTCGTCGATCGGTTCGACGCCGACGTCGTCGTCCCCACGGTCGACGAGGAACTCGCTGTCCTTCCGTCACTCGCGGCGGCGCTATCCGGCGAGGTTCCGATCGTCGCACCGAGACAGGAGGTGATCGACCTCGCGATGGACAAGTATCGCACGGCCGAACGGCTGTCGGCGGCCGGTCATCCGGTGCCGGAGACGTGGCTGGCGACGGAGGCCGAATCGATCGACCCCGATGCGTTTCCCCTCGTCGTCAAGCCGCGTCAGGGACGTGGGAGCCGGGGTGTCGAACGTGTCGAAGACCCCGACGCACTGGCGACACACCTCTCGGAGACGCCACACGACCCTGAGACACTCCTCTGTCAGGAGTGGGTCACCGGCACCGAATACACGACGAGCGTCGTCGGCACCGCGACCAACCGGCTGCTCGGCGTGGTGCCGAAGGAGGCCATCGAAAAGGAGGGGTCGACGGTACTCGGAGCGACCCGCCGGGCGCCATCGATCGCGGAGAGCTGTCGGGAACTCTTTGAGACGCTCGCTCCGGCCGGACCGCTGAACGTCCAGCAGATCGTCGGCGACGATGGCGTGCCGCGGGTGATCGAGATCAACCCCCGGTTTTCCTCGACCTCGTGTCTCACGGTCGCGGCGGGCGTCGACGAGTTCGACCTCCTGATCCGCGATGCGCTCGGCGAGCGGGTCAGTCCGCCCGAGGAGTTCGAACCGGACCGTTACATCGTCAGATACGAGAGCCACTTTTTCGCGGACGCAGACGACCTCGACGCGATTTCCGAGATCGAGACCGGTTCGGAGCCAGCCCGCTTGGGATAAACGACTTTTTATCGCCGCCACGGCTGTCGACTGGTGGTGGCAGTGACGACAGTTACCCCCTCCGAGCCCCTTGTGACGAGGTAACACACTGAGCCACCACCATCTATAAATCGACTTTGTACGCGGGGTTTTCAAGAGGATTGACTGGGTCCTCAGCCATAGATTGTTAATCGAGAGAATACGATTAAGAAGTGATCAACTCAGATAGATGGCTTGCATGGACTCCAGTCTTAATCATTCTGATCGAGTTCTAGCATAACCCGATTGACGATTCTCGTCGAATGAATCCGACGGTGCTCATCTCAGTATCGAGCAGATCTCCCTGTTCTAGAACTCCGCTTGAGACAACATAGTATCCAATGTCCAACAATCCGTTATTTACCAGCCATTCAGCAAATTAATCATTCTCAGAATCCTTTTTGGATAAGAAATAGCCAGCCACACCAGAGAGTCCTGCAAGAATACCTGCTACTCCGAGAGTGCGATCGACAGGCCGATTCGAATCCGTGTCCGCACCGACCTCTGGAGACGCAGACTCCGGCGAAGCAATCCGATGGACCGACCCAGAGTCTCCGTTCGGTGCGCCAGTTTCGTTAGTCAGGACGTAGATGTGTCCATCTTGATCGCTACTGAAGCCCAGCAGGTACTGACCCAGTTGACCATTGGACCTATTTTCGACAACGAGTTTACTCATCTCCCAGCTGCCATCTTCTCTCTGTGAGGCTGCGAACAATGATCCAGCAGGATACTTGTACGAGCGGCTGAAATCACCGAAAATATATTTTCCTTCTATTGCTGGGATATCTTCGGCTTCGTATACATGTCCGCCGACAGTTGCGATACCGATTGGGTTGCCTTGTTCGTCCCAGTGTGGATACTCCAGAATGGGATCACGGAATGGTTCCCCACCGCGGACACCGTCAGGTGTTCGACTCGGGCAGTCTTCGAACGATCTATCCGGGCCGGTCGTATCGTAGCAGTGGGTCCCTTCTTTCACGTTCCAGCCGTAGTTACTCCCTTTTTCAATGCGGAGCACAGATTCGTACTTTCGGCCACCGGGATCTCCGACGAACAGTCGCCCGGTCGAATCAAACGAGAGTTTCCATGGGTTTCGAAGCCCCCACGCCCAGTATTCGTTGAGCTCATCTCTACCGACTAACGGATTGTCTTCCGGAATCTCATACGGTTGGCTGTTGCTCTGGTCGATAACGTCGATGCGGAGGATGCTCCCCAACAGATTTTCCGTCACGTTTTGGGCGTTTCCGCCCGGATTTCCGTCGTACCAGTCTTCAACGTGCCCTTCTTCAGCACCGTTTTGACTGCTTCCGTCACCGAACCCGATATAGAGATACTCGTCCGGGCCGAAGGCGTGCTCGCCCCCATTATGCACTCGTTGTGTGGCAGCCCATCGATGTTCCGCCAGACAATCTTGTATGTCGTTCCTGGCTCCAGCTGTAGCGTTGGGTTGGTTTCATCTTCAATGGCGTCCGGAGCCACCCCCTCCCACCCACCGACCCCTCCCGTGAGTTCGATCGTCGTTGCTGATTGACCAGCTGTTACACCGGCTAGTTTACTGACCCCACCGAGAGCTATCATCCCAAGAACGGATCGGCGCGTTGTCTTCCCCGACTCTACCATCCGATGCTGCTTGGTAACTATGTTTCATAGAAACAGATATTATATTGTGAGTATAAGGTCACTGACGAGTATATTGTCTTCTTACTAGCGACGAGACCAACCTCTGTGTAGGTTTGTTAGTTAGCGACTGCACGAGTGAGCCGAGCAGGTGCGTAACTCGATAAACCAAAGTTTATTTTGAATTATTTGTTGGTACTATATTTGGTATAGCCAATGATTAACTAACTGTACACCCTGTACTACTTGTGTGTATGGATCGTATTGATGTAGTTCCTATCAATACGGACAAAACTGATTTCATCAGGGATCATTGTATCCAACTGTTCGACGGGATACGCTCTACAAAGCGTGGGTCAGTATCAACTCAGCGGTTAAAAGCAGATGATCCTTCACTTGTCAAGCGTTTCAGGGGGCTGTCGTGAACAGGCGTCGACTCCTCACGCTTGTCGGAACGACTCCAACACCACTCCTCACCGGCTGTCTGGGTGACGCCCAGAACGCCGAGAAGGCTTCGTCTCATGGCTCCGAGGAGGAAACACAGCGTTCAGACGACTGGGAAAAACGAGCTGATGCTGCTATCCAAAACATTCGAACAACTGATCTTTCGGTCACGGTTGAGGATCCAACAGGGGCCCCTGTGCCTGACGCGCTCGTCGATATCACAATGCAGGGCCACGAGTTCTGTTTCGGAACCGCTGTCAACGCTGTCCACCTCATAGATCGCAGTGAGGAGGGAGATCCATACCGGACTCATCTGCGTGATCTATTCAATACGGCTGTGCTCGAAAACTATCACAAGTGGCACAATTGGGAATCTGACACGAAGCGGGCTGTCGCCAACAGTGCGACCAAATGGCTGTTAGAGAGTGATATCGATGTTCGAGGTCATAATGTGCTCTGGCAGCGGCTAGATATAAAGACACTACCGGATGATGTCGTTGCGAAGTTAGAATCGGATGATCCCGATCGGGGAGACTACCTTACAGAGCGAACAACTGGGCATACGTGGGATATTGTCAAGGAGCACGCGGGCGAGATCACCGAATGGGAAATACTCAATGAGCATGTTCACAATCATATCATTACAGAAGCGATCACACCCA
Source organism: Halohasta salina (assembly GCF_024178165.1). Taxonomy (GTDB): domain Archaea; phylum Halobacteriota; class Halobacteria; order Halobacteriales; family Haloferacaceae; genus Halohasta; species Halohasta salina. The sequence goes on along the minus strand of NZ_JAMZIE010000002.1, from coordinate 78,013 downwards.
AGGAACCACCACAACAGTCCCCACAGATAGCTGATTGGTTCTGGACAGCCGAAGCCGCCGCTCCGGAGACGGAGTTCTATATCAACGAGTACAACCTCACTACTGGGGAGTATGAAGACCATCGGAAGAAAATGGAAGAGTTGGTGCAGTATCTACAGAACAGGGGTGCGCCGGTTGATGGAATCGGGATGCAAGGCCATTTCAACACCCGCTCGGAGGCGATCAGTCCGGAGCGACTCCGTGAACTCTGCGACCGCTTTGGCTCACTAGACGTAGAGCTGAAAATAACAGAATACGATACGTACGGGGACGGCTGGACGGAGGCAAACGAAGCCGAACATCTCAATATCGTGTTGCGAACTGCGTTTAGTCACCCCGCAGTAGTCGGATTCCTGATGTGGGGGTTTTGGGATGGGGCCCATTGGCAGGACAACGCACCACTGTTCCGCACCGACTGGTCGAAGAAACCCGCCTACGAGGTGTATACTGACCTCGTCTTCGATGAGTGGTGGACTGACGAATCAGGCACCACAGACGAAGACGGGCAGTACGAGACGCAGGTCTTTCATGGTGATCACGAGATCACGGTCACCAGCGACGACAGGTCACAGACCGTTAGATCCACCATCGTCGACCCGGACTCCGAGCAAATAACGATCCGCTTAGACGACGACTAACCCGTCATATTCAGCTTTCAACGGGGACGAGTTGCCACCGCTGGCCATCGCCGCCGTTCCACGCCCACTGCTGGACGTTCGCGCCAGTCTCTGTTGAGGCCCACCTCACGTCGAGCACGAGTCCGCTATGTTTGTTTTCGAAGCGATACGTGCCGTCGTCGTTCCGAATGGGAATCCACCGCTGGTTTGCCCCACCGACGTACGACCACTGATGAACGTCACCTCCCTGGTTGGCCGACCACGATTCGACATCTACGACCTTCCCACTCCCTCTGTTTTCGAGTCGATAGGTGCCGTCGCCGTTATCCCGAGCGACCCACTGTTGTGTGTCCGCCCCCGTCCACGACTCTTGGACGATTGTCACCCCATTCGACGCTGATTCGCTGGCCACATCCAGCACCAAGGTACTATTCTTGTTTTCGATGCGGTACGTTGTTCCAGACTGGATCTCTGACGATTCGGACTTGCTGTCAGTTGTGACGGTGATCGGCTCAGACGCCGCCGATTCGTTGCCCTCGGCGTCGATCGCTGTGACCGTCAGCGCTACCGTGGTCTCCGAGGGGATGTCTGTAACCGTTGTCGAGGTCGTGTCGGCGGCGACACGATGGTCTTCAGTACCGTCAACATACACGATGTACTGGGCGAGTCCGGATTCGCCGGAGTCGGTGGACGCCTCCCACTCGATCTCGGCTGACGAATCGTCATTGGTCGGTGAGGCGAGGCCGGTCGGGACAGATAGTGCCGTGGTATCGAGGAGCGTGAAGTGCCACCGCTGTGTGTCATCGCCCGTCCAGTGACCCTGTTGTACGTTTGCTCCCGCCGAGGTCGAATCGTCCGCTACTTCCAACGCCAGTTCGCTGTGTCGGTTCTGTAGCCGAACCGTCCCATCGCCGTTGTCCAGTAGTGTCCAACGTTGGTTCCGGCCTTCTACCCATTCCCATTGGTGGATGTCCGCTCCGTCGCTCGTCGCCCACGCTTCGACATCGGCTACTTTCCCACTCTCTTTGTTTACAAGTCGATAGCTGCCGTCGCCGTTATCCCGGACGACCCATTGCTTTGTCTCCGTATCTGCCCACGGCTCCTGGACGATCGTTGCTCCGTTGGTGTCGGTATCGCCGCCGACATCCAAAACGAGTCCACTGTTTTTGTTCTCCAGCTTGTAGGTGCCACCGGACTGGATATCAGCGGGCTCTGGTGGCCTGTCGGTGGTAACTGCAATCGTGTTCGAAGTGGCTGATTCGTTGCCCGCCCCGTCGATCGCGGTGACACTGAATTGCGTCGTGGTCTCCACTGCGAGCCCGGACACTGTCGTCGAAGTCGTTCCGGCGTCGACGCGATGGTTTTCAGTGCCGTCCGTATACACGACGTACTCTGCGAGCCCTGACCCACCGGAGTCAGTGACCGAGTCCCACGTAAGTTCTACCGTGTTTTCGCCGTGACTCGGAGACGAGAGGGTCGTCGGAGCTGGCGGTGCCGTCCTATCAGCCGTCTCAGCTGACCCAGTGCTGGTGTACGTACACCCGTTTATTGTGACACCAAACTCGGTAAACGTCGTCTGGCCAGCCGCAGGAGGCCAGTATTCGTTCCCGAGTTCCGAGCCACTGAGCCAGAGATCCTCAGAGACTCCTTCATGCTGTGTGAGCCAGTCCGTAATGCGCTTGGCATCGATTTTGCCACCGTCGTGACCGCCCTGAACCCGGAAGATATAGAACTTTGCACTCGTCCCGCCGGAGTCATAAATCGTCCAGAGATCGATTGTGTTCCCGTATTTATCTGTCCAAAGGTCAGTATATAACGGTGACCCGTGGTCGTGGCCGCCACCCCAGTCGAGCAGCAGCATGACCTCGTACTGGTACGTTCTTGTCTGCACACTCGGCGGCTCTTCCATCAACCACCACTCCTGTGCGAAATCCCATTCACCATCAGATATCGATGACTCAACTTGGACATCGAGAACGAACTCGGAGATATCCCGACGCCGAATCGGAAACTCAGAAACGCCCGTATCAGATCCCCACGGTCGCGTTCCGATAAACACTTCCGGATAATTGATTCCCGACTCCGTGTTCGAAGCGTCGAAGTCCCAACCGTACGTGCCGTCTTCATTTATCCAGACACACTGGGAGGCGTCTGGATTTCCCCACTGGTTATCGATGAGCTGAAAATAATCGTTGATATCAAGTCTCCCTTGATTACATTCCTCCTTGATACATGTCGCCCCAGCAACAGTACTAGTCATTTGTAACCCAAAGGCACCAAGCCCTGTTAGTGTGCAAGCCTGTAGAAAGTTCCGACGAGATCCCCCAAAACCCTTAGTTAGCGTCCCTATTGTAGACGCTCGATCCTTGCCAGCTACTGGAGTATCATGCAGATCTCGAATATCTTCAACAGTCTCGGTTATTCGTTGTGTGATTGTGTTTCGCAGCCAGCCTGAGCCCTTCGGATTATCGGTTGGTATATTGTTGTACTCCGTGTCGTCGGCGGTAGGCGTCTCATTCCTATCTGCCATGGACAGGTATGATTCTCATTCTTTTATAGATATATTCACAATTTTGTAAAAGAATATTGATAATATAGTCCTAAAGAATTCAAACTATAATCTTATATTAAGACCATCTCATAACCAGATACAGTCGACAATTCAATTTCCGATAATGTTGATAACAAGCATAGAATACTATCGGCAAGGTATTTTTATCGGACGACGCCGCTGCTTCTCATCGACGTTATCGAGAGCCGACAGCGATCGATCGTAGCCTCTGATTACTGATGCATAATAACAAATTCATGTAATATTTATTATTATATACTGTCGGCACAGTCTAGTTAACGACTTCCTCAGCTGGCGTTCGATCACCGAGTGATTGATACGGTCGCTGGCGGTTATAATAATGTACAAACTGTGAACACCAGCGACGAACGCTCGACCGACCGCCCACCCACGAATTATGGAAGCGGTCGATCCTCATTTTAAATATCTGAAACCACTTTTCGATTAGGTTTCGGTCTGTATAATCACGCTGACCGCTGAGTCCTAATCGAACAATGTCAGTCTGATAGCCGAAGCCATCGACGAGAAACACGGCCTCGGAGAGGTCGTGTTTCTCAGAGAGCCCATGCAGAAACGCAGCAGCGGGATCGGTCCCATGAGATCCGAACAGGTCGACACCCAGAATCAACTTGGTGTCGAGGTCTATTGCAGCATACAACCAACACTCGCCATTAATTTTGACAGCAGTCTCGTCTACGGCGACCCGCTTCGGCTGCGCCTCAGACGGGTCGGGAACGCTGTCAGCTACTCGATGCACCCATTGAAAGATCGCCTGATGAGAGTGTTGTACGCCGAATAGTCGAAGAATTGCTTGTGTCTCTAAGCGAACAGCCGGTCCCGTGGAGCCGGACGGCCAACGCCCTGACGGGCGTCACCGTCCGCTCTCACTCCCGACATTCAAGATTTGCCGTTTCCAACGTCTCTCTGAGCAGTTCTGGCGACAGCATCAACAATTCAAACCACGAACTGCTCACTTCTCAAATTGGCTTAACTATACAGTGCCAAGAAAATTAATGTCAAAGTTGCCTGTTTATTTGCATAAATTATGCGTAGGCAACAAACCATGCTTTCGCTCGAACTGTTAGTGGGTTCGTACCATCCTCCAACCCCCGTGTGACGAGGTCGTATTCCGAGCCACCATCTTCTGTAACCCGCCATGAGATGGTGGGTGCAACCAATCGCTCACGATCACGTCTTGAGAAGCACGAACACCCCGACAGCGAGCAGCCCGATCCCCCACCAGACGGAGTCGCCGGGGAGTGCGGTCAATAGCAGTGTCACGAGCCCCGAACTGATCAGCGACCAGCCTGCGGTCGTGTTGCGAGCCATATCCGCCCTCGTGTCGCCACGACCTTGAGACTCTGTACTGTCCGGGTCGACTGAGCTTCAGTAGTCACCGACTACTTTGTGACGAATTTTAGCAGATCGTCACGCTTTGCCTCGTGGAGGTGGTGGGACAGCACCTCCCGAAGCGAGTTGATCCGACCTTTCTTCGCCGTGATCGGGGCGATTGTGTCGTCGCTCCACTGCTGCCACGGCGGAAAGAGCCCGAGCCGATCACACAGTTCGTCAAGCCGCTCGTCTTTGTCGTCGACCTTGTCCATCTTGTTGACCGCGACGACGACCGGGACAGCCAGCTCTTCGAGGAAGTGGAACATCTCGACGTCGTGAGGTATGTTCCCGCGGTCGCTGTGGCGGTCGATGATGTCGACGACGCTCTTGCCGTCGACGACGAGGACGGCAGCCAGAATCGAGTCGGCATTAGTCTCCAAATAACGAACAATGTCCGTCTGAATCGCCTCCTGATGATCGCCTTCGACGCCGGACATGAAACCGAACCCCGGCAGGTCGGTGAACATGAAACTCTCGCCGGTCCAATCGAAGTGGTTCGGTTTGCGTGTGACGCCCGGTTTTTTACCCGTCGGGACGGCGTGACCCGTTAGTTCCCGCATAATCGTCGACTTGCCGACGTTCGACCGGCCGACGAGCACGATCTCGCTGTCGCGGTCGGGGCGATCTTCGAACATAGGGTTGGTAGGGCGGCCAGCGGCTAAACGGCTTGCGTGTCGCCCTCCGAGTAATCAACAGCGATCCGTGATCGGTCGGTAGCATTTCTGGCGAGCGTCGGTCGGATCGACCGTCTCGCGGACGACCCCGCAGTCGACCAACAGCGAGACCGCCCGCTGGACCGTCTTGCGATCGAGCCCGGTCTCCGCAGCGAGCGCCGACTGGGTGTGGGAGCCCTCGTGGCAGAGCACGGTGTAACACAGCTTCGCGCTGGCGGTCGACTCCGCAACACAGTCCCGGCCAGTCGCCGTCTCGGTCAGTTCGGCGGTCATCTTACTGTGTCGCCACGAGTTCCTCAAATAAAGCCTCAACGCGTCGTTCGATGTCGTCACGGATGGCCCGAACCGAGTCGAGATCCTGTCCATCCGGATCGTCGAGATCCCAGTCGCGGTTCTCGCCGTTCCACGCGGCCGGACAGACACCCTCGGCCGAACAGCCCATCGTGACCACGAGATCCATCGCCCGCAGATCGTCGGGAGTGACTTCCTTCGGCGTGCGCTCCGAGAGATCGATCCCCATCTCCTGCATCACGTCGACGACTTCGGGGTGGACGTGGTCGGCCGGTTGGGTGCCGCCGGTTTCGATCTCGATTTCGTCTTCGGCGTCGAGTTCCGTGCGGGCCTGCTCGGCGAATGCAGTTGCCATCTGGCTCCGGCCGGCGTTCTGAACACAGACGAAGGCGATCGTAGTCGACATACCGAGGGTTCGTGTGGGCTCCTCTTTGCTATTCCGCTCAGAAAATATATACTGCTCTATAGGGTCCGTAGTTCGATCGGATCGAATCAACAGATCGGGATCCGTCCACCGAGTCGGCTGGGAAGGGGACGTCAGATCGGCTCGTCGCAGTAGTTACAGCGCTCTCGGGCGGGTTCGTTCGGGGCCCCACAGGCGGGACAGTTTCGTGTCGAAGGGGAGTCGGTGTCGGTACCGCTGAGCGAGCGGATCACCATGGCGGCGATCCCGAGAAATGCAGCAACGAACCATCCGATGGGGCCCATCAGGAACAACAAAAACAGGACGAACAGGGCTGGCCCTCCGACCAGCAGGTAGAGCAGTAGTTCAGAATCCCCGGTCATACCCCGTTCGTCTACCACAGAGAGCTAAAAAACAGGGGAGACCCAAACGGCGGTTTGATCGACCCGTGTGTCCGCAAGCAGCTACCTGTCTAATCGGAGAACCACGCTACTGGGCGACCCAGTCAGGGGTCGACCCGGTTCGAGAGACACCGTTTTCCACGAGCCGAACAGTCCGTGTGTATGACCAAAGACGACCTCCGCGAGCGGATCTGGGACCACCTCGAAACGGAGGGAATCGCGCGGTTTCCGTTTCCGCCCCATGGCCGGATCCCGAACTTCGAAAACCACCGCGAGGCTGCCGATAGACTGGCCGACACCGAAGCGTGGCAGCGGGCCGAGACGCTCAAATGTAATCCCGATGCGCCACAGCTTCCGGTCCGTCGACGGGCCCTCCGCGACGGCAAGACGGTGTATATGGCGGTCCCGCGGCTCCGCGACGAGCAGCCGTTTCTCAGATTGGACCCCGACGAGGTCGACGACATCGACGCCGCCACAACCGTCTCCGGCAGTTCGAAACACGGGGTGCCGGTCGACCCCGCAGAGATGCCACGGATCGATCTCATCGTCTCCGGGAGCGTCGCCGTAGACGAGACGGGAAGTCGCGTCGGCAAGGGCGAAGGGTACAGTGACCTCGAGTTCGCTGTTCTGCGGGGGTTCGACCGCGTCGACGAGGCCACCACAGTCGCCACGACTGTCCACGACTGCCAGGTCGTCGGCGGCATCGAAACCGACCGCCACGACGTACCGCTGGATCTGATCGTAACGCCGACACGGACCATCCGGACTGAGTCGACCGGGCGTCGGCCGGCCGGGCTCTACTGGGCGGATCTCGATGCGGAGACGATCGCGGAGATCCCCGTGTTGGGTCGGCTCCAGCCATAGCCTGCTGTCCAATCTGCGAACAGTCACCCGAGGGCACACTGAGTTCTTTAGTCGACCGCATGGAGTGCTGCGTTGTGCGACTCGTCCAGGTTCGGATCCCGTCAGGGAGCCAGCAGGCGGTCACCGAGACCCTCGACGATGCCGACGTCGACTACGTCGTGACCGACGAGATCAGCAGCCGGGAGTTCAGCGCGATCGTCACCTTTCCGCTGCCGACGAACGCCGTCGAATCCGTGCTGGCAGACCTCCGAGAGGTGGGGATCGACGAGAACACCTACACCGTCATCGTCGAGGCTGAAACGGTGATTTCGCGGCATTTCGACGAACTCACCGAGGAGTACATCCAAAGGGAGTCGGGTGAGAACAAGGTCGCCCGCGAGGAGATCCAGACCGACGCGAAGAACCTGGTGTCGGGACCACGGACCTATCTGGTGATGACGGTCATCAGTTCGGTGGTCGCCACCGCGGGCCTGCTGTTGGACTCGGCGGCCACCGTCGTCGGCTCGATGGTGATCGCGCCGCTGATCGGCCCCGCGCTGGCCGCCAGCGTCGGCACCGTGGTCGACGACCACGCGTTGTTCGTCCGTGGGGTCCGGCTCCAGATCACCGGGATGGTGGTGGCGGTCGGTAGTGCGGCGCTGTTCGCGGCGGCGCTCCGCTTCGGCAACCTCGTGCCGCCCGGGCTCGATCCGCTGACGATCGGCGAGGTCCGCGAGCGGCTCGCCCCGAACATCCTCGCGCTGGCGATCGCCCTCGGTTCGGGGGTAGCCGGGATCCTCAGCCTGATGACCGGCGTCTCGGTCTCACTTGTTGGGGTGATGATTGCGGTGGCACTGATTCCGCCCGCCGCGGCGATGGGAATCGGCATCGCTTACGGCCTGCCCTCGCTGACGCTCGGTGCCGGCGTGTTCGTGTTGGTTAATGTGTTGTCGATCAACCTCGCGGCGCTGCTGGTGTTGTGGTACGCGGGCTACCGTCCCGAAGCGTGGTTCCGGGTGTCCGATGTTCGGAGTGCGGTGGTCAAGCGGATCGTCCTGCTGGTCGTCTCGATTCTGCTCCTCTCGGTGTTTCTTGGTGGGATCACCTACGACTCCCACAGGACCGCTGTCGAAGAACGAGCCGTCGAGGACGCGGTTGGAAACGTGCTTTCGGAGCCGCCTTACGATACCGCAGAGGTCGACGAGATCACGGTGAGCCGCACCGACGAAATCGTCTTCAGCGAGGTCGACCACGTGCTGATCCGGATCTCGGTCCCGACCGATCAGCCACTGCCATCGGTCGCCGATCCCGTCCACGATGCGGTGGTTCGAGCGCTGGGCTACGAGGTCTCCGTCGAAGTACAGTTCGTACAGGTCGAAACCGTGGGCTAAGCGAGTCAGTCGTCGTCCGCCGTCGAGCCTTCCGCGCCGGATTGGTGGGTGCCGTAGGTCGGCGCGGCCTCGCGGGCCGAGCCCATCCAGCGGGCGATGTTCTCTTCGACGTACTCCCGACCGCCCAATCCGAACCCGATGCCGGCACCGATAGCGATCGCGGCGGCGAGACCCCACGCGAGGGCGCGGGCGAACACGTAGAGGATTTCGACGTTGATCCCCATCGTATCGAGGCCGATGACGATGGCCATGAAGTAGAGGAACAGTTTGGTTCCGGCCGCAAACGCTCCGGCGTAGGCGCTCTGGGTTGCGGCTTGGGTCCGCTTGATCGCGTCACCGAGGAAGTCGGCGACGACGAAGCCGAGGACGATAACCAGCAGCCCGGCGATAAAGGCCGGAAGGTAGGAGACCGCGGTCGCAACCCACGTCGACAGCGTCTCGATGGCCAACGCGTTGGCGGCCGCCAACACCGCCAGTGCGTAGACGAACCACGCCGATAACGTGCCGAAGGCGTTCGAGACGGACTGTTCGGTCCCACCCAACATATCGCCGATCGGGGTGCTGAGGACGGCCCGGTCGAGTTCGACCGCATCGGCCAGCCGACCGACGACTGTGGCGACCGCCCGGCCGACGACCCAGCCGACCAGCAGAATGACGACCGCGCCGATCAGTCGGGGCACGAACGCCAGCGTCGACCCGACGGCCTCCTGCAGCCACGACGGAACCGTCCCTTGGGAGACCGCCACATCGGACGTCATCGGCGCTCACCTCCAGCCGGGGTGATCACTGCAGCGTGGTATCCAGCGGTGGCGATACGTGCCGTTCGTCGCTCGACGGGGTGGATGTCACACATGCCGTGGAGGCTTGTCGACCCATGGGTTTTGTTAACACCCACCTGTACGTCGCAACCGCAGCGACAGTCGAGTAAGCGAGAACCTGCATAGCCACGCGATATCGGGAGTCCGGCCGATCAGTGGTCCCCCGTTACGCGTGCTCACCCGCACCGGTGGACGGAGTAAGCAGGGCTTTGCTGTCGGATAGGGGTCGAAACGTTACTCCTCGCGTGAGGGGAGGTCGGGCTCGAAGCCGACCGCCTCGATGGCGAGATCGAGCACCTCCTCTACACCCTCGTCGTTGGTGACGCTCATGTAGGCGTCGGCCGCGACGTCGGTCGACCGGTCGCTCTTGTTACAGATCGTCAACACGGGGATGTCACGCTCGGCGAACCGGGCTTCGACCGAGTCGCGGAGTTCCAACTGGACGTCGAGGGGGTAGCCGCAGTCGCCGGAGGCATCGAGGAAAAACAGGATCGTATCGGCCAGATGCTCGATCGCGCCGACAGCCTGCCGCTCGATGTCGTTCCGATCTTCCTCGGGTCGGTCGAGTAGCCCCGGCGTGTCGATCAGCTGGTATCGGATGTGGTCACGCTCGACGTGGCCGATCTGGACACCCCGCGTTGTAAAGGGGTATTCGGCGATCTCGTTGGAGGCCCGGGTGACGTGGTTGACGAAGGAGGACTTGCCGACGTTGGGGTAGCCCGCGATGACGATGGCCGGCTCGTCCGGGCGGATATCGGGGAGGTCTTTGAGCGCATCGCGGGCGTCACCGACCGCCCGGAGGTCGTCTTTGATCTCGTCCATGATGTCGGCGATCCGGGCGAAGGCCTGCTTGCGGTGTTTGCGCGCGACCTCGGGATCGGTCTTCCGGAGTTTGGGCTGGTACTCCCGGCCGAGCTCCTCGATCTGTCGACTCGCCCACGTGACCTCCGACAGTGACTGCCGGAGTTCGTCGACGTCGACGATGGCATCAGCCAACTCGTAGTAGAAGGGGTCGACGTAGTCGAAATCCGGCCACGCGGTGACGACGTTTTCGAGGTTGTCGGAGGTGATGTTGACCGCGATCGTCAGCATCGACTGCTGGGCTTCGAGGCCGCCTTTGGCCTTGCCCGAGCGGGCGGCCCGTGAGAAGGCCTTGTCGATGAGTTCCTCCGACCGGGGTGTCGTCGGGAGGCTCTCGAAAATCATATTCCGTAGGTAGCTGGTGCATACCTAAAAGCACGTCCGTTTGGCGGTGCGGCCGCTCGGCGAGTAAAACGGGCTGAGAGGAGTAAGCCCCCTTCTGTTTCGACCCGACATTCGGCTGAGCGTCCGTCGTCGTGTTCGGACTACCTCGACGACCGACCGAAACGGCCGGTCGGTCGTCTGACGCGGACTTGCACCGGTGAGGATTCACCGTTCCATCCGTTCCCGTGTGTCGGCTCGCGGGCAAAGCCCGCTCGCAAACGTGGTGCGTGGCACCACGCCCTCTGTGGGTTAACTCCCTTCCCTTACGGGTCGGTTCGCGCGCTCGCGGCAGGGCCGCAAGCGCCGTCGGCCGCCGTCGGCGGCCGGACGCACATCATCGGTCGACACGGGTGGTCTCGTTTCTGTTTCAGTGCCAGCCGTCTCCGACTCCGGGCGTGGGCCCGGTCACCTGTCCGAACGGTGGGGGGACTTTCCTCATAGGGGTTGAACCCCCACGGGAGTCGGGCTCTCTCTACCCGGAGATACTACGAGTAGGCGTTACATAACCCGTTCGGTCGGGCGATCCGAGGCCGGTTACTCTGTTCTAAACAAATGGGAAGAATTGAAGTCGGTGCCGGTCATCGATACTGTTATGTCCGAGGCACAGACCGTTCAGCTGAGCTATGATGACGGTGCACGAGCAGTCGAGCTTGCACGGGAAGCGGTAGAATCGTACGTTCTCCACGGTCAGCGCGAGCAGCCCGGTAGTATGCGGGATGCGTTCTATGCGAGAACGGGCGCGTTCGTCCGGATCCAGTCGACACGCGGACGGGGACGACTCCGCGGCTGTGCCGGGGCCTATCAGGGCTCCGATCAGCTCGGCCACGCCATCGTCGACGCCGCCATTCAGGCTGCCTCGGCCGATTCGGCGGGCTCGGAGATCGGCTCGAAGGAACTGGACGACCTCTCGATTTCGGTCTGTGTCGTTAGCAACACCCTACTTACAAACGACCCGCTCGAAGACCTTGAACTCGGCACCCACGGCGTCGCCATCGACACCGGCAACAAACACGCGTGGCTGTATCCGACACTGCCGGTCGAACAGAACTGGAGCAAGGAGAAGTACCTCTCCCTCGTCTGCCGAAAAGCCGATGTCTCGCCGATGGCGTGGCAGGACGACGACACCATGATCACGCTGTTCGAAGGGCAGGTCTACCGCGAGCGGCCCGACGGTGGTAGCGTCGAAGAACTCTAGAAGCCGACGAGCGACGCGTCCCGTTCTGCGCGTTCGATCGCAGTCTCCAGCGAGTAGTCGAAGCTGTCGGCTACCGTCCCGTCCCGGAGAAGTGGCTCCAACAACGGTTCGCCATCGGTCGGGGCGGCTGCCGCCTCCAGCCCGACGTGGTGGCCACCGTCGGCCGTTCGGTACACCGATTTGACCCCCGAGAGCTTGCCGCGTTTGGCGATCGGCTCGCCGTCGACGGCGACGATATCCAGCGCGAAGTCGACCGGATCGGCGTTCGAGACGTAGCCGCCGACGCCGAAGCCGTCGACGATGTCTCGAAGCTCGCGGAGGTCCGCCGGGCCGAGGCCACCGCTGACGAAGACGTCGACGTCCTCGAAGCCGCGGGCGTCGAGTTCCCACCGTACCTCACGGATGATGTGCCGGAAATCGCCACGCCGGGAGCCGGTGGTATCGATCCGGATGCCGTCGAGACGATCTCCGAGAGTTTCGGCCGCGCGGATCGCCTCGTCCTTCTCGTCGCTGAAGGTGTCACAGAGCGCGATCCGCGGGACGGATTCCGGGACCGTCTCGTCGAAAGCCCGCCAGGCGTCCTCTTGATGTCCTCGGCCGAAACAGAGCATGAGCGCATGCGGCATCGTGCCGCCGGCCTCCCGGCCGATGACGTCGCCGGCGGCGACGTGTGAGAAGCCGTCGAGGCCGCCGAGGAGCGCGCTGCGCTCGACGACCGCCGCGATCGAAGGGTGGACGTGGCGCGCGCCAAACGAGAGCACCGAGGAGTCGGGGGCGGCCCGTCGGGCTTCGAGGGCGGCGGTAGCGATCCCCGAGGCATGCGAGAGCAGCCCTAACAACGAAGTTTCGAGGCGAGCGAATTCGAGATACGGCCCCTCGATCCGGAGCACAGGGCCGCCGTCGAACAGCCGGCCCGGCGGGATCGCATCCACGTCGACCGCGCGGTCGGCCAGCAGTGCGGCGGCGTCTTTGACACCGGCGAGGAGTTCGAACTCGCCGTCGGGGAACTGGTCGGCCGTCACTTCGGCGGTGACCCGTGGGTTCCGGTCGGCCGCCCGGAGCGTCGACTCGGTGCGGTCGAAGTAGGCGTCGGTCGCCCGGCCCGACCGGACGGCCGACGGCGGGACGATATCGAAGTCGAGGTCGGTCATACGAGCCGATTGGGTCGGGCGTCTCAAAAAGGGGTGTTGTCCGGCCCGACATCAGGACAGCCGTCGACCCGCGGCTGCAACCGCGAGCAGCGCCGCCACCGCGGCCGCAACGCCGAATCCCGGGACGATGTCGTCGGTCGACCCCCGGTCGTCGACGTCGGTGGGTTCGATGGTCGGGTCGAGTTCGAACAGCCCCGCCTCGGTGGGGGCGTGGACGATCCGGACCCGCGTTCGGTCGGTCTCGACGGCGTAGACCCCGCTGAACGAGCCGTTCGAGACCTCGTATGCGCCGGATTCGGTTTCGGTCGCGTCGTGGGCATCGAGGATCGCGCCGTAGGCGCGCTGGAACTCGGCGGCGTCGGCGGCTGTTTCCCACTCGGTCGTCCAGACGTAGCCGTCGTCGTCGCCCCGGCGGTAGGGGACGAGTTCGTCGCCGACCCAGCCATCCGAGGGCTCGGAGACGTAGTTGTAGCGGTCGAACTCGCTGTCGGTGTCGCGGATCGACGAGGGGTCGATCGTCTCGGCGTCGTAGGTGCGGGCCTGATACCACAACATCACGTAGATCGACGCCTCGCCGGCGACCTCAGCGCCGCCGACCCCATGGGCGGGGTACCGCTCCCACTCGGCGGTCGACTCGTCGGGAACGTCGAGCCGGGTCGACTCGACCGGCTCGCGGTGGATGATCTCGCTGGTGGTCCGTGGGGGAGCCTGGAGTCGCTCGTCGACGCCGTCCCAGCCCTCGGTGTCGACCGTCTCGTGGATGTAGCCGGGGCCGTCGGAGTACGGCTGGAGCAGCAGGAACAACAGCCCGGAGTTGCTTCCGCCCCCGTCGTCGGTACCGCCGGTTCGGGGATCGTCGAAACACGCCCAGTTGCCGTCCTCACACTGCTGTTCGTAGCGGGTTTCGAGGTAGACTGCCTCGCCCTCGACAACGCCGTCGACCGCGAGGTCGGCATCCTGTGTGTCACGGGCGAGCGCCGCGGCCCCGAGGTCGTGGCGCTGGTCCTGCATCGCGTGGGTGAGTTCGTGCAGCAGGGTGCGTTCGGAGACGGTCGGCGCCTCGGCGTTCGGCGTGATAATCACGATCCGGTTCTCGTTGGGGTCGTAAAACCCGTTGACTGCGCCGCCGACGGTCGAATCGATCGCGTCGGCGGCCTCGCGGTCGTCGCCGACGACGAATAGCGCCTTCCAGACCACGTCGTTCCACCGATCGAACGTCTCGTTTGCGGGCGTGTTCCCCACCAGCCCCTCCTTGCGGAACGCCGCGCGGCTCTGGACCTCGACGGACACGTCCTCGGTGAACTCCTCGCCGCGGAGTTCCTCGACGCGGGCCATCGTCCGGTCGACCAGCACGTCGAGTTCCGCCGCCGAGAGGTTCGTCGTCGTCTCGAAGTCGAGATCGTCGTCGTGACACACCCCGTCGACACAGCCGATCCGGTCGTCTTCGGTTTCGGTGAGCTGTGTCGGCGGGGCCGGGGCAGTCGACGCGATCGAGCCGTGATCGACCGCCGTGGTGTGGGCGGCGGTCGACGCGGCGGCCGGTGTGCTTGCGACCGCCGGGGCGAGACCCGCGGTGACAAGCAACAGGGCGACGACGATGACGACGGGTCGGGACATGATGGAGCGAGCCCCCACGCCCGGGCGTCGACCGTCCGGCAGCGGCGTGGGAGCGGACGGCCGGCGATAGGACAGCGACGGATATACCAGTTGTCGTTGTCGTTCGACTGGTCGGCCGGCGATGTGGTCGACGGTTCGCCACCGCCACCCACACGGCGGGTGAAAAGGAAGGCTTATTTATCTCACCCGGCCAGTATCGATACAGGAAGCCCGGATGGTGTAGTGGCCCATCATACGACCCTGTCACGGTCGTGACGCGGGTTCAAATCCCGCTCCGGGCGCTTTTCCCGACGAACAACACGCTGAGCACTGCGTAGCATGTGCTCAGCAACACCGTGAGTCGGAAAACGATTCACTGAGTGATTTGAACGACAGGGGTTCAAATCCCGCTCCGGCCGATGTTACACGTCGACCGCTCCCGATCAACGCCCCGAACTCCGAGTCGACCACGGCGGGGGAAATCTACAGGGTGTTGTGTGCGAAACTGTGAGGGTATGGACTCTCCGTATGTCGACGACGAGTGGCTCACCGGGCGTCTCCACGAGATCCTCTCGTTTTACTACCCCGACTGTCTGGACGACGACCACGGCGGCTACATCGCCCAACTCGACTATGAGACGGGCGCGATCTACGATGCCGGCTCGAAACACCTCGTGGCGACCAGCCGGTTCGTCGTCAACTTCTCGCTGGCCGCACGCCACGGCGGCCCCGAATGGGCGCTCCCGGCGGCCGAACGCGGCGTCAGGTTCCTCCAGGAGCACCACCGCGATGCCGAGACCGGCGGCTACGACTGGCTCCTCGACGGGACCGAGACGGTCGACGACCGACGCGTCTGTTACGGCCACGCGTTCGTCCTGCTGGCGTACACCCGCGCCCACGAGGCCGGCGTCGACGGCGCCAAGGCGGCGCTCGAAGACACCTACGACCTGCTGGTCGACCGGTTCTGGGAACCCGAGTACGACCTCTGCAAAAGCGAGTTTTGCGGGGATTTCGCCGAGAGCGAGCCCTACCGCGGCCAGAACGCCAACATGCACACCTGCGAGGCGATGCTGGCGGCCTACGAGGCCACCGGTGACCTCCGGTATCTCGATCGGGCCCGCGAGGTCGCCCACGCGCTGACCGTCCGGCTTGCGGCCGAGACCGACGGCCTACTCTGGGAGCATTACACCACGGAGTGGGACCACGATTTCGCCTACAATCGCGACGACCCGCGCCACCAGTTCCGGCCGTGGGGCTACCAGCCGGGCCACCACATCGAGTGGGCGAAACTGCTGGCGGTGCTGGACCGCGACACCGATACCGACTGGGCACTCGACCGCGCCGAGGAGCTGTTCGCGGCCGCGATCGAGCACGGCTGGGACGACGTCGACGGCGGCTTTTATTACAGCTTCGACCGCGACGGGGCGCCGCTCGTCGAGGACAGATACGGCTGGCCGGTCGCCGAGGGTATCGGTGCGGCCGCCGCACTGGCCGAGCGCACAGGTGACGACCAGTATCGGACGTGGTACGACCGGCTCTGGGAGTACGCCGAAGCGAACCTGACCGCGCCGGGCGGCAACTGGTACGAGAAACGCGTCGACGGCGAGCCCGCCGACACCGAACCGGGTCCCGAGGTCGAGCCGGGCTATCACCCGATCGGGGCCTGTTTCGAGGGGCTCCGGTCGTTCGACGACTGACCGTCACGAGGCGTCGCTAGGGAGGGCCAGACTGGCCCCGCGGCTCCAGTAGCCCACCATCACCAACTCGGCGTAAAACGCCAGAAAGAAGCCGACGACGACGTCGACCAGCCCACTCGCGAGCGTGAGCAGCAGCGCGCCAACGACGAGGCCGACGGTCACGTTATAGAAGTACGTGCCATCCGTGGCCGCGGTCACCAACACCCGTGTATCGAAGGCAGCGCGGAGGCGACGGCGGCTGACGTAGCTGACGAGCGCTGCCGGGAGAACATACAGCACCGAGAGTGCCAACAACAGCGAGGCCGTCGACCCGGCGACGAAGCCCAGCGAGGTCCCGAAGTCGACGGTGGTGGGCGTGGGAGCTTGGTTCGTGATCCCGAACACTGTGACCAGGAGTATCCCACCCGCCGGCAGGAGAAAGGCGATGGCGATCGCGCAGCCACCGATACCGAGTCGCGTCATCGAGCGCACGTCCTCGAACGGTGGAAGCGACTCGAACCGTGTGAGTCGATCCCTCCCTGCGGTCTCGGCCAGTACCGTCACCAGATAGCCAGCGACGACGATCAGCGGCACGATCGGGATGTAGACGGCTGCGAGGTGGAGTCCACCACCGATAAGAAGCGTGTCGACCCCACGGTCGCTTCGGAACGGGTACCGAAACGGCGCAGGGATCATTCGTACTCGACCCAGTCAGCCGCGGCCCAAGACCGTTGGGAATCCCGCCGACCGCGAGTCACTGTTGGGTGACGACCTCGACGTCCTCGATCGTTTCGAGCGATCGGTTGTGGAGCGTCCGTTCGGTCGCGGCATCGAACAGGTGGATCGCCTCCGGTGGGAAGCCGACGGTGATGGTCTCACCGGGGGTCGCCTGTCGCATCCCGCCGATCGTGGCGACGAACGTCTCTGGGTCGGCGGCCGCCGGCTCGAAGGTGACGTGGACGTTGTTCTCGTCGCCGCGTGGCTCGATCACGTCGATACCGACCTCGTAGTGGTGGGATCCGGAGCCGTCGACGCCGACCTCGATGTCCTCGGGTCGAATCCCGAGGACCACACGGTCGGTCGTGCCGATCGACTCGCGGTGGGCCTCGGTGAGTGCGTATTCGAACCCGTCGTCGACGAGTCGGTCTCCCTCAAGGCGCATCTCGAAGAAGTTCATCGAGGGCTCGCCGATGAAGCCCGCGACGAACAGGTTTTCGGGCTCGTGATAACATTCGAGCGGTGTGCCGACCTGCTGGAGAATCCCGTCGTTGAGGATGGCGATCCGGTCGCCCATCGTCATCGCCTCGGTCTGGTCGTGGGTGACGTAGATCGTCGTTACGCCCAGATCCTCTTGGATCCGCTGGAGTTCGGTCCGCATCTGCGAGCGGAGTTTGGCATCGAGGTTCGCCAACGGCTCGTCCATCAGGAACGCCTCCGGTTCCCGGACGATCGCCCGGCCGAGCGCGACTCGCTGTTGTTGGCCGCCGGAGAGTTCGGCCGGTTTGCGGTCCAACAGGTCCTCGATGCCCATCATCCGCGTCGACTCGGTGACGCGGGCGTCGATCGCCTCATCGGAGAGATCGGTCGACTCTTCGAGACCGAACGACATGTTCTCGCGGACGGTCATATGCGGATACAACGCGTAGCTCTGGAACACCATCGCGGTGTCGCGTTCCTGTGGGCGTTTGTCGTTGATGACTGCCTCGCCGAGGCGGATCTCCCCCTCGGTGATCGATTCGAGTCCGGCGACCATTCTGAGCGTGGTCGACTTCCCGCAGCCCGAGGGGCCGACCAAAATGAGGAACTCTCCGTCGGCGATGTCGATACTCACGTCGTCGACGGCGACGATCTCGCCCTCGTCGTCATCGTGAAACGTCTTGGTAATGTGATCGAGTTGTAGTTCGGCCATTGTTAGGTACCTCCGCCGGCGACACCCTCGGCGAACTGCTCGCCGAAGACGATGTACACCAGCAGTGTCGGCAGGGCCGTAATGAACGCCCCCGCCATTTGGATGTTGTACTGCGATACCATCGACCCGGTCAGCTTCTGGAGCGACATCGTCACCACGTCGTTGCTGTTGTCGCTGATCAACACGATCGCGAACAGCAGATCGTTCCAGATATTCGTGAACTGGTAGATGAGCGCGACCGCGAACATCGGGATCGACAGCGGGAGGATGATCCGGTAGTAGATCGTCGCGATGGTCGCCCCATCCAGCCGCGCGGCCTCGATCATCGAGGAGTCGATCGATTTGTAGTGGGCCCGGAACAGCAGCGTACAGATCGGGATTCCGTAGGCCGTATGGGTGATCGTCAGCGCGATCAGTTCGGAGCGGTCGGCCAGCGGCGGGATCACCGCCAGTAGGCTCCCGAGGTCGACGATCGTCCAGAAGCGCGACAGCGGGACGAGCACCGACTGGTAGGGGATGAAGATCCCCGCGATAAGCACCATCAGGACGAGCGCTTGGCCCCGCCACTTGGTGTTGGTCAGGCCGTAGGCCGTGATAGAACCGATCGTCGCCGAGAGGATCGTCGCCGGAATGGCGAACAGCACGCTGTTGACCAGTCCGGACTGCAGCCGCCCGAAGGCCTCGATCCACGGCTCGATCGCGAACTGTCCCGGAAGCGGCGGGACGAACGGCGAGGTCTGCTGGAAGCCGGCCTGTGTCTTGATCGAGGTCATCAGTCCGCTTTCGAGCGGCGAGAGATAGAACGCGATCATCGCCAGCAGGGTGGCATACAGGGCGATACGACTCCAGTCGGGGCGGTTGTCGGTGAGTGCTGAAAACGTGGACATCAGAGTGCACCTCGTTTGTACTGCCGGTAGAGATACGGCGATATGACCCCTAGGGCCATCACGAAGAGGATCGTCGCGATCGCCGAAGCGTAGGCCCAGTTGGCCGTCCCGGCGAAGGCTTCACGATACATCATCAGCGCGAGGATGTCGGCCGACCGGCCGGGCTGGGTGCCGAACATGACGAACAGGAAGTCGAAGGCCTTCAGCGCAAACACCATCAGCACGACCGCCGCGCTGGTCGTCGACGCCCGGAGCTGTGGGATGATCACCCGCCAGTACATCTTGAGGGTGTTCGCGCCGTCGACTTTGGCCGCCTCGTATTGGTCGGTCGGGATCGCCCGCAGGCCGGCCAGATAGACGACCATACAGTAGCCGCTGAACTGCCAGATCAGCGCGAAGATCACCGCGAACAGCTTGAACTGGGGATCGCTGATCCAGTTTTGCGTGATCGCGCCCAACCCCACGAGCCGGAGGCCCTCGTTGATCATTCCCGAGGAGGGGTTGTACATCCACGCCCAGAACACTGCCGTCACGACGAACGAGAGGCTCATCGGCAACAGGAAGACCGTCCGGAAGGAGTTCTCGAAGCGGATCTTCTGGTCGACCAACAGTGCGAGCAGGAGGCCGACGATCAGCGCGACCACGGTAAAGAGGATCAGGAGGACGAACGTGTTCCGGAACGCCCAGTACTCCTGTGGCCCGCCGAGCAGGCCACCTTCGGCGACCTTCCCGAAGAACTCGAAATAGTTGTCGAGATCGAACTCGGCGGGGTTGTAGGTCACCCGGCGCAGCCCCTGCCAGTCCGTCAACGAGATGATAAAGTTCCAGCCGATCGCGCCGTAGACGAACAACCCCACAAGGAGCGTCGCCGGAAGCCAGAACGGAAGGGATTTGACGAGTTCGCTTCGCCTCCACCGCTGGAGGGTCGACTCGGTCGATTCCGTCGCCTCGACTGGCAGGCCACCGTCAGTACTGACCGTCTCCGTCGGCGGGTCGGAATCCGGTGATTGGTTTGTATCCATTGAAATCAAGCGGCGACCGAAGCGGTTAGAACGCGTCCGTCAGATCGCTGTAGGTTCTGTCGACGTTCCACTCGCCGGCGAAGGAGGCGAAGGCTTCCTCAAAGTTGCTTTTGACCTGTGGGCTCACGCCCGTCCCGTGGGCGATGGTCGCCGGCTGGGCGTTCGAGTTGTCGAAGTCCTCGCGCTGCCGTGAGAGGAACGGCCCGAACGCGTCGTCGGGCACATCGGTCCGGGCCGGAATCGAGCCTTTGATCGGGTTGAATCGCTCCTGCCCGTCGACCGAGCCGACGTAGCTCAGCCACGCATCGGTCGCATCCGGCGAGGGGTTGGGTTCGGGTTTGACAAAGGAGTCGGTGACGATGTGGTAGACGCCCTCGGTGCCGGGGAAGGGAACGTGATCCCAGCTGTCCTCGAAGTCGAAGCCCTCACTGGATTCGTACTGTCCGGCCGCCCAGTCTCCCTGATGCATGAACGCCGCCTCGCCGTTGATCACGTCGTTGTTCGCCTCGTCCCACGCGACCGACCCCGCGTCGGCGTTGAAGTACTCCCTGTAGTCGACGACCGTCTGGAGGGCGCTTCGAACCGCGTCTTCGTTCTCCTCGACGCCGGATTCGAGCACGGCCTCGTAGGTCTCGACGCCCGCCTCGCCGACGAGGACGTCCTCCCAGAGCTGGAGGACCGTCCAGGCCGACTGGGTCGACTGGGCCATCGGCGCGGCGTCGGTCTCGGCGTCGATGGTCTCCATCGCCGAGAGGAGGTCCGCCGGCGACGAGAGGGTCGAGGGGTCGACGCCCGCACTGTCGAGGACGTCGACGTTGTAAAACAGGTTGTTGAGGCGGTGGATGTTCAGCGGGACGGCGACGTAGTTGCCGTTGTCGTCCTGCGAGAGGTCCCTGACGCCCTCCTTGTAGGCATCTTCCATCTCGCTGTCCCAGACGCTGTCGCTGATGTCGGCCAAGACATCCGATTCGGTGTACGTTTGGAGCGAGCCGCCGGGCCAGATCTGGAACGTGCTCGGAGCGTTGTCTTGGAGCACGCGGTCCTGGATCTCGGTACTGAGCGCGGAGCCAGCCCCGCCCGGCGCTTCGTTGTTGTTGACGCTGAGATCCGAGTACTCCGATTCGAACCCCTCGATCAACGCTTGGATGGCGTCGCTTTCGCCGCCTGCGGTCCACCAGTGGACGACCTCGACTTCGTTTTCGGTGCCCGATCCGCCGCCATCACCGCCATCGCCACCGGTACAGCCCGCCAATCCGACAGCTGCAGCGACACCGCTCGTTTTGAGAACAGTACGACGTGAGAATTGACTGTGTTTGTCAGACATGATAGTGCCCCCATCGTGTGGGTAGCTAACGTTTTGCTAGTGACCACTTATTCCTTGCCAATAATTAGTTAACAATAATGGTCGTGAACAAACATTTGGGTAAAAAACGAGCCGACGGCGTCGGGCCAACTAACAAGGCTTAAACGTCTCCCCGGGAAACGAATGATTGCAGCAAGCCCGGATGGTGTAGTGGCCCATCATACGACCCTGTCACGGTCGTGACGCGGGTTCAAATCCCGCTCCGGGCGTACTTTTGTGGCGAACAACAACTCCGAGCACCGCGAGCGTGGCGCGTAGCGCCACGACAGCGAACGGCGATAGCGCGGAACGGAGTTCCGCGGACCATTTGAGCGGGCCGGTGGCCCGCGGAAAGAAGCCGTGAGCGGAACGTGTGCGAGGATCGCCGTGAGCCGCAAATACCTCAAGAGGGATTTGAACCAGCGAGCAGCTTTGCTGCGAGTGAGGTTCACACGAGCGAAGCGAGCGTGAGCTTGTGGAACTCCGTTCCACAGTGTTCAAATCCGGCTCCGAGCGTCGGTTTGGACGCAATAGCTCCGAAAGACCGGGTCGGAGTAGTGACGACCGCCGCCCCTCAGGCGGCGCTGGCGGCCGTCGGGCGCTGCTGGCGTTCGACCACCTGCCGGGTCCGCCCGGAGAGCTCGACCAGATGACACAGCGGGTTGCCCGGATAGACGACCGGGTTTTCGAGAATGCCGACCAACAGCCCGGTAAACGGGGCGGTGACCGTGACGTTGTCGTTCTTGAAGGGATTGGTGATCGTACAGATCACCTCGCCCTCGTGGACTAACGCCCCGCGCTCGGGGTGCATGTCGACGATCCCCCCCACGTCGGCGCGGATCCACGTCTTCTCGTGGTCCCCGGTGATGATCGTGCGCCACCCCGGCCACCGGACGGGCGTGTCGGTGAGCATCTCGTACTCGGCGAAGACGCTCTCGACGCCCGCCAGCGCTTCGTCGATCAACCCCCGCTGGAAGCGGTGGGCCTCACCCATCTCGATGGTAATCGTGGGAATGCCGTCGCGGGTGGCCTCCCCGCGGAGCGTGCCGTCGCTCCCCTCGCTGTCGAGGATGACGTTCGTGCCGAACGCCAGTGCAAGACGGTGCACCGCCGGGTCGGCCATGTCGGCCCGAACGTGAAGCATGTTGCTCCGCCCGCGTGTAGAGGTGTGGAGATCGATGCCGAAATCACAGGGTTCGATGAAGTTGGTGAAGATGCGGTGGGCCATTCGCTTGGCGCTGGTCGACCCCTGTCGACCGGGGAACGAACGGTTGAGGTCCCGGTCGTAGATCGGCAGGTAGCGCTGTTGGGCCAGAAAGCCGGGAACGTTGAGCACCGGTAGACAGACCAGCGTGCCCGCCAACTCCGAGAGATCCCAGTCGTGGGCGACCTCCCGGACGACCTCGATCCCGTTGAGTTCGTCGCCGTGGGCCGCCGCCGACAGAAACGCGGTCGGGCCGGGGCGCTCGCCGTTGATAATCGTCACCGGAATCCGGACTGGATCGCCCAGATAGGTCTCGCTGATCCCATACCGGATGTTCTGTGTCTCGCCGCGGTCGACCTTCCCCCCGTTGTAGGTGAAGGCCCCGTCGTCGCTCATGAGGGTCCGTTGGACGGGGTGTATATAAATTCATCCGGGAGGCGGTAACAGTTGTCACGCCATGGATGCGACAGATCGTCCCGGGCAAGTGGGGCGATACGTCCGGCGTGGGCGGCCGATGGTGAGGTGTAGGGGAGTCAGTAGGCGTCGACCAGTCGATCGAGCGCCGAGTGGCGTTCGGTCGAATGTGGGGCGGTCAGCGGCGAGACGCTGATCTTCCCCTCGGCGACCGCCCGGCGGTCGGTGCCCTCGGGGTCGGTGATCGACCCCGAGCGCATGAGTTCCCAGATGCCGTCCCGGAGGGCGACCTGTTCGCCGTCGCGTTCCGCACCCATCTCGTAGCGGGTCGAGGGGTGGGTGACGACCATCTCACTGGGGTCGAGAACGCCCGACTCGGTTTCGATGTAGGGGACGTTGACGTTGAGGTAGTCGGCGGCCTCGAAGACCCCGGCCTCGCCCGCGCGGTCGACCAGATACCGCGTCGCGGCGGTCGCGTGCCGGAAATCCTCGGGGTCGGTCGCCAACTGCGCCCAGTCGTCGCCGCCATCGATGTACAGCGAGACCGAGATCGCCGGCACCTCGAAGAAGGCGGCCTCGACGGCCGCACTGACCGTTCCCGACCGACCCAGCACGTACGCGCCGATGTTGGCCCCTTTGTTGCAGCCCGAGACGACGAGATCCGCATCCGGGCATAGGGTTCCGAGTCCCGCGATCACGCAGTCGACCGGGGTGCCTTCGACCTCGTAGCCGAGTTCGTGGTCGCGGACGTCGACGGCTTCGGAGATCGTCCGGCCGACCGCGCTCTGGTCGTCGGCAGGTGCGACCGCGACGACCTCGCCGAGATCCGCGAGTCCCTCGTAGAGCGCCCGGAAGCCGACGCTGTCGATCCCGTCGTCGTTGGTCAACAGGATCCGTGGTTCGTCCATACAGGGGTCAAGCGGGGCGGGACGAAAAGGACTCGGCTCCAAGCCACAAAGGACACAAAGCCCGACATACATGGTCGGGTATGGGACTCGGAAGCACGACAAAGAAGATCCAGATGCTCGCGGATACCGCCGAAAAGATGTACTCCCGGCTCAACGAGGTCCGCGAGCAGGTCGAGACCACACAGACGACGGTCACCGAAACCGGCGAGCGGGTCCAGACGCTCGAAACCGAGATCGTCGAACAGCGGGCGATCCTCGAAGCCGTCGCCGAGGAACTCGAGATCGACCTCGATGCGGTCACCGCCGACGCCCACATTCTCGATGCCGAAGCCGCAGGCGACGACGCGGCGGCCGTCGACGATGCCGAACCGGCTGAACCCGACGCCTGACTCCCGGTCGACGGCTCCTCGGGTCAGTCGGTCAGCCGCCCGTGTTCGATTTTGAGACACCGATCCTGAACCACATCGAGTCCGGCGGCTTCCGCCTTCCGGGCTGCCTCGTCGTCGCTGATGCCCAACTGGAGCCACAGCGCCTCGACGTCGCCGACCGATTCCTTGCGCTCGATCGTCGCCTCGGCGATCTCGGGGACCTCCTCGCTGGGCCGGAAGACGTCGACCAGATCGATCTCGCCGTCGACCTCGCTCAGGGAGTCGACGGCCGTCTCGCCGAGAATCTCGTCGGCGAAGGGGTTGACCGGGACGATCTCGTACCCCTGCTGCTGGAGGTAGGCGGGGACCTCGTGGGCGGCCTTGCCGGGCGTGCTCGAACAACCGACGACCGCGATCCGATCGACGGCCAACAGTTCTCGAAGCGAGTCATCATCGGAGACGGGCATGGCTCTCCCTTCGTGTGGGCGAGACAAAAGCGTTGAGTCGGCGAGGACGCCGAGTCGGCGCGGGCGCCGACTACTGCTGGAGTCGGATGTCCGGCGGCTCGTCTTCGGACATGCGGATCACGCCGTCGAACAGTTGGGTCAGGGTGTTCATCGCCTGCTCGTCGTGGGACGACGAGTCGATACAGAAGACACCCAGCCCGTCGACGCTCTGGATCCGGCCCGTAAAGACGTGGAGGAAGCGGAAGACGGTCTGGAGATCGGCGTACATCAGCAGCGTCGACAGCGAGTGGACCATGATCCGGTTGTGGCTGATGCCTTGGTCCTGATGGAACGCCTGTAAGAACTCGGAGAGCTTGATCCCGATGCCAGTCATATCAACTGGCGAAGAGGTGTACTTGATGCGTTTGTCCTCCCGTACCTCGCCGACGCCCTGCTGGCGCGTGACGCAGTCGACGACGGCAACGGGGCGACTCTCGTATTCGGTGCGGCGAGCGAAGTCTTCGAGGACCCGGGTGGCGCTGTCCTTGGTGGTGACAATGATCGCCCCTTCGCCGTTCTCGACACCGGTGGCGAGGATATCGAGCGCCAGCGATCGCTTGCCGGTCAGCGGTGGTCCCGATATCAGAATGTTCGTTCCCGGGAGTACCTCCTCGTCAAGGTCCGCGGAGAGCTGATACATCAGTCCAGCCCCCGAGTCGCAGCGTCGCTCGATCGGGAGATGTTCGAAGATCGGTCCGACTGTCCGGGAATCATCGACTGAATGGACCATACCGGTTGCGGGTAATATTCTTTTTGATTATCCGAGTCGGATTAGTCGATATACCGACTAGTCACCCGCCGATGACGACCGTCGCCCGACCGGCAACGAACGCGACCGCCGCCAGCAGCATTCCCCGCTTGAGCCAGCGTTGACTCGCCGAGGGGTCCGTTCGGGCCCGGACGGTCGCGGCGAGCATCACCAGATCCGCCGGCAGCACGACCGCGAGGTAGATCGCACCGAACTCGCCGACCAGAAAGGGCCACCCGCTGGCGACGACCGCGAGCCCCATAGCGGTTCCTCCGATGAGTAACGCGGGTCGCTCGCCGAGGACGATCGGGAGCGTCCGCAATCCCTCCTGTCGGTCGCCGTCGATGTCTTCGATATCTTTGACGATCTCGCGGGTGAGCGTAGCGACCGCTGCGAGGCCGAAGAGCGTGACCGCGCCGAAGGGGTCGCCGACCGCTGCGCCGCCGAAGAGGAACGTGCTCCCGGTGAGATAGCCGACCAACGCGTTGCCGACCCCCGGCAGCCCCTTGAACAGCTCCGTGTAGGCCACCAGCGCGACGAAGTTGAAGACGGCAATCGCGATCGCGGCCGTCGGCAAGGTCAATGCAGCAGCAGTCGCCACAGCGAACAGCGCAAGGCTGAACCACAACGCGCCGCGGGCCGTGATATCCCCGCGTGGGATCGGGCGGTCGGGACGGTTGATCGCATCGATCTCCCGGTCGAAGTAGTCGTTGATCGCGTTACCGCCGCCAGTCGCGGTGACCGTTGCCACCACTGCGGCCACGACGTCGACTGGGGACGCAGTGATGCCGCCGGCGACGAACGCCCCGGTACCGGTGAGCAGCCCGGCCGATATCGCGTTCCCGGGCCGTGTGAGGTCGAGACAGGCCCGCCCACGGGCCGCCAACGTTGCCATACATGGCGGTCGTGAGTGTCACCGAATAAAGGACGTGGATCCGCTCCGCGCCGTGTGTGAGCAGTCGACCCATGGCGACGAGACCGACGCCCTTATTATTGCAGATTCGGAACAATCGGGTGCGGGCGCTTAGCTCAGCTTGGACAGAGTGCTTGGCTTCGGACCAAGTTGTCGCGGGTTCAAATCCTGCAGCGCCCACTTCCTCACAATTCGTTTCGCCGCTAATTCTAATTCTGCTTTAGAGCCTTTTATAAGTCTGTTTTTTCCTGAATCGGTTGTCCCAGAACGACCGATAGATTCGGTTCCCACGTCGTTACAACTTGCGGCCCGTCGCTATCGGGCGATTGGCTCCGCAAATGTTGAGTGGGCGGTGGGCCCCGCCAGATCCTCGAAGCGGGTGGAGGAGAGATCAAGTCGACGACAGTCGTCTACGGCTCGGGGCAATCACGTGGGCGGTTCTCCTCCGACGGAAACGACACCAGCGGCTCCTCTTTCGGTGAGACGGCACCCGCGTGCACCGATCGCCGATCGTCGACAACAAGACTCGCTACACACCGGTCTATGACCGCATCGGAGTTCGTGTCCTCGACACAGTCGAACCATCGCACACCCAACCAGCGTAAGTCGACAGCAGGAGATCCCACGGTCTCGGAGATCGCTGACCACCAGAGATAACACGTTTCGGGCCGCGAACGGGGGTATGGAATCCACAAACGAGAGCGGCACGTTCGACCTCGATGGCGAACTGACAGTGAACCGACTCGGGTTTGGCGCGATGCGTCTCTGTGGCGAGGGAATCATCGGCCCACCCGACGATGAACAGTATGCGAAAGACGTCGCCCAGCAGGCCGTCGACCTCGGCGTCGACTTCATCGACACCGCGGACTCCTACGGACCGGGTGTCAGCGAACGCCTGCTCGGTGAGGCAATCGATACCGAGGCGGTGACGATCGCCACGAAGGCCGGGCTGCTCCGAAACAGCGACGGCCAGTGGCTCAACCACGCCGATCCCGACTACATCCGCAATCAGGTGCTCGTCAGCCGTGATCGCCTCGGAGTCGACTCGATCGATCTCTACCAACTACACAGCCCAGATCCGGACACACCCTTCGAGGACAGCCTCACGGCGTTCGCCGAACTCAAAGACGAGGGCTTTATCGACCACGTCGGCCTTTCGAACGTCAGCGTCGACCAGCTTGAGGAGGCCAGAGAGCACGTCGAAATCGCGACGGTCCAGAACCAGTACAACGTGTTAAACCGCGACCACGAGGATGTGCTTCAGGCCTGCGAAGAGTACGGGATTGGCTTTATGCCCTACTTCCCGATCGCTGCTGGGTCGATTTCGGGGGTCGACGCCATCCAAGAGGTTGCGGACACACACGACGCCACGGTCTACCAGATCGCGCTGGCGTGGCTGCTCGAACACTCCGATGTGATGCTGCCGATCCCGGGTACCGGCAGCCTTGACCACCTCGAAGAGAACGTCGCTGCCGCCTCGATCGCGCTTTCGAACGAGGAGTATAGCCGGTTGGCAGCGATCGCGTCGACCAACCGGTAGATACCCGTTCGTATATGTCAGATACATATGATATTGCTGGTCGACTAAATAAACGACAGTCTCCGATAGTGAAACCCTCTTAAGTACGTTTTCAAGTTCTCTGGCCGGATCTAGCTGACTGTGAGTACGTGAACAACAAAGCGCTGGCAGAGATATGCAACCAAAACATACCAAGAAATTTAGTATGTATAAAAACAATACAGTAATACCACCACAATCCTGCCGTGTAGACTGTGATAGCTATAGGACATGTGGGGATTACGTTGGTTGTGTGTGCACCGTTCGTCAACCTGCTCGTCGCTTCGGGGCACAGAGCTGAGGTCCCCGGTTGGGTTGGGATCGCCCTCCTCGTAACGCTGGTGCCCGACGTCGACCTCGTCGTCCCGTGGATCACACACCGAGGAGTGACACACTCGTTGCTGGCCGCGGGTTGTCTCGGCGTTGTCGTCGCCGTGGTCAGCACTACCAGATGGGGTGGGACTCCAATCACACCCGACGAGAGTCTCAGACGAGCGATATTCGGATTTGTCGTCGGGTCGGGCGGAGTCATCAGTCACCTACTCGGCGACCTCATCACGCCGATGGGTATCCGACCGTTCTTCCCGTTCGATTCACACTACAGCTTGAATCTGGTGTACGCGAAAGACCTGAGTGCCAATCTCACGTTCATCGCAGTCGGCATCGTGACGTTCTGGACGGTGTACCTCCGGTCGAAGGATCCCCTGCCGACCGACGGAACGACAGCAGACGAGCTGCCCGCCGAATCGGAGGTTCACTCGGTCAACCCGTGACGGCGTCGTAGTTCCCGCAGCAGTGGGCTCGCCGGTGGCGTCCCGCTCTGATCGACCGATCGGTCGACAGGCGAGGAGCCGTCTCGCTCACGCTTTTTCCGCCCACATCGAAAGCCGGCCGACCTGGCAGGCTGTGGCGGCGTTACTCCAACGACCGGATGCGTTCGGTCCCGCAGTTCGAACAGCTCTCGACTAATTTCTTTTCGGAAAGGTACACTGCCGATTCGGTGTACTCATGCGAGCATAAAATCCGTTTTACTGTGCGTTTCATACAACATATCACATGTTTTTGTTTTATATATGTTTTTTGATCCCCGCAACGCCAGCGGCGAACAGATACCGGGTCTCGGCCGCGGCAGCCGGTTTCGGTCTGCCAGATCAGAAGTCGCCGGGAACCGATCGCAGGAACCGACGCAGTTCATCGTCGTCAACCGGGCCGCGTTCGGAGTAGGGCTCGCCGGCCAACTCCGCGGGAAACTCCACGAAATAACCGTCGAGACCCTCCTTGTCGACACGGTCGCCCAACACCAACTGGGCCAGATGGAGCCGAAACGGCGACCCGTCGTTCGGGACGACCCGGCCCTCCTGAAACACGAGCAGTTCGGTCTGGGGTGGGATCTCCGTATCGTCGTCGGTGCAGCGATAGACGGTCCACTCGTCGTCCGTCTCGGTCGCCGGGCCGATCAGCAGTCGATACTCTCGGAGTTCGGTATTCCACGGCGTCTCGTCGGCCAAATAGTAGGTGTCGACGTCGTCTGCCGAACCGGCCTCGGTCGATCCCAGCCCCGGAATCCAATCGGTCAGTCCCATACGGACATACTCCGAGGGTGGTACATTATTGTTGGCTCGGCGGACAGCACGGGGTCGACCACTCCGGTCCCGATCACGTCGCACAGCACGATACTGGTGGGCGTCCACCGACGATCAGTCATCGGCGGAGCCGCTTCCGAGGCCGGTGAGATCCAGCACCGTCGGCATGAGCAACCCTTGGACGACCAGACTGATGATGGCGATGCCGAAGACCATCGTTTCGAGCGGCTGGCCGCCGGCGATGCTCTCGGGGACTGCCAACACCAGCGCGACCGGAACCACCGTATGGAGCCCGCCCCAGACCATGATATGCTGATACTGCAACGGGACCGGCTGGCTCGACAGCAGGTTCGTTGCCGAGACCAGCGGGTAGATCGTGAGCGCCCGCACGAGGACGACCAAGACGGCCGCCGTCAGGATGAGCCGCCAGTCGTCGACGAAGGCCGCAGGGCTGGTCGCCAAGCCGATCAACACGTAGAGAACGGTCGACACGAGGAACGACAGCGTGCTCCAGACCTCTTCGACAGTCGCTTCCGGGCCGGTCATCCGAGCGTGAGTCCCCTCGTGAGCCCCCATCGCCACCCCCGCCCCGACCGTGGCGAGGACGCCGCTGAGACCGAGATAGTGGTCGGCGACGAGAAAGGAGCCATAGGCGACGACGATCGTCGTCAACAGGATCGCCATCGTGTCGTCGAGCCGGTTGACCAGTTGGTGAGCGGCGTAGCCGACTCCGATCCCGAGGACGAGCCCACCGCCGCCGACGAGAGTCACGTCGACCGCGAAGCCAGCGATCCCCGAGAGTGAGGCGAGGGTGGCCACCGACTGGTCGGTCGCCTGGACTGTCGACAGGAGCGACGAGAAGATGACGATGGCGACCCCGTCGTTCAACAAGCTCTCGCCCTCGATGGTGACCGCCAGCCGCTCGCCGACATCGAACTCCTCGAACAGCGACAGCACCGCCGCCGGATCTGTCGGGAGGATAATCGCCGCGAACAGCAGCGCGATCCCCAACTCGAAGCCGAAGGCGACCGTGCCGATGGCCCCCAAGATGACGACCGCCAGCGGCAGTCCGACGAGCGTGAGCACGGCGATCAGCGGCGCGTCGTGGCGGAGTTCCCGAACATCGATCGATAGCGTTCCTTGAAAGATGATCGTCGGCAGAAGCAGGAAGAAAATGACGTCACTGGTGAGTTCGAGCCCGAGATCGGGGCCGACGAACGCAGCACCCAGCCCGACGACAACGAGCACGCTCGCGTAGGCGATGCGCTCGTGGTTCCGGACCAGTAGTCTGACGCCGAGGGCGATACAGAGGACGACCAGCACGCTGGTCAGTGTGTCTGTGATGGCGCTCATTCCTGCGTTAGGGTATGTACGACGTGGCTCATAGGTCGCGCTCCAGTCGTCGTCCGGCTCCCCGGTGGTCGACAGCCCCTCTGTTGAGAGCCGGAAGGCGGTACGAACGTCGAGCATTCGGACCGCCGGGGGCGAAACAGCCGCGGGTCGCCCCACCGCAACGAGTCCCGCCGCGAGCGACGCCCGCCGGTCAGGGTTTCAGTTCTCGGGCGTTCTCGCGGGCCTCCGAGAGATCCATCGAGGCGGCGATTTCGGTGGCCTGCTGACGGACCTCGTCAGCGTCGACGACGGTCACCTCGCCGTCTTCCAGCAGGACCTCGCCGTCGACCATGGTAAATTCGACGTCGTCGCCGTGGGCCGCAAAGACGAGATACGAGTAGACGTCGTGCAGCGGCGTCGCCCGCGTCGAGTCCGTCGAGAGGCCGACGATATCAGCCTTCCAGCCCGGCTTGAGTTCGCCCACGTCGTCGAAGCCGGCGGCGGCCGCGCCGTTGACCGTCGCCATCTCGAAGATCGTCGCCGTCGGCGTCACCGTCGGATCCAGCCGGTCGACCTTCTGGAGGACGCTGGCCTGTTTCATCTCGGTAAAGGGGTCCAGCGTGTTGTTGCAGGGCGGGCCGTCGTTGCCGAGGGCGACGTTGATCCCGCGATCAAGGTAGTCGACGACCGGGGCGATCCCACTGGCGAGTTTCATATTCGAGGAGGGACAGTGGGTGACGTGGGTGCCGGTCTCGGCCAGCAACTCGCGTTCGGCCTCGTCGGTCCACACGCAGTGGGCCAACACGACGTCCTCGCCGGTGAGCCCGACCTCGTCGAGCCACGCGATGTTGCGCCGGCCGGTGTCGGCCTCGACGGTCTCGACCTCGCTGCGGTTCTCGCTGGCGTGGGTGTGGATCCGCACCCCCTCGTAGGCGTCGGCCAGCCGCCGGGCGCCGCGGAGACACGCCTCGCTACAGGAGACCGCGAACCGCGGGGTGACCGCATACCGGATCCGGTCGTCGAAACTGCCGTGGTACTGCTCGATTAGTCGTTCGCTTTCGGCGAGGGCGGCCTCGGTGTCTTCGAGCAGCCCCTTGGGAGCTCGCCGATCCATCAGTACCTTCCCGAGCAGCCCCCGAATCCCCATCTCGCCGGCCGCCTCGAAAGCGCGGTCGGCGTGGGCTACCGAGAGGTGATCGATCACGGTGGTCGTTCCGCTCTCGATCAGTTCCAGATAGCCGAGTCTGGCGGCGGCGGCCATCTCCTCGGCGGTCAGCGTCGACTCCATCGGAAGGATGTAGTCGAACAGCCAGTCCAGCAGTTCGCTGTCGTCGTCGATTCCCCGGCCGAGGCTCTGGACCGAGTGGATGTGGCTCCCGACCAGCCCCGGCATGAGGATGTCCGCATGATACCCCCGGCGGTCGGGATACGTCTCGCGGAGCTGTTCGCGGTCGCCGACCGCGATGATCCGGTCGTCCTCGACGACAACCGCGCCATCCTCGATCACCGTCGAGGCGTCGACGATGACTGTCCCAGAGAGAAACATCGGCTCATATGAACGATAGTCGAGCGAATAAACCTTCTGGGAGGAGCGACCGCCCCGTCGACCGGCGGCCCGTATATAAGTAGGCGGCGACTACTTTTTTCTCGGCGGGTCGACGGCTGACCGGTACCGTCGGTCGAAGCCGGCTGGAGCGTGCGGGTAGTGACTTAGCCTCGGGGGCGGGTATCGGCACCCGTTCGAATGAGCTTATATTCCTATAATAAGACCATATACATCTAGAGTGGTCGGTAGAACCACCATCACACGTTTTAAGTAGACAACCAAACCAGTCCCATTCAGACGAATGGATTTACAATCCTACTTCGATCTTGCAGAAAAGGGCACGAACGTTAAAACAGAACTCGTTGCCGGGCTCACGACGTTTTTCGCGATCGCGTATATCATCGTGGTCAACCCCGCAATCCTCTCGGAGGCGATCCAGATCGAGGGGTACACCGATATCGAGATCTTCCAGATGCTCGCGATCGTCACGATCGTGACGTCGGCGATCTCGATGGTCGTGATGGGGCTGTACGCCAACCGGCCGTTCGCGCTGGCACCGGGGTTGGGGCTCAACGCGTACTTCGCGTTTACCGTGGTGTTGGGGCTGGGCGTCCCGTGGCAGACGGCGCTGGCGGCGGTGTTCGTCGAGGGGCTGATCTTCATCGCCCTCACCGCAACCGGGGCCCGTGAGTACGTGATCAACATCTTCCCCGAGCCGGTGAAACTGGCGGTCGGGGCCGGGATCGGAGCGTTTCTGCTGCTGATCGGGCTCCAAGAGCTCCAGATCGTCGTCAACGACGAGGCCACGCTGGTCACTCTCGGGGAGATCGGGACGAACCCGATCGCGATCCTCGGAACGCTCGGGGCGGCACTGATCTTGGTGTTGTGGGCGCGCAACACGACCGGCGCGATCCTCATCGGCGTCCTGACGACCGCGGTCGCGGGCTACGTTGCGACGTTCGCCGGGCTGGTTTCTCCGGGCGTGTTGGTCGACGAGTCGGTCCTCACACAGGTAAACGAACAGGGACTCGTTTCGATGATCGCCGGCATCCAGTACGACATCACGCCGCTGGCCGGCGCGTTCGTCGAGGGACTGCGGACGACCGACCCGGCGACGTTCGGGTTGGTCGTGCTGACGTTCTTCTTCGTCGACTTCTTCGACACTGCGGGCGCGCTGATCGGTATCGCCCAGTACGGCGACTTCCTCGACGAGGACGGCACGCTCCCCGAGATGAACAAGCCGCTGATGGCCGATGGGATCGGCACGACGGTCGGCGCGATGCTCGGGACCTCGACGATCACGACGTTCGTCGAATCGTCGACCGGCGTCGAAGCCGGCGGCCGGTCCGGGCTGACGACGCTGACGGTCGCTGGGCTGTTCCTGCTGATGATTCCGCTGGTGCCGCTGGCGGCGGCGATCCCGACCTACGCCTCCTTTACCGCGCTGATCATCGTCGGTGTCATCATGTTCGAGGGCGTCTCCGACATCGACTGGAGCGATCCGACGTGGTCGGTGCCCGCGGCACTCACCGTGATGGTCATCCCGCTCACCTACTCGATCGCCAATGGGATCGCCATCGCGATCATCAGCTACCCGCTCATCAAAGCCGTCGCCGACGGCCCCGAGACCGTCCGGCCGGGCCACTGGGTGATGGCTGCCACCCTCGCGGTCTACTTCTACGTCCAGACCAGCGGGCTGCTGCTCTGATCGCTCCCCCTGCCGGCACTCGACAGTCGAAGCGCCGTGTCGGTAGCCGATTCCTACACCTTGGTAGACGGTAGCTACGAACTGGTAGGCGGTACCTACTCGACGACGGTCGACGTGGAATCAGTCCAGCCGCTCGACGTATGCCGGCGGGACGTGGTCGGTCGTATACACCTCGGTACCGCGTTTCGTGATCGTCGAGCCGTCGGCGATCAGCGCCGCGGCGTCGACCCGGAGCACGACCGGCTTGGCGGCGTGTCGGCGGCCAACCTCACGGGCGGCCGCGACCGACCCGCTGAGGTGGACGTGCTGGCGTGACATGGGTCGGAGTCCCTCGCTCTCGATCGATGGGAGTGCGTCCGGGGTGGTGCCGTGGTAGAGCACGTCCGGAACCGGTGTGCCGCCGGTATCGAGGTCGACGTCGACCGAGTGGCCGTAGGCGGCCCGCACCCGGTCGCCATCGCGTTCGAACCGCCCTTTCGGATCCAGCCGGACGAGGGCCGCGAGGGCCGCTTCGTCGAGCCACTCGTAGTTCGCTCGTGTCCGGTCGACGAGCGTCTCCCAGTCGGTCCACCCCGCGTCGTCGAGACCAAGACCGGCGTCGGCGGGGAAGTGACGGAGCGCGCCGCTACAGAACTTCGAGACGCGGGTTCGGCGCTCGGTCGACAGGAGGAGCATGCCGGCGGCCCCACAGCCGGGACAGCCCTCGCCTTCGAAGGGACCGTGGGTCCCGCAGGTTCGGAGGTCGACCATGCTACACGTGGTTGCGCGGCATCAGGTCGTCAAATGGCTGGTCGGCCAGCCACTCACAGAGCGCTACGAGCTGGTCGGTGGCGGCCTCGAACAGTTGTTCGCCTTTCTCCGCGGTGGCGTCGGTTTGGTCGCCGAGGACGCCGTTGTCGGTGTTGTCGATGGCATCGTAGAACGTCCGCGCGCCGTGCTGGCGGCCCGTGTCGGCGTCGAACCGGGTCAGCCCGCCGTTCCGTGCCTCGGCAAGCCGGTCGTCGTGGACCAAATCCGGCCGCAGATGCTGGATCAGTGCGGTCTCCTTCGGCCCGCCGTGGGGACCGTTGTGTTCGAAAACCTCGTCGACCAACTCGGGAATGCTCTCGTTCCACATCCACTCGATGGCGTACAGTTCTTCGTCGTCGCGGAGCCGTCGGCCGACCTCCCGGAGGTGGTCGACGTTCCCCCCGTGGGCGTTGACGTAGATCACCCGGTCGATGCCGTGGGACGCGAGGTTCCGGGTGAACGATTCGACGTACTCGCGGAAGGCCGGGGCGTCGACCCACATCGTGCCGTGGAACTGGCGGTGATGTGGGCTGACGCCGATGTTGATCGTCGGCGTACAGAGGAAGCCGGTCTCTTCGGCCGCGGCCCGTGCGAACCCCTCGGCGATGATGTGGTCGGTCCCCTCCGGCAGGTGGGGGCCGTGCTGTTCGGTCGACCCGAGCGGGACGAGCGCGAGCGATTCCGCCTCGAAGTAGGCTCCGAGATCCGGCCACGCTTCGTCGGCGAGGTACATACCCCCCAGAGACGCCCCCGACATATGTGTGTTGAGGACTGACT
Source organism: Halohasta salina (assembly GCF_024178165.1). Classification (GTDB taxonomy): domain Archaea; phylum Halobacteriota; class Halobacteria; order Halobacteriales; family Haloferacaceae; genus Halohasta; species Halohasta salina. The sequence goes on along the minus strand of NZ_JAMZIE010000002.1, from coordinate 42,195 downwards.
GGTCCGCCGGTCGACAGTGGCCGCCAGCGACACGCTTAGTATGCAGTATTGTCACATACTGGTGAGTGACCATACATGTCGGATTCGGAGATAGTCGACGACGAGGAGGAGTCGGAGGACGGCCGCTACGGCGACGAGATGGCCCACGAGCCGGCGGACCCGGAGGCGGTCCAGCCGGGTGACGTCTACGGCGACAGCGAGAGCCACTGGTTCGGGGAGTTCGAGGACCACGAGCCCGACACGCCCGACGGGCTCTACGACGAGGCCGAAGCCCACTGGTCGGCCGAGATCGAGGGCACCGATCCCCACCATCGCTACGGCGACACCGATCCGGTACCCGACGACGAGGAGTGAGGAACACTGTGGCCGATCGCACGGTTCAAACCGATGGCCGACCCACACCGAGCCATGACTGACGACCACGACGCCGAGGGCAACGAGTACGAGGAGCCCGAGCGAACGACGTTCGACCACGATCCGATCGGCCACAGCCACGTCTGGGCCGGCATGAGCGTCGGCGAACTGGCCGACCAGTACGGCCACGCTGGCATCGGCGCGGCGGGCGTCCACGAGGCGGTCGACATCTACACCGAGATGCTCGCGGACGACGACTGTACCGTCTTCATGTCGCTGGCGGGGGCGATGGTCCCCACTGGAATGCGGCAGATCGTCGCCGACCTGATCCGCGATGGTCACGTCGACGCGCTGATCACCACGGGTGCGAACCTGACCCACGACGCTATCGAGGCCATCGGCGGCAAACACCACCACGGCGACCACGAGCATCCCGACCTCGACGAGCGGGAGTTCGACGAGCAACTGCGCGACGAACAGGTCGACCGCATCTATAATGTCTACCTCCCACAGGAGTACTTCTCGCTGCTGGAATCGCATCTCCGCGACAACGTCTTTCCGCCGCTGGCAGAGCAGGACTCGGTCGGCATTGCGGAACTCTGCGCCGAACTGGGGAAGGCCAACGCCGAGCGTAACGAGGCGGAGGGAATCGAGGAGGACGCCGGGATCGCTGCAGCCGCGTACGAAAACGACGTACCGATCTACTGTCCGGCCGTGCAGGATTCGGTCTTCGGGCTGCAGGCGTGGATGTATTCGCAGATCTCGGATCTCACCCTCGACGCGCTGGCGGATATGACGCCCCTCACCGATCTGGCCTACGACGCCGACACCGCGGGCTGTCTGCTGGTCGGCGGCGGCGTCCCGAAGAACTTCACGCTCCAGACGATGCTTGTGACCCCCGGCGCGTACGATTACGGCGTCCAGATCACGATGGACTCGTCGTCGACGGGCGGGCTCTCGGGAGCGACGCTCGATGAGGCGCGGTCGTGGGGGAAACTGACGAAGGAAGCCCGCAACGTGACGGTGCTCGGAGATGCGACAGTGCACCTCCCGCTGATCGTGGCGGCGGCGCGTGAGCGGCTGGGCAAGTAGCCGACAGTTATAGCCACACCACTCCGTCAGCGGACTTGTCGCGTCTACGCAGTGCCGCATATCTACCTATCGGAAAGTCGTGTAACTGACAGAATCAATTCATAGTAAAGCGATACCAAGAGATCCATGGAGGGGGCAGCGGGGACCAAAGGGGGCGGGATTGGGGACCTCTTGGCAGTGTAACGGTCCCCGTTACAGAATATAACGCTACGCGCTGCACACTGTGCAACTAGCACACAACACGTTTACAGTTGTATCTCATCGGTTGCCGAACGGCGGTAGTCGGTGAACAGTTCCTCGCCCCACGACCGGACCCGTTCGTTCGACGTGTCGAGCAGCGCGCGGGGGAGCCCGTCGTCGTCTTCGACGCCAATCTGTGTCGCCCAGTCGTCGGCCAGACCGAGGAAGAAGGGGATCGATTCGGCGATACGGACGGTTAGCCGACCGGTCGAGAGCATCTCCTCGAACTGCGGGGCGAACTGATCGCTTCGGATCCGTCTCTCGACGGTCGGTGAGACGATCAGCGTCGATTCGAGCTCACCGGCCATGATCCCCCGGTGGGCCTCGGTGATCGCATCCCGACCGATCGACGGGAGCAGGGCGCGAAACCGATTGGCAGTCCGGATGCGGTTCGTGTGCTCCCGCGCCGGAGCGTAGGGGTCGCCGTCGACGGCGACGGTCACGGTGCCGTCCTGGAGATCGGTGGCATCAAGGTCATACTCCGAGAGCGGGAACCACTCGAGAAAGGGGGCGAGATCGGTGATCGTATCCATCGAGTCGACCAGTTCCAGGAACTCCTCGATGACGAGCCGCCCGACTGGTGTCAGGCGAACGCCGTCGGGCTCCACGGCGACCCACCCCCGTTCTTCGAGGGAGTCGACTGCGCGAACGACTGCCGAGCGCGACAGCGAGAGCGACGCACATAATCCCCGCCGTTCGATCAGTTCCGAGGCTGACAACCGGTTCAGAACGCGAATTCTGGACTCCGCCCGAGCCAGATACGAGATCCGTTCGATGCTGTCGCAGAAGCTATCCATACAAAAGACAGACAGGCAGGTAATTCAAGTATTCTGGTTGGTGCTGTTCGTCCGGACACTACTCCAGAAGGACGGAGAACCCCCATGTCGCGGACGATTCTGCCTCAGCATCGGCTCCGACGACGGCGATCGTCGACTCGAAGCGATACTCGCCGACAGGCAGACAGCCGTCGGCGTCAGGTGTGGCGTACAGGTCGACGGGTCGACTGCTCGATTCGCCCGCTTCGATCTCGAACGTTCGGTACTCCTCAGTGGTGGCGATCCCCTCGGTCAGCCGCCAGCAGTCTGGTTCGGCGGGATACTCGGTGTCGCCGTTGCCCGGAAGGAGTGTGAGCAACCCGGAGTCGTCGGTGACGTACTCGAAGTGGACCGCGCGCCCCTCGCCGACGCGCACCGCCTCGTCGCTCGTATTCGTGAGCGTCGTTTGGAGTCGCGGCGGGTGGTCCTCGGTGGCGGTATCACGGACGATCTCGACGCTCGGTTGAACAGGGAGGTCCGGGTCCTCGTCAGTCGAGACGAGACTGACGCCGGGGCCGCCCGTCCCTTCGGGGCGCGTGCCACCGGAGCCGTTCGTCCCGTCGGTCCCCGATGGCGGCGTTTCGTTCTGGCTGTCGTCGGGGCCGCTACGGCCGGTACAGCCGGCGAGCCCGGCGGCGAGTACGGAGCCAGCGCCCCCCATGTAGCGGAGGTATTGCCGTCGTGTGTGGTGCATAACTCGTTAGAAGTCTCCCACGAATGTAGCCTTATCTGAGAGTGAAGTGGTTACTTCACGGTTCCACCACGCAAACACAGATCGTCATCATGTGGGCTGTCGCACTGTTTCAAGCGGTCTCGCGGTCACTCTTCGAGATCCGACTCGCGGCCCGCGGGGTGGTCGCTGTCGGCCCGTCGACGCACGTCCACACGATAATGCTGCAAAATGTCTCGCCCGAGCAGCAGCGGGTAGTCCATATGCCCGCGGTCCTCGACGCTCGCGGTGACGGTGTGCTGGTTGCCGCCGATCCCAATGACGAGGTCGACCACCGGCCGCGCTTTGCCGGTTTTGCTGCTGCCCGAGCGGACTCTGGTCATGCTTTTGATCGGGCCAGCGCCGATCTCGGCGGCGAGACTGGTATCGATACTGCTGCGGGTCGCGCCCGTATCCGACTTGGCGAGGGTCTGTTTGGAGCCGCTGGTGCCGATGACGACGACGTCCTCGATGTAGCCGATCATGGGGACCTCGTCGCTGGTCGGCGGTTCGGGCCGGGGCATCGACGACGGCATCGAGTCGTCGAGCGTGTTCGAGAGCCCCTCGACGCGCTCGGGGTCGACCGTTCCGCCAGCCTCCTCGATCGCCAGTTGGGCGATGTAGGGTGCGGGACTCGTCTCGGTCGCCTCGTAGAGCCCCTTGAACCCGGCGGTGGGGTTGACTTCGAGGACGAACCAGCCGTCGTGGCCCTCGACGAGGTCGACGCCCGCGTAGTCGAGGCCCAACACGTCTGCCGCATAGAGGGCGGTCTCGGCGGCCTCCTCGGGGAGGTCGCCGCTGGCGTCTTGGACCGACCCACCGAGGGCGACGTTGGTTCGCCAGTCGCCCTCCGGCGCGTAGCGGTACATCGCACCGATGATCTCGTCGCCGACCGTGTAGATCCGGAGGTCCCGGTGGGCCTCGTCGTCGCGGTCGATCAGCTCCTGCAGGAAGGCCTGCCGGTTGCCGACTTTTGGATTCACCGGCTCGGTGAGGTCGACCTTCCACGTGCCGCCGCCGTGGGTGCCGATGGCGGTCTTATAAACCCCGACATCGCCGAACCGCTCCCGTCCCTCGTTGAGACGGTCGTTCGACAGCGCCAGCAGGGCGTCGGGCACCTGAATGTTCCAGTCGGCCAGCGTCGCGCCGGTGGCGAACTTGTGGATCGCACCCAACACGGCGTCGGGCGTGTTGAGCATCGGGCGGATCCGCTCGAAGGTCGTCGCGAGCCCCAACCCCTCGGCTGGCTCCTCGGTATTCGACAGCAGCAGGCGGTTGGCGATGATGTCGACATCGGGTTCGAGAGTGACCTCGCTGTTTTCGATGCTGATGGCGGTGTTCTCCCGGCGGAGCCACACCGGCTCGTGACCGAGGTCTTCGACCGCGTTGAGGATCGCCTTCGTCTCCTTGCTCGTATGGAGCGACAACACACCGACCCGAACTGGGGCGTCAGTCATGGCGATAGCTACCGACCACGCAGGGATAGAAACACCGGTCTGCGCCGGTGTCCTACCCAGTCACTGCCCGGTCGGTTCCCCGTGACTGCCATCAACTAGATATATCGGGGCCTGTATGACGTTCACATGGGACAGAGCGTATGGGTCGTACGGCACGGCCAACGACAGGATACGGTCGACCCCGACTGGGAGCTGACCGCCGACCGGGTACACGATCCGGGGCTCACCGAACTCGGTCGGTGGCAGGCCTGGCGTGTCGGCCGGTTTTTCGCCGACCGCGGGATGGGCTTTGAGGCGATCTACTGCTCGCCGTTCCTGCGGACGGTCCAGACCACCGCCGAGATCTGTGGCGAACTCGGCGGCACCGCGCGGCTGGAGCCCGGCCTCGGCGAACATCGGAACGCCGAGTGGTTCGACAGCGAGCCCGAAACCCTCTCCCACCGGACGCTGGCGGGCTACTTCGATCCCATCCGGCAGCCCGACGAGCCGTTCGTCGAACCGGGGTTCCCCGAAGCTCACCACGAGGCCGAGAAGCGGGCCGGCGAGGCCGCCCGGCGGATCGCCGCGGCCCACGACGGACGCGTCCTCATGATCGGCCACGGGCTGACCATTGGGGGCGTGACCCGCGGGCTAGTCGGCTCGACCGACGGCGTCGACGCGCCGCTGTGCGGGCTCACACGGATCGAACAGAACGGCAGCGCCTGGGAGTTGGACTTCTCGGGGCGCGTCGACCACCTCGAATAACGGTCGGCCAGTCCAGCCACGAGTTCCGATCGGAGACGATTGCGAGAACAGCGTCGGTATCGTCGATCAGTCGTCGGATTCGGCGGCTGCCGCGTCGACACCCGCGGCGGCCGACTGGGCCCGCTGGCGTTCGAGGTCTTCGAGATAGGCGTCGGCGTCCATCGCAGCCTCCGAACCCATCCCCGCGGCGGTCACGGCCTGTTGGTAGTGGAAGTCGACCACGTCACCCGCGCCGAACAGCCCGTCGACGCCGGTTGCGGTCTGGTTGCCGCCCTCGCCGCCGTGGGTTCTGAGGTAGCCCTCGTCGTTGGTTTCGACGCCCGTGCCCTCGAGATAGTCGGTGTTTGGGGTGTGACCGATGGCGTAGAAGATCGCCCCGGCGTCGAACTCGAACTCTTCGGTTTCGGGATCGTCGAGTTTGTCCGTCGGGTGGCCTTCGGGGTTGCGGACCATCGTGATCGAATCGAGGCCATCGGCTTGGCTGCCATGGAGTTCGGTGACCTCGGTGTTGCGCATGATCTCGATCTCGCCGTCGTCTACTTTGTCCATCACGCGGTCGATCCAGACGTCCTCGGCGCGGAACTCCTCGCGGCGGTGGACGATGTAGACTTTCGAGGCGAACTTCGTGAGGAAGTGGGCTTCCTCCATGGCAGCGTCGCCGCCGCCGACGACCACGATCTCCTCGTCGCGGAAGAACGCGCCGTCACAGGTCGCACACGTCGACAGCCCGTAGCCCATGAGTTCGTCCTCGCCCGGCACACCGAGGGTGCGGGCGCTCGCCCCGGAGGCGGCGATCACCGCGTCGGCGGTGTAGACGTCACCGTTCGAGAGGGTGATCCGGAACTGGCGGTCGGTGCCCTCGCCTTCGACGCCGACGGTGTCGACGACGCCGTTTTTCGTGTCCGCACCGAACTGCGTGGCCTGCTCTTTCATGTTGTTGATGAGCTCCGGTCCGGAGATCCCCTCGGGGAAGCCCGGATAGTTCTCGACGTCGGTGGTGAGCGTGAGCTGGCCACCCGGTTCGTCGCCCTCCAACACGAGTGGGTTGTTGTTCGATCGCGCGGCATAAATGGCCGCAGAGAGCCCGGCGATCCCGGTTCCGGCGATCACCAGCGGTCGGTGTTCGACGACTGCATCGGTGTCTGACATGGCCGTAGGTAGGAAGACGAGTCCTATGTAGGTTGTGCTGTGTTCCGTACGTGCCGGAATATCCGGCCGGCCACCCTCGACACCGCTCGGATCCACAGACGCTTTGCCGCCCCAGCGCCGACGAGGGATAATGACTGCCGACCGGCGGATCGACGGCGACGGCGAGACGGCCGAGCCACCGGCCGAGGACCTACAGGCCGTCTACGACCGGATCGCCGACCACTTCGCCAAGACACGGGAGTACGCGTGGCCGGAAGTGGCGTCGTTTATCAGCGACGAAGCCGACCGCTGTGGCTCCCTCGACCGCGCCCTCGATTTCGGCTGTGGCAACGGTCGACACGCCCAAGCGCTCGCCGAGGCCGGAGCCGATGTCGTCGGCCTCGATGTGAGCCGCGGCCTCCTCGCCGAGGCCCGCCAGCGGGCCGCCGAGCGCGGGTTCGAGGTCGACCTCGTCCACGGCGATGCCGCCCGACTCCCGTTCGGCGACGACCGGTTCTCGCAGGTGGTCTACGTGGCGACGCTACACCATCTCCCCACGCGCGACGCCCGACAACAGAGCCTCTCGGCGGTCGGCCGAGTGCTGGCTCCCGGCGGCCGGGGTCTCGTCTCGGCGTGGAGTACCGCCCACGACCGGTTCGACGCAACCGAGGGGTTCGACACGACCGTCGACTGGACGCTTCCGGGCGGCAAACAGGTCGGACGCTACTACCACATCTACGATCCAGAGGAGTTCCGGGCGGATCTGGCGGCCAGCGACGTCGAGGTGGTCGACTGCCGACTCTCCAGTGGGAACTGTTATGCCGTGGTGTCGCCGCCGGACCGTGTATTGTAACTGTCGCGCACAACTGTGGGGTGCTTATATAACCGGAGTTCGTAGGGAGGACAATGAGTGAGACAGAGGGAGCGGACGCCGAATCGGGCGCTGAAAGCTACGAAGTCGCGGTCGTTGGCGGGGGACCGGCCGGACTGTCGGCGGCGTTGTACACCACGCGACTCGGCCACGATACTGTCGTGGTGGACCGCGGGGGCGGCCGCGCGGCGATGATGCTCGACACACACAACGTGATCGGCGTCACCGAGGACGTCTCGGGCAACGAGTTCCTCGGGACCGCAACCGAGCAGGTCGAAGAGTACGGCGGCGACGTCATCCGGGACCTCGTCACCGAGATCGAACGTACCGATGACGGCCGGTTCCACCTGCGTGGGAACTCGGCGGACGTCCTCGCCGACCGCGTGGTCCTCGGCGTCGGGTTTTCCGACGAGCGCCCGGAGCCGCCGCTGCCGCGGACCGGGAAGGGACTGCACTACTGTCTCCACTGTGATGCCTACATGTTCATCGACGAATCGGTGTACGTGATGGGGACCGGCGAGGCCGCCGCCCACGTGGCGATGATCATGCTCAACTTCACCGACGAGGTCGACATCCTCACCCGCGGTGACGACATCGAGTGGAGCGACGAGACCCAGCGGCTGGTCAAGGCCCACCCGGTCGACGTCATCCACGAGGACATCACGGGGATGACCAAAGGCGACGACGGCTGGCTCAAAAGCTTCGAGTTCGAGGACGGGACGGTCCGGGAGTACAGGGGCGGCTTCGCCATGTACGGCTCGAACTACAACACCGAGTTGGCGGAGGCGCTGGACTGTGAACTGAACGACGACGGGACGGTCGTCGTCGACGATCACGGCCGAACCAGCGTTGAGGGCGTCTATGCGGTCGGCGACATCACGCCGGGCCACAATCAGGTACCGGTGGCGATGGGCAAGGGCGCGAAGGCGGGGTTGGCGATCCACAAGGAACTGCGGACGTATCCCAAATCACTCGCGGAGATCGAGGCCGAAGGGCCGGTCGCCGAAAGCGAGGTCCCGGCGGTGTCGGCCGATCTACAGGCTGCGGCCCGGAGTTTCGGCGACGACTAAGACGGAGTACTTGAGGAAGGTACCGCTCGACCGCTCACCGGGCGGCGGTCGGTGCGGGAACCGTCTCCGATAACCAGTATGACGCTCGCGGCGAAACGGTAAGGTAATTAATGGCCGGTCGAGAACTGTGGGGTACGTCGATACAGCGGCGTTGGAACGCGACGTGTTGCCGCGGTCGACGTCTCGCGCGCCGGTGGTCTAGTGGTAGGACCTGAGCCTTCCAAGCTCATGGCCCGGGTTCAAATCCCGGCCGGCGCATTCCTGCGGCGAGCAACTCCGCGAGCCGCAGGAATCGACAAGAGGGATTTGAACCCTGCGAGTCGCAGCGCGCGAACGCGGTGAGCGCGACCGTCTTGCTCCGGTTCAAATCCCGGCCGGCGCATTTCTGCCGCGCGAAATAGGTGAGACCCTACACACCCCAGTCGACACGCCACGCCGACTGCGGCCCCACCTACGGCCTCGGTTTCATATCCGGGAAGGACGGCTGGGAGACTATAATGAATATTCTTCCACCAATCGCACATAGAATCGCTCAAAACGAGCCTTAATATCTGTTATAGTTTACAAACACACAGATATACTCGCATCGGCGGCCCGAGATCCGAACTATTTACTCCGAACCGAGTTTCTCTTTGCGCAGCGTCAAGGAATTTCGAGCATGCTCGATATATTGCCGCGTTAGTCACACAAATACATACCTGAGCCGTTGAATTGAGTGTGATGATGGTACGAAAGCCAGCAAAAAACAAACGAACGACGAGTAATGAGAACCAGTACGAACGGTTCCGGTCGACGACCCACAGCTCGACACGCTACGGTCGCCTGCGGGAGTCGTCGAACGTCGTCTTCCGGCGGACCTCGCGCCGACGTCGCCGCTGAGGCACCACGTTCCGGCTGTTCCTGTTGTCCCACCACCGGCTTCCGGTGGCCACCCACTCCTTCATCGCTGCCGAGTACAATCGTCCGAGGTCCCGCCTGTCAACGGTGTCGCTCCCACAGCGCCCGCCAGCTTCGGGCCGTGCTGTCGACACGTGAGCCGGGGGACCGTACCAATACGGCCGGCGGTCGACCAAGCGGGAGGGCGAATCGGACCGGGAGGGCACATCGGGGTAGTCAGCAAAGCGACCGGAGTGGGGCCGCCACTCATACGGATTATTGTAGGAAGTTGCCGCTCGACCGCCCACCGGGCGGCGGTCGAAGCGGTAACCGTCTACAATAACCAGTATCAGTCGGTGTGTGATTTGAGCAGCCGCTGTGAGAACTGATCGGTGTTGGTGATGACGGTCAGCCGGTTGTGACTCGTCCGGACGAGATCGGCCGTCTCGAAGTGGTTTTCGACTTTCGAACCGACCGAGGTGGCGAAACCGAACCCGTCGACGGCGGGCACGAGCCGGAAACCGTGGAAGACGGTCATCGGATAGGCGCTGTGGGCCGGCGTCATCACGTCGGCGAACAGGCCGCCAGTGACGCGGTCGCCGAACTCGGAATCGAGCTGGTTGGCCGGCTGGACGATGTCGCCGGCCCGCATCATCCCACTGCCCTTGATCTCGTCGTAGCCGAACTCCTTGCAGATCGTGACGCCGCTCTCGATCGACAGCGGGTCGGCGTGGTGAGAGACCGGCGCACACCGCACGCGGTTGCCGGTGGTCCGACAGTCGTCGGGCGGCGTCGACTGATCGAACACGATCTCCATCTGACAGGGCGTGTCGTCCGGCCGCTCCGTGTTGGACTCCGACATATATTATGTCGTTAAACAGTAACGTTCAAAAGTATATTTCATTATCTCTGATATATTGTACGGGTAACCGCCGGATCGGCCGGTCGACCCGCAGCAGCCGCCTCGGTCCCGATTGCGGCCGATTCGGCGGACCGGCTACCGACAGTGCGGGGTCGATCGGCTGCCGGAGCCGTGACGCGCAGCGGGATCGAAACAGCCTAGTGATGAATCGTGCGGATGGTGTGTGATTGCCAACATTCTCCGTGTCGAAACGTTAAACACCGACTCCTACGAGTACAGTAATATGACACCTGATGCCACTATCGATCGACGGAGCTATCTCAAAGCAGTCGGCGCGGTCGGCGCGACTGGTGCGGTCGCGGGCTGTACGGGCAGCGGCGACGGCGAGGACGGCGAGGACGACGGCACCGAAGTCATCAACCCCGGGACGGCCCCCGGGTTCCCGCCGTTCGAGTACACCGAGGACGGCGAACTCGTCGGCTTCGACGTCGACCTCGCGGAAGCGGCCATCGAGCGCGCTGGGTACGAGGTCGGCGAGTGGACCGAAATCGAGTTCGACTCGCTAATCCCCTCGCTGACACAGGGCAACCTCGACCTGATCGCCGCGGCGATGACGATCAACGAGGAGCGACAACAGCAGATCGCTTTCACCGACCCCTACTACGAGTCGGATCAGGCGGTTCTCGTCGCCGAGGACAGTGATCTCAGTCCCGAGAGCGTCGACGACCTCGCGGACCAGCGGGTCGGTGCCCAGTCGGGGACGACCGGCCAAGACGAGGTCGATACGCTGGTCGACGATGGGATCGTCTCTGCGGACGACACCCGACAGTACGACAACTACACGCTCGGCGTCCAAGACCTCGAAAACGGCAACGTCGACGCACTGATCATCGACATTCCCGTGGCGCAGAACTTCGCCGACGGGCGGGCGGTCAGCATCGCGTTTACCATCGAGACCGGTGAGGTCTACGGGATGGGGATGCGACAGGACGACGACCGACTGGCCGACATCAACGACGCGCTCGCCGAACTGCAGGACGACGGCACATACGACGAACTCGTCGCCGAGTGGTTCGAGTAACGACGATGGAGCCGGCCGTGCTGCAGGCAAGCGACTGGGGATTTATATTCGCCAACTGGCAGACGATCGCGCTGGGCGTCGTCGTCACGGTCCTCCTGACAGCGACGAGTCTCACCCTCGGGTTCGCACTGGGGTTTCCCTCGGGTGCCATCGAGGTCTACGGCGAGGGATGGCTGGCAGAGGCCGTCAGTACCGCCGGCGTGCTGCTCCGTGGAACGCCGATCGTCGTCCTGATCGTGCTGTTCTACTTCGCGCTACCGATTCCGCAGCTGGGATCCCTCCCAGTCGTCGGCGTGAAAGTCGACGCGTTCGTCGCGGCGACGCTAGCGCTCGGACTCCGGAGCGCAGCCTATCAGGCGCAGGTGTTCCGCGGGTCGATCCAGTCGATCGGCGAGGGCCAACTGGAGGCCGCCCGGTCGGTGGGGATGACCAAACTACAGGCGATCCAGCACGTCGTCTTCCCGCAGGCGGTCCGCCGATCGCTGCCGGGGTTCCAAAACGAGTTCACGATCGTCCTCAAAGACACAAGCGTCGCCTTCGCGATCGGGCTGGCCGAACTGCTGACCCGCGCCGAGCGGCTCTACCTCCAGCCCGGCCGCGACACCGCGGTGATCGAGGTCATCATCGCCATCAGCGCGATCTACTTCGTGCTCACGTTCACGACGAACCGCACGCTCGATTACATCTACAGTCGGTATGCGATTCCGGGAGGTAACTCATGAGTCTACTACGCGTCGACAGCGTCGACAAATCCTACGGCGACGAACCGGTACTGCACGATGTGAGTTTCGGGATGGACCGCCAGCAGGTCGAGGTCATCGTCGGGCCAAGCGGCTCGGGGAAGTCGACGCTGCTGCGGTGTGTCAATCGGCTCACCGAGATCGACAGCGGCGAGATCTACCTCGACGACGAGGAGATCCACGGGGTCGACGAAAACGAACTCCGCCGCCGCGTGGGCATGGTCTTCCAAGACTTCAACCTCTTTGCACACCTCACCGCCCGCGGCAACATCACCCTCGGCCTTCGGGAGGTGTTGGGCCTCTCGAAAGCGGAGGCCGACGCGAAGGCCGACGACTACCTCGACCGGGTCGGTCTCGCCGATCAGGCCGACTCCTACCCGGCTGAACTCTCCGGTGGTCAGCAACAGCGGGTCGGGATCGCCCGCGCGCTGGCGATGGACCCCGAACTCATCCTCTTCGACGAGCCGACCAGCGCGCTGGATCCCGAACTCATCGGCGAGGTGCTGACGGTGATGAAGGACCTCGCCGAGGAGGGGATGACGATGCTCTGTGTCACCCACGAGATGGGGTTCGCCCGGTCGGCTGCCGACACGATCACCTTCCTCGACGACGGCGAGATCGTCGAGCGGGGACCGCCCGAACAGCTCTTCGAGAACCCCGAGCACGAACGGACGGGCACGTTCCTCGGCGAGCTGACCGGCCTCCACCAATGAGCGCCGACACCGTCGACGCGGCCGTCGGAACGATTCGCGGCCGCAAGAAGGTGGTCGCCGGGGTTGTCGGTGGGGCGCTGTGGCTGTGGCTGCTGGCTCGCTGGGCAGCCCACAACACGCTGCTCGACAGTGTGTTTACGGCCATCGGGTTGCCGGACCTGATCCGCTCGGAGGTCCGCGTCGGGGCCCGCGAGCCGTGGATTCCGGCCGAACCGTTCGCGGCAGTCGCCGAGGCTCTCGGCGGCGTGGCAGCCGCCGTCGGCCCGGCAGGGGTCCTCGTCGAGTGGCTGGCGTGGCCCTTCGAGCTGGCGGCGTTCGCCACGTCGACGGGGCCGGCGCTGGCCGCGGGGGCGTTTATTACGGTCTACCTGACGGTCATCTCGATGGCGTTCGGGCTGGTGATCGCGGTCCCGCTCGCCGTGACACGCGTCTACGGCGGACCGATCAGCAGCAGCCTCTCGCTGGCCTACACCGAGTTGATCCGCGGGACGCCGCTGTTGGCCCAGCTGTTTTTTTTCTATTTCGGGCTGCCGCTGGCGGGGCTCGTCAGCGGGATCGGCCTGATGGAGCTACCGGGAGCGCCGCGGTCGGCGGCGGTCGTCGCCATCATTGCCTTCACGGTCAACTCCTCGGCGTATCAGGCCGAGTATATTCGGGCGGCGCTCCAGTCGGTCGACGAAGGACAACTCACGGCCGCCCGCGCGGTCGGCCTCTCGAAACGCGAGGGGATCCGCCACGTCGTCCTCCCGCAGGGGCTGCGGTTCGCCATCCCCGGCTGGACCAACGAGTTCGTCTACCTCATCAAATACTCCTCGCTGGCCGCCTTCATCACGGTTCCCGATATGTTCCGCCGCGCACGGGACATCGGCTCCGATACCTTCCAGTACACCGAGATCTACGTCGTCGTCGGACTCTGCTATCTCGGATTGGTGCTGACGACCGCGATAGCGATGCAGCGGCTCGAAGACCGGGTCGCCCTGCCCGGAGTCGGCACGTCGACGGGTCGAGAGTAGCAGAACCGGAGGTCAGGAGTCCGCTGGCACGTCGAGTGCCCGCATTCGCTCAATGCGCTCGGCCTCGGTCATCGCTGCCCAGTTCGCGATGTCTTCGAGCGTCCGCCCACAGGCCGTGCAGACGCCGTCGTCGACCGTACAGACGTTGATACAGGGACTACTGACCATTCGACCGAATAGAGCGCGCCGACCTACTTCCGTGGTTCGGTCCCGGCCACCAGCGTGGTCGTCAGCGCCGCACGACCGACTGAGCCTTTTGTAGTTGTAGGCGAACTCCACGGTATGTCGACCGATCCGTTCGTCGTCGTCGGTGCCGATGCCGCCGGGCTGAGTGCCGCCAGCAAGTGCCGCCGGGCCGCCCCCGACCGAGAGGTGATCGTCTTCGAAAAGGGCCAGTGGATCTCCTATGCCTACTGCGGGATGCCCTACTTCATCGAGGGCCGGGTCGACCGCATGGCCGATCTACTGTCGCTGTTGCCCGCCGAGGCCGACGAGCGGGGGATCGATCTCCGGCGCGGCCACGAAGTAACGGGCGTCGACCCCGAAGCCAAAACGGTCCGCGTAGAGAGCGACGATGAGACGTTCGACCAACCCTATTCGGATCTCCTGGTGGCCACCGGCGGCCGGGCGACCACTGGTTCCTTCGACGTTCGAGGGGTCGACGGCGCGTTCACGCTCCACAGTATGGACGCCGCCGCAGCCATCGACGCCTACATCGCCGACCCTGACGAGTACGATTTCGGACGGGTCGACGACACGCCGGTAGATCGGGAGCGAGTCGCGTACAACGCCGAATTGGCTGCGCCCGAAACGGCGGCGATCGTCGGCGGTGGCTACGTCGGCGTCGAGATGGCCGAAGCCCTCGTCGGCCGCGGCCTCGAGGTCCATCTATTCCAGCGCTCCGAGCACGTCCTGCGGCCGTTCGGCGAGGCGGTCGGCGAGCGCGTCGAGACCGAACTCGCAGACAAGGGAGTAACCGTCCACACCGAGACGCCGGTCGACGCACTGGTCGGCGACGACCGGATCGAAGCCGTCGCCTTCGACGGCGCGGAGTTGGCCGTCGACCTCGCGGTCGTCGGCGTCGGTATCGAACCCAACACCGAGTTGCTCGCCGAAACCGGGGTCGACCTCGGCACGGGCGGGGCGCTTCGGACCGACGACTACGGCCGGACGAACCTCGACGACGTCTACGCAGCAGGTGACTGTGCGACCGCCCGGCATACGGTGACCGGCGAGGAGACGTGGCTCCCGCTGGGGCTGACGGCCAACCGCGCCGGCCGTGCGATCGGGTCGACGGTGGCGGGCGAGCCGACGCCGGTCGGCGATATCGCTGGGACGGCAGTGGTCAAAGCCTTCGATCAGGAGTGTGGTCGGGTGGGACTCGTCAGCGAGGCGGAAGCGACCGCGGCGGGGTTCGATCCGGTGTCGGCAACGATTACTGCGGGGTCGCGCTCGGGGTACTATCCAGGAGCGGCCGAAACCGACGTCACGCTCGTCGCCGATCGGGAGACAGAACGTCTGCTCGGGGGATCGATCGTCGGCCCCGACCGGGCGGCGGTGCGGATCGATACGCTGTCGACGGCGCTCGACGCCGGGATGACCGTCGGGGAGGTCGAGCGGCTGGATCTGGCCTACGCGCCGCCGTTCAGTCCGGTGTGGGATCCGATTTTGGTCGCAGCGAAGGTGTTGAACGGCCAGTTGGACGACTGAAAAGCTATTTCGGGGCGAACTGTCCGTCGTCGCGTTTTTCGACGGCGTCGTGTGGGTAGACGCCGCCGCCCATTGCGATGTAGACGCCGGAATCGAGCGTTTGGACCGCACCGATGGCCGTGCCGACGTTGAACGCCGCATCCGAGTCGACCATCCGCTGGGGTGTGGCCGCACCGGTGAGTACAACCGTCTTGTCGCCGTCCAGCGCCGCAGCCGTCTCCGTCATCGTGTCGGTGCCGTGGGTGATGACGACCTGCTCGCCCGGAGCCTCCCGACACGCCGCCGCGACCTGTGCCCTGTCGTCGGCGTCGACATCGAGGCTGTCCTTCTTGCAGACGGTCTCGACGGCATACTCGAAGGTCGGCTCGGGGACGATGGTGTCGAGGATCCGCTCGACTGCAGGCGGACCAACAGTGAGGTTGCGCGTCCCGCGCCGTGTGCGATACTCCTTGTCGATCGTGCCACCCGTGGTCAGGAAGTGGATGTACGTGTCGTCCATGGTCCGAGTTGGGTCGTGGTCATCGTCGACCGATCAGCCGCCGAGCATCGCGAACCCGAAGACGAGCAGGAGGTAAGCGACGACCACGCCGACGGTCACCGCCGGGATCGCCGAGAGGTGGTCGTAACTGCCGTTGGCCCCGTCGACCTCGCCGCGTTCGATCCGGTCGATGTCGACGGCCCCCGAGTCGATCTCCTCGGCGGTCGGCATCACCTCGGGGAGTCCCTTGCGGCGGGCATCAAGCTTGTTGAGGACGACAACCGCGGCGGCCGTCAACACGAACGCGAGCGGGAGTGCGACGAACGGGCTCTGCATCCCGAACCCATACAGGAAGAGCACGATCACGGTGACACCGGCGGCCGTCGCGGCGAAGGGGATCTGTGTATTGACGTGGTCGATGTGGTCCGAGCCGGCGAAGATCGACGACATGACAGTGGTATCGCTGATCGGCGAACTGTGATCGCCCCAGATCGCCCCGCCGAACAGCATCGCGATCACGACCGGCAGCACCGACGGGCCGACGAGTTCGAAACTCAGCGGGATCGCCAGCGGCGTCAAAATCGCCATCGTCCCCCACGAGGTTCCCGTCGTGAACGCGACGAACATCGCCGCGATAAAGATGATCAACGGCAGGAAGCTCCCGGGAACGCCGCTGCCGACCAGTAGGTCGACGATGTACTGGGCGGTGCCGACGTTCTCGGCGGCCAGCCCGATGCTCCAGGCGAGAACGATGATCGCGATTGCGATGACCATGGTTTTGAAGCCATCAATGATGACCTCGCTGGCCTCTTCGAGATCCATTGTCCGGTAGGCCAGCGAGCCGACTAGTCCGGTGAGCATGAACGCAAAGGAGCCGTACAGCAGGCCGAGGGCGACGTCGGTCTCCTGAAACGCCGTCGCGATGTCGACGTCGGGTTGGGGGCCGCCGCCGAGATACCACATCGAGACCAACCCAACCACGAGCAACACGAGGATGGGCGCAAAGAAGTTCATCAGCGAGGGGTTCTTATCGCTGGGTTCACCGACGTCGGCCGACACGTCCGACAGCGGCGTCGCATCCTCGCGGATCGTCCGGCCGGTCGACCGGGCGCGCCACTCGGCGTTCAGCATCGGACCGAAAAACCGCTGGGTGATGGCGATGAAGCCGACCATGAAAAACGCCATGAAACAGTAGATGTTCCACGGGATCGACTGGAGAAACAGCCCGAAAGCGGTGACCCCGAGCTGGTCGACGGTGGCCTGTGTCGCCTCGAAGCCGACGATGATCATCGAGACCTGAAAGCCGATCCAGTTTGACACCGGGCCGAACGTCGTCACCGGCGAGGTCGTCGAGTCGAGCGCGTAAGCGTGCATCTCCCGTGAGGAGTCGTTGTCCTGGGCGAGTTCGCGCGTGGCGTTACCCGTGACGACGGTGCTCGTATACGAATCGAAGAAAATGAAGACGCCGATCAGCCACGTGAGGATCTGCGACTCGCGGGCGGTGGTTACCCGGTCGCCAATTGTCTGTTCCAAGGCTAGAATGCCACCCGACCGATAGATGAACGCCGCCCCGGCCCCCATAAAGAGGATCAGGATGACGAATTTGGTGTTGAACGGGGTCCGTAGGACCTCGACGAGCCAGTCCATCGTCAGCGCCGTGGCACCGATGGGGTTCCACCCGGCGACGAGCAACGCCCCGATCCAGACGCCAGCGAACAGCGACACCAACACCTGCCGGGTCGTCATCGCCAGCACGATCGCCAGCAATGGCGGTGCCAGTGCGAGAATTCCAAAGTGCTCAGTCATGACTATTGTTGACAAACTACATCCGAATAAATCTAAGTATGGTCAGGCTCTGAAGAATCTCGCTTCAAAAATTCGGTTTGGAATGGAACACAGTTCGGACGGTCGACCACAGTGACGAGTCGCTCGTCGAGCCAGCGTCGACTGGTGAGGGCAGGCAGCGATCGTCGACTGCGGGTTGGCGAAGCTACATATGCCAGTCGACCCAAGGGACTGCTATGACGCCTGAACAGAACGTCGGCGGTACGGATCGGCTCGTTCGCGCGCTGCTCGCGGCGCTGCTGTCGGTGGTCGCGGTGAGCGCGCTCCGGAATCGGAACTACCTGACGCTGTTGGTCGCGGGAGCCGGGGCGCTTGGCCTCGGCTTCAACGCGACGACCTGTTTCTGCGGACTCAACGAGGCCCTCGGTATCGACACCGCCGAGGAGTAGCTACCGCAGGTCGACCAGATCCGGATGCGACTGCAACCGGTCGGGCACCCCGGCCAGCGACCGCTCGCCGGCGGCAACGCGGTCCCGGAGTGCCTGCCACTGGCTGTGGCGGGCCAAGATGACGACCGGCACTGTCTCTAGCTCCAGCAGTTTGGCGATCGCGAGGCGATTGCGGCCGTCGTAGAACAGGAGCTCGCCGTCACGGCCGACGACGAGGGCGATCTCGCCGTCGACCGTCCGAGTGTATTTGTTGGGCCGGGCGTGGTCGAGCGGCGCGTCGCTCCCCGAGGCGAGCAGCTCGGCCTGCGTCCGGTACCCCTCGCGGTCGACCCGCTCGTAGAGCCGATCGATCTCTCGGCAACGCCGGTCGACGTCGGCGGGAGTGGTACACCCCCACGGCGTCCCGCCGGCGTCGATGGTATCGAGACACTGGCCGTAGAGGTCGGTCTCGGGCCACGGCACGCCGACCTCGAAGTGGGCCCGGAACGAGCGGTAGACGACCGAGTCGGCGAAGGGATGGCGGTCGACGTCCCAGTCGCCGCTCAGCACCCCGCCGGCGAAGTGGTAGTTCGGGAGCCGCAGCGGGTGGGGGATCGCCTCTCCCCGGTCGGGAGTGAGCTCCTGCCACGAGATCGAGTCGATGATCGCTGCGGGGTCGACCCGGTAGAGCCGGTAGGGATCGGTCGGAGCGGCGTGGCGGAGTCGGACTCGGAGTCGGGTGGCGTCGACGAATAGCCGCGCACCGCAATCCCGGAGCCGGTAGACCGCGGGTGCAACCGCGGGGTGAGCGGCTGTCAGTCCGGCTGCCGACGCCCGCACCGAATGGACGAGCGAGTGGTAGGCCTCCCGGATCATGGAGGGCGTCTAGCCGGGACAACAGCCGTCGGTCGAATAAACCTATTTCAGCGGTCGACGACAGTCGACGCCGCCGGGAAGACAGTGACCCAAACCCTTATTCGGAAATACGGTAAACTCAGGATAACCGAATCGTATATGGGTGATCTAATGGACGAGTCGAACGGGACACCGAGCAGGGGGATCGAACCGGTCAGCTCGGGGATTCCGGAGCTCGATCAGCTGCTCCACGGCGGGTATATCCACGGTCGAATCTACCTGATTCAGGGCGTTTCGGGCACTGGCAAATCGCTGTTGGGCCAGCACTTTCTGGAGGCGGGACTGAAAAACGGCGAGACGGTCGTCTACATCCACGGCGAGGAATCGAAGGGCGATATCGTGGTCAACGCCGACCAGTTGAACATCGACATCGCCGAGGCGGAGTTCCTCGATATCGGACCGGGAACGGACTTCTTCGCCGAGGACATCGCCTACGAACTGGTCGAGACCACCGAGATCGAGTCCGAACGGTTCACCAAGGACATCAAGGAGGTCATCGAGGCGACCGACCCCGACCGGCTGCTGATCGACCCGATCACGCAGCTCCAGTACGTCGAACGCGACGAGTACCAGTACCGCAAGCGCCTCCAGTCGCTGATCCGGTTCCTCAGGGACCGACAGGTGACCACCGTCGTCACCAAAACCACCCACGGCAACGAGGGCCACCACACCGGCGACGATTTCGAGTCGCTCAGCGACGGTATCGTCAACCTCTATCTCGACGAGAGCGAGCGCCGGATCGCCGTCCCCAAACACCGGGGTATCGGACAGATCGACGGCACCCACGGGCTGGAGATCCGCGAAGACGGAATCGAGATCTACCCGCAGGTGATCCCCGAACACCGGAACCGCACGTTCGATCCGGCGCTGCTGTCGACGGGCCATGCGGCCCTCGACGATCTGCTGGGCGGCGGCATCGAACGGGGAGCCGTCTCCTTTATCAGCGGACCGACCGGGGTCGGCAAGTCGACGACCGGCGCACAGATCCTCGATGGGATCGTCGACGCCGGCGGGACGGCCCTCGGCTACCTCTTCGAGGAGACGATCGAACAGTTCAGCTACCGGTGTGAGAACCTCGACATTCCGGTGTCGGAGCACATCGACCGCGGGTCGCTGCGGTTGACCGAGTTCGAGCCGTTGGTACGGTCGGCCGAGGAGTTCGGTCAGCACGTGTTGGCGGAGGCCGACGAGCACGACCCCGACGTGATCCTCATCGACGGCCTCTCGGGGTACAAGATCTCGATGCAGGGCGACGAGAGCCGTCTGGTCAGGCGACTCCACGGGCTGACACGCGTGCTCAAGAACCGCGAGATCGCGGTGTTGATCACCGACGAAGCCGACCATCTCACGGGCATGCCGCGGGCGACCAGCACCGACACCAGCTACATCGCCGACAACCTCGTCTTTCTGACCTACGTCGAGGTCGACGGGCGGCTCGAACGGGCGATCGGCGTCGTCAAAAAGCGGCTGGGGGACTTCGACAGCCGGTTCCACCGGGTGACGATCGAGAGCGATCGCGGGCTAACGGTCGCGGGGGCGTTCGACGGGATCGAAGGGATCATGGACGGCTCGCCGGTCCACCGACGAGACGAGTGAGATGTCGGACCAGCCGAACGACGATATCGTCGGGGAGTCGGGGGCCGCGGAGCCGAGCGACGACACCCCCCGAATCCAACTGCTCGTCAACGGCGACGGTGATCGGGAGGCGCTGACGTCACTGCTCGAGCACCGCTACGAGGTCGTGACCGACGAGACGCTGCAGCCGGTCGACTGCTATCTCGTCGGCGACCGCAGGCTCTCGACGGCCCGGTCGGCGCTCGAAGCGCGCAAGGCCGACCAGCATCCGACGTTCTGCCCGGTCGTCCTCCTCCGGCGGTCCGAGCAGACGACGGTCCGGCAACCCGACGACGCCGAGCCGCCACTGATCGACGAGGTCGTCACCGCGCCCGTCGACCGGTCGACGCTATACCGGCGGCTGGGGAACTTGCTGGCTCGCCGCCGGCAGTCGGTCGAACTCAGCGAGAAGTACGCCAGCAGCCGGCTGCGGTTCCAGCGACTGTTCGACGCGACGAACGACGCGCTGTTCGTCGTCACGCCCGATGGCGAGGAGATCATCGAATGTAACCCGGCGGCAAGCGAGCTCTCGGGGTACAGCCGCGAAGCGCTCCGCGCGCTGGATCCACGGGAGACGATCCGGGGCGACGACGAGACGTTCGGGGCGTTCCTCGATCAGGTCACCGAGGCGGGAGAGGGATACTCCGGCGAGCTAACGTGTGTCACGAAAGCTGGCGAGCGCCGGTATCTCGACGTCTCGGGGTCGACGCTCGATTACGACGGCGAGACGGCGGTCGTGCTGTCGGCCCGGGATATCACCGGCCGAAAGCGACGCGAACAGCAGCTCCAACTGTTCCGCAAGGCCGTCGAGAACGTCGGTCAGGCGGTCGTGATCACCGACCGGGAGGGGATCATCGAGTACGTCAACCCGGCGTTCGTCGACCAGACGGGCTACAGCCGCGAGACGGCGGTCGGCCGCACCCCGCGGATCCTGAAATCCGGCAAGCAGACCGAGGGCTTCTACGCCGAGCTGTGGGAGACGATCCTCGACGGCCGGCGGTGGGAGGCGACGATCATCAACAAGCGGCAATCCGGCGAGCTCTACCGTGTCAAACAGGAGATCTCGCCAATCACCGACGACGACGGCGAGATCACCCACTTCGTCTCCATCGAGTCCGACGTCACCGACCGCCGGCTCCGCGAACAGCAGCTATCGGTGCTCAACCGGGTGTTGCGCCACAACCTCCGCAACGGGATGAACGTCATCGAGGGGAACGCCGACCTGCTCAACGAGCGAATCGACGACCCCGAGAGCCGGTCGTTCGTCGACGCGATCGCCGAGCGGGCGGCGGCACTGGCGGCTCTCAGTCGGAAGGCCGGCACCATCGACTCGCTGTTCGACCACGAACCGCCGGGAGAGGCCACCGCCGACCTCCGGACGCTGTTCGAGACGGTCGCCACGGAGTTCCGGGCGGCCTACCCGGACGCCGAGCTGTCGGTCGCCGACATCGATCCCATCGCGGTCAAAGCCGACAGCCGACTCCGGGTGGCGCTGACCGAACTCCTCAACAACGCCGCCGACCACAACGAGCGGGCGACCCCGCGGGTCGGACTCACCGCCACCCCGACCGACTCCGACCGCTCCGGAGAGTGGGTCGACATCATCATCGTCGACAACGGGGCCGGGATCCCCGAACAGGAGCGGGCGACGATCGAAACCGGCGAGGAGACCCCGCTACGCCACGGGACGGGGCTGGGACTGTGGCTGGTCTACTGGACGGTCTCACTGCTTGGCGGCGAAGTCTCCATCGAGAACCGGCCGTCGGGAACCCGTGTCACCCTGCGGCTGCCGCGGGCGACCGCGGATAAGTGACCGGCTAGCTGTCGACCGCCGCCAGCGGAGCGACGACCGGCCACACCCCGATCGATGGCTGCCGAACTCACGTCCGATCGGCTCACATCCCGTCGCCGTCGGCCGGACAGTTCTATCAACAAGATCCATGAAATACTCACCGCTGACGCGTGATTTATACCTCGAACCGGGATCAATCGTGATAGGTTATGTGTGTACATAGGGTACGGTCCGGCGTCGCGTCGAACCGTCGACACGGCTATCTGTGGGGTTCCGATGAGTGAAACGCTGTTTGCGGCACTCCCGTTGTTGATCGTCGCCGCGCTGTTGGTCGGGCTGTTGTGGCCCGCAGTCAGAGTGATGCCCGTCGCATGGGGGACTGCCGCGGCCATCGCGTTCGTGGTCTGGGAGCTGCCGCCGACCTACATCGCCGCCGCCAGCATCAAGGGTGCGATGGCGGCCATCGAGATCCTCTGGATCGTCTTCGGCGCGCTCGTGTTGTTATACACGCTGATGCGCTCGGGGGCGGTCGACCGGATCAACGCCGGCTTCGCACAGATCAGCGACGACCGACGGGTGCAGGTCATCCTGCTCGGCTTCTTTCTGGCGACGTTCATGGAGGGCGTTGCCGGCTTCGGGACGCCCGCGGCGGTCGTCGCCCCGCTGTTGTTGGCGTTGGGGTTCCCAGCGCTGGCGGCGGTGATCGCCGCGCTGATCGGCCACGCCATCGCCACCGTCTTCGGCGCGGTCGGCACCCCGATCATCGTCGGCTTCCAGCAGCCGCTGTCGGCCGTCGAGGGGCGAATCCTTGATGGGACCGGCCTGACGGTCACGGAGTTCTCCGCGGAGGCGGGGATCTATGCGGCGCTGTTGAACGGGCTGTTGGGGATCCTGATGCCGCTTGTCGCCGTGGCGATGGTCGTCTACTTCTTCGGCGAGGAGCGCAGCCTCAAACCCGCCGTCGGCGTCCTCCCGCTGGCGATCGTCTCGGGGATCGCCTTCGCGGTTCCCTACGTCGGGGCGGCCTACCTGATTGGGCCCGAACTCCCCTCGCTGTTCGCCTCGATGCTCGGCGGCGGGGTCGTCGTCGGCCTGCTGCGGGCCGGCTTCCTCGAACCGAGCGACGACTGGGAGTTCCCCGACCGGGAGACGTGGCCCGACCACTGGGTCGGCACGATCGAACCCGGCGGTGAGGAGGCCAAATCCGAGGCCGGCACCGGCGACGACGGGTCGATTGCCTCGATGGGACTGCTCCGGGCGTGGTCGCCGTACATCATCCTCTCGGTGCTGTTGATCGCCACCCGCGTCGTCGACCCGATCGCGGCGTTCCTCCAGCAGGGGCCGTTTTTGGCCATCGGCTGGGACGTCTTCGGCACCGGCCTCGAAGGGGCGATCAGGTGGGCCTACGTCCCCGGCACGTGGCTACTCGCCAGCGCGCTGATTGCCATTCCGCTGTTCGGGATGGACCGCCAGCAGGTGACTGGCGCGTGGGGTGAGGCCGCCGGGAAGATCGTCTCGCCGGCGGTGGTGTTGATGTTCGTCATCGCCATGGTCGAGATCATGCTCAACACCGACGCCGCCACGACCGCCGTCGACGCCAGCATGATCGTCGTCCTCGCCGACAGCACGGCGTCGACGGTCGGGGCGGCCTACCCACTGGTCGCGCCGGTCGTCGGCATGATCGGCTCGTTCGTCGCTGGCTCGATCACCGTGAGCAACATCACCTTCGCCGCCTTCCAGTTCGAGGTCGCCACCGCTCTCGGCATGCCGGCGACGATCCTCGTCGCGGCCCAGACGATCGGCGCGGCGATCGGCAACACCATCGCCATCCACAACGTGATTGCCGCGCTGGCGACCGTCGGCCTCGTCGGTGCGACCGGCCGGGTCGTGCGCCTCAATCTCATCCCGGTCGCCTACTACCTCGTCGCTGGCGGCCTCCTGACTACGCTGGGCGTGTACGTGATCTGGCCGGGGCTCTTCTAGCCGCTCCGGTCGACCGACTGTTCTGCCGAGATAACTGTTCTCTCGTCCGATTCCGACCATTGCCAGTGCGGTAAATATGTAAAAAATAAAACTAATAATGGCAGTTGTATACAACACCAAAATATATATAATGTGTATACGACATTGCTAAACGTAATGTTCGATACTGAATTACACGGACGCGACAGATCCGCCGGCATCTCGCGCCGGCGGTTCGTACAGGCGGCAGGGGCATCGGGGATCGCGGTCGGCGTAGCCGGCTGTACGGGTGGCGGCGGCGACGGTGGCAGTGGTGCTGTCGTCGTCTCGGCCGACCAAGAGATGGTCGACGCTTCCGAGGAGATCGTCGCCGCGCTCCGGGAGGCCGGACTCGACAACGACATCGAGGTCTCGATCGAGGCCGAGGACTTCGAGACCGACAGCCGCCGACAGACCTACAGTTCGGCGCTGAACGCCGGGCGTTCGTCGCCGGACCTGTTCATGATGGACAGCGGGTGGACGATCCCGTTCATCGTTCGCGAGCAGTTGGCGAACCTCGAAGAGGAGCTGTCGAGCGACGTACTCGACCGGATCCGCAACGAATACCTCTCGGCGTCGGTCGCGACCGCCGAGCATCCCGAGTCGGGCGATCTCTACGGCGTGCCGATCTTCCCGGATTACCCGGTGATGCAGTACCGGAAAGACCTCTTCGAGGACGCCGGGTACAGTCCGGAGAGCAACAACTGGGCGACCGAAGCCATGTCTTGGCAGGAGTTCTCCCAAGCCGTCGCCGACGTCCATAGCCAAAACGAGGATATCGACTACGGCTTCACGACGCAGGCGGCAGCCTACGAGGGGCTGTCCTGCTGTACGTTCAACGAGACGATGTCGAGCTTCGGCGGCGCGTACTTCGGCGGCCGGGAGAACCTCTTCGGTCCGGTCGGCGAGCGACCCGTTACCGTCGACGAGGAGCCCGTCATCGAGGCCCTGCGCATGATGCGGGCGCTCATGTACGGCAGCGACGACCCCGAGGCGGCCGAGGGGTACGCACAGATCGCTCCGAGTTCGATCGTTCAGTGGACCGAAGAGGACGCCCGCGGTCCGTTCACGGCGGGCAACGCGATTGCTCACCGCAACTGGCCGTACGCGATCACCAACAACGACGAGGCCTTCGGCGAGGATCTCGGGACGATGCCACTACCGTACGGCGTCCCCGAAAGCGAATCCGAGTACGACAACCTCGGTGGCACCCGCGCGGCCCTCGGTGGGTGGCACCTGACGCTGAACCCCAACTCACAGAAGACCGAAGACGCGGTGCAGGTCATCGAAGCCTGGACCAGCGAGGAGGTCATGCTGGCGATCTTCGAGTACGCGGGGAACCTGCCGCCGATCCCGAGCGTCATGAGCAACGTCGGCGAGGACGAAGTCGGTCCCGTCGGCCGCTACATCGACACGCTCGAAGTCGCCGCTGAAAGCGCGATCGCTCGGCCGGTGACCGACCTGTGGCCCAACCAGTCGTCACTGATCTTCCAAGAGGTCCACGACGTCTACACCCAGGAGAAAACGCCCCAAACGGCAATGGACGATCTGGCGGCCCAGCTCGAAGAAAGCGACACCCGATAACTACCCACCAACACCACATTCCTTATTCGCATGGCAACCGACCACACCAACACACCGGTCGACTCCGGGGACGACAGCGGTGGCGTGTTCAGCGGCGTCTTCACGTGGATGGAAAACCTCAGTGAAGCTGCCTACGCCTACCTGCTGTTGATTCCCGGCTTCCTGCTTTTGGCACTGGTCGCGTTCTATCCCCTCTTGTCGACGTTTCGGATGTCGTTGCTGGCCGACGAGACCCGCGGTGCCGAGCCGCTCGGCGGGTTCGTCGGACTGGAAAACTACATCAACGTCCTCACGGGAGAGACGCGGCTGAGCCGGGAAGTAATCGACGTTGCACTCACATCCAACTTCCCGTTCGTCGAACTCGGAACTCCGTTTTTCCGCCAAGCACTGTTTGTCACGCTCGCGTTTGCGATCCTGAGCGTCGTCTTCGAGACCACCATCGGCTTCGGACAGGCGATGGTCCTCGATCAGGAGTTCAAGGGTCGACGCTGGGTCCGCGTGGCGATCATCCTGCCGTGGGCGATCCCGATCGTCATCCAAGGGATGCTGTTTTTCCTCATGTTCCAGCCGACCGTCGGCTTCGGCAGCGACATCATGCAGGCGCTCGGCCTGTTCGGCGACAACCCACTGGCCTCCAGTAGCGACTCGTTTTTCATCGTCCTGATCGCCGACGTCTGGAAGACCTCGGCGTTCATGGCGCTGTTGATCCTCGCGGGCCTCCAGAGCGTCGACCGGAGCCTCTACGACGTGGCGAAGGTCTCTGGGGCGACCCCATGGCAGCGATTCAAACTGATCACCCTGCCGATCGTGATGCCCGCGCTCATCGTCGCGATGCTGTTCCGGACGATGGACGCCATGCGCGTCTACGGCATCATCGAGTCGACGGCAGGCTGTTCGACCGTCCCCTCGATGACCTGTCTGGTAATCGATGGGCTGTTCGGCGGCACCCGAATCTACGGCACCGCCGCGGCGGTCGCGTTCCTGACGGCGGCTGCGATCGGCGTCTTCATCGCCGTCTATCTCGTGAAATTCCGTGACTCCGAAGGAGGGTTCATGTAATGTCGACTGACCAACCGACAGAGACGGTCCTGACCGACGACGACGAAGAACCGGAGATCGATCGCGGCCCCTTCGAGGCGTGGGCGGCGAAAGCGATCCAAAACCCGAAACGGGCCTACAAAGCGTTGTTCTACACGGCGACGGTGTTCTTCCTCGTCACCACGCTGTTCCCGTTCTACTGGCTGTTCATGGTGGCGCTGACCCCCCGTGACAACCTCCAGGACGTGGGGTTGGTTCCCTCTGGATTCGATCCCTCGCTGCTGGCACAGGGGGATCTCACGATGGGAACGAATCCGGGCGTCATCGTCGACGTGTTCACGCTGATCCCGTTCCACCGCTACATGTTCAACAGCTTCGTGATCGCGACGGTGACGACGATCGTCGTCATCGTCGTCGCCAGCCTCGCGGGCTACGTCTTCGGGCGGCTCCAGTTCCCGGGTAAGCAACCGCTGATGTTGCTGGTGTTGATCGTCTCCTTTTTCCCACCGGCGGCGTTTTTCATCCCGCTGAACGAGCTGTTCAACACCAACGTCGACGTGTTACGGCCGATCTTGGCCGACGGTAGCCTCTACAACACGCCGTACGCGATGGTGATCCCCTTCAGCGCGATCTTCATGCCGCTGGCGATCTTCATCCTGACGACGTTCTACTCGCAGATCCCCGACGGGCTCGAAGATGCCGCCCGGATCGAGGGCACCACGCGGCTCGGCGCGCTGTTCCGCGTGATCATGCCGCTTTCAGCCCCCGGCGTCGCCACCGCGGGCGTGTTGACGTTCATCGCGGTCTACAACGAGTTCTTCTTCTCGTTCCTCATGACCGACGGCAGCGCCAACAACTGGGCTCCCATCGTCGACGGGATCCTCCAGTATCAGGGCCAATACGAGGTACTGTTCAACGTGATGGCGGCCGCGAGCATCATCGGCGTGTTGCCGGTGGCAATCCTCGTGGTCGTCGCACAGGAAAAGATCGTCAGCGGGCTCACAGCGGGCGCACTCAAGGAGTAACACCATGGGAAACGTTACACTCGAACACATAACCAAGCGGTACGACGACGTAACGGCAGTCGACGACATGAACCTCGACATCAGGGACGGCGAGTTCGTCACCTTCGTCGGTCCATCGGGGTGTGGCAAGTCGACCACGATGGAGACCATCGCGGGGTTGACCAAACCCACCGAGGGGACGATCAACATCAGCGGTCGGGACGTCACCGACCTCCCGCCGAAAGACCGTGGGATCTCGATGGTGTTCCAGAACATCGCGCTGTTCCCACACATGGACGTCTTCGACAACATCAGCTTCGGGCTCCGACTCCGTGACTACGACGACGAGGAGATCCAGCGTCGGGTCGACCACGCCGCCGAGGTCGTCCAACTGGAGGACATGCAGGACCGGATGCCCGAGGAGATGTCGGGCGGCCAGCGACAGCGCGTCGCCATCGCGCGGGCGATCGTCCGCAACCCCGACGTGTTCCTGATGGACGAGCCGCTGGCGAACCTTGACGCCAAGCTCCGGGTTCACATGCGCACGGAGCTCCAGCGGCTCCACAAGGAGCTGGATACGACGATCATCTACGTCACGCACGATCAGGCCGAGGCGATGACGATGTCCGACCGGATCGCCGTCATCGACTCCGGCCAGCTCCAGCAGATCGACCCGCCGCTGGTCTGCTACAACGAGCCCGCCAACAAGTTCGTCGCCGGCTTCATCGGCTCGCCGTCGATGAACTTCGTCGACGGCGAGGTAACGGCCGACGGCTTCGAGTCCGAGCACATCAGCGTGGAGTTCGACCCGGCGACTGCTGGCGTGAGCGTCGGCTCGCAGGTCACCCTCGGGATTCGGCCGGAAGACGTCTACGAGGTGGGGAAGGTGTCGACGGTCGAGGATCCGACCGCCGAGATCGACGCGCGGACCGACGTGCTTGAACCGATGGGCAACGAGGTGTTCATCTACCTGCTGTTGAGCGAGGACGCCGAAGCCTCGATGGATTCGACCCAGTCCGACGATCAACTGCTGATGAGCACCGACCCCGACACGACACTCGGCGAGAACGACACGATCAACGTCGTCCTCGACCGGAGCAAGGTCCACCTCTTCGATGCGATCTCGGGGGAGGCGATCGCCCACGGGCTTGCCGACCCGACGGACGCGTCGACGGCCGAAACGGGGGTCAGCTCCAGCGACTGAGTCCTGCGTCCTGCTGACGGCGGTTTTCCCCCGCTCGACGGCGGTCGGGACGGACCCGAAACGGGAGGCACCCCACGAACATCGGGTCCGAACCCCGACCGGGCATGTAGCGTGAACTTTAACAACACCTATAGTAACTATTTAGCAATGAGTCAAGACACACCACTGCGAGTCGGGATCGTCGGACTTGGTGGCATCGGCCACCACCACGCCGACCGGCTCGCCGACCACGAAGCGACCCTCGTCGGCGGCGTCGACATCAGTGGCGAGGCACGCCGCCAGTTCGCCGAGAAATACGACGTCCCGACCTACGAAGACGACGCGGAACTGCTCGCGGCGGTCGACGCCGTGTTGATCACCACACCCAACCGGTTCCACGAGGAGTACGCCGTCGCGGCCCTGGAGGCCGGCGTCGACGTGTTGCTCGAAAAGCCGCTGGCCCACACCGTCGACAGTGCCGAGCGGATCGCCGCGGCGGCGCGCGCCGCCGAGGGCTTCTGTATGGTCGGCTTCAACAACCGGTTTGCGCCGCCGGTGGAGGTCATCAAAGAGTACCAGCAGGCCGACCGATTCGGCGAACTGACCCACGTCGAGGCCAACTACGTCCGTCGCCGGGGAATTCCGGGCCGGGGGTCGTGGTTCACCTCGAAGGAGGTCGCCGGCGGCGGCGCGCTGATCGACATCGGCGTTCACGCCATCGATCTGGCGCTCTACCTGCTGGATTTCCCGACTGTCACCGAGGTTTCGGGCACTGCGCGCTCGCAGTTCGGCACCCGCGAGGACTACGCCTACGTCGAGATGTGGGGCGATGATGTCGGCCCCGAGGGGTTCGATGTCGACGATTCGGCCAGCGCCTTCATTCGGACCGAGGCGGGCCAGACGATCTCGCTGGACGTCGCGTGGGCGACCAACCGCCCAACGAACGACGAGTTCGTCCTCCGGGGCACCGAGGCGGGCGCGCGGTTCGATCGCGCCAGCGACGATCTCACGCTGTTCGAGGCCGACGGCGCGGGCACCGATCACCTGACCGACGCCGAAATCCGTACCCAGTCGACCGACACCCACCGCGCCGAACTGGGCTACTTCCTCGATCACGTCGGCGGCGCGGCCCCCGAACGTAACACCGTCGACGAGGCACTCACCGTCCAGCGCGTGATCGATGCCATCTACCGGTCCTCCGAGGAGGGCACGGCTGTCTCGCTGGAGCCCGACCCCGTCCGGGCCACCCCGCCGGAGCAGTAACTCCCCGACTGCCGGCTGAAACGTCCCATATATAAATTTTTCATAAACATTTATTCGGGGTGTAGTAGTTACTTCTCACATGGAGCTTGGTGTACTAACCGTCCCGCTCGGTAACCGGCCACGTGAGGAGGCATTCGAGTATTTCGCCGACATCGGCGTCGACTGTGTCGAACTCGGCGTCGGTGGCTACCCCGGCGAGGACCACGTCGACCGGGAAGCACTGCTCGGCGACGAGGACGCACAGGCCGACCTCCTGGGGTTGCTCGAGGAGTACGACCTGTCGATCAGCGCGCTGGCGACTCACAACAACCCGCTGCATCCGGACGACGAGCGGGCGGCCGAAGCCGACCGCGAGCTCCGTGAGGCCATCGAGTTGGCCGCCGAACTCGACGTCGGCACGGTCACCTGCTTTTCGGGGCTCCCCGCCGGCGGACCGAACGACGAGGTCCCCAACTGGATCACCGCCCCGTGGCCGGTCGAGCACGACGACGCCCACGAGTACCAGTGGACCGTCGCCGAAAACTACTGGACCGAGCTGGCCGAGGTCGCCGCCGACCACGGCGTCGACGTCGCCATCGAGATGCACCCCAACATGCTGGTGTACGAGCCTCACGGGATGCTGCGGCTCCGTGAGTTGACCAACGAGCGGATCGGTGCGAACTTCGACCCCTCGCATCTCTACTGGCAGGGCATCGAGGTCACCGACGCGATCCGACTACTCGGCGAGGAGGACGCGATCCACCACTTCCACGCCAAGGACACCAAGATCTACGAGCCACAGGCCCGCGAGAAGGGCGTCCTCGATACGACCGCCTACACAGATGAGCCCAACCGGTCGTGGCTGTTCCGATCGATCGGCTACGGCCACGGCGAGAGCCACTGGAAGGACGTCGTCTCGACGCTCCGGATGGTCGGCTACGAGGGTGCACTCTCCATCGAGCACGAGGACTCGCTCACATCGGCGACCGAAGGGTTGGAGAAGGCCGTCGACGTCCTCTCGCGAGCCATGTTCGAAACCGAACCCGGCGACGCCTACTGGGCGGAGTAACCCATGTCGGAGCCACTCACGATCGGGATGCTCGGCTACCGGTTTATGGGGAAGGCCCACTCGAACGCCTTGGCCCGGCTGCCGATGTTCTTTCCCGACGCGCCCGCCGTCGAGCGCCACACGCTGATCGGCCGCGACGAAGACGCGCTGGCCGATGCGGCCGACCGCTTCGGCTTTTCGCACACCGCAACCGACTGGGCCGCGGTGATCGACGAGGTCGACGTCTTCTACAACCTCGGACCGAACCACCTCCACGCCGAGCCCTCGATTGCGGCACTGGAAGCCGGGACGCCCGTCCTCTGTGAGAAGCCGCTGGCCCCGACACTGGAGGCAGCCGAGGCGATGCGGGATGCCGCGGCGGCGGCCGACGTGCCGGCGGGCTGTGCCTTTAATTACCGGTTCGTTCCGGCGATCCAGTACGCCAAGCGACTGATCGAGTCGGGCGACCTCGGCGAGATCCACCACGTTCGCGGCCGCTACTTGCAGGACTGGCTCGTCGACCCCGACGCGGAGTGGGCCTGGCGGATGGACGCCGACCTCGCGGGCTCCGGCGCGCTCGGCGATCTGGGGGCCCACACCGTCGACCTCGTGCGGTTCCTCGTCGGCGAGCAGGCGGGCGACATTGAGCGGGTGTCGGGCCACCTCCAGACGTTCGTCGACGAACGGCCGGTCTACGACGACGAGGGGACCGTCGAGGAACACCGACCGGTGACGGTCGACGACGCCTACAGCGCCCAAGCCGAGTTCGCAAACGGCGCGGTCGGGACGTTCGAGGCCTCCCGGTTCGCCACCGGCCACAAGAACGACCACACCATCGAGATCCACGGCTCGGAGGGGGGCCTCAAGTTCTCCTTGGAGCGGCTCAACGAGCTCGAAGTCCTCACGGGAGAGAGCCGCGGCTACGAGACCGTGCTCGTGACCGACGAGACCGACCCCTACGTCGACCACTGGTGGCCGCCGGGCCACGTCGTCGGCTGGGAACACACCTTCGTCCACGAAAACTTCGAGTTCCTCTCGGCAGTCGACGCCGGCGAGGAGTTCTCGCCGTCCTTCGACGAAGCCTACCGGGTCCAAGAGGTGCTCGACGCCATCGAGCGCAGCGACGACCGCGGCGCGTGGGTCGACGTGGCCTGACCTCCGACCCCTGGTACCGTTCCCGACTGCCAAGAGAGACCCAAACAGTAATTCATCCGAATTACGAAGACAAAGCTAGCTAACTGCTACCATGAGTAAACCGAAACCAACTGCGGCGTCCGATCCGGCAGCGGACGCCCGGAGCAACTACGACTATCGGAGCGGAGATGTCGAGCGGCCCGACCTCGTCGACGACCTCGAAGCGCTGGTCGACGGCGACGTCCGGTTCGACAGCTACACCCGCAACCTGTATGCGACCGACGCCAGCGCCTACAACCAGCTACCGATCGGCGTCGTCGTTCCGACGTCGACCGCGGACGTGCAGGCGGTCATGGAGTACTGCGCCGCCGAGGGGATTCCCGTGTTGCCGCGCGGCGGCGGCACCAGCCTCGCCGGCCAGACGGTCAACGAGGCGGTCGTCCTCGAATTCAAAAAGGAACTCAACGACGTGATTTCGGTCGACCCCGAGGCCGAAACGGCCACCGCCGAGCCGGGGATCACCCTCGCACGGCTGAACAACCGCCTCGAAGACCACGGCCTCAAATACGCCCCCGATCCGGCGTGGGGCGACAAGAGCGTCCTCGGCGGCTGTATCGGCAACAACACCACCGGTGCGCACTCGCTGAAATACGAGAAGGCCGACGGCTACCTCGAATCGGTCGAGGTCGTCCTCGCGGACGGCACGGTGACCACCTTCGACTGGATGGCCGTCGACGAACTCCACGAACGGGCCGAAGCGGCCGCCGCGGCCGACGATCCGGGGATCGAACAACAGGTCTACCGGGTCGTCTCGGACGTCCTTCGGAACCAACGCGAGGAGATCGAGGCCCGCTATCCGGACCTGATGCGGAACGTCTCGGGGTACAACTTCGACAAACTCCTCGAGGACGCCGAGAAACGGGGTGAGGTCAACGTCGGGCGGCTGCTGGCCGGCAGCGAGGGGACCCTCGGCATCGTCACCGAGGCGACCGTCTCGCTCGAACCGGTCCCCAACGAGACCTCGGTCGTCCTGCTGACCTACGACGACGTGCTGTCGGCGATGGAAGACGTCGCGCCGATCCTCGACCACGATCCGGCCGCGGTTGAGGTGATGGACGACGTCCTGTTGGATCTCGCCCGCGAAACCCCGGAGTTCAAAGAGGCCGTGGGGACGCTGCCGGAGGGCACGGATTCGACGCTGCTCGTCGAGTTCTACGCCGAGTCGGTCGACGACGGCAAACAGAAGGTCGCCGATCTGCTGGCCGACCGACTACCGGACTACGAGGCCGCGGTCGACCCCAGCGACGATCCCGTGACGACGACCGACGAGTTGCAGGCCGTCGACGCGCTGGAGGCCTACGACGACGACCGCCAAGCGAAGTTCTGGAAGATGCGGAAGGCCGGCCTGCCGATCCTGCTGTCCCGTACTGGCGACGACAAACACTGGCCGTTCGTCGAGGACACCGCTGTCCCCGCCGAAAACCTCCCGGAGTACGTCGCCGACATCCAGGAGCTGTTCGACGAGTACGACACCTTCGCCTCCTACTACGCCCACGCCGGTCCGGGTGTGCTCCACATCCGACCGCTGATCAACCTCAAAGCAGACGACGGCGTCGAGACGATGTTCGAGATTTCCGACGCCGTCACCGATCTCGTCATCGAGTACGGCGGCTCGGTCTCGGGCGAACACGGCGACGGCCGCGCCCGGACGACATGGAACAAGAAACTGTACGGCGAGGCGATCTGGGCGTCGTTCAAGGAGCTCAAAGCCGCCTTCGACCCACAGGGGCTGTTGAACCCCGGCAACGTCAGCGGGGACTTCGACCCCACCCAGAACCTCCGCTACGACAGCGACTATAGCTTCGATGCGGGCTTCGAGCCGACACTCAACTGGAAGACCGAAAACGGGTTCCAAGGGATGACGGAACTCTGCCACGGCTGTGCGGGCTGTACCGGCCACCAGGATACGACGGGGTCGATCATGTGTCCGACCTACCGGGCGACCGAACACGAAGAGATCACCTCCACGCGCGGCCGGGCCAACATGCTCCGCCGGGCGATGAGCGGCGATCTCCCCGACGACGTGTTCAGCGAGGAGTTCACCCACGAGGTGCTGGATCTCTGTATCGGCTGTAAGGGCTGCAAACGGGACTGCCCAAGCGGCGTCGACATGGCCAAACTCAAAACGGAGGTCAAACACGAACACCACAACCGGGAGGGGATCCCCCTCCGTGACCGGGTGTTCGCCAACGTCGAGACGCTCTACAGTCTCGGCAGCACGTTCGCGCCGCTCTCGAACCTCGCGGCGAAACTCCCCGGCAGCAACGTGCTGCTGGAGAAGACGCTGGGAATCGCCCGCGAGCGCGAACTGCCGACGTTCAAACGCGAGACGCTCCAGAAGTGGGACCGAGGTCGGACCCCGACGGTGTCGGCCGCCGAGGCCGACCGGAAGGCGTTGGTGATCGCCGATCCGTACACGAACTACACCCAGCCGGAGGTCGGCAAGGCCGCGGTGCGGACGCTCGAAGCCGCCGGCGTCCACGTCGCCATCCCCGAGGAGGTCACCGACAGCGGTCGACCGGCCCACTCGAAGAGCCTGCTGGACCACTCGCGGTCGACCGCACGGGCGAACGTCGAGGCGCTGGCACCACTGATCGACGACGGCTGGGACGTCGTCAGCGTCGAGCCCTCGGATGCGGTCATGTATCAGGAGGACTACCTCGACCTGTTGTCGGGGCCGGACGTCGAGGCAGTCGCCGACAACACCTACAGCGTCATGGAGTATCTCGACAGCTTCCGCCTCGACGGGGCACTGGAGGCCGACGCCGACAGTGAGGTCGCCTACCACGGCCACTGCCACCAGACGGCCGCCAGCCGGGACCACCACGCGGTGGGCGTTCTCCGGCGAGTGGGCTACGATGTCGACGTGCTGGATACGACCTGCTGTGGGATGGCCGGCTCCTTCGGCTACGAGGCCGAACACTACTCGATGAGTCAGGCGATCGGCCAGCTACTGTTCGACGCCGTCGACGAGTCGCCGGCCACCGAAGTCGTCGCGCCGGGGACGTCCTGCCGCTCACAGCTGGCGGACTACGAGAAACAGTACGGCAAACCGCCACACCCGATCGAGAAAGTCGACGCTGCGCTCGACTGATCGGGACGTGTCGGGCCGTTGGTCGGTTATTCGACGATAACTGCGCCGACTTTGCCGTTGCCCACGTGGGGCTCACAGAGGTAGAGGAAGTTGCCGGCCTCGTCGAAGGTTTCCTCGGTGGTGTGGCCCGCGTCGGCGATCAGTTCTTCCTGCGGCGAGACGTCGAAGTCGCTTTCGTCGGCAGCGACGACGTTGTGATCGCCGCCCTCGCCAGTCCACTCCCAGACGATAGTCGTCCCGGCGTCGACACGGACGGCCGCCGGATCGAACGCGAGGCCGATCTCGCCGGCACCGACCGAGACGGTCACGGTGTCCTGTCCGGTCGCGTCGACGGCCGCTCCGTCGTAGCCGCGGGCATCGTTGTCGCTGAGGTAGCTGTCGACGGCG
This sequence comes from Halohasta salina, assembly GCF_024178165.1. GTDB lineage: Archaea > Halobacteriota > Halobacteria > Halobacteriales > Haloferacaceae > Halohasta > Halohasta salina. The sequence goes on along the minus strand of NZ_JAMZIE010000002.1, from coordinate 5,933 downwards.
TCCGGAACCGACTCGTCGGCGTCACCGCCGGCGTCCGCGTCGCCGTCGCCGCCGGTGTCCGCATCGGCGTCTCCATCGTCCGTCGATTCGTCGGTCGGTTCGTCGTCGGCAGTCGGCTCGCTCCCTGCACAGCCGGCGAGGCCGACTGCGAGGGTCGATCCGCCGATAGCGCGCACAACAGTTCGTCGATCGTAGCGGCTTGTGTCAGTCATAACGACTCGTCTATTGTACGTGTTCGAGACACCTAAACGGACAGGTATTTGCGCTCAGGAGGACGGTGATCGAGGCCACGGTGGCGGCCGGAATACGGTGCGGGCGAACCGACAGCAGCGACTAATAAGTATATTTATCCGAGTGTCGGCTCTACCAGTGTATAATGGTTCGCGACCCGTCGGCTCGGGACGACGAGTTCCGGACCGAGGACGTACTCGACGTGCTCGGTGACGAGCCAACCAGACGGATCATCGAAACCCTCTCCGAGCCGATGACCGCCAACGAGCTGTCGGAAGCCTGCGATATTCCGCTGTCGACGATGTACCGTAAACTCGACCATCTCACCGAGGCATCGCTCGTCACCGAGTCGACACAGATCCGACAGGGCGGCCAACACACCACGCGATACGAGCTCGATTTCAGCGAGATCGGGGTCTGGGTTAGTGAGGATCACAGCCTGAGTGCCGACATCGATCGACCGAGCCGGGAGTCGACGGCCGACCAGCGGCTCGAAGAGCTCTGGACACAGATCCGCGAGGAAACCTGACGCCTCGACAGCCGAACGGTTCAAGCCCCCGCCCCGAGACAACACGGTCATGCCAACGACCCCGACCGATGGGATCGCGAAAACGGTCGGCGACCGCCTCCGGGACCGAGGGGAAACCCTCTCGGTCGCCGAATCACTGACCGGTGGCCGCGTGTGTGTCCGACTCACGAACGTCTCCGGCGCGAGCGACTACGTCGACCGCGGGATCGTCGCCTACTCGAACACGGCCAAACAGCAGGAACTCGGTGTCTCCCGCGAGTCACTCGACGCCGACGGCGCAGTGAGCGCGTCGGTCGCCCGCGAGATGGCCCGCGGAATCCGTGATGCCGCCGGCACGACGTGGGGTGTGTCGACGACCGGCATCGCGGGGCCGACTGGCGGGACAGCGGAAAAGCCGGTCGGCCTCGTCTACGTCGGCGTCGCCTACGCCGGACCGTGGGGCAGCGAGTCGTCGTTCGCGCGCGCGGATCGACACGTCTTCGACGGTGACCGGCAGGCGGTCGCCAAGCAGAGCGCGACGGCGGCGCTGGATGCGCTCGCCGACGCAATCGACGACGTCGAGGCGGACGATTAGTTGGTCGAGACGATCTCGACGACATCGCGGTGGTCGAGTTCGTGGTCCGACCCGATCTGTCGGTTGCTCCGGCAGTCGATCCCGTGGAGGAGTCCCTCACCGATATCGGAGTGAAGGAAGTAGGCGAAGTCTTCGGTTGTCGACCCTTCGGGCAGAATAAAGCAATCCCGGAAGACGCCCTTCTCGTCGGCACTCCCGTTGGCGCTGCCGGGGAAAATCGCAATGCTTCCGAGCACGTCGAACAGCGCAGTCTCGATGGCCTGCTGGACCCCGGTGCCGCCGTACTCGCCGACGAACTCCCGGATCTGTTCGAGGCCGGCCTCTTGTTCGGCCGAAATATCGTCGACGATCTCGAAATCGTCGTCGCCCGCCGTGTAGTCGACCACGCCCCCCTCGGCGGCGGTTTTCAGCGCCTTCTCGGCGTGGGCACTCGTCGGGACGAACGTGAGATGGTCGTAGTCGGGATCGGTGGTGATTTCCTCCCAGTTGGCCTGTGCCTCGGGGGTGTCCATCTTGTTGGCCGCGATCAGCATCGGCTTCGTGCGCTTTCGGATCTCGCGGGCCAGCGCCTCCCGGTCGTCGGCGTCCCACGTCTCGGTATCCAGTTCGAGGCCGAGCGAGAGGATGATCTGCTTGATCTCGTCTTTGTTCGTCTTGAACGCGCTCATCTGCTCGGCGAGGTCGACCTCGATCTTGGCCTCCGCCCCCTGATACTTCGTCTCGTGTTTCTCGATGCCCGACTCCAGAATGCCGAGATACCACATGTCGAGTTCGTCTTCGAGGAAGTCGATATCGTCCCTCGGGTCGTGGCCCTCGGTGGCCTCACCCTCAATGTCGGTCTTCCCCGAGAAGTCGACGATGTGAATCAGGACGTCGGCCTCGTTGAGGTCGGTCAGGAACTGGTTGCCGAGGCCGTTGCCCTCGTGTGCGCCGGGGATGAGGCCGGCGACGTCGACGAGTTTGGTCGGGACGAACCGCGTGCCGTGCTCACAAACGCCAACGTTTGGGGTGCAACTCTCGTCGAACTCCGGGGCCGCACAGTCGACGCGGACGTAGGCCTCGCCGACGCTGGGGTCGATCGTCGTAAACGGGTAGGCTCCCTCGGGAACGTCGTTCATCGTCGCCGCATTGAAGAAACTGGATTTGCCGACCGATGGCTTGCCCACCAGGCCGATCTTGTAGCTCATTACCCGTGGTGGCCGCTCGGTCGGCAAAAACCGTTCTACCTCCGGGCTCTCCGCGTTGTGCTACCGTTAGCCACGGGCTACCGGTGAGTAGGGGGAAACTACTCGCCGGCCGTTCGCCGTCGACCCACAGTCGTTTTGCCTGCGGTTGTCGAAGGGAGACTATGACCGCCGACGACAGCGACGGCGACCGCTTTCTGGTCGCCATTCACGTCACCGAGTCGGAACTGGAGTTCGTCGTCCGCGTCCCGAGCGATATCGACTCGGGGTGGCGCGATCCCGAAGCCTTCCAGCAGCTCGTCGCCGAGGTGACGTGGGACCACCTCGATCAGGAGTCGACGCTGTGCTCGATCGCCGCGGAGGGATCGCCCGGCGATACCGTGACGCTCGGGAGTGTCACCCTGCAGTCGGACGGCACCGTCGTCTCACACGATCTGTCGGTGCCTGATTTCGTCGACAGCGGTGACGAAAGCCACGAGCAATCCTGATCGCAATCGCTTCCGACAGTGGTGTAGGTCCGACTGTCCACAATATTAGGCCACTGCAGCACGACGACTCGACTCGGATGTGGCTACTGTGTCCCCCGACAGAAACTCTTCCGAGTCGGTAGCGGAGTCGACCGACGAGCTCTCCCGTGAGATCGGCCTGCTTGGAGCCACCGCAATCGGCGTCGGGACGATGATTGCGGGCGGAATTTTCGTCCTCTCCGGTCTTGCGGTCGCCAACGTCGGTGCAGCGGCGGCTGTCTCGTTCGGGCTCGCGGCGATTGTCGCCTCGTTTACCGCGCTGACCTACGCCGAGTTCGCGACTATCTATACCGTCGACGGCGGTGGCTACGCCTACGTCGCCGAGGTGTTCGACTCCGAGTGGTCGTATCTCATCGGCTGGCTGATGATTCTCGGCTACCCCGCGAGCGCGGCGTTCTATCTCGCGAGCTTCGTCGACTGGTTCGCCCGATTCCTCCTACCGGCCCTCTCGATCGGTGATGTACTCCCGTTTTGGCTGCCGGGTGTCGGCGTGCTCGCCCTGCTGATCGGCGTCAATCTCGCCGGCGCCGAGGAAACTGGGCTGTTCCAGCTGGTCGTGACCGGGCTCAAAATCGCACTCATTGGCCTGTTCTTGTACGGCGGACTCCAGGGTTTCGAGTCGACTGTCGTTGAAACCTCGCTTTCGAAGAACATCACTCAGTACGGTGACATTGCGCTCACCTCCGGGCTCGTGTTCATCACGTTCTTCGGCTTCGAGGCGATCGCAACCAGCGAGGGCGAGATCAAACGCCCCGAGCGGACCGTTCCGCGGGCGATCTTCCTGAGTATCGGACTCGTGACCGTGCTGTACGTGCTCGTCGTCCTTGTGGTCGTTGTCGCGATCAACGACAGTGCCTTTCTCTCGTTTCTCGCCGAGCGAACGGGGCTTGCCTCCACGGACACTGCTACTCGGTTCCTCAGCGAAAACGGAGAGGTCGCGATGGCGCGTGCGGCCGAATACTACCTTGGAGATGTCGGCTACTACCTGTTCATTGTCGGCGCGTTGGTCTCGATGATTTCGGCGGCCAACGCGACGATTCTGGCTGGCTCACGAGTGAAACTGGCGATGGCCCGGCGCGACCACCTTCCGAATCCGGTCCGACGGGTCGACCCACAGTCGGGTGTCCCGTCGACCGCGGTCGTCGTGACCGGCGGGCTAATCCTCGTGTTTTTTCTGAGCTTTACGGTCCTCTTCGGGACGGCACCGGGGCGGACCGGCCAGCCGGAGGGGATCGTGCTCGGCCTCGAATCATTGGCCCACTTCGCGGATTTTCTCCTTCTCAGCGGCCTCATCTTCGTGAACGTGGCACTGATTCAGTCCCGACGTCGGGAGCCCGACCGCGAGCGTCGGTTTCGCGTTCCTGGTGTTCCATGGGTTCCGCTGGTCGCGATCGGCTCGAATCTCGCGCTGCTCGCCAGTCTTGAAGCGGTGAGTATGATGCTCGGCATCCTCGCGGTCATCGTCGGCATCGTCTTCTGGTTCGGTGCTTTCGAATAGCCGAAGTCGGCTCGGCGTTCGTTGGAACCCGACTGGGCGTTCGTCGACCGGTCGAACACACCTCGGTGCGATGGCACCACCAGACCGAAGTGGCTACTCGACCGACAGCAAGCCATGGCCTCAGCGACCTTCGAATGTTACGAGGACAACGCGGGACAGTGGCGGTGGCGACTCGTCCATCGAAACGGGAACATCATCGCTGACAGCGGCGAGGGGTACGCCAGCCGTCAGAAGTGTGAACAGGGACTCAACAGCGTCAAACGGAACGCGCCGGAGGCCGACGTCGTGACCGTCGACATACCGACAGACACCCACGAGTAGCAGCGCGGGCGGCCAGCACACTTACTCATGTCGACGCCGAGTGCCAACCGATGGCACAACTGCAACTCGTGAGTCCGGCGTTCGAGGACGGCGAGTCGATTCCCCGCGAATACGGGTACACGGAACGCAACGTCAACCCCCCGCTGGAGATCGATGCAGTCCCCGACGACGCCGCGTCGTTAGCACTGATCGTCGATGATCCAGATGCCGTCGAACCGGCAGGTAAAGTCTGGGACCACTGGGTTGTCTGGAACATCGATCCCGATACCGAAACCATTCCCGAAGACTCGGACGCTACGAACGCTGTCGAAGGCCACAACGACTACAGGGAGCGCAGATACGGTGGCCCAAACCCGCCGGACCGTAAACACAGCTACCGGTTCCGCCTCTATGCCCTCGGCCAACAGGTCGATCTCGACGCCGGGGCAACAAAGGATAGTCTCCTAGATGCGATCCAGGGCCACGTTGTCGACGAGACCCAGCTTGAGGGAACGTACGCACCCTGATCAGACACATCCAATACCAGACAGCCCAGCCGCTCTCGAATTAGACGAATGGTTGAGCAGCCAGCCACAACCGGGAGCTATCGCTCGTCACGTACAAAAATGCAAAAAGCCCACAAGCGATAGCTATTGCTTGCGGGCTTGGTATGAGTGTGATCCGTGTGGATCACGGTATGAGGGTGATTCCAGCGGAATCACCGATGAGTAGGGGCGGCGAACCACGGCTCCCAGAGGGTCTCCCACTCCAGTACTGCGTGGTACGCAGACGAGCTTAACTTCCGTGTTCGGGATGGGTACGGGTGGAACCTCGTCGCTATGGCCGCCGTAACGCCGACCAGTGGAGTCGAACCACTGCAAGTCCAAGTCGGTCGAACGGTCCGTACGATCGTGTGAATACGTGCAATCCAGTTTGCGCCTGGACCCATTACAATGGGTCAGTGCATAGTATGATTGTGGCTCGGTCTGTTAGTTCTCGTGGGCTCAACACCTCGTTGCCTCGGTGCGCACACCCCGAGTCTATCGAACTCGTCTTCTACGAGTGACCTCTGTGGTACGTCTTTTTCATG
>NZ_JAMZIE010000025.1 GCF_024178165.1 Halohasta salina | reverse complement strand
TGTTATGGGAGAAACAAGGCTAAAACCTCGCCCTTCAGGGCGGGGATACAGCCGACTGACCTCTCACTAACCACGTTCGATGGTATTGCTGGATATTCCACGTTCAGTCATTGGTTTTAATATATAATCTTCCATAACTTGTTATGAACACAGGACGATGTTGGAGACTACCCGCACCTATCGGGCAAAAATCGTCAACCACCAGCAGGTGTGCGACGACCTCGATCAGTGTGGGCTCTCCGCGTCGAAGCTGTGGAATGTCGCCCGATACTACTCTCAAGGCCGGTGGGACGAAGACGGGGAAATTCCCGACGACAGCGAACTCAAATCAGAATTGAAAGACCACGAACGCTACAGTGACCTTCATTCTCAGTCAAGTCAGCGAGTTCTTGAAGAACTTGCTGAGGCGTTCACCGGCTGGTTCAACTCCGACGACGGGAACAACCCACCGGGCTACCGCAAACATGGCGACAAACACCCACGCTCGACCGTGACGTGGAAACAGAAGGGTATCAAACACGATGACAAACACGGACAGGTTCGACTCTCAAAGGGCTTCAACCTGAAAGACGGTCGTTCTGACTTCATTCTCGCCGAATATGAAACCCGAACGGACGTGACTGTTGAGAACGTCCAACAGGTGCGGGCCGTGTGGAATGGCGACCGGTGGGAGCTACATCTTGTCTGTAAGAAACAGATACCCGTCGAAGATGCACCCGGAGACAACACCGCTGGGATCGACCTCGGAATCAGCAACTACCTCGCTATTGACTACGAGGACGGACCCAGCGAGCTGTATCCCGGCAACCGGCTGAAACAGGATAAACACTATTTCACCCGTGACGAGTACGACACGGATGGCGAGAATGGCCCCTCACAACGTGCAGTGAAAGCTCGACAGAAACTCTCACGCCGGAAAGATCACTTCTTACATACCCTCTCGAAACACGTTGTCGAACGGTGTGTTGAGGAGTGTATCGGAACAATCGCCGTAGGCGACCTGAGTGATATTCGGGAAGACGACGACGGTGAAACACGGAACTGGGGGCGATCAGGCAACAAGAAGTTGCACGGGTGGGAGTTTGACCGGTTTACCCG
>NZ_JAMZIE010000024.1 GCF_024178165.1 Halohasta salina | reverse complement strand
GCTCTCGCTCCCAACATTCAAGATTTGCCGTGTCTAACGACTCACTGAGCAGTTCTGGGGATAGCATCAACAACTCAAACCACGAACTGCTCACTTCTCAAACTGGCTTAACTAGACAGTGCCTTTCTATCCAATCGATACGCTTGTTTACACATCTTGTTTACTGCCAGGTTTTCCCACTACTGTGATCTCCGCCGTTCTCCTGGATGGATTTGAACATCTTTGAGCCATTCTGCTGGGTCATCGGAGAGTGGCCCAGACGATGGGACGAACTGAAATTGAATCATATCCCGGGTATTGCCCTCTGCAATGTGACCCGCTCGATGGAAGCAATTCCACGTCGTACAAAGCATGGCCGTTCCTGCTGGTCCAATTGCTCTTTTCACATGTTCTTCATCGACAACTTCATCCGGCATTTCTTCACGGTTTCGTTCATATCCTTGATCAATCAATTCACGGCTCTTGTCACGGGGGAGTACATGGAACGGTCCCGTTTCTTCGGTCACGTCAGAGAGGTTTATGAAAAGTTTGACAACATCCGTTAATATTCCATCACAGTGCCAGCTATCGGAGTATATCTCCGTTTCTTCCAACACTTCTTGTGATGCGTGGTAGTTTCGCCATGCATGTAGTGTTTTTACTGATGTATACGACCCGTAGTAGTCGCGGACGATGTCCTTAATTTCGTCAGTTAGAAGATCGCCCAGTTCTGGGATCCGTTGGTGGATCTTGGTCACTGAACGGCTATATACATCTCCGTCATACTCCCGAAGTGCATAGGAGTGTTCAGAGTCTAGAAGCTCGTCATACTGCTGTTGGATGGATGATATTTTCTCGTCGTCAGCGATTTTACCGAGACTGACATATCCTTCTGATCGTAGCTGCCTTACTTGGCTGCTCGTATTTGTTTTATAATCTGAAAGTAAACGTGCTTTCGCTATTTTTGTTCTCCCTACAGTATTATTTATAACACCATTTGTATTGTTAAACAATCTTCTCCCTATTTTCTTATCTGCGGCATCTACCTGTTCAATGTTTCTCACATAATTGGCACCGTCTTTTATCAAACTCATTGTTTAATATAAATCTGCTTGGAACTAATAATTTCCGATCGATGATATTTGCTCTCCAGTACGTTCGATTCCAACCAGCGGCTACTATACGTAGCCAAGATCCTGGAGTCGCTGTTCGACGGCGGTCTCATCGATCTCTGTTTCAGAGAGCTTTCCGTCCGTGATCTCACGGCGCTGGCCGTCGATTTCGGCCCACGGAACGTACACCAATCCGGGAAACCGAAGCCGAGCTTTGTGTTTATATATTCCTAGCTTTGCACGGAGTCCAGAGGTAAACAGCTCGCCGTGGTCGGCTGTGATGACTGTCTTCCCATCGAGTTCTGCGGCCAGTTCGACGACGATGTCGGTCACAGCCGGAATCGTCGCGCGATACGACTTGACTTCGGGTTCTGTTTCAGCGACGAGTTTCCCAGTGCCATGCGGCTGCATGAAGTGAACGATAAGACGCTTGTTGGGGTGTCGCTCGTTGGCCTGCTTGGCGGTAGCCACAATCTCAGCTGGATCTATCTGGTTCGGTGACTCGTCGTACTCTTTCCAGACCTCTATGAGTTCGTGGAATGTATCGTTGGCCAGCAGCGTCGTGTGGGGGTTCGCCGAGATATAGACGGTGTCTTCGAACGATTTGTTCTGGAAGTTTTTCCGGGTCCACTCACTGGAGTGACTTCCGAGACTAACCACGCGTGAGTATCAGTCGATCACATCGAGAACCTCACGACCTCCTCCAGTAGGTGCTGCATCCGTGTCTGCGGTGGCTGGCTAGCCCTCAACAAGACAGTAACCGTGAGTTCTACTGCTACCAGTCGCTGTCGGCGGC
>NZ_JAMZIE010000023.1 GCF_024178165.1 Halohasta salina | reverse complement strand
GTGGGCAGTCGGTCGAGCGTTCGTCGCTGGTGTTCGCAGTTTGTACATTATTATAACCGCCAGCGACCGCATCAATCGCTAGATGATCGAACGCCAACTGAGGAGGTCGCTAACTAGACAGTGCCTGAAGATGGAAGATATGATTATATTCTCTTGATTATAGTCCTGATTTTGTTAATATGATCAGCTATCAGCAAAACGAGGGCGATCCCCCAATCGCCCTCTTTGCAGGGACGCCCCCGCATCCCTGCATATTGGGTTTGTACTGCCAAATTAAAGTCTCTCTAGGAATTCACTCATTTAATCAAAAACTCAAATAGGGTTAAAATATCGTCATTATAAAACTCCATCAGTTGATTGATTAGATGGGTAAGCTCAATTGAGCAGTTTCCCCCGCTGTCTCAGTCTTTGGCCCCCACTTACCCGTTTTCACAAACTAATGCGTGCTGCATACAAGCTCTGTATGTTGCACAGCTCGATTTCCCAATTTTGAGACAGACGCCGCTGTTTCACTGTCTTCGGTAAGAGCCACAATAATTTTGATCCAAAACATAATACATAAAATATGTGGTAATAATCCGTATTAATAAGAAATATTATACAGTTTGCAATCAAGTTTGTCATACAGAATTGTTTTGAGCGGCATTGAGGCGCAGTGTACCAACGACATTGGGGGAAGATAGTGGTAGCTATGCTGTATAGTTACAATAAGATAATAAAATGTCACTAATTGGTGGTTACAACCAATCAAAATTAGCTGGCTATCATAAACCGGTTTTAACAAACAGCTTGTAACAAGCATATTATAATAGGGCTAGTACTATGCCGACCTCAATGCCGTTTAAACAAGCAGCACTTGTTACAGCACTTGTTAGGTTACAATAACTGCTAGTATAACTGCTATAGTTACGACATTATCTATACAGCTACAATTATATTATAATAATACAGCAGCGGGTAGATAATCGCACACGCGTGATGCGGCATTGAGGCGCGGCAGGTAAGATCACGCGGAATTAACTCGATTATGCATCAGAGTAATACGTAAGCCATTGGAGAATATGCTAAAACGGCGCGCTAGGGATAGAGCCACCTCAATGCCGTCGAAACGAGTTTGCAGTTGCTGATTATATAATTGTGTGTGGTTTCTGCTGTGGTGGCTGGCGACCATAGGAAAGGTCGCCCTAATTAGTACAGGCTATACATGAGAATAGGGACATAAAGACATTAGATTTAGCTCTCAGCTGCCAGAATATAGCAGCGTCTTAGCGCGGCTATGAGACGTTTCTAGACTGCCACAATTAAACACATATGATTTCCATAAAAGTCGCTTAGCACGGCTGTGAGATGACTAGAAATAGCTATGATTGTATATTTGTAGCAACTAGATAAAAACTACACAGATAGCCGTGGTAATCTAGAGCCAAAGCTGGCGGCTGTAAAAATAGTCAGAATCTAGCTAGAAACCGATATTAGCAAATCTTTTGCTAATAGGATTTACCCCACATACCGGGGTAAAGAAATACGCACAGTGGCACACATAGCGGCTGTGAGCAACTATAGCGCGGCTGCTATGGATACAGCCGTTATGATGCTGGCCATCGAGATCGGCCAGCAGCCAGCACGGACAGCCAGCATAGCCGAGTTAGTCGAAGCTGCTAGCCGATTGTATCAGTTTCTTTACCACGTTTCATAGTATGAAGCCTGAAATATAATGCACATTTCGGCTAATCGCAATACAGCGCCGGAATTGTGTCTACTAGTAGACCGATGGGATACAAATTCTAATCAGCTAGTGTGTTAGTAGACTACGGTTTTGACAACTAACCGGTACGGGTATGGGGTCAGATATATGCAAGTCGTTGCTTAGAAATTCTCGCTACCAGTGCAAATAATAAGAAACTCTCTAGCCTGATTTGGTGAAAAATATTTTTAGTGACATTTCTACAAGTTGGCGTTCTGGATATTTAGGTTGGATTCAGCACAGCGAGAAGTCCAGAAATTCAGCCAAAGATATTGCGAAGACGCTCGGATAACGGTTTGTATTGCCATCCACATCTATGACAAGTGAGGTAGTCGTCATCCTCATATTTCTTGACGTATGATTGGCAATTTGGACAGGTTCCTTCTTGCGGATTTGTTTCGTGATAGTCACTCTTGAGCTTCCGAAAAACGTGATACCCGTTGCCATGAACACTACTCACGGCTTTATAAACGAATGTATCCCCGTGATAGTGGTCGTATTTGTATTTTTTACCTATATGTTGGTTTATGGATTCAGGGACAGAATCATCTACCCAATCAGGCCGTTCTTCTCCCACAAGATGTTCCCACCCTTCGTTCTCCAGTGGTTCTATGATATACTCTTTTTCATCTCTCCAACGTTGCCCGTGTCCATTCGGCATACTCTCTCATTATTCATCCAAAAAATAAATTCTAGGGCTTCTAGAGGTAATTTTTGTGGTTATTCGAACGACGGTGCCAGTGATACTGAAGTTATCAAAATACGTATTATGAAATTTATGTGATATTTGGTTGAGTAGATTGAATTGCTATTCCTATAGAGGATTATGATAAGGGACAGTTCTTATCCCATATTATCTAATGCGTCCCTTCTATCTTCGACCGGAGCTTGATCGTACTTTGCAGTTGTTTCAATGTTGTGGTGTCTGAGTTGGCTTTGAGCAGCTGCCAGACCTTCTTCTCGTGCCATATATGTTCCTGTAGAATGGCGAATAGCATACCACGATATGTCCCTATTTATTTCAGCAATTTCACATACTGCATCAAGCACATATCTCAGGGAAGATGAGGAGTAAGGATTAGAATGGCGTGTTAGCCACAGTGAATCAGTATCTTCGTATTTCTCATACAGTTCTCTTTCTTCTAACCACCTACTGAGGTATTTTGTGGTTTCATGGCGAAGGCTCACTGTCCAATTATCTTCATTCTTCGTTGAATCTTCTTCAGGAATCCTGAGAGTAGAATTTGAAACATCTACCCAGTGGGTCTTTGCCCGCCCTACCTCAATGGGCCGTAAACCTGCATCAAGTGCTGTGTGGACTATTGATGGATACTTGAATCCGTTAGCACGCTTCCAATCTTCCTGAGTAACTTCTGAAGTTGGTTTGCCGTATCTCTTGGCCAAGAACCGCTTCCACTCTGTTCTTTCCTGAGGCTCAAGAGCAGCATACGCGGGAACGGTTCCATACTCTAATGATGCTTCTCGAAGAGCAGTACGCTCTTGATTGGACAAGTAATCTTTTGGCTGAGATACACCTGATTGCTTCTTAATATCAAACTCAGGTTCCCAATCTTCTCCGTTGAATCTGAAATAGGCCTTCAGTGCTAACTTTACGTTTTGCAGGTGGGATTTTGAGTACGCTCTTGTGGCGGAGATTGTTGGTGAGTCATAGTGCAGCTTCGAGGATGCTTTTTAGAGCTTCTTCACCTGGTTTTCTGAAGACCTCACGTCGGAGCTGAAACGCTCTGAGGTACGGTGTGAG
>NZ_JAMZIE010000022.1 GCF_024178165.1 Halohasta salina | reverse complement strand
GTGGGCAGTCGGTCGAGCGTTCGTCGCTGGTGTTCGCAGTTTGTACATTATTATAACCGCCAGCGACCGCATCAATCGCTAGATGATCGAACGCCAACTGAGGAGGTCGCTAACTAGACAGTGCCGGTTTACCAAAAACCTAACTTGATTGTCTACTACTATTAGTTGTGCCAACGCAATCGGTTAACGGTACGGAGCTCTACTACGAATCAAGTGGACAGGGAACACCGGTCGTTTTCTTGCATGGTGTTCTGATGGGAAGTCGATTTTTCGTCGAACAATCATCACTTGCCGATGATTATCAGACGATTTTCGTCGACTTTCGAGGTCACGGACGGTCTGCCAAGCCTGAGACCGGTCATACGATTCCAACATATGCGGAGGATCTTGAGGGGTTCTTTGATGCGCTGGATCTAGACGATATTATCCTCGTGGGTTGGTCAATGGGATCGCTCGTCACGTGGGAATACATCTCGCAGTTCGGTACCGGTCGGCTCGACGGATTCGTGAGTGTCGAACAACAACCGCTTGATCTCAAGCAGGCAGATTACGACCACGGTGTCTTCGATTTCGAGGAGCTTCGAGGGCTCATGGAGCTTGCTCAAACCGATCCAAACGAGCTTGCCGAGACATTCATCGAACAAATGTTGGTCGAAGAACCAGATCACGCGACCGAGAACCTCCTTTTTGATGAAATCTCTCGTGTCCCACCGGCGATCAAGAGTGCCATTTTGTTCGACCAATCTGTTCGAGATTACCGATCAGCCCTTTCCAAAGTGGATGTTCCAACACTTGTCTGCGTCGGTGAAGATGAGACTCTTCTAGAAACCGGCGGTGTCGAATACGTTGCCGAGCACACACCCGATGCTGAACTCGTATGGTTCGAAAACAGTAGCCATTGTCCGTTCTTGGAAGAACCCAACCGGTTCAACACCGTCCTCGCTGGTTTCGTTGATTCACAACAATGAACACGAGAAGAACGGATCATCAAGCTGTGATGGAGATGGCTTAGTTTTGGCTGGTCTGGGGGTTTCACCCCCGCGGCGAGTAAGTTCGATCACTGCTCGAATCCAGGCCCGACACTGAACGAGTCTGCTGCGCAGGAGAGTTGGTTATGCTGGCACCACCGCCAGCGATCCCCAGCAGTATATGACTGTGTCCATTGATTCCACTTCAGTGATGAAATTTCTAAATGTAGATGAAAATACACAATTGTTATGCGTGTGTGATCCAACATACCACACATGCGCTTGCCAGAGACTCGTGATCTATTCGCGAGAAAACTAGAGTTCCCCGTTCCACGGGAGACGGTCGTAGAGACCGTGGGGAGTACAGAACTCTCACCTCCGGGAGGCGAAAGTACAACGATCCAATCGGTTATCGAAAGATCTGACATTGAGGAGTTCGGTTCGGCCGATGACCTCTATGATACGTTGATGTCGCTCGTTGGGGCTCGGTTTGTCGGACGTAGGTATTACGACGACCGTGGATCAATGCCAAAACAGGATGACGAAAGCGAGGTGAGTTTCTAATGTCAGTCACGCTAGTATCGGGTGTCACCGGTGTTGGGCTTTCGACCGTCTGCCAGGCGCTTCGGCGGAAACTCGGAGACGGGTACAAATTGGTGAACTTCGGCGACGTAATGCTGGAACAAGCCGCGACGAGAGGCCTAGCGACCGAACGAGGAGAGCTTGCCACACTCTCGCAACGAGAGACACGCCGTCTGCAGCGTCGTGCAGGCGAGTTTGTCGCCGACGAGGCCGAAGAAACGAACGTGATCCTCTCGACTCACTTGGCCGTAGAAACCCAGTCCGGCTACATACAGGGACTCCCTGAGGAGGTGCTCTACGATGTCTCACCAACCACGTTTGCTCTCGTTGAAGCGAGTCCGGAAACGATTCTTGAGCGTCGACGTAACGGGAGCCGTGAGATGCAGGAGGCGACCGAACGCAAGATCGACTTCGAGCAGGATCTCAATCGGTCTGCCGCGCTCCAGTACGCACGCGATCAGAACGCTCCGGTTCGGTTCATCGAAAACGAAGGCAGCGTTGAGGAGGCCGCTGAACGTCTCGTAGATGCGCTCTGAACGGAATGTTGTTGAATTGATTACGAGTAGTCAGTTCTGTTGTAACTCCATGTATTCTATCGCTGTCCAAATATCTGTGATCCGAATTCGACCTTCGTAGTACGTGTTCTTAATCACACCGGAGATCGCTTTTTCGGCGTTCCGGTCATCCATCAAAATCCCGACTGACTCGTGTGGTGTCGACCCGAGTAACATCACAGCGACTGCAGGCAGTTCTGAATCGGTCTTTCGCAACACATCTGGGTCGGTTTGTTCGAACTCTGCCAGTCGCTCATGGACTCGGTCCATGACTTCTCCAGCACGAGGCCCATCGTGAACTCGCACCCCCCGTTGCACGTCGTCGACTGTAGTGATCCACTCTGTCGTCGCTGCTCGGTCGACCCAGTCGATGCTGATGTATCCACGCTGTTCGGTCAGTTCCTCAACGACGCCACGACTCAGGTATAGCTGCCGACCTTCGGTCTGGACGTACTCAATAAACGTCTGGTACGTGTCGCTATCGGTTCCACCGATCGTTCGGAGAAAGCTCGTATCACAGATGAGGGCAGTCGGAAACGGCGATGGGTGTTCCTCACTCATCGGCACGCTGGTATGGGCTCTGATCGAGTGCCCGGTCGTGGACGTCGACGTCGAAGGAAACATCCTCCAATGTTGGATCGTGGTCTTTGACTACGGTGATGATACGTTCAATCGCCTGAGTGACTGCAATCGCTTCCACAGCAGGAATGTCAAGATCATCTGCGACGCCACGACGGGTTGTCTCGCCTTTCAGATACTCAATTGTCGCCATAACCACGGGCGCGAGGGCTGCCTTGCCGTGTCGGTCGACGAAAAGTTCCAGATCGTCGTCGACACTTGTTGCTCCGTAGACGGCAATAAGGACGGGACCGAGTTCGATGGTCGTTTGATCCGTCCAGTTACCGCTTACTGGGTCAGCACGCCAGAGTGACGATCCGTTTTCGTACGTATCCAGTTCCGTTGCGATGCCTAGCTCTGACAGTGTATTGGCGTATTTGTAGGCTGTACTCTTCGAGAGCCCTTGTCGATCACGAGCGGCAACAACTGTTGTTGGCGAATTGACCAGCAGATCCGTGTAAAACCGTGCGAGCTCTGGTATTCTCAACAGCTCCTGAATAACAAAGAACTGGTGTGCTGTCTGTCCAGCATCTGGTGACTGTGTGGAGGGTGGAGCTTTCGACATAGTGCATAGTTTGCGTACTGTAGACTAAAAGGTTCGCACAGGAGTTGCTACATTAGTAGTGTTATGGGAGAAACAAGGCTAAAACCTCGCCCTTCAGGGCGGGGATACAGCCGACTGACCTCTCACTAACCACGTTCGATATTATTGCTGGATATTCCACGTTCAGTCATTGATTTTAATGTGTAATCTTCCATAACTTGTTATGAACACAGGACGATGTTGGAGACTACCCGCACCTATCGGGCAAAAATCGTCAACCACCAGCAGGTGTGCGACGACCTCGATCAGTGTGGGCTCTCCGCGTCGAAGCTGTGGAATGTCGCCCGATACTACTCTCAAGGCCGCTGGGACGAAGACGGGGAAATTCCCGACGACAGCGAACTCAAATCAGAATTGAAAGACCACGAACGCTACAGTGACCTTCATTCTCAGTCAAGTCAGCGAGTTCTTGA
>NZ_JAMZIE010000021.1 GCF_024178165.1 Halohasta salina | reverse complement strand
CTCACACGGCATGAAACCGCATGCCGAAGCGGCCTTCCTTCGACGGGGTTAAATGTGTACCTCCCATCCGAAGAAATGCGAAGGTCGCACGGGTCACTCCCGGACGACACCCGCCGTCGGAATCGCCCGACGGCGGCCATCCCACAACGATGCCCTTAAGTGTATAAGGGCATTCGGATGGAATGCAACAGACAACACACGGGATTGCAAGACCGTTCAACTCGGTCGGCACTCGTGGAGCAGATCAAACACGTCTCGCTCACACCGAGCGAGGTTCGACGGGTTTATACCCCTCAACCGTGTTCGATCTAATCCGAAGAAATGGGGATCCCGCCCCTGCGGTACGCCGTACAGATGGGATCCGACGTTAGCCTTGGTAGTTCGGTGCCACCCGATCGCTCGGTGGACGCCGAACTCGGACCATGCAATGAGACACATTTGGTGACCGATCCCGTCAGGGATCGTTCCCGCCAGCCCCCACACCCTCTGGGTGTGGACACATTCCGGTTGATCCTGCCGGAGGACATTGCTATTGGGATTCGATTTAGCCATGCTAGTCGTGCGAATTAGATTCGCGGCAGATAGCTCAGTAACACGTGGCCAAGCTACCCTTCAGACCAGAATAACCTCGGGAAACTGAGGCTAAGACTGGATACGGGACGCCTGCTGGAATGCGGCGTCCTCCAAACGTTTCGGCGCTGAAGGATGCGGCTGCGGCCGATTAGGTAGACGGTGGGGTAACGGCCCACCGTGCCAATAATCGGTACGGGTGATGAGAGTCAGAGCCCGGAGACGGAATCTGAGACAAGATTCCGGGCCCTACGGGGCGCAGCAGGCGCGAAACCTTTACACTGCACGCAAGTGCGATAGGGGAATCCCGAGTGCGAGGGCATATTAGCCCTCGCTTTTGTTGACTGTAAGGAGGTCAACGAATAAGAGCTGGGCAAGACCGGTGCCAGCCGCCGCGGTAATACCGGCAGCTCGAGTGATGTCCCATATTATTGGGCCTAAAGCGTCCGTAGCTGGCCAGCCAAGTCCGTCGGGAAATCCACCTGCCCAACAGGTGGGCGTCCGGCGGAAACTGTCTGGCTTGGAACCGGAAGGCTCAGAGGGTACGTCCGGGGTAGGAGTGAAATCCCGTAATCCCGGACGGACCACCGATGGCGAAAGCACTCTGAGAGGACGGATTCGACAGTGAGGGACGAAAGCTAGGGTCTCGAACCGGATTAGATACCCGGGTAGTCCTAGCTGTAAACGATGCTCGTTAGGTGTGGCACCCACTACGAGTGGGTGCTGTGCCGTAGGGAAGCCGCTAAACGAGCCGCCTGGGAAGTACGTCCGCAAGGATGAAACTTAAAGGAATTGGCGGGGGAGCACTACAACCGGAGGAGCCTGCGGTTTAATTGGACTCAACGCCGGACATCTCACCAGCCCCGACATCAGTAATGACGGTCATGTTGACGACATCTGCCCGAGCTGATGAGAGGAGGTGCATGGCCGCCGTCAGCTCGTACCGTGAGGCGTCCTGTTAAGTCAGGCAACGAGCGAGACCCACGTTCCTAATTGCCAGCACCGGCGCACGCCGGGTGGGTACATTAGGAAGACTGCCGCTGCTAAAGCGGAGGAAGGAATGGGCAACGGTAGGTCAGTATGCCCCGAATGGGCTGGGCAACACGCGGGCTACAATGGTCAGGACAATGGGTTCCTACGCCGAGAGGCGACGGTAATCTCAGAAACCTGGTCGTAGTTCGGATTGCGGACTGAAACTCGTCCGCATGAAGCTGGATTCGGTAGTAATCGCGTTTCAGAAGAGCGCGGTGAATACGTCCCTGCTCCTTGCACACACCGCCCGTCAAAGCACCCGAGTGAGGTCCGGATGAGGCCACATCACTGTGGTCGAATCTGGGCTTCGCAAGGGGGCTTAAGTCGTAACAAGGTAGCCGTAGGGGAATCTGCGGCTGGATCACCTCCTACAGATCGAGATCTGCCCACTTCGGGCAGACTCACCGTTCATACTCGTTGCAGTCCGACACTGACTCCATCCGAGTCAGTGTGATTCCACTCGGCCCCGCCGTGCGATCGGGCACCTTCGAACTACCAAGGCTAACATTTCGCGACTCCAGTCTGACTGGAGTTGGGCTCATAGCTCAGCGGCAGAGTGCCTCCTTTGCAAGGAGGATGCCGTGGGTTCGAATCCCACTGAGTCCATGGCTGCGCACTCCAAACCGTGCCCCTTATACGGGTGACGGCGTTGGGGTGTAATACGCAGAAAACCGATGCACCGTCCCGCGTGAGCGTGGATGGGAAGGGTCGAACACGCCGGCTATACCACCCCGGCGTGTGATGAGATCGTGTGTACGTGCAATCCAGGCGTCCACTGGACCCATTACAGTTAGTCGTGGTTCTCTTTGAGACCCACGCTTTCCGGGTACAGTGAACATCATATCATTCGAGACACGCTGTGTGTCTCAACTATGAGGCGACTTAGTCGCCTCAATCAACTGGCTACTGTGCCAGCTGGTGAATGGCTCGGCTCGAGAGCCGATGACGGACGTGCCAAGCTGCGAAAAGCCTACGGGAGCCGCATGGAGGCGAAGAACGTAGGATCTCCGAATGGGAATCCCTCTCACAATTGCTTTGCGCAATAGGGAACGTCGGGAATTGAAACATCTCAGTACCGACAGGAAAAGAACGCAACCGCGATGTCGTTAGTAACGGCGAGTGAACACGACACAGTCCAAACCGAAGCCCTCACGGGCAATGTGGTGTACGGACTGACACTCATCGACCGAACACCTTCGAGAAGTCTTCTGGAACGGAGCGTGATACAGGGTGACAACCCCGTATCGAAGGCAAGTACGTCGTGCGTCAGATCCAGAGTAGCGGGGGTCGGATATCCCTCGTGAAGATTCCCCGGGCATCCCCCGGGAAGACTCAATACTCCTCGAGACCGATAGCGAACAAGTAGCGTGAGCGAACGCTGAAAAGCACTCCACAACGGATCGTGCAATAGAGCCTGAAATCAGTTGGCGATAGAACGACGTGGCACACAAGGTCGCTTCCAGAATGACCGATGCGCGAGCATCCAGTAAGCGGGAAGCGAAGCCGGTGTTGCGTCGTACGTTTTGAAAAACGAACCAGGGAGTGTATCTCTGTGGCGAGTCTAATCCGATGATCGGAGCAGACGTAGCGAAAGCGACATGGCCGCAGCCTCACGGTGAGGGCCGCCGTCTTTTAAGGGCGGGGAGTCGCAGGGATACGACCCGAAACCGAGTGATCTATGCGTGGGCAGGGTGAAGCGTGCCGAAAGGCACGTGAAGGCCCGTTAGAGTTGGTGTCTTACAATACCCTCTCGTGACCTACGTATAGGGGTGAAAGGCCCATCGAACTCGGCAACAGCTGGTTCCGACCGAAACATGTCGAAGCATGACCTCATCCGAGATAGTTCGTGAGGTAGAGCTACCGATTACAAATCCCGCCTCCGAGAGGAGTCGGCTTTGTTGTCGAACTCCGAACTTACGAACGTTGTAGACGATGGGAGTCCGGACTGCGGGGTAAGCCTGTGGTCCGTAAGGGAGACAACCCAGAGCTGGGTTAAGGACCCAAAATATGGATTAAGTGCGATCGAAGGTGGTCTCGAGCCCTAAACAGCCGGGAGGTGAGCTTAGAAGCAGCAACCCTCTAAGAAAAGCGTAACAGCTTACCGGCCGAGGTTCGAGGCGCCCAAAATGATCGGGGCTCAAATCCATTTCCGAGACCTAGCAGCACCCTACCAGGGGTGACCACGTAGGTCGGCGTACTGATCGGGTGGAAGCCCGGGCGAGAGCTCGTGTGGACCGTTCAGTAACGAAAATCCTGGTCACAGTAGCAGCAATAGTCGGGTGAGAACCTCGACGACCTAATGAGCAAGGGTTCCTCAGCACTGTCACTCAGCTGAGGGTTAGTCGGTCCTAAGTCCCCCCGTAACTCGACGGGGACAACAGGGAAACTGGTTAATATTCCAGTACCGTCGCCACTCAACGCCAACGCCTCAGGAACCACCGAGCCGGGCAGTCGCCCGGTCGAATCGGGGACACTCGTGGAAGCCGTAACGGCACGAAGCGAGTAAAGCCCGAGACAGCGCAAGTCGGTGTTACCCGGGGCCCGTGAAACGGCAAGCGCGATGTCCGTACCGAGATCCGACACAGGTGCTCTGGCAGCGAAAGCCAAGGTCTGTCGGGACAACCGGCGTTAGGGAATTCGGCAAGTTAGTCCCGTACGTTCGCAAGAAGGGATGCCTGCTCCGGAATGGAGCAGGTTGCAATATCTCGGACGCTCCGACTGTCTAGTAACAACACAGGTGACTGCAAATCCGCAAGGACTCGTACAGTCACTGAATCCTGCCCAGTGCGGGTATCTGAACACCTCGTACAAGAGGACGAAGGACCCGTCAACGGCGGGGGTAACTATGACCCTCTTAAGGTAGCGTAGTACCTTGTCGCTTCAGTAGCGACTCGCATGAATGGATCAACGAGAGCGTCACTGTCCCAACGCTGGACCCGGTGAACTGTACGTTCCAGTGCGGAGTCTGGAGACCCCCAAGGGGAAGCGAAGACCCTATAGAGCTTTACTGCAAGCTGTCGCTGAGACGTGGTCGCCATTGTGCAGCATAGGTAGGAGTCATTACAGAGGTACCCGCGCCAGCGGGCCACCCAGACATCATTGAAATACTACCCGATGGTGACTGCGACTCTCACTCCGGGAGGAGGACACCGGTAGCTGGGCAGTTTGACTGGGGCGGTACGCGCTCGAAAAGATATCGAGCGCGCCCCAAGATTTCCTCACTCGGGTCGGGAACCCGAGGAAGAGCGCAAGAGCAAACGGAAGTCTGACAGTGACATTCCCAACGAGTGTCGCTGACGCGAAAGCGTGGTCTAGCGAACCTACGAGGCCCATTGATGGGGCCCGTAGATGACAGAAAAGCTACCTTAGGGATAACAGAGTCGTCACGCGCAAGAGCACATATCGACCGCGTGGCTTGCTACCTCGATGTCGGTTCCCTCCATCCTGCCCGTGCAGAAGCGGGCAAGGGTGAGGTTGTTCGCCTATTAAAGGAGGTCGTGAGCTGGGTTTAGACCGTCGTGAGACAGGTCGGCTGCTATCTATTGGGGGTGTTACGGTACGTGCCATGAACGGTCGTATAGTACGAGAGGAACTACGACTGGGCACCACTGGTGTATCGGTTGTCCGTCAGGGCAGTTGCCGAGTATCCACGTGCCGCGGGGTAAGAGCTGAACGCATCTAAGCTCGAAACCCACATGAAAAAGACGTACCACAGAGGTCACTCGTAGAAGACGAGTTCGATAGACTCGGGGTGTGCGCACCGAGGCAACGAGGTGTTGAGCCCACGAGAACTAACAGACCAAGCCACAATCATACTATGCACTGACCCATTGTAATGGGTCCAGGCGCAAACTGGATTGCACGTATTCACACGATCGTACGGACCGTTCGACCGACTTGGACTTGCAGTGGTTCGACTCCACTGGTCGGCGTTACGGCGGCCATAGCGACGAGGTTCCACCCGTACCCATCCCGAACACGGAAGTTAAGCTCGTCTGCGTACCACGCAGTACTGGAGTGGGAGACCCTCTGGGAGCCGTGGTTCGCCGCCCCTACTCATCGGTGATTCCGCTGGAATCACCCTCATACCGTGATCCACACGGATCACACTCATACCAAGCCCGCAAGC
>NZ_JAMZIE010000020.1 GCF_024178165.1 Halohasta salina | reverse complement strand
TCTTGATTGGGAACATCGTTTGTCGGGTGACACGAACGTGTCACCCTTGCCCGCTGTGACTGCCAGCTACTGCTGAGAACTGACCAACAATCTTCTACCCAAGAGCGTTGAGGGTATCGACTGGCCCGATAGTACAACAATATTAACCAACACTTCGACCCAAAGTGACTAACGTTGGTTAACGTGTTCTGCTCTCATGTAGAACCCTGAAATCCCTACAGTGCTGGATGCGTTAACGGTCGGCATCGATACAGAAGACGCATGGACCGAGTGTCACTGTCGGGTTGTACACCCAAGAAACAGTGCTAATAACGAGCGCTCACAGTAGAAGGGAGATTAACTACTCCACCGGACGACTGTATCGCCATTTTGCCGTACACGGTCGAATTTCTCAAGATACGTGAGCCTATTTCGAACCACATCAGGCTCCAATCCGAGATTGGCAACCAACTCGTCGACTGTCATCGGTTCGTCGAGTGCCTGGAGGACTTCAAGCCCCCGGTAGTACCTATTCGTGAGCTCCTGAACGCGGGCCTCGACTGGCGTGGTCACTCCGTACCGCTCCTCAAGTTCGATCAGGGCTTCGTTCGCGAACGTGGCGAACTGATCGTCACCCAGGCGTTCGATCTGGGCTTCGAGTTCATCCTAGACGACACCATAGTCGAGGCCAGCCTGTACGAGCATATTCATGTCCTCGATATCGTCGTCGCGGCTGGCGATCGGCTTGAACAGGAAAATATCTTCGTTGCTGACTAGCCGGACCGTCAGCCGATCCGCGTCGAGGAACGGCTCGCTGCACTCTTGCATCCCGTCGGTGAGTACGAGCTTGTTCGCGACCTGCTGGTTGAAGATGTCGAGGCGACACCCATCGTCGTTCTCGACGCAGCTGGTCGCACCGAGGGCACGATAATCGGCATCCAGCGATTGCACCTCCGCATACCCGAGATCCATCAGGACAGCCCACAGATGGCCGTACGTGTCGCCGTCAGCGACGACTAGGTCGATATCCTTTGTCGCCCCCTTGAGATCGCGCAGCGACATCGCGCCACCACCAATCAAATAGACTGTAAGCGGGTTAGACAGCTCTTCTGCGATTCGCTGGAACTCGTTCTCGATATATTCTCGTCCGAATGTTGGTCTCATTATGCTAGGTCCACCTCGTAATCAGCCGCCAGCTCCTGGAACTCGTCCCACTCCGGAAAGTGGTCGTCGTCGACTTCACCACGCGTATCGAGGTAACGAATCAGGGCGTCGATTTCGTCTTCGAGGCCATACTTCGCCGCCTGCTCTCGTAAGTCCGCCTCGTCGACGTCGACATGACTGATCAACAGGAGACAGTACGAGCGGTGGCGAGTATCGTTGTCGATCAGTAGGGTGTGACAGCACAACTCCGCTGGCGAGACTGAGCCAAGATCCTCAGAGTAGACGTAATAGCGGTGACTGGTTAACAGAAACTGAAGGTCGAAGGCCGCGAATCGAGCGAGTCCAGTTTCGTGGAATCCCTCTGCGTCGACCTCTGTTTGGGTTTGTGCGAGAAATTCGCCGTGGTCTTCCCAAAGAATGGTCCCGTTTGGGGCGACGGATTCAAGCCGTCGACGATGGAGACGGTGTGCGAGTTCACGCGCGAACTCGTGGAGTCGGTCGAAGTCACCGTTGAACTGATACTGACTGTCGATCGTCCCGACGAGGCCGCGGTTACGGAGCCGTTTGAGCACCCGATTAACGGTGTTACGGTAGTTATCAGTCCATGCAGCGAGGTCCGCAACGGTTCGCGGCTGATCAAAATAATAGAGAACCTCGAGGGTCTTCCCCGTCAACAACTCAGAGAAGTCGATGTGAGAGTGCTGCCGAACGAGGTCCTGGTAGATTTCTACGGCCCGGGCATCCGAGGGAACGACTCGCTTCCGACGACCGTCTCGTTCCGTGTAGAGCAACCCTTTTTCGACGAGGTCCGTCACGGCACGAGAGAGATAGCTCTCGCTGTAGTCGAGCTTCGTTGCAAGCTCGGAAATTGTGTCGCCGCGTTCGACGATGGCGAGGACCTCAAGTTCGATACGCCGGAGCACATTGTAACATAGTAAGAAGCTTATTTATAAAAAAGTTTCGAGTAGTGTTACGCTTTCATAATCAGGCCGGTGCAAGCTCTGCAAGAGGACCTACCCGACACAGCGATCAAGAGCTCAAACGAGTGGACAGTGGAACGCCAAGACAGGGAATTAAGACAGAGCACTTCGCACCTCATGACGAATGGTCGACCAGTTCAGAGTACACTCGTGTTTCGTTGGGATCGGGGCTTTCGGTTCCGAGTGTATCGCTGATGGCGTTGAACATCGTGAGGCAACCAGCAAGATGGTTCCTGACGAAGACCCCGACCCAGCTGACGCCGTCGTCGACTGTGGGGGGTCAGTCACCGACGACCAGTTTTCTGAGTTCGACGTCGTCGTCACAACAGGGAGCACCGCAGCAGACGGGACGGTCGACACTGCTGTTCGTGTAGCCGAGACGTGTGCCAGTGATGCCGTCACGATGGCCCTCGTCGCCGGTGATCCAACCGCAGCCGATCTAACCCGACTTGAAGATGCCTTCGGGGTGGTCGTTCCGATCGAGCAAGCGCAGCGAATCCGAGAACTCGCAACAGACGTGTTCAGCCTGTTTTCCCAGCCGATGCTGCTACGGGCCGACTACGGTCAGATTAATGCAAACTTGCGAGACGCAGGCGTCCTTTCGCTGTCTAGGAGCGTCGGCGCTCGTGAGGAACTACCTGCGCTCGTCGACGATTGTGGAGGTCCCGAAAACGTGGTACTTGGCTACGTGGAAGTTGGCACTGAGTTCACGCTAGCGGACGCAGAAACACTCGCAGCCCAGTTCGAAACTCCGGAAATCGTCACCGGCCAAGCGACATTCGACGACCCATCCAAGTGCCGATTGACGCTACTACGGAGGACCTGACACATGGATCGCGTCGCTGAGTCGCTATTTGTCGGCACGATCGAGGACGCTGGTACGGGACCACTCCTAGAGAATCACGGTACCGAGACGGTCGTTTCCCTAACCCACAGCCCTCCCGACACCGGGTTTCCGGAGTCGGTGTCAGTGAAGCAGGTCCCGCTCACTGACGGCCCACAAAACGATCGAGCGCAGTTCAATGAGGCCGTCGACGTACTGGTCTCAGCGCTAGAATCCGGTGAGACCGTGCTGGTCCATTGTTCTCGTGGTGCTTCCCGGAGCCCCTCGGTTGCGGCCACTGCGCTTGCGATCACACAGGATATCGGCATCAAGGAAGCATTCGAACAGGTTGCAGAACACCGCGAGGCATGTGACCCCCACGAGGCATTGGTCCGACAGGCAGTGGCCGTCTACCAAGAGTGGTAGGAATTGTTGGCTTGATTTGAGCGCATATAAGTAGCCAACTAAATTAACCAACAAATCTTTGTCGATGAAGACTTTGTTGGTTAACACGAGGCGCTCTTATGTAGAGCTGTGGAATCCCCTATAGCAAGGCAGTCGACGAGGAATTCGAACGATGCGCCGACGAGATTCACTGAGCGAACGATCCCAAAGGTATGAGCGGCCTGCTCCAAGCCGTGCTTGGAGAGGCCGCGAAACTTCCGTAGCCACGGCTTGATAACCGAAAAGAGGCACTCTACTTGGTTGATGTGGATTCCCTCTGACGAGACGTACGTCTCGTCGTGAATCACGATCTTGTGGTCGTGCTCCATCCGACGATAGGCTTGGAGACCGTCTGTCCAGACCTCTCCCAGCGGCTGGGAGAGGTCGGCTGCTTCCTCCATCACTGGCTCTAAGTCGGTCTCGTAGGCGATTCCGAGCTTCCCACGAATCACCCGGAGCGCGTCGCGGCAGGCCGCGACGAGCGTTAATTGATCGCCGTGACGCCCCTTCCAGCGTGTTCGACCAGATCTGGACGACCCGCCGCGATGACGGCTGTCTCGCGGCGGATCTTGGCCCTTGAACCCTGAACAGACCTTTCCAGATTCGTCGATCTGCGTTGGTCCAGAGATCGTATGTTGGAACTGACTCCAGACGAGGGGGAAGCCCCGGTGAACCGCGGCTTCCACCTCTCGGATCGCATAGAAGACAGTCTTGTACGCTCGATCCAGTATAACCTCAATATCCGAGATATTCAGCAAGGTATCCGCATAGAGCATGAATGCGAGAAGCACCTCTCCTGCGGAGAGGTGTTTCTCGTGAAACGGTGTCCCGTAGGTATAGACGGGCTTGAAATCGAAGAACAAAGCCAGTCGTACGTTGTTGAGGTTCCGAAACAGGAAGTCGACGTCGGCTATGTCGATCCGACTGAAGACTACTACGTCGCAGTTCTCAAGCAACCGGGCGAGACCTCACAGCCAGCTTCCACACAGACCAGTGACGATTCCTCACAACAACCAGATCTCGATCAACCACCAGTCAGCACTGGCGAGACCCGAGTCGTCGAGATCACAGAACTGGGCGACCAGGGAGACGGGCTCACACGTGTCGAGCGTGGGTTTGTAGTGATAGTTCCAGAGACGGAGGTGGGCGAGCGAGTACAGATACGAATCGAGACTGTTCATGAGACCGTTGCATTCGGAGAGGTCATCGAACGGTACCGGTATTAGAGACGATGTCGACGACGGCGGTCGACCAACCCCTCGGATCAGCAGCAGTGGTTGGACGCCGTCGACGACGAGTAGGACACCACGCTTCCGCTGCAACTACTTTTCGACCATCTCGAAGACAGCCTCAGGCGAGTTCATCAACGTATGCAGCGTAAACGAGCCCCGGCCACGGCCGCCGCCGGTCTTGTTGGATTCGGTGATCTCCAAAAACGATAGCTCTCGAAGCAGGTCGCGAACCCGATCCAATCCCAGCGGGTCGCTGGCTTGGGTTTCACAGACGCTTTTGTAGGCCTCATACACGTCAGTCGTGCGGAACTCCTCGCGGCTGTCGTCTTGGGCATCAAGATTCGCTAAGGCAAGTAGGATGTACTTCGAGTGTGGCGGCAACCCCGACAACAACTCTCGGAGGCGGTCGGCTTCGGCGCGTTCCTGGGCGCGGTCGACGTGGTCTTCGAGGACTCGATCGGCACCCTCCTTCGTTGCAATATCACCCGCGTTCCGCAGAATGCGGATCGCCCGGCGTGCATCCCCGTGCTCGCGGGCAGCCAACGCGGCTGTCTTCGGGATCACGGCCTCGTCGAGTGCGCCATCTCGAAAGGCGTCTGTCCGGGCTTGCATAATCGCCTGTAGTTGGGTGCCGTCGTACGGCGAAAACACCAGTTCGTCGTCGCCTAGCGAGGATATCACCCGCTCGTTGAGCGACTTCCGGTAGTTGATCTTATTCGAGATCGCCACCACACCCACGTTCGTGCGGATCTTCCCGCTTTCTTTCGCCCGCGTGAGTTGCATCAACACGCCACCCTCGGTGTCTTCGTTGTTTACGAGCTGGTCGATCTCATCGAGGATGATGATCGCGGCGTCGTACAACGTATCCAGCGTGTCCCACAGATAGTCGTAGTAGTGGGCGCGACTCAAGCCGACTCGCGGGATCGAAAAGCCACTTTCGTCGGCGTCGTTGAGCCCGCGACCGATCGCCGAGGTCGCCTGAGTCTCTGTCGAGTGTTGCGAACAGTCGACATACACGACGCCGACCGAGACGCCGTTTTGGCGGGCAGCACGCTGGGCGCGGTCGGCGACCGATTGGGACACCAGCGATTTCCCGGTCCCCGTTTTCCCGTAGATTATGAAACTCGACGGTGGCTCGTCCCGAATCACGGGTTCGATCTTGCTGGCGACGGCCTCGATCTCGGCATCCCGGCCGATGATCCGGTTCTGGTCGGGGACGTGGCCGACTTCCAGCAACTCGGGCCGGACGATCAGCGAGTCTCGCGTCATCGCATCGGCAAACAGCGGATCGTCGATCCCCGACTGTTCGCCCGGCGGCTCGTCGACCATATTGGCTTACAGACGGACGTGATACAAATACCTTCCCACCACGTTCCAACTGTATTGGGTCGATTTCGGCATGTAGGCGCGATTTCGGGACACTATACGGTACTTGGGACTCCGAGACCACACCCCGTGTTCCAACTGTATTTTCTGACAGTAGTCGGGTGGTACCGTATTTCACTCCCTATCATTCCCACCACACCCCACGTTCCAACTGTATTTTCTGACAGTAGTCGGGTG
>NZ_JAMZIE010000001.1 GCF_024178165.1 Halohasta salina | reverse complement strand
TCGACGCTCCGAGACAAACGTCTTGATTGGGAACATCGTTTGTCGGGTGGCACGAACGTGTCACCCTTGCCCGCTGTGACTTCCAGCTACTGCTGAGAACTGACCAACAATCATCTACCCAAGAGCGATAATCATTAATATTACTTGACTTTGCGCTTCCTCTGATATTTTGTTTACAGAAACGGCCGAAACGCCGGACATTGTTGGAGTTTTTACTACAACTGGAAATAAGGCTCAGACGCTGAAAACGGCGTTTTGGGTGGCTCTAACGTATCAAATCTGAAGGGTTGACCACAGTATTTTTATGGTAGATTGAGGGACATACTACTGATGATTCCACACGCTGACGACGCGATCACGCGCGACGGCAAGTCGCTCATCCTCGCCTACGACCACGGGCTAGAGCACGGTCCGGTCGACTTCGAACCGAACCCCGCGACCGCCGACCCCGATCGCGTTTTCGAGATCGGGACCCACGACGCGGTGACAGCGGTCGCCGTCCAGAAGGGGATCGCCGAAGGCTACTACCCCTCCTACGAGGATCAGGTGACACTGCTCGCGAAGCTCAACGGCACCTCGAACCTCTGGATGGGCGAACCCAACTCGTCGGTCAACTGGACGGTCGAAAACGCCGCCGAGGTCGGCGCGGACGCCATCGGCTTTACGGTCTACGGCGGTTCGAACCACGAGATCGAGATGGTCGAGGAGTTCCGCGACGCACAGGAGGCCGCCCGCGAGCACGACCTCGGCGTCGTCATGTGGTCCTACCCGCGCGGACAGGGACTGAAAAACGCGACCACGCCGTCGACGATCGCCTACTCGACTCGCTTGGGCCTCGAACTCGGCGCGGACATCACGAAGGTGAAGTATCCCGGCTCGCCGGAGGCGATGAGCCACGCGGTCAACATGGCCGCCGACTCGAAGGTCGTCATGAGCGGCGGCTCGAAGACCGACGATCAGGACTTCCTGACGACGGTCCGCAACGCGATGGACGCCGGTGCCGACGGCCTCGCCGTGGGCCGGAACGTCTTCCAGCGTGACAACCCCGAACAGATCCTCGACGGCCTCGAGGCCGTGATCTTCGAGGAGGCAAGCGTCAGCGAAGCCCTCGACGTGATGGGCTCGGAACCCACCAACCCGGCGGCCCTCGAATGAGCGCCCACAGCGACACCCTCGACGAGATCTTCGAGACGTTCGCGGCACTGGCTCCCGACATCCGGGCCTCACTGCCCGGTCGACGGGTCAAAAGCGACGAGACCAACCCCAGCGGCGAGACCCGACTGGAGGCCGACGCCTACGCCGACGAACTCATCGAGGACGCGGTCGCCGAGATCGACGGCGTCGGAATCTACGCCAGCGAGGAGCAGGCCGATCCGGTCGACGTCGGCGACGGCCCGGTGTCGATCGCCTGCGACCCGCTGGATGGCTCCTCGAACATCAAACCCAACAGCCCGATGGGGACGATCATCGCGGTCTACGAGGGCGAGCTGCCGGCCAGCGGCGACGACCTGCTGGCCTCGGGGTTCGTCCTCTTCGGCCCGATCCTGACGATGACCGTCGCCCGCGACGGGGACGTCTACGAGGCCAACGTCGGCGACGGCGAGATCGACGTCATCGACGACGACGTAACCATCCCCGACGAGCCGGTCGTCTACGGGATGGGCGGCCGGGTCCCCGACTGGACCGACGGCTTCGCCGCCTTCATCGACGAGGTCGAACAGGAGTACAAGCTCCGCTACGGCGGCGCGATGGTCGCCGACGTCAATCAGGTGCTGACCTACGGCGGGATCTTCTCGTATCCCGCCCTCCAGTCGGCCCCTAACGGCAAGCTCCGTCTCCAGTTCGAAGGGATCCCGATGGCCTACATCGTCGAATCCGCCGGCGGCGAATCCTCCGACGGCAGCGGGTCGATCCTCGATGTCGAGCCCACCGAGTTCCACCAGCGTGTGCCGGTCCACCTCGGCAACGCCGAACTGATCGACCGCGTCGAAACCCACCTCGCCGACGCGTAGCGGCTGCCCGCGGTTTTCTTCCGGTTGTCGTATCAACGTTATTTTATATATTCGGCCGATAGTGTGTGTATGCAGGTTACGGGCATCGTGACGCGGTTGGAGGCCGTGTTGGGGGATTTCGTCTCGACGGAGGTCCAGATCGGCGTGAGTCTGGTGGTGGTCGTGGTGGCGCTGGCGGCCGCGGGGGTCGTACTCCCTCGGCTGGTCGACCGGAGCCGGCAGCTGACCGCCCGGCTGACCCGCCAGCGGCTCGGCGACCGGGCCACCGAGATCGCCGACCGCATCGAGGACGTCGTGCCACTGTCGCTGCTTTTCACCACGGTCGTCAGGCTCGTGCAGGCGCTGCTGTTCGTGGTGATGGTGGTGGCGCTGCTCGTCGTCTGGGGGCTCGTCGACGTCGCGTGGTGGCTGATCGGGCTGCTGGAGACGGCGCTGCCGGCGCTGACAAAGCTGATCGCGACCGTGGGACTGTTGATCGCCGGTGGGTTGGCGAACAATTTCCTGCAGGACGCCATCTCGGAGTTCACCAGCGACACCAGCCACGTGACCGCCCATCAGGAACAGATCCTCACGCGAGTCGGACAGGTCGCGCTACTGGTGGCGCTCGTCGTCGGCGTCCTCAGCGTCTGGAACATCCAGATCGGCGGCATCCTCGTCGGTGCCGGGTTCCTCGGGATCGTCGTCGGGATGGCCGCCAGACAGACGCTGGGGTCGCTGATCGCGGGGTTCGTCCTCATGTTCTCGCGACCCTTCGAGATCGGCGACTGGGTCGCCGTCGGCGACAATCAGGGGATCGTCACCAAGATCACGATCATGAACACCCATCTGCGGAACTTCGACGGCGAACACGTCGTCATCCCCAACGACAACGTCGGCGAGCAGGCAGTCATCAACCGGAGCCGCGACGGCAAGCTCCGAGTCCACGTCGAGGTCGGCGTCGACTACGAGGCCGACCCGAGCCGTGCGGCCGAGATCGCCCGTGAAGCCGTCGAGGAAGCGCAGTTCGTCGACGGCAACCCCCAGCCACAGGTGTTCCCTGTCGAGTTCGGCGGCTCCTCGGTCAACCTCGACGTGCGATTCTGGATCTCGCCGCCGACTCCCCAGAAGCGCTGGCGGGCGACCGCTTCGGTAATCGACTCGGTCAAAGCCCGGTTCGACACCGAATCGATCGCGATCCCGTTCCCACAACGCACCGTCGGCTACCGCACGGTCGACGACGATTCGGTGGTCGACCGGGAGGCAACCGTCGAGTCGGCCGACTGATTAGACGCAGTCGAAAACGGCTGTAGACGTGCCAAAGAACCCCGTTTGATCCCGGAAACCCGAATCCTCAAGTGTCGGTTCCGACAAGGAGAGGTATGGATGCCGACGACGCCCGGCGGCGGTTTGCGCGAGCGTCGTGGGCCAACGTCGCCGGCAACGCGGTCAAGATCATCGTCGAGGGCGCGGCGGGGCTCGCGTTCGGTTCGGTCGCGCTGGTCGCCGACGCGGCCCACTCGGTGGCTGATCTCGTCGCCAGCGTCGTGGTCCTCGTCTGGGGGAGCAGTGCCTACAGCGACCCCGACGAGGCCCACCCCCACGGCCACGAGCGGATCGAGCCGCTGACGGCGCTGTTCGTCGGCGCGGTGATCGTCGTCCTCGGGCTGAACCTGCTGTTCGAGTCGGCGCAAGGGCTCATCGAGGGTCCGGAAGTCAGATTCAGCTACCTGCTGATCGCGGCGCTCGTGTTTTCGATGGTCGACATGTATCTGGTCTACTGGTACACCGAGCGGGCCAACGAGGGTGTCGGGTCGACCGCGCTGTCCGCGCTTGCGACCGACTGTCTCAACGATCTGTACACCACGGTGGCGGCGATCGTCGGCGTCCTCGGGGTGTTGGCCGGCTATCCGATCCTCGATCCGATCGCTGGCGGGCTGGTGAGCCTGCTGGTCGTCGCTCAGGGCATCGAGATCGGCCGGGAGAACCTCGATTACCTCGTCGGAGCCGCCCCGACCGGGGCCAAGCGCGCGGAGATCACCGACGAGATCAAATCCCATCCGGCCGTCGAGGGGATGCACGACCTGACGGTGTTCTACGACGGGACCGTGTTGGAGGTCGAGGCCCACGTCGAGGTCGACGGCGAACTGACGCTTCGGGAGGGCCACGATCTCGAAAGCGAACTGGTCGACGGACTCAGGGCGGTCGAAGAGGTCGGCGACGCCCACGTCCACCTCGATCCCTCGGGGCTCGGTGAGTGGAAGGACGCCGCCGAAGCCGACGGCGAGTCTCGGGGCCGGTAACACGGCGGTCGGTCGTCTACGGCGTGGGAGGAACCAGTACATACTATACGACGAGCGTTCGACACGGAGCCAATGAGTGACGACCAGTCGGTTCGCAGTACGCCACGGACGGTCGGGATCCTCGGTGGAATGAGTAGCCAGTCGACAGTGGAGTACTATCGGCTCATCGACGAGGGGATCAACGACGTCCTAGGAGGACACAATGCGGGTGAGCTACTGATCCGAAGCGTCAACTTCGCCGAAATCGAGGGGTACATCGACACCGAACAGTGGGACGAGGCGGCGGCGTATCTCTCCGATGCGGCACGGAGCCTCGAGATGGGCGGCGCGGACGTCGTCATCATGGCAACCAACACGATGCACAAGGTCGCCCCCCAAATCACGGAGGCGCTGTCGATTCCGTTCCTCCACATCGTTGACGTCGCTGCCGACGCGATACACGCGGCCGGTATCGACACGGTCGGTGTGCTAGGAACCCGGGCGACGATGGAGGGCGAGTTCTACCGCGGCCGGTTCGAGGACCACGGAATCGATGTCGTCGTTCCGAACCACGCGGAGCGTGAGGACGTCGACCGGATCATCTTCGAGGAACTAACCAGAGGCGAGGTTCGAGACGAGTCCCGCGAGAGGTATCTCGATGTCATCGACTCGCTCACCGCTGCCGGTGCCGAGGGCATCGTCCTCGGGTGTACGGAGATCGAACTCCTCGTCGAACAGGACGACCGCCTCGGGGTACCGATGTTCGACACGACAGCACTCCACGTCGAGCGTGCCGTCGAATACAGTCTCGCTACGGAGGATACCGTTCAAAACGGTCGGTGAAAACGGGAAACCCTGTGCATGCTGGTGGGAACGACGAGTGGGGGACCCACTGATCAATCGACGTCGACTTCGACGGCGACTTCGGTGCGCCGCATGAACGGCGGCGTCCACGGGGCGTCGTACCGCAGCAGGAACGGCTCGCCGACCGGAGTGATCTCCTCGCGCCGGATGGTCGACAGAAGCCGCCGTTCCATGCGCCCGACCCGCCACTCCGGGGCGTACCACGAAAACCGACGGACGGCGACCGTCATCTCGGGGTCGACACGCAACTCGACCGCCGGATCGATCGGCTCCGGGGCCGTCTCGGCGTCGTAGTCGGCTGGAAGGTAGAACGCCATCCGCGTCCCGTCGCTGGTGGCACTGTCGACCTCGGCGTCGGGACTGCCGTGGTCGGCGTCGGGACTGCCGTGGTCAGCACCGTCGGCCGTGGTAGTCTCGACGCGGTCGCCATCGTGGTCGACCGCTCCCGAACGGACCGGCGTCGTCATCGGGAGCGACCCGCCGCGCGTCTCGACGGGCGTCGTCATCGAGAGCGACGTCCCGGTCACGTTGACCCCCGAGATGTAGCGATAGAGTCGCCCGAAGGCGGTTCGTTCGTCCGAGGCGGTCGTCTCGACGGTGACGGTCTCGGGATACCGTCGAATCTCGACACCGTCGACGGTCCGCAGTCGCTCGTAGGGCACCGATTCGGTCGACCGCGCCGCGTAGAGTCCCCAACCGATCCAGCCAGCGAGCACGACCACCCCGGCAACGAGGGCGGCCTTCAGACGTCGTTTCATACCGACTGTTGGACGGCGAGCCGAATGAACTGTATGGCAGCCAGCCGTGACAGTCCGGCTGCCGATCAGTTCAACGCGTCCTCGATCCACGCGGTCAGCTCGTCGCCGGGGATGAACCCCTCGGCGCGGCGGTCGACCGGCTCGCCGTCGACGAACAGGACGAAGAGTGGCACGCTCCGGACCTCGAAGCGGTCGACAAGCGGCGGGTCGTCCCGCGGGTTGACCATCCCGACCGCGACAGCGAGTTGGCGGGCGACGTTGCCGAGTATCGGCTCCATACTCGCACAGATCCCACAGCCTTCGGTGTAGAACTCGACCAGTGCGGCGTCGTGGTCGGCCACGAACGCGTCGAGAGCCGGCTCGTCGGCGAGACTGGTTGGCCGGCTCGGCGACTGGCTGTCGACCGACGAGTCGGCGGGGTCGGACGCGGAGTCGGACGGCTCGGACATGGCTACCGGTAGGAGGGGACGGTATCTAAGCGGTTCGCCCGTCCGACTACTCACGGACAGGGGGATGTTCGTCGACCCGCCGTCGGATCTCCCGGAGGGTCGAGAGCACGGCCTGCCACTGCTCGGGGGTGCCGGGAACCCCACGGGCCTCGCCGTGGTCGATCTGCTCGTTGATCGCCTCTTGGACCGACCGGGGATCGGAGATTCGGCGGAAGTGGATGTCCTCGCCGCCGGCGACCTCGACGGTGACCGTGCCGTAGCCGAAGATCGAGCCGCGGACCGACTGCTCGTAGGCGGTGTTCTGGACTTTCGAGAGCGTGACCCGGCGGACCGACCGCCCCAGCACGCCGGTTTTGACCCAGATCGCCCGCGTCGTCAGCAGATAGGTCGTCCGCTGAACTTGGAGGTAGGCCACGATGGGAAGCGGAATCCCCAGCAGACCGACCGTGGCCAGCCGGGGGTCGACGGTCGAGGCGAGCCAGACCGCGGCGACCAGCACCGCCAGTCCGGCGGCGACGCTCCCGGCGATCGTCGTCAGCCGGGGGCGGCCCTCCCAAAGCTCCGTTTCCGACGCCCGGAGCCAGCGCCAGTCGTCGCTCATCGGTCGTCGGTCGACTCGGTGACCGCGGGCTCGAAGGGATCGGCCCCAGCCGTCTCGCTGTCGGCAGGCTCACCGTCGGTCGGCGCATCCACTCCGGCGTCGGCCGTCGTGTCCGCTCCGGCATCGGCCGACGCATCCGCTCCGGCGTCGGCCGGCGCGTCCGGTTGGCTGCCGGTCGCCTCGCCGTCGAGGGCCTGTCGAATCCCGCGGAGTTCGGTCAGGATCGCATCGAGCGTGTCGTCGACGTCGCCCTCCTGGTCCCGGCTGCCGTCCTCGCGGCGCTCGATCTCACGGGAGATGAGCTCCTGGATCTCGGCGGGGGTGGGGATCGACCGGAACCGGAGTTCGACGCCGGAACTGCCGGCGGTGCTGATCTCGACGGTGCCGTACCCCAGCGACGAGCCGATCGGACTCTGGCTGTAGGAGATGTTTTGGACCTTGTCGAAGCCGATCTGTTTGACGTCCCGCGAGAGGATTCCACGCTTGCGGTAGAGCCCGCGGGTGGTCACGACGTAGTTCGTGTTCGTAAACGAGAGGTAGGCGACGACGACGATCGGGATGCCGATCAACACGAACGACAGCGGAATCCCGACGGCCAACGCCGGCAGGAGGCTGCTTTTGTGCGGTGTGCTCGCCCACAGCACCTCCTCGCCGTCGTCGAGGGTCAACCACTCGAGGTCGACCTCGGCCGTCGAGTCGTCTGCGACGTCAGGCCCGACTGGACGTGTGTCCCTACTCATAGCGGCTACTGTATGTGTATCGACAAAACAGCGTCGACGGATTTCACTCACACTGAGTACCACCGCCACTCCCGGTGTTCAGTCGTCGGCCTCCTCCCGAAGGGCTTCGAGGTCGGCGGTGGCATCGGCCCGCTGCTGCCAGACGTCGAAGGTCGCCTTGTAGGCGTCGCGGTAGACCTGGTACCAGCGGTCGTACTGGGCGACTTTGTCGGGCTCGGGCTCGTAGGAGCGGTCGATGGTGGTGGTCCGGTCGACGGCCGACCCGAGATCGTCGTAGGCGTCGACGCCGATTCCCGCGAGGATCGCCGCCCCCTGTGCGCCGAACTCGCTGCCCTCGGGCACGTCGATCGAGGCGTCCAGCGCGTTGGCGAACATCTGACACCAGAAGTCGGAGTTCGCGCCGCCGCCGCTGAGCGACACCTCGGTCGCATCGTACGGCAAGTGCTCGTAGCAGTCCCGCATCGACAGCGAGATCCCCTCGTAGACGGCGCGAACGAGATGGGCCTGCGTGTGATCCTGTGTCAGCCCGAAGAACTGCGCGCGGGCGTTCGGATCGGCGAAGGGGGCGCGTTCGCCGGCCGAACTCAAGAAGGGGTGATACAGCACGCCGTCGGAGCCGACCGGGATGTCGCCGACGGCCATCTCGACGAGGTCGAAATCGTCGAACGCCATGATCTCTTCGAGCGCCCAATCGAGGTTTGGCGTGCCGGTCATCGACGCCATGAACCGAACCCACAGGTCGTCGACGCCGAGGCCGACGGTCATCCCCACCGGCTCGTCGCCGACGTTCGGGGCGTCCATCACCGTCTGGTTCAGCGACGTCGTGCCCACGACCGACGAGCCGTCGCCGGGTGTCACCGCGCCGCTGCCGATCGCCGAAGCAGGGACGTCGAAGAACCCCGAGACGACGGGGGTGCCCTCCGGAACGCCCGTCCGTTCGGCGGCCGCGGCGGTCACCTCGCCGACGACCTCGTCGCCGTCGTACATCGGCGGCAGCGAATCGGCGATGTATTCGAGATCGGTGAGTTCGAGCACCCGATGGTCGTATTCGAGCGTCTCGATGTCGATGTACGGCAGCGACATGTCGGTCGGATCGGAACACAGCACGTCGGTGAGCTTGTACTTGATCCAGTCTTTACACCAGAACACGGTGTCGATGGCCTCGATGGTCTCGGGTTCGTGTTCTTCGAGCCACTTGAGGATCGTGACGCTGGAGCCCGCGAAGATGCCACAGCCACAGATGTCGTAGATCGCCTCGTCGACGCCCTCTTCGGCCCAGCGGTCGACCTGTCCGGTCGCCCGGCCGTCGGACCAGAGGATCGCCGGCCGGACCGGCTCACCCTCGGCGTCGATGGCCCACACCCCATCGCCCTGTCCGGTGACACCCAGTCCGAGGATCTCGTCCTCGTCGTCGAGTTCGTCGACCACCGCCTCGAGCACGCTGGCGGTCTTCTCCCACGTCGTGTCCATATCCTGCTCGGCGTAGCCCGGTTCGGGGGTCTCGACCGCGTTGTCGAGGCTGTGTTTGTACAACTCCTCGCCGTCCAGCGAGAAGGCGACGGCCTTGATCACGGTCGTGCCAGCATCGACACCCAACAGCACTTGAGTCATAAATAGTAAATAATGATGTTTGCCCACATAGTGTTTGGCGTCTCGGAAATCCGTGTGCCGACACCAGCCTCTAAGATGGCAGACTGCGTGGAGTCAACACCGTCCCGCCGCCGTCGTTCCGACTGTGGCGCGAACGTCTATACCACCAACATATCAGTATGAAAACACTCATCACAGCCAACTTCGATCCGGACGTACTCACATCGCTCGAAGACGAGTTGGGCCTCGAGGTCGAGTACGAGCCGATCAGCGAACGTGAGGGTCGACTCTCCGAAGAGGCGTTCCGCCAGCGGCTCGATGGCGTAGAACTGCTCGTCGTCGGCTACGAGGGCGTCTCGGAGTCGGTGCTCGCCGACGCCGAAGCGTTGCGAATCATCGCCTGCCCGCGTGGGGGGCCGGACGCCAACGTCGACATCGAGGCGGCGACCGACCACGGGATTCCGGTCGTCTACACACCGGGACGCAACGCCAAGAGCGTCGGCGACTTCACGTGGGGGCAGATCCTGGCCGTCTGCCGCAACATCGCCCATGCCCACCACCTGCTGCACACCGGCAGCTACACCGGCGAGCCGCGGGCCGACGCCGCCGAGGGCGGCAGCCGCGAGGACGTGACCTGGGGGCTCGGCAAGGAGTCGCCGTATACGGTGCTCAAGGGGACCGAACTCGCCGACAAGCGGGTCGGCCTCGTCGGACTCGGCGCGGTCGGCCAGGAGGTCGCCAAGCGCGCCCAAGGGTTCGAGGTCGACCTCGTCGCCTACGACCCCTTCGTCGACGCCGACGAAATGGCCGCATACGGAGCCGAGAAGGTCGACCTCGACGTACTGCTCGAAACGAGCGACATCGTCTCGGTGCACGTGCCCGTCACCGACGCGACCCGCGGCCTGCTCGGTCCCGAGGAGTTCGATCGGATGAAACAGGGTGCCTATTTCATCAACAACGCTCGGGCAGCAGTCGTCGACAGCGACGCGCTGCTCGACGCCCTGCAGTCCGGCGACCTCCGGGGGGCAGCCCTCGATGTCTACGAGGAGGAGCCGATTCCGGACGATCATCCCCTCCTCGACCTCGACACCGTGGTGACGACGCCCCACCTCGGCGGGGCGACCGACAGCGTGATCAGCCGACACTCCGAGATGATCAAAGCCGATCTCGAAGCCCTGCTTGCCGGCGACGAGCCCGCACACATCGCCAACGAGGAGGTTCTCGAGTCGGGTTCGGTCGTCGACTAACACACAGCAGACACCACGACCCACCACCATCTGCCACAGGGTACTACCGATCTCCACCCACCACCAGAGACTACCAACGAACACATCACCATGACCGTCCCAGACACGCTCGATACTGACGAACTGCACGACAAACGACAGGCCGTAGTCGACACCGGCGTAGCGATGCTCGAACAGGGGTTGACGAAGGGTACCGGTGGCAACGTCAGCGGCCGGGTCGGCGACGAGTACGTCGCGGTCAGCCCCTCGGGAATCCCCTACGAGGAGATCGAGTCGGGGGACGTCCCGCTGGTCGACCTCGACGCATCGGTAGTCGACGGCGAGCTCGACCCCTCCGCCGAGACGCCGATGCACACGGCGGTCTACCGCCAGCGCGACGACGTCGGCGGGATCATCCACACCCACTCGCCGTACGCGAGCACCTTCGCCAGCCTCAGCGAGCCGATCGAGGCCTCACACTACCTGATCGCCTACGCCGGTGACAAGGTGCCGGTCGCACCCTACGAGACCTACGGCACCGAAGAACTGGGGGCGGTCGCGGCCGACACCCTCGGCGAGGCGTACAACGCCTGTCTGCTGGAAAACCACGGCGTCCTCACGGTTGGCGAGACCATCGAGGGGGCCTTCGAGACCGCGCTGATGGTCGAATACTGCGCCCGCATCCACTATCAGGCCCGCGCGATCGGCGAGCCGACGATCCTCCCCGACGAGGAGGTCGACCGACTCGTCGACCGGTTCGCCGGCTACCGGACGCACTGACCCCGTTAGCTCAGCGCTCTGTGGTCCGCGTTTCGAGCACGCGTCCCCGACAGTCGAGCAGCGTCGACAGATGATCGCCGTCGACGGTGAGCAGTTCGCTATCGGGCAGCCGCCGGGCGAGTTGCTGCACGCCCGCCAGCGGGACGTTCGTATCTCCCTCGCCGTGCCAGAGCCGCACTGGCCGGTCGACCGCCTCCGGCTCGAACCCCCACGGCTCGCCGAGCAGTCGGAACTCGGTGGCGACACCTGGTCGCCCGCCGCCGACTGCCGCACCGAACTCCGCGGTCAGATGGTCGAGATCACGCTCGTCGAACCGATCGATCTCCCGGTCGGTGTACTGCGAGAGGAACACCGACGACGAGAGGTGGTTGGCGACCCACGCCTGCGCGCCGAACAGCCGGCCGAACAGCCGTGGGGTCAGGGTCGCCATCGCCGCCAGCAGGCGCTGGGGAAGCGGCGTCTCGCCGATTGCCGGCGGCGTTGCCCCCGCGATCACGTCGACGCTCGTCACGCGATCGGGGTGGGTTGCGGCGACCGCCAGCGCGTGGGGGCCGCCGCCGGAGAAGCCGACCACGCCTGCCCGCTCGACACCGGCGTCGTCCAGCACTGCGGCGACGACACCGCCGATATCGGCGATCGACCGCCCGGACCACGCCGCCGAATCGCCGTAGCCGGGGCGGTCGACGGCGAGTAGTCGGACCCCCTGCTCGGCAGCCGCCGGGGCGAACAGCCCCCCAAACCGTCGGCTGCCGGGCGTCCCGTGGAGGACGACGACCGGTCGACCCGCCGGATCGCCGTACTCGGCGGTGGCGATGGTGTGGCCGTCGACCGACACGCGCGACGACTCGACCGGTTGCCCCTGTTCGTTCGCAACCGACTCGTCGGTTGCCCGCTCGACCGACCCGGCTGTCGCTGTCGCTACCATACTCGCACAGTCACACGCCGGATGTAATATTATAACTCCGCACTCATGCGGCGTTTTATATATTCTCTCCGTCGACCGGCCGTATGAAGCAGGTGACGTTCACCGCGCGCTACCCACCGGCGTTAGCCCATCCGATGCACCGGGCGCTGATCGAGAGTGAGACTCTGTCGCGGGCGGAACTGCTGATGTGGGGGCCGACCGAGGCGGTGACGACGCTGTTCTGGTACGACGGGCCGAAGGCGGCGGTGCGGGAGCTACTGGCAGCGGTCGACTCCATCGAGCGGTCGGCGCTGGTGGCGGGGGACGACGGGACCTACGGCTTTCTCGTCCAACGGGAGTACGAACTCGCCACGTCGGTCCTCGAACTCGTCGCCGAGGCCCAACTGGTCTTCCTCCCGCCGGTCACCTTTCTCGATTCCGGCCGGGTTCGGTTCCGGGCGGTTGGCGAGGGGAGCGCACTCAGCGAGTTTCATGCTGGGTTGAGCGAAGTCTTGGAGACTGGCATCGAGCGCGTCCAACCGTTCCGTCATGGATCGGTCGGTCGCAGCGAGTCAGCCGGGCGGCTCACCGACCGTCAGCGCGAGGCGCTGGAAGCGGCCGTCGACGTGGGCTACTACGACGTGCCGCGGACCGGCGATACCGCGGCGGTCGCGGCCGAACTCGACTGTGAACCGAGCACGGCGGGCGAACTGCTGCGGAAGGCTGAGGCGGCAGTGGTGGTCGACTATATCGTGTAATCGAACGGGAAAAGCACACGAAACGGAATCGATAACGAACGTCGGTGTGGCGAGCTACTCGCGGCGAACGACGGCCAGTACCGCACCGAGCACTGCTACGGCCGCGAGGATACCGACGACGAGCAGCAGCGTCGAGCTTCCGCCGGAATCGCTTCCAGTGCCGCTATCAGTAGCATCATCGGTCGTCTCGGACTGCTGACCGCCGTCGTCGGTACCGGCCGACGATTGGTCCTCCACGACCGCGAACAGCGAGAACGAGTCGGTTTTGGCCGACAGCGACACCGTGCCGTCGTCGGTCTCCTCGACGGTCGTCTCGAGCCGTTCCCAGCCGTCGTCGGCCTCGTGGACGACGAAGGCATTGTTCGGATCCTCAAGTGACTCCCGTTCGACCGTGAGTTCGACCGTGGCGGACGACTCGGTCGCCTGATCCGACGACGGCGAGATGTCGGTCACCGAAACGAGCCGCACGTTGCTCGCAGTGCTGCCATCGCCGCCGTCGCTGCTGCTACCGTCTGTCGCACCGGCAGCGGCGTCGAGATCGGCGTTCACCGACGACTCGATCCGCGACGTGAGGTCGGCGTCGGGCTGGTACTCCTTCACCGAGACGGTCCCGCTGACCGTCTCGTCGTCGAACGTGACTGCCTGCACGCTCCGGGTGTTGGCCGGTTCAACAGTCACACCCGCGCGGTCTGGATCGGTGTCGGTGATCTCGCTTTCGGACTCGGTCTCGGGTGTGAGGTCGGCGACGTCCTGGACGATGTCCGCGATGGGTGTGTCGTCCTGCTGATCGCGGGCGGTCGCTCCACCGCCACTGCCGCCGGTCGAGCCGTCGTCAGTGGTCTCGTCGTTGTTCTTGTCGTTGTTCTCATCGTTGGTTTCGGTCGTCTGCTCTGCTGTTTCCGGGTGGCCGACAGCGAACACCGAGTAGCTGTCGGTCGTCACCTCGTAGACGTAGCCACGCGTCGTCTCGTACAGCAGTTCGGTTTCGCGTGCGTCGTAGCTGTCACCGTTCTCGTGGTAGATCGTCACGTTGCCAGGGTCGACGTTGCCGCGAGCCAGTGTCGCCTTGCTGACCGCCACCTCAAACGTCGA
Organism: Halohasta salina; assembly: GCF_024178165.1. Lineage (GTDB taxonomy): Archaea > Halobacteriota > Halobacteria > Halobacteriales > Haloferacaceae > Halohasta > Halohasta salina. The sequence continues at coordinate 774,089 of NZ_JAMZIE010000001.1, read as the reverse complement.
GTCGCTGAACTTGCTCTCGTCGGCCGAAGTCGTCGCGTTGATGTACTGGACGGCGGTGACGTTGCCGTCGGCGTCGCTGTCGTTGAGCGCCTCGTCGTGGCCGACCTCGGTCGGATCGCCACCGAAGGTGTAGTTCAGCGAGTAGTCCTGCGTCGTACTCACGTTACTGTTGACACTCCGGAGCGTCGCGTTCCGGCCGCGGAAGCCGCGGTCGACGTCAACCGTCGGCTCGGTCCCCTCTGTGGGGTTGATGTACTGGACGTTGATGCTGCCGTAGGAGACGCTGTAGATCGTCTCGGTGTTCGAGAGGCCGATCTTTCGCACCGTCTCACGGCTGTCGTCGGTCTTCACCGAGAGGGTGGCGTACTTCTGATCGAACGACGAGGGCGTGAGGTTCACGTTGACCGTGACTGACTCGCCGGGTGCCAGCGAGGCTGGTGTGCTGGCTCCACTGAGCGACGCGGTGTAGTCGCCGCCGTCGGCCCCACTGACTTCGAGGTCAGTGATGTTGAGCGCGGCCGTCGCCGACGGCGTGTTCTCGACGGTCAGCTGGCCGGTCGTCGTCTGGTCGATCGGGACATCACCGAACTGGAACGTCCGTGGGACCGAGAGGCTCGGCGTGACAGCCTCGCCGTTGAGGCCGATCTCGGTTGCTGCCTCGCTGACGTCGGGATCATTGCTCGATATATTCAGCGTCGCCGCTGCTTCGAGCGGTGTGTTCTGGGCGCGACTGGTGGCGTCGTCGAGTGCCGACGGATCGAACTCCACGACGACCCGGCCGGAGTCTTCGGCTTCGACCGTCGTGTTGTCGGGCGTCTCGACGACGCTGAACGCCGCGGCGTCGGTGCCGGTCACCGAGAGGTCCGTCAGGTTGAGTTCGGCGTTCCCGGTGTTGTTGACCAAGACCTCGGCGGTCGAGGTCGTCCCGAGACGGGTCGTTCCGAAGCGGTCGGCGGCGACGGTGCCGGGCGCGTCGATGTCCGGGGCGACGACCGTCGCACCGAGCTGGCTCGTTACGTCGGCGTCGTCGGTCGGGATGACGACCCGGCTACCGAGACTACCACGGCTGAGACCGGTCGTATTAAGTTTGACCTTGAAGGTCTCGCTGTCACCGTCGCTGATCGTCGGCGTCCCGAGGCCATTGACCGAGAAGGCATCGGAGTCGACCCCGAGGACCGAGGCGTTGCCGGTCACTTCCAGCGGCGCGTTGCCGTCGTTGGTGAGCGTGAGCGTCCGATTGACGGTCTGTCCCTGTTCGACGTCACCGAAGCCGACCGCCGACTCGTTGAGTTCGGCGGCCGCGTCGGTGCCGGTGCCGTTCAGACTGATCGTCCGCGTGCTCCCGTCGGGCTCGTTGAGCGGTTCGACTTGGAGGTTCGCCTCGCTGAGGCCGGTGTCCGATGGCGAAAAGCCGACACTCACGGTCTGGCTACTGTCCGGCCCGATCCGGAGCTGGCGATCCCCGCTCAGGAGGCTGAACTCGCTGGCCCCGGTGCCGGTGATCGTCGGCTCGGCGATCGTAAGCGTCGCGTTGCCGGTGTTCCGGATCGTGACGGTGGCCTGATCGGCGCTCCCGACTCCGGTGTCGCCGAAGGCGATGTCCTCGGTCGTCACACTCAGTTCGGGCGCGACCGCGCGGCCAGTCACACTTACCGTCGGATCGGTGTCGTCGTCAGTCTCGACGGTCAGATCGGTGTCGAAGGAGCCGGTCGCCGACTGGTTGACGACAACGACGAACGTCGATTCGCCGCCGGGGACGATCCGACTCGGACCGAGCCGGTCGGCGGTGACGCCGTCGTCGGGAGTGGAGGTGCCGGTGATCTCGAAGGCTTCACCGCCGTCGTTGGAGACGGTGACCGTCCGGAACTCCTCGTCGCCGACGGTCACGGTGCCGACCGAGAGCTCGTCGGTCGAGACCGTCGGTTCGGGTGTGCTCACGATGCCGGTCAGTCCGAGCCTGCGAGTGACGGTCTTCGCACCGTCGGAACTCGACGCGGTGAGTCTCAGCGTCCCCGTCTGCTCGCCGTTGTCGGCATTGCTGGCAGGATCGAACCTCACGCGCAGAGCGTCGTTCGTACCGCTACCGAGTGTATCACCCTCAGTGAGACCGCTGGTGTCGAGGTCGAAGTTCCCACCACTGATCGAGATGTCGTCGATCGAAAGCTGGGTGCCGGCGAGCCCGACGTTCTCGACGGTCACCGAGCCGGTCGTGGTGCTGTCGGTCGTCGTCACGCCGGTCCGGAGGGTATCCTGGTTGACCTGGAGTTCACCGTAGCGGCCGGTGCCGGTCAGCGGCGTCGAAACGGTCGTGCCCTCGCCGTTGTCGGGCGTGCCGGTGACAGTCAGCGTACCGGTCTGGGTGCCGTTGGCGTCGGGTGCGAACCGAACTGTTATTTCCTCGGATTCCCCGCTCGCGATGGAACCCGGGGGGTCCGTGACGGCGAAGTCACCAGTCGCCGCCGTCTCGGAGAGCGTCAGATCGCTCTCGCCGTCGTTCTCGACCGTCAGCGTCTGCGTGGTCGTCCCACCGACGCCGACGGTGCCGAACTCCGGAGCGTCCCCACTGATCGAGAGATTGGCATCGAAGCCAGCCGCTTCGAGGGTGACGTTCTCCTCTGCGGCCGTCGCGGCGATGTCGTTGGTGTCCAGCGTGAGGTTTGCCGTCGCATTGCCCGCGGTCGCTGGCCTGAAGCCGACAGTCACGGTTCGACTGTCGTCCGTCGGCACCTCGAAGACCGACTCGCTGACGACACTGAAGTTAGCTGGCTCGGTCCCGGTGAACGCTTGGGTCAGGTTGACTGCCAGCGGTGCCGTCCCGTTGTTGTCGAGCTGGATCTCTGCAGTCGAGGTCGAGTTGATGGGTGTATCGTCGAACTCGACAGGCTGGCCCGTGGCGACCGAGAGGGCGGGGGCCTGCCCGGTCGCGTTCAGCGTCGCCGAGGTGTTGACCGAGGTGTAGCTGTCGTTCTGGATCTGCAGTGCCTCAGTCGCTACGCCCGAACTGGTGAGGTTGGCCTCGATGGTCAGCCGCTCGGAGCTACCAGGCGCGAGCGTGATCGTCTCGTCGGCGCTGTCCGAGACGTCGAACAGCGTGCGGTTGGTGGTCGTCACGTTGAGTGTCTCTTTCGTCGTTCCGGTGTTGTCGACCACGACCGTACTGGTGGCCGGCGAGCCGACGGTGACCTCGCCGAAGTCGATCTCGGACTGCCGGAGTTCGACGCTCCGTTCCTCAACCGTCCCGGCGGCGGTCAGTTGGCGATCAGAAAGCGCCGGGCTCTCGGTGGCGATCACCAACTCCGTCGAGAGCGTCCCCGTGTCACCGCTGTCGGGGGCGAACTGGATGTCGACGGTGTCGCTGGAATCACCCGGGATATCGAGATCGGTTGGGTGTCTGAACGCGTCGTTGTCGCTCGACAGCGTCGCGTTCAGCGCTGCGTTCCCATCGTTACTAATCTGGAAAGTCGTGTTCGCGCTGCTGCCCTCTTCCGCCGTAATCTCGATCGGGAGGCCAGTAATGTTGAGTTGCGGTGCGACACCGGTTCCCGAAAGCGAGACCGTCTCACCGGCGACGTCGATACTGGCGGCCGCCGAGCCGCGTTCGAACGGCTCGTAGCGAACCGACACGTTCCGCTCGGTGTTGGCCGCGACCGATTCCGGAAGCGTGTCGTCGTCGATGCTGAACTGGCTGGCGTTCGCCCCGAGCAGGTCGGCGGCACCGACCTCGACACTGGTCTCGTTGTCGTTGACGAGTGTGAGGTTCACGCGGCTGGTAGTTTCCAGCGAGGTCATCCCGAAGTCGAGACTCGTCTCGGCGACCGACAGCGTCGGTGCTGCGACGGAGATCGACACGGAGTCCGAGACGTAGGCGGTGGTCGTCGAGTTCTTCGTCGCCGTCGCGGTCGACTCGCCGACCGTCTCGATCCGAACGGTGGCGTTGCCGTCGGCACCCGTCTGAGCGGTCGTGTCCGGAAGCCGGATCGTCGCGTTCACCGGCGCTCCGTCGTCGTCAGTGACGTTGAACCGGACGGGGTCGCCAGCAACGATCGAGGTCGTGTTGGCGGTCAGCGTGAGGTTTGTCGTGGTCCCGTTCCCACGGAGAGTGATGTCGGACGGGGAGAGTGCCGGGTCACTGGTCGTGAGGTTCAGCGTCGCGTTCGAGCTGGTTCGAGTGAACGGCTCGAAGGCTACCTCGATGGTCCGGTTGGTTTCGGCCGGGATCTCGCCAGTGATCGCCGACTCGTCGATGGCGAACTGGTCGGAACCGTTGCCGGTCAGCGTCGCCGACTCGACGGTGATCGGCGTCGAGGCGTTGTTCGTCACGTTCAGCTGGGCAACCGATGTGTTGACCAGCGTGACGTCACCGAAGTCGATGGCCGTTCGGTCGACTGTGAGCGGTGGCACCGTGACATCGATGGGTGCGCTCGCGATCACGCCCGCGTAGCCCGCAGTCACGTTCGCCGAGCCAGCGCCCTGACCGGAGACGGTGCCGGTGGCGTTGTCGGCGGTGACGACGTCCCGGTCACTGGATTCGAGTGCCACCAGCGAGGTCACGTCCTGTGTCGAGCCGTTTGTCAGTTCCGCGGTCACCGTCACCGAGGTCTCGGCGTCCGATTGGATGACGTCTTGGCCAAGCGTGACGTCCAGCGATGTGGGTTCCGCCGGCCCGACGGTGATCTCCGTCGTGGCATTGATGCCGTCGTAGCTGGCGTTCAGCAGCGCCGTTCCCTGACCGACTGCGGAGACCACGCCGGTAGCGTTGTCGACGGTGACGACCGTCCCGTCGCTGCTGGTGAGGGTCGCCGCGGTCGTCACGTCTTCGGTGGTCCCGTCGGCCAACGTCGCCGTCGCGGTCAGATTGGTGCTGGTTCCGTTGGGGGCCTGAGTCTCGTCGAGCGTGAGCTCGAGTGCCTCCGTCGAGTCGGCGACGCTGATGTTGGCGAAGCTAATGGTGGCGTCTTCGATCAACGAGTCGTCGGGATCGGTGGTCCCCTCCCGGCGGAGGTCAGTCACCGAGACGTTGTACGTGCCCGAATTGTTCGGGGCCGTCGCGTTCACCGATGCCGAGACCGTTAGCGTGCCGTCGGTGATGTTCGTGTCGGTGTAATTGATCGTGAGATCTTCGTCGTCGGTATCGTCGGTCGGATCGTCACCGAGGTCGAGATCGAACGCCTCGAAGCCGACGTCGACCTCACCCGACTCGTCGGTGAGTGAGGTGTTCTCGATAGTGACGTCGACGTCGTAGCGCTGTGTGTCGTTGGCGCTCGCCGTCGTTGGCGTCACCGACGAGGCGGTCTCGTTGACGACCGGTTTCGGTGGCTCAGCGACAGTGATCGTCTCGATGGTGACGTTTGCGTCCGCGATCGGATCACTGTCGTCTTCCGGGCGCAGATCGGTGACGTTGATCTGATACTTGCCCGGAGTTACTGGCGCAGTTGCGTTCACCGTTCCCGAGACGTTCAGCGTCCCGTCGTTGATATCTGCGCTGGTATAGTTGATCGAAAGGTCTTCTTCGGCCGTATCGTCGGTCGAATCGTCCTCTGGCAGATCGAGATCGAAGCCGTCGAACGCGACGTCGACATCACCCTCCTCGTAGAGGTCGGAAGCGTTCTCGATGACGACATCGACCGTGTACTCGTCGGTGGTGTTTGCGGTCACGTTCGTCGGAGCCACTGTCGAGGCGTTCCGGTTGACCACCGGCTCGGCCGGCTCGCTGACGTCGATCGTATCGATCGTCATACTAGCGTTCTCGACCGGTCCCTCGTCGGGTCCGTCGACCCAGATCTCTTCGAGATTGACCGCGTACGTGCCCGCGGTTGCCGGTGCGGTCGCGTTCACCGTCCCCGAGACGTTGAGTGTGCCCTCGGTGATGTCGCTCTCGGTGTAGTTGATCTGCAACTCGTCGTCGGTTGTTTCGAGTGTGAAGTTCTCGAAGCCGACGTCGACCTGTCCTGACTCGTCGGTCAGGGTCGTGTTGTCGACAGTGACATTGACCGTGTACTCCTCGGTCTCGTTGGCCGTAACTGTCGGCGGCGTCACCGACGATTCCGTCTCGTTGATGACTGGGTCAGGCACCTCGCCGACCTCGATTCGACCGACCGTGTTGTTGGAATCGAGGCTCTGTTCGGAGGTGGTGTTTTCGATCCGGAGGGTCGTCGCGTTGACCGCATAGGTGCCCGCCGTGGCGGGTGCGGTCGCATTCACCGACCCAGTGATGTCGAGCGTCCCGTTGTCGATGTCCGTGCCGGTGTAGTCGATCGTCAGATTGTCGCCCGTATCGAGCGTGAAGCTCTCGAAGGCGACGTCGACCTCGCCGTGTTCGTCGGTCAGCGAGGTGTTGTCGATGACGACGTCGACGGTGTAGGGCTCGGTCTCGTTGACCGTCGTAGCGTTCGGTGCGACCGACGAGACCGTCGTGTTGATGACCGGCGCACTGCCGCCACCGGCGCCACTCCCATCGTCATCCGTTGAATCTGAAACCTCGATATCTTCGAACGTGATGTTCCCATCTTCGATCAGGTAGTCGTTGCTCTCAGTCCGGAGGTCCGTCACGTTGACATCGTAGAAGCCGGTCGTGTTCGGAGCGGTCACAGCCACCGACTCGGTAACGTTGAGAGTCCCATTCGAAATATTGGCATCGGTGTAGCCGATCGTCAGATCATCTTCGCCGGTCCCGAAGCTGAAGTTCTCGAAGGAAACGTCGACCTCGCCGGACTCGTCGGTCAGCGAAGTGTTGTCGATGACGACGTCGACGGTGTACTCTTCTGTCTCGTTGGCTGTGGCTTTCGTCGGCGTGATCGACGATGCACTCACGTTGACGACTGGACCAGCGAACGAACCGTCGGAATCAGTAGCTAGTCGAGCGAGAACGGGGTACTCGTTTGCTTCGACCTCCCACGTCTCGACGAAATCGAACGCAGTCATATTGGTCAGTGCTGCATCGCCGACCATCTGAGACGTGCTGAGTCCCGTTCCACCGACCGAGGAGGCTTGGTTCGTCGCCGCCTCGTCCCAGTAGGAACCGGTCACAGTGCTGCCGGACCCCTCACCGACGAGACCACCGACAGCAGTAGTGCCAGTAACGTCTGCGGTAGCGAACGTCTCGTTGACCTCCGCACCGTTGTTCAACCCGACGAGTCCGCCCACGCTCTCGGAGCCGCTAACGGCACCTCTGGCCGACGTGTTACTGATCGTCGCATCGTTGTTGAGTCCGACGAGCCCACCTACGTGTTCGCTCCCGTTCGTGTAGCTATTGGCGGCTGATTGGTTGATCGTAGCGTTCAACAGGTTGTTTCCGACGAGTCCGCCCACGTTTCGGAAACCGTCAATGCTGCTGTTTGCCGATGTAGTGCTGATCGAGCCCTCGTTTCGTCCGACAACGCCGCCGATGTTCAGTGTCCCGTTAACAGTCGTGGTCGACGCTGACTCAGTGATCGTCCCGGTATTTCGTCCGACGAGGCCACCGACTTCTTCGGTCGCATTCACCGACCCAGTAGCGACTGCGTCGGTCACTGTGCCGTTGTTGATTCCAGCGAGGCCGCCGACGCTGAAGTTGCCGCCACGTATCTCAGCGTCGTCTATGACTACATCTCGAACCAGTCCATCGGAGCCAACATATCCGAACAGTCCGACGTTGTCAGTCGTCGATCGATCGATACTGAGCCCGGTTATCACGTTCCCTTCGCCGTCGAGCCGGCCGGTGAATTGGCTGTTTTCGTCGGTCCCGATCGGGGAGAATCCGGAGCCGCCGTTCCACTCGGCGGTCCCACTCGCATCAACAGTGGCTCCCAGTTCGTAGTGGGCAGTCAGATCGTCTTCGATCGCCTGTAACTCGGAGGCGTTCTCGATAATGTAGGGGTCGGTCTCTGTCCCACTCCCAGGTAACGTAGTGACGTCGACATCAACGAACCCGGTGCTTTCGTTGATGCTAGTCTCGACTGTCGTCAGATCGCTATCGGTGTAGTACGGTGCGACGATCAGGTTCCCAACTGCCGCACCACCCGAGCCGTCGAAATCACCGCTTGGCCCATCGGAGGCACCCCAGTAGTTGTACGAGGCATTACCAGTGAGGACGGCATCAGATGCATTGACTGCCTCACCACTTCCATCCGACAGTATCGATTGAGTTATTTTCCAGTTACCCGCTGTATTTTCTGCTTCAATCGATTCGTTTGCACTCTCTTCAACCGTGGAGTCGGTGACTGTCCAGTTAGCACTGCTGTTGTAGAACGTCACTCCGTGGTTTCCTGTATCACGGATGGTCACATTTTGGGCGATTTGCGTGCCGGTCGCATTACCATCACCCGCGGTTATCCCATCAGTACCTACCTGTGTGACCGTCGTGTTTTCCATCACCCAACTCCCAGTATCGTATAGATTGATTCCATTCCCTCCGATGTCGTTGATCACAACATCCTGGATGCGACCATTATCGGTCCGATAGGCGTCAAGTCCCTCCACTGAAACGTTTTGGATACTCGTTGACCGAATCGTCCAATTTCCATTCGAGTAGTCAACAGAGATCCCCCGATAGCTACTATTTCGAACACTGACGTTTTCGACTGTCCAATCACCGGTGCTCTCGAAAGCTTCAACACCGTACTCGCCACTGTTTACGAAGTTAGAGTTGCGTATCCGCCAGTTACCAGTTGTATCAGTGGCAGCAACACCAGCTTCTCCGACCTCGGTAACTGTCGTGTCTTGCACCTGCCAATTACTACTAGAATTGTATGCATCGATACCATCATCGGTCACGTTTTCGATTATAGTGTTTTGAATCAGCCAGTCGCCATCAGAATTGTACGTATCGATACCATCCTCGCTTGTGTTTTTGATAGTCGTGTCGCGTATTTCCCATTGACCCGTCGTATTCGAGGCTGACACAGCCTCGTTTACATCCCGAATTGTCACGCCCGTAATAACGTGTTCCCCGCTGGCTTCGTAAGAAGTAATAGCGGTATCCGCCGCCTCAATTGTGGTGTTGCTGAGCGTCCAGTTACCCGGCGTCCCGGAAGCGAGAACTCCGTACGTGTTATCAGTGACTGTCATATTTCGAGCTACCCAGTCACCTTCTGAGGCACCGGCACTCAGCCCCCACTTCCAGCCAGTCACCGTAAACCCGGCTATCTCGGGTGTGGCAGCATTGATGACTTGGAGGCCTGCGTTATTACTCTCTGTCGAGGTATTCGAAATCGTCGCACCACTGGGAGCAACGAGAGTGACGTTCTTATCGATTTGAACAGACTCGTTGTACACCCCGGACTGCACTTCGATCCGGTCGGTATCGTTTGCGTTATTGACTGCAGTCTGAATCGACGTGTAATCTCCCGAACTATCTTCAGCAACAGTGATGTCGGGCGTCTGTTGTGCGGCCGTGCTCCCAGCAAATACGAAGCCGAGTGCCAGCACTGCAACGAGAACGATCGAGACGAGAAGAACCCGAGATTGTGCGCGGCGGTCCATCTCAGATCACCCTCACTCTGGCTGTCCCGTTCGGAAAACGATTCTGTCTCCACGACGCTGTTCGCTGTCGATCTGTATGTTGTGTTCCGTCTACCATGTGTTCCCCCAGAACTGGCTGCGATCACTACGACATCCGGAATCGGGCGTCGAACCGCCAGCCGTTCCCGGTCTCTCCGAACAATCGACTCCGTCGTAGTGAACGTACAGCATTGCTGAATGTATTTCCAATAGATAAATTCAGTCATTAAATTCCTATCGGTTCGGTCAATGTATTAGTATATTCTCCGCGTGGAACGGTCGTTCGATTGTTTTCAACAACAGAGAGCAACATATTAGTTAATAGTAACAACAGAACCGATGAATAGTCATAGCACGATCTGCAAGCAGGCGTCCGCCTCTTTGGCGTCGTCTACAACGGTCTATTGACGAACCAGCCGTTAGTCTGCTGAACACGAACTTGACGTTCCTGTTGCGGCCGGGCTTCCAGAGTAGCCCTGTTGGGCGACCCCCACCGTCCCGTGCTGTCGACCCAGAAATCGTCCAGCGAGCCGCGTCGACCGCCGCTCAGTAGTGCCACGGGAACTGCCGGAAGTCGGGCTCGCGGCCCTCCAAGAAGGCGTCCCGTCCCTCTTTGGCCTCGTCGGTCATGTAGGCCAAGCGGGTGGCCTCGCCGGCGAAGACCTGCTGGCCGACCATCCCGTCGTCGGTCGCATTGAATGCGAACTTTAACATTCGCATCGCGGTCGGACTCTTCCGGGTCATCTCGTCGGCCCACTCTAAAGCCACGTCTTCGAGCTCCTCGTGGGGAATCGCTTCGTTGGCCATCCCCATGTCGACGGCCTCCGCTGCGGAGTAGGTCTTCCCGCGGAAGAAGACCTCACGGGCCTTCTTCTGGCCGACCTGCTTGGCGAGATACGCCGAACCGAACCCGCCGTCGAAGGAGGCCACGTCGGGGTCTGTCTGGAGGAACTTGGCGTGTTCGTCGGAGGCCAGCGTCAGATCACAGATCACGTGTAGCGAGTGGCCGCCACCGACCGCCCATCCCGGCACGACCGCGACGACTGGTTTGGGCATCGTCCGAATGAGGCGCTGGACTTCGAGAATGTGGAGTCGACCCGCCTTGGCCTCCCGCACAGCGGGATCGTCGTCCGCGGCGGCCGCGTCGTCGGCGCGATACTCGTAGCCCGACTCGCCGCGGACCGACTGGTCGCCGCCCGAGCAGAAGGCCCAGCCGCCGTCCTTCTCGGAGGGGCCGTTGCCAGTGAGGAGAACACAGCCGATGGTGGCCTGTTTGCGTGCGTGATTGAGGGCGGTGTACAGTTCGTCGACCGTCCCCGGGCGGAAGGCGTTCCGTACCTCGGGACGGTCGAAGGCGATCCTGACGGCGGGGACGTCGGTTCCGCGGTGGTAGGTGATATCGTCGAAGTCGAAGGCCTCGACCGGCTCCCAGCGGTCGGGGTCGAACAGTTCCGAAACCATACCGGAGCGAGGGTCGGAGCCGATAAAAAGCCAGCCGAAACACCGCGTCTCAGCGGCTGTCGGTTGAGACGAAACGACCCCAACCGGTTACCGCCGCTCCGACCACAACAATAACAGTACCAAGGTGCATACGTCTGATAATGGTTGCTATGCGGGGGACGTTCGATCGGCAGACTGCGTATTCGCAGCTCTACGAGGTCATGCAGACCGACCGTCCACTGAAAGACCGACTGCAGGACGCCCTCGAAGTCGGCGTTTCGCAGTTCGGCGTCGACGCGGGGATCGTCACCAAGATCGATCAGGAGACCGACGACTGGGAGGTACGGATCAGCACGGATACCGGGGACGCCCCCGATCCGACCGGGCTCAAGCGGGATCTCAGCACCACGTTCTGTCTGCGGACGGTCCAGGAGGAAGGGGTCGTCGCGTTTGCGGACGTCGCCGACGTGGGGCTCGAAGACAGCACGGATGCTGTCGAATACGGGATCCACTGTTACCACGGCGCGCCGATCATGGTCGACAACGAGCCGTACGGGACGGTCTGTTTCACCGCCCAGAACGCGCGTGCAGAGCCGTTTTCCGAGGCCGAAAAGTCCTTCAGCCATCTGATCGCACAGATGGCTGGCTACGAGATCGAACAACAGCAGTACGAGGCCGAACTCGCCGAGCGGGCGGCCGAACTCGACGAACGGGCCGAGATCTATCGAGCGGTCATCGACGCCAGTTTCGATCTGGTCTTTCGCCTCGATCTCGACGGCCGGTTCATCTACACCTCCCCGTCGGTCGTCGACCTGCTCGGCTACGAACACGAGGAACTCGATGGGCGATCGGTCGCGACGGTCCAAGTCGATGCGGAGACGACCGAACGCGCGTGGGAACTGTTCGACCGCGTCCTCTCCGGCGAGACGATCGAGGAACACTACTTCCCGGTCGAAACGAAGGCGGGCGATATCATCTACGTCGACCTCCGAGCGACGCCGATCTACGACAGCAGAGTGCCGGCCGACCAGCGCACGCCGGAGGATATCGTCGCCGTCCAAGCGATGAGTCGGGACGCAACCGACCGTAAGCGCCGGGATGGACTGATCAGCGTCATCAACCGCGTGCTCCGGCACAACCTGCGCAACGATGTCGGCGTCATCAACGGCTACGCCGAGATGCTCGAAGACGAACTGGAGGGCCAACAGGAGACGCTGGCCAAGCGCGTTCGGACGACCTCCGACCGGCTGCTGGACCTCAGCGAGACGGCCCAGAAGCTCGAAGAGACACTCGATAGCCCCATCGAGCGGCAGCCGCTCGATCTCCGCCCGCTGGCCGATCGGGTTGCCGACCAACTCGGTGGGGCGTATCCCGACGCCTCGATTACAGTCGCCGGCCCGGAGACGGCCGTCGTCGACAGCGCCCCACGGCTCGAAACGGCGCTCTGGGAGCTGGTCGACAACGCCGCCAAACACGCCGGCGAGGCCCCGAGAATCGAGATCGAAATCGCGGACACCGAAACCCACTACGAGCTGTCGGTCCGTGACGACGGGCCGGGGCTCCCCGAATTGGAGCGGTCGGTACTGCAGTCCGGCGAGGAGACCCCACTGGTCCACGGGCGAGGATTGGGGCTGTGGCTGGTCTACTGGATCGTCACCGGCGTCGACGGAACGGTGACCGTCGCCGACCCACACCGGCCGGGGACGACGATCGAACTCCGACTGCCGACCGCGGAGTAACCCCGTTTACCGGCCGCGCCGCACCCCAGAGCCGAGCCCTGCGCCGCGGACACAGCGGCGGCTCACGACGGCCGTCTCTGCGGTCCCTCGCGGGACGACGCTTCGATCACTCCTCTGGCGCGTCGACCAGCGAGGAGTCTCCTTGTCCGGCAACCATCGCCTCTTCGAGTACGTCGCTCGGGTCGCGGTCGGTCCCGTCGATGCGGTGGTCGACGGTCCACCCCTCGCCGTCAGTGTAGCTGGCGACGACGGCGACCGAGTCGGTCTGGATGACCACACGGTCGGAGAGCTCTTGGCCGTCGTGGGCCTCGGAGATCAGCGGGATCGCCGTGCGGATAGCGTCGCTGGCTTCGAGATCGGACAGCGCGGCCGTCGTCACTGGACTGTCGGGGAACGATTCGAGGAGTGTGCCATCGGCGGTCATACCGGCACCGACGACCGTGGGCCACTCAAACGACTCGGTCTGGAGCCACCGTGGGCTATCGACGGGGCTCGGGCGGGCAGTTCGCGGCGGAAGAAACGGTGTGGCTGGGTCGACCGGCAGGCTCAGACCGCGTCGATGGTGACGTCGGCCGGCGTCGCGTCCATGATGTTGTCGCCGACTGGACAGCGGGCTTCGACCTCCTCGAGGACGGCACCGAGCGTCTCGTCGTCTGCGTCGGTCCCGGCGGCCAGTTCGACGCGGATCTCCTGGAAGCCCGCGCGGGGCTCGTCGGCCATCCCCATGAACTTCCGGGGGTCGAGATCGCCTTCGATCTCGATGTCGAGGCCGGTGAGTTCGACGTCGTGTTCGTCGCAGACTTCCTGTGCGACGACGTTCAGACAGCCCGCCCAGGCGCCGAGCAGGTACTCGACGGGGTTGGGGCCCTCGTTGGTGCCGCCGAGCTGGTCGGGCTCGTCGACGACGAACTCGAAGTCACGGACCGAGACGGTCGTCTTCGTCTCCGTGTCGCCCGTCGCCGATACCGAAAACTGGTGCATGTGATCTGATTCGCTCATACACGTGATTCGTACCACGGTGGGTATCAAGTTTGTGCGTTTTCTCATCGGTTGATCTCAACACTACCACCATGTCATGCCCCGAACCGTCACCCGCCGGTCGACACACCCCACCCGACACTCGCCGTCGACTCACCCAATAACCCCGATCCCCAACGCGACGACGCCGAGGTGCCACACGGCCACCGGCACGATCATGGCGGGGTCGGTCCGCGGCAGCGGCGGGTTCCGGACGATGGCGTCGTAGAGGAACAGCGTCGCCACGAGCGTGCCGGCGAAGAGCCCGGTCTGCAGCCCGACACCCACAACGGCGCTCACCACCGCACCCAGCAGGACGCTGCCGACGATCCCCGCCAGCACCCAGTCGTAGTAGTCGACCATTGCTAATCGCTATCAGTACCCACGCAGTGGCCGAATAGCTATGGACTCGCCCGACGGCTGACCACTCGACAGCGACCGACCGGTCACCAGTGGACTCATTTGGCGGCGGTCCTAACACTACTCCGACATGCCAGTCGACCCGGAGGAGGGCCTCGTGACCGACCTGATGTTCGGCCTGATGATCGCCTTCGGCGCGGACATTATCCTCATCGTGGGGGCGCTGTGGCTCATCGGCACCACCTCGACGCTGACGTTCCTGACCACCACCGGCCTGATCGTCGGGGCCTTCGCGGCGTGGATCGGCTGGCGCTGGCGCGCGATCCGACGCATCGAGTCGGCCGCCGACCCCGAGCGCGCACCGCTCGACGAACTCAAACACCAGTATGCCGCGGGTGAGATCGACGAGGCGACCTTCGAGCGCAAACTCGACGCCCTCGTCGACAGCGAGGAGCGAGCCGTGCGAGCCGACGGCGAGACCACCGAGCTCGCCGCCGGCCGTTCCGAGTAGCGTTATACCCCTTCGACGGTTTTGCGATAGGCTTTGATCTGGCCGAGGGCGTCGTCGATGTGGTCGACGGCCTCGGGGTTGGCGGCCTCTTTCAGCTCTCGAAGCGTGTATTCGAGTCGTGCGAGCCGGCCGTGGTCGGGTCCCGGCTCGCGGCTGGCGAGGGTCGACAGCGTGTCGGCGGTCTCGGTAAGCTGGTGTCCCCGTTCGGCCGACGCTCGCTCGGCGGCCGCCCGGAGCGCGTCGCTGGCCTCGACGAGTGCGGTTCGAGCCATACCGCTGGCTTGGACCGCCACCAGCATAGCCCGTGTGGCCGATCAGTCGACCAGTCGGTCGACCGTCTCACGCTGCAGGTCGTCCCGCAGGTCGTGGCTCGCCGCCGCGTCGGTCCGGACCTCGATCACCTGCGAGCCCGCAGCCGCCACCGCCTCGGCGTAGGTCTCGCGGAACGCCTCGCGGTCGTCGACTCGTCGATAGTCGAACCCATACAGCTCGCCGGTCGGCTCGAAGTCGATCCCGTGTGGGGTCTTGAACTGACTCGTAAACGGCGGCTCGAAGTCCTCGATCGGCAGCATGTGGAAGATGCCGCCGCCGTCGTTGTTGACGAGGACGATCGTCGCCTCGACGTCGGCCCGCGCGAGCGCGAGCAGCCCATTCATGTCGTGGTAGTAGGCCAGATCGCCGATGACGAGCGTCACGTCGTCGGTCGTCCCATGGGCCGCCCCCAGCGCCGTCGAGACGATGCCGTCGATCCCCGACGCGCCACGGTTCCCGATCGCGGTCACCGATTTCGTCGACGGCATCCCGAACCGGTCGAGATCCCGGACCGGCATGCTGTTGGAGACGACCAGCGTCGACGGATCCGGGAGGCCATCGACCACGTCGGCGAGGATCCCACCCTCGAAGGGCTCGTCGGCGTGATCCGCGAGGACCTCGCCGTGTTCGGCATCCGCCCGCGTCCAGCGGTTCCGCCAGTCGGCGCTGCCGCCGCTGCGAACGATCTGTGAGAGGTGGCCACAGAGCCGGTCGGGATCGGCGACCACGAGATCGGTCGCCGTAAACTCGGCCTCGCGCCACGCGCCGGCGGGGTCGACGACCAACTGCCGTGCGTCGGTCCCCGCGAGGTACTTCCGTAGCGGTTTCGAGGTCGGCGATGCGCCCAGCCGGACGACGACCTCGGGATCGGGCCACGACTCGGTGACCGCGGTATTGACGTAGCCGTCGTAGCCGCCGATCACGGGTGCGGCGCGGGTATGGCCGCCGAACCGAAGCCCCGACAGCGGGTCGGCCAAAATGGGGAACCCCGTCGCATGCGAGAAGGCAGTGACGGCGTCGGCGGTGAGTCCCGGCGGATCGGCCGGCCCGGCGACGATCAGCCCGCGGTCGACCGACAGCTCCTCGGCCAGTTTCCGGAGGTCCCCATCGTCCAACTGCGGCTGGCCGACCGTCCGACGCACGAACGGCTCGTCGTCGCCGCGACCCATCGCGGCCAACCGCGAGAGATCGGCAGGCACGTCGCCGTCGACGGGCGTCGGCTCCAGCGGCTTTTTGAACGGGACGTTCAGGTGAACCGGTCCCGAGTGAGTCCCCTCGGCGGTGCCGACCGCCCGCGAGAGGTCGGTTCGCAGCGACCGGAGCGTCCGCTCGTCGGCGACCGGCTCGGGGAGGTCCTTGTACCACCGGACGGCGTCACCGTACAGTTTCTCCTGATCCACCGTCTGGTTCGCTCCCGAGTCCCGCAACTCCGGCGGCCGGTCGGCCGTCAACAGCAACAGCGGGACCCGGCCCTGACTGGCTTCGATCACCGCGGGGTGGTAGTTGGCCGCGGCCGTCCCCGAGGTCGAGATCAGCGGCGTCACCTCGCCGGTGCGGCGGGCCCGCCCCAGCGCGAAGTAGGCCGCCGAGCGTTCGTCGAGCGCCGAGACCGTCCGCAGGTCGTCGTGTTCGTCACAGGCGACCGTCAGCGGCGTCGACCGACTCCCCGGCGAGAGACAGACAGTGCGAACCCCGTTGCGAGCGAGTTCCGCAGCGATCGCTCGCCCCCAGAGCGTGTTCCGGTTCGGTGCAGTCATTAGCAGTCCCTTATCGCGGACGTTGATATGTCCGGCGTGTTTCCCGGCCGCGAGTCGCGAGGGATGCTGCGCGCGCTCGTGGGGGCAAGCCCAGCCGACGAAGCCGTAACTGTCAGTTCAGATATACGGGTCGCAATATTGAAACTGATGGCAAAAATATTTATGATTAATCATGTGGTATCTCTATTCACTGTGGTAAAGAAAGTAAATAAAAGGCGAAAGTCATCCACAGGGCCACTGTCCAGACGTCGGTTCGTCCAGGTAGCCGGGACGGCTGGCGTGGCCTCGCTGGCGGGCTGTTACGGCAGTGGTACCGAGGGCGTCGAGATCATGGGCAACCAGAGTATCGCCCAGAACCTCGACGTACAGGCGTTCTACGACGCCGGCGTCCCCGAGGACATCAGTATCGAACTCACTGCCGGGCCCGAGGAGACCGACGCGCGGGCCGAATCGTTCGTGACGGTGCTCGATGCCCAACAGGAGAAGCCGGACATCATGGTGATGGACAACGGGTGGACGATCCCGTTTATCGCCCGGGAGAACATCGTCAACCTCGAAGCCGAACTCGACGACTCGTTCGTCGACCGAGTTCGCTCCGAGAGCTTCGAGATGCTCGTCGAGACGGGGAGCCACCCAGAGACCGGCGAGCTGTGGGCGCTGCCCTTCTTCCCGGACTTCCCGACGATGCAGTACCGCAAGGACCTGTTCCGGGAGGAGGGCTACACCGACAGCGAGTTCGACCGCTGGTCGACCGATCCGCCATCGTGGGCCGAGTGGAGCAGCGCCGTCGCCGACGTCCACGACGGCGCCGACGTCGACTACGGCTACGTCTGGCAGGCCGACAGCTACCCCGGACTGTCGTGTTGTACGTTCAACGAACTGATGTCCTCCTACGGCGGGGCGTACTTCGGCGGGCTCGATACCCTCTTCGGGCCGGTCGGCGAGCGACCGATCACTGTCGAGGAGCCGCCGGTCATCGAGGCGCTCAACGTCGGCCGGGATATGGTCCACGGCACCAGCGACGCCACCCAGGACATTGCCCAGTGTTCGCCCAACGTGGTGTTCGGCTGGGCCGAACAGGAGACCGACGGCGCGTTCGTCGGCGACGCCAACGCGGTGGCGATGCGAAACTGGGTCTACACCATCGGACTGGCCGACGACCAGTTCACCGGCGATCAGGAACTCGGTGTGATGCCGATGCCCTACGGGGTGCCCGAGAGCGAGGCCCGCTACGACGGGCTCGGCGGGACCGCCGCCGCACTCGGGGGCTGGCTGATCGGGGTGAACCCCAACACCACCGATCTGGAGTCGACCCTGGAGGTCATCCGGGCGTTCCACTCCGAAGAAGTCCAGGAAGCCCAACTAAACGGACCGGGCTTTCTCCCCCATCAGCCGGATCTCGTCGAACGCCTCGCCGGCGACCATCCGGCCTTCGGCGACTACACCGAGACCCTGCGGCTGACGGGCGACAACACGGTCGCCCGGCCGGTGACGCCGGTGTGGTCACAACAGACCCAGCAGGCCTACCAGGAGATCAACGACGCCCTCCAGCGCAGAAAGTCGCCGTCCGAGGCGATGAACGACTTAGCGACCGCACTCGGCGAGTTGGAGAACATCTAGCGAGGTCGACCCAAACCATGCACCAATCACACACTAGCGGAGGCGACCATGGCAACTGAACAACGACAAGGCTACGGCTTCAGTCCGGTCTCGCGCTCGCTCAACTGGATGGAGAACCTCAGCGAGGAGTCGTACGCATACGTGCTGTTGGCACCGGCGTTTGCCGTCCTGACGGCGATCGCCCTGTGGCCGCTGTGGCGCACGTTCAGGGTGTCGCTGTTCGAAGACAACCTCTTCGGCACCGCGAAAACCGGCGGCTTCGTCGGCCTCGAAAACTACGTGAACGTCCTCACCAACCAGAACCCGCTGCTGTCGCGACCGCTGATCGATTTCACCGGCGGTACCCCGTTTTTCCGCCAGGCGCTGCTGGTCACCCTCGCGTTCGCGATCCTCAGTGTCGTCTTCGAGACGCTAATCGGGTTCGGACAGGCCTACATCATGTCGAAGGAGTACCGCGGTCGACGCTGGGTTCGCGTCTCGATCATCCTCCCGTGGGCAATCGCGATCGTCATTCAGGGGATGCTGTTCTTCCTGCTGTTCAACCCCTCCGTGGGGTTCCTCTCGGACCCACTCCAGTGGATCGGCCTCTTCGGCTCGAACCCCCTGACCAGTAGTTCGAACGCGTTCGTGATCGTCACTGTCGCCGACATCTGGAAGACCTCGGCGTTCATGGCGCTGCTCATCCTCGCGGGGATGCAGAGCGTCGACAAGAGCCTCTACGACGTCGCGGAGGTCGCTGGCGCATCGCCGCTCCAGCGGTTCCGCCACATCACCCTGCCGCTGATCTTCCCGGCACTGATGGTCGCCATGCTGTTCCGGACCATCGACGCCATGCGCATCTACGGCATCATCGAAGCATCGGGGGCTGGCTGCGGCACCGTGCCCTCGCTGTCGTGTCTGGTCGTCGACACCATGTTCGGCACCACCCAGGCCTACGCCTCTGCGGCGACGATCGCCTTCCTCACGGCGACGATCATCGCGCTGGTGATCGTCGGCTATCTGGTCGCACTCAAGCTGAGTCCACGGGGGTCCTACCAATGAGTCAAGCGACACAGCAGGAGCGTCCCGACGACGAACCCCGCGGTGCGTTCACCAACTGGGTCGACAGCGCGATCAAGAACCCGGAGAAGGTCTACCGCGCGATGTTCTTCGTCGTGGTGATCTTCTTCCTGCTGACGACGCTGTTCCCGCTGTACTGGCTGACGATGATCGCGCTGTCGGATAGCAACCGCGTCAGCGAAGGCGTCGGCCTGCTGCCGACGGGGTTCGACCCCGGATCCTTTGTCGAGATCTTCCAGCAGATCCCACTGCATCTCTACCTGTTCAACAGCTTCGTGTTCGCGACGCTGACGACGATCTTCGTGTTGATCATCGCCAGCCTCGCGGGCTACGCCTTCGGTCGACTCCAGTTCCGGGGCAAGCGGACGCTGCTGTTGACCGTCCTCGTGATCAGCTTCTTCCCTCCGGCCTCGTTCTTCATCCCGCTGTTCCAACTGTTTAGCCAGCAGATCTCCTTCCTCGGGCTGACGCCACCCGAACTGTACAGCACGCCCGGCGGCGTCGTCATCCCGCTGAGTGCGATCTTCATGCCGCTGGCGATCTTCATCCTCACCACCTTTTACGGGCAGATCCCCGACGGACTCGAAGACGCCGCCCGCATCGAGGGGACGACCCGGCTCGGCGCGCTGTTCCGCGTGATCGTCCCGCTGTCGGCCCCTGGCGTCGCCACGGCAGGCATCCTGACGTTCATCGCGGTCTACAACGAGTTCTTCTTTTCGTTCCTGATGACCGGCGCACAGGCCCAAGACTGGGCCCCGATCGTCGACGGCATCATCTCCTACCAGTCGCAGTTCCAGATCCGGTACGACCTGATGGCGGCCGCCAGCATCGTCGCGGTCGTCCCCGTGGCGATCCTCGTGGTCGTCGCACAGGAAAAGATCGTCAGCGGACTCACCTCCGGAGCACTGAAAGAATAATGGCAACCATCACCCTCCAGAACATCAGAAAAGAGTACGGTAGCGACGTCGCGATAGAGAACATGAACCTCGACATCAGGGACGGCGAGTTCGTCACGCTCGTCGGCCCCTCGGGCTGTGGGAAGTCGACCACGATCGAGATGATCGCGGGGTTGACCAAACCCACCTCGGGAACCATTCGAATTGGCGAGCGTGACGTGACGGCCCTCCCGCCGAAGGACCGGGGGATCGCGATGGTGTTCCAGAACATCGCGCTGTTCCCCCACAAGGACGTCTACGACAACATCTCCTTCGGCCTCCAGTTGCGGGACTTCGACAAAGCGGAGATGGATCGACGCGTCGAAGAGGCCGCCGACACCGTCCAACTCAACGGGATGTTAGACCGGATGCCCAGCGAGATGTCCGGCGGCCAGCGCCAGCGTGTCGCCATCGCCCGCGCCATCGTCCGGGAGCCCGACGTGTTCCTGATGGACGAACCCCTCGCGAATCTCGACGCCGAACTCCGGGTCCACATGCGGACCCAACTCCAGCGGCTCCACAGCAAACTGGATACGACCATCGTCTACGTCACCCACGATCAGGCCCAGGCGATGACGATGTCCAACCGGATCGCCGTCATCAACGACGGTCGACTCCAGCAGATCGACCCGCCGCTGACGTGTTACCACGAGCCGGCGAACCGCTTTGTCGCTGGCTTCATCGGCTCGCCCGCGATGAACTTCATGAGGGGCGAGATCACCCCGACCGGCTTCGAGTCCGAGTCTGGACGTGTCGACGTCGAATTCGATCCAGCCGCCATTGGCGTCTCGACCGGTCAGGACGTGACCCTCGGCGTGCGCCCGGAGCACGTGATCCCGGTCGAGAACGCCGTCGGCGAGGTGACCGCGCCGGTCGAGACCTACACCGACGTGATGGAGCCGATGGGCGACGAGATCTTCGTCTATCTCGTCACCAGTCGGGGCGAAACCGTCGACATGGAAGACCCCAGCGCCAGCGGCCAGATCCTGATGAACGTCGGTCCCGAGACCCCAGTGGAGGCAGACCAGCAGCTCTCAGTGGTCTTCGATAAGACGAACCTCCATCTGTTCGACGCCGATACGGAGGAGGCACTCGCCCACGGGCTGGCCGAGCCCGTTCGGGTCGACACCGGCACCACCAGCGCGGACGCCGAAGCCGAATCCGACGACTGACGACGATCCTCGCAGTGCGCGCGGGGTCGACCGGCCGTCCGGCGGGACCGAGCCGGCGGCCTCACCGGTAGCCGGCGGGCTGGGCCGACGACGAATGACGAATTCTTTAGGTGTGTCGATACCATCCGGCAACCAATGGACACCGAACGGTTCATATCTGTCTTGGAGGAAGCGGGGCTCTCGCCCTACGAGGCGCAGGTGTACGCTACCCTGCTGGAGTTGGGGACGGCTTCGGCGACCGAGATCGCCGACGAAAGCGGGGTCCCCGGCCCCCGAATCTACGACGTGCTTCGGTCGCTGGCCGACCGTGGGTACGCCGAGACCTACGAGCAGGACACCCTGCAGGCGCGGGCTCACGATCCCGAAGCGGTGTTGGCGGACCTCCGAGACCGGGCCGATCAGTTCGAAGCCGCCGCCGAGGAGATCGAGACCCGGTGGGAACAGCCCGAACTCAAACACAACAAGGTCAGCATCGTCAAGCGCTTCGAGACCGTGCTGGACCGAACCCGACAGTTCATCGAGGACGCGACCCACCAGATCCACCTCTCGGCCAGCCTCGACGACATTACGGCGCTCCGGCCGGCGCTCCGGGCGGCCCACGACCGCGGCGTGGCGGTCCATCTCTCGCTCCACACCGCCGACAGCGAGGCCCTGCCGGCGGCCGACACCTTCGAGGGGATCGCCCGAGAAGTCCGAGCCCGCCGGCTGCCGTCGCCCTTCGTCGCCCTCGTCGACCGCCAGCAGACCTGCTTTTTCCACCACCCTGACGCGGTAGACCAGTACGGGATCCTCGTCGACGACCGAACCCACAGCTACGTCTTCCACTGGTACTTCCTCGCCAGCCTCTGGGAACACTGCGAGACGATCTACTCCGAGCGGCCCACCGACCTCCCGATCGAATACGTCGACATCCGGCGGCTGGTCGCCGACATCGCCCCGGTGGTCGACGACGGCGTCACCGTAGCGGTCAGTATCGAGGGCAACGACACAGACACCGGCGAACCCGTCTCCTGTACCGGTACCGTCACCGACACCGAGTACGCGACCAGTATCGACACGGGCGACAGCCACTCGCAGGTCGCCGGCCAAGCCACTCTCTACGTCGAGACCGACGACGGCGAAGTCAGCGTCGGCGGCTGGGGGG
Organism: Halohasta salina; assembly: GCF_024178165.1. GTDB lineage: Archaea > Halobacteriota > Halobacteria > Halobacteriales > Haloferacaceae > Halohasta > Halohasta salina. The sequence goes on along the minus strand of NZ_JAMZIE010000001.1, from coordinate 751,546 downwards.
CGATCATCGAGGACATCGAAGCCACCCGGATCGTCGTCGAGGACGCCGACGCCCCGGTCGACCTCGGTCGGTCGATATAGCGTTTACAACACCGATTGTATATCTTCAGGCTTTATTATCGACCGTGATAGACCGTTGGCTATCATGCGAGACCAGCCGACCGACCCCTCACCGACTGACCGCGACCACTGGACGGACCGATGACCGAGCACTCGATTCTCGTAGCCGGCGAGACGTTGATCGACTTCATCCCCGATACCGCGGGCCCCCTCTCGGGGGTCGAGACGTTCCACCGCCGGGCCGGCGGCGCGCCGGCCAACGTCGCCGTCGGGCTGGCCAGACTCGGCGAGACGCCCGGACTCTGTACCACGCTGTCGACCGATCCCTTCGGCGACTTTTTGGCCGACCGCCTCGCCGCGGAGGGGATCCCTGAGGCGTTTATTACGCGGGTCGACAACCCGACGGCGCTGGCGTTCGTCAGCCACGCCGCCGACGGCGACCGCGAGTTCAGCTTCCACCGCGAGCGGACCGCCGACACGGTGCTCCAGACCGACGTCGTCGACACGACGGCGCTGGCGGCGGCCGACTGGCTGGTCGTCGGTGGCGTGGCGCTGTCGGCCGAACCCGCCCGCTCGGCGGTGTTCGAACTGGTCGACCGGGCCCGCGAGGCGGGCTGTCGGATCGTCTTCGACCCCAACACCCGTCCCGAACTATGGGACGACGACCTCGCGTTGACCCTCGAACGGATGCTCCTGCGGACCGACCTGCTGAAAGCGACCCGTGAGGACTTCGCGTCGACGGCGCTACTCGACGCCGAGGCGGGGTTCGCCGATCAGTTGCTCGATATGGGTCCTGACACCGTGCTCGTAACCGAGGGCAGCAAGGGGGCCCGCCTCGTCGCCGGCCCCGACTCGCCGTGGGGGGCCGGCGAGTGGCATCACGCCGGCTACGATCTCGATGCCACCGACACCACCGGCGCGGGCGACGCCTTCCTCGCGGGGACGCTCGCCGCCCTCGCGGAGGGCGACGGCCCGACTGATCCCGAGTCGGCGCTGGCGTTCGCCAACGCGGTCGCCGCGGTCTCGACGACCGCCGCCGGCGCGATGGCCGCCCTGCCCGACCGAGCAACCGTCGACGAACGCTACGAGGAGCCATGAACGAGGACCTCGCCGACCGGGAGTGGCCCCGCTGGGAGCCCGCAGGCCCCATCGAACGCACACCCGGCACCGTCGCCCCGCCGACTGACCGCCCGGCGACCGACCCTGCTCCCGACTACCACGTCTGGGATTCGTGGCCCCTCCGGAGCCGGGACGGCACGATCGCAACCATCGATGGCTGGCGGATCCTGATCGCGCTGACCGCGCCGGCCGACGTGACGCCGGGCGAACGCCACGACATCGCCACCCATCGGTACTTCGTCTCCCGTGACGGCCGCCAGTGGGTCGACCGTGGCCCGGTCTTCGAGACGGGCCTCGGCACTCGCCAGTGGGCCGGCTCGGCGCTCCTCGACGGCGATGACTGTTACCTGTTCTATACGGCCGCCGGCGACCCGGCGGCCGACGCGGTGACCGACTCCCAGCGGCTCGCGGTCGCCCACGGCGGTCGGGTCGAGGTCGACGCCGATGAGTCGGTCGACGACGCGGACGGTTCGGCCAGCGAATCGGTCGACGAGTCGGCCAGCGCCGGTCCGACCATCGAGGGGCCGTGGACCCACGAGATCCTCTTGGAGCCCGACGGCACTTACTACGAGACCCAAGCGCAGGCCGGTGCGATGACCTACACCTTCCGGGATCCGTGGTTCTTCGAGGATCCCGCGACCGGCCGGTGTCATCTGCTGTTCGAGTCCAACACCCCGGCGGCGGCCGACGCCTGCGGCGGCGACGCCGCCAAACAGGCGTTCAACGGCTGTGTCGGCCGCGCGGTCTCGCCGACCGGCGACCCCCTAGAGTGGGAGTTCCGCCCGCCGATCTTCGACAGCGTCTGTGTCAATCAGGAGATCGAACGCCCCCACGTCGTCGTCGACGAGGGCCGCTACTACCTCTTCGTCTCCAGTCACGTCGACACCTTCGCGCCTGGACGCGCTGGCTACGACGCGCTGTACGGCTTCGTCGCCGACTCGCTGTGTGGCGACTACCGTCCGCTGAACGGTTCGGGACTGGTCGTGACCAACCCGGCGACCGCACCGTTTCAGGCCTACTCGTGGCTGGCGGTCGGCCACGACGACGAACTGCTCGTGACGAGCTTCCTCAACTATCCCGACTTCGACGGCGACTCCCTCGACGGCATCGCCGCCATGTCGCCGGCCGAACAGCGCCGGCAGTTCGCCGGCACACTGACCCCGACGCTCCGCGTGGCCGTCGACGGCGACCGAACCCGGATCCGGGGCTCTCTCGACCACTGGCAGCTCCCGACGGTCGACGAACCGTTGCCGGCGATCGAGTCGCCGTGGGAGCCGCCGGCGGCGGTCCTCGACGACGAGCCGGGCCGGACCCGCGAGGACGGTCGACGCACCGAGGGTCCATACTGGTAACATCGCCGGCAGTCCGCCGCCTGCGGCCCCGTTATGCCGATTCGAGTTCGTCGAGGATCGGCCGGAACTTGAGTTCGACCTCGTCCCACTCCCGATCAGGGTCGCTGTCGCCGACGATGCCGACGCCTGCAAACAGGGTCGCCAGCCGCCGAGTTGCCACCGCCGACCGGAGGCCGACGGCGAAAGTGCCGTTGCCCGCGGCGTCGACCCAGCCGATCGGGGCGGCGTACCACCCACGGTCGAACGGCTCGGTCTCCCGGATGGTTTCCAGTGCCGCATCCGGCGGCAGCCCGCCGACCGCGGGGGTCGGATGCAGCGCCTCGACCAACGACAAGACGTGGGTATCGGCGGCGAGTTCGGCCGTAATCGGGGTGTGGATGTGCTGGACCGTCGCGAGCCGCTTGACCTGCCGATCGCCGGTCGAGACCGAGGCGGCAAAGGGAGCCAGTTGGTCGCGGATCGTCTCGGCGACCAGTTCGTGTTCGTGGACGTTCTTGGCGTCGGCCAGCAGTTCCTCGGCGAGCCACTCGTCTTCGGCCGGGGTCTCCCCGCGGCCCGTGGTCCCCGCCAAGGCGTCAGTCTCGACGGTCCGACCCCGCAGCGAGACCAGTCGCTCGGGGGTCGCCCCGAAGAACGCCGGCGGCTCGGGCCCTGCCGGCTCGATGAGGAACCGGGTACAGGAGGGGTATTTCTCGCCGAGCCGCGAGAGGATGTCGCCGACAGCGAGGTCCGCCGCGAGGTCGACCTCCAGCGCCTGTGCGAGGACGACCTTCCGGAGATCCCCCGTCGTGATGCGGTCGGTGGCCGTCGTGACCCCCGTCCGCCACGACTCGGGAGTGGTGGTCCGCCGGCGGCCGTCGATCCCCGGTCGGGGGGTCTCGGGGGCCGCCGCGGGCAGCGATCCCAGCCGCTCGCGTTCGGTCTCGATCCGTGCTTCGACTGCCGCGACCGACGCCTCGGGGCCGACCGCGTTGACCGTCAGCCACGGCCCCCGATCGGTGATCGTCACCTGCACGCGAGGGAACACGAACCGTGCGTCGGGGAACGCCGCCCACGGCGAGGTCGACTCACCGCCGGCGGCCGTCCGGTCGCTGGTCGCCGTGTCCGCAGAGGTGGCCGCCGCGTTCTCGGCACTGGTCGACTCGCCGCCGTCTGCTGCGGACTCGGCGGCCGTCTCGACGGTCGCTGCATCGCCGGCAGGGCCCTCAGCGTGGAAGGTAAACCCGCCGAACAGCCGGGGACAGGCGGCCTCGGTGCCGGCGTGGACGTCACCCGACGAAAAGAGGGATTCGGCGGCTTCGCGGATCTGATCGAACCGGTTGGGGCCCCTCGCGGTGAGCGTCGCCGCCGCGCCGCCGGCGAGCACCGTGGCTTCTCCGACCCCGTCCCAGACGGTCCGTGGCCGATCCAGTGCGTCGAGAACCGCCCGAAACGACGGCGATCCGGCTTCGAGCCGCACCGACCGGCTTACGAGCCGGCAGTCGGCAGCGCGCGGCGACTCCATTGGGAACTACTCGGAACTCCGGACTCTTGAGGGTGACTATCGGTCGAGAGGTGCAGTCGCTACTCGATCAGGGGGTCGGTTCCGTACCGGATCTCGAAGATGTGAGCCATCAGCGTCGCGTAGGTGACAGCCGACAGCACGAAGGTGGCAGTCCCCAATTCGTCGAAAATCAGCAGTTCGAACGTGCCAACAAGCACGAATGTCGACAGCAGTGAGACACTGAGCAGTCCGAGTGGACGGCGGAGATGACCCGGATTCAGTTCCATACGACCGTATTTTTGATCAACGAATTGAATGTTGTGGTCGACCGAAGTTATCCGTACCGCTTCTCAGCTCACAACTCACCCGTACCGCTCCTCGTTCCACGGATCGGCCGTCGACGAATAGCCGCGCTGTTCCCAGTACCCCGGCTCCCGCTCGGTCAGAAACTCGACACCGGTCACCCACTTCGCCCCCTTGTAGGCGTACTTGTGGGGGGTGACCACCCGCAGCGGGCCGCCGTGGTCGGCGGGCAGGGACTCGCCGTCGTAGCCGTAGGCCAGCAGTACCTCCTCGCGCATGCAGTCCGCAAGCGGGAGGTCGGTCGTGTAGCCGTCGGCCGCGTGGAACATGACGTGGCTCGCCGCCCCGTCGACGCCCGCCCGCTCGGCGAGCGTCGGAAACGAGACACCAGTAAACTGGCAGTCGAACTTGCTCCAGCCGGTCACACAGTGGAAGTCCTGTCGCTGGGTCTCGCTGGGGAGCGCCCGAAACTCCGCGAGGGAGAACGCCAGCGTCTCCTCGACCGCGCCGAAGACCTCGATGCGCCACTCTGAGGGGTCGGCCGCCGGCGTGCCGCCCTTCGAGAGCACCGGAAAGCCGTCGGTCAACTGTTGGCCCGGCGGCAGCCGCTCGTCGCCGAATTCGGTGTACAGATCGGTCACGTCGTCGACCATACACTCACGAAGGGTTCGGTGGCCGTATATATACCGCCACACCCGGATATACAGCCGGTTGGGAACGCCGGAGGTTTTAAATGGGCACTCCGGTAACTCCAGCACGTTCAGATGCCGAAAGTCGAAATCAACATCCCCGAACACCTAGAGATGCAGATCGCTCAGCTGGTCGACCAAGGCGAGTTCCTCAACCGCGAGGAGGCGATCGAGAACCTACTGTCGACCGGGATGAAAGCCTACAAAACGAGCGGTCCGATGGACGACGAGCCCGGCTCGAATTCCGGCTCCGGGTTCGAGGACGACGGGATGATGGGTCACGACGACGAATACGTCTTCTGACCGACACCTATGGGGTAGTCTCCCAACAACCCTTAACTGCCGACCGTCCATACGGGCAGCCATGCATAAAGACGAACTGCTGGAGCTCCACGAGGAGATGGTCACCATCATGGAGAGCTTTCGCGCCCAGGAGTCGGTCGACTCCTCGCTGTTCGATCCCTACGACGAACTGAGCGTCGAGCCCGACCACGTCCACAAATCCAAAACCGAGCACAAACACGCCGTCTTCGTGCTGGGCAATGCCTTGGCCACGGCGATGAGCGAAGACGAGTTCTCGAACGCCGGCCGGGTCGGCAAGCGGATGAAGGAGTTGGCCGACGACGCCGAGAGCAAACTGTAGCCGTGTCGACACCCCGCGCCCGCCGGTAGATGACCCCGTTCGCTGGCGGCCCCACGCTGCTCGCTGCGGCCGTTGAGGCGGCGCTCGCCGGCCTGCCGCTCCAGCGGCTCCTCCTGCTGGCTGGGGGCCTGCTGGCGGTCGGCACGCTGCTGGCGCTTTCCCCCCGACCCGCCCGGCTGGTCGACCCCCTGACCGGCCGGCTGCTCTACGGCGTCCCGTGGGGCACCCTCACTGTCTGCGGTCTCCTCCTTGCGGTCTACTACGGCCTGCAGGCCGGTCTCTCGACCCCCAACGACCCGATCGTGTTGCCGTTCCGCGCCTGGAGCTACTTCGATCCGACCGGAATGGTCGTCGCGGGCTTCGCCCACGCGGGCGTCGGCCACCTCACCGGCAATCTGCTGGGAACGCTGGTGTTCGGCTCGCTGGCGGAGTTCCGGTGGGGTCACTACACCGACCACCAGCGCTCGGGGGCGCTCGGTCGACTCCGGAGCCATCCGGTCGGCCGCGCGCTCGTCGTCTTCCCGGCTGCAGTCGTGCTGTTCGGCGTCGTTAGCACGCTGGTGGCGCTGGGGCCAGTGATCGGCTTTTCGACGACCGTTTTCGCCTTCGCCGGCTTCGCCATCGTTCGCTACCCGATTCTCACGATCGTCGCTGGCGTCGGCCAAGGAGTCCTCGGACGCCTCCTCGAGGCGGTCCGACTCCCCCAGCAGGTGGCGGTCGCCGAGGCCAGCTACAGCACGCCGTGGTTCGCCACGATCGCTATTCAGGGCCACATGCTGGGGTTTTTGCTCGGTGTCGTGGCCGGGATCGGGCTGCTCCGGCTCCGCGATGAGTCGCCGCCGCCGGTAATCCACGTCTGGATTGGGGTGCTGTTGTTCGCGGTCTCCCGATCGCTGTGGGCGATTTACTGGTTTCGTGGCGGGGAGACCTACGTGCTGTACCGGGCAGTCGGGCTGGCGCTGGTGTTCGGCCTCGTGGCGATCGTGACCTACGGCGTCGTCGCCCGCGACCGACCGCTGTTTTCGGCGGTCGACGCCGCCAGTCGCGACCGCTCGCTCGGCGCTGCGATCGCCCCAGCCAGCCGCGACTGGCTCGGCGAGTTCGGCTCGATCACCCACCGACAGGTCGGATTGCTGGCCGTCGTCGTCGCCTGCTCGGTCGTCGTCGGGCCGGCGATCCCGGTCAACCTCACGACCGCCGGCGACGCCCCCCTGCCGGGCGACCCTATCGAGATCGAGGGCTACGAGGTCACTTACGGCGAAAACGTCCCCGACGGCCAGCTCAGCGTGATCCCCGCCGCGCTGGCCGGCGATCGGGGCGGCTACAACACCTCGGGGGTGATCGTCCGCAACACCGACCGCCACATCTGGTCGACCGATACCACGACCGGCGAACTCGCCGCCGACGGCCGGTCGACCGTCCGGCTCGGCGGCCTCGGGTGGCAGGAGACAGTGACCGCCACCCGGATCGGCTGGCAGGCTACCGGCGGTGGGATGGCCTACCAGATTCGGCTGGCCCACGACAACGAGAGCCGCCCGGTCTTCGCCTCTGGACCTGCCCGCGCCGAACCCGTCGTCGCCGGCCACCGGCTGGCGATCAACGCGACTGACACCGGCTTCGGCGTCGACATCGAACCGGTCGAGTCGACGAACGCGACCGACACCGGTGGCAACGCCACTGACACCGACGGGAACGCCACCGACACGGGAGACGATCTCTCGGCAAACGGGACCGACACCACGGGCGACGGCCCCGCGAACGAGACCGACGCCGGCGAGGAAATCGTTCTCGAAAACGTGACCAGTGATTCAGTCCGGGCCGTCGACGTGCCGCTGCCGGCCGCCGGCGAGTCGGTGACCGTCGGCCCCATCCGGCTGCTCAACCGCGACGACCGGCTGTTCGCCATTCATCGCGGGACCGTCGTCCGCGTCGCGCGGAAAGCCTGAGCCGTCGTGGGTCGTGTACGGTCGACTGTCGCTACTCCACGCCGGATGAGCTATCGGCGGGGTCGACGCGGCCCAGACGTCGGGCGGCGGTCACCGCAACCCCCATGACGGCCCCGAATGGGGTGGTGACGACGACTGCGATCGCAATCACGAGCAGAGTTTCGCCGACGAAAATCACACCCGGGCCGTAGACGAGTGCCACGAGCAGGGTCCAAACGCCGACGGTGAGCACCGCCGTCAGGCACCCTGCGGCTGCTCCGGAGGGGTAGTCGACGGCGGCTCGCCGCTCGACGACCGCCCACCAGACGACGCCGCCCAGCACCGCACCCGGTGCGGGGAGCAAGATCGCCGCGTCGCCGGTCGGGAGCCCCAGCACCGTGCTGAGTGTTCTGGCGATCGCTCCCAGCGAGCCGACCGCCACAGCACCGGCGATGAACGCGGCGCTGCCGGCGTAGATCGACCAGCGTGTCGACGCCGCAACCATACGCCATCACTGGATCCCTCCGACAAAAAACGCGGCAACGCTTCAGCGATGGTTGTAGTGATTCGTAGAATCCAGCGTCGCAGTCGATTGCCAGTGGGCTACTGGTCGACCTCGAATCCGTTCCGAACAGCGAGAGCTGAGCCTGTCCGTTTGTATCTTGGCTTATTGCCGTATCACACACGAAATAGACCGTCGGCTCGAAGGTTTACGTTTGGTGAAGAAACACCTAATTTCGGGATGGGGACGGAGGGATTTGAACCCCCGATCGACTGATATCTCCGGTCTGCGCCTCGGAACTCCAGAGGGTCGTCAACGCGAGCCGATGATCAGTCGGTCGCTCGGTATATCAGTCTGGAGTGTCGTCCCGGGCGCGTGGCCTCTGGAGTCAGTCGCCATGCCTGGCTTGGCCACGTCCCCTCACCTTCTATTTGCGTGATCGGTTGTAAAGAGGTTTCGATCCCAACTCCCCGAGGGCGGCGGCCCCGCAACCGACTACTCGTCGTCCTTCTCGCGCCATTCGCAGTCCTGACATTTGTAGCCGGTGACGAAGGCGGTCACGCTGGGCATGTAGCCCACAGTGATGACGTTGCCGCCGCAATCGGGACACTCGCGGTCGGCGTCTTCGATCGCGGTTGCCTCCATTGGTGCCTCGCCCTCGATCAACTCGGCGAGCGTTTCGGCAGTGACCATCCGCCCTTCGACAACACGGTTGCTCATGGAGAGCGTTGCACGCTCGGCACCTAAGATGTTCCTGTGTCGGCAGCAGTGTCGACGGGAGTCGATCAGAGCCACGGAGCCCGCGAGCTGTCCTCGCCGGGCGCGCCGTAGCCGACGTCGCCGCTGGCGGTCGACGGCTCGGGGTCGACGGCCATCGTGGCCGCGGGATCCTCGCCGGTGAGCACCGACTCGTCGCGGGGGGCCGCAGCGTCGGCTACCCCGGCCGATCGGTCGGCGTCGACCTCCTCGGGGCGGTCGGTGGCGGCCTCGGGGTCGTAGGCGAACAGCGCAGCGACCACCAACACCGCCAGTGCGATCGGCGCGTCGGTCTCCAGGACGCCGAGGATCGGTAAGGCGAGCACACCGAGGGCGACTGAACTCCCGAACCGGAACCGGTCGATGTCGACGCGGCCCCGTAATTGGGGAGCGACAAGCGCCACCACGAGCGCGAAAGCGACGCCGATGCCGGCGGTCGCGGCCGCCCGGCCGATCAACGCGGGGTCGACAAGCGGGTCGATCACCAGCCCGTCCGGCCGGAGGCTAGCGATCAATCCCAGCCCGATGATGACGCCGGGACTCGGCAACAACTCGCCGAGTTTCGAGCTAGCGGTCTGGGCGGCGACCGTCAGGATCACTAGCCCGGCGAACCGCTCGAAGACGGCCATATCGAGGACGCTCTCGATGGTCACCGCGAAGACGGCCTCGATGGCGGCCACCGGCACGACGACCGCGCCGATCAGCAGGATCGGGCCGACCAGCGCCCGCGGGCTGTCGTCCATCTCCGCAAGGATCACGGCCACGGTGGCCGACCCGCCGAAGATGAGCAGCCCGGTTTCGAGCATGCCCAGCGGCGAATCGAGGGTCCCCGCCAACAACAGCGCCACGAAGATCCCGTCGACCAACGGCAGCGCCATCACCGTCGCCAGTAGCCGGGTGGCACCACCCACGCGCCGCTCCAACTGGAGTGCGACTGGGTGTTGTGAAACGCTCATACCCGACTAATGGCCGTCACCAGCGGCCAACCGGCGATAGGGTCGCAACTCCCGACGGGCTCGCTCGGCGTGGTTGCCGACGACGCCGAACCCGTTTCCCAGTGTGGATACCGCCGACTGCTTGCGCAGCGGTGTAAAGCGACTGCCGGAGCGCTGCTGCTCGATACCGGCCGTGCGCGATGCGGTGTTCCACTGGGTGCGCATATCTACAGGTAGCGCTCCGACTCGCTTAAACGTTGTGTGGGTATCCGAAACACAGTAGTCGTTTCGGCAGATTCTTACCTAGTAGCCATAGCCTAACACGAAATAAGCACATATAATGTGGTTTTGAGCCCAATATTTCGACGAATGTGTGTGAGATCTGCCGGCAGGCACAGATATATCACGATCGTTCGTGTGGGATGTGTACACACGGATCAGCGAATGTATTCACGACACTGCACACGTCGGCCGGAGAACCGCGAACCTGTTCACGATTCTGTATAAGTAGGTCGGTATGCTGTGTCGGATCCTCACGGGCGTGCCGACTCGCAACGTTTTTGCCGGATCCCCGATGACGGCTTATATGGCGAATCACCGTTCAGCGGGTTCTTTCTCCGAGAAGCTACAGGTGCCGGAGGCGTTGACGTTCGACGACGTGCTGCTTCGGCCGATGGAGAGCCGGATCGAACCGGACGACGCGGACCTCTCGACACGGGTTTCCCGGAACGTCGAGCTGACGATTCCGATCCTCTCGGCGGCGATGGACACGGTCACCGAAAGCGACACCGCCATCGGGATGGCCCGCGAGGGCGGGATGGGCGTGCTCCACCGGAACATGGAAGTCGACGAGACGGCCGCGGAGGTCAAACGCGTCAAGCGTGCCGACGAACTGATGATCCGACGGGACGACGTCGTCACCGCCGCCCCCGAACAGACGATCAGCGGCGTCGACGCGATGATGAACCGCGAGGGCGTTTCGGGCGCACCGGTCGTCGACGACGACGACACCGTTCTCGGCATCATTTCGGGCACTGATATCCGACCGTTCCTCGAAGTCGGTGAGACCGACACCGTCGAGGAAGCGATGACCGACGAGGTCATCACCGCCGGCGAGGACGTCGAGGCACGCGAGGCGCTCGAACTCATGTACGACTACAAGATCGAGCGCGTCCCGATCGTCGACGACGACGACACGCTCGTCGGCCTCATCACGATGCAGGGGATCCTCCAACGCCGCGAACACCAGGAGGCCGCCCGCGACGACGAGGGACGGCTGGTCTGTGGGGTCGCTGTCGGGCCCTTCGAGACCGACCGCGCGACCGCCGCCGACGAGGCCGGCGCTGACGTGTTGTTCATCGACTGCGCCCACGCCCACAACCTCAACGTGATCGAATCGGCCCGCGAAATCAAGGAACTCGTCGACGCAGACGTCGTCGTCGGCAACGTCGGCACCCGCGAGGCTGCCGAAGAGGTCGTCGACTTCGCCGACGGGATCAAGGTCGGCATCGGGCCGGGCTCGATCTGTACGACCCGTGTGGTCACCGGTGCGGGGATGCCACAGATCACTGCCGTCGCCGAGGTCGCCGATGTCGCAGCGCCCGAAGACGTCCCCGTCATCGCCGACGGCGGAATCCGTTACTCCGGGGATGCGATCAAGGCCGTCGCCGCGGGCGCGGACGCAGTGATGCTCGGTTCCTACTTCGCCGGCACCGAGGAGGCCCCCGGCCGCGTGATCACGATGAACGGCAAGAAGTACAAACAGTACCGCGGGATGGGGAGTGTCGGCGCGATGAAATCCGGCGGCGGCGACCGCTACCTCAAGGACGACGAGGACGGCGAGGAGTTCGTCCCCGAAGGTGTCGAGGCCGCGACCCCGTACAAGGGAACGCTCGCCTCCGAACTCCACCAGCTCGTCGGCGGGATGCAATCGGGCATGGGCTATGTCGGTGCCGAAACGCTCCCCGAGTTCAAGCAGCGGTCGGAGTTCGTCCGCGTCTCGGCGGCGGGCCAAACCGAGGGCCACCCACACGACGTGATGATCACCGACGAGGCACCGAACTACAGTCCCGAGTAGTCCGGTTCACCGCCGGGCCCTCGTCGACGGCCGGCAATGATCCCGACGGTACTTCGCTATAATCAGAATATTTATAACCGCCAGATGGATGGTATAACGTAGCACAGCCTGTCCATCAATGTTTGTCCCATATTCGCTGCCCTCCATGTCGAACCAGTCACGAAGCAAAGGGGTATTTTCATATGGCCTCGCCTACCACAAGGAAAGTGTGATCGCCGAGGGATTCAGGGAGCCATGAACGACGACAGCCCACTCGTTCTCGTCGTCGAGGACGAACCAGATCTAGCGGACCTGTACGCCACGTGGCTGAAGGCGGACTACCGTGTCCGGACCGCCTACGGTGGCGAAGAGGCCCTCGAAAAACTCGACGACGAGATCTCGGTGATGCTGCTCGACCGTCGGATGCCAGGACTGTCGGGCGACGAAGTACTCGATGCCGCCCGCGAGCGCGGAATCGACTGTCCGGTGTCGATGGTCACAGCCGTCGAACCCGATTTCGACATCATCGATATGGGGTTCGATACCTATCTGGTCAAGCCGGTGACCCGCGATACGCTCATCGAGACCGTCGAAGACCTGCTCTCCCGGAACTCCTACGACGAGGGTGTACAAGAACTCTACTCGCTGGCGTCGAAAAAGGCGCTATTGGAGTCCGAAAAAGGTCGCTCGTCGCTGGAAAACAACGAGGAGTACCAGGAGCTCTCCGAGCGGCTCGCCGAGCTCCGCGAGGAACTCGACGAGACCGTCAGTTCGCTCGATGACCACGACGAGTTCGTCGGCTTCTACGAGGCCTTCGAGGCCCCCGACGGCGACGAGGAGTTCGATCTGAACGCCGACGACGAGACCTTCGAGTTGGAGTAGACCGTCCGGTCCGTCCGTTCGTTTTCGACAACTGTCCCGTTCGTAGCCGGGCGACAACCGGCGAGAACGGTTTTACTGTGAGTCAGTGTACCACGACGTATGGGTGTATCCGACGCCGTCTGGCGGATCGAGACCGCTATCGCGGACACGTTCGACCGGTTCGATCAGGGCATCGACCGCCAGCAGGCCCACTGTCGACGGAGCGCCTACGAGCAGATCCTCGTCGACGTCGACCGACAGGGCGGCACCGAGGCGATGTACACCCTCGCCGACTGGATCGAACGGGAGATCAGAGCCGCCAACCGGCTCCCGTCGACCCACGAGGTCAGACAGGTCGGCAACGAGATCTGTCGCTACCGGACATCCGCGCCGGCCGGCCAGTAGTCACTCCCGGTGTGACCCGCCGTCGACCCGCGTTACCGGTTCCGACAGAACGTTTCGATCCGGTTCATCGCGGTTTTGAGTTCCCGCATGCTCGTCGCGTAGGAGACCCGGAGGTGTCCCGCCCCGCTCTCGCCGAAGACGCGTCCGGGAACGACGGCGACGCCTTCCTCTTTCAGGAGGTCCTCGGCGAAGGCCTCGTCGTCGCCGCCACACTCGGGGAACGCGTAGAACGCCCCGCGGGCGGTGAAACAGTCGAGGCCGATCTCCTCGAACCGGGAGAGGACGAACCGTCGGCGGCGGTTGTACTCGGCGGCCATCTCGTCGACGGCGTCCTCGCAGCTCCGTAACGCCTCGATAGCGGCGTACTGGGCGGTCGTCGGGGCCGACAGCATCGTGTACTGGTGGACGCGATTCATCGATTCGATCGCCGCGGCCGGTCCCAGCGCGTACCCCAACCGGAGCCCGGTCATCGCGTAGGCCTTCGAAAAGCCGTTGATCACGATCGTCCGCTCGCGCATCCCCGGCATCGAGGCGATCGAGGTGTGGTCGCCGTCGTATGTCAGCGCCGCGTAGATCTCGTCGGCGATAACGTCGATGTCGTTGTCGACGCAGAACTCGGCGACCGCGCGGATCTCGTCGGCATCCATCACCGCGCCGGTGGGATTGTTCGGGTAACAGAAGACGAGCAGGTCGGCCTCCTCGGCTCCCGCCTCCGCCAGTGCCGCCGGCGTCAGCGCGAAGTCGTCGGCCGCCGTCGTCGTGACGCCCAGCGGCTCGCCGCCGGCGAACTCGATGCCCGGCTGGTAGGAGATGTAGTTGGGTTGGTGGATCGCCACCGTGTCGCCCGGCGAGACGAACGTCCGCAACGCGAGGTCGACGGCCTCGCTTGCGCCTGTTGTGACGAGGACCTCCGTTTCGGGGTCGTACTCGTGGTCCCAGCGGCGTGAGTAGTCACTGATTAACCGTCGTAGGTCGCTCATACCGCGGTTCGAGGTGTAGGAGGTCCGGCCCTCCTCCAGCGAGTGGATCGCCGCGCTCCGGGCGGCCCACGGCGTCGAGAAGTCGGGCTCGCCGACGCCAAGGGAGATCACGTCGTCGCGCTCCTCGGCCAACTCGAAGAACTTTCGAATACCCGACTCCGGGACCCCCGCGACACGGTCGTTGGGCTGGAGCGTCATGGCGAAACCGAAAGGCGGTCGTCGCCGTCCCGATCCCCGAAGTCGATGCCGGCCTCCTTGTAGGTCTCCATGATGAAGTGAGTCACCGTCTGGGTGATCTCCGGGATCGGCGCGATCTGATTGGAGATGAACTGCGAGACGTCCTGCATCGAGTCGCCCGTGACTTCGATGGCGAAGTCGTAATCACCGGACACCAACCGCAGGGACTCGACCTCGGAAAACCGGGCGATCCGGTCGGCGATCTCCTCGTAGCCCGTTTCGCGGTTGAGTTCGACGTTGAGTTCGACGAAGGCGGCGACGTGCTGGTCGTCGGTGTTGTCCCAGTCGACCACCGCCTGATACCCCCGGACGGTGCCCTCGGCTTCGAGTTCGTCGAGCAACGCCTCGACGCGCTCGGGGTCGACGCCGAGCTGTCGGGCGATGTCCTCGGTCGATTCGCGGGCATCGGTCGACAGCAGCGACAACAGTTCGCGTTTGGTGTCCATACCTCACCTGTCCGTTCCGCCCGCATATTATTTGCGACACTCCCCTGAGAACTGGTCGCACGACCCACCGGGTCGACCAGTTCAGAACCGATAACTTCGCCGGGGGTCGACGGCCGGTATGAGCTATCTCCCGTGGGCGCTCGGCGCATTGGTCGCCTACACGTTCGTCCCGCTGTTGATGCGGGTAGCGACCACCGGTTCGGAGGCGATCCCGAGCGACGTGGCGACGATCATCTCGAACTCGATTCTGGTCGTCGGCGCGCTGGCGGTCGTCGTCGGCACCGACCAGCGTGTCACGCCACATCTCGGCAGTTCGAAGCTCCCGTATGCGGTTGCCGCCGGCATCTGTCTGGCCGCCGGCATTCTGGCCTACTACCGGGCGCTGTCGCTCGGCCCTGTCAGCGTCGTCACGCCCGTTTTCGGTCTCTTTCTGGTGACGAGTTCGATCTTCGGGATGGCCTTCCTCGGCGAGTCCGTCACCGCACGCAAGATCGCCGGCATCGGATTTGCCGTGCTCGCGGTCTATCTCGTGACCGTGGAATAAACCCCATTCCGGAGCGGGCGTCGACCGTCCTCCCACGGTAGTATGCAGTGGCTACCCGGCCGTAGGACGGAACATCAGACTGGTAGTCACTGACTAATCTCGGTATCACTGACTACTCACGGTAGTCACTACTCGTCGACGGGGTCAGATCGTGAGGCTATAGAGCTGTTTGCGTGCGTCCCGGAACGACACTCTGGAGTCGACGGCGTCGGCGGCTTCGAGTCGGGAGACCGCCTCTCGGACGGTTCGGGTCGACAGCAGCGTCTCCTCGGCGAGTTCGCTCTGGGTGAGCGAGTCGTGGTGGTCCAGCGTCTTGGCGACGAGTTTTGAACTCGGCGGGAGTCCGCGGATGGCTGCCCATCGATCGGCTCCGTCACCTGTCGCCGGTTCCGCGCTTGCGGTCGGATCGTCGTGAACGCTCATCGGTAGCTGTCGGTACGGGATTTTCTGTAATAATACTTTTCTCTTAAATATTACTATTAGACATATTTGAGGAGGTAGCTACCGCCAGCAATCTTCAGCGAACCGTGAGTGTCATATCCGCCATCTACGCACCACCGGTATGGAGGTGTTACTCCGGCTGTTCGGGCTACTGGTCCTGCTGCTGGTGGGGACCGGCCTCCGGTCGACCGGGCTGTTGAGCCGTCGCCGAACCGCCCGACTCAATACGGTGGCCTACTACGGGGCGCTGCCGGCGCTCGTGTTTACGGCGACTTACGACCAGGATATCGCCGCCCTGCTGACGCCGGGACTGTTCGTCGGCGTGGTCGGGGTCCTCGGGTCGACGGCGGCCCTCGCGTGGCTCCTCAACAGCCACCGCGGCACTCCGGCTCGCCGCAGCGTCGCTACCGTCCAGTCGTACCACTCGAACCTCGGCTACCTCGGCCTCCCGCTGGTGGCCGCGACGTTCGACGCCGAGGTAACCGCCATCGCCAGCGTCGTCCTCGGGATCGGCTCGCTGACGCAGGTCCCGATCACCGTGCTGGTGCTGGTCTCGGCCACCGGAGCCGACACCCAACTTCGCTCGCAGTTGCTCGAACTCGGGAAAAATCCGGTCCTGATCGCGCTGGTCGCCGGCATCGTGGTCGGCTCCCTCGGCATCGCTATCCCCGCCCCTGCGGTGGCTGTCCTCGACGTGTTGGCCGGGCTGGCGCTACCGCTGGCGCTGGTCTGTGTCGGCGCGACGCTACAGGTCGACGCGGCCTTCGACTGGCGGTCGACCGGTTCGGTGATCGGCTTGAAACTCGTCGTGATGCCCGCCATCGCGTGGGCGGCGTTCTCGGCGCTCGACGTGGATCCCGCGGCGTTCACCGCATCGATCATCATGCTGGGGACGCCGACGGCGGTGTCGACGTACGTCTTCGCCAGCGAACTCGGCGGCGACAGCGAGTTCGCCTCGGTCAACGTCTTTGCGACGACGGTGGCTTCGCTGGCCTCGCTGTTCGTGCTGATCCGGCTGGTCTCGTAGCGACGTAGGTACGGTTTTGTGTGCGGTCTCCAACTACGTGATACCGCCGCCATGTCTCCTGCTATCGTCGACCGAATCGGCTTTCTCCTCCGGGACCGCCAGACGCCAGCGGGCAGAGCGACGAACGCGCTGTTGTACGTCCTCAACACCGCGTTCATCCTACTGTACATTCTGTCGACCTACGAGTTCCCCGCACCCTACCCCGCAGTTATCTGGAACCTCGAAGTCGCCCTCGCGGTCGTCTTCCTCGGCGAGTACGTCGTCCGCGTCGAGTCCGCCCCCGACAGATGGGCCGAGATCACCGATCCCTACACCGTCGTCGACCTCGTGGCGATCCTCCCACTGTTCTTGTTTCCGGGACCGGGCGCGGTCTTTCTCCGTGGGCTCTACACGCTGCGTATCTTTCGGTTCCTCCGCTTGCTGGTCGACGAACAGCAACTGTTCGGCAAATCGCTACCCATCCGAACGATCCGCCGCACCGAACTCTCGGTGACGATCTTCCTGATATTCTTCATTGCGACCGGCTTCGTCTACTCGGCCGAGGTGGGGGCCAACCCCGAGATCTCGAACTTCGGCGACGCCTTCTACTACACGGTCATCGCCGTCTCGACTGTCGGCTTCGGTGACATTATCCCGGTAACGGTGCTCGGACGCTGGATAACGGTTATTGCGGTGCTGGTCGGCTTCGTGCTCATCCCGTGGCAGGCGACCCGGCTCCGCGAGGCCTCGACTGCGACCGGCGCCGACTGCTCGCGGTGCGGCGCGGCCGTTTCCGACGACGACCGCTACTGTCGACAGTGTGGCCACACGCTGGTCGACGTGCCGGCCGTCGAGTCGGAGCCGAACGTGGCCGACCGGCAGCGATAGCCGGCTGGCGTCCACCAGTCAGCCGTGGAAGGCAGTCAACCGCGGAGGGCAGTCAGCCGCGGAGAGCGTCGACCGGCCGGTTGGTGGCGGCCTTCCACGCCGGATACAGCCCGCTGAGCCCGCTTGCGAGCACCGCGAAGCCGAAGCCGTAGACGACGTACTGGGCGCTCCGCCACTGGAATACGAGCAGCGGATCGTCGGTCAACAGGTGGAACAACACCAGTCCGACCCCCAGCGAGACGGCCGCGCCGAGGATCCCGCCGAGGATCCCGAGGAACAGTGCCTCGGTC
Source organism: Halohasta salina (assembly GCF_024178165.1). Classification (GTDB taxonomy): domain Archaea; phylum Halobacteriota; class Halobacteria; order Halobacteriales; family Haloferacaceae; genus Halohasta; species Halohasta salina. The sequence continues at coordinate 733,626 of NZ_JAMZIE010000001.1, read as the reverse complement.
AGGATCATCCGAAGGACCTCTCCGCGCCGGATACCGACCGCGCGCAGGACGCCGATCTCGCCGCGGCGCTCGATCGTGCTCATCAACATCACGTTCAGAATAGCGACGCTGGCGACCACAAGCGAGATCGAGCCGATGCCGAGCAACGCGAGGTTGAGCGTCCGGAAGAAGGAGCCGACCCGCTGTTGGACGTCCGCGAAGTTCCGAACATCGACCTGCTCGTCGCCGCCCTCGTTGAACCGGGCTTCGAGATCGTCGGTGAGGGCGGTCGCCTCCCTGCCGTCGGTAAATATCGTGACCGAATCGTAGTACTGCTGGTCGTTCATCGCCGACACCGGGACCACCAGTCGACCGCCGGTCGCCGAGCCGAACCCCTCGGTCGACGTGATCAGCCCCTCGATCCGGTAGAGCCGGCTGTCGTACTCGATCGGATCGCCGCGTTCGAGCCCGAGGTTCGTCGCGGTCGTGTTCGACAGCAGCGCACCCGACCGGAGCCGATCGGGGGCGTCGCCGCTAGCTAACCCGTAGAGTGCACTCGCCCGCGTCACACCAGTCACCCGGACCTGCACCTCTCTACCGTTCCGCGATTCGATCGCCGTGACGTTGGTCTTCTCCGGCACGACCGTCGACCCCGAGGCGATCGTGCGGATGGTGGCGACCTGTTCGTCGGTGATCCCCTCTTCGGCGGCGTCCTCGCCCGGCGTGACGGTCACCTCGTTGCTCAGATCCCCGAGATCCGCGGTCGCCTGCTGCTGGAGGGCGACCCCGGCGATCCCCAGCGAGGCGATGGCGACGACGCCGATGACGATCCCCAGCGTCGCCAGCGCCGTCCGCACGCGGTTCCGGCCGAGGTTCCGCCAGGCCATCTGAACGCTCGGGACGCGCCACAGTAGATCGGCGATACTCATTGGATCACCCCGTCGACGAGCCGGACGACCCGGTCGGCATAGTCGACCAACTGTTCGTCGTGGGTGACCGCGACGATGGCGATCTCCTCGGCTTCTTTGAGTCGTGTGAGTTCGTCGAGGATCGTCGCGCCGGTGTCTTGATCGAGGTTCCCGGTCGGCTCGTCGGCCAGCAGGATCTCGGGTTCGTTGATCAGCGACCGGGCGATGGCCACGCGCTGGGACTGGCCGCCGGAAAGCTCAGAAGGTCGGTGGTCGAGCCGATCGCCCAGCCCCACGCGTTCGAGCAGGTCGACCGCGCGGTCGCGTCTGTCGACGCCGGTGTCCCACATCGACGGGAGTTCGACGTTCTCGGTGGCAGTGAGCATCGGCAGCAAGTGGAACTTCTGAAAGACGAAGCCGATCCCCGAGCGCCGCTCGGCGGTCAGTTCGGCCTCGCTGAAGTCGGTCACCTCCCGACCGTCGAGCCGGACGCCCCCCGCGGTCGGCGTATCGAGCAGGCCGATCATGTTGAGCAGCGTCGACTTCCCCGACCCCGAGGGGCCGATGATCGTCACCAACTCCCCGCGGTCGGCCCGGAAGTCGACGCCGTCGAGGGCGGTGATCTCCTCGGCGCCGGTCCGGTAGCGTTTGACCACGTCGTCGAGTTCGATGACCGTCATTGGCGTCGCCACAGCGCGATCCCGATCCCACCGACCACCAGCAGCCCGACGGCGATCCCGATCGGCACCAGTGGCGGGCCCGACGCCGGCGGGCCGGCGGCCGGCGGCGAGTGGCTTGCGGCCGCCTGTGTCGACGGGGCCGGGGCCGAGCGGTTCGCCGATCCGAGGTCGACCTGCTGGGTTTTCGTCATGCGCTCGCCGTCGACGATGTAGGTGATCTCGACCGGGACCGACTCCGCCTCTGGGTCGGCGTCAGCGGTCAGATCGAAGGTAGCGAACTCGCTGGCGTCGACCCCGCCGACGAAGTACTCGCCGTTCGGCGATCGTGGCGAGACGTTGCCGGTGTCGGGCACGCTCAGCAGCACCGACTCGACGTCGGTGTTGCCGATGTTGGCGGCGTCGCCCTCGATCGTCACCGCGCTGCCACCGACGGCCTCGACGCTGGTGAGCCGGACCTCGCCGTGGAGTTCGGACTCCTGGACGTCGACGAACACCGGCTGGCGGTAGGTGTAGATCTCGCCGTCTTCGTCCGAATACTGTGTCGTGATCTCGACTTCCAGCCGCTTTTGGCCGGGATCGTCGAACGTCACCGACAGCGGGATCGACAGCGAGCCGCCGGAGCCAACGGTCCCCACCCGCCGGAACCGGTCGTAGTCGTTCAGCGTGCCGGCCTCACGGAGGTAGACGTAGCGGACGTCGACGTTCCGGCCCTCGTCGTGTTCGAGGTTCGAGATCGTCGCCTCGATACTGACATCCTCGCCGACAACCGGTTCTTCGGGGGTCACGTTGGTCTCGATCTGGATCGGCGGATCGCTCGCGTCGGCGGTGCCGGCCGCCACGCCGACGATCCCACCGGCGACTATCCCCACGACGACGACCCGTAGCAGCCACCACGACACCGGGCGGTCAGTTCTCACCGGAGCCACCTCCGGCGAGTGGGAGCGAGCCGGTCGGCTCCACCGATAGCGGTCGACGAACCGCGAACCGATCGAACAGGCGTCATGTGTGGACCCACGAACCGACCGTCGCATAAGACTGGCTCACGGTTTCCGTGTCTGAAACCAGCCGGAATCACCCACGCATTTGATCTTCGCTCCCGTAGGGCGCGTATGGTACTCAAAGAATCCGACTCCGAACTCGACCGCGGCGACGCCGCACCCGACTTCGAACTGACCGGCACGGACGGTGAGAGCTACACGCCCGATTCGTTCGCCGACAACGACGCCCTATTGGTCGTCTTTACGTGCAACCACTGCCCCTACGCACAGGCCAAGTTCGAGTTCCTCAACGAACTGGCCGACGAGTTCGACGACGCGGCGGTCGTCGGCATTAACCCCAACGCGAACCCCGAATACCCCGACGACGACTTCGACAGCATGGTCGACCTCGTCGAGGAGGGCACCATCGACTACGACGCCTATCTCTACGACGAGAGCCAAGACGTCGCCCGTGCCTACGGCGCGGTCTGTACGCCCGATCCGTTCCTCTTCCGGCGCGTCGACCACGAGTGGCAACTGGCCTACCACGGCCGACTAGACGACGCGTTGAACCCCGACGACGAGCCCACCGAGTTCTACGCTCGGGCGGCGATCGAGTCGGTGCTGGCCGGCGAGGACGTCGCCCACGACGACCTGCCGTCGCGTGGCTGTTCGATCAAGTGGGTCGACGAGTAAGACGCCCTAGGTGTTCTTCGCCAACGCCTCGCGGGCGTTTTCGACCGCGGCCTCGTGTTTCGCGGGGTAGGCTTCGACTTTCGCCCGCAGGGTGATCCCGTCGCCGAGTCGGATCTCGTCCTGAAAGGCGGCCTGTTTGTCGAGTCGCATGAAAAACGAGCAGTTGTCGTCGACCCGCTCGTCCAACTCATCGAGCACTCGATCGATGGCGTCGAGTTCGGCCAACCGGTCGAGGACGTGTCGCATCTCGTCGGCGTTCTCGACGCGCGCCGAGAGGACCACGATCCGGTCGCCGTGGTGGCCGGTGTTTTCCATGCGATCGAGGGCGAACTCCTCGGGGAGGAACGCGCGGATCGCCTCCTCGACCCGCTTTTCGTCCTCAGTCGCATAACAGAAGGTCCGGAGATCGATGTAATGAAACGGCACTCTCGGCATGAGTGGTCTCTTGGTGACCGAAGGGAAAAACCGCTCGGGTCGGGACTACTCCTCGTCGGCGTCGGAGTCGTCGTCAGCGTTGCCGTCGACGGCTTCGAGATCGTCTTCCGGAACGCCAGTCTCTTGGCCCCCCTCGAAGCTGATCGTGTACGTTGCGTCGCCGAACATGTTCTCGACGACCTGCGTGATCGTCCCGGTCTCGCCGTCGTACTCGCTGTGCTTGTCGTGCAGCACGGCCTCGTCGTCCTTTTCGAAGCTCATAGCCACCCCTTCCGCTACCACGGATAAAAACGCGTGGATTCGTCTGCTTTCGACCGCGCGGAATGACTGAAACGGGTGTTTACATCTCCCGAACCGATTTTTAAATGCCGCTTTTAGATATCGCTGTTCTGATGAGTTCTCACACGCGCAGGCAGTTTCTCGCGGTCACCGCAGTCGCCACCGGTGGAGTGGCTGGCTGTCTCGGCTCCGAGAGCAGTACGAGCCGGTCGGGGTCGGCTACCGAGGGGCCGGGGCGAACGATCCCCGAGCAGGCGGCGACTGATCCGGCGGTCCTGTTCCGCCGGGCCGACGCCGACCGGCCGCCGATCCGACTCGCCGACGACGGCGACGAGGCCGACAGCTCCCGCCGACCGGACGACCACCGTCCCAGCACGAAAGTGGTCGACGACACGGCGACGGCCGACCGGCTCGTCGTCGACGAGTCGGTCGACAGCCACCGCGAGGCTCCCAGCAGCGACCTCGCGTCGTTCCGCTCGTCGACCGATTTCGAACGCGAAACGCTCTACCTCGAAACCAAGCAGGTACGCCAGTGCTTCCGGCTCTCGCTGTGTTACATCGCGTGGGACACCGGCATCGAGACCGACTACGGCCGGCTGCTGCGACCGTACGACGAGCAGTGTACCGCCGACAGACGGGTCTTCGAGTCGCGGCTCATCCGGCTGCCGGTCGCCCTCGATGCCGACGAGATCAACCGGTTCGGATCGAGCACCAGTAGCAGTGCGTGCCGTCCGAGACAGCCGCAGGCCGAAGAGAACCGCACGAACCGATCGAACGGGAGCGAGCAGCCATGAGCCGGCCGTCGACGACGCGCCGCGGGGTGCTGGCGGCCGCGGGGGCGGTGCTGCTGGCAGGCTGTGGAACCCCTGAGACGATCGACGACGGCAGCGAGTCGATCCGTGCGACCGAGCTTCGTCGACTCGCTCCGGAGGATGCCGACCCGATCGTCGCCGACGAGTTGCCGGTCAAAATCGAGCAGTCCCACCTTCGGGCGTCGGCCCAGCGTGTCGACGACCTGCTGGCGGCACTCCCGATCCCGTTCGGGGCCGAGAGCGTGCCGAACGGACACATCCGTCAACGGCTCACCGACGCGGCCGGCGAGGCAACCGAGCGCGTCGCGGCGGCCCGAACCGCACCGAGCCGCCTGACTGCGCTCGACGAACTCCGCTGGGCGCGGTCGGAGGCCCGATATGCGGCCGCCGGCTGGAGTTTCGCCGACGGCGACCTGACGGAGTCGGATCTCCGGACCGAACACCGTGGGATCCTCGACGAGGCCGGATCGTTCCGCACCGAGTTCGCGTATCTCGGCGTCGACCCGATCGAGGCGGCGCTGGGCTACGGGCGCGCCGAGCGGCTTCTCGACTCGGCGCTCGACGACCGACGGACGCCGGCCCGCACGGAATCGAGCCGCCTGCTGGCCGTCGCCGAGTGGGGCGAGTACGTCGAGTCGGCGCGGGCGGAGCTTTCGGACGCCCAACACGTCTACGACCGGGTTCGGTCGACGCTGCCCGACGGGGCGGGGTCGGTCGCCGACAGGCTGTCGACGGCCACCGAGACGCTGCGGACGGATCTGCAGCGCCGCCGAAAGGACCTGCCGCCGGAACCCGACGGCGACGACCGCCTTCGCTGGCGACTGTGGGACGAGATCCACGACGGCGCCGACTCGAACATCGAACGGGCCGACGATCCCATCGGCCCGGCCAGCGGGTTGCTGGCGGCGACCGAGGCGCTCACGGCACTACGGGCTGCCGACCGACTCGGCGACCGCCTCAACGGGGGACTCGACCGCCCCGAAACGGCCGCCGCGGTCGGCGACCGGCGGGCGACGGCGGTCGACGCGATCACGACAGCCCTCGAGGAAAGCCCGCGGGTCGACCTCGCGCGTCCGCTGCTCGCCGAGGCGGCCCGCTCGGTGCGTCACGCCGACGACCGCCTCACGCGGTTCGACGGCGACGTTCGCGTCACCCGGCTCGACGACGTGATCGCCGCGTATACGGCCGCGACGCTACAGGCTCGGAGCGTCCCCGCGGCGTGTCAAACGACGGTCGACGCGGTCGAGGAGTCGTAATCGAACCGCGAAGGGTGCCGAAAACGGGAGTTAGTCGGCGTTCTGTGCGACCAGATGGTAGGGCCGCTGGGAGATTGTCTTCCGGAGCTCGCTCAGCGACTCTTTGCCCTCGTTTCGCATCGCGCTCATCACCGCGAAGACCTCCTGTCTGGAGACCTTCACACCGCGTTCGGTCAGCGCGTCTTCAGGGTTGGCAGTGAGCTCTCGGAGGGTACCGACCGCCAGCAGGAAGGGGACACCCCACGCCGCAAGGGTGTTGCCGTGCCGCAGCGGCATCGCCTTGAGATACCCCTCGGCGTCGCCGAGGAACGACTGGGCGTGACTGGCGGTCCGGCTGACGACCTTGGCGGCGTCGTCCCGGTTGTCGGGGTCGACGACAGCCTCCTGATCGATCCCCTCGTCGGCCAGCCACTCGGCGGGCAGGTAGACGTTGTTCTCCTCGGTGTAGTCGTCGTAGACGTCCTTCGAGATATTCACGAGCTGCAACAGCAGCCCGAACTCGACGGCCGTATCGTACAGTCGCTGGCGGCGCTCGGCGGCGAGATCCCCGCGGGTCAGGAGGTTCGTGATGAGGTTGCCCACGGTGCCGGCGGCGTAGTAACAGTACTCTTCGAGTTCGTCGCGAGTGTCGATCCGGAGGCCGCCTTCGGTGGCGTGTCGGTCGACGAACATCGCCATCCCGTCGACCAACTCACGGACCGGCGGAACGATCGCCGCCTGGACGTCGGCGGGCAGTTCTTCGAAGGTCGCCACGACGCGCGGGGCTTCGGCGACCACCGTCCAGTCGGCCGACCGCTCGTCTGCGGGTGGAAGCCACTCGTCGACGGCGGCTCTAAACGCCTCGATGTCGGCCTCGGAGTCGGGATCGAGCGCGGCGTCGTAGCGCCGCAGGAGAGCGGCCTGCGGCTCCGGCGGGATGTGGCCCGCGTCCTCGATAGTGTCGGCAACCCGACAGAGCAGATAGCCCAGACAGATGTGGTCCGCCATCGGCTCCTCCAACACGTCGATAGTCAGCGCGAACGTCCGAGAGACCCCCTGAACCGTCTCGTGGCACCATTCGAGATCGGCTGCGTGGTCCGCACCGGGAGGTCGAGATTCGTGTCCCGTCATTCAAGTATCGGTACATAGGGCATGCGGCATAAAAAGTCTCTTGGGGTGTATCGACGTCCCACGTCGGGTCGGAGCCAACAGAACGCCGCATTACTCATTATTGATCGTTCAGAAACCGCTGGACGCGGCCCGCCAGTTCGGAGCGAACCGCTCCACGGTCGACCCCCGTCTCGAACAGCCGCGGATCGAGTTCGCGGAGCGCCGACTCGAGGATACGCTCCAGAAGGGCGTCGACGGTGACTGACTGGCCCTCGGTGCGCAGGCGCTCCCGAAGCCGGGCCAGTCGCTCGTCGCTGCCATAGCGATCGGCGAGGTCGACCGCGGTCACGTCGTCCGGAGCCGTGGGCTCGTCGTCGACGTCGGGGTTCGGGAGCCGCCCGCGGTGGCCCGACTTGTCGCGGATCACGACGCCCGCGGCCGGGCCGTCGTACCACGCCGACTCCGGAATTTTGTAGCTGGCGGGGTCGAAATCGCGGGCGCGAACCTCCTGTGCGATCGGAGTGACCGCATCGAGGCCGAGCCGGTCGAAGATCCCGTCGACCGCATCGGGTGGGCGGAACCGCTCGGTGTCGGCCGCCCAGATGTCGGTGCCGAGAAACGAGGGCATCCGTTCCCAATCGTAGTCGACCCCGCGGTACTGGGTCGCCTGCCCGAAGAAGGTGATCGCCTCGACGTCGTCGACGGCCGCCCGGAGCGCCTCGCGGTCCAGCGTGTCTTGGACGTGCCGTACCGCGTGGCCGTACTGCGGCGGAAGGTCGTCGGGGGTCTCGTAGACCCGATTGGCGTCGCCGAACTCGATCAGTCCCGACTCCAAGAGCCGAAACCGAAGCGGCGCGCCGGCCACCGCTTCGAGCAGCCACAGGTGACCGGACTCCAGAAGTTCGGTGGGGGCATCGTCGATGTGGGGAACGGATGGAAACGGGTGCATCGTGTGGTTGGACTACCTGACCGGTCGCATCGCGGACCATTATGTGTTGTGCGCGCGTCAGTACACACCAATGTTTCAGCTACCGGATCCACCGCTGGACGACTCGCTTCGGGACGGCGTCGACGCCCTCGCCGATGAGGCTGCCGACCCGCCGACGATCGTCTCGATCAGCGATATCCACGGCTATCTCGAAGCCGCCCGGAGCGCGCTGTTGACCCTCGCCGACCACCCCGAGTTCGCGCCGGTCGTGACCGAGGGCGACGACGGTCGACTCCACTGGGCCGACGAGAACTACGTCCTCGTGTTCAACGGCGACCTCGTCGACCGCGGCCCGGCCAACGAGGGTGTCCTCGCGCTGGTCGCCCGGCTCATAGAGGAGGCCCCGCCTGGCCGCGTGCGACTCACACTCGGCAACCACGAGGCGCTGGCCCTGTCGCCCGACCAGTTCGGCTTCGACGAGTGGTACTCGGGACAGCTCGACGACGACGCCCGGCGGCGGCTCTGCGAGGCGATCGTCGACGGCCACGTCGTCGCTGCCTACGAGGGATACGCGGTCACCTACGCCCACGCCGGAGCCGACGAGCCCTACGACGTCAGTGCGGTCAACGAGTCACTCGTCGCGGCCGCGGCCGACCTGCGGAAGGCGATCGGAACCGATGCCGACGTGGCGACACAGGGCCGGATCGTCACCGACTACCCGCAGGTGCTTGGCGTCGGCCGGAACCACCTCAAAGGGCCCGAGGCAGGGCTGGTGTGGCTTCACTTCGACCATCTCTCGGTCGACGCGCCGCCGCAGGTCGTCGGCCACACCCGCCACGACGAACCGACGACGAAGGGCGGCGTCCACTGTCAGAACGTGCTTCAGGAGACCGTCGACACGCCGGGCGGCGAGGCGGTGTTCGTCGAGACGCCCACAGGGGTTTCGGCACTGGTGCGCCGATCCGACAGCGGTGTCGAGATCCGTGAGCCACCGTTCTGATCGGCGGGAGCCAAATATCAATCCTGAGTTTCCACACTACACATATAAATATCCGTGTCGGGCTCTATCACGATATGACCGATTACGCGGCGGTATTCGGCCAAGGGGGATTCAACGATCAGGTCGACGCCGACTCGCTCGTTCGCGAGATCGGGCTCGACCCCGAAGAGATCGCGTGGCGCAAGGAGTTCGTGAACTTCGACGAGAGCGACGCCGAGCGACTGGCGGCGCTGGCACCGCTGTTCGAGGCCCACACCGAAGAGATCGCCGAGCAGTTCTACGAGAACCTCACCCAGTACGACGAGACGGTCGAGGTCATCAGCCGCTCGGAGAAGAACGTCGAGGCGCTCAAGCAGACCCAGAAGGCCTACTTCGCCACGCTGGCCAGCGGCGAGTACGACCAGCAGTACTTCAAAAACCGCGCCCGCATCGGCAAGCTCCACGACATCATCCAGATGCCGATGAAGCAGTATATCGGCCAGTACGGGGTCTACTACGACCTCATTCTGCCGCTGTTGGCCGACCGAACGACCGAACGCCTCGGCGACCGGCTCCGGGATCGGATCGGTGGGGCCGCCACCGACGGCGGGACCGGCGAGGGGGCGCTGGCGGCCGTCGACGAGATCGTCGCCGAGGAGGTAGAAAAACTCCGGGCCGATATCACGTCGGTGCTCCGGGTTATCAACCTCGATATGCAGGTCGTCGCCGACACCTATCTCCACTCCTACGGCCAGCAACTCGAATCGGAGGTCGAACGCCGCGAGCAGTTGGCCCGCGAGGTCGAAGATGACCTCGAAGCGCCGATGGAAGAGCTCCAGCGCTCCTCCGACGACGTTGCGGACTCCTCACAGGAGATCTCGACGCTGGCCACCGAACAGTCCGATCGCGTGCAGTCGATCGCCGGCGAGGTTTCCAACATGAGCGCGACCGTCGAGGAGATCGCCTCCAGTGCCACCGAGGTCGAACAGAACAGCCAGCGCGCCCAAGAGTTGGCCGAGGACGGCCAGACGGCTGCCGACGACGCGATGGGCGTGATGGACGACGTCGGCGCGGCCGTCGACGAGGTTTCGACCGACGTCGACGAACTCCAGCAGCGGGTCGGCGAGATCAACGCGGTCGTCGAGGTGATCAACGACATCGCCGAGCAGACCAACATCCTCGCGCTCAACGCCTCGATCGAGGCCGCCCGTGCCGGCGAGGCCGGCGAGGGGTTCGCGGTGGTCGCCGACGAGGTGAAATCGCTCGCCAGCGACTCACAGGAGCGCGCCCAAGAGATCGAAGATCTCGTTGCGGCTATCGAAAGCGACACCGAACAGACCGTCGAGAGCCTCGATGCGACGACCGAACAGATCGAACGCGGCGTCGAGCGCGTCGACGAGGCGATGGAGTTGCTCGACGACATCACCGACGCCGTCGAGGAGACGGCCCACGGGATCCGGGAAGTCTCGGATGCGACCGACGAGCAGGCCGCGAGCTCCGAGGAGGTCGCCAGCATGCTCGACCAACTCGTCGCGGAGGCCGAGACCGTCGCCGAGGAGGCCGAGGAGATCGCCGCCGCCAACGAACAGCAGGCCGCGACCATCGACGAGATCTCCCGGGCGGTCACGCGGCTCACCGAACAGTAAAAATCGGTCCGCACGGGGCGGACCACACGTCCATTCCCAATTCCCTCGAGGAGGGCGCGTGCCACACCTCGATCGCGGAGACCATCCGCCGAGCGGCTGGCGTCTCGCGTTCCGAGTTATCTATAGGGACATATAAAAACCCTCGCCATACAACCCTACGACATGAGTCGGAGCCGAATGCGAGCCGCCGCGAGGGGACGATGACGACCGTCAGTGCGCCGGGGAAGGTCTACCTCTTCGGCGAACACGCGGTGGTCTACGGCGAGCCGGCGGTCCCGTGTGCGATCGAAAAGCGGGCGACAGTCACCGCCGAACCGCGCGACGACGACCACGTCCGCGTCGAGGCGGCGGACCTCTCGCTGAACGGGTTCGTCGTCGAGTACGCCGGCTCGACCGACGACCGACCGGACGTCGACGTCCCCCAACCCCTGCTGGACGCCGCGATGGGGTACGTCGACGCCGCCGTCCGGCAGGCACGGGAGGCCGCCGATGCCCCCGAGGCAGGGTTCGATATTACCGTCGAAAGCGAGATCCCCCTCGGCGCGGGGCTGGGCTCGTCGGCGGCCGTCGTCGTCGCCGGCATCGACGCCGCCACCCGCGCGCTGGGCGAACCGCTCGACCGCCGGGAGATCGCCGACCGTGCCTACCGGGCCGAGTACGAAGTCCAGGACGGCCAAGCCTCTCGCGCCGACACCTTCTGTTCGGCGATGGGCGGGGCGGTCCGGGTCGAGGGCGACGACTGTACCACGCTGTCGACGCCGACCCTCCCCTTTGTCGTCGGCTTCGACGGCGGCGCGGGCGACACTGGCAAACTGGTCGCCGACGTCCGTGCGCTCCGGGATCGCTACGACTTCGCGGCCGATACGGTCGGGGCTATCGGCGACATCGTCTCGACGGGCGAGGAGTTGCTCCGCGAGGCCGATCCGAACGCCGCACCGAGCGACGACCTGATCGCCGAGTTGGGCGATCTGATGAACATCAACCACGGACTGCTGTCTGCGCTGGGCGTCTCCTCACGGTCGCTGGATACGATGGTGTGGGCCGCCCGTGAGGCCGGCGCTGAGGGCGCGAAACTGACCGGCGCGGGCGGCGGCGGCTGTATCGTCGCCCTCGACCGCACCGACGAAACCCGGACCAGCCTCCGGTACACGCCGGGCTGTGAGGACAGTTTCCGTGCCGAACTGGCGACCGAGGGCGTCCGTGTCGAGGAGGACGAATGACCGACGATCTCGTGGTCCTCAAACTCGGCGGCAGCGTCATCACCGACAAGGATTCGCCCGAGACGGTCGACGACGCGTCGCTCGATGGCGTCGTCGACGCCGTCGCGGCAGCAGTCGACGCCGACGCCGGGCGGCTCGTCGTCGTCCACGGCGGGGGGAGTTTCGGCCACGTCCACGCCGCCGAACACGGGGTGTCGACGACTGACGGGAGCGACGAGGCTGCGGCGGTGACCGCGATCCACGGCGCGATGAAGCGGCTCAACGCCGAGGTGGTCGACCGCCTCCAAACGCGGGACGTGGCCGCCGTCCCGGTCCATCCACTCTCCGTCGCCGCCCGCGACCACGAGGGAGTGCTCTCGTTGCCGGTCGACGCTACCGCCGGGCTGCTCGCGGAGGGGTTCGTTCCGGTGTTGCATGGCGACGTGATCGCCCACGCGGGCGAAGGGGTGACGGTTCTCAGTGGCGACGAGATCGTCACCAGCCTCGCCGACTCGCTGGAGGCCACTCGTGTCGGACTCTGTTCGACCGTGCCGGGCGTGCTCGACGAAAACGACGCGGTGATCGACGAGATCCGATCCTTCGAGGACGTTGCGTCGGTGCTCGGCGACAGCGAGTCGACCGACGTCAGCGGCGGGATGGCCGGGAAGGTCCGGGAACTCCTCGCGCTCGGCGCGCCGGCCCACATCTTCGGCCCCGACTCGGTTGGCGACTTCTTAAACGGCGAACAGGCCGGGACGGTCGTCGACGGCCGATAACGTCAATAACACTCGCCACCGCCGTCCTACCGATAGTTCTGTCTCCGTCCCATAAGGTATTCACCGACAGATAGTCACGCGTTCCTGTGAACAAGCTTCTCCAGACGATCGGGCTCGTGCTGATCGTTGCCCTTGCGGGCTGTAGCGGACTGCCCGCGGGGGACGGATCGGATGCGGGCAACGGGACGTCGATCGAAAACGACACCGCCGGTGCGACCGAGGTAACTCAATCGCTCGGGATCACGGTCGACGAGACGACTGCCGGAGAGGAACTGAGCGAAATCGGAGCCACCTATCCCAGAGAGCAGTTCGTCGTCAGCGCGGCCCAACACGACGAGATCGAGATCGGCGTCGACTCCGACGGGGACGGAACCGCCGAACACACGTTCAACGAAACCCACATCAGCGGCGTCAACAACAACGCGTACTCCTTCGATATCACTCTTGAGTCGGGGTATACGCTCCAGTCGGGTGACGTCGTCACCGTCGTGTATCCCGCCGTCGACAACCCCGAAGAACCGGGCGAATATACGGTCGAACTGCGAGTGAACGAACGCCAGACCGCCAACGCGACGGCCACGATCGAGTAACCCCGTCGCTCGGTGGACGTACGCGGACCAAATCCTTATTCAGCGGTCGCGCCGAGTGACAGTTATGAACGACGACGCCGTGTTTGAACTGCTGTCGACGGTCGAGGACCCGGATCTCGGCGACGATATCGTCTCGCTGGGACTCGTTAACGCGGTCGACGCCAGCGACGACGAGGTCAACGTCTCGCTGGCCCTCGGTGCCCCCTACGCCCCCCACGAATCGGAGATCGCCAACGACGTGCGGGAGGTCTTCGCGGAAGAGGCCTCCGACGTCGACCTCTCGATCAGCGCCGGCCTCCCCAACTCGCTGGGGTCGGACGACGAGGTGCTGCCCAACGTCCAGAACATCATCGCCGTCGCCTCCGGGAAGGGCGGCGTCGGCAAGTCGACGGTCGCGGTCAACCTCGCCGCCGGCCTCTCCCAACTCGGCGCCCGGGTCGGCCTCTTCGACGCCGATATCTACGGCCCAAACGTCCCCCGGATGGTCAAAAGCGACGAGGGACCCGAGGCCACCGAGGACAAGACGCTCATTCCGCCGGAGCGCTACGGGATGAAACTGATGAGTATGGACTTCCTCGTCGGCGAGGACGACCCCGTGATCTGGCGCGGCCCGATGGTCCACAAGATTCTGACTCAGTTGGTCGACGACGTCGACTGGGGGGAACTCGACTATCTCGTCCTCGATCTGCCGCCGGGAACCGGCGACACCCAACTGACGGTGCTCCAGACGTTGCCCCTCACTGGCGCGGTGATCGTCACCACGCCCCAACAGGTCGCCCTCGACGACGCCGTCAAAGGACTCCGGATGTTCGGCCAGCACGAAACGCCAGTGTTGGGAATCGCCGAAAACATGTCGGCGTTCCGGTGTCCCGACTGCGGCGGCCAACATGACATCTTCGGCAGCGGTGGCGGTGCGGAACTGGCCGACAATGAGGACCTCCCCTTCCTCGGCGCGCTCCCGCTCGATCCAGCCGTGCGAGCCGGCGGCGACGGCGGCGAGCCGGTCATTCTCGACGAGGGTGAGACCGCCGATGCGTTCCGAACACTGACCGCAAACGTCGCCAACAACGTCGGCGTGATTCGGCGTCGACACGTATCGGCGACCCAGCCGAAATCAGCACCGGCGAGAAACGAGGAAAGCTAGGACAGGGATTTGAACCCTGGAAGTCTCGATTACAAGTCGAGTGCATGAACCGCCCATGCTCTCCTAGCGCGCAGCCGTCGATTACCCCTCGTCCTTTGAGTGTGTATCGTTTTCGATCCGTTTTGCGAGTTCGAGCCGATGGGTCCGGTACCCCTGCCGCGAGTAGAACCGCCGGGCGTCGTCGTTGGCCGCCAGCACCTCCAGCGTGACTGTGTCGACGCCCTCGGCGGCCAACTGCTCCTCGGCGGCTGCCAGCAGTTCGCTGCCGATGCCGTCGTCCCTGAACTCCGACCGGACGTAGAGGGTGACAATGATGCCGGTGGTCTCGTCCTGCTGGTAGCGGCCGTCCTCGACGTGGTACATGACGAACCCGCGGATCGCTTCGTCCTCGCGGGCAACCAACAGCCCGCCGGTGACGATGTGGCGGGCGATCGTCTCCGAGACCGCCTGCCGGTTGGCCTCGGTCGACAGCCGGGAGCCGTACTGCTGTTGGTCGGCCGCCAACTCCATCCTACAGTCGACGAGCGGCTCGACGGCTGCGGTCGTCGGCTGTGTGATCTCCATCAGTGGGCCCGACAGTCCGCACAGACGGCCTGCCCGTTGACCGTCGACAGCTCCGGGGCCAGCGAGCCACAGACCTCACAGATGCTCTGGACCGACTCGTCGGCGGGTGCCGGCTCCGGCTCGGCGGTCCGTTCGGTCGAGGCCTCGGCGGCCGGGGCCGGAGCCTCGTCGGCGGGGGTGGTCCCGCTGGCCGCCAACACCTCTCGGTCGGTCACCAGCCCCACCGCCGCCCCCTCGTCGACGACCAGCAGGTGGGAGACCCCCTGTGAGACTAGTTGCTGGGCCGCAACCGACAGCGGCGTCGAGGGGTCGGTGGTCGGCACCGGCGGGGCCATGACCTCGCCGACGGTGGTCGACTCGGGGTCGGCATCGAGCATCGCGGCCATCGCCCCCGCCGGCGAGAGCGTCCCGATCGGCTCCGACCCACGGAGGACGACGACCGCGGTGGCGCCTTCCGCACGCATTAGCTCGGCGGCCTCGGCGAGGCTGTCGGACTCGCTGACGCCGACGAACTCGCGATTCATTAGGTCACGTACAGTGATACCATTGTGCATACGTACGTATTCGGCTCGATCGGCTAAAAGACCCATGCAGAACCATTAATATCGTGCCGGGCTAACCGGTGAGGCTTAGCGCGTGCGGCTGAACGCGTCGGCACCCTCGTAGAACCACAGGTCGTTGTCCCGCATCGCCGTGCCGACCGCCTGATGCATGTCGACGATCGTCTCGAAGCTCGACTGGTCGACGTGATCGAAGATCTCCCGGAGCGGCACGACCGTCTCGTGGTCGATCCGGATCGGGTCGTCGCCGTACTCCTCGACGAACGCTGCTCGCTCCAGCGGGAAGTCGTCGTCTTCGTCGACTTTCTTTGCGATCACGGCGTGCCCGTACTGGCGGCGGCCCTCGCTGCCCTGTTCGCCGTCGGGATCGTGTGGCCAGTCCATACCCTGAGATCCCATCCCAGGATGGTTAGTCTTACGCTCCAGTCAGTCCTCACGCCGTGGGGTGGTCGTCGAGTCGCCGCTTGCATCGCCGTCTGTACCACCGAGTGCGCCGACAACTGGCAGTGTGGCGTCGTCGTCGCCGGCCAGCCGGGCCCAGACGACAAGCACCGACGGCAGGACGAACAGCGAGGCGAGATAGGCGTACAGCACGCTCAGCGAGATCAGCGCGCCGAACGCGCCGAGGGCGGGGTTGAGCGCCAACACGAGGACGCCGATCCCGAAGACGGTCGTCAGCATGCTGCCGGTCAGCGCGCCGCCGGTGCCGATGACGGTCCGCTGGAGGGCCGAATAGAGGTCGCGTTCGGCGTACTCGTCGGCAAAGCGGTGGACGATGTGAACCGAGTAGTCGATCCCGATCCCGACGGCGATCGCCAGAATCGTCCCGTTGATCGCGTTGAAGCTGATGTCGAGTGCGCGCATCGAGGCCACAAGCGCCACCACCGTCACCCCAATCGGCACGATGTTGACCACGCCCAGCGAGGGCGCACCCTCGATGATCCAGTAGGCGACGATCAAGAACAGCGCCGCGCCGACCAGCGTCAACACGAGACTCTGGATGACCGACTCGAAGACCAGCGAGATCGCCTCGTCAAAGATGACGCCGCTGCCGGTCGGCTGGGCTTCCCCTCGAAGGTCGCCGGCGACGGCATAGGCGTCGTCGGTGACTTCCTCGTCGCCGGCGTCGCCGTCGACGGTGTAGATCACCTGCGTGCTCCGCCGGCTTTCGTCGAGGAACCGGCTGGTGTCGATGCCGTCGGCGGATTCGAGTTCGTCGTAGATCAACTCGAGGTTCCGGTCGGGGATCCCGTTGTTGTTGCGGTCGTTCCGCTCGACCAACCGCCGGAACTCGGGGTCGGCTTCCGCCCGCGACTCGATTAGCGTGATGATGCTCTGGGTGTCGGCCTGACGGCCCGTCGACCGGAACGTCGACGGCGGGTCCTCGCCGGCCCGGTGGATCGATTCGAGCGCCGACCCCCGTTCCATCGGCGTCTCGACGTACATCAGGACTTGGCCGTCCTGCTGGAAGTTCTCGTCGAGATAGTCGTTGAGTCGGACGTACTCGAACTCCTCGGGGGGTCGGATCGACTCGGGGAGGTACTGGAGGTACTCGGGGGTTTCGGCGTCGGGGTTGAAGTCGTCGGGGCTGAATCCCGTTCCGACACCGGTCGCATACACCGCCCCGCCGGCGGTGAGCACTAGTGCGACCAGCAGGAACGCTACCGGCGCGCGTTTAGCCACGCCGATCCCGGCCGCCAGCCCACGACCCAGCGCCGAGGCGTCGGAGCCGAACGGAGTCTGGGAGATGGTTGGGATCGGATATTTCTCGCGGGCCCGGTCGACGGTCACCTTCAGGGCGGGGACGAAGATCCCGAAGATGAGGAAGGTAAAGACGATTCCGGCGGCAGCGACGATGCCGAAATCCCGTGTCGGGGGGAAGGCGCTGACGACGTTCGAGAGGAAGCCGATCGCGGAGGTGCCGACGACGATAAAGAAGGCGACACTCACCTGATCGGTCGTCAGCATCATCGACTCGGAGATCCCCTTCCCCGTGACCCGTTCCTCGCGGTACCGGTTGATCGAGTGGATCCCGAAGTCGATCCCGATGGCGATGAGGATCGGCGGCACCGCGATCAACAGCACGGCGAAGGGGATCCCCACCAGTCCGATGAAGCCGAACGTCCAGAGCAGCGTCATCACGATCGCCAGCAGCCCGATGAGGACGTCGACGAGGTCGCGGTAGGCGACCGCGAGGAACAGCATAATCAAGACGAGCGCCGAAGGCAACACCACGCTGGTCGTGATGCCGGTGGTGTCCGGCGGCGTTCCCTGCACCCAGATCGTCGAACTGTCGTCGGCCACCAGTCGCTCGATCCGTTCTTCCTTGTTCGGGGGGTACTCGGATGCGCCGCCCGGACCGGCCGACGACCCCTCACCGGGACCGGCGCGATGGGTGACACTCGCCCGTGTCGACGACGCCGAGGCCGACTGGCGGTTGAAGTCCTCGCTCAACTGGGAGCTAAAGCCGGGATTCCGCTCGGCGGCCGTCCGGACCGCCTTGTCGATCTGGGTCGGCGATGCCCGCTGAACTGCTCGGAGTTGGGCCTCGGGCGTCGACGCGTCGGGATCAAGCGTCGTCGCGACGGTTTCGGCCACCGTCGACGTCCCGGTGACACGCAAGGCCCCGGAATCGGCTATCCGCTGTCTGGTTTCCAGCATGTCGATCAGCGCCCCCTTCGAGAGCACGTTGGTCGACTCCTGTATCAGCGTCGTGCTCGTGGTCTCTTGGGAGAAACTGCTGCCGAAGTCCTCGTTGATGTCCTCGATCGCCTGAAACGAGGGGAGATCCTCGATGAACTGCTGTTGGCCGCTCTCGGTAGAGATCGATCCGAGTCCGCCGATGAACACGACCGTCAGGAGCAGGAACGCGAGAATGACAGTCTTCGACCGGTTGACGATGATCCCGTCGACACGGTCTATCAGCCACTGGTAATCCATCGGCAGTACTGCAGGTCAGTTTTGCGCGCGGAAACAAAAGAATGCCCACATGCATGTAAACGGGCCACGAGTTGAGACACGGCTGTCGGCCGCCAGCAGGCGTCGGCTGCTGGGTGTCGACGGCGTTTCGGGCCGTGTTACCCGGTCAGCCGACCGAACAGCTGTTGGATGGTCGACCCGCTCATCGCGCCTTCGAGTTCCGTGAGCGTGGCCTCCTCTTCGTCGAGGGTCTCGTCGAGCGGTTCGGTGACCTCGTTCGGCAACTCGAGTTCGGTGGCGTGGTTGAGCAGTCCTTCATACACGCTGATCTCCAGTCGCTCGACTTTCACCCCCGCGCCGACGTTGTAAAGGTCGATCAGGTCGTCGTCCGCGGCGGCGTCCTCGAGGAACTCCGAATGGTCCTCGACGAGGCCATCGAGGGCGTGACACTGCCATGCGTCGGGCCGCTCGTCGAGGGCTTCGAAGACGTCTTCAAGCCGTCGAGCCTGCTCGGCGGTCTCCCGCTGGTGGCGCTGGAAGCCGTTGCTGAGTTCTTCGTCGGCAGTGGTCTGATCCATCTCTTCGAGGACGTCGACCAGTTGGGTTTCGATGTAGTACGCCTGCTGGAGCTCGTAAACGAACTTGTCGTGGAGGGTTTCGACGGTCATGGGAACCACAGGTCGACCCTCGGCCATTCGGTCCGTAAGTGTTGAGTCGGGTTGGTCGGCACGCTGTTTTCGGCTACGGACCGGTAGTCACCAGCCGGTTGCCACGACCAAGCCGGCTGGTTCTGCCTGCCGATCGAACGGCAACGACTTAAGTAGCCTCCCCATAACGAAAAGTCGAATGGACGACGCCACCCGGGAGTACCTCCGCGAGCGGTTCGGCGACTACTACCGCCAGTCGACGGTCGCCCTCCCGCCGGCGGCCAACGAACGCGAGTGGGGCCACATCCCGTGGACGCCCGGCACGGGGACGACGATGGTTCGCCACCAGTCCCAGCTCGATCTCGGCGACGTCGACGACTTTCTGGCCCGCGAGTCACCGCGGCACGTCTACTTTTCGGCCGCCCGCTACACCGACCCCTCGGCGAGCACGATGTCCCAGAAGGGATGGCGAGGGGCGGATCTCGTCTTCGATCTCGACGCCGACCACCTGCCGAGCGTCGACCCCAGCGAGGCCACCTACGCGGAGATGCTGGCCGCCTGCAAGGACGCCCTCCACCGATTGTTAGCGTTCGTCGAGGCGGATTTCGGCTTCGACGACGTCAGCGTCGTCTTCTCGGGCGGCCGAGGGTATCACGTCCACGTGCGAGACCCGGAGATACAGGACCTCGATAGCGACGCTCGCCGGGAGATCGTCGACTACGTGCTGGCCGAAAACCTCGACACCGACGGGCTGATCCGGACGGTCTCGGCCGGCGGGACGACCCGGCGCGTGCTCCGCACCGAGGGTGGCTGGGGCCGGCGGGTCCACGCGGCGCTGGTGGCGTTCGTCGACGACCTCGACGGCCTCGACGAGTCGGCAGCCCTCGAACGGCTGACCGCGATCGACGGCATCGGCGAAGGCCGCGCCGAGACGATCCTCGGGGCCGTCTCGGCGAACCGCGAGGCGATCGCAGCCGGCAACATGGAGGCCGGCGGGCCGGGGATCCGGCTGTTGGCCGATAGTCTCGCCCAGCGAGTCGCCGACGCCGAATCCGCCCCGATCGACGAGCCGGTGACCACCGACACCCACCGACTCATTCGCCTCCCGAAGTCGCTCCACGGCGGCAGCGGGCTCGTCGTTACGCCGATCGACCGCGAGGCGCTCGACGCCTTCGACCCGCTGGTCGACGCGGTCCCCGAGCCGTTTCGCGGGGGCTCGGTCGAGATCGACATCGACGAGCCACGGCGGGTCGAACTCGACGGCGACATAACTAAGTTGGAGCCGGGTACACACACAGTAGCAGAACACGTCGGCGTCTTCCTCATGGCGCGCGGCGAGGCCGAAAAAGTATGAAACTCGACGAGCTTCGGACAGTCCAATCGAAGGAACGCCGCAAGGACAGCCTCCAGCAGCTGCGCGATTCCTTCTACGAAGACGTCGCGGCCTATCTTCAGGACCTCAAAGCCAGCCGGGATCGCCGCGCCCAGCAGGTCGACGATCCCTTCTCGGACGACGAAGTCCGGCAGCTCTCCGACGAACTCGACACCGCCACGGAGGTCGCCGAGGCGGTCTACGAGCGCCGGGTCGGCAAGGTGGTCAAACTCGCCTCCTTCGCGGCTGCCGACATGCCGGTCGACGACGAGGGGATGACCTCCGAGGAGCGACGACTGTTCGACGATCTGGTCGACCGGATCGAGCGGAACAAACGGAGCGTCCTCGACGTGTTGTCGGGCGAATCCGACCCGAGTACCACCGACCCCGAGCCGGCGGGGGAGCCGGCCGCGCCACCGTCACCGACCGAGCGGGTCGACGAGTCGGAGCCGGCCGACGGCGCGGCCGACGGGGTGCTCGCCGACGCGATGGGCGGCGGCTCGGAGCCGGCGGCCGACCGCGAGGAGCAGCCCGCCCCGACCGACGCCGGGACGGTCGACGATCCGGCGGCTCCGACCGACACGACGCCGGCCGACGCCGCGCCCGAGGCGTCGACCGAAGCGCCGACCGACCGTACGCCGAACGAGATCCCACCACCCGAAGCCGAACCGGAGCCCGAGGCGGTGATCGAACCCTCGACCGACGGCGGAACGACCACCGAAGTCCCGGCGGACGCGCCGTCGACCGAGCAGCCAGCCACGACAGCAACCGCTGGAGGGGCTGCCGAAGCCAACGGTGATTCGGCGGCCGACACCGACGACGAGGATCGCACGACTCTCAGAATCACGAAGAACGTCGGCGAGATCTTCGGCGTCGACGGCCGGGAGTACACCCTCCGGTCGGAGGACGTCGTCACGCTGCCGACAGCCAACGCCGACCCACTTGTCGACCGGGATGCGGCGATGCGGCTCGATTGAGCCGCGAAGCGCCGGATCGTTCGGTTCGCTCGATCGGTCTACTCTTCGACCTCGCGCCGGAGCTGTGCGATCGTCTCCTGATGATCGGTCGCGGCCGACTGGGTGTTTTCGATGGCGTTGATGACGTCGGCGAGCCCCTCGACGGTCTCGTCGACGAGCGTGGCGACCTCCTGTGTACTGTCGGCCTGATCGTCGGTCGCCTGTGCGACCTGATCGAGGCTGTCGGAGACCCCCTCGATCTGCTCGGCGATGGTCGAAAGCGAGTTCGCCGCGTTCTCGATGTCGGTGATGCCGGTGTCGATGCGGTCGTTCATCGTATCGAGGCTCTCGACGGTGTTTTCGGTCGACCGCTGGATCGCGGTGATCATCTCCTCGATCGTCTCGGCGTTCTCCTGTGACTCGCCGGCCAACGTTTTCACCTCGTCGGCGACCACCGCGAAGCCGTCGCCGCTCTCGCCGGCGCGGGCGGCCTCGATCGAGGCGTTGAGCGCCAAGAGGTTGGTCTGCTCGGCGATCCCGTTGATCACCTCGACGATCTCGTCGATCTCGGTGGCCTTCCGTTTGAGGTTCGTCACCTCCTCGGAGACCGTCTGGGAGGCCTCGGCGACGTCGTTGACCGCCTCGACGGCTTGCGCAGTCGACTGCGCGCCGTCCTGAGCCAGCGTCGTCGCCTGCTCGGCCTGCTCGTCGACCTGATCGACCGTGGCGGCGATCTGCTCGATCGTCGCCGTGAGGTTCGACACCTCGTCGGTGATCCGCTCCAGTTTGGGCTCGTACCCCTGAATGACCTCGCTGTTAGCCTCGATCATCTCGCCGACGGTCTGGCCGCTCTGTTCGAGTTCCGCGACCAGATCCCGTATCTCGACGAGGGACTGTTTGTCGACTTCGACCGTCTCGCTCCCGTCGGTAGTTGACATTGTACAATCTTCGTGAATATCATGTAAAAACCTTATTTATCACGGGAGGGTGCCGGCGTCGACCGGGGTGGGGGGATTACTTGATTACCGTCACGGGGACGGTCGACTTATCGAGGACGCTTTTGGCGACGCTGCCGACCCGGTCGCTGGAGGCCTCCGAGTCGCCGTGGTGGCCGACGTAGATCGCGTCGAACCCGTTTTCGGCGGCGTGGGCGGTGATCCGGTCGGCCGGCTGGCCGGCCAGCAACTCCGTCGACGTCTCGATGGTCGCTTCGCGTTTCTCGGCGGCGGTCGCCGCCAGCCGTTCGGCCTCCGAGAGCGTTCGGCGTCCGTACTCGAGAGACGCCTCACTGCCGGGGATGACGAGGCTCCCGTCGACCAGTTTTGGTTCGGGCGTCAACACGTGGATGATCTTCAGGGGGGCGTCCCACGCGGTCGCCTCGATGGCGGCGTGTTCGATCGCCCTGTCGCTGACTGCCGAGCCGTCGGTGGCCACGAGATACTGCATGTTCGGAAGGTAGGCAGTGGCTACTAAATCAGTCGACCGGTTCTCACGCAGTGACAACGGGCTCGCTGTGGGTTACTCGGTGTGGCGAACGATGTGGACGTCGTACTGGGGGTCCTTCGACAGCGGGCTGCCGACGCTCGTGACCGGCGTCGAGATCCGGCCGGCGTTTTCGGTCCCGATGAAGATCACCGACACGTCGAGTTCGGCGGCGACCTGCCGGATCGTCCGCGTGATGTCGTCGGTCGCCGTCGCGGTCAGGACGTCGCTGCTGTCGGGGGTCTCACACCGGTAGGTCGCGTCGACGAGTTCGTCGACCCGGTGTTCGAACCGCTCGCAGAGCGTTTCTGGCTCGTAGGAGTCGGGGGAGTCGACCCAGCCGCGCTCGACGGCGAACGCCGGGTCATCGGGAAACACCGTCAGTGCGACGACCGATTCGTCGCGGCTGTCGGCGAACGTTTCGGCACGCTGGAGTGCGGTTTCGGCCAGTTCCGAGCCGTCGAACGGCGCGAGTACAGTCATATATCCGGCTTCGGCAGGGGCTGATTTATAATCACCGTCGACTCCCAGAAATCGGCACGCGCTGTGCCGGCCGAACACGCTACAGGTGGCAGATGGTGTCGGCCGCGCCGACGTAGAACGACTGGAGCTGGTTGGGTACCGCCGATTCGTCGACCACGTTCACCACCAGATCGTCGTCGCTCAACGTCTCGCCGTCGTTGTCGTAGGTGTTCTCCCGAACCGCCGCCTCGCCCATCAGATCGAGTTCGCCTGCGATGTTACCGATCACCACACAGGGCCGGTCCCGCTTGGCGTCGACCTGACTGTTGGCCCGCGAGAGACCGTGTTCGGTGACGTCGATCACGTTCTCCTCGGGCCGCCACGAACCGAAGAGATCGAGGACGAACAGTCGGTTGCTCGCCAGCGCGTCGTCGAGGGTGACCCCGGCCTCCCGTTTGAGGACCGAGGCGAGCGTCGACCGGTCCATCGAGGCGGTCGGCGACAGCGAGACCGCCCAGCCGGCGTCGACGGCTGCCGCAGCAAAGCCGGCGACCGCCTCGTCGACGGCGCGGTCGGTCGTCGAGCCGTCGGTGTCGGCGAGGATCACGTCCCGCGAGCCCGCCGGAAGCCCGCCGTCGCGGTCGAAGTCGTCGAGCCCGGTCGGCACCCTGTCGGCCGCCCGGAGCCGGCGGTCGCGGTGTTGGCGCGCGGTCGACAGTGCGTCGTCGATCTCGCCGAGGAGGGCCGTCGTCTGGGCCCGCTCGTCGTGGATCTCGGAGACCGAACTTTCGATCTCCCGTGCTGCATCGGCGGTGTTCCGGGTGACGTTCGCCACCCGCGTGCTGGCCTCCGCGCCTTCCGAGACTGCCTCCGAGACCTCCTCGACGCCGGCGGCCGCCGACGCCATCTCGTCGTCGACGATATCCAACTGTGATTCGGCGGTGTCGACTTCGTCGGCCCCGGCTTCGACGGCGTCGACCGCCTCGTCGAGCGCGCCGGTCAACTCGTCGGTCACCGACTGGATCTCGTCGACGGCGGTCTCGATCTCCTCGGTGCGGGACTGGGACTCTTCGGCGAGGCTCTTGACCTCCTCGGCGACCACCGCGAACCCGTCGCCCTCCTCGCCGGCGCGGGCGGCCTCGATCGAGGCGTTCAGCGCCAAGAGGTTGGTCTGCTGGGCGATGTCGTCGATCACGTCGACCACCTCGTTGATGCGGTCGATCTCGGCTTCGAGCGTCTCGACCCGGGCGGCGACCTGTTGGGTGGCCGTCGAGGCCGCCTCCATCGCCTCGGTCGCCTCACCGGTGGCTTCTCGACCGTCGGATGCGGCCGTTGCCGCCCGCTCGGTCGTCTCGCTGACCTCGTCGGCACTGGCGGCGACCTCCTCGATGGTGGCGCTGAGGTCGGTCACGTCCTCGGCAACTGACTCCATGTCCTCGACCTGCGCGCTGGCGGCCTCGCGGATCAGATCGAGCCGCTCGTCGACCGACTCCGAGGTGGCGTGAACCACACCCACCGCCCCCTGTGCATTGGCTATCAGTCCGTCTTCGATACCCGCCTGCTCGCTCTGCCCGACGTTCGATTGTTCCGTCGACATTCGTTGTCTCGTGAAGGATTGACAAGCAGTAAAAGTCTTTATCTAAAATAAAAATAATTAGAAATAGCGTGCGAATTTGCACTACAAATTTTGCGAATTGTAGGTTATACTGTGATGGTGCAATACTTGCGACGGATATTCCTGTTCGTTCGGTTTTTTTCTGCTGTCGACGGGTATTGTCAACGGCGACGCCTCGGGCTTCGTGTTTACACCCGAACCTGCTCCCCGCGACGTTCGACCGCCGACCCCACGCCGACGCGCTCGTCGAGCGAGTAGCCCGATCTGATATATCGAAACAGGCGAAATTCACAGATAGAAGGACTGAAACCCCCGGTTTCGGGTCGTATACTTTTCACTGATCGTCACAAATAGAGTCCTATGTCAGCCCCGTGGCAGATACTGCTCCCTCCACAGATCGACCCTGCGGGACCCGAATCGATAACCGACTTTGCCGAGTGTACCGGTATGGACGCCTACGAGAGCGTCGCCGCCGCTCTCGACGATATCGCCCGCTACGACGCGGCGATCGTCAGGGTCGCCGCCCTCGACCGCGAGGTGATCGAGCGCGCGGACAACCTGAAAGTGATCGCCAAACACGGCAGCGGCCTCGACAACGTCGACATCGAGGCGGCCTCCGAGAACGGTATCGTCGTCTGCAACACCCCCGGCGTCAACTCGCGGTCGGTCGCCGAACACGCTATCGCCCTCCAGTTCGCGGTCCGGCGGAACCTCGCGGCGGCCGACCGCCATGTTCGGGCCGGCGGCTGGGATCGCTCCGAGTTCGTCGGCTACGAACTGCAGGGCAATACGCTCGGATTGATGGGGTTCGGCTCCATCGCTCACGAGACGGCAACGATCGCTCAGGGCATCGGTCTCGATCTCGCCATCTACGATCCACACTCCCCCGAGGCAGACCTCCCGACGGGCGCCGAGCGCGTCCACGAACTCACCGACCTGTTTGCGGTCTCCGACGCCGTCAGCCTCCACGTCCCGCTGGTCGACGGGACGTACCACGCCGTCTCGACCGAACAGTTCGAGGCGCTGGGCGAACACGGTATCCTGATCAACACCTCTCGTGGCGGGGTCGTCGACAAGGACGCCCTGCTTGAGGCGCTCGACACCGACACCATCGCCGGGGCCGGAATCGACAACTTCGAGGACGAGCCACCCGGCGCGAACCATCCGATCTACGAGCACAGCGAGGTCATTATGACGCCCCACATCGCTGGCGTCACCTACGACGCCCTCGAACGCATGAGCCGCGGTGCGGCAGCCAACGTGCGGGCCGTCTACGAGGGCGAGTTGCCGGCGTCGACGGTCAACCACGACGGGCTGGGCCGGGAGGCGAGCCGATGAGGGTCGAAAACGGCCTCCGGCAGGCGCTGGAAGCCGGCGAGACCCTCTTCGGGGCGGCGTGTGCGACGTTCTCGCCGACGGTGATCGAGACCCTCGGCGCGGTCGGCTTCGATTTCGTCTGGCTGGATTTCGAACACGGCGGGCCGAGCCCCTACGATAGCACCGTCTTCGAGGAGTTGACGCGGGCCGCCGAGACCGGCGGGATCGAACTGCTCGTTCGGATCCCGAAACCCGAGCCCGCACTCGTCAGGAAGGTCCTCGACGCCGGGGTGCGGACGATCCTCATCCCTCGTATCGAAACGGCCGCCCAACTCCGCCCGGCGGTCGCGGCCGCCCACTTCGCCTACGACGGCGGCGTCGGCGACCGCGGCGTCGGCGTCGGTCGCACCAGCGAGTGGGCGGGCTACGTCGACAGCCACATCGGCGGCGAGGACAGCCACGTCCTCGTCGGGACGATGATCGAAAACACGCAGGCGGTCGACAACATCGAGGAGATCTGTTCGGTCCCACAGCTCGGGTTCGCCTTCATCGGTCCCGCAGACCTCTCGATGTCGATGTCGGACGGCGAGCCGCTCGGCAAGCATCCCGAGCAACTGCAGACCGCCATCGACCGCACTCGGGAGGCCTGTCTGGAAGCGGACGTCCCGGTCGGCCGGATCCACAACGACCCGGCCGACGCCCGGCAGGCAGTCGACGACGGGGTCCAACTCCTCCGGCTCGGCGGCGACACCGGAGCGATCCGGTCGGTGCTCGGCGACCGGCTCGCGGCGGTCGACCAGTAACGGACGGGCCGCCGACCCGGCCCAGTGGCGTAGCTATTTGCCCGTGGGTCGACACCGTACTGTATGGTCGGCGTCTCCGAAACAACCGTTCTCGGTGTCGTGAGCGGGGTTCTCGCACTCGCCGGGATCGCACTGCTGTGGGATGGAGCCCGTCAGTACCGCCACCAGCGCGGAGCGGTCCGCCGGGCCCAGACCGCCAGCGGCACCATCGAGTCGACGGGCGTCGACCGGATCGAAGACGGTAGCCAAGTCGTCTACGTCCCACGGGTCGAATACGAGTATCTGACACCGACCCGACGGCGGCACGGCGACCGGCTTTACCCCGGTGCGAGCCGGTACACCAAGCTGTTCCACAGCGAGTCGGCCGTCGAAGCCGCGCTCGCAGGCTACGAGCCCGGCGCGTCGACGACGGTCTACTACGACCCCGAGGCCCCCGACCACGCGTTTCTGGAGCCATCGCCCCACCGCGGGCCGACCCTCGCGCGGATGGGCTTCGGGGCCGGACTCGTCGGTCTCGCGGTCGTCCTGCCGGTCGTTGTCGGCAGTATATAACAGAAAGCGGTGCCGTGGTCGACGACTCAGTCGTCGGCCGGGGCCGGCTCGGCTTCGGCCTCGCGTGGGAAGTTGTCGATGGTCGCCCGGCGGAACCCTTCCTCGTCGAACTCGTAGTCGTCGTCGAGGAACTCGATGACCTGCTGGGTGTCCCGCATCGCGTTCTTCAGGCAGGTCGACGCACCGGGCGAGGGGGTGATGTTGAAGATGATGTCGTCGCCGGTAATCTTCGCTTCACCCATATCGAGTGATTTGGCCGCGGTGTCGACGATCTGTGGGCGGATCCCGCCGAACCCCTTCGCGCGGGAGATGTCGCCTTCCTCGACCGTCGGGACGACCTTCTGGACGTGCGGCAGGAACGTCTTCCGGCCGACGACGGGGATGTCGTACAGGAGGTTCTCGATGACGAAGGGGAAAAGGATCCGGTCGGCCAGGATGTTGGCGTAGCTCAGGAACGAATCGAGATTCATCCCGAAGACGTCGAAGAAGTCCGCCACCGACGACAGCTCGCCGCGTTCGAGTCCGGGGACGACCTTCGCCGTCGGGCCGAATCGGGTCAGGTTCCCGTCGTGGACCTCGGCGTCGCCGTGCACGGCGGCAAACGGCAATTTCTTCATCTGCAGGGTGTAGACCTTGCCGTTGAGCAGCCCCTCGTCGGCGAGGAAGAAGCTGCCGGCGACCGGTAGCAAGGACAGATCCTCGCCGTACCCCATCCGTTTGGCGATCTGGAGGCTGTGGGAGCCCGCGGCGACGACCGTGGTGTCGGCGGCAAACCAGCCGGCCTCGTCGGTCTCGACGAGGTACTCGTCGTCGGTCTCGTTGACCCGCTCGACTTTCGTCCCGCGGAAGACGTCGACCCCCTCGTGTTCCTCGACCTGCTCGACGAACGCCTTGGCGAGTTCGCCGTAGTCGACAGTGTAGCCGTCGGGCGTCTGGAGGGCCAGTAGCTCCTTGGACGGATCGCGACCCTCGACGACCTTGGGCTCGATGTCGGCGATCTCATCGCGGCCGATGGCCTCCAGTTTGGGGAACAGGTCGCCGAACCCTTCGTCGTGGTAGCGGGCTTCGAGCTTGTCGACCTCGTCGTCGCCGACCGCCAGTACCATCTTGCTCCGCTTTGCGTGCATCTCTCGGTCGGGGTCCTTGGCTTCGAGATAGCCCGCGACCATCTCCGCGCCCTCCTTGACCTTCTCGGCCTTCTCGAGGGTGTAGTTGGTCTCGATATCCCCGAAGTGGAGCGTCTGTGAGTTGTTCGTGTGATGGGAGTTGATCGCCGCGATTTCGTCTTCCTTCTCGATCAACGCCACCCGTTCGATATCGGTGAACGTCGCAACCGTATACAAGAGCGATGCGCCGCTTATCCCGCCGCCAACGATAACTAGGTCGTATTCTTTCGGCATGTGTGGTGTCTCCCTCGGGATCAGTAACTGTCTTCGTGAAGATATTGCAGTCGACCTACAAAGGAGCTACTATCTCGACTGACGCGCGCCACCACACCACAAACTCCAGTTCGATATAAGTAGTCGCCGACTACTCATACACCCTCCCGTGAGCCGGATGGCGGTTTAGCTCTCGGTCGACGGAGTGTTGGCTAGCGAGGTTTGCGTCGTCAAAAAAGTCCAGTTGGGACCGCGGGGTCGGCTACTCGGAGGTGATGACGTCGTCGATGCGGAGGATCATCGTCGCGGCCTCGGTGGCCGACTCGATGGCCTCGTGTTTGACCGCCGCGGGGTCGAGGATGCCCGCCTCGACGGGGTCGCCGACCTCGCCGCTGCGGCCGGTCGAGACGATGCCGGCGATGCCGTCCGAATCGTGGCGACCACGGAGGTCGACCAGTGCGTCGATGGCGTCCATCCCGGTGTTCTCCGCGAGCGTCCGTGGAAGGGCGTCGACCGCGTCGGCGAAGGCGTCGATGGCGAGCTGTTTGCGCCCCTCGACACCCGCAGCGTGGCTCCGGATGTGGTCGGCGATGGCGATCTCGCTCGCGCCCGCGCCGCCGACGACGCCGCCGGCGTCGAGGGCGGCGATGGTGACGTCGATGGCGTCGTTGAGCGCGCGCTCGATCTCGTCGATCACGTGGTCGGTGCTGCCGCGGACGAACAGCGTGACGTAGTCGGTCTCGCTGCCGCCGTCGACGAAGGCGACCTCCTCGTCGCCGTACTGCTCGATCGACACCGAGGCGACCGTCCCGAGGTCGTCGGCCTCGATGTCCTCGAGGGTGCCGAGGTGTTTCGCGCCGGTGGCTTTCGCCAGCGCCTTCGACTTCTTCGAGGAGACGTTCTCGAAGGCCAGTATGCCGGCGTCGGCAAGGTAGCCGGCGACACGGTCGTCGATATCCTTCGTGTTGAAGACGACGTCGACGCCGGCTTCCTTCAGCGTCTCGGCGTACCCGCGAAGCTCGCGGTCCTCGGCGGCGATGGCGTCGTCGAGCTGGTCGACGTTGGTGATCGAGTACTCGGCGTCGGCCTCGCCGGTCCGGACTTCGAGGGCGGTTTCGAGGATGACCGCGCTGGCGTCGGCGAGCTGTCGCGGCATGTTGGCGTTGGCGGGCTCCTCGCTGAGCACGACGCCGTCGACCAGTTCGGTCGCGCTGGTGGCCGCGCCGGTCTGGGTGTGGATCCGGACGTCCTCGCGGTCGACTCGATCGTCGCCGGCGACCTGTCGGACCGCCCCGACGACCCGCTCGGCGAGCACTTCGGCGGTGACGTCGCCGGTCCCCTTGCCGGTCATGCTTGATTCGGCGACCGCTTCGAGGATGTCGTCGTCGAGGTCGATATCGAGGACCTGCTCGTCGATCGCCTCGCCGGCGAGTCGGGCGGCCTCGTGGTAGCCTTCGACGATGGCCGTCGGGTGGAGATCCGACTCCAGCAGCTCCTCGGCCTCCGAGAGCAGTTCGCCGGCCAAGACCGCGGCGGTCGTCGTCCCGTCGCCGACCTCGACCTCCTGGGTCTCGGCGACCTCGACGATCATCTGGGCGGCGGGGTGTTCGATATCCATCTCGTTGAGAATGGTCGCCCCGTCGTTGGTGATCGTCACGTCACCCGAAGAGGTGACGAGCATCTTGTCCATCCCTTTCGGGCCCAGTGTCGTCCGTACCGAGTTGGCGACTGCCTTTCCGGCCCGGATGTTCGAGTCCTGGGCGTCCTGTCCTTTCGTCCGTTCGTTGTCTTCCGAGAGGATGAACAGCGGCTGCTGTTGTCGTGCTGCCATAGATGAGTAACCTCAGTACCAGATGGTTTGCAGTTCTATATAAATTTTGCTATCGCTACCGGAACAAACCACCCGAAAGAGCCGCCGTCGACCGGCCGTCTGTGGCTGTATCGGCCAGCGTGTTGATCGATCAATCCAACAGGATGAAACAACTATATGCCGCGCGTCTGACGGTCGACCAATGCTGGAGCTCGAACACGGGTTTCGCGTGGTCGACGCACACGCCCACCTCGACCACGACGAGCGGGCAGTGACGACCTACGGGCGGGATACCGGCCCCGACGAGTTGGAGCGGGAGTGCCATCAGGCAGGCATCGTCCGGGCGGCAGTCTCGCCTTCGCCCCGGCCCCGCGAGGAGGGGTACCTCCGGGCTAACAACGCCATCGCCCGACTCAGCGTCGACCGGCCGTTCCTCGCCTTTGCCCGGCTCAACGGCGCGCTCGACCCCACAGGGGGACCGATGGCGGCGGTCCGCAACTGGCGGCCCAACCGCGAGAACTACCACATCCGACCGGGCGACGTCGAGCAGTACGCCTACGACGACCGGTTTCACGGCTTCGTCCTCGACCCCGCCGTCGACGGGCTCCCCGACGAAGAAGTGGTCGCCGAGCTGGCCGCCGTCGACCTGCCGGTGGTCGTCTACTGCCGGCCGGGGTTTCCGCCGCGGGCCGCCGAGGGAGAGCTCATCGGTGAGGGGTTTCCCGTGATTTTGGCGGGGTTCGGCGGCTACCCCCACGATCACGACCGGATGACCCAGTCGCTCGATCTGCTCGACGCCTACGACCGGCTGTATCTGGACACGTGGGCGGTTCGCTCGCGGGAACTGCTCGAACGCGGCCTCTTGGAGTACCCCGACCGGATCCTCTTCGGCAGCGGCACGCCCGAGATCCATCCCAACGTGGCGCTCATGGAGATTCTCACCCTCGACGTCTCCGAGGACGCGATGCAACGGGTGTTCAACAAGAATCCGGTCCGGCTGATTCCGGGGTTCGCTCCGTAGTAGGCACCGCCTACTCGGGGGTCGACTCGGTGCCGCGCCAGTCGTAGCGGGCGACCGCGCGGTCGGCGCGTTTCGAGATCCCGTGTGGGTTTCGGGACTCCGCTCGGTCCCGTCGACGGGCGACGAAGCCGTCCGAACTCCCGGTCGCGATGCCCGACAACACGTCCCGACCCGTGCCGAACCACTCGGTCGGCTGGGCGTCGCCGCCAACGACATCGCGGGCGGCCGACAGCGCGTCACGCACCGCGTGGGCGGCCGTCCGGCGGATCACCGTGGGCCGGAGGCCGTAGTTTTTGACCAGCCGGTAGGACAGCGCCCGATACTTCCAGCCCCAGTCGCGGTGGGTCCGGCCGCCGTCGGCCTCGTACTCACACCGGACGCTCATCTCGGGCTGCCACGTGACGCCGAGATCCATTCCTGCAAGCCGGTGGGCCGCGTCGCGTGCCCCGCCCGTTTCGAGGTATTCGTCGAACCCATCGAGGTCGTCCAATACGTCGGCCTCGAAGGCCACGTTACTGCCCGAAAAGTAGGTCACATCGCGGGCGGCGATCGCCCTCGTTTCGGCCGATTCGGTCGTCACCCCGCCGGGGACCGTCCGGTGGGTCGGCCCCGTCACCACCGGGGCCTCGGTGAGCCCGTCGACGATCGCTCGTCGCCAGCCGTCTTCGATCCGGAGGTCGTCGCTGACGAAGGCGATCACGTCGCCGGAAGCGACTTCGATCCCCGCGTTCCGGGCGACGTTGACCGTCCGGGCCGACACTTCGACCAGCACGTCGACGTCCTCGCGGTCGCGGACCATTCCGGTCGTCCCATCGGCCGAGGGACCGTTGACGACGACGAGTTCGGCCTCGGGGGCCGCAGCCGTCAGCCGGTCGAGGCAGGCCGACAGCTGGTCCCGGCCGTTGAGTGTCGGCACGACGACCGAAAGCTGCATACAGGTGGATTCGAGAGCGACCACATAAAAGGGCGGATTGCTGCCCGCGTCGACTACGGCGGCTGGCTACGTGTTGAGGTAGTAGACCTGTTTGCGGGCGTCCTTGAAGCTGTACCGCGAGCCGATCAGATCGGACTCCTCGAGCCGGTTGAGCGCGTACCGCACCGTGCGGTCGGGAAGCAGCGATTCGTCGGCGAGTTGGCCCTGCGAGAGTGGCTGGTCGGTTTCGAGGACCTTGGCAACCAGTTTCGCACTCGGCGGTAGTTCGCGGAGTCGGTCCCGAAACTCCGTCTCCGACAGCTCGATACGACTGCTGGCCTCGACCGGACTAGTGCTCATACTACCGCTTCAAGACTGACGTACTGGTAAAGGTTATCTACATACATCACAAGTCAGTAGATATTGTATAAGGGGATACTAGTATAACACCTCAACCTCCGGGCGGTCTGTGGGTGAGTGCCTCGGTATTTGTCCAGTTCCGAACGGTCGACAGTATCCAGTACGGTTTTAGTGCTCCAGCGTGCAGGTTCGGCCACTGTGAAAGGCAAGGAGTGGTACCAGGCCGACGATGTCGCCGAGGAGTACGACGACAAGCGGTTTTCGGAGGGTGGAGCGTTCATCGATCGGCGCGAGAAGGCAGCGGTTCGGTCGGCGCTGGGCCCTCTCGAAGACAAGACCGTCTTGGAGGTTGCCTGCGGGACCGGTCGGTTTACGGTAATGATGGCCCAAGCGGGGGCCGACATCGTCGGACTGGACATCTCGGCGGCGATGCTCGCTCAGGGCCGCGAGAAAGCAAAACGCGCCGGCGTCGACGACCACGTCGAGTTCATGCGCGGCGACGCCGCTCGGCTCCCGTTTCCCGACGACCACTTCGATGCCGTCTTCGCCATGCGGTTTTTCCATCTCGCCGACCGGCCGGTGACCTTCCTGCGAGAACTCCGCCGGGTCACAAAGGGCCAGATTTTCTTCGATACGTTCAATCTCGGCAGCACGCGCGTGATCTACAACTGGCTGTTGCCGATGGGGTCGCGGCTCTACTCCCGGACCGACGTCGAGAGCCTGCTTGCGGATTCGGAGCTCGAACTCGAATCCGAAGCCCACGATTTCGTCCTCCCGTATGGGTTCTACCGCCAGCTTCCCCGGTCGGTCGCCCGACCGTTCCGTACGCTCGATACGGCCATCGGAAAGACGCCGCTGGGCGACAAACTGGCGTCGGTTTCCTACTGGAGCGTACAAAAGTAGTCGGTCCCTACCGACGGCGTTGAGCGCCGACGGAGGCGAAGCACTGATTTGAAGCCCCCTGCGGTCGACGGCCACCTATGGGACGGGATGTAGCCGAGACGGTCGAGGCCTACTACGACGCCCTCGAAGGTGGCGACACCCTCGCGTCGTTCTTTGCGGAGGCACCGAACACGATCAAAGTCGGGCTCAGCGAGCGGCTGGTCGGCTACGCCGACGTCGCAAACGGCCTCTCCGAGCAGACGGCGACGACCGAAGACTGGAGCGTCGAGAGCAACGACCTGTCGGTCACCGTCGACGGCGACATCGCGTGGTTCGACGATCAGGTCTCCCTTGCGTGGCGTGATATCCCGACCGACACCGACTACGACTTCGAGAGCCGGTGGACAGGGGTTCTCCGGCGGCGCGACGGCGACGAGTGGCAGTTCGTCACGCTGCACGTGTCGGCTCCCAACGAGGAGCTCCAGACGGCCGAAGACGACCTGTTCTCGTGGGAGGGCTGATGGTCGGGTCGAGCCTCACGGCCGACGAGAAGGCACTCGCAAACCGCCGGCTCAGGATCGGGTTCGTGTTGCTTGTCGCGGGCTCAACCGCCCTGATGTCGCTCCACATCGATCCCACGCCGCTCCAGTTGGCAGCGGCCTTCGTCAGCGGCCTCGGGGTCGGAATCGTGCTCCTGTGGTTCGTGCTCCGCAACCTCGAGGAGTTCCGGTCGTCGATGCGCTAGTCGACCCGTTGAAGCCACCGTCCCGGTGTGTCGAGTTCCGCATCCGTCGGGAGGTTCTCGGGGGCGTCCCAGACCGCACTTGCGGCAGCCACGCTCCGGGCGTCGGCGACCGCTTCGAAGAAAGCCGCCCCCCGTTCGTACTGCTGGCGTTTGAGCCCCAGACCGAGCAGCCGCCGAAACAGTTGGACGACCGGGCCGCCACCCTTCCGTCTGGCGTCGATCTTCGCCCGGAGATCGGCGTACTCGGTGTCGAAGGCCCGATCCATCAGTAGCTCGGCGTACCCCTCGACGGCAGTCATCGCCGTGTTGAGTTCGTGGTACGCCTCGCGGTTGAGCTGTCCCTCAGTGAGATCGGTCACCGTCTCCTGCATCCGAGCTTCGAGATAGCCCGGCAGCCACGGGGCCGCGCCGAACTCGGCGGCGTGGGCGACCTCATGGAAGGCGATCCACCGACGGAACCGCGGGTAGTCGACGTCTAACTGACGGGCCACACGCCGTATATTGGGCCTAACAAAGTACAGCGAGTGGTCGTCGGTGTCGGCCAACAGCAAGGGATCGTACTGGCCGAGGACGTTCCGCCCAAGAAAACCGAGGGTGATCGCCATCGTCCCAGTGTTGATCGCCCGCGAGACGCCGGGTAGCAGCGCCGACTGCTCCTCCAGCGGCTCAACGACCCGGCGAAAGGTAGCAATGTTGGCGTCGATCCAGTGATGGCGGTGCTGGATTTCGATGGTCGCCGGGAGATCGAAGTCGACGCCGCCGACCGATCGAAGCCGGTCGCGGGCCGCACGCACGTCGGTCCGGTAGCCCGCCCGTTCGTCGGCCGTCAACTCGAGGTCGCCGCGGGGCGTGGCGGCTTTGGCAGCGGCGGCGACCGCCGTCCAGTCGACGATGCCGTCGCCGCCGGCGTCGGCCACCGCCTGGGCGCTCCGAAAGAGATCCATGCCGAGTGGTGGATGTCAGCGAGTAAAATCCTTGTGCGGGTGGTCAGCTCTCCTCGTCGAGGGCCGCCAGTTCGTCGGCGGCGTCCTCGCCGAGGAGTTTCGTCGCCGCCACGACCAGCAACACGACCACGACGGCGGCCACGACCAGCCGTCCGCGGGACCTGCCGCTTCCCGTGTCCGCCGCCGTGTCGCTGGAGGACTTGTCGTCGGTCGTCGTCGACCCGCGGAGCGATGTGGGGCCGAGTTGGATGTCGCCGTCCGAAACGTGGAGTTCGAGGAGGGTGATGTTTCCCATGGGGTCGACACGGAAACCCGGCCTAAATCGGTTGTGGCGGCCGACCGCAAACGCTAGGTTGATAGGTGTGCTGTCGGTTCCCACAGATATGGACGAGAGACGACGGGAGTTTCTGACGGCGCTGCTGTCGACGCCGAGTCCCTCGGGCTACGAGGCCGACGGCCAGCGCGTCTGGATCGACTACGTAAGCGAGTTCGCCGACGAGGTCCGGACCGACGACTACGGCAACGCCGTGGCGGTCCACCAGGGATCGGGCGAGGGCCCCGAGATCGCCTTCTCGGGTCACGCCGACGAGATCGGCTTCATCGTTCGGGACGTCCTCGAGGACGGGTTCCTGCGGCTGAGCCGCATCGGCGGCTCCGATCGGACGATCTCGCAGGGCCAACACGTCACCGTCCACACCGCCGACGGCCCCGTACAGGGTGTCGTCGGCCAGACGGCGATCCATCTGCGAGAGACCGGCAGCGAGGAGTACAGCGACATCAGCGAGCAGTTCGTCGACATCGGCGCGACCGATGGCGAGGAGGCCGAAGAACTGGTCGAAGTCGGCGACCCGATCACGTTCTCGACAGAACTGTTCGAACTCAGCGGCAGCCGACTGTCGGCCCGCGGGATGGACAACCGCGTCGGCACGTGGAGCGCCGCCGAGGGACTCCGCCGAGCGGTCGAAAACGACGTCGACGCCACGGTGTACGCGGTGAGCACGGTCCAAGAGGAGGTCGGGATCAAGGGCGCACAGATGGTCGGCTTCGATCTCGATCCCGACGCCGCCATCGCGGTCGACGTCACCCACGCCACCGACAACCCCGACGTCGCGGGCAAACACAAAGGCCCGGTCGAACTCGGCGACGGACCGGTCGTCTCCCGCGGGAGCGCCAACCACCCGAACGTGGTCGACCTCGCCCGTGAAGCCGCCGAGACAGCCGATATCAACATCCAGCTACAGGCCACCGGCACCCGAACCGGCACCGACGCCGACGGGTTTTACACCTCTCGGAGCGGGATCCCGGCACTCAACATCGGCATCCCGAACCGCTACATGCACACGCCGGTCGAGGTGGTCGACACCGACGACCTCGACGACGTGGCCGCGCTGCTCGGGGCGATCGCCGAGGCAGCGGGCGACGTCGACTCGTTTGCCGTCGAGTTCTGAGTGGGCTCTGTCACGGTACCCATCCCACCGCAACCCGAATCTACAAACGGTCGACGGGAGTAGGCCCCGGAGAGAAGGACTGTGACGACCGACTCCGGGCAGCAACAGTCGACCGAGCCGATCGTACCGCCGATGGCTGGCCTCGTGGTCGCCATCTGTGCGATCAGCGCCGGGGCGATCCTCGTCCGGCTGAGCAGCGAACCGCCCGCCGTCGCGGCCTTGTATCGCGTCCTGTTTACGACTCTGCCGTTGCTCCCGGTTGCCGGCTGGAACTACCGCGAGGAGTTCCGGCGGATCACCGCTCGTGATCTCGGCTTCGCGACGCTCGCAGGCCTCGCGCTCGCAGTGCATTTCGCCGCGTGGTTCGAGAGCCTCGCGTGGACCAGCGTCGCCGCGAGTGTCACCCTCGTCCAGTCCCAGCCCGTCTTCGTCGCGTTCGGTGCTTGGCTCCTGCTTCGCGAGCGTGTCACGAGTCGGATGGCGCTGGGGATCGTCGTCGCCGTCGTCGGCATCGCAACCATGTCGCTCGGCGACTTGCTGGGCGGCGTGCTGGTCGGCCCCGACCCCCTCTACGGGAACGCGCTGGCGCTGCTCGGAGCCGTGATGGCCGCCGGCTACGTCCTCGCCGGGCGGTCGCTTCGCCAGCGTGTCGCGCTCGTCCCGTACGTGGTCGTCGTCTACAGCGTCTGTGCGCTCGCCTTGCTGGCGATCGTCCTCGCACAGGGCCACCCGCTGTCGGGGTATCCGCCCCGCGAATGGCTCATCTTTGCTGGCCTCGCGCTCGGCCCGGGGCTGTTCGGCCACACGGTCATCAACTGGGCGCTGGCGCATCTCGAATCAAGTGTCGTCTCGGTCTCGCTGCTCGGCGAGCCGATCGGCGCGACAGTTCTCGCGTTCGTCGTCCTTGCGGAACTCCCGACCCGGTTTACCATCCTCGGGGGCGTGATCGTCCTCGTCGGCATCTACTACACTGCCTCGGACCGGCAGGACCGAGAGCCGCCCGCCAGCGAGTCCACAGCCGAGGATCTCTCCGACTGATCATTCCCGTCGCAGCCGACGTGTCGACCCGTCTGCCACCGTGTTCCGAGCCCGAAGAATTATCACCGGGAATCCAACCAATTCGCTATGGATACTCGGCTTACACGACGGACGCTGTCAGTGGGCGCGGCGGCGGTTGTGACGGGCGCAAGCGGCTGTTTGTCGTTCGGCAACGACCCGCCGGTGCCGGGATCACTTCGGCTCCGCAACGAAACCGAGACCGAGGTTACGGTGTCCGTGCAGGCCACGAAGGTCAGCGAGGACTCCGACGACCCCCAACAGTACAACGAGACGCCGGCTCCGGACGCTGAGTCGACGGTCGTCCGCGATGACCGCTTCGAACTCCCTGCCGAGGACGACCATCTTTTGGAAGGCTGGCTGTCGACACCGGGGCTCTACTTTCTCGAAGCCAACGTGGGCTCCGAGCGGGTCGACACCGAATGGATCGGCCTCTATCCGGCAGGTCCCAATGGTACGTCGGTTGCCGAGGAGACGGTGCATCTCACCGTCGAGGAAACGAGAGTCCGGTTCGGGCTGTCGGTCAGCGACTGACCGGGCGTGTCACTTTTGAGCGAGTTTGAGCGACACCAGCACGGTCGGGATCACGATCGGGATCGTCAGAATCGCGCCCGTGATGACGACGAAGGGTGCCACGTCGGCGGCCGGATACGCCAGCCAGCCGACGGTTACCCAGTCGACGACGGTCACGATCACCGCGTAAGCGATCGCCGCCAGCAGGACGATCACGCCGAACGTGCCGGCGACGACGCCGGCGGGATGTCGGCCCGGCCGTGGCTCGGATGTCGTTTCGGTGCTACCGGCCATCGACAGTATACTCCATAGTATTGTGAATATTGCAACCAACTAAAACGGTTCGTATTCGGCAGCTACTGGACCGATTCGAGGAAGCCGAGCCATCGCTTGTAGTCGTCGATTTCGGCGCTCCGGACCTCCGAGCCGTAGTCGGGTCGGTACAGCGAGTCGAGGGCGTTCCGCGCGCGGTCGAGGCCGACGATCTCATCGGCGAGTTCCTTGGCCGTCTCCGCGTCGAGATCATCGTTCTTCAGCCGGTCGACCCGCTCGGTTCGTTCGTTTCGGAGCCGGCGTTTCGCCGTCGAGACAAGCTCCCGCGTTCCCGGCGGGATCTCCGGCAGCTCGCGGGTCTCGATGATGAACTCCTGAAGGTCGACCGGCTCGCCGTTGATTGTGATCGTCTCGGGCGTCTTGGCTCCGATCGTCGCGCTCTGCCGGTTGACGCGCTTCAGCAGTTCGTCCCGCGTGGTGTCGTCCATGAATGGGTCAGGAAGCGGTCACAGTTGGCGGTTCCAGGCGTCGGTGCCGAACCGGTCGGCCGCACGTTCGCGTGCCTCCGCGACGACATCCGACGACAACTCGCCGGCCTCGGCGTCGAAGCGGTCGGCGAACGTCGACTTGAGGGCCTCGATCACGTCGGGTCGGCTCGCGTCGACGTGGTCGGTCATCCGGGCGACGCGCTTTTCGGCGGATTTGATCGCCTTGTCCGAGACCTTCTCCTCGCCGATCCGGAGCACCCGAAGCATCTCGGGAATATCGAGGTCGTAGCTCATCGTCGTGTGGTGGAGCACGGCGTTGTCGGTCCGCAACTGGGCCGAGCCGCCGATCTTCCCCTCGGGGTGACTGATGTCGTTCAGCGGTTCGTGGCTGACGTCGAGGCCGACACTTCGCAGGGCGTCGATCGCCCACTGGTCGAGTTCGGCGTAGCTGGCCTCGATGTCCGCCGAAACCTGTTCGTGGGGGAGGTACAACGAGTAGGTGATCACCGCCCCCGGCTGGACGTACATCGCCCCGCCGCCAGTGAGCCGACGTACCACGTCGATGTCGTGTTCCGCGACGTAGTCGACGGCCACCTCGTCGGCGTAGGCTTGAAACCGCCCGAGGGCGACCGCCGGGGCGTCCCGGTACCAGAACCGGAGCGTGGGTTCGAGTTCGCCCGCGTCGAGCCGGTCGGTCAGGACGCCTTCGAGAGCCTGCTGGACCGGCTCGCTGTAGGTGCCGGCGTCGACGATCCGGGCGGTCATTCGAGGGCCTCCAGTGTCGCGTCGGCCAGATGCCCGGCATCGAAGCCGATGAGTCGGGCGTCGACGGCCTCGATTGCCTCGACGAGCGTTTCGTGGGCAACGTCGACCGGCTGGCCTTCGAGAGCGGCTTCGAGCGCCCTGCGGCTCTCGGGCGGTTCGAGGAAGAAGTCGCCGGTCAGCCGGACGTCGGTGATCCGATCGTCGTAGCTGAGGCCGACTTCGAGGAGCTTTCCGTCGGGGACGTTGACTGTCGCGCTGTTGTGCATGCGGCTACCTGTCCGAAGGGCCCCTGCGCCCTTTAATCGCGCCCTTTACGGTTCAAAACGCCTCGTCTTCGACGGTGACATCGGCGGCCAGCCCATCGCGGAGCGCCGCGTGGACGTGACAGAGTTCCTCGCCGAGAGCGACCAGTTCGTCGGGATCGTCGACGGCCGACTCCACTTTGAGCGTGAACGCGATCGACTGGAGGTCGTCGTGGTCGTCGACCGCTGCGGTCGCCTCGATTGCCATCTCGCCGAGGTCGTCGTAGCCGTGCTGCTGGGCCCCCATCCGTACGGCCGGGAGGAAACACGAGGCGTAGTCGGCGACGAGCACCGCGTTCGGGTTCGGCCCCGTCTCGTCCATCGGATCGATGGCGAGCGCGAAGTCGCCGATGACGCTTTCGGTGTCGTAGCCGTCCGGGTTCGACGTCGTGAGTGAGAACTCGTTCATGACTGTATTGGGCACTCTGCACTATACTATGAAATACTTTGTGAATCGGCGGCGGGTCGACACAGGGTGACGGACACGAACGGGACAGGAGTAGCCGAGCCGTTCCGAGACGATGGGAGACGGCCCGACTTTTATGTCTGCCGTGTGTGTTCGTACCGCATATGTCAGGCTTTCAGTCCCTGTTGGGCAGTGAAATGGACGACGCCGAGATCGACGACGTACTGATCGACAACGGCATGGGGGTGCTCTCGATGAGTGCCGAGGGCGTGCCGTACGGCGTTCCGCTGTCGTTCGGCTACGACGGCGACCGGCTGTACTTCCTCTTTCTCGACGCCAGCACCGAACTCCGGAAGGAGACGTACGCCGAAGCGGCCACCGAGGCGAGTTTCACGACCTTCGACGTCGACCCCGACGGCTCGTGGCGGAGCGTGATCGTCGCGGGCCCACTTGACCGGATCGTGGTCGACGAGTGGGACGACGCCCGCGAGGCGATGGCCGACAACGCCTACCAATCGGATCTCCTCGGGGAGTACGAACTCCAGGAGAACCCCAACGTGTGGGCCCTCAAAATCGAAGAGCGGTCGGGCCGTGCTGTCGGCCAGTCGTGACCGTCGATTAGTGGGTGTGGATCGCCTCGCCGCGGGCGTCCGCAGCGGCCTCCATGACCGCCTCCGAGAGCGTCGGGTGGGTGTGGACCGTTCCGGCGAAGGCTTCGAGATCCATCCTGGCTTCGAGGGCGACAGTTACCTCGCCGATCAGCTCCGAGGCGTTCGGGGCGACAATCTGCGCACCGAGAACGCGCTCGCTGGCGGCGTCGGCGACGACGCGGACGAAGCCGTCGGCCGCGTCCATCGTGAGCGCCCGGCCGTTGGCCCCCAGCGGCATCCGGCCGACGACGGGGTTGTAGCCCGCCTCTTCGGCCTCGTCGCTGGTCAAGCCGACCGAAGCGATCTCGGGGTCGGTGAAGACGGCCGCGGGGATCGCTGCCGCGTCGAGCGAGGCGGGTTCGCCCGCGATAGCCGCGGCGGCGACCTCGCCCTCGTAGCTGGCCTTGTGGGCCAACATCGGCTCGCCCGCCACGTCGCCGATCGCGAAGATGTGGTCGCGGTCGGTCCGCCCCTGCGCGTCGGTCTCGATGAATCCGTCCTCGGTGGGTTCGATCCCGACCGCGTCGAGATTGACCGTGTCGACGACGGGCTGTCGACCCGCGACGACCGCCACGGCGTCGGCCGCGAGGTCGGTCTCCTCCCCGTCTTTCGTCTCGGTGGTGACGACGACGCCGTTTGCGGTTTCGCTCCAGTCGGTGGCGGCCTCGCCGAACCGGAACTCGATGCCGAGGTCGGTCGCTCGCTCGCGGACCACCTTCGAGATCTCGTCGTCATACATCGGTAGCACGTCGTCGAGCATCTCGATGGCGGTGATCTCGGTGCCGAGTTTGGCCAGCGCCATCGACAGCTCCATCCCGATGTAGCCCGCGCCGATCACGAGCAGTTCGTCGGGTGCCTCCTCGAAGTCGAGGACGTCACTGGAGTCCAGCACGCGCTCGCCGTCGGGCTCGAAGCCCGGCAGTTCGAGGGGACGGCTGCCGGTCGCAACGATCGAATACTCGAAGTCGACGGCCGTCTCGCCGTCGTCGGTGGCGACCTTCGCGCGGTGGTCGTCGACGAACGTCGCCTCGCCGTCGACGAGCGTGACGCCGTTTGCTTTGCAGAGCCCCTCGACACCGCCGGTCAGTTGGTCGACGACGCCGTCCTTCCACTCGACCAGTTGGCCGACGTCGACGTCGACCTCGGCCGTAATGCCGAGGGGTTCGGCGTGGGTCGCCTCGTGGGCGATCTCCGCGCCGTGGATCAGCGCCTTCGAGGGGATACAGCCCGTGTTGAGACAGGTCCCGCCGTAGGCGTCCTTCTCGACGAGCGTGACGTCGAGGCCCAACTGGGCCGCCCGGATCGCCGCGACGTAGCCGCCCGGCCCCGCGCCGATCACCAGTACCTCGGTCGACTCGGGGACGCCGTCG
Organism: Halohasta salina; assembly: GCF_024178165.1. GTDB lineage: Archaea > Halobacteriota > Halobacteria > Halobacteriales > Haloferacaceae > Halohasta > Halohasta salina. The sequence goes on along the minus strand of NZ_JAMZIE010000001.1, from coordinate 690,679 downwards.
AGTTCGCCGGTCGAGAGATCGGCGGCGGGCTCGTCGTCGCTGACCCGGGTAACCGCTGGCGTCGGTCCGTCGTCGGCGTCGTCAGCACCGGCGTCCTCGCTGGCATCCGCGTCGTCGTCTCCGTCGGCGTCAGTATCGTCAACGCGCGTGACCGCGGGCGTCGGCCCATCGTCGCTGGCGCTGGCGTCCGCGTCGTCGGCTGACTCGTCGTCACTGGCTGCGCTGTCGGCAGCATCAGTATCGAAGCTCATGACAAGCTCGCCGACTTCCACGGTGTCGCCGGTTTCGGCGTGGATCTCGGCTACCTGCCCGTCGACCGGGGCCGAGACCTCCGAGACCGATTTCGACGTCTCGACCTCCAGGACCGTCTCGCCCTCTTCGACCGTATCCCCGGGGTCGACGTGACAGTCGACGAGCGTCCCATCGGTCGCGTCGCTTCCCAACTCCGGTAGCTCGAATTCGTGGCTCATCGAGTCGGACTACGTAGCCGTGGTTAATATTGTCTTTGGTGTGCAATATTGTTGGCTGGCTGGTGTGTCGGGTCACAGGCCCGTTCGTCGGCAGCACGGCTGTGTCACTGTCTGGCGTGGCGGCTCCCAAAGAACAACCGTTAAAAGCCGAGACCGGTTTCAACTGGATATGGCTGGAACTATCGAAGTACTCGTTCCTGGTGGCCAGGCCAACCCTGGCCCGCCGCTCGGTCCGGAGCTCGGACCGACGCCGGTCGACGTCCAAGCAGTCGTACAGGAGATCAACGCCGAGACTGACGCCTTCGACGGGATGGAAGTCCCGGTGACCGTCGAATACGACGACGACGGCTCCTTCGAGATCGAAGTCGGTGTCCCACCGACCTCGGAACTCATCAAGGACGAGGCGGGCTTCTCGACCGGCAGTGGCGAACCCCACGAGGACTTCGTGGCGGATCTCTCGGTCGAACAGCTCAAAAAGGTCGCCGAGCAGAAGTCGACGGATCTGCTCTCCTACGACGTGAAAAACGCCGCCAAAGAAGTCAGCGGCACCTGCATGACCCTCGGCGTCACCATCGACGGCGAGGACGCGCGCACGTTCAAAGAGCGCGTCGACGCCGGCGAGTACGACGACGTCCTCGTCGACGACGCCAGCGCCTAATTTTCGGCGACCGAGTTTTCCGCTCTCGCTCGTTCGTGAGTGTGAACAGCCGACAGTCGTCCCTCTCACTGAGAATCACGTATTACGGAGTCACCGATTGCAGTGACACCTGCCGCTCCGCTGCAATGGTTCCTGTAACGGTATCATTCGGCCCGCGATACAGTACAAGCGGACCCGAAGGGGCGACGCTTGGTTGATCCGTACCTAAAAAACCACACAGGCGAACCGAGGCCTACACCTCGGCGTCGACATCGATTCGGCGGACGAGTTCGACCAGCGAGTCGAGTTGGGGGAAGGTGTAGACGGTGAGATCGAGGTCGGTGTCGTGGGTGGTGATCTCCGAATCCAGCACGAACACCATCTCTTTGTCGGGCCACCCACCCATCTCGTCGATGATCTTCGCGGTCGAACCGTAGGTAAACGTCGGCGTCGTCATGTTGATCGTCGTGTTGAGGACGTTCGCCCAGCCGTCGATGTAGCTGGAGGTCATGATGTTGCCGATCTCTTGGATGGCCGACTTCTCCATGCTGCTGAACCCGCTGGAATCGTCACCACCCATATCTCCGGGGATCATCGACTGGGCGAGTTCCTTGCTATCGCTCGGATCCAGCAGGAACAGCACGTTGCCGTACGGCGACTCGGTCAGCTCGATGCTAATGCCGACGGCGTTGCGGTCGCCGATGTGTTTCTTGACGTCGTCGATGTGCAGAAAGTTGATCTTCGCCATCTCGATCTCGGCGTCCATCCCCGACATCTGACTCAGGCTGTCGGCGACCTGAATCGATCCCTGTCGACAGATCTTATTGAAAAGCTCCAGCTTGCGGATGTCGACCTTCAAACTCATTTTATACGAATATTCAGTGTAGATATAAAGCGCTTCGCTCCGAGACCTCTCGCTCAACGCCCGGCACTCCGGGGGGTCCGTGTCCGTCCCCATCGCTCGTGGTAGTTCGTATCAAAACCCGTGGGAAACACCCACAGGCGGTCGAATCGGGTTCGACGGGCTTTTAACGCTGATCCGCTACCATCCGGTGAGACAGGCGTAGCCTGTGTCACTGACCCGTAGGAGCAGCATCCTGCGTACTACGGAGGTGAATAATGGCAGACGATACGATAGTAGAAGCAGTTTCTCGCGCGCTCGACGAGTCGCCACCACGGAATTTCCGTGAGACCGTCGACCTCGCGGTGAACCTGCGAGACCTAGACCTCAACGATCCATCGAATCGCGTCGACGAGAGCATTGTGCTCCCGTCGGGAACCGGCCAAGACACCCAGATTGTGGTGTTCGCCGAAGGAGAAACCGCCCTGCAGGCAGAAGACGTCGCCGACCAAGTGCTTTCGAGTGACGACCTCGAAGAACTGGGTGACGACGACGACGAAGCCAAGGATCTGGCCGATGCGACGGACTTCTTCGTCGCGGAAGCCGACCTGATGCAGGACATCGGTCGCTACCTCGGGACCGTCCTCGGTCCGCGAGGGAAGATGCCGACCCCGCTCCAGCCCGACGACGACGTCGTCGAGACAGTCAACCGGATGAAAAACACCGTGCAGGTTCGATCCCGGGACCGCCGGACGTTCCACACCCGCGTCGGTGCTGACGACATGCCGGCCGAGGAGATCGCCGACAACATCGACGTCATCATCCGGCGACTCGAAGCGGACCTCGAAAAGGGCCCGCTGAATCTCGACTCCATCTACGTCAAGACCACCATGGGCCCGGCCGTCGAGGTGAACGCATGAGCGGAAGCGAGTCCGTTCGCAAAACCGAGACGATCCCGCAGTGGAAGCAAGATGAAGTCGACGAGCTCGTCGAGTTCATCTCGGGCTACCAGTCGGTCGGCGTCGTCGGCGTCGAAGGCATTCCGAGCCGACAGCTGCAGGCCATGCGCCGTGACTTGCATGGCAGCGCGGCCGTCCGGATGAGCCGCAACACGCTCGTCGTGCGCGCGCTCGAAGCAGCCGGTGAGGGCGTCGAAGATCTCACCGACTTCGTCGCCGGCCAGGTTGCCCTGATCGGCACCAACGACAACCCCTTCGCGCTGTTCAAACAGCTCGAAGCCTCGAAGACCCCTGCCCCGATCAACGCGGGCGAGGTCGCGCCCAACGACATCGTCATCCCCGAGGGTGACACCGGTGTCGACCCCGGTCCGTTCGTCGGCGAACTCCAGCAGGCTGGAGCCGACGCCCGGATTCAGGAGGGCTCGATTCAGGTGCTGTCGGACAGCACCGTCCTCGAGGAGGGCGAAGTGGTCGACCAGCAGCTCGCGAGCGTCCTGACCGAACTCGGCATCGAGCCGAAAGAGGTCGGCCTCGACCTCAAGCAGGTGTACTCCGAGGGCGTGCTGTTCGCGCCCGACGAACTCGAGATCGACGTCGAGGAGTACCGCGCGGACATCCAGTCCGCCGCCGCTGCGGCCCGGAACCTCTCGATCAATGCGGTCTACCCGACCGCCGAAACCGCGCCCTCGCTCATCGCGAAGGCGACCGGCGAGGCCAAATCGGTCGCGCTCTCCGGCGCCGTCGAGAGCCCCGATGTGCTGGGCGAACTCGTCGGCAAGGCCGACGGTCAGGTGCGGGCGCTCGTCGACCGGATCGACGACCCCGAGGCCCTGCCCGAGGAGCTCCGCGATATCGACACCGCTGCTGACGCTGACGACGCTGACGAGGCCGACGAGGCCGAGGCAGCCGAGGATGCCGAAGCGGACGCAGATGACGCACAGGCAGACGAAGACGACACGGAAGAGGCCGAGGGAGACGACGAGGACGACGACGCTCTCGGAACGCTCTTCTAACCCCAACTGGAGATTACAACAATGGAATACGTTTACGCAGCACTCATCCTGAACGAGACCGGCGAAGAGATCAGCGAAGACAACGTCACCGCAGTGCTCGACGCAGCAGGCGTCGACGTCGAGGAGTCCCGCGTCAAGGCCCTCGTTGCCGCCCTCGAAGACGTCGACATCGAGGAGGCCATCGAGACGGCCGCAGCCGTGCCCGCCGCAGGCGGCGCTGGCGGCGCAGCAGCCGACGCTGGTGGCGACGAGGCAGCCGACGAGGCTGACGACGAGGCTGACGACGGCGGCGACGAAGCCGAAGAAGCAGCCGACGACGACGAAGACGAGGAAGCCGACGGCGAGGGCCTCGGCAACCTCTTCGGCTAAGTTCGGCACCGCTCACAGATCCGTTATTTTTTGCGTGCTATACGGCGAGCCGCAGCACTCCCCGAGGCTTAAGCCGGAAGCCGCCACCACCGTCGCCGATGACGTGGCTGCAAGCCGTGGTCGACGCCAGTGGTCTACTCGCCTTCGTCGGCTTCGCCCTCGGTGGCGTCGCCCTCGGTACGGCCAGCGGACTGGTCCCCGGCCTCCACGCCAACAACTTCGCACTCCTGCTGGCGGCGACCGCGGCCTCGATTCCCGCCGACCCCCTCTTTGTCGGCGTAGCGATGCTCACCGCAGGTGTCGTCCACACGTTTCTCGATATCGTCCCGATGCTCTCGCTGGGGGTACCAGACGCCACGATGGCGATTTCGGCGCTGCCGGGCCACCGACTGGTACTCGAAGGCCGCGGCAGGGAAGCCCTCCGGCTGTCGGCGGTCGGCAGCGGACTGGCGGTCGCGGTCGCCCTGCCGCTGGCGGTCCCGATCACGTGGGCGATGACCCATGCCTACCCGTTCGTCCGGGCCCACCTCTGGGTCGTGCTCGGAGGTGTCGTCTGTCTGCTCGTCGTCACCGAATCGTCGACCGAGGCGATCGTCGGCGGCCTGCTGTCGTTCGGTCTCGCCGCCGCACTAGGGTGGGTGACCCTCGACGTGACTCCCGAGGCCCCGCTGGGGGCGGGGAGTATGCTCACGCCACTACTGACGGGGCTGTTCGGCGCGCCGATCCTGATCGAGGCGATGGGCGGCGGCGGGGTGCCGCCGCAAGCGGATGCCAAACTCACGATGGCCCGTCGTGATCTCGGGCTCACCGCCGGCGCAGGGTCGATCGCGGGCGCGATCGTCGGCTATCTGCCCGGGATCTCGGCGGCCATCGCCTCCGTGCTGGCGCTGCCGGCGGTTTCGAACGACGACCCCGACCGCGGGTTCATTGTGGCGACGAGCGGTGCGAACACGGCCAACACGGTCTTTGCTCTCTTTGCGCTGGTAGCGCTCGGCACGCCACGGACGGGGGTGATGGTCGCCGTCGACTCGACGGGCGTCCCGCTGGACGTGCCGGTTCTGCTTGCGGCAGTTATCCTCGGGGCGGCCTGCGGGACCCTGCTCGTGGTAGTGCTCGGCGACCGCTATCTGCTGACCGTCGGCCGGGCGGACTACACCCGCGTCTCACTGGTCGTGTTGACGTTTCTCTGTCTGCTTTCGTTCGCGTTCACCGGGTTGTTCGGCGTCCTCGTCTTCGCGGCGTCGACGGTCGTCGGTCTCGTTCCACCGCGGTTCGGCGCGCGCCGGGTCCATCTAATGGGTGTGTTGATCGGACCACTGATCGTACAATAAGAAGGTTGGGGGTCGACCGACGCCTACAGGTCGTCTTCGATGATCTCGCCGACTGCGAAGTTGGACTTGACCTCCGAGACTTCGATTTTGACGCGCTCGCCGACTTCGGCACCGGGGACGATGATCACGTAGCCGCGTTCGACGCGGGCGATACCGTCGCCCTGCTTGCCGATGTCTTCGATCTCGACGTAGCGGAGTTCGCCGGCCTCGACCGGCGGCTGGGGTTCGTCCGACGTACGGCCGGCCGGCGACGGCTCGCTCGTGTCGGCGGTCCCGGAGGCCGACCGGGAGATGAGAGCGACGCGGTAGGTCTCGCCGGGCTCGATCGAGCCGGTATCGATCTCACGTTTCGGGATCTCGACAGTGTAGCGGTCGTCTTCCTCGGTGATATCAGCACTGAACAGACAAAGGAGCTTATCTGAGATTTCCATAGGATAACTCGGGTCGACTATCGACACGCGTCAGTATAAAATGACAGGATCGCCGGAGTATCGTGACCGCATGGTGACGGATCGGCCGTTGTGGACACTGGTATTTAATAGTCGTTCGGACACAACCTTCGCATCCAATGGAGGACGTCGAAGCCGGGTTCCGGACGCTGTCGGCCGTGGTGCGGTCGACCGCGGACGTCGACCGCCCGCTCGACGAGAAGATCCGGTCGGTCCTCGAGACGGCGGCCGAGCGCCTCGGGTTTCCGATCGCCTACTTCACCGACATCGACGACCGGAACCAGCGCATCGTAACCGCCGTCGGCGACCACGACGAGATCTACGCCGGCGCGGTCGACCCGCTGGAGGAAACCTACTGCCGGAAAACGATCGCCGCCGACGAACCGGTGGTCGTCGCCGACGCCGAAGCCGAGGGGTGGACCGACGACCCCGCCTACAAGAAGTTCGGTCTCAGCTGTTATCTCGGCGCCCCCGTTACCGTCGACGGCGAGACCTACGGCACCGTCTGTTTCGCCGACGATTCCCCCCGGCCGGGGGTCGACTCGACGGTCTTAGAGACGACCGTCGAGCTGCTCGCCCGGATCGTCGGTTACGAGATCGCCCGAACGCGGGCCGAAACGGCCGTCCAGCGCCGCGAACAGCGGTACCGAAACCTCTTCGAGGGCTCCCGTGATGCGCTGTTGCTCATGGACCGCGAGGGGTTCCGCGAGTGCAACGACGCGGCGCTCGATCTCTTCGGCGTCGACCGGCGGGAGCAGTTGGTCGGGCTGGAGCCGACCGACGTGGTGCCACCGACCCAACCCGACGGCAGCGACTCGGCGACCGCGCTGGCCGAACACGTCGATACCGCCTGTGTCGACGGCGAGACGTTCTTCGAGTGGCAGTTCAGCCGACCGAACGGCGAGTGTTTCCGGGCGGAGGTGAAACTCAGTCGGATCGGGGTCGACGACGACACCCTCCTGCACGTCCACATCAGGGACATCAGCGACCGGAAGGAGCGACGGCAGAACCTCCGGCTGTTCCGGAAAGCCGTCGAGCAGGCCGGCCACTCGGTCGTGATCACCGACAACAACGGGGTCATCCAGTACGTCAACCCGGCGTTCGAATCCCAGACCGGCTACAGCCGCACGGAGGCGGTCGGCCGGACGCCCGCCATCCTCAAATCGGGCAAACAGTCGGCGGGCTTCTACGCCGAGCTGTGGGAGACCATCCTCGATGGCGAGATCTGGGAGGCTGACATTATCAACCGCCGCAAGTCCGGCGAGCTCTATCAGGTTCGGCAGGAGATCGCCCCCATCGAAACCGACGGCGAGATCACCCACTTCGTCGCCATCCAGTCGGACGTGACGACCAGACGACTCCGCGAACAGCAGCTCGACGTGCTGAATCGCGTGCTGCGGCACAACATCCGCAACGGGATGAACGTGATCCTCGGCCGGGCGACCTTCCTTGCCGACGAGATCGACGGGCCGGCCGCCACCCACGCCGAGGCGATCGAAACGAAGGCCGACGCGCTGGCGTCGGTCGGCGACAAGGTCAGCGCGGTCCGCTCGCTGCTCGACGAGGACTACCCCGACACCACAGTCGACGCCGGACAGTTGGTCTCGACGGTCGCCGAGAGCTACCGCGAGCGACACCCCGAGGCCACGATCCGGACGTGGCCGATCGACGACGCCACCATCACCGCCGACGAACGGGTCGAAGTCGCCCTCGGCGAGCTCATCGAGAACGCGATCGTCCACAACGATCGGCCGGAGCCGACGGTGACGATCACGGTCGACAGCGAGACGGCCGCCGACGGCGAGTGGGTCGACATCGTCGTCGCCGACGACGGACCGGGCATCCCCACCCACGAACAGGTGATGATCGAATCCGAGCGGGAAACCCAACTGGAACACGGCAGCGGGCTGGCGCTGTGGATCGTCTACTGGACGGCCTCGCTGTTCGGCGGCGAGATCATGATCGACGACCGCTCGCCACGCGGCGCGCGGGTTACCCTCCGGCTCCCGAAGTCGACGGCCGACGAGTAGCCGGTCGGCGTCGATAGCTTCGAGTCCCCGGCACACGGAGCCGAAGACGATGACAACACTCGTTCGGATCGCCGAGCCGGCGAACGCCGCGGTCGACCGGGCACAGACGGTCGCCGACCGCGGCATCGATGCGGCCGCAGCCCGGGTCGACGGCACGCCGACCGACGGCGGCGTCGGCTCGCTGGCCGCCATCGCGGCGATCAGGTACGCCGTCTTCGTCGACGAACAGGGCGTCGACGTGGCCATCGAGTGGGACGACCACGAGACCGTCGCCGAACACGTTCTCCTCGTCGACGAGGGACGGCCGATCGGCACCGCACGGGTTCGACGGGTCGGCGACGCACTCAAATGCGAGCGGATCGCCGTCAGAAAGTCGGCTCGCGGCGCTGGCTGGGGTGGGCGACTCATGGCCGTCTGTGAGACGATCGCCCGCGAACGCGGGGTCGATGCCTGTATCCTCCACGCCCAACAGCGCGTCGCGGAGTTCTACCGTCGACACGGCTACCGTGTCGTCAGCGAGCCCTTCGAGGAGGCCGGCATCCCGCACGTCGAGATGCGGATGGAACTGACGGCCGACGGAGACTGACACAGCAGGGCCGACGGAAACTATCGCGACCACCGACACCTGACTGGCTTCCCACCGAGTGCAGCCTAAAAAACACGAGCCGACGCTACTCGTCGACCGGCTGCCCGTCGACTCGTTTCGCCCCTTCGGAGTCGTGGACGACGACGCCGTCGACCGCCGCGGGCTGGTAGTTGTCCCGAACCCCGATCGCCTCCTCGATCTCTCTGATCGCCCGCGCTTTCAGCGCCGCCGCCAACTCTTCGGCCTCCCCCCGTGAGATATCCCGTCCCAGTCCGTCACATTCGTGGGCCCGAACCATGCCCTCCGCGTCGACGGCCTCGCCCATCGGCTGGCTCGTCCCGCCGAGGTCGACGCTGAACGGGTACGTGCGACAGATCAGCGGTCGGTCGTCGTGAACCTGACAGGCTCCGGTGTCGTCGTCTACCTCGGTATAAAACGCGCAGTCACCACACGAGTCGGTCTGGAGCGCCCACTCGAAAGTCTCGCCCTCGGGACCGTCGTCGCCCTCACTGAGCCCATAGGGCATCGGGCGGGCGACGTCCCGCCAGTCGTAGTCGGTCGACGCCTGTAGCTCGCGGACTTCGTCGGGGAACACGGTCGCCGTGTGTGGCTCCCGGTCGGCCGTGGGTTCGTTTCTGTCACCGGTCGATTCGCCGCCGTCGCCGCTGTCGCCGTCTTCCGGCTCGTATCCCTTACAACAGGCCCCACACCGGGTACACTCGAAACCAATGGTTTCGATGGCGTCGGCCAGCGCCGCCTCGTCGAGTTCGCAGGCCGCTTCGAGTTCGGTTTCCAGCGACTCCATCACTGCCCCCCGACCAGCGTGGCCTGTTCGGTCTCGGGGTCCCACCGGACCCGCCCCTCGGCATCGAGTTTCCGGATGTGGGCGACCACCGTCTTCCGCGCGAGGTCGTACACCCCCGAGAGGTCCTTCTCGTAGGCGCGGTCGACGATCTCGTCGACCTCCTCGGCGTTGGCAGCCAGCGCGTCGAGAACCGCCTGTTCGCGGGCCTCGCGGTGGTCGACGAGGCGGTCGATAGCGTCGATGGGGTCGTCGATCACGGGCCCGTGGCCCGGATACAGGACGTCGGGGTCACGCTCCCGAACCCGCCGGAGGGAGTCGAGATAGGCGGCCATATCCGCGTCCGGCCCGCCAACGACGACGCTCCCCTCGTCGACGACCAGATCGCCGGTGAAGATGGCGGACCGGCCGTCCGCGAGGTCGACCTCAAAGGCGGTGTGGTCACTGGCGTGGCCCGGCGTCTCGATGGCCGTCATCGGACCGACGCGGTGGCTCTCGCGGAAGGTCCGGGCGGGGTAGACGCCGGTCGACTGGGCAAAGCGGTTCTCGTAGCCGACCGGGGCCCAGACGGTCGCGTCCGTCTCGAAGGCGTAAGCGGTCAACCCCCGGATGTGGTCCGGGTGGCTATGCGTGGCGGTGATGTGGTCGGGGTCGTGGTCCTCGACGGCGGCGTCGACCTCGGGGTGCCGCGCTGCGGGATCGAGCAGTAACGACTCGTCGCCGTCGATCAGGTAGACGTTCGTCTGCTCGGTCGTCGCGACGGTGTCGGTGGGGACCGAAATCCGTGTGATGTCTGTCTGCTGTATCATATTGGAGAGCGGCTCAGTCGGCCTGCTGTGGCGGTCGGGCGGTGGCGTACGCTGTGAGGTCGACGCCGTCGCCGACCTCGCTGGCTGCCTCGTAGGGCCGCCCGACGATGATGTCGCCGGCCCGCTGTCGACCGATCCCCGGCAGCGCTTCGAGCTGCTTCATCGTCGCGCTGTTGAGATCGAGTGGGTAGGGAACCGCGGTCACCGAACGGTAGCCGTGGTCGACGACCACCGCGTCGATCGTCGTTTCGAGGGGGTGTTCGCCGGGAATGCCAACGAGGAGGGGGTAGGTGCCGAGTTGTCGGCCGAACGTCCGGCCGTCCTGATGGTATTCGAGATGGACGTCCGGCAGCACCGTCCCCTCCGGCGTCACCCGTTCCAACATCGGCTGGTCGATCTGCTGGCGGATCTCCTGCTTGTACGATTTAAATAGCTCCTTGTGCTCGTGGGCAATCTCCGCACCGGTATCCGACATATCGGTGCCGTCGAAGGCCATCACCTGCCGGATGTTGATCCGCCGGAGCATCAGCCCCTCGTCGTAGACGCGCTGGAGGAACTCGCGGTTGTGTTCGTAGGTTTCCTCACGTTCGGCCTTCAGGCCGTGGAGGAGGTTGATTCCCGGCAGGAGTTTCGGCAGTCGGTTGGCCGCCCCCTCGCCGTGGGTCGGGGCCGCGTCGGGGTCGTCGCCGGGTCGCCAGCCCGCCTCCTCGTTGACGATCTTCACAGCTTCAAAACACTCCTCGGCGGTGACGTTGAGGTTGTTTTCCTCTTGGACGAGTGGATCAGCCGACTCAAGGCCGAAGGCGGCGGTGTCGCCGGGGGTGTTGTGTTCGGCGATGATCCGGATCCCCTCGCGGCTCTTTTCGGGCCACTTGGCGATCGTGATCGGGTTCATGTTGTCCAAGTGGAGCGTCTCCAAGTCGGGGGCAACTTCCCGAATCCCACCGTAGAGCTGCCGTAGCGCCTCGGGGTTGGGGGCCTCGCCGTCGCCGCCGAAGGCGAGGATGTCGGCCTGTCGACCCAGTCTGAAATGCTGGACCCCGTAGTCCGATAGGGCGTCGACCTCCTCGACGACCGCCACGGGCGTCCGGAACGACGGATTCCCGTACAGTGGTTCAGTGCAGAACGAACACCGGTAGGCACAGCCACGGGAGGTCTCGATCTCACAGATCAGGTGGTCGGGGTGGTTGGGGTGTTGTTCGACGATGAACGCGCCGCCGGGGGCCCACCGGCTGAGTTCCTCGTTGTCCCGCATCCGGTTGTTGAACCCTTCGAGGCCGGAGTCGACCAGATCGTAAACCGCCGCTTCGATGTCGCCCTTGGCGACGAAATCGTAGTCCAGATCCTTGCGCTCGGTCTCGGTCGCCCCGGCGTTCTCGTCGCCGACGCCGAACCGGACCGGGCCGCCGAGGATCGAGGTCCCCTCGGCGACCCACGCCATCTCCTTGACCTCCTCAGGTTCGGCGGGGGTGCCGCCGACGTACTTCCCGGGGACGGTCATCCCGCCGACGTAGACGAAGAGATCGGCCTCCGAGATCGCCCGCCACTTCTGCTTGTCCTCGCGGAGTTCGTCGATCGTGTGGTAGGTAATCCCCTCCGGGGGAACGCCAGCGTCGACCAGCGCGCCCGCGGTAAAGCGCGGATAGGTAGAGATGTAGGGTGGCACGCCGAAATGGGCGGGCTCGTCGACGTAGCCGTCGACGATGGTCACCGAAAGCTCCGACGGGTCGGTCATACGACGGGGTTCGATGTCGAGGCGGTAAAACTGTGCGGTCCCGGTCGTAGCCCCCGAAACCATCAGTCTCCACGCCATTTAAGCCGGTGGCGACCCAACTTCGTACTATGCCAGCCACCGCCGAAGTCGTCTGTGAGAGTTCGGACTGCGAACTCGATATGTTCGAGGTCCACTACACCTACGACGTGCCGGAGGACCACGACGTCGGGGCGTTAGTCTGTCCCTACTGCAGCAGCGGCGCACACCTCTCGGAGATCGAACTATGACGGGGCTCAAAAGCTACGGCAAGGAGGCGATCAGCACGGTGCTCGAACGCGTGGGCCGTGGAGTCGGACAGGTACAGGAGCGCAAACCACTGGCCTACGACCTCCTCGAAACGGACGAGGAGTACCTCGTCGTCTTCGACGCCCCCGGTGCGACCACCGAGGACATTCAGGTCCGATTCATGGACACCGAACTCGAAGTCCGGATTGACCGGTTTCGAGAGTTCTACGAGGACTTCGAGATGCGGTTCCCCGGCCGCGGGCTGACGCTCTCGGGGACGGCCGACCTCCCCGAGGACGCGAGCGTCACCGCCGGCGAGGCTGCGCCCTCGGCGACGCTCACCCGCTCGGGAACCCTGCAGGTCCGGGTCCCCAAATCCGAGCGTGCACGAACCGTCACCGTCGACGACGAGCCGGCGGCCGAGCCGGACGCGTCGGCGGCCGACGGCGACGACACCGACGACACCACGCGGATCGACATCGCCGACGGCGCCGACGGCGAGGAAGACACCGACGACGCCGAGAATACCGGGGCGTAGGGTTTAGATCGGGAGCTCCGCGTCCGGGTCGGCGACCCGGTCGACCTCCGGCGGGACCTCCCAGTCGGTCGTGAGTTCCAGCAGCTGCGCCAACATACGGCCGGTGGCTCCCCAGACGGTGTAGCCGTCGACGTGGAAGTAGTGAATCCGGATCGGACCGTACTCGGGGTGGTCGCGGTACTCTGACTCGTAGTTCGTCGGGTCGGTGAGTGCCGCGACCGACAGCCGGACGATTTCGGCGACCTCGTACTCGTCGGGGGTGTAGGCTCGGTCGGGAATCACCCCGACGTACGGCCGGACGATGTAGCGGGTGACGGTTTCGATGTCGTCGATCACGCCGACGACGTCGGCCTCGCTCGGCGAGAGGCCGATCTCCTCGTGGGCCTCCCGGAGCGCGGTCGCTTCGAGGTCGTCGTCCTCGGGTTCACGGCTGCCGCCGGGGAAGCTCATCTGTCCGGGGTGGTCGCCGAGCTGCTCGGAGCGCTTGGTAAAGAGGATCTCCTCGCGGCCGTCCTGCCGGATCACGGGTGCGAGCACGGCCGCCTCGCGCTCCGGATCTGTCAGCTTCGACGGCGTATGCCGGCCCACGCCCGTCAGGTCCATACGATTCTGTTGGTCGGTGTCCTCTTAATCTTGCGGGAGAACCGGATCCAGTACCGACCGAACCTCGCCGGCGTCGACGCTCGCCCACGTCTCGATATCGTAGCTCACGTCCAGCAGTTCGGCCGCTCGCGTCTGGTTATCGGCCTCGACGACGGCCGCTGCCTCGGTCGTTAGGCGGTGACTAACCTGCTCGGCGAGCCGCTCGCGGTCGACCGTTCGACGGTCGTAGTCGAGAATGTGTGGCAGATCCTCGGCGTTCGGCGGCAGGGTGGGAAACGCCGTTGGCCCGACGGCCACGAGCGGCTCGCTGTCGGTATCACCTGCGGCTGGCTCGTACTCGACCAGCGCGTAGGCGTCGATAGCCGCCTCGATGGTCGACCGCAGCGCCGACTCGTCGACGTCCTGCCCCTGTTTGAATGCGAGTTCGTCGAGTGCGGCGGTCAACTCCGCCCGCCGCAGCGCGCCGAAGAGGTCGACGACCCCGGCTAGCTCGTCGTGTGTAGTCGACATACACCCGTCTGGAGCCCGGACCCGTATCGGTCTATCGGCTACGGATCGGTCGCGTCCGCGATCCCGCCGGTGTCTCTCGACGCCTCGGTCGATTCCTCGGTGGCTGCGGCGAGATCGGCCGCGGCAGCCTCGGCGACGGCTTCGGGCGCAATCGGGGCCTCACGCCACGCCGGAAGTCGGCTGTCGGCGCCCGGCTCGTCGATCGTCTCGCTGTAGGCGTCGACCTGATCGAGTTCGTCGCCGCGATCGTAGTTGAGGCCGTTGTAGGCCGCATCGACCGCGTACTGATCGACGAACCGTGCGGCGACCGACCGGTAACGGTCGGCTACCGTGGCGTAGTCGGGCTCGACACCGTGCTCGGCGACGACCCGAAACAGGGCATCGCCGACGGCGCTGCTCATCTCCGAGAGCCCCGCCGGCCCCCCCACGGCACGGTGGTCGTGTTCGTAGGCCCCGAGGTCGACCTGTGCGGTCCCCTCGAAGCCGGCGTGGGCGTAGGCATCGCCTAACGTCCCGACTTCGAGCCCCCACGACCGCTGGACGCGGAGCGTCGAGACCAACTCGCCGGTGGCGGCGAACTCCCCTGCAAGCGCATACCGGAACGCGGAGAGGTAGTCCAACACCGGGGCGTCGGTCTCGGCGGCGAGCGTTCGGAGCAACGGCGCATAAAACAGCCGGAACAGCCGGCCGTAGAGGGCGTTGTTCTCGACGCGGGCGTAGTACCCCTTGGCGAACTGGTGGCCGTGTTCGAGCGGAAACAGCAGCCGCGGGACGTACGACCGATCGTAGGTCTTGGTATCGGCGTCGTGGCAGACGACGTATTCGGCATCGAGGACCTGCCCGAGGGCAAGCCAGACGTCCCGCCCCTTGCCCCCCTCGCCGTTGAGGCCGTGGTCGACAAGCAGTTCGTCGACGCGCGGCCCGCTGCACCACAGCACCTCGATCGGGAGATCGAACCCCTCGAGCCACTCGCGGAACGACCCGACCGTCTCGGCTGGGGTCCGCAGCGGGACGACGACCCGGTGGGGGTCGACGGCCGACAGCTCCGAGAGCACCCGCTCGGCGGCCAGCCCGCCGTACTCCCGTTCGGTCATCGGCACGACGACCGCTGCCCGGTCGGTCGGTGCGTCGGGTGTCGGCTCCCGGAGTTCGTGGAGCGTCGTAACCTGCTCTTGGACGTACTCCATCGGTTGACTTACGTTGGGTCCCTGCGACCATATGCCCCTCGGTTCGGCGGTTTCGGCGGGCGGTTGGCGGCCGGAGACAGCCAAGAGGTTTTTATTGTGGCGTTCCAACCCGTCAGTTATGAAGTCGACCCGCAAAGGACTCCGCGAAGGCGCGTTGGAGAAGGACAATTACGGCCGCCTCGTCTGTACGGCCTGCGACGAGCAAGTGAAGAAGAAAAACGATCCCGACGAGGTGTTTTCGGTGCGGACCTGTCCGGAATGTGGCACCGAGTGGAAGGAACTCCGATAAACAGCACCGCTATCACCCCACCGCAGTGCCGACAGGCGGGTCGGCTGGCTATTTGAACCGGAACGTTTCGAGGTTCTTCGGCGCGAACGTCCGCATGTTGAACTCGTGGTAGAGCGCCGACGAGAGGTCCTGAACCGATCGCTCGTCACCGTGGACACAGAGTACCTTCTCGGGGCGTGGGTTCATCGTCCGGACGAAGTCCATCAGCCCCTTGCGGTCGGCGTGGCCCGAGAAGCCGTCGACGGTGGCCACGTCCATCTTCAGCGACAGCGTGTTCGACCGGCCGCCGCCGTAGCTGTCGTTGACCGGGATCTCGTCCCAGCCGTTCTGGATCCGGCGGCCGAGCGTTCCCTGAGCCTGATAGCCGACGAAGACGAGCCGCGAGTTCGGATCCGATCCGGTGTGCCGCAGCCACGACATGATCGGGCCGCCGGTGACCATCCCCGAGGTAGAGAGGATGATACACTGGTCGCCGTCGGCGACCTCCTGGCGCTCCTCCTCGCCGCCGTCGATATGATTGAACTCCTCGGCGAGGAACGGGTTTTGATCCTCGTGGAAGATGCGGTTCTGGAGGTCGTCACGGAGATACTCGGGGTAGGTGGTGTGGATCGCCGTCGCCTCCCAGATCATCCCATCGAGATGGATCGGCATGGAGGGGATTTTCCCGGTCCGCATCGCCTCTTCGAGGACGAGCATGATCTCCTGCGAACGGCCCACCGCGAACGCCGGGATCACCACCTTGCCGCCGTCGTCGTAGGTCTCGTTGATGACCTCAAGGAGTTTTTCCTCGGAGTCCTCCTGATCGGTCTGGTAGTCGTTCCGACCGCCGTAGGTCGACTCCATGACGAGCGTCTCGACCCGCGGGAAGTCGTTGACCGCGCCGTTGAAAAGGCGGGTGTCGGTGTAGTGGATGTCCCCGGAGAAGGCGACGTTGTACATCCCATCGCCGATGTGGAAGTGGGTCACCGCCGAGCCGAGGATGTGACCCGCGTTGTGGAACGTGATCTTGACATCGGGGGCGATGTCGGTCACGTCGCCGTATTCGAGCGGGATGGTGTGTTTGATTGTCTCTCGAACTTGCTCGGAGTCATAGGGCGGGGTCCGGCCCTCCTTGGCCGCCACGTCGAGGTAGTCGAGCTGCAGCAGGCCCATCAGATCCCGCGTTGGCTCCGTACAGTAGATCGGGCCGTCGTAGCCGTATTTAAAGAGGAGCGGCAGCAGCGCCGAGTGGTCGAGGTGGGCGTGGGTCAACACCACGGCGTCGATGGAGTTCGGCCCCGAGCCGAGGGCTTCGGGAACCTGTAGGTAGGGGACCTCCCCCTCCGCGCCGGGTTTGTCGCCGCAGTCGATCAGGATTCGGGTCTCGGCCGTCGACAGGATGAAACTCGCTCGGCCGACCTCCCGACAACAGCCGAGCGTCGAGATCCGGACCCACTGATCGCGGCCCATCTCTTCGCGGTGGATCTGTCGACCCACGCGTTCGAGGATGTCGCGTCGCTCCTCGCGTTCCTGTTTGAGGAAGTTGCGGACATTGGAAACCGTCGAGGACTCGATGGGTGGTGTGCGGACGACCTCCGGGGTCCAGCCGACCTGCTTGGTGATCTCCCGGAGCGTCGACCCGTGTCGACCGATCACCATGCCGGGCTTTTCGGCCTCGATGACGACCTCACCGGTGTCCTGATGGAAGTCGAGGTCGGTGACACCGGCGTCGTCGGGGATCACCGAGCGGATCTCCTTGTCGGCCGTCTTCGGGGACGACAGCGCCTCGGGGTCCGGGCGGACCGTGATGCGCTTCCGGAGTTTGCTGGCGAGGTTGCGGACCAGATCACCGTTGCGGGCGAACCGCTTGGGGTGTGGCGTGTAGAGCACCAGCTCCGGTCCCTCGTAGGTGACGTCGGAGACGGTAATATCGGCTGGAACCTCGCTGTCGATCTCTGCTTTCAACTCGTCGAGCTGCTTGTCTACTGAACTCATAGGTCGAAGAAAACCGGGTCGCGTCTGCACCTCAGTCTGTCCCGACCGGTGGCTGCGGCTGTCGGCAGGTGTGGCCGTGATGTCGTCCGGAAACGGGAGTCGGTATGGAACATACTCTCTGCGGATTGTCCGATAGGTGCGAATGCGGGAACAGACAGCGAAAACCCGCTTACATCGGTCTATACGACCCGTATTATAAAACCCTTCGCAAAACCGAAGCCCTTCGAGCGGCTCTGCGGAGTCATGCGTCTCACACCGGACCGCGTCGAGGCCGAATACGAGTGGGTCCGCCGCCGCGCGCCGACGATCGTCACGATCATCAACGACACTCGCGACCGTCTTGGAACCCTTTTCGAGACCGAGGTCGACGGCGTGAGCGAGACTGAATACAAAAACGAAGTCGACGCGGTGTTCGCCGACGGCGAGGTGGCGGTCAACGTTGCGGGCTACGTGGGGCTGCTCCGGGAGCTGGATGTCGAGGGCGATTATCCGGGCTTCGTCGTCGACGAAATCTTGGGCCGGGAGTTGGCGGCCACCATCGCCGGCGGCCAGCCGCTGGCGCTGTTGGCGCAAGCAACGTTCCACTTCGCGGATGTGCATACGCACGGCGAGGACGGTGAGAACGCGGGGGTCGACGATCTGGACGCGGCGCTGGCGGCGGGGTTTCAGACGCGTCTTCCTGGATGGGACTGGCGGGAGCGGGAGAGTCCGTTTACCCTCGAGTAGTCATCGCGACCATCATAGCTGCGTTACGCCGACATCCGACCGAACAATATAATGAGGACGATCATGGCACCGACCACCATCATCCCGAGCGAGCCAAGCACGTGGTGTGGCTTCCACCGCTGAAATGCAGCCACCAGCACAACTACGACGACTCCGATAGCAACGGACTGAACCAAGACAGGCGGGCCAGCCAACTCGAATGCCGTTTCGAGGAACTCCCGGATCACGAACATCGACACTGCCCCGACGCCGAATCCGAACATGAGACGAACGAGAACCGTCCGTTTCATGTCGGTATTTTAGGTATGCCCGATATATGAGTTGTGCCGCTGCCACTGCTCTTTACCTGAACGGTACGAAATGTAATTCCTCGTTGTGGGATAGATCTACCAGCCGCGAGTAGATTTTACAGTCCGGTCGACACATATTGTTGGCATGGAGTTCTCAACGATCCAGGGTGATATCGCCGCCCAGAGCGCCGACGCACTGGTCAACGCGGCCGGAACGAGCCTCGAAATGGGAAGCGGCGTCGCCGGCGCGCTCCGGCGTGCGGCGGGCGACGAACTCAACGAGGCCGCGACGGCAAAGGGGCCGGTCGACCTCGGCGAGGTCGCGGTCACCGACGCCTTCGATCTCGACGCCGACTACGTAATCCACGCCGCGGCAATGCCCCACTACGGCGACGGGAAAGCGACCGAGGAGAGCATCCAGTCGGCAGTGTGGAACAGCCTTGAGGCCGCCGACGAGTTGGGCTGTGAGTCGCTTGTCATCCCGGTGTTGGGGTCCGGTGCGGCGGGATTCGCCTTCGAGCGCGCGGCGGACCTCATCTGTTCGGAGATCGCCGACTACAAATCCGACACGCTGGTCGACGTGGCGGTGATCGCCTACGCCGACGACCAGTACGACCTGCTCCGGAAGGTCGCCGAGCGGACCGACTGACCGCGAGGCCTGCGGCTCCCGGTCGTAGCGTGTCGAAGAATGATGTGTTGCAGTGTCGCCCGAGGGCGACAGTGTCGTCAGTTAGTTCGTGCGAACGACGTTACTCGCTCGCGGGCCTTTGGGAGACTGCTCGATATCGAAATCGATCTCCTCGCCCTCTGTAAGATCCTCGCCGCCAACGTCTTCCATGTGGAAGAACACGTCGTCGTCAGAATCGTCAGTCGAAATGAAACCGTAGCCGCCAGTGTCGTTGAAGAAGTCAACCTTACCGTGTGCCATTGCAAACAGGTCTAGACCCTACCCACGGATAAGACTTCTCCGAGACGTGATACCATGGGCGCTGTGTGGACGGTCACACACCCACAGCCGGCGTCGACCGCGAACACACCGAGTTTATTTGTCCCGGTTGCGGATTCCCGTCAATGAGTAGCGACAGCGACCAAGACCTCGGAATTACCGAACGCAAGCAGTACAACACCGGCGAGTGGTACGCCGAAGTCGTCCAGAAGGCCGGCCTCGCCAACTACGGCCCCGAAGGGATGAGCGGCTTCATCGTCACCCGGCCCCGCGGCTACGCGCTGTGGGAGTATATCCAGAACGAACTGGATCGCAAGTTCAAGTCGACGGGCGTCCAGAACGCCTACTTCCCGATGATGATCCCCGAGAGCTACCTCGAACGGGAGAAGGACATCGTCGAAGGGTTCGACCCCGAAGTCGCGTGGGTGACCCACGGCGGCCACGAGGAACTCGAAGAGCGACTCGCCGTCCGGCCCACAAGCGAGTCGATCATCGCCCCGTATATGGCCCAGTGGGTCCGCAGCCACCGTGATCTGCCCCTCCGCGTCAATCAGTGGTGTTCGGTCGTCCGCTGGGAGGCCACCGAGACGAAACCGTTCTTCCGCACGAAAGAATTCCTCTGGCAGGAGGGCCACACGGCCCACGAGACCCACGACGAGGCGTGGGACGAAACGATGACCCGCCTCGAACAGTACGCCGAGCTGTATGAGGACCTGTTGGCTATTCCCGTCCTCAAGGGCCAGAAGCCGGACCACGACAAGTTCCCCGGCGCGCACAAGACGACGACCGTCGAGGCGCTGATGCCCGACGGCAAATCCGTTCAGGCGGGCACCAGCCACCACCTCGGGACCTCCTTCGCCGAGGCCTTCGACATCACCTTCTCCGACGAGGACGAGGAGACCCAACCGGCCCACACCACCTCGTGGGGGCTGTCGTGGCGTGCCCTCGGCGCGCTGATCATGACTCACTCCGACGATCAGGGCCTCGTCCTCCCGCCGACGGTCGCTCCCGAACAAGTCGTGATCGTCCCGATCTGGCAGGAAGACACCCAAGAGGAAGTCCTCGACTACGCCGAGTCGGTCCGCGATGACCTCGCTGAGGCGGGCATCCGTGTCGAACTCGACGACCGCGACGAGCGCAATCCCGGCTTCAAGTTCAACGAGTGGGAACTCAAAGGCGTGCCCGTTCGGCTGGAAATCGGTCCCCACGAGGTCGACGACGAGGAGATCACGGTAGTCCACCGGCCCGACGGCGCGGAGGCCGTCGAGGACCGCGAGGGGATCGCCGAGACGGTGCAGGACCACTTCGACGAAGTGTACGCCAAACTGTACGCCGCGGCCGAGGAAAACTTGGAAGAGAACGTTCGCGAGGCCGACTCCCGTGAAGAGATCCTCGGGACGCTCGGTCCGAACAATGGCTACGTGAAAGTGCCGTGGTGTGGCGACGAAGACTGCGAGGAGCCGATCAAGGAGCCACTCTCGGCGGAGATCGTTATGTGTCCCTTCGACGACGAGGAGGACATCGACGAAGACGACACCTGTGGGATCTGTGGCGAGCCAGCCACCCAGACAGCCTACTTCGCCAAGAACTACTAACGAACCGACTGCTCAGTAGACGCGTATTTTCTTTCATGTAGGTTCGCCCGGAGAAGTCATTATATTTTATGCACTACAATGAAGATCAATTACCTTGTCTGACCTTATATGTGTCAAAGGAACCCTTATTCCTTCCACAGTAGGCATTTATTTCACCCCTTGCTCTGTTCTCTCATGACCAAGCCACACAGTGATACCCATGCGCACGGGGATGCCGCGCATGAGGGAACCGTCGGGCTCGCGGACCCGACTGACGACCGATCGAACTGCGGCGTTGGGGCCGTCGTCGACCTCGATGGCGGTGCCTCGCATAGCGTCGTTGAGGATGGGATCGAACTGCTCTGCAATCTCGAACACCGCGGCACCACGGGCGCAGAGAAAGACACCGGCGACGGCGCCGGAATCACGGTCCAGCGCCCCGACGACTTTTTCGACGATGTTGTCGGTGATCTTCCCGAAACCTACGCCGTCGGCTCGATTTTCATGCCGCAGGACGACTCCCTGCGCGCCGAGATCGCCGACTTCGTCGAGGAGACGCTGGCCGACTACGACCTCGAAGTCTTCGAGTGGCGGGACGTCCCGACCGACAACAGCGAGCTGGGTAAGACCGCCGTCGACTCCGAGCCGAACGTCCAGCAGGCCTTCGTCGCACCGACCGCCGAGATGACAGACGACGCCTTCGACCGCGCGCTCTACCTCTCTCGGAAGGCCGTCGAAGCCGACATTGACGAGATCGACGACTCCGGGCGCTTCTACGTCTGTTCGCTCGACCGCAAGACGGTCGTTTATAAAGGACTCCTCAAGGGCGAACAGCTCGCAGGCTACTATCCGGATCTGACCGACGACCGTGTCAAAAGCACGCTCGTGTTGGTCCACGCCCGGTTCTCGACCAACACGCTCGGCGCGTGGCATCTCGCTCACCCCTACCGGAAGATCATCCACAACGGCGAAATCAACACGATCCGCGGCAACATTAACTGGATGCGCGCCCGCGAGTCGGCGCTCGAAGACGAGAACTTCGGCGAGGATATCGAGGCGCTCAAACCGATCACCAAAGCCGGCCAGTCCGACACGGCGAGCGTCGATAACGCGGTCGAACTCCTGCTGCACTCGGGCCGGGACCTCCCGCACGTCCTCCGGATGCTGATTCCGGAGGCCCACGAGAACGACGACACGATGGACCCCGACCGACAGGAGTGGTACGACTACCACGCCAGCCTGATCGAACCGTGGGACGGCCCCGCGCTGGTCACTGGCACCGACGGCGACAAGATCGCCGCGGTCCTCGACCGCAACGGCCTCCGGCCCTGCCGGTACGACATCACGAGCGACAACCAACTGATCATGGCCAGCGAGGTCGGCGCGCTCGAAACCGATCCCAGCGAGATCCAGGAACGCGGCCGACTCCAGCCCGGCGAGATCTTCGTCGCCGATCCCGAGGAGGGACGCGTTATCCCCGACGAGGAGGTCTTCGACGGCCTGCTCGACGACACGTACGGCGAGTGGGTCGACGACCACCAGCGGCACCTCGAGGAGATCGCCGGCGACAGCCTCGAACCGAAAGACGACGTCGACCATCTACGGGCCCACCAGGCGACCTTCGGCTACACCACCGACCAACTCAACCACCTGCTGGAGCCGATGGCCAACCAGGGTAAGGACCCGGTTGGGTCGATGGGCGACGACACCCCACTGTCGGTACTCGGCGAGTTCAACCGCCCGCTGTTCACATATTTCAAACAGCTGTTCGCCCAGGTGTCGAACCCGCCGATCGACTACATCCGCGAGGAACTCGTCACGAGCCTCCAGTCACGGCTCGGCGAACAGCGGAACCTGATGGACGAATCCCCCGAGCACGCCCACCAGCTCGTGCTGGACTCGCCCGTCCTCAGCGACGAGGAGACAGCCTCGATCAAGGGCCTCGACCGTGGCGCGGACGGCTTCGAGTCGACGACGCTCGATATGACCTACGATCCGGAGACGGATCTCGAAGCCGCTATCGAACGGCTCCGCACCGAGGCCCGCGAGGCGATCGAGGCGGGCGCGGATATCATCGTCCTCTCGGACCGCGATACGGGGGAGGATCAGATTCCGATCCCGAGCCTGCTGGCGACGGGCGGCGTCCATCACGATCTGGTCCGGCACGGCCTCCGGACCGACGTCGGCCTCGTCGTCGAGTCCGGCGACCCACGTGAGGTCCACCACCTCGCGACGCTGGTCGGCTACGGCGCGGGCGCGGTCAACCCCTACCTCGCCTACCAGACGATCTCGGACCTCTGTGCCGGACCGGATGGCGTCGACGAAGAGGAAGCCATCGACGGCTACATCCACGCGCTCGAACACGGCCTGCTGAAGATCATGGCCAAGATGGGGATCTCGACGGTCGAATCCTACCAAGGTGCGCAGATCTTCGAGGCCGTCGGCCTGCATTCGGACCTGATCGCCGAGTACTTCGAGGGCACCGAGATCCGGACCGAGGGGATCGGCCTCGACGTGATCGAAGACGATGTGCGGACCCGACATGCGGTCGGCTTCGGTTCCGATCCGGAACTGGAGACGCAGGGAGAGTACGAACACCGCTCGTCCGGCATCTACCACCAGTGGAACCCCAAGACGGTCGGCACGCTCCAGCAGGCGGTCCGCAGCGGCGACTACGAGCGCTATCTGGAGTTCGCCGAACTGATCAACGACCAAAACGAGAACCTCCAGACGCTTCGCGGCTTGCTGGAGTTCGATTCGGACCGCGAGTCGGTCCCACTCGGCGAGGTCGAGCCGGTCCACGAGATTGTCGACCGGTTCTCGACGGCCGCGATGAGCCTCGGGAGCATCTCGCCGGAGGCCCACGAGACCAACTCGATCGCCATGAACCGCCTCGGCGGGAAATCCAACACCGGCGAGGGTGGCGAGCCGCCGGAACGGTTCGGCACTGAAAAGGAGTGCAACGTCAAGCAGGTCGCCTCCGGCCGGTTCGGCGTCACCTCCGAATACCTCACCTCGGCCGAGGAGATCCAGATCAAGATGGCCCAGGGATCGAAGCCCGGCGAGGGCGGCCACCTGCCCGGCAAGAAGGTCAACGAGATGATCGCTCACGTCCGGTATGCGACGCCGGGTGTCGGGCTTATCTCGCCGCCACCGCTCCACGACATCTACTCCATCGAGGACCTCAAGCAGCTGATCCACGACCTGAAGGCGGCCAATCCCGAGGCCGACATCAACGTGAAACTGGTCTCGGAGGCCGGCATCGGCACCATCGCTGCCGGTGTCGCCAAGGCCAACGCCGACGTGGTTCACATCTCCGGCGACTCCGGCGGGACCGGCGCGTCGCCGAAAACCTCGATCAAGAACGCGGGACTCCCGTGGGAGCTCGGCCTCGCCGAGGCCAACCAGATGCTGTGTGGCACCGACCTCCGCGACCGGATCAAGGTCACCGCCGACGGCGGGATGAAGACCGGTCGCGATATCGCTGTCGCCGCGCTGCTCGGGGCCGAGGAGTACGTCTTCGGGACCGCGGCCCTCGTCACTGCGGGTTGTGTGATGGCCCGTCAGTGTCACGCCAACACCTGCCCGGTCGGCGTCGCTACCCAAGACGAGGACCTCCGCGAGCGGTTCCCCGGCCAGCCGGACCACGTCATCAACTACATGACGTTCATGGCCGAGGAACTCCGGGAGATCATGGCCGACCTCGGCTTCACCTCGCTCGACGAGATGATCGGTCGACCGGAACTCCTCGACCAGCGAGAGACCGACCACGAAAAGGCCAAACACCTCGACCTCTCGACGGTGATCGCTCCGACGGCGGGCGACCAGCGAGTGAAGACCCGCGAGCAGGACCACGAAGTAGACGCCCAACTCGACTGGGAACTGATCGACGAGGCCGAAGCGGCCCTCGAAGAGGGTCGCCGCGTCCAACTCGACCACGAGATCAGCAACGTCGACCGTGCGGTCGGCGCGACACTGTCGAACGAGATCTCGAAGGCCTACGGCGGTGAAGGACTGGCCGACGACACGATCTCGGTCGACTTCGAGGGGATCGCCGGCCAGAGCTTCGCGGCGTTCCTCGCCTCCGGTGTGACGATGGATCTCACCGGTGCGGCCAACGACTACGTCGGAAAGGGGCTCTCCGGCGGGAAGCTGATCGTCCAGACCCCCGAGACAGCCGCATATAAAGCCGACGAGAACATCCTGATCGGCAACGTCGCCCTCTACGGCGCGACGCAGGGTGAGGCCTACATCAACGGCCTCGCCGGCGAGCGGTTCGGCGTCCGGAACTCCGGCGTCAAGGCGGTCGTCGAAGGTGTCGGCGACCACGGCTGTGAGTACATGACCGGCGGCGTCGTCGCCGTGCTGGGCGAGACGGGCCGGAACTTCGCCGCGGGGATGTCCGGCGGCGTGGCCTACGTCTACGACGCCGACGGCGAGTTCGAATCCAAGGTCAACAAGGGGATGGTGACGTTCTCCGAGGACCTCACCGAGAAAGACGAGCGGATGTTGACCCGAATGGTCGAGAACCACGCCGAGTACACTGGCAGCGAGCGCGCCGCCGAGTTGCTCGACGAGTGGGGTGCGGAACTCCAGAACTTCGTCCGCGTGTTCCCCGACGCCTACGCCAACGTGATCGAAAACGAGGGCGCAGACGACGTCCGCGAGGAACTGCCCGAGACCGCCTCGGCGGCCGTCGACGCCCGCCTCGACGCCGAAGCGGTCTCAAGCGACGACTAAACGCCACTCACTAGCAGTCGAAGGAGAGTAGTCGGCAACTTCTCTTATATAAGCACAGGTCGACGGCGCCCAGTCGGTATTCAAAACAGGAAGAACGCCGCGATGCCGACTGCACCACCACCGAAGATGAGGTAGACCGCCTCGACATCTCGCGTAAAGAGGACGAACGTGGCCGCTGCAAGTGCGACCGTCAGTGGGTCGACGAAAGAGTCACGCGCCAGCGTCACTGTCGCACCCAAAATCGCGCCGACAACCGCGGCGTTAACACCCATGAGCGCGGTCTGGACGACCGGATTCTCCCGAACCCGTGCGAAGTACGGAAACAGCCCCAGAATAAAAACGAACGAGGGGCCGAACGCACCGATCGTCGCCACGAGCGCGCCGAGGACGGCGATCCAGAGCACGCCACCCGACACGTCGAGCAGGAGTTTGTAGCCGACGAACGCAGTCGTCATCACGACCGGGCCGGGAGACAGCTGGCCGATCGCGACGCCGTCGACGAACTCCCGGCCGGTGAGCCACGCGAACTCGGTGACGACGTACTTCTCAATGAACGGAATCAAGACGAGGCCGCCGCCGTAGATGAACGAGCCAGTGTAGAGCATGAACGCAAACAGTTTGATCCACTCGTTTGCCCACAGCGCGGCCACCAGGCCCCACACCGGCGAGGAGTCGAGCAACGAGCGAAGCCGTGGGCCGACAGCGTCGACCAGCCGGTCGCGGAACAGATATGTGAGAGCGATGACGGCGGCGACAACGCCCCACCCACCCAGTCGGCGGGTATTGGCTCGGAGCCAGCCGCGGCGGTAGACCCCGACCGCGATCAGTCCCGCCGCGACGAAGGAGACGACGGGGTTGGGATTGAGCAGTACTGTGACAACGATGGTCGCGACCAGCAGCACTGCCAATAGGTAGTCGATTGTCCACGTCTCTGAGCCGATCCGGAGTTCGGCATCGTCGCGTCCCTCGGCCAGTGCCGACTGTCCCATCGACCACGCTGCACCGACGATCAGCCCGATGACGACCGGGTTGATCCCATAAAAGAAGGCCTCGACCGACGGCACTGCCTGATAGGCGAAGTAGAGCCACGAGAAGAAGACAACGAGGAGGAAGGTGGGGAGCATGAACGCGCCGCCAGCGACCACAGCCCCGAGATTGCCGCCGCGAACCCAACCCATGAAGATTCCCAGTTGCGTCGACGCCGGCCCCGGCAGGGTGTTACAGATCGCTAACCCCTCCATGAACGTCCCTTGGTCCGTCCATCCCTCCTCGCCGACCAGATCGTCCTCCATCATTGCGATGTGGACCAGCGGCCCACCGAAGCCGACGATGCCGATATACAGGAAGTACCGTGCGATCTCGGTGAGTCGGGCGGGTGTCGACTCCCCGCGGTACTCGTCGGTTGCTGTGGCCGGCTGGTCGCTCATCGGTCGGCTAGTCGTGATCGATCTATTTCACAGTCAGGGCCTTCGTGTACAGCCGTAGTTGGCACCTACTACAGATAGACGACAGGACGTCCGCCGATGAGTGTTCAGTAGTCAATGCCTACGCTCTGAACGAGTCGGCCACGTCGCGCAGCCTCGACCGATCGGTCGGTCCCCACAGGTGGCTCGGACAGTCGCAGTCCGAAGCCCCGAACGCCGCAACGCGCTCACAGCCAGCAGCCCCGAGTGCGGTCGACAGTTCGCATTCGAGGTCGCGGTCGGGAAACGTCTCGACGGTCGCCAACTCGGTTTCGGCCGCGCCGAGCAGGTAGTCGACGTGCCAGTGGCGCACGTCGTGGTCCCCGGCGTCGACCTGTCGGTGGCGGTCAACGCGCGACAATCCACCGGGACCGAACGCGCTGCCGACGTACGCGTAGTAGCCCGCCTCGAACGCGCGACTGCCAAGTGCGCCGACCTCAATCTCGGTCGGCTGTTCACAGTCGATAACGAGGAGGTAGGAGCCCGGACCGGCCATGTTAGTCGGCGGCTACTCCCGCGGTTCCGTCGGCCTCAGTCGACCCGTCGTCGGCATCCGGTCGTTCTTGCAGCAGCCGAATCCGCTCGGGAATCGGCGGATGGCTGTAGTGGAACGTCGCATACCACGGATGCGGGAAGGGATTGGCGAGGTTCTCGTTCGCCAATCGGGCTAGCGCGTCGACCATCGGCTCCGGCCCCATCACGTCGGCGGCGAAGGCGTCGGCCTCGCGTTCGTGTTTCAGCGACAGACGGTTGGCCAGCGGCGCGGTGAACTGGAGTACGGGGCCGACGATCAGGACCGCAAGGACGAGCCCCGCGTAGGTCGACGTCTCCGGAATCCCGAAGGCCACATACAGGGGCTCGAAGGCAACGAGTGCGCCGAGGGCGGCGAAAACGATTCCCATTCGCAGCGCGCTGCCCGCGAACTGTTTCCAGATGTGGGCCTCCTTCCAGTGGGCGAGTTCGTGGGCCAGCACCCCTTGGAGTTCGGGAATCTCCATCGAGTCGACGAGCGTGTCGAACAACACCACGCGTTTGGTCCGGCCGAAGCCGATGAAGTAGGCGTTGAGTTGGGATGACCGGCGGCTGGCGTCCATCGTGTAGATGTCGCTCGTCGAGAATCCGGCGCGTTCGAAGACGTCCTCGACGGCCTCCCGAAGCGCCCCCGATTCCACGGGCTCGAAGTCGTTGAACAGGGGTGCGATCACCCGCGGGTAGAGGATCTGCATCACCAGCGAGAAGGCGATAAACAACAGCCACGCGGCCAGCGGCCACAGCGTCGGCAGCGCAGTTACAAACGCGAGGATCGCGCCACCCAGAACGACCGTAAAGACCAGCGAGATACCCAGCGTGAGCAGTGTGTCGCGGGCGAAGAGCCGCGAGGGCTGTTGATTGAAGTCGAATATTTCCTCGATACCGAACGTCGAGACGATGCTGAACGGTAGCGAAAACAGCTGTGTGGCCACGACGAGGCCAGCAAAGAAGACGATACCCTGTAGCACGGTCGACAGACCGGTCGACGTCAGCAGGTCGACGGCCCACGCGAGGCCACCGGCATAGAGAACGACCAGCAGCGTCCCGAGGCCGACCCACGATCGGAGTTCGGAGAACGCGGTCGTCAGCCGGTGATAATCGCGGATTTCGTCCGGATCGTCGACGCCCAGTGTTTCGTCGAGCCACGCCCGCTTGCGGTCGACCAGTCGGTCGGCGTGCCGGACGTCGAGCACCGCCAGCGCAGTGAAAAACGCCTGTGTACCGACCAGCAGGACGACGAAGGCGGCGTGGAGTTCGGGGTACTGCATGCTGTTCGGACGGACGTGCCGACCGGCCTAAACAGTGACTACCGCGCGGTAGTCGACGGCTACTGCCTCAGATATCGTGGTCGCGGTCCATATCGGCGACTTCGCCTTCGAGCCACTCGCGGAACCACTTGACACGTTTGAGCCGCTGGTGAGCGATGGACTCGGCAGTGTCGGATTCCAGCCGGTCGACGTGGTCTTTGCCGCGCTGGAAAACGCGGTCGACCATCCGGGCGGCGTCCATGTGGGTGCGGGCCTCGTACCCCATCCGCAGCAGCATCAGCGCGGTGCCGTTGGCTCCGACCTTGTCGAGGATATCGGCCTCGACCAGACACCGGGTTTCCAGTGGGAGATCAGCCAGCGACCCCTGGTGGGAGTGGGCCTCGACGGCCGCACAGACCTCGTCGACGAACGACTGGGGATAGTCACACCGACTGGTGAGATACTCGCGGGCGACGCTCGCACCCTCTTCGGCGTGGATGTCCTGTGGGGCTTCGAGTTTCGAGACGTCGTGGAACAGCGCGGCGACAGTGACGACGTCGAGATCGGCCCCCTCTTCGACGGCGATCTCGCGGGCGAGGTCGACGACGTTTTTGATGTGGTTGAACCGGTAGTCGGCGCTGTGCCACGGATACCACCGCATGCGGCCGCCGTCGTCTTCGCTCTGGACGCTCGCGGCGAGATAGTCGTAGACGAACTGCTCCATATCGGCGAACTCCGCGTCGGTGACTCCCGACTCCTTGATTTCAACACCCATGGGACCACCTCCTGGACGGGCGAACGGATAGTTTCATTACGGAACGAAACGGTCGTTTCACTCTTAGGCGTTACGACACCGCTATCCGGGCGAAACGCCCGGTCGTGTGGTCGTCTGCCATCCGTCGCACTCACCAGAATGCTGATATTCGTCCGTGAGATACAGTTGCGCAGGGCACGACGCAGGTGACGACCTGGCGACGGAGGCTCAGAGACGATGACAGTCAACCCACGGGAGTACGACGCGGCCGAACTCCGGGAGTTGGCCGGCGCGGAGCCGGTCGAGGACCGATCAGGAGCGACGGGACCGAAACCCGACGAGTCGATCCGCGACGAGCAGTTTCGACAGCTGCTGGCGCTCCAGTCGAAACGCCAGCAACTCGATCAGCTCACCCGGCCGTTCCTGACGGCCCTTCCCGACTCGGAGCTCGGAGCCGGGCTCCGAACGGAATGGCTCGACTTCCTCGTTCACGTCGGGGGGCGCAACCGAACCGAGCGGGCGATCCAGTACTACCGGCGGCTGCGGTGGATCACGCCGGCGGTCGCCATCGAACTCAGCGATTCGGTCGACGAGTTCCCGGAGCCGGCCCACGACCGGTCGTTCACGATGGGTGATCACCGTCTCAGCCTGCTGTATGTCGCCACGCTGGCGTCGCTGTGACCCACACTAACCATGGCAGACGATACCGAAGACGACGCGTTCGACGGCACGAGTGAAGCAAGCGAGATAACCCCTGTCGGCGTCAAACTCGGCAGCACCCGGACGGTCCTCCAGTACCCGAAGAACGGCGAGATGGAGACGGTTCGGACGCTGACCTGTTTGGCGACCTACGAGGACGCCATCACCGGCGAGGAGAAGGTTCTCTACGGCGAGCAGGCCGCCCAGGAGTTCCCCGATACGGTGGAGTTCATGCTCCGCTCGGGCCTACCGGAGGACGACGACCGAGCGGAGCTGGCCGCCAAGTTCTTCAGGGAACTGGTCCGCGCACAGGACATCCCCGAAGACAGCGTCGTCGTCTATGCGATCCCGACGATCGACAACGACGAGGGGCTCGAAAACCTCACCGAGGTGATCGAAAACAGCCCGATCGGCAAACAGCAGGTCCGGAGTTTCCCCGAGTCCCTCTGTGGGGCCGTCCCGGCGATGGGCGACGGGCTCGAAGCCATCGACGAGGTGTTCGTGGCTGTGAACATGGGTTCGACCAACCTCGAAGCCTGTGCCTACCGCCACGCCGAACAGCTCGAACCCTTTTCGACCGGTGCGGTCACCGGCGGCGAGGTCGACCGCCGGATCGCCAACGCGGTCGAAGAGGAGACACAGGGGCGGGTCAACATCGACCTCACGACCGCCCGCGAGTACAAGGAGGAACACGGCGACTTCAACAACTTCGAGCCGTTTACCGATGTCATCCAGCAGCCCGGCGGCGGCTCCCACGAGTTCACTATCGAGCGTGGCGTGATGGACCCCCTCGACGAGTACGTCGACGAGGCAGTCGACGAGATCGCCAACAACTTCCTCTCGGAGTTGGCCAACACCCACATGAAACCCTACCAGATCGCCCTCGGCAAGCCGATCGCGCTGACCGGCGGGATGGCCTGTATTCCGGGAATCGAAGAGGTCTTCGAGGAGCGGCTCTCGGCGGAACTCGATCGGGACATCACCGTCGTCTCGGCCGAACGGCCCGATCTTGCTGCGGCTCAGGGTGCCCAGCGGATCGCCGCGAAACTCGCCGACAACCTCTGAGCTGTCGGCTCAGTTATCGAATATAGTTACTCGGTTCCTACCGGCCGCCCCGCGACGGCCGGTGACACCGGTGTTACTGACCGTTTAAATTCACGGCCCGCCAACCGGTCGACATGACGGCACTTCCACTCGAACACGTTCACGTCGACCCCGAGACGCCGACTGAGGGGCCGGAGCCGGCGGTCGTCGTCCTCCATGGTCGCGGGGCAAACGAACAGGACCTGCTACCGATCGCCCGAGAGATCCCCGAGACGTACCACATCATCAGCCTTCGGGCTCCCGACAGACTACAGGGCGGCTACACGTGGTACGAACTCGATCTCTCGGCCGGCGGCCTCCACCAGAGCCAGCCCGATCGGACCGACTTCCGCCGGAGTCTCGATCTCGTCGACGAGAGCATCGACGCCGCCATCGAGACGTATGGCCTCGATCCCGACCGGATCGGGCTGCTCGGCTTCAGTCAAGGGGCGATCACCAGCCTGTCGCTACTGTTGGAGTCGCCGGTCGACTACCAATGGGTCGCCGCCCTCCACGGCTATCTGCCGGCCTCCCACCGCGAACTCGCACCCGAGGGCATCGCCGACAAGCCCGTCTTCATCGCCGCCGGCAGCGCCGATCAGATCATCCCGGAAGCCCGCACTGAAGCCGCCGCCGAACGGTTCGACGCGCTCGGCGCGGCCGTCGAGTACACCGCCTACGAGGCCCCCCACGGTGTCGGCGGCGAAGAGCTCGCCGATCTGGTCGACTTCGTCGACCGGCTCGACGATCGACAGTAGCCATCGACTACCACCCGGTAGCCGGTGGCTACGCGGGCTGAACACGGGTGGGTCAGTCACGATCGTATGCTAAAGATTGAAGGTCAGGCCTGCCGACAGGCCGGTAGTGAATACGGATCGTCGAACGCTGAGACTCGTTGTCGACAGCCGCCGTGCGACCGACGGCGTGCTTGCGGCAGTCGACCTCACCGAAGTCGTCGAACGTGCTGCTCGGGAGGCCGCCGAACGGGCCGCCAAGACGACCGACCCAACAGTACTGTACGATCAGTTGAACGCCGCTCTCGGGGACGAGCAGCTCGCCGAGCGGCTCGGTGAGCCGCCATCCGAGTCGGAACCGGAGGCGGCCGCTACGTTACTGACCGAGGTACTCGTCGACGACGGAAGCGGTGGCGAAGGGGCGCTGACGGACGACGAGTCGACCCGTGTCGCCGAGGCGTTTCTCGCCGAACTACAGCGGGAACTCGTGGCGATCGACGACGAAGCTATGGGACTCGTCGAGTTGGGGGCGGCTGCCCGCCGGCGAGGAGCCGTCGAGACGGCGAGGGACGCTCTGGAACTCGCCCGCGAAATCGCCCGAGAGGCCGACGACAGCCGGGCGGCAGCGGCCGCACTCGCCGGTCTCGGCGACGTGGCACTCCGGGACGGGTCGGCCGACGACGCCGAAGAGCAGTATCAGGCGAGCCTCGATCGCGCCCGCGAGAGCGGCGACGAGTCGGCGGAAGCGACCGCACTCGCCGGCCTCGGCAACGTCGACCTCCAGCGGGAAGCGCTCGATGCGGCCGAGGAGTACCACCGCGAGAGCCTCGCGATCTCCCGACGGATCGACGACCAGTCGACCGAGGCAAACAGCCTCGCCAGCCTCGGAACGATCGCCGACCGGCGGGGGGACGCCGACACCGCCGAAACGTATCTCCGTGAGAGTCTCGATCTCAAACGTCTCGTCGGTGACGAGGCGGGGGAAGCGACCGCACTCGCCAGCCTCGGCAGCCTCGAGGAGGGCCGCGGCGCGTACGCCGAGGCGGTCGACCACTACGTCGCGGCCGCCGAGGGGTTTGCATCGACCGGTCAGACCGAAGCCCGGCTCGAAGCCCTGCAGGGGGTGGTCGACTGCCAGCAGGCCGACGGTCGGACGGCCGACGCAGTCGAAACCTGCGAGGACGCCCTGTCGGTTCTCGACGACGTCGGCATGGCCGACGCGGACTCCTACCGCCGATGGTTCCGGACGCGGCACGCCGGTCTGACCGGCGACGCTGAGGCCGTCGCTTCGCTTTACGAGCAGGCACTAGGGCTGATCGCCGACGGCGACGATCCCGGAGCCTTCGAACTGCTCGATGGGCTCTGGGAGTGCCGATCGGCCTTCGATCCGGAGACGACCGCCTACAGCCACTGTCTCCGCGCCGGGGTGGCCTTCGCCGCCTACCACCTCCTGCTGGAAGAGCCCGCCGTCGACACCGGCCCTGAGGAGATCGTCGAGACGATCGACGCCTACCGGGAGGCGCTTTCGGAGCCGGCGGCGGTCCTGCTGGCGTTCGTTCGCAGTGGCGGAGCCGATCGGGAACTCGATATCGATCCAGAGAGTCCCGCCGCCGAGGGGTCGGTCGACGCGATCGAACGCCGGGTGTTCGCCGACTTTCTCGACCGGATCAGCGAGACGCCGCCGCCGGCCGAGCTGTACGCCGAGGCGCTGGCCAGGATCGCCGACAGCGACGGCGATCTCCAGACGGTCGTCCAGCTGTGTCTGGTCACGTGGGAGAACGGCGAGCCCGATTCCCGGCCGGTGCTCGGGGCCGGGCTGGTCGCCGAGGTCCACCGCGAGCGGTTCGATATCCGGCTCCCGTTCGACCGTGAGACCGTCGTCGACCGGATCGAGGCCAACCGGACGGAACTGTCGGCACCGCTGGCGGTGCTGTTCGAGCGGTTCACGACCGGCTCGACCGACGTGACACCCGAAGAACTGGTCGAGACAGCCGATACCGACGATCCGACGATCGTCGACGTCGAGCGTGTGGTCGTCGCCCGGCTGCTCGGCTGGCTCGACGATTAGACGCCCGGCAGCGTGTCGATGTAGCCGATGGTCTCGGCGGCGACCCAGCCGACGAACAGCCCGTAACACCCCAACAGGAGCCGCGCCTCCCGGCTGGTGATACGGAGCTTGGTTCGCATAATGGTAAAGAGGACGATCGTCGCCAACGTCAGCGCGCCCATCATCGGTACCGCCAGCGCGTAGTCGACGGTCGTCGAACCGACCAAGAGCACGCCGATCGGCAGCGCGACCAGCAGATCGAAGGTGTTGCTCCCCAACACGTTCGAGAGGCTGACCTCGCCGGCCCCGCGATTGGCCGCCCGGACGCTCATGATCGCATCCGGGAGGCTGGTGCCCGCGGCGACGACAATCAGTCCCCAGATGAACTCCGGGGAGTCCAGCAGATCGCCGAATCCTAGCGCCGCCCGGATCAGTCCCTCGACGGCGGCGACGATCAACACCAGCGCGACCGCCAGCCGGAGCCACTCCCGCCGGACGTCGACCGACGCCTCGCTGATCGGCGGCTCGTAGTCGGTGATGTCCTGATACTGGATGAACAGATACAGCCCGTAGATCCCCAGCGGGATGAGCGCGAGCGGCCGGCCGATGACCGACGTACCGATCGCGCCAGTGGTGTTGTAGATGACGCCGAACGAGAAGGTAAGCAGCAACACGGCGATCGAGAGCATGTAGAACTGCGCCTCCTTGTAGACGACCGCGCGGTTGACTTCGAGGGGGCTGCGGCCCATTGCGCTGACCGCGGGGATCACGAGGATGTTGAAGATCGCCGAGCCGACGATGGTGCCGACGCCGAGATCGAACGTGTCGTGAAGCAACACCCCGAGGACGACGCTGGCGAGTTCGGGGAAACTCGACCCGATGGCGACGATCACCGCGCCCTGAACGACCGCCGGCAGGCCGTAGTAGAGCGCGAGTTTCTGGCTGGCCCCGTCGAGCAGTTCGCTTCCCTTCCAGACCACTGCCGTCGAAACGATCGTCAAGCCGAGCAACGTAACGACTGACACGACAGCACCTGGTCGACCCTCGGTAGTAAGCCCCCCGGTTAGGAGCCGGATCCGGCGGCTGGTCGGGGGTTCCGGCACATCTATACCGGTCGACACCCAATGTGTGGCCATGAGCGTCGAGACCGCAACACTCGAAGATCTGGGCCGCGAGCTGGGCGAGAAAATCGCCGACAGTCCCGAACACGAGGCGTTCGTCGAGGCCAACGAGGCCGTCGAAAACAACGCCGAAGCCCAAGAGAAGATCAAGGAGTTCGAACAGCTCCGCCACGAGTTCATGGTCGATCGGGAGGCCGGCCGCGCCGACCGCGAATCGATGCGCGAGGTCAAGCGGGCCCAGCGCGAACTCCACGCCCTGCCGGTAATGGAGGAGTATCTCGACGCCCAAGAAGCATTGCAGGAGCGGCTCGAATCGGTCAACATGGCCATCTCCGAAGAGCTCGCCGTCGACTTCGGCGGCGAGGCCGGCGGCTGCTGTCAGGACTAGCCGTAGTTTTAGATACCAGTCCACCACCACCGGCGGTATGGATCTCGTCGTCGCCGCCCCCGGCGTGTCGACCGGGCGACTGTCCGAAACCCTCGGGAGCGACGGCCATAGCCTGCTGTTCGTCGACCGGCTGACCCGCTGTGGCGTGCCGACCGCCGACCCGACTACCGCCGACCGGCTCCGCGTGGCAGTCACTCCCTGTGTGAGCGCACTGCATGCCGCCGACCGGTTCCGCCGCCGGCTCCCTGCTGGGGTCGGTGTCGACGCCGTGTTGGTCGTCGGCGCCGGCCGGCAGTCGGTCGCCGCGTGGGCCGACGGCCGTTTCGGGTGCCCCGTCTCGTCGGTCGGCTCGGCGGCCCGCACGGCAGCGCGTTATTGATCACGATAATTCGATGCGTAGGCTTATTTTCGCCCACGACGAGGAGTCGACGATGAGCCGGCGCCTGTCGACGGGGGTCGACGTGCTCGATCGGCAGCTCGACGGGGGGATCCCGACCGGCAGCATCGTCCTGTTTACGGCCGATCCGGCGAGCCAGTCGGAGCTACTGCTCTACGAGCTAACCGCCGTCCGGGCGGCGCTCTACCTGACGACGCTCCGCTCGGAGCAGGCGGTCTCGGACGCACTCGATCGGACCACCCGGTACACACAGGTCGGCGATCCGACGATCCGGGATATCGGTGTCGAGGCCCCCTTGGACGGGGCCAACAAGCTGCTGGGGACCGTCCCCGAGGAGTCGACGCTGATCGTCGACACCCTCGATCCGCTAGAGCGACAGGAGCCCAGCCGGTTTCGCCGCTTCCTCAACGAACTCCAGACCCAGATGACCAACACCGAGTCCGTCGCCGTGCTCCACGCGATGGACGGTCGGTCGGTGCCCGTGATGCGCGACGTCAGCGAGCACATGGCCGACGTGATCTTCGACCTCGACACCGAACGGCAGGGCACCGAGATCGTCAACCGACTGTCCGTGCCCAAATTCCGCGGCGGTCGCGCCCTCGAAGAGACGATCAAACTCAAACTGTCGACTGGGGTCTCGATCGACACCAGCCGAGATATCGCCTGAGTTGATAGACGACAGTAGTAATTGGTTTGTTCGAAAGGATTTATGCCGGTCGTAGCCGAACGGACGAACAATGAACCGACACACAGCCGCGTATCCGCAGTCGACCGCCTGGAGACGATGAACAAGCTCAGCATCGGGCTGCTGCTGCTCGTCGCGCTCGCGGTCGCCGGCGTCGTGGGGATGCTCGTCCTCGCCCCGCCGGGCGTCGTCGAGAACCCGCCGACAGTGGGTCTGCCGGTGGGCCTCGGGGTATGATGGGGCCCGAAACCGTCGGCGGTCCCGCCATCCGATGGATCATCCGGGTGTCGACCACGCAATATAATCATCGCTGATAACTGGACGGGAAAGTTGATACAACAGTTACGAGAGGGTGAAGATATGACGACACGGAACGGGGGGTCTCATCTTCTCTACGCCGACCCCGATCCGATCTACCGGCGACAGGTGTCGTCGGTGTTCGAGCCCGAGTGGACGGTGACGGCGGTAGCGACCGCAGACGAGGCCATCGAGCACCTCGACGAATCGATCGACGCGGTCGCGGCCGCCGACGACCTCCCGGAGACCGGCGGGATCGAGTTCTACCGCTCGGTGACGACGGAGGTAGAGTCGGTCCCGTTCGTCCTGTTTGCCGCCACCGAAGACGTAGACCGGCTGCGCCGGGCGTTTCGGGCGGGCGTCGACGACGTGATCTACAAACAACGCGCGCCAGGAACGACCAAGGACGCGGCCGCCGAGAACAACTCCGGCGG
Source organism: Halohasta salina (assembly GCF_024178165.1). Lineage (GTDB taxonomy): Archaea > Halobacteriota > Halobacteria > Halobacteriales > Haloferacaceae > Halohasta > Halohasta salina. The sequence continues at coordinate 653,127 of NZ_JAMZIE010000001.1, read as the reverse complement.
CGGGCGGGCTGGCGACATCACCGACGGGATCGTCGGGCTGCGCAACAGTCTCGAGTCGGTCGAGGAAGTCTCGGCGGATCTCAACGGAATCACCCTCGACGTCTCGCGATCGCTGATGGGAGCGGCACCCGACGAGGTCGACATGAAAACCGAGTGGGCCCTCAAGTCGCTGGCCGAGGAAATCGACGCCACCCAGTGTCTGATCTACGAGGTCGACGACGACCGGCCGAAGCTCGAACTCACCCACGGCTGGACCGGCGACCTCCCGGACGACGAGATCCACCGCGCCGCCTTCGATCTCGGCAGCGAGTCGATCCCGACCGAGCGGTTCCCCGGCTTCGACGACCAACTCTCACAGTTCGAACCCGCCTGTATCGACGCCACACGGCTCGAGGACGCCGGCGAGCGACCCGCGGCGACCGGCGGCGACGAGGGTGGTGTGGCAACCGTCGGATCGGCCGCGGCCTCGGTGGCGACCGACCGCGACGAGGGGACGCTGCTGGCGCTGCCGGTCGTCATCGAGTGGCAGCTCTCGGGAACGATCGTCATCACCGTCGACCAGCCGCGGGAGTGGGGCGAAGACGCACGCCAGCGGTTACAGGCGGTTGGCGAACTCGTCGGCCACATGGAGCGCCGCCGTCGCCAGCGGCAGGCGCTCGAACGTCAGAACGAGCAGCTCGAACAGTTCGCCTCGGTGATCAGCCACGACCTCCAGAACCCGCTGAACGTCATCTCCGGCTATCTCGATCTCGCCGTCGAGACCGGCGACGTGAGCCGTCTCGACCCCGCAGTCGACGCCGCCGATCGCATGTCCGAGATGCTCGACGACCTGCTGACGCTGGCCCGCGAGGGGCGGGCAGTCGGTGAGACCGAGCCCGTCGAACTCGAACCGATCGTCGAGGAGGCCTGGGAGAACGTCGAAACACACGACGCGAGCCTCGAAACGGCCGGCTTCGAGGCGCTCGATCCCGTCGAGGCCGACGCCTCGCGGCTCCAGGAAGCCTTCGAGAACCTGTTCAAAAACGCGATCGTCCACGCGGGCGAGGACGTCGACATGCGTGTCGAGGCCGACGGGGGAACGGTCTACGTCGCCGACGACGGGCCGGGGATCCCGGCTGACAAGCGGGACGTCGTCTTCGAGTACGGCCACACCGGCGGTGACGGCACCGGCCTCGGACTGGCGATCGTCCGGTCGATCATCGAGGGCCACGACTGGGAGATCGATGCCGCCGAAAGCGCCGAGGGCGGCGCCCGGTTCGATATCGATCTCGGCCGCTAGTGGAGTTTGAGTTCGACCCGTCGACCGTCCGGGTCGCGAACATAAACCGCCCAGTCGCGGCCGTAGGCCCCGTATCGTTTGTACGGCTCGCCGTCCTCGACAGTGACACCCGCATCCTGTAGCTCGTCGATCAGCGCCTCGATTTCGGCTTCGGTCTCCATCTCCGACGAGCGGAGTAGGAGACAGAGGTGATCGCTTGCGACATCGATCGGTTCGTTGGTCGGTACGAGATGGATGTGCCGACCGCCGGCGACGACGGCGACGTAGGGGACCTCGCCCCGCTCGAAGCGCTCGCGGTCCCGGATGTCCATCCCCAGTAGCTCGTGGTAAAACTCGAGAGCGGCGTCGAGATCGGACACCCGAACCGCGGCATGATCGAGGTCGACGACATCAATTCCCATGGGCTGACTTCGACAGCGACCGGCAAAAACCGTTCGCGTCGGTCAGACGACAGTAGGAACCGCCTACCGGCTGGAAGCGAGTGGTAGTCGACGCCTACTCGTCCGACTGCCGGCGACGGGCCAGCAGGACGAACAGCCCGATACAGAGGAAGTACAGCTGCCAGCCGCCGACGGCGATCGGGAACCGGCGATCGACCGGCCCCACGGGCTCTTTGGAGGGTTGGACCGGTGTCGAGACGTGGACGCTCTGGGTTGTGCCGCTCTGGCCGGCGTCGACCACCTGCTGGCCGGTGGTGGGGTCGACCGAGATGTCGATGAACGTCTGGACGAGGCCCTCCGAGGAGAGGTAGAGTTCGCCGTCGAGGGCGACAAACTGGTCGACGAGCGGCCAGACGATATTGATCCCGTCGAGATGGGTCCAGTCGAGGGCGATGTGAGCGAAGACGTGAGCGAACAGCGCGACCCACGCCACCCGGACGCCGTACTCGCCCCAGCGGCCGCGGAGCCACGACTCCGACCGTTGGCTGTCCCAGTAGACGAATCCCGCGAGAACCGCCGCGAGGACCATCGTGTGGAGGACGGTGCGGTGGGCACCCGGCATGACGAAACCGAGGGCAGAATCGAGTTCAGGGGCGACGATGACTGCGAGGACGACTGCCAGCGCCCGGCGGTCGTAGTACGCACCGAGCAGGCCGACCGCGAGAACGACGGCGAAGGCGGCGTGGACGACCGACGTGGGCATCAGCGATCACCTCGATCGATGAGCGTCTTCGCCGGCACGGCGGCCGCCGCAGTCAGGACCACCACGGCCTGCCAGCCCGATTCGATCAACCGGAGTCGACGCTCCCCGTCGCCCGGATTGAGCCACGATGAGACGTGGTGGGTCCCTGTGGTTCCGGGCGAAGCCAGCCCGAGCCAGCCGTCGCCGACGGTGAGGTAGGTCTGGACGATCCCCTCCTGTGTCGACAGCACAAATTTGCCGACGATGGCGTAGTAGCGGTCCGACAGCGGGTAGAAGAGGGCGACGCTTTCGGTGCTAAAGAGGTCGACGCCGATTCCGGCGACGGCGTAGGCGGCGATGGCGACCCACGCGACCCGGACGCCGTACCAGTCGTAGCGCTCGCGGAGCCACGAACGGTTGCGGCGGGTCGTGTCGTAGTAGATGAGGGCTGCGGCTATAGTGGGAATAACGATCGTGTGGAGGGCGGCGTTGGTCGCCCCCGGTAGGAGGAGACTAACGAAGACATCGGCGTCGGGGAGGGCGGCGGCGACGCCGACGACGGCCAGCGAGCGCCGGTCGAAGGCGGCCCCGAGCAGCGCACCCCCGAGCAGCACGCCGATTGCGACCGACACAAGCGTAGGCGGCATGCCCTGACTTTCGGCTCGGAGATGGTAAACCTGCGTGACCATCGACTGCACACAGCCGGCGGTGAGGCCTCGCCACGGCAGCACTGCCGTTCTGGCGTGACTATCGCCGAATCCAGACCGCTTAACCGTCCTGCCGAGAAGGGGTAGCTATGGCAGCACCAACCACGGACGATATCGACCGCGCGTGGTGGAAGGAGTCGGTCATCTACCAGATCTACCCGCGGAGCTTCAACGACACCGACGGCGACGGTGTCGGCGACATTCCGGGTATCATTGAGAAACTGGACTATCTCGACGAGCTCGGCGTCGACATCATCTGGCTCAACCCCGTCTACGAGTCGCCGAACGCCGACAACGGCTACGACATCGCCGACTACCAGTCGATCATGGACGAGTTCGGGACGATGGACGACTGGGAGCGGCTGCTGGATGGGCTCCACGACCGGGATATCAAGCTCATCATGGATCTGGTAGTCAACCACACTTCCGACGAACACGAGTGGTTCGTCAACGCCCGCGACGTCGACAGCGAGTACCACGACTACTACATCTGGCGGCACGGCCGCACCGACGTCGACGGCTTCACCGGCCACCACGGCCCGGAAGACGAGGCCCCACCCAACGAGTGGGAGTCGTTTTTCGGCGGACCGGCGTGGGCCTACGACGAGGAGGTCGGCAAATGGTATCTCCATCTGTTCGACGAGAAACAGCCCGATCTGAACTGGGAGAACCCGGCGGTCCGCGAGGAGGTCTTCGACATGATGGAGTGGTGGCTCGACAAGGGGATCGACGGCTTCCGGATGGACGTCATCAACCTCCTGTCGAAACCGCCGGAGGTCACCGACCACGATCCGCCGACCAACACCAGCCAGATGTGGGACTCGATCGACGGCCCGCGGATCCACGAGTTCCTCGACGAGATGCACGAGGCCGTGTTGGACGATAAAGACGTCTTCGCCCTCGGCGAGATGATCGGTCAAGGGATGGATATGGAGACCGCCCGGCGCTACGTCGGTGCCGACGGCCCCCTGTCGACGCTGTTCCACTTCGACCACGTCCTGCTGGACCACGGCGGGGTGATCTGGGAGACCAACGAGTGGACGCTCAACGACCTCCGGGACGTGTTCAACCGCTGGCAGTACGGGCTCGCCGACGAGGGGTGGAACTCCATCTACCTCAGCAACCACGACCAGCCGCGGCTGGTCTCGCGGTTCGGCAACGACGGCGAATACCGCGAGGAGTCCGCCAAGCTATTGGCGACACTGATATTCACGCTCCGCGGAACACCCTACATCTTCCAAGGGGCCGAGATCGGGATGACCAACTACCCCTTCGACTCCCTGGAGGAGTTCCGCGACGTCGAGACGGTCAACCCCGTCGAAAACGCACTCGAAAGCGGCGCAGTCGACTCCTTCGACGACATCAAACACGGGCTCCGACAGAACAGCCGCGACAACGCCCGCACGCCGATCCAGTGGGACGACAGCGACAACGCCGGCTTCACCGACGGCGAGCCGTGGATCGGCGTCAACCCCAACCACGACGAGATCAACGTCGAAGCCGCCCGCCAAGATGAGGACTCGATCTGGCACTACTACCGTGAGCTGATCGATCTCCGGAGCGACAGCGACGTCAGCGACGTGATGGTCTACGGCCGCTACGACGTACTTATCAACGACCACGAGGAGGTCTGGTCGTACATCCGGACACTCGGCGACGAGCGACTGCTGATCACGCTCAACTTCGCCGAGTGGGAGAGTCACACGTGGATCCCAGAGGAGGAAGTCGACTTCGATCCACAGGAGATGGAAGCCGAACTCCTCCTGTCGAACTACGGCGACGACGAGCGGGCGACCGACGTCGACGCCGCGGCGTTCGACCTCCGACCGTGGGAAGCCCGCGTCTACCGCCTAACGTAGCGACGAAGGAGTACGCACCGTTCTGTTTCCGACCCCGTAGTCGGCTGTGAGCGCATTCGACCGACGAGCAGGTGCCGATCCGTCGACACAGGGTCGCGACTGGGATAAAAACGTGAAGCTACATTGTTATCTGAGTGTATGTTCGCTTGAACAGCATATCTTTATGTGTATGGATCACCCAATACTCTGTAGTACACCAGAATGTCTCCGACGAATATGATCGATGCGGACAGGCGGAAACAGGTAGACGGCGCGCAACTGACGGCGGAAATCGGGGTCGACGACGAGGAAATCCTCTGGCGGAAGGATTTCACGAACTTCGAAGAACAGGACCGCCAGCGGCTCGACGCAATGGCCGAGACGATGGAGCCCGTGATCGACGAGATGGTCGACGACTTCTACGACCACCTCGATCTGTTCGACGAGACCGTCGAGATATTCGGCCGGTCGACGAAGACGGGCGAGCAACTCAAAGGCAACCAGCGGGCGTATCTGCGCAGCCTCTTCGGGGGGACCTACGACCGGCAGTACTTCGAGAGCCGCGCGCGGATCGGGAAGATCCACGATATGCTGGAGTTGGGGCCGAAGATCTACCTCGGCGCCTACAGCATCTTCTACGACCACATCATCGAGACGCAGGTCTCGGAACTCCAAAACCGGCTCGAGACGACCGGCGATGGGTCGCTCGAACCCGACGAGGCACTGGCGGAGCTCGGCGACCGGCTCCTGTCGGTCCTCAAGGTTATGAGCCTCGACCAGCAGGTCGCGATGGATACCTACATCAACTCCTACAGTCAGGACCTCGAGGCGGAACTCGACCGCCAGCGATCGGTGACCACGGATATCAGGACGGCGACCAGAGAGGCAAAACAGGCAGGGGTGGAGATCACCGACAGCGCAACCGAAATCAGCGACGTCGCTGCCAGTCAGGCCGATTCGATGGACGAGGTCGCTGGGGAAGTCTCGAACATGTCGGCGACCGTCGAGGAGATCGCCTCGACGGCCGACGAGGTAGCAACCCAGAGCCGGCAGGCGAACGATCTCGCCCAAGAGGGAACGGCAGCCGCCGACGAGGCGATCTCGGTTATGGAGTCGGTTGCCGACTCCTCACAGGAGGTCGTCGACGATATGGACAACCTCCAGTCGCGGATCGACGACATCGATGAGGTCGTCGAGGTGATCAACGACATCGCCGGCCAGACGAACCTGCTGGCGCTCAACGCCTCGATCGAGGCCGCCCGGGCCGGAGAGGCCGGCTCCGGCTTCGCGGTCGTCGCCGACGAGGTCAAGAGCCTCGCCGAGGAGTCCCAGACCCACGCCAAGGATATCGAAGAACTGGTCGACGAGATCAAGGGGGACGCCACCGAGACCGTCGACAGCCTCGAAGCGACCGCCGAGGAGGTCGATACGGGTATCGAACAGGTCGAGTCGGCGATGGCGACACTCGAAGAGATCGCCGACGAGATCCAGCAAGCCACACAGGGAATCCAGGAGGTGTCGACCGCCACCGACGATCAGGCCGCCTCCAGCGAGGAAGTCGCGACGATGGTCTCCGAACTCGTCGAGCAGGCCACCGAGATCGCCGACGAGGTCGAGGACATCGCGGCGGCCAACGAGCAACAGACCGAACAGATCAAAGAGATCGAAGACAGCGTCGGACGGCTCGCGTAACATGCCGACGAGCGATGCGGACAACGGGCCGGCCGACCCGGCAGCGATCGAATCCGCGCTACGCCGCCAGTTTACCGAAACCTTCGAGCAGGCGGAGTATCCCCTTTCGGACCCGTTTTCGTTGATTCCGCTGTTGCCGGAGGGGGCTGCCACCGAGTTCCGTGCCGGTCCGGTCGTCGTCCCGGCGATCGACCTCGGACTCAGATACGGCGACTATCAGCAGTACCCCTACGAGGAGGTCGACGCACTCGTCGACGACCTGATCGCGGGGCTGAAAGCCGAAGACGAACTTCCGACGGCGCCGGGAAGGGAGTCAGGGTCCGACCCCGTCGATTCACCGGAGGGGAACCCGAAGCCGTGATCTCGCACGGACCGACCCAGCCGGCCGTCGGCGCTACGCTCCGGGACGACGAGCATCCACGACGGCAGGTTCGACACCATCGCTCGGAATTCATTCGAGCACGCCCACAACAGGTCGCGTCGGTAGTGATAGATAAAACAAAATTATATGCCCTGTGAAATTTCTTATTGAGAACAAAACGTGAGTACGGATCCACACGGCTCGGAGCGGGACACGATACGCCAGCGGCTCTACGAGTTGTTCGACGACACCGAGGCTCCGCTGGACACGAAGCGACAGCGCGCCCTCGAACTCGGCCGTGAGTATTTGGGCGTCACGAACGGCCACATCCAGCGCCGGAACGACGACGGGACCGACGAAGTAGTCGCCAGTGTCGGCGAGAACCCGGAGCTGTTGCCCGAAGGAGCCATTCTCAACCGCGAGACGACCTACTGTCGACGGACCGTCGAGAGTCACTCGCCGCTGGCGCTATCGAACGCTCCCGAGCAGGGGTGGGCCGAGGACCCGGCCTACAGGGAACACGGCATCGACTGTTATCTCGGAACCACGGTCTTCGTCGACGGGGCGGTCTACGGAACGGTCTGTTTTACGGCCGAAGACGCGCGGGAAACGGATTTCACCGCCGAAGAAAAGGCGTTCGTCGAACTGATCGCCCGGCTGCTCGGCCGCGCGATCGAGGCCGAGGCCCACGAACGCCGCATCGAGCAGCTCTCGCAGTCCCACCGCCGCTCGGAAGCGAAATACGAAGCCCTGCTCCGGCTGGCTCCCGACGCCATCATCATCGTCGACGCCGAAACGGGAGCTATCGAAACGGCCAACGAGCGCGCAGCCAGTTTGACCGGCTACACCGAGACCGAACTCCGCGGAATGTCCGCCCTGGAGTTGCATCCAGAAGACGACCGCGAGCGGTACGCTAGACTGTTGGAAAAAGGGTTCGACGAGCGGATTCAGGAACGGTTCGACGACGGGACGCCGCTTGAGATCGAGCGGCCCGATGGCACAGTGGTCCCGATCGAATTCGGCGTCAGCAGGGTCGACATCGACGACCGGACCGTCATGCTAGGTATCATCCGTGACATCTCGGAGCGGCGGGAACGCCAGCGGGACCTCGCCCGCCAGCGGGACCTGTTCGAACAGACTCAGGCCGCGGTCGGTCTCGGCGGCTGGGAGTTCGATCTCGAAACGGGAGAGGGACGCTGGACCGACGAAGTCTATCGGATCTTCGGGTTCTCGCCCGATAATAACATAACCGTCGAGGATGCTCTTGACCGCTTCCACCCGACGGATCGGCCGCGGATGATCGACGCCTTCGAGCGACTGACGCAGGCTGGCGAGAGCTACGATCTGGAACTCCGCCTTCGGACCGACGACGAGGTTCGGTGGGTTCGAACGCTCGGTAGACCGCGGTACGACGACAGCGAGGAGGGACCTCCCAATAGCGTCTTCGGCATCATCCGGGATATCACCGACCGAAAGGAACGCCAGCAGGACCTCCGACTCAAGACCCAGGCCCTCGAGGAGTCGTCGGTCGGCATCACGATCGCCGACGCGAACCACCCGGAGACGCCGCTGGTGTACGCCAACCGGGGGTTCGAGGCGGTGACCGGCTACACGATGGGCGATATCAGCGGCCAGAACTGTCGGTTCCTCCAGGGCGAGGGGACCGACGAAGAGACCGTCGACGAGATCCGGCAGGCCATCGACGCCGAGGAGTCGATCCGGACGGAGATCCTCAACTACCGGGCCAACGGGACGCCCTTCTGGAACGAGCTGACGATCGCCCCCGTGATGGACCCCGAGAGCCGCGAGGTGACACACTACGTCGGCATTCAGAAGGACGTAACCGCCCGGAAGCGCCGGGATCGGCTGATCGAGGTGCTCGATCGGGTCCTCCGACACAACCTCCGAAACGATATGAACGTCGTCATCGGGTTCTCGGAGACGATCGCCAACCGGGTCGACGGGGAGCTCGCCGAGATGGCGACCCGGGTGAAGGAGACCGCCCTCGATCTCATCTCGCTGACCGACACGGTTCGCGGCTTCGAGCAGGGCGTCGTCGACAGCACAGAACTCAAGCAGTTTGATATCCGGTCGGTCGTCGAAAGTGTCGTCGCGGACCTCCGGGGCGACTACCCCGACACCGAGTTCGACATCGAGGCCGACGGCTCGCCGACGGTCATGGCCACCGGCCAACTCGAATTGGCGCTGTCGGAACTCGGCGACAACGCCGCCCGACACGGCGAGTCGACGGTTCGCTACGAGGTGACGACCACCGACGACAACCGGGTCGCGGTCCGCGTCCACGATTCGGGGCCGGGGCTCCCCACCACCGAACGGACGGTTCTGGAGGCCGGCCGGGAGACGCCGATGGAACACGGCTCGGGGCTCGGGCTGTGGATGGTCCACTGGATCGTCACCAACCTCGGCGGGACCGTGACCACGACCGTCGACGACGGGACGACGGTCTCGATCGTGCTCCCGCCGGCAACAGCGGTCGACGGTCGGCTCACTGCGGCGATCAGCGATCGGTCGCCGTAGTGGGGTCGGCTACTCGATCGGCCCTTCGGTTCGTTCCAGTCCCCGAACCTCCTCGGGGGTTAGCCGCCACCCCTGAATCGACTCTAGGGAGTCGGCCCGCTCGAAGCCCCGCATGAACCAGCCGTTGTCGTCGAGTGTGGCGATGAACTGTTCCCACTCGTCGCTGTCGGGGTCGACCGACCGGAGGGGGCCGGTAGCCGAGACGCTCCGCCAGTTGAACCGCCCCGAGATCGTCGTCACGAGCAGCCGGGCGACCGTCCCCTCGGAGACGATCTCGGCTTTGGTCGACCGGGGGCCCTCGGCGAGAAACGGGAGGTAGATCGACTCGCCGTCGTAGCCGAACGAGATCGGGATGCTGTAGGGGGTGCCGTCGTCGCACAGCGAGCAGATCCCGTACCCCTGTGTCCGGAGCAGGCGCTCGATATCCTCCCGAGCCATCGGTGTACCGCTGAACTGTGCATAGAGGTTCTGGGACATCCGACGCCAACTCGTCGGGCACGATCAAAGCCAGTATTGGCCGTTCGGCCGACGGTTCCGATCGCTGAGTGGTTAGCCGTCCGCCGACAGGAGGTCGACGACGGCGAGGACGACGCCGACGACGAGACAGCCAATCCCAAGGAGCGTCGTCGCTGGGTCGGGAAAGACGACGAGCACAGCCCCGACGAGCAGCAACGGTGCGTAGGTCAGTGGGTCGACGAGCGAAAACCCCTCGCTCGGCTCGGTCGTTTCGGCAACCCAGTCGGGCTCCGTCGGCTCGGTCGACCGCTGGCTGTCGGTCTCGGATCGGACGCCGGTAGACTCGCGGCGCATGCGATGGGTAGTCGGTGTGGAGTTTCCTCAACGCTTCGGCCACCCTCATGCGTGGCGAACGGTCTGCGGACGCCGACAGTGGACGTCGATTCCCCTGTGTGGCGTGAAAAACTCTCAAACGGCCAGCCGTGGATAGCGTCGCTATGCCAGCACGCACCAGCGGTCATGACTGATCGCGTCCTCGTGCCCGTCGACGACAGCCCGCTGGCTGCCGATGCCCTCGACTACGTCTTCAATCGTCGACCCGAGGCCGCGGTGACGGCGCTCCACGTCAGCGATCCGACCCTCGGCATGAACCGGCTGATCGCCGGTGGGGGGTTCGACGACTGGTACGACGACGCCTGTCGGGAGACGGCGGAACTCTTCGAGAGCGCACACGGGATCGCCGAGGCGCACGGACGGGAGATCGAGACCACACACGAGATCGGCGATCCCGGCCGGACGGTCTGCGAGTACGCGGCTGCCAACCCCATCGACGAGATCGTCATGGGGAGCCACGGTCGACACGGTACGGTTCGGTTCCTGCTCGGGAGCGTCGCCGAACACGTCGTCCGACACGCGCCCGTTCCCGTGACGGTAGTCAAGTAGCCTTCCCGCCGACACCGATGACTGAAGCCCGCTTCGGCACAGTCGAGCTCTCCCCGCTCAGTCTTGCGCATCGAAGCGCGTGAGAACGCGGTAGATCGCCCACGCCGCCCAAACGAAGACGGCGATAGCGACGACGACCAGTTCCTGCTCGACGAGATACGAACCGGTCAACTGGAGTACGATGTATTCCAGTAGGACGTAGCCACAGAGCACGACGAACACGTCCCAAAACGACTGTGGGTTTTTAAGCCTCGGTGCTCGCATACCCTGCTCATCGCTTCACAGCCGTATGGCTCTGGTTGCCGCCAAGTACGAACAACACGCGGGTCGACTGCCGCCCAGTCGACTACCGAACGGAACGACAGTGCGGCCGGACGCGTTTTGCGCACGAGCCCCGTATCGCGGGTGTGACGCTGCTGGGTACGCTCGGTCGACGGCTCGGGGCGATCGGACCGCTGGCCCGGCGGTTCTACGGCGAGTACCGTCGGGTGAACCTCAGCTTCATGGCCAGCAGCATCGCCTATCAGGCGTTCGTCTCCCTGCTGCCGCTTTTCGTCTCGATCTTCCTGCTTGTCGCGGTCGTCGGCGGGCGAGGGTTCGCGACGACAGTGCTTGCCACCACCGAGTCCGCGCTCCCGGCGGCGGCCCACCAACTGCTGGCGGGGGCAATCCAAAGCGAGATCTCCTCGACGGCGACCTCCGCGGTCAGCCTCCTCGTCCTGTTGTGGGGCTCGCTCGAACTGTTCCGCTCCCTGAAGACCGCCTTCGCGACGATCTACGGGACCCAGTCGACCAACTCGCTTGTCCGCCAGCTTCGCTACGCGCTCGTAGCCTACCTGCTGCTGCTCGCGGCGATCGTCGCCGCGGTCGCTGCGACGAGCCTCTCGATCCGCTCGGGACTCCCCTTCGTCGACGCCCTCAGCGTCGTCGCCCTCTTCGGCGGACTGACGGCCGTTTTCCTCCCGATTTACTATCTGTTCCCGGATGTTCCGATGTCGACTCGTGGGGCGCTGCCGGGCGCGGTGGTTGCAGCGGTCGGCGCAACCCTGCTCCAGCGACTGTTTCAGTTCTACATCCAGTACGCTGCCGATCCGAACGTTGCGGGCGCACTCGGGGCGATCCTCGTCTTGCTCGTCTGGCTGTACATCGGGAGCTACGTCGTGTTGCTCGGGGCGGTCGTGAACCACGCCCTGCGGGGCGAGCCTGCGGCGTGATCGATCGTCGACCCGCCGGTCACCGCGGACCGTCGGCCTTTTGCTGGCCCAGCGGCTACAACGGGTAGCTGAATGGCCACGTATCATATCGAGACCTACGGCTGTACGTCGAATCAGGGCGAGAGCCGCCGCATCGAGCAGGCCCTGCGAGAGGGCGGCCACTACCCGGCCGACAGTCTCGACGACGCCGATGTCGCCATTCTCAACAGCTGTACGGTCGTCGAAAAGACCGAGCGCAACATGCTACGGCGGGCCGAAGAGTTGCAGGAGGAGACGGCGGACCTGATCGTCACCGGCTGTATGGCCCTCGCCCAAGGCGAGGAGTTCCGCGAGGCCGGCGTCGACGCCCAAATTCTTCACTGGGACGAGGTCCCTGACGCCGTCCTCAACGGCGAGTGTCCCACCGTCACCCCCGACACCGAGCCAGTGCTCGACGGGAAGATCGGCATCCTGCCCATCGCCCGCGGCTGTATGAGCAACTGCTCCTATTGCATCACCAAGTTCGCAACTGGTCGGGTCGACTCTCCCTCCGTCGAAGAAAACGTCGAGAAGGCCCGGGCGCTGGTCCATGCTGGAGCCAAAGAGATACGCATCACCGGCCAAGACACGGGCGTTTACGGCTGGGACAACGGGGACCGCAAGCTTCCCGAACTGCTGGATCGGATCTGTTCGGAGATCGACGGCGAGTTCCGGGTTCGGGTGGGGATGGCAAACCCCGGAGGGATTCACGGCATCCACGACGAACTGGCCGAGGTATTCGCCCGCCACGACAAACTGTACAACTTCATCCACGCTCCCGTCCAGTCGGGCAGCGACGAGGTCTTAGAGTCGATGCGCCGCCAGCACAGAGTTGGGAAGTTCCGCGAAGTGGTTGCGGCCTTCGACGAGCGACTCGATTACTGGACGCTGTCGACCGATTTCATCGTCGGCTTCCCGACCGAGACCGACGCGGATCACCAGCAGTCGATGGATCTCTTGCGGGAGGTCCGTCCCGAGAAGATCAATGTCACCCGGTTTTCGAAGCGGCCCGGCACCGACGCCGCCGAGATGAAGGGCCTCGGCGGGACGCTCAAGAAGGAACGCTCGAAGGAGATGTCCGAACTCAAGATGGAGGTCGTCGCCGAGGCCTACGAGGCGATGGTCGGCACCAAGCGGCAAGTACTCGTCGTCCAAGAGGGGACGGGCGACTCGGTGAAATGTCGTGACGGGGCCTACCGACAGATCATCGTTCAGAACGCGAGCGACCACGGCCTCGAACCGGGTGACTTCTGTGAGGTCGAGGTGACGAGCCACCAGACAGTGTACGCCTTCGGGACGCCGGTCTGACTGCCGGGTCGAGGTCGTCGACCTATTGTTCGGTTTCGTCGAGCGTAATACTCTCGGTCGCAGCGTTCCGCAGCGCGTCCGACCGGCCGTGGCTGCCGGGAGCGATCGCCAGCGTTCGGAGGCCGCAGTTGTTGGCGGCCTCGAAAACGGGTTTGAAATCGGTGTCTCGGGAGGCGATAACGACCGTGTCGCCACGGCCTTCGACCGCAAACCGGACGGCGTCGACCGCGAGTTTCACGTCTACATCCCCGCTGGTGACGATCACCTCGAAGCCGCGGGCTTCGGCGGCCTGAATCAAGCCCGGCGTGGCGTGTTCGTCGACGTAGAGCCGGATCGTCGCCAGTCGACCCGTCTCGGCGGCGGCCTCTCGGATATCGTCGAGGTCCACGTCGAACTCCTCCCGCAGCACGTTCGGCCCGTCGACGAACAGCCCTACTCCATCGAACGCCTCCTCGCGTACAGACGACATTGGCCATCAGTCGACTGCCGGCCCCTATAGACGTGCCGTTTGCCCCTGTGTCACGATTCCAACTAGTCGTTATCGGAACGTATCTCGTCGACAAAGCTATTACCTAGGATTAATAATGATAGAGGCATGGTCCCACGCACCACACCACACACGCCGTGTGTCATCGACCGACCGATGAACAACCACGGGGGGCTGACGCTGTCGGCGGTGACCGGCAGTCGGACCTATCAGGTCGTCGAGTACGCCACGGCAGCGGTGCGCGAGACCCTGTCGATGGCCGCCGCCGGCTCGACGATACGGGTCTGGCTCGAACCGCTCGGCTCCCGCGGCGACGCCTGGGAGGCCGTCGAGATCGCCAGCGGCGTCGACATTCCCCAGATGAAGGCGGCCGCACTCGGACAACCGCTCAAACACTGACACCGTCGGGGGCGGGTCGGAACGTGATGTGTTGGCACTGATCTTCCCCCGGATAGGACGTTTATCACGTAAAACAACACATACTCTGAACATCAGGAGTTTTATGCGTCAGTTCGGCGCTTACAGGGTATGGAGCAGCCTCCTTCGGACGACGGCAGTCAGTCGTATACGATCGTCGCGGACATGAACGAACACGGTGGGATGACCGTCGTCGACGCTGCAACGAACAGCACGTATCAGCTCGTCGAGTACGACGACGAGAACCTTCGTCGTGAGTTGGCCTCGCGTGATGTCGGCGACTCGGTAACGCTCCAGCTCGACCGGGCGGGCGTCCGCGCCAACGTCTGGCGCGCGAGCCGAGTCGAACCGGTCGTCCTCGCGGCTTAACCGGGTCAACCGAAGCGTCATCCGAACCGTCGCTGGTCCCCGTCGGTTCGATACTGCGGTCCTCGGTGTCACGCCACACGAACAGTCAGTGCTACCGATACCAACACCTTACTTGCGTGGACGCGAGGGAGAGATATGGCCCGACGACACCCGCCGCTGGCCGAGGTACATGCGGCCGCCGGCGCCTCGGTCACCGAGTTCGGCGGCTGGGCGATGCCCGTCGAGTTCGACTCGATCCGGACCGAACACGCCGCCGTCCGCGAGTCGGTCGGCATTTTCGACGTCTCCCACATGAGCGAGATCGAGGTCGACGGCCCCGAGGCGACCGAACTGATGGATCGACTCACAACGAACGACGTCGAGGCGCTCGCGCCGGGCGAGGCCCAGTACGCCTGTATCACCCGCGACGACGGCGTCATCCTCGACGATACGGTCATCTACCGACTCCCCGACCGTGACGGCGAAGCCGCCTACCTGTTCGTCCCGAACGCGGGCCACGACGCCCAGTTCACCGACTGGTGGCGCGAGCACCGCGAGGAGTGGGGGCTCGATGCAGCGGTCGACAACGTCACCGACGAGTGGGCGATGTTTGCCGTCCAGGGCCCCGACTCGCCGGCCCGCATCGCGGCGGTCACCGACGACTCGGTGACCGACCTCGGGCGGTTCGAACACACGACGAGTACGGTCGCCGGCTGTGAGTGCCGGATCGCCCGAACCGGCTACACCGGCGAGGACGGCTTCGAGATCCTCTGTCCGGCCGCCGACGCCGAGCCCGTCTGGAGCGCCTTCGACTGCCAACCCTGTGGGCTCGGGGCCCGTGATACCCTCCGCATCGAGGCCGGATTCCTGCTGTCGGGCCAGGATTTCGATCCCGACACCGTGCCGCGAACGCCCTACGAGGCCGGGGTCGGCTTCACGGTCGACCTCGATTCCGCGTTCGTCGGCCGCGACGCGCTGGCCGACCAGCGGTCGACCGGCGTCGACCGCCGGCTCGTCGGCGTCACGATGCGCGACCGCGGCGTCCCACGCGAGGGGTACGAGTTGGTCGACGACACGGGCGAACCGGTCGGCCGCCTCACCTCGGGCACGATGAGCCCGACCCTGAACGAGGGGATCGGCCTCGGCTATGTCGCGATCGACCACGCCGATCCCGGCACACCGGTCGGGATCGTCGTCCGGGGTACGGAGAAACGCGCCGTAATCACTGCCCTCCCGTTTCGGTCGACGTCCTCATAGTGCCCGGTGTACAACTGTCACCATCCACCACAAATGAGCTTCGATGTCCCCGACGCGTTCCGGTATCTCGAATCGCACGAATGGACGACCACCGACGACCCGGCGCGGATCGGTATCACCGACTTCGCGCAGGACGAACTCGGCGACGTGGTGTTCGTCGAACTCCCCGCGGTCGGCGACGAGATCGAAGCCGGCTCGGCCTTCGGCGTCGTCGAGTCGATCAAAGCCGTCTCGGACCTCTATGCCCCGATTTCGGGCGAAGTGACGGCAGTCAACGAGGACCTGTTCGACCAGCCGGAACTCGTCAACGACGACCCCTTCGGCGATGGCTGGATGCTCGAAGTCGAGCCGAGCGACGACGCCTTCGACGACCTGCTGTCGGCCGAGGCGTATCGTGAGCAGATCACATAACACCCTCCTCCAATGACACAGACAGACGGGAGCCCGTTTGCTCCACACACGGACGCAGAGACCGCCGCGATGCTCGAATCGATCGGCGTCGACACCGAGGCCGACCTCTTCGACATCCCAGCGGAGGTCGCCTTCGACGGCGAGTTCGGCATCGAATCACGAAGCGAGCAGGAAATCCGCGGCGAACTCCGGCGGCTGTTCGCCCGCAACGACGATCTCACCGAGTTCATGGGGCGGGGCCACTACAGCCACTACGTCCCCTCGATCGTCGACCACCTCTCGGATCGCGCGGAGTTCCTCACCAGCTACACCCAGTACCAACCCGAAATCACGCAGGGGTTCCTGCAGGCGCTGTTCGAGTACCAGTCGATGCTGGTCGAACTCACCGGCCTGCCCGTGGCCAACTGTTCGATGTACGATGGCGCGACCGCGCTGGCAGAGGCAGCCCTCCTCGCTGATCGCGTCCGCCAAACGAGTGGTCACCGAATCCTTGTCCCCGAGTTCCTCCGCGACGGCAAGCGGTCGGTGCTCGAAAACTACGTCGACGGAGCCGGGCTGGTAGTCGATGCCTACCCGATGGACGACGGCAACGTCGACCGCGAGGCCCTCGTGGACCTCGCTGACGAGGAGACCGCCATGATCTACGCGGAGAACCCGACCGTTCGCGGCACCATCGAGGAAGGCCTCACCGAGATCGGCACGATCGCCAGCGATACCGAGGCCCTCTTTTGCCTTGGCTCGGATCTCGTTGCGCTCTCGCTCCTTCAGGAACCGGCGAGCGTCGGCGCGGACGTGGTCGTCGGCGAGGCCGACGTCCTCGGCCTGTCGACCAGCTACGGGATGGGACTGGGGATCTTTGCGACCCGTGATGCGTTCCTCCGGCAGGTCCCCGGCCGCTTGGTCGGGGTGGGCGAGGATTCCGACGACCGGCGGGCCTACACGCTCACCCTCCAGACCCGCGAACAGCACATCCGCAAGGAGCGGGCGACCTCCAACATCTGTACCAATCAGGCGTGGGTCGCCCTCCGTGCGGCGATGCACATCGCCTCACACGGTCCCGATGGACTGGTCGACCTCGCCGAGGACTGTGTGCGGGACGCCGCCGCGCTCGCCGATCGCGTCGACCGGATTGCGGGGTATCAGGCCCCGGTTCACGACCGCCACCACTTCCGTGAGTTCGTCGTTCGCTCGGATCAGCCGGCCGACAGAGTCGCCACCGCCCTCGAAGCCGAGGGGTTCGCCGTCCACGCGATTGCGGACCATCTGCTCCAGATCTGCATTACCGAGACCAACGCTCACGCGACGGATGAACTGATCGCTGCACTCCAGGAGGCCGCCTGATGATCTACGATCAAGCCCGCTACACCGAGGGCGATAAACACGAACCGCTGTTGTCCGAGAAGGACACCACCACAGTCGAGGTCGGCGGGACGGACTCGCCGCTTCCAGACGACCTCACCCGCGACGACCTCACTCTACCCGGGCTCTCGGAGCCGGAGTTAGCCCGCCACTACACCCGGCTCTCCCAGATGAACTGGAGCATCGACAGCGGCCCCTACCCGCTGGGGTCGTGTACGATGAAGTACAACCCCAAGTTCACCGAGGACGTGGCGGCCGATCCGAACGCGGCGATCCACCCCGACCGCTCTGCCGACAGCGCACAGGGGAACCTCGGCTTGCTCTATGGGCTCCAGGAATACCTCGCTGCCATCGGTGGAATGGACGCAGTGACGCTCCAGCCACCCGCGGGCGCAGCCGGTGAGTTCACCGGTATCCTCGTCGCCAAAGCCTACCACGACCACCACGACAACGACCGCAGCGAGGTCATCATCCCGGCGTCGGCCCACGGCACCAACTTCGCCACCGCGGCGATGGCGGGCTACGACGTGGTCGAACTCACCGCCGACGAGGACGGCCGCGTCGACCTCGAAGCCCTGAAGGCCGCCGTCTCCGAGGAGACTGCGGCGCTGATGCTCACCAACCCGAACACCGTCGGCCTCTTCGAGCGCGACATCGTCGAAATCGCCGAGACAGTCCACGACGCCGGCGGACTCCTCTACTACGACGGCGCGAACCTGAACGCCTTGCTGGGGCGGGGTCGACCGGGCGACATGGGGTTCGATATCATGCACTACAACGTCCACAAGACGTTCGCCACCCCCCACGGCGGTGGCGGGCCGGGAGCCGGACCGGTGGGCGTGGTCGACGACCTCGCGGCGTTCCTGCCGAGTCCCAGAATCGAAAAAACCGACGACGGCGAGTTCGAACGGTTCGAGCCCGACCACACGATCGGCAAGGTCCACGGCTTTTCGGGCAACTGGCTCGTGTTAATCAAGGCCTACGCCTACATCGCCCGGCTGGGGGACGACGGATTGGCGGACGCCAGCGCGAAAGCGGTATTAAACGCCAACTACCTTGCCGACCAGCTGGAGTTAGCAGTCCCCTACGGTCCGTTCCATCACGAGTTCGCGGCGACCGCGGGCGACCGTGACGCCGCCGATGTCGCCAAACGAATGCTCGACTTCGGAGTCCACCCACCGACGACCAAGTGGCCCGAAATGGTGCCCGAGGCCATGCTCACGGAGCCGACCGAGATCGAAAGCAAGCGAACGCTCGATCGGTTGGCCGAGGCGTTCAACAACGCCTACAGCGACACCGACGAAGCCATCGAAACCGCACCGTCACGGACGACCGCCAGTCGGATCGATCAGGTGAGCGCCGCCCGGACCCCGCGGCTCTCGTGGCAGGCCCTCGACGACGAGTAGGCACCGACTACTGACCGTCGACCATTCTTATTCCAGCGCTCACCGAACCGTCGGTATGGATCTCGAACTCACAGGCAACGCTGCACTCGTCACCGCCTCGAGCCGCGGGCTCGGTAAGGCCGCTGCAACCGCCCTCGTTCGTGAGGGCGTCGACGTTGCGATCAACGGCCGCGAGGAGTCGACGCTCGAAACGGCTGCCGCCGACCTCCGGGAAGAAGCCGCAGGGGACGCCCGCGTGGTTCCGATCGGGGCCGATCTGACCGATCCCGACGACATCACACGACTCGTCGAGACGACCATCGAGGAGTTCGGCCAGTTGGACCACCTCGTCACCTCCGCTGGTGGCCCACCCAGCGGGTCGTTTCTGGAGACCACCGACGACGAGTGGTACGACGCCTTCGACCTGCTTGTAATGAGTGTCGTCCGACTCGTCCGGGAGAGCGCAGAGTACCTCCGAGCGGATGGCGGCGGCACCATCGTCACGATCACCTCCCGAAGCGTCAAGGAGGCCCTCGATGGACTCGTGTTGTCGAACTCGGTTCGAATGGGCGTGATTGGACTGGAAAAGACTCTCTCGCGGGAGCTAGCGCCCGAAATCAGGGCGAACGCCGTGCTGCCGGGTGCTCACGAGACGAGTCGGATCGAGGCACTGATCGAAGAGGGCGTCGACCGCGGCGAGTACGACGACTACGAATCGGGGCGAGCCACCTTCGGTGAGGATACCGCACTCGGGCGGATCGGCCGACCGATCGAACTCGGCGAGACGGTCGCGTTCCTCTGTTCGTCGGCGAGCAGCTACATTACAGGCCAGTCGATCGTCGTCGACGGCGGCAGTGGCCGCTCGAACCTCTGATCGAGCGTTTGTTCGGCCTGATACGGGTGTATAGTTACCGACTACCTATGTAGGCCACCAGACGCTTGCGAGGTCGCCCCGAACGGATCGGTGTGGCCCTGTGCAGTCGTCGACTGCGCCACCGTCCCAATGGAGGCCTACAGCTATGGATATCGCAGACATCGTTTCTGACGACTACGAAACGTTCAGCCCGGAGACGCCGGTCTCGAAGCTCGTCGGCGTGTTCGCCGATCCCTCGATCAAGGGGGTCGTAGTACGAGACGACAGCTTCGAGGGGGTCGTCACCAGACGACAGCTCGCTGCGTCACACCACCACCCCACCGAGAAGATCCGATCGCTGCGATGGCACGTCCCGCATCTGACACCGGACGATGACATTCGGGAGGTCGCACGACTCATGATCGACAGCGAGTCCCAACTCCTCCCCGTCTTCGAGGGGTCGGCACTGGCCGGTGTCGTCACGGTCGACGACATCCTCGAGACGGTCGCACCGTTTCTCGACGCTGCCGCTGTTGGCACCGCGGCGACACGGGATCTCGTCACACTCGATCCCGAGTCGACGTTCGGGCAGGCGATCTACGACTTCCGGGAACACCACTTCACACATCTCCCGGTCGTCGAAGACAACACCCCGGTCGGGATCCTGAGCTTGTATGACCTCGTCGGGGTTACGATCCGCTCGGAGCAGACGCGACAGGGTGGTGATGCTGGCGGCGTCGACTCTTTCGGTGGCGATGTAGCCGATCGGGCCGGCCGCACCCGTGGCGGTGGGTACGGCGCTCGCGGGGGCGACCTCGATCGGATGGTCGGCCTCCCGGTCCGCGACCTCATGGCGACGCCGGTCCGGACGATCCACCCCGAGGAAACCCTGCAAACCGCCGTCGACGAGATGTTCGAGATCGACGCCTCCTCGCTCGTCGTCACCGAAAACGGCGAGCCGTTCGGCATTCTCACCAAAACCGACGTGCTCGATGCGCTGACGTGGGAGGCCGGCGGCACCCGCGCGGTCGAAGTCTACGGCAGTGAGTACCTCGACGACATCGGCTACGAGGACATCGTCGCCATGGTCGACGCCTTCGATCGCCTCCACGATGCGATGACGATCCTCGACGCGAAGGTCCACCTCCAGAGCCACAAGGAGACGCTCCGCGGGACGCCGCTGCTGTTAGCCCGGATCCGGCTGTATACCGACGACGGGTTCTACATCGCCTCCGGCGAAGGATACGGCGCGAGTCACGCGCTTCACCAGACTCGGGACATGATCGAGCGACAGATCCGGGACCGGAAAACCCACGGCCGAACGAAGAAGCCGCCCGACGAGGATTTCTGGCAGAAACGGTTCGGCTGGCTGTTGGAGGAGTAGGCAGCGTATTCTTTTATATTGTGAGTCGACCTTTTTATGCTAGCGCTGATGATTCGGCTGGCTTGCTGACCCTGTTAAATGAGTACCGTCCGTCGACTGACGTGTCGAGTCACGCCAGCCAGTCGTCCGGTTTGGTGTCGTAGTCGACCTCGCTGGCTTCGATGGCGTCTTGGAGTGCCGGTTCGAGATCGAACTCCTCGTGGCTCTCGCCATCGTACCGGAGTCGGACGCCGACTTCCGTCCCTTCGGGTTCCCGCCCGCGCCGCCGGGCGACTTCGAGTTCGTGGTCGTCGTACTCGGTACGGATCGTCATCAGATTCACCGGCCGACCCCAGAGGTCGAACACCCGTTCGAGTACCTTCGTTGCCTCCGCGATATCGAGTGCGACCCCGTTGTAACGGTGGCCCAACAGGAGTTCCCCGCGGTTGTCGAAGTTCCCGTCGTACACGGCGATCGAGGGCTTGCCGAAGTTGGTAAACTGCAACAGTAGCTTCCGTTTGACGTCGGCGGCGGCCGTACTGGCCACGCGGTACTCGCTGCCGGCATGGGAGTACTCGTACGTGAAGTAGTTGTTCTGGCGGACGAACTCCCCGGTGAGGAACGCGTCGACGAACGTCACGTCGTTGTGGCTCTCGCGGACTTCGCGCATCCGATCCCAGCCCGCGGTGTAGTCGACGTCGGCCAGCGCCGCCTCGACACTGGCGTACTTCTCGTCGTCGAACATGTACCGCGCGAGCTGTTCCAACTCGGCGCGGTCGATCCGCTTGAGGAATCCCCTGTTTTGGCGTTTGGCCAGCGAGAAGTGGCGTTCGGCCAGCCCCTCGTAGGTCAGCAGCTTCCACGGGTAGCGGTCGGCGTCGACCGCCTCGGGATCGTCGGGATCGAGGTGGCCATCTCGGGTGGCGATCGCCCGCTCGATCGCCTCGGCGTCGACTCGCGGGTCACCCGCGTCGGCCAACTCGGCCAGTTCGTCGAGCCGGCTGGCGTCGGCGCCGGCGATGACGGGGGCGGGCGCGAGCAGTTGGGCGACGTCCTCGAAGTCGACGGCCTCGCTGAAATTGCGCCACGTGACGCCCTCGACGCGGAGCAGTTTGTCGGCGACCTCCTTGCGGTTGGTCGTGTTTTCGAGGTGGTCCCACAGCTCCTTGCCGAGTTTGTAGGGATTCAGCCCCGGCGAGCCGAGCACGCGAGCCTGATGGTCGGCGTAGGTGATGAACTCGTCCGTCCCCGCGAAGCGCTCGTCACCCATCATCAGCGACTCCCAGTAGGCGGCCCACCCCTCGTTCATGATCTTGGTCATCTTCTGGGCGGCGAAGTAGTAGGACTCCTCCCGGAGGCGTTCGATCACGTCGGTCTCCCACTCCTCGCGGTCGACCGCCTTCCCCGCGTCGGGATCGAAGCGCTTGCCGTGGTCTCTGAGGAACGCGATCACGTCGAGCCGCGGGTCGTCGATCCCGGCCGCGTCGTCGGCCTCGGCCCGGTCTTCGAGCCACTCATCGTCGAAGACCTGCTGGCGAACGTCATCGGAGAGCCCCAACTGATCGAGCCGGTCGCTGATGTCGTCGAGGTCGGGGTCGTCGGGATCGGTGTCGGCGGCGGCCAGCGGCCGGTGTTGATCGATCGTATCCTCGATACAGAGCACCGCGTCGATCAGCCGCTCGACTTCGGTGCGATCGATTTCGGGGTCGTCCATATACTGCTCGATAGCCTCGCCGTGACGTTCGAGCATGGCGGCGGCGTCGGGATCGCTGCCGTCGGTCCCGCGGTCGCTGTAGAGGCCGAACCAACTGTTGTTGGCGAAGAAGTCGGCGTGGGCCTCGACGTGGGTGATGACCGCCTTCTGGTCGGCCATCGTGTTCGACTCTTGGAGGAACGCGTGGCTCGGATTGTCGTTATTGACGATCTCGAAGGCCTTCCCCATCCCGAACTGGTCTTTCTTCTGCTGGCGGTCGTAGGCCATCCCCCAGCGCCAGTGTGGATACCGGTCCTGAAAGCCGCTGTAGGCGATGAGTTCGTTCATCTCGTCGTGGTCGACGATCCAGTAGTTCACCGGGTAGGGCTCAAGCCCGAGTTTGCGTGCCAGTGCCGCCGCTTCCGTCACCGGCTCGTCGAGTTCGGCGGCGATCCGTCTGGCGTCCAATCGTTCGTCTTTCATTGTGAATCACTCTCCGCGTCCTCGGTGCTGAGGATCTCGTAGATCGCCTCGATCACGTCGTCGGGACCGGTCACCCGCGTCACCGCGACGTTGCCCGCCGAGCCGAGGGCGCGTTCGACCTCCTCGGCGTGGGTGGCGTTGATCGCCGTCCCGCCGGGCTGGGTCTCGACATAGGCGTGCAAGTTCGCGGGGATCTCACGGATCAGCGGCACCACCCGATCCTTCGTGTCGTTCGAGGAGTTCTCGGAGTCCCCGGCGGCGAATACGTAGCGGTTCCACTCGCTGAAGGGGTACTCCTCCAAGATCTCGGCGGCCAGTTCGTAGGCCGAGGAGATTCGGGTCCCCCCACCTGAACGGATGCCGAAGAACTCCCCGCGGTCGACCTCCCAGGCGTCGGCGTCGTGGGCGATGTAGTGGAACTCGGCGTTGTCGTACTTGCCGGTCAGATACCAGTCCAGCGGTGTCAGCGTCCGCTCGACGAGTTCCCGCTTCTGTTCACGCATCGACCCCGAGACGTCCCGGATGTTGATGACGACGACGTTGCGCTCCTTCTTCTCGATGATCTCGGGATGGCGGTAGCGCTCGTCCTCACGGCGGAACGGAATTTCCTTCAGGCCGTCCCGGCGGATGCGCTGGCCGACGGTCGTTCGCTCAACGTTGTCCTCGAACTCCTCGAACGTCGACCACTTGGTGCGCTCCTCTGCCGGGATCTCGTTGTAGGCCTCCTCGATCCACGCAAACGAGACGGGGATCCGCTCGCCGCGGGCCCACTCGAAGACCGCTCGGGGACCCTTGCCCTCTACCTTCAGGGCCTCGCGGATGTACTCGTCGTCGAAATCCATCGCGAGCTTCCGCTTGAGCCCGCGTTTGAACAGCTCCTCGAAGTCGAGGGTTCCCTTGGGGCCGACCTTCGTGACGTCGGTGAAGTCGCCCTCGACCTCCTCGACGACGCGTTTGCCTTTGGGTTCGAGATCGAGGCCGAGTTCCTCGTCGAGTTCCTCGGCGAACTCCTCGGGATCCATCTCGTAGTACTCGTGGTCCGCCCCCTCCTCGCCGGGGTCGCCGTCCTCGTCGCCCTCGCCCGGTTGGGGCGGGCCGACGGGCTGGCCGGGTTGGGGGGTGCCGCCCTGTCCTTGGCCGACACCGCCCATCGAGCGTTTGTCGTAGCTGAACTCCGGGAGGTCAACGATCTTGACGGGGATCTTCACCTGATCCGGCCGCGAGCCGCCGAGGTCGCCGTAGCTGATGAACTCTTCGAGGTCCTGTCGGCGCTGATCGCCCACCTCACGAAACCGGTCGATGTCATCTCTCAGTCCCATTTGTGTTGCACCTCACGCATGACTGCCCGCGTGGTCAGTTCGGCCGACGCCGGCGTGTACTCGCCGTCGCAGAGCCGGTCGACCGTCTCCCGTTTCAGCCGCTCGGTCTCGGTTCCCGCCGGCGGGTCCTCCCACTGCCGGGGATCGAAGTCGGGGTAGATCCGCTTGACGTCGGCCCAGTCGTAGGTCTCCAAGACCGCCCGGATCACCGGGATCGAGGTGAGGTCGACGTTGTCGATCGAAAACCCCTCGTCGCGGTGCTCCCAGGCGTACCGGTTCAGCGCGGTGATGACCTTCTCCCGGCGGAACGCCTCGACCTCGGCCGAAGGTGCGTTGCCAGTGTAGTCGCTCCCGTCGAACCGCCCGAGGTGTTCGGTCTCGAACACCTTCATCAGGAGTGGGTCGGGGTCGACGCGGCCGCGGTCGGTCTCGACGGTCCCGTCGCCGTCCCACGCGTAGACGTGTTCGACGTACTCGGCGACCGTCTCCGTCGAGACGCTTTTGTCGGCCAACAGTGCCTGCAGGACGGCGTGTTCCTGCTGTTCGAGCACGAAGTCTTTCACCGCGGGTAGTCGGTTCTCGTATTCGGCGGCCTCGGCCCGCGAGAACACTGGTGCGGTCGACAGCGACTCGGCCATCGCGTTCAGCACGTCGGCAGGCATCACCACGTCTTCGACCGGATGATCGGGGTGGGCCCGACCCGTATCCTCGTGGAGCAAGTCGGCGATGATATCGCGGGTGTAGGTGACCGGAATCCCGTGGCTCCCGTCGGAATCGGCCGTGATCTCGAACTCGCTGATCTCCCGGCGCTCGTCGCCGTCTTGGAGATAGCCCTGCTCGAACATGCGGGCCTTCTCGATCAACGACAACTCCGAGGGCACGTCCTCGCCGTCGAGCCGACTGACGACGCTGTACATCGCGGCCGCTCCGATAGCGAACGGCGCGAGTTCGCGCTGGCGCGTCTCGCCGCGGCCGTCCCGGATCGCGATCGACAGCGGGGCCCGCACCCGGGTTTCGATCTCGTCGTCGTCGAGATCAGCCCAGACGCTCGTTTCGGCCGTCAGCTCCCGCCGGATGAGTTCGGCTTCCAGCCGCCGGTTGGTCAGATACTGGAACTCGTGACGATCGAGTCGACGTTTGAGCGCCTTCAGCGGGTCCCGCCCGTTGCGGTCGGCGTACTGGTCGAGTTCGGCATCGAGATCCGGGTTCGAGATCATTACCAACTGCGTGTCGATGTCCATCCCGATCCCTTTGTCCAGTTTCACCCGCCCCTCGTCGGGGACGTTCAGGAGCTTGCGGAGCAGATCCGCATGCTGGCTCGCGTCTTCGACGATCGTGATCAGTCCATTGCCCTGCGACAGCACGCCGTCGTAGCTGAACGCCTGTGGGTTCTTCCGCCCCCGAGAGTCGAGTTCACGCAACATGCCGGGCATCCACGAGCCGACGAGTCGCTCCTTCGGGCTGCCGTCGTCCTCGGAGTGGAGGATACCGATCCCCCGTCCCACGTCGACGATGTAGTTTTTCACCCGAAGGTGACTGTCGTCGGTGATCGACGAGAACAGCTTGCGGGTGCCGGCTTCCCGGTACCGCGATTCGAGGTAGTCGTAGGCCTCCCGGCTGAAGGGGTCGAGTTCGCCGTCGACGACGATCGGCGGCCCCTCCGGATCGAGGTCGTTGAGTCGGGCCAGCAGGTCCTCGCGGACGGCCTTCGGAAAGATCGCAAGCGGGTGAACCTGTACCGGGCTCTCGTACCACTGGTCGTCGTCACTGGCGTCGTCGCCGTAGCTCAGCCCGCGGCTGTTGTCCGCGCCGGTGATGTTCCATTCGAGGGTGTAGCGCCGTCCCTCCGGCGTCTTGGAGTACTCCCGGAGGCCGTTGACCAGACAGCGCTTGAGCTCCGATTTGCCCGTCGCGGTTGGGCCGTCGAACCAGATGATCTTCTCACCCTTGCCTCTGTTCGCGGCGATCGTCCGCAGGTCGTCGACGAAGGCGTTGAGTACCGCGGTGTTCCCGAGAACCGCGTGTTCGCCGTCGTTGTGCGGATCGTCGAAAAAGCGGTAGCGCTCCCGCTCTTCGCCCTCTTCGATCACCGTCCGGGTGTCCATCGACTCGATAGCGGCCAGCAGGTAGCGGCTGGCGTGGGCCGCGATGGATGGCGACTGGAAGGCCGCCTCGACGTACTCGTCGAGGCCCATCGGACCTTCGTAGGCCCGCTGGAGTTGGCGGTCGGCGGCAGTGATGTAGTCTTCAGACATCTTCTTCGAGCTCGCTTTTGGCGACTTCCGCCCCGGCGAACTCCAACACCTCGCGGGCCCCCTCCTCGGAGTACCCCTGCTCGCGGAGCGCGTCGACCCACGCGCTGCGTTCGTCGTCGTCGAGTTCGTTCGCCGAGACCAACGCCGAGAAGTTGATGTTGTGTTTCTTGTCCTCCCAGAGCTTCCGTTCGAGGGCGCGGCGCAGACGGTCGTTGTCCTGCGGGTTGAAGCTGATCCCCTCGCGGGCCCGCCGGGAGACCCAGTTGGAGACCTCCTGCCGGAAGTCATCCTTTCGGTCTGCGGGAATGTCGAGTTTCTCCTCGACCGACCGGAGGAACGTCTCGTCGGGCTCCTGCTCGCGGCCCGTCAGCTCGTCGGCGACGGTCGCGTCGTCGATGTAGGCCATCACGTGGTCCATGTACTTCTCGCCCTGACGCTGGATCTCGTCGAGGTCGTAGGCGAGTGCGTGGCGGACGTCCTCGATGGCCCGATTTTTGTACTCCTCGCGGACCATCTCGAGGTAGCGCTGGTAGCGGTCGATGTTGTCCTCGGGGATCGAGCCGTGGGTTTCGAGGTTCTCCTCGAAGTGCCGGAACGTCGACAGCGGACTCAGGTAGCTGCGGCCGCGGTGGGTCGAGTCCATAATCGCCTCGGCGATCTCGTCGCCGATGAATCGTGCCGAGACGCCGTCCATCCCCTCGGCGATATCCGCTTGGGCCTCGCCGTCCTCCCGGAGCTTCTTGACGTCGACGTCGTCGTCCTCCAGCTCGCCGTTGTAGGCTTTGGCCTTCTGGATCAGCGTCACCGACTCGTCGTTCGGTTCGACGATCCGCGTCAGCACGCCGAAGAGGCCAGCCATTTGGAGCGTGTGTGGCTCGATGTTCATGTTCGGCACGTCGGCGTTCCGGAGCATCTTGCCGTAGATCTCGGCTTCCTGCTCGTATTCGAGGACGTACGGGTAGTCGATGCGTTTGGTCCGGTCGTTGAACGCCTCCATCTTCTCGTCGCCCTTCTTCTCGCGGTATTCGGGCATGTTCGTCCGGCCGACGATCACCTGATCGATGTCGATCCGAGGGTTGTTCTTGGGTTTGATCGTCTGTTCCTGAGAGGCATGCAGGAAGTCGTAGAGGAACTCCCGCTGGAGTTTGAGCAGCTCCTCCCCGGAGAAGATGCCGCGGTTGGCGTTACAGAACGCGCCGGCGTAGTCGAAGGCTCGGGGGTCGGACTCGCCGTAGATCGCCAGTTTCGAGTAGTTGACGTCGCCGGTGAGTTCGGTCTCGTCTTGGTTCTTCTTGTCCTTCGGCTCGAAGGTCTCGACGGCCTGCCGTTTGTTCTCGCTGGCGACCAGTCGGACGATCTCGATGTGGTTGTTGAACACCGCTTCGAGGTCGTCGTCGTACTCCGCCAGCAGCTTGTCCATGTAGAACTCGCTGGCCGGATCGAGATGCTGTTCGTTGCGGATCGTGTACGGAGCCTCGAGCTGTTCGTTGAGCCCCTCAATGATCATGTCCCGCTGCTCTTGCGGCAGCAAGACGAGCGGATCCTGATGCATCGGCGACTCGACGGTGTCGTCGGCGGGGTCCTGATCGCGGATGACGTCACAGAGGTTGACCCAGCGGAAGGTGTACATGCGACCCTCCTCCTGCAAGGTGTAGTTCTCGAAGTACCTGCGGACGAGCCAATCGAAGTGGGATTTGCCCGAGCCCACCGGTCCCAACAGGAGTTTGATTCGCTTTTCGGGGCCCAGCCCACGGGCACCGGATTTGACTTTGTTGACGAACTCGTGGATCGACTCGTGGACCTCCCGCCCGTAGAACACGTTTTCGCCGTCGTGTAACGGGTCTTCGGAAGCCATCGTGTACTCGACCACGCCGGCGTCGTCGTCGTAGGTGGTGCCGTAGTGGTCGAACATGTCGGCAACGCGCTGGTGGGCGTTGCGGGCGATCCGCGGATCGTCGGTCACCTCGTCGAGATACCAGTCGAACGTCTTGGCTTCGCGGAGGTCTTCCGGAACCGATGCTTGGTAGTGCTGACTGAGGCTTTCGAGGGTTTGTCTGTCGTTGCTCATTGTATCACTGGCCGCAGGGTCGACACGGACTGGGTCGGACGCGTCGACCGATTGTGGCCGGAACTCGAACGAAACCACGGCTACTGGCGACCACATGGACGCCGCAACCGAGTCTCGTGTGTGGCATGGATGTGCATACCACTCCACTGGACCGAACACCCGGTCGGCGACGAACAACGAACGACATCGAGAACCAACGAACGGCGCGCGTGGAGAGGTGTGTTTGCCCGGTCGGGAGACCGAGACTATTTGCATTGTGTTTTTTGGAACGTATAAGGCTTTCTCCGAGACGAGCGTGCCGTGACTGGTCTGGCCGAACGTGTCGGCCGACCAGCCGGCCGTCTCGGTACGACGGGGACATCGGACGAGACAGTCTCGTCGGCCGGGAGTAGCCACGCCGATGCGACGGACGGCGGATCTTACCGGCGGTCGACGATCTGCCGACGGTCCGGTGGCGGGGGGTCTTAGTAGTTCGGTGGCTAACGACGCTTATGACCCTCGCGGAGCTTCCGACAGGCTGGCGCGTCTGGAACGAGGAACCCGACGGCCGCATCATCCTCGCCTACCGGCCCGACGTATTCGATTCCGAGACCTTCCCCGCGCCCTGTCTGCCGACGATCTACGTGACCAACGGCTCGCCACAGCGTCGACCCGGCGCTGGCTCGGTCGAGACCGACCACTGGCAGGTGAAACTGTTCCTCGAACCCGAGGTCGCGGTCGGTACCGACAGCTTCGACGACCGGCCGGCGGCCATCGATGGGGCGATCGAGACCGCCCGCGCCTTCGACGACGGCGGGGTCGACTACCGTGCGGCCTATCAGGTCCCCCGCGAGGCGTATCTCGACCGGCTCGACGAACTGATCGGCCGGGAGGAGTGAAGGTTAACAGGGTTCCGCGCCCAACCAGTTGTATGTCGACTGTCACGCTGATCGGCGACCGGCTCGCGGAGGTCGGCCGGGAGTTCGTCTACCGCGGGGAGGCCGCCGGCTGCGAGGGTTGTCCCTACCGCAGCCAGTGTCTCAACCTCACCGAGGGGCGGCGCTACCGGATCACGGGGATCCGGGAGAACGCCCAACTGCTCGACTGTGCGGTCCACGACGCCGGCGTGCGGGCCGTCGAGGTCGAGCCCGCGACTATCGCCGCCAACATCGACTCCCGAGGGGCCTACGCCGGCAGCAAGGCCAGCCTCGAAGGCCCCTGTCCCCACACCGAGTGTCCGAGCCACGAGTACTGCGTCCCCGAGGGGGCCGACTTCGACACCGAGTACCGGATCGTCTCGGTCGAGGGCGAGCCCCCACACGACCACTGCCATCTCGATCGGTCGTTGACGCTGGTCGAACTCGGCGAGGATTAGGCGACCCGGCCGGTTTTCTCGGCGACGTAGCCGAAGATGTCCTCATAGCCCGCCGCGGAGAACAACACCGGATAGAAGTCGGTATCGGCGTACAGCGGCTCGCCGTCGACCGCGGCGAAGGCGGTCCCCGCCTCGACCGGTTCGAAGTTCTCGACCAACACCTCGTAGCTGTCGCCGTCGGGTTTGTAGATCGGTTGTCGGAGCCGGAATACCGCGACCGTCTCCGGGTCGGGGATGTCGAACCGGTCGTCGGCCGCGGGGGCGGGCAGCGCCCCGGTGGCGGCCAGAAACGCCCGCAGGAGGTCGTACCCGGTGTCGGCGGCCGCCTCGGTCCCCTGGAGTCCGCACTCGACCTCGATGGTGTGTGGGTACTCGATCAGCCGCCCGTCGGTGTGGGCATCGGTTTCGATCAGCACGTCGACCGGAAGCCGCGGGTAGATCGCGCGAGCGACCTCGTCGACCGACCGGATGACGCCCATCGGTTTCGGCGTCGACTGCGTGGAGTGGAGCGCCAGCGTCGTACAGCCCTGAATCTCGCGGGCCAGATCGTGGGCCAGCCGCCGTTCGTGGGCTGCCGCGTCCGGATCG
The DNA here is from genome assembly GCF_024178165.1 of Halohasta salina. Taxonomy (GTDB): domain Archaea; phylum Halobacteriota; class Halobacteria; order Halobacteriales; family Haloferacaceae; genus Halohasta; species Halohasta salina. The sequence goes on along the minus strand of NZ_JAMZIE010000001.1, from coordinate 622,012 downwards.
CCCGGAAACACCCGGTTGAGATCCGCATCGAGATAGCGCTGGCCCGCCCGCAGGGCCGCCTCGTTGGCGACGATCAGCTTGACCGGCCGTTCGACGGCCGGCTCGGCGGCGAGGAGCCGGTCGATCGCCCGAGGGCCGCAGGGCTCGTCGCCGTGGATTCCCCCGACGACAGCGACTTCGGGGGTACCCTCGCCAAGCTCGTGGATTCGCATTACAGAACTGAAGACAGTCGGGGCATTTGACCCCCGCGATCCGTCTCGGGGGGTCGACCGCACCGGCGATTAGGCCTGTCCCGCACCGAGATAGAGGACGACGACGAGGAAGATCCAGACGGCGTCGACGAAGTGCCAGTACATCGAGGCGGTGCTGACAGAGAGGTGTCGATCGGCGGAATACTGACCGTAGAGCCCGCGGACGAAGACGATAGCGATGAAGACGACCCCGAGCATGACGTGGAGGCCGTGGAGGCCGGTCAGCCCGAAGAACGCCGAGCCGTAGATCCCTTCGGCGTAGGTAAAGCCGTACTGACCGATGAACTCGAAGTATTCGAGGGCCTGGCCGCCGAGGAAGACCACGCCGAGGAGGACGGTGAGCCCCATCCCCCGGAGGAAGTTGGTGCGGTCACCGTTCCGGATGGCGACGTGGGCCCAGTGGAGGGTGAACGAGGAAGCCACCAGTACGGCGGTGTTGGCCAAGATCAGCGAACTCACCAGATCCGGCGTCGTCGCCGGCAGCGTCCACTCCGCGCCCGCACGGAAGTAGAAGTAGTAGGTGAATATCGCGCCGAAGGTCGCCAGTTCCGAGCCGAGGAAGGCGATCATCCCCCACCGGAGCGACGAACTCCCGCGGTCGGAGACCTCTCGCGTCCAGAACTTCGTAATGAAGGCGTGGTAGAGCCAGCCGTAGATACCGGTCAAAAACAGTCCAACGCTGCCGACGACGACCGCCGGCCCGGCCAGCGGGTGGACCAGATCGGCGATGATCCAGAGGGCGACTCCGACGTAGATGCCTGCGCCACCGAGGGCGGTCATGAACGGCCACCAACTGGCCTCGCCGAATCCCCGCGGCCAGTCCTCGACTGCCGGCAGGTGGTGGTCGTCGTGTCCGTCGTCCGTTTCGGTACTCATACCAACTCGTTGCAAGCCGGTGACTAAAAATCCTCCCAACCGTCGTCGCCGCTGAACACGTCGGAGTCGCAAGCTACTCGTGTCGGTGTGTCGTAACGCTGCCAATGGATCGTCGACGGCTCGGCACACACGCGAGTGTCGGACTTCTCGGGGCAACGCTGGCGGTCGCACTGCTGAGCACCCCGGGAGTAGCCCACGCGGCCGGCCTCCGGGAAGCCGGTGCGTCGACCGTCACCGTCCCGACGTGGCTGTTTTTGACGACCGGCGGCGGCGCGGTCGGAGCCTCCTTCCTGCTGGCGTCGTTCGTCACCGACCGGGCGTTCATCCGCTCGTTCCACCAGTGGCGTCGGCAGCTCCCGTCGCCGGGCCGACTCGTCGCCGGTATTGGTCGACTAACCGGCGTTAGTCTCCTTCTACTGACCGTCTACGTCGGGTTCACCGGCCCGTCGACCGGGCTCCGGAACTTCGCGGTCGTCTTCGTCTGGGTCGGTTGGTGGGGTGGCTACGTCGCCTCGACGTACCTCCTCGGCAACACGTGGCCGACGCTCAACCCGTTTCGCACAGTCGCTGACCTGTTCCCGACGCTTGATCGGCCGTACCCCGAACGGCTGGGGGTGTGGCCGAGCGTCGTCGGCTTGCTCGGGCTGATCTGGATCGAGGTCGTCACCCCGATGGCCGACGACCCACGACTGTTGGCGTCGATGGTCGTCGCCTACACCGTCGCCTCCGTCGCCGGCGCGGTAGTGTTCGGTTCCGACGTATGGTTTTCGTCCGTCGACCCGATCTCCCGGGCGTTCGCGCTATTCGGCCGGTTCGCCCCGTTTTCGCGGACCCCAGAGGGGATCGCCGTGCGGCTGCCGGGGATGGCGCTCACCGATACCGACCTCGTGTCGGGGCGTGACGAAGTCGCCTTCGTCGTCTGTCTGCTGTATGTCACCACCTTCGACGGCTTCGTCGCCACGTGGCTCTGGGAGGCCTTCGCCGTCGCCGTGGTCGGATTGGGGCTCCCTCCGCTGGGCGTCTATTTCGTCGCCTATCTCGCCGGCTTCGGCTGCTTTCTGGCGGCGTTCTGGTGGGCGATGGGGTTGGCCCGCCGCTACGGGTCGACCTACATTACTCGTGAGTCACTGGCTAATCGCTTTGCGCCCTCGCTGGTGGCGATCGCGGTCGGCTACCACCTCGCCCACAACCTCGCGTTCGTCGCCGGGTTGGTGCCCGCGCTAGCGGTCGTTGCCGCCGCCCCACTGTCGCCACCCCAGCAACCGCCGGTCCTCGCAGGGCTCCCCGGTTGGGTGTCGGGCATCGAGATGGCCCTCGTCCTCGCCGGCCACATGGTGGCGGTGTGGGTGGCACACGCGGCGGCCTACGACCTGTTGCCCGGTCGACTGGCGGCGATCAAAAGCCAGTACGGGATCACGCTCGTCATGGTCGGCTACACGATGATCAGCCTCTGGGTCGTCACCACGCCGCTGGTCGAGCCACCGTTCATTTCGGGAGGCGGCCCATGACGGCTGATCCCGGTCCCGAAACCCGAATCCCCGAAACCGAGACGCCGGTAGTCTGTCCCTACTGCGGGTTCGAACTGCCGGACGACGAACAGTGTCGACTCCACGTCGGGCTGGAACACTACGGCGAACTCGGCGAGGCGGAACGCGAGGCGTTCAAACGGAGCTACACCGAGGAGGAGGCCGAACTCAACCGGTTTCGGATCGTCGCCCTCGGCGCGTTAGTGGCTCTCTACTTCGGCTTTCTCGTCGTGTACGCCCTCCTTGCGGTCTGAGCTTCGATTAGGGCGCATTTAATTCATGATCAGAACTACGAATAAAATGTGCGACGGTCCGGAAAGTATTTCAGTCGTCTGTAGCGACCTTATGCCAAATGGATCGTGAGATAGTCGACACCGTTACGGGGTGGGAGTCGACCCCGCTCAGCGGTGGCTACGAGGGATTACGCGGGCTCGCCGACCGGGAGTTCTCGGGGGCAGTGACCGCTGGGTCGGCGTGGGGGTTCATGCTCAACGGCCGGCTGATCGCAATCAGGGAGGGATCGCTGTCGGCCTTCGAGACAACCGATGGCACCGCCTACGAGTCGCCCGATCCGGCCCTGCCGCTGCTGTATGCGATGTACGGCCGTGGGGAGAAACAGGCCGAGTACTATTCGAACGAAAAATCGATTTCGGAGGCGGATGCCACGCTCACTTCGGGGAGTTTTACGGGGTATATCGAGCTATCGGAGAACGTTCTTTCGGGGGACTACTATACGGTCTACTACGGCGGCAAGTCGATGAGTGCCGCCTTCGTCGGCAACAGCAAGCGGCTTCTGACCGGCGACGAGGCCTTCGAGCGTGCCGACGACGAGGTGGGCATCTACACGGTCTACGCCGCCGATCTCGACGTGATTGATATCCCGGAGGCCGAGGACGCCACGGATGACGAACCGAGCGCAGACGACTCGGCCGACGAGGACAACGAGGGCCCGACCGCCGGTCGGTCGGCGCACGACCAGCCGACAGCCGACCGTGGCGTCACCCCCGAGCCGACTGACACCGGCGGATCGGGAGACACTAACGACTCGGCGACGACCGACACCGACCCGTCGACCGCCGACCCTGCCGACGACGCCGGATCGGTGACGCCGACCCCGTCGGGGTCGACGGCCGGCGGGCGGTCGACCGACAGTGACACATCGACGGCGACCGGGGGCGCCGACCGGGCGGCGTCGACCGACAGCGAGGCGTCGGCCACGAAGCCGCGCCCGGAGTCGGGGACCGCGGCGAACGGCACCGGTGGGCCGCAGGCGGCGACTGCGAGGTCGACGGCCGACGGGTCGAGCGACGACGTGTTCAGCAGCGAGGCCGAGTGGCGGAACACCAAGACGATCCCGTCGCTCGATCCGAGCAGCGATTCGGCCGACGATCGGACGGAGTCGACCACCCGTTCGCAATCGACCGGTCGGCAGCAGTCGGCGTCGGGCTCCCAACTGTCCCGCACACAGCTCAAAAAACGGCTCAAGCGCGCCGAGAAGGTCATGGACAAAGCCGAGGAGCGACACGAGGCGCTGATCGAAGAGCGGGACGCGGCGATCACCGAGCGTGATGCCGCCCGCGAAGAACTCGACGACGTCCGCGAAGAACTCTCGGCGGCCCGCGCCGAGGTCGACCGGCTCGAAGCGAAACTCCAGTCAGCCGACGCCGGCGGCGGTTCGACAGCCGGCGGGAGCGACGCGGCGGCCGGCCGCTCGCTGTCGACGACTGAGGCCCTCGAGGGAACCAACCTGCTGGTGCGGTACGCCTCGAAAAGCGATGGGACCCTCGAAGACGCTGCCGCCGGCGAGTCGACGCAGGCCGACGTGCGGTCGAACATCCGGATCGAACCCCACACCACCTTCGACACGGAGGGCGCCAGCGTCGACGGCACGCCGTTCGAGACGTTCCTCGATGGACGGATCGAACTCGCCTTCGTCCGGTGGCTCGCCGAGGAGTTCCTCTTCGACATCCAAGAGACGGGCAACCGAAACGACCTCAGTGCGATCTACGAGACGATCCCAGCGATCAACCGCGCCGAACTCCGCGGCAGCGTCGACCTCGGCACCGACGAGGAGGGCGACACGCTGTCGGCACAGTTCGATGTCGTCGTCCGGGACAAACGCGACCGACCGCTGTTCGTCGCCGAGTTCAACGAGTCGAAACAGCCGGTCGGCGGCGGGATGATCGAGTCGCTGGTCCGGGACGGCAGCGAGATCGTTGCCCGTGACGACAGCTTCGCGGCCGCCTTCGGCGTGACGACGAGCTACTACAAGGGGGCGGCGCTGGATGCGGCGGCCAACGCCACCGGCGGCGGCTTTTTGAGCGCCAGCCGCGGCAAGAGTTTCGTCTACATCTCCAGAAAACAGGGGTTCCACCTCTGTCTGGTCGAGCGGCTCGGCGACACCTTCGACCTTCACGTCCCAGAACTGTAAGGCACGACCGATCGGCGCGTCAGTCGAAGCCGACGGGAAACACGAACGACTTCAGCCTTCGATCTCGGCGGCGTCGTCGATGCGCATCGTCCCGAGTTTCTCGACGATGGAGTCGATCTTGTTGTCGAGGTCGTCGACGAACTCCTCGGTGTGGTCGGTCTGGATCGCGCCCTGACTCGAGGGCTCGATCAGGTTCTCCTCTTCGAGGACCCGCAGCGAGTACCGTACCTTGTGATGAGGGTAGCCGGTCTCGTTGGACATCTTGACGATCCCGATCGGTTCGTTCTCGATCACCATCCGGAGGACCTGGAGGTGCCGTTCGAGCATGTCGACTTCTTTCTCAAGTCTGTCTATCATGACACATGCTAACTTGTCTTGGTTCGTTTTAAAGGTTGCTGTCCGAGCGGGGAAAACTGGTCGTTACCGTACACGAACCGGGTGGGAGTAGTTAACAGTTCGGATTCCGTGTCACAGTGTCACGTCCGGAATAGAGCGGACCGTAATCGGTTTACCCACCGGTTGTGAACCGACGGCTGTTATGACCGTAACTATCGTCGGCTCCCAGTTGGGCGACGAGGGCAAGGGTGCGCTCGTCGACATCTGGGGCGGCGACGCCGACGTCGTCGTCAGATATCAGGGCGGCGACAACGCCGGCCACACCGTCGTTCAAGACGGGACGGAGTACAAGCTCTCGTTGGTCCCAAGCGGGGCCGTCCGCGGCAAAGTTGGAATCCTCGGCAACGGCTGTGTCGTCAACCCCGAGACGCTGTTCGACGAACTCGACACGCTCCGCGAGAAGGGGCTGGACCCGGACGTGCGGATCGCCCGCCGGGCCCACGCCATTCTCCCCTACCACCGCGTACTCGACGGCATCGAAGAGGAAGTCAAAAGCGACTCCGACCTCGCCGCCGGCACCACCAAACGCGGCATCGGGCCGACCTACGAGGACAAGGCCGGCCGGCGCGGCATCCGGATCGGCGACATGCTCGACCCCGAGGTGCTTCGGGAGCGACTCGAATACGTCGTCCCACAGAAGCGCGCGGTCGCCGAGGAGATCTACGGCCTCGACGTCGACGAGTCGGACCACGCCGACGCCTTCGACGTCGACGCCCTCTTCGAGACCTACAACGAGTACGGCCGGCGCTTCCGCGAGGAGTCGATGACCGTCAACTGCGGGGACTTCCTCGGCCAGCATATCGATGACGGCGACGAACTCCTCTTCGAGGGGGCACAGGGCACCTCTATCGACATCGACCACGGTATCTACCCCTACGTCACCTCCTCGAACCCGACCGCTGGCGGCGCGGCCGTCGGCACCGGCGTCGGCCCGACCGTCATCGGCCAAGGCGAGGTCGTCGGCATTGTCAAAGCCTACCTCTCGCGTGTCGGGACCGGGCCGCTCCCCACGGAGTTGGACGGCGACGACACCGAGGAAGAACTGGCGGACTTCATCCGCGAGAAGGGTGGCGAGTTCGGTACGGTGACGGGTCGACCGCGCCGGATCGGCTGGCTCGACATGCCGATGCTCCGGCACGCCGCCCGCGCGAACGGCTTTACTGGAATCGCGGTCAACCACATCGACGTGCTGGCCGGACTCGACGAGGTCAAGGTCGGCCACGCCTACGAACTCGACGGCGAGGAGATCGAGACGATGCCCGCGACCACCGAACGGTGGGGCGAGTGTGAGCCCGTTCTCAAATCCTTCGAACCGTGGGACGAGGTCGACTGGGCCGCCGTCGCCGAGGAGGGGTACGAGGCGATCCCCGAAGCCGCCCGCGAGTATCTCGAATACGTCAGCGAGGAAGTCGGCGCGCCGATCTACGCCATCGGCGTCGGCCCCGGCCGCGAGGAGACGGTCGTCCGAGCCAACCCCTTCGACTCACAGTAGCTGCCAAAAGCAACACTTACGGCTGTTTGTCGACCTTGCTGGGGTATGAGCGAAACCGTCCTGTTAGTCGGTGGTGGCGGCCGCGAACACGCCATCGCCCGCGCGCTGGCCCCTGACTGTTCCCTGCACGCCGCGGCGAGCAACCGGAACCCCGGCATCATCCGTCTGGCCGATGGCTTCGAGCAACTGAGCGAGACCGACGCCGAAGCGATCGTCGACTACGCCGAATCGGTCGAGGCCACCCTCGCCATCGTCGGCCCTGAATCCGGCCTGCAGGCCGGCGTCGCCGACGCCCTCGACGAGGTGGGCGTCTACACCTTCGGCCCACAGTCCGAGGAGGCCAGAATCGAGACGGACAAGGCCTTCCAGCGGCGCTTCATGAAGGACAACGACATTCCGGGCTGTCCGGTCTTCGAGACGTTCGACGACATGGAGGCCGCCTGCGACTACATCGACGACTCCGAGATCGACCTCGCAGTCAAGCCCGCGGGGCTGACTGGTGGCAAGGGTGTCAAAGTCATCGGCGATCAGGTCGACAAGGAGGGCGCAAAGGAGTACCTCCGCGAGGAGGACTACGACCGCGTGGTGCTCGAAGAGCGGTTCGTCGGCGAGGAGTTCACCCTGCAGGCCTTCGTCGCCGACGGTGACCTGCGAACCACTCCTGCCGTACAGGACCACAAGCGCGCCTACGAGGGCGACGAGGGTCCCAACACCGGCGGGATGGGCAGCTACAGCGACACCGGCTTCGAGCTGCCGTTCATGAGCGACGGTGACTACGAGCGGGCCGTCGAGATCATGGAGGCCACCGTCGAAGCGATGCCCGACTACAAGGGGATCCTCTACGGCCAGTTCATGCTGACCAGCGAGGGGCCGAAGGTCATCGAATACAACGCCCGCTTCGGCGATCCGGAGGCGATGAACACGCTGCCGGTCCTCGAGACGCCGTTCCTCGACGTGTTGACGGCCGCGCGCGATGGCGAAGCACTCCCCGAACTCGAATTCTCCGGTGAGGCGACCGTCTGCAAATACGCCGTTCCCGCGGGTTACCCGACCGATCCCGATTCGGGCGCGAAGATCGCGGTCGACGAGGAGACGGTCGGCGAGGGCTTGCTCTTTTATGCCAGCGTCGACGAGCGCGACGACGGCCTCTACACCACGACCTCCCGTTCCTTCGCCGTTGTCGGTTTGGCCGACAGCATCGACGCCGCCGAGGCGATCGCCGACGACGCGCTCGCCGCGGCCGGCGACGGCCTCCGCATCCGTCACGACATCGGAAAGGCCGATCTGGTCCAGCAACGGGTCGACCACATGGCCGAGCTCCGCGACGACTGAGCAGGCACTCACTTTGCACGTCCCGCTGCTGCGACGGCGTGTCTGTGGTGTGAGTAGAACGTGGCTACGGCTACCGAGTCAGTAGTAGCCGGTGGCTACTGCGGGTGCTCTTTTACCGATTCCCGACAAACAGCGACTCGTGAGCTCCGAAGCCGACGGCCCCGAGCGTCGACACGATCGCCTCAACCGCCACCCGACCCCTGGCCGGCGCAATTCACTGTGGTCGTGGCCCGAGGCCAAGTCGCCGCTGCGAATCGTCGTCAACTACATCGTCGTTTGGCTCGTCCGTCTGTCGCCGAGTCTCCGGATCAAAAACTGGCTCGTTCGGCAGTTGGGCGCGACTGTCGGTGAGGGCGTCGCGTGGGGACTGGAGTCGACGCCGGACGTGTTTTGGCCCGAACTGATTACGGTCGCGGACCACGCGATCATCGGCTACGACGCCACGATCCTCTGCCACGAGTTCCTGCAGGACGAGTACCGAACCGGCGCGGTCGTCGTCGGCGAGCGGGCGATGATCGGCGCTGGCGCGGTGATCCTGCCGGGCGTCGAGATCGGTCCGGGTGCGCAGGTCGCGGCGAACTCGCTTGTGGCCCGCGACGTGCCGGCCGGTGAAACCGTGGCCGGCGTTCCGGCCGAACCAGTCGACCGGGAAACCGGGAGTGAGTCCAGCGGAGGCGACTCAGTCGATCCGTAACGGCGCAGGACGCCGGAGCGTCAGCGCCGCGTCGACGGCCGACACCGACCGGGTCGGCCAGGAGTCGGTGATCGTCAACGGCTCGATATCCGTCTCGGTCACCAGCACCGTCCCCTCGCTTTTGGCTCCCTGAACGGTCGGGTTCCACGCGTAGGCCTGCGGTTGGACGATGGTTTCCGGCCCATCGGGGGTGGCGATCCACTCCCGGCCGGCGAATCCGGCCGCCCCACCTTGGTGGTGGTGCTGCCACTCATCGGGATAGCCGACCGCCTCGTAGGCCCGCTGGATCGCCCCGAAGACGTCGCCAGCAGTCGACTCCTCGCGGGCGGCCCGCTGTGTGGCCGCCAACGCGGTCGCCTCGACGCGAGCGGCTGCTTCGAACCGATCGTCGAGCCACGCCGGCGCGTCGAAGTCGACCGTGCGGGTCGTACTCGCATACAGGCCGCCACGCTGTGCGGTCACCGACACCAGCGCGTAGTCGCCGAGACCGGCAGTAGTCGGTGTATAATGACGGTACTGTCGGGCGCGTTCGCTTCCTCCGACGAGTACGACCGGCGCGGCGATACCACGGGCCTCGAGCGCGGCCCGCAGGTCGGCGGCGACCGACTGTTCGGTACGGTCGGCCGACAGCCCGCGACAGACGGACTCGACGGCGACGGCCGCCTCCCTGCCGAGTTCCCGATATCGTTCGATGTCGAAGGCGGCCAGCGGCTGTCGCAGCGCCGAGAGATCCGGCTGTTCGAAGCCCGGCACCTCGAAATCCGCAGCCGCCGGCGTCGGGGAGACGGCGGCGACGTGGTCGGCCAGCGAGTCGGCATACCAGTCGACGGCGGTGACTGAAAACGCCGCGGGAAGCTCCTCGTCACGCAGGCGCGGGGGCTCGATGTTGTTCGTGAGTGCGCGAAACCCTGCTTCGCGGCTGTAGCCGACCGCCGCGACGCCGACCAGCGAGTCGCGGTCGACGACGACCGAGCCGCCGGTCAGCCACGCGGCGTTGTTCGGCCGGGCGAGCCACAGCGCGTCGAGTCCGCGCTCGTCGAGAAAGGCCGTCAGCCGGCGACGGCGCTCGTCGAGCTCCGAGGTGCCGTGTATCGACGATCCGTTGCACATACAACGGTCGACAGGCGGTGGCTACTTCAATCCGAACCGATCGCCCCGCGACCGCCACCTAATCTCGAAATCGGTACACAGACGGTGTGAAACCGATGTTAGGAATCGGCTACCAGCAGTAATCGTCGACTACTATGTGCGTCTCTGGATCGCAGACACCGTTGCTCACAGCAACGATAGTTAGCAGTAACTAAACAGGTTAGCGACAGCGTTGTTCGGTCATTATACATATTTTCCACCGACTAACAATACCGGGTTAGGATGTATGTCGGATCGTATGACCCAGATATTCGAACTGACCGGTTTCCAGCGCGACCTCCTGTACGTCATCGCGGGCTCCGAGCGGCCCTCGGGGCAGACGATCCGGCGGGAGATGGAGAAACACGTCGACAACGTCAACCACGGCCGGCTGTATCCCAATCTGGATGCGCTGGTCGAACATGCACTCGTCGAGAAGGGGAGCCAAGACCAACGAACCAACTACTACGAACTGACCGAGAAGGGCCAAGAACTGATCGAGGACCGGCGGCGGTGGGAACAGCAGTACGTCTCGCCGAAGCAGGAAGCCCAGTAGTATCGGCGCGTTCTCGCCACAGATAAGTAGCCGCCGCCCGAAGGGCAACTGATGACGAAACGCCCCGACTGGCTGTCGTTCCGGCGGTTTGCGGCGTTTACGACGGCGCTCACGCTGTCGCTGGTGAGTCTCGGCGTCTACACCGCGGCGACCGGCTCTGGACTAGCGTGTCAAGCCCAGTGGCCGCTGTGTTCCGACCAGTTGATCCCGGCGCTCACGATCAACCCCGACTTCATCGAGTGGTTTCACCGAGTCGTGGCGATGATCACCGGGTTTTTTATCCTCGGGACCGCCGGCTGGGCGTGGCGACGTGAGGACCGTCGACCCAAACTGACGGCCACGCTTGCGGTCGTTCTGCTGCCGCTCCAGATCACCGTCGGCGCGGTCACCGTCACCATCGGCGGGCTCGTCCCCGGCGGCTACTCGATGCCGACTCACGCGGCCCATCTGGTGGTCGCGCTGTCGATCTTTACGTTGTTGAGCCTGACGACGCTGCTTGCCGCCCGCGATCACCACCGCCGGCCGCCGCGGACTCGCAGTCGACTCGCTTTCGTGGTCGCGCTCGTGGCACTGTTGGCCGGTGGGCTGTTCAGCCGTGGCGTACCGCTGTTGAACTACTCGCCGGGCGCACAGGCGTGGTTTTACGCCGTCTCGCTGCTTGCGGTCGGAGCGCTGCTGGCGGCGCTGGTCTGGCTGCCCGCAGCTGACCGACTGAGCCGTCGGCTGGCCGGAAGCGCTCTTGCCGTGCTACTGGTTACGATGCTTCTCGGTCGCGATCTCGTCGCGTACACTGCCGCCGTCCAGCGCATCAACTTCGCGCTGTACTTGCTCGCACTCGGTCTTGTGGCTGCCGCCGGCTGGCGGCTCCGCGAGGGCCAGCAGGCGGTGCCGGCCGGTCGATCGTCGACGAGCGACTAACCCGGCTCGTCGTCGAACCGCTCGCGGACGGTGACCGTCGCGTTGCAGCGTGGACAGAGGAGCACATCGCAGTCGGGCTGTGAGCGGACCACCCACGGCCCGTCGGGGGGTCCCTGATACTCACAGCCGTGACAGAAGAGGACCGTCTTTCGTCTACGTGATGTCTGTTTGGTGGAGGGCTGCCCGTTCATACGTTGTCGTAGCAGCCCGACGGCTATAACCCTGTTTGCGATGATCGTTGCTGGAAGACGTGGTCCTGCATTGAAACGTGGCGTGACCTATCGACTGTCGAACGGCGGCCGTCAGCCGGACGCCACGGCGAGCGGTCGACGACGTTCGGAGACTGGTGTTCGGTAGTGGCGCAGCGTGTCTGGTCCGACCACAGACCGGACGCGATAGTCACATCGCTCTTGGTGAGTGTGTTCGAAGCAAAAACGGGCTGGACGCGATTTGAACACGCGACCGACGGATTAAGAGTCCGTCGCTCTGCCAAACTGAGCTACCAGCCCTCACCTACCCGTATCCGGCAGACCCTAAAAGGCGTTTCCTTCTGCCGGCGTCAGTCAGCGAGGTTGTCGTCTTCCCACTGCCGCCGGGCGTCGATGGCTTCGTGGGCGTCGTCAGTCAGCGTATAGAGGTTCGTCCGCCGATCCTTCTGTCCCTTCTCGACGTACCCCTTCTCGACGAGGGTATCGAGGTTTGGGTAGAGCCGCCCGTGGTTGACTTCCTCGTCGCGGTACTCCTGGAGGGACTCTTTGATTGCTAATCCGTAGGGTTCGTCGAGGCCACTGATAGCGTAGATCAGATCCCGCTGAAACCCGGTCAGATCATACATCGTGTGCCGGTAGGTTTCGCGCCGTATAATATCATTCGTTGTTTACTGCACAAATTTAATCTTTGCTATAATTAATTATAGATTCGGAGAGATGAATCCCACGCCGAAACGAAGAGTCGGAAAACGAACACAGTTTTATCCGCTGGCTCGTGACACCACAGTAATGCCACCGAGCGCGGATATCTGTGTCCTCCTGCCGACTCTCGACGAGTCGGCGACTATCGTCGACGTGATTCGGTCCTACCAGGAGGCCGGGCTGGACGACATTCTGGTGGTCGACGGGGGATCCAGCGACGGCACCCGTGAGCTCGCCGCCGAGGCCGGTGCGAGGGTGATGACCCAGTCGGGCGAGGGGAAAGGGCAGGCCATCCGCGAGGCCATCGATCGGATCGACGCCGAATACGTCCTGATGGCCGACGCGGATATGACCTACCGGGCGACCGACGCCGAACGAATGCTCGAACCGCTGCTCGTCGGCGACTTCGAACACGTCATCGGCAACCGGTTTGCCGACATGAAACCCGGGGCGATGACCCGACTCAACCGGATCGGCAACCGGCTCATCAACCGCGCGTTCGCGTTCATCCACGGCGAACAGTACCACGACATCCTCTCGGGCTACCGGGCGTTCCGAACCGACTCCTTCCGGCAGCTCACCCTGTCGGCCGACGGCTTCGGCATCGAGACCGAGATGGCCGTCGAGTGCGCCAAAAAGGGGATCAAAACCGAGGTCGTCCCGATCACCTATCGGCCGCGCCCCGACGGGTCGACGACCAACCTCCACCCGCTGAAGGACGGCGGCATCATCTTTCTGGAGCTCTACCGCAAGGCCAAAACCAGCAACCCGCTGTTCTACTTCGGCAGCGTCGGGCTCGTCTCGACACTCACAGGCATAGCGCTGGCGGCGTTCGTCATCTACCGGTGGTTCGTCGACAGCGTCGGCCACGAGATCATCGCTGTCGGCGCGACGGCGGCGATCCTCTTCGGCGTCCAGCTGTTGATGTTCGGCGTGCTCGCGGATCTGATCCTCTCGCTGCACCGCGAACAGCTCGGCCGGATCGACCGACTGGAGGCCGACCGCGAGACCGACGCGGACGGCTCGGCGGATACGGCCGACACGGACAGCTCGGCGAATACGGCCGACACGGACAGCTCGGCGAATACGGCTGAGGCCGCCGACTCGACGGCCGCCGAGGCGACGACGAACGTCGACTGAGCGATCAGAACGGTAGCAGCGTCCGCAGCCGGCCGAAGACGCTCGTACCGGCCTGCTTGCGGTGGTCTTCAAAGACCGGATGGAGGGTGTCCAGCAGTGCCGACTCGCTGTCGAACTCGTCGTGTGGGAGCCGCGCCAGTGCCTCCCGGAGTTCGATGGTGTTTCCCGCCCCGTCGACCGGGATGGCGGTGTCGTCGACCGCCTCAACCAGCGCGGCACTCGTCGTCGGGAACTCAACGTCGGCCTCCTCGAGCCGGGCCGACAGCGCGGCGATACCGAACTCGATGACATCCGGCTCCGAGCTGTCGTTCTGCGGCGGTCTGGCTCCCATCGCCAGCCGATTCGGACTCGATTCCTAAAAACCCACCCACACGCGCGGTCGGCCGAGCGAAACACGTGGTTTATGCGGCCCGCTGGCCGTGTGGTCGGTATGGCCGAGTACACGACCGTCTCGATCCCGAAGGACCTCGCCGAACGCGTCGAAGAGACCATCGAAGGCACCAGTTTCACGTCGACGAGCGATCTGGTCCGGTTCCTCCTGCGGAGCATCGTCATCCAGCACCAACGAAACGAGGCGGCCGATGAGAAACTCACCGAGGATCAGTTCACCGAGATCACCGACCAGCTCCGGGATCTCGGCTATCTGGAGTAGTCTACTCGATCGATTCGACCGGCGGTTCGGCGTCCAGTCGGACGAGCTCCAGTCGGCTACCGCTCCGATCGAATGCGGTGACCGTCCCGGCATCCCACGGCGGGACCGCAACGAGCACGACCCCCGCCAGATCGTCGGTTTTCGTGATCCCCTGCGGGCCGGTCGGGTGGGAGACGAACCGGGCCTGTGCGCCGCCGGAGGGCGTCCCCAGATCCATCCCGAAGACCGCGTTGACCGAGCCGGCGGCGTCGGGCAGATAGAAGTGAGTCAACACCGGCGTTGCGGGATCGAGATCGCCAAGCCGACCGTCGACGCCCGCCAGTTCGCCGGCGTCGGTCGCGGCGATCGGGACGTTGGCCTCTGCGGGCTCGCGGTCGGCGGCGAACTCGATGAGGACTTCGAGGAGCCCTTCGGTCGCGTAGAGAGCCACTACGACCCCGTTATGAACTGCCTAACGGTCTTGCCGTACAGCGATAGCGCCGTGGCCTTCGAGGATGCGAGCGCCTCGTCGAGTGCGGCCCCGGCGTCGGTACGTACGCCCTCGCCGTGGCCGACGAGGATCCGCTCGGGACGGTATCCCGACAGCGCCGCCCGCGGCGGCGTCAGTCGCAACATGGGGTGGACGCCGAGCGGTTCGTCGTTGGCCAGGAAGTAGTCGGCCGCACCGACCGACTCGGGGACGACGAGCGTCCCGGTATCGGCGTTGTAGAGCCCAGCTTCCTGCCACGGCGGGAGCGAGGAATCACGGATCCGAAACAGCTCGTAGCCCGACTCGCCGAGTTCGACCGTCACCCGCTCGATCGGGGCGTCGATCTCGCCGGCGACCCCGGTCATCCACCGCGGAATGTGGACCGAGACGTCGTGTCGACGGGCGATCGCCGCGGCATCGCGTTTGTGGCGGTCGAGACAGACGACGACCCCGGCGACGTCGCCGAACTCCGCCAGCAGGTCGTCGAGGCCGTCGGCGTCGACCGGGTCGACGAGCCAGACACCGTCGTCGGCCGCCAGCGCGTGGCTCGCCCGCTGCATCGTCTCGTCGGGGTAGGCGATCCAGCCGACGCCCTCCTCGAATCGGTCGATCTCTCGGAGGCGCGTCGATCCGTCTCCTTTCATTGGCATAGCTACCTGAAGGTGCCGAACGGGCTTAAAAACAGGGCTCCGGGCTCAGAGCCGGTCGGTGTTGATCTGGATCTCGGCGGGGGTGACGACCAGAAACTCCCGGAAATGCATGAGCTCGCCACCCATGTCCTTGACCTCGCGAGCGAAGCCGGCCGCCAGCGTGTTGAGATCGCCCTCGACCGACAGCACGAGGATGTTGCCCTGTCTGACTGCCTGTACCCACTCGTCGGCCGGCGTCTCGCCGTTGAGGACGCCCAACACGACCTGGTCGCTCGGCAGATCCCCGAGTTCGGCCTCCGCGTCCCGCAGATCGAGGTCGAAATTGCTCATACTCCCTCGTTATCACCGGGGACGAAAAGCGTTCGGACGACTCACGCCCCGGTTTCGCGGTCGGCTACCGGCTCCGACGTCCGACTGGTGTAACACTGTCGACCGATACGGTGGACCAGCGTTGTCGAAACCAATATATAAATACACGATTGATTGGGACGATGGGTTCCCACCGTTGCCGGACACAGAGGCCGGAAGACGCGTAGCGGGGCTGAAATCGGTCGTTACAGTCAACCAGTTCCGGTCGACGGACAGTCACCCGACCGGTTGAAACGGTGGTTTTATATACACAGTCGACCTTGCGATGAAGTACATGTCTCACAACGACACGGAGGACTCGTCGGATTCCCCGGCGGATCGAGTTCTTCGAGGGCACATTAGACAGCACTGACGAAATAGAGTCAGTACGAATTTTCGACACGACGCTGCGTGACGGCGAGCAGTCGCCACGTACCTCGTTCGACTACGACGACAAACGCGCCATCGCCGAGCTGCTCGACGAGATGGGCACCCACGTCATTGAGGCAGGGTTCCCCGTCAACTCCGAGCCGGAGTTCGAGGCGGTCTCGGATATCGCGGCGGCGACCGATGCGACGACCTGTGGCCTCGCCCGGGTGGTCGACAAGGACGTCGAGGCGGCGATCGACGCGGGCGTTGATATGGTTCACGTCTTCGTGAGTACGAGTGACGTCCAGCTGCAGGACTCGATGCACGCGAGCCGCCAGGAGGCGATCGATCGGGCGGTCCACTGCGTCGAGATGGTACGGGATGCAGGCCTGGAGGTCATGTTCTCGCCGATGGACGCCACGCGGACCAACAAGGCGTTCCTCGTCGAAGTCGTCGAGGCGGTCAGCGAGGCCGGCGTCGACTGGATCAACATTCCCGACACCTGTGGGGTCGCGACCCCCTCGCGGTTTGCGGATCTCATCAGGCTGGTCGGCGAGCACACCGACGCACGGATCGACGTCCACACCCACGACGACTTCGGGCTGGCAAGCGCCAACGCCATGTCTGGCTTCGAGGCCGGTGCCCACCAAGCACAGGTCTCGGTCAACGGCATCGGCGAGCGCGCCGGCAACGCCGCCTACGAAGAGGTCGTCATGTCGGCCGAGAGCCTCTACGACGTGAACACGGGGATCGACACCACCCGGATCACGGAACTGGCTCGCTTGGTCGAAGAGAAGTCGGACATCCCGATCCCGGTGAACAAGGCGGTCGTCGGCCGCAACGCCTTCGCTCACGAGAGCGGGATCCACGCCGCTGGCGTGATGGAGAACACCGACACCTTCGAACCCGGCGTGATGACCCCCGAAATGGTCGGTGCCTCCCGGGAGTTCGTCCTCGGGAAACACACCGGCACCCACTCGGTCCGCAAGCGGCTGGTCGACAGCGGCTACGACCCGACCGAAAGCCAGGTGCGGGCGGTGACCAAGCGGGTCAAGGAGTTCGGTGCGGAGAAACAGCGTGTCACCGACGCGGCGATCCAGCGGTTCGCCGAAGAGGTCGGTGTCAAGCGGGAACCCGAGGAGGTCCGAACCTGATGGCCTCCGCCGGGATCGTTTCCGACGGTGAGCGACAGCGCTCTTCAGCGCCGCGCCGCCGGACACGTAAGTATTATAATGACAGACGTTGTTCGCCCAGATACAATGCGACAGCCGATCCGCGCTCCCGGTCTGCAAGCCCGTGGAGCGGTCGCTGTCGACGGCATCGGTATTGTAGGGGCCAACTAGCCCCTTTTCCACTTTTCCCCACCGAGCCGAACCGACCATCCAGCATACCCGACGCGGGAGCCGACAACCCCACCACCAGACAATGACCAGTACACACACAGCCGAGCCGAGACGCACAGCCCACTCGAGCGCCTATCGACCGACAGGAGCCCACCAATGAGCGACGCAAGCCAGACGACGGCCGATCCGGAGGCCGACGAACCGACCGAGACGGCCGACGAAACCGAGTCCGCCCCCGTCACCGACGGGTCGACTGCGATCGTCCGCGCGCTGGAAAACGCGGGCGTCGAACATGCCTTCGGCGTGCAGGGCGGGGCGATCATGCCCGTCTACGACGCGCTGTGGGATTCGGATATCGAACACGTCACGATGGCCCACGAACAGGGCGCGTCGCACGCCGCCGACGCCTACGGGATCGTCGCGGGCGAACCCGGGATCGCGCTGGCGACGTCGGGCCCCGGCGCGACCAACCTCGTCACCGGAATCGCCGACGCCAACATGGACTCGGATGCGATGGTCGCGCTGACCGGGCAGGTCCCCAGCGACATGGTCGGCTCCGATGCGTTCCAGGAAACGGATACGACGGGCGTCACCATGCCGATCACCAAACACAACTGGTTCGCCAACTCCGCCGACACCATCGGCGACACCGTTGGCAACGCCTTCGCGCTGGCCGACTCCGGCCGCCCCGGTCCGACGCTGGTCGACCTCCCGAAGGACGTCAGCTTTGAGGAGACCGACGTCGAACCCGGCGAGCCCGAACTCCCGGCCGGCTCCGAGCCGCCGACGACGGCCGACTCCGAGAACGTCGCCGCGGCCGCTCGCGCCATCGAGCGGGCGGAAAAACCCCTCCTGCTACTGGGTGGGGGCGTCATCAAGGCCGAGGCCACCGAGACCGCCCGCGCGTTCGCGCGCGATCACGGGATTCCGGTCGTGACGACGATGCCCGGCATCGGCACGTTCCCCGAAGACGACGAGCTGTCGCTGTCGTGGGCCGGTATGCACGGCACGGGGTACGCCAACATGGCGATCACGCATACCGACTGCCTGATCGGCGTCGGCACCCGATTCGACGACCGACTCACCGGCGGTATCGACACCTTCGCCCCCGAGGCCGAGGTCGTCCACGTCGACATCGACCCCGCCGAGATCAGCAAGAACATCCACGCCGACTACCCCTGTATCGGCGACGCGGGGGCGGTCCTCGATCAGCTGACCGACGAGATCGACCACGAGCCCGACGCACGGGAGTGGCGCGAGCAGTGCCAGACGTGGAAACAGGAGTTCCCGATGGACTACCCGGTCGACAAGAACGCGCCGCTCCGGCCGGAGTTCATTGTCGAGGCCTTCGACGAGGCGACCGCCGACGACACGGTCGTCACCACCGGTGTCGGCCAACACCAGATGTGGGCCTCCCAGTACTGGACCTTCACCGAGCCCCGCACGTGGGTGTCGTCCCACGGGCTGGGGACGATGGGTTACGGCCTGCCGGCGGCGGTCGGCGCACGGTTCGCGGCCGACGACGACCAGGACGTCGTCTGTTTCGACGGCGATGGCTCGTTCCTCATGACGATCCAGGAGCTGTCGGTCGCAGTTCGGGAGAACCTCGATATCACCGTCGCGGTGCTCAACAACGAGTACGTCGGGATGGTCCGGCAGTGGCAGGACGCCTTCTTCGAGGGTCGACACATGGCCTCCGAATACAACTGGATGCCGGAGTTCGACAAGCTCGCCGAGGCGTTCGGAGCCTGTGGCTGGCGCGTCGACAACTACGACGAGGTCGCCCGCGCAATCGAGGAGGCACTCGCGTATGAGGGGCCATCGGTGATCGACTTCCACATCGACCCCGAGGCCGACGTCTACCCGATGGTCGCAAGCGGCGCACCCAATGGAAAGTTCGCACTCACGGAGGACCAACTATGAGCGAGAACACACGCGGCCTGCAAGGGCCACCACCGGAGGAACGGCCACACCCGGACGGACGGCGAAATAGTCAAGGGATTCGGATCGATCCCGAGGTTGAGGCCGAACCCGACACTCGGACGGCGCTGGTGTCGGCGCTGGTCGAACACGAGCCGGGCGTGCTGGCCCGCGTCTCGGGGCTGTTCAGCCGTCGACAGTTCAACATCGAGAGCCTCACCGTCGGCCCGACGACCGTCGAGGGCAACGCGCGGCTCACGCTGCTGGTCGAGGAGACCGAACCCGGCATCGACCAGATCAAAAAGCAGTTGGCCAAGCTCAAACCCGTGCTGTCGGTCGGCGAGCTCGAAGACCGGGCGATCCGGTCGGAACTCGTCTTGCTGAAGGTCAACGGCGACGAACCCGACAAGGTTCAGGCGATCACCGAGATGTACGACGGCGAGACGCTGGATGCCGGCCCGCGGACGATCACTGTCCAACTCACCGGCGAGTCCGAGGAAATCGAGGACGCGATGGATGCCTACCGGCAGTTCGGCATCATCGAGGTCGCCCGGACGGGGCCGACCGCGCTCTCCCGCGGTGATCGACCGACGACCCCCGGCGAGAAGCCCGCTGCGGAGGCGACACTCGGGGTTCCGGCCACCGACGGCGGCGACGAGCCGGCCGACGACGCCGAGAGTCAAGCCGAAACCACCAACTAAGAGGGGCGTCTCATCGCACATACATGGCAGACGAACTCGACGCGACGATCTACTACGACGACGACGCAGCGCTCGACTATCTCGACGACACGACGGTAGCCGTCCTCGGCTACGGGAGCCAAGGCCACGCCCACGCCCAGAACCTCGCCGACAGCGGGGTCGACGTGGTCGTCGGCCTCCGTGAGGACTCCTCCTCGCGCGCCGCGGCCGAGGCCGACGGCCTCGACGTCGCGACGCCGGCCGAGGCCGCTTCGCAGGCCGAGGTGGTTTCGGTACTGGTCCCCGATACGGTCCAGCCCGCGGTGTACGACCAGATCGAAGCCGAACTCGACGAGGGAGACACCCTCCAGTTCGCCCACGGCTTCAACATCCACTACAGCCAGATCGAGCCCCGCGAGGACGTCGACGTAACCCTCGTCGCCCCGAAATCGCCGGGCCACCTCGTCCGCCGGAACTACGAGGCCGACGAAGGGACCCCCGGACTCGTGGCGGTCTATCAGGACGTCACCGGCGACGCCAAGGAGCGTGCGCTGGCCTACGCGAAGGGTATCGGCTGTACTCGCGCGGGCACCATCGAGACCAGTTTCAGAGAAGAGACCGAGACCGATCTGTTCGGCGAGCAGGCCGTGCTGTGTGGCGGCGTCACGAGCCTCGTCAAACAGGGCTACGAGACGCTCGTCGAGGCGGGCTACAGCGAGGAGATGGCCTACTTCGAGTGTATGAACGAACTCAAACTGATCGTCGACCTCATGTACGAGGGCGGCCTCAGCGAGATGTGGGATTCGGTCTCCGACACCGCCGAGTACGGCGGGCTCACCCGCGGCGACCGGGTCGTCGACGACCACGCCCGCGAGCAGATGGAGGAAGTGCTCGAAGAGGTCCAAGACGGCACCTTCGCCCGGCAGTGGATCCTCGAAAACCAGGCCGGTCGACCGGGCTACCACCAGATCCGCGACGCCGAGAAGAACCACGAGATCGAGGCCGTCGGCGAGGAGCTGCGCGGGCTGTTCGCGTGGGCCGACGAGGAGTAAGACGCCGCAGAACGAATTCAAGGAATACAAATGAGCAACGGAACGCTGTACGACAAGGTATGGGACAAACACAAGGTAACCGAGCTGCCGAACGGACAGGACCAGCTGTTCATCGGGCTCCACCTCGTCCACGAGGTCACGAGTCCGCAGGCCTTCGGGATGCTCCGGGAGCGCGACCTCGATGTCGCCTATCCGGATCAGACCTTCGCAACGACCGACCACATTGCCCCCACTGAGGAGAAAAAGCGCCAGCGACCCCTCAAAGACGATCAGGCCGAGGAGATGCTGACCGCCCTCGAAACCAACACGAGCGACAACGGCATCACGTTCTTCGGCTTCGAGTCCGGCAAACAGGGAATTACCCACGTCGTCGCCCCCGAACTGGGCCTTTCCCAGCCGGGGATGACCGTCGCCTGTGGTGACAGCCACACGGCGACCCACGGCGCGTTCGGCTCGATCGGTGTCGGCATCGGCACCAGCCAGATCCGCGACGTGCTCGCGACAGGCTGCATTGCGGCTGACAAACAGAAGGTCCGCCGTATCAACGTCGAGGGCGAACTCGGCGAGGGCGTTTACGCCAAGGACATCATCCTGAAGATCATCCAGGATCTCGGCGTCGACGGCGGCGTCGGCCACGTCTACGAGTACGGCGGCGAGGCCATCGAGGCCCTCGATATGGAGGGTCGACTCGCGGTCTGTAACATGTCGATCGAGGGCGGCGCTCGCGCGGGCTACATCAACCCCGACGAGACGACCTACGACTACCTGAAGGGCCGCGAATACGTCCCCGAAGGCGACGAGTTCGAAGAGCGCAAGGAGTACTGGGAGTCCATCAAGTCCGATGAGGATGCTGAGTACGACGACGTCGTGACCGTCGACGCCGACGGGATCGACCCGCTGGTCACCTGGGGGATCAACCCCGGACAGGTCATCGAGATCAGCGACACGGTGCCGGAGCCCGACGACTTCGAGGCCCGGACTGATCGCGAAGCGGCCGAACAGGCGCTCGAACACATGGACATCGAGCCCGGCCAGTCGATGCTCGGCTACGATGTCGACGTCGCCTTCCTCGGGACCTGTACGAACGGCCGCGTCTCGGACTTCGAGGAAGCCGCGAAGATCCTCGAAGGCAACCAGGTCGACGAGGACGTGCGCGCGCTGGCGGTGCCCGGCTCGGAGTCGGTCCGCGCCGAGTGTGAGGCCCGCGGCCTCGACGAGGTCTTCATCAACGCCGGCTTCCAGTGGCGGCGCGCCGGTTGTTCGATGTGTCTGGCGATGAACGACGACGCCCTCGAAGGCGACGAGGTCTGTGCGTCGTCGTCGAACCGCAACTTCATCGGTCGACAGGGCTCGAAGGACGGCCGGACCGTCCTCATGAGTCCCGCGATGGTCGCCGCAGCGGCCGTCGAGGGGGAGGTCACCGACGCCCGAGAGTACCTCGACGACGAACCTGCTGGCAGCGCCAGCGGTGTAGGGGAGGCGGCGGACTGATGTCGGGCGAAAACCACATCACCGAGGTCGGCGGCACCGGCGTCCCGATCCCCGGCGACGACATCGACACCGACCAGATCCTGCCCGCCCGCTTCATGAAGGAGGTCACCTTCGACAACATGGCCGACTACCTCTTCTACGATGCGCGGCGGGACGACGACGGCGAGTTCAACGACCACCCACTGAACCGGTTCGAGGGTGCCTCGATCGCCGTCATCAACTCCAACTTCGGCTGTGGCTCCTCGCGGGAGCACGCCCCGCAAGCGATGATGCGCTGGGGCGTCGACGGGATCGTCGGCGAGTCCTACGCGGAGATCTTCCGCGACAACTGCAAATCTCTCGGCATTCCGGCCGTGACGACCGACCACGAAACGGTCGTCGAACTGCAGGAGTGGATCGAAGCCAACCCCGACGGCGAGATCGACATCGACGTCGAAAACGAGGAGGTCACCTACGGCGAGACGACGATCGACGTCGACATCGACCACGCGATGAAAGAGGCGCTGGTCGAAGGCATCTGGGATACGACCTCGCTGATGTACTCCAATAAGAGCAAGGTCGAAGCGACGGTCGACGGGCTGCCGTACGTCGAAGGCGACGACTGAGATCGGCCGTCCGGGTTGGTAGCTGCGGTTTCTTTTCAGTCGGTTTCGTATTAGCTGCCACTATCAGCGTCGGTATACCAGTAGGCCCAGAGAATCAACACACCCTGCAGCGGGAGCCGTCCCCACCGAGCGGCCGCCGAGGGATCGCCCCCGCCGATCCCCTCGACAGCGACCATCGAAGTCGCCATGTAGACGTTCGCCGGGAAGATCGCAACGAGTAGCGCGATCGTCGCCCACGCCGCATAGCGTCGCGTCCGTGGAATCAACACTCCGATCCCGACGGCGATCTCGGCGACACCGGAGAGATAGACCAACGCGAGCGGTGCGGGGAGTATCGGCGGGATGATCTGGACGTACAACTCCGGGACGACGAAGTGGAGAATCCCTGCGATGACGTAGCCCGGCCCCATCACGTAGAGCAGCGGGCGTTTGAACCGAGCCAAGCCAATGTTCATCTACCACGTGGTATGTCGACAGGCGTGAAGCGGTTTGGGGTGCGAATCGGCCGCTGGTAGATCCGGTCGTTTGATCGAGGACGAATTTTAGTGGATGGCGACAGCCGTCGAGGTCGACGCGGAAGACGAGGCCGCGCGGCGCGCGCTTGAAGCGGGATACGACGGTGAGTTCGGGCGGAAACTCCCGAACTCACCACGACATCGGCAGTGTGACCGAACCGGTCATTCCAAATCGTTACCACAGGCAGGACATTCGGTGCCCGTCGAACTCGGCGTCGGTCGGACGCTAAGCTGGCAGTGCTCGCACCACAGACGTCGCTCATCCGTTCCATCCGGTGTGTCGTGGGTCATACGTAGCGATAGCGCAGCCGCCTAACTAAAGAGTAGCATGGATGCGATTTACAGTTCTATTCAATCAGCAGCGGCGGTAGTCCATAGACATCGACATCCTCTTTTCAGTGCTATACAGACTGTGGGTATGACTCACCAGATCGCCGTCATCGAAGGCGACGGTATCGGGCAGGAAGTGATCCCGGCAGCCATCGACGTGCTCGAAGCGCTCGATCTCGATCTCGAATTCGTCGAGGGCGAAGCGGGTGACGCCGTCAAAGCCGACACCGGCGAGGCACTCCCCGAGGAGACCTACGACCTCGCGGCCGAGGCTGACGCCACGCTGTTCGGCGCGGCAGGCGAGACCGCCGCCGACGTGATCCTCCCGCTGCGGGACGCCGTCGACTCCTTCGTCAACATCCGCCCCGCCAAAGCCTACCCCGGCGTCGAGGCGGTGCGCCCCGAGACCGACCTCGTCTTCCTCCGTGAGAACACCGAAGGCGTCTACTCGGGCCACGAAGACGATCTCTCGGATGATCTGTCGACGCTGACCCGCGTCGTCACCACTTCGGCGTCCGAAAAGCTCGCCGAGTTCGCCTGCGACTACGTCGACGACAGCGACGCCCACGACGGGTTCAGCGTCGTTCACAAGGCCAACGTGATGCGGAAAACCGACGGCCGGTTCCGCGATGGCGTCGTTGGCGTGGCCGAGGACCGTGGCGTCGACACCGACGAAGTGCTGATGGACGCCTTCGCCACGCGGGTCTGTCTCGACCCCGAACAGTTCGACGTGATCGTCTGTCCCAACCTCGCGGGCGACGTACTGTCGGATCTCGCGGCGGGACTGGTCGGCGGCCTCGGCCTCCTGCCCTCGGCGAATATCGGCGACGACAACGCGCTGTTCGAGCCGGTCCACGGCACTGCCCCCGACATCGCCGGCGAGGGGATCGCCAACCCGTCGGCGACGATCCTCTCAGCGGCGATGCTGCTGGATCACCTCGGCTACAGCGAGGAATCCCAGCAGGTCGAGACAGCCGTCGAGGCGGTGCTGGCCGAGGGGCCGCGAACCGGTGATCTGGGCGGCGACGCCTCGACCGACGAGATGACCGACGCGATCGTCGACGCACTGTAAGCCGCGCTCCCCACGGTAAAGACATACCATCACAGTTATATTGTAGATTATCGTGAACAATCATAGGGTATGGAGGTAACGTACTGCTCGGACCCCGGTAAGGGGCTCGAACCGGCCCTCAGATCGACGGCCTCGTCGGCGTCGGTCGAGGGAGTGTTGCTCCTGTCGACGCCGGATCCGGCGGTGCGGTCGCCGGATTTCGAATCGGTGTTGGCCGCCGTCGAGACGCCGGTGTTCGGCGGCATCTTTCCGGAACTCGTCTATGAGGGCGAGCGGAGAAAGCAGGGCGCGCTGATCGTGGGACTGCCGTCGGAACCGGTGGTGACGACGGTGCCGTCGCTCGGCGACGACGCGGCGGCGTTCGGCGAGGCACTCGACGCTTCGCTGCCGGCGGCGGGGTACGAGACTGCCTTCGTTTTCGTCGACGCCCACGCGAGCGGGATCGAGTCGTTCGTCGACTCGCTGTTCCGCACCTACAGCGTCGAGTTGAACTTCCTCGGCGGTGGAGCCGGCACCCTCGAGGCCGACGACGAACCGTGTCTGTTCACCGACGAGGGGGTCGTCGGCGACGCGGCAGTCGTCGCCGCGATTCCCGAATCGATGGGAATCGGCGTCAAACACGGCTGGCAGGAGGTCGCCGGCCCCTTCCGGGTGACCGAGGCCGAGGGATCGACGCTACACACCCTCGACGGCGAGTCCGCGCTGTCGGTGTACAGCGACGTGGTCGACGACGCCACTGGAACGACTGTGAACCGCGAGAACTTCTTCGAGACCGCCAAATCATATCCGTTCGGCCAGACTCGGATGGACGGCGAACAGATCGTCCGCGATCCCTTCTCGGTCGACGCCGAGGGCGCGATCGACTGCTTCGGCGAACTTCCCGAAGGGGAGTTCCTTACCGTCCTCGAAGGCGACCCCGACTCGCTGGTTGCGGCCACCCGGACGGCTGCGGCCGACGCCCAAGCGGGCGTCGACTCCCCGGCGGGGATCGTCTGTTTCGACTGTATCTCGCGTGTGCTCTACCTCGAATCGGCGTTCGACCGCGAGCTGGCTGCGCTGACGGCCGACGAGCTGCCGGCCGTTGGTGCACTGACGATCGGTGAGATCGCCAACGACGGGACGGGCCATCTCGACTACTACAACAAGACCGCCGTCGTCGGCGCGATCGAGAGCCCATGACCGACAGACAACAGCGTATTCAGGCACTGTACGAGATCGCGCTGTCGATCGGACCCAAAGAGAGCCTCGAGGCCACCGCCGACGCGGCGCTGTCGGGCTATCTCAAAAAGCTCAATTGTTCGGTCGGGGCCATCTTCCAGCGGCTCCCCCACGGGGCCGACACCGACTACCCGATCGTCGCGTCGATCCCGGCCTCGCCGGGGACCAACGAGACGCTGGCGGCGGCCCGCGAGGAGTTTCCCGCGGCCGGGACCACCCATCGTGAGTTCGTCGACCGGCTGCCGATCGCCGGCGAGACGGCCGACGGCTCCCACTACTACATCCTGGAACTCCCGGAGTTCGGCGTGTTGGCGCTGGGCAAGCGCGGCGGCGAGATAGACCGGCTCACCCGGTCGGCGCTGGCCCCGCTCAACGAGAAGCTCGCGGAGGCCTGTCGGAGCCAGCTGATCGAGACACAGCTCCGGACCGAACGCAACCGGTTCGAGGCGGTGTTCGATGCGATCCCCGAACCCGTCGCCAACACCGTCGTCGAGGACGGCGTCGAGCGAGTGACGCGGGTCAACCGTCCCTTCGAAGAGACGTTCGGCCACAGCGAAGGGGCCGCACGTGGCCGGCCGATCGGGGAGCTCGTCGCCCCGCCGGCCGACCACCCTCGGGCCGACGGCGACGGGAACTCGGGAGCCGGCCCCACGGAGATCAGACGCGAGACCGCCGACGGCGTCGGCGAGTTCCTCTTCCGCCGGGTACCGGTCGACGCCGACGACGGGGAGTACATCCACCTCTACGTCGACATCACGGCCCAGAAACGGCGGCAACAGCAGTTCGAACGCTACGAACGGCTCGTCGAGAACCTCCCTATCGGCGTCTACCGGACCACCCCCGGCCCCGAAGGCGAGTTCCGGCTGGTCAACCAAGGGCTGGTCGACATCCTCGAGGGGAGTTCGAAGACGGACTTGGAGAAGCTATCCGTGACCGACATCTACGTCGATCCCACCGAGCGCAAGCAGTTCAGCGATCAACTGCTCGAACAGGGGTCCGTCGAGGGCGTCGAACTCCAGCTCCAGACGGTCGACGGCAACCCGATCTGGTGTGAGGTCTCCGGAATCGCCGTCGAGGAGGTCGGCGAGACGGTCTTCGAGCTGGCGCTGCAGGATATCACCGAGCGGAAGGAACGGCAACAGCAGCTGGCGGTGCTCAACCGGGTGCTTCGGCACAACCTCCGTAACGGGCTGAACGTGATCCGGGGGAACGCCGCCCTGCTGGCCGATGGGGTCGACGGGGAGCTTCAGAGCCACGTCACCGCCATCGAAGACCGGATCGACAGTCTCGAACAGCTCAGCCAGAAGGCCGGTACCGTCCGGTCGCTGTTCGATCAGGGCCGGGAGGTCAACTCGCGGTGTGATCTGGCCGAACTGCTCTCGGAGGTCGCCGACGACTTCGCCGAGCGCCACCCCGAGGCGACGCTGTCGGTCGACGAGGTCGACCCAGTGCACGTCCGGGCGGACGTCCGGCTGAAACTGGCGGTCCTGGAGCTGTTGGACAACGCGGTCGTCCACAACGACAAGCCGGTGCCGACTGTCTCGATCAGCGTCAGCGATTCGGAAAGCAAGCCCGGTGACGGCTGGGTCGACGTCAGTATCACCGACAACGGGCCGGGGATCCCCGAAGACGAGCGGCGGGCGATCGAGACCGGCGAGGAGACCCCGCTCCAGCACGGGACCGGACTCGGGCTGTGGCTGGTCTACTGGACGGTCTCGCTGCTCGGCGGCGATATCTCCATCGCCGACGTCCCCTCGGGGACACAAATCGTCTTGACGCTGCCACGGGCGCTCGAAACGACACGGGTCCAGCCACCGAACGCCGATTCCTGAGAGATGGGCCACCAAGTCATATAAACGACTGGCGACCGTAGCTCCTGTATGGTCCAGATCGATCTCGACGAGGAGACGGTAACACGCCTCGACGACCTCCGGGAGACCGACGAAACGTACGACGAGATCGTGACCGAACTGCTCAATATCTACGAGGTCGAGGAGCTGACGCTGTTCCGGAGCGGCGACGGCTAACCGTCACGATAGGCGGTTCTGGCCCGCTCGAAGCTACCGGTGTCCTCCAGATGAGCCTGCAACGCATCGGCGTAGGCCTGAGTGAGTTCTTCGGCCGCCGCCAGCGCTTCTTGATCGATCGTCTCGGAGTCGTCGCTGCCGAACCCGAGGGCCTCCTTCAGCGAGTCGACAATCCCGCCATCGGAATCCCGACTGCCACCGCCCGGTTGGCCGGCCATCGACGCGGTCTGTGCGCGAATTGTCTCGAGTTCGGGGATGATCGACGCGACGTTTTCGGTGTTGGCGACGATCCGCGCGGCCTCGGGGTCGTCGGCCCGTTCGATCTCCAGATCGGTTGCGGTCATGATGAGATCCCACTCCGCGTTGGAGAACCGTGAGGCGGCAACCCGGTCGGAGAACTCCCCGTCTACGGTCATGCGCTCGCCGATGATCGCATCCGTCCAGTCGCTCATACGTCCCGGTAGGGACGCCCGCGGTTTCAGCCTGCGGATCGCCGGCAAACAGGTCGACACTTAGGTATGCGGTGGCTACTGTGGCCATGAGCGAGCGTTCGAGCCGACGGTCGGTGCTTGCGGGCATCGCTGTGGTCGCCACGGCGGGCTGTCTCGGCGGCAGCGAGGCGGACCTCGAAAGCGACACCTACGGCGACTGGTTCCGTGGAGCGAACAACTTCGCGGGGACGGTCGACCGAACCGACCGATCGGCGGTCACGGTCGACGTCGGAGCCGGCGACGGCTTCGCGTTCGATCCGGCGGCGATTAGAGTGTCGGTCGGCACGACCGTCCGCTGGGAGTGGACCGGTCGCGGCGGCCAACACAACGTCGTCGAGGAAGACGGCGTCTTCGAAAGCGAGTACTACTTCGACGAGGGCGAGACGTTCAGCCACACGTTCGGCGA
Organism: Halohasta salina; assembly: GCF_024178165.1. Classification (GTDB taxonomy): domain Archaea; phylum Halobacteriota; class Halobacteria; order Halobacteriales; family Haloferacaceae; genus Halohasta; species Halohasta salina. The sequence goes on along the minus strand of NZ_JAMZIE010000001.1, from coordinate 592,723 downwards.
GCCGGGCGTCTACCGCTACGTCTGTACACCACACCAGACACAGGGGATGCTCGGGGCGGTCGAAGTCGTCGAGTGAGCCCGTCGTGTCGGTAGTAGGCGGTGGCTACTCGCCGGGAGCCGGCCACACCGAGTCGAACCCGTCCCCACAGAGCCCCGCGCCGGTCGGGAGCCGCGCCCGTCCGTCGGCGATCGCGACCGGATCGGCAGCGAGGTCGTCGTCGAGGAGCGAACCGGTCGACAGCCCGCAGGCGGTCACGTCGGGAATCGCCGCGGCGACGTGGACCGCGGCAGTTCGAGCGACGACCGCGTCGATGGTCGTCGTGACGACCGGCTCGACGCCGGCCGCGCGGGCGGCCCCGGCGGCAGCGACCGCCCGCGTGGGGCCGCCGACTGCCATCGGTTTGATGACGACCACGTCGGCTGCCCCCGCGTCGATGACGGCTTCGACCGACGTCTCGGCCAGTGATTCGTCGACTGCGATGTCGACCCCGTGGCCCCGGAGCGTCCCGTGGTCGGCGAGATCAGCGGCCGGAAGCGGCTGTTCGAGGTAGTCGATGCCGACCGGGGCCAGCCGGTCGACCATCCGCTTGGCTGTCGGCCGGTCCCACGCCCCATTGGCGTCCAGGCGGATGCTAACGCCGTCGTCGACTGCGGTTCGGACCGCCCGCACCCGTTCGAAATCCACGTCCGGCTCTCGGAGGCCGACTTTCAGTTTGAGCCAGTCGAATCCATCGTCGACGGCCGCAGTCGCCGCGTCGACTGTCTCCCGAACGCTCCCATCGCCGATCGTGGCGTTGACTGGCACCGACTCGGGGAGCGGGCGGTCGCTGTCGAAACGCTGCTCGCGCAGCCCGGCGGCCAGCGGGCGGCCCTCACGCCGGGCGGCGGCATCGAGGCGAGCGAGGTCGACCCCGTGGGCGGCCGCCGGAGTTGCGTCGGGATCTGGCGGGCTGTAGAGGGTGGCGTCGGCGAGCGCCTGCCGGGCGGCCTCGTAAGACTCCGTCCAGCCGGGCAGCGGGGTCGCCTCCCCCAGCCCGCGGCTGCCGTCGCCTTCGACGCCGACGAGGAACCCCCGTCGCTCGGAGATCGTGCCGGCGGCGGTCGACAGCGGCGCGGCGAGCCGGATCGAAAACGGGTCGACCCACATTACAGCGCCAACCCGAGGCCGAACAGCCCCGAGTAGGCAGCGAGTAACTTTCCGGTGGTTTCGAGGGCGGGGTTGAGCGCTGCGCCGCTGGTCTCCGTCCAGACCGTCCGTGTGAGGACGGCCGCAATCGGGAGCGTCACCAGCGGAAGCAGCACTGTGGCAGCGAACCCCTCAGCCAGCCAGAGCCAGACCGGAACGGCGTAAGCGAGGCCACCGAGCCCGGCGAACTGGAGCCGGCTGAACCGGTAGCCGAACCGCACTGCGAGGGTCCGCTTGCCGGTCGTTGCATCCTCCTCACGGTCACGGATGTTATTGACGACGAGAATGTTCGTCGACAGCGCGGCCACTGGGAGGCTAGCGAGAAACGCGGTCCACGTGACCGTGTTCGGCGGGATCGTCGTCGACAACGGATCGGCGAGGACGGCGGTAGCCTGTACATAATACGTTCCCACGACTGCGATGACGCCGAAAAAGAGGAAGACGAACAGGTCGCCGAGCCCGTGGTAGCCCAGCGGGTAGGGGCCGCCGGTGTAGGCGATGCCTGAAACCACCGATAGGAGGCCAATAACCAAGATGGGAAGCCCGCCGACGTAGACGAGGTAGCTCCCGACACCGATCGCGGCGGCAAACGTGAGGTACATCGCCCGTTTGACCGACTGGGGTTCGATCAGCCCCGACTGGGTAACGCGGGTGAACCCCTCGCGGGCTTCGGTGTCCGCACCCTGTATGGCGTCGTAGTAGTCGTTGGCGAAGTTGGTGCCGATCTGGATGAGTGCCGCACCGACGAACGCCGCTAGCATCGGCAGGGGTGCGAAGACGCCTGCGTGCCACGCGAGCCCCGCACCGACGACGACGGGTGCGGCCGCCGCTGGCAACGTCTGGGGCCGGGCGGCCAGCACCCACGCGCGAGTCTGTGAGAGTTCCGTCCCGCTCATTGGTAGCCTTCAGGCTGCCGTGGGAGTGAATCTTCGGGTTCGTCGACGAGGATGCTCAGACAGAGACGAGAAGTGAAATATTAACTCGAAGTATAATAAATTTTCTCTACCGGGCGTATAGAAGGGGTACGAAGCCTGTCGACGAACGCCAGCACTATTTACGGCTGGGGATAGAAGCCGAAGTATGGTCAGCTACGACGAACTCCACGATCCGAACGCGGAGTACACGATGCGGGAACTCTCCTCCGAGACGATGGGTGCCACGGGCGAACGCGGCGGCAGTCGGGACGTCGAGATCACCGACGTCCAGACGACGATGGTCGACGGGAACTTCCCGTGGACGCTCGTGCGCGTCTACACCGACGCGGGCGTCGTCGGCACCGGCGAGGCCTACTGGGGCGCGGGCGTCCCCGAACTCATCGAGCGGATGAAACCGTTCGTTATCGGCGAGAACCCGCTGGACATCGACCGCCTGTTCGAGCATCTGGTCCAGAAGATGTCCGGCGAGGGGTCGGTCGAAGGTGTCACCGTCACTGCCATCTCCGGCATCGAGATCGCCCTCCACGATCTGGCGGGCAAGATCCTCGGTGTCCCGGCCTACCAACTGCTCGGCGGGAAGTACCGCGACAAGGTCCGCGTGTACTGTGACTGCCACACCGCCAACGAGGCCGACCCGCAGGCCTGCGCCGACGAGGCCGAACGCGTTGTCGAGGAACTGGGCTATGACGCCCTGAAGTTCGATCTCGACGTCCCCTCGGGGCTCGAAAAGGATCGGGCAAACCGTCACCTCCGACCCGGTGAAATCCGACACAAGGCCGAGATCGTTGAGGCCGTCACCGAGCGCGTGAAAGACCGCGCCGACGTGGCCTTCGACTGCCACTGGACGTTCTCGGGTGGCAGCGCCAAACGGCTCGCCGCCGAACTCGAGGAGTACGACGTGTGGTGGCTCGAAGACCCCGTCCCGCCGGAGAACCTCGAAGTCCAAGAGGAGGTCACGAAATCCACGATCACGCCGATCACCGTCGGCGAGAACCGCTACCGCGTCACCGAGGAGCGCCGGCTCATCCAGAACCAAGCCGTCGACATCATCGCACCGGACCTCCCGAAGGTCGGCGGGATGCGCGAGACGCGGAAGATCGCCGACGTCGCCAACCAGTACTACATTCCAGTGGCGATGCACAACGTCTCCTCGCCGGTGGCGACGATGGCGAGTGCCCACGTTGGCGCGGCGATCCCCAACTCGCTGGCCGTCGAGTACCACAGCTACGAACTCGGCTGGTGGGAGGATCTGGTCGAAGAGGACGTCATCGAGGACGGTTACATCGAGATCCCCGAACAGCCGGGTCTCGGCGTGACGCTGGATATGGATGCCGTCGAGGAGCACATGGTCGACGGCGAAACCCTCTTCGACGAGGCATAACCCTCGTCGAGCCAGCGTATCTCCGACTCGCTCGACGACGCGTACGCTCCGTCGGGCCAGCGGTGGTTCGCTCCGCGCTGCTGAGGCGGAGCGAAATCACTAAGTGGCCGATTCGGTCCGTTCGACGACGCCTCACGGCCAGTAGTCGACGGCTACTCGCCGGTAGGGAGCGTATTCTAATTTGGATCGCACGAACAGATATCAAAGTCGACTGGTTGTGTGCACCGAATACACGACGGACACACAGCTATGAGGTCGTCCCATCTACCGGTTGGTATGACAGCCATCGAACTGTACGATCGGCCGGACTGTCCGTACTCCAAACGCGTGCGTCGGGTACTCGACGTACTGGACGTCGACTACGAGGAGATCGTCGTCCCCGAATCGAAAGCCGACCGGGAGGAACTCGAATCGATTACCGGACAGCAGGGGGTTCCCGTGCTGGTCGACGACGACCACCCCGACGGCTGGCTGGCCGACAGTGCCGAGATCTCGACGTATCTCAAGGAGACCTACGGCGCCTGAGCCGGCGTGAGGCGGCCGAGACTGCTTCTGCAGCCGAGAAATAATAACTCCTAATATCGGATGGTGCCTAAGTTAATATATGACTGTGGTCAGCGTCTCGATGCCGGAGGACCTGCTCGACCGAATCGACTCGTTTGCCGACGAACACGGCTACACCGGCCGCAGTGAGGTCGTCCGCGAGGCCGCCCGGAACCTGCTGGGGGAGTTCGAGGACAAGCGGCTCGAAGACCGCGAACTGATCGCCATTGTCACCGTGTTGTTCAACTACGAGACTACGAGCGTCGAAGAACAGATGATGCGCCTCCGGCACGAACACGAGGGGCTGGTGGCCTCGAACTTCCATAGCCACGTGGGCAATCACTACTGTATGGAACTGTTCGTTCTCGAAGGCCGACTCGACGAGATTTCGACGTTCGTCGGCAAGATCCGGGCGACGCAGGATACGCTATCGGTCGACTACTCGGTGATGCCGGTCGACGACTTCGACTCGCTGGAGACCCTCGACTGAGACGGCTCGCCGTCGACGTAGCGTCGGGAAAGGCCGACACAGAGGGCGGCAAGCCCGAGGCCGACGAGGACGTCGGTCCCCCAGTGGATACCGAGGTACATCGTCGAGAGGATGATGCTCGCCGCGAGACCGATCGCCAGCCCGAACCAGATGGGGTAGGCCTCGCGGGTCCGGTAGGCGAAGACGGCGACGGTCGCCGACAGCGAGGTGTGCAGCGACGGGAAGACGTTGGTGTTGGTGTTGACCGCGCTCGTGAGGAACTGGTACTCGGGGTTGGTGATGTACAGCAGGTTCTCGGCGACGCCGACGTTCCGCGGTCCGTAGGCGACGAACACGATATACAACAGCAGCCCCAGCAGGTAGTTGAAACTGTAGGCGACGACCAGCCGTTTGAACGGCGTCCGATCGTCGAGCGCTGCGTAGGCCAACAGCGGGAAGATCAACAGGAAAACGTAGCCGAAGACGTAGACGTACGAGAAGTACGCCGTCAGGAGTTCAGTCTGGACGCTCTGGACCGCCGCGACGAACCCGCCCTCGATCGCCTCGATGGAGTCGGTGATATTCAGGCCGATGAACCACGAGATCTCTTGGGCGTAGTCCCGGACCGCCGAGTTGAGGGCGAGGACGGCGATGAGGACCGCCAGATACGGGGCCGATTCACGGAGCCGTGGCTGGATCTCCACGCGGAGTGCTGTGAGTCGGGTCCGGCCGACGATGGTGACCGCCCCGACCGCGCAGAGCGCGGCGACGACGACGCTGACTTCGAAGACGAGTGCACGTAACATTAGTTGCGTTCTGTGATGAGTTGATCGTCGGCGTTGTACTCGTAACCGATATCCCGAAACCGTTCGCGGGCCGTCTCGACCGCCAACTCTCCGTCTGTCCCGAGGAACGGGACCTCGGGATCGGCGTCGGTCTCGTCGTCCCACACGAGGTCGTCGGCCAGCCAGTCGGTCGCGGCCAGCGGGCTCGCTATCGGCTGTCCGTTGCCGCCGAAAACCTCGCCAGCGAGCCGTGATTTGTCGACGAGACGGGCGACGAGCCGTCGAACGTTCGGGTTTCGGAGCGGCTGTCGCCGTGTATTGAAGCCGAGATGATAAAACGCGTTCGACCGATAGCTCACAGGTTCGACGGCCTGACTGTCGTCCAGTTGAGCGACTGCATCCCCGCTCAGTTTGGTCGCCGTCGCGTCGGCGTCGCCGGCAGCGACCAGCTCCGCGGCGCTGGCGTCCGACGACACCGTCTGGACGACGACCGTATCGAACGGCGGCAGCCCACCGTAGGCCTCCGGCGGTGGCGCGAACGCCTCGCCGGTCGATCTACTGGTCCCGTTCGGTGCCGTCGGCGCCGCGTCGGTCGGTTGTGTGACGGTCGTGTTTGTCGACAGATCGGTGTCGGTCGACGGATCGGTCCCGTTTCGGGAAGCAGTGCCGTTGGGGGCGTCGGTCGGCGTGGTCGCCGAGCGCCACAGGAAGTGTGGCTCGAACCGTGAGAAGACGACCTCGCCGCCGCCGGCCGACTCGAACCGGAGCGGGCCGCTGCCGATCGCCGAAGAGTTGTTCGAGGTGAGCGCCGCAGTCGTCCCACCGGCCCGACCCGGTGGCCGCTCGATTGCGGTCCGATCACGCCAGACGTGGGCCGGCAAGATCGGGACGGTCAGGGCTCGCCGGGCGACCGCGCGGCTGGTGTCGGAAAGCGTCAGCGAGAGTTCGTGGGCACTTTCGACGGTCACGTCCTCGACCAGCGAGATCCGGCCGCGGAACCGCTCGGTCGGGATCGCCCGGATCGCGCCGCCCAGCGAAGTATCTCGAAGGAACTCGTAGGTGAAGCCGACGTCGTAGGCCGAGAGCCGCCGGCCGTCGTGCCAGACGAGCCCCTCCCGGAGTTCGATATCCACGGTCGGGGGGTCGTCGCTCCAACTGACATCGCGGGCGAGCCACGGCACGTACTCGGTGCCGGTATCGAGGGCCAGCGAGTCGTAGACCAGATCCAGCAGCGACTCCTGTTGTTGGTAGACCGCCGAGATCGGGTTCCGGTTGGTCGTGAGCCGGTCGTCGACCGTCGCCAGCCGAAGGGTTCGGGGTGCGCCGTCGACGCCCTCCAACTGAAGTAGGTTGTGGGGGTGGACGGGGCCGCCGCCGGCGGCCTCGCGGTCGTCGGGATCCCAGTTGGTAAACCGGTCGGTGCGGACGCCGGTGACGACCTCCGGGGCGACGACCGGGGTCATCGGCTGGGTGCGGGCCAGAAACGCCTGTAGCTCCGCGACCGGCTCCTCTCGGGTCTCGGCAGCGGCGGTTCGCTGGGCATCGAGCAGGTCGTCACAGCGCAGGTTGGCGAACCCGAAGGGGTTCTGCCAGCCGAGTTCGGTGGCGAACGTCGACCGGAACATGGGGTAGAGCGCGTCGGGATCCGGCGGGCGGGCGTACGGAAACTGACCGACGTAGATGTCGAAGTCGTGGTTCAACAGCACCTGCTCGGAGAGCTGGGTGACGTCCATCACCTGCAGGCTGGCATCGATCCCGACGGCTTCGAGGTTGTCGATCAGCGCGCGGGCGATCGGGACCGCGAACGGATCGCTATCGACGGGCAGGGTCTTGATGTCGAGGGAGACCTGCGTGGTCCCCGAGCCACCAAGCGTCTCCCGGATGCGGCCCAAACAGCCGGCCGTGGCAGTCCCCGAGGCTGCCGCTCCGGCAAGCAGGCCGCGGCGGGAGATCGGAACCGAACGATCTGATGACATCAACTAATACGGCATCACTTCCGCGTGGCGGTATAATAAGACTGCGATAGTGCCGACTCGGGTCGGCTGCCGAAGGCCTACCTCGGCATCGGGCCGGGATATGGCTGGTAGCACACGACGTGCGGCAACCGGTCGGTGGGTAGGCCTTGTGCGTGGGCCTTGCGCGTATTGCAAGGTTCAAATGGGCTGGGAACACACCACTCGGTATGAACGGCAACCGGTTCGGGCGGCTTTTCGAAGTGACGACCTACGGCGAGAGCCACGGCGAGGCGATGGGGGTCACCGTCAGTGGCTGCCCCGCAGGCGTCGACCTCGACGTCGAGGACATCCAGCGAGAACTCGACCGGCGGAAACCCGGTCAGTCGATGATCACCACCTCCCGCGGCGAACCCGACGCGGTCGAGATCAACTCCGGCGTCCAAGACGGCTACACGACGGGGACACCGATCGGGATGGTCATCGAGAACAAGGACGCCCGCTCGGGCAAGTACGAACCGTACGTCACCGCCCCCCGCCCCTCCCACGGCGATTACACCTACTCCGCCAAGTTCGGCACGCGGAACTGGGGCGGCGGCGGGCGCTCGTCGGCGCGGGAGACGGTCAACTGGGTCGCCGCCGGCGCGGTCGCCAAACAGGTCCTCGACCAAAGCGAGTACGACGTCCGGATCAAGGCCCATGTCAATCAGGTCGGCGACATTCGTGCTCCGGAGGTCAGTTTCGAGGAGATGCTCGAACACAGCGAGGAAAACGAGGTGCGGTGTGCCCACCCCGAGACAGCCGAAGAGATGCGGGAGGCGATCGACGAGTACCAGCAGGAGGGCGACTCGATCGGCGGTTCGGTGTACTTCGAGTGCCGCGGGATCCCCCGTGGACTCGGCGCGCCGCGGTTCGACTCCTTTGCCGCCCGCCTCGGTCAGGCGATGTTCGCCATCCCGGCGACTTCGGGGTTCCAGTTCGGCGCGGGCCGAGACACCCGAACCATGCGCGGCAGCGAGCGCAACGAAGACTGGGAGTTCGACGACGGCGACCGGCCCGAAATCGAGAGCGAGGTGGGCGATCCGGTGCCGGTCGGCAACGACCACGGCGGCCTGCAGGGCGGGATCACGACCGGCGAGCCGATCTACGGCGAGGCGACGTGGCACGCGCCGACGAGTATTCCCAAACAGCAGTCGACCGTCGACTGGGAGACCGGCGAGGAGAAGGAGATTCAGGTCGTCGGTCGACACGACCCGGTGTTGATGCCGCGGGCGGTGCCGGTCGTCGAGGCGATGCTGCATCTGACGGTGCTGGATTTCATGCTGCTGGCCGGCCGGATCAACCCCGACCGACTCGACGGCGACGTGGGCGAGTACGACACTGACTACCACCCGCGCAGTCCGGACAATATGGAGTAGGGGGTCGACGGCGACGGTGTGGTGTTTGCGGGGTGATCGACGTGGCGGCGACGTTGCGGCCGGTTGTATATTCACGTCGAAAAACAGGCACCGATGAACAGAGCCGACAGCAGGCACGCAAATTTGGGGGCAAATTACTTTTGAGAGCACGGCGAACGTTTCGGTATGTCTCCCGAAATCGAAGGCGAAACAACAGTCAACGAGAGCTACTCGGTTACCGTTCCGGCGGCGATCCGTCAGGAGGCGGGCGTCGACGCCGGTGACAAACTCCGTTGGCGCGTCGACGAAGACGGATCGCTTTCGGTCGAACTCGTGAAACAGCAGTACGGAGCGTTTTCGGAACTCGACCCGGTTGATATCGGCGAACCGACCGACGCGGCCGACGATCACGACCTGATCGCTGGGGAGTACTGATGGCGGTCGTCGCCGTCGACGCGAACGTTCTTATTGCGGCGCGACTCGCCCGTGACCAGAATCACGACCGCGGCGAGGCGATTGCAACGGCAATCGATCAGGGGAACCTCCCGACAGCGATCGTGCTCAGTGATGTGCTCGAAGAGGTGATCAACTATTTGCAGGCACGCGGCGGGCACGATATCGCGGTCGAAACGCTCGACGCACTCATCGAGAGCAGTGGGTTCGAACTCACCCAGACATCGAAAGCGGATTTCGAGGCCGGTCGCTCGGTGTTCCGGCGGTACGAATCGCTATCGTTGACTGACGCGATCATCGTCGCGGCGATGCAGCGGGCGGAGATCGAGTATCTCTACAGTTTCGACGACGGCTTCGACGGCGTTAGTGAGATCACTCGGCTCACGACACCCGACAGTCCGTTTGCGGAGTAGGACCGTCGACTGGGAGACCGGCGAGGAGAAAGAGATTCAGGTCGTCGGTCGTCACGACCCGGTGTTGATGCCGCGAGCGGTGCCGGTCGTCGAGGCGATGCTGTATCTGACGGTGCTAGATTTCATGCTGCTGGCCAGCCGGATCAACCCCGACCGACTCGACGGCGACGTGGGCGAGTACGACACTGACTACCACCCGCGCAGTCCGGACAACATGGAATAGGTCGACGGCGGACCTACGTCGGTTTGGGCTGAGATTAAATTGCTATATTTTAGTATAATTCTTACAGGTATACGATTACAACCGGTAGACAAGTCAAAAAGCACTGCCCGTGATCAAACTGGACGCTACCGGGGCCGGTATCAAAAGAAAATCGACAGGTGTTAGTGGTTATTGCGGAGCGTCACGCTCGGCAATGACGTTCGAAGATCCTCCGGACGGGTTCTGCCAGATAACTCTGATAGTGTCACCGGTGTAGTAGTCCATGGAGTATTCGTCACCAGTACTCACTGTGCCACTACCGCCGCCCCATCTTTCAGTGTTACTTCCGTTAGTGACATTCAAGTTACTAGCTTCAATATTATCTCCACCCGTATGTGTAATCGTCACATTACTGGGATCAGCAGTCGAATTGAAATCAAAGCTGAACGATGCCTGTGGTGCGTTGTTCGATACCTGATCGCCGAGACCGAGGACGAACGCGCCGATGACGGCGGCCAGAATGACGGTGATCGCCACCATCAGAATGACGCCGATGACCGGCGAGACGCCGCGGTCGGAGTCGTCTGCGAATAGTTCTTTGAACATGATTTGTCTCTGTGGATCACGTGACTGTGAGGGGGTACGGTCGGTAGAGTGCCCGCCGACCGACGCCCGATCCGAGTTCGGTCGACGGCTTCAGGTACCCCATACAGTCGTGATACCTGATGATTGTCGGCTACTTATTTAAATATTCGTGAGACAATTTTCAGGAATGATACTGGCCGTCGACTACGACGGTCAGTCGACCGCCGTGGCTCGGGGAGTTAGTTCGGCCACTCCGATTGGCCGATCGTGGTCGAACTGCCTCCGTCGGGGTCGTTCCAGACGATCCGAACCGTCTCGCCACCCTCGGCGATCGGGTGGCTGGAGTCATTGTACAGTTCGACTGAATCCCCCGAGCCGATGGTTCCGTCCCAGCCCTTGGGGTCCGTGACGTTGGTCGACGCCGCGGGATTGGGATAGGCTTCCGCGCCGTCGATCAGGATCTCGATAGTGCCGTTGTCGATGCTGTCGCCGCCGGTATGGGTGATCGTGACGTTTTCGGTGTCGTCGTAGTCGTAGCTGAACGACGCCTGCGGCACGTTCTCGGGGATCTGATCGCCCTCGTTGAGGACGTACCCCCCGACGGCGGCGGCCAGAATGACCGCGATCGATACCATCAGTACGACGCCAATAACCGGTGCTGCACCGCGGTTCTCGGCTCCAAACTGTGATCGTTGCATACTGTGTGCTCCGTCGGCCACCCGAGACGGACGAAGACGTGGCCGCTCGACAGTCCCACCAGTCCCACGACCCACTCGCCGCTCGCCCGGGATGTCCGTACAGTAGCGCAGTCAAATAGCAGTCACTTAAACATTCATGAAATAAATTATGTTCATGTAATGACTGGATCGCCGACCGGCTGTTCGACCCGATCGTGTTCGCTGACAGTTCGCCGTCGACCGGCGGCCAGCAGCCCCATTCCCGGTGCCCCACGGTAGTTCCTACCACCGCCCGGAGGTGATCTTCGAATGACCATTCGTCCACTTCTGGCAGTCCTTCATTATTGTTCCTTGTCAATCCATAGCAAACTCTTTTATTATGGGCTGGCAAACCGAATACTAGTGGCCCAGAGGGGCCGTGACCCGAAACTATGACTGACAACGAACTCATCTGGCGGATCGCAGGAGGTTCCGGTGACGGGATCGCCTCGACCAGCCAGAACTTCGCCAAAGCACTGATGCGTTCAGGTCTGAACGTATTCACGCATAGACATTATCCGTCGCGGATCCGCGGCGGCCACACCTACACCGAGATTCGTGCCTCGGCCGACCCCGTCAAATCGCGGGGCGACGGTTACAACTTCCTGCTGGCGCTGGGTGACTCCTTCGCGCGCAACCCCAAGGAGGGGTCGGTGTACGGCAACGAGGAGATCAAACCGCTCTCGGAGAACCTCGACGAACTCCGCGAGGGTGGCGTCATCATCTACGACTCGGGGCTGCTTGATGCCTCGGAGATCGAGAACTTCGACGAGCGTGTCGAGGAAAACAACTGGCACGTCTACGATCTCGACCTCCGGACGATGGCCCGCGAACAGGGCCGTGAGGTCATGCGAAACACCGCCGGTGTCGGCGCGACCTGCGCGCTCGCCGGTATCGAACTCGAATGGATCGAAGACCTCATGACCGAGGCGATGCCGGAGAAGATCCTCGAACCCAACCTCGAGATCCTCCACAACGCCTACGAGATGGTCAACGAGGAGTACGATGTCGACGCCCACGACATCAAGGTCCCCGAGGGCAGCCACGACGAAGAGCAGGTCCTGCTGTCGGGCTCCGATTCGATCGCCTACGGCTCGCTGGACGAGGGCTGTCGGTTCATCGCGGGCTACCCGATGACCCCGTGGACCGAGGTCTTCACCATCATGAGCCAGAATCTGCCGGAAGTCGGTGGGATCTCCGAGCAGGTCGAAGACGAGATCGCCGCCGCCGCGCTCGCAGTCGGTGCGAGCCACGCTGGTGCCAAGGCGATGTCCGGCTCCTCCGGTGGCGGCTTCGCGCTGATGAGCGAACCGCTCGGTCTCGCCGAGATGACCGAGACGCCGGTCGTCCTCATCGAGGCCATGCGCGCCGGTCCGTCGACCGGCATGCCGACCAAGCCGGAACAGGCCGACCTCGAACACGTCCTCTATACGTCGCAGGGTGACTCCCAGCGCGTCGTCTTCGCGCCCGGGACGGTCGAAGAGGCTTACACCCAGACCCGCAAAGCGTTCAAGATCGCCTACGAGTACCAGATCCCGGCGATCGTGCTCTACGACCAGAAGCTCGGCGGCGAGCTGATGAACGTCCCGGCGTCGGTCTTCGACGAGGAGCCGAACCCCTCGCTCGGGTCGACGCTCACCGAAGCCGAACTCGAAGACGCGCCACACGACGAGTCGGGCAAGTACAGCCGCTTCCAGCACGACGTCGAAGACGGCGTCAGCCCGCGGTCGATTCCCGGCCAGAAGGGCGGCCACTACCTCGCGACGGGGAACGAACACACCCCCGAGGGACACATCGCCGAATCCCCCGAGAACCGTGTCGCCCAGATGGACCGCCGCGAGCAGAAGCTCGAAGCGATCCACGAGGAGCTGGCCTCTCAAGACGAGGGCCACCAGACCTACCACGGCCCCGACGAGGCGACCTACGGTCTGATGACCTTCGGCAGTTCGCAGGGGACCGTCGAGGAGGCCGTCGACGTCCTCAACGACCAGGGTTACTCGGTCAAATCCCTCGGCGTCTCGGATATGGCCCCCTACCCGGTCGAAGAGGTCACGGAGTTCATCGAGAGCGTCGACGAGGTGCTCGTCGTCGAGATGAACGCCTCCGCCCAGTTCCGCGGACTCACGCAGAAGGAACTCGGCCAGTACGGCGAGAAACTGTCGAGCCTGCTCAAGTACAACGGTAACCCCTTCGAGCCGGCCGACATCGTCGAGGGCTTCGTCACGACGATCGTCGAGGACGAAGAGCTAACTGGCATCGAAACGAAGTACGTACCAGCAGCAGGTGACTAACCATGAGTGCATTTTCAGCAATCGGTGAGGGACGGGAGGTCGAACAGGAGGACTACACGCCGGATCTCGAACCACAGGCAACGTGGTGTCCTGGCTGCGGTGACTTCGGTGTCCTGAAGGCACTGAAGGGCGCGGCCCAAGAGCTCGGCAAATCACCCGAAGAGATGCTGCTGTGTACCGGAATCGGCTGTTCCGGCAAGCTCAACAGCTACTTCGACAGCTACGGGTTCCACACGATCCACGGCCGGTCGCTGCCGGTCGCCCGTGCAGCCAAACTCGCCAACCCCGGCATCGAAGTGATCGCCGCGGGTGGCGACGGCGACGGCTACGGGATCGGTGGCAACCACTTCATGCACAGCGCTCGTGAGAACCACGACATGACCTACATCGTGTTCAACAACGAGATCTTCGGCCTCACCAAGGGCCAGACCTCGCCGACGAGCCCGAAGGGTCACAAGTCGAAGACACAGCCCCACGGCAGTGCCAAGGAGCCGCTCCGCCCGCTGTCGCTGAGTCTCACCTCGGGGGCCTCCTACATTGCCCGGACCGCGGCGGTCAACCCCAACCAGGCCAAGGAGATCATCGTCGAGGCGATGGAACACGACGGCTTCGCCCACGTCGACTTCCTCACCCAGTGTCCGACCTGGAACAAGGACGCCCGCCAGTACGTCCCCTACATCGATGTCAACGATTCGGACGACTACGAGTTCGACAGGACCGACCGGCGTGAGGCCGCCGACATGATGGCCGAGACCGAGGAAGCCCTCCACGAGGGCAAGGTGCTGACCGGCCGCTACTACGTCGACGAGAGCCGTCCGTCCTACGGCGAAGAGAAGCGCTCGATCGGCGAGATGCCCGAGGAGCCGCTGGCCGAACGCTACTTCGACGACTCCTACGAGTGGGAGCGGTCGGCGGACCTCTTCCTCGACAAACACAAGTAGGGCCACCGCTGCCCTCTGGGTTTCGTTGGGTCGAAAACGTTTTTTGGTTCGGAAGATATTTTTTCGTTGGAGCAAAATAGATAGCTATGAGTAGCTCATCGACGGCGGACCGCATTCTCTCTGTGCTGGAAGACGATGCACAGGCTTCTTACTCCGAGATCGCCGAGCGGGCGGAGGTCTCGAAGCCGACGGTCCGCAAATACATCCAGCAGCTCGAATCGGAGGGCGTGATCGTCGGCTACTCGGCCGACGTCGACCCGAAGAAACTCTCCTCGCAGTCGATTGCCATGGTCGGGATCGACGTCGCCAGCGAACAGTACGTCGAAGCCACCCGTGCACTCAAGGCCCTCGACTCGGTCGAAGCGCTCTATACATCTTCGGGGGACCACATGTTGATGGCCGAGGTGCGCGCCACCGACGGCGATGCGCTCGGCGATGTCATCAGCGACGAGATCCTCGACGTCGAGGGCGTGACCGCGGCTCACCCGTCGTTTCTGCAGGAACGATTGAAGTAGGACCGCCGCCACTCGTCTCCGCTCTCGACTCCCCGTCCGTCGATGTTCCGGCCGAAGGGATCGATCCACTCACGTTACCGACGGCTGCCCGACTCAGTTCGCCTGTCGTCGCCGTTCCGCGTCGACCTCGACGTCGCCTTGGCTTCCGATCCGGTAGAGAAGCACGATGCTCGGAACGATCAGCAACGCCCCGAGTGCGGTCAGCAGGTCGTCGTTGGCGAGCCCGTAGGTTACACTGGCGACAGCGACGAGCACTGCAGCGACGGCGGCGAGGTACGTTGGTTGCCGGAGTGATTCTGTGACGCGCCGTACCATCGAGTCAACTGGCGGCATACGAACTAGCATACGGACTACGCCATCATAAGTGTCTCTGAAAAGATAATTCGTGATATAGTTTGATCCTCGCAAGCGAATCGACGCCACCACCGCCGGTTTTCGATCTTTCAACGGGAATATCATAGTCGGCTCGGTTGGCGTGGTCGACCGACGTCGACGACTCGGCGACGGGCGGTCTCGACCTCATCTCAGGTGAAACCACGAGCGGCCAAGCCCACGCCGACGACGAAGACGACGACGGCCAGATAGATCGGCCCGAGGTGGGTCACCCAGTCGTGGGCGAAGCCACCGAGGTAGTGCATCGGCAGGGCGATGACCAGTCCGGTGACTGCGGCGACGACCGCGGTGGCCCACGCCCATCGCTGTCGACTCCGGACCCCGAACCACGAGAGGGCGGTGACCGCGATCCCCGTCGCGATGATGAAGCCCGCAGTGGCGACGTGCAGGTGGCTGATGTAGTAGGCAACGGTCGGATCGAGGTCGACTGGCGTCTGACCGCCGAGGTGGCTCACTCCGATCTCAAAGCCGCCGCCCACGAAGTTCACCACGAGGAAGACGACGCCGTAGCCAACGAAGGCGACTCCGGCGAGTGCCATCAACAGCGCGCCGGTCCAGAGGTTCGCTCCGATGTCGGCCTGTGCATACTGTCGGTCGGGTACTGAGTGTTCTGTCGACATTGTCACACCTCCAAGTGTGGTGTGCGGTATGACAGCACACACCATTTTTCGTGTTCCGAATTCACCGCCAAGCCGCTCAGAACTGCGGTGTTTGTCGATGTCTCCGTCCGGTATGCAGGTGGTATGTCGACAGCAGCTGTCAGCAACCGGGTTCTGAGCGGCATCAACAGGATACCGGCGGCAGTCGCGCCGCGGTCGACGGGGGTCGGCCAGTGGCTCGGTGGGGAGCGTGATTGCCGGTCACCGGAGCCGGTCGACGAACCGGTCGAACGCGCCGCTTGCGGCGTGGACGTGGGCGTAGGTACCCAGCGACTCGTGTTCGAGCAGTCCGTCGTGGTCGCCGTCGATCCCGTCACCGCGGACGGTCTCGAAGGCGAATCGTGCGTCTGCATCGACCGAGGCCTTCGAGTAGTGGAACTCGTGGCCCCGAATCGACTCGCCAGCTCGCGCGGTCAGCGTCTCCGAGGTGGCTTCGAGGTCGACGTGGTTGAGCGCCTGATAGCGGTCACACATCTCGACGTCAGCCGGGAGGATCCCGGCCATTGCGTAGCGCTCGCCCTCGGTGGTCGAAAGCGACTGACTCATCGCCATCAGGCCGCCGCACTCGCCGAAGACCGGTAGCCCCTCGCCGGCCCGCTCGCCGAGTTCGGTGAGGGTGTCGGCCGACGCTAGCGCCTCGGCGTGGAGTTCGGGGTAGCCACCCGGCAGGTAGACGCCGTCACACTCGGGGACCGGATCGCCAGCGACCGGCGAGAAGGTTTGGACGGTCGACCGCTCGTGGAGGCGTCCGATGGTTGCGGGGTACCGGAAGCAGAAGGCGGCGTCGCTGGCGACGGCGACTGTCGCATCAGTGCGCGCCCCGGCCGGTTCGGGGTCGACCTGCGGCGGCTCGCGGGCCACGTCGACCAGCCGCTCGGTGTCGAGGTGGTCGGCGGCTGCCGAGAGCGCCTCGTGCGGCAACGCTGCTTCCGCGCCCATCTCCAGCCCGAGATGGCGGTCCGGGATTTCGAGATCCGACGAGGGAGGAATCCGGCCGAAGTAGTCGAGGTCGTCGGGCAGGGCATCGCGGATGCCCTGTTCGTGTCGACCGCCGTGGGCGCGCTGGGCGATGACGCCGGCCACGTCGACCTCACGGCCGATCGTCTCGGCGTACTCCCGGAAGCCGTAGGCGGTGGCGGCGACGCTCTCCATGCCGGCTTTGGCGTCGACGACGAGCACCACGGGGAGATCGAGGGCTTCGGCGACCATCGCAGTGCTGGAGCCATCGCCGTCGTACAGCCCCATCACACCCTCGACGACGCAGATGTCACCCTCACCGCGAGCGTAGTTGCGGGCCATCCCTTCGCTGCCTTCGAGCCACAGATCGAGGGTGCGTGAGGGTCGACCGGCGATCGCTTCGTGGTGGCTGGGGTCGATGAAATCCGGCCCGGCCTTGGCTGGCTGGACCGCATAGCCCGCCTCGTCGAGTGCGCGAATCGTCGCCAGTGTGGCGACGGTCTTGCCGACGCCGGAACTCACGCCACCGACGACGACTCCCTTCATTGCTCGCCTCGTGTCTCTGCCTGCGGTTGAGTCCGTCGAACTGCCAACACCGAGAGATCCGAAAACGGCGTCTCCTCGGCTCCCGAGCCGCCGGCGTAGTCTGCCAACGCAGCCAGCGAGAACCGGGAGATCGACTCGTCGTCGTGGGTGAGCCGTTCCAGAACCAGCGCCTCAAGCTCCGGATCGCCTCCCGTTTCCAAGAGATGGTCCGCAATATCACCGGGCATCCAGTCGAAGGGACGGGGCAAAACGAGCAGGTGCCGACCGCCGACCGCCTCGGCCAGCCGATCGAGCCCCGGCGTGATGTCGCCGCTCTTGTGGAGTGTAACGAACTCCGTGTCCTCCATCGGTGTCCGGGCCCGGCTGGCGGCGATCTGGAGCGAGGAAATGCCCGGAACGATCCGGACGGGGGTGTCGATCACGTCCTGTACCTTCCCGACGAACTGATACCCCGAGTGGTTCGGATCGCCCATCAACACCGCGGTCCCGCGCTCGCCGTCGGCCACGCGGTCGGCGAACGTCGTTAGGGCCTCGCGTTCGTCCTTGTAGCCACAGGTAAGCAGGTCGGCGTCGGTCAAGTCGGCGATGAAGTCGACCACTGTCGAAAAGCCGACGACGACATCGGCTTCTTCGATGGCCCTGCGACCCCGTGGCGTCAGATACTCCGGGTTTCCGGGGCCGATACCGACCGCATAAACGGGGTCGGTCGCCGCGTCGACCTCCGGCTCGGCCGCAGCCGCGGCGTAGGCCGCCGGATCGGGCCCGGCGTCGAGATCGTAGTCGCTCACTGGTCGACCTCCAGATCGAGGTCGCCGTCACGGACGTCGCTGGCGACGTGGATCAACTCGTTCGTCAGCGCCGCGGCCAGTCCGCTGCCGCCGCGTCGACCGACGTTCGTGATCGCGGGCACGCCGCAGGCGGCGGCGACCTCGCGGATCCGCTCGCGGCTCTCGACGGCCTTGACGAAGCCGACCGGTGTGGCGACGATCACCGCCGGTCGGGTGCCGCCTTCGATGCAGTCGGCGAGCGCGAACGCCGCGGTCGGGGCGTTGCCGATCACGGCGATTGTGTCGTCGTAGACGCCCTGTTTGTCGAGTTCGAGGACCGAGGCTGCGGTGCGAGTCATCCCTGTTTTCTTGGCGAGTTCCGCGCCGTTGCCGATGGCCTTGCGCTTCTCGCAGTTGTGGCCCCGTCCAGTGACTCCGGCCTTCGACATCGTGATGTCGGTGACGATCGTCGACTCACGGAGCACTGCCTCGGCTCCGGCTCGAATCGGCGCGTCGGCATCCGGTTCGCCGTCCTCGTCGGTCC
Organism: Halohasta salina; assembly: GCF_024178165.1. Taxonomy (GTDB): domain Archaea; phylum Halobacteriota; class Halobacteria; order Halobacteriales; family Haloferacaceae; genus Halohasta; species Halohasta salina. The sequence continues at coordinate 574,093 of NZ_JAMZIE010000001.1, read as the reverse complement.
CGGTGAACCGCAACAGGTGCTGGAACTCGATGTCGCCCATCGAGTGGACTGCCTTTTGACGGAACCGATCGGCGAGTGTCTCGTCGGGGACGAACTCCCGGACGATGTCCATGCTCGTCTCGGCGATCTCCATCGCTTCTTGTGTCGTCGCGCCGAGATCGGCGTAGGCCTCGTCTACCGCCTCCCGATCCCCGTTAGTCATCGCCTACCTCCGCGGCCGGCGTGCCGGCACGCGCTTCGAGGTCACCTTCGACCGAGAGATTGATGTCTCGCAGTCGGTCGACGGTCTCCGCGTCGGCATCCCAGAGGCCTCGTTCGATAGCCTCAAGCAGAGTGTCGGAGATCGATTCGAGCGCCCACGGATTGACATCCCGCATCCAGTCCTGCCGATCCTCGTCGAAGGCGAACTTCTCGGCGACGTCCGCCCAGAGCGTGTCGCTGACGACGCCGGCCGTGGCGTCCCACCCCATGACGACGTCGACCGTCGTCGAGAGGTCGCCGGCTCCCTTGTAGCCGTGGTCCTCCATCGAATCGAGCCACTCGGGGTTCAGCACGCGGGCCCGCATCGCCTTGCGAACCTTTTCCTCGTTGGTGTAGACATCGACGTTCTCGGGGTCCGAGGAGTCGCCGACGTAGGAGGCCGGTTCGCTGCCCGAGACCTCCGCCACCGCGGAGATGAAGCCGCCATGGAAGGCATACCAATCGGAGGAATCGAGTTCGTCCTGCTCCATCGTGTCCTCGATTTTGACCGTGGCGTCGACGCTCGACAGCCGGCGCTCGAAGCTGTCGTGGGCTTCCGCTACTTTGCCGCGTTTGCCCATCGCGTAGCCGCCCCACTGGACGTAGACGTCGGCGAGATCGGATCGGTCCTCCCAGTTGCCCTCGTCGACGGCCTTGTTCGTCCCGGCTCCGTAGCCGCCGGGCCGCGTCGTGAACACGCGGTTGGTCGCCGCACTCTTTGCTTCCTTCGCATCGAGTCCATCGGCTTCGAGTTCTTCGACTTCCTCCTCGATGTGTTTCTTGATGTAGTTCATCTCGTGTGGTTCGTCGAGGTCGACCACCGCCGAGACAGCGTCGTGGATCACGCCAGCGGCGGCGGGGAACGCATCGCGGAACAGCCCCGAGACGCGAGTCGTCACGTCGATCCGGGGTCGATCCAGCTCGTCGAGCGGAATCGGCTCGACGCCGTCGATCCGTCCGGCTTCGGTCCACACCGGTTTGACACCCATCATCGCCAACACTTGGCCGATGGTCTCGCCCTTCGTTCTGACTGTGGGGGTCCCCCACGCGACGACGCCGATCTCCTCGGGATATTCGTCGTGTTCGTCGTGGTGGCGGTCGAGCACACCCTCGGCGACGTTTTTGCCCACCTGCCATGCGTATTTGGCCGGCACTTTGCGCGGATCGAGCGTGTAGAAGTTTCGGGCCGTCGGCAGGAGGTCGACACCGCCGCGCGTAGGCGCACCTGACCCACCCGGTGGCACGTACTCGCCACTGAGCGCGTCGGCGGTTCGCGGGATTTCGTCTTCGGCACCTTGGACGCGGGGTGCAGCCTCCTCGCAAATGAACGCCAGCGCCTCCCGCAAATCGTTGTGTGCGCCGGATTTGGCGCGGCCATCACCGAGGGTGTCGATGTCGACCACGAGCAGATTGACGTTTACCTCGTCGTCCGGTCCGGCTTCGCGCTCGGAGTCGGGGACGTCGAACTCGTGTTCGGCCAGCGTTTCGATCAACTCGATGCTGGTCTCGTGGACGTGGTCGGCAGCCTCGGCGTAGGTCATGCCTAACGCCTCGTCGTACTCGCCGGGGCGGTTCCGCAGGGCATCGTAGTCGACGCCTAACACCCCTGCGACGCTCTCTCGCAGGCTCGGCGTGTCGCCGTTTTCGAGTCGCGTGAGCGCAACGAGGTACTCCACGAGCCGGTCGTCGACTGGCGGCTCGCTCATCGTGTGCAGGCCCAGCCGGATCTGGGTCGTTTTGACATCCGTGAGGTACTCGTGGATGCGCTCGACGAGTTCGTCTATCGGGAGGTCGTCGCCCGACACTTCGCCTTCGGCGAGCGTCGAGCCTGCCTCGTCGGGCCCACGGACTTCCATCTGCTCGTCGATGGTGCCTGCGGTGCCGAGTTCGACAGCCAGATCGAGTTCGTCGACGTGGGCCCGAATCAGATCTTCGAGCTGCTCGCCGTCGTCGGCGCGGGCGTCCTCCATCCCGGCCTCGCGGTACTGGTTGGCGAGCTCCTCTAACTCACTCAGCTCGTCGTAGGTGCCGGCGTTGCTCATCACCGGCGTGAGATAGTCGACGATCGCGGCATACGAGCGCCGCTTGGCCTGCGTGCCCTCGCCGGGGTTGTTGACGATGTAGGGGTAGATGTTCGGGAGGTCGCCGATCAGCTGGTCCGGCGCGCTTGCACCGTTGAGACCCACTGTCTTGCCGGGCAGCCATTCGAGCGAGCCGTGGGTACCGAGATGGACGACGGCGTCGGCCTCGAAGCTGTTGCGGAGCCACGCGTAGAAGGCATAGTAGTCGTGCGGCGGCTGGAGATCCGAATCGTGGTAGACCTTCGAGGGGTCCATCCCGAAGCCACGCGGGGGTTGGACGGTCACGAGGACGTTGCCGAACTCCGCACCGGGGATGGCGAACGGTCGACTCGGTGGCTTGCCCCACTCCTCGATGACGTTTTCTTGAAACCGGCTGTCAGCCCCTTCGAACCACTCGGTGTACTGGTCGGTCGAGACCACGTCGACAGACCGCTCGCGGACGTCTTCGGGGGCGACCCACCGACTGTCGAGCGTGAGTTGGCTCGTCAGCGTGTCGATGAGTGTCTGGCCGGAGTCGGGAACCTCGTCGCCGAGATTGTACCCGCGGGCATCGAGTTCGTCCAGCAAATTGATCGTACTCTCCGGTGAATCGAGACCGAATGCGGTGCCGATCCCGTCGTCGCTCGGCGGATAGTTGTGGAGGACGACCGCGATCTGTTTGTCCTTATTGGGTGTGTGTTGGAGATTCGCCCAGTTGACCGCGAGTCGGGCGGCGTGGTCGACGCGATCCTCGATGGGGAAATGCTGTTTCGGCGCGGTGCCGATGCCGGCGGCGTCGTCCATCCGCTCCTTGCCGGAGATCGGATGGGTGATCACGTTGCCGTCGAACTCCGGGAGCGCAACCGAGAGGGCGAGTTCGAACCCCATGACGCCGGTGTCGCTGGCCTCATAGCGGGAGCGGGAGCGCATGGTCGTGATCGTCTGGAGGACAGGGACCCCCAAGCGGTCGAGAAAGACGTCTTCGGCGGATTGGCCCTCGTCACTCGCCGACCGGCCGCGTTCGTCCATCGACAGCGAGAACATGAACGACGAGAGGACGGCGTCGACGATCGGCTCGCCGTCCTCGATGAGCCACTCGTCGGTCACCCATTCGGCGTTCTCCTGCCCATCTTCGTCGGCCGCAGGGTTACAGAAGATGGGGAGGGCGTTCGCGCCCTGTGCTTCGAGGGCCCGTACTTGGGCGTCGACGTAGCGGGTGTTCTCGTGGGTCCAGTGGGACTCGTAGAACCAGATCGCCACGGTCGGCGTGTCGGGGTCGAACGTCTCCAGGAGGTCGTCGTAGCCGATGCCGGGGTTGTCGGGGTGGTAGACGCCCTCGGTCGGGAGCTCGGTGGGGGCGTCGTACCCGATATCTTGGCCGCCGTACTCACTCGCGAGGAACCGACAGCAGTGTTCGAGGTTGATCGTCCCACCGCGGTCGAGGTAGTCAGCGACGAGATCGCGGTCCGAGCCGGCGACCGAACTGTCTTCGAGAGCGAAGGCGTCGCCGGTCGCCTTGACGACCAGCGGGACGCCCAGCTCCCGCAACCGGTCGACCGCGTACTCGTAGCCGGGCATGCTGTCCTCGCCGCCGTGGAGCCACAGCACGACCGCCGCGGCGTCTTCGCAGGCGTCGACGAATTCCGCCACGTCCGCCTGTTCGTCGAGGTCGCTCTCCGAGCGGACGACGAGATCGATACCGTCGAGCCGGCGCGCGGCCCGCTGGACCGAGCCGAGTTCGTTTTCCGTTGCCGTATAGAGGCCAATCCGTGTCATCTTTATAAATTAGCGTTGTAGTAGCGCAAGTATGGTTGCAGACCCTGCGAACAAAAATCCGTCGTCACTCCCTTTCGCCGCGATCGTCGGCCAGGAGTCGCTGAAGGAGGCGCTGTTGGTCGCGGTGGTCCACGACGACCTCAGCGGCGTGGTAATTTCCGGCGAGAAGGGGACCGCCAAGTCGACGGCCGTCCGGGGGCTGGCCGACCTCCTGCCGACCCAGCAGGCGGTGGCGGACTGCCCTTACGGCTGTGATCCGGACGATCCAGCGGGCCAGTGTGCGGCGTGCCGGGAGCGACCGCGGGAGGCGCTGCCGGTCGAGACGCGGTCGGTCCCGCTGGTGACGCTGCCGCTGGGGGCGACCCGCGACCGGGTCGTCGGCACGCTCTCGATCGAGGATGCGATGGCCGGTGACAGCGAGTTCGATCCCGGCCTGCTGGCCCGCGCCAACCGCGGCATCCTCTACGTCGACGAAGTGAACCTGCTCGACGACCATCTCGTCGACGTGCTGCTGGATGCCGCCGCCAGCGGGGTCAACACGGTCGAACGCGACGGGATGAGCGTCAGCCACCCCGCGGAATTCACGCTCGTCGGGACGATGAACCCCGAGGAGGGCGAGCTCCGGCCCCAACTTAGAGACCGGTTCGACCTGCAGGCGACGGTGACGGGCTGTCGGAACATCGACGACCGGGTGGCAGTGATCGACCGCGCCCTCGGCGAGGGCGAGCCCAGCGAGGAGACCGACGAAACGGCGGTCGACGAGCGGACCACGGCCCTCCGCGAGTCGCTCCGGACTGCCCGCACGGCGGTCGACGCGGTCGATCTCCCGGCGGAGTTCAAACGTACTATCGCCGACCTCTGTGTCGAGGCGGGGGTCGACGGTCACCGCGCCGACATCGCCACCGCGCGGGCGGCGATGGCGCTCGCTGCGCTGGACAACCGGCCGACGGTCATCGAGTCGGACGTCCGGACGGCCGCCGGCTACACCCTCCCCCACCGGCTCCGGAGCGACCCCTTCGAGGAGCCGCCCGACCCCGAGGAGTTACTGGACGATCAGTTCGACGATCCGGACGGCGACGCTCCCGACGAGGAGGCGGGCGACGGAGCTGACGAGGGTGGTTCGGGTGACGATGCCGACGGCGAGTCCGCGGCCGACGACGATGGGGCGGCCGGCGAGGACGGACCGACCGAGGGAGACGGATCGGCCGACGACGGGTCGACCGACGAAGACGGGTCGACTGACGGGGAGTCGACGCCGCCCGAAGCGACCGACGATGCCGACGGTGCGACCGACGCCGAGGGCGAGGGTGGCGGCGGGAACGACGCTGGCGGGACTGCCGACCGCGAACCGGGCGAGTCCGACGACGAGTCGACCGACGAGGACGCTCCCGAGGCGGAGCCGCTGGTGCCCGGCCAGCAGCGTGCGGCAGTCGGCGAGGGGCGGGCTCCCGACGTCGACGTCGACGAGCCGGCCGGCGAGGACGTGGTGGCCGGCGAGCGCGGCCGGACCACCCAGCCGGGTGCCCGCGGGCGGCGGGTCCGCACCGAGCGGGCGGCCGAGGCGAGCGAGGCCGACGCCGCCGCGTCAGTCCGGGCGGCCGCCGCCAGTGGCCACGACCGCATCGAACGGGCGGACCTCCGGCGGTCGGTCCGAAAGCGGGAGACGGCTGCCCGGATCGTGTTCGTCGTCGACGCCAGCGCCTCAATGCGGGCGGCGATGTCGACCGCCAAAGGGGTCGTCCTCGAGTTGCTCCGGGATGCCTACCAGCAGCGCGACGAGGTGGCGGTCGTCGCCGTCGCCGGCGAGGCCGCCGAGGTCCTGTTACCGCCGACCCGAAGCGTCTCGCTGGCCGCCCGCCACCTCAAGGAGCTGCCGACCGGCGACCGGACGCCGCTGGCTGACGGGCTCGACACGGCCCGCGAGCTACTGGCCGACGCTCCGGAGACGCCGGGGGTGGCCGTGGTGGTCTCCGACGGACGGGCCACCGTCGCCGAGGGGAGCCCGACGGCGGCCACTCGGGAGGCGGCCCGACGCCTCGCTACCACCGGAGCCGCGGTCGTGGTGGTCGACGCGGGCGACGACGACCGGGGAGGCTTGGTGCCGACGATCGCCGAAGCGACCGACGGCCGGATCGTCCCGCTGTCGGCGCTGGATCCGGCGGTGGTGTCGACGGCCGCCGACAGGGCGGTCGACCGGTCGGCGCAACGCGAGTAGCTGGCCGTGCTGGGCGTCTACGCCGGATTGTTCGGTATCCTACCGAGAAAAAGAATTATCACGAACGACATAATAGAACGCGTATGGAAATATTAGATGGAGATCGGATCGAGTGTAGCAAATGCGGGGAGGTCGTCGATCTAGAGGACGCCGTCGGGCTGGACAAGGACTCCCGAGCGATGTTCAAACCGCTGTGTGGCGACTGTCTGGAGGACGTCGGCGTCCCGGCGGGGTGGACGCTCGAACGCGACATCACCTATTTCGCGCGCCAACGCTGATCAGTCGGGGTCGGTGAGGTCGGCGGTGACCAACACCCACGCGAACGCTCCGAGCAGGACCACCCCCACCGGGATCGGCACGCCGCCGAAGCCGCCGGTCCAGATGTATCCCGTCGACACCGCAAACAGGAGCGCCGCGGCCGCCAGCAGCCATCCCACGCGCCGGATCGGATGCGGTGTGTCGCCGTCGGATGGCTCCCGACCGTAGGCGACGCCGGCGGCCAGCAGCGCCGCGAACACGACGACTGCACCGCCGCCCCAGACCAGCGTAGCGGCTTCGAGTCCCTGTCCCGACTGGAGACCGATCGCCCCGATCACCGACCGGAGCGCTGGCCCGTCGACGCCGGGGCCGAACCCCTGTGTGTACTGGAACTCGAAAAACGGGAACCGGACGAACAACACCGTGGCCCTGTCGGTAGCGGTGTAGGTCACGTTCCACGGCAGGACTGCGGCCAGTCCGGCGACGATGACCGCCAGGTGGCCCGCCCGATCCCGCCTGATCCATCCCATACCGGGAGACTGGTTGCGGGGCTGATAAAAGGGTGCCGGGAGACAGGCGTTACGTTGATACGGTCGCCCGCGAAACTAGTGGTATCGAATGCGGCGAGAACAGTTTGACCTCGACGTTCGCAACATAGAGTGGGTCGACGCCGACGCCGATCCGCGCCAGCCGCTGGCTCGGATCTCGGTCACCGGCACGACGGAACAGCTTCGGTCCCGGCTACGGGACGTCGACGGCGACCGTCTCACGGCGGATATGGTCGACGTCGCCTTCCGGCTCACCGAATCGATCGAGGAGGACCCGGCCGCCGCGGGCGTCGTCGGCGTCGCCAACCGGCTGACCGGCGACTTCATCTTCGAGACCAACGAGGACGCCGACGACGTCCTCCAGTTTATCAACGCTGCCCGGGAGTACGGCCGGGAGACCAACAGCCCCGAGTCCCGCTACCGGATCGAGATCGTCGTCGACGACGAGACGGTCACCTTCGAGAAGGGAACCTTCCTCGTCTACGACAACGACGGCGAACTCCTGCGGAGTCGGAGCCTCATTCCCTCGGGCGTCGAACTCTGAGGACGGCCGGAATCGGTCGACGTTTTATTCTCGCCGTGTCTATCATCCCGCGTGAAAAACGTCACTGATCGCACGCGCAATCCCTTCGGGATGGAGCCTTCGTGTGGCCGGTTCGTCCCCGGCTACGGCGACGCCAACGCCGCCTTCCACGTCATCGGCGACCATCCCGGCGTCCACGGCGGGGTCGACAGCGGCGTGCCGTTTACCGGCTGTGAGTCGGCCAGCCGCCTCCAGTCGGCGCTCGTCGAGACGGGGCTGCTCCGGGAGTCCGGTACCGAACCCGCCGTCGGGGAGACCTACCTCTCGTATCTCCACATGTGTGTCCCCAACCCCGACGGGACGCCGTCGCCGGCCGACTACACCGACATGGAACGGTTTTTCGACGCCGAACTCCGGGCGATCGCCGCCCACGTCCTCTTGCCGGTCGGCGAGCGGGCCACGCGGCACGTCCTCGAAACCTACACCGCCCAAGCCCACAAGACGGCCGTCGACATGGACGCCCTCCACGCCACCGAGATCCGCGGCAGCGGCTTTCTGGTCATGCCGATCAAGGAGCCCGCCGACTGGAGCGACGCCGACCGACAGCGGCTGGTCGAGGCGATCACCGACCTCCGGTCGACCGACTTCCGTCGGGAGAGCGACCTCGGCCGATTCATCGCCGGCAGCGACCCCTACTACGTCCGGTGATCACCGGCGAACCGACGAACGTCCGGGAATCGAACCCGGAATCACTGAAATGTCGAAAAATTTCATATATAGGCGCGAACTAGACAGTATCAACCGGAACGCTGGTCGAATTTAGTTCAACGAAAGGCTTTTTGCCGACATACGTTCGATATGCTGGTGGCGCACTGGCGCGGCGTCGTCAGGAGCGCCGACACGCTGTGGACTAGTGCTCCCACAGTGGCTTGGTCAGTCACGCGGCTCGCGGCCGTGGGCTCGGTGTATGGTCCCGACAGGTGTTCGACCCGTCAGCCCCCACACGACCCACGGCCGCGGCTGTTGACTGCGAAAAAGAGCGTGCGCGTTTCGACGTCCGTGATAATTTACTCACAAGCGAATAATTCTTTTAGTAGTGGCAGCCAACCACACACCAATGAAAGCGATTGGCGTCAGCGACGCGGGCGAGGGGGCCGAACTCATCGAGTTGCCCGAACCGGAACCGGAGTCGGGCGAGGCACTGGTGCGGACGCTCCGGGTGGGCGTCGACGGCACCGACCACGAAGTGATCGCCGGCAGCCACGGCGGCGCACCCGAGGGTGAGGACTACCTCGTCCTCGGCCACGAGGCCGTCGGCGTCGTCGAGGACCCCAACGACACCGATCTCGACGCCGGCGACGTGGTCGTCCCGACGGTGCGTCGACCGCCGAACGGCTCGAACCGCTACTTCGAGGCTGGCGAGCCCGACATGGCCCCCGACGGCCAGTACCACGAGCGCGGGATCGTCGGCGCACACGGCTTTATGGCCGAGTACTTCACCAGTCCCGAGTGGGCGCTCGTCGAGGTGCCGCCCGAACTCGCCGCCTACGGGTTTCTGGTCGAACCGATCTCCATTACCGAAAAAGCAGTCGAGCACGCCGAGGCCAGCCGGTCGGCCTTCGAGTGGGCCCCGGAGTCGGCGCTCGTCCTCGGCAACGGGAGTCTGGGACTGTTGACGCTGGCCATGTTCGAAGAGCGGTTCGACCGGACCTACTGCCTCGGCCGCCGGGAGCGACCGGATCCTACCATCGACATCATCGAATCCCTCGGCAGCACCTACGTCAACAGCAACGAGACGCCGGTCCCGGAGATCCCCGCGGTCTACGAGGCCCCCGACCTCATCTACGAGGCGACCGGCTACGCCAAACACGCCTTCGAGTCGATCGAGGCGCTCGCGCCCAACGGTGTGGCCGCGCTGCTGGGCGTGCCGAGCGACTGGAGCTTCGACGTCGACGGCGGGGCGCTCCACCGTGAACTCGTGTTGCACAACAAGGCGCTCGTCGGCAGCGTCAACTCCAATCGCCGGCAGTTCGCCGCGGCAGTCGACTCGCTGGCGGCGCTGGACGACGACTTCCTCGAGTCGCTCGTGACTGGTGTCTACGGGCTCGACGAGTTCGAGGCGGCGTTCGACGACGACGACACCACTATAAAAACCGCCGTCCAATTCAGCGCGTATGAAGAACGTTGATACGCTCATCGAGAGCGCCGCCGAGTTGGCCGAACGTGGGCTCTCGAAGGGCGAGATCGCCGACGAACTGAACGTCTCCCGTGAGACCGCCAGCTGGCTGGTCGAGCGCAGCGGCACCGACAGCGAGCCCGCACCGGCGGCCCGACCGACTACCAGCCCGCAGGACATCCACGTCGACTGGAACGCCATCGGCCGCGACAGCGACCGCCTGATCCACGTGAGCAAGGCGATGGCCGATATCATCTCGACAGAGGATGAGGATGTCGGCCTGACGGTCGGCATCGAGAAGGCGGGCGTCCCGCTGGCGACGGTCGTCGCCAGCGAACTCGACACCGATCTGAGCGCTTACGGCCCCGCCAAACACCAGTGGGAGGAAGGCGACATCGACGAACTCGGCGGGGGGTTCTCGCGGAACTTCGCGGCGATCACTGACCAGCAATGTTACGTCGTCGACGACATCATCACCTCGGGGACGACGCTCCGGGAGACCATCGAGGCGATCCGCGCCCGCGGCGGCGAGCCCGTTGGCTGTGTGGTCTTGGTCGACAAACAGGGTCTCGACGAGATCGAGGGCGTCCCGGTCTACTCGCTGATGAACGTCGTCAGCGTCGGCCGCGACGAGTAGGACCACCGGCCGTCGAGCGGGCGACCACCTCGTCGGCGCTGAGGTCGGCTGCGGTCGAAGCCACCGGTCCGGACGGCGGATCGAACGGCGCAATACATTTCCCGACCCCGGTGTAAGCAACGGTATGTCGTTTCAACCCCACAGCGGTCCCGACCCCGACGAGGTTAAACAGCAGGTAGACGAGGCGATCGCGTCCAACGACGTCGTCCTCTTCATGAAGGGCAACCAGCTGATGCCGCAGTGTGGCTACTCGGCGAAGGCCCTCGAACTGATCGGCAACCACGTCGACGAGTTCGAGACGGTCGACGTGTTGCCGGCCCTCGACGCCTACCGGGAGGCGTTGTCAGCCCACAGCGGCTGGGAGACGATCCCCCAGACGTTCGTCGACGGCGAGTTCGTCGGCGGCAGCGACATCCTCGAAGAATTAGAGGAGCGCGGCGAACTCGAAGCCGAACTCTCGGCTTGAGATCGGATCGAACGTCGGCGCGCGGCGCAAGCGCCGATCGAAGGGTGTACTATTCTCACCAGATATAAATATCCTCTGTCCCCTACTCACAGTAGGTATCGGCCCAGCCGCGGGGAACTACTCGTGAATCCAACTCCACAATGACAGGTCGCGTATTCCGTCTCCACTCGACGCTTGAACTGCCACTCGAAGACGTCCACTCGTATTTCGAGGAGGATCCGGACCTCCCCGAGGGGATCGAGGACGTCGACATCACTCGACGCAACAACACGCTGATCATCAAGGCCGTCGCGGCCGACGAGAGCCTCAGCAAGTACACCCCGACGGCCCAACTCAAAGCCAGCGTCACCGAGACGCGGGTCTACGAGGAAGAGCCCCCGCGGGCCGGCGGCCCGCGCTGGGGCGACGAGGAGGAAGAGGAGATCCCCTCCGAACTCGTGGAGTTCGCCTGCTTCAAGGGCGACCGGGAGACCGTCCTCCAGAACACCGCCGTCCAGTATCCCATGTTCCTCGTACTCGAAGAACTGGCGCTCCGCTCGGAGAAGGGTACCCTGACGGCGATCACCGAACACGACGGCGATCTCGACGCCACCCGTATCGTCGAGGGCGAAGAACGGTCGGCGACCGTCGAGGTCGTCGAGAACCCCCAGAACAGCTCCGGAGCGAGCGGCGTCGACTGGCGGGACAACGAGTTCATCTCGGACTGAACGGCGGCTGGTCCGGCTCGTAGCCGGCTGTAGTGTTCTCGGCTGTCAGCTACCGATAGCCGACTGGCTGGCGATGTGTCTTACACGATTAATTAGTTATAACACCGCTCTAGACTTGGTGAGACTTTTACCAATGGGTGCAGCTACCATACGGTATGAAATTACACAACCGGGGGGTGCGCCAGGACGTCCGCGAGCTTGGTGCGTTGCTCGGCGACGTACTCAAAGAACAGACCTCAACCGAATCGTTCGAGACCGTCGAAGAGCTGCGACAGGCCGCCATCGCCTACCGTGAAGGAGATATCGACTCACGCGATGAACTCCGGTCGACGTTCGAGCAGCTCTCGCCCAGCGAGGAGGGTGATGTCGCGCGAGCGTTCGCGACCTACTTCGAGTTGATAAACCTCGCCGAGGAGCGCGAGCGGGTGCGCGCGGTGCGCAAAGGCTCTCAAGAGGGGACCCTCGACGACAGCCTCCATGACACCGTTGAGGCGCTGTCGGAGGCCGGTGCCGACACCGAGACCGTCCGGCAGGTGCTCGACGACGTGCTTATCGAGCCAACCTTTACGGCCCATCCGACCGAAGCACGTCGGGGCACTGTCAAGGCCAAACTCCGGTCGATCGCTCGCCATCTCGAGACCCTCGACAGCCAACGCCTGACCGACCGGGAGGCCGAAGACGTCTGGCAGGACATCGACGCCGAGGTGACGAGTCTCTGGCAGACTCGCCAAGTCCGACAGCGGCCACCCGAGCCACAGGACGAGGCGCGCAACGTCCAGTGGTACCTCGAAAACACGCTGTTCGACGTCGTCGGCGAGGTCTACTCCGAGTTCGAGGAGATCGTCACCGACGAGTACCCCGACATCGACCTGCCGAAACTGTTCGAGTTCCGCTCGTGGGCCGGCAGCGACCGCGACGGCAACCCGTATGTGACCGTCGACGTCACCGACGAGACGCTCCGGACCCAGCGGGACATCGTTCTGGAACGCTACCGCACCCAGCTCAAACGCCTCTCGGCCGTCCTGAGTCAGGACGGCGACCGGTATCCGACGACCGGCGCGTTTCAGGCCTCGCTGGAGGCCGACCTCGACCAGTTCCCGGCGATCACCGAGGAGGCCGAGGAGCGCTACCCCGACGAGCCGTACCGTCAGAAGCTGCGGCTGATGCGGGAGCGACTCAACCGCGTCGACGACGTCCGTCCCGGCGGCTACGAGAGCGACGACCAGCTCCTCGAAGATCTCGAAACCGTCGACGCCAGCCTCCGGGCCTACGGCGGCGGCGACATCGCCGAAGCCTTCGTCGAGCCGCTGCTCCGGCAGGTCAGCACCTTCGGCTTCTCGCTTGCCAGCCTCGATCTCCGGGACCACCGGATCCAACACACGAAAGCCATCGACGAGGTGCTCGCCGAGGAGGGCATCGAGTACCGCGAACGCGACGAGGAGGGGCGCGTCGAGCTGCTGACCGACGCCATCCTGCAGGACGAGCCGATCATCGATCCCGAAAACCCCGGCGACGTCTCGGAGGTCGCCGAGAAGGTGATGCAGCGGTTCGTCAAACTCGGCGACTGGCAGGAGGAGTTCGGCGTCGAGGCGATCGACACCTACTGTATCTCGATGACCGAGGAGCCGAGCCACGTCCTCGAAGTGCTGTTCCTCGCCGATCAGGTCGGCGCGGTGTCGCTGCCGGACCACGCCGGGCTCGATATCGTCCCGCTTTTGGAGACCGAATCGGCGCTCAACGGCGCCGACCGGATCATGGGAACCCTGTTCGAAAACGAGGCCTACAAGCAGGCCCTGCAAGCCCGGAACAACACCCAGGAGATCATGCTGGGGTACTCCGACTCCAACAAGGAAAACGGCTTCCTCGCGGCCAACTGGGACCTCTACAAGAACCAGAAACGGCTGGCGGAGATCACCAACAACTACGACGTGACGATGCGGCTGTTCCACGGCCGCGGTGGCTCGATCTCCCGCGGTGGCGGCCCGATGAACAAGGCGCTGTTGGCGCTGCCGAACGAAACCGTGACCGGACAGGTCAAGTTCACCGAGCAGGGTGAAGCCATCGCCGAGAAGTACGGCAACGAGAGGATCGCCGAGCGGAACCTCGAACAGATGCTCGATGCCCAGATCCGCGCCCGCCACAACGCCCTCCAAGAGCCCATCGAGGAGGTTCCCGACGAGTGGGCCGAGGCGATGGACACGATGGCGACGGCGGCCCGCTCGGCCTACCGCGATCTGCTCGAAACCGAGGGGTTCGTCTCCTACTTCGAGCAGGCGACGCCGATCACCGTCATCGAGGATCTGAACCTCGGATCGCGTCCGGCCTCCCGCTCGGAGGACCGCTCCGTCGAGGACCTCCGGGCGATTCCGTGGGTGTTCTCGTGGACCCAGTCGCGCTGCATTCTGCCGGGCTGGTACTCGCTTGCCTCCGGTGTCGAGGCCTATCTCGACGACGGCGGCGAGATGGAGACGCTCCGAGAGATGTACGACGAGTGGGCGTTCTTCCGGACCACCTTCGACCGGGCGGCGCTGTCGCTGACCCGGACGGATCTCGAAATCGCCGACGAGTACGCCTCGCTGGCCGACGCCGAACTCCGCGAGGAGTTCCAGCCGCGGCTCGAAAACGAGTACGAGGCCGCCGTCGACTACGCCGCCGAGATCACCGACCGCGAGGATCTGGTGCGCCGCAGTTGGCTCGACGAGAGCCTCGAACGGCGCAACCCCTACGTCGACCCCCTCAATCTGCTCCAGACGCACCTGCTGAGCCAGACGCATCTCACCGAGGCCGAAGAGCGGACCCTTCGGCTGACGGTCAACGGCATCGCAGCCGGAATGAAAAACACCGGATAGCTGTCGGCGATCACCGCGAGAGGTAGGTGAGGCCGTCGGGGAACGTCCCGACGTCGATCCGGTCGACTGCCTCGCGGGTCTCGGGGTCGATCACCGAGACGTCGTTGGATTTGTTGTTCGCGACGTACGCCGTCGAGCCCTCGGGATCGAAGACGATCCCGCCCGGCCAGATACCGACCGGAATCCGTTCGACCTCCCACGGTCGGCCCGTGCCGCCGCGGTGAAACCGCGTTTCGATCACCGAGACGTCGTTCGACAGCCGGTTGGCGACCAGCGCGATCGCGCCGTCGGGAGCGAAGACGATCCCCATCGGCGACTCGCCGAGCCCCGTCTCGTAGATCGTCTCGTACCGGACGGGGTCGTGGACGGACAGCCGGCACTCCCGCTGGACCGTCACGTAGACGTTGTCGGTCGCCGGGTTGACGCCGACGCCCTCCGGGCCGTCGCCGACCGGGACGTCGACCGTGATCCGGCGCTCCTCGCAGTCGATGATCGTCAGGGTGTTGCCGCTGCTGTTGGTGACGTAGGCGGTCGACTCCTCGCTGTCCAGCGAGATGGAGTTCGACTGGGACTGGTGGGTCGGAACGATGTCAACCAGCGTGTCGGTCTCGATGTCGAAGACGAACACCCGGCTGTTGTGCTCGGAGACCACCCACAGCTCGTTGGCCCGGTCGCGGACGACCAGCCCACGGGGGCCGTCGAAAAGGTCGTGGTCGACCCGTCCGGTGACAGTGAAGGTCGTGTTGTCGATGACGTTCAGCGCGTTGCCCTGCGAGCAGGTGACGTAGCTTTTGGCCCCGTCCGGCGAGGTCTCGATCGTCCGCGGGCCGAAGTCCGTCGAGACCTCCGCGACCGTCTCGCCGGCCGCCGGGTCGACGACCGAGACGCAGTCGTCGTCCCGGTTGAGCACGAGCAATCGATCCTCCATACCGGAGGACCGCTCGCCACGGCAAAGCCCCTTTGCACCGTCCGGTTCCGCTGAGCGTCCGACCCGTCGACACGCCCGCGGTGGCGAGATCGGGTGTGTTGACTGGCGGTTACTGTGGTGTGTCGGTCGCACACTGAGTGTTAGAGCCGTAAAGACAGTGATGCTGTGCAAAATCCAGAGACAGCGGATAGCACAGTACCTATCCAAGTATTGATATACTCAAAATACATTCATTTATTTTGGATAGTGACACGTTCACCCACACTACTACACCAAGCGTATATTGTAAAATATTTTATATAACTGGCGGCAGTCTACTACGTATGAAGAGCCAAGAACTCAAACAGATTCACGCGTTGCTGTACGAAGTACGGAAATACCTCTGCAACGGGAATACTGTCCCATCAGATCCGTTCGAGAGCTACGATTCGCAACCGGTTCGTCCGACTCATGTGCATCAATCGAAACAAGCCCACAAGAACGGAATCGAGCTGCTAGTAGCTGGAATCGAGCGCGTGCTTCAGTTGGATCCACCACCGAAAACACCCGTCGTACTACCGGCTTCCCAGCAATCATGACTCCGGATAGTGAGGAAAACACGTGGCAAAACAGTATTAGTTGTGTGGTGATCAGAGAACCCGACGAGATCGACCAGTGTATTTTGTATCCAACCCACTCGACTGACGACGAAATCAAAGAGATATACATCAATGCAGAAGGGAGCGGCTTCGTTAGTTTAGAAGATGCTCAGTGATTGAATAAGAGGCTACAAGACAGTCTCGCAATCCAACGATGAAAAGGTGAGGCCCCCCCTTACCTTTTAACAGAGATCCCCCAATCCCTGCTGATAGCACTTGTTGCTGTAAGGGTAAAGAAGTTTGTGAATTCACTCAGATAATCACAAACAGTGACTGGTATCTTCGATGTGGTCGTAGTCTTGTACACTCGAAACTGAGGCCGATTAGTCGAACCAAATATGTTATTGGTTCCACGTCGACTCGACCGACTACCTAGTCTTCTCGAACGGCTGCGGCCGCTGCGCCCATGATCTCGACCGCCTCCCGGAGGGCGTCCTCGTCGGTCGCATACGAGATCCGGGCCATCCCCGCCCCACCGTCGCCGAAGGCCTCGCCCGGCACGACGACCACGCCGCGGTCGATACATTCGTCGACGAACCCCTCGGGCACCTCTGGCATCGCATAAAAGGCTCCCCGGGGAGTTGCACAGTCGATGTCGTGGTCGGCGAGGCCATCCAGCAGGATATCCCGCCGCCGCTCGAAGGAGTCGGTCATTTCGTCGACGATCCCCTGCGGGCCGGTGAGGGCGGCCTCAGCGGCGTACTGTGCGGGTGCGCTGGCGCAGGCCTGTGCGTACTGGTGGACCCGGAGCATCCGCTCTGTACGCTCGCTGGCGCCGACGACCCAGCCGAGCCGCCAGCCGGTCATCGAGTACAGTTTCGACGAGGAGTTGACGACCACCACGTTGTCGCCCTCGGCGTACTCGATCGGCGAGTGGTGGCTCCCCTCGAAGACGGTGTACTCGTAGACCTCGTCGGAGACACACAGCACGCCGTGTTCGTCGGCGATCCGGGCAAATTCTCGAATGTCGTCCTCGCTGGCGACCGCGCCGGTCGGGTTGGCCGGCGAGTTGACGACGAAGGCGGCTGTCTCGTCGGTGATGGCCTCCTCGACCGCTGCGGGATCAAGGGTAAGATCCTCCCGGAGCCCCACGGGGACCGGCTGCCCGTCGGCGAGTTTGGTGAGCGCGTCGTAGGAGACGAAGCCCGGATCGGGGATGATAACCTCTTGGCCGGGGTCGACGTGGGCCTCTAGGGCGATGTGGAGCGCCTCGCTGGCCCCGGAAGTGGCGATCACGTCGGCGGGGTCGACGTCGACGCCCTGATCCTGCCGGTGTTTGGCGGCGATCGCCTCCCGGAGCGGCTCGATCCCCTTGTTCGAGGTGTAGCCGTCGGCCTGCCCCGACTCGATGGCGTCGACGGCCGCCTGTCGGGCGTGTGCCGGTGTCGGGAAGTCAGGCTGGCCCAACCCGAGATTGATGGCGTCGTCGCCGGCTGCTTCGAACACTTCGCGAATGCCACTGATCGCAATACGGTCGACGCGTGAGGAGAACCCTGTCATGGTCGTACTACGCGAGGCCGACAGGATAGCTTTTGTTACATTCGATGGGCGAGCCACTCGTCGGCTCGCCCGTCGAACCGGTTGCTGTGAGCCACCCATGGCCCGCCTGTCGAATCGCGTGAGGTCTGTGGGGCGAAACGCTCAGTAGCGTCGACCCGCTAACGGGAGGTATGACACGGGCCGGGGTCCGGTACGCTGCGGGGGCGCTCGCGGTGGCGGTGGCGGCGATCCACATCTACTGGGGGTTCCCGCGGCTCGTCACCCAACTCCAGGCCGGGCTGGTGCCGGATCCCCGGCCGGCGCTGTTCGTCCTCAGCGGGATCGCCATCCTGCTGGGGATCGCCCGGATCCTCGACGGCCACGATCCCGAGCCGTTCTATCTCGCCGGCATCGGGCTCGTGAGTCTCTATCTCGTCGGCTACGTCGCGTGGCACGCCTTCGGCGGCCACGGCGGCTTTTTCTGGCCGTGGGCCCCCGAGCCGATCGTCCACGACGAGCCGGCGGCGGTCGTCGTCGCCGAACACCTGCTCACCACGCCGCTGGATCTCGCCTCGAAACTCCTCGAAACCGTGTTGTTGGGGCTGCTGGTCGTCCTCTACCGGGGTGAGCCGCAGTCGACCGACGAGGCGATCGAACGGGTCGTCGGGAGCGACTAACGTTTATATCCCGTTCCTACCAACCAGCGTGGTAATGGGACACCGCCTGTGGCAGTCGGCGTGGCTCTGGGGAGTCGACCAGTGAGTCGACCAAACTCGCTGCTCGATCGGCTCCGGACGTACGAGACGAACGTCATCGAGGACATTGTCATGGCAGGGTTGATCTTCGCGGTGATCTCTTTCGCGTGGGATGCCGCGCCCGCGGCGTGGCCACAGGTGATCTACTACCTCGGGCTCGCGGTTGGACTGTTCGGCTATTTCAAATACGTGAGCCCGCCACCGTCGGCCGACGAGGCCGATTCGTAGCCCTCCCGGAACTCGCTGGCTGTCGCCTGTTACTCGTCGATCATCTACCTGTCGTCGTCTGTCGACTGCTCGCCGCCGTCGGTTGCGGTCGACTGGCTCCCCTCGCCGTCGGTGAGCAGCGACTGCCGTCGCCGGTCGAACCAGTTCCACTCGGCGGTGTAGATGTCCTCCTCTCGGAGATCCCACGGATCGGTCTCGTCGATCCGTCGCCCCTCGATCCACGACGAAACCATGTTCCAGACCCAGATCACCTGACCGACAGCCAACAGTAGCGCGCCGAGGGTCACCAGCCGGTGGAGCGTGGCGAACTGCGGGAGGTAGGTCGCATACCGCCGGGGCATCCCGCCGTAGCCCAGTAGGATCATCGCGAAGAAGGTGAGGTTGACGCCGACCATCGAGAGCCAGAAGTGGGCCTTCCCGAGCGTCACCTGATACATCCGCCCCGTGACGAGCGGGAACCAGTAGTAGATGCCCGCGAACCCGGCGAAGGCGATGGCTCCCATCACGATGTAGTGGAAGTGGCCGACGACGTAGTAGGTATCGTGGAGGACGAGGTCGACCGGCACGGCTGCCAGGAAGACGCCGGTGACACCGCCGATGATGAAGTTGCCGACGAAGGCGACACAGAACAACATCGGCGTCGTCAGCCGGATCGAGCCGCCCCAGAGCGTGGTGATCCAGTTGAACGTCTTGACCGCCGAGGGGACCGCGATCGCCAGCGAAACCGCCATGAACGATGCCCGAAGCCGGGGGTCGATCCCGGTGGCGAACATGTGGTGGGCCCAGACGCCGAACGACAGCACGCCGATGGCCAGCGTGGAGTAGACGACGAACTTGAAGCCGAACAGCTTACGGCCCGCAAATCGCGGGAGGACGTAGCTGATGATCCCCATCATCGGCAACACGAGGATGTACACCTCGGGGTGGCCGAAGAACCAAAACAGGTGTTGCCACAGCAGCGTCCCACCTTCCGCCATGAAGAAGGTGGTGCCGAGATTGCGGTCGGCCAGCAGCATCAACAGGGCGCTGCCCAGCAGCGGGAAGGCAAAGAGGATGATCCCCGACTGGGTGAGGATGGTCCACGAGAAGATGTCGAGGTTGGCCCACGTGACTTTCTCGCCGCGCTGGGTGAAGATGGTCACGATGAAGTTGATCGCCCCCATCGTGGTGGCGACCCCCGAGAGGTGGAGGCCCAGCAGCATCATGTCGACACCCGCGCCGCCGACGGCGTCGGAGCTGGGGCCACTCCCGCCGAGCGATAACGGCGTGTACATCGTCCACCCGGTCTGTGGCGGGCCGAACAGCCCCAGCGGCTGGGCGAGAAACCCACTAAAAACGAGGATCGCAGCGGGCGGCAGCATCCAGAAGGCGATGGCGTTGATCCGCGGAAAGGCCATGTCGTCGGCTCCGATGATCAGCGGGACGAGGTAGTTGGCGAAGGCAGCGATGATCGGCGTCCCGAACAGCAACAGCATCCCGACACCGTGGCTCGTCAGCAGGGCGTTGTAGGTCGCCGTGCCGAGCAGCGTCGTGTTCGGCGTCACCAACTCGATGCGCATCAGCAGGACTTCGAGCCCGGCGATCACGAATATCGTGATGGCAAACAGCCCATAGAGGAGCCCGATGTCCTTGTGGTCGACGGTCGTCAGCCAGCGCGTGAGCCCGGCCGGCTTCTCGCTTTCGACGTAGGCACCGCCCGTCTCCTCGCCGCCGAGGGCGGGCGTCGCGGTCGTTTCGCGGCGGTAGCGTCCGATCCAGACGGCGGCGACGACCAGCCCAACACCCATCAGCACCGTAAGCAGGAGCTGCGGGGCGAATTCCATACACGTATGTCAGGGCGTCACCTACCTATACCTACGGAGCCTCATACCCGAGCGGATATCTGTGTTGAGGGTCTCTGAAGCCGTTTTGTCGGAATTTCGATTGCGAGTAGTGGCCAGTTTGCGGTCCGGAGTACCCGCTGGACAACCGGCCACGAGCGGATTGGCGTCAGTCGAACGCTTGAAACCGGTCGACCCTCTCTGTTGGGTATATGGTCGACCACGAACTCCGGAAGGAGGCCCACGATCTGGACGTAACCGTCTGGGTCGGCAAGAGCGGCATCGGCGCGGTGACCGAGGAACTCAGCAATCAGCTCGACGACAGAAAGCTCGTCAAGGTGAAGTTCCTCCGGGCGGCCCGCGGGACGGACGACACCGAGGAACTGGCCGCAGAACTGGCCGAGCGCGTCGACGCCGAGTTGGTCGAGACCCGCGGTAACACGGCCGTGCTCACGTAAGCGGCGGCGATCGGCTTTTGCGGACGGTCACGGCGACCGGTTATAGCTCGTTGGCGTCGACTCGGTCGACAAGCCACCGCACTGCGCCGGCGACGCCGACCGCCCCCACACTGTAGCCGCCGACGGCAGCGTAGGTCGCGGTCGTGGCGCTGTCGATCGCCAACAGGGCGGCCACGTTCGCGGGGCTTCCGGGGAGGAACGACGCGCCCGCGAACAGCAGCAGCACCCCCACCGAGAACAGCAACTGTGCCGACCGGCGGTCGGCGGCCAGAATCGAGATCCCGACCGCGAAGCCGACGATTATCACCGTGGCAGCGGTGACGAGCGCGAACAGCCACGCGCCGTTGGCGATCCCCACGCCGTTCAGCGAGAGCAGCGCCAGCCACGTCATCGCCTGCAGCGGCGCGATGGCGATCATCGCCAGCGCCTTGCCGTCGACGATCTGGACCAGCGAGACCGGCGCGACCCGCAGCAACTCGAGGGTGCCGCGGTCGACCTCCTCAGTGATGGAGTCGACGGTGATCGAGCCGCTGATGAACACTGGCAGGAACACCAACAGCGGCAGCAGAACCGTGTACGTGAAATCGAAGTAGGGGTTGCCGCCGCGCTCCGGCGGCAGTTCGAGGGGGACGACCTCCAGTGAGGCCGCCCTGTCGGCCCGCTCGGCGCGTTCGAGGGCCCGAAGGGCCTCCTGGCTCTCGGAGACGACCAGCGTCGTCTGGATCGACCCCTCGGGGGCGGTCAGCACCACCTCGATCCGGCCGTCGCGATCGGTCGCCTCGAACACCGCCTGGGCCCGCCCCTCGTCGAAGGCCGCGAACGCACCGTCCGCCGAGGTGTACTCGGTGGCGTTGATCGCCTCCCGATCGTCGATCGCCGCCAGCATCTCGTCGCTGGCGTCGCCGGTGACCGCGGCCTCGATCCCGTAGCCGTCGACGCTACCGGGATCGTACAGCGAGACCAGCCCGACGACTAAGAAACCCGAGAAGCCGGCGACGAACAGCTGGATCACGAGGGCCAGAACGATCGTCTTCTCCCGGCCGAGCACCCGCAGTTCCCGGCCGGCGATCGTCAGCCGCTGGCTCCGGAGCCGCTGGCGGAGGCTGCCGTCAGCCATAGAGACTCACCACCCCGACGTTGTAGGCGGCGTGCACCGCCGTCGCAACCGCCATCGCGGCGAGATACCACCGCCAATTCCGGCGCGCGCCCAGTGCCGAGATCGCCGCGGTCGCCGTGTGCAACACCAGCGGCGCGAACAACAGCGCGAGCGTCGACGCCGGCGTCACTCCCGCGGGAGTCAACGTCGCCTGCCCGAGGACGAGATCGGGCAGACCGACCAGTTGGGCGATAGCGGTGAATTTCTCGCCGACGAAGAAGCCGAGCCCCGAGAGCCCCCCGAGGACGAGCGCGGTCCGGATCGATCGGTCGAAGCGGTCGCGCTCGATGCCGGCGTAGATGTGGATGCTCTTGGCCACCTCCTCGATCGCCGCGATGACGACCAAGATCAGCGGCACCGAGAGTTCGATCGGCATGACGAACAGGACGGCGATCGCCAACAGTTCGGCGACGAAGACGAAGGGGATCGTCAACGCGGCGGCGACGGCGACCGACTTCCGGCCGCGGAGCCGGGCGTCGACGGCATCGAGGAACTTCAGGGGGACGGGCTTCTGGGTGAACATGTCCTCCTCGCGGTAGACGCCGACCCCGAGCAGAAAGAGGATCGCCGAGCCGAGGTAGAACGACGACGTCGAAAAGAAGTACGCGCCGAGGCCGACGGCCTCGCCCTGTAGCTCCATCACCACGAGCGTCAGCGGCGAGATCAGGGCGATCGGCGTGACGTTGGTGAAGATCGCGGGGACGAACACGTAGCTGGTCAGAAACACCGAGACCGTGACGGTGACAAAGGTGAGTTCCTTGAACGAGCGG
The DNA here is from genome assembly GCF_024178165.1 of Halohasta salina. Classification (GTDB taxonomy): domain Archaea; phylum Halobacteriota; class Halobacteria; order Halobacteriales; family Haloferacaceae; genus Halohasta; species Halohasta salina. The sequence continues at coordinate 551,406 of NZ_JAMZIE010000001.1, read as the reverse complement.
GCGAACATCGCGCCGACGAACGTCGACGACAGGAAGGCCAGAGCGATCGGCAGCACGGCCGCTACCGACACCAGCCCGCCGCCGACCCCGAGGCTGATACCGGTGATGGCGACGATCGCGGCCACCAGATACGGCAGCGTCTTGCCGGCGACGATGTCGAGCCGCTCGATCGGCGCGACCAACAGCAACTCGCCGCGGCGGTTGATCCGCTCGTTGAGGATCGTCCCGCCGTAGGCCTGAATGACGAAGTTCATCGGCACGAGGAAGACGAACGCCAACACCAGCGAACTGAACGGGAACGGCGGGCTGATCTCGGCGGGCGAGCCCTCCGTGCCACCGCCGCCGAAGACATCGCCGAGGATCGAATCGTCGCCCGCCGCGCGGTCGACCCGCTCGCGGTCGGTCCCGTCGGTGACGTCGACCGTCGACGGGTCGCCATCGCCCTCGTCGGCGTCGTCGCTCTCGCCGTTACCACTGCCATTCGACTCCTCGCCGTCGCTCCCATCGGTACTGCCGGGTTCGTCGTCGCCGGCGTCGGTCCCGCCGGCCGAGCGGTTGGCGTCGACCGCGCCGGGAACCAGCGACTCCTGACTACGGTACTGAAGCTGGACCGAGACGGGGTAGGCGGCCGTCTCGTTGGGTTCCAGCGCCATCGTCCGGTCGTTGTAGCGCTGGACCGCTGCTCGGAACGCCGTCAGGGCCGCGGCTCCCTTCTCGGTCGGGGTGTGAGCGACCGATACCGACGGCCCGCCGCCCCCGAGGCCGACGGTTCCGGATCCGCCTGCTGCGATCGTCGCCCCGCCGATGCCGCGGGATTCGACCAGCAGGTCGATCTCGCCGCGTTCCAGCCGGTCGACGGCGGGCGGATAGGGGGCCAACGCGGCGTGGCTCTCGACCACGTCGTAGTAGGGGCTGTCGGCGCTGATGCCCACCCGATAGATGTCTTGGCTCGGCGAGAGACCATCGAGGCCGCCGACCACGCCCGCGGTGGCAATCGCCCCGGCCAGCGCCACCAACAGGACGCCCGCGGCGACCGTCCGGCGGTCGAGCCCCAGCGAGCCGAGGCTGACCTCCCAGCGGGCGATCCGCCAGATCCGGCGGAGGCGCGTCCCGAGTTTCACCGTGGCCCCTCCGTCGCGGCTTCGGTGTCGTCAGGCGTCGACGGCGAGTCGCCGGCCGACGCCTCGGGATCGGTCGCCGCCGCGGTCCGGGGGCCGGCCATCTGGCGACCGGTGAGATCCAAGAAGAGTTCTTCGAGGCTCGGCTCGTCGGTCCGGATGTCGACCACCCGGCCGCCGGCGGCCGCGGCGGCGTCCTGCAGGTCCTCGACAGCATCCATCGTGTCGACCTCCATGCGGTGGCGGTCCCCATCGGCGGGCTCGCTCTCGGGGAGGTCGACATCGGTGAAGACGTGGTAGGTGGTCTCGCCGTAGGCCTCGCGGATCTCCTCGACGCTGCCGCGGGCGATGATCCGGCCTTCGTTCATGATGATGACCCGATCGCAGACCGACTCGACATGGTAGAGGTTGTGGGCGCTGAAGAGGACGGTCTTGTCGTCGGCCCGGAGCTCGCGGGTGAACTCAAGGACCGAGTTGGTGGTCAGGGGATCGAGCCCGCTTGCGGGTTCGTCGTAAATGAGGACGTCGGGATCGTTGATCAGCGAGCGGGCGATGGCGACCTTGCGTTTCATCCCCTTCGACATGTCGCCGATCCGCCGATCGCGGTACTCCAGTTCGAGTCGGTCGAGCGTTTCGGCGATCCGCTCGTCGGCCGTCGACCGCGGCACGTCGTAGAGGTCGGCGAAGAAGGTGAGATACGATCGGGGGGTCATGTCCTCGTAGAGCGGCGACTCCTCGGGCAGGAAGCCGAGCCGGTGGCGCATCGCCGGATCGGCGGCGTCGAAGCCCGCGACCTCGGCGGTGCCGGCGGTCGGCTCGATCAACCCCGAGAGCATCTTCAGCGTGGTGGTCTTGCCCGCGCCGTTGGGGCCGACGATGCCGAAGATCTCGCCGGCTTCGACCGAAAAGGAGCTGTCGACGACGGCCGCAAAATCACCGTAGGTCTTCCGCAAGCCCGAGACCCGAATCATACCTGACCTGTCGCCCGCGAGTACAAAAACACACGGCCGAAAATACAGCGACTGATAGTCCCCCCGCGCCGCTACCGCCGGCTATTCGGCGACGAGTTCGGTTTCCGCGACGGCCTCGCTCAACAGCCCCTTGAGCCGGTCGGTCGTCGCGTCGGCCTCCGAGGCGTTTTCCATCAGCACGGTCTCGCTGGGGAACAACTGTTCGCCGAGGACCAGCCCGTGGTCGCGGGCGGTCGACCCCGTCATGGTGAGATAGACACCGAGGCCGACGTCGGCGATGGCAGCCTCCTCCTCGACGTCCTCGTCGGGATAGACGAACTCGACGCCGTCGATGGCCTCGGTGCCGAGGACGGCCTCGACGAGTCGCTCGTAGCGCGGCGAGATACACAGCGGGCCGGCGTACTCGTCGACGAACGCCCGATCGAGGTCGTGGCCCTCGACCGACTCGGGGGTGGCCATCAGCGTGTGGTACACCGTGTCACCGAGCCCGGTGACGACCCTGACGTCGGTGTCTTTGGGGCTGATCCGGCGGTTGATCTCCGCGAGCGAGCCCAGCCCCTCGGGGTGGAGTTCGACTACCTCTTCGAGGACGAGGTCGGCGCTGTCGAAGCCGAGGGCGAACTCGTGGGTCCGCAGGGCGCGGAACGGCTCCTCGCGGCCGATGAGGTGGATCGTCGTCTCGCCGCAGTCGACGGTCGCGCTGTCGAAGACCACCCGTCGGGGAAAGCCATCGCGGCTGTCCCGCAGCAGGGTGTACTCGGGGGCGGTCGGCTCGGTGGGATCGCTGTAGTCGGCCAGTCGCTCGTAGGGGCCGCGATCCGGTTCGGTATGGCCCTTGGTGATCGCCTTCTCGTACCGGAGCGTCGAACTCACCGTGTCGGCGAGCGCTCCGCAGTCGGCAACCGCAGCGAGTCGGTCGAGCACCGCTTCGAGCGGTCGACCCTTTCTGGGCACCGCCACCGGAACCGTTCGGCTCATTGTCGGGGTGTCGGAACCGGCTCCTAAACAGATTCCGTTTCGTTGGCCGTACGGGAGCCCGTCTCACCCCTCGGCGGGCGGCTCAGTTCTCGCCGTCGCCACCGCCGCCGACGCCGCCGAAGGCACTGGAGAGCTGATTGCGGAACTGTTCGAGGGCGTCGATCTCGGCTTCGAGTTCGTCGACCCGGTCGGCGATGGCGTCGACCTCGCCGACGTCGGCCTTGGTGTCGAGGACGTCCATGTCTTCGACCCGCTCTTCGAGGGCATCGAGGTCGCCTCTGAGCCGGCGTTTGGCCGAGCGGATGGTGTCGTCGAGCGTGTCGAGTTCTTCCTCGACGTCGCCGACGGCCGTGTCGACGTCGCCGAGATCGGTGTCCAGTTCTGTGATCCGTGCGTCGAGATCGTCGACCGTCTCGCCGAGGTCGCCGATCTCCTCGAAGGCGTGGTCAAGGTCGCCGTCGAGATCCTCGACGGCGTCGGTCGCCGACTCGGCGTCGGCGGCGGCGCTGTCGGCGGTCTCGACCGCCGTGTTGGCCCGGTCGGCCGCGTTGTCCGCGGTCTCGGTCGCCGTCTCGACCTCGCGGGAGAGCTTCGAGACCGAGGCGTCGAGGTCGTCGACCTGCTCGACGGCCGACTCGACGGTCGATTCGGCATCGTCGACGCGGTCGTCGATCTCGTCGACACTGGCTTCGGCGTCGTCGACGCGGTCGTCGAGCGCCTCGACCTCGCGTTCGACGCTGTTGACCCCGGTCCGGACGCTGGTGAGGTCCGCGCTGAGGTCGGCCCGCTCGGAGGAGGCCGAATCGAGTTCGACCGAGATCTCGTCGATCTCCTTCGAGAGTTCTTCGACGTCCGAGCGTAGATCGCCGAAGATCTCGGTGGCGGTCCCGTTTTCGTTGATGAACTCTTCGAGAGCGTCGGTGTAGGCCGCCAGCTCGTCGACCTGTGACTGGACCCGGTCGAGGCGGACCTCGACGCTCCGGGGCACTCCGGAGCCGAGTTCCTTCTCCAACAGGGCGCGATCCTCCTCGGAGACGTTGTCGTTCCGGAGTTCGGCCGCCAGCACGGCGGCGATCCCGCCTTGGACCGCGACAACCGACGAGGAGTCGTCCTCGTCGCCGTCGACCGCCGGCGTCGCCGTGATCGCCGGCTGGAGGTCGTCGTCGATCGCCGGCTGGTCGGCCTCGGGGTCGACCGAGGCGGCATCCGTATCGGCGTCGACAGTCCCGTCGGCGGCCGATGGCTCGGCGGCGGCCGGTTCCTCGACTGCCGGATCGGCGTCCGTCGAAGTCGCTTCGTCGGCTGGCTCGGCCTCGACTGCCGCCTCGTCGGCCGCCTGCTCGGTGTCCTCGACCGGCGGCTCGTCGAGCGCGTCGTCGACTTGCTCGTCGTCGACCGATTCGGCGTCGGCCACTGCCTCGTCACCGATCGTCGTCCCGCTATCGGTCGCCTCGCTGGCGTCGGCCGTCTCGATGTCGGCTGTCGGATCGGCATCCGCCTCAGCGGCCGGTTCGGCGTCGTCGGCCTCGGCTGCCGGTTCGGCGTCCGCTTCCGCGGCCGGTTCGGCATCGTCAATCTCGGCTGCCGGTTCGGCGTCCGTCTCAGCGGCCGGTTCGGCGTCGTCGATCTCGGCTGCCGGATCGGCGGCGGATGGGTCGGCAGATGCGTCGACCGCCCCGGGTTCGTCGGCCGCCGTCGGCTCGGTACTCGGGGTGGCGTCGGCGAGGGGGTCGTTGTCGCCGGCGAGTGGCTCCTGTTGGTCGTCGACGCCGGGGAGGGAACTCCGGTCCCCGGAGAGTACGTCCCGGACGAGTTGGCTGTTGTCGGGCCCCAGTACGCCCTCGATGTCGGCGGCCTGCTCCTGTTCCTGTGTGGTGAGTTCCTTGACCGACGGCTCGATGAGGAACGACCGCAGATCGCTCATGTCGTCGGTCCGGATGCCGTAAACGGTCTTGAGTTCCTCGCCGGGTTCGAGGTCCCGTTCGAACTCCACGCGGTGGTCCTTGTAGGCAGTCCACCGGTCGCTTTCGAACTCCGGATGGAAGCCGACCCGCTCCATCGGGAACGATTCGGGTATCTGATCGGTCAGCCGCACGTGGGCCGGCTCCGATCCGGTCGACTCGATCTGGAAGACCACCGCCGGGACGGGGAACTCCTCCGCAGTAACAGTCTTCTCGACGGTAATCCCGTCGTTCGAGACTGTTACAGTCTCGTTGATGTCTGACCCCTGGCTCATGTGGGGGTGTTTCACACCAGACTCTTAAAATGTGTGGGGCTGTTTTCGCGTTTGATAGCCCGACGCCGCCCCCGAGATATTCCTGATAGTTATAGATTCTTTATTTAGTCGCATTCACGAACATTTAAATTATGCTGGCCGGGCAGTTCGAACAACTGCGCGACAAAAAATGGGGTGGTGACCCGGTTCAACAGTAGTCCGCGACGTCGACGGTATCCGGCCGCGCCTGCCGGCGGCGCTTCTGGCGTTCGAGTTGTTTACGGACCGCCCGCGCCCACGGCGTGTCCTGTCGCATCGCTTGCCGTCGACAGCGGTCCTGTGTCATCCAGATATGGCGGTCTTCGTCGGTCGTCTCCGGGTCCCAAAACCACGTGGGGAAGTCGTAATCAGTTGTCATTGTCGTGTTCTCCGTTCCGGAGGCTCGGCATCCGCTGTTCGTCTCGGTCGGCACCGTGGCATACCGACCCAATATACTTAAATCGGGCGTTCGTTCTATAATTACAATTTTTGTTTCAAAATAACTATCTATTCGGAGAATAATTAATTATTCACCCATGTTTTTCTCACTATGGTTCACATTTACGAGCCCGTTAGTGTAGCCGTTCGTCTCATCGACGGTAGGACGGGCGGGTACGACTACTATTCCACGAAATTTGCGCCGCGTGTGTGGTTATTTACTGCTTCTGTTGTACATTCTATTTTTCAATAACGACAGAATAATATATTTGTACAGCTATACAATGGTTAGATGGTCAGGGACGATTCGGGGTGGGCCACGTGCTCGGAGGCGGCGGTCGACCCGCTGTGGGCAGTTCTTGATACACTCAGCGATGCAGTTGTGGTCGTGAATCCGACCGGCCGGATCACCGACGCGAACCCCGCCGCCCGTTCGCGGTACGGCCACGACGAACTGGTTGGACGGACGCTCGACGGGCTGGCCGCCGGGCGATCGACCGACGATCCCCTCGTCGACCGACTCCGACGGGCAGCGGGGGGCGACGAGCGGACGGTCGGCTGGACGGTTCGGACCGCCGACGGCGACCTGCTGGAGGAGACGCTCCACCCGACGGTCACGACGGTCGACGGCGAGCCGAGAGTCGTCGTCGTCGCCCGCGACCCCGAATCGGTAGACGGGAGGGCGAGGTCCGAACGACTCGGCGGCGGCACCGACCACCACCTGCCCGCGGCCTACCTGCGGAAGGCACAGGACGTCGCCGACGTCGGCTGGTGGTTCAAGGAGATCCCCTCCGACCGGATCCACTGGTCCGAGAAGGTGTTCGAGATGTGGAGGGTCGACACCGACGCCGCCACCATCGACCACGAGACGTTTTTGAGCTACATCCACCCCGATGACGCCGACCGGGTCGACGCCGCGTGGGCGGCTGCCGAGACGGGCGACCCCTACGACATCGAACACCGGATCGTCACCGACGACGGCGAGACCAGATGGATGCGCCAGCAGGCCGAACTCGGCTTCGAGGACGGCGATCCCGTCTCGGCGACCGGGGTCGTCCAAGACATCACCGACCAGAAACGGCGGGAGGCGGAACTCACACGGCTCCGCACCCAGTTCGAGCGGTTCGCCGGCACCGTTCGGGACGCCTTCTTCCTCGTGTCGGCCGACTACTCCGAGACGCTGTACGTGAACGATGCCGTCGAGCGCATCTACGGCATCACACCCGCGGAGGCCTACGCCGACCCCGAGTCGTGGCTCCGACACGTCCACCCCGACGACACCGAGGCGCTGTCGGGGGCGGTCGAGGAGTTCCGTGAGGGGGTGATCACGGGGACGGTGGCCCAAGAGTACCGGATCCAGCATCCCGAGCGGGGATTGCGCTGGGTGCAGGCACAGATCGACGTCGTAACCGACGACGACGGGGTCGTGACACAGGTCGCGGGTATCACCACCGACATCACCGGACGAAAGGAACGGGAGGAAGAACTCCGACGAAGCCGCGACCTCATCGAACAGACGCAGGAAAACGCCTCGATCGGCTGGTGGGAGGCCGACCTCGTCGACGACACCCTCCACTGGAGCGACGAAGTCTACCGCATCCACGACCGCCCCGTGGACCAAGAGGTGACACTGGCCGACGGAATCGAGTTCTACCACCCCGAAGATCGGCCGACGATACAGGAGGCGTTCGACCGACTGAGGACCGAGGGAGAGCCCTACGAACTCGAACTCCGGATCGTCACGGCCGGAGATCGGACCCGATGGGTCAGGACGGTCGCCGACCCGCAGGTCGACACCGATGGCGAGGTCGTCGGCGCGTTGGGTATCTTCCAAGACATCACCGACCGGAAGCGCGACGAGCAGGAGCTGGAACAGGCCCGGACGGAGCTCCGGCAGATCATCGATCTGATCCCCGATCCCGTCTTCGTCAAGAACCGTGCCGGGACGTTCCTGCTGGCCAACGATGCGCTCGCCGACTGCTACGGAGAGACGACCGCGACTGTCGAAGGACAGCAGGAGTCCGCGGTGATGCCGGACGCGAGCGAGTACGAGAACTTCCGTGAGGACGACTTGGCGGTGATCGACTCCGGCGAACCGAAACAGATCCCCGAGGAATCGGTGACGACCGCCGACGGCGAGACGCGAATCTTCAGCACGGTCAAGATCCCCTACGAGACCGCCCACAGCAGCGAGCCCGCGGTGCTGGCCTACGCCCGCGACGTCACCGATCTCAAGACCTACGAGCGCCAACTCGAGACCCAGCGGGACAACCTCGACGTCCTCAATCAGGTGGTGCGCCACGACATCCGCAACGATCTCCAGTTGATCTCCGCGTACGTCGAGATGCTCGATGGCACACTCGGGGTGGAGTCACAGTCGTATCTCGACGTCATCACCAGAAGCACCGACAACGCCATCGAACTCACGACGACCGCTCGGGACCTCGCCCAGACGATGCTGCAGGCCGACGCCAACCGTCGACCGGTGCCACTGGCTAGAACACTCGACGGCCAGATCGACCGGCTGCTGTCGGCGGAGTCGACGACGGTCGTCACCGTCACCGGCGAGCTCCCGCGGGTCCACGTGCTGGCCGACGACCTGCTGGAGGCGGTGTTCCGGAACCTCCTGAAGAACGCCGTCCAGCACAACGACACCGAAGAACCCGAGATCGGTATCGAGACCGCCGTCGACGACGATGCCGTTACTGTCCGGATCGCCGACAACGGCCCCGGCGTCTCGGATGCCCACAAGACACAGATCTTCGGCCGCGGCGAGCAGGGCCTCGACAGCAACGGGACGGGGATCGGCCTCTACCTCGTCGACACGCTGGTCGACCGCTACGGTGGGACGGTCGTCGTCGAGGACAACGAGCCGCGCGGGGCGGTATTCAGCGTCGAGTTGCCGCTCGCGGACTGACCGCCACGGGAGCGACCGGCTACAGGTCGACGCGGTCACCGATTTCGACGATCTCCAACTGCTGTGGATACTCGTATGATCGGGCGTGGTGGTGGAGTGCAGTCGGATCGGCAGTCATCCCCTTCCACATGTCCCAGTGGCTCGGCAGCAGCCGATCCAACTGGAGGTCGGAAGCGGATTTGACCGTCTCGTTTTCGGTCGCGTACCACTTCGTCCGCACCGGCTCGCGGGTTTCCTTGTCGGGAATGTTGCCGATCGCGCCGAAGGCGAGAATACCGAGGTCGATGTCGTAGGCTTCGCCGACGTCGACGAAGGTGTCGGCCGGTTTGCTGTCGCCGGCGTGGAAGATCGTCCCCGACTCGTGTTGGATCATGTAGCCGACCGGGTGTGTCGAGTCGGGATCGTGGGTCTCGACGACGTCGACGGTGAACTCGCCGACGGAGAACTGATCGCCCTCGGTGACCTCGGTGAACTGATCCTCACTGATGTCGTAGCTGTCGAGCCACTCCTCGTCCTCGAAGGCGACCGCGAGGCTGTCGTCCGGGGCGAAAAAGTCCGCTCCCGTTTCGAGGAGCGGGCCCTGACTCGGGCCGTGGGTGTGGTCGGTGTGTTCGTGGGTGGCAAACACGGCGTCGACGGCTGAGGCGTCGACGTCGTCGGGATCGAACGGGACGGGGATCATCCGGATCGTCCGGGGTGGGTCGCCCAGTCCGACATAGGGGTCGATCCAGATGGTGGTGCCCTCGCTGCCCTTGATCACGAAGCCGTTGCAGCCGAGATACCAGATCGCTACCGTCTCGGGGTCAGCGGCGTCGACGGCCTGTGGGAGCCAGTCGCCCCAGTCGCTTACGGTCATGGCCGATGGTGTGGGCCGACCGCTCCTAAACGTTGCCGTCCGGCTCTATAGCCAGTCGCTCTCGGGGTCGACGTAGCCCTTGGGCTGCTCGTCGGCGAGCACCGCAAGGATGTCGTTGGCCATGTGCTCGTTGAGGTAGGCCAGCGACTCCTCCGAGTAGAACGCCGTATGCGGGGTGAGGATCACGTCGTCGCGCTCCAGCAGCGGCGAATCCTCCGGCGGCTCGGTTTCCAGCACGTCGAGCCCTGCGGCGGCGATCTCGCCTTCTTCGAGCGCCCACGCCAGCGCGTCCTCCTTGACGATCGGGCCACGACCCACGTTGACAAGGACCGCCGTATCGCTCATCCGTCGGAACGCATCGCGGTCGAACATGCCGCGGGTGTCGTCGGTCAGCGGCGCGTGGATCGAGACGTGGTCGGCCTCCTCAAGCAGGTCGTCGAACGGCACTTTCTCGACGCCGTACTCGGCCATTTCTTCCTCGTCGACGTAGGGGTCGGCCGCGACGAACCGGCAGTCGAACCCCTGCAGTTTCTCGGCGGTCGCCTGCGCCAACTGGCCGAACGAGAGGAAGCCGACGGTCTCGCCGGTCAGCCGGTAGATCGGCTGGCCGTCGGTCCAGTGCCAGTTGCCGCCTTTGACTGCCGAATCGAAGACGCTGAGGCGGCGAATGCCCGCAAACAGCAGCGAGGCGGCGTGGGTCGAGACCTCGTCGCGACAGTAGTCGGGAACGTTGACCACCGTCACGTCGTTGGCAGCGGCGGCCTCGAAGTCGATCCGGTCGACGCCGACGCCGGCGCGGGCGACGACCTGTAGCTGCTCGCACTCCTCGAAGACCACCGTCGGGACCGGCGTGTTGACGTCGACGATCAGCCCGGCGGCCTCGCGGGCGGCGTCGACGATGTCGTCGGCCGACTCCAAGTCGGCCACAACGACCTCCGCCTCGTCGCCGAGTACCGATGCCAACGTTTCGGTCCGGATCATCGCATCCTCGCTCGCCACTATCGTTGTCATACAGTCGTGCTTTCGGTGGGGACACATGAATGGCTGCCGGATTCCCACTGACTGATACATTGCGGCGTGATACCGTAAATCACGAATATCCAAGGGCCGCGGACCCCTCGGGCCGGTGTGGACCGACTCCTGACGTGGGGCCGTCGACGGCTTCGCCGGTTGGGCTACCGGAGCTACTACCGGCTGGTCGCGGTCAACTACGCCCATCGGGTGCTCGCGACCGAGAACCGAACCCCTGCGGGTCGGTTCGACAGCTACGAGTTGCTCAACCGCCACGGCAGCGACCCGATGCTGGCCGCACTCGACGCTCACTGCGGCCCCGAGGCGGTGATCTACGATCTCGGAGCCAACGTCGGTATCTACGCGCTGGCGCTGGCGGTCGACGCGCCGGGCCGCCGTCTCGTCGCCGTCGAACCGACGCCCCGGACCTGCACCCACCTGCGGGCGAACGTCGACTGCAACGACCTCGGCGATCGGATCGAGGTCGTCGCCTGTGGCGTCGGCGATGCCGACGAGACGCGGCCGTTCTTTGTCTCGATGTATCCCGAACTCTCGGGATTCGACCGCGAGAGTGCGACCCGCTGGGAAGCCGACCTCGCCGAGAGCATCGCGCTGCCGATCCGGCGCGTCGACAGCATCGTGGCCGACTACCCCCCACCTGACGCGATCAAGATCGACGTCGAGGGTGCGAGCCCCGCCGTCCTCCGGGGAGCCCGCGAGACCCTCGAAACCCACCGACCGACCCTGTTTATCGAGGTTCACGAGGCAGGGCTGTCGACCGACACCGGCCGCGAGGTGCGAGCGATCCTCTCGGCGGCCGGCTACGCCGTCGACGAGCGGGACGGCTACTGGCGGTGCGACCCACCCTGATCAGGTCGACCCCGCTCCCGATCAGTAGCGCGGCAATTGTACCAAGAGACAAGTATATGTGGCGTGGTCACATGGCTCAAACTGCATCGTTATGCAATCGTGCCACAGCTGCCAGACGGTTATCGACGAGTACACATTGGACAAACAACTCGAACCGCTGCGCGACCTGACGGTCGACGATTTCAACGTCTGTGCGGACTGCGTGACGGTCGTCGCCGACGCCTGCATCGAGTGCGGTGGCGCGGTGTACGTCCCGCGGGGCGACGCTGTGGAACCCGACCTCTGTCCGGCCTGCCGGGCCGAGTGTATCACTGTCACCGGCGTCGATCCCGGCTGGACCGCCGACTCGCTGTCGAGTTGAGCGGCAGGCTCCTATTCGTTTCTCGGGATCGTCACGTCGGTCAACCCGGCTTCGATCGCCTCGCGTCGACTCCCGAACTCCCCCGGTAGGACGAGCCGCTCGCCGAGTTCGTCGAGGGGTTCGTCGCTGTCGTACCCCGGGTCGCTCGTGGCGAGTTCAAACAGCACGCCGTTCGGTTCGCGGAAGTAGACCGACCGGAACCAGTGGCGGTCGATCTGGTTGGTCGGCCGGACACTGTGTCTGCTGACGGCCGTCCGCATCGCTTCCTGCTCCTCGTCGGTCGGCGTCTGGAAGGCGACGTGGTGGACCGTCCCGTGGCCCTGCCGGCCGCCCTCGATGGTCGGGAGGACGTCGACGTATTTGCCGACCAGCCCACTCGCCGCAAACCGGGTGCGCTCGTCGCCCGGCGTGTCGCCCGGCGACTCCTCGGTGCCGACCACCTCGAACCCCATCGTTCGCAGCAGTTCCTCGGTCTGGAACGGATCGCCCAGCCAGAGCGTCACCGAGTGGAAGCCGCGGATGGCGTGTTCCGCGGGGACGAACTCGGTCCACGGCACCGTGGGATCGTCGTCCGGAATCTCGACAGCCACGAGTTCGATCGGCAGGCCGTCGGGGTCGGTAAAGGGGAGGACTGTCTCGCCGAAGCGGTCGACGCGATCCTGATAGTCGACGCCGTACTCGTCGAACCGCGCTTCCCAGTAGTCGAGGCTCCCCTCGGGGACCCGGAAGGCGGTCCGGGAGACTTGGCCGGTGCCGACCTTTCCCCGGCGCATGTTCTCCCACGGGAAGAAGGTCATGCTGGTGCCGGGGGTGCCCTCCCTGTCTGCGAAGAAGAAGTGGTAGGTCGACGGATCGTCCTGATTGATCGACCGCTTGACGAGTCGGAGGCCGAGGGTCTCGACCCAGAAATCCATGTTGCGCTGTGGATCACCCGCGATACAGGTGACGTGGTGGATGCCCGGCGTTGCTGGTGTGTCTGTCATGCCTGTATATAGGGCGGTCCGGCTACTTGAGTACGCGGTGACACGAGTGTTACCGCCGTCGACGGACCGTGTAAGCCCCTTCCGACACGACCATTCTTGTGGTGCGGCCACCGACATCTGGTATGGAGTTCGCCCTCCTCGGCTGGCCGGTCGACGAACCCCGACTCCGGCTGGACTACCGCCGGTTCAGCTACGCCGGGAAGTTCGTCACTGGCAATACCGGTATTGCCGTGGCACGTGGCGAGCCACCCGTCGACCACGACACGCCGGACGGCGATGACCCACAGGGTGTCGACGGCCTCGCGTCGCTCCCCGAGGGCCTTTCGGCGGCGGCGTTCGACACCGATATCCTCGTGGCTGCCGCGTTCAACGCCGACCGAACCGACGCCGAGACGCTATGGATCCGGTATCTCACCGTTCGCAACGACCTCCGCGGCAGCGGTCTCCGACTCGGGCCGCGGCTCGCGGCGTTCGTCACCGCAGAGGCGCTCGATCGCGGCTACGACCGGGTCCGGATCGCCGTCAACAACGTCTTTTCGTACCACGCGCTCTACCGGGCCGGATTCGGCACGACCGGCCGTGAGACGGGACTCGCCGAACTGATTCTGCAACGACCCACGGGGCAGCGAGCCGCGGTGTCGACCTCGGGCTACCAACGCGGTCTCGACCGGTTTCGTGGTCGAGACGGGCTGTCTGCGGCCGAGGAGTCGTTTTTGCACGATCACGAGGCGGCCGATCCGCCGGACCCGGTCGAGGACAACGACCGCTCGCAAACCGGGACCGACGACTCGGGGGTTTCAAATCCGCAGGGCTCCAGCGAGTAGCCATGGGAAACGCGGATCTTCGCTCGCTGGCGGCGCTCTCGGAGTGCCCCTTCGCCGACATCGAGGGCAACGTCGTCGCGGTCGACGCCCACAACTGGCTGTATCGGTATCTGACGACGACGGTCAAATGGACCAACGATTCGATCTACACGACCGACGACGGCACCGAAGTCGCCAATCTCGTCGGGATCGTTCAGGGGCTCCCGAAGTTCTTCGAGCACGACCTCACGCCCGTCTTCGTGTTCGATGGTGGCGTCACGGAATTAAAAGACGACGAGGTCGAGCGTCGACGGGAGAACCGCAAGGAGGCCGAAGAACGGCTTGAGCAGGCCAAGGAAGACGGAGACACGGTCGAAGCCGCCCGGTTGTCGGCCCGGACGGTCCGGCTCACCGAGACGATCCACGAGACCAGCCGCGAACTGCTGGACCTGATGGATGTCCCGTACATCGACGCGCCCGCCGAGGGCGAGGCCCAGGCCGCCTACATGACCCGGATCGGCGACGCCGACTACGTCGGCAGCGAGGACTACGACACGCTCCTCTTTGGCGCACCCCGAACCCTGCGGGGGCTGACGAGCAAGGGCCATCCCGAACTGATGGAACTCCAGCCGACTCTCGACAACCACGACATCAGCTACGAGCAGTTGGTCGACGCCGCCATGCTCTGCGGCACCGACTTCAACGAGGGAATCAACGGGATCGGCCCCAAGACGGCGATCAAACTGATCAAGGAACACGGCGATCTGTTCGCGGTCCTGGAGGCCCGTGGCGACCATATTGAGTTCGCCGACCGGATTCGTGAGCTGTTTTTCGATCCGCCGGTGACGGACGACTACGAGTACGATACCGACATCAACCCTGATCTGTCTGCTGCCCGTGAGTATGTGACCGAGGAGTGGGAAGTCGACGAGAGCGAGGTCGAACGCGGCTTCGAGCGCATCGAATCCTCGGTCGTCCAGACCGGGCTGGATCGCTGGAGTTAGCCCCCTTCGTCTTGCGGGCGGGGATGATCGAGTCGGTCGAGGGCGTCGACCGCTTCCAGATAATCGTAGAGCAGCGGCGGGAAATCCTGCCCACGGAGGTATCGGAGCCCGAAGTCCTCGGTCCACGCGATGATGCCCGTGTCCTCGGTGACGACGCCAGCATCGAGTTCGCGGGCCAGAATCAGAAGGTCGAAATCCTCCCGCGAGTCGAGGACCCCCTGCCGGAGCGCCCGCCGGTAGCGATCCCGGAGATCCGAGATTACGGCGTCGACCTCGGTCATGTGGTCGTGGTCCGCGACCGGCTCGTCACCCGAGGTCTCGGCCCGGCGGACGGCCTCCTCCGAAACGCGGAGCCCTCGATCCACGCGGTCGCTCATCTCGTCGACGAACCGATAGACCACGTCGGCTGGAATCGAGACTGTGTATCGGTCGGGATGCTTGCGGATGACCCACGTGGTGAGTGTCGACTGGGTCGACGCCGACACACCCCGGGCGTCGAGCATCGTCGTCAGTTCGCTGTGGATCGACGGCGGCATGTGACAGGAGATGTCCAGCTCCAGCCGCGCGGCCGCGATCAGATCCAGCAGCCTGTCGATGGCCTCCTCCAGCGTTTCCTCGTCGCGACGGATCTCCTCGGTGATGAACAGCGACGTATCGAGGACGAACCGTTGTTTGAACGAGCGGTCCATATGTCGACCTCAACCCCCGTCGGTTTGTAGCTCCAGATCCGTCCGTCGAACTGGATTCGATTCCTGAAATTCGCACGACAGCGAGGGAACGGCGAGGAGATTGATGGGTGTCGACGGCGTGGGTTATGTCATGGAGTACCACGACCAACTCGGGCTGTCTCGGGAGCGGTTCGCCGACCTCGCCGAGCAGTTCCACGACGACAGCTACGCGGGTCGGGAGTACCGTCGACTGCCCGACTACCGCAAGGCCGTCGAGAAGGGGACCGTACTGGTCGCCGGAACCGTAGTTCGTGGCTTTCCGAAGATCCCCCGCTGTCTGGTGCTCGACGAGGGAATCCCCCAGCATTTCGACCGCGAGATCGCCGTCGAGGAGAAGCTCAACGGCTACAACGTCCGCGTGGCCCGCATCGAGGGCGACGTGCTGGCCTTCACGCGCAGCGGGATCGTCTGTCCGTTTACGACGCACAAGGTCAGGACGCTACTCCCCGTCGACCGCTTTTTCGAGCAGCATCCCGACCGAATGCTCTGCGGTGAGATGATCGGCCCCGAAAACCCCTACACGACCGCCGACTGCTACGATGTCGACTCGATCGCCTTCCGGGCGTTCGACATCCGCGAGCGCGTCAGCGGCGAGTCGCTGCCGGTGGAAGATCGGCGCGCAGCCTGTGCAGACCTCGGGATTCCGCAGGTCGACCTGTTCGGGATCTATACGCCCAGCGAGGCGGTCGAGTCGACGCCCGAGACCATAGACGATCTCGACGAGCGGGACCGCGAGGGAATCGTAATGAAGACGATCGACGGCGGCCAACAATTGAAATACACCACCTCGGCGGCCAATCAGGGCGATCTGGCCTTCGCCTTTGGCCTCCCGTTCGACTACGGCCGGGATTTCTCCTTCCGGCGGCTCATCCGCGAAGGGTTCCAGTCGGTCGAGTTCGCCGACACTGAGGCGGAGCGACGGGCGCGCGCCCACGGCGTCGGCGAGTCGCTACTCGTGCCGATGACCGAGGCCATCGAGGCGGTCGACGGGGGCGAGCGACTCGGCGAGCGCCACACGGTTCGCGCCGACCCGCGGGTCGTCGACGCCTTACTGGAGCATCTCCGCGAGCAGGGGCTGACGCTGGACATCGAACAGGATCGGCGAGTCGAGGGCCAGCGGGTGCTCACGTTTTCGAAGCGCATCCAGAAGTCGACCGACAAGATCGATAGCTACCTCGGTGGGACGATCGTCAACGAGTGAGCCCATGACCGCCCGAAGCCTGCCGTTTTTAGTGGTCGGCCCCAACGTCCAGCCATGAACGCAGCCGATATCGAGGCCGCGATCGAAGCGGGGATCGAGGACGCCGAGGCGACGGTGAGTCGACCGCGCGCGGTCGACGAGGAGTTCGAGGACGCCCACTACGCCGCCGAGGTCGTCTCGCCGGCCTTCGAGGGCAAGCGCCTCGTCGCCCAACACCAACTCGTCTACGACGCCCTCGGCGAGGCGATGACGACCGACATCCACGCCATCGAACTCAAGACCTACACCCCCGAGGAGTACACCGAGGAGACGGCCTAATCGGTCCCAGACTCCGGGAAGATCAGTAGCTTTTACCCCGGAATCCCGCGTTGGGCCGCGTATGTCCGACGAGTTCAGAACCGAAGCCGACAGTCTCGGAGAGATGCAGGTTCCCGCGGACGCCTACTGGGGCGCACAGACCCAGCGCGCCGTCGAGAACTTCCCCATCTCGGGGATCGCGTTCGGTCGACGCTTCGTCCGCGCGCTCGGCATCGTCAAGAAGGCCGCCGCACAGGCCAACCGCGATCTCGGCCTGCTGGACGACGACATTGCCGAGGCCATCGTCGACGCCGCCGACGAGGTCATCGCCGGCGACCACGACGACCAGTTCCCGGTCGACATCTTCCAGACCGGCTCGGGCACCTCCTCGAACATGAACGCCAACGAGGTCATCGCCAACCGCGCCGCCGAGATCATGGGCCACGAGATTGGCGACCGCGTCGTCCACCCCAACGACCACGTCAACTACGGCCAGTCCAGCAACGACGTGATCCCGACCGCGATGCACGTCTCGGCGCTCGAAGCGGTCGCCAAGGACGTGGTTCCGGCGCTCGAAACACTCGCCGAATCGCTCGGCGAGAAGGAAGACGAATTCGACGGCGTCGTCAAGACGGGCCGAACCCACCTGCAGGACGCAACCCCGGTCCGACTCGGCCAGGAGTTCGGCGGCTACCGCGCTCAGATCGAGAAGGGGATCGCTCGCGCCGAGAACATCCAAGACCATCTCGGCGAACTCGCCCTCGGCGGGACCGCGACCGGCACCGGGCTCAACACCCACCCCGAGTTCCCTGAGCGCGCCGCGGAATATATGTCCGAGGAGACCGGTCTCCAGTTCCGCGAGGCCGACAACCACTTCGAGGCACAGGCCGCTCACGACGCGATGTCAGAGGCCCACGGCGCGCTCCGGACCGTCGCTGGCTCCCTGAACAAGATCGCCAACGACCTCCGACTCCTCGCCTCGGGGCCGCGCAACGGGCTCGGCGAGATCGAACAGCCCGAAAACCAGCCCGGCTCATCGATCATGCCCGGCAAGATCAACCCGGTGGTCGCCGAATCGGTCAACCAGCTCCACAAACAGGTCGTCGGCAACGACGCCGCCGTCTCCGCGGGCGCGAGCGAGGGGCAGATCGATCTCAACCTCTACAAACCGGTGCTCGCCCACAACTTCCTCCAGTCGGCCGAACTCATTGCGAACGGTTCGGAGATCTTCGCCGAGCGGTTCGTCGACAAACTCGAAGCCAACGAGGAGTACTGCGCCGAGCAGGTCGAACAGTCGATGGCCCTCGCAACGGCGCTCAACCCCGCGATCGGCTACGACAAGGCCTCGAAAGTCGCCAAGAAGGCGCTCGCCGAGGGGAAGACGGTCCGCGAAGTGGCCGTCGACGAGGGATACCTCACGCCCGAGGAGGCCGACGAGGTACTCGATCCCGAAGCGATGACCCACCGCGGGATTCTCGGCACCGACGAGTAGCGACGAACAGCACCGAGCGCGCTGTCGACTGTTTTTCACCCCCGATATTTCAAATAGGATGACGGTGGCACGCCACTGTAGAGTCTCTCCATGGGGTTTCGCTCATTCGATCGGACGGAAACCACTGCCAGCTCGAGTTCGGTAGCTCGGACTACTCGACAACACGGATCGACTCCACAGGAGTCACACCAACAGTCGTCAGGGATCTGGACGAACGACATCGAGCAGGGCGAACAACACTTCGAAATGACGATTCCCGACCATCGGACGCTCCAGCGGTTGCAGACCCACGAGTCGACCTACGGCCAGCACGTCCACGAGTGGGTCGACGAGGGGATGCCGACCGATATCATGGGCAAGACCCGTGACATGGAGGCCTTCCGCGAGCGACAGGCCGAGCGCCCCTCGGCGGTACCAACGAATATCGAACGACAGAACCGCCGATCCGTACTGCGGAGCGAGAAAGCCGTCGACGACACCGATCGGGCTGGAGAGACGGGTGTGCCCGATTCGGTTCGGGATGTGATCTCGTCGACTGGCCGGTCGCTCGATAGCTCGATCCAGCGGGCGATGGAGGATCGGATGGGGGAGTCGTTTAGCGACGTACAGATTCACACTGGCCCGCAGGCCGCCGCAGCCTGCGAGGCGATCAACGCCCGCGCGTTCACCGTCGGCAATCATGTCGCGTTCAATGCCGGCGAGTACGATCCGGGATCGCTGGAGGGCCAGCACGTGCTGGCTCACGAGTTGGCACACGTGAGACAGCAGACGGATGGCGCAGTGTCGATGTTGCCGCAGGACGATATGGCGTTGGAGGTCGACCCCGATCCCGCCCTCGAACGCGAGGCCGAGGAGGTCGCCCAGCAGGTCATGGAAGACGGGCCTGTCGTCGTCAATCGGATGGGCTGTGCGATGCACGTTCAGCGCTCGGCGAAGGGCGGGATGCTCTACGAGGCGGTCGACGATCTCGAAACGCGCGTGGAACACACCGAACAGCGGCAGGAACAGTTGATGGAGACGATGCTCGAAGCCACGCCCGGAGCCACGGAGGGAGTCGACCTGCCGGCGGTCGCAACGAAGGGTGCTGCCGGCTTTGCGGCCGGAGCGACTGCGGGATCGGTTCTCGGTCCCGGCTCGGCCATCGCGGGCGCTGGCGGCGCAGTCGTCGGAATGGCCAGCGCGATCTCCGGTGATCTCGCCAAGGAGACGATCGGTTCACTCATCACCAACCGCCCCGGTGGCGAAGCCGACCGACTCGAAGAGATGTACCACGAGATGGCCGAAATGTACGAAGAGCTCGTCGCGGCCAGAGAGAATCATGGTGGCACGCCCACGGGCGATGCACAAAGTCGACGGTGAAAAATTATGGATGCAATAATAACAGGTGAATCAGAGAGAATTGGTCTGAGTGTTATAGACAATAATGGTGCTGAGCATCTAATCGAGATGGATGAGACAGGAGATATCCTGTATCACCAATGTGAGGCGTACGCAGACGATGCCAGCAAGCGCACCGCCGAAGACAACGAACACAACAATCAGGCGCGGCGATACACCAGATACTACGTGTTCGCCGAGCGGGGCTATGAGGCAGTCGACCACACCGACAACCCGGCCTATATCGAAGCCGTCCGGCAGGCTATCGATAGCCTCTCGCCGGCCGAGTTCGAGCAGTTTTTCGGCGCACTCCACACCCAGATCCGGAGCCACCACGACCCCGTCGACCGGCCGGTCGAACTCCCATCGGCCGTCCGGAAGCCGAATGGGGTCGTCTACGAACAGGACATCTATCTCGGTCTCGATCTCTCCGAGACATCCATCACCGATCGGGCCCGCGAGCTAGCGACGGCCTACGGAATCTCGCTTGAAGACAACACCGAGGTCCGTCCAGTATCCGAACTCTCGGACGCCGACCTCGACCGCTGGCAGTCGTTCAGTGATGACTTCCACGAGGATCCCGGTGTTGATCCACGCGACACCGATCTCACGGTCAGTGCCGTCTCGGGGATTCACGTCGGCTATCCGAATCGACAGGGTCGACACGAAGTCGCAGCAGCCGATGATCCGTTCGACCGGCAGGCAGACACACGACTCGAACTCCTCCCGTATGCGCCCGCGTCGCTTGCCGCGTTCCGGGGGTTCCTCGACTACCACCTTCGATGCCAGATCCGGGACTGTTTCGTCAAAATGGGTGTCGTCCCACCCGAACCGTACCGCCGTCTCGGGTTCGGAAAGTTCCGTGAGGCCCGCCGATACGACCGGTTTTCGATGTATCCCGAACTGCACACACGTGATGGTGACCACACGCCGCTGATCGGCTGATCGACATCCGCGCACTGAAGCGGTAATCTACTGCGGGATTCTCGGCACCGAGGAGTAGGCCAGCCGACTCGGGGTGCGAACTGCCCATCCGTTTCGTCAGTCCGCTCACAGTGACCAGTCGACACGGCCTGTCGGCCGAGTGTGGCCGGTCGACACTGAACGATCGTGAGGGATTCGGGCGGCTACGTTCGAATACAGTCGATTTTGAGAGAGATGTGCGCCAGTAGTTGGCACGTTACAGGGATTCGAAACCCCGGTGTCGACCGTTCGAATCACAAGACGGAGCCGAATTAATACCGGCTACTGGCCGTTAGCCTCGAAAACGATATTTTGAAGCCGGTACCTGTCGTCCGTTCAAATATGCCTCAGCTTCAGACACGGGGACGCGACCTGTTACTGTGCCGAAAATGTGGATCGACGTTCCCGGAGGGGCAGGCCACCCGCGACGGGTGGCACTACGAGTGTCCGACCGAGGACTGTGACTCCGAAGGCCTCGGAGAAGGGCTCCGTCGCGTACGATCCTAACCACTGCCGTCCCGACCGATCCGGCCCCCTCCCCCGTGGGGTGGCCGGAGCTGCCGTGTTTTGACCCGCTCGGCATCTGCATCCTTTTTAGGCCCCCGTCTCCCACGTTCGCCCAATGAGTAGCTCCGAGTACGACTACGAGTCACTCGGTCTCGTCGCCGGTCTCGAAATTCACCAACAGCTCGACACCGAAACCAAGCTGTTCTGTGAGTCGCCGACCGAGATCCGCGAGCCCGAAGACGCCGAGCGAACGATCACTCGATTTCTGCACCCAACGAAGAGCGAACTGGGCGAACTCGACGACGCCGCCCTCGAAGAGAGCCGCGTCGACCGCGAGTTCGAGTACCTCGCCTACGACACCACCTGTCTGGTCGAGGAGGACGACGAACCGCCGACGGAGGTCGACGACGAGGCCCTCGCCGTGGCGATGCAGATCGCCTCGCTGCTCGATATGCAGATCGTCGACCAGCTTCACGTCATGCGCAAACTGGTCATTGACGGCTCGAACACCTCGGGATTCCAGCGCACGATGCTGCTCGGGCAGGAAGGCGAGATCCAGACGAGCGACGGGCCAGTATCAGTGGTCGACCTCCTGCTGGAAGAGGAGTCCGCCCAGCGCGTCGAGGAACGGGACGACGGCGTCCTCTACAGCCTCGACCGCCTCGGCGTCCCGCTCGTGGAGATCGGGACGGGGCCGGACATCCGGAGCCCACAGCAGGCTAAAGAAGCCGCCGAACGCATCGGGATGCTCCTGCGGTCGACGGGCAAAGTAAAGCGCGGCCTCGGCACCATCCGACAGGACGTCAACGTCTCCATCGAGGAGGGCGCACGCGTCGAGATCAAAGGCGTGCAGGCCCTCGACCAGATCGACGAGATCGTCGAACTGGAGGTCCAGCGCCAATCGGAGTTGGTCGACATCGCCGCCGAACTCGGCGAGCGCGAGGCCGGTGTCGGCGACACACAGGATGTGACCGCGGTCTTCGAAGACACCGACTCCGGCGTCATCGGTGGCGCACTCGGCTCGGGTGGCAAGGTCACAGCGGTCCCCCTCTTCGGATTCGACGGACTCGTCGGCCGGGAGATCCAGCCCGACCGCCGACTCGGCACCGAGTTCTCCGACCATGCCAAACGCCACGGCGCGGGCGGCATCTTCCACACCGACGAACTGCCGGCCTACGGCGTTACGGAGGCGGAAGTCGACGCGCTCCGAGAGGCTGTCGACGCAGGCCCAGAAGACGCGGTCGCCATCGTCGCGGCCGATCCGGAGACCGCCGATCTCGCTATCGAGGCGGTCGCCGAGCGCGCGGCGACGGCTATAGAGGGCGTGCCGGAGGAGACCCGCGATGCGACCGAGGAGGGAACCACTCGATATCTCCGCCCGCTGCCCGGCGCAGCACGGATGTACCCCGAGACCGACGTACCGCCGGTCGAACCCGATCCCAGCGAGATCGAGGAGCCCGAACTACTGACCGCAAAGGTCGACCGCTACCAAGACGAATTCGGGCTCGACAGCGGCCTCGCCGAGCAGGTCGCCTACGGCCGCCGGATGCCGCTGTTCGAGGAGGCCGTCGAGCAGGGCGTCGACGCCACCTTCGCGGCATCGGTGCTCGAAAGCACGGTCGTCGAACTCCGCCGGGACGATGTCCCGGTCGAAAACCTCGCGGATGCCCACTTCCTCGCGGTGTTCGAACTCGTGGCCGACGACGAACTCGCAAAGGAGGGCGTGGGTGACGTGCTGACGGTGCTGGCCGAGCAGCCCGATCTGAGCGCCGAGGACGCGGTCGAGGAGGCCGGACTCGGCGGCGTCGACGAGGGCGAGGTCCGCGAAGTCATCGTCGGCGTCGTCGAGCGCAACAGCGAGCAGGTCGCCGAGGAGGGGATGGCCGCCTTTTCCGGACTCATGGGCGAGTGTATGGGCCAACTCCGCGGGAAGGCCGACGGCGAGACGATCAGCAGCATTCTCCGCGAGGAGATCGGCAAGCGGAGCTGAGCAGCCCACTCTTTTGTCCGTCCGGCACCGAGCCGAGGCAATGACGCTGTATTTCGAAGATTTCGCTGTCGACGACGAGTGGACCAGCGATACATACGAAGTGACCGAAACCGAGATCGTCGACTTCGCCGCCCAGTACGACCCCCAGTGGTTCCACACCGATCCCGACCGCGCGGCCGAAAAGTCGCCCTACGGCGGCCTGATCGCCAGCGGCTGGCACACGGCGTCGGTGTCGATGCGGCTGCTCGTCGACTGCCTCCTCTCGGAGGCAGCCACGAGGGGCGCGAAAGGCGTCGACGACCTCCGCTGGTGGCAGCCGGTCCAGCCGGGGGACTCACTCTCGGTTCGGGCCACTGTTGAGGAGCGGGAGGTCGACAGCGATCGGCGCGGAACGGTTCGACTGCGTGTCGAAACCGCGAACGAGGACGACGAGGTCGTGTTTTCGATGGTCGGGATCGTGCTGTTCGCCCGCCGCGACACGTAGGCCACAGGGAAACTGGTAGCCAGTCGACAGCACACTGATGAGTGATGCCGGCAGCACGGTCGGCGTGGGGCGCGTGTGGGATGGCTCGGCACGGGCCCGCGTGTGTCGACGCCGAAAACCCCCACAAGGGGCCGTGGTGAGACCTCACACGGGTGGGACGGTTTGAAAGCGCTTTTATGGGGGTGAGTCGAACGAAGGGGTACAGCCTATCGGGGTTGATGATACGCCTCGCCGTCAGGGACCAACCGTTCGGCGAGGACGTGCGAGCCCACGGATAGGAGAGGTACAACATATGGCAGTTTACGTAGATTACGACACCCCAGCCGACCTCGCAGAGCGCGCACTCGACGCCCTCGAGGTCGCCCGAGACACAGGTAGTGTAAAGAAAGGAACCAACGAGACCACCAAGGCCGTCGAGCGCGGCAACGCCCAGCTCGTCTACGTCGCCGAGGACGTCTCGCCCGAAGAGATCGTGATGCACCTCCCCGAGATTTCCGAGGAGAAGGGCATTCCGGTCGTCTTCGTCGAAACGCAGGACGACGTCGGTCACGCCGCCGGACTCGAAGTTGGCTCCGCGGCCGCCGCCATCGTCGACGCCGGCGACGCATCGGACGACGTCGAGGACATCGGCGCGAAGGTCGAGGAACTCCAGTAACCCACCATGAGCGCAGAGGAGAACGCCACCGACTCGACGGCCGCGGAGGTCATCGAGGTCGTCGGCAAGACCGGGATGCACGGCGAGGCCATGCAGGTCAAGTGCCGCATCCAAGAAGGCTCGAATCAGGGCCGTATCATCACCCGCAACGTGCTGGGTCCGATCCGCGAGGGCGATATCCTGCAGCTGCGGGAGACCCAGCGTGATGCGGACTCCATCGGAGGCCAATAATGGTTGAAACACGCACCTGCGACTACTCAGGCGACGAGATCGAGCCCGGCACGGGCACGATGTACGTCAAGACAGACGGTACCGTCCTCCACTTCAAGGACTCGAAGGCCGAGAAGAACTATCTGCTCGGCCGCGAGGCCCGCGATCTGGAGTGGACCGAAGCAGGCCGCGAAAGCGGCAACTAACCCGAATCGATCGGCAACTATACCGCCATAAGCGGTAACCTGATCCCCTACCAACAGTATCCATGAGTAACGACGAGCGGACCTTCGTAATGGTAAAGCCCGACGGTGTCCAGCGCGGTCTCATCGGCGAGATTATCTCCCGGTTCGAACAGCGAGGACTGAAGCTCGTCGGCGCCAAGGCCATGCAGATCGACCAGCAGCTGGCCGAACAGCACTACGCCGAACACGAGGACAAACCCTTCTTCGAGGGGTTGGTCGACTTCATCACGTCGGCCCCGGTGTTCGCGATGGTCTGGGAGGGGAAAGACGCCACCCGACAGGTCCGGCGGATGGTCGGCGAGACCGACCCCGCCGAGTCGCCGCCGGGAACGATCCGCGGCGATTACGGGCTGGATCTCGGCCGGAACCTGATCCACGCCTCGGACCACGAGGATCCCGGCTCGAACGAACGCGAGATCGACCTGTTTTTCGACGACGACGAACTGCTCGACTACGAGCAGGTCACCGCCGAGTGGCGCTACGAGTAGCGCCATCGAGCCGGGCCAGTGGCTCCCGCCGCAGTCCCACTGTCCTATAATTCCCGCAATCCTAATTGTGTCGGGAGCCGTAGCTCCGTCCGTATGAACACGAACTGCCGAAAACTCGGCGCGTTGTGGGCGATCGGACAGGGACTCCTCACTGCAGTCGTTCCCCAGTTCAACGTGGCGATCTTCAAGAAGATGCTGGGCAAGAACTTCGACCACGCCGGCGATCTCGAAGCGACGCCGGCGTACCTCCGGCAGCTCCGGGCGGTCGGCATCGGATTCGCCGCGGCCGGCATCGCAACCCTCGCCATGGAGCGGGCCGCTGCCGATGCGGACGACGATGAGACGGACGCCGACACAGCGTGAGGTCCGGATCGGCTGTCGGCATCGTTTGGGCGCAGTCGACGAATACGGAGCGTTTTCACGCCACAGATCCAACAGCTACTGATGGATACTGACCACGTCGTGATCGAGTGTCGGGACTGCGAGTTTCGGGCATCGTTTCCGAACCTCGGTCGGGCACGGCTCGCGTTGGCCGATCACGAGTCCGAGCAGGGCCACGATGTCGACTGGGAGATCGACCGCGTCGCCGCCGGCGTCGCACGCGCGGGGGCCGACGCCGGCGTCTGTGGGGTCGATGGCTGCGAAAATCCGGATTCGCCGCTGCTCGATCGCCAAGCCGCGGAGTCGACAGAGCAGGTCGACGAGTAGAACGGCGCTGTCGCTCACCAGTGTAGAAGTGAGAACGCCATCAGCTACGGTCGGGCTCAGTGTGCGGTTTGACGCGCATGGTTATCGAAACCCGACCGGCGGCATGACGTTCGCAATTAGTTGTAGCGTCGGTGGCGGCATATAGGTGTTGATCGAATCGTCTGTCGGTAGCAATACACGATCCTTCCGGGATCCATGCATACTTGCCTCCGGGTCGACTCCGTCCAGTGATGAGTGCCGATCTGTTCACGCCGCTGTCGCTCCGTGAGACGACGATCCCGAACCGGGTGATGGTCTCGCCGATGTGCCAATACTCCTGTGAGGACCGCGACGGCCGGGCCACCGACTGGCACGCCCAACACCTTACCAGCCGGGCAGTCGGCGGCGCGGGCCTCGTGATGACCGAGGCGACTGCCGTCGACCCACGGGGCCGCATCTCGCCCGAGGATCTCGGGATCTGGAGCGACGACCACGTCGACCCGCTGGCTGACATGACGTCGTTTATCAAAGAACAGGGGAGCGTGCCGGGGATCCAACTCGCCCACGCCGGGCGCAAGGCCTCGACCAGTCGACCGTGGGAGGGCCACGATCCACTCCAGCCCGCCGACGGCGGCTGGGACGTCCTCGGGCCGACCGACGAACCGTATCCGTACGACGGTCAGGAGCCGCCGGAGACGAGTCGAATGGGTGACGAGCAACTGGCCGCGGTCACCGAGGCGTTCGTCGACGCCGCCAGGCGCGCCGACACGGCGGGCTTCGAGATCGCCGAGGTCCACGCCGCCCACGGCTACCTGCTCCACGAGTTCCTCTCGCCGGTGACCAATACCCGCGACGACGAGTACGGCGGCAGCTTCGACAACCGAATCCGGTTCCCGCTCGACGTCATCACGGCGGTCCGCGAGGTGTGGCCCGACGACAAGCCGCTGTTCGTCCGGATCTCAGCGACCGACTGGCTCGATGATCGCGAATCGTGGGACGTCGATCAGTCGGTCCGCTTCGCCGACCGTGCGGCCGAAGCAGGCGTTGACTTCGTCGACGTGAGCGCAGGCGGGATCCACCCCGATCAGGAACTCCCGTCGACCGGGCCGGGCTATCAGGTCCCCTACGCCGAGCGGATCAAAAGCGAAACCGACGCCGAACTCGCCGTCGGCGCAGTCGGCGGGATCACCGCCCCCGAGCAGGCCGACGCCGTGCTCCGCAACGGGCGGGCCGATATGGCGATCATCGGCCGCGAGCACCTCCGCGACCCCTACTTCACGCTCCATGCGGCCCGTCAGTTGGGTCGCGAGGATGCCGTCGAGGTGCCGCCGCAGTACGAACGGGCGTTCTGACGGGCTACGTGTATTTGATTAACAGTTCCCGGTCGGCGTCGTACTCGAAGACGGGCTCTCGGTCCAGCGCCGGCAACACCGTTCCGGTCAGCGCCGTCCGGATGGTCGACCGACTCGTCTCCTCGGGTTCGCGGTCGGCGATCAGGTCGACGAGGTGGTCGACCGGGACGACGCCGGCGTCGGCACTGCCGACGGCCTCGACGACCCAGCGGCGCCACTCGCGGCGCTGATCGTCCGACGTCGCTGGCCCGTCCGTGATTGTTAGCTCGTCGCCCGGCGGCGAGTCGGCCCGGTGTGGTCCGTACTGACACATCGTTCGTATTTCGTCCTATGTGAGCCAACTGAATAGCCCTTCGGTCCGCTCGGGTACGTCGACAGTATCGATCAGTATCCGGCCACGACCGAGCCGCAAGCGGTTTCGAAGCGGCGTCGGTTTCCGGCCAGTAATCGAGTGTGGCTGTCGCTACGTCGACACTAACCAGACCTATAGTGCAGTATCGGTTATTCGTCCCACCGGCCAACCGATCGTATGGAGAGCCGTCTACAGCTGTTGGGGGAATCGCTGGACGCGCTCCCGGTGAACGTCTCGGTGCTGGACGACGAGGGGACGATCGTCCAGACCAACCGGGCATGGCGCGAGTTCGGCCGCCGGAACGACATCCAGACGCCGGCCGACACAATCGGCACCAACTATCTCGACGTCTGCGGGCAGTCCTCGACCGAGACGGCGACCGAGACGCGCCGCGGGCTCGCCGAACTACTGGCGGGCACCCGCGATCAGTTCCAACTGGAGTACCCCTGTCATTCGCCGGTCGAACAGCGCTGGTTCCTGCTGGTCGCCGTCCCGGTTGTCATCGAGGGCCGTCGACACGCCGTCGTCGCCCACATCAACGTCACCGAGTACCGACTCGCCGCCCGGCGGCGCGAACGGGAGTTGGCACATCTCGAAGCGATCACCGATCTCAGTGCGGCGATTCGGGCGGTCACCCACGCCGTCATCGATCAGTCCTCGCGGGCGGAGATCGACGAGACGGTCTGTTCGGCGCTCGTCGAGACGACGGGCTACGACTGTGCGTGGGTCGGCGCAGTCGACGGGCCGAGCGGCGCGATCACGGTGCGAGCCAGCGCGGGCGACTGCCCCGACGGGATCGCCGCCGACGGTACCTTCGAGCGACCGTTCGGGGAGACGGTTGTCCGGCAGGCGATCTGGACCCGCGAGGTACAGTCGACGGGCGAGATCCGCGAGGAGCCGGCCTTCGACTGGCGGGACGACGCGGGGGAGGCCTACACCAAGCAGGCGATCGCGGCCGTGCCGATCGCCCACCATGGAGCGCTGTACGGCGTCTGCTGTGTGTACACTGATCGGTCGACCGCTTTCGGCCCCGACGAGCGGGCGATCCTCGCTCAGCTCGGGGCGGTCGTCGGCCACGCGATCGCCGCCGGCGAACACCAACAGGCGCTGATGAGCGACGAACTGATCGAGGTCGACCTCCGGATCCCGGCCGCCGTCGAGCAGCCACAGCCGACTGCCGACTGGCGAGTCGAGGTGACCCAGACGGTCGCTGCGGCCGACGGCGACTACGTCGTCTACGGCACGACGACCGACGACGAACTCGCGGCACTCAGCGCGGTCGTCGACCCCGACCCTGATATCGACCTCACGGTCATCGGCGGTCCACCCGAATCGGTACGGATCGCCCTCCGATTCACGGGGGCGTGTATCATCCCACTGCTGGCGGCCCACGGCTGGTCGACCGACGCCGCGGTGCTCGACGGCGGCGAGTGGTTCCTGACGGTCCACCTGCCGACGAGCGATCGCGTCCGGGATCTGATGGATACCGTCCGTGAGATGGCTCCGGACGCCGAGCTACTGGCTCGTCGACAGATCCACGCCGAGCCGGTCGACACTTCGCGCGACGCCTCGGCGATCGGCGAACTGACCGACCGGCAACAAACAGTACTCAAAACGGCCCACGCGGCGGGCTACTTCGAGTGGCCGCGGGAGGCCTCCGGCGAGGAGATCGCCGCGACGCTGGGTATCTCCGCGCCGACGTTCCATCAACACCTGCGGCTCGGGGAGCGAAAACTCATGAATGCAGTCCTCTCCGGCGAGGCGGTTGGGGGGTAGTGCTACTCGGCGAGCGGCAGCGGCTCGTCGAGGTCGATCTCGCCGGCGTCGAGTTCGGCCTCGACCTCACGGGTCGCCTGCACCATGTTCTCCATCTTGCCGTAGGCAACGTCCCGTGGCAGGAGCTTCAGGCCGCAGTCGGGGCTGATGGTGAGTCGTTCCGGCGGGACGACTTTCAGGCCCTGTTTGATGTTCTCCTTGATCTCCTCGACCGTTTCGACTTCGGCGGTGTGGACGTCGACCACGCCGAGGGCGAGATCCGGCACGAACTCCGGCTCGGTCAGCACGTCGATCTGCTCGTAGCCGCCGTTGCAGAGTTCGATGTCGAACTCGTCGATGGGGTAGTCGTTGAGTTCCGGATAAATGCGGGAGTAGTCGCCGTAACAGACGTGGAGGCCGATCCGGACCTCTTCGGGGATCCCGCTGACGATGCGGTCCAGCGCCTCGCCGACGATAGCGTGGTCGTCCGGCGTCGTTGCCAGCGCGGGCTCGTCGATCTGGATGTATTTGGCTCCGGCTTCGACGAGTCGCTCGACCTCGATGTTGACGAGGTCCGCCAGCTCGTAGACCAGCTCTTCTTCGGTGTCGTAGGCCTCGTTGAACGCCCAGTTACCCAGCGTGTAGGGACCCGTGATCGGCACCTTGACCGGGTGGGTGGCGACGCTGTCGGTGAACTCGAACTCCTCGACTAGCCACGGCTCGTCGTAGCTGACTTCGGCGCTGACCGAGGGCTTGTCGAAGTAGTTGTGGCCCCAGACCTTGACCGGTCCGTTGAACTCGTAGCCGTCGATCCGGTCGGCGAAGAACTCGACCATTTCATTTCGGCGGACTTCGCCGTCGACCACGGTATCCAGTCCACAGCGCTCGTGTTCGTGGGTGATGACGCGGGCGGCGTCGTCGTGGGCCTCCTTCAGGTCGTCTTCGTCGAACTTCGACTCCTCGTCGTCGACGAGTTCGTCGGCGCGGTTGAGCCACTTGGGCTTGGGGTAAGAGCCGACGACGGTCGTCAGCAGGAAGTGGTCGTTGGGGTGGTCCTCGGGGCGGAACTGGGCGCGGTTGTCGGCGGGTCGGCTCATGCTGTAACCTCCTCTTCGTCAGTGTTGGCTGCCGCAGCGATGGCGGCGAGTTTCTCACGGTGTTTGTTCACGGGCAGATAGAACGGCTCGGTGTTGGTCGACAGGTAGAGTCGGTCGAACTCTTGGACCGGGATCTGGTCTTCGAACCACGCGACACGCTCGTCGAGCGTTTCGGCGGATTCGACCAGCGTGTTCTGGCCGTCGGCGATGCCGAGGGCGGCGGCGTCCTTCGTGCCGAATTCGGTGATGTTCGAGAGGGTGTCCTCGCGGTCGCCCGCGACGAGATCGAAGCCCAGCGCCTCGACGTCGGCGTCCATCAGGTGGGCGTAGGTCTTCTCGTCGAGCGCGCCGAAGTAGGTGTGGACGACGACGTCGGCGTCGGTCTCGCTGGCGACGGCGTCGACGGCCTCGGCCAGTTGCTCCTGATGGTCTTCGTCGGGGGCGTTCTCCACGAGGGAGGGTTCCAGCAGGAACAGCGTCTCGTGGTCGGGGAAGGCCTCTACTTCGCCGCCGAGGAACTCCGCGACTGCCTCGAAGAACTCGGCGTCGTCGCCGTAATGCTCGTCGGTCGCCAGATCGAACAGCGAGTAGGGACCCGGCAGCGTCGCCTGCAGAGCGTCACCCTCTTCGAGGAGGGCGGTCGCGGCGTCGAGTTCGCCTGCCACGTCGCCGGAAAAGGTAAGATCGCCCTCGACCACGGGGTCGCGGTAGAAGTTGTTGTTGTCGTAGTAGCGGACGATTCCCTTCGCACTGACGTTGTCGTGGGTCGTCAGCGGATGGGCCAGCATGTCGTCCCACCGCAGTTGGCCCTCGACGATGCGATCGAGCCCGGTCGACTGCTGCTCGGCGATCACCTCGCCGCGATACTCTTCGTAGGCCGCCGCGATCTGACCGCCCTCCGAACCGGAGATCAGATCGCCCTTCTGGTGGCCCTTCAGGTCCGAGAGCTGTTGTTTCGCTCGGTCGGGAAGCGGGAACAGCCCCGGCGTCGTCGCAACGCGTTCTGTCATATGCTCCCGACTTCGGGATGAGGTCGCTTAATATTTACTAAGACAATTTATGCCTGTTAGTAATTCAGCGACTGGCGACCGCAAGCATGCGGCAGGTCGGCGACACTCAAGCGTCGACGTGGTCGCCGATATCGGTGAACTCCTCAATGACGAACGCGCCAGTCTCACCCTCGAAGTCGTCGACCCCGAAGACGACGACGATGTGTTCGGCCTCGGGAGCGGCGACGTCGAGGGCGGCCTCGATCGTGCCGTCGCCGCTGACCGGGCTGTCGTCGTCGAGTTCGGCTGCGACGGTGTAGGAGCCGGCTCCGGCGAAGACGTCGTCGTAGCTCTCCCCCCGACTCCTCGTCGTCGGATTCCTCGTCGTCGCTACTGGGCTCGATCTCGAAGCGCTCGTCGAGGACGGTCGACCCCTCGGGGCCGGTCACGGTGATCGAGCCGGCGACCTGCTGGCCGGTCTCATTGAACAGGTTCACCTCGCCCAACGCGAGTTCGGCGACGGAGTTGGCGACATCCGCGCAGCCGGCCAGTCCGACGACGGCTGCGGTCCCAGCGGCGGTCAGCAGCCGGCGTCGACCGAGCCGATCGGCGCTGGGAGGGCTGGTCGTCGACGGTTCGTCGTGGTGGAACTGCCAGTCCATACGGACGCGTCATCTGACACCACCAAAACTCACCGCACACAGTTTCAGATCGTGAAGTTCGGACCCTCAGGTCGGTCGCAACCGCAGGATCGACAGCACCTCGAAGGGGTAGGATTCCTGTCGTACCTCGTCGACCGAAAACCCCGCACGCTCGGCGAGGTCGACCACGATATCGTACCCGGTGAGGCTGCTCACCAGCAGGTAGACTTCGCCGCCGGGAGCCAACACGCGCCCCACATCCTGCAGGAAGGGACCGATGAGCCGTCGACCGTCCTCGCCGCCCGAGAGGGCGTGTTCCATCCAGTCGTCCCACTCGTTGTCGGGATCGGTCGGCAGGTAGGGTGGGTTGAACAGGACGGCATCGAAGGCACCGTCGGCAAACGGGCCGAGCAGGTCGGCCCGGACGGCTTCGACGCCGCGGTCGCGAGCCTGTCGACAGGCGTGGGGGTTCAGATCGCTGCCGACGACGCGTGCACCGGTTGCGGCGTGGACCTGCTCGGCGACCCATCCAGAACCGGTACCGACCTCCAAGACGACCTCGGGGGCCGACAGCGAGTCGACGGCCGCCTCGGCCAGCAGTCCCGAGTCCTCGGCGGGCTGGTAGACTTCGGGGTCG
This sequence comes from Halohasta salina, assembly GCF_024178165.1. Taxonomy (GTDB): domain Archaea; phylum Halobacteriota; class Halobacteria; order Halobacteriales; family Haloferacaceae; genus Halohasta; species Halohasta salina. The sequence continues at coordinate 518,695 of NZ_JAMZIE010000001.1, read as the reverse complement.
ACTCCACGTCGCTCGGCCAGTCGGGCGCGGGAGTCCTCGCCCTGCGAATCAGTCATTGTCTCCCCTCTCGCTCGGTTCGGCCTGACCTTTTCGGGTCGGCTCGCCGCTGCGGCCGGGGGCGTCGCCGACTGCCCGTTCGCCGTCGGCGAGTCGGAACCCGCCCGTCTCGGCGCGGCCCGAGAGTTCACGCTGCGGGTAGGGGATCTTGATGTCGTTGTCGGCGAAGGCCCGCTTGATCGCCGAGATCATCGCCGTCCGGGCCTGCCAGCGCCGCCGGGCGCTGGGGTTGTCGATCCACCCACGCACGCCGAGGACCACGCCCGACTCGCCGAACTCCTTGCCGACGATCTGCGGCGCTGGCACCTCGAGGATCCGGTCGACCTCCGCGACGGCCGTCTCGGCGATCTCGCCGGCGCGGTCGGGGTCAGCGTCGTAGTCGACGGCGACGTCGACCTCGATGCGGAGCCGCCCCCTGTGGGTCCGATTGACGAGCGGGTTGCTCGTCACAACGTCGTTGGGAACTATCACGACCTCGCCGTCGAACGACTGGATGCGCGTGTTGGCGATGGTGATCTCGGTGACGGTGCCCTCGTCCTCACCGATGACAATCCAGTCGCCGATCTCGAAGGGTTTAGAGAACATGATCACGAACCCCGCCAGCACCGCCCGCAGGGTCTGTCGGGCGGCCATCCCGACGACGATCCCGAGGAACCCTGCGCCGACCAGCAGGCTCCCGATGTTGTCGGTAAACAGCCCGATGACGACCAAGAAGGCGAAAGCGTAGATCGTGATCTGGGTGGTCCGGTGGAGGATCTCGCGTTCGTGTTCGCTGATTGCCTGCTGTTCGGCGGCGAGATCCTTGATCAGGTGGCCGAGGAAGTCCGACAGCGCGTAGGCCCCCCCGAGGATCACCACCGACAGCACGACGTTGGCGATCTGTCGACCGAGATCCACTCCCTCGTAGGCGCTGGACAGCGCGCCGGTGAGCTCCCAGACGGCCACCAGCGACGAGAGGCCACCGGCGATGAGGATCGCCAGCACCGCCGAGATCACGAGCGCGAGCCGCGAGCTGACCTCCCGGTCCCGCCGCCACCGGTTGACCAGCTGTTTGACACCGACCAGTCCACCGACGATCGCGACCGTGAGCAGGAGCTTCTGGGCATTGTCGGCCAGCACGCCGCCCAGTCCACCGAAGAGGTCAGTCACCATCCGGGTTCAAATCACCACCGTCGGTCAACCCGTGTTCGGCGGCCGTTTCGGCAAGCGCGGCGAACTGGGCGGGCGCGACGTTGCCCGCCCGTCGACGCAGGAGGTCCTCGTCGGCCGCTTCGACGACCGCGGCCGGATCGTCGAGCCCCGAGATGTGGGCCGTGTTCCGGATCCCGTTGCGGATCGTCTTCCGGCGCTGGGTGAAGATGGCCTTCACGAAATCGAGGAAGAACCGCTCGTCGTCGACCGCGTAGTCGGGCTCCCGTGGCGTGAGCCGAACGATGGCACTCTGGACCGCGGGTTGGGGATCGAACGCCGTGTTGGGGACGTCTTCGACGACCTCGACGTCGGCGTAGTGTTGGGCGCTCACCGAGAGCCGCCCGTAGTCGTCGTCCCCGCTTTCGGCGGCCATCCGGTCGGCGAACTCCTTTTGGAACATCAATACGAGCGGTTTGCCCAGCGGCAGGAGCCGGAAGGCGATCTCGCTGGAGGCGCTGTACGGGAGATTCGAGACACACGCAGTGAACTCGGGGAGGTCGACGTCGAGGGCGTCGCCCTCGATGACGGTGAGTCGACCCGCCTCGACCGCGTCGGCGAACTCCGCCCGCAGGTGGGCGGCGAACGTCGGATCACGCTCGATCACGGTGACGTGGTCGGCCGTTGCTAAGAGCCGATCGGTCAGCACGCCCGGCCCGCCGCCGATTTCGAGGACGTGGCTCGTGTCGGCCTCCTCGGGGAGGAAGCCGGGGATGCGGTCGACGACGCGGTCGTCGACGAGGAAGTGCTGGTCGAAATCCGGGTTCCCACGCTCGCCAGCCCGCCGAATGAGGGCGTCGGGGTCGCGGGTGCCGACATCCGGTCGGTCCGAGAGAGTCATTGACTGGGGTATCGGGCCTGTCGGCCTAAACGTCTCGCTTCGGCTACTCCGGTCGGACGAAGATCTTGTATTTGAGGTCGTCGTCCCGGAGTTCCTCTTCGATCCGCTCGATGATGACCTCCTTGGGTCGATGCAGGCCGCCGACGCGCTCGGAGAGTTCCTCGAAACTCTCGAAGGGGCCGCGCTTCCGCTCGTCGATGATCTTGTTGCGGAGCTTCTTGCCGATCCCCGGCAGCAGGTTCAACTGGTGGAGCCGCAGGGTGATCGGCTGGGCGTCGTTGTAGAAGCCGACGAACCGCTGTTCGTCGGCGTCGACGATCGCCTCGATGGCGTACTCGAGCTCCGAGACGGCCGAACTAGTGAGTTCGTCGTACTCGATCTCCCGCAAGGAGTCGATCTGGTCGTCGTCGGCCGGCTCGACCGCCACACGGTCGACGATGTTGATGTCGGCCTCGTCGGTTAGCGTAAGCTCCAGCAGGTCGAAGGAGTCCTCGACCAGCGCGTAGGCGACCGCGTTCTTCTGGTACTGGGGTCGATTGTCGTCTGACCGGCCGTGGGGGAGATAGTCGAGAACAACGGCATGGATCGGGGAGGCGTCGTCGCCGTTACCGTCCTCGGTAGTGGACATGCCACACTCTATGCGAACGAGGTACTTAAAAAATCGGCCGCACCAACCGGGATCCGCACCTACCGGTACTGCGCGACGAGGTTCAGGATCTCGTCGAGTTCCTCACCGTCGAGTGCGAACCGCTCTTGGGCGTAGATCGACCGCAGCTCGGTCCGGTCGGCGGGCAGCACGTCGACGATCTTGTGGGCAGTCTTTGCGTCGACCTTTTCGAGATCGGCCAGCTTCGCGACGAGTTCGCGGGCCTCCTCGGGGTCGAGCACCGCATAGCGGTTGACGTGCTCGATGGCGCGGGCGAGCTCGTAGCGCAGCTCGCGGTCCTCGTCGGCGGCGCGCTCGGCTTCGACCTCGCTGAGGAGCGGCTTGACCTCCGAGACGGTGATGTACTCCTCGTCGACTTTCTCCTTGAAGATAGTCATTCCTGCTGTTCGCGGAGGTGGGCGGCGCGGACGATGACGGTCTTTTCCTTGCCGCCGTCGTTAATTGCGACCGTAAAGGCGCTGCCCTGCATCCCGGTGACCTCGCCGGTCAGACCGTTGAATCGCGGGTGGAATCGCCCCTCGCGGACGCTGGGGTCGAGTTTGAGATGGACTTTCTGTCCCGGCTCGAACTCTTGGATCGCACGCTGCGGCGGCGAAGTACCCCGCTCGCGGGGGTCGTTCGACAGCTTTCCTCGTGTTCCCTTCATGGGCCCATTAGAACTCGGCATAGTCGTGGCTCCGAATAGTTGCGGTCCGGTTATAAAACGTGCGTTCCGCGACTGCCACGGCACCGACTCGCATGCTACCGGCCGAAGAACTCCGAGACCTTCTCGCGGATCGAACTGTCATCGCCGAGTTTGAGGTAGTAGGCGTCGCCGTTGTCCTCGTAGTAGTTCTCGATCCGACGGCAGACACGGAAGCCGAGGTGTTCGTAGAAGCCGAGTGCCGCCTCGTTTGTCGTCCGGGCGTGACAGGTGACCGTTCGGTGGTTATCGGCGATCTCGGCGACCAATCGCCGGCCGTAGCCGAGCCCGCGGGCCTCCGGGCGGACGGCCAGAAACAGGATGTAGCCGTCGCTCCGGACCGAGGCGAACGCCGCCAGCGAGTCGTCTTCGAAAAACAGGTGGGTCGTCGACCGCCGGTAGGCGTCGATAAAGAAGCCGCGCCGCTGCTTGAGGACGCCCTCTGCGCTGCGGATGTACTCTTTGAGCGTCCAGGCGGCCTCAACGTACTCTGTTTCGCCGGCCTCGTCGACGCGTTTTTCCACGGTCGCGCTCACTACGAGCGAGGATATGGCCCACGAACATATTAACTCCTCCGGGCCAGCGCCGGGAGCCGCGGCATGGGGCCCGCCACGCCGCGGGAGCCGAAGCCGATATGCCCACGGCGGCCGCAGAGCCGACAATGGGGTACGAACTGCGGGCTCACACCGCCGATATCGCCGTCGAAGCGACCGCGTCGACCCGCGGCGGGCTGTTTGCGGCACTCGCCGACGGACTGGCGGCGGCGATGTGCGAGTCGACTCCCGCGGGCGGCGACCGCTTCGCCATCGACTGCCGCGCCGAGTCGCTCGAAGCGCTGTGCTACGAGTACCTCGATCAACTCATCTACGAGCGAGACGTCCGACTGGTCCTGCCAGTCGACAACGAGGCCCACGTCACCGACGCCGACGACGAGTGGACCCTCACTGCCAGCGCGCGCGGCGTCCCGCTGAGCGAGGTCGACGCCCGCGAGGTCAAGGCGGTCACCTACTCCGAGATGGTCGTCGACCGACGCGGCGACGAGTGGTACGGCTACGTCGTCTTCGACGTTTAACAAGGGTCGATCGCGGCTGGAGGCTGGTTCGACCGCATCGCCAAAGCGACGCGGTCGCGGTATCCGACTCCGGTGGCTGGGTCACGTGTTTCAGAGTTATTTGTGAGATATATGTCAAACTGAGCTGAAAAAATCGCTGCAATTAGTACCCCGAAGATCATAGAAGAGGTATGGACATCAATCATCGTCTTCTCGGGGTCTGTGCCGCTCTGGTGGCTACATTCGCCATGTTCGCCGGCTCGGCGACCGCCCACGTCGAGTACGTGACGCCGCCCGGCACCCAGCCCGCCAACGTCGTCGACTTCCTCGTCGCGGCGTTCACTACCCCGCTCATCGTTGGTGTTCTCGTCGCTGGGTTCGTCGCCACCCTCGCGGGGATCGGCGGCTATCTGTATCTCCGACCGTTCCCCGCGGACATCGCGGCGTTCCGGGCGGCGATGGACGACTACCGTGACCTGCTGGGGTGGCTGCTCCGGCTCAGCATGGGGATGCCGCTGATCGCTGCGGGGTTCCAAGGCTACCTGTTCAGCCCCGCGGCCACGCTGCCGTACCCCACCGCGCTGCGGCTGTTCGGCATCTCTGTCGGCTTCTTCCTGCTGTTCGGTCTCGCCACACGGGTGACGGCGGTGTGGGCGCTGTTCGTCTATCTGGTCACGCTGCCGTCGCACCCACAGCTGTTGTTGGCCTTCGAGTACGTCCCCGGGCTGATCGCCGTGGCACTGGTCGGCGGCGGTCGACCCAGCGCCGACGCCGTCATCGCCCGGATGGCCGACGACGACAAGACGTTCTACTCGCGGGTCGACCCCTTCTACCGGCGGCTCGCGGTCCCGTTCGCCCAACGGGTCAAACCGTACAAGCAACTGGCCCCGGTGGTCCTCCGGGTCGGCATCGGGATCGCCTTCATCTACCTCGGGATCACCCAGAAGCTAATGCGGCCGGGCGAGGCGTTGGCGGTCGTCGAGAAGTACAACCTCACTGGCCTCGTGCCAGTCGACCCCGCGCTGTGGGTGATCGGTGCGGGACTGACCGAAGCCCTCGTCGGCGTGATGCTCATTGCGGGTGCCTTCACGCGTGGGTTCTCGCTGGTGGCGTTCGGCCTCTTTACGACCACGCTGTTCGGCCTGCCGGACGACCCCGTGGTGGCCCACATCTCGCTGTTCGGCCTCGTCTCGGCGCTCCTCATTACGGGCGCAGGTCCCTACTCGGTCGACCAGTGGCTCGCCGACCGGATCCGGACCGCCGGCGAGGTCGCAACGCGCTCGGTCACCCCCACCGAACCCGAGTCGATCGACGAGGCGGTCTCGGAGAACTGAGCGAAGCCGCGACCAGTTCATCGCCTGACGCAACCCTCTTTCACCTCGGCCATCGAGCCTAGGGTATGACCACGACACGCGAGTTCCAGGGTATCACGCTGGAACGGATCCGCGACCACGTCTGGGAGATCCCCCAGTCCGGCGAGATGCGCGTCCCCGCACGCGTCCTCGCCAGCGAGGCCCTACTCGAAGACATCGGCGAGGACAAGACCCTCCAACAGCTGAAAAACGCCACCCAACTGCCGGGGATGACGAAGTACGCCCTCTGTATGCCCGACGGCCACCAAGGCTACGGGTTCCCAGTCGGCGGCGTCGGCGCGATCGACGCCGAGGAAGGCTGTATTTCGCCCGGTGCCGTGGGGTTCGACATCAACTGCGGCGTCCGCATGCTCCGGACGAACCTCACCTACGAGGACCTGCAGGGCAACGAGGAGGAACTCGTCGACACCCTCTTCGAGAACGTCCCCTCGGGGCTCGGTGGCGGTGGCGTCGTCGAAACCGACATTGAGACCGTCGAGGAGATCCTCGAACGCGGTCTCGACTGGGCCATCGAACAGGGGTATGCCACCGAGGCCGACCGCCTTCACTGCGAGGACGAGGGGCGACGGCCGGACGCCAACGCCGACTACGTCTCCGAGAAGGCGAAAAACCGCGGCAAGAACCAAGTCGGCAGCCTCGGCTCCGGCAACCACTTCCTCGAAGTCCAGCGCGTCACGGATATTTATAAAGACGACGTAGCCGAGGCCTTCGGGCTTGCGGCCGATCAGATCGTCGTGCTCATCCACTGCGGGAGCCGCGGGCTGGGCCACCAGGTCTGTTCGGACTACGTCCGGAGGATCGAACAGCGTCACGGCGACCTGCTCGAATCGCTACCCGACAAGGATCTGGCGGCCGCACCCGCTCGAAGCAAGCTCGCCGCCGAGTACTACGGCGCGATGGGCGCGGCGATCAACTTCGCGTGGGTCAACCGCCAGCTGATCACCCACCAGACCCGGAAGGTTTTCGAGCGCGTCTTCGGCCGCGACTGGGAGGCCCTCGGCATGGAGCTACTGTACGACGTCGCCCACAACATCGCCAAGAAGGAGCCCCACGAGGTCGACGGCGAGACGCGCGACCTGTACGTCCACCGCAAGGGTGCGACCCGAGCCTTCCCGGCGGGCCGCCAAGAGGTCCCGCGGGCCTACCGCGACGTGGGCCAGCCCGTGATCATCCCCGGCAGTATGGGTGCAGGCAGCTACGTCCTCCGCGGCGGGGCCGAATCGATGCAGGAAACGTTCGGGTCGACGGCCCACGGCGCGGGGCGGACGATGAGCCGGACGCAGGCCAAGGAGGACTACTGGGGCGAGACGGTACAGGACGAACTCCAGGATCAACGGCAGATCTACGTCAAGGCCCAGAGTGGCGCGACCATTGCCGAGGAGGCCCCCGGCGTCTACAAGGACGTCGACGAGGTCGTCCGGGTCTCCGAGGCGTTGGGCATCGGCGACGCGGTCGCCCGGACGTTCCCAGTCTGCAACATCAAGGGGTAAGCGGGCCGATTCTCAGGGAGTGAGACTCCGCGCGGGGATTTAGGTACTGGAAACCGAACGGTCACCTATGAGTGACGCCTCCGAACCGGGCAGCGGTGGCTGGGACGCCACCGACTGCGCGGGCACCGAGCACTGTCCACCCCGCTGTCCACGGTTCGTCGACGCCGAGGGGGCTCGCTGGACGCTCCGTTCGGCCGGGCCGGCGGACGCCGACGAGCTTGCGGCGATGTACGCCGCCTTCGGGGCCGCCGACCGGGCTCAAGGGATCCCCCCGGCGGTCGACCACCGGCGGCAGGAGTGGGTCGAGATGCTGCTCGAGGAGGGCAACAACATCGTCGCCGAGGGGGCCGACGGGCTGGTCGGTCACGTCGTCTACACCCCGGTCGACGACGCCCAGCCGGAGCTGGCGGTGTTCGTCCACCCCGACTTCCACAACCGCGGCATCGGGACCGAACTCTGCAAGCAGATCGCCGCCGCCGCGATCGCCGCCGACCGCGAGGCGCTCGAACTCCACGTCGAGCCGAGCAACCGCGCGGCGATCTCGGTCTATCAGCGGATCGGCTTCGAGGAGGCCCCTGCCGACCACGGACTCCGGATGGTGCTCCCGCTGGACGACCGCGTCGCGGCGACGGTGACCGCACCGCCGGCCGACCGGGCCGCCGACAGCGCGACGATCCGGCCGCTCGGTCGCGTGGCCGACGACTAATCGAGTTCCTCGGTGATCTCTTCGCGGTCGGTTTTGAGAGTCAACAGCGAGAGGTAGCCGACGACGAGTCCCGGCCAGTAGGTCGTCAGCCGGAACAGCACCGCGGCGGTGAGCGCGGTCGCCAACTCGACCGAGTAAAAGATCCCCATGAGCGCCGAAAACGCCGCCTCGTAGGTGCCCGAGCCGCCGGGCGTCGGCGACAGCGTGGCGATCGTCGACAGCGTGACCAGAAAGTAGATCGGGATGAACCGGGGTTCGATCCCCATCGAGAGGAAGACGACATACAGCGAGACGATCTGGGCGACGATGGCGAGATGCGAGACCAGCGCCGTCCACACCAGAAAACCGGGGTCGCTGCCGGCGGTCTCGAAGGCCGCGACGACCTCGTGGATGCTCTCGCGGATCGAGGCGAAGACGCCCTCGCCCCGCCCGACGACCGCCTCGATGCGGTCAACGAGGCCGACCAGTCGCTCGCCGAGCGCGCCGTTGGCCGACCACAGCAGGTAGGCCACCCCACCCCCAACCGCCAATACGAGGGCCGTGACCACGCCGACCTCGACGAAGAACTCTTCGAGCGTGCCGAACGCCGCCAGATAGACGATCCCACCGAGAGTGAGGGTGAAAAACGGCACCGCATTGATGATATCCGACGAGACTACACTCGCCAGCGATCGCTCGTAGTCCGCGCCGGTGGTCTCCGAGACGATGTAGGCCATCACCGGCTCGCCGCCGAACTGGCCCAGCGGCGTGATCGAGTTGAGGAACTGGCCGGTGAGGAACATCCGCACCGTCCGGGAGGTCGTCGACCGGATCGACAGTTGGCCGAAAAACCGGTGCCAGACCCACGCCCAGACCAGCAGCGAGGAGAAGCCGACCGCCACCGCGACCGCGAAGGCCGCGGGGTCGACCTGCCGGAGCGCGGCGACGAACTCGCCGATGTCGGCGAGGTACAGCAGCCCGGCGAACAGCAGCCCGGTGACGGCGTACCAGAACCACTTGTTGGTCTGCCAGCCGCCGAGTGTCGGAGTCATGTCTGGATAGGGAGTGCCGGTCGCCCAGCCGGCGAACTCACCGGAGCGTTCTCCACACCGGTATAAGATGTCTTTGTTCCCGGATGACTATCACCGATGCCGACCGATCAGCGGTAGCCCAACGCCTCCAGCCGGTCTTCGATCTCGGCGTCGACGTCGCCGGCCGGTCCGTCGTCGTCACCGGTGTCGGCCGCGCCGATGGCGTCGACTTCCTGTCGCAGGTCCTCGGGCACCGACACGGACTCGCCGGTAGCGTCCCGAGCCCTGTAGCGTGAACTCTCGTCTTCGGCGGTGGATTTGACGACGGTCGTCCCCTCGCGCCTGACGTACCGCGCCCGGCGGTAGTACTCGTCCCACTGGTCGCTCGGGATGTAGCCGGTGAAGTTCTCGGGAAATTCGTAGCCGCCACAGATCGTCTCCCCGAAGACGTCGGGCCGGGTCGACCGAAGCCCGGCGTAGTAGGGGATCAGATCGTACAGGCGTCGCAGTTCGAACGGCCGATCCTCCCGCCGGGCATCGAGATCGGGATGGTCGACCAGCAGCACCGTCTCGATGACGGGGTCGGCCACGGTGAACTGGTGGCCGAAGACGCCGTCCTCGCCGAGGGCCTGCCCGTGGTCCGACAGCAGCACGACCACGGTGTCGTCGTCAAGGTCGTTGGCCGCCAGCGCCTCGGTGATTCGACCCACCAGATCGTCGGTGTAGTCGACCGAGGCATCGTACATCCGCCGGAGCTGGTCGTAGTCGATGTCGTCCTTCGTGAACATGTCCTTCTGCCGGTGGGGGATGGCCGACTCGTCGGTGACACCATGCTCGTCGACGTACCGCTGGGGCGGATGATACGGCTCGTGGGGCTCCATCAGGTTCACATAGAGGAAGAAGTCCTCGTCGGGCTCGCGGTCGCCGAGATAGTCTTCGACGGCCGCGACCGTCTCCTCGGATTTACAGGAGTCGTCGACGCCGAAGAGCCGAAACGCCCGATCGAGTTGGCGGCCGAGGATCCGCTTGGGGAGGGTGCCGAGGCTGTCGTAGAGTTTGGTCGAGAGCTTCGAGACGTGGCGGGTCAGGGAGGTGTCAGCCCCGCCGAGGAAGTTTTCGACCTCGTCGAAATCAGTGGTCATCCCCTTGTGCGGGGTGATCCAGACGTTCGGCGTGATCGCGCCGGTGGTGTAGCCCGCCTCGCGGAGGTGGCCGATAAACGTCTCCTCGTCGCCGGTGGCGTAGCTGCGGGCCTGTGTGATGCCGTGGTCCCACGGGTACTGGCCGGTGAACATCGAGGCGTGGGAGGGCAGCGTCCACGGCGCTTGGGTGACGGCCTCTTCGAAGACGATCGACGAAGCGGCGAGGTTGTCGATGTGGTCGGTGAAGTCGACGCGATCGTTGTACGTCGACACCCGGTCGGTCCGCAGGGAATCCAAGACGAGAAACACCACGTTCTTCCGGCCCGCGGGGGAGGTCATGGCTTTCTGCAGGCGGAGCGGACAATTAGTAGCGTTGGTTTGTCTCTCCGCGGAGTACACTCACGCGTAGTTTATATGGGTCCGCTGATGAGCACGAACAGAGCCGTTCATGATCGAGAAGGTAGCGATCGTCTACTGGTGTGATGGGGCGGGCCACGCGGCCAGAAGTATTCCGGTGGCCAAGGAGTTCGAAGCCCGCGGCTGTGAGGTCGCCATCGGCGGCGGCGGCCAAGGCGAGCCGTTCGTCGACCTCAACGGCTTCGACCAGCCCGACCTCACCAAGGTCGCGGTCGAAGGTAGCACGCCGCTGTCGTTCCTCCGACATACGCTGTTCGATCTGGTCCCCTCGGCGGCCCGGCGCTACCGGGAACTCGACGCGTGGCTGGCCGCCGAAGACCCCGATGTGCTGGTGACCGACGATATCTTCGCGGCGATCGTGGCGATCCGACGCGACATTCCGTTCTACCGGATCGACCACCTGACGACTGACCTGTTCGGCCCGGTGTGGGGGACGCCGCTGTCGATCTACAACCGGCTTTCGCTGCGGTTCGGCGAAGGGATCGTCGTCTCCTCGCTGTGGGCCGACCAGCCCGACCCGCCGGGGATCACCCGCGTGGGTCCGCTGGCACAGGAGGGCGACGGCGAGGTAGAGCCCTACGACGTCCTGCTGAACCCCGGCACCCACGGCGAGAACTTCGCGGCGATCCGAGAGGCCCTCGAAGCCAACGGCTACGACGTCCGGACCGTCGGCGACGACGAGTGGGAGACCAAACCCGCGATGACTCCCTACACCGCCGCGGCCGACGTCGTCGTCTGCACCGGCTTCTCCTCGATCGCCGACACGGTCGTCGCGGGGACACCCTGTGTGATCTATCCGTTCCTCCCGTTCCAGAAGGCGCTGGCCGATCGGGCCGACGAACTCGACATCGAGGGCGTCTCGAAGGCGGCCTCGGTGACCGAGGTGCTCGATCGGGTCGACTACTACTGTCGAAGCGACGAGACCCCCGACTACGACAACGGCGCGTCGGCGTTCGTCGACGCGGTTCTCGGCGAGTAACGAGGGTTGTTTCTCGCTCGGAACTGTCTCGGTAGATGTAAAACCCGCGCCGACAATACGGACACAGAGACTTGAATGAATATCGGGTTCTTCACCGACAGCTACTTTCCGGGGATCGACGGGGTCACCTACACCATCAAAGCGTGGCGCGAGCGGTTGGAAGCCCGCGGCCACGAGGTGTACGTCGTCTACCCAGCGAGTAGCCACGACCCCGACGACCACGAACTCCCCGTTCGATCCCTCCCCAACCCCTTCTACAGCCAGTACCGGCTGCCGATCTACCGGTCGCTGTCGACGCTTCCCGATCTCGATGTCGTCCACTGCCACGGGCCGGCGACCACCGGGCTGTTGGGCCGGCGCTACGCCGCGGAACACGACGTGCGGTCGGTCTACACCCACCACACCCCGATCGAGGACTACCTGATTCAGGCGCTGCGGGTCGAGGAACTCTCCCAAGCGATCGGCAAGTTGTACGTCGCCTACGAAAACCGGTTCCTCCAGTCGTTCGACTGCGTAACCGCCTCGACCTCCCGGATCCGACGGGACGTCGAACACACCCAGTTACCGGTCGGCATCGAGACCGAGACCTTCCAGCCACAGTCCGACTCGCTGTTCGAAGACGACAATCCGATCATCGGCTACAGCGGCCGGATGAGCGCGAAAAAGAACCTCGACGAGGTGGTCCGGTTCGCCGAATCGGCCCCCGAATACCGGTTCGTGCTGGTCGGCGAGGGGCCCGCCCGCGAAGGGCTCGAACGCGCAGCCCCCGACAACGTCGAGTTCCACGACTTCATGCCGCGGGAGCGGTTGCCGACCTTCTACTCCTCGCTGGACGTCTTCGTCACCGCCTCGACCTGCGACACGCTCGGCCTGTCGACGCTGGAGGCCAACGCCTGCGGGACGCCCGTGGCGGCCGCCGACGTCCAGCCGTTCGACGAGACCATCGGCCCGGAGAACGGTGCGCGCTTCACCTACGGCGACCTCGACGACATGCGGCGGGCGATCAGCGAGTGTCTGCTCGAACCGAAGCCGACCCGCGAGGCCGTCGAGCCCTTCTCCGTCGACCGGACGGTCGACCAGCTCGAATCGATCTACGGAGTCGAGACCGCCGACGAGTCGCCCGATCGGATGCCGGCCCCTGCCCCGCCGTAGCCGGCCGGACTCGCTTTTCGCCTACCAGAAACCGCCCGGTCCACCCGACCCGCTGGGGCCGCCGGGGCCCGTGGGCCCCCGCGTCGACCGCGGGCCCTCGCCGGCGATCTCGACCTGCTCGCTCGGCGTTCTGGGGTCGAGCTCCCGGCCGTCCTCGAACTTGACGAAGCTGAGATAGAACGTCTCCCCGCAGCCCTCGCCGTCGTTTTTCAGGGTGCCGTCCTCGCCGCAGACGAACCGAACGCCGTCGACGTCCTCGCGGTCTTCGAAGGGCTCGTCGGGCGCGACGTAGCGCCACCCCTCGAAGGGGAACGGTGTCACCGCCTTATCGGCGAGATACCCCTCGCGTTCGAGTTCGACCAGCGCCTCGCAGTGTGGGCAGTAGTAGGTGACCGGATATCCCATACCCCATACAGGGGGTCGACGGGCATATGATGTGCGGTCGGCCGAACCGCGGTCGAGGCGGCGATCGGGCCAGCGATCACTCGATCCGGTCGAGGGCCCACGCCGCCCGCGCGCGAACCGCCTCGCTGGGGTCGTCGTAGCGGTGTTCGGTCAGCGGTTCGGTGGCCTCGGCGGCCTCACAGTGGCCGAGCACCCAGCAGGCGTGGACACGGCTCCGGGTCCAACTGTCCTCCAGCAGTTCGATCAGTTGGGGGACGGCATCGTCGACGCGCTCGGGGAGCGAGGCGGCGATCCGGGCCAGCGCGCCGGCGGTGTTCGACCGGACGGTTGGATCGGCGTCCGCCAACAGGGGTGTGATCTCGTCGGTGTAGGGGGCGACGTCCCGCGGGAACTCCTGGGCGATATCGCCCAACACGCCGACCGCGTTGCCGCGGAGTTCGGGGTCGAACGCGGTCAGTTGATCGGCCAAGATCGGGACGACCGGGGTCGCGGCGTCGGGGTAGACCGACGTGACGTGGCCCAGCGCCGCCGTACAGCTGATCCGGTAGGGATCGTCGTCGGCATCGAGCAACGAACACAGCTGTGGGACCAGCGGGCGGATCTCCTCGGGGAACGATTCGGCGATCACGCTCACCACGGCGAGGGCCTGCCGACGGGCCCGAGTCGGGGTCGGCGATAGCAGCGAGGCGATAGCGGGGGTGGCGTCGATCGCCGCCGCCGGCTCGTGTTCGGCGACCGCCAGCAGGAACTCCGTGACTGCGGCGTTCAAAAGCGAGTTTTGGGCGTCAAGTTCGGCGGTGATCTGCGGCGTAAGCTCGACGACAGCGTCGGGGTACTGATCGGCGACGGTCGCCAGACTCCGAACGGCGTACAGCCGGATCGGCCGGTCGTCGTCGAGCCGATCGGCCAGCCGGTCGACCGCCGCCAGCCCGACCTCGGGGCGCTCTTCGATCACCGAACTCACCGTCCGGATCGCGTCGTACCGCACGTCGCCGTCGTCGACCGCGACCAGCGGCCACAGCGCCTCGGGGTCCAGCAGGCCGGGGGCGACCGCCGCGAGCTGTCGGTAGCGGTCGACCCGCTCGGCCGGCGACCCCTCGTCGAGGGGCGGCAGGGCTGCCTGCGGGACGACCTCGATGGCGTCGATCTCGGGCAGCGCCACGCGGATCGTCCGCGGGCTGGCCTCGACGGTCGTCAGCTCGTAGGTCGGCGGCGCGGTCAGCCCGACGGCGGCCGCCGGCAGCCGGGTCGGGCCGGCGACCGGTGTCTCGCCGGCGGGCGCGTGGCCGTCGGCGAGGACGCGAAAGGCCGCCGACCCGTCGAACTGCGAGAAGAAGCGCTCCAGCGCCGCCGCGGAGTCGGCGACCGTCCGGATCTGCATCGGCTCGCCGGTCGGTCCGGGAGCGAACCACGAAAGCGGCTCGCCGTCGCTGTCGGTGTGCCGACGTCGACACTCGTGGGCGGAGTCACAGCCGATCGCGTCCCGCATCGTCCGGTGGCCGACGGCGGTCGGCCGCGCGGCGTCGACGGTGTACGTTCGCCAACACGTGTGGCCGTCGATGAAGACGGGGTTCGGCTCGCCGCTGTCGGCCGGCCGGCCGGCGGCGGTCTCGGCCCGACCGTCGCAGGCGCGACACACCGGGTTGGGGATCCGCTCGGCGTCCGGCCGCCCGACGGCGTCGCCACAGATGCTACAGCGCGGCTGTCGGGACGTCGGCATCGAAGGCATCGCGGTGGGTATCGGTGACAGGGGCCAGCGTTTCAAAAACCTTCCGTGGTGGCCGAAGCAGGCCCGGAACACATTTCTGCCGAGGGAAGAACGTTCGTGTATGATTGACGAAACCGTCGAGGAGATCCAAGGCATGCAGAGCCACAGCTCCTCGCTGATCGCTATCAAGGCGACGGAGGCGCTCGCGGAGCTGTTGGACCGGGAGTACGCCTCCGTCGAGGAGTTCGAACGCGACCTCCAGCGCAACGCGGGGGCGCTCCGCCGGGCCAACCCCTCGCATGCCTCCCTCCACAACGCCGTCCGAGCGGTCGAACGCTCGGTCATCGACGTCTCCGACAGCGTCGACGAGGCCAAGTCGTTCACCCGCGAGATGATCGACCGCGTGGTCGACGACATCGAAACGGGCAAGCGCCGGGCGGCCGCCAACGCCGCCGAAACGTTCGAGGACGGCGAGACCTTTCTGACCCACGACTTCTCGACGACCGCGCTGGCTGCGGTCGAAGCCGCTGCGCTCGACGGCAACTATCTGACCGCCTACGTGATGGAGGCCCGTCCGCGCTACATCGGCCGGGGGACCGCCCGGATGCTGGCGGCGATCGACCGGGTCGAGCCGCATCTGATGGTCGACAGCGCGCTGGGCCATTTCCTCTCGGAGTGCGACCGCGTCGTCATCGGCATGGACTGTATCGTCGACGACACCCTCTACAACCGGATTGGCACGCTCCCGCTGGCGGCGACCGCCAACGAACTCGGCGTCCCGGTCGTCGTCGTCGGCTCGGGGGCGAAAGTCATCGAGGAAGGGTTCGCCTTCGAGAACCAACACCGCTCGGCGTCGGAGGTCATGCTCGAACCCGTCGAGGGGATCGACATCGAGAACCCCGCCTACGACGCGACGCCCGTCGAGTACATCGACCAACTCATCACCGAAACCGGCATCCACGAGTTCTAGCGCCAGTTGTAGGACCGCCCGCGGAGCACGCGGACGGTTAAAAACCCGAGTAGGCCCATCGCCATGAACACGAAGATCGTGATGGCGTCTTCGAGGAGGCCGACCGACGACAGCACCAGGCCGACGACCAGAATCATGAGACTGGCAATAGCGATCTCGGTTGCAGTCGCCTCAACCATAGCTCCCACTCCCAGCGGTCGGGAAAAACCGTTTCGGTTCCCCCGGAGTCGCCGCTGACCGGCCGAACACGCCGCAAAAACGTTTCCTCGGGCTGCTTAGAGTTTGACTGCCTTTCGGTCGACCAGCGAGTCGGGGACGCGGAGTTCCTTGATCGTCGAGGCGCCCGCGGCGGTCGTCAGCGTCAGGGTGACGCTGTCGCCGCCGTCGAGTTCGCCGCCGATCGCGGAGTCGTTGAACGTCAGCCTGTAGCGATCACCGCGGTCGGTGATCACGTTATCGTTGGTCTCCGAGGTGATGTTGGTAATGTCGGTGTTACCGTCGGCCAGCATGACGTCGGTGTTGACCGCGTCGTCGGTCACGAACTCGTAGGTCACGTTGGCGAGATCGATATCACCCGCGCCCGCGGCCTTCGTCACCGTGACGTTAACCTCGTCGATCGTCTCGCTGCCCGTGACGTTGCCGGTCGCGCTCTGGATCTGGATCCGGTCGCTGACCTGCTGTTGTGTCTCCTGCCCGGTTGCTTCGGCCTGCGTCTGGAGGAGTCCGGCCGTGTTGATCAGTACGCCTGCTGCAATCGCCGCCACCAGGACCATCGCGATGAACACGATCAGGGTACCGATCCCGACCTGGCCTCTCGTTTCGTTGTTGAACATAGGTATCTTACCTGTGCTTGCCCACAGGCACTACCTGACGTATCTGCTGGCCATAATTAAACAACACCTCCAAAATATCTATTTTGATAAAGTGTTATAGGTTTTTCATAATCTGTTCATGAAAACTATTCGCCACGTCGGACACGGTTCCGGCGGGTGCCGGTTCGAGCCGCCGGTCGAGCGGCCGGTTTTATGTTTCGGTCGGTCATAGAGAATTTTAGATGCAGCATCACTCGGTGATCGGATGGGGGCTGGTGGTCGTCGGCGTCCTGCTCGGCGCGCTGCAGGGGGTGGAGTATCTCTGGGTGTCGGCCCCTTCGACGGCGCTGGCGTTCAGTACGCTGCCGTTCGTGTTGGTCGCGGCGGCGATCGCCTACACCGGCCTGACGATCGCACGCCGGTCGGCCTACGAGGGGTATGCCGCGCTGATCGTCGCGTGGGGGGTCGGCGGGGCCGTCGGCTTCGTCGCCGTCTTCGTCCTCGCGACCGCCACGAGTCCGCAGGCTGGGTCGGCACTGCTGTTCGGGGCCGTCGACGCCGGGAGCGCCGGCGGGCTCGCCGGGCTGCTCGTCGGGCTGTACGACGTCGAGAGCCGCCGAACGCTTTCGACGGTCGAGCGGTTCGCCGAGCGGCTCGATGGGCTGAACACCTACGGTAAGGTACTCAACCAGTCGCCCGACATCGAATCCGTGAGCGCCCTCTGTGTCGAAGTCGTCGAGTTCGTCCTCGGCGGCGACGGCGGACTGTTCGTCACGACCGACGGCGAGCGGATCTCTGTCGTCGACACCACCCTGCCGGACGTCGACCCCGAGGGCGCTCTCGGGGAGGCGGTGGCAGCGGTAGCCGACCACGAACCGCTGGAGACGGTCACCGACGAGGCGGGGTTCGCGGGCGTCCGCAACGACCAGCCGGGGTCGACGCTGGCGGTCCGGATCCCCTACGGGGACGGGTCGGCGATGTTGTTTGCGGTGTACTACGACGTCGACAGCCCCGACGAGGAACTCGTCGACCCCTTCGAGATCCTCGCGGCCCACGCCGCGACCGCCCTCTCGTCGGTCGAAGCCCGAGCCGGCGGGTCGACCGCCGAGCACTGATACCGGGCTCGATGCCCGCGGGCTCCGGTGCCGGCGGGCCGATGCTGTTCCCGAGTCACAAGGGCTATTGGCCATCCAGCCGTCAGACGACCAATGGAGGTCGCCCTGATCACCGTCGGCGACGAACTGCTCTCCGGGGACACGGTCGACACCAACGCGACCTGGTTGGCCGACCGACTCACCGACCGCGGCGTGGCGGTCGGACGCATCCTCTCGCTGCCCGACGACCGCGAGACGATCGCCGATCACGTCGCCGACTACAGCGCCCTGTTCGACCGCGTGATCGTCACCGGCGGCATCGGCGGCACGCCCGACGACGTAACCATGGAGGCGGTCGCCGACGCCTTCGACCGGGAGCTGGCGGCCTCGGCGCTGACCCGCGAGGCCGTAGACCAGCGACTGGCCGAGCTCAAACAGCGGCTCCCCGACCGCGACCTCGCTGTCGACCGCGAGGCCGAGGCGGCGATTCCGGCAGGGAGCCGACCGCTCATCAACGAGGCCGGACTTGCTCCGGGCTGTGTCGTCGACGACGTCTACGTGCTGCCCGGGATTCCCGGCGAACTGAAGGCGATGTTCGACTCGGTCGCCGACGAGTTCGCCGGGGACCGCCGCTCCGAGTTCATCTATACGGTCGAGCCGGAGGCCAACATCGTGTGGGCCTTAGAGGAGGCGATGGATCGCTTCGAGGTAACCGTCGGCTGTTATCCCGACCGGGAGGCCGACCACAACCGGCTGAAGCTCACTGCGACCGACGACACGGAGTTGGCCGACGCCACGGACTGGTTGCTGTCGAACATCAACGCGAGCGAGACCCCCGTCTCGCGCGAGTGGGTCGACGACGCCTGATAGAGACGACCGTTCAGTCAAACACACGCCGTTACATGGGTGAGTATACTGTACTCTGTGAATTATCAGCCGGCGTGAGATGGTGTTTATCTATAACTAAAGATAATTATAGTGCGCTATGCAAGCAGCAACATACCATGGACGGAAGGACATCCGCGTCGAGGAGGTAGCCGAGGGAACGGTCGGTGCCGAGGAGGTCCGGATCGACATCGACTCCTGTGGCATCTGTGGCTCCGATCTCCACGAGTACACCGCCGGACCGATCTTCGTCCCGGAGGGCGACCCCCACCCCGTCTCCGAGGAGAAAGCGCCGATCAGAATGGGCCACGAGTACAGCGGCATTATCGCCGAAGTCGGCGACGACGTGACCGGTTTGGCCGTCGGCGATGCCGTCGCCGTCAATCCCATCCTCTACTGCGGCGAGTGTCGACAGTGCCACGAGGGCAACTACCACATCTGCGATTCGATCGGCTTTATCGGCCTTTCGGGCGGCAACGGCGGGTTCGCCGAGAGCGCGGTCGTCGACGCCGAACACGCCGTCCCGCTCGGCGACGACGTCCCCGTCGAACACGGCGCGCTGGTCGAACCGCTCAGCGTGGCGCTCCACGCGGTCCGCCGCTCCGGCCTCCAGGCCGGGGATGCGGTCGCCGTCTTCGGCAGCGGCCCCATCGGTCTGGCGGTCATCCAGTGTGCCCGCGTGGCCGGCGCGGGGACGATCTTCGTCTCCGAACCCCGCGAGGCCCGGCGCAAACGCGCGGCGGACTGTGGGGCGGCGGAACTCATCGACCCGATGTCGACCGACCCCGTCGAGTACATCCAGGACCACACGAACGGCGGCGCGGACGTCACCTTCGAGGTCGCGGGCGTCGAACCCTCGTTCAACGCGGCCGTCGGGAGCACCGCGCCGGGTGGCCGGACGACCGTCGTGAGTATCTGGGAGGAGGAGATCAGCACACACCTCAACACCCTCGTCCTCGGCGAGCGGACCGTGACCGGAACCCTCGCCTATCTCGGCGGGCCGCGGTCGACCGAGGAGTACGGCATGGTGATCGAGATGTTCGCCGACGGCCGCCTCGACCCCGAGCCGTTCATCACCGGTCGGATCGGCCTCGAAGAACTCGTCGACGGCGGGTTCGACCGACTCATCGACCCCGACAGCGACCACGTCAAGATCCTCGTCAAACCCGATCAGTAGTCGCTCGCTCCGGCCAGTTCCATCGACCGAGACAGTCCGTCCCGTCGACCACTCACTCGCTTCGAACTAGAACTACCGGGTTGGTGGCCGACTCGTCGGCCATGCGTTATCTCGAAATCACGATCCCCGAGGGGCGTCGGCGGGCCGTCCTCGACGTGCTCGACGACGCGGGCGTCGACTACGTGATGAGCGACGAGACCAGCGGCGAACGCTACAGCGACGTCGTCCGGTTTCCGCTGCCGAACCGGGCTGTCGAACCGGTTCTCGACGACTTGGCAGCTGCCGATATCCAGGACGCTCGCGTGGTTGTCGTCACCGCCGAGACCGTTATCTCCGAGGAGTTCGACGCCGTCCGCGACCAGTACAGCGGTGGCGGAGCCAAAGGCCAGCGCACGTCTCGGCAGGTGCTCCGGACGAAAGCCGACGAGTTCACGCCCGCCTTTTCGACCTACCTCGTCATGCTGTTGATCAGCGCGGTCGTCGCAACCGCCGGACTGCTTGGCGATTCGCCCGCCGTCGTCGTCGGCTCGATGGTGATCGCGCCGCTGCTCGGTCCGGCGCTGGCCGCCAGCATCGGGATCGTCACCGGCGACGACGACCTCCGGCGGGAGGGATTCGTCTATCAGTTCGTCGGCGTCGCCGTCGTAATCGCCGCCTCGGTCGGCCTCGGCCTGATCGCCCGGCTGGCGGGGTTTGAGCCCGGCGGCGTCGACATCGTCGTCGTCGCCGAGTTGGAAGAACGGGTCTCGCCGAACCTCCTTTCGATCCTGGTCGCGCTTGGGGCCGGAATTGCCGGCATTCTGAGTCTCACCCGTGGCTTCTCGGAGGCGATTGTCGGCGTCATGATCGCCGCCGCCCTCATCCCGCCGTCGGCGGCGGTCGGCATCACCGCCGCGTGGGGGATGGACGGGGCGACACTCGGGGCGTTCACGCTGGTCGTGGTTAACCTGCTGTCGATCAACGCCGCCGCACTGGTGACGCTGTGGGTCGCGGGTTACCGCCCGCAGGGGCTGTTCGAGGTCTCGCCCACACGCCGGTCGACGCTGACCTACGCGACGATCTTCGGCGTCGGCCTGCTGGTGTTGGCAGCCCCACTGGCGAGCGTCACGCTGTTGGAGTTCCGGACGACCGAGATGGAAGCCAGCGCGGAGCAAGCCGTCGCGGCGGTGCTCGAAGATCCGCAGTACGACGGCTACGAGGCCGACGAGATCGCGGTCGTCCTCGACGACGACTACCCGGTGCGGTCGGTCGACCGTATCGTCGTCACCGTCAGTAGTCAGCAGTCCAGTCCGAACTCGGCGCTCACCGACGACATCTATACGGCCCTCACCGACCGAATCGGCGAGCCGCTCCGCGTCGAAGTCGAGTACACCGTCTCCGAGGAGCGCGGCCGACAGTCCGACGAACAGGGGATCATCGATACGGCTCCCGAGCCGTGAGGCCGACAGCGGCGGCTCGCTACCGGTAGACCGCCGCCTCGACCGGGTCGTACTCCATCCGTGTCGCCACGGTCGCGGCAACTTCGTCGCCGAACTCCCGGCCGACGAGGTGAAACGCGAGATCCAGCCCGGCGGTGACGCCGCCGGCGGTCACGACGTCGCCGTCGTCGACGACCCGCGCGTCGACGAGTTCGGCACCGGACGCTTCGAGTTCATCTCGCGCGCTCGCGTGCGTAGTCGCTCTTCGACCGTCGGTTACCCCGGCGCGAGCCAGCAGCATCCCGCCGGTACAGACCGCCGCGAGGTCGACGCCCCGCTCGTGGAGCCGGGCGATCGCCTCGGGGAGATCGCCGTCTTCGGCTTCGGCCCACGCGCCGGTCTCGCCGCGGGCTCCCCACTGGCCGCCGGGCACCACCAGCAGGTCGGGGTCGAGGTCATCCAGCCGGTCGTCGACGCCGATCCGGAGCCCGTGGCTGGCTGTAATCTCGTCGGCCGCCAGTGTGCAGAGCCTCACGTCGAGATCCGCGCCAGCCTGTCGGGCGTTGTCGAAGACCTCGAAGGGGGCGACGGCGTCGAGTTCGTCGACGCCGTCGAAGACGACGATAGCGATCTGCATGGCTGTGCTCGGCTGGGTGTCGAAAAAAGGGTTCCGCCGGTGTTACTCGGTGTCAGGCTCGACCGATGGGGTCGTCGACCCGCCGGACGAACCGACGAGGTTGCGAACGTTTGCAACCGGGTTCGGTTTGCCAGTGATCGTCTGGATGACGTACATCGCGATGATGGCCGCGAACGCCCCGAACTGAACGAGCCGCGAGGGGTGGACCATCGTCACGATCCCGAGGGCGAAGAAGGCGACACCGGCACCGAGCGAGATCGCCTTGCCGAAGCCGAAGCGGTAGTTGATGCCGTGGATCACCGCGATCGCGCCGATCATCGCCAGCGATCCCGAGACCAGCGTCTGGGTGCCGAACTCCGCCGAGACGACTTCCGGATGGTAGACGAAGACGAACGGCAGGATGAACAGCGGCGCGGAGATCTTGATCGCCTCCAGACAGCTCTTCCAGAAGTCCGCCCCCGCGATCCCGCAGGCCACCGCCACACAGGTCGCGATCGGCGGCGTCAGCCCTGCGAGGATCGCCGCGTAGAACACGAAGAAGTGGCTCGCGAACTGCGGCAGCAGGAACTGGTTGGTCAGCGTCGGTGCGATCAGTAAGGCGACGATCGTATACGAGGCGGTCGTCGGCATGCCGAGCCCGAGGATGATACAGATAATCATCGCCAAGATCGCCGCGACCAGCAGGATACCGCCCGACAGATCCATCAGGGTCAGCGAGATCTTGGTCGGCACGCCGGTCGCGGTGAGGATGTCGACGACGCCGTTGATCGCCGCCAGAATGATCGTCACCGGCGCGAGGACGATAACCCCTTCACGCATCCCGTTGAGCGTCTCCCAGACGCTCCGGAGGGCGGATTCGCCCGGCGTCTCGTCGTGGACGCCCGTCAGCGACTGCAGCATCGGGATGATCGTCCCGGTCGCAACCATCGAGACCGCCGTGTACAGCGCGGCGGTCATCACGGTGACCTGGACGATGCCCAGCAGGTAGATGAGGATGGCAAGCGGCAGACCGTATTTGACGAGCTCGGTGAGGAACTCGCTGCGCGGCATCGCGTCCTGGATCAGGATCTCGGGGTCGACATCGTCCAACTGCGGCACTGAGACGTAGTGGACCGCGATGGCGATCGTCACCACGAGGATCGCCGCCGGGATCAGCCCTGCGACGATCACGTCGGCGTAGGTGACGCCCGTAATGAGCGACGCCATAATGAATGCTGCCGCGCCCATGACCGGCGGCAGCACTTGGCCGGAGGTCGAGGCGACCGCCTCGATTGCCCCGGCGGTTTCGGGTTTCATCCCGTTGCGTTTCATCAGCGGAATCGTGAACGAGCCGGTCATTCCGGCGTTTGCGGTCTGGCTGCCGTTGACCGAGCCGATAACCGCGCTTGCCAGCACCGCGGTTTGGGCGATCCCCGAGTCGATGTAGCGGGCCGACCGGAACGCCAGCCGCATGATGAGGTCGAACGCCCCGTAGGACTTCAGGAAGCCCGCATATAGCAGGAACAACGCGATCCACGCGGCGACGAGCTGGGTCAGGAAGCCGAAGAAGCCGTCGACGCTGATGACGAGCGTCCGCAGGATTCGCTCCCACGTGAGCCCGCCGTGTGAGAGCGCCCCCGGTGCGAACGCCCCGTAACGGCCGTACAGAATGCCGACGAAGATCACCGAGAGGAACGTCAGACCGAAGGATCGCCACGTCAGGTAGATGATGACGAACGTGAACACGATCGCCATGATGTACTCGTTGGTGGTTGCCCGGCCGAGGTTGGAGACGTACAGATCCTGGAAGTTCGTCGCGATGTAGGTGATCGTCACCAACACATCGAGCGCCGAAAACGTCAACAGCCCGGCATGGAGTCGATTCCCGGGGCCGTAAGCCTTCTTCAAATCCTCGATGATGTGTCCGCGGCCGCCGCCCGCCATATCCATGAGTTCCGAGAGGACGTACAGTTCGAGGACCCCACCGAGGAAAATCACCCCGTAGAAGGCACGTGCCCACGTCTGGTCCCATGCGTACCAAATAATGACCGCCCAGAACGGGAGCGAACACAGGATCAGCAGGTTCCGCAGCGAGAACGTCTCTGCATCCCCTGGCTGTTCGGTATCGAACCCAATGTCGGTGTCGGTCTCAGTCGACTCGTCGGTTGTATCACTCATAATTGGTCGATCCGTGTTTCTATTAGGTCACGCTGCCCGTTCGACCGGTACGTATCTCTTTGCATACTGTGTGGTTGAAATATAGGTTGGTCGTGTGTGTCGCTACGCCTCGGAGCGCTGGAATCGCGCTACTCGTTGGTCTCGCCGCGTGTCCACTCGTCGTTCCAGGCGTCGTTGGCCTCCCAGTAGTCGGCGACACCGGGGTGGACCTCCAGATCGGGGATGACTGCCTCGGTCATCGAGTCGACGCCCGAGTGGTCGAGGGCCGTCGGGTCGGCGTCTCGGATCGTATCGCCGTGTTCGGCCGAGAGCCGAGCGACTTCCTCGGTTGCGGCCGCGGGCACGTCCGGACCGAAGGCCCACTGACCGGCCAGCACCCACGAGGTAGTCGTGTCGGTGATGCCGGTGACGTCCTGTTCCCAGCCGTAGGGTTCGAGCGTCTTCTTGAGTGCGCCCGGCGTCGCGTCGATGGCGTCCTCGAAGTTCTGGTCGACCTCCATGAGGTTGAGGTTGCCACCACTGCGGACGTCGACTTCCTGAACCCAACTGGAGAGCTCCGCGCCGTTGGCCCCGTAGACACACAGCGCGTCGACCCGGCCTTCCTCGACAGCGCCCGGAATGTCGCTGGTGTTGGAGTTGTTGATCTCGTTGTTCTCCCACAGCCCCGCCTCTTTGATGATCTCCTCGGTCAACAGCCGGGTCCCGAAGCCGGGCTGGATCGGGTAGATCGTGTAGCCGCCGTCCTGAAGATCGGCGGTCGACTCGATGCCCGAGTCCTCCATCGCGACCCAGTGCATCTCGAGGTTCGTGAACACGAACCCTTGCATCGGCAGCGAGTCGACGGGGTCCTCCGCGAACGGCCCCTCCTCGTTCATCGCCTTCGACAGCGAGTTGTTGTCGACACCCATACTGGAGATGTTGCCGCCATCGAACTCGTAGAGGTTCGCTGTCCAGCCGTCGGTGACCTGCACCGAGATGTCGAGGATGTCGCTGTGCTGGCTCGCCGCACGGGCCAGCGCCTGTCCGGCCTGCTGGGTCGAACTCCCCGATGACGTGCCACCGATGGAGATCTGGTAACTCTCACCGTCTCCATCGCCATCGCCACCGCCGCCGCCGGTACAGCCTGCGGTCGTGATGACCCCAAGCGTTGCAGCACCTTTGACCATGTCACGACGGCTGAGGTTTCGTTCTGTCATGAACGTTTTACCTATTTTCGAATGTCAGTATAAACCTAACGTTTGGAGATAAAAGTCATAGGCGAATTAATGTATTAACGCATTGTATATACGTGTCGTCGTCATACGTTAAGAATACTGAATACTATTGTGTCCAACATAGTCACTGGTGTTCGGCAAGCCGAACTGCTATCCGGCGACGATCACCGGCCGTTCGCCCTGCAGGATGACGCCTTGGGTGACGCTCCCGAAGACGGCCTTGCCGACCGGCGTTCGGCCGCGACCGGCGATGAGGACCGCATCGGCGTCGAGTTCGTCGGCGGCCTCGATGATCCGGTCGGTCGGCGTTCCCTGTGTTTCGACGATGTCGACCGGGATGCCGTCGGCTTCGAGTTCGTCGGCGGCTCGTTCGATCGTCACTGGGAGCCCTTGCAGATCCCCGATGGACTCGTTGATCGATTCGATGACCGATTTCCCCGCCTCGTCGGGCACCGTGTCGACCTCCTCGTGAACGTAGAGGACAGTCACGGTGAGTTCGTCGTCTCCCGGCAGCGTCCGTAGCGTCGACAACTGTTTGTCGAGCCGATCCTCATCGCCGTCGACCGGTAGCAGCACGTGGTACATAAGCCGAGGTCTATCACGATATATAATATATGTTTCGAGAGCGTAGCATAGTGAAAAATTGACAACAGAAAGCCGTCCGACGACGGACCCGTTCGGCCGGCCGTCGAAACGCCGCTCGCATACCGCGGTTGTTCGGGTCCCGCCGGGTCGGTCGACGGCTAGTATCTCGGCGGTCGACTCACCGACCACATCGAACCCGACCGCGGGCTGACGGCGATGCTCGGCGTCCTCACGGGTATCGCCGTCGTGTTCGTCCCGCTGGTCGAAACCGGGATCGAGGATCTGTTGGTCGGAAGCTTCGTCCCCGGGGTCGCGCTGTTCTCCATCCAACCGCTGTCGCAGGCGACGATCGCGAAATACTCGCTGCCGGGGTCCCGTGGCCTCTGCTTCGGCTACACCTACCTCGCGATCTTCGGGATCGGGGCTCTCTGCGCGGCGATCACGGGGACGGTGCCACCTGCGGCTCGACCTCGGTGATGTTCCTCGCCCTCGCTGGGTTCTCGCTGATCGGGCTCACGCTGGGGGGTGTGCTGCTGCGTCGACAGCCCTCCGAGAAGTCGGGTTAGTCCTGCGGGTCGGTCGCGCCGACGGCCGCCTCGGACTGGGTCGGCGGCTCGGTTCGGATCACCCGGACGATAAACAGGGTCGCCAACAGCGACAGCCCCGCGAGCATCCCCCAGCTGGCTCGGTAGCTAACCGCGTCGGCCAGATAGCCGAACGTCGGCGGGGCAACGAGCGCCCCGGCGACCAACGCGAGCTGGCCGCCGCCGGTCGCGCTGCCCATCTCCTCGGCGGGCACCAGCGTCGCCAGACACGAGAAGTAGATCCCGGTAAATCCCAGTGCGAAGAAGCCGACCCCGACGAACAACGCCGCCGCCAGCAGCCGATCCTCGACGAGGCCGACGGCGACGAACAACACCGCGCTGGCGGCGGCTTGGACGAGCAGGATCGTCGCGATCCGCTGGCGGGGGTCGCCCGGCAGCACGTCGCTCAGCCAGCCGGTGACCACGCGGCCAGCGCTGCCCGAGACCTGGATCGCTGCGAGGACGAACCCGCCGAAGGCGACGGTCGCGCCGACCGACTCGTTGATGTAGATGATCGTGTAGCCGGTCGTCGTAAACAGCCCCGCACCGAGACAGACGCCAGCCACTGTCAGCGACAGATAGGGGGTGTTCTGCAGGAGGGTGCGGTACTCGGGGTACTCCGTATCGCCGTCGACGGGTTGGCCCCGGTAGGCGAACCAGAAGACCGCGGCGATGGCGAAGCCGGCGACTGCGGCGACGTAGAACCCGGCTTCCCAGAACAGCGCTCCGGCGATCGACGTCACCAGCAGCGCGCTCACCCCACTGCCGGCGGTGACACCGACCTGTTTGATGCCGACCGCGAGGTTCTGTCGACCCACGGGGACGTTGTCGAAGATGGCCTTGTTCGTCCCCGGCATCGCCGTTCCGTACAGCGACCCCAGCAGGAACGTGCCGACGAGCAGTGTGGGGTAGGACCACGCCCCGGCGACGGCTACCGAGCCGACCGAGAGGCCGACCAGCCCGACGGTAAGCATTCGGCGCTCGCCGAACCGGTCGGTCATCGCACCCAGCGGGAGCAGGAACGCGGCGTAGCCGAGCGACAGTGCCGTGAGAACCAACCCGACCTGCGCTCCCGAGAGGCCGAACTCGTCGCGGAAGAAGGGTGTCGCAGCGAAGACGGTGTAGTAACAGACGCTCGCCGCGAGTTGCCACAGAAACACGAGTGACAGAATCCGACGGAACCTCATTGGGTCGGAGTCTGTGGAGGACTGTATAAATTCCTCGGTATGCTTGTAATGTGTTTGTAGAAAAACGTATCAATATAAATAATATAATCGTCTAAGGAAAGTCATCACAGCCGATATATGCGCGATAGGAAGGGCCACACAAAATGTGCTTGAGATGAATGTTTTTGTAGCTACAATATATCTGTGTACAGTCGTTGTCACTCTCCGTAGTAACCGCGTGGACGCCAGTTATGTCACGGCGTTCGAAGCGGCGGTATTGAGACGGTAGACGAGTCGACCGACCGCCCCGATTACAGCGGCAGCGAAGAGGAGCCCCAGATAGTTCGGCGGGGTAGTCACGGCTTCCACGACACCCCACGCGACTGTTGCGATCCCGATTCGGAGAATACTGCTTCCGGCGATGTCTGCGGCGACGTCCTCCGGGATCGATAGGGACTGATCGTACCCTGCAATCAGAAACGTCCAGTGCCGGAATTTGATGAGATATCCGATGATCAGGACGACTCCCCCCGTCCCGAAGGCTCCGATCGCCTCGGAAGAGATCCCAACCATACCGGCGGTTTGCGCCCATCATATCTTAAATGATCGCCGCGTTTCTCTCACGGCCACCCACTGATTTTGGTATAGCGATATACGATTTACGAGTCGGAGTCCCGCCGTTTGGTGCACCGTCCCCACCCGTCGACCGAGGGATGTAGGCGACGAAAGCCCACGTAGTCGGCAATGACACACCTGTCCGATACCCCGCGAGTACATCTCGATCCGCTGCCGGGCGCTCAAGGGGCCACAGATGGGTTTGCAATCGTCTTGAGGCAGCCGTCAGGGACGCCAAGGACTGGTCGCAGACGGCGTCGACGGCCTGCTGAGCGAGAACGACGGTGACATTTCGTTTTCCCCCAAGAGCGTCCCGAAACACGCTGTGGCGTCGATGACACGGGTCGGAACTGCCGTGCGCAGCGCCGTCGACTGCCCCGTCGGCGTCGTCCTGCGGAACGACGCCGCGGCTGCGCTCTCGGTTGTGGCGACCCTCGAGACCGAGTTCGTCCGGATCAACCTCCGTATCGGGGCGGCCATCACCGATCGGGCGTGATCGTGAGGCGAGCCCACGAGACGGTACGACTCCGTGAACGACGCGGTGTCGAGACGACGATTCTGCCGCTGTCGAGGTCAAACACGCTGTGTCACTCGCTGCCGATGGATCGCCGATCGAGTTGTCGATCTCGTCGAGCGAGGACTGGCCGATGGAGTGATCGTCAGCGGTGCCGGGGACGGGTGCGGCAGTCGACACCCTCGAACTGGTTGCAGCCGCCCCGCCGACCACGAACGCTCGACGCCGCTTTTCGTCGGTAGTGGTGTCACCACCGACTCGATCGACCGCCTGCTGACAGTGGCCGACGGTGCGATCGTCGACACCGAACTGAAAACGGGTGGCCACTCCACGTATCCGGTCGACGTCGACCGTGTCGAGCAGCTGATGGCTGCCGTCGAGACAGTCCGCACGTAGGTCCGCAACTGTGTCAGAATCCATATCGTTTCTCCGGAAGCGGTGTTCGGGAGCCGACCACAGCTCTTGTTTCGATTGAGTGGTTGTCGGCAACCAATACAAAGCTGCTACTGTCACTGGAGTCGGCTCATCGGTGTGGAGTCGACCGCGACGCCGAGATTTGTTACTATAGAACCACATTTCCGAATACGCTTAGAAAATGATATCGTCTAATATAATAGCAAACATCGAATTTTGTAATTGTATTACAGTCGATATGCAATCAGAGCCCGGTATTATGCGTTAGTAGATCAGCGCATAAGATCCCTTATCACCCGCAGTATAACCAGGTTGAAGTGAGTGTACTGAAAGACTGAACTATGGGCGAAGGGAGCGAAACCGAGCGGTCGACTGTCGTCACGTACGTCCCGGCGTATCAAAAATCAGAATGGAAGGCCCACGCCGAGGAACTCGGGATGAGCCAGGCCGAGTATGTCAGAACGATGGTACAATCGGGGCGAAAGGGGTTCGAACTCGACGACAAACCGGGTGATCTGGAAGGGTCTTCTGACCCCTCTGACCCTGGGGGTAGCGACCTCGAAACACGGGTCCTCGACGTTCTGAATTCGGGTGATCCACACTCGTGGGACGAACTGGTCGAGGCGCTATCGAGCAACTTCGAAGACCGACTGGAGGAGACGCTCGAATCGCTTCAGGACGACAACCGGATTCGATACAGTGGCCGCGAGGGGGGCTACAGGGTGGTCGACCGATGAGTGCGAGCCAGTCGGGCGACGATCCGGCGGACCCCGTTGCCTACTTCCTCGAAGACCTCACCTTCCACGGCAAAACTGAGCGGACTCGCGAAGCCTACGGTCGCGTCCTCCGGCGGTTCGAGTCGTTTCTGGCCGACCGAAGCGGAGAGTCGACCACTCCAGCAGCGGCGACCCACCGGGACTGTATGGCGTGGGTCCACAGTCTCCGCGGGACGGTCGCCGACAGCACGGTCGCCAGCTACGCCGCCTACCTGCATCGATTTTACGCCTACATGACTCAAGTCGGCGTTTTCGAGGCCAATCCGATGACGCTGGTCGTCGAAGAGATGGACGAAACCATCGAGAAGGATCCCCAGCGCCGAGAGATCGGCGTCGACCGAATGCGGACGTTCGTCTCGACGATCCGGCATCCGCTTGACCGGGCGTTGGTTGTCGCGCTGTTGAAAACGGGAATGCGTGTCGGCGAACTCTGTAATCTGGATCTGCGTGATATCGCCCTCGACGATTCAGAGATCGCAGATAGCTTCGAGACCGCTCCCCGGCCACAGCTCGACACGCGACCGGATTCGCTCTACGTCGACAGCGATCCCAGCCGCGGTGCAGTCACGAACGGCGAGGAACGCACCGCCTCGAACAAACGCAAGCGGGCGACGGTGATCCCGGTCGACGCCGAACTCAAAGCCGCGTTGAAGCGGTGGCTTGCGGTGCGACCCGACAGTCAGTCACCGGCCGATCCGCTGTTCGTCTACACGGCGGGCGACTGGGGACAGCGACTTACCCCACGGGCGGTTCGCAACGTTGTCGCGGATCATGCCCGCGAGATGGGGTGGTACCGAACCGGTGGTGATGCCTCCGAAAACGTCACGCCCCACTACTTCCGGCACTTCTTCACGACACACCTTCGAGAGCGAACCGGCGACCGCGGGATCGTCAAATACCTCCGCGGGGATGTCGCCGAAGACATCATCGACACCTACACCCACAACTGGGGCGACCAGGTGCGAGAGACCTACGAGGCGAATATTTATTCGATCAGTCATTGAGTATCCGTTTAAGTACCGTATCGAATTCTACTAGTAGGACCGTCTCAGCCAGGCCATGTAAATCACATATTGCTATATCAATAGCTCCAGTTCGTACACGCGAACCGCGGTCGTCGTACGCCCGATATCGAGCGCGTCAGCCCGTCGACGGTCTCTGTACCCGGTTCGTGTTCAGTAGTCGTTAGTCCCGTTTCCGAGGGATCCAATTCGGTGCGTCTATTCTTGTGAGGTGATTCGGCCGCTCTTTCAGGGATCCGTTTCCTGGTACTCCGATGGTGGCCGGATACGCACAGTCGACGCCTCACATCGGAGCAACGGATCGGCGACCCCGGCCGGGAGGGAGACCGTGCCCTGCCGGATACGGTCAGTTATTTCGACCGTCGTTTCGATGGCGACCGACCCGTTCGAGACGACAACCTCGTCGGTCGACGCGACACGTCGATCGCTCGCATCGGCGGGGTGCATCCGCAACGGGTGGTCGGACGCGGTCCGGTCGGCAGGCCACTCGCTCGCTCGGCCGCCGGTCACCAACCGCAGTTGGCCCTCGGTCTCTGGGTCGACAGTGCTGTCTCCCGTCTCGGTGTCGTACTGAGCCCTGCCGAACGCCGCCCGTCCGTCCGGCGTGTCGAACGACTCGGTGTAGAGCGTGCTATCAGTCTCGCCCGGCCACTGCCGTCCCTCCGGTCCGATGTCATCGTACGTGATCCCCTCGTGGGTGGGTGCGACCCGCGTCAGTTCGTCGAACACCTCACCGACATCGGTGTAGTCGAACCAGTCTCGGTCTGTGAACAATCGACAACCCACCTCCCGCAGCACATCGAAATCGGCGCGAACCGTCTCCGGCGGTTCGCGGGTCGGTCGTGATAGCTGGATCCGGCGTTCGAGGTTCGTGAACGTCCCCTCCGTCTCGACACCCGCGGCGACAGGAAGTACGACGTCCGCGTGTCGAGTTGTCTCACTCGGGGAGATGTCCAGGACAACGAGGAGATCGAGGGCGGCGAGTCGGCGGCGAATCCACGCCGAATCACGTTTCGAGATCGCGGGGTTCTCACCGACGATGACCGCACCACGGATCTCCTCGCCGAACGCCGCCAGCAGTTCGCTGGCGTTCATGCCCGGAGCGGCGGGCGGTTCGATACCCCACACTTCGGCGACCCGCGTTCGCGCCGTTCCGTCGGTCACCGGCTGGTGGCCCGGGAGGCGATCGGGCACGCAGCCAGCGTCGGTCGCTCCCTGTTCGTTGACGAGCCCACGGAGCACGTACAGACCGGTGCCTCGGTGGCCAACGTTCCCGGTTAGTAACAGGAGATCGATCAGCGCCTCGGCCGCGTTCGGGTCGTCGACGTCGCCTTCGATCCCGGTCCCGACGAGCGCGGCGACACGGTCGGCCCCGGTGAGACGGCCGACCAACTGTCGGATCGTCTCGGGGTCGACGCCAGCCCTCGCCATCACACGATCTCGATCCATCCCGGCGAGCGACGCCGCGAAGGCGTCGTAGCCGCGTGTCCGTTCGCGTATAAACTCGTGGTCGACGTTCCCGTCTTCGATCAGGGCCGCACTCAGGAGGTCGAACACGAGGGCGTCGGTCCCCGGCCGCGGGGCCACGTGGTGGTCGGCCAGCCGCGTCGTCCGGTTGCCGACCGGGGCGACGTGGACGAGCGTCGTGCCGTGGGTGACCGCTGGGCGGACGAAACTATTGAATGCGATCGGCTGGCGTTCGGCCGGGTTCGCTCCCGCAACGACGAGCACGTCGGCGTCGTTGAGGGCGTCCAAGCTCCCGGTCGTCGCCGGCCAGCCGACCTGCTCGGAGAGGGCTCGTGCCGACGAGGAATGGCAGAGTCGGGCGCGGTTGTCGACGTTGTTCGTCCCCAGCGTCCGGGCGAGTTTCTGGAGGAGGTAGCTCTCCTCGTTCGAACAGTGTGGAGCCCCGAGGAAGGCGAGCGCGTTCGGGCCGTGTGTCTCGATGACGTCCTGGATTCCCTCGACGATACGCTCGTAGGCAGTCTCCCAAGCGACGACCGTCAGGTCGCTGTCCCGTCGGACCTGCGGCTCGGTGAGCCGATCGTCGCCGCCGAGCTGGTAGGCGTCGACCCCCTTCCGGCAGAGCCGGCCGTTGGGATTCGCGGGACCAGCCGCACCGCGAGCGCGGCCCTCCTCGCCAGGAACGAGTCGGCAGCCGACCGCACAGAGCGGACAGACCGATGGCGTCGGGTGGTGGTCGGTCACGGGATCGTTTGGCGGCCCCTGAGCCGACGACCCAGTGCGTGTAGCACTGCAAGGAGATAGCCGAGGCTGGCTCGCACGTCCCGACCCGTGAGCTGTCGGAGCCTCGCCTGAAGACTGACTGGCTCCGCCTCGCGTCGGGCCTCGCCGACCGCCCCGAGCACGTCGTTCAGCCCTCGTACGGCCTCCCTGTCGACATCGAGCGCCGAGAGCGTCACTGCGGTCTCGAGCAGCGCGTCGAGTTCACCGTTTTTCTGGAGTTCAGTGACGGCTTCGAGAGCCGCGACGAGTTCCGGCCCGCGCTCGGCGAGCACGGTCGACAGTCGGTCGATCTCGTCGGCCGACAACGAGTCGGTGAACGCCGTAGCGAGGGTGACGAGGTCGTCAAGATGGCCGTCCTGCTGGAGGGTGACAACCGTATCGAGTGACGCCGAGAGTTCGTCGGCGTTCTCGCCGAGCTCGGTCGCCAGCATGGCCGCGCCGTCGGTCGAGAGCCCGTCGGCGGCGGTGACGAGGTTCGCTGCCGAGTCGGTTATCTCGTCGAGTTCCTCTTCGTCGGCGCTGGCGATCACGAGGATCGCGGTTTCGAGCGCGTCTTCGACCTCGTCGCTGCTGTGTATGAGGGCTGCGAGCCGCTCGGCGTTCGCCGACAGTGCGTCGTCGACTGCGGCCTGTCCATCGCCCTCGCCGTCAGCGCCGTTCTTCCGTGCGCGGTTGGTGGCTGTCTCGGGGACGGACTCTGTTGGTTCGGCCATGGTCAGTCATCCCCCGCGGCTTCGAGGTCGGCAGCATCGATCGATTCGGCCGGGCCGTCGACCGGGCTGATGCGCACGGCCGTCATCTTGTACTCCGGGGTCGCCGCGATGGGGTCGAGATGCTCCTCGTCGGTCAGCCGGTTGACCGCGCTCTCGGCGAAGTGGATCGGGATGAAGACCGTCTCGGTGCCGATCCGATCCGTCACCTGCGCTGGGACGACGATCTCGCCGCGGCGCGATTCCACGCTGACTCGGTCGCCGTCCTCGATGTCGAACTCGGCGGCCGTCTCGGGATGGATCTCGACGAAGTCACTGGGCGTGTACTGCATGATCCCCGCCTCGCGGTGGGTCATCGTCCCCGTGTGGTACTGGTAGAGCACCCGGCCCGTCGTCAGCGACAGCGGGTACTCCTCGGTGGGTGTCTCGGCGGGTTCGCTGTAGCCGACCGCCTGGAGGTTCGCCTTCCCGTTGTCCGTGTTGAACTCGTCCTCGTAGAGGCGTTTGGTGCCGGGGTGGTCGTCGTCCCAGCAGGGCCACTGGAGGCCGCCTTCGGCCTCGATCCGCTCGTGGGTCATCCCGCCGTAGATCGGCGTCACCGAGTTCACTTCCTCCATGACTTCGGCCGTCGACTCGTAGTCCCAGTTCCAGTCCATTCTGTTGGCGAGGTCCTGGAGGATCTCCCAATCGGGCCGCGAATCGCCTTTCGGCTCCATGACCTGCTTGACCATCTGGACGGTGCGGTCGGTGTTGGTGAACGTCCCCGTCTTCTCGACGAAACTGCACGCCGGCAGGACGACATCGGCATACTGGGCCGTCTCGTTGACGAAGAGGTCCTGGACGACGAGGAAATCCAGATCTGCCAGCACCCGCTCGGCGTGATTAACGCCGGGTTCCGACAGCGCCGCGTTCTCGCCGATGATGTACATCCCGCGGATGTCGCCCCGGTCGGCTGCGAGGAACATCTGGGTCGTGTAGTAGCCGTACTCAGGGGAGATCTCGCAGTCCCAGGCGTCTTCGAATTTCGCTCGGAGTTCGTCATCGGCGATGTCCTGGTATCCCGGGAAGTTGTCGGGCAGCGGCCCCATGTCGCCGCCGCCACCCTGGACGTTGTTCTGGCCGCGGAACGGCGAGACGCCCGCGCCGGGCTTGCCGAGATTGCCGGTGATCGCCGCGAGGTTCGCCATCGCCAGCACGTTTTCGGTGCCGTGGGAGTGTTCGGTCAGCCCGAGCGTCCAGCCGAAGACGCAGGCATCGGCCGCCACAATCGTCTCGGCCGCCGAGACGATCTCCTCATGGGGGACGCCCGTGACTTCCTCGACGACTTCGGGCGTGAACTCCTGGACCGACTCCCTGACGGCCTCAAATCCGGTCTCCCGCTTGTCGACGCGCTCCTCGCGGTCGTCGGCCGCGTCGTGGTCGGGGGCCGTTTCGGGCTCGTAGCCAGTGACCCGCTGGCTGACGAACTCCTCGTCGTAGAGGTCGTTGTTGATGATGTGGCGGATGAGCCCGTTGATCCAGACCGCGTCGTATCCCGGATTGATCTGACTGTACTGGGTCGCATACTCGGCGATCTGGACCTCTCGTGGGTCGAAGACCAGCAGATCGGCCCCCTCGCGGACGTTCTGTTTGATACGTGTGGCCAGCACCGGGTGGGCTTCGGTCGTGTTCGACCCCGTCAGGAGGATGCAGTCCGCTATTTCGAGATCCCCGGTGCTGATCGACGCTGCGCCGTAGCCGTACGATTGGGCGAGGCCGGCAACCGTAGAGGAGTGACAGAGCCGGTTGCAGTTGTCGACGCTGTTGGTGCCCAGCACTTGCCGGGCGAACTTGCCCATCAGGTAGTTCTCTTCGTTCGTTGCCTTCGAGGAGGCGATTAGCGAGAGGGCGTCGGCACCGTGGTCCTCGCGGACGGCTTCGAGCCCCTCAACGACGCGTGAGTACGCTTCGTTCCACGTCGCTTCGCGGAACTCGCCGTTCTCGTCGCGGACCAGCGGGCTGGTCAGTCGGTCGTCGGAGTTGACGAAGTCGTAGCCGAACTTCCCCTTGACGCAGGTCGAAATCCCGTTGACCGGGGCGTCCTCTTCGGCGGTCGGTCGGGCCGCGAGGATCTCCTCGCCGTCGGAGTAGAGGTCGAACCGGCAGCCGACCGCACAGTAGCCGCAGGTCGTGTCCTGGACGGTCAACTCTTCGAGGCGCTTGTCGCCGATCGACTGGGCGATCTCGAACAGTTTGCCCTCCGAGAGCGTGTCGGCGGCCACGCCCTCCGAGACCTGTTCGACGTTTTTGAGGGCCTGCTGTTTGGCCCGCTGCATGTAGCCCGCGACGCCGTCCAGCTGGTCGTCGGTCGACTCGCGGTCGGTCATGGCCACTCACCCCCACCGGAGGCGTCGTCCCACACGTCCACGTCGACTGTCTCGCTGTCCGTGGTTCGGCTCTCGCTGTCGACTGTTTCTGTCTGTTCGTCTTGCTTTTTCGGTGTCATCGGAGCTTTGGCCTGTGTGCTGTGCTCGTAGGTTTTGCCGATGCTGTTCTTCTGGGTGAATCCGGGAAGCGGGATCGTCGTGGCGTCCTCGATGCCCTTCTCGACGAGCGCGCCGGTCGGACAGACGGTCACACAGTGACCACAGGAGACACAGGTCGACTCGTCCATCGTTTCGGCCCCGTTCTGGAAGCCGATCCGGGTGTCCTTCCCGGTGCCTTCGATCCGGAGGACGCCCTCGACCTGCACGTCGTTGCAGGACTCGACACACCGGTTACAGAGGATACACTTGTTGCGGTCGATCTGGATGAAGGGTGAGGAGTCGTCGAGCGGTTCGTACTCGTCGCGGTCGTCGAGGACGCCGTATCGGGGTTCTTCGACCTCGTTTTCGATCGAGGCGTCCTGCAGTTCACAGCGCCCGTTTTTCCCGCAGGTCGTACACCGGAGGTTGTGGTCCGAGAGGACGAGATCGAGGTTCACGTCGCGTGCCTCCGCGGCCTCGCGGGCGGCGGTTCGGACCGTCATCCCGTCTCGGGCCGGGAAGCTACAGGCCGGGACGATGCCGTACTCCTCGGTGTCGACCATACAGGTGCGACACTCGCTTCGGGGACCGATCTCTTGTCGGCCGTAGTGGCAGAGCGCAGGGACGTAGTCGTCGGTCTCGATCCGGTCGAGTGCGTCGAGCAGCGTCGACCCGGCGTCGAGAGCGACTTCGGTTCCGTCGACGGTCACTGTCGCAGCCGCCTCGCTCCCGACTGGTGGATCGGTTGCTGTTCCGGGGGCGATGCCTTCGGTCAGTGGCGGAATCTCCGCCTGTTGTTGGTCTGAACTCATGGGTTAGGCCTCCAGTGGATCGAGACAGCTGCCGGCCGGACAGTGGCCGTCGGCGTGGGCCTCGAACTCCGCTTCGAACTCGCTGAGTGCGGTTCGGACCGGTCGACCGGCTTGGACGCCGAACTCGCAGATGCTCGATGTCGACATCACGCGAACCAACTCGTCGATCTTCTCGGGCGCATAGCTCCCGTCGTAGATGTCTCGGAGGAGCCCCGCGAGCTGTGTGGTTCCCTCCCGACAAGGCACGCACCGTCCACAGTTCTCTTCGGCCGCGAAGGTGGCCGTTTTGCCGACGAACTCGACGAGACACCGGTCCTCGGCGAGGACGTGAACCGACCCCTCGGTGCCGAGATCGGCGGCCGCCAACGACTCTGGATCGACGGCCACATCGAGATCGCTCGTCAGCCCGCCGAACCGCCCGCCGACGCGGGCGGCCTTGAAGCGGCCGTTCAGGTCGACAGCGTCGAGCCCATCCGCGAGGGTGTCGTCCGCGGGCAGTTCGACTGTCGCTGTGGCGTCGACATCACCCGTGACAGTCAGCAGCCGGGTCCCCGGAAGCTCCCCCTCACGGAGTCCAACGGCGAGGTGCGCGAGGGTTCGGGGTGTGTGGATGAGCGTTGGCTGGCCGTGAAGGCCGACTTCCTCGGGCCCTGGCGGGCGGAGCCGAGCCTCCAGTCGGTGGTTGCCCTCGATCGCTTCGAGCGCCATCGTCGGTTCGGCGGCGCGGTACTCCGGGGGGCCGGTGACTACGTCGACGCCGACCGGGAGCTCCGGATAGTTCGCGGCGGCTTCACGCACCGTGTCGACGGCGCGGTCGTCCGCCGCAGACGCATAGACGATGACGCTGTCGGCCTCAACTGTGCGGGCGAGAGCAACGGCCCCGTCGAGCACCTCGAAGGGGGCGCTCTCCAACAGGAGGGTGTCGGCGGTGGTGCCGTGGCCGTTGACGACGACGACCGGGCTGCCAGCGGCCCCGCGGACGGTCTCCCACGTCTCGGCGAGCGGCGCGTCGTGACACAGATCACCCCAGCCGCGGCCGCGGAGGGACGCGCCGAGTTCGAGGACCGCCTCCGGATCGGGCGGTTCGAACCCGGCGGCGGCTTCGTAGTCCGCGGGGTTCGTTGGTCGACGCCATCCACACCCACCGAGAACGCTTCGAGCCCTCGTATCGAGTCCCGGAACCCCTGCGGTGGGGAGTCGAGTGGCGGTCGGCTCGTGGTCGACGACAGCCTCCGGCGTTTTTTTCGCCCGGTCGGCAGCATCATCCACATCCCCACCGGCAGCTTCGAGTGCGTCGATGATCGCCTCGACATCGGCGGGCGAACACTGGGTGTACAACGCCGTCTCGCCCGCCTGCGTCACCGTCACCAGTGGCTCGACCGCCGGGAGGCCCGTCGACCCGACTGCTGTGACAGTCACGCCTTGGTCGGCACCACGTTCCGGAACGCTCCGACGGAATCCGGACTCCGATACACGGATGACTGGTTTTTGATTTGGTATGATCGATGTCATACAGTGTGGATCTTACAGAACTATGGCTTTTAATCGTTATAAACAGTTGGACAGTGCGGGACTAAGTTATGATTTTGTGAAATTCATAGAACGCGGAATCCGTTGGATCGTGACCACCCGTCTCGGTCGTGGCTCAGCCCGCGCCGACCCGTGGCCGTATCCAATGGCTTTTCCGCCTGTCGCCCGGCAGACGAGTATGGCGATCACAACAGGTGACGACGTTACCTTCGAGTACACAGGTCGACTGGACGACGGCACGGTCTTCGATTCTTCCCGCGAATCGGTCGCCCAAGAGGCGGGCCTCGTCGAGACCCAACCGGACCGCGAGTACGCGCCGCTGACCGTCGAGGTCGGATCGGGTCAGGTCATCGAAGGGATGGAAGAGGGCCTGCTCGGGATGGACACGGGCGAGACCGAAACCATCGAAATCCCACCTGAAAAGGCCTACGGCGAGTGGACCGAAGAGCACGTCCAGGAGTTCGACACCGATGAACTGAGCGAGATGCTCGGCCAGCGACCCGAAGAGGGAGCGTTCCTCGAAGCCCAGAACGGCCAGCACGGCGAGATCGTCCACGTCGACGACGAGACCGTTCGGGTGGATTTCAACCCCGATCTCGCGGGCGAGACCCTCGAATTCGAGATCGAGATCGTCGACGTCAACTAACGCCGTAGGGCAGCGAAGTCCTTACTTACCTATCGACCGAACAATCCCCATGAGCGAAGCAACTGACGAGACTGCGCCGATCACGCTGTATCGGCTCCAAGCCTGTCCGTTCTGTGAGCGCGTCGTCCGCAAACTCGACGAGTACGATCTCGACTACCACTCGCGGTTCGTCGAACCGATGCACTCGGATCGCAACGCCGTCAAACGCGTTAGTGGTTCCCGAACCGTCCCGGCGATCGTCGACGAAACGACGGGCGTCACCATGTCCGAGAGCGCCAACATCGTCGAGTATCTCGAGACGACCTACGGGAGTGAGAACTGATGGATCTCGGCTTCGAGGTCGTCGACCTCCCCGAGAGCGACCACCCGACCGAGGGCGAGCAGGCCCCCGATTTCACCCGCCCGCTGGTGACGAGCGAACACTGGGAGGACGCGAGCCTCTCGGAACTCGCCGCCGAGAGTCCGGTGTTGCTCGTCTTCCATTCGATGGACGGCTCGTTCCCGGCGACCTACGCGTGGAACGAACTCACCGAACGGGCCTTCGAGGAGCACCACGACGTACAGGTCGTCGGCTGCTCGATCTCGACGCCGTACGAGCATATGACGCTGATCGACGACCGCGAGATGGACTATCCCCTGTTCAGTGACCCCCAGAACGGCGTCGCCGAGGCCTACGATATCGTCAATGACCTCGACGGGATGGCGGGGATCAGCGAAGCCCGACCCGCGGTGTTCCTCGTCGACGGCGACCTCACCGTCCAGTATGCGTGGGTCGCCGCGGAGTGGCCCGACTTCCCCGACTACGACGAGGTCGCCGAGGCAGTCGAGTCGCTCTAACTCAGATCGGAACCGGCACCCACCCCGCAGTCGGGAACACACCGACGATAGCCAACAGGGCGATCAGGAACGTCGTAGCGACAATGCTCGTGGCGGGCGGATCCCAGTGGGTGTCGCCATGGGCGTAGAAGATCCGCTCGGCGAGTTCGCCCAACAGCGCGCCCAGCAAGCCGAAAATCGCTCCCAAGACGACCGCTTCGAGCAGCAGTAACTCCGCCTGGACGACGGCGGGGTCGGCCTCCGCGAGCCCGATCCCGATGGAGGCCATCGGCGCGGTCGACGCCGGGAGCGTGATGTGATGGGTGACCGGGATCTTGAGCTGGAACGCGCCGAAGTCCTCCTCGATACCGAGGTTCAAAAACAGGAGGCTGGCAGCACTGATCCCGAAAGCGAGGTAGGGGCTGCCGGTCGCCCAGAAGGTAAAGCCGCCGAGGATCCCGAAGGCGACTCCGACGAGCCCGACGCCGCCCCAACTCCGGAACCACGGCAGCCACGGCTCGACGGCCAGTCGCTCGGCTGGCTCGCCGCCCGTCCCATCAGTCGCGTACATTTCGTCGCGGTCGAACGGCGAGAGGTCGAGGAGGCCGTCGCCACGGGCGGTACCGATGGCATCGTAGCCAAAGACGAGCCGGTGGGCGAGCGCCGAGAGGACGACCCCCATGGCGATCGGATCCCACGGCGCGGCGACGGTACTCGACAGGTAGAACACGACGTAGCCGAGCACGCCGAACAGGCCACCGACGACCAAGACATCGGTCCGCGCGCCGAAGGCGATCAGGATGTTCTTGGCGTCGTGGTACCCCCATCCGCCGCCGAACCCCGACTCCATGTACCCCTGTTTGGCGGCGTAAGCACTCGCGGCCGCGCCGCCGGCGAAGGCGATATGGGGGCCGAAAAACGCTCCGAAGGCGACCTGTCCGGTGATCCCCATCGTCCCGAGTCCCGCACCCTCGGGGAGCGAAACGATGCCAGCGACTCTGGCGGCCTCGCCGGCGATGACCATGATTCCGGTGAAGATGAACGCCGGGAGCGCGCCGATCGCGGCTCCGATCACCCCACCGGCAAACGCCGCGATGAGCATGCCGCCGATAAGCAACGGATCAACCATCGGGGCTCACCGCCCGTCGATCGGTCGACCGGTTCACCCGACAGGAGGGAACGTGAGAGGGGACAACTGCGGATCTGTGAGCGTGCATCATGCGTGTTCACCAGTGGTTACACTGTGTCAATAGCTACCTATCCACATCCACGGGCACGCTATTGGCAGTTATTGTAGAGTAGTTGCCGGACACCGCACAGGCGGCTGTCGACACGACCGTACTACAGTCCAGGTACGCTACGGTGGGGACGATCCAGCTACGTCGAGATGGGGTCGACCAGCGACGGGTCGTCGTTGGTGGGGCTGTTGACGCGCTCGGAGACCGGATACCGGGTGAGTTCGTCGTCCGGGTAGGGTTCCAGCAGGTCGACCACCGCCTCGGGGTCGCCGTGGAGCCAGTCGGCCTCGCAGTCGGGCGGTAGCATGACGGCCATGCGGTGATGGAGCTCAGAAATCAGATCGTTCGGCTCGGTCGTGATGATGGTGAACGTCTCAAGCGTCGACGAGTCCTCGTTCGCGCCGCCGCTACCGAACTCCGCGAGCCCGGTCTGTCGGGTCGGTTCTTCCCACCGCTCCCAGAGGCCGGCGACCGCAAACGGGCGGTCGTCCTCGAAGGCCACGCGATAGGGTCGCTTGCCGTCGCCACGGTCGGCCCACTCGTAGAAGCCGTCGACGGGGACCAGACACCGCCGGGACTCGTAGGCGTCGGCGAAACTGCGCTTCCGGTCGACGGTTTCGGCACGGGCGTTGATCAGTCCCTGCTCTTCGTCGGCCCACGCGGGCGTCAGCCCCCATTTGAAAAACTGCATCCGGTCGGGGTCCTCGCCCGTGATGACCGGGAGTTCCTGGCCGGGCGCGCAGTTGTAGCGCCTCTCCAGCGGGCGGTCAGGCTCGGCGTCGAAGCGCTCGCGGAGGCGCTTGGGATCGGTGTAGAGCGTATAACGGCCGCACATATCTCGGATGACGAGCGACAGGCGCTTAGAGGCAGCGACTCCCGCGAGACGTGAGCTTTAGGGTGGTTCGCTCCCCTCGCTTCGGTATGCGAATCGAGAACAGTTTCATCCCCGTCAGCGGGGTCGGGGAGACGACCGAACGGGAGCTGTGGGCTCAGGGGTCGACCGACTGGGACTGCTTTGAGGCCTCGCAGGTCGGCCCGAAGACGGCCGACAACATCGAGTCGTTCATCGAGACCGCCCGCCGACGGCTCGATGCCGGGGAT
The DNA here is from genome assembly GCF_024178165.1 of Halohasta salina. Classification (GTDB taxonomy): domain Archaea; phylum Halobacteriota; class Halobacteria; order Halobacteriales; family Haloferacaceae; genus Halohasta; species Halohasta salina. The sequence goes on along the minus strand of NZ_JAMZIE010000001.1, from coordinate 476,183 downwards.
GCGGCCTACTTCGACGAGGTGTTCCCGAGCAGCGAGCGGTGGCGGCTCTACGAGAACTTTCGGGACGAGGCCTGCTTCTTCGATATCGAGACCACGGGCCTGAATCAGGAGTACAACAAGGTCACGACCGTCAGCTACCATCAGGCCGGTGAGACGACGACGCTCGTCCGCGGCGACGACCTGACCGCCGACACGGTCCAGCGGGCCGTCGACGACGCCAGCCTGCTTGTGAGTTTCAATGGCATTCGCTTCGATCAGCCGTTCTTGGAAACCTCCTTCGGGATCGACGTCGACTGTCCGCATCTCGATCTCATGTACCCCTGCAAAACGCTCGATCTGTCGGGCGGGCTCAAGACGATCGAACAGGAGATCGGGCTCGAACGCGATCGGCCCGATATCTCCGGACAGGACGCGGTCCGGCTCTGGAAGGAACACGAGGCCGGCGTCGACGGTGCACTCGACACGCTGATTTCCTACAACCGTGAGGACGCAGTCAACCTCAAAACGCTGGCCGAGACCGTCACCGACCGGCTCCACCAGCAGGTCTTCGAGCAGGCCTGCCAGCGAGCCATCGAGTAGCACTGCCCGGCGAGCTAGGTTGAGTCCGTTGCGGACTGTTCGGCCGACTCGGTCGACGTCTCGTCGCCCGCGGATTGTTCGGTCGACGTCTCGTCGCTCGGGGAGGCGGCCGGCTCTTCGTCGTAGGCTGGCTCCGAGGCCGTGTCGGCCCGCCTGACGAGTTTCATATCCCCTTTCGCCCGGAGCGCGCCGTCGACGTCCGCGCCCTCGTGGACGACGAGCTCCTGACAGGCGACATCGCCCCGGACTTCACAGCCCGCCTGTAAGGTGACCGTCCCGTTTCTGGTGGTGACGTCACCGATGACGACCGTCCCGGAGCCGACCTCGATGTCCTCACGGGCCCGCAAGCTCCCGAATATCGTGGTGTCGGCTCCGACGACGATCGATTCCGCGCGGATGTTGCCGTGGAGCCGACAGTCGTCGCCAATCGTCGCCGGCGTCGACACGCGCCACGCGTCGTCGGAAAGCTCCGCGCCGCGGGGGATCACCAGCGGCGGCCGGTGTTCGGCGTCGGCGTCGGTCAGCGCACTGGCGAACTCCTCGGCCCCCTTTTCGTCGCCGAACCGAAGGAACTGCGAGAGCACAATGAAGTAAAACACGAGCGCGGGCACCGGGTTCCGGGTGTGGATCCAGCCGTTGGTCTCGAACCCCTCGTCGATCTCGACGTCGTCGCCGATGTCCAAGTCCCCGGAGACGAGCAGTTGGCCGCCGATGTGGACTCGGGCCCCGATGTAGGCGTCCGCACCGACCAGCACGCTGCCGTCGACCGCACAGAGCATATCGAGCCGGCAGTCGTTGTCGACTTCGAGGTGGCGGCCGAAGTCGACGCGTTCGCCGGCGGCGATAGTGCGGCTGCGGACCCCGAACTCGATGCGGCTGTTGGACCCGACCAACACGTCGCTGTCGGTGACGATGTCGTGTTCCTCGACAGTGGTTTCGTCGGGAATCGACAACTCGTCGAGCGGGTCCCCGGGAGATGACACAGACCGAATCAGTACGCGGGAACTAATAAACGGTCCGTAAGACGGGTGGCACACGCCACGACCTCGTCGACCTTTTGAGCCTCTGGGTCGAAACCCAGCTATGACCGCACTTTCCTTCGACGAAACCGGCGTCGACGTCGTCTACGAGGGCACCGAGTTCCGCCTCGAAAAGCAGTTGATCGAGGAAGCGACCCAAAAATCCTACCAGAACGTGACCGACCACGAGGTCCTGAAAATCATCGAAGAGAACCCCGAGCTGTCGGGCGAGCCAGCCCGGATCGGCGACATCCTCCGGACGGCCTAGGGACCGAAAGGCAGTTCCACCCCACCGCCGAACGCCGTGGTATGCTCTCGCTTGCGCTCGCGGGGAAACCCAACGCGGGCAAGTCGACCTTCTACACGGCCGCCACGCTGGCCGACGTCGACGTCGCCAACTACCCGTTTACGACCGTCGACCCCAACCGCGGAGTCGCCACCGTCCGCACGGAGTGTCCCTGTCTCGAACTCGACGAGCGGTGCGGCAACGACCGCTGCCGTGATGGCACGCGCTACGTCCCCATCGAACTGCTCGATGTCGCCGGGCTCGTCCCCGGTGCCCACGAGGGACGGGGCCTCGGCAACCAGTTCCTCGACGAACTCACCAACGCCGACGCCATTCTCAACGTCCTCGATGCCTCCGGCAGCACCAACGCCGAGGGCGAACCCGTCGAGGTAGGCAGCCACGATCCCGTCGAGGACGTGGAGTTCATCGAGGAAGAGATGAACCAGTGGCTGACCGGGATCATCGACCGCAACTGGGAGTCCGTCGAACGCAAGTCCCGCTCGCCGGAGTTCGACATCAACGACGCCCTGACGGACCTCATGACCGGCTTCGGCGCAACCACGGCCGATGTGGCGGCCTGTCTCCGCGCGCTCGACTACCCCGAGGACCCGATCCAGTGGACCGACGCCGACCGGGAGGCGCTGGCCAGCGAGGTCCGGGCCCGAACCAAGCCGATCATTCTCGTCGCTAACAAGGCCGACATTGCCGACGAAGAGACGTTCCAGCGGCTCGAAGACGCTGCCGAGATCGTCATTCCCGCGACGGCTGACGGCGAACTCGCGCTCCGGCGTGGGGTCGAAGCCGGCGTGGTCGACTACAAACCGGGCGACGCCGAGTTCGAGATCACCGGTGACCTCAGCGACAGTCAGCAGGCCGGTCTCGAACGGATCCGCGAGGTGATGGCCGAATACGGCGGGACGGGCGTCCAGTCCGCACTGAACGCCGCCGTCTACGACCTGTTGGACCACCTCACCGCCTACCCGGTCCAAAACGAGACGAAATGGACCGACGGACAGGGCAACGTGCTGCCGGACGCCTTTCTGCTGCCCGAGGGGTCGACGCCGACCGATCTCGCGGCGGCGGTTCACACCGACATCGCCGAGGGGTATCTCCACGCGGTCAACGGCAAGACGAAGCGCCGGATTAGCGACGACTACGAACTCGACGACGGCGACGTGATCAAGATCGTCAGTACGGCCAGCTGATCAGATGAAGACGGCATAGAGGATCGCGTGCGGGACCACCACCAGCAGGAACGCGAGGGCGGCGGCAGCTGGGGAGTAGTACCACAGCCCCGAGAAGTCGCCGGTGGGGGTACCCAGATGGAGATTGCTCCCGAGATCCGCAAACAGGTGGTAGGCGACCAACATCGCCGAAAACAGGATCGCCGACTGGGCCACGATGACGGCTCCGCTGGCGACGCCGAGGCCAGCGAGTCCGACGACCGCGAGCGTCTGGGTGAGTTCGCCCGCCGCGAGATACGCTGGCAGCCGACCTAGCTCGGGGTCGTGGTCGTGGTAGGCCGCCAAGTACGCCTCGAAGGTCGCAGGGGAAACCCACTGGTCGCCGTCCCTGAGGCCGATGTGCGGCGGCAGGTTCGCAACGATCGGCCGGATCTCCGCGGCGGGAATCCCGACGACCCACCGGCCCACGGCGTAGTGGCCGAATTTGTGTGCGGCGAGAACGACCGCACTGACGCCGAAGAAGATCGCGAGCCGTGTGAACATGCCAACCTTAGGCGTCTCCGCTGTCGTCCCACTCGGTGCCGGCGGCGATCACGTCGACGAAACGGCTCGCGTCAGTCATACCACCCCCTCTCGGTTCCACCGGCATTAATCTCGGCATTCCGACCGGTCGACCGCGCCACAGTCCACAAGCGCCGCCAGCAGAGCGTCGACCTCCGACTCGGTATTGAAGGCGTGGACCGACGCTCGGATCGTGTCGGGTTCGGGGAGCGACCGAATCCGGATTTCCTCGGCGGCGAGCGCCTCAACGACCGCCTCGGGGTTGTCGACGTCGATCGTCACGAGCCCGGATTCGAACCGGGCGGGACTCAAAAGCTGTTCGTCCGGAACGCCCGCTTTTAAGCGGTCGGTGAGCCGTTCGATCCGGGCTTCGACCGCATCCATTCCGACCGATTCCAAGAGATCGATTGCCGCGGCCATCCCGACGTGTGGCGCGGGCGAGGCTGTCCCGCGTTCGAACTTCTGGGCAGACGGTTTGAGCGTGTATTCTTCGGCATCCGGATCCTTGACGCTCCCGTAACAGACCTGTGCCGGATGGAGATCCTCGCCAGACCCCTCCCGAACGTAGAGGTAGCCCGATCCCCACGGGCCGAGCAGCCATTTGTGACCCGATCCGGCGACGTAGTCGGCACCCCACGCGTCGAGATCCATCGGGGTTTGGCCGGCCGACTGGACCGCGTCGACCAACACCTCACACCCGGCGTCGTGGGCGACGTCGACCAACTCCGCGACCGGGAGCCGCGTGCCGTAGTTCCAAGATATCGAACTAAAACAGACGAGCCGGGCGTCCGCAACCGCCTCGGCGTACGCCTCACGGTCGATCCGGCCGGCGGTGGTTTCGAGGACCCGCACCTCGACGCCGTGTTTCCGGGCCGCCCGTTGCCACGGTAGGACGCCAGCGGGGTGTTCGAGGTCGGTGCGGACGATCACGTCATCGGACTGCCAGTCGACCGCCGCCGCCAGCGCGCTGATCGCGTCGCTGGTCGACTCGGTGAGGGCGATCTCGGAGGAATCCGCACCGAGATGCGTCGCGATCGTCTCGCGGCTGTCGGCCCGTGCCTCCCGGGCGGCGGTGTACATCCCCTCGGCCGCAGGGGCGACGGCTTTGTGATGGGTGAGACAGTCGGTCGCGGCATCGAGCACCGGCTGCGGGCTCGGCCCGCTCGCGCCCGTGTTGAAAAACGTCGTCTCGTCGAGCGCCGGAATCGACGCCCGGAGGTCGCGGAGAGTCATGGACTCACATTGGCGTCGACCCGGTAAATCCTTCTGCCGAACCGGGAGTAGCCTCAGCCTACCCGCGTTAGAGGTCGTATAACTCGCCGTATTTGTCGGTGACGTAGTCGACGAACGCCGCGGCAGTGAACTCCTCGCCGGTCGCCTCAACGACCAGTTCGTTCGTTTTGTAGCGCTGCCCGTGTTGATGGATGTGCTCGCGGAGCCACTCGCCCAGTGGCTCGAACTCGCCGGTTTCGATCTTCGATTCCAGATCGTCGATCTCGTCGCTGGCCGCGTCGTACAGCTGGGCGGCCATCACGCTGCCCAGCGAGTAGGTCGGGAAGTAGCCGAAGCTGCCGTGGCTCCAGTGGATGTCCTGCAGACAACCCATCGCGTCCGACGGCGGGGTGATGCCGAGGTATTCCTCGTAGAGTTCGTTCCATCGCTGAGGGACCTCGTCGACCGCAAGCTCGCCGCCGATGAGTTCGCGTTCGATCTCGAAGCGGACGATGATATGCAGGTGGTAGGTGAGTTCGTCGGCCTCGACGCGGATGAAGTTCTCGTCGTACACTTGGTTGGCCGCATCGTAGGCGTCTCGGGTCGACAGCCCCTCGGCCTCTGGAAACGCCTCGGTGAATTTCGGCAGGAGGAGCTCCCAGAAGGCCTCCGAGCGCCCGACGTGGTTCTCCCAGAGCCGCGACTGGGACTCGTGGACCGAGAGGTTGCGGTGGTCGCCCAGCGGGCTGCCGAACGCCTCGTCAGGGAGGCCGAGCGTGTAGTAGGCGTGGCCGAACTCGTGGATGGTTGAAGTGAGCGCACCGATCGGATCGTTCTCGTCGAACCGCGTGGTCACCCGGCAGTCGAACTGATTGCCCGAGGTAAAGGGGTGGGTCGAGACGTCGAGTCGACCCCTGCTGAAGTCGTAGTTCAAGAGTTCGAGGACCTCGCGGGAGAGTTCTTCCTGCGTGTCGGTGTCGTAGGTGCCCTCGAAGGCGTCGACCGCGAGGTCGGCATCCGAGGCGCGGATCTCCTCGATCAGCGGGACCAGCGTCTCGCGGAGTTCGTCGAGAATCGACTCGGCCTGCGACAGCGGGAGCCACGGCTCGTAGTCAGCGAACAGCACGGCGTAGGGGTCGGCGTCCGGATCGATATGCTCGGCGTACTGGCGTTTGAGGTCGACCAGCCGTTCGAGATGCGGGGCGAACTCCTCGAAGTCGTCGTTCTCGCGGGCCGACTCCCACGCACCGAGGGCCTCCGATGTGGCTTCGGAGATCTCTTCGACCAACTCGCGGGGAACGCGCTCGGCGCGGATGTACTGCCTGCGCACCTCGCGGACGACTGCTTGCTGCTCGTCGGTGAGCGACGCCTCGTCGAGGTCGTCGAGCAGATCGCCGACCGGTCCGTCGACCAGCAGTTCGTGGGAGAGCGACGAGAGGGTCGACAGCTGTTTCGACCGCGCGGGGGTACCGCCTTCGGGCATCATTACCTGCTGGTCCCACGAGAGGATCTCGCTGGCGCTGTCGACGGCGTTGACTCGTTCGATCTCGGACACCAGTTCCTCGTAGGCCTCGGGCGCTTCGACTGCGCTCGCGTCGGTTGCCATATCCACACATTCGCGCCGGGACGTATCAACGCACTGCCGTCGGCGGTCCAGCTACGTTTCGGGAGCCGACTCGGCGACTGCCCGGTAGATCTCGTAACACCGGTCGACCACCGCCAATGAGACGCTTTCTGTGGCAGTGTGGGCCTCCCCCGGTTCGGCCGCACCGACGATCACACAGTCGGTGCCGGCCGCGGCGAGCCAGCCGGCGTCGGTCGCGTGGGGTTTGGCGACCTGCTGGGGCTCGCCGGACTGGGCGTCGGCCGCCGCTTCGAGCACCCGGTCGGCGAAGGCGGGGTCACCACAGGCCATCGGCGGCAGATCCTGGTCGACCGTCCATTCGACGCCCGCGATCGCCTCGACGCGGTCGAGATCGGCCCGCTCGCCGGGGACGGTGCGCTCGTCGACGGTCACCGAACAGCTGTCGGGGATCACGTTCCACGCCGATCCCCCCTCGATCTCGGTGACGGCGACGCTCCCCGAGAGCTCGGCTCCCAGCACGGTCGCGTCGGGAGCCTCCAGCGACCGGACGACGTCGACCGCGTCACTCGCCCGGTAGATCGCGTTCTCGGCGTCGGCGGGGCGGCTGGCGTGGCCCGCCGTGCCCGTGGCGTGGATGGTGCTCCCGCGCCGACCCTTGTGGGCGACGGCGACATCGGTGGCCCCCGGCGCGGAGTAGCCGGTCGACCCCTCGGTGACGACGGCCCACGTCGGCGCGAAGCCGTCGTCGATGGCGGCCTGTGCGCCGACCCCGCCCTGTTCCTCGCCGACAAAACTGGCAAAGACGAGGTCGACCGCCGGCTCGGCATCGCGGAAGGCGACCATCGCCGCCGCCAGCGCGCCCTTCATGTCGGCGGTCCCTCGGCCGTGGAGGCGACCGTCGCGTTCCTCGACGACGTACCCGCCGTCGGCGTCGGTCTGTTGGTCGGCCGGCGGTACGACGTCGTGGTGGCCGACCAGCGCCAGCGAGTCGTCGACGGTGCCCGCAGCCGGTCGCTCGGCGATCACGTTGCCCGCTTCGTCGCGGCGAACGGTCGCATCGGTCTCGGCCCGGAGCCAGCGTTCGATCCGGTCGCCGACGGCGGTCTCGTCGTCGTGGCTCGGCGTCGACACCAACGTCTCGGTCAGGTCTCGAACCGCGGGAGTCATGCCAGCCGGTTCTCACCGGAGGGTCAAAACTCCGGTCGACACGCCGGACCGTCGGCCGACGGCGACTGTCGTCGCTCGCCTGTCACCGGAGTCGTCTCTCGCAGTCTCCGACCGGAGTAAGCCGAGGGGTGCCCCCGGCATCGGCGACAGGTCGACGGCCTCGGGAGAGATCCGTCGGCTTACCGTCGGGCTACCCGCGTCATAACAAACCGCCCGTCTGCGGTAGCCCGGTAGGTGTCGCCGACCGATTCTGCTCGCGGAGCCACGGTCGAGAACGGTTACCGGATCCGGCCCTACGAGCCGGCGGACCTCGCAGGCTTCCTCCGGCTCGACAGCCGCGTCTGGGATCGCACACGGAGCCGAGAGTGGTTCCGCTGGAAGTACGCCGACAACCCCTACACCGACCACACCCCGGTGTTCGTCGCCGACTACGACGGCGAGATCGTCGGCGCGCGGCCGTTTCTCGCCATGCCGCTCCGGGTCGACGACCGGTCGGTGTTGGCCTTCCAGCCCGCCGATACGATGGTCGACCCCAACCACCGCCGCGAGGGGATCTTCCGGCGGATGACCACGCGCGCGCTGGCAGCCTACCGCGACGGCGAGCCGGCGCTGTTCTTCAACTTTCCGAACCAGCACGCCAGACCGGGCTACCTCGATCTGGGGTGGCGGGCGGTCGCCCCCGAAGTCACTTACTACCGCATCGAGACGCCGACACGGGTTCGAGGACAGAACAACGGGCTCGGGCAGCGCGCAGCCGATATCGCACGCCCCCTGCTTCGTGGCTACTATGGCGCCCGGCGGGCGCTGTCGACGCCACCCGACGACCTCGGGGTGCGTGAGGTCGACGGCGCGCCCGTCGAACTGGTGGCGGGGCTCCACGACCGCCGCCGACCGTCGACGATCCACGCCGGCCGGACCGAGCAGTTCCTCCGCTGGCGACTGGCGAGCCCGATCTGGGAGCGGCGGACCTATCTCGTCGGTGACCCGCCGGACGAGGAGCCGATCGCCGCCGTCGTGGCCCGGAGCCGGACGACCGACGACGGCCTCCGCCTGACACAGGTGATCGACGTCGCGCCGCTGTCGGGCGGCCCGCGGTGGCAAGCGGCCCTGTGGCGGGGGCTGGATGCCGTCATCCGGACGCACCCGACGACGGCCCTGTTCGCGGTCAGCGACGGGGCGATCCCCCACCGAACCCTCGCAGCGTTCGGCTTTCTCCGGGACGACTCGCTGCCGCTCTCGCGGCTCACGACCTTCGATTCGATGCTCGTCGTCCGGCCGAACGGCGACGTCGACGACGAGACGGCGTGGCGGGTCGGCGGTCGGGCGGTCGACGATCCCGACAACTGGTGTGTGACGTTCGCCGAGCGGGATACGAGCTGAATCACGGGCGTCGTCGACCCGACGGAAGTAGTCACAGGCTACTCGACCGAACACGGCGGAATTCGGCGCGCCCCGAACAAACGAGCCTATTACAAAGCATCCGCGGGGACGCCAGTGGCCATGCACGATTACGGCCGCCGGCTGCTCGATCTCGTGGCGAAAGCCTATCGGCTCGGACTGCTCGCAGCGAGCCTTCCAGTCACCCTCGGGGAGTTCTTTCGTCCCGAAACGGGGGCGGCCTACGGCGTCGACCTGTCGACGAAGCTCCTGTTGGTCGTCCGCATGGCCCGGACCAACCTCGCGGTTCCGACCGGCTCGTCGTTCGTCGAGCACCTCGTGATCGCCACGAAAGCCCTGCGGATCCCGGCCGACAGCGATGGAGTACTCGTCGAGTGCGGCGCGTACAAGGGTGGGAGCACGGCTAACCTCTCGCTGGTCGCGGGGCACTGTGGCCGGGAGTTGGTCGTCTTCGACTCCTTCGAGGGGATGCCCGAACCGGATGACGATGACCGGGAACACGTGCTCATCGCCTCCGGACAGCGCCACACCTACGATGCCGACGCATGGGAAGCCCCATTGTCCGAGGTCCGGGCCAACGTCGACCGCTACGGCGAGCTGTCGGCCTGCCGGTTCGAAGCCGGCTACTTCGCCGAGACGATGCCGGCCTTCGAGGAGCCGGTCGCGCTGGCGTTTCTCGACGTCGGGCTTCGGGCCTCCGCCGAGACCGCAATCGAGGAACTGTGGCCGCTGTTGACCGATGGCTCGTATCTGTTCACCCACGAGGCCAAACATATGGAGATCGCCACGCTGTTTTTCGAAAGCGAGTGGTGGGCCGACCGCCTCGATACCTCGCCGCCGGGGCTGGTCGGCGCGGGCAGCGGGCTCGGACTCCATCCCGGTGCCAGCGGCTTTTCGAGCCTGCTGGCCTACACGATCAAATCACCAGCCCGCGAGACCTTCGAGACGGTGACCGACGACGGCCGGGAGAACGTCGTCGACCCCCGCGAGGACTGAGAGCCCGCCGTCGACCCGCGCGGCAACCGGTGATCACAGCACCCTTATGAGTAGCCGCCGACTACCACCCGTATGAACATAGTGCCGGACACGAGCGCGGTCATCGACGGTCGCGTGTCCGAGCGAGTGGAGGACGGCAGTTACAAGGAGGCCACGATACTGGTCCCGGAGGCTGTCGTCGGCGAACTCGAATCGCAGGCGAACGCCGGCTACGACAGCGGGTGGAACGGCCTCGAAGAACTCCAGACGCTCACGGGGTACGCCGACGAGGGGACGATCGACCTCCAGTACGTCGGCCGCCGAGCCAGCGAGGGCGAACAGGCCGGCGCAAGCGAGGGCGAGGTCGACGCCGTCATTCGCGATGTCGCCGCCGACCACGACGCCACGCTGCTGTCGAGCGATATCGTCCAGTCGGAGGTCGCCAAGGCCAAAGGGCTCAGCGTCGAGTACGTCGAGCCGGTGGTCGAGGGCGACGAAGGGCTGCCGATCCGCGACTTTTTCGACGAGGAGACGATGAGCGTCCACCTCAAAACGGGGACCCGGCCGAAGGCCAAACGCGGCGCACTCGACGGGATGAGCTACAAGACGGTCGACGAGACGGTCACCTCCGACGAGCAGATGGACGAGTGGGCCGACGAGATCGAGGCACTGGCCCGAACCAGCCGTGAGGGATTCGTCGAACTCAGCGAGCCCGGCATGACGATCGTCCAGTATCAGGACTACCGGATCGCCGTCGCCCGGCCGCCGTTCGCCGACGGGATCGAGATTACCGCGGTTCGCCCCATCGCGAAGACCACGCTGGAGGACTACGAGTTCGCCGACGACCTCCGGGAGCGACTGCTCGAACGCCAGCGCGGCGTCCTGATCTCCGGCGCACCGGGGGCCGGGAAGTCGACCTTTGCACAGGCGGTCGGGGAGTTCCTCAACGACAACGACTTCGCGGTCAAGACGATGGAGAAACCGCGGGACCTGCAGGTCGGCCCGGAGATCACCCAGTACACTGAACTCGGCGGCGACATGGCCAAAACCGCCGACTCGTTGCTCCTCGTCCGGCCGGATTACACCATCTACGACGAGGTCCGCAAAACCGAGGACTTCGGCGTCTTCGCCGACATGCGACTGGCGGGCGTCGGGATGGTCGGTGTCGTCCACGCGACGCGGGCGATCGACGCCCTCCAGCGACTGGTCGGCCGCGTCGAGTTGGGGATGATCCCGCAGGTCGTCGACACCGTCGTCTACATCGAAGCCGGCAAGGTTCACACCGTCTACGACGTGACCACCGAGGTGAAGGTCCCCGAAGGCTTGACTGCCGAGGATCTCGCCCGGCCCGTCATCCAGATCTCGGACTTCGAGACCGGCACGCCGGCCTACGAGATCTACACCTTCAACCGGCAGGTCGTCACCGTCCCGCTGGACGACGGCGACTCCAGCGACACCGGCGTCGACCGGATCGCCAAACAGGAGATCGAACGGGAGATCCGCTCGGTCGCCCGCGGCCACGTGCAGGTCGAACTACAGGGCCAAAACGACGCGGTCGTCTACGTCGAGGAACGGGACATCTCCTATGTGATCGGCAAGGGCGGCGGCCGGATCAGCGACATCGAAGACCGGCTGGGGATCGACATCGACGTGCGGACGCTCGACGAACGCCCCGGATCGGGGGGCGACGGCTCCTCGGAGGAACTCCAGCCCGCGGGCGAGGTCGTCCAGCCGGAGATCACGGGTCGACACGTCGTCATTCGGATGGACGACCACGTCGGCGAGACCGTCGAGGTCCGGGCCGACGGCGACTACCTCTTTACGGCGACGGTCGGCCGCGGCGGCGACATCCAGATCTCTCGCGGCTCGGCGATCGCCGAGGAACTCGAAGACGCGATCGACCGCAAACAGCAGATCACCGTCGCAGCGGCCTGAAAAGAGGTCTGTGAGCGTGTCTCGCGGCGGCTGTCGTTCGCCGACCGGGACCGCGTTGCCGCCGAGAGACGTACAGTTTTGGAAAACAGAACTCCGAGGCTGTCGAAAGCAAGCCATCGCTACGCAAACGATAACGCTTTTTTGAGACAAAGGGGAACGTTGGGGCATGTCTACTGAGTTGCAGCGTGGACTCGAGGGCGTGGTCGTCACCGAGTCCGGCCTGAGCCAGATCGACGGGGATGCCGGACGGCTGATCTATCGGGGGTACGCCATCGAGGACCTCGCCCGGAGCGCCAGCTACGAGGAGACGTTGTATCTGCTCTGGCACGGCGAGCTCCCGACCGCCGACCAGCTGTCGACCTTCCGCGAGGAGATGGCTGCCGCACGCGAACTCAGCGACGGCGTTCTCGAGATCGTCCGGAATCTGGCCGCGGCCGACGAGGAGCCGATGGCCGCCCTGCGGACGATCACCTCGGCGCTGGCGGCCTACGATCCCGACGCCGACGCCGCCGTCGACGACGAGGCGGCCAACGACCGGAAAGCCCGCCGGATCACCGCCAAGATGCCGACCGCCCTCGCCGCGTTCAACCGCCTCCGGGAGGGCGACGAGCCGGTCGCGCCCCGCGAGGATCTGGACCACGCCGCGAACTTCCTCTATATGCTCAACGGCGAGGAACCCGACGACGTGCTGGCCAAGACGTTCGATATGGCACTCGTCCTCCACGCCGACCACGGGCTCAACGCCTCGACGTTCTCGGCGATGGTCACCGCCTCCACGCTGGCGGACCTCCACAGCGCAGTCACCTCGGCGGTCGGGACACTGTCGGGGAGCCTGCACGGCGGCGCGAACGCCAACGTGATGAAGATGCTCAAGGAGGTCGACGACTCCGCAATGGACCCCGTCGAGTGGGTCAAAGACGCCCTCGATCGCGGCGAGCGCGTCGCCGGCTTCGGCCACCGCGTCTACAACGTCAAGGACCCCAGAGCCAAGATCCTCGGCGAGGAGAGCGAGGCTCTCGGCGAGGCCGCCGGCGACACCAAGTGGTACGAGATGTCGGTCGCCATCGAGGAGTACGTCGCCGAGGAGAAGGGACTGGCCCCGAACGTCGACTTCTACTCGGCGAGCACCTACTACCAGATGGGGATCCCGATCGATCTCTACACCCCGATCTTTGCGGTCTCGCGTGTCGGCGGCTGGCTCGCCCACGTCCTCGAACAGTGGGAGGACAACCGCCTCATCCGGCCGCGAGCCCAGTACACCGGCCCCGAAGACACGGAGTTCGTCCCGGTCGAAGAGCGATAAACGTTCAAGCGGCGATGCCACGGGTTTCAGTTCAGTTGGGTGTGAGCGCTGGCGTCGCCGCGCTGATCGGTAGTGGTCTGTATTGGCTTGTCGGTGACGTCGTATTTGCGACCGTTACCGGCCTCGTCTGGGGATGCGGTCTCGCGCTAAGTATCCATCAGTATCGAACAGATCCATCGATCTCGGCCGATACGACATGGGAGCGTAACCGATGGGTTGGCCTCGGTATAGGTGTAATAAATCTGGCAGCCCTGATCGGTGTTAGTCCGTCCCTACCTGTTTCGGCGGAGCTACGACTCGGACTTGGCATCCTCGTGATCGGCACTGGACTCGTCGGATTTGCGGCCGCCTCACTGGCCCACGGAGAACGCCACGAGTAGCTCAACCGTGGGACTCAGGTCCGCCCACCAAACCCGTTCTCCCACCGGAACGTCCCGTTTCGCTGGATCACTTCACCGTCGACCGAGAGCGTCGACTCGCCACTCATATCCGTAATTAAATCCGTATGCACGGCTGACTGATTGCCGGTCTCGCCGTCGGGCAGACAGGCATCGTAGGCGCGGCCGACCGCGAGGTGGACCGTCTCGCCCATTTTCTCGTCGAACAGGATGCTGTCAGTCACGCGGTCGATCCCGCGGTTCATCCCGATCCCGAGTTCGCCGAGCCGTCTGGCTCCCGCGTCGGTATCGAGAATTTCTTCGAGTACGGCCTCGCCCTGTGCGGCCGCGTAGTCGACGACTTCGCCGTCCTCGAAGGTCAATCGAACATCGCGGAGCCGGGTGGCGTCGACGGTCATCGGCACGTCGAAGACGACCGTCCCTTCGGCGTCGGCGGGGGCGGTGAACACCTCGCCCGACGGGAGGTTGTGCGAATCGTAGTCGACCGAGGCAGCGCTGTTGACCGCGGTCCGGTTTTCGATCGAGAGCCACAGGTCCGTCTCGGATTTTTCAATGTGGATCTCGCTGCCCTCGTCGAGAATCGTCTTCAGTTGGGCCATCTCGTCGGCCAACGACTCCCAATCCCGGAGCACGGCTATATATACGAACTCCCGGTACTCATCGTAGGCCATCCCGGCCTGTTGGGCCAGCGAGCGGGTGGGATGGACCGTCGACACCCAGTCGGTGTCCATCCGGGCCTCCCGAATTTCGGTGCGGGCGCGCCGGTAGGCCTGCCGCGTCTCGCTGGGCACGTCGGCGGTCGCCGTCGTGTTGCGGCCGCCGCCGAGTCGGAGATAGACGTCGGCGTTCGCTACGAGGGCCAGTTCGTGAGCCGGATCGGCGTCGAAATCGCCGTCGTGGCCGCGGAGGTAGGCACGGGCGAGTTCGTCGGAGTCGTAGGTAGCGAGGAGGTTCGCGCCGCGTTCGCCGAGGGCTTCGGCGACCGCCACCGCGAGGTCGTGGGCTCCCTCGGCGACGCTGAGGACGACGTTGTCGCCCGACTCGACGCGGGCGCTCCAGTCGACGAGAATCTCGGCATGTTCGTGTACGCGTGGGTCCATACCACCACTCGGTCGGCCGGTCGGTTAAACACCTGCGGAGGTCGAAAAATGGGCCGAGCGCGCTCCTAGGGCTGGCGGAGTTTCGGCGACTGCCGTTCCGGAATCTTCGTGAGGGTGTCAAACTCGTTGGCGAGCCTGACCAGCAGATCGTCCATCGAGACGACACCGGCCAGCGAGCCCTCGTCGTCGACGAGCGGCACCCGGCGGATGGCTTCGTCGCTCATCGTTTCGATGAGGTCGTCAACCTCGGTGTCGATGTGAGCGGTGACCAACTCGTCGGTCATGAACTCCTCGGCCGTCCGGTCGGCGATATCGCCCTCGATGGCCGCCATCGCGATCTTTCGGTCGCTGATGATACTGATCGGCTCGTCCTCGGCGACGATCACGACCGAACCGACGGCTTCCTCGCGCATCTGCTCGGCGACGGTCGTGAGGTCGTCGTCAGCCTGAGCCGTTACGACGTCCGTTTGTGCGAAGTCAGCGATTGTCATTGGGACCACCGAACCGCTACCACAGCAACCCGCCTAATGGTTCGCAATCCCCCGTTTTCCGACCACAACTGGGGAGACAGTCGACCGGCGGGACCCGTCGACCGGTCGACTGAATCGAGGCCCCGGTCGGCCAGCGGGACCGGCCGCGAGCGGAACCGCTTAGCCCGCGGCGACGAACGCCTCAGTATGGAGGTACGGGTCTATCGCGGGCGGGCCGACGAGCCCGCTGCCGATCGGGACGTGACTGCCGATATGCTCACTGAGACGGCCGAAACCGGCATTCTCGCCGTTCGGGTCTGGCAACCGCACCGGCAGATCGCCTTCGGTCGGCGCGACAGCCATGCCGCAGGCTACGAGACCGCAAAAGCGGCGGCCGAGGACCGTGGCTACCACGCTCTCGTACGGCGCGTCGGCGGCCGCGCGGTCGCCTACACCGGCCGGACGCTGGCGGTCGCCGCCGCCGTCCCAATCGAGGACGTTCGCCAAGGCATGTGTGACCGATACGACGAGATCAGCGGGACGCTCGTCGACGCACTCTCGGAGCTCGGTGCCGACGTAACGCGAGGTGAATCGGTCGATGCCTACTGTCCGGGGAGCCACTCGATCAGCAGTGTCGACGCCGCGGGCGAGCCACACGGCAAGCTGGCGGGGATCGCCCAGCGCGTCCAGTCTGGGGCGGCGCTGGTCGCCGCGAGCCTGACCGTCGCCGAAGCCGATGTTGCGGCCATCCAATCGGTGTTAGGCCCCGTCTACCGCGCTCTCGATGTCCCGTTCGACCCCTCTACCGTCGGCAGCGTCGCCACGGCCGGTGGGCCGACCGATCCGGGAGTCGTTCGGGAGGCGGTCGAGGACGCGCTGGTCGACGGCCGCGACCAAACCGTCGTCAGGGTCGGCGCGAGCACGGTAGGCAGCGACTAATCCACGAGACTTAGGAGTCTGCCATGTCCATGGCAGGCTATGCTGATTACCAACGCCGATCTCGCCGATGGCCGGACCGTCGACGTCCGGATCACTGGCGAGCGGATCGAGACGGTCGACGGCGGTCTCGATCCTGAAGCCGACGAACGCGTGGTCGACGCTACCGACAAACTCCTGTTGCCGGGGGCGATCGACGCCCACGTTCACTTCCGGGAGCCGGGGTATTCACACAAGGAGACGTGGGATACCGCAACCAAAAGCGCGGCTGCCGGCGGGGTGACGACCGTCGTCGACATGCCGAACACCGATCCGCCGACGACTTCGGGGGCGAACTTCGAAGCGAAAGCCGAGTACGCTGGGGCCGCGCGGGTCGATTACGGAATCAACGGCGGCGTCACCGGCGACTGGGATCCTGATACGCTGTTCGACCAGCCGCTGTGTGCGCTCGGCGAGGTCTTCCTCGCGGATTCGACCGGCGACATGGGCGTCGCCATCGAGCTGTTTACCGACGCCACACAGCGCGCCGCCAACAACGACGTGACCGTAACCGTGCATGCCGAAGACGAAACGCTGTTCGACGAGTCGACCCATGACGCAGACGCTGGTGGCGTGGGCCGGGAGGCCAACGCCGAGTTATGGAGTGCCTACCGCAGTGCGGAAGCGGAGGCCGCGATGATCGAACAGGCCACCGAGGTCGGCCGTGAGACCGGCGCGACGATCCACATCGCCCACACCTCGACGCCCGAGGGGATCGACGCCGCCGTCGACGGCGGGGCGACCTGCGAGGTCTGTCCCCATCACCTGTATCTGTCGACCGATGATGCCGACGAACTGGGAACCTACGGGCGGATGAACCCACCACTCCGGAGCGAGGCGCGCCGCGAGGCGGTCTTCGAGCGCGTGGCCGATGGGACGGTCGACATCATTGCCACCGACCACGCACCGCACACCCGCGAGGAAAAGGAGGCTGGCCTCTGGGACGCACCGAGCGGCGTGCCGGGGGTCGAAACGATGTTGCCGCTCCTGTTGGAGTCGGCCCGACAGGGTGAACTGAGTTACGAGCGTGTTCGTGATCTCGTCGCGCACAATCCGGCCAAGATCTTCGATCTCGACTCGAAAGGACGGATCGAACCCGGCTATGACGCCGATCTCACACTCGTCGACCCCGACGACGCCCGCGAGATCCGCGGTGGAGAGACGCATACGAAATGTGACTGGACGCCGTTCGAGGGTCGACTCGGCGTCTTCCCCGAACTCACCATGGTACGGGGCGAGGTCGTCTACGAGCGAACGCCGGGCGACGGCAACGATCGAAGCGGGGACGCCGAGGCGTTCGGCGATGTCCAAGGTCGAAACGTTCGGGAATAAGGCCTCGGATCTCCCAGATAGTTACCGTCGACTGTTGCTAACTGGACGGGGTCAATACAGACCGTATGAACAAGACCTATATATTCTCATCAGCACGTTTCCTATGATTCGTCGGGCAGTTCTCGCGGCGAGCGTCGGCTCGATTAGTCTCGTATCCGCCGGTTGTCTGTTCGATTCCGCCTCCCCACCGACTGCAGAAGGAAATCCAGACCGGAACGAAACACAGGACGAAGAACAAGAAACAGCGGAATTCAATCCGGATGTGGAGCAGATGACGCGGCTTGGAGATGCCGCCGGGATCTCATTTACAGTGGCTCCCGAGTGGGAGTATGCATATCTCGAAGAAAACAACAGTGTGCGGATTCAGTATGATTCCGGCGATTCCAGTACCATGGCGTTCGAGACGTTCGGGACGCTCCGCGCGGCAGACCACTGTTCTGACCGACTCCAGCAGATCTTAGACGACAACTCCGTGACTGGCACGGGCGTCAGCACCGGGTGGGGTCGAGTGGAGCTACGGGAGATCGAAACCTCGACTAACGAGACGATCTCAGCACAGGAGGAATTCACCCGAGATGCTCCAGTGGCTCCCAAAGTATATCACACACATCACTACGCCCGGGACGGGTCGCTTATTTCGGAACCCGCCGTTCCGTTTGAAGACCTCGTCGAAGCCGTGCCGAGATCAATGGAAATCACTATGCGTTTTCCCGAACGAAGCTACACGGCCATGTTCCCCGTTGTCTGTACGAAAGACTGGACGAAAAACGAGTAACCGGGTATCGAAACAGTGCCGACGATGCAGTTCGATGAACCACTGAGACGGACCCGACACGGTTTTGCCAGCGCCGAAAAAACCGATACCCAATGCTGAGTAGACAGTTCGTCCGCGAGAACCCCGATGCCGTCCGTGCGGCCCTCGAAACGAAGGGCGTCGACGTGGATCTCGACCGGATTCTGGAGATCGACGAAGAGTGGCGCTCGCTGAAAAGCGAGGGCGACGACCTCCGCCACGAGCGCAACGAGGTATCGAGCAAAATCGGCCAACTCAAAGGGGAGGGCAAAGAGGAGGAAGCCCAAGAAGCCATCGAGCGATCCAGCGAACTCAAGGAGGAACTCCAAGCGATCGAATCCCGAGCCGACGAACTGGAAGCCGAACTCGAGACCGCGCTGCTGACGCTCCCGCAGTTACCCGACGATTCGGTCCCGGTCGGGGAAGACGAAAGCGAGAACGTCGAGCGTCGACGCGAGGGATTCGACGATCTCCGTGACCTTCCCGACGAGGTGATTCCCCACTACGATCTGGGCGAAGCGCTCGAAATCCTCGATTTCGACCGCGGCGCGAAAGTCTCCGGCGGCGGCTTCTACTTCGCCAAGGGCGACGGCGCGCGGCTCGAACACGCCCTGATCCAGTTTATGCTGGACGTTCACCGCGAACAGGAGTACGTCGAGGTCTTCCCGCCGCTGCCGGTCAACAGTGCCTCGATGCGCGGGACGGGTCAGTTCCCCAAGTTCACCGAGGACGCCTACCGGCTCGAAGGCTCGAACGATGAGCCGTACGACGACGACGATCTGTGGCTGCTGCCGACCGCCGAGGTCCCCGTGACCAACCTCCACCGCGAGGAGATCCTGCTCGACGACGACCTCCCGCTCAAATATCAGGCCTACTCGCCGAACTTCCGGCAGGAAGCGGGCGAACACGGCACCGAGACGCGAGGCATCGTTCGGGTCCACCAGTTCAACAAGGTCGAGTTGGTCAACTTCGTTCGGCCCGACGAGAGCGACGAGCGCTTCGAGGGGCTCCTCGCGGAGGCCGAATCGGTGCTCGACCGGCTCGGACTCCCCTACCGCATCCTTGAGATGTGTACCGGAGATCTCGGCTTCACGCAGGCCAAGAAGTACGATATCGAGGTTTGGGCTCCCGGCGACGACATGGAGGACGGCCCCGACGAGGGCGGCCGGTGGCTCGAAGTCTCGTCGGTCTCGAACTTCCGTGACTTCCAAGCCCGTCGTGCGGGCATTCAGTACCGGCCCGAACAGCACGAATCGGCCGAATACGTCCACACGCTCAACGGTTCGGGGGTTGCGGTGCCGCGTGTCGTCGTCGCCATCCTCGAATACTACCAGAACGACGACGGCACCGTCACGGTACCCGAAGCGCTCCGACCCTATATGGGCGGTCAAGAACTGATCGAAGGCCACGCCGCGGTCGGTGAAAGCGCGGTCGGCGACGGCCCGAACAACTGAGGTAGCCACTGGCTACCGGCTCGTAGCCAGCGTCTATTCATATACCACAGTCGAGCAACAGCTATCGAGTATCGTGTGGTCGACAGCCCTCGGCAAAACCAGTACCCGAGTACGCCCGGTCGACGGATGGTGGTTATTCGACGTCGATCGCAGCGGTGTCGTCGGCCCGATCGAAAGTGACGTTCAGCACGCCGTTGTTGAACGTCGCCTCGGCGGAGTGTTCGTCGACGCCGACCGGCAGGCGCACGCGTTCGTCGTACTCTCGGCGGTCGCTGGCGGCGCTGATAGTGAGCGTCTTGCCGTCACACTGGAGCCCCAACTCGTCTTTGGAGATTCCCGGCAGATCGGCGATGAGTCGGACGACGTCGTCCTCCTCGTAGACATCGATGTGGGTCTCCGAACCGAACCCCGCATCCTCCATCCCGCCAGTCATACCCTGCATCATGCGCTCGATCTCGTCGAAGATGTCGCCGAAAGGGTCCTCGCGGTCGTCCCGTCTCATACCCCGGGGTATGTGAGGGCGGCTCAAAAGGTTTCTGACCGGGGCGATCACCACCGATCCACCGAGGAGTTCGCCGGCAGGCAAACGCTGTATCCCGGCTTCAGTCGGTGCTAACCTTCTGTTTGCGGTGTTTGTCACCGAACGGTTTCAGGCTATTTTAAGTGGTTGTAGTTCACTCATTCAGCTATGAGTAAATCCTATCTGGATGCTGGTGAGTCGGTCGATGAAAGCGACGTAGTCCGTATCGGACTCAACGGCTTCGGCCGAATCGGCCGCAGCGTGTTCCGCGCGATCATGGAGAACCCGCGGCTCGAACTCGCCGGCATCAACGACGTGATGGACTTCGAGGATATGGAGTACCTCGGCAAGTACGACACCATCATGGGCCGACTCGACGGCCTCGAACTCGCCGACGACGAGCTCTCCATCGGCGGCACCTCGGTCCCACTGTACAACATCCAGAGCCCCAGCGAACTGCCGTGGGGCGACCTCGACGTCGACGTCGCCTTCGAGTGTACCGGCATCTTCCGGACGAAAGACGACGCCAGCCAGCACCTCGAAGCCGGTGCTGACAAGGTCGTCATCTCCGCACCGCCGAAGGGCGACAAACCGGTCAAGACGCTGGTCTACGGCGTCAACCACGACGAGTACGAAGGAGAGGATATCGTCTCGAACGCCTCCTGTACGACCAACTCCGTGACGCCGGTCGCCCACGTCCTCGACGAGGAGTTCGGCATCAACACGGCGACGCTGACGACGATCCACGCCTACACGGGCAGCCAGACGCTGATCGACGCTCCCAAGGGCAAAACGCGCCGTGGTCGCGCGGCCGCCGAGAACATCGTCCCGACCTCGACGGGTGCCGCACAGGCCACCACCGAGATCCTCCCGCAGCTCGAAGGCAAGATGGACGGGATGGCCGTTCGCGTCCCGATCCCGAACGGCTCGATCACCGAGCTGGTCGTCGACCTCGAAGCCGACGTAACCGAAGAAGAGATCAACGACGCCTTCCGCGATGCCGCCGACAGCGGCCCACTCGCAGGGGTCCTTGGCTACACTGACGACGAGATCGTCTCCTCGGACATCGTCGGCCTGCCGTTCTCGACGTACACCGACCTCAGTTCGACGAACGTCATCGGCGACAACGGCCTCGTGAAGATCCTGACGTGGTACGACAACGAGTACGGCTTCTCGAACCGGATGCTCGACGTCGCCGAGCACATCGTCGACGAAGCCTAACTCGACCACTCCGGAGTTCACGACTCCGATACAGTCCCGAATCGTATCCAACAGCTTTTCGATAGCAACCACACACATACACGTATGTCTTCGTTCAATACGATCGACGACCTCGAAGCCGAACAGCGCGTCCTCGTCCGACTCGACCTCAACTCCCCCGTTGAGGACGGCGCGGTCCAAGACAACCGCCGCTTCGAACGCCACGCCCAGACCGTCAGCGAACTCGCCGAGGCCGGCCACCGCGTCGTCCTGATGGCCCATCAGGGTCGACCCGGCCGCGATACGTTCGTCTCGCTCGACCAGCACGCCGACATCATGGCCGACCACATCGGTCGTGACGTCGCGTTCGTCGACGACATCTACGGCGACGACGCCGTCGACGCCATCGAGGCACTCGAAGCCGGCGAGGTGCTGCTGCTCGAAAACACCCGGATGGCCGACGACGAGCTACCCGAAGAAGATCCCGAGACGAAGGCCGACACCGAGTTCGTCCAGACGCTCGCACCCCATTTTGACGCCTACATCAACGACGCCTACTCGGCGGCCCACCGGAAACACGCCTCGTTGGTCGGCTTCCCGCTCGTCCTCCCGGCGTTTGCTGGTCGGGTAATGGAGACCGAGTACGAGGCCAACACCGCCATCGCCACCAAGGAGTTCGACGGCCAGGTGACGATGGTCGTCGGCGGCACCAAAGCCACCGACGTGATCGGCGTGATGAACACGCTGGGCGACAAGATCGACACCTTCTGTATGGGCGGCATCGCCAGCCACCTGTTCTTGCGTGCGGCGGGCTACGACGTCGGCTACGACCGCCACGAGGATCTGGATCTGTACGACAGCCAGTGGGAGAACAACGAGGAGATCATCCGCGAGCTCTACGAGGAGCGCCGCGACCAGATCAAACTCCCCGAAGGGTTGGCCTACGAGGACGACGACGGTGAGCGCGCCGAACACGACAACGCTGACCTCGACGCCGCCAACTACGACTACATGGACATCTCCGAGGAGACGGTCGACAAGTACGACCCGATCATTCGGGACTCCGAGGCGGTCTTCCTGAAAGGCGCCCTCGGCGTCTTCGAGGACGAGCAGTTCGCCCCGGGGACCGTCGGCGCGGTGAAAGCCATCGCCGAGACCGACTGCTTCTCGGTTGTCGGCGGCGGCGACACCTCCCGTTCCATCGAGATGTACGGGATGGACGAAGACGACTTCGACCACGTCTCGATCGCCGGCGGCGCGTACATCCGCGCGCTGACCGGCGCTGACCTGCCGGGCGTCGAACTGCTGATCGACGCCGCGGAGTAGCTGTTCGACTCGACGTTTTCGATGCGGTTCCGACAGCAGTGATCGCTCCGGTCTGACTGGCGCCGCGAGGAGCACGACGGCTCGCCCCGATTTCGATGCCGAGATCCCGGAAACCCGACGGGGACGGTTCTTCCCGTCGACTTTATTTTAATTGCATTATATTCATAATAATCAGTTAAGCGTTAAGTAATGAATGTTCATGTATGTAACCGGTGCTCGGCACATGACACAGATCATCTGGATCATCGCGGCGGTTCTGGTAACGTTCACCGCGGGATACATGTGGTACTCGCGGTACCTTTCACAGTTCGTCGGGCTGGACGAGGACGCGGAGACGCCAGCACACAAATACGAGGACGGACAGGAGTACGTGCCCTCGAAGAAGCCAGTGCTGTTAGGCCACCACTACTCGAGTATTGCGGGCGGTGCGCCGATCGTCGGGCCGATCACGGCCGGGGCGGTGTGGGGATGGGTCCCCGCGCTGTTGTGGATCGCCATCGGCAACCCGCTGATGGGGGCGGTCCACGACTTCGTCTCGCTGTCGGGGTCGCTCCGTCACGAGGGGAAATCGATCGGCTACATCATCGGCGAGTACGTCGGCGAGGACGGCAAGAACATGCTGCTGTGGTTCGCCTTCTTGACAATTATCCTCGTCGTCGCCGTCTTCGCCTTAGTGGTCGGGATCGTCTTTAACGCCTATCCCGAGGTGTCGACGGCGTCGCTGGTCTACATCGGCCTCGCACTCGTCTTCGGGGTGTATCTCTACCAACTCAACGGACCGTTTATCCCCGGGACTGTGCTGTTCGTCGGTGGTGTCTTCGCCGCCGTCTGGGTCGGGCTCAACTACCCACTCGCGCTGTTCGAGCCGACCGCCGAGCGAACCGCCGATATCGGGGTGACGGTCCTCTTTAGCGGTGCTGGCGAGTGGGTCCCCGGCTCGGCGGCTCTCGGGGCGAACACCGCGGCGTGGATTCCGGTCGTGATGGTGTATGCCGCCATCGCCAGCGCGCTGCCGGTGTGGGTGTTGCTCCAGCCGCGGGACTACCTCTCGTCGTTCCTGCTGTACACCGGCGTCGGCGGGGCGATCGTGGCGATCCTCGTTGGGACGTTCCTCGGCACGTCGGCCGAACCGCTGGTGATCGACTCCTCGATCAGCGCGTTCAACGGCTTCTGGGGCGTCGAAGGCGTCTTCTTGCCCCTGTTCCCGCTGTTGTTCATCACCATCGCCTGCGGGACGATCAGCGGCTTCCACTCGCTGGTCTCCTCGGGGACGACCGCCAAGCAGCTCAACAAGGAGACCGACGCCCGCCTGATCGGCTACGGTGGGATGCTCGGCGAGGGGCTGCTGGCGGCGGTCGCGCTGTCGACGCTGGCAGTGTGGGGCTTTGCGAATCCGAGCGGTGGCATCGGAACCGCGCTGCCGAACTTCGCCTCCGGCGGTGGCGTCATCCTCACGAGTCTCGGCATCCCCGAGACCGTCGGCGCAGTGTTCATGGCGCTGGTGCTCGTGAGCTTCCTGCTGACGTCGACCGATACGGCGGTCCGACTCGGTCGCTACATGATGGAGGAGATCGTCGGTCTGCCGGCCGGGCGGACTGATACCGGACTCAACGCCAGTATCGGCTCGATCGCCCGCGGTCGGTACACCAACCCGATCCTGCAAGTAATCCCGGCCTACCTGCTTGTCGTCTCCGGCCAGTGGGTGACGCTGTGGGCGCTGTTCGGCGGTGCCAACCAGCTGCTGGCGGCGCTGGCGCTGCTGACGGCGACCGTCTGGCTCGCCAACTGGGACGAGGCCAAACAGCTCGCCTCGACCGGGGTTCCGATGGCCGTGATGGTCTCTATCACGGTGCTGGGGCTGCTGTGGCTGATCTTCTACGAGAACCTGTATGCGAACCTCTATCTCCACTTCACCGGAGCGCTCGACGAACCACTGGCCGGCGAGGCCATCGCCTCCTCGCTCGTTCAGATGGCCCTCGGGCTCGTGTTGATCGGCCTCGCACTCTCGTTAGTCCGGATCGGCTACCGCAACATCCGGAGCGTGCGGTCCGGCACCGGTACGCCGACCGCCGAGCCGAGCGACGACTAACTCCGGGGCCTCCCCCCTTCTGACGGTCGAAACTGTTACTGCCAGAATCGGCGGGCGAACCGCGAAAGGAGGCCGTCGTCCGGCGTCGACACGTCGTCCCACAGCCGGAACGCCGCGGCGACGTCGGCGGCCTCGCTGGCCACACACTGCTGGGCCTCGGGGTCGACCACGACGAGATTCACGTCGTAGTGACCGTAGTAGCCGAACTTGAGCAGCGTCCGGTCCCGAAACCCCTCGACGTACTCTTCGACGGAATCCGAGATCCTGTCGGTGAGGAGGACGAAGGAGATGTCGGTGCCGTAATGTTCCTCGTCGGCGTCGATCCGCCTTTCGGCCAGTTCGTGGCCCCGGTCGACCAGCCGATCGAGGTCCGCGACCGTCGGCTCCTCGATCCACCGAGCGAAAAGGTACTCTTCGGCGTCGTGATCGGCGTAGCTCAACGCCGGATGGAAGAACTGCTTTTGATTTCGAACCCGCATTTCGCCGTAGAGATCCCACGTCCGACCGGCGCAGTCGTAGTCCTGCTGGAGGTCGTAGTTGTACAGGAGTCGCCCGGCGACGCGGTCGAGATACTCGTCGTCCCACTCGGGAACCGACTCACGGATCTCGGCGGGCAGCTCCTCGGCGTCGTCGTTCACGAATTAGCAATACTGCAGGGGCGATATATACTCTGGGGGAGGTTTTACAGTGGTGTCGGACAAACACGTTCGCCAATGAGCGACAAACGGAGCGAAGCCTGCGGCCGGTGTTCGATGTCGACGGTCGTCGAGACAGTCGCCGAGGAGGAGACCGACCGTGACCCACTCGGCGACGAGCGGATCGAACTCGAGGCGGCGGAAATCCGCCGAGTCGCCCCGGCTGCGTGGGTGGGTCGGCTCACGAGCCGCCTCGACGAGATCGTCCACCGCCTTACCTACGGTCGCTAACGCCGACAGGGGAGTCAGGACATCGTCACGTAGTACGTCAGCGAAAACACGACGATGGCAGCCGTCGCGACGTTGAGCAGGTCGAAGGCGACGACGTCGACCACCGACAGCCCGCCGACGATCAGCCAGCCGAACAGCGTCGACAGGACGGCGTTCATCGCCAGCAACACCCGTGGATCGCCCTGCGAGGCGGCCACTCCCTCACCGAAGCCGTCGGCGTCGCCCTCGCTCATAGGTCACGATCTTTTCAGCAACACTTAGTTTTTGTCGCTCGCAGTGGTACGAGGTGTATGCGACTCCCCAACCGTGCCGGGATGGCGATCGATCCGGTCCCGTTCGTCGTGGTCACCGCCACGGCATCGCTACTCCTGCTTTCATTCGGCCCACTGTACGGGCAGGCACTGGGACTGCCGCTGTCGACCGCCATCGTCGTCTCGGTCGGCCTCTGTGGCGTCTCGGCTGCGGTCGCCTACTACCGGCAGGTGTGGACCGCGGAGGCGAGCCTCGATGTGCCGGCGACGATACGAGCCGAACGACTGTTCTATCTGATGGCGATTCTCGGGGTCGGCGGCGTCGGCCTCGGCGTCCCGCTGTTGCTCTGAGTCGTCACGGCGGTCGACCCGTCGGCTACGGCTCTCGAATCACGGTTTCCGCGCCAGCCTCAACCGGGAACGGTCCAGCGCCGGCCGGCGCGGCGTCGGCCGCTCCGACAGCCACCAGTGCCTCGGAGAGCGACTCGCGGAGCGCCGCCTCGTCATAGTCGGTCCCGATGAAGACGAGTTCGGTTCGGCGGTCGCCGTGGTCGTCGTGCCACTCCAGCTCCGGCCGGTTCGAGCGGTACATCTGCCGGTCGACTTCCGGAAGGCTGGCGATCCACGGCCCCTGTGCGGTCGCCCGCACCGAGGGGCCCGCCTGACTCACCACCACCCGCTGATCGGATCCAGCGAGCCAGACGGTGCCCTTTGCACGGACGATCTCGGGCGGCAACTCGCGGAACACGGCGGCGAGTTCCGCGGGATCGAACGGCTGTCGACGCCGGTAGGTAAACGAGGAGACGCCGTAGACCGCGTCCGGATGGGTGTGGTCTTGGGACTCGTCGTGGTGCTCGCCGTGTGTCTCGGCGTCGAGTGTGCGCTTCCACCCCGGCAGTTCGTCGACGGCCGTTGCCTCGAAGCGGTCGGCGCCGAGCAGCCGGTCGGGGTCGACCGCCGAGAACTCGGTTCGGATCGTCTCGGCGTCGGGCTGGAGGGCCGCGACCAGTTCCGACGCCGCGTCGAGTTCGGCCGCCGAGCACTGATCGGCCTTGTTCAGGAGGACGATATTCGAGACCTCGACTTGGTCGACCAACAGATCCGACAGGGGCCGGTCGCCCTCGCTGCCCCGGCGTTCGGGGATCGAGTCGCCGCCAAACCAGTCGAGGAACCGGGGTGTGTCGAGCACTGTCACGAGGGCGTCGACGGTGTACAGTGCGGCCACTCGCGATTCCGTGGTAAACAGTCGGGCGACCGGTGCGGGCTCGGAGATGCCGGATGACTCGACGACGAGCTGGTCGAACGACCGCTCGCGGGCCAACCGGACGACGGCGGTTTCGAGGTCGTCCTGCCGCTCACAGCAGATACAGCCGTTCGAGAGTTCGGCGACGCCATCGTCGACGTCGAGGTCGGAGCCCTCGGCGACCAGTTCGGCGTCGACGTTGACCGACCCCATGTCGTTGACCAACACGGCGAGTTCGCGGTCGCCCGCCGCCGACAGCAGATGGTTGACCAGCGTCGTCTTGCCCGCGCCGAGACTCCCCGAGAGCACCGTGACTGGGATCGAACCGCTCATACTCGGGGTTCGGGCCACGAGTAATTAAAATTCAGTTAGGACTGTCGCCGCGGTAGTTTTTACAGGCCATCCGTCATGTGATCATGTATGACGCTCGCCGAGCGGATCGAATCGTTCCGCGCGACCCTCGAAGAGTGGCTTCGCGGCCTCTACCACGGGATGATCACCCACCCGGCCTACGAGAAGATCGAAAAAGAGGCCGAAGACACCGAGGACGCCTTCATGCTGGCGTGTTTCCCCGACGCCTTCGGCATTCCGTCGCCGGTCTCCTACTACACCGCCGAGTTGCTACCCCTCCTCGAAGCAGAGTTCGAGGCGTGGGAACGGCGGCTTTGGGACCGAGGGTCGTACATCGAACGCAAGGGCCAGCAGTACCACTTCTGATGGAACCGTTCGTCTTCTTCGGCGGCAAGGGCGGCGTCGGCAAAACCACCGTCTCCAGCAGCTACGCGGTCAAATGCGCCCAAGCAGGCCACGAGACGCTGATCGTCTCGACCGATCCGGCCCACTCCGTCTCGGACGTCTTCGACCAGCCGTTCGGTGACGACGCCCGGCCGGTGGAGGGAACGGAACACCTCTGGGCGATGCAGATCGATCCCGACGAGGAGGTGACCCGGCACCTCGACGAGATCCGACAGAACCTCAGCGAGCAGGTCTCGGCGGCGATGGTCGGGGAGATCAACCGGCAACTGGAGATGGCCCACGGAACGCCCGGAGCCTACGAAGCCGCGCTCTTCGACCGGTTCGTCGACGTCATGCGCAGCGCCGACCGCTACGACCGGGTCGTCTTCGACACCTCGCCGACCGGCGGGACGCTCCGGTTGCTCGGCCTGCCCGACCTCCTCGAACAGTGGGTCGACCGACTGATGCAGAAACGGGAGGTGAGCATCGACCTCTTCGAGAAGGCTGCCGTCGGGAACAACGACCCTCGACGTGTGATGGAGGGCGATCCGGTGCTTGCCCGGCTCCAGGAGCGCAAGGAGTTCTTCGAGTTCGCCGGCCGGACGCTCCGGGAGGACGCCGCCTTCTTCCTCGTGTTGAACCCCGACGAGCTGTCGGTCAACGAGACCGAACGCGCCATCGCGGAGCTCGACGACGCGGAGCTATCGGTCCGAGGGCTCGTCGCCAACAAGCTCACACCCGAGCCGGATCCCGACGAGAACGGCCGCGGGGCGCGGTATCTCCGCGATCGGATCGCGACCGAAACCGAGCGCCTCGACCGGGTCCGCGAGGAGTTCGCGCCGCCACTCGTCGCGACCATCGAAACCCGCGTCTCCGAGATCAAAGGCGATCTCCTGACGGATGTCGCGGCCGAACTCGACATCGAGACGACGGTCGACCCGCCGACGGTGACCAGTAACTGAACCGCTCCGGCCGGATCGACGCCGCCTGCACCAGCGGCGTCGAATACGTTTTTTGCGGTCGACCACGACTCACTACGCATGAAACTCGGCATCGTCTCCGATACCCACGACAACCTCGCACACGTCGAAGACGCGGTAGACACCTTCGAATCCGAACCCGTCGATCGCGTCATCCACTGCGGCGACATCGTCGCGCCGTTTTCGGCGACACCGTTCGACAGCGACGCCTTCGATTTTTACGCCGTTCGCGGCAACAACGACGGCGAGTGGGCGCTCTCCCGGACGGTCGCGGAGTTCGGCACCTACCTCGGGGAATGCGGCCAGTTCACGGTCGACGGCGTCTCGATAGCGGTCTACCATGGCACCAACAAACTCCTGCGGGAGGCGCTGGTCGACAGCGGCGAGTACGACTACGTGTTCCACGGCCACACCCACGAGCGGGGGATCGAAGCCCGCGGCGGGACGGTCCGGGTCAACCCCGGCGGGCTCCCGATCCCCGGTTCCGACGACAGCTTCCACGTGGCCACGCTCGACACCGAGCAGTCCGGTGTCGAGGCCGTCACCCACCACGAACTGTAAGCAAGCGCCGCCCAGAGCCGACGTCGACTACCGAGAGATACCGCCGGTCGAGGCATCCAAGACGGCCTCGAGTTCCCCGCGGCTGGTGACGAGCACGTCGCCTTCGAGCGTTCGTTTCAGTGAGGCGGCAGCCGCGCCGTAGCTGAGGGCGGTGTCGATATCGCTGCCGGCGAGCAACTCCGCGAGGACGCCGCCGACGAAGGCGTCGCCGGTGCCGATGGCATCGACCGTCTCGCCGTCGACGATCCCCTGTTCGTACAGTTCCCCGTCGGTGTAGGCCAGCGAGCCGGCCTCCCCGCGGGTGACGACGACCGTTTCGAGATCGTAGTCGTCGGCCAGCCGGTAGGCGATCGACTCGGCGTCACCCTCGTAGCCCAACACCGAACGGGCGTCCCTGAGCGGCGCGAACAGCAGGTCGACCGCCTCGAACAGCGACTCGTATTGGCTGCGGGCCTCGGCCGTCGACCAGAGCTTCGAGCGGTAGTTGAGGTCGAACGATCGGGTCGCGCCCGCCTCGCCGGCGGCCGAAAGCAAGTCGGCGGTCGTCTCGGCCGCCGCCTCCGACAGCGCGGGGGTGATGCCGGTCGTGTGGAACACGTCGGCCCCGTCGAGCACCGAGCGGTCGAGTTCGTCGGTAGCGACCGTCGTGATCGAGGATCCCGCCCGGTCGTAGACGACATCGGTGCCGCGCGGATCGGCCCCGCGTTCGAGGTAGTAGGTACCGAGCCGGGCCGTCTCACTGTCGTCCCACGCGACCACAGGGTCGACGCCGTGGCCCCGTAACACCCGGACGACCCGCCGGCCCAGCGGGTTAGCGGGGAGCTTCGAGAGCCACGTCGACGCCACGCCGAGGCCAGCAGCCGCGACCGCGACGTTGCTCTCGGCACCGCCGATCTGCGCGTCGAACCCGCCTTCGGTTTCGATCCGCTGGCCGGCCGGCGGCGAGAGCCGCAGCATCGTCTCACCGAACGTTACCAGCTCAGCCATGGTATCGACCACCGTACATACCCGGCTATCCGAGCGATCGGCCCTTAAGTCCAGCCGTTGACCACGATAGATATTCGTGCGGAACCGAGAGTAAGGGGTTCCTAACTACGCGTCGTTAAACCAAGCCGAGGGCGGTCGCAACCATGGACGAACGATTTGACGACTGGTGACATACACCACGGCATGGTCTCCACCCGCCGCCTCGGCTTTACCGGGGACGTTATGCTCGGCCGACTGGTCGACGCCGCCTACCGGGACCGGCAGCGTCCGCCGGCGGCGCTCTGGGGTGACCTCCAGCCGCGACTCCGGCGGCTTGATGGGCTGTGTATCACTCTCGAATGTGCGCTCTCGACACGCGGCGACCCCTCGCCCGACCGCCAGTACCACTTCCGGGCGGCCCCCGACTGGTCGACCGAGGCGCTCCGGGCGGTGACGGTCGACTGCTGTTCGCTGGCCACCGATCACGCGATGGATTTCGGGCCCGACGCCCTCGACGAGACGCTTGCGGCGCTGTCAGCCGCCGACGTCGAGCCCGTCGGCGCGGGTCGCACTCGGACGGCCGCCCGTGCGCCGATCGCCGTCGACTGCCGCGGGCTAACGGTCGCCCTCGTTGGATTTACCGACAACACCCCCGCCGATGCCGCCACCGACGAGCGGCCGGGCGTCGCCCACGTCGCGTTCGACCCCGACGACGCGGCGGCGATGGGTGTCCTGCGGGCGGCGGTCAGCAACGCCGCACGGTTCGACCCCGATCTAGTCGTGGCCTCGCTCCACTGGGGGCCGACCGACCGGACCCAGCCGCCGCCGTCCCACCGGGCGGTTGCCCGCAAACTGGCCGACTGGGGCGTCGACCTCGTCGCCGGCCACGGTGGCCACTGTTTTCAGGGCATCGAGGTCCTCGACCGCGGTGGCTCGCCGACGGTCGTCTGCTACGACATGGGCGGTTTCGTCGACGACTACGCCGTCGACCCCACCTACCGGAACGATCGGGGCTTCCTCTTCGAACTCGTCGTCGGCAGCAACGGGCAGCCGCTCGAACTCGAACTCAGGCCGACCGAGATCGACTCGCGGGCGGTCTACCGCGCCAGCCGGCGCGGGGCAACGTGGTGTCGGAGTGCGATGCAAGAACGATCCGCCCCCTTCGAGACGACGTTCGATCGTGCCGGACGAGGGCTCGTCGTTTCGCTGGCCTGATTCGTCAGGAGGCGGCGACTACTCCTGTCGTCGGCCGCCGTGGCCGGGATAATCCCGTTCGAAGCGGTCGTCGATCTCTTCGCGACTGATCTCGATGATCACCGGGCGGCCGTGGGGACAGGCATACGGGTTCTCGCAGTCGTCGAGCGCCGCCAGTAGGTCGACGACCGAGCCATCGGTCAGCGAGGTGTTGCCGGTGATCGACGGGTAACAGGCGAGGTCGGCCAGCAACTCGTCGATCGCCGTCTCGACGGTCGCCTCGCCGCCGTCGGCAGCGTCGACGAACTCCAGTAGGGCGTCCCGAAGCAGTTCGGGATCGAGCGTCGCACTGAAAGCCGCCGGCACCGCCGTCACCTCGATCTCCCGACTCCCGTCTCGTTCGGCCCGGAAGCCGATCTCGGCGAGGTGCTCGCTGTAGTCGTCGAATAACGCCGCCTCGCGGGCCGTTAGTTCGAGACTAACCGGGTCGGCCAGCAGTTGGGTCGACGGCGAGTCGTCGAGCGCCGTCCGGAGTCGTTCGTAGTTCACCCGCTCGTCGGCGGCGTGCTGGTCGATCAACACGAGGCCGGAATCGGTCTCGGCCAGCAGGTAGGTGTCGTACAACTGGCCCAGCAGTCGGAGTTCCGGGAGGTGATCGTACTGCCGGCGGTCGGTCGTCTCGCCGCCGGCCAGCGTCTGCTGGGTGGTCGGCTCGCCGAATCCGTACTGACGGTCGGTCGGCCGATCGACGGCGGTGTCGGATCTCGCGGGCTCCGACTCGGGGGCGCCCGTCGACGGAGTCGGCTGTCCCGCATCGCTGGTCGAGCCGCCATCGCTCGTCCCGGAGTCGCTCCCGGACGTCTCTGCGGGATCCGACGACAGCGCCGGGTCGCCGGTCGTCTCCGCTCGGGATTCGGTCCGGTCGGTGTCGGCCGACGCGTTCCCTACCCCCTCGACCGTCCAACTCCCCTCGTCGGCGGGGTCGACCGGCTCGGCAGTGGCCGATTCCGCACTGGTTTCGGTCGGCTCCGCAGTCGGTTGCGTCGGCTCGACTGTTCGGTCGGGATCGGCGGTCGACTCCGGGTCGACCGTTCCGGCTGTCGAGGGGTCCGCGGTCGAAGCCGGTCGGTTCGGAGCGTCATCGGTCGGCTCTCGGTCGGCATCGGCGTCTGCCGTCTCGGTTTCGCTGCCCTCGGGTGCGATCCGCGTCTCGTCGGGAGCCGACCGGCCTCGGGGCGCCCCCGACCGGATCAGGCCGTCGTCGACGAGCGTCCGCTCGACCGCGTCGGTGACCAGTCCCATGACCGCGTCTTCGTCGTCGAACCGCACCTCGGTCTTCCGGGGGTGGACGTTGACGTCGACCGACTCGGGTGGGACCTCGACGAACAGCACCGCGAACGGATAGCGGTCGGGGGCGAGTTGGCCGCCGTAGCCGTCGACGACCGCCCTGCGGAGCGACGACGCGGTGACGTAACGGCCGTTGACGAACGTCGCCAGATACGCCCGGGTGCTCCGAGTCGTCTCGGGGTGGCTGACGAGGCCGGCGATCGAGTCGACGGGCGCGTCCTCGTCGGCCGTATACGCGATGTCGAGCATCGATTCGGCGACCTCCCGGCCGTAGACCGCCAACACCGCCGACCGGAGCGAGCCGCTGCCCTCGGTTCCGAACAACTCCCGGCCGTTGTGTGACAGCGAAACTGCCACTTCGGGGTTCGCCAGCGCATACTGACTCACGACGGTGTTGACATGGTCGAACTCGGTGGCCTCGCGTTTGAGGAACTTCTTGCGGGCAGGGGTGTTGAAAAACAGCTCTTCGACCTCCACGGTCGTCCCCGCCGGACAGCCCGCCGGCCTGACTTCGCCGACAGTGCCGCCCTCGACGGTGAGTTCGGCTCCGGCGGCCGCCTCGGGGGGACGGGAGCGGATCGTCAGCTGCGAGACTGCGCCGATGGTCGACAGCGCCTCGCCGCGGAAGCCGAGGCTGCCGACGCCGGCTTCGAGGTCGTCGATCCCACTGATCTTGCTGGTCGCGTGTTCCGCGACCGCCCGCGGGAGTTCGGACTCGGGGATCCCGCGGCCGTCGTCGCTGACGCGGATCCGATCGGTGCCGCCGCTTTCGACGGCCACCTCAATCCGGCTCGCCCCGGCGTCGAGACTGTTTTCGACCAGTTCCTTGACCACGGAGGCGGGACGTTCGACCACCTCGCCGGCGGCGATCCGCTGGACGGTCGACTCCTCGAGCGCCCGGATCCGTGGACGGTCCTCAGTCATCGTCCAACGGCTGGCCAGCGAGGGTCGGCTGGGCGTCCAGCAGTTCGTCGATTGCCCGCTGGTGGATGCTGACCGTCAGGAACTCGTCTCTGGCCGTCCGCGGCGAGACCCACGCGTAATCGCAGTGTTCGTGGCTCAACGTGACGTTTGTGGTGTCGGTCTCACACCAGTAGACGACGCTGTACCGCCCCCGGCCAACGTCGTTCCGCCAGGCGGCGGTGTGGACCGGCTCGTGGATGTCGACCGCGAGGCCGGTCTCCTCGCGGACCTCTCGTCGGAGCCCCTCCAACGGCTCCTCGTAGGCCCCCATTCGACCGCCGGGCAGTTCCCACGTCTCGGCGTCCATCTGCATCACCAGCAACTCCTCGTCGGGCGAGAGCACGATCGCCTTCTGGCTGACCTCGGCGATCAGCGGCTGCTCGGTCATCGCTCCGGCCCCGTCGGCACCACGCTACTCGCTGTCGGCGCTGCCCGGAGGCGCGAGTCGGCCGCTGGCTGTCGGTTTCGATTCGGGGTCATTGTCCCAACAACGTGGTAGTTGCCTATCAATCCACTGGCGAAGAAGGGTTGCAGTCGGGACTTATTTGCTACCCGACAAACACGTTAGTCGTCTTCGGCCTCGACGGGATCGCCGTCGACGACTTCCTGAGTGATGACGACCTCGAACTCGGCTTCGGAGCTGGCGGCCTCGGGGTCGAGGTAGCCGGTTGCAAACGCGGTGTAGACGCCGTTGGACTCCGGCGACGCATCGAAGCTAAACACCGCCTGGTCTTCGGTCTCCTCGTCGGTATCCTCGTCTTCCTCGGGCAGCGTCTCGTTGCCCTCGTCGTCTTCTTGGAGGAAGCCGATGTCGTTGCCGCCGTCGGCGGCGAGGTCGGAGAACAGACCACCGCCCTCCGATTCGTTTTCGCCGCCGTTTTCGGTCTCGTTGCCGCCACCGCCCCCAGCGGCCCCACCGTTGGCCGGCAGGACGTTGAACTCGTAGTCGCCGGCCGGCAGGTCGAAGTACTCCGCCTCGGAGAAGGCGACGTTCTCGAAGACCGGCGTCTGCCCGACCAGCACGTCGACCGCGGGTGCGTCGGGCGAGGCGTGGATCAGCCGGAGCCGGGCGTCGTTGATCGACTCCGCCGGCGGCTCGTTGTCGTCGGGGTACAACTCGAGCTGGAAGCCGATGTCGGTGCCGCCGGCCCCGCCGTTGCCGGCATCCGGATTACCCAGTGCGACCGCCGTCGTGTTGCCGGCCGGTACCGACACTTGCTCGTCGAAGACCACCAGCGACTGCGCGCCGGCGGCCGTCACGCGGATCTGGTGGTCGCCGGCTGCGAGGTCGAGGTAGCCGGTGACGTCGGTGTACTCCAGATCGCCGACCACCGGCTCCTCGCCGTCGTCGACGTAGACATCGACGGCCGGGAAGTCCGGGATCATGTGGGCGATGCGGATCAGATCGTCACCAGTCGCTTCGGTCTCCTCGTCTTCGGCCTCCTCTTCGGGTTCGTCCTCTGGCGGCTGTTCGTCTTCTTCGGCTGGCGGTTCGTCTTCTGGAGCGGGCTCGGCTGGCTCCTCTTCGGTCTGATTGCCGTCGCCGTCTTCTTCTTGGGCCTCGCCTGCACAGCCGGCGAGCCCACCTACGACCGCGACACCACCTGCTACCTTGAGAAAGTCCCTGCGTCGTGAGTCATTCATGACAACATCCATCGGTTGTACTCACATACATGTTAATGTTTTTTCAGATCCGGAGATAGTCAGGTACTGGCCTAATGACCGACTGACGTATACCATCAATACAACAGTACACCGACATCGAATTCTTTCTATACGGCGGAATCGCGCATGCAAATGCCGGTATCAGAACTGTTTCGTGCCGGATAGCTCTGATCATCTTTACTGAACTGGTATCGTCGACAGCATCGAACGGACGGACAGTTACCAGTGTTTTGTCAGTAGTTAGAGAGTGTCTACGGGATGGGTAGCCGCCGGCTACGGATCAGTTACTGTCGAGTTGTTCCTGCCACTGCTGGACTTTGGCCATCAACTCGACCGGCGGGGTTTCGCTGATGTCGGTCGAGGCGACTGCTTCGAGAACAGCTTCGGCGGCTGGGTCGACCGACTGGCGAGTCGCCGTCGCCCCGTCTCCACCCTCGCGGCCGGCATCGGAGGTCCCGGAGGCTGTCGTCTCGGTGGCGTTCGCGGTCGCGTGATGTTCACGTCCGTTCGTCTCGTGGGTCCGAAACTCCCCGGCGCTGAGATCGAACACCGCCTGTGTCGGCTCGTCGTCGCCGGAGCCCTTGGCCTCGATCGCCTTCTCCTCGCGGAGTTTTTCGAGGACGGTCCGGGCTCGGTCGACGACCGGCAGCGGGACGCCCGCCAGATCGGCGACGTGAATCCCATATGAGCGGTCGGTTGCGCCGTCTTGGACCGTCCGCAGGAAGGTGATCTCGCCGTCGCGTTCATCGGCTGCGACGTGGACGTTGTCGACGCGTTCCAGATGGGAGGCCAGCGAGGTGAGTTCGTGGTAGTGGGTCGCAAACAGGCAGTGACAGCCGATCCGGTTGTGGATGTACTCGGTCGCGGCCCACGCGATGGAGATCCCGTCGTAGGTGGCGGTCCCGCGGCCGACCTCGTCGAGAATTACGAGGGAGTCCTCGGTCGCCGAGTGGAGGATGTTCGAGAGCTCCTGCATCTCGACCATGAAGGTAGAGCGGCCCTGCGCGAGTTCGTCCAGCGCCCCCACCCGCGTGTAGATCCCGTCGACGAGCCGCACTGTCGCCGCCCGCGCCGGGACGAAGCTGCCGACCTGCGCCAAGAGGGTAATGAGCGCGGCCTGCCGCATGTAGGTCGACTTCCCGCTCATGTTCGGGCCGGTGACGATCAGAAAGCCGCGGTCGTCGTCGAGCCGCAGATCGTTGGGGACGAACTCGGTGGCCTGCTCGACGACCGGATGCCGGCCGGCCTCGATATCGAGGCGGCCGTCGGCCGAGAGCTCGGGACGACACCAGTCGTTGGCGGCGGCATGGGTCGCCAGCGAGCACAGCACGTCGACCTCCGCGAGCGCCCGCCCCACGTCCTGCAGGAGTGCCGACTGCTCGGCCACCTCTTCGCGGAGCTGCTGGAATCGTTCGTATTCTAGTTCCCCGCGGGTCTCTTCGAGCCGGAGGATTTCACGCTCTTTTTCGGCCAGCTCGTCGGTGACGAACCGTTTCGAGTTCTTGAGCGTCTTGATGTGCTGGAAGGAGTCGGGCACCTCGTCGGCCTGTGATTTCCCTACCTGTATATAGTAGCCGTCAGTCTTGTTCCGGTCGACGGTTACATGATTGAGGCCGTGCTGCTGTTTGAGCCGGTCGGCCAGCCCGTCGAGCCACTCCTCGACCTCGCGGTGGCGTTCGATGAGGGCGTCGAGTTCGTCGTCGAACCCGTATTTGAACAGGCCGCCTTGGGTGACAGTTTTCGGTGGATCGTCGGCCAACGCCTCCGCAAGCGTCTCGCGGAGGTCGGCGGCGGCCTCCCTGTCGGGCCGGTCGACGACGGTCGAGAGCGGCGAGTCGGCCAGCGGGCCCGCGGCGATCTCGTCGGCCACAGCAGGCAGACGGTCGAGAGTGTCCCGAACCGACAGCAGATCGCGGGCGTTGGCACTGCCGCTTGCGGCCCGGCTGGCCAGTCGTTCGAGATCGTAGCCGCCGTCCAACGTCTCCCGGAGCCGCTCCCGTGGGAGCGCCGCCGCAGCGAGTGCCTCCACGCAGTCGAGCCGCCGCCGGAGTTCGGTCTCGTCCTGTTGGGGCCGGGTGAGCCACTCCCGCAGGAGTCGACCGCCGGGGCTGGTCTCGGTGTGGTCGATGGTGTCGACGAGCGAGCCGTC
This sequence comes from Halohasta salina, assembly GCF_024178165.1. Lineage (GTDB taxonomy): Archaea > Halobacteriota > Halobacteria > Halobacteriales > Haloferacaceae > Halohasta > Halohasta salina. Next base: position 438,342 of record NZ_JAMZIE010000001.1, on the reverse strand, counting down.
TCTGTCCCCGTGCATCGTCTCGACGAGTTCGAGATTGCGCTGGGTGGTGGCGTCCAGTGTCAGGTGGTCGGCGGCGGTGTAGACCTGCAGCCGGGTCATCGACTGTGTGACGCCGACGCCCGTCTCCTCGACGTACGCGAGGACCGCCCCCGCCGCGCGCACCGCGAGATCGGAGTCGAGGCCGATGCTGTCGACGGTTTCGCGGCCGAACTGCTCCCGTACCGTGTGGGTGCTTCGGCCGGGGGCGAAGGCGTCGGTGTCGAACAGCGACAGCGAGGCGTCGCTGCGCTCCCGCAACTGGCGGGCGAAGCCGTCGTCGGTTCGGACCTCGGGGCCGGGCAGCACTTCGACGGGGTCGAACCGGTAGAGTTCGGCGTGGGCCTCGTCGGCGGTGTCGACTTCGGTGACGTGGAACTGGCCCGTGGTGATGTCGGCGAAGGCGAGTCCGTAGGGGCCAGCGTCGTCAGCTGCGCCATCCTCGCGGACGGCGGCGGCGAGATACTGCGCCTCGGCGTCGGTGGTCTCGATCAGCGTGCCCGGCGTGACGAGGCGGGTGATCTCCCGATAATGGCCGCCGCTGTCGTCCTCGAACTGGTCGGCGACGGCGACCCGGTAGCCGCGGTCGACGAGCGCCTTCAGATAGGGGGTGAGTTCCGAGAGCGGGATGCCCGCCATCGGGTACGACGAGCCATGGGAGGACTTCTGGGAGACGGTCAGATCGAGTTCGTCGCTCACGGTTTCGGCGTCGTCGGCGAAGAACTCGTAGAAATCGCCACACTGCATCGCCAAGAGATCCGCGTCGCTGTCGGCTTTGATCGACAGGAATTCGTCGACGATTCCCTGAGACATACCTGCTCTGGGTCGGTCTTCGGCTAAAGCCCTGCGGGTCGACGTGGTGCGGTGAGGATCCCACGCTCGTCACGGGGGTTCCACGGCAGTGTCACTTCGGGTGGTACGGATTCGTGACACTGTCCAGCCGATAGACGTCGGTGGCAGCATCGAAGTCGTCATCGAACGCATAGAGATAGCCGAGCCCCTCCGTTTGCATATAGGCGACAATACAGGCGTCGACGAACGAGAACTGCTCGTACTGTCGAAAGAGAGCTTTCCCCGTCGCGACTGCGTCGGTCGTCAGCGAGTCGACGTGGAACCGCGTGTTTTCTTCGATGCGGTCGAGGAAATCGACAGCCGACTCGTGGCCAGCGTGCGTTGTCAGTCCGTTCAGCGTCTCCGCGAGGACGTAATCGAGAACAACTGCCTCCGGGAGGTCGGCAGTGTCGATACCCTGCAGGATCGACAGGCCGTCATCGTGGGCGCTGTCGCGGCGGTAGGCCGCCGCAAAGAGGACTGTCGTATCGACGAGTGCCCGCGGCATCTAGCTGTCGACGCCCCACGCGTCGTGGTCGTTCGTCGCGTCCGTCCGTTGATCGCCGTCGTAGCCGTCGAACTCGCCGAACGTCCCGGTACGCTGCTGGACGACTTGTACACGAAGCGTCCCGTCGTCTTGGATCTGCCAGCGGAGCCGATCTCCGTCGTCGATATCGAGTTCTCGGCGGATATATGCGGGGATATTCGCCTGATTTCCCGAGACCTTACTCTCGGAGTCGACGCTCTCGCTGCTCATGCTCGAACCGAGGTGACTCGGTTATATAAAAACTAGTGTGCGTGTACACTCCTGCGTTCGTCTGGTGAATTTATCCCCTACAGTACCATAGTGTTCGCTGAAACAGTAGTGTCGACTGGATCAGATATATCTGCAAGACTGCGAGACTGAGTAACTCATGCGCCAGTCCTCATGTGGTATAGCACTCATGGCATGAACCAGACAATAATCGCGCCGACGATCGCTACGCCGAGATGGTATGGTATCAGCGCGAACCCGGTCACAACGTCAAACTGGGCAGCAAGCGTCTCAACATAAAACGGCCAGACTGGCAGGCCGACGAACAGCGCGAAGAGATGCCAGAACCCGACGATAACGGCCGCTAGCGCCAGATAGCGGATCGTGTTTTTGATTTTGACACGGATCCAGTGGGCGTTGTTTTTTAGCGCGCCAGTTGCGGACTCGTCGGCCGAGTATTTCCAGTCGCCCATACACTCAGATATATCACCCAAAAATAAAAAAAACGACGGGTAAGTCCGTAAGATCCTGGACCGTCTCACGGCTCCGGGCGAGACTGCTATCCTCCAGTGAGCCGAGCCCAAGAAACCGAGCAAGCCGAAGGCAACAGGTCCTCACGGCCGTCACAGCGCCGGCCGCAGTAACCAACCGGCCAACATCGGCGCGGCGTCGACCAATCGCGGCCGCCAACGGCTCTCATCGGTGTCTAAGTCTTGTACTTCTTTTTCTTGACTTATAAACCGGGTGTAAAAACCGCTTCAGGGCGCGTAGTAGTACTCGCCCTGCCGCTTTTGAGTCGAGTCCTTCTGGCTGCCCGGTTTATTGATCCGCGGTCGACTGGTCCGCTCGTCGCGCCGGAACGTAATGTCGAGATCCGCGAGGAAGTCGTTCATCCCCGCGCGCATCTCCTGTGGCATCGCGGCGTGGCCGTGCTCGGCGGGTTCGCCGTCGAAGACCATCAGCCGGTCGGCCAGCAGGTCGATCATATAGATGTCGTGGTCGATCACCAGCACCGTGGCGTCGTGGTTCTCGGCGTACCGTCGGATCGCCGTCGTCGCCTGCACGCGCTGTTCGACGTCCATGTGGGCCGACGGCTCGTCGAGCACGTAGAGGTCGGCCTCGTCGGAGAGACACGCGGCGATGGCCACCCGCTGCCGTTCGCCACCCGACAGGTCCGTGAGTTGCTGTTCCATGATCCGCTCCAACTGGAGCGGCTGGGCGACCTCGGTGTTCCAGTAGGAGGTGCCGAACTCGTCGGTGATCGACGAGAGGAAGCTGTCGACCCGCATGGGCTGGTCGATCTCGATGTACTGCGGTTTGTAGGAGATGTCGAGTTCGAAATCGAGGCTCCCCTCGTCGGGGTCGATCGAGCCCGCGAACATCTTGGCGAGCGTCGACTTCCCGATCCCGTTCGGACCGACGATCCCGAGGACTTCGCCCTCGTAGATCGTCCCGCTCTCGACGTCCAGCGAGAACTCACCCTCGCCGTAGGATTTCTTCAGGTCAGGGTACTCGACCAGTGGCATTCCCTTCGTCGTCGCCCGTGGGGCATGTTCCTCGAAGGTGATCTTTTCCGGCCGAATGCGCATGTTCTCGTTGGTCAGGTATCCTTCGAGATACTCGTTGATCCCCTTGCGAACCGACTTCGGCGGCGTAATCACACCGAAAGCGCCGGGTTCACCGTAGCCGACGTGGATCGAGTCCGCCAAGAGGTCCAAGATTGCCAGATCGTGTTCGACCACGAGCATCGAGCGATCGGCGTCGTCCTCGGCGAGTTCGCGGATGAGTCGTGCGGCGACCATCCGCTGGCCCACGTCGAGGTAGGGTGTGATCTCGTCGAGGAAGTAGAAGTCGGCGTCCCGTGCGAGCGTGGCGGCGATCGCCACCCGCTGGAGTTCGCCGCCCGAGATCGAGTCGATCGGCTGGTCCATCACCGGCCGGATGCTCAGGCGGTCGACCAAATAGTCGAGTTCGCCCCGCTCGTCCGTCTGTTCGAGCAGTTCCCGCGTTTTGCCGTCGAACTGCTTGGGGATCTGGTCGACGTACTGGGGTTTGCGGGCGATCGCAACGTCGCCGTCGATCAGGCGGTTGAGGTAGTTCTGGAGTTCCGAGCCGCGGTAGCGTTCGAGGACCGCCTCCCACTCGGGGTCGCCGGCGTAGTCGCCGAGGTTCGGAACCATCTCGCCGGCCAGTCCTTGGACGGCCGTCGACTTCCCGATCCCATTGGGGCCCAGAATACCGGTGACCTTGCCGGGTTCGGGGACGGGCAGCCCGTAGAGGGCGAAGGCGTTCTCGTTGTAGCGGTGGGTCGGCTCCTCGGAGAGCTCCTGTGGGAGGTTGATGATCTCGATCGCGTCGAAGGGACACTTCTCGACGCAGATCCCACAGGTCTCGCCGAGACAGATCTCCTCGGAGATGCGGATCTGGTCGGGGTCGCCGGTGTCGGCGTCCTCGCCGCGCTGGGTGATACACTCCTTGCCGGTTCGGTTCGGCGGACAGAAGTTCGCACACTCGTAGTTACACCGGTCGGGTTGACAGCGGTCGAGGTCGACGACCGCGATGCTGTCGTCGGCCATTAGAAGCTCACCGCCGAGGTGAGCAGGATGGCGTAGGTGATAAACCAGAGACAGAACGTCATAAACGCGACGTAGAGGTTGTCCTTGATGCCGAACTCGCCGGTGTCGACGCCGATGAGCTTGAGCAGCGGGTACTGGGCGAAGACGGCGATCCCCATGAGGAGGACGGCCTGAATGTCACCGGCCGCTTCGGGTGTCGTGCCGACGACGACAGCCGAGGCCAGCCCCGCGAGGATCCCGCCGAGACACGCCAGCGTCGTGATCGTCACGCCGCGGAGGTGATCGGAGAATCCGGATGCCGATTCTGTAGCCATAGGCGGGCTTTGGCGTCGGCCATCAAAAGCGGTTCGTTTGTCGGTGCTCGCAGCCCGACAGTGCAACACTGGTGAAACTTTATGTCAGTGTGTCCGTTGAGTAGACGTAATGGCAGGAACAGACCAAGAAAGCCTCGACGATCTGCCACCGAGCGCCAAGCTGGTTTTCAAGGTGCTCGAATACAACGGGACGCTGACACAGAAGGGGATCGTCGAGGAGTCGATGCTGTCGGCTCGAACGGTGCGCTATGCGCTCGAACGGCTCGAAGCCATCGGGGTCGTCGACGAGGACGTCTACTTCGCGGACGCCAGACAGAACATCTACGAACTCACCCCCGAAGCCGACGCCGCTCTCGAAAACAGCGAGCCGCCGAGCGCCGACTAGCCACCGACTGCGTCGTCTATTCTACCACCCTCCCGTCCATCGCCCGCCCGGGCGTCGACGATCCGACTGGTGTCGAAAATACCGAACAGGGCCGGGATCTATCGGTCGGTCAGCAGGTGTCGGAGGATGTCACCGTAGGCCGGCCGGGTGATCAGCACGCCGACGAGCACGCCGAGGATGGTGAAGATGGCGAACCCGCGGAGGTCGCCGAGCGACAACACCGCCAGCGGCGACATGGCGAGGATGGTCGTCGCGGCCGCGACGCCGATCACCCAGAAGGCCTTCTTGAACCGCGAGTCGAAGACCGTTCGGCTGGAGACGTCGCCCTCGGACATCACCTCGTCGGCGATGATGATCAGGTCGTCGACGCCGGTCCCGATCACGGCGATGAAGCCGGCGATCACCGCGAGATCCAGCGGATAGCCCAGATAGGCCGCAAAGCCCAGCAGGATGAGGACCTCCGAGAAGGCCGTCAGGATCATCGGCGCGGCGACCTTCGGCTCGCGGTAGCGCAGGAAGACGACGCCGGCGACCGCCAGTACCGAGAGGATCCCGATGAGCAGGGCGTCCGTTCGGAAGCTCTCACCCTGTGTCGGCGAGATGTAGGAGTCGGTGCCGCCCTGAAGGTCGAGTTGGGCCGGGAGTGCACCCGCACGCAGGTTGATCGCCACGCGCTGGGCTTCCTCGAAGGAGGTCGTCGTCAGGATGAAACTCGAATCCCGCACCCAGTCGCCACTCTCGATGCTGGCTCCGAGGCCGGGGTCCATCCCGAAGGAGTTGACAACCTGATCGTCGACGACCAACAGGAGACACGGCTCGGTGCCGTTGGGGTTCTGTTCGTAGGTACACCGCGAGCCACCCTGTGCGAGCCCGGTGTCGACCGCCGCCTGCCGGAACTGCTCGGCGGAGCTCTGCCGGACGGTCACCGGGACGTGGGGGCCGCTGCGGTCGTTCTGGGTCGCGGTACTGATGCTCTGGAAGTCCTCGCGGGTCAGCACCGCCCGCTCGGTGTCGTACTCGCCGTCACCGTCGTTGTCGTGGTAGAGGTCGACCCGGACGTTCCCGCGGTCCTCGATCAGTTCGACAACATCTTGGCGGTCCTGTCCGGGCACCTCGATGAGAATGAAGAACTCGCCGGTGCCACTGGAGACCTGCTGGACGGTACTCCCGGAGAGCCCGGCCTGATTGACCTTTCCGGAGAGGACCTCGATGGCCTCCTCGCGGGTAGGCTCGGTGACGCCGTCCCGGACCTCGGCGTACTCGTAGCCGGCGGCGTCCATCGCGGCGCGGAACTGGTCGCGGTCGATATCGGGGTTGACGACCTCGACGGTCGCCGAACGGTCGGGCGTTTCCTGTCTGGCGATCACGTCGGTCGTGTCGGTATCGGAGAGTTCCCCGGCGACCGCCGCGGCGACCTGTGCCTCGCTGTCGTCGCCGAAGTCGACGTCCTCGGCGGTGTTGCCGATCAGGGGCGCGCGGATCCGCGTCCCGCCGGCCAGATCGAGGCCGTACCGGAGGTTGGTGATCGTCTGTACCTGTTGGGATTCCTCGCCGAGGGTCTCGTCGTCGGCCCCGATGGTCGGCGAGAACAGCGCGAACGCCGCCAGCAGGACGAAGACGACGAGCATCGTCACCCGCCAGTTGGATTTGAGCCAGTCGATCATCGTCTGACCCCCTCGTAGACGTGCCAGCGAAGCAGACTCACGTTGAGCAGGTAGGTGTTCATCAGGTCGGCCAGTAGCCCGATCACCAGAATGAGGCCGATAGCGGTCATGATCTGAATACCGAACAGCCACGCCAGGACGGTCATCACCGCCATCGCCGAGATCGAGGTCAGTGTCATCGTCACCCCGGTCCGCATCGCCCGGCTCGTCGACTCGTAGAAGCTCCCCGACCGCCGGAGGATACTGTTGTTCAACAGGATATCCGAGTCGACGCTATAACCGATCAACATCAACAGTGCGGCGATCGTCCCCAGCGAGAGATCGATTCCCAGCAGATTCATCATCGCAAGCGGGATCATCACGTCGGAGAACGCCGAGATGACGACCGCGAGCGACGGAACGAACGACCGGAACATCACGAAGATCAGCACGCTCATACCGACAAAGGCGGCGACGACCCCACCGAGGGCCAGCAGTCCGGTGTCGGTCCCGAAGCTCGGGGAGACCGAGTCGATCGTCCGAATGTCGAAGCCGGCGTCGGTCGCCTCCGCCTCGAGTTGACTGGTCGTTACCGATCCCTCCTGAAACGTCACGACGAAGGTGCCGTCGGCAGCGACCTGCTGGACCGTTGCGGGCTCGGTGCTGAACGCCCCGTCGATCTGTTCCCGTGGGTTCTCGCCGTCGACGTCGAGTCGTAGCTCTGTGCCACCCGTGAACTCCAGCCCCAGATTCGCCGGGGCCCCAGTCACCACGTACCAGCCGACGACCACCAGCAGCGCCACTGCCAGCAGCGCCAGCGGAACCGCCACCAACTGGCGGTTCGTGTACTCGGTGTAGTCGACCTCCGGTACCGTGATTGCAACCATACGGATCGGTCTAACTCAGCCTCGAATAAGCCTTCTCATGTCGAAGACAGTGAATTAGGCACTGACTACGCCGCGAGCGCCCCGAGAGCCTGACCGAGCCGGCTACGGTAGGTACCGAATACTTACAACGCCGGATTCCGAGCGCACCTCGACCCGATTGACGCCGAGCCGGGCGGCCCGCGAAAGGGTCCCCTCACGATCCTCGACGACGCTGTCGACGGCGTCGGCCGTCCCCTCCTCCGGGACGGTCAACACGTGGATCTCGCCGATCCCGGCCCGCGGCTCCCGCGTCAGCTCGCCGACCGGCTGGGCGGCTGCCAACTCGCGTTCCTGGACGGTCGGCGGCTCCTCGCTTTCTTCAATCGATAGCGCCCATCGCTCGGCGATCTCGACGAGTTGCCACGAGACCTCCAGCGGCGGCTCCGGCGACAGTTCACCCTCGATGGCATCGTCGACCTCGACGCCGGGGTTCGAAGCCAGCGTGTGTACCTGCCCGTCGTGGACGTCCTTCAGCACGGCCGACTCGGCGTCGGCGTGGGTGACGAGAAACGTGCTCTCCTTGGAGTCGTCGGTCATGCGTGGATGGTCGACGTGCGGGGATATCGGCGTTTCGTCACGGCCGCCCGCCGTGCGGCTAACCATCCGGCTCGATAGTGGTGTATCGCCGGATTGTAGTCACCACAACACCTACCCGTGGGCTCTCGCATTCGACCCGTATGACACGGTCGTTTTCCAATCGTCTCGTTGGCGTCGCGATTCTCGGGGTGGTCCTCTCGCTGTTCCGGTTCTGGCTGCCGGCGCTGTTCGGACTGCTCGGCGACGTCCGCTGGGGCGGCGGGTTCGTCATCGTCGCCGGAATCGAGGCTGCCGCCGATCTGGTGGTCGCTCTCACCGCAGTCGGGGTACTTTCCCACGCCGTCGACGGACCGGGTGGTCTCCGGTCAACGGGGATACTGACCTGGATTGCGCTAGTCGCCGCGGTCGGGGTACTCATGGCGATCGCTCTCCTGCGAATCGGCCCCTACCGTCTGGTCGCGCCGCTACACCCGGTGTTATACCCCGTTCGGGTCGGGGGCTTGGCGGTGCTGGTCGGGACGATCGTCGTCGGTTGGTTCTACGATAGGGGCGTCGACACGGACGCGGAGACGGGGTAACGAGAGGTCCGTCGGCTCACCGCGACAGCCGGTAGTGGCCGACGGCCATCACGACCATCATGGCGACCGGCGGGACGAGCCCGGCCAACTGTGGGAGGCTGTACAGCAGGCTCACCACCGGCGCGAAGAGTCCCGTGGGCTGTTGTTGAAAGCTCTCGGGCATCGAGATGATCGCGGCCAGATAGATCGACAGCAGGAAGCCGACCCCGAGCAGCGCCATGATCGTGTCGTAACGAGGGTGGTAGGACAGCCCCTTGCGGTGTTTCCGGGCGACCAACAGCACCGGCGCGAGCAGCGGCCCCGCGGCGAACAGCCCCATCACGGCGATGAACGTCCGCGAAAGGGTCAGCGAGCCACCCGGCGTCGACGCTGTTTCGCCGATCCACACCACCAGACTCAGCGTGAACAGTCCGCCGACGAAGACCGCCCCGAGCGCCCCGACGAGCACGTACGCTCTGAACAGCAGCGAGTCGCCGTGTCGAAAGGCGTAGGGGAACGCGCCAAACAGCCCGCGGTAGCCGTCTGCCATTGCCGACCGTAGGTGGTCGACCGGATTAAAACTCGCGGGATCGGTCCCGTTGCCCGCACCCGAGACAGTCGACCGTTCGGACGGACGGCAACGATTTTACCCCTTCCGGCCGCGGGTGATGGTATGTATCTGGATATCGGCAACGTGTTGGACGCCAGTCCGATCACCGAGGCGACACTGGAGCGACTCGACGAGCGGGTCGCGGTCGCCCACGATCGCATCGAACAGGGTATGGCGGCCGAAGAACACGGCTATGCCGCCCTCAATCTCCCCGAGACGGTCGACACCCAGGAAATCAGATCGGCGGTCGAACCCTTCGGTACCCCGGCGGCGATCCTGACGGTCGGTATCGGCGGCAGTGCGCTGGGCGCGGCGACCATCTCGGCGGCGCTGGCCGATCAGACCGACGTGGAGGCCCACTTCCTTGACAACGTCGACCCCGAGGAGACCGCCGAACTACTCGACGACCTGCCGCTCGACGAGACGGTCGTCAACGTCGTCTCACGGTCGGGGACGACCGCCGAGACGCTGGCCAACTTCCTCGTCGTCCGCGAGGCGATGGCCGACGCTGGCGTCGACTGGACCGACCAAACCTTCGTGACGACCGGCGACGAGGGCAACCTCCGAAATCTCGCCGACAAACACGACCTGCCCTCCCTGAAGGTGCCCGACGGCGTACCGGGTCGCTTCTCGGCGCTCTCTACGGTGGGCCTGGCCTGCGGCGCACTGCAGGGCCTCGACATCGAGCGTGTCGTCGACGGTGCCCGAAGCGAGATGGCGAGTCTCTCGGGGTCGCTTCACGACTCCCCCGCCTACGCCTACGGCGCGGTGTGCTACGCGCTCGCCGAACGGGGCGCGCTGACCAACGCGATGATGCCCTACGCCGAGTCACTGGAGTACTTCGCCGAGTGGTTCGCCCAACTGTGGGCCGAGAGCTTAGGCAAGGAGGGCCTCGGTCAGACCCCGGCTCGCGCGCTCGGGGCGACCGACCAACACTCCCAACTCCAGCTCTATCGGGCCGGTCCCCGGGACAAACTCGTCACGCTCGTCCGGCCGCGCGAACGCGAGGATATCGGCATCCCGGAGACCGATCTGGAGGGGCTGTCGTATCTCGGCGGTGCGGGACTCGGCGACCTACTGGACGCCGAGTTCGAGGCCACCGAGGCCAGCCTCGCGGCCGAAGACCGCCCCAACGTCCGGATCGAAGTCGACCGCGTCGACGCCGAGGGGATCGGCGAACTCCTGTATGCGATGGAGGCCGCCACGGTGATGTACGGCGAACTCGCCGGCGTGTCGACGTTTACCCAGCCGGCCGTCGAGTGGGGGAAGAAGGCCGCCCGTGGGCTGCTCGGCGGCGGCGAGTTCGCAGAGGCCGAGGCGGTCGCCGACAAACGCGAGTTCACCATCGAGTAAGCCCGGTATCGAGTCGGCGCCCTGTCGGCCCCACTGTCGACCGGTGTGCCTAACACCCAACCGGTTCAATCGGTGCGTAGAGATGGACCAGTCTGCAGCCAACGGGTCCGGAGATCGACTCCAACACATCGGCGAGGCAATCCTCGTCGTCTTCGGAGCCTACATCGGCGCGGTCGTCGCTATCAGCGCGCTCGACCCCGTCATCGCCTCGCTGGTCGGCTCGTCGACGAACACGTCCGGTCGGCTTCTCCAGACGGGACTCCAGTTTCTGACAATGGCCGCCATCGTCGTCTGGTACGCCCGAACCGTCGACGCCGAGGGGCTGATCCCGGTCGTGATCCCCGACCGCCGGGGAGTCGGGCTGATCGCCGGCGGCGTCGTCGTCCTGTTGGGGCTCCAGTATGCGATCAACGAACTCCTCCAGTGGGCCGGCTTCTCGCCGGGGGCCAATCAGGCCGTCCTCGCCGGCGCGGGGGATCCGACCTACTTCCTGCTGATGATCCCGATCTCGTTGGTGTTCGTCGGCCCCGCCGAGGAACTCCTGTTTCGGGGAGCCGTACAGGGCCGGTTACAGCAGTCGTGGGGGACGTGGCCGGCGATCATCGCCGCGACCGTCCTGTTCGGGCTGGTTCACATCCCCGCGGTGACCGGCGGCTTCGGGGCCCAACTCTCGTATGCACTGCTGGCGGGGTTGCTGGGGGTGTTGCTCGGGGCCTGTTATGCCTACACCGACAACATCGTGGTGCCGGCGGTGATCCACGGCGGTTACAACGGAACGCTGTTCGCGCTGCTGTATTTGGGTGAGATCGGTTACTTCGGTTGAGAATCAGGCGGGATTCTTTCGGGTGAGATCGCTGCCGCAGATCGGACACCGGTCGTGGTCGTCGTCGAAGGTACGGCCACAGCCGCTACACTGGAACTGCCACTCCCGTTTTTCGGTGATGCCGTCGCGGGCGATCACTTGGACGTCGACCGTCAGGTGTTCGGCGACGTTCTGCATGGCGTAGTCGTCGGTCACCAGCGTCCCGTCGAGTTCGAAGGCCGCGGCGATCAACAGCCGGTCGGTCTCGGAGAGTTCGTCGGCGTCACCAGTCTCGACGGCCGCCCGTTGGACCTTCTCGACGGTACCGTCGGCGGGGATGTGGATGTGCATCCCCGCGCCCTCCTCGGCGTCGAACCGGAAGGCGTGTTCGCCCTCCAGTTCCTCGTGGACCTGCGGTACCGAAGCCGTTGACTCGTCGGTGTGATACTCGTGAATAAACGCCGACGTATCGAGGATCTGCATTCGTTACCGGGAGACGACGATGTAGTCTTTGACGGCCTGAACGGTGCTGATCGGGATCTTCAGCCGCCCGGCCTCGTCGGTGTCGAAGCCGACCGAGTGGGCCGAAATCCCCTCGTTCGGGACGACAAGCAGGCTCCGGAGTCCGCCCGTCTTCATCTCCATCGTGATGTTGTACAGATCCCCGAGTTCGGTGCCGTCGGCCCCCATCACCGCTTTCCCGGAGAGGTTTTCGGCCAGTATGTCTACCATACGTTCGCTAATCAGGTGGAATTATATAAACGCCACGGGGAGCGTCCGACGTCCGTCTGTCGCCGCCGAGCGTCGACCGAGTCATTATATGTATTCCACCCCTCCGGTCGGTCGTCGTGTCTTCAAGCGTCCTTACGGTGACCGCGCTTATTTTGGCTCTCGGCATCGGGGCGCAGGTTGTCGCCAAACAGCTGAAAATCCCGAGCGTCCTGTTTCTCATCCTGATCGGTGTCGGCCTCGGACCCGCAGGGATCGGGATCGTCACCCCCGATACCTTCGGTGACGGCCTCTCGACGATCGTCGGCCTCAGTGTGGCGATCATCGTCTTCGACGGGGCCTTCCAACTGCGCCGGGAGAAACTCGGGTTGGCCCCCAAGGCGATCGTCGGGCTGACGACCGTCGGCGCGCTGTTCATGTTCGCCGGGACCGCCGTTGCGGTCCGGCTCTTTCTCGGCACCGACTGGGGCGTCTCGCTGTTGGTCGGCGCGCTGTTGATCGCCACCGGCCCGACGGTTATCACGCCGATCTTGGAGGTGATTACCGTCCGCGAGCACGTGGCGACGACGTTCGAGGCCGAGGGGATCTTCAACGACGTGACCGCCGCCATCCTCGCGATCGTCGTCTTCGAGTCGCTGATCGTCGAGTCGGTTCCCGCCGCACTCCCCGGGGGGTTCCTCGTCCGGCTGTCGGTCGGCGTCGGCGTCGGCATCGGCATCGCGCTGCTGGCGCGTGAACTGCTTGTACGGGCCGATATTCCGGCCGGTGACGCGCCGCAGGTCGCCCGGCTGGTGGTACTGGCGGCGATCATCTTGGCCTACGGGCTCTCGGAGGCGGTGTTCCCGGAGACGGGCGTCGCCGCCGTCGCCGCCGCGGGGATCGTGATGGGCAACGTCGACCTCCCCCACCGGGAGTCGATCCACGCGCTCAACCGCGATCTGACGCTCGTGGTGTTGGCGATCGTGTTCATCTCGCTGGCGGCGCTGATCGACTTCGAGGCGCTGTTGGGGCTGGGACTCGGCGGCGTGGGGGTCGTCGTCTTCGTCACGCTGGTCGTCCGGCCGATCGCGGTCGCCCTCTCGGCGCGGGACCTGCAGTTCACCCGCAACGAGAAGCTGTTTCTGACGCTGGTCGGGCCTCGGGGGATCATCCCCGCCAGTATTGCCACCCTGTTTGCCATCGAACTCCAGGCTGTCGGCCAGTTCGACGAGGCGCAAGTGCTGGCCGGGACCGTGTTTCTGGTGATCTTCGTCACCGTCCTGCTGCAGGCGGGACTGGCCCGCCAGATCGCCCACCGACTCGACGTGATACCCATGCCTACGATCATCATCGGCGGCGGCCGCGTCGGCCGCATGCTCGCCGAACGACTCCAGAACCGCAACGAAAACGTCGTCATCATCGACAGCCGCGAGGACATCGTCGACGAGCTACAGGCCGACGGCTACACCGCCCATCAGGGCGACGGCACCGAGACGGCCGTCCTCGAAACCGCCGGGGCCGACCGCGCCGAGCGGATCGTTGCGGCCACCGGCGACGACGATACCAATCTGCTGATCGCCCAACTGGCTCGCACCAAGTTCGGCATCGAAGACGTCCTCTCGCGGGTCAACGAGCCCGAAAACGTCGGCACGTTCGAGGCCCTCGAGGTGACCGCCATCGACGCCGCAGAGGCGACCGCGTGGTCGATCGACAACGAGATCGAGCGCCCCGAGTTGGCCCACTGGATGACCCAGTTGGGCGAGGGACACGACGTCCAACAGACCGAACTCACGGCCGCCGATCTCGACGGCCAAACGGTTCGGGAGGTCAACGCCGAGATCCCCGACGGCTGTATTATCGCCGTCATCGGCCGCGGCGAGGACACCCACGTCCCCGCAGCCGACGAGGTGCTGGCCCGCGGCGACCACATCACCTTCCTCGGCGAACGGGCGGCCGTCGAGGGGGCGATCCGCCGGTTCCATCCGCGGGACTGATACCGCCGGCTGCGACAGGGATCCACCGCGGACGGGAAGTTGAAACACTTAACACCGACGCCACACTGAATCCCTGTAAAGCGACCTTCTGGAGTTCTCCCATGTCCGACCACACCAACTCACTGCGAACCCCCATCGTCGCCGTCCTCGGCCACGTCGACCACGGCAAGACCAGTCTGCTGGACAAGATCCGCGGCTCGGCGGTCAGTGAGGGCGAAGCCGGCGCGATCACCCAACACATCGGCGCGACGGCGGTCCCCCTCGACACCATCTCCGAGATGGCCGGCAGCCTCGTCGACCCCACGGATTTCGATCTTCCCGGACTCCTGTTTATCGACACGCCCGGCCACCACTCGTTTTCGACGCTTCGGGCCCGCGGCGGCGCGCTCGCCGACATCGCCATCCTCGTCGTCGACGTCAACGACGGCTTCCAACCCCAGACCGAGGAGGCCATCGACATCCTCCAGCGCACCGGCACCCCCTTTGTCGTCGCTGCCAACAAGGTCGACACCACCCCCGGCTGGAACCCCACCGAGGACTCGCCGATCAAACCCAGCTACGACGGCCAAAGCGACGCCGCCAGAAGCCGGCTCGACGAGAACCTCTACGAGTTGATCGGCCAACTGTCGGACCGGGACTTCTCGGCGGACTTCTACTGGCGGGTCCAGAACTTCCAGAACAACATCGGCGTCGTCCCCTGCTCGGCACTCACTGGCGAGGGCGTCCCCGACGTGCTGGCGGTCCTGATGGGGCTCTCCCAGCGCTTTATGAAAGCCGAGATGGAGATCGACGTCGAGGGCCCCGGCGAGGGAACGGTCCTCGAAGTCAAGGACGAACAGGGGTTCGGCGCGACCCTCGACGTGGTCGTCTACGACGGGATCATTCGCGAGGGGGATACGATCGTCGTCGGCGCGAGCAACGAGCCGATCGTCACCGAGGTCCGGGCGCTGCTCCAGCCACAGCCAAACGCCGAGATCCGGGTCGAAAAGCAGTTCGAACAGGTCGACAGCGTCGGTGCGGCGGCGGGTGTCAAGATCGCCGCCCCCGACCTCGATGCGGCGATCGCCGGCGCGCCCGTCCGCGTGGTGCGGGACCGCGAGGAGGACGCGGTGATCGAGGAAGTGAAGGCGGAACTCGCCGAGATCGAGGTCGACACCGAAGAGGAGGGCGTCGTCGTCAAGGCCGACACCCTCGGCAGCCTCGAAGCGATGGCCAACGCCCTCCAGGAGGCCGAGATCCCGATCCTCCGGGCGGAGGTCGGCGACATCGCTCCCCGCGATGTGGCGGTCGCCGGCACTGCACGGGAGGCCGAACACAAGGTGATCCTCGGGTTCAACGTCGACGTCCTGCCGAACGCCGAGCGCGAACTCGAACAGGCCGACGTCCGACTGTTCGACGACGACGTGATCTACCAACTGGTCGAGGAGTACGACGAGTACGTCGAGGAGATGAAACGCTCCCAGCAGGAAACCATCCTCGACAAGATCATTCGCCCGGCCCGGTTCCGGATCCTGCAGGACCACACCTTCCGGCAGTCCGACCCCGCCGTCGTCGGCGTCGAGATCATGTCCGGCACCATCAAGAACAACACCACCGTCGCCAAGTTCGAGAACAACGAACCCGACCGGGTGGGCGAACTCTCGGGGATTCAGGCCCAAGGCGAGGACGTCTCGGAGGCACGGGCCGGCGAGCGTGTGAGCATCGCGATCGATGGACCGACTGTCGGCCGTGGCATCGAGGAGGGTGACGAGCTGTGGGTCGACCTCCCCGAGAAACATGCCAAGATCCTCGAACAGGAGCTGTCCGACGAGATCCCGGCCGACGAGCTCGAAGCGCTGTCGGGGTATCTCAACAAGCGCCGGAAGCGTGACCCCTTCTGGGGTAAATAAGTTCCACGATACAGCCAGTATCCGCAACAAACGGCAGTTTCTCGCTTTCGAATCAAACGTTCAGTGTGTGTATCGCGAGAAATGTCCGAACATAGCAAATAAGTGGGTTGCAACCCAATGTTACAATGAGGTGAATCAGTGTATGAGTACGCAACCACAGTTCGGGATTGCGTCCGTCGGTCGACAGTTGACCACGTTCGACCGCCTGCTGGCGGCGATTCCGCTGGTACTGCTGGCAGGGGTCGTCAGTGCACACCTGCTGCCGGTCCCGCCGTTCGTCGGGATCGCGATCGGTGCCGCGCTCGCCGCGAGTCTCGTCGGCTACGGGATCTACGTGCTGACGCGACTCCAAGCG
The DNA here is from genome assembly GCF_024178165.1 of Halohasta salina. GTDB lineage: Archaea > Halobacteriota > Halobacteria > Halobacteriales > Haloferacaceae > Halohasta > Halohasta salina. The sequence continues at coordinate 422,072 of NZ_JAMZIE010000001.1, read as the reverse complement.
ACGCCCGGCGAGTCGGACCCACCGCTCGGCTGCGGGGTCGGCTGTACCGACTAATACACACGTTTCACCTATTGCTCGGCGACACAAGCCGTCTTCTCGGTCCACTCCCACTCGATAGCCGACAGTCTCGGTTCCGATCGTCGACTGACGACTGTTCCTCGAAGACCGTCGACTGGTGTGTCAGGTATACAGATATAAGTGCGATGCACCGCACATTATATCTAATTAGATGAGCCGGCGGACGCCCGAGCCCCGACAGCCAGTCGACGGGACGCCCGAGCCGAACCGTTCGCGGTTCGACTACCTCCTGGTGGCGATCCCGCTGGCGCTGCTGGCTGGTGTCGGCAGCGTCGTCGTCTTCCCGATCCCGCGGTTCGTCGGCATCTCGCTCGGCGCGGCCGTCGCTGCCAGTTTCGTCGCCTATGGGGTGTACGCTATCGCACACGCGACGTGTGAGACGCCGGCTCGCGAAGCGCAGAGCTACACGGTTGCCGACTGAAATATCGGATCGAGTCCGCCGTACAGAACCGCTATCGCCCGGTCGGTGTGATGCCGTCGCCGACGGCGTCCATGACCTGCAGGACGGCACTGGCGGCGAGTCCCTGTGCGACCTCGCGTTGGGTCTCGGGGTCGAGCCCGGATTCGAGCTCCTCGGGATCCGGCGAGTAGCCCGCCGTGACGGGGTGACCGGCCGGCGGGTCGACCGCGACCGTCGCGGCCGCGCCGGTGCCGGCGTTCAGCTCGGAGCCGACCTGGTATCCTTCGGGGAGATACGACTGGGTCTCGTCGACGATGCCCGCGACCGCGTGTCTGAGCGCGTCCCGCTGGCCGCCCGATAGCTCCTCGGCGTTCGCCGGCTCCCCCGTGCCGGCGGCCGGCCCACCGGCCCCGGTGTAGTTTCCATTCATATGATCGTTACCATCCATTGGTGAGGCGGTCGTAAAAAGCCGTCGCCCGTCCAAACAGACGTCTGAGCCACTACAGCGCCGCTAGAGGATCGGTTCGCTCTCGCCGTAAGCCGCCAGTACCACCGCGGCGGTGTGACCGCTCGCCGCCGGCTCGACGGTCGACAACAGGACGTCGCGGTCGGTGAACTCCCAGTCGCGGAGTTCACAGCCCGCCGCGAGCCCGCGTCGGATCTCGGCTTCGACCGCCTCGGGATCGGTCCCCGAGGCCTCGTAGAACAGTCCCGGGCCGGGGCCGGTCGCCCAGCCGATGCCGGTAGTGATCTCGGTGGCCGACGAATCCGGGCCAGCGACGGTCTTCCCTTCGACGACGGTCAGTTTGTTGCCCGCCGGGCCGAGGTCGGGTGCCGTGTCGACGATCTCGAGGGTCGCGTCGGCCGGAATCACCGAGGAAACAGTAATCAGATTGTAGTTGTGGAGGTTCGCGTCGGCGAGCGCGGCGTCGTAGGCCGCCATCGCCGTCGGCGCGACGCCGACCCCGCCCGCGACGTGAATCGTACTCATTACAGAGAGAGGACGGCGCGACCGGTAATCGGTTACGGATCGGCCTCAGTATTGGTAGCGGACGACGCCGTTGTCGGTCTCGCCACGGTCGAGTTTCTCGCGGGCGTGGTCGATGTCCTCGCGGGTGACGGTCGTCCGGTCGTTGCGAATCGCGAACATCCCGGCCTCGGTGACGAGGCTCTCGATGTCCGCCCCGCTGTAGTCGTCGAGTTCTTCGGCCAGTTCGGTGAAGTCGATCGACGGGTCGACGTTGATCTCGCGGCTGTGGATCTCGAGGATCTTTTCCCGTCCCTCGGGGCCGGGTTTCGGCACCTCGATGAGGCGGTCGAACCGCCCCGGACGCAGAATCGCCTCGTCGAGCATGTCGTAGCGGTTCGTGGCGGCCATGATGCGGATCTCCCCGCGGTCATCGAAACCGTCCATCTCCGAGAGCAGCTGCATCATCGTCCGCTGGACCTCCGCGTCGCCCGAGGTCTTCGAGTCGGTCCGCCGCGAGGCGATGGCGTCGATCTCGTCGATGAAGACAACTGCCGGCTCCTCTTCGGCCGCAAGCGAAAACAGGTCGCGGACCAGCCGCGCGCCCTCACCGATGAACTTCTGGACGAGTTCGGAGCCGGTCATCTTGATAAAGGTCGCATCGCTCTCGTTGGCGACGGCCTTCGCCAGCATCGTCTTGCCGGTGCCCGGCGGGCCGTGGAGCAGCACGCCCGACGGCGGCTCGATGCCGACGGTCTCGAACTGGGCGGGGTTGTCGATCGGGTCCTCGACGGCCTCCCGGACCTCCCGGACCTGCTCGTCGATGCCGCCGATGTCGTCGTAGCTCACGTCGGGGGACTCGGTGACTTCCATCGCCTGTGCCCGCGAGTCGGTCTCGTCGTCCAACACGAGCTGGACGCCGAACGATTCGTTGATCGCAACCCGGTCGCCGGTCTCGATCTCATCGTACAGCTCGGGGGAGACCTCGGTCAGCACCTCCTGGTTGTTACCGTGCTGTTTGATGATGACGCTCCCCTCGTCGGTCAGTTCCTCGACGCTCGCGATGTAGAGCGCCGAGGTTTTCAGTGCCTCGTTGCGGTCCTTGAGCTGGGATACCTCCGCCTGCAGTTCGTTCCGGCGGTCGCTGGCCTCGGCGAGCCGCTCGTCGAGCTCCTCGTTGACCTCGACGAGTCGGACGAAGTGTTTACGGATCGCATCGAGCCGCTCGGCGGTCGACATCTCCGGATCGAGATCCAGCCGCGGACGGTCGGGAAGCGACGGGCTACGTGACATTTGTTGTCAGCCGTAAGTGCCGGAGATAAATGTGCCTTTGGGTCGCTGGCAAGCCTTGTGTCGACCCACGAGCGCGCGCCAACCGGCCGTCAACCGGCAGTAAGCGGTGGCTACCGACGCTCGTCGACCAGCTACCGGAGTTCGTCGACCCGACCGAGGTAATCGTCGTACACCGACAGTGCCGACTCGATCGGCTCGGCCGTCGTCATGTCGATCCCAGCGATCTCGAGGGCTTCGATGGGGTAGACACTACCGCCTGCCCGGAGCATCTCGCGGTAGGCTGCGGCCCCGTCGCCGCCAGCCTCGCCGTCGCTGAGGATTCCCTCGACGATGGCCACCGCCGCCGAGATCCCGGTCGCATACTGGTAGACGTAAAAGTTGTAGTAGAAGTGGGGGATCCGCTGCCACTCCCGTTGGATATGGTCGTCGACCGCGGCCGGCTCGTAGTAGGCTCCTTTGAGATCGCCGTAGATCTCGTCGAAGACGTCGGGCGTCAGCGGCTCGTCGGCCTCGGCGCGCTCGTGGATCCGCTGTTCGAACTCCGCGAACATGGTCTGCCGAAAGAGGGTCGACCGGAACCGTTCGAGATACTCGTCGAGGACGTGGAGCCGAAGCTCGTCGTCGTCGACTGTCTCCAGCAGGTGGTGGGTCAGTAGGGTCTCGTTAACCGTGGAGGCGACCTCGGCGACGAAGATCTCGTAGCCCGCGTCGTGCCACGGCTGGGCCTCCTGAGCCAACTCCGAGTGCATCGAGTGGCCCAACTCGTGGGCCAGCGTAAACATCGACGAGATGTCGTCCTGATAGTTCATGAGGATAAACGGCTGGGTGTCGTACGTCACCGAGGAGAACGCACCCGACCGTTTGCCACGGTTCTCGTAGACGTCGACCCACCGACTCTCCAGTCCGTCGGCCATCCGCTGTTGGTAGGCGTCGCCTAACGGGGCGACCGCGTCGACGATCCACTCTTTGGCCTGCTCGTACTCGACGTCCGGCCCCTCCTCGCCCGTGAGCGACATATAGAGATCCCACGCTTGGAGGTCGTCGACGCCCAGCGCGTCGGCTTTGAGTTCGGCGTGACGATGGAGGAGATCGAGGTTGTCCTGGACGGTGTCGACGAGGGTGTCGTACACCGCAACCGGGACGTTCGGCCCGTCGAGGGCGGCCTCGCGGGCGGTCTCGTAGTTGCGTGCACGGGCGACCTTCACGTCCTTTCGGACCTGCTTTTTGAGCGAAGTGCCGACGGCGTTGCGGACGTCTTCCCACTCGTCGTAAAAGGCCTCGTGGACCCGCTGACGGAATGCTCGATTTTCGTGTTTCTGGAGCTTTGTGAAATTCCCCTGGCTGATCTCGATCTCCTCACCGTCGGGATCCTCGACGGTCGGGAACGTCATGTCGGCGTTGGCCAACATCGAGTAGATGTCGCTCGGCGAGCTCGTGACTTCGCCCAGTTCGGCCAGCAGTTCCTCGACCTCCGCCGAGCGGGTGTGGGGCTTCGCTCGCAGTACGTCGTCGAAGAACTGGTCGTAGTCGGCAAGTTTCGGCTCGCTGTCGACGAACTCCTCGATGTCGGCCTCGGTTAATTCCTGGAGTTCCGGCTCGATGTAGGAGGTTGCGCTGGAGGCCTCCGAAGACAGCGCCTGGGCCTTCCCTGAGAGCGCCTGATACTCCTGATTGCGGGTATCCTCGCTGGCTCGGAGGTTCGCGTAGACCGACAGCTGGGCGACTTCCCGCATGATCTCCTCGCGGAGTTCCAGCAGTTCCAAGAGGGTTTCGGGACTTTCCGTGACCCGACCCTCGTAGGCGGTGAGTTCCTCGATCCGCCCGGAGATCGTCTCGAAGTGGTCTTGCCACGCTTCATCGGACTCGAAGATGCTTTCGAGTGCCCACTTGTGTTCTGCCGCCAGCTCCGACCGTTCGGGAACCGTACTCATGCCAGACGGAAGGCCGAGAGTGGGTGTAAGTCTTGTTACTCCGACGGTTTGGCCGGGTTGTCGACTGCGCGCGTGGAGTGTATCGAGCCGGAACCGTGGTACTATCTGACACGTATCGTGTGGGCTCGAAACGGGTAGGAGCCAGTTCCGTGACGTATCGTGTGTCGATCAGACAGTTATCGGTCGAGACAGCGTAACTACGGTTAGACCCGCTGGGAGCTTACTACCTTTTGCAGGTGTCCCCCAATGGCAGCAGAAGAACACACACCCGAAACCAGCCACGGCGTCGACGTCAGCAACCATCTCGAATTCATCGACTGGATGGCTTCGAACCCGGAGGACGCTGAGGTCACATTTAGCGCAACTGGAACGAGCGAGGAAGTACTAAATCGCACCACAGCGACCATTAGCGAGTGGGAACTCGGCGGAGAACGGATGGGTGCGGATCGGGAGCACACCCTCCGGTTCGGCCTGCCGCCGGAGATCGAAGAGTCGATGGGCTACACCGAACTCGAAGATCGACAGGAGTCGATCGAGGTCGCACTGGCAGCCCTCACGGCGTGTATCAACGGGACGATCGGCTACAACGCTGTCCGCGAGGGGATCGACTTCGACGAGGTCGAAACGATGGTGAGCGTCCCGGTCGACCTCCGCGTGCTGTTCGGCATTCACGACGTCGACCGTGCCGACGAGATGTACGGCGATATCCAACTCGACGTGACCGTCACGGCACCGGATCTCTCGCCCGAAGAAATCAAACAGCTATCGACCTACCCGGCCCGGTCGCCGACCTACAACCTCATCATGGGTGCCCAGACCAACGAGATCGATCTGACGGTGAACACGTAGCGCACCCTATTTTTCTGTGAGCCGGTCGACCACGGCCCGGGAGACACGTCCGCGAGCCAGCGCCTCGATTGCCCGCTCGCCGAACGCAACCGCGCCGCTGTCGACGGCCTCCGGGTCGCGGTCGAAGCCCACGCCCGGATACCGAACCGCCGAGAGTACCAGCGGCTCCGGCGGCGCTGGTGGCGGCCGTGGGTCGACCGGGCCAGCGCCGAGCAGCTCGTCGATCCAGTCGACCGGCCGCTCGCCGGTGGCGACGATCCGAATCACGGATACCAGCCGCCGAACGAGTTCGCGGGCGAACCCTCCGGCGGCAACCGCGATCACCAACCACTCGCCGTCGCGGTCGAGCCGCCCCGACAGCCCGCGCCGGGTGCCGTGGTCGTCGGGCGTCAGGTTGTGAAAGTCGTTGTACCCACAGAGCCGACCGAGGGCCGTCGCGGCGCGCTCGTCGTCGACCGGCGGTCGACCGTCGAGGCTCCGGCTCCCCTGCCGGGGTGCATAGAGGTAGTAGGTGTATACTCGGCGGACCGCATCGTGGGTGGCGTGGAACTCGGAGTCGACGTCGGCGCTGGCCCACGCCCTGATCGTGACCGGGAGTTCACTGTTGAGCGCCCGCGGCGTCAGCCAGTCGGGACACTCGACGGTGACCGTCTGGGCGATCGCCGAGACGCCGGCGTCGGTGCGGCCCGCGGCGGCATACCCCTCCGGGCGGTCGGCGTCGTCGGACAAAACTGACAGCGACCGGAGCGCGTCGAACAGCGTTCCCTCGACGGTCGGCACATCGGGCTGGCGCTGAAACCCATAAAAGGGTCGACCGTCGTAGGCGAGACGGAACGCACGCATCGGGTCGATGTCGGGGGGCGCGAGGTAAATACCTCCTGAGAGCCGATTCGGCAGCGGCATCTGGAGGGGAGAATGCACTATGCGGTCAGTGTTCGGCAACTACTGCCTTACGACGAGTTGCCGTATGCGTACGCCATGACCCCCGACAGTAGCCCTCACGAGACAGCCGAGCCCCATCCGGTCGGCGACGGGGACGGCCGGCCGAACGTCGTGCTCGTCGTCATGGACACCGCGCGGGGGGTCGACACCGTCCCCGCCGACGCCGACGTGACGCCCACACTGGCGTCGCTTGCAGACGCGGGAACCGAGTTCACTCGCGCTTACACCAGTGCCCCATGGACGCTTCCCGCTCACGCCTCGCTGTTCACCGGGCTCTACACTGCCGCTCACGGGGCCCACGGCGGTCACACGTATCTCGATACCGATCACGAAACGCTGCCGGAGGCCTTCCAGTCGGCAGGCTACGAGACGGTCGGGATCTCCAACAACTGCTGGATCACCGGCGAGTTCGGCTTCGACCGCGGCTTCGAGCGGTTCCGCAAAGGCTGGCAGTACGTACAATCCGACGTCGACACCGGGGCCGTCGTCCGTGCCACCGGGGTTAGCAACCGACTAACCTCGGTTAAAAAGCTACTAACCACCGGAAATCCGGTGTCTACGCTGGCGAACGTGGTCTATGAGCGGCTCCGCGAGGACGACGGTGCCGCCCGGACGACCGACTGGGTCGACGGGTGGCTCAGAAGTCGCGAGGGCGACCGGCCGTTTTTCCTCTTCTGTAACTACATCGAACCCCACATCCCCTACGACCCCCCACGGGCGTACGCCGAGCGGTTCCTCTCGCCGGCAGCGGTCGACGCAGCGCGGCAACTCCGGCAGGCCCCACGGGCGTTCGACGTCGGCGAGTACGAGCTCTCCGATCGGGACTGGGAGCTGCTTCGGGGGCTCTATCGGGGCGAGATCGCCTACGTCGACGCCCAGTTGGACCGGCTCCGGGAGTCGCTTCGGGCGGCCGGCGAGTGGGAGCAGACGGTCGTCGTCGTGGTCGGCGACCACGGCGAAAACATCGGCGAATACGGTTTTTTCGGTCACCAGTACAACCTCCACGAAAACCTCCTCCACGTGCCGCTGGTGATCGCCGGCGGCCCCTTTCGAGACGGCGATCAGTATGAACAGTACGTTCAACTGCTCGATCTCGTGCCGACGCTGCTGGAGACGACCGGGGTTTCGGTCTCGAAGCTATCGATGCAGTGTCAGGGACAGTCGGTGCATCCGTCGTCGACGACGCCACGGACGGCCGTCTACGCCGAACACGTCCAACCCCGGCCTACGGTCGCGGCGCTCGAAACCAGATTCGGCGACCTCCCCGCGACAGTCCGGCAGTTCGACCGCTCGCTCCGAGCGATTCGCACCGATCAGGGGACATACATCAGGGGATCGGACGGCTCCCAGTGGCTGTATCCGGCCGGCGAGGCGGGTGAACACCACGACCGAACCGATCGGCGGCCGGCGCTGGCCGCACGGCTCGACACGCGACTCGACGACTGGCTGGGTAGTGTCGAGCGGGACCAGCCAACCGGGAGCGGTGCCGAAGTGAGCGCCGCCACAGAGCAACGACTCGCCGAGTTAGGCTACCTCTAACTACCGAGCGCCGTCGGCACCCACTGGCGGAGCGAATCGTCGACCCGATCCATCCAGCCGACCAGCCGTCGGGCCATGTCGTCTTGCACGTCCGCGTAGGCCGGATGGTCGACGAGATTGTGGAGTTCGTGCGGGTCGGCGGCCAGATCGTAGAACTCGTTTCGGTCCGGACCGTTGTAGACGAACTTGTACCGGTCGGTCCGGACGAGCCGCTGGCTGTAGAGGCCGAACTCGTCGCCGTGGTACTGGGCGTACACCGAGTCGGGCCAGTCGACGGGCGTCTCGCCCCGTAGGAGGGGCTGGATACTCCGGGCGTGGAGGTCCTCGGGGGCGTCGACCCCGGCCCACTCCAGAAACGTCGGCATGAGGTCCTGCAGGCGGACGAACTCGGTCGACTGGCTGCCGGGCTCAACGACGCCCGGCCACCGGACCACGAGGGGAATCCGGTAGGTCTCCTCGTACATCATCGGCCCCTTGTTGAACAGGCGGTGAGAGCCGGTGAGGTCGCCGTGATCCGAGGTGTGGACGACGACCGTCTCCTCGACGAGGCCGAGTTCGTCGAGCGCATCGAGAACCCGGCCGATCTGGTCGTCGATCAGCGTCATGAAGCCGAAGTATTTGGCGACGGCTTCGGCCCACGTCTCCCAGTCGAACCCCTCGACGCCCCGATACCGGAGATACTGCTCGTGGACCCGCGGCTTGCCGTCGAAGGTCTCGGCGTAGTTGCCCCACGGCTCGATCTCGCTCGGATCGTACATCGAGGCGTAGGGTTCGGGGACGACATATGGATGGTGGGGGCCGAGGAAGTCGGTTCGGTGGAAACACGGGCTGTCGTCGTCGACCCAGCGCTCCAGCGCGTTGATCGTCCGCTCGGCCAGAAAGTACGGTCGGGAAGCCTCCACCGGGACGGGATCGGTGCCGGCGACGAGGGCACCGTCGGCACCCGAGCCGGTGTAGAGCCGATCGTCGACATCGGCTTCGGGAACCCTGATTCCCTGTGACTCGCGGTAGTGCTCGAAGGCGACCTCGAAGTTGTCGTGGTGGTAGTCGCTCCCGCCGAAGTAGCGAAACCCGAAATCGCCGGGTGTGTGGTTGTTGCTGACGTGCCACTTGCCGAGGTAGGTGTTGGTGTAGCCACTCTCGGCGAGCAGTTCACCGAACGTCGGGAGCGATTCGGGGAGGTCAGCCCGGATCGCATCAGCCTCGTGGCTGTTGTTGAGCAGGCCGTGGGCGTGCGGGTACAGGCCGGTTAACAAAGTGGCTCTGGCGCTCGTGCAGATGCTCGTCGGCGTGTAGGCCGATTCGAACCACATTCCCTCCGCGCGCAGTCGGTCGACGTTCGGCGTCTCGACCGGCAGGCCGTCGGGAGCCACGAGGTCGGCGCGCTCTTGATCGGTCAACAGCAGGAGAACGTTGGGTCGACTGGCGGACATGCCACTGGCTTCGGCGTCAGAGGTCAAAGGTCGGATGTCCGTTGGATCGACTGGTCGTCGATTCGGACTGTCGAGTAAATAAAAACGAAAACCGCAACCGGACCTCAGCGACGGTTACTCGTCTTTGTCCTCGGCGTCCTCGAAGTCGGCGTCGACGTACTCGTCGCCTTCGCCGGCCGCGCCCTCGGCGCCGGGACCGAAGCCGCCCTCGCCGGCCGCGCCTGCGCCGCCGGCACCGGCCTGTGCCTGCTGGGCCTGCTGTTGGTACATCTGCTTGCCGATCTCCTGGAGTTCCTCCGAGAGGGCTTCGGTGGCCTCTTGGAGCGCCTCGGTTTCGGCGTCGTCGTCTTCGAGCACGTCCTCGACATCGTCGATCGCATCGCGGATGTCGGCTTCGAGGTCGTCGTCGACCTGCTCTTCGTTCTCTTCGAGCAGCGATTCGGCGCGCTGGATCGCGCCCTCGGCCTCGTTGCGGGCCTCGATCCGCTCGCGGCGTTCTTGATCCTCCTCGGCGTGTTTCTCGGCTTCTTCCTGCATGCGCTCGACTTCCTCGTCGGAGAGCCCCGCGCCGCCCTCGATGGTGATCGACTCGGCGTTGCCCGAGCCTTGATCCTCCGCCGAGACGTTGACGATGCCGTCGGCGTCGATCGAGAACTCGACTTCGATCTGGGGGGTGCCAGCCGGGGCCGGGGGGATCCCGCTCAGCATGAACTCGCCGAGCAGTTCGTTCTCGTTGGCGATCTCACGCTCGCCCTGGAAGACCCGGACCTGCACCGAGGTCTGGTTGTCCGCTGCAGTGGTGAAGACCTTCGAGGCGTCGGTCGGGATCGTCGTGTTCTTGTCGATGAGTCGCTCGAAGAGCCCGCCTTTGACCTCGATCCCCAGCGAGAGCGGCGTCACGTCGAGCAGGACGATATCGTCGACGTCGCCTGCGAGCACGCCGCCCTGAATCGCCGCGCCCAGTGCGACCGCCTCGTCGGGATTGACGTTCTTTTTGGGTTCTTGACCGATGATCTCCTCGACCTTCTCTGCGACCTGGGGCATCCGGGTCGACCCGCCGACGAGGATGACCTCGTCGATGTCGCTGTCGGAGATATCGGCGTCCTCGATGGCCTGTTCGGTCGGTGCGACCGTCCGGTCGATCAGGTCCGAGGTGATGTTCTCGAAGGTCGCCCGCGTGATCGAGGTTTCGAGGTGGACTGGCCCCGAGTCCGTGGCCGTGATGAACGGGAGGTTGATCTTGGCCTCCTTGCGCGAAGAGAGTTCGATCTTGGCCTCTTCGGCGGCCTCCTTGAGTCGCTGGAGGGCCTGTCGGTCCTCCCGGAGGTCGATCCCGTGGTCGTTTTGGAACTCCTCGGCGAGGTGGTCGATGATCGCCTCGTCCCAGTCGTCGCCACCGAGGTCGTTGTCCCCGTTGGTGGCGACCACGTCGTAGACGCCGCCGCCGAGTTCGAGAACGGAAACGTCGAAGGTGCCGCCCCCGAGGTCGTAGACCAAGACTGTTTGATCGGACTCGTCGTCGAGCCCGTAGGCCATCGAGGCGGCGGTCGGCTCGTTGACGATGCGCTCGACCTCGAGGCCGGCGATCTGGCCGGCGTTTTTCGTCGCCTGACGCTGCTTGTCGTTGAAGTACGCCGGGACCGTGATGACGGCTTTTTCGACGTCGTGGCCGAGGTACTCCTCGGCGTCATGCTTGATCTTCTGGAGGATCATCGCCGAGATCTGCTCGGGCGTGTAGGAGTCGCCCTCAACCTCGACCTCGTAGTCCTCCTCGCCCATGTGCCGTTTGATCGACTGGATAGTCTTGTCGGGGTTCTGGACGGCCTGGTTTTTCGCGGGCTTTCCGATCAGGCGCTCGTCGTCGTCGGAGAACGCGACCACCGAGGGAGTCGTCCGTTCGCCCTCGGAGTTGACGATGATCTCCGGCTCTCCACCTTCCATAACCGCGAACGCGCTGTTCGTGGTACCAAGGTCAATACCGAGAATCTTCTCGCTGGCCATGTTGGTCTCAATTACCGGCTTGTCTCGGTTAAAGGTTACTAGATACTGCGACACAAGCCCGCTGCCCGTACCGCCGCCGTCTTGCGATTATCGTGATCCGAATTCGACTGGCACGACAGATTTAGTATGACCGCATCTCAACCGACACGGTCGCGACCTTCGATCAGGTGTCGTCGCTGCTGACTGTCACTTGGGCGGCCTGCAGGACCTTGCCCGCCATCTCGTAGCCGTCCTGATAGACGTCGACGATGGTGCCGTCGGGCTGGTCGCCCTCGACCCGCATCATCACTTCGTGACGCTGGGGGTCGACCTCGTCGCCCGGTTCGGGGGAGATGATCTCGACGTTCTCCTCCCGGAGGATGGCGTCGAACTCGTCGAGGGTCGACTGGATGCCCGGCCGAATGTCGGCGTCTTCGTCCTGATCGAGCGCGCGGACGAGGTTGCCCCGGATCTTCGTAAAGCGGGAGACGAGATCCTCGGTCGCGCGGGCCTGCATTTCCTCCTGTTTGTCTTCCATTCGCTTTTTGTAGTTCTGGAAGTCAGCCCGCGAGCGCTGGAGCTTCTCGGTGAGCTCGTCGATCTCCGCGTCCTTTTCGTCGAGCTCGGTTTCCAGCTCCTCGATCCGGGCTTCGAGATCGTCGACAGTCCGTTCGTCGTCGGTGATCTCTTCTTCTTCCTCTTCTTCCTCGAACATCTCGGTGCCAGCAGTCTCGGCCACGTCGGCCTCGGCGTCCTCCTCGTCAGTCGGTTCGGCAGCCGATTCGTCGACCGCTGCTGGGTCATCGCTCATGTTGCGGTCCAGTCGCTTCGGCGGTTTAAGGATTCAGAAACGACCCCGATCGGCTACTGATACATCCGCAGCGGTTGGGCGCGACTGCTGTCGTCGGTCGCCTGCTGCATCCGCTGGATCAGCTGCTGGCGGGCCTGCTCGATCTCCTCGGCCCGCGCCGAGAGGTCCTCGGTCGGCACCTCGATGTCGGCGATGGGTTCGATCCCGCCGTCGATGACGACCTGCGAGGCGATCGGATCGGGGAGCTGTGGGTTCGACTCGACGACGAGGCCGACCGCCGTGGTGTCGTGTTCGGTCGCGTGGGCCAGCAGCGCGCCGGTCGGCCCCGAGATCAGCCCCATCTCGGCGGGCTGGTCGACCCCGGCGTCGGTGAGCCGGTCGCCGGCAGTGTCGTCGGTTGCGACACCGTACAACGCCGGCGGTGCCTCGGTCTGTCGCGGGAGGCCGGAGATGTAGACCGGCAGTAGCTCGCCGTCGTCGAACCAGTCTCTGACACAGTTCCCGAACTCGGTGGCCGCATCCGGGCCGATGGGCACGTCGCTCTGGAGGGCCAACAGATCCCGCTCGGTGTCGACGTAGAGCCGGACGGGCGTCACCAGCCCCCGAGTGTCCTCCTGATAGGTCGCCACCGGCGGCAGGCTGTCACAGTAGACGTTGGCATAGTGGTCCATCTCGAAGGTGGCGATCAGGTGGTCGACGGCCATCTTGCCGACCAACCCGACGCCGGGGAACCCCTCGACCAGTACGGGGCTGTCCAGCGAGGATTTCTCGTCGACGATGTCGATCCGTGCCATGGAGGCGCTATGCCACCCCGGTACGTAATCGTTGGTGCCGACCCGGCTTCGGTCGACCGCAGCCACAGCGCCGACTCCGAAACGGACTAACGGGGCCACTCGAAAGGGAGGCTATGAATCCGTTAGAGCGGTATGCCCCGCTCGTCGACGACCGGGAGGCCTTTTTCGACGCCTGCGAGCGCCCCCTGCCGTCGGTCGTCCGCGTCAACACGATCCGGTCTGCACCCGACCGTGCGCGAGCGGCCCTCGACGAAGCAGGGGTCGGCTACGAGGCAGTCGACTGGAACCCCCAACTGCTGCGACTCGACGAACGCGGACCGGGCACGTCGTGGCCCTACTTCCACGGCTGGCTCCACGGCCAAGAGGAGGTCTCGGCGCTGCCAGCGATCGCGCTCGATCCCCAACCCGGCGAGAAGGTCTGGGATAGCTGTGCCGCACCGGGCAGCAAGACCACCCAACTGTCGGCGATGATGGACGACAAGGGAGTCGTCATCGGCAACGACAACAACCTCGGCCGACTCTCGGCGCTCCGGCACAACGCCGAACGCCTCGGCGTGACGAACCTCGTCGTGACGAAACAGGACGGCCGCAACTTCTCGCTGAAACCCTTCGGCTTCAAGGAGTTCGACCGCGCGATCGTCGACGCGCCCTGCTCCTGTGAGGGGACGATCCGCAAGAACCCCGACACCCTCGACCAGTGGACCCTCGAGCACGTCCACAGCGTCGCGGCCGTCCAGAAGGGCATCCTCTCGCGGGCGATCCAAGCCACCAAGCCCGGCGGCACCGTCGTTTATTCGACGTGCACCTTTGCGCCGGAGGAAAACGAGGCCGTCGTCGACCACGTCCTCGACACCGAAGATTGTGAGGTCGTCGACTTCGAGAACCCCCTCGAATCGCGGCCGGGCGTCACCGAGTGGGAGGACGACGAGTACGACCCGAGCGTCGAACGGACCCACCGGATCTATCCACATCTCAACGATACGGGCGGGTTCTACTGTGCGAAACTGGAGGTGACCGCATGAGCGACCCTGAGACCGGCGACGGCGAGAGTAGCGACGGCGAGGAACTCCGAGACAACGTCGGCCAGCGGTTCGGTCGACTGCCCGCCACGCCCGGCGACCGCGAAGTCGAAGGCCGGGCCTCCCGCGCGGAAGTGATCGACTTCTTTGAGGAGCGATTCGGCATCGAGCCTGCGGTCTTCGAGGGCTTTTCGTTCTGGGAGAAGGGCAAGGGCAAGATCTGGATCTTCGCCGACGAGATGCCGACGCCGATCCGGATCGAGGGGCTTGGGATGACCGTCCTCCGGACGCGACAGGAACACTGGAAGCCGACCCACAGCGCGGTCCAGCGGTTCGGCCACCACGCGACGAAGAACGTGGTCGACCTCACGCCGGAACAGGCAGCGACCTTCGCCCGCGGCGAGGATCAGGACTTCCCCGAGTGGGACGGCGACTGGGGCTACCTCATTGCGAGTCACGAACTCGCCGGAGAGCCGGAGCCGATCGGAGTTGGGTTGTACGTCTACGACGAGCTCCGGTCGACGGTGCCGAAAGGTAATCAGGAAGAACTGCCGGTGCGGTAGCTCAGGGCTCCGGTTGGGACCGCCCCATCGCCCAGTTGCGTATCTCGTCGCCGAACTGGTGCATCAGGATCGTCACCGCGATGCCGAGCGGCGACCACCGGTAGGCCAACAGTGCGATCCCGATCAACAGCGCGCCGATCCGTCTGTCACCCCCGATCAGTGCCCGAACCCCACTGACGAGCACCGACACGAGACTGAACAGACGCGACCACTTCGAACCGAGCAATCGTTTGAGGACCATAGCTAGCGGACGCATCGAACGCGCAAAAAGCCCGCGGCAGTCGGTTCCCGCCTACCGGCTTTTGAGTACGCCACCGGTCAGCCCCTCCCATTCGACGCGGTAGCCGACCGCTGCCAGCACCGCGCTGGCGTCGGTCACACCGTAGTCGTCGATGACCGCCTCGGTATCCGCAAACGACATTCCTTCGGACAATTCTTCGGCGATAGACGACAGCACAGCCGGGCGAACCAACCACTGGCCGACACGCCGGTGGTCCGGAAACGTCCGGTCTTCGATCACGTCGACCGACACCGCGTACTCGCCGGCGAGGGCGTCCAGTTCGATCACGTCAGCCTCTGGGGAGAGTTCGTCTGGCAACTCGGCGGCGGCTTCGTCGATGAGGTCGGCTTCGTATTCCCGCAGGACGTCGACCACGTCTTTCACCCGGACCGTCCCCGAGTAGGGGATCGCCCGGTGGTCGGTCGCCTCGATTTCCTCGCCGACACCCAGCGAGTCGTCGACCGCGACGACGAGGTCGACGTCTTCGACCGCTTCGAGCTGACCGAGCTTCTTGTCGACGTATTCGGGTGTCCAAAACCCCATCACTTCGAAATAGACGCGGAAGTCGGCGTACCGGTAGTCGAAGGCGAAATCCGGGATCATCACGCTCGTCCCCGCCTCCAGGAGATCGGGCTCGCGGCGAAGCTCCCAGTCGAGGTCGAGACTCGAAAACCGGGCGGCGAAGTCGCGCTCGACGCCGCTATCGTAGCTCGGCTCGGCGATGGGGTCGACGCCCGGTACCGACACGTCGCGTTCGGTGAGCACCAACTCGCGTTCGGTGCCGCGGTCGTCAATCGTCGCCCGAAGCTCCCACTCGCCGCTCGTGGCGACCGACCGAAGCAGTCGGGCGAAGGCCGTCCCATAGCGGCGGGTGCGCCGAAACAGTCGGTCGGGTCCGGTGACGACCACCGTCCGCTCGTCGTCGCCATCCGCCCGCTCCTCGCGGTCGATCTCGTACATCAATCCCAGTCGTTTGATCGCCGCAACGAGCCCGCGAGGGTCGTCGCTCGTGACTGCGACCTCGGTAGCGTCGAACAGTGCGGTCTGGGACAGCGAGAGGTTGTACTGCTCGATCAGGTCGTCGGGGTCCCACCGACTCTCGAAGGCGGTGAGCCGCTGGTTGCAGTCGCGGTCGGCATACAACGAGTCCTCAACAGCGTCGACACCCACTGCCAGCCCGTCGGCCGCATTTATAAGCGCCTCCTCGCGCTCGTCGCTGGTGGCGACGCCGACGGTCTCGGCGGCCTCGAAGACCCGCCGTCGCGTCCGCTCCGGCGGCAGCGGCGCGACCGTCTCGAAGCTAGCCTCGCGGTCCAGCAGCGCCGCCAGCCCGCGGACGAGTTTGAAATCCTCCGCTTCGCGTTCGATGGCTTCGACGGCCTCGTCGACAGCGCGGCGCGGCTCGTCGACGTGCTCCCGATAGGTGCCGATGAGTCGGGCAGCGAGGGGTCGTACCTCGCAGCCGATAAACTCCGGGCGGTACCGGCCGCCACGACGGGAGACGCGAAGGAGGTCCTTGGTCAGCACGACTGCTTGTTAGCCACCGATTATTTATAAACGCCCCGAGGAGCGGTCGTCCCAATCCGGGTCAGCGTCGACGCTCCGCGACCCGCTCTTCGGCAGTTTCGGCACTCACGAGTTCGTAGAGCACGGCCCGACCGCCGTCGTCCTTCGGCCGGAGAATCCGGCCGAGTCGCTGGGTAAACTCGCGTTCGCTGCCGCTGCCCGAGAGGACCACAGCGACGTTGGCGTCGGGCACGTCGACGCCCTCGTCGAGGACGTTGGCCGCGACGATCCGGCTGTAGGTCCCCTCGCGGAACCGGTCGAGGATCTCGCGGCGCTCGCTGGCTCCGGTCTCGTTGGTGATCGCCGGCAGCAGGAACCGCTCGGAGAGCCGGTAGACCAGTTCGGTGTGGGCGGTGAAGACGATGATCCGATCCTCGCGGTGGCGGTCAAGAATGCGGGCGAGCTGGTGGCGCTTGTTTTCGGCGTTCATCATCAGCTCGCGGGCCCGCTGTTTGGCCAGCAGGGCCTCGCGAGCCGCGGGGTCGTTCCCCGAGCGTTTGACCAACTGGAGGTAGTCGCTGCCGCTCGAAAACGAGATGTTTGACTGGCGGACGTAGTCGACGAACGTCCCCTGGGCCTCGTCGTACGCGGCGCGCTCCTCCGGCGTGAGTTCGACCTCTATCCGGCGGATCTCGTACGGTGCGAGGTGGTCGCCGGCGAGGTCGTCGACGTCGATCCTGTAGACTCGCGGGCCGACCAATTCCCGGATCGCCTCGTGTGCGCCGTCGGGGCGCTCGAAGGTGGCCGTGAGGCCGAGTCGGTCCGGCGCGGTCATGAGGCGAGCAATATCTTGGTAGCCTTCCGCGCCGAGGTGGTGGACCTCGTCGAAGACGACAAGCCCGAAGCGGTCGCCGAGTTCGTCAGCGCGCAAGTAGGCCGAGTCGTAGGTGGTAACCGTCACGTCTTCGACGCGTTGTTCGCCGCCGCCCAGTCGACCGATCGGCACGTCGAACTCGGTTTCGAGTTCGCGCTGCCACTGTTCGAGGAGGTCGATCGTCGGGACGACGACGAGCGTCGGGGTTCCAGTTTGGGCAATCGCGGCCAGCGCGATGACGGTTTTGCCGGCTCCCGTCGGGAGTTCGAGCACGCCGCGGCGGTTGCTGTCGACCCACGAATCGAGAGCCGCCTGCTGGTAGTCACGGAGTTCGTAGGCGGTCGAGAGAGTCAGCGACTCGCTAGGAGAGATCCGGTCGTCGACGTCGGCGTCGAGTTCCCGAAGTACGTCCCGGAGCTGTGCATAGAAATGGGCAGGCGCACGAACCGTCTCGGTCCGCGGGTCGGCCTCGACACCCGGCAGGCCGCCGAGCGGTGGATCGCTCTCGCGGTCGCTGGAGATGCGGAGCGTGCCGTCCTCGAATGCGAGCCGGACTGTCACTGTCGGCAGTCGACCGGCGGGCGATAAATGCGCTCCGGGTCAGGCGTTTAGTTCCTCGCCGACCAACTCCGTCGCCTGACGGATCGCCTGCACCGAGGTCAGGTAGCCCGCGCCGACGCTGGCTTTCAGCGCCTTCGCCGGTTTGCCGGTCACAACTTTCGGGCCGACTTGGGCGACCGCGCCGTCGCCGACCGAAACGATCCACCCCGGCACGTCGAACCGGAACAGCTCCATACGGGGTTCGAACCCCGTCCGGTCGTCGAGTTCCCAGCCGACCAGTCGCGTGATGTTCGAGGCGGCCACGGGGGCCGCCCGGATCGCCGCCGAGGCGCTGGCGGGCACGGCCTCGCCGTCGGCGTCGACCACCCGCGCCGCATCGCCCAGCGCGAACGTCGACTCCGTCAAGCGAAGATCGGCCCGGACGATCGGCCGGTCGCCGGCCATCGCCGCCGCGCCACCGATGCCGCCGGTCCAGACGAACAGGTCGTAGTCGACCGACCGCTCGGTGCCCGTTCGCTCGTGGCGCGTCTCGACGGTCGAGTCGGTGGCCTCGCTCACGGCCGTCTCGGTTCGGATCTCGACCCCGCGGGCGGCCAGCGCCTCGGCCACGGCGTCTTGGAACGCCGCTGGAAACGCCGGGGCGACCGACTCCAACTGTTCGAGGACGACGATCTCGATGCGGTCGGCCGCACCCTCCTCTTCGGCGAGTGTTGCCAACTCCCCGGCGACTTGGACGCCCGAGAGCCCCGCCCCGCCGACGACGAACCGGGCCTCATCGCCGGCGTCGATGGCTTCGAGGGCCCTCTCGCGGATGGCTTCGGCGTCGTCGACCGACTTCAGCGGGAGGCCGTAGTCGGCGACCCCCGGCAGTCCGTAGTCGGCCGTGTCGGCACCCAGACAGAGCCCGGCGTAATCGTAGTCGATGGTCTCCCCGGAGTCGAGGACGACGCGGTTGGCCTCGGGGTCGACGTCCTCGATGCGGGCGGTGACGATTTCGGCCCGATCGAACAGCGAGTCGAGCGGCACTTCGATGGCGTCGACGATCGAGGGCCGCCGGATGGCGCGGTGGACCTCGTGTTGGACCAGATGGCGCTCGTGTTCGTCGACGAGCGTGAGATCGACCGCGGCCGGCAGGGAACTCTCGAGTTTGCGAGTGAGCGTCACACCAGCGTAGCCGGCTCCGAGAACAACGACGTGCATACGACCTGTTGGGTCGCCAGCCGAAAGAACGTGCCGCTCGTCGGGGGCTCAGCCCACCACGATCTCGACGGCGTCGCCGACGTCGAGTCCGAACGCCTCGTCGCCACGACCCCGGTTGACGTCGCACTCGACGTAACCGTGACTGCCGACCGTCAGCAGCCGTCCCCCGGCCGCGACCCGGTCGAAGGTGTCGACGACCGGGGCCGAGACGCCGTCGACGGTAGCTGACTCGACGTCCACGATCTCCGCACCCGGCACGTTCGTGATGACGTTCCCGAAGTCGTCGACCACCAGCACCTCGCCGCGAATGGTGTCGCCCTCGCGGGTCGGGTCGGGGAATCGCAGGTCGACACAGGATTCGAGAGCGATCGGCGACAGCATACCGACCTCGCTGGTCCGGTCGACGCCATGCTCGTGGATGGCGGCCGCCACAGGAGCGAAGACATCCCGGCCGTGGAACGTCGAGGAGGTCGGCTCCTCGACAGTGATCTCGAAGGCCTCGATTTCGGTCCCGTTGCGGTCAGCGAATCGACGGGCCACCGGCCGCAGCAGGCCGTTGTCGGGGGCGACGAGAGCGTGGTCGCCGACGCGGAGGGCGACAGCGCGGCGGTCGGTCCCCACGCCGGGGTCGACGACCGCGAGATGCACTGCCGGCGGGAAGTGCGGCAGGGTCTCCCGGAGCCAGAAGGCGGCGGCCCGTGGGTCCTGTCTGGGGAGGTCGTGGGCGACGTCGACCAGCTGGGCGTCGGTCCGGGAGCAGATCACGCCCTTCATCGCCGCGGGGTACGGCGAGCCGAAGTCTGAGGCCAGCGTCAGCATCTCAGTCGGCGGCCCCGTCGTCGTCGGTCACCTGCCGGATCCGGTCGACGCCGTCGCACTCCCGGATGACCGCGGCGGCGGGATCGGGGACCAGCGAGGCCCAGTCGCCGCCGTCAATCATCCGTTCGCGGAGTTCCGTTCCTTCGAGTACCTCGCGGTGGAACATCGGCGACTGGCGGACCTCGATGCCGGCCTCCTTGAAGAGCCGGATCACCAGCGGGTTGTTCGAGAAGGCGACGTCGAAGGCCGGCGACATACTCTGGACGTGGCTGACCCACACCGAGTTGCGTTCGAGGTCCTCGATAGGGACCACGTAGGTCGGCATATCGAACTCCGCGACCGACTTGGTGATCATCATCACGCGTTCGCCTGCGGTAAACGGGTTCCGACGGGTGTGAGAGTCGCCCGCACTCCCGATGCCGAGGACCAACTCGTCGACCTGCTCGGCGATCTCGGCGACCATGTGGTGGTGGCCGTCGTGGTAGGGCTGGAACCGACCGATGTAGAACCCACGCATACCGGCTCCTACCACGGCTCGATTTATAAAGTCGGCGAGTCGGACCGAGACACCAGATAGAGAGGTAGCAGCCGTCTACCGGCAAATGACGGTATAGTGGCAGTGTTGGCGAATGGGAGAAAGTATATCAATCGCCAGTTCGTCTTTTCTGACAGCGAAACCGTTCTATGAGCAACCCTACGGACACCGACGACGGCCCCCCCGATTCCGGGGTGAACGATGAGACTACCGCCGAGACCGACCGGCCGGCCGACGGGCAGCCGGACGACGACGGACAGGCGGTCACCAACGGGCAGGCGGACGACCGAGCCGACTCCCACGACCAGGAGTCGGTCGAGGACTCCGAGCCGGTTCTCACCGACGAGGAACTCTTCGAGACGGGTGGCCCGACCGGCGGCTCACGGTCTCGGGGTAACACACCCGCCGAGCCGACCGACGACGAGCCGCCGAGCATCGACGAACTCGGCAGCGACGTCGAGGTCGACGCGCCCATCGCCGACGACGTCGGCGAAGACGACCTGCTCGGCGGGCTGTTGATCGACTCCACGGAGGACGTCTCGATCCCCGACCGACTCGTCGATCAGGTTATCGGCCAGGAACACGCCCGCGACGTGATCATCAAGGCCGCCAAACAGCGGCGACACGTCATGATGATCGGCTCGCCCGGTACTGGCAAGTCGATGTTGGCCAAGGCGATGGCCGAACTCCTCCCCAAAGAGGAGCTGCAGGACGTGCTGGTCTACCACAACCCCGACGACGGCAACAAGCCGAAGGTCCGGACCGTCCCGGCCGGCAAGGGCGAACAGATCGTCGACGCCCACAAAGAGGAAGCCCGCAAGCGCAACCAGATGCGGACCTTCCTCATGTGGATCATCATCGCCGTCGTGTTGGGCTATGCGCTCATCATCGCCGGCCAGATCCTCCTTGGCATCCTCGCGGCGGGGATCATCTATCTCGCGTTCCGCTACGCCTCGCGTGGCAGCGACGCGATGGTTCCCAATCTCTTGGTCAACAACGCCGACACCACCACCGCGCCGTTCCGCGACGCGACCGGTGGCCACGCTGGCGCGCTGCTCGGCGACGTCCGGCACGACCCCTTCCAGTCCGGTGGGATGGAGACGCCGAGCCACGACCGCGTCGAGCCCGGAGCCATCCACAAGGCCAACAAGGGTGTGCTGTTCATCGACGAGATCAACACCCTCGATATCCGCTCCCAGCAGCACCTGATGACGGCGATTCAGGAAGGGGAGTTCTCCATTACGGGCCAGTCCGAGCGCTCCTCGGGTGCGATGGTCCAGACCGAGCCCGTCCCGACGGACTTCATCATGATCGCCGCCGGGAACCTCGATGCGATGGAGAACATGCACCCCGCGCTGCGCTCCCGTATCAAGGGGTACGGCTACGAGGTGTACATGGAGGACACCATCGAGGACACCCCCGAGATGCGCCGGAAGTACGTCCGATTCGTGGCCCAAGAGGTCGCCAACGACGGTCGACTGCCGCCGTTCGAGGACGCGGCCATCGAGGAGGTCATCCTCGAAGCCCGCCGCCGGGCGGGCCGCAAGGGCCACCTGACGCTGCACTTCCGGAACCTCGGCGGACTGGTCCGTGTCGCGGGCGACATCGCCCGCTCCGAGGACGCCGAGTACACCACTCGCGACCACGTCCTGCAGGCCAAAGACCGCTCGCGGTCGATCGAACAGCAGCTCGCCGACGAGTTCATCGAGCGCCGCAAGGACTACGAACTGCAGGTCTCCGACGGCTATCAGGTCGGCCGCGTCAACGGGCTAGCCGTGATGGGCGAGGACTCCGGAATCATGCTGCCGGTGATGGCCGAGGTGACACCCACACAGGGTGGCGGCCAAGTGATCGCCACCGGCCAGCTCAAGGAGATGGCCGAGGAGTCGGTCCAGAACGTCTCGGCGATCATCAAGAAGTTCTCCGACGAGGACATTACCGAACGGGACATCCACATCCAGTTCGTCCAGGCCGGCCAGCAGGGCGTCGACGGCGACTCGGCATCGATTACGGTCGCCACCGCGGTGATCTCGGCGCTGGAAGACGTCGGCGTCAGCCAGAACCTCGCGATGACCGGCTCGCTGTCGGTCCGTGGCGACGTGCTGCCGGTCGGTGGGGTGACCCACAAGATCGAAGCCGCCGCCAAGGCCGGCTGTAAACGGGTCATCATTCCGAAGGCCAACGAACAGGACGTGATGATCGAAGACGAGTACAAGGAGATGATCGAGATCATCCCCGTCAGCCACATCAGCGAGGTCCTCGACGTCGCCCTCGAAGGCGAGGCCGACAAGGACTCGCTCGTGGCCCGACTCAAGTCGATCACCGGTTCGGCGCTTCAGGACGGCAGTGTCGCCGGCCCCTCCAGCCCGAGCCCGCAGTAGGGCCCGATGGCTCAGTGGTCGACCTTTCTCGGCGTCGTCGGTGTCGTTGTCGTCCTTTTGCTCGCACTGACCCGCGCGTCGACGGCCACACTCGACAGTTCTGCCCCGACTTCCCAGCCCACCAGTCGGTCGGCCAGCGACCAGCCATCGGTCACCGATCACCAGTCGACCACCGATCATCCGTCGACCACCAACCAGCCGTCGGCTGTCGAACAGTCGTCGACCACCGACCAGCCGTCGACCGCTGAGCGATCGCCGGCCGGCGACGAACGGTCGACCATCGACGGGCCACCGACCGACGAACGGCCGCCGGTCGACGAGCAGCCGGCCGAATCGACTGTCGGACCGGCAGCGAGTAGCACCGCGACGGCGCTGTCGACGCCCGCACTGTTGGCGAACGTCGCCGTCTCGCAGGGCGTGTTCGCGGTGCTGGTGGTCCTGATGGCGTGGTACACCGAGATCCCGGCGTGGGCCTTCGGGCTGGCTCCGGAGTCGTTGACGCTCGGGGCGTTCGGAACCGGCCTCGCGGTCGGCGTGGGACTGTATCTGCTCAACGAAGCGGGGGCGGCGGTGGGTCGGCGGCACGGGCTAGTCGCGCCGACCGAACTCCGCGAGTCGCTGGCTCCCGACACCGCCGCCGGCTGGGTGCTACTGCTGGTCGTCGTCCTGCCGATCATCGCCGGCTTCGAGGAGCTACTGTTCCGCGGGGCGCTGATCGGGGTTGCCGCCGCGGGGGCCGGTCTCCCGCCGTGGCTACTCGTGGTCGGCTCGTCGGTCGCCTTCGCCCTCGGCCACGGTGCACAGGGCCGGCTGGGGATCGTCGTCACCGGCCTGCTCGGAATCGGACTGGGAGCGGTCTTCGTCCTGTCGGGCAGCCTGCTGGTCGTGGTCGTCGCCCACTACGTGGTCAACGCCGCGGAGTTCCTCGTCCACGAACGCGCCGGCTGGTCACCAAGCGGCTGACCGGCCGAGGTCGACGACGGGATGGCTCCCATCCGGTCTCTGGGAGAGCGTTTCGAGCCAGTGGAACGAGAATCTATCACGAACAACTGTTCTATTATTTCACATTAGCCTACAATTTATGTTCGTACCAATTAAAATATATGAGATGATATTGTGTTTCTATACGTTCCCCACGAGATGGTTCCCTCCATAGCCAGTTTATTGGAACTGCTCACACCGACGACGTCCGGGATCGTGATGATCGTGAGTGCGATCCCGCTGGCGTGTATCGTCTACTGGCTCCGAAACGAACGGTACAGGCCGGCCGTCCGTTGGTTTCGGTATGCAATGGTCTGTGGGATAGTCTGGTCGCTTTCTTTCGGCGTGATGAGTCTGGTCGGTCCGCCGTTCCGACTCATCGCCACCCATTTTTACGTGGCTGCGGTGGGGCTGTCGGCCGTCTTCACGTTCATGTACAGCTACGAGTTCGCGTTCAAGACGGCTGTCCCCAAGAGAGTGTACGTCCTGTTCGTGCCGTCGGTCGTCCTCTTCGTGGTGTCGTGGTTCAACCCCTCGAATCTGATCTACACGGTCGACAACGCCTACGGAGCGACGGAGATACTGATTCCGGCCGGCGCGGGCTCGATCAGGCCGCTAGTGACGGTCGTGTTTTCGGTCCCGCTCGTTGTGTTTGGTGCCGGGATGGTCCTCGGGGAGTTCCTCCGCAGTTCCGATCGTCGACGGCGGATCCAGTCGGGGATCGTCCTGTTTTTGATCCTCTTTTCGGCCACGCTCGGGATGAGTAAGGTACTCGATCTGGTGCCTACGTACTTCGATCCGACGCCGATCGGATGGACGGTCGCGGGGATACTGTATGCGGTCTCGATCAAACGGTATCAGTTCCTCCAGATCTCCCCCGCCGCCGAACAACAGATCATGGACGAGCTCGGCGATCCCGTCTACGTGTTGAACCCGAACGGCGTCGTCGCCGGCTGCAACGAGCCGGCTCGGAGGGTCCTCGGTATCGACGTCGGCACGACGGCCGAGGCGATCGAATGCCGGACACCAGCGCTCGACGGGGGCGACGACGTCGGGAACGCGACGGTCGAGATCCCGGTCGACGGCGAGACTCGAACGTTCACGCGGCGGCGGTCTGAACTGGAGTACGGCTATGGGGCCGCCGGCGAAGTGAACATCTTTCGGGACGTGACCGAACTCGCGGCCAAACGGGCGGAGCTACGGGCGCGGAACGATCGGCTCGGCGAGTTCGCCGACGAGGTGAGCCACGACCTCCGGAGCCCGCTTAACGTCGCCGTCGGCCACACGCAACTCGCCAAAGCCGACCGGGACGACACCGAACATCTCGACGAAATCGAACACTCCCTCGAACGGATGGACGATCTCATCGAGTCGACCCTCGAACGGGCCCGCAGCGGCCGCCGTCCCGACCGTGAACGGCTCTCGCTCGACGCGGTCGTGACCGACGCCTGGAGCACCGTCCGGGCGCCGGCCGCCACCCTGGAGGTCGAGTCGACACGGCGTCTGGACGCCGACGCCGACCAACTGCTGCAGTTGTTCGAAAACCTCCTGCGGAACAGCGTGGAACACGGTTCCACGGGCAACCGGACGCAGTCCGGTGACAGCGTGGAGCATGGCTCCACGGGCAGTCGTCCACAGGCCGACGACAGCGTCGAACACGGCGGCGACGACGTCCGGATACGGGTCGGGTCGACCGACTCCGGGTTTTTCCTCGCCGACGACGGGCCGGGGATCCCCGAGTCCCGCCGACAGGACGTCTTCGAGCGCGGCGTGACCTACGCCGAGGCGGGCACCGGTCAGGGATTGTCGATCGTGAGGAACGTCGTCACCGCTCACGGGTGGTCGATCACGGTGGGCGAAAGCGAATCCGGTGGCGTGCGGTTCGACGTCTCCGGCATCGAATCAATGGCGTAACCCCGACCGTCGACACGATCGCTGGCGGACCGGCCAGGTGTCGGCTCCCGGCCATGCCGGTGGGAGCGGCAACATCGGTAGTGTTTTTCAGCCCACGTCACCGAATGTGGGTGTGACAGGCAGCCTCCGCGGCGAGATCCTCGCGGTCGACGCGCCGACGACCGTCGAAACCGAGTACGGCGAGCGAAAACTCGCGGAGTGTCGGCTCCGACCGACCGACGGCACCGACACCGGCGGCGATGCGGCAGTCGATGTGACGCTGTGGGCCAACTGGGCCGACACGGCCGAGCACGCCGAACCCGGAATGGATCTGATCGTTACCGATCCCGAGGTCGACGAGTACGACGGGACGGTGAGCTACAGCACGACCGGCGACTCCTATGTCGTCCTCGAACCCGACTTTCTGGTCGACGTGACCGCGATCCGGTCGTGGGTCCAGTGTCCCCGCATGTACTATCTCAACAAACTGTCGGCGATCCCACTGAACTACCCGGTCGTCAAAGGGACCATCGTCCACGACGTGTTCGGGGATCTGCTTCGCGGACGCGACCTCGACACAGCCATCGAGGATCGGGTCGCCGAGGCGGGGCTCGAACTCGGTCTGCTGGGTCGAGACGTCGAGGAGGTCGCAGGTGAGGTCCGAGGCAACGCGGCGGCAATCGAGGGCTGGCTCGCCCAAGGGACCCTCACTGACGAGGACGCATGGCGCTCGGAGTACACGCTCATCAGTCCGACCTTCGGCCTCAAGGGTCGGGCCGACGCCCTCCGCCGTGGGATGCCGGTCGAACTCAAGACGGGGAAAAACACCAGCCGCGAGCCGCGGTTTCAGGACAAGATTCAGGCGGCCAGCTACGCCCTCATGCTGGAGGAACGCGGCGTCGACGTCGACACCGGCACCCTGCTGTATACGAAGAACACGACACTCGAACGCACCGAGGAGTCGGGCGA
This sequence comes from Halohasta salina, assembly GCF_024178165.1. GTDB lineage: Archaea > Halobacteriota > Halobacteria > Halobacteriales > Haloferacaceae > Halohasta > Halohasta salina. Next base: position 395,474 of record NZ_JAMZIE010000001.1, on the reverse strand, counting down.
CCTTTCGCCGGCCAAGGAGTTCACGATGGGCACGGGCCTGCTCGAATTCGTGGTCCGCAGCCGAAACGAACTCGCGGCCATGGAGGCCCGCGAGGCGGTTCCGACGGGGTACGAGGCCGACGCCAAATGCGAGTACTGCTTCGAGCAGGACACCTGCATGGTCGTCTCGGGACGACTCGATCAGGAGTCGAAAGCCGGCGCAGTGGGTCGACCGATCCCCGAGGAGGAACGGGAGTACTTCGAGCGCTTCTACCGGGCGATCGAGGCCGAACGCCGCGCGGTCCACGACGAGTACCGCAAACTCTGGGAGCAAGGCGAAACAGAGCGGGCCGACGACGACCGGGCGCTGATCGACCTCGAACCAATTGGACGGAAAGAGATCGACGGCAATCGCTGGGAACTTCGCGCCCGAAAGCTCGACGACGCCGTCTCGAAACTACGGGAGGGCGACGTGGCGCTGGCCAGCGAGGGCGACCCCGTCGAAGGCCACGCCGAACTCTGTCGGATCACGCACCTCGGCGAGGAGATCGTCGTCACCACCGACGAACCGGTCGACCTCCGTCGGCTCGACGTCTACCCCTCCGAACTCTCGGTCGACCGCATGCTGACTGCGCTCCACGACACCGTCCTCAAGAGCAGCGACGACCGCAAAGACATCCTCTTCGGCCGCAGAGAACCCGCCTTCGACGACGCCCGAGAGATGTTTATCGACAATAACGAGGGGCAAAACCGGGCGGTCAACCTCGCGGTCAATGCCGAAGACTGCGCACTGATCCACGGCCCGCCCGGAACCGGGAAAACCTACACGATCGCCCGGTTGATCCGCGCGCTCGTCGACCGTGGCGACCGTGTGCTGCTGACGGCCTTTACAAACCGGGCGGTCGACAACGCCCTCGAAGCCCTCCGTGAGCAGGGGTTCGAGGACATCTGCCGGGTCGGCACCGATACCGGGATCCGAGAGGACATGCTCGACGTGCAGTTGGAAACGCGCGGCGACCCCCACGAGCGGGCCGCCGAACTCCGCGAGGCCCCGGTCGTCGCGGCGACGACCGCCTCCTGTGGCTCCCGTGTCATGCGCGAACAGAACTTCGACGTGGCGGTGGTCGACGAGGCCTCCCAACTCACAGAACCCAGCGCCTTGGCCGCCCTCAATTTGGCCGACCGCTTCGTGCTGGTCGGCGATCACGAACAGCTCCCGCCGGTCGTCCAGTCGGCCGACGGCGGGGACGAGACCGCCGAGAGCAACCCCCTCTCTACGTCGCTGTTCGAGCGGTTAATCGACGACTACCCCGACGCAGCGGTGATGTTAACCCGTCAATACCGGATGTGCCAGCGGATTCAGGCCTTTTCCTCGGCCGAGTTCTACGACGGCGCGCTCCGGCCCGCGACGGGCGCGGTCGCCGCCCAGTCGCTCTCGGCGCTCTGTGCTCCCGATCGGCTCCCGGCCGAGCTTCGGGATGCGGTCGCGTTTCTCGACCCCGATGGCACGCGTGTGGGCAACACGAACCCGACCGAAGCCGACCGCGTCGCCGAGATCGTCGACGCCTACATCGAGGCCGGAGTCGACCCCGACGATATCGGCGTGATCGCCCCGTTCCGCGCGCAGGTCGCCGAGATCAGCCGCCGCGTCGACGTGACCGTCGATACGGTCGACCGGTTTCAGGGGTCGAGCAAGGAGCTAATCGTCGTCTCGTTCGTTGCCACCGGGCAGCTCGAGGGCCCGCTGTTCGAGGATCACCGCCGGATCAACGTCGCGCTTACGCGGGCGAAAAAGGGACTCGTCCTCGTCGGCGACCCGGAGGCGCTGTCGACCGATCCGTTCTACCGTCGGCTGCTCGACTGGGCCGACCGGTAGGCGGTCACTACCGGAGCCGCTTGGCGTGATTGTATTCCTCGCCTGAACTACACTTTTCGGCCTCTGCGCCGTGACTGTGTGTATGAGTAACGAACAGGAGGCGCGCAGTTCCAAGGAGATCTCCCGTGAGTCCGGCCAGATCGGTGTCCGGGAACTGTCTGTCGCGGGACTGGCTGGCCTCGGCGGCATGATCGCCATGCAGCCGATCTTCGGGATGGCGACGGTGCTGGGCGTGCTCGATCCGGTCGCGTTTTCGGGGTTCGCCAACATCGTCGGCTACGGACTGGACTTCTGGGGCGGGGTAGCGATCTTCGTTGCCGGGGGGATGACGGTCCTCCCCCTGTTGTTCATCACGCTCGGTAACTACCTCCCGCCGGCGGATAGTATTCCGCTCCGTGGGGTTACCTACGGGACCATCGTCTGGACCGGCTTCGTGCTCGCATTTTATACCGATCAGAGCGGCGTCGGACTCGTCGTCTATCTGGTGTTGACACTGGTCAACCATTGGGTATACGGCGCGGTTCTCGGCTCGGTGTACACACGATACGCCTCGATCGCGGCGTACGAAGTCTGACCGACAGGACCACCCTGAGAGGGTCGTGTTACCGGTCGACGTCCCCCACAGATTCGACCGTTCGGCGATTTCATGGGTGGCGCGTAGTGTGACAAACCGCCCTCAGTGGTATCTAAAACGCATGTAAGTAGTGGCCAGTGGGTGTCGAATATCCGTAGATACACAGTATACCGATTCAATGGAACTGTATCCCGACACAACTGGTCAGAAATACTATATGTATAACCTGATCCTAACGGGATATGGCAGAACGCCATTCGGACGGCTCCGGGCGGAAGGCACAGCTTAACAGACGGGATTATATGCGGCTCGGCGGTTCGGCCGTCGCCGCGGCGGCCATCGGTGGCGTCGGGGCAACGACGTCGGTCGCCGCCCAGACCGAAACGGTCGTCGACCTCGGTGCGGAGGGGCTCAGTGAGGGCGACGAGATCGACCCGTATCTCGAAGAGTTCGTCGACGACGGCGTCGAGGTCCGCGTCCCGGAAGGCGAGTACGACTGGGATGGTGACGGTTTCACGGGTGCGAGTCGTGACGCGGCCATCGTCGGCCAAGGCGAGGTCATTCTCAACAACACCGCAGGCGACTGGTACCAGACGATCAAAGCCAGCGGCGGGACCGTCGAGATCCGGAACTTCACGGTTCGCGGCGAGGCAACCGGTGAGAACACGCGATTCCGCCTCGATGCGGAATCGGACGGGCGGATCGTCGTCGACAATCTCAACTTCCCCGACGGCTCGGAGTCCGGCGGCGAAGCCAAGGCCTTCTACGTGCCCCGGGACCACGCGGGGGTCATCGAGATCCGGAACTGCTACTATTCGGGCTTCGACGACAACGGGATCTATGCCTCCTCACCGGGGTACAGCGACGGCAACGACGGTCAAGTGATCGTCGAGAACTGTACTTCCCACAACAACAACATCGCGGGCATCCGGATCGGCTCCTCGGAGAGCGTCGTCCGGAACTGTCTGATCATCAACGACGACGACGCGCCGAGATCTCCCAGCGGCTCGCGGAACCAGCGCGGGATTCGGGTCCGTGCCCCCGGTGACGACATCGTGATCGAGGACTGTGAGATCATCCACTCCTACGACGGCGCCGGGGCTCCGATCCAGCTCCACCGCACTGCCGAGGGTGGTTCGGGGACGATCAACAACGTCCGCATTCTGAACAACACGAGCAACGACGCCATCTCGGATCAGGACGGCAACACCGCTGAAGGCTGGACCGGCACGAACATCAGCATCACCGGTGACGGCGATCTCGACTACCCCTCGGAGTTCGACGCCACCACCGGCAGCGACGCCGAGTCGCCGACCGGCGAGGACCCTCAGGGTGAGACAGTACCCGACAGAAGCTCGTCCGATTCGGGCTCGGCGAGTGCGGACGAACCAGCCGAGGGCACCGACCGACTGCTGGTGTCGACCGAACCTTCCGACGGCGCGAGCTACGAGTTCACCGCGACTGACGAGATCACCCCGCGATACGACCTCGACCAGTTCAACGCCAACGACGACTCGGTCGGCGAGAGCGCAAGCGAGAACGACGACGGTACGTGGACGGCCACGGGGCAGCTCTCGGGAGCGAGCTCCAGCGGCGACTCGTTCGACGTCGCCGGCGAGCTCACCTCGGTCTCGATCGACGGCGACAGCGACGCCGTCTCGCTGTTCCTCAACGGCGAGGAGCTCCCGGCAGACGACCTCGTCGACGCCGCCGGCGACGACCGGTCGGACGAAGACGATCAGTCCGCAGATGATTCCGAGGACGTCCCCGCAGAATCGCCGGACGAAGTCGACGAGGACGACCTCGCCAACGTCCTCTTGCTCGATGGGACTGTCAGCGACGACCTCGCCCAGTACAAGATCGTCGTCAGCGGCCGGATCGAGCGGAGCGACTCGCTGAGTTCGGTCGCCGACGGCGGCAGTCCATGGGACGATATCGAGGACCGCGTCGACGAATCGACCGCCACCGGCGTCGTTGCCAAAGGCCTCGACGGCTACCGGTTCTCCGGCGACCTCGTCAGCTTCCAAGTCAAGGGTCACGTCGATCTCACCGTCGAACAGGCCGAACAGTAGTCATGGTCGCATACAGTGACTGGGAGTCGCTCTCGGCGGACCCCGATCCGGTCGACGATCTCGGCTACGTCGGCACGGAGTGGGATGTCGTCCGAACGACGCAGAAGGACCGAACGCACCTGCTGTTTTTGCCGCAGGACGAGGAACTCCTGCGACAGGAGGCGTTCGTGATCGCCAGCGAGTCGTCGGTCGTCGACATCGCAACCCACCGCTGACGACCGCGCGCCCTCCAACGCCGCACTAAATTCGTTATACGGTTCCTACCCCCGGCTCGAGCGTCGCCATCCCTCAACCGACGACGACCTCGTAGGGGTGCGTCGGATGGACGTGTCGACCCGAGTGTGCCGACTCGTCGACAACAGTCACCGAGATCGGCGCGATACCGGTGGTACGATCAGTTGGATACCACTCCCGGCCCGTCGGAACGATCACGAACCGAGCGTGTCGGTCGCCGACCCACGCGAACGTGTCGCTCGGCGTTCCCCACGGCGAGAGCCCGACCGTCGTTTCGAGCCACTCGACGAGCGCCAGTGGATCGCGGGCCGGGAGGCCAACCTCGGTGACCCCGTCGACGGCTGCTGCGCCGGCGTTCCGTCGGTCGCCGGTGTACGAGAGCCCTTCGAGCACGTTTCCCGCCGGATCCTCGGCATACACCGCCGTCGCGTCGAGAAACTGAAAGCGGCGACTCGGCTCGCCGTCGACCGGGGTAATCATCGCCCGGTCGGCCAGCCAGTCGGCGATCTCCGCGCCGTCGAGCAGTACTCGAAACGCCAGATGTGCGGGCGGGGCGGCGTCGGTCTCGGTAAATCGAAGGTCGGTCTCGCCGAGTCCCACGACCGGCCCCGTCCCAGGACTGTCAGGAGACGGGGAGAACCGGGAACGATACCACTCGGCGACGTGCAGTGGGTCGACGGCCGGCATCGTCACCCGTGTGAACCGCATTGGTGGGTTTCGGGTCGGCAGCCGTTTATAAATAGTGGGAGGCTGCCCACCTCACTCCGGCTCGACCGCGCCGGCTCCGTCGTCGATCTCTGCGAGGACTCGGTCGTGGAAATCCTGAAGCACTGCGCTTTCGTCGTCGGCCAGCACCACGTCGCTGGCCATCAGTGTCGCCAACCCGAATGCCCGCGGGCTCGGGGAGTCGACCGTGTGGGTCTCGATTCCGACCTCGCCGCTCTCGACCTGGCGTAGGAACTCCTTAACCCCGGTTATGTTGAGCTTATCCTCGGTGAGTTCCCGGTAGGTCTCCTCGGTGACCGCGAACGAATCGAGGTCCTGCGCGAACGACAGCAGCATCTCGCTGGAGACCTGCTGCTGGGCGGCGGATTTCTCGTGGCCCTTGTAGCGTTTGAGGATCATCAGCGACCGGGTCGCGTTGATCCGGAAGTACCGCTGGAGGAGGTCAGTGCCGTCGAGGGCCGCCCGCAGCTCCCCGGCCACCGATTCGGGGTCGAGTTCCCGGATGATGCCGGCGACGTCGACCTTCCGGTTGAGCGGCATGGCGATCGAAAAGCCGTTGTCTGCCACCGCGACCTGTACGCTGGCGGTCGTCTGCTGAGCACAGCGGTGGGCGATCAGCCGGGAGAGTCCGTCGTTGAACGCCCGGCCGTAGTTCGAATGAACGTAGAACCGGCGGCGGTATTCGGCACGGTCGATCTCGGTTTCGATCACCAGCCGCTCGTCGGTGCTCACTGTCGCCTCGCCGAGATACTGTCGCTGTTCGTCGTACAGCCGGCTGATCGCCCGGACGCTGTGCTCGTCGATCGGGAACTCGCGGAGCCAGCTCCTGACACCGGCGATGCCACCGGTCTCGAAGCGGTCACAAAGCTCGGTCTGGAAGCCGACGATCTCCCGACCCAGATCGTACGACAGCGGCAACCGTTCGGAAAACCACGAGGGGACGGTCGGGCGCGCCGCGGTCGGTTCGACGTACACCTTCGATCCCCGCCGGTAGCAGTACTCGAAGTTCTGTCCGCCGAGGACGAACACGTCACCGGGATCGAGCGTATCGAGATACCCCTCGTCGAGGGTGCCGACCCACTCGCTGTCGCCGCGGGTGTGAACCGCACAGCTAAACGAATCGGGGATCGTCCCGATATTGGTCATATAAATGACGCGGGCGAGCCGGCCCCGTTTGCCGATCAGTGACTCGCCGACCGAGAAATCGGGGTAGTGGTGCTCGCCGTCCGGCGGATCGTTCGTGTCCCGCCAGATCTTCGCGTACACGTTGTTGGCTTCAAGCCCCGGGTAGTCGGCTGTTAAATATCGCATCAGCCGTTCCCAGTCAGTGGAATCGTAGTTACGGAACGGATACGCCCGTCGGAGCGTCGACTTCACTTCGGTCTCCCGCCGAACGTCGTTGATCGCCATTCCGTAGACGTGTTGGGCGGCGACGTCGGCGGCGTTTTCGGGGACAAACACGCGGTCGACGAACCCCGCTTCGGCCCGGTCGAGCATCACTGCACACTCGATGAGTTCGTCGCGATCCAGCGCGATCACCCGTCCCATGACGGTCTGGCCGAGTCGATGACCGGCTCGGCCGACCCGCTGGAGCAGCGCGGCGACCGATTTCGGCGAGCCGATTTGGACGACCAGATCCAGATGGGGCATGTCGATCCCGAGTTCCAGACTGGTCGAGGTCGTCACTACATCGAGCTCCCCGGCTTTCAACCCCGCCTCGATCTCGGTGCGGCGGTCTTTCGAGAGGCTCCCGTGGTGACAGCCGGAGTTCGTTTCATCGTATCGGTCGGGAAACCGATCGCGAAGTCGCTGGAGGACGCGTTCGGCCCCCGACCGGGTGTTGGTGAATACCAGCGTGTTGGTGTGGTCGACGATCAGGTCGTCGAGGCGGTCGTAGAGTCGGTCGTGGATCAGCTCCCGTGGCGTGTCGATCAGGTCGTCGGTCGGACACTCCAGCCTGATATCGAACTCCCGAAGGAACCGGGAGTCGACCAGCTCGTACTCCCGGGCGTCGCCGCCCGGCTCGCGGCGACCCACGAGGAACTCCCCGACCGTCGACAGCGGTTCGACCGTCGCCGAACAGCCGACTCTGGTCGGCGACGTGTCGGTCATCGCTTCGAGGCGTTCCAGCGACACTGCGAGGTGGGTGCCGCGTTTGGTTTCGGCGAGGCTGTGGATCTCGTCGACGATCACGTACTCGATGGTTTCGAGCTTCCGTTTGAATTTCGGGCTGTTGAGCAGGATCGCCAGCGTCTCCGGCGTCGTGTTGAGGATGTGTGGCGTCGTCTCCAACATCGCCTGCCGGTCGCTGCTGTCGGTGTCGCCGTGGCGGATCGCATGGCGAATGTCGGTGTCGATACCGTCGTCGGCCAGCCGGTCGGCGATCCCCTCCAGTGGGACGGTCAGATTACGGTGGATGTCGTTGGCCAGCGATTTCAGCGGCGAGATGTAGAGACAGTACACCGCGTTATCGAGGCCATCCGGGCTGGCCTGCTCGCGGGCGAACAGTTCGTTGATGATCGCCGCAAACGAGGCGAGCGTTTTGCCGGAGCCGGTCGGCGCGCAGATCAGGGCGTTGCGCTCGTTGTGAATGTGGGGGATCGCCCCGCGCTGCGGCGGGGTAAAGAAGCCGCCGTTGCTGGCGACGAATTCGCCGAACTGATCGACCCACCAGTCGGCAACGACGGGTTCGAACAGCGAGAGCACGTCCTCGTCGGCGATGTCGACCGTTTCGGGGTCGAACGCGTAGTCGGCGTCGGTTGCCGCAAGGAGGCTACGGCCGGATGAAGCCATCGGCTCGGAGTTGTGTGCCACCGCGTAAGTCGGTTGTGCCGACAGTGACGATCCGAATCCCTTTGGCCGCTAGCGGCCTTCGGACGACCATGCAGGTCACGTTTCTCGGAACCGGATCGGCGATGCCAACCGGGAGTCGGATGCAGAGCGGCCTCCTGTTGACGGCCGGTAGTCGGTCCCTACTGATCGACTGTGGGAGCGGTGTCCTCCACCGGCTCGCAAACACCGAATCGGGATACGAAGGCGTCGGTAGCATCCTCCTCACTCACCACCACCTCGACCATGTCGCCGATCTACTGCCGTTGTTGAAGGCGCGGTGGCTCGCCGGCGAGGAGCATCTCGAAGTCGTCGGCCCGCAGGGGACGAAAGCACTGGTCGACGGGCTGCTGTCGGTCCACGACTACCTCGATGGGCGGGTCGACCTCCGGATCCGGGAGGTGACAGCCGGTCACGCCTTCGAGGTCGCAGGATTCGGAATCGAAGGCCACGAGACCAGACACTCGATGGACGGGCTGGCCTACCGAGTTGCCGATAGCGCCGACGAGTCGCCGGTGTTCGCCTTCAGCGGCGATTCGGAGGCCACCGCTGGACTGGCACGGTTCGCCGACGGCTGCCGGGTGCTCGCCCACGACTGCTCGTTCCCCGACGACGTGGAGGTTTCGGGGCATCCAACGCCGACACAGTTGGGGACGGCGCTCGCCGACTGCGACGTCGACCGGCTGTATCTGACTCACCTCTACCCGCACACGGACGGCCGCCACGAGGAGATGCGGCAGGCGATCGCGGCCGGCGGCTTCGACGGCGAGATCAGGGTCGCCCGCGACGGACTCCGGATCGGGCTAACACGGTCCTGACTGACGGCGCTTCGGCTGGGTCGACCCAAGCCGGGACTGCAGAACAGCAACTACGCACCTGCATCCGTAGTAGAAAGTTACTACCGGTCGGTAGCCTTACTCTAACAGCCCGATGTCCTTGGCGACCAAGTCCTGTATCTGGGATTTGAGCGCCGGGTCGACCTCGGCGCACTCCTCGCCGTCGTGTCTGTTTTCGTTGTGGGTCTCGAGCTGGTCGGCAACGTCCGACAGCGGGACGGTCGTCTCGGTCCCGCAGGCCTCACAGACGATAGGCACCGCCGGATCGTCGGGGTCGTCGGTCATACTCGCCAGTTTCCCTGCGGGTTCAAAACCGGTCCGGTTCCGGAGGAACGTTCCTGATGAAACCGTCGCTGTCGGTGCGGTCGGTCGACGACTGTATTTGCTTGTTATATTCGCCACTTATATTTCGGTGCGGTCCGAGCATGCAGGCGATGAAGCGCTACTACCCGTACGTGTCGTGTCGGTTGAGAACTGCGGTCCGTGATCGCTGGCCTGCCGGTCGGGGGGTGTGGTGAGTGGTCTCCCAGACGGTCGCCCTCGCGTCGACGGTGGCTACGCTGGCGGTCGTTACGGTCGCCGGCGTGCTGTATTCCCGTCGTCGGGTCGGGACGGTCGAAGACCTGCTAACCGCGCGGAACTCCGCCGGGACCGCGGCGACGACCGCGACGCTCGTCGCGTCGACGATGGGTGCGTGGATCCTGTTTAGCCCTGCCGAAGCCGGCGCTGCCTTCGGAGGGATCACTGCCGTGTCGGGGTACGCAGTCGGTAGTGCGATTCCGCTGTTGCTCTTCGTTCCGGTCGGCCGGCGGATCCGAGAACTCATGCCCACGGGCCACTCGCTGACGGAGTTCGTCCTCGTCCGGTTCGGCCCGGCGATGTATCTCGTGGTGCTGGTCGTCTCGGTGTTCTACATGTTCATCTTCCTTGCTGCGGAGATGACCGCGATCGCGGGCTCGCTCGAACTAGTCGCTGGGGTACCGGCGTGGCAGACCGCCACTGCCGTCGGGCTGTTCGTCCTCGTGTATACGGCCTACGGCGGCCTCGTCGCCAGCATCTTCACCGACACCGTCCAGACCCTTGTTATCCTCCCCCTACTGGCAGTCGGCTTCGGGGTGGCCGTCGTCTCGCTGGGCGGTACCACCGAGATGTACACGACCGCAATGTCGACCGACCCCAACCTGCTCGATCCGGGGTTCCGGCCCGGCTTGGAGTTCGGGCTCTACGTCGTCTTCGCGGTGCTGGGGGCGAACATGCTGAACCAGGGGATCTGGCAGCGCGTCTACGCCGCCGACGGCGCATCGACGCTGTCGCGGTCGTTCGGCGTCGCCGCGCTGACGGTCGTGCCGATGGTGCTGCTGGCGGGACTGTTCGGCGTCGCCGCCGCGGGGCTCGGGTTGGTAACTCCCGAGACCCAGAGCGTCGCCTTCTTCCTCGTCGTCACCGAGGTGCTACCCGAGACGGTCGCCTTCGTCGTCGTCCTGCTGGTCGTCCTGTTGGTAATGAGTTCGGCCGACACGATGTTGAACGCGATTTCGAGTCTCGTGACCGTCGACCTCGCCCGCCTCGGCGCGGTCGAGGGCGGGCGGTCGCTCCGGATGGTCGGTCGGGGAGTGACCGTCGCAGTCGCGGGCGGCGCTATCGTGATCGGGGCACAGGGGTACAGCGTCCTGCAGTTGTTCCTCACCGCCGACCTGCTGGCGGCGGCCGTCTTCGTCCCGCTGATCTGGGGACTGTACGCCGAGGGGTTGACCGAACGCGGCGCGCTGGCCGGCAGCCTCTCAGGGCTGGTGGTAGGCATCGCCTACTTCCCGATGCTCCGGGGAGTGGTGACGCTGGTTCCCGGTCTCGGTGGCCTGCTCCCGGAGCCGGCGTTCCTGCCTGCCTTTCTCGGGGCGACCGGCGTCTCGGCGCTAGTGACAGGCCTCGCTGTCGTCGTCGGGAGCGGGAACTTCGAGTTCGACGCGCTGTCGACCGACCTCCAGTCGTTCGACGAGCCGGCCGCCGAGGAGTCGACCCCGACGACCCCGGAGGTGTCGGACTGATGACCCTCGGACCGACGCTGTTTGCCGTCGTCGTCTGGGGAGCAGTCGGCAGCGTCCTCGCGGCGTTCGCCTACCTTCTCGGACTGCTCATCCACCGTCGTCGGACGGGATAGACCCGCTCCCACCCCAACGTGGGACCAATTCCCACGACATGATTCGCGTCATGAAACGGGTTTCGGTTTCAATTGTCGGTAGGAAGACCGCTCATTTAAGAGTACGAGGGGACCATACCGTCGTATGGGCGAGCCACTCGAAGACGAGTTCGGTCGGGAGGTGACCGAGGTCCGGATCTCGTTGACCGACCGCTGTAATTTCGACTGTATCTACTGTCACAACGAGGGGCTCGGCGACACCCGCGGACCGATGGAGCCGACCGACGACGAGTTGACCGCCGACGAGATCGTCCGGTTTCTGGAGGTCGTCGCGGAGTTCGGCATCGAGAAAGTCAAGTTCACCGGCGGCGAGCCGATGTTGCGACGGGATCTCGAAGAGATCGTCCGCCGCACCCCCGATTCGATGGAGGCCTCGTTGACGACCAACGGCACCTTCCTTCGCGGCCGCGCCGAGGCACTCAAGAAGGCTGGGCTATCGCGTGTCAACGTCTCACAGGACGCACTCGACCCCGAGGAGTTCGCGGCAGTCACCGAATCCGGTGCCTACGAGTCGGTACTTGACGGCGTCGACGCGGCACTCGAAGCGGGGTTAGCCCCCGTAAAACTAAATATGGTCGTCTTCGAGCACACCGCCGACTACGTCGAGGGGATGGTCGAACACGTCGCAGACCGGGAGGGGCTCCAGCTCCAGTTGATCGAGTACATGCCCGAACTCACGGGACGGCCGGAGTGGAACATCGACATCGGGCGGGTCCACGACTGGCTCGGCGAGATCGCCGACACCGTCGAACACCGCAAGATGCACAACCGGCGCCGCTACTGGGTCTCCAGTACCGATCCCGACGCGCCGCCGGCCGACGACCCCGCCGACAGCGGCATGGTCGAGATCGTCGACCCCGTTGAGAACCCGACGTTCTGTGCGAACTGCCATCGCGTGCGGGTCACACACGACGGCTACCTCAAAGGCTGTCTCAACCGGAACGACGACCTCCGGTCGATGGGCGAGTTGGGGCGCGAGGAGATCCGTGAGACGTTCCGCGAGGTCGTCGACAACCGGGTTCCGTTCTACGGCGAGTATTTCGTCGAGACCGACGACGGCGAATGGGAACTCAACGAGTCGTACGTCGACGCCTGAGACGCCCACTGTTCTGGCCCCATCCTGACCAAATCCGATCCGGCTTCCGTCCCAGTATTCCCCGACTACTTATCAGTCATTGGTGAGAGCTACGGCTGTGACACTGACCGTCTTCGGTGCGAGCGGGTCACTGGGTCGGCGACTGGTCGTGCAGGCCCTCGACCGCGGTCACCCGGTACGGGCAGTCGTGGGGATGGGTGAGTCGCCCCCCGAGTTCCCACAGGGAGTGACGGTCATCGAGGCCGACATCTACGAGGGGACGAACGTCGAGGCGGCCGTCGACGGGGCGACGGCGGTCTGTAACGTCTGCCGGCACTCGCGGGTGACGCCGCCGGACTACGTGACCGTCGGCGGCCGACACGTACTGGAGGCGATGGCGACGGCCGGTCCCGATCGGTATCTGACGGTCGTGCCGGCGGCCGCCGGCGGCCCCGACACCACTACCGGCCTCGGCGAGCAGGTGGCAGTCGCGCTGTTCCGGCTGTTCCGGCCGACGATCACCGCCGACGCCGCCGCCCACGTCGACGACGTGACCGACCGGGACCTCGACTGGACGATCGTTCGGCCGCTCCGACTGACCGAGGGGCCACCGACCCGGCGGTACACGACCGGCGAGATCCGTCTCGGGGTCCGGGGGGTTTCGAACGGCGACGCCGCGGCGTTCCTACTGGACTGCTACGAGCGTGGGATCTACTGCCGGATGCAGCCGAAGATCCGGTAACATCGACGGTGTCGCCGACGGCCACTCGCGGGTGACCCGTGACAGACGTCGACACCCCCGTCGCGGTCCGTGACCCTTAAGTGCTGGAGTTGATTCTATTCGGGCGTAGTACTGTAGGGGCGCGGCGTCCCGAGTCCATGCGGGCGACGATACAACAAGCGTGTTGCGGTAGCCAAGCCTGGCCCAAGGCGCAGGGTTGCTAACTCTGTGGCGTCACTGCCTCCGGGGTTCGAATCCCCGCCGCAACGCTCGCACAACTGACAACAGCTATGAGTGCAGAAGAACCAGAAGACGGCTTGACAGAGGAGGAAGAGGAGAACCTCCGCTACTTCGTCCGGATCGGTCAGACCGATCTCGACGGGACGAAGACTGTCGAGCGCAGTCTCACAGACATGAACGGTATCGGACAGCGGACCGCCCGCATCGTGGCGGACGCCTCCGGGGTAGACCGTACGGCGACGTTCGGCCTGCTCGACGAGGAAGAGATCGACGCCGTCGTCGACGTCGTCGAAAACATCGAGGACCACGTTCCGGAGTGGATGTGCAACCGGCAGCACGACTTCTACACCGGCGACACGAACCACATCGTCGGCGGGGACCTCGACCAGCAGCGCCGACAGGACATCAACCGGATGCAGATGATCGACTCCTACAAGGGTGTGCGCCACAAGCGCGGCCAGAAGGTCCGCGGACAGCGCACCAAGTCCACCGGCCGGACCGAGGGGACGATCGGTGTCAACGTCGAGCGGATCAAGGAAGAACAGGCCGAAGAGGCCGCAGGCGAAGGTGACGACGAATGACGACCGGTCAGAACACCAAACGCTACGAGACGCCGAACCACCCGTATCAGGGCGAGCGGATCGCCGACGAGAGCAGCCTGCTCGGCCGCTACGGCCTCAAGAACAAAGAGGAGCTGTGGCGCGCCCAATCGGAGCTTCGCTCGATCCGACGCGAGGCCCGTCGACTCATCGGCGAGTCACAGGGTGACGTCGAGGAAGCCGAGGCCGCCGGCGCGGAGTTCCTGACCAAGCTCCGCCGCTACGGCATCCTCGCGGAGACCGACTCGATCACCGACGTGCTGTCGCTCGACGAGACCGACATCCTCGAACGGCGGCTCCAGACGGTCGTCTACCGCAAGGGACTGGCCTCGACGCCACAGCAGGCCCGCCAGTTCATCACCCACGGCCACATCACCGTCGACGGCGCCCGCGCGAAGGCACCGTCGCGAAAGGTCGAAGCCGGCCAGGCCGACCAGGTCGACTACGACGAGACGAGTCCGATCGCCGACGAACTCCACCCGGCACGGGCGGAGGCACAGGAGTAACACAATGAGTGAATCACAGGAAGACAAGTGGGGCATCGCCCACGTGTTTTCGTCGTTCAACAACACGCTCATCACGATCACCGATCTGACCGGGGCCGAGACCATCGTCAAATCCTCCGGTGGGACCGTGGTGAAGCAGAACCGAGACGAGGCGTCGCCGTACGCGGCCATGCAGATGGCCGAGACCGTCGCCGAGGAAGTCAAGGCCGCCGGCATCGCCGGACTGCACGTTCGCGTGCGCGGCCCGGGCGGCAACGGGAACAAATCCCCCGGCCCCGGCGCACAGGCGACGATCCGCGCGCTGGCACGTGCCGGCATCGAGATCGGCCGGATCGAAGACGTGACGCCGATCCCGCACGACGGCACCCGCGCGCCGAAGAACAAGCGAGTCTAACGACGCATGGCACAGGAATTCGACGTTGAGTTCATCGAACGGGAGGATCGCAAGGCGCGGTTCCTCGTCCGTGGACTGACACCGGCACTCGCAAACGGCTTCCGGCGGGCGATGATCGCCGATGTGCCGACGTTCTCGATCGACACCGTCAGGTTCACCGAGAACTCCTCGGTGATGTTCGACGAGATGATCGCCCTCCGGCTCGGGTTGGTGCCGCTGACCACGCCGCTGGACGACTTCGAGATCGGCGACGCCGTCACGGTCGCCCTCGACGTCGAGGGGCCGGCGACCGCCTACTCGGGCGACATCGAGACCAGCGACGCGCTGGTCGTCCCGGCCGACGAGAACGTGCCGATCATCGAACTCAAAGAGGGCCAACGCCTCGAGTTCGAGGCCGATGCGGTACTCGACCGCGGCAAGGAACACGCCAAACACCAAGGCGGCGTCTCGGTCGGGTTCCGCCATCTCCAGGCCGTTGAGGTCGTCGACGACGTCGGCGAGTTCGACGATCAGGAGCCACAGATCCTTCGTGGCGTCATCGAGACGCCCGACGGCGAGGTCGTCCTCACCGACGAGTTCGACAACGACCTCACCAACCGGTATCCCGGTAAGGAACTCGACGTGACGGACGTGCCCGGTGCCTACGTGTTCCACGTCGAGACCGACGGCTCGCTGTCCGTCGACGAACTGGTGCTCCGCGCCGCCGAGGAACTCGGCTCGCGTGCGGACGAACTACACGACGCAGTCACAGTCTAACGACATCATGCCCACACCACCAACTTCCCCGACTGCCTGCCCTGGCGACGAGACAGCCGTCTCGCCGTTCGGCGGTCGGAGCCGGCGGCCGATGACTGGCCGCCGGGCCGCACGCTGTCGCCCGATGACGGGCCGCCAGCGTGGGATGATCGAAAGCGCTAAAGGGTGGAGTGGGCTACACCGGAGTGCGAGCAGGGATAGCCAAGTCAGGCCAACGGCGCAGCGTTCAGGGCGCTGTCCCATAGGGGTCCGCAGGTTCAAATCCTGCTCCCTGCACTCCGTTTTCTATCAGGAGAGTAATAATGAGCAGTAAGACGAATCCGAGACTCCAGAGTCTCATCGCCGAGCTGAAGACGGCCGCAGGCGACGCCGATGCCGCAGTCTGGCAGGACGTCGCCGACCGTCTCGAAAAGCCCCGGCGCACCCACGCGGAAGTCAATCTCGGTCGCATCGAACGGTACGCCCGTGACGATGAGACCGTCGTCGTCCCAGGAAAGGTCCTGGGCAGTGGTGTGCTTGAAACGAACGTCACCGTCGCCGCCGTCGACTTCTCGTCGACGGCCGAAACCAAGATCGGTCAGGTCGGCGACGCCGTGAGCCTCGAAGCGGTTCTCGACGAGAACCCGGAGGGGACCAACGTGCGGGTGATCCGATGAGCGCCGCCGAGTTCGAGGTCGACGTCGTCGTCGACGCCCGGGACTGCATTCTCGGCCGCGTCGCCAGCGAGGTCGCCCAGAAGGTCCTCGACGGCGAGCGCGTCGCGGTGGTCAACGCCGAGGACGCGGTCATCACCGGCAACGAGGAAGACACCATGTCGACCTACCGCAAACGCGCGGAGATCGGCTCCGACCGGGGTCCCTACTACCCCAAGCGGCCCGACCGCATCTTCAAGCGGTCGATCCGCGGGATGGTGCCGTACAAGAAGGAACACGGCCGTGAGGCCTTCGAGAACGTCCGCGTCTACGTCGGTAATCCGTACGACGAGGACGGAGAGGTGCTCGAGGGCACCTCGCTGGATCGCCTGTCGAACATCAAGTTCATCTCGCTCGGAGAGATCTCCGAGAAACTGGGAGCGAACGTCACATGGTAACCAACACATCAGGCAAGAAGAAGACGGCTGTCGCCCGCGCCACCGTGCGCGACGGCGAGGGTCGCGTCCGTATCAACTCCCAGCCAGTCGAGCTGGTCGAACCGGAGATGGCACGCCTCAAGATGTTGGAACCGTTCCGCATCGCCGGCGACGACCTTCGTGACAGCGTCGACATCGACGTCACGGTCAACGGCGGCGGCTTCAGCGGACAGGCCGACGCCGTTCGGACGGCGCTGGCCCGTGGGTTGGTCCAGCATCTTAATGATGCAGAACTGCGTGAAGCATACATGCAGTTCGACCGCTCGCTGCTGGTCAACGACGTCCGGCAGTCCGAGCCGAAGAAGTGGGGCGGTCCCGGGGCGCGTGCCCGGTACCAGAAGTCCTACCGCTGAGGTGATCCAACCATGATGATCCCAGTCCGGTGTTTCACCTGTGGCAAGGTCATCGGTGAACACTACGAGGAGTTCGAAGAACGGTCACAGCGTGGCGAAGATCCCGCCGCGGTGCTCGACGACCTCGGGGTCGACCGCCACTGTTGTCGCCGGATGATGGTGTCGCATACCGACCTCGTCGACGTCGTCGCCCCCTACCAATGAGAGGCCAGTACAACCGCTACGAGAAGGCACGGATCCTCGGTGCGCGAGCGCTGCAGGTCTCCTACGGCGCGCCCGTCCTCGTCGAGACCCAGCAGAGCGAGCCGATCCTCATCGCGGCCGAGGAGTACGACGCCGGGGTCCTGCCGTTTACGGTCAAACGCGACTAACACAATGACACTAATTACCTCGATTTCACTCCGACGTGTGCTCGACTCCCGTGGCAACCCCACGGTCGAAGCGGACGTACTCACCGACGCCGGCGGCTTCGGCCGCGCGGCAGCGCCCTCGGGCGCATCGACCGGCGAGTACGAGGCGATCGAACTCCCGCCGACGGAGGCGATCGCCAACGCGAGAGAACACGCCGTCCCCCGGCTGGTCGACACCGTCCACGCGGGCGACCAGCGGGCAGTCGACGGCGCGCTCCGGGCCGCAGACGGTACCGAGAACTTCTCGGAGATCGGCGCCAACAGCGCCGTCGCCATCTCGATGGCCGCCGCCAAGGCCGCCGCCGACACCCTCGGCGCGCCGCTCTACCAGCACCTCGGCGGCGCGTTCCGCGGTGACAACTTCCCCGTCCCGCTCGGCAACGTCGTCGGCGGCGGCGAACACGCCAAGGACGCCACCGACATCCAGGAGTTCCTCGCCGCCCCGGTCGGCGCACCGAGCGTCGAAGAGGCCGTCTTCGCCAACGCGAAGGTCCACGGCGCGGCCGGCGACATCCTCGACGAACGCGGCATCGGTGCCGGAAAAGGTGACGAAGGGGCGTGGGCCCCGCCGGTCTCGGACGCCGAGGCCTTCGAGATCATGGACGAGGCGACGTCCCGCGTCGAAGAGGAAGTCGGCTTCGAGATCAAGTTCGGTCTCGACGTGGCTGCCTCCGAGATGTTCGAGGACGGTGCCTACCAGTACAGCGACGGCGAGAAGTCGACCGACGAACAGATCGAGTATATCGCCGACCTCGTCGAAGAGTACGGCCTCGCATACGTCGAGGACCCCCTCGACGAGAACGATTACGAGGCCTTCGCCGAACTGACCGAGATGGTCGGCGACCAGACGCTGATCTGTGGCGACGACCTGTTCGTCACCAACGTTTCGCGTCTGCAGGACGGGATCGATCAGGACGCGGCCAACAGCATCCTCATCAAACCCAACCAGATCGGATCGCTGTCCGACACCGTCGACGCCATCGAACTGGCGGTTCGCAACGGTTACGAGACGATCATCTCCCACCGGTCGGGCGAAACCGAAGACACGACGATTGCACACCTCGCGGTCGCAACTGACGCCGGATTCATCAAAACCGGCACCGTTGCGGGCGAGCGAACCGCCAAACTCAACGAACTGATCAGAATCGCGGACGACGCAGTATGAGCGACAACGACACCGAAATCGAACAGCAAGCGCAGGACGCCGCCGACGAGGCCGACGAGGCCGACGTCGACGACGAGCCTGTCGCCGAGGAACCGGCCGCCGACGAGGCTCCAGACGAGGACGCCGCCGAGGCAGAACCAACGGCTGACGACGCCGACGCCGTCGACGAGGAGGCAGCCCCCGAAGCCGACGAGGCCGAGGAGGACGCCTCGCCGTTCGACGACGACGTGATGCCCGACGAGGAGGTCGACCTCCTCATTCCCGTCGAGGACTACCTCGGCGCGGGTGTCCACATCGGGACCCAGCAGAAGACCCAGGACATGGAGCGGTTTATCCACCGCGTCCGTGACGACGGGCTGTACGTCCTCGACGTGAGCCAGACCGACAGCCGTATTCGAACGGCTGCGGACTTCCTCGCGGGCTACGATCCCGAGCAGGTCCTCGTTACCTCATCGCGGCAGTACGGTCGGTTCCCGGCCGAGAAGTTCGCCGACGCCATCGGGGCCCGCGCCCGCACCGGGCGTTTCATCCCCGGCACGCTGACGAACCCCGACTACGCGGGCTACATCGAGCCCGACGTCGTGGTCGTCACCGACCCGATCGGCGACGCCCAGGCGGTCAAAGAGGCGATCACGGTCGGTATCCCGGTCATCGCGATGTGTGACTCGAATAATCAGGTCAGCAACGTCGACCTCGTCATCCCGACGAACAACAAGGGTCGACGCGCGCTGTCGGTCGTCTACTGGCTGCTGGCCAACGAGACGCTCGACCGCCGCAACGCCGGCACCGTCTACGCGCTCGACGACTTCGAAGACGAGCTGTAGACGCGACCTGCCGCTTTCTCAGTTATTTCGCATCCCCCGAGCGGAGCTTCCGGACTACCAGCACGGGGCCGGCCGTCGAGGTAGCGAGTCGGTCGGCCACGTCGCCGAAGATGCGATCGGTGAGCGACGGCTTCCGCTCGCCGATAATGACGAACTCGGCGTCGTCTGCTGCGGTCGTGATCGCCCGGAGCGGCGACCGTGTTACACGGACCTGTGTGGCGATCCGATCGGGGTCGACGCCCGCAGTTGCCAACTGGTCGGCGGCCGTCGACAACAACTCCTCGCCCGACTCACGGTCCGCCTCCGTCCGGGCGGCATGAAACAACAGGACTTCGCTGTCGGTGCCGTCGACGACTTCGGCGGTCGTCGTCGTAAGCTGGTCGAGGTTCACCGGGCCGCGGATCGGGACCAGAACCCGATCGATGACCGGCGCGGGGTTTATCAGTAGGATCGCCGTCGACGCCTCGTCGATAGCGACTCGCTCGATCGTCTGCTGGGGATTGTGCGTGAAGACGGTATGGGTGGTAACAGCCTCGGCGTCGGGCTCGAACAGCGAGGCGTAGTCCGAAAGCCGTCGCCGGAGCCGACTGCCGTACTGGTCGCGGGCCTGTTCGAGCGCAGTCTGGTCGGGCACCTCGTGGTAGCCGAGCAGCACGACCTCGACGCTCGACAGCAGGTCGAGGACGGCCTCCGAGAGCGACTCGCCTTGCAGGGCGGCCACGGGAACCAGAACGGCGGTCGACTCTCCCATAGCTCACCCAGTGGCCGCAGCCACAAGAACCGTCTCACAAGCCGGTCGGCGGGACTGTCGACCGAGCCGTTCAAACACAGCGACAGACCGATCGGCGATCAGTCGTCGTCGGAGCGATCAGTCCGAACGACGACCACCGGCGAGGCCGCGGCCTCGGCGATCCGATCGGCCGCATCGCCGAAGATGATGTCGACGACCGAAGGCTCCTTTTCGCCGATGACGATCAAGCCGGTGTCGGCAGCCGCGTCGCTGATCGCCCGTAGCGGCGTGTCGCTGACGGTGAGTTGGCGGTCGATCCGACCGGGATCGACGCCCGCCTCGGCGAGCTGGTCGGCAGCCGTCGACAGCAGTTCCTCGCCGTCGGCTCGCTGGGCCTCGCTGGCTGCCGCATGGAACAGCACGATCTCGGGGTCGCCGTCGAGCGCCGCGGTCATGGTGAGGATCGGATCGAGGTTCACCGGGCCACGGATTGGCACGAGGATCCGGTCGACCGCGGGAGCCGGGTTCGGGACGAGGATCGCGCCGATGTCTTGCTCGATGGCGATCCGTTTGAACGTCTCGGGGGCGTCGTGTGTGAACACTGTTCGTGGTGTAACCGTCCCGCCGTGAGACTCGAAGAGGTCGACGTACTCGTCGAGTTTGCGCTGCATCTGTTCGTTGAACTGGTCGTGGGCCTGTTCAGTCGCCGTCTGATCGGGGATCTCGTGGTAGCCCAGCAGCGTCACGTCGAGGCCAGCGAGCCGGTCGACCAGTGCCTCCGACAGCGCCTCGCCCTGCAGGACGGCGACGGGGACCAACACGCTCGTCGCGTTACTCATTCATCTCACCTCCCTTGAGCCGTACATCACGGGCGTACAAGAAGTACCACCCCGCTGCACCGACCATGACGAACAGGCCGACGACCTGCGAGGTCGGCTGCATGAACGCGATCATGGCGATGCTCGCCGCCCCGCCGACCACCGGAACGACGGGGTATCCCGGCGTCCGAAAGGTCGGCGCGTACCACTCCGGCGACTGTCGACGGAGGACGATCAACGTCACACAGATTAGCCCGTACATGATGAGGTGCAAAAAGGAGGCGACCTCGGCCAGCAGTTCGGTCTGGCCGGTGCCGACCAGCAGCACCGTCGGTCCGCCGACGAGGGCGAGCGCGAGATGCGGCGTGCCGTACCGGAGGTTCACCCGGCTGACGCCCTTCGGGACCAGCGCATCCCGACTGACCGCGTACAGCGCGCGGGAGGCGCTGAGGATCGAGGCGTTGGCCGACGAGACGGTGGCGAACAGCCCCGCCAGCAGGATCGCGATCGCCCCCGGCAAGCCGAGATACGAGCGGGCGACCTCGACGATGGCAGTTTCGCCCAACTGGCCCAACTCTTGGCTGCCGAAGGCGCTGGTCGAGACGAAGATCGTCACCACGTACAGCACGCCGACGACCACCACCGACCCCACCATCGCCAGCGGGAGGTTCCGGCTCGGCTCCTTCATCTCCCCGGCGACGGTGGCGATCTGGGCGAACCCCAGATAGGAGGTAAAGACGAGCGCGGCGGTCGAGAGGATCGGTCCGACGCCGAAGGGGGCGAACGTCTCGGGCGCCGACTCCGAGCCGAGGAAGCCGAGGGCGTCGACGATCCCGACGGTGAGAAAGACCGCCAGAATCCCGAGCAACAGACTGACGATCCCGTTTTGGAGTTTGGTCGTGTTCTCGGTCCCGCCGACGCTGAGCGCCGTGAGGCCGACGCCACAGACGACGCCGAGGACGGCGACGATGCTCAACGGGCCGAGGTCGGGCGGCCGCGGGAGACCGATCTCGACCAGTACTGCGAGGGCGTACTCGCCGAAGCCGACCAGATAGAAGGCGGTCGCAAAGACGAGGCCGAGCCAGAGGCTGAGGCCGACGACCGCACCGAACAGCGATCCCATCCCGCGGGAGATGAAGTAGTAGCCGCCGCCACTTTTCGGCATCGCCGTGGCCAACTCGGCGGTCGGGAGGGCGACCAGCAGCGCGACGACCGCGCCGATGCCGAAGGAGACCGCGGCGGCAGGGCCAGCGTTGCCCGCGGCCAGCCCCGGAAAAACAAAGATTCCCGCGCCGATCATGGTTCCGATGCCGATGGTCAGCCCGCCGCTAAGGCCGATGGTGCGTTCGAGTTCGGACCCTTCCTCGGTGACGGTCGTCTCGTCGGTCGTCTCACCGATGTCGACGGCCGGATCGGCATGGGCGTCGGCCTGCGTCGCTTCGGGCGTGGCTGGCTGGTCGTCGCTCATTGGCACGGGAGCACCGAGTGACGGAGGGTGGCGGTTTGGGGGACGATCCCGTCGACGTCGTTCATTAGTTGCTGTCGTTTCGGTTGTGAGTTAAATATTTGGCCGGAGACGTGCCGAACGGCGGCCCGCCGGAGCGAGTGGCCAACAGTCATACTTCCTGACTCCTAACGCCGGGTATGGACGGCCCGCAGTTGCCGGGAGCCACGGTCGACGCCGAGGACCGCATTATCCTTCACGTCGACATGGACTGCTTTTATGCCTCCTGTGAGCGACTGCGCGAGCCCGAACTACGGGGCGAGCCGCTGGTCGTCGGGATGGGCTACGAGCCCGGCGAGGGCCACGGCGCGGTCGCCACCGCCAGCTACGAAGCTCGCGAACACGGCGTCGAGAGCGCCCAAGCGATCCGGCAAGCCCTCGACGCCCTCCCCCGAGCCGAAGACGTCGGCGACGACTACGATGGAGTAGTCGGCTACTACCGACCGGTCGACATGGAGTTTTATCAGTCGGTCGCCGAAGAGGTCAAAGCGATCCTGCACGACTACGCCGAGACCGTCCGGGAGGTGAGCATCGACGAGGCGTATCTCGACGTCACCGACCGGACGGGGTGGGATCGCGTCGACGGCGGCGACCGGACCATCGCCGAGGGGTACGGTCGCCACATCAAACAGCAGATCGGCCGTGAGGTCGGCGTCCCCGCAAGCGTCGGCGTCGCGCCGAACATGTCGACGGCCAAGATCGCCAGCGATTTCGACAAACCCGACGGCCTCACGGTCGTCCCACCCGACGACGTTACGGGGTTTCTCGACCCCCTGCCGGTCGACGAGATCCACGGCGTCGGCCCCGTCACGGCCCGCGAACTCCGGGAGTTGGGGATCGAAACCGCCGGTGATCTCGCCGACGCCGATCCCGCGCCGCTGGTCGATCGCTTCGGTCAACGCGGCCGCGAACTGTACGATCGGGCCCGCGGGGTCGACGACCGCGAGGTGACACCCACCGGGGAACCCAAGAGCCTCTCGCGGGAGTCGGCTTTCACTGAGGCCACCGACGAGATGGACGCCAAACGCGAGCAGGTGCGCGCACTCGCCGCCGACGTGGCGGCCCGCGCCCGGAGTCGCGGGGCGATGTACCGCACGATCGGGATCAAGGTCGTCACCCCGCCGTTCGACGTGAACACGCGGGCCTCCTCGTTGCCGGGCCCGGTCGACGAGCCCGATCTCGTCGAATCGGTCGCTCTCGACCTCTTGGAGGAGTTCGCCGACGAGCAGGTCCGCAAGCTGGGCGTCCGTGTCTCGAAGCTCTCGTTCGAGGAGGCCGATCAGGCCCGGCTGGACGGCTTCGAGCCCGCCGACAGCCCGGCAGGTGGCGACGGGATGGCCACGCCAGCGACCGACGACGCCGAGCGCGTCGACCGAGGGCGGATCACCGACTGGATTGACGCCGATACCGGCGAGGCGTCGACCGAGCCGGGGATCGAGGACCGCCGCGAGGGCCAGTCGT
Source organism: Halohasta salina (assembly GCF_024178165.1). Taxonomy (GTDB): domain Archaea; phylum Halobacteriota; class Halobacteria; order Halobacteriales; family Haloferacaceae; genus Halohasta; species Halohasta salina. The sequence goes on along the minus strand of NZ_JAMZIE010000001.1, from coordinate 371,466 downwards.
CGCTCGGAGAGTTCGAGTGATCGAGTGGCAGTTCTGGCTCTGAAACGGGGGCAGTGGTATAAGTGAGACGGCTCCAGAGAGCCGGAGGGACGTGCCTATGCTCCAACGACTCGCAGCCGAGGCGACCGACGACGCGTTTCGCGTCGCCATTGCCGCCGGTCTCGCCTCGGTTCCGGTCTCGCTACTGCTGTCGTGGGACTCGCTGTCGGGCGAGGGGGTGGCCACCGGTCCGGAGTTCGACGGCCTCGCGCTGCTCGTCGCCGGCGTGCTCGTCGGCTTCTACTACCACGAGCGAGCGGCGTCGACTAAGCGGGCCGGAATCTGGACCGGTCTGACCGGCGGCCTCGCGGCGCTGGTCGTCTTCGGGCTGCCGACGCTCCGGCTGATCGCCTCGGCGGCCGAAACACCCAGTCTCATCCTCCTGTTTGCACCGGTTGTCGCCGTCCTCGGCGTGGGGCTGTCGGTCGCCGTCACCGTCGTCGCGGCGGTCGGAACCGACTGGGTGCTCTACCGCGTCGACCCTGAGCGGAGACGAGCGCCCGCCGCCGGCCAGTCCGACCGGTCGCGGTGGTGGCTCGTCGTTGTCGGCTATGCCGTCCTCGCACCGGTGTGGCTGGCGGTGCTGTTGTGGCCCGCGGAAGTCGGCTTCGGTCTCTCGTTTGCGAGTGCCCTCGGCCTGTTTGCCTGTTCGATCGCCGCGTTCGTCGGGCTGTTCCTCGATGCGACGGCTCTACGCTGTCCCGAGGGGTGGCAGCCGACGTGGTGGCTTTACGTCGGAATCCCACCCGCCGTCGCTGGGGTCGTCGCCCTCGTGTCGACACTCCGGGAGACGGGCTATCCGGCCGGCGACGGGATATTCGGGTTCTATGCCGCGCTCGCGGCGGTCGCGGTGGTCTACGCCGCGAACCGACGCCGGCACGGTGGACGGTTAGTCGACCCGGAGTGAGCCGAGGATCACCACCGACCCGAGGGGTTCGACCGGCACGACGATGCCGCCGCAACGTCTGACACCGGCCTCAGTCGACCGACTCGTCGATCCACGCACCGAACCGAGCCAGCAGGTCGGTCTCGTCGAAGCGCTCGATACAGGGCACGTCGTATGGGTGGAGCTCCTCGATCCGCTCTGTGAGCCGGTCGGCGGCCGCCTCGGTCGTCTTGAGCAGGAGGATCGTCTCGTCGTCGGTGGTGACCTCGCCCTCCCAGCGATAAGTCGACCGGCAGTCGACGGCGTTGACACAGGCGGCGAGCCGTTCGTCGACGAGCGTGGCCGCGAGTTCGTCGGCGGTCGATTCCGGCGCCGTAACGTAGACTGTGGGCATCGGTTGTGAGTCGGCGTCGACCGGCACAAAGCTACCGCCGGCGGGGCCGCGAGTGCCGATCGTGTTCGTCGAGAGGAGTGGACAGATGTCTACCATCGATCGGCAAACGTGCAAACGACTATTACCACAACAGTCAGTTGTTTATGTATGAGTCGCAACCTCGGAGATCCGGTTCAGATTCTCCACGTCGACGCCCCGGCGGTGACGGAGCCGACCGCCGCGGCACTCGCTCGCTGGGACGACGCGATCCACGTCGAGGCCACACCGAGCCCCGCGGCCGCCCTCGAAACGATCGCCGATCGACCCCCCGACTGTATCGTCGCGGGAGACGATCTCCCCGAAATGACCGGCCGCGAACTGCTCGCAGCCGTTCGCGAGCGGTTCCCGGACCTTCCGTTCGTGCTGTTCGTCGAGGGCGGGCTCGACGAAATTGCCAGCGACGCACTCGCTGCCGGGGCGACCGACTGTCTCCGGCAGGGCGGGAATGCCGAATACACCCTGCTCGCCAATCGGATCGACCACGCAGTTAGCGCCCGCCGAGCCGTACAGATGACGACCGGACTGACTGACGGAGGTGACCAACCCAAAGCGGCTGATCACACGGATGCCACCGAGAAGGACGACGACACCGAGGAGTACGTTGTGGCCGATTGGGCAGCCACCAAGCGGAAGAAACGCGAGGCAGAACTCCGTCGACACCGCGACTTCCTGCGGGATATTCAGGACGTCGCCGACATCGGCGGCTGGGAACTCGACCTTCGGACCGAGCGGTTGCGGCTGACCGACGAGATCTACCGGATTCTCGAACAGCCGCTCGGGACCGAGCTGTCGGTCGAGGAGGTCTTGGAGTTCTACCATTCGGCGGACCGCGAGACGATCCGTGAGGCGGTCGACCGCCTCACGACCGACGGCGAGCCGTTCGACCACGAGTGCCGCATCGTGACCACGACCGGCGAGGTCCGGTGGGTACGGGTAATGGGCAAGCCGTGGCGCGACGACAGCGGCGAACTGCTCGGCGTTCACGGCGCGTTTCAGGACATCACCGAACGAACGGAGCGGGAACAGGAACTCCTCACCAAGAGCCGGGCGCTCGACGAAGCGCCGGTCGGGATCGCCATCACCGACTCCACGACGGACGACGAGATGGTGTACGTCAACCCCCAGTTCCTCGAACTCACCGGCTACCCACGCGAGGAGGTTCTCGGTCGGAACTGTCGGTTCCTGCAGGGCGAGGGAACCCAGCCGGAGCCGGTGTCGACGCTCCGGGCGGCGATCGACAGCGAGACCGACGCGTCGGTCGAACTCCGCAACTACCGACGCGACGGGACGATGTTCTGGAACCATCTGGAGATCGCGCCCGTCCACGACGAGACGGGGGCGGTCGTCAACTACATCGGCTTCCAGCAGGACATCACCGACCGCGTCACCCAGAAGCGCGAACTCGAAAAGCGTGAGCGCGTGCTCCACGAGCTTCATACGTCGACACGGGCGTTCTATCCCCCGGATTCGGAAGGCGACATCGCCGAGTTCCTCGTCGAGTTCGTCGACCGAGCCTTCGCGTTCGACTACGTCGCCGTCACCCAGTTCGACGAAGACAGCGGCGAACTCACACCGGCGGCAGTTGCCGCCGACCTCGGCGACGAGTCCGCACTCGGAGGGATCGCACCGGGGCCGAACCCGATCTGGCAGGCCTATCAGCGAGGCGAGGCGACCGTCTTTGACGGCGAGTTCCTCCCACCCGCCGAGCGGGCCGTCGACGAGCCGGTCCAGCAGGCACTCGTGGTGCCGATCGGGGATTTCGGTGTGATCGTCGCCTTCGATACGGGCCACAGCGAGATCGACCCGGTCGACGTGGAACTCATCGAGGTAGCGGCCGCCAACGCCGAGGCTGCCTTCCAACAGCTCCATAGCGACCGGAAGCGCAACGAGATCACGAGTGAGCTGTCGAGCCACCAGTCGGCCATCGAAGCACTGACAGACAGTCTCGACGCGCTACAGGCGATCCACCGGCAGGTCGCCGATAGTGACAGCGAGGCGGCTATCGAGCGCGCCGTCTGTACGGGGCTGCTGGGGATCGATGCCGTCGACTTCGCGTGGATCGGACGACCGAACGGACGGGCGGCCGACATCGAGCCGACCGAGTGGGCCGGCGACGGCGAAGAGTATCTCGACTCGATCGCAGTCGGGGAGGGGAGCGGGCTACCCGCTGGACGCGCCGCCACCGAACGACGGGCGATCAGCGTCCCCGCCATCGCCTCGCGCGTCCTCGAAGAGTCGTGGGCGAAGGCCGCGTTGTCGGTCGGCTACGGATCAGTCTACAGCGTGCCGCTGGTCTACGACGACGTGCTGTACGGCGTGCTGTCGGTCTACGCCCGAAGCGAGCATGCCTTCGACGACCTGCACGCCGACCTCTTGGAGAACGTCGCCTCGCTGGCGGTAACCTACTCCCGGATCCTCGACCAGCGGTATGCGACAGCCGAGGCCGCATACGTCGAACGCGAGTTCAGCCTCGGCGGGTCGACCTACCTCCTCCAGCGACTGGCAGCGGCAACCGAGGGTCGGATTCGGTTCGATACCGTCCTCGAAACGACAGACGAGACGATACGGATCCTCGTGACGGTCCTCGACGGCGACAGCGAGGCGGTCCGGCGCGAAGCGGCCGCCAGCGCGGGCGTGCTGGCCGTCGAGCCGTTCGGGACGGCCGCCAAAGGGCAGTTGAGCCTGACGGTCAGGAAGCCGTTTCTCGCCTCCGTCGTCGCCAAACACGGCGGTCGACTCCTCGAATCGGTCTCCGACCCGTCGGGGACGACCGTTCGGATCGCGGCGCCAGAGCAGGCGGCCAAACGGCCGCTGATCGCGTCGCTGCTGTCGCGGTATCCGGAGATCGAACTGCTGGCCCAGCGACGGACGACCGATCCCGACGCCATCGAGACGACGACGGCGGCCGAACTGCTGACCGACCGCCAGTACGAGATCCTCACGGCGGCCTACCACGGCGGCTACTACGAGACGCCACGGGGCGTGACTGGCGAGGCACTCGCCGAGAGCTTCGGGATTTCGAGCCCGACCGTCTACAACCACCTGCAGGCCGCCCACCGGCGGCTCCTCGCTGCTGTCTTCGAGTCGGAGCCGGATCTCACAGCTGAGAACGAGGGGCTAAATAGCTAGTGTCAGAACTATCGGCGACACTAACCAGTTATCCTGCTGTTTGAACCGGCTTTGTCGTGTGATGTTACATATGGGACTCACAAACACACTCGGCATCGATAGACTGAATCTCCGGCCGAAACTGATCGCATCGTTCCTGATCGTGGCGTTGTTGGTAGCCACGACGGGGGCGGTGGGTTACCAGAGCCTCGCCGAACTCGACCACGAGGCCCATGTCATCGCCACCGAGGGCCAGAACATGGACCACGCCACCGAGATGATCGTCGAAATCCAGAAACAGCAGGTTGCGGTGCACTCGGCGCAACTCGACGAAGCGGGTGCGCGTGAGGCCTACGACGAGGCCGACGGATACTTCGAGACTGAAGCTGCAGCCATGGAACCCACCGGTGAGGCCGTCGCCCAACTCGAAACCCTGCGGGCGACACACGACGAATACAACGAACTCGGCGAGCAGTACTTCGAGGCGAAGGCCGCTGGCAACGAGGAGGTTGCGGCGGCAACGCTGACCGAGATGGAATCGCTCAGCGCCGAGATGGAAGAGCAGGCCCACACGCTCGAAGCCACAGCGCAGGCAAACATGGACGAGCAGGTCGCCCTCGCTGACGCCACGACGCAGTCGACCCAGATGGAGCTACTGGGGCTCACCGTCATCGCGTTCATCTCGGCGATCGGGATCGGGGTCGTGCTCAACAGACACATCACGCCGCCGCTGCAACGGCTCTCGGAGTCGGCCGAAGCGATCAGTGAGGGGCGGCTCGACACCGAGATCACCAGCCGCGAGATGGACGACGAACTCGGAGTGATGGTCGACGCCTTCGGGCGGATGCAACGGAACCTCGTGGGTGTCGTCGACGATCTCTCGGTCGTCAGCGGCAACCTGCAGGCCGGGAAACTTGACCAAGAGATCGACACCGACTACCCCGGCAGCTACGGCGAGATCATGCAGCGACTCGACGGGGGTATCGAGGAACTCACCGGGAGTTTCGACGAGATCGAGGCCGCCAGCCACGCGCTCCGTGAGGGGAAACTCGACCGCACGGTCGAGGCCGACCGCCCCGGCCAGTACGGCAGCGTCCTCGCAGACTTCCAGCGCGGCACCGACCGCCTGTCGGCGAGTTTCGGGCAGATCTCGGCGGCCAGCGACGGGCTCAAACACGGCCGCCTCGACCAAGAGGTCGACACCGACTTCCCCGGCGAGTACGGCCGCGTGCTCGATGACTTCAGCGAGGGCGTCGACCAACTGCGGGAGAGCATCGAGACGGTCCAGTCGATCGCCGACGAGGTCGCCGACTCCAGCCAGCAGGTCGCCGCCAGCGCCGAGGAGATCGAGGCCGCCAGCGAGGACGTCGCCGAGTCGGTCGTCGAGATCTCACACGGGGCGGACAAACAGAGCGACGACCTCCAGACGGTCGCCGGCGAGATGGCCGACATGTCCGCGACCGTCGAGGAGGTCGCCTCCTCGGCCGAGGAGGTCTCGGCGACCGCCGGCAGCGCGGTCGACCGCGGCCAGGAGGGCCGGGAGTACGCCGCCGAGGCGACCGCCGAGATCGAGGCCATCGAGGCCGAGGCCGAAGACGCCTCCCGGCAGGTCGAGGCCCTCGATGCCCAGATGGAGCAGATCGGCGAGATCGTCGAGCTGATCTCCTCGATCGCCGAGCAGACGAACCTCTTGGCGCTCAACGCCTCCATCGAGGCCGCCCGCGCGGGCGAGGCGGGCGAGGGGTTCAACGTGGTCGCCACCGAGATCAAACAGCTCGCCGAGGAGGCGGGCGAGGCGACGACGAAGATCGAGACTCGCATCGAGGAGGTCCAGGAGACGACCGGCGAGACGGTCGACGACATCGAGGAGATGAGCCAGCGGGTCGAGACCGGCGCGGAGACGATCGAGAACGCCGTCGAGATGTTCGACGAGATCGCGGCGGCCATCGAGGAGGCCGAGACCGGCATCACCGAGATCAGCCGGGCGACCGACGATCAGGCGGCCTCCTCCGAAGAGGTCGTCTCGATGGTCGACGAGGTCTCCAGTGTCAGCCAGCAGACCGCCGCCGAAGCGACGACCGTCTCGGCGGCCTCCGAGGAACAGGCCTCGTCGCTGTCGGAGGTCACGATGACCATCGAGCGCCTCAGCCAGACGGCCGAGGAACTCCACGACAGCGTCGACGACTTCGAGGTCGGCGAGACAGACCCCGCCGCGGAGGCGGCAATCGCGGCCGCCAAGGACGTGGCAACTGATGCCACGGATGGAACGTCATCAGCCCCACAGACGGCCACCGAGGAGGCGGCGTCGACGGCCGCCGAACCCGCAGCAGCCGGCAGCGAGTCGGCGGTAGAGGCGGATCCTGCAGCTGACGGAGCGTTGCTCGCGGCCAGAAAAGTCACCGAGACGGATACCGCGTCGACGGCTGACTCCGTGCCGTGGTCGGATATCGATGGCGGGAACGATACTCCGGCCCAGACCGATGGCGGCCGGGGCGACGACGCTGGGTCGGACTGATCGTCGACGCGAACTGTCGACGCCTCGTGTGCGTTTCGGTGGCGGATCGAGATGTGGTGACCGGAACAACGTGGCCCGCGGCTCCCTCGCCGCACTACGAACGTGAGCCGCGACGGAGGCAGACGGCCCCGGCCGCGACGAGCAGGCCACAGGCCGGGGCGATCGTCACCACGACAGTCGACCCCGAGATGCCGACTGCGTCGGCCACCACTGCCAACGGACTCGGCGGACCGACGGCGAACAGCACGAGATTGTTGCCACCGCCGAAGACACCCATGACGACGACCACGTAGGCCGAGACCGCCGCCGACAGCCGTCGGTGGCGGCCCGTCGCGACCACCACCGCGAGGGCGAGGCCACTAAAGTAGCCGGCGACTAACAAGGGGTGTCCGTCCCAGAGCCCGGCGAGAAGCGGGTTGTACTCCCGGTAACCGGGGGCCGCAAAGACCACCCACGTTGTCACCGCGTCGAGACAGATCCCCGCGAGGGCCACCGCCCGCATCCGGTCGACCGATCCCGTCGACGGTTGGCCTCGGAGCGCCGTGTCGAGGCGTGCTTGGTCAGCCACGGTGGGGCTTCGATCGGTACCGGATAACGCGTATTGGCCGTCCAGCCGACTGTTCGGGACGACAGTCACGGCCAGCGACGAATCGACAGCAGGAACTATGTGCCCGTAGCCGATCTATCCATCTAACTGAATGAGCGACGACGAAACGATCACCGTCGCGGACGTGAGCGCGGGGCCGGGCGGGGCCCCCGACACCGCCGCCGGCACGCCGGTCGAGTTGCCCGTGGTCGACATCCTGACCGGCCGCGGCTTCGTCACCGGAAAAAGCGGCAGCGGCAAGTCCAACACCGTCTCGGTGATGCTCGAAAACCTCCTCGACAAGAACTTCCCCGTGTTGGTCGTCGACAGCGACGGCGAGTACTACGGCCTCAAAGAAGAGTACGAAGTCCTCCACGTCGGCGCCGACGACGAGTGCGATATCCAAGTGACCGCCGACCACGCCGAGAAGATCGCCTCCTTGGCTCTCGAAGAGAACATCCCGATCATCCTCGATGTCTCGGGCTATCTCGACGACGACGATGCCGACGAACTCGTCTTGGAGACGACGCGGCACCTCTTCGCCAAGGAGAAAAAACTCAAAAAGCCCTTCCTGGTCGTCGTCGAGGAGTGCCACGAGTACATCCCCGAGCAGAGCGGGATGGGCGAAGCCGGGAAAATGCTAATCAAGATCGGCAAGCGGGGTCGGAAACACGGCCTCGGCATCGTCGGCATCAGCCAGCGGCCCGCCGACGTGAAAAAGGACTTCATCACCCAGTGTGACTGGCTCGTCTGGCACCGGCTGACGTGGCGCAACGACACCAAGGTCGTCGGCCGCATTCTCGGCTCGGAGTACGCCGAAGCGATCGAGGAGATGGGTGACGGCGAGGGCTTTCTGGTGGCCGACTGGGCCAGCGACATCCAGCGGGTCCAGTTCCACCGCAAACGCACCTTCGACGCGGGGGCGACCCCCGGCCTCGAAGACTTCGAGCGGCCCGAACTCAAATCCGTCAGCGGCGATCTGGTCTCCGAACTCACCGAAATATCGGACGAAAAGGAGCGCCGCGAGAGCAAGATCGCGGACCTCCAGCAGGAACTCGACAAGAAAGAGGCCGAAATCCAGCAGTTGGAGCAGGAACTCGAAGAGGCCCGCGACCTGAGCCGGATGGCCGACCAGTTCGCTCAGGCGCTGCTCCAGCGCTCGGAGGCCCCCCACCGCGGCGGACGGGGACGAAACCTCGATCGCCCCGACGAGCAGGCCGATATCGCCGACTACCAGCCGGAGGCGTCGACAGACGATGACGACCCCGGCTTCGATCCGCTGATCGCCGAGGCCGAACCCGACCGCGAGGGAAGCGACCCGACCGGCGGCCCGGCCACACCAGCCGAGTCGACCGCCGAACCACCGACCGATCCGATGGCTGCCCTCGGCACTGAGACCGCCGATACGGCGGCTTCGGACGACGACACGACAGCGACCGGCGATGGGGCGGCCGACGACCGGGCCGAGACGGCCAGCGGCGAGAAGATCCCGACCGATCCGGTCGAAGCGCTGCGCTCGGGGGTCTTCGACGGGCCGAACGACGGGTCGCCGTTTGCCGACGACGGGGGGTCGACGGCCGACTCGGCCGCCGACTCGGGCTTCGAGTCCCCGGACGACGAGGCGGCCTTCGACGGCTCCGCGGCCGGCGCGCCGGTCGACCCCACGCCGGTCGATCCGAGTCAGGTCAGCGGCCCCAGCGAGGCCGAACGTACCGCCGAGGCCGACTCGAAGTTCGGCACTGTCACCCGCCAAGAGATCGCCGAGGAGGCGATGCAGTTCGCCGAAGCAGTCGAACTCGGCACGCGGGACGCGGTCGTCGAGGAGCTCCGCGAGCGGATCGAGGAGTTACCCGAGCAATCGGTCGGCATGCTCAGACACTACCGCGAGGCCGGCGAGAGCGACCCGTTGACCGCCCATCGGGCGGCCGGCGGCGACGACGACCAGCAGCTGGCCTACAGCCGCAACCGGCCGCTCCGACAGGCCCAACTGATCCGCCACACCGGTCGCGGGCGGTACGCCTACGCGGTCCCCGAACTCATCGAGGAGGCCTACGCCTACCAGTTGGAAACGAACGAGGTCGACACGATGGTCCGGGCGATCGAGGCAAGCTTCCGGCCGTCGGTCGACGATCCGCGGGACGACGCCCCGATTGGCGGGACCGACGACTCCGAGGACGTCTTCGGCTTTTAAAAACAGGTTCGATCGCTGGGCGGCCGACTTAGAGCCCGGAGACGAGGTCTTCGAGCGCCTCTTTCGGATCGTCGGCTTTGGCGACGCCGCTGGCCAGCAGGATCCCTTCGGCACCGAGTTCCTCCGCGGCAGTGACGTCTTCGCCCGTCGAGATGCCCGCACCACAGAAGACCTCGACGTCCTCGTCGACCTCGGCTGCGGCGTTGACGGCGTCCTCGACGATCTCGGGGTCGGCGGTCGCGACCGAGTCGTCGCCGCCGATGAGCTCCGGCGGTTCGACGGCCGCCGAATCGGGGCCGAGAGCGGCGACGGCGGCGATCTGTCGGGGGTTGTTCCCACAGACACAGGTTTCGAGGCCGGCGCGCTCGGCCGCGCGGATCGAGGCGTCGATGTCGGCGAGTTTGCGGCGGTTCTCCGAGTGGTTGATCAGCGTGCCGACCGCGCCGGCGGCGGCGGCGGCCTCGGCGAGCTGGCTCCCGGTGAAGCTGCCGTACTGGTTGGGCGAGACGTGCTGGGCCCACGTCTCGACGCCGGTCTCGGCGACGGCCTCGATCTGGGCGGCCTGCGGCGAGACGGCGATGCGAACGCCCGACTCCTCGGCTACCTCGTGGGCAGCTTCGGCGACGGCAATCGGATCACACGGGTACGCCTTGAGGTTCACTAAGATGAACATACCCACACAACGAGTCGCCTCCGACAAATAGCTTCAGTTTTTCGACCGTAAACCGAGGGGTGAGTCCGGCGCTACTCCTTGCGCTCGACGACGTCGCCGAGGGTCATCGACTGACCCGAACCGCTGGACCACTCGGTGTCGCCGACGTCGGCGCCCTCGGTGAGCGTGATGTCGAGCTTCTTCTCGAGTTTGGCCTTGACGTCGTCGCTCGGGAGGATGTCGCCGCGTTCGAGCTTGCGGATGAGGCTCGCCTTCTCGTTGAGGTCGTCGGCGAGTTCTTCCTGTGTCAGCCCCTCGGCCTCCCGTGCCTCCCGGATGCGGTCGTCGTAGTCGCCGGCGAGTTCGTCCATGTCGTCGAACATGTCCTTCTTGCGCCGCGTCGACCCACCGGAGCTCGTCGAGCCACCAGTCGAGCCACCCGACGACCCCGAAGTGCCGCTACTCGAGGAGGTGGAGTACTTGCTGGTTCCCCCGGTCGACTGCTGGGTTTCGACCGTGGTTCCGAACCCCTGACAGTTCTCGCAGAGTTCCAGTTCCGCACCCTCGACTTTCGTGGTGGTGAGCGACGACTCCTGGGCACCACACATCTCACATTGGGGCATATGAACGGATAACGTGCCACCCGGTATAAACCATACGCCGGCGACGCTGCTTGCCACCCTTCAGTCGAGATCGGACCACGCGCCCCAGAACCGCTGGAGGGCGGTGAGGTGGCCGACGACCGCGAAGAACGCCAACAGCAGCGCGACCACGCCGTAGCCGGCGACTACGGGGCCGGTGACGACCGCGGCGACCAACCCGGTGATCGTGATCAACACCAGCCGGTCGGCCCGGCCGACGAGCCCGCCGTAGGCCCGCCCGAGGCCGACGGCCTGAATCTGCGTGCCGAGATACGAAGTCATCAGCACGCCCGTGACGGCCACAAAGCCGAGGGCAAAGCGGTCGACGCCGGCGGCCAGTCCGCCGATGATGATCAGGTCGGCGTAGCGATCGATCACGTGATCCAGCAGGTCGCCGCCGTCGGAGGCGACGTTCTGCCGGCGGGCGAGCGCGCCGTCGACCAGATCCAGCCAGCCGTTGAGCAACACCAGCAAGCCGCCGACGGCGTACCACTGCGGCTCGCCGGCGACGAAGGCGGCGGCCGCCGCGGCCGCGACGCCCAACGAGAGCACGCTGACGCCGTTGGGCGACAGGCCGAGGCTGTCGGCGGCCGTGACGAACGGCGTCAGCATGCGGTCGGCCAGCGGGCGGAACTTGTCGAGGGTCATGGCAGCAGATACTCCGTGAAGTCGACCTCGCCCGCGCTGGGCTCGCGCTCGCCCGCAATGACTGCCGCGATCGCGTCGGCGACCGCCTCCGGGTCGCGGTCGGTGGTGTCGACCTCGTAGACCGACTCCTGACCATGTTCCTCGACGGCCTCCGAGAGCACGACATCGAGTGCCTCGCTTTCGGCGTTCTCGCGGGCCTTTTCAGGCGGGTCGCCACGTTCTTCGAGCCGGGTTTCGAGGTCGACCGGCGCACACCGCAACACGACCACGCGGTCGGCCTCGAAGTGGTGGGCGAGATGTGATTCGAGCACCCCGTTCCAGTCGCCGAGATGTGACCCGACGGCCTCGATGTCGGTCACAAGCGAGTCGCGGTCGACGTCACGTTCGGTCCACAGGTCGTGGTCCTTGATTTCGTCGTTGAGGTGGATGACGCTCGTGTCGACGTCCCAGTCGGCCAACGCCTCGGTGGCGGTGGTTTTGCCGGTGCCGGGGGTGCCGGTGACGGCGATCCGCAGCGGGTCAGCGGTGGCGTCGGTCACGTTGGTGCCACCTCGGCCAAGATGCCGTTGAGCGTCTCGACGGCCGTCTTCGTCTCCTCGCGGGTACCACAGGAGATCCGGACACAGCCCGGCAGCCCGAAGCTGCTGCAGTCGCGGATGATGACGCCCTCTTCTTGGCTCCGCTCGGCGACGTGGCTCGCGTCGCCCACATCGGCAAGGACGAAATTGCCAGCACTCTCGAAGGTCGGCGCATCGAGGTTCTCGTATATGTACTCCCGTGCCCACGCCGCGGTCTCGACCGACTGGTCGACGTGATCGTCGTCGTCAAGCGCGGCGAGGGCGGCCCGGCAGGCGAGTTCGTTCGCGGCGAAGGGCGTGTTGACGCGGGCGTAGGCGTCGGCCCACGACTCGGGGACGACCCCGTAGCCGATCCGGAGGCCCGCCAGCCCGTAGGCCTTCGAGAAGGTGCGAAGGACGGCCACGTTGTCGTACTCGTCGACGAGGTCGATGCTGGTCGGTCGCTCGGAGTACTCGCCGTAGGCCTCGTCGACCACGACCAGCGTCTGGTCGTCGACCGCTTCCAGCAGCGTCGTGATCTCCTCGCGGGCCCACTCGCTGCCGGTCGGGTTGTGCGGCGAGGTGAGGTGGACGATGCGCTCGCCGTCGTACGCTTCGAGGACGATGTCGGCGGTCTGGGCGAACTCGTCGTCCTTCGAGAGGCCGTAAGTCGAGACCTCGCCGTGGTGGTGGCGGGCGCTCATCGAGTAGTAGGAAAAGCCCGGTTCCGGAACGAGCACCGACTGGTCCGGTTCGAGCATGGCTCGCGAGAGGTAGTCGATCGCGCCGTCGGCCCCCGGCGAGACCCAGACCTGCTGGCTGTCGACGCTCCATTTGTCGGCCAGCTTCTCGGTGAGATCGGTGTGGGCGGCCTTCGGATAGACGTGCAGGCCCTCACGAGCCCGGTCGCAGACGGCGTCGACGGCTTTCGAGCTAGAGCCGTGGGGGTTCTCGTTCGAGGAGAGTTTGATCAGCGCGTCGGGGTCGAGCCCGAGGTCGCGGGCGACCTCCTCGATTCCCCGTCCCGGCACGTAGGGGCTGGTCGCGGAGAGATCCCGTGGGTGCATAGTCATGGAAAGCAGACGCCACCCCTTAAGCGTGATTACACGTCCGCACACCGGGAGCGCGCTGTCAGCGGTCGCCTCCGTCAGTCGTCACCGCCTACTCACGCGGGTCGACGCCGGCGCGCTCGACGGTCAGCTCCCGGCCGTCGGTGTCGACCTGAACCGGCGTGTCGGGGTCGGCTCGGTGGCTCATGCCGACTCCGCCGGCGTCGGCTCGGTCGCTCCGGCCACCTTCGATGGTGCTGTTCGACGCTGGAGCCAGCCAAACGTCACGGCGATCAGGAACCAGATCCCGGCCTGTCCGAGGACCACCGTCGCCTGATAGGCCGCGACGAACTCGGTCGACAGCCCCGGATGGGCGACGACCGTCGGCGTAATCGCCGGCAGAACGACCCCCGCGCCGACGACCGGGGCCAGCCCGGTGGCGACGCCAAGCAGCCGGTGTCGGGGAGCCATCCGCCGGTAGCCGGCGACGGCGGCCGCCGAGACGACCGCACCGACGCCGACGAGCCCGGCGTAGATCGCCAGCCGGGCGTCGACGCCATACAGGTGCTGCGAGGCCGGCGTCGCGGGCGGCAAGACCAGCCACGGGATCGCCGAGACCGTCAGGAAGCCGCAGCCGGCGAGGACGTACTGTCGGTTGGATCGGCCGCCCGGCAGCGCGGGTTCGAGGACGAACAGTGCGAGCCCGAAGAGCCCGCCCAAGAAGATCGCCCACACCAGGCCGCCGCCGACGCTGACGAGGGTGGTGATCGGCTCGGCGACGGCCGCCGCGTCGGCGGCGTGGTGGCCGTGGTCGTGGCCGGCGTGGTCGACGGCCGCGATCAGCGGGCCGACGACGACCGCGGTGAACAGCCCGTAGGCGACGCCGGCGACGGCCCCCGCCGAGACGCCGCGCGTGAGATACCCCAGCATCGGTCAGTGGCAGACGATCCCGGTAGCGTGTCGGAAATCGTGCAGCGAGTCGTGGACCAGCGGCTCCTGCAGCACGACCAGCGTGAACACGATCGCGGTCACGAAGGCGGCAGCGACGGCGAACTGGGGTGGCGACAGGGTCGCACGTGCGATTCGAACTCGGTCCGCAACGGTGTCGTCTATAGCAGACATGAAACTCTGATTGTGCTTCTGAAAGTTCGATTGTAAAGCTTGTGATTCAGCGGACTCGACGCTCGGTGCAGAGAGCGCTCGGAGCAGAATCGACGGTGAGTTCGAGGGGTTAGCGGTGGGTAGTCACCGACTACCAGTCGGTAGCGGGCGGCTACGCGTCGACGTCGTGTTCCAGCGTCCCGATCCCGTCGATCTCGACTTCGACGTGGTCGCCGTCCGACAGCGGGCCGACGCCTGCGGGCGTCCCCGTCGAGATGACGTCGCCGGCTTCGAGGGTGATGTGGGTCGTGATCTCGGCGATCAGTTCCGGCACCGAGAAGATGAACTGGTCGATCGAAGAGGCCTGCTTGGTCTCGCCGTCGACCCGGAGTTCGATCGCGGCGTCATCGGGGACCTCGTCGGGTGTCGCCACCACCGGGCCCATCGGGGCGGCGTTGTCGAAGGCTTTGCCGCGGATCCAGTTCTGTTCGCGGTCCTGATCGTCGCGGTTCGAGATGTCGTTGAGACAGGTGTAGCCCTCGACGACCGCCATCGCGTCCTCGGCCGCGACGTTCCGACACTGCTCGCCGATGACCACGGCGAGTTCGGCCTCCCAGTCGACGCGCTCCTTCCCGTCGGGAAGCGTCACCGTACTGCCGTGGGCGGCGACGGTGTTGGGTGTTTTGAAGAACAGCAGCGGCCGATCCGGGAGTTCGGAGTCGCGTTCGGCGGCGTGATCTGCGTAGTTGAGCCCGACACAGACGATCTTGGTCGGCTCGCAGGGCGGGAGGACGTCGGCGGTCTCGGGGTCGTACGTTCGGTCGCCGAACCGGATCGTCCCGTCGTCGAACGTCCCACGCCGGACCGAGCCGGACGGATCGCGGAATCGAATGTAGCGCATACCGGAGTGGTTAGACCACTCATAACAAAGTATTTGATACTCGGCGCGCGGCAGTCGCAGTTCAGTTTTATATGCGCGCTGGCACAATCGGTCGACGGTATGTCCTTCGAACTCACGTGGCACGGCCACTCGACATGGCACGTTACTGTCGGCGACACCAGCCTCCTGATCGACCCGTTTTTCGACAACCCGAAGACGGATCTCGACCCCGAGGACGTGTCGACGCCGGACTATCTGCTGTTGACCCACGGCCACGCCGACCACATCGCCCACGCCCCGGCGTTCAGCGATGCAACGCTGGTCGGGACTCCCGAAATCGTCAGTTACGCGAGCGAGGAGTTCGGGTTCGACGATACCATCGGGATGAACCTCGGCGGCACCGTCGAGTGCGGCGACGCCTTCGTGACGATGGTTCGGGCCGACCACACCAACGGGATCAACACCGACCACGAGTTCTCGGGCGGGATGCCCGCAGGGTTCGTCATCGGCGACGCCGAACCGCAGTCCGGCGGGACATCGACCAGTTTCTACCACGCGGGCGACACCAGTTTGATGAGCGAGATGCGGGACGTCATCGGCCCGTATCTCGACCCCGACGCCGCCGCTGTCCCGGTCGGCGATCACTTCACGATGGGGCCGTGGCAGGCGGCGGTCGCCGTCGACTGGCTGGGCGTCGACCACGCCTTCCCGATGCACTACGACACGTTCCCGCCGATCGAGATCGACGTCGACGACTGGCTCCGCGAGGTTCGGGCGACCGGCACCGACGCCGAGCCCCACGTTCTCGCCGGCGACGAGACGTTCGAACTGTAGGCCGTCTCCCGGCCGCCACCTGCAGCCGGTCGACATCGCCCAGTATCGCGTTCCGACCGAGTCGTAATCGGAACCGTCTTCATTCGCGTCGGCAGTGAGCAACGTTTAGGATGGTCGCGGGCGTCGACCGGGATGCATGACGGATATCGAAACCACCACTGTCAGCGAGGACGGCTACGCAACCACGAGTCAGGTCGGCGACTTCGAACTCTCGATCGACGCCACCGACGAGGCCGGTCCCAACCCCAACGCGGTACTCGTCGCGGATTACGCCTCCTGTTTCCTCCCCGCGCTCCGTGTCGGCGGCAACAAGGAAGGTCACGACGACCTGGGCACGATCCAGATCGACGCCGAGGCCGACATCGACGAGGGTGACGACCTGTCGGCGATCCGGTTTGCCGTCCACGTCGAGGCCGACCTCTCGGATGACGAACTCGCCGCCATCGTCGACCGCGCCGAGGACATCTGCCACGTCCACGCCGCGCTCAAACCCGAACTCCACGCCGACATCGAAGTCCACGGCGGCGCGTTCTAACTGGTAGATACAGCCACCGCTCACCGATTTTTTGGCCGTCATCGGAAAATCAGCGTGCGAAACCGCCGGCACTCACTGCCGAGTGCGGTGGTAGCTCCGGTAGGTCATCGCCCGCCCATCGATAATGACGAGATCCCGCCCTTCGGGGTCGTGGCTGGCTGGTGCTGGCGATTCGTCGCCGAAGACGTACGGTGTGTCACTCGGTTCCATACGAGCGAGTTCGCGCCGGTGAATATAAATCATTGTCAGACAATACCACACAAGATCGTGGATCGTCCTCGGTTCGGATCCGTACGTAGTCGCTGACTACTGAAGTGGAATCAGTCGACGCGGCCGTCGAGAACCGCATCGAGGTCGGCCAGCGAATCGAGCACGTAGTCGGGGTCGATCGGTGATGCGGCGAGGGCCTCGTCGTCGGTGACGCCGGTGCGGACGAGGACAGTGGTCATTCCAGCGGCCGCCCCGAGTTGGATGTCGGTATCGAGGCGGTCGCCGACGACGAGACAGTCGTCGGCGGCGTGTCCGAGGTAGTCGAGTGCGGTTCGGCGGGCCAGCCCGGAGGGTTTGCCACAGATCCGGTCGACCTCCCGGCCAGCGACCCCTTCGATGGCGTGGATGATCGCGCCCGAGCCGGGGCGGTTGGGACCGTCCTGCGGGATCACGGTGTCGGGGTCGGTCCCGATAAAGGGGATCGGCCGGTCGAGAGCGACGATCGCATCACACAGCGACTCGTAGCCGAAGCCGCGGTCGATCGAAGCCACCAGCGCCTCGGCGGCGTTGGGTTCCTCGGCAAGACGCAGTCCGGCGGCCTCCAGTTGGGCTTCGAGCCCCGACTCGCCGATGACGAACAGCCGATCGGCGGCGTGTTCGTCGCGGAGATACTGGGTGGTGAGCGTCCCGGCGGTAAAGACCTCCTCGCGGTCGACCGCGAACCCGGCGGTCTCGAACCGCGATTCGTAGGCCTGTGGCCGTGCAATCGGGTTGTTCGAGAGAAACACGCGGTCGAGACCGGCGTCTTCGACGGCATCGAGACCCGCTGCAGCGCCCGGTATCGGCTCGTCGCCCCGAACGACGGTCCCGTCGACGTCGAGGACGATCCCGCGATATGACATGCGTCGACGTTGGTGGTGGTCGAATTGAATCCCGCGGTTTCGAACCTCCGGTCGGCATCGGGGACGGTTCTGGGGAACGGAAAGACCCAATGTGGAGGGCTCCCAAAAGCGAGTCACTGTGACGACTACTCAGTTGACGCTCGTTCAGATCGACAACTACGGGCCATGGACGGTTACTCCCGAGCCGCGCCGCGAGATGGATCTCCAGACGCTCCAGTCGCGGCTGTTTGCGGATCTCGCCCAGTTTATTGGCAGCCGCGGCGGCTACGTCTTTTTTACGCGGTTCGATAACATGATCGCGGTCACAAACGGGATGGACCGCGAGGATCACGCCGCCCTCCAAGAGAGCGTCGGCAACCGGTATCCGGTGACGGTCAGCCTCGGCGTCGGCGTCGGCGAGACGCCGGCGGCGGCCCTCGACGGCGCGACCGAGCGGCTGCAGGACGCCGGCAGCGCCCAAGACGAGGACCGAACCGAGGTGTTGGCCGGCCGGTTCCTCGATCCGGACGCCGCGGACCCCGAGCCGGTCCGGATCGCCCACTTCGATATCAACGACGCGACCGGCAAGTACACCGACCAGCTCAACGAGTTCGACTCGTTTCTCCACGTCGAGCGGAGCTACGCCTCCCTCATGGAGTACATGCGGCAGGCCCACGGTGCACTGTCGTTTTTCGTCGGCGGCGACAACATCATCGCGGCCTGTCCCGAACTCCCCGCAGAGGCCTACCGGGAGGCCATCGACCACGTCAGCGCGGACGTCGGCGTCGACCTCAAAGTCGGCGTCGGCCGCGGCGAGACCGCCCACGAGGCCGGGATCGCCGCCAAACACGCCCTCGAAGACTGCCGCTACGAGGGGACGACCGTCGAGTTCGCCCAGCCACCCGTCCCGACGAGCGACGACTGACCGATGGCCCGCCGCTCGCTGTACTTCGTCGCGCCCGGCGAAATCGAGGTCCGCGAGGAGCCGATCCCCGAGCCAGCGGCCGACGAACTGCTGGTCCGGACGACGGTCTCGGCGGTCAGCCCCGGTACCGAGTGTTTGGTCTACGAGGGGAACGTCCCCTCGGAGATGGCTGCCGACGCCAACCTCGATGCGCTGTCGGGGTCGCTTTCCTACCCGCTCAACTACGGCTACGCCGCCGTCGGCGTCGTCGAGGCGGTCGGTAGCGAGGTCGACCCCGCGTGGCTCGACCGGCGGGTGTTCGCGTTCCACCCTCACGAGAGCCACTTCTGTGCGACCGCCGACGAACTCCACCCCGTCCCCGAGGGGATCGACACCGAGCAAGCGACGCTGCTGCCGACCGTCGAGACCGCGGTCACGCTGGTCCAGGACGGCGCGCCTAAACTCGGCGAGCGGGTAGTCGTCTTCGGACAGGGGCCGATCGGACTGGTGACGACCGCGCTGCTCGGGGCGTTCCCGCTCGACCGGCTGGTGACCGTCGACTACAGCCCGGCACGCCGCGAACGGTCGCGGGAACTCGGCGCGACCACGAGCGTCGACCCCGACGATCTCGGCGAGGCTCTCTCGCTGCCCGGCGAAACCGGAGCCGAGGAGCCGGCCGGCGCGGACCTGACCTACGAACTATCGGGGAACCCCGAGGCGCTGGATGCGGCAGTGTCGGCGACCGGTTACGACGGTCGGATCGTCGTCGGCTCGTGGTACGGCACCAAACCGACCGAACTCGACCTCGGCGGACGTTTCCACCGGAGTCGGATCTCGCTTTCGAGCAGTCAGGTCAGCACCATCGACCCCGCGCTTCGGGGGCGGTGGGACCGCGAGCGGCGGCTGGCGCTGGCGTGGGATCGGCTCGCCGATCTCGATCTCGACGGGCTGCTCACCGACCGCTACCCGATCACCGAGGCTCCGGCGGCCTACGACGCGCTGTCGACGTCGACCGACGGGACGCTGGGAACACTCTTTAGCTACGAGACCGGCCAATGAGTATGTACACGGTCTCGGTCCGCCGGCCGTTCATCGCCCAGCACTTCCTGACCGTCCCCGATCCCGGTCCCGAAGGCGAGCTTCACTCCCACCAGTTCACCGCGGTCGTGGAGTTCGAGGGTGCGGAGCTCGACGAGTACGGCTATCTGGTCGACATCGACGCGATCAACGCGGCACTCGACGACGTGGTCGACACCTATGCCGATACGACGCTCAACGACCAGCCGGCCTTCGAGGGGCTAAACCCGAGCGTCGAGCACTTCTCGCGGATCGTCTGCGAGCACGTCGTCGACCACGCGTCGCCAACGAACCCGGACCGAATCCGGATCCGAATCTGGGAGGACGACGACGCGTTCGCCAGCTACGAACGGACGCTGGCCGAGAGATGAGGGGTCGACGAGTCGGCCTGCTGGCCGTCGGCCTACTGGTCGGCTGGACGACGGCCTCGTGGGTCGGTATCTACCGGCTCCGGCTGACGGTCGGTCGGCTCTTGACAGCGCTCCCGGACGCACTCATGCCGCGGCATTTCAGCGTGCTGCCGCCGCCACCCCCCGAGCGTGTCGGTGTCTGGGATGTCGACCCCGCAGTCGCCCGACGGAGACTCCGGTCGACCTACGGGTTCCGCCGGTTAGTCAGAGCCTACTTCCACTGTTACGATCGGGACGGCCGGCGCGTCCACGAGGTCGGCAGCTTCGTCTACCGGCCCGAGGGGCTCACCGGGAGCCACCAGCTGCACGTCCGGCTGTTCCCCGCCGCCGATGGCGGGACCGAACTCTGGTGTCACTGGGAGCTGAACGCGAACGTTTCGCCGCTGGCCCACCTGCGTCGACAGGGATACGATCCGGCCGAAGGCGAACGCCGACTCCGCGAGTTGCTGGCCGACGAACGGATCTCGGCCGCCGACAGTCCGTCAGTAGTCGACGCCTAAGTGGCGGTCACGACCGGTAGCCGGCGACTACAGTCGGGCGAGTACGTCGAGGTGGTGGGCGACCAGCGTGAGTTCGCCGCGAGCCAGCTGTTCGCGCCGGCGCTCGATCCACGCGCGTCGCGTATCGGCCTCGATCACGTCGGGAGGGTAGTCCGCGAGCGCACCGTCGATCGTCGACAGGAGCCCGTCGAGCGCGGTCGACTCGGCGGCGGGATATTCGCCGTCGACCGGGCGGACGGTCCAGTCGGCTCCCCCGGCCGCAAGGACGGTGTAGCCGGCCGCCGGCAACGCTTTCAACAGCCGTTGGCCCGCCCGGCTGCTTCCCGGTTGATCGCGAACCTCGTCCATGTGGCGGTGGTAGAGCCGTTCGATCCGGTCGTCGACCAAGTCGCGCGGGAGGAACGAGGTGTGGCCGTTGAACGTAAACGGCGCGTACAGCAGCCCGCCGTCGGCGAGCAGCTTTTTCAGGTCCTCGACCGCCGGTTGGAGGTCGACCAGATCCAACACGGCTGCGGCGATGACCGCATCCGCCTCGTCATCGATGGCGAAGCCGTCGCCGACTTCGAGGCTGATCTCGAGACGCCGATCGAGGCCGTCGTTGGGCTGGCGAGCGACGATGCGGTCGGACTTCCGGTCGACCGTGTAGCCGGCTGCCGACAGCCGCTCGGGGAGCCGGCGGCGGGCGAGGTCGACGGTTGTAGCGTCGAGGTCGACTGCCCGGTAGTCGACCCGCGGGGGAAAGACCTCCCAGTCGGCGAGCCGGACGACCATCGAGCCGGTCCCTGCCCCCACTTCGACGATCCGAACCGGATCGGCGGAGACGACCCGTTCGGCCGTCCGATCGGGTTCGGCGGCTTGCGCAGCCGCCCGGTCGGCGAGTGCGTCGGTAAACCGATCGAACACCCGTCGGTTCAGCGCCCGGTCCTCGATGGTCCGTTTCGCATCGAGGAACTCGTGATGGGTCGTCACGACCGACCCTCCTGTGGGGTCGCAGCCTGCGGATCGGGTGTCGCGTCGGAGGCAAGCCGCTGGAGGTACGTCCGGACAGCCGACAGCGTCTCGGCCCAACTGGGGTGGGCCGCGGCTGTCTCCAGTGCGGCGACGCCGAGGTCACCCAACCGGTCGCGGTCGGCGGCCCAGTCGGCCAACAGGGCGGCGATCCGGTCTGCGTCGCCGGGGTCGACCAGCGCCCCGTTGCCGCCGTCGGTGACGAACTCCCCGGCCCCGCCGGTGGCGCTGGCGATCGGGACGACGCCGTGCTCCATGGCTTCGAGATACACCATCCCGAACCCCTCGTAGGTCGAGGGGACACAACAGACGTGGCTGGCCGCGAGCACGTCCGTGAGCGCCCCGTCGTCGACCTCGCCGACGAATCGGACGCGATCGTCGAGTCCGCGGTCGGTGGCCGCCTCCACCACACGCTCGGCGTAGGCCGGGGCCGCCGTGTGGCTGCCGACGACCGTCAGCTCCCAGTCGGGGCTCTGTTCCCAGCCGTCCAGCCGGTCGACCGCTTCGAGGAGGGAGAGCGGGTCCTTTCGCGGAACGAGATTACCGACGAAGGCGATCCGGAGCGGTCCTTCGGCGGCCCGACGGCGGACGTCCTCGGGAGTGGCGGCGGTCCTCTCAGTCCGGCCGGCTGGCGGGGCTACCGGGCAGTCGGCGAGGCCGGGGGCCAATCGGGCGGCCCGCCGGCGGGTGAACGCACTAGTGCAGACCGCCCCGTCGACCGAGCGGAGGTACTGACGCTCGATCCACCGACGGAGCCGCAGCAGCCGGCCCGACGGTCGATCGGAGGCGACGTGGTGGACGAGCGCGGCCACGGCACCGGGACGGTCGAGCCGGCGGTGCTGTCGCCACAGCGATGGATGGCACAGTTCGTCTTCCAGCAGTACGTCGACCGGCCGGTCGAGCCGCCGGGCGATCGTGGGGTCGAGGCCGTCGGCCGCCCGCCGCCAGTAGCTCCCTTCAGGGAGGGAGATCACGTCGACCGTGTCGCCACAGTCCCGGCAGTAGTCGACGAGCTGCCGGTCGTAGCGGTAGCCGCCGGACGTGCCGTCGAGACCGCCGTAGACGACGAATCCGAGATGCATGTCGGTCCGACCTCCTATTTAGTTGCCGACTACTTAAGTAGGGATGCGGGTCAGCGCCGCCCCGAGACCGCCAGCCAGTCGCGGACGAAGTTCGCCAAAAACGGGACGAGCACGGCGAGCGACAGCGGTCGGCTCACCGCCGTATCGACCATCGGGAGCAGCGCGACCCAGATCGCCGACATCGCAAACCCGCCGAGGAGCCGCCGGAGTTGACTCGGCGGGAGCTCGAAGACGGGGAGTCCGCGGCGTTGGCGAAGCCCGATCCCGGCGACGAACGCGTAGCGGGCGAGACCCACACCGAGAAAGACCGCCGGTGCGAGTCCCTTACTAACGACCAGCAGGCTTCCCAACAGGACGGTCAGGCCGTCCATCTCGGTGTCGAGCTGCGCGCCGAGATCGGTTACGGTATCGGTCGCGCGGGCGACCACGCCGTCGACGGCGTCGAGTCCCGCAGCGATAGCGAACAGTGCCGCCGGGAGCCACGTGACCGGTGCCGCACCGACGAACAGGAAGCCGGCCAACACGGCGAGGGCGGCCCCACGAGCGAGAGTGATCGCCGTCGCCACCGTGAGCCGACTGTCGGTCGTGACCGGCCGGGTGGCGACCGCCGAAATGACGATCACCGCGCCGGCAACGCCGAGTAAAAACCGTCCGTCCGGAATCGTCTGTAGACTGGTCGTAAGTACCGCGACTGTCACGCCGACCAGCAGCCCGAGCCACAGCGCCGCGACCGATCGCCGCTGGTCGGCCGAGCCGTCGACCGACAGTCTACGCGCCACCGTTGGCCTCCGGCCCGCGACTGGTAGTGGCGCCGGCCATCACCAGTCCCAGCGGTAGAGCGTGGCGAGGACGCCGATCAACAGCAGTTGGGCAAGCTTGTCGATGAATGCCGGCGGCCCGATATCCGTCGGTCCCGGCCGGTTGAGTGCGTACCACGCGACGATCTGGACGGCGGTAAAGGCGATACCGACCAGATACAGTTGTCGACGGCGGTAGTCGACCAGCAGCAGGACGATCCCGCCGAGGAAACCGCCGGTCGCCAGCAGGAACAGCACCCCCATCGGGTGGGGGAAGAAGCTGACGCCGAGCACGAGATGGACGACTGCGCTGATCAACGCCAGATTAACGCCGATCCAGTGGAGCGTGGTCAGCGAGTCGAGTTCGAGCCGGCCGTCGCTGGTACTCATACCGACCTTATCGTGAACGGCTTTCAAACAACTTTTGTTATTCGGCTATCAGTCGCGGTCGGAACGGATTTGTCGCCGACGGACCGAAGAGGCGGTATGGATGCTGATCGACGCCGGCTGGGAGTCGGTCTCGTCGTCGGTGCGCTGTTGCTCACCAGCGGGGTGATTCCCCATCCCGTCTTCGGCTCACCGTACGAAACCCGTGAACCTGCTCCCTATCTCCACCAGGCGGTTCCCGAGGGTAGCGACCAGTTCGACCGGCTCGTCGACCTCTACGAGTTCGATCCCGAGTCCTTGACACCGGTGACGGAACTGTCACCGGCCGCCAGAACCGCCGTCGAGCGCACGGTCGACCGCGAGCCCGAGGCCGACGGCTGGCGGCGCTACGAGCTACCGGTCTGCCGGGAATCGGTCCTCGTCTGTGACTCGGTCCGGGAGCCGCCAGCCGACTTCGAGTACGGTGAAGGACCGCCGGCTGCGGTCTTCCGACTCGTCTCGGTCGACGGCGAGCGCTACCTGTTGCAGACCGGCGTCCAGACCGGAGCGGGCCTGAGCGACGGCCTCGGCGACCAGCCGGCGTCGACGTACCTGTGGCTCGGCGGACTGCTGCCGTTCGGCGTCGTCGTGATCGCCAGTCAGGCGATCGCCCAACGGACGGGCGAGCGGCGGCTCCCGGCCCTGTTGACGGCCGCCGGCGGTGGACTGGTGGTCGCCGGCGTTGCAGTACCGTATCTGGTCGTCGCGGGCGTGGCGTCCTACGAAGCGATCGTGGGGCCGGTGACGATCGGCGTGATCGGAGCGACCGCGCTGGCGGTCGCCGCGCTGATCACACAGACGGTTCGGTACACGACAGTCGAAAACTGACCGCTGGGGCCGAAAACTGACCCGCGGCGGTGGACCGTCATCTTTAGGTAGCGGCTGGAGAAGTCCCAACATGGACCGCCTGCGGCAGTCGCTTCTCGACACTCCAGTTACCGAAAAGGACGGCTATCACTACTTCGTTCATCCGATCAGCGATGGCGTTCCGATGTTGGAACCCGAGTTGCTCCGGGAGATCACCGTCCGAATCGTCCGCCGGGCCAACCTCGAAGACGTCGACAAGATCGTCACACCCGCGGCGATGGGGATTCATATCTCGACGGCAGTCTCGCTGATGACCGATATCCCGGTGGCGATCATCCGGAAGCGCTCCTACGGTCTCGACGGCGAGGTGTCGCTGTCGCAGGTCACCGGCTACTCCGAATCCGAGATGTACATCAACGACGTCGAGGAAGGCGACCGGGTGCTCGTTCTCGACGACGTGCTCTCGACCGGCGGGACGATGACCGCCATTCTGGACGCGCTCACCGAGATGAACGCCGAGGTCGTCGACGTGCTGGCAGTGATCAAGAAGGTCGGCGAGAACAAACTCGACGACACCGACTACGACGTCAAGACGCTGATCAACATCGACGTCGTCGGCGGCGAGGTCGAAATCGTCGACGAAAACGGGGATTTCTGAGCCGGCTTTCGCAACCCTTATTTGCTGTATGGCGGTACAGTGAACTGCGCGCCGGAGTAGCTCAGCCTGGCAGAGCGAATCCTTCGTAAGGATTAGGTCGAGGGTTCGGATCCCTCCTCCGGCTCTTTTTCGAATCCAGTAGGACACCGAGCCACGCGTGGCATTCGGAGTACGTGGCAACTCGAATTACCGTCGACCGACCGGTCTCGCCGGCATCAGTTACCCCGTCGACGGGGGTGAATACCGGTAGCAAATCAGTATGATGCAAATAATTATATATGCATGTCACGTCGTCACACATAGGTCAGACATCGATGCCACTCTCCCGCCTCGCCGAACGTTGTATGCCCCGCCCCGAGGCTGGCGAGGAGTCGACGGCGGTAGTCGGTCAGCTCCGATGTGTCGGAGCCTCGACCGTCGAGGCAGTCGGCTTCTGGCTGGCTATCGCCCTCCCGCTCCCGACGCTGGTGGTGTTGACCGCCGGCGTCGGCACGCGAACCGAACTACTCGCCGTCACCGGCCTTCTGACGGCGAACCTGCTGGCTTTCTACATCGGTCACGACTACGCTCGGCCGGAGACTGACACCTGAGACGCCCCGATTATTCGGGGACCAGTCGGACGACCGGTGCCTCAGGGGCGTCGACTGCGGCGTACAGATGGCCCGTGTCGGGAGCGGTAGCGACCGCCCGCAGCCGCCAGCCCCGGTCGGCGAGCAGCGGCTCCCGTTCGGTTACGTCGGTGCCGTCGACCGAAAACCGGCCGAGGTACTCGCCGGCGAGATTGCCGACGAACAGATCGCCTCGCCAGTCGTCGATCGGCCCGTCGTAAAAGGTCATTCCCGCCGGTGGGAAGCCGCCGGTGCCGCACTCCCAGTAGTAGACCGGCGGGACGAGATCCTCGTGCTCGGCGGGCGAGTCACCGACCGGCCGATCGGTGCCGTACTCGCAGGCGTAGGTCGCCAGTGGCCAACCGTAGTTGCCGCCGGCCTCGATCACGTTGAGTTCGTCGCCGTCGCGCTCACCGTGTTCGGATTCCCAGAGCGCCCCGGTCTCTGGGTGGACCGCCAGCCCCTGTGGGTTTCGGTGGCCGTAGCTGTAGATCGGATCGCGGGCGTCGCCGTCGCCGGGCGTTGCCCGGCTGCCAGATGAGCTCCGCTCGTCGCTGTCGCCGGACTGTGTCCGGCTGCCCGAGGAACTGAGTTCCTCGCTGTCGACGAAGGGGTTGTCGTCGGGGATCGAGCCGTCGGGTTCGAACCGGAGGATCGATCCGAGATCGTTCGTCAGGTCTTGTGAGACGTGCTCCGGCCCGAAGTCCTTGAACTCCCGATCGCCGACAGTCAGGTAGAGCCGCCGGTCGTCGCCGAAGACGACCCGCGATCCGTAGTGGTTGGTGCGGTCGAGAAACGGTTCGGCGGCGTGGAGCACCTCGAAATCAGAGAGCCTCGCAGCCGCCGGATCGAGCCGCCCACGGCCGAGATGCGTCGTCGACTCCCCGGCGTCGTTCGCTGCGGAGTAGGTCAGATACACCCACGGTTCGGCCGGGAACTCGGGGTGGATCGCCACGTCGAGCAGCCCGCCTTGACCGGCCGCGTCGACCGTCGGGACGCCCTCAACGCCGGTTTGATCGCCGGTCTCGCGGTCGACCAGCACGACACGCCTCGCGTCGCGCTCGGTAACCACGAGTCGGCCGTCGTCGGGGAGAAACGCCAGCCCCCACGGGTTGGAGAGTCCGTCGGCGACGGGCTCGACGGCGACGCCCGACGGGTCGGCGGGGTCGTCGGCCGTCGAGCCGAGACAGCCGGCGACCGCACAGGAGGCCGCGGCCACGCTTGCGAGATAGCTGCGTCGATCCATTGGTCGACGTTGTCGGTCGGCCGAAATAAACGGTGTGTTGGGCCACCACCAGTAGGTGCCGCACCGATGGCGTTAGGTCCCTCGCCCGCCCGGTCGACAAGCAGGATGGACGACCACACCCACGATCCGACAGTCGCGCCGCCGCTGGCCGGTGAGCCGACGGGCTGGAACCCCGAGACGGGCCACTGGGACCACGGTACCCTCCGAATGGCGACCCTCTACGGCGTCCGATTCTTCAACGCGGGCGAGTTCCATGCCTCCCACGACTGTTTCGAGGACGAGTGGTACAACTACGGCAGCGGCACCACCGAAAGCGCGTTCCTCCACGGGATGGTGCAGGTCGCCGCCGGCGCGTACAAACACGTCGATTTCGAAAATGACGACGGGATGCGGAGCCTCTTTTCGACCGCGCTGCAGTACCTACGTGGCGTGCCCGACGATTTCTACGGCCTCGATCTCGCCGACGTGCGGTCGACGCTCCGGGCGGCCCACGACGAGCCGACGGTCATCGACGGCTGGCAGCTCCGGATCGGCGGCGAGCGACCGGTCGCCACCGAGTCGGATCGACAGTATCTGGTCGACTAACTACTCACCGCCGACCGCGTCGGTGACAACCTCCCCCGCCGGACCGCGTGGTTGAAAGTTATGCCGTCCCTACTGGGGGCGAATGCAGGTCTCGATGCTTCGGGAACGCGCCAGCGACGCACCACAGGAGCCGGGGATCTACCAGTTCCTCGACGACGGGACGGTGCTCTACGTCGGCAAGGCCGTCGACATCCGCTCGCGGGTGCGGTCGTACGCCGATCCCCGGAGCGACCGCATCCGGCGGATGGTCCGAGCGGCCGACGAGTTGGAGTTCGCCGTCACGGACACCGAGACGCAGGCGCTGCTGTTGGAGGCCAACCTCATCAAGCGCCACCAGCCGCGGTACAACGTCCGGCTGAAGGACGACAAATCCTACCCGCTGGTGCAGTTGACAGACCACTCGATTCCACGAATCGAGATCACGCGCGATCCAAACGATGCGGCGACCGTCTTCGGCCCCTTCACCGACAAGAGTCGGGTCGAGACGGCGGTCAAGGCGATCCGCGAAATCTACGGACTGCGTGGCTGTTCGGACCACAAGTACAGCGGCCGCGAGAGGCCCTGTCTCGACTACGAGATGGGGCTCTGTACGGCTCCCTGTACGGGCGAGATCGACCCCGAGAGCTACCGCGAGGACGTCGACTCGGCGATCCGGTTTTTCGAGGGCGAGACCGGCGTGCTCGCCGATCCCCTCAGGCGAGCAATGGAGACCGCCGCCCAGCAGCAGGCCTTCGAGCGAGCCGCGAACCTCCGGGATCGGCTCGAAACCGTCGAGGCGTTCCACGGCGGCGGCGAGTCGGCGGTGTCGGGCCACTCGCGGGAGCGCAGCGTCGACGTCCTCGGCGTGGCCATCGAGGGCGAGGCGGCGACCGTGGCGCGACTCCACAGCGAGGACGGCCAACTGGTCGACCGCTCGCGGCACAGCCTCGATGCCCCCGACGACGAGGAGCACGTGCCGGCGCTACTGTCGGCGTTTATTCCCCAGTACTACGCCGAACGCGAGTTCCCCGACGCGCTGTTGCTCTCCGAGCAGCCGACAGACGGGGACGTCACCGCGTGGCTCGACGCCGAGGGCGTCGACGTCCGGGTGCCGGGGGCGGGCCGGGAGGCCAAACTGGTCGACCTCGCGCTCAAGAACGCCCGCCAGCGACCGGCCAGCGGCGACCCCCTCGGCAGACTCGGCGACGAACTCGAAATCGGCCGCCCGGAACGGATCGAGGGGTTCGACGTGAGCCACTCACAGGGCCGGGACGTCGTCGGGAGCAACGTCTGTTTCGTCGGCGGCAGCGCCGAAACGAGCGACTACCGCCGCAAGAAGCTCACCGACCGCAACGACGACTACGCCAACATGTACGAACTGGTCGAATGGCGGGCGACCCGGGCGGTCGACGGCCGGGACGACCGGCCCGACCCCGATCTGCTGCTGGTCGACGGCGGCGAGGGCCAACTCGGCGCGGCAGTCGACGCCCTCGATGCGACCGGCTGGGACGTGCCGGCGGTCGCGCTGGCCAAAGAACGGGAGCTCGTGATTACACCCGAGCGCGTGTTCGACTGGCCCAGCGACGCCGGCCACTTGCACGTCTGCCAGCGCGTCCGCGACGAGGCCCACCGATTTGCGGTCCAGTACCACCAGACGCTCCGCGACGAGGTCGCCACTGCCCTCGACGGGATTCCGGGTGTCGGCCCCCAGACGCGGAGTCGCCTCCTCGGCCGGTTCGGCAGCGTCGAGAACGTTCGGAACGCCTCGGTCGAAGATCTCAGGGACGTCGACGGCGTCGGTGAGAAGACGGCTGCGGCGATCGCCGAGCGACTGTAGGGCCTCAGGCGATGCGGCCGTACTGGTCGGCCAGCTTGTCGGCGGCCTCGGCCAGCAGATCGGTCTCGTAGGCGTCGAGTTCCCAGTCGACGATCTCCTCGACCCCATCCGAGCCGAGTCTGGCCGGGACGCCGAAGCCGGTGTCGCTGTGGCCGAACTCGCCGTCGAGGACGACCGAGCAGGGGAGTACCTCGCCGGTGTCTTCGACGATCGCCTCGACGGTGTGGGCGACACCGGTGGCCGGGCCCCACTCGGTCGCGCCCTTACGTTCGATCACGTCCATCGCCGACTCCTGGAGGTCGCCGAGGATCTCCTCCCGCTCGTCGCCCGAGAAGGTGGGATCGCGGCCGTCGACCCGTACTTTCGAGAACACCGGGACCTGTGCGTCGCCGTGTTCGCCGAGGATCGTCGCCTCGACGTTCCGGACGGGGGTATCGAACCGCTGGCTCAGCACGTAGCGGAACCGCGCCGAGTCGAGGCGGCCGCCGAAGCCGATCACGTGCTCCCGTGGCCGGTCGCCGACCTCGTAGAGGTGGCGATTCAGCAGGTCGACCGGGTTCGAGGTGGTGACAGTGACAAAGTCGTCGTTGTACTCCGCCAGCGATGCGCCGATATCCGCCATGATCGGGGCGTTGTCCTCGGCGAGATCCAGCCGGGTGTCGCCGGGCGACCGGGGGATGCCCGCGGTGATGACCACGACGTCCGAGCCCGCGGTTGCGGCGTAGTCGCCCTGTCGGACCACCGTATTCGAGTCGTAGGCGATGCCGTGGTTGGTGTCGGCGGCCTGCCCGACCGTCGTGTCCTCCATGTCGGGGATGTCGACGAAGACGAGTTCGTCGACGACATCCCGGAGCGCGAGATTGTAGCCCGTGGCCGCCCCAACCGTGCCAGCCGCACCGACGATGCTGACTTTTGTCATGGTCGACAGTGACGCAGGGGATTTCCCTGTAAGTTTCGGTCGGGGCGAGCCGGTCGAGCCGCTGTGTTTTTCCACCGCAGGCCCCTCTCGTCGCCTATGAGCGACTTCGACAAGGAAGCCGAACGCGAGAAGCTTCGGAAGAAGTTCGCCGACGACGAAGAGAAACGGGCCGACACACAGCGAATGAGCGAGCTCCTGCTGAAGGGGGCGACGATGACGAACAAGCACTGCGACCGGTGTGGCGATCCCCTGTTCCGCTACAACGGCCAGACGTTCTGTTCGACCTGTCAGGCCGAGGGTGCGGCCGACGCCGATGCGGGAACCGCAGGCGACGCTCAGCCGACCGGCGACGACGGGTCCGAGGCTCCCCGGATGGCCGAGTCGCGCGGCGATCAGTCGACCGAGCCGCGGGGCGACCGGGATGCGGAGGCGCGCCCCGAGCAGTCCTCGCAGTCACGACCGCAGCGGGTGGATGCTGTCCGGGACGAGACGGGAGCCGCCCGGAGCCAGCGGACGAGCGAACCGGCCCCGACGGTCGACGGCGAGCCGCGACGCTCGGCGGGGGGTGGCGAGACGGCGGCCGCCGGGAGTCTCGCCGAGGCACGGCAGTCGCTCCGGCGGACGGTGACCCGGTTCGCCCGGGCCGCCGAGGAGACCGACGAGCCGCGACGGGCCCGCGAGCTACTGGCGGCGGCCCGCGAGGCCGCCGAGGCGCTGGCGGCGCTCGACTGATTCCGGTTGCTGTCGGCAGCCATCGTCTCGACTGTCCGAGTAGCGGGCGGGCCCGGCTGCGAGCAGTACTCCGAGCTACTGGCGAACGACGGCGGGTTCGCGTTCCCGGTCGACCGTCGAGTTCGGTTCCGGCTCGGAGGGTGTCGGGACGGTCACGGATGGCACCGGCCCGGCGGCAAGCGCCCGGCAGGCAATCGAGACGACCCAGTCGGGGTGTTCGACGTGCTGTTCGTGTTGTGGCGGCCCGTAGAGACAGTCGGCCCGATCGACCGACTGCTCGTGTTGTGGTGGCCCGTAGCAGGCCTCGTCGACACCGACAACATCGATGGGGGGAGTGGGGGTTTGTATTCGCATGGTGGTGTCGTACGGACAGTGCTGTGTTACTGCACTGCCCCGTAGGCATCTATCAGACGACTGCCAGCGGTCTTATAGCAGATTTTTTTCCAACTATCTCTATCTGAAACGTTGTGAGGAAACGACTGATCGACTTCAAGAATACTCGCTTCCAACGATATCACGGATCGTATCGGCCGTTACTTCGCCAACTCCCGTAACGTCACGTAAATCCGCTTTTCGAGCGGTCATGACGGCCTCGACGGTCCCGAAGTGATCTAGGAGTGCGCGGGCAGTGACGGGGCCGATATCGGCGATCGAACTGACGACGTACTCCTGCTG
This sequence comes from Halohasta salina, assembly GCF_024178165.1. Lineage (GTDB taxonomy): Archaea > Halobacteriota > Halobacteria > Halobacteriales > Haloferacaceae > Halohasta > Halohasta salina. Next base: position 339,470 of record NZ_JAMZIE010000001.1, on the reverse strand, counting down.
TTCGGCGCGTGTCTTGGCCCCTTTCTCGCCGTGGACCGACACCGCGCGGTCGCGGGTTTGCTGTTCGCGGCTGGCGATCGTCTCCAACAGATCGGCGGTCTCGGTCTCGTCGTCGGTCCGGAGGACGCTGGCCCCGAAGTCGACGGCGAGGCTCGCGATCGCCCCGCGGATGGCGTTGGGGTGGACGTTCCGCTCGCCGTAGAGATTCTCGCCCTCGATGATGACGATGGGGCGACTATAGTTGCGGGTGAGGTCGCCGAGCTGCTCGAACATCGAGCGGTCGCCGCCGGTGAGGGTGGCAAGGAAGTCGGCGACGGACTTGCGCTCGACGGCGACCCGGTCGGAAAGCACGTAGTCGCCCACAGCAAGGGTTTCGAGGCGGGTGGTAATCGCTTCGCGGGTCGAGAGATCGCGGGCGATGTTCGAGTCGAGTTCCCGCTGGTCGACGACGATCTCGACACTGTCCTCGTCGTCGCTCGCGGCGGTGGCGACGATTCCGTCGTCTTCGTCAGCTTCCGTCTCGGTTTCGTCGGCTTCGGTGTCGACCGTCTCCTCGGCGGCCTCGTCGTCTGCCTCGGGCGTTCCGAAATCGGTCAGTCCGGGGTCCTCGACCGCCTGATCGGCGTCGACGCCGCCGTTAGTCGCAGCCTCCGCTGCCGCCTCACCGGAGTCGCCGGACGCGCCGTCGAACTGGTCGAGCGCCGACTGGGGGGCCTCCAGTTCCTCCTCGACCTCCTCGGCGACGCCCTTGAGCTTCCGGAGTTCCGACTCCATCTGTTTTTCCTTGCGGCGGGAGATCCAGAAGTACGCCTCGTCGCGGGTGTCGTTTGCCAGCAGGACGACCACGCGACCCTCGTCCTGTCGACCGGTTCGGCCCTTGCGCTGAATGGAGCGGATCGCCGTCGGGACCGGCTCATAAAAGAGGACGAGGTCGACTTCGGGCACGTCGAGGCCCTCCTCGGCGACCGAGGTCGAGACGAGGACCTCGAACTCGCCGTTGCGGAACGCGTCGAGGGTCTCCTGTTGTTCTGTCTGGGTCATCCCGTCGGAGCCCTCCTTGTCGCCCTGGCCGACGAACCGGCGGACGTGGAAGTTCTGGCTCAGGAAATCGGTGAGGGCCTCGGCGGTGTCGCGGGACTCGGTGAAGACGATCACGCGGTCGCCGTCGTTGATGCCCAGCGTTTCGGCCAGCAGGATGCGGGTCTGGGAGAACTTGGGGTGGAGATCGTCGTAGGCTTCGGCTTTCCGCATCGCCTCCTGGACTTTGGGCTCGGCGATGAGTCGCTGGCTGGCCTTCGAGGCCCCCGAGCTTCGGGCGGCGTTCTTCTGGCGCTCGAAGTAGCGCCGGACAGATTCGACGCTCTGGGTTTCGACCAGCGTCACCGCCCGGCGGAGTTTCATGATCTCGGCGTGGACCGACATGCCCTGATATCCCTCCGACTGATCGTTGCTCATCAGTTGGCGGAGTTCCGCGCCGATCTTGTTGAGCTGTTTCTGGGAGATATCGGGGCTCGTGGCCTTCGTGACGCCCAGCTCGCGGAGTTGTTCGAGGCGGTCCTCGATCACCTCGTTGACCCCGTCGCGGATGGCGATGAGTTCGTCGGGGAGGTCGATCCGCTTCCACTCGATGTCGGTCTCGTAGGTGTAGTCGTCGACGTCGGCGTCGTCTTCGGTCATCACCTCGACGGTGTCGACGCCGAGGTTCTCACAGATCGTCTGGATATCCTCCTTGGTGCCGCCGGGGGAGGCGCTCATCGCCGTGACCAAGGGCTTGCGGGCGTCGGCGTGGTAGCGCTCGGCGATGTAGACGTAGGCGTAGTCGCCGGTGCCGCGGTGGCACTCGTCGAAGGTGAGGTGGGTCACATCAGCAAGGGAGATGCGGTTGCCGACCAGATCGTTTTCGACGACCTGCGGGGTGGCGATGACGACCGTGGCGTCGTCCCACAGCGCGGCGCGGTCGTCGGGGCGGACCTCGCCGGTGAAGACGACGATCTCGTCGTCGGGGATGGTGAGTGCGTCGCGGTAGAACTCGGCCTGCTGTTCGACCAGTGGTTTCGTCGGCGCGAGGAAGAGGGATTTGCCGCCGACGTCGTGGAGACGTTCGGCGGTGACGAGCAGGCTGACGGTCGTCTTGCCGAGACCGGTGGGGAGACAAACGAGGGTGTGGCCGTTGCGGGCCGTTCCGGCCAACTGGATCTGGTAGAGTCGACGCTCGATGAAGGAGGGCGTGAGCAAGGGGTGGTCGACGTAGTCGACGGACTCGGCCATTTGGCGATTGTTAGCTGTAGCGGGGTTTAAGAGTTGCCGGAGTGGGTGGTGGGCGTCGACCGACTAATCAGCCACATCCTTGGCGGACTGAAAGGGCGAGACAGTCTCGACGAACCCCGGCGACGCAAGCACCGCAACGAAGTGAGGAGCGCAGCGAGCCGCGGGAGTCGAGAGCGTCGAGGGCTTTCTACACGTGTTTCAGTAGAGCACTTAAATGCTAATTAGAAGTCATTTCCGCTTACTGTTTCACCAGAAGCCAATTTGATCCATTGTTGAGGGTGCCAAGCAGCAAGCAGATCAGACGGGCTAATTATGGCTACAGCAGCAAGCCCAAATATGGCGATGAGTAGGTGTTGTTCCCAAAGTCCATACACAGCAATCGGGACAAAAATGTAGGGCCAACCACCGATCAATCGAACTTGAGATTCAGAGAGGTTTTTCGGTGAGTGAAAAGCAGTCCTCGATGGCATGAAGTGCTTATATTGGTCAAAATAAGCATCACCACCGAAAATTCTACCGAGCAACCAATGGCCGTATTCGTGACAGAGTGCTCCTAAAATTGCAGCAACCAAGGGTAGTAGGCTCTCAACAATCATATAGATCATAATGTGCAGTAGCGATTTATAATTTTGATACATTATTAACACTATTGTTCTAAAATCCCAACTAAACGAAAGAGTACCATTGACACACAGTGGTCGACTTCGACTGCAATATTTGCCCCATATCCAAACCCCCACCACAAACCGGAAACCCCCATAGACTGCCCCAAACACCACTAAACCCGCCTCTCACGAACTACTCAGAAAAAGCGAATGGATCGCGCAGACGAAACAGAGGGGTTCGGATTCAGTCGTCGACCGCCGCCGCCAGCATGCCACGCGACTCCAGCAGCGTGCCGAGATCGGCCATCGTCGAGACGACCTCGTCACATGACGGCTCGACGGCCGGTTTCGGCTCGAAGCCGACCGCCAGCCCCGCGACCTCCAACATCGGCAGGTCGTTCGCGCCATCGCCGACCGCGATGGTGTCGGCCATGTCGACGCCGAGTTCGCCCGCCAGTTCCTCAAGCTGGTCGTCTTTCGTCCCCTCGATCAGTGGGCCTTCGACCTCGCCGGTGAGTTCGCCGTCTTCGATTGGGAGGCGGTTCGAAACGATCATGTCGACTGCGGTGTCGTCGGCCTCAAGGGCGCGCTGGACGCCGCGTTCGAACCCGCCGGTGAAGATGGCGACCGTGTGGCCCGCCTCGCGCAGGCGGTCGATGAGGGCGGCTGCGTCAGGTCGGAGTTCCACTTGGCTGTAGGCGTCCTCGGCATCCTCTTCAGAGAGACCCGTGATGAGGTCGGCTCTACTGCGGAGGCTCTCGGCGTAGCTGAGTTCGTTGTTCATCGCCCGCTCGGTGATCTCGGCCATCTCGTCGTCGACGCCGAGTTTCTCGCCGAGCAGCACGGTCATCTCCGAATCCGACAGCGTGCCGTCGAAATCGAACGCAATGAGGCTCATTGGAGGCTCTTTTTGCGCAGGCTATGAAAAACGCCCTGTTTCAGTCGTTGGTTTATGAGTCGTGTTTGGGGGAGTAGTTGAAGGAGAATAGTAGGTATAGAAAGCCCTCGATGCTCTCAACTCCCGCGGCTCGCTGCGCTCCTCACTTCGTTGCGGTGCTTGCGTCGCCGGGGTTCATTGAGAGCATCTCGCCCTTTCAGTCCACCAGGAATCCAGTTCGTTGGGCGGTCGACCACATCGTTAACACAGTCGACCTCCAATTCACGCCAACTGATGAGTACGGATGGCGAAGGGTCGGCCGACACCATACCCACGCCCGAGGCGATTTCCGAAGCCACCAACGGCTGTGTGGTCTGGCACCGTCGACACCTCCGGACGCGGGACCACCCCGCTCTGACGTACGCGGCCCGCGAGTACGACACCCTCTTGCCGTTGTTCGTCTTCGACCCCCAATTCTACGGCGACGACGGGCTGGCCTGCGACGCCCGCATCCGATTCCTCCACGAATCGCTGGTCGACCTCGACGGCCAATACCAGCAGCACGGCAGCCGACTCAGCTATGCTCATGGCGACCCCCTCGAAATCCTCTCACGCTTCCGGGCGGCAGGCTGGGAGATCGTCGCCACCGCCGACCCGACCGGCCGGTACGGCTGGCAGCGCGACAACGCCGCGGCGGCCGACTGCGACGTGACTTTCGTCGACGGCGACGGCCTGGTCCGCAACGAGAATCCCCGCGATGGCTGGAGCGACGCTGTCGAGGAGTGGTTCACCGACGACCAGTACGCGTGGGACCCCGAAGCCGTCTCGCTGGCCGCAGTCGACACCCCGATCACCATCGACCGAATCGAGTCGACCTACGACATCTCGCCGACCAAAACCGACGTCCCGCCGGGCGGCACCGAGGCCGCCCGCGAGCGCCTCCGACTGTTCACTGACGCCATCGGGAGCTATCCGGGCAACATCTCCGCGCCGGTCGACGCCCGGTCGGGCACGAGCCGCCTCTCTCCCTACCTCCGTTTCGGCTGTCTCTCGGTCCGGGAGGTCTACCAGTACGTCGACGCCAACGCTGCGGGCCGTGGCAAGGAAATGTTCGTTTCGCGGCTCTACTGGAACCGCCACTACAACCAGAAACTCGAAGACTGGCCCGGTTGGATGGACCAAGCAGTTAACCCCGCAATGGAGGGGTTTCACGCCGACAGCCACGATCCCGAACTGGTCGACGCGTGGAAGGAAGGCCGGACGGGGTACCCGATGGTCGACGCCTCGATGCGATGTCTGGCCGCCACGGGCTGGCTGAACTTCCGGATGCGGGCGATGTGTGCGTCGTTCCTCTGTGACCTCCTGCAACAACCGTGGAAACCCGGCGCTGACTGGTTCTACTACCACCTGATCGACGCCGACCCCGCGATCAATTACACGCAGTTTCAGACGCAGGCGGGCACGGTCGGTGTCAACATGCTGCGCATCTACAATCCCCGCAAACAGGTCCGGGACAACGATCCCGACGGCGAGTTCATCCGCGGGTGGGTGCCCGAACTCGCTGACTTGCCCGACGAGCATCTCGACCAGCCCGAAAAGACACCCCTCCACGTTCAGGCCGACTGCGGCGTCGACATCGGCGATGACTACCCGTATCCGATCGTCGAGTACGAGGCCGCCCGCGAGCGGATCCTCGAGGAGTTGGATGCGATCAAACCGGCAGCCGAGCAGGCGCTTGCGGACCCCGAAGTGGCCCGGCGGGCCTCGCTGTCGCGCCGTGGTCGACGCCGGAGGGAGACCGGTGCCGACGGCCATAACACGACCGACGATACCGAGTCGACCTCCCAGTCGTCGCTGTCAGCGTTCGGAACGGATGAGTAGCGACCGGGGTAGCTGATTCAAATATCGAATACATGCGCCGATATGGATACTTGTCGGCAGTTTGTATCCGACAGCAGGTGTGGGAATACGTCACGATGGATAGTAGGCCGATGTGGAAACGCTTAATCGACCGCCGAGAAATCCTACGGATATGAAGGTACTCGTCACGGACCCGATCGACGATGCGGGCCTCGATCGGCTGCGTGAAGCAGGCTACGAGGTCGAGACGAACTACGAAGCAGAAGGCGAGGAACTACTTACTGCGGTCGCCGACGCCAACGCGTTGATCGTCCGCTCGGGCACCGACGTCAACGAGGCGGTCTTCGAGGCCGCCGAGGATCTCGTCATCGTCGGCCGGGCCGGCATCGGCGTCGACAACATCGACATCGAGGCCGCCACCGACCACGGCGTGATCGTCGCCAACGCACCCGAGGGCAACGTCCGCGCGGCCGCCGAACACACGGTCGCGATGGCCTTTGCGGCCGCCCGCTGGATCCCACAGGCCCACACCCGCCTCACCGACGGCGAGTGGGCCAAATCGGACTACCTCGGCTACGAGGTCAACAACAAGACCCTCGGTATCGTCGGGCTGGGCCGCGTCGGCCAAGAGGTCGCCAAACGCCTCGATAGCCTCGGGATGGAGCTGGTCGTCTTCGATCCCTACATCTCCGAGGAGCGGGCCGCACAGTTCGGCGCGGAACTCGTCGACGACCTCGAGGACTGTCTCGAAGCCGCGGACTTCGTGACGATCCACACGCCGCTGTTGCCCGAGACCGAGAACATGATCGCCGAAGAGGAACTCGCCCTGCTCGAGGACGGCTTCCTCATCAACTGTGCCCGCGGTGGCATCGTCGACGAGGCCGCCCTCGCCGACGCCGTCGAAAACGGCCCGATGGCCGGAGCCGCCCTCGACGTCTTCGCCGAGGAACCGGTCAGCGAGGACTCGCCGCTGCTCGACGTCGACGAGATCGTCGTCACCCCCCACCTCGGAGCCTCGACGGAGGCCGCCCAAGAGAACGTCGCCGTCGACACCGCCGACCAAGTGGTCGCCGCACTCAACGACCAGCCGGTGCTCAACGCGCTCAACGCGCCGTCGGTCGACGAGACCGCCTTCCCGCGGATCGAACCCTACCTCGGGCTGAGCGAGACCGCCGGCAAGATCGCCGCCCAACTGCTGGGCGAGCGCATCTCCTCGGTCGAGGTCCACTACGAGGGCGATATCGCCGAAGAGGACGTCGACCTCGTCACCGCAAGCGCGCTCAAGGGCGTCTTCGAACCCCTCGAATGGCAGGTCAACGCGGTCAACGCCCCCCGACTCGCCGAGGAGCGCGGCATCGAGGTCACCGAGTCGAAGACCCGGCAGACCGAGGACTTCCAGAGCCTCGTTACCGTCAAAGTCGAAGACGGCGACGAGTCGCTGACCGTCTCGGGAACCCTCTTTGCGGGTGACGATCCGCGGATCGTCCGCATCGACGGCTACCGCGTCGACGCCATCCCGTACGGCCACATGCTCGTCGCCCGGAACCAGGACAAACCCGGTGTCATCGGCCTGATCGGCTCGGTGCTCGGTGAGAACGACGTCAACATCGCGGGGATGTTCAACGCCCGCGAAACCATCGGCGGCGAGGCACTGACCGTCTACAATCTGGACGTCGACGTGCCCGACGAGGTGCTCGAAGAGCTGCTGGCCGACGACCGGATCATCGAACTCAAGACGATCACCCTCGACGGACAGTAGCGGCCGCCCCCGGGGTCGTAGTGTCCAATGTATAAGGGTCTCGGGAACCGAGAGTCTGCTGAATGTCTACGTGGAAACGCGACATCGCCAGTGGGCTGATCGTGCTGCTCCCACTCGGGATCCTTCTTTTCGTCGTCAACTGGCTGTACGTCCGGATTATCGGCCTGCCGCTGATCGACGAACTCGACTTCGCCGAACTGGGCGTCCCTGGTGAGCTCGTTCCTCTCACGCGGATCCTCGTCGCGCTCGCGCTCATCATCACGCTGATTTTGGCAGTCGGCTACCTGATGCGGACTACTGCTGGCCGCGTGTTCGAGGCGACGATCGACGACACGATCAACCGGGTGCCGGGGCTCCGGGTCGTCTACAACGCCTCGAAGCTGGCGGTCGAAACCGCTCTCTCGGGAACCGACGATCTCCAACAACCCGTCCGGCTCGAAATCTGGAACGGGGTCCGGATGACCGCGTTCAAAACCGGCAAACGGACTCAGGACGGCCGGGTCGTGCTGTTCATGCCGACCGCACCAAACATCACGACCGGCTTCGTCATGGAGGTCGACCCCGAGCGTGTCGAGGACACCGGCGAGAAGGTCGAAGAGGCACTGACTCGCGTGCTGAGCGCCGGCTTCGCCGAGTCGGCCCACCAGATCCCGGTCGAGGAAGAGCCCAATCCGGCGGCCGACGACGGCGAGGCGACGGTGACGACGAACGCCGACTCCTCGGGGAGCGATCCGACTACGGTCGACGACTGACCACGAGGTCAGTCGGAGGGTTGGGTGCCGGCCCCCTCCCGGAGATCACGCCCGGTCAGGCAGTTCATGCAGCCGTAGACCGAACCGTCGTTCGCGCCGAAGACCCGGACGAACTGTTTGGTGACGTACTCGCCGCAGTTCTCACACGTTCGCTGCTGGGACTGATGCGATTCGGCCGTTGTCTGGGTATGGAGAACGTCCATGGAAGGCCACGAGAAGGATATCTTCTTTGTTATGAATTCTATAAGACAGTCTGTGTAGCTGTTAAAGACATCCTACTGGTCAGGTTCAGTGTTGGAGCCGTCGTAAGCGGTTCGAGTGAAACCGGTCGGAGCATATCTGAGACCGCCAATTCGGCTAGTAGGCAGTGCCTACACGGCACGGTAGTCCCACGTTAGTCGACTGTGCCGGCGGTCCACCCGAACAAGAGACCGGGACGTATCACAACCTGTGAGTTGAGGGTTCTTGCTCGTTGCTGTCGTCGGACGAGTATGGGAGGTAGTACCACCGAAACAGGGGCGGTCTCGACGACGAGACAGTGGGTGTCCGGACTGTGGGCGTATTACCGAGGATACACCCACTCGGCGATCCATGCCGCGTCGGCGGCCGCCCTCACTATTTTCGGCCTGCTCGTCTTCATCGATCCACTGTTCGCCGGCGTCGCGATCGCCGCGTACGTCTGTCCCCCGGTCGTGCTGTACGTTCTCGACGTCGACATCGGAACGGGGTCGGACACTGCGTCGACCGACCCACAACGCGGGAGTGACGACGTACCAGAAACCGGCCCCACGCGTGGCTTGGAACGCGCCCGGAAAGACGGTGATACCGACAGCGATTCGGATACTGATGATGGGGATAGCGATTCGGACGGCACTGATGGAGACAGTGACTCGGATACTGGTGATGGGGACAGCGACTCGGACGGTGCCGATGGAGACAGCGATTCGGATGGCTCGGATACGGACAGCCACACCGTCGACTCCTCGGCGGGACCGCTCAGACGTAGGTGAACCAGTCGTCGTGGGCGTCGGTTTCCCGTTCGACCAGATCGAAGAACGCCGACTGGAGGTCCTCGGTGACGGAACCGCGACTTCCGTCGGCGATCTGGACGTTGTCGACCTGCCGGATCGGGGTGACCTCGGCGGCCGAGCCGGTGAAGAACAACTCGTCGGCGGTGTGGAGTTCGCCGCGGCTGATCGTCGCCTGATCGTGGACGGTGTAGCCCATCTCGCGGGCCAGCGTGATCACGGTGTCGCGGGTGATACCGTCGAGGATGCTCTGGGAGAGCGCCGGGGTGTAGATCTCGCCGTCACGGACGAGAAAGAGGTTCTCGCCGGGGCCTTCGGCGACCTGCCCCTCCTTGTTGAGCACGATGGCTTCGGCGTAGCCGTTGCGGCGGGCCTCCTCGCCGGCCAGCAGGCTGTTGACGTAGAGCCCGGTCGTCTTGGCGTTGGTCGGGATCTGGCTGGAGGAGTGTTTGCGCCACGACGAGACCATCACGTCGATCCCGTTTTTCAGTGCGTCCTCGCCGAGATAGGCCCCCCACGGCCAGGCGGCGATGGCGACGTCGGTCGGACAGCCCTCCGGACTCACCCCGAGGCTGTTGTAGCCGAAGTAGGCGATCGGTCGAATGTAGGCGCTCTGGAGGTCCTGTCGGCGCAGTAGTTCGAGCGTCGCCTCGGTTAGCTCCTCTCTACTGAAGGGGATCTCCATCTCGTAGGGTTTGCCCGACGCGTAAAACCGGTCGAGGTGTTCCTCCCACCGGAAGACCGCGGTGCCGTTTTCGGTGTCGTAGGCGCGAGCCCCCTCGAAGATCCCGGTGCCGTAATGCAGCCCGTGGGTCAACACGTGGGTCGTCGCCTCGTCCCAGTCGACGAACTCCCCGTTCTGCCAGATCGTCTCGATGTCGCCCGCTTCGCGCATCTCGTCGAATGATGCCATTGGTACCCAAAACCTTCGCCTACCAGTTCTTAACAGTTTGCAAGAATCGTTAGGATCCGTCGCCGAGCGCCGACAGCAGCGCTTCACCTTCGACGTATACGAGGCCGTGGCGGTCGGCGTAGGTTTCGGCGTCGACCGGCGAGCGCGCGCGGCCGGTTTCGTCGTCGAGCATCTCACAGACGACGACCGCCGGCGGCTGGCCCGCCGCCTCGGCGAGGGCGATCCCGAGTTCGGTGTGGCCCGTCCGGTCGACCAGCCCGTTGGGGGCAGCCCGCAGCAGGTGGACGTGACCCGGCGTCCGAAAGTCGTCGGCGAAGTCGGCCTCGTCGTACCCCGATTCGACGGCGGCCGCCGCACCCCCGAGTTCGGAGATCGTCAGCGCGCGATCCTCGTCGGTGATTCCCGTGAACGTCTCGCGGTGGTTGACCGTCAGGGAAAACGACGACCGGTCGTCGTAGGCGAGTTCGTGGTCGGCTGCGGCAGGGTGGTCGACCAACTCCTGCAGGAAGGGGAGCCCGAACGTCTCGCTGACCGGATCCGAGAGGGCCACGCAGATCAACCCCCCGGCATCGTTCCGCAGTCGGGCGACCGCATCGGCGTCGACCGCGGTCGCGGGGTAGACGATGTCGGTCTCGCCCTCGCGGTCGGCGAAGTCGTGGATCAACACCGGCTGGCCGTCGGCGAAGGCGTCGACGGCGGCCTCGACGGCGGCCTCGCTCTCGGTCGACTGGGTCACGCCGAGTCCTCCGCGAAGTGGATCGACACCGTATCGCCGTCCGCGAGATCGAGGGCATCGCGGAGCTTTTCTGGCGCGATGAGTTCGAGACTCGCCTCGTCGTGGTGGGTCCGGTCGGGGACGATCACGTGGGTCGGCTCGTAGCTCCGCCCGTCAGCTTCGAGGCGGGCCGGATAACAGGTCGCCGCGCCGAACGTGCGGTCGCCGTCCTCCCAGCTGTCGATGGGGACCGACGCCTGCGCCGAGAGTTCGGGGCGGGACCGAACGCTGGCCTCGTCGAGGTCGACATTGAGCGTGCCCGGAAACGGCCCATACCCGAGTTTGGACTCGAACTGACGTTCGTAGCCGGGCAGCGAGATGTAGTGGCGACCCTCGCCCATCCCGGTCGTGATCGTGCCCGACAGCGTCAGCCCGGTTTCCTCCTCGAACAGGCGGCGGTAGTCGGCGTACTCCGACCGGAGGGCCCGTTCGCCGTCGTCGGTGACCGACACCCACTGGCCGTCCGAGACGATGTCCCGGTCGACCAGCCCGCCGGCTTCGAGCCGCTGGAGCCGACGGGAGGCCGTCTGGTTCGATGCCTCCAGCCGTCCCGCGAGGCTGGCACACGAGACCTTGACGGGACCGTTGAGCCCGCCGTCGAGCGCGACGGCCTTCAGCGCCTGCAGCTCGTCGTGGTCGGGGGTCCCCGGAGCCGATTCTGACATAGTCGACCGAAGGAACGCGTCGCTCATAAGCATACCGAATCTGCTATGCATCTCAAAAACGTTATACTTGATCGGCCACTGAAAGGTTCCGTTCGTCGGTAGGCGATCCACAACTAAAGCCACGTCGGTTGGCTGACTGGCCGACGGGCTGCCGAGCCGTCGGCGGAGTCGACGGGAGCCGACAGCGAAGCGATCCAGCCGCGTAGTCACCGACTACTGAAGGCCGAAGGGGCTCCGGTCGCTTCGGAAAGTCCTTTAGCGGTCGGGGAAAACCGGGGCGTATGTTCAGACCGTTCCGCTCGGAGGTCGAGAGCGCCATGACTGGCTGTCTGGAGGCCCTCGACCTGCCGACCGGCGACCTCGGGATCGAGGAGCCGCCCGAAGACCTCGATGCTACGCTCGCCTCAAGTGTCGCCTTCCGTCTCGCCAGTGAACTCGGCGCGGCCCCGCCGCAAGTCGCCCAGCAGTTGGCCGACGCCGTCGACACCGACCCCTACGACTACCTCGATGCGGTCTCCACACAGGGGCCGTATCTCAACTTCCACACGAGCGACGCCTACCAGACTGAGACCCTCGAAGCCGCCCAGGAGAGCGATTACGGCCAGCTCGAAGACCGCGGCGAATCGGTCGTCGTCGAACACACCAGCGCCAACCCGACGGGGCCGGTCCACGTCGGCCGGGCCCGGAACCCAATCTTGGGCGATGCGGTCGCCAACGCGATGGAGATGGCGGGCTACGATGTCGAGCGCCACTACTACGTCAACGACGCCGGTCGACAGATGGCCGTCTTCACCTGGGCCTACGAGAAATTCGACGAGAGTGACCTCGACAGCGAGCCCGCCCGCGACCGCACGGAGTACGATCTGGTCCGGTACTACCGTAAGGGGAACTCCTACCTCGAAACCGCGGACGAATCAGCTGTCGAGGCCGCCGAGGCCGAGATCGCCTCGATCCTGCAGGGACTCGAAGCCGGCGACGAGGAAACCTACGAGCGGGTCGGCGAGGTCGTCGATCAGGTCCTCGGTGGGATGAAGGAGTGTCTCGCCCGCCTGCCGGCGGAGTTCGACGAGTTCGTCAAGGAGACCCGGTTCATGGTCGACGGCTCCACGGACGAACTCGCCGAGCGCCTGAAGGAGACCGAGTATGCGGTCTACGAAGAGGACGCGTGGCAGCTCGAACTCGACGAGTACGGCATCGACAAGAACCTCGTCTTCCTCCGGTCGGACGAGACGAGCCTCTACACCACGCGGGATCTGGCCCACCACGAGTGGAAGTTCGACAACTTCGACCGCGCAGTGACCGTGCTGGGCGAGGACCACAAACTGCAGGCCGAACAGCTACAGGCGACCCTCGATATCCTCGGCAACGATCCCGAACGACTGGACGACGTGATCTACTCCTACGTCAATCTCCCGGAGGGGAAGATGAGCACCCGCCGCGGCACCGGCGTCATGCTGGACGACCTGCTCGACGAGGCGATCGATCGGGCCCGCGAGGAGGTCGAAACCCGGCTCGACGACCGGATCCGCGACGACGAACTCGACGACGACGACATCGAGCGCATCGCCCATCAGGTCGGGATCGGTGCCGTGCGCTACGACATCGTCTCGAAACAACCCACCAAGGGGATCACCTTCAGGTGGGACGAGGCGCTGGACTTCGAGGCCCAGTCGGCCCCCTACGTCCAGTACGTCCACGCCCGTTGCTGTGGGATCCTCGAAGAGGCCGACACCGAACCGACGGCGACCGAGTTCGACGCCGACGTGCTGTCGACCCCCGAAGAGCGCGACCTCTTGGCCGTCGTCGCCCGGTTCCCGGCCGTGATCGAGGAGGCCGGCGAGGACCTCGAACCCCACCGGATCGCCACCTACACGCGAGAACTCGCCGAATCGTTCAACGGCTTCTACCGCTCGTGTCCGGTGCTCACCGCCGAGGACGCCGACACACGACAGGCGCGGCTCGCGCTCGTCGCGGCTGCCAAACACACCGTGGCCAACGCGCTGTCGGTGCTCGGCGTGGCGGCACCGGACTCGATGTAGCGCCGGCTACAGCAACAGGCCCGGAATCGCGGTTACGATGCTCCCACCGACGAGATAAATCGCACCGATACCGGCACCGAGTGCCAACAGGACGAAGGCGACGATCCACCAGAACGGGACTGAACCGTTGTCTGCCATACCGCCACTGTGACCGGGGGCTACAAGAATACCACGTTTCCCCGACAGTCACCGGAACAGCCGGCTGAAGAAGCCGCGTTTCTCTTCCTCGTCGTTCTCATCGTCGTCGGCCATCTCGGCAGAATCGTCGACATCGTCAGCCGCCCCGGCGGTCTCCTCGGCGTCGGGGATCACCACTGCCTCGTCGCTGCCATCGTCCTCGCTCGCGTCGGCGGTCGACCCAGTGTCGACGGCCCCATCCTCGTCGTCCATCGCCGCCCCCAGCACGGTGGTCTGTGCGGTGTCGTCGGCCGGCGGGTCCTCGGCGGCATCGGACGCCGACTCGTCGTCGCCCGCACCGCTGAACGGGATCGCGTCCGGCGGCACCGTCTCCTCGTCGCCGTCGCCGTCGTCCGGTCGTGTGGCTTCGGGGTCGACACTGGGACCGTCCGACCGGGACGGATCGGGGTCGGGGTCGGTGCTCTCCGGGGAGCCTGCGCCGAGATCGGCGTCTTCGACCGCGCTGTCGACGTCGCCGACGGTGCCGGTCGCGGCCTCGGCCCACTTCGATGCGCCGGCGGCGGTGTCGTCGGCCGTGGGATACTCCTCCAGCGGGCGTTCCTCGCCCGCGTCACCGGCATCGTCTCCGGCGTTGATCGTGACGCCGCCCTCGGAGAGCGAGTCCGAAAGTTGGTCGTCGCGTGCTTCCAGCGTCTCGCGGGTCTCGGAGTCGGCGTCGGCCGGAGTCGACTCGGGGGCCGAGGGATCGATACCGGTCAGTTCGGCCGCGAGCTGTCGGTAGGCGGCCGCGGCGTCGCTGTGTGGGGCGTAGCTCGACAGCGGCTCGCCGACGGCGATCGACTCCCGGACGGCCTCGTCGTCGGGGATTGTCGTCAGCACGTCGGCCGAGAGGGTCCCGCTGACGACCTCTTCGAGCGGGGTCGCCTCGTCGGTCCGGGTGATCACCGCTCCCGCGACCACGCCGCCGAGGCGGTCGGTGAGCTGGCGCGTCTTTTCGGTGTCGACCAGCGCATCGCGCTCGGGGGTCGACACGAGGATGACGGCGTCGGCGATCGACAGCGGGACACCGGTCTCGTGGCTGACGCCCGCGCCGACGTCGATCAGGACGTAGTCGGCGTCGTCGAACGCCTCGACGACCGCATCGAGCCGCTGGGGGTCGGCCGCGGCGAACGCCTCCAGCGAGGTGTCGCCGGGGACGACGGTGAGACCCGCGGGCCCGTCGTAGGCGGCGGCCGCCGGCTCGGCCGCGTCGCTCAAAACGTCGTGCAGCGTTGCCCCGTCGGGCTGGACGCCGAGTGCCGCACCGAGATTGGCCATCCCGATGTCCCCGTCGATCACCACGACGTCCGCGCCGGTGCCGGCCAGCGTCGACCCCAGATTCGCCGTCGTCGTGGTCTTGCCAACGCCACCTTTCGCGCTGGCGATAGCGTAGACCCGTGCCATACTGTCGTGCTACCACGACGCGGATATAAAGGTACGCTCTAGCTACTGATCGTAGCCACCGACTACTACCATGTCATGCAGGTCCGGCAGGTCGACCGATCGGCGGATTCGGCCAGTCAAAGCATACTTACCGGCTCCCCGGCGATAGGATACTAATGAGTACGGACGCCGACGAGCAACCCAGCGAGGACCGCCGGAAATACGAGTTCCGAAAGGTCATCGAAGAGCTCCAGGAGTACGAGGGCTCGGGCACACAGCTCGTCACGATCTACATTCCCGACGACAAACAGATCTCTTCGGTCGTCGAACACGTCGTCCAGGAGCACTCCGAGGCCGCCAACATCAAATCCAAACAGACCCGGACGAACGTCCAAGACGCTCTGACGTCGATCAAGGACCGACTCCGCTACTACGACACCTACCCGCCGGAAAACGGGATCGTCATCTTCTCGGGGGCGGTCGACAGCGGTGGCGGCCAAACCGACATGGTCACCCGCGTGCTGGAGTCACCCTCCGAGCCGATCCAGTCGTTCCGCTACCACTGCGATTCGGACTTCCTGACCGAGCCGCTGGAGAACATGCTGCTCGACAAGGGGCTGTTCGGGCTCATCGTGCTGGACCGCCGGGAGGCCAACGTCGGTTGGCTCAAGGGGAAACGCATCGAGCCGGTCAAATCCGCGTCCTCGCTGGTGCCCGGCAAACAGCGAAAGGGTGGCCAGTCCGCTCAGCGATTCGCCCGCCTCCGCTTGGAGGCGATCGACAACTTCTATCAGGAGGTCGCCGGGATGGCCAACGACCTGATGGTGCCGAAGCGCCACGACCTCGATGGCATCCTCGTCGGCGGCCCCTCGCCGACCAAAGACGAGTTCCTCGACGGCGACTACCTCCACCACGAACTGCAGGACATGGTCCTCGGGAAGTTCGACGTCGCCTACACCGACGAGTCGGGCCTCAGCGATCTGGTCGACTCCGCCAGCGACGTGCTGTCGGATCAGGAGGTCGTCAAGGACAAACAGCAGATGGAGGAGTTCTTCGAGAACCTCCACACCGGCAACGAGGCGACCTACGGCTTCGAGCCCACTCGGCGGAATCTCGTGATGGGATCGGTCGACCGCCTGCTCATCTCCGAGGACCTCCGCAGTGACGTGGTCGTCTACGACTGCGACGGCACCGACGAGTTCGAGGTCGTCGACCGGCGGCACGACACCCCTGACCACGAGTGTGCCGACGGCTCCGAGGCCGAGGTCGTCGACCGCGAGGACGTGATCGACCACCTCATCGACATCGCCGAACAGCGCGGCACCGAAGTCAAGTTCATATCGACGGACTTCGAGAAGGGCGAACAGCTGCTGGACGCCTTCGGCGGCGTCGCCGGCATCCTTCGCTACTCGACGGGCGTCTGATCGGCGAGTAGGAGGTCCTTACTCGACGCGTAGGTGTCGTATAACAAACTTCGACTGAGCGAACAAACGCCCGTAGCGGTCCGGGCGTGGTGCGCGGATCGCTACCGTCGACAGCTCCATGCGATGGAGTGGTCCGGTCCGTCGGCCACCCCACATCTGAGCCCCCGCAGATGTGACTCTTCGTTCGGTACCGTGCAAAAACGACTGCTGGCCGACGACGCAACCGACCGAGAGTCAGTCGCTGGTGACGGTCGCCTCGACGGCCGATTCGGCTTCGGCTTCGCGTTCCTCGGCTTCCTGTTCTTCCTTCTTGGCCTTGATCTTCTTCATGCGGAAGATCTCCTCGCGTTCCTGTTCTTCGAGCTTCTGCTCGATGTACTCCTGGTTCTCGTAGAGATCCGGCAGGAGTTTGAACTCCAGCGCGTTGACCCGGCGCTTGGTGGTCTCGATCTCGGTGAGCATCTTCTTCATCGCCGTCTCGACTTCCGCGGCGAGGATGATCGTCTCCAACAACTCCTCGTAGGCGTCGGCGGCCTCGTCGATCCGGGCCGACGAGCCGAGCAGGCCGTACCCACGTTCGTCGAGGGATTTCTTGACTTTCGAGGACTCGATCTGCGGGACGACCACGCCCATGATGTTTTTCGACTGGGTCGTGATCTCGGGGTGGTCATGCAAGGCGGCGGCCGCACCGCGAACGGCCACGTCGCCCTCCATCGCTCGCGCCATATCGAGTTTGCGCTGGGCGGTCTCGTAGTTCGCGTTGAGGTCCTCGCGTACGTCTTGGGCCTGATCGAGGATGTCCATGAACTCCATGATCAGCCCGTCGCGCTTCTGTTCGAGCGTGTCGTGACCGCGTTCGGAGAGTTCGATGCGGTCCTCGATCGCCATCAGGTTCTTCCGGGTTGGTTTGACGTCCTCGGCCATCGCTTGGGTGGGCCTTATTTGGCAAAGGGGTTAATGGTTTTCAGTTTCCGTCGCAGTGGCGACCGTCTCGAACGCGACGACTTACAAAAGCGGCCGGTCGACCGGAGCGATCAGTCGACGGCAGCACTCGGCGCGGAGTCGACGCTTCCGACCTGATCGAGGACGCTGTGGCTCCGCAGAAGCACGTAGCCGAAGCCGACCTTCGCAGTCAGATCCAGCACCATGAACGCCGCCGTCTCGACGTACAGCGGGATAAGAGCGATCGTCCCCTCGGTGCCGAGGATCCAGACGACCGGATAGGCCAGCCACAGCACGATCAACATGTTGCGGAGCGTCGTCGTCAAGTTCCGCACCGACTCGGTCTGCCTGCTGGCGGCCTCGTTGAGCGACTCGACGAGGAAGTACAGCAGGAACAACAGCAAGGCGGTGCTGATGCCCCACCAGACGATGCGGACGGCGGGCGTCGCCGCCAGCGCACCGACCAGTCCAGTGAGGATCATCAGCACGTCGAGGCCGACGAGCGTGTAGATCGTGTTCCGACTCGCCTGTGCCAGCAGCGCGAGGTCGATCAACAGCAGTGGCGTCGTGATCAGCCAGTCGGCGTACCGCGCCCAATAGATGTCCAACACCTGTCCGTTGACTGTGATTTCGGTGAGTCCGAACCCTGTCGCCATCGAGAAGTAGGCGACTGCAGCGGTCGCAGGGATGAAGATCGTCAGCACGTAGAAGCGCTTTTGTTCCTCATCGGTGACGTTCCACCCTCGCGCAATGAACGCGAGCATGCCGAGCGCCATGCCGATGGTACCGATCCACAGCCATATCGACTCACTGCCTGGCATTGTGCCTGGGGCTGCCATAGCACAGGAAATTACGGCAGGCGACTGCAAATAGCATCCACCTGACTAGTCACCCCCAGCCGGTCGACTGACCCCGGCCACTGGCCGCACATTACAGGTCGGTCGACTCCGCTGTCGACATCGTTTCGGCTGGTTCGGCGGACTCGGCGAAGAGTTCACCGACCGATTCGACGACGAGCGAGGGGCGTTGGGCGGCAGTCTCGACGGCCCGCCGGGTGGTCTCACCCGACAGCACCGACACCGATTCACAGCCCAGCCGTTCGGCGAGTTCGATATCCGTCGACAGCCGGTCGCCGACGATGGCGACCTCCGACGTGGCGTACCCCTCCCGCTGTAGGATGTGCTCGACCATCCCGGCCGACGGCTTGCCGAAGACGTGGCTCGGCTCACGGTCGGTCGCGGTCTCGACCAGCGCGGCGATCGACCCGCAGTCGGGGACCAACCCGGCTTCGGTCGGACACACCCTGTCGCCGTGGGCGACGAGGAACTCCGCGCCCTCGCGGATCGCGAGGGTGGCCGCCGCGAGTTTCTCGTAGGTGAGTTCGGTGTCGAAGCCGACGACGACGGTTTCGGGAGCGTCCGCCGTCGGCTCGATTCCGGCGGCCGCAACCGCCTCGCGCATCGCCTCGGTGCCGACGACGTAGCTCGCCTCGATTCCGTTCGTTCGGAGGTAGTCGATCACGCCGTCGGTCGACAGTACGATGTCGTCGGGATCGGCGTCGATCCCCATCGAGGCGAGTCTGTCGGCGTAGGTCGGTTTCCACCGCGAGGAATTGTTCGAGAGGAAGTAGACGTCGACGCCCGCGGCACGCAGTCGGTCGACCACCTCGGCAGCGCCGTCGATGGGCGTCTCGTCCAGATAGATCGTTCCGTCGAGATCGAAGAACACCGCCGCCATCGAGCGGAGGTCGCCGAGCGACGAGAAGGTCCGGTCGGCCGCCAGCAGATCGGCCCGCTCGTCGATCTCGACCCAGTCGGCGCCCTCGATATCGACCGGTCGGACATCGTGGGAACCGCTCGATACGAGGTCGTCGATGGCGAGTTCGGTCCACGCGGTGTACTCGCCGTCGACTTCGATCCGCCGCTCGATCCGATCGAACAGCTTCGCCGAGGTGGCCGCGGAAAACCGGTAGCAATCGATGGACGTCCCGGCGGCGACCTCGTTTTCGAACTGTTTGGAGATCCCAGTGATAGCGCCCGCCTCGTCGACGGTGATCTTCATCGCCTCGGGGTCGTACTGGTCGGTGTCGACCGCGATGGCGCTGTGGTCGTCGACGGCGGCCAGCCGATCGACGACCGCGGGTTCGAAGACCACGTCGCCGTTGCTGAGGACGAACGGCTCGCCGGCGACGGCCTCGCGGGCACAGTACAACGAGTACATGTTGTCCGTGTTGGCGAAGACCTCGTTGTGGATCAGTTCGATGTCGACGGAGAGCGCTACCGAGAGGCGCTCGCAGAGCGCTTCGATCCGATCGGCCATGTGGCCAGTCACTACGTGGACGGTCTCGAATCCCGCCGCGTCGTAGGCTCTGAGCTGGTGTTCGGCGATCGGGACCGCGTCGACGGTCACACACGCTTTCGGCTGATCGATTGTCAGTGGCCGGAGCCGGGAGCCGGTTCCGGCCGCGAGGATAACTGCATCCATGCGTTCGCCACCGGGAGGATCAGGGTCCGCTTCAAAAGTACGGGGGGCAGGCTCACAGCAGACCGGATAAGTAGGCGGTGGCTACTATACAACGTCGGCCGGGACTCCGTACTCGATTCGATGCTATATATACCACGTACGAAAGGCAGCACCTGTTTACGTACTGTATCCCGACCGAGAACTCAGCAGAGTCAGGAACGGCCGTCGTCGATCTATCAGCCCACTGGAGGCAGTCATCGCGCGCGGGCGAGGGTCAGTAGCCGTCGGAACGTCGATCACTGGGTCACGGAGTAGCCGTCGGAGCGTCGATCACCGGGTCACGGATTCGAGGCCGGGCCGCTGGAGGGGGACACAGACGCCGGGGTAGTCGGCGATGATCCCGTCGACGCCCACCGCAGCGAGTGCGGCGGCCTGCTGCCACGTCGTCACCGTCCACGCGTTGACGTTTCGCCCCTCGTCGTGGGCCACTTCGACGAGGTCGATGTCACCGAACGAGCCCGGCACCGGGCCGTCGTCCGGGAGTTCGACGTCGGCCACCATGTTCCACGGCGGGTGGATCGCCTCGACGTCGTACCGACGGCTCAGTTCGAGGCCGGTGTCGACCGAAGCGTGGAACACCGACGCGATCGGGACCGACGGGGCGAGCTCTCGGGTCGCCGCGAGCGCACCCTCGTAGAACGACGAGACCAGCAGGTCGTGACCACCGTCAGTCGCGATATCGAGAACCTGACCGACGAACGGCCGCCAGCGGTCGACGGCCGCATCGAGGGCCGGTCCGTCGAGCGTTTCGGCGAACCGAAGCTCCGTGCTCCCCGGATTTTTCAGTTCGATATTGACAGTCATCTCTCGGGGGATCACTGCTAACACGTCGTCCAACCGTGGGATCGACTGCGTCGTGCCGAGCACGTTGTAGCCCGCGATCCGGTCGTAGGGCAACTCCCAGAGGTCGGTCTCCGCAACCGATGGTGGCGCGTCGGTCAGTCGGGAGAGGTCGTCGTCGTGACAGACGACGATCTCTCCGTCGGCGGTCGGCATCACGTCGATCTCGACGCTCGTCGCCCGGTCGTCTGCCACTGCGGCTTCGACCGCAGCCACCGTATTTTCCGGATACAGCCCGGCGAAACCACGGTGTGCGATCCCGTTCAGTTCGACCGTCGACTGCCCGTCGACCGCGGTCGTCAGCGTCCCCTGCGGGTTCCCGGATCTCACTAGGAGGGGGTTAGGTGACGAATACTTAAATTTCTCTATCAGAACGTTTCAAAATTCGATTAGTTCCGCGGTCGACCTGTCCGAAGAACAGTTAGAACGGTGGCGTCGGCTCTCGGGATCGCCGGAAACCAGCCGCGAAACCGCCTCGGAGACCCGCTTCGACGCCGCTCCGGGCGGAACCGGACAGAACCGCTCGCGGAGCCGTCGGCGTGCAGTCGCATACGGGTCGGTTCCACCGGCTGTCGCCTCGAGTGCCTCAGCGAGCGCCGTCCCGAGTTCGTCGACGTCGGTCGCGATCGGGCCGGGTGTCACCGACTCGTAGTCGAAGTAGAAGCCACGAGCGGCGGTGTAGGCCGATCGGTCGTACGCGAAGAAGACGATCGGCCGGTCGGCGGCGAGGAAGTCGAAGAATACCGACGAGTAGTCGGTGACTAACACGTCCGCATGGGGGAGGACGAGATACGGGTCGACCGAGGCTGGTAGCCAGTGGACTCGCGGATGGTCGGCGACGGCAGTCACCGGCTCGTCAGGGTGGGCCTTGATGTAGAGGTGGGCCCCGCGTTCCTCAAGTAGCTCGCCGACAGCAGCGGTATCGAAGGCATCGACGAACGACTTGCCGTCTTCGCGGTAGGTCGGCAGGTAGAAGACGACCGCGCCGTCGGCAGCTTGTGACTCGATGCGGTCGAGGAGTGACTCGTCGACGGTCAGCCTCGCGCCGTCGATTTCCTCGGCGAAGGCGTCCGCTCGCGGGTAGCCGGTCACGACGAACCGGTCGGGAGCGACACCCAACCCGGAGGCCAGCGGCTCGATGGCGGCGGTCGACGGCGCGGTGACGAGGTCGATCTCGTCGGCCATATACGCGTGACACCGCCGCACGGGCCACGGCTGGTCTGGCCATTCGGCGTCCCACGCGATCGTTTTCAACGGGAGGCCGTGCCAGAGTTGGACGAGTGTGGCTCCCGCAGTACTCCCCATGTGGAGGTCTCGGAGCCCTTGGGTGACGAACACGACCCCGGCCCGGAGGGTGAGGAGGCGGCCACGGATCGAATGGGCGTGGTAGGCCTCGTACCCCTGCTGCTGGAGGGCATCGACGACGTCGTCGTCCGTGCTGAGCCAGACCGGCCGGACCGAGGGCTCGTTGGCGGCCACCCACAGATACAGGTATTTGGCGTTGTCGACGAACCCCGATCCGCCACGCGCGCCGAACACCCAGAGTCGATCGTTGCGGCTCCAGAGCCCCGAAAACCGGTCGACGACCAGATAGACGAGCCACTGCCACAACAGGTCGAGTGACGACCGCCACCTCCGGGAAGGCCACCACCGATCGAAGCACCGACGCCGAAGCCGCGTTACGACCCGCCTCAGGCCGAAAGACACGCGTCGAGTTTCTCCTTACTCAAGCGCATGTAGTCCTTGTCGAAGGTGTAGGCCTCAACGGAGACGGTCCCGTTCCAGCCGTCGACAAGCGGTTCGAGAATCGTCTCGAAGTCGGTCGTCCCGGAGCCAACCGGGACGTGTTCGTCGCGGGCCTCCCGTGCGTCGTTGACGTGGACGTGGGACACCCGCTCGCGGTGGTCGTCGAGGAACGCAGCGGTGTCGGCTGCCGAACAGCCCGAGACGCGTGCGTGGCCGGTGTCGACGGTCAGCGAGGCGTCGGTCTCGGCGAGGATCTCCTCGATACTCCGGATGGTGAACACGTCGTCGGGGAGGTTCTCGACACAGAGCTCGATCCCGTTGGCGGTCGCGTAGGCTTCGAGCTCCCGGACCGAGGCGAGGATGCGGGGTTTGGTCCGCCGCTGGCTCCACTCGGGAGCGGTGGCATGGGTGCTGGCGTGGACGACGGCCTTCTCGGCACCGAGATCCGCAGCCGCGTCCAGACAGGCCCGCAGCTCCCTGATCGAACCCTCGCGGACCTTGTCGCGAGGCGTCCCGAGATCGAGGTCGACGAACGGGAGATGCACCAGACAATCGATCTCGGTCTCGGCGAGGGCGGCGGTGATCGCCTCCCGATCGAGGCCGGTTCGTTCGGAGGCACCGTCCATGTAGAGTTCGATGAAATCGTACCCCAACTCGGCAGCCCACTGGATCGACTCCAGCGGCGTGACCGCTCCGGTGTGAGTCTGGGTGACGAACCCGATTCGCGCGTTGGTCATATAGCTTCGTTATAACGCCACTTACAAAGCGACTCTGCCTTTCTGCCCGAGTGTCGACGCGCCTGACGAGTCCGGTCGCTGTCACTGTCGACGGCCTTACACCCACTGTCGGCGTACATTCAGTATGGACAGACCGCCGACGAGCGTCATTCTACCGACCGTTAGGGAAACTGACGTGGTCGACGAAGTCGCCGACCAGTTGAGCCCTGACGACGAACTGCTGGTCGTCTGTGACAGTGAACGCGATCCGGTCGCGGGCGCGGGCGACTCGTTGCCCGACGGCGTACGATTCCTCGTTGCCGGCGAGCCGGAGGACTGTTCGGGGAAGGCCAACGCCATCGCCACGGCGATGGAGGCCGCGCGCCACGACCGGCTGGTCTGGACCGACGACGACTTTCACCACCCACCGGCGTGGCTTACCGACCTACAGCGCGACTACGAACGGCAGGGACCGACGACGGAGGTGCCGTATTTCGTCGGCCGCGACCCGCTGTCGACGCTCATGGAACCGATGTACGTGATGGGGGCGACCGCGGGACTGACGCTCGTAAACAAACCGTGGGGCGGGGCGGTGATCTTCGAGCGGGACGATCTCGACGAGGCAGCGTTTCTACACGACCTCCGGCGGACGGTCAGCGACGACGGGCTGTTGGGGGCGTATCTTGACGTGACGCCAGTCAAGCGCGTCCGGCGGGTCGAGATCGGCGGCACAGTTCGTGAAAGCCTCGAACGTAACAGCCGGTTCATGCAGATCGTCCGGTACTTCTCGCCGTATCCGAACGTGACTGTCCCGCTGTCGACGCTGTATGTCGCCTGCTGTCTCCTGTTTCCGCTGCCGGCGGCAGTGGCGTCGACGCTGCTGATGGCGGGACTGTATATCTACTTCGGTGTTCGGCGGTGGACCGTCCTGTTGACGTATCCGGCGCTCATCGCTCAGTTCCCGCTGTTGCTCTATGGGTTATCTCGGAGCTTTGTCTGGGGCGGTCGACGCTACCACTGGCGCGGCCGATTCGACGTGGTAGTCGACGGCTAACGACGCCGATCAGTATCGTTATGCTGTTGCTACCGAAGGAGGGAACCGATGACTCACAGCCGACGACGGGTGCTGACGCTGACAGCCGCGGGCGTGGGTGGAGCGCTTGCTGGCTGTCTGGGCGACAGTTCGACCACCCAGACCACCGACTCCGGCCCGCGGACGGCCACACTGAACACGAGTCGGGGTGAGGTGGTAGTCGAACTCTACGGCGACCGCGCACCCCGAACGGTCGAGAACTTCGTCGGCCTCGCGACGGGCGATAAAGAGTGGGTCGACCCCGAAACCGGCGAGACGGTCGACGGCGAACCCTTCTATCGGGATGTCCCGTTCCACCGCGTGATCGAGGACTTCATGATCCAGACCGGCGACCGAACCGGGACCGGCCGCGGCGGGCCGGGCTACCAGTTCGACGACGAGTTCCACGAGGAGTTACGCCACGACGGTGCGGGCGTCCTCTCGATGGCGAACGCAGGGCCCGACACCAACGGCTCGCAGTTCTTTATCACGCTGACTGCAACCCCACATCTCGACGACGTCCATTCGGTGTTCGGACGGGTCACCGAGGGGATGGCTGTCGTTCGTGAAATCGGCGGCGTCGAGACCGATGGGAACGATCGACCGGTCGACCCAGTAACTCTCGAATCGGTAGCGGTCGACGAATAAAAGTGGAAAAACCGAAAGACAGTCGATAGCTTAGTCGGCGGTCGCTTCGACGGCTTCGCCCTCGTCTTCGACGTAGTAGGAGTCGATGAAGTCCTCGTCGATCCGGTTGAGTTCGGCCTTCGGGAGCTGGCTCAGCAGTTCCCAGCCGATGTCGAGGGTGTCTTCGAGCGAGCGGTTCGTCTCGAAGCCCTGATCGATGAACTCGGTCTCGAAGGCCTCGGCGAAGTCGAGATACTTGTTATCCCGTTCGCTGAGTGCTTCACGACCGACAATGTTCACCAGGTCCCGAAGGTTCTCACCCTCGGCGTAGGCGGCGTACATCTGGTTGGCCACGTCGCCGTGGTCCTCGCGGGTCAGGCCCTCGCCGATCCCGTCGTCCATCAGCCGCGAGAGGCTCGGCAGCACGTTGACCGGCGGCTGGACGCCCTGACTGTTGAGGTCACGGTCGACGTAGATCTGGCCCTCCGTGATGTACCCCGTCAGATCGGGGATCGGGTGGGTATCGTCGTCGCCGGGCATCGTGAGGATCGGGAGCTGCGTGACCGAGCCCTCACGACCCTGAATCCGACCGGCACGCTCGTAGAGCGTCGCCAGGTCGGTGTACATGTAACCGGGGTAACCACGTCGACCCGGCACCTCTTCACGGGCGGCACCGATCTCTCGGAGCGCCTCACAGTAGTTGGTCATGTCCGTGAGGATCACCAGCACGTGGTAATCCTTCTCGAAGGCGAGGTACTCGGCGGTGGTGAGCGCGAGCCGGGGGGTGACCGTCCGCTCGACTGCGGGGTCGTCCGCGAGGTTGGCGAAGACCACGGATCGCTCCAGCGCACCGGTGCGCTCGAAGTCGTCCATGAACTCGTTGGCCTCTTCCTGGGTAATCCCCATCGCACCGAAGACCACTGCGAACTCGCTGGCCTCCTCGTCATCGCCTTCCTCTTCTTCGGGCACGCTCGCCTGTCGGGCGATCTGGAGTGCCAGATCGTTGTGCGGCAGGCCGGATGCCGAGAAGATCGGGAGCTTCTGGCCCCGAACGAGAGTGTTCATGCCGTCGATGGCCGAAACACCCGTCTGGATGAACTCCTCGGGGTACTCCCGGGAGTAGGGGTTGATTGCCGCGCCGATGATGTCCTCGCGGGACTCGGGGACGATTTCGGGGCCGCCGTCGATCGGCTGGCCCGTGCCGTCCATGACCCGACCGAGCAGGTCCTCGGTGACGGGCATCTTCAGCGTCTCGCCGAGGAAGCGAACCGACGCCTCGCGGTCGATCCCGCTGGTACCCTCGAAGACCTGAATTGCGACGAGGCCGTCGTTGGATTCGAGCACCTGACCGCGCAGGGTGCGGCCGTCTTCGGTCTCGATCTCGACGATCTCGTCGTAGCCGATCGGCTCGTCGACTTCGGCGTAGACGAGCGGCCCACTGATCTCGTTGATGGTTTGGTACTCTTTCATTAGTACATCCCCCGCAGTTCCTCGGTGATATCCTCTTTGAGCTCTTCGACGTACTCCTCGTAGTCCTCCTGGACGCCGATCCGGTTGATCTGCGGCGTCGACTCCAGGGAGACGAGATCCTCGACCGGCACCCCAGCATCGAGTGCGTCGAAGGCCTCGTCGTTGTACGTTTTGATGGCCGTGAGGATGAGGTAGGTCTTCTCCGGCGGACAGAACGTATCCGTCGGGTGGAAGGCGTTCTGCTGGAGGTAGCCCTCACGCAGGTAGCGAGCGACCTCGAGGGTGAGCTGCTGGTCCTCCGGCAGGGCGTCCTTGCCGACGAGCTGAACGATCTCTTGGAGTTCGGCCTCCTCGTCGAGCACGTCGATGGCCCACTGACGGATCTCCGACCAGTCTTCAGTGACGTTGTCTTCGAACCACGGATCGAGCTGGTCGCGGTACAGCGAATACGACTCGTTCCAGTTGATCGACGGGAAGTGCCGTCGTTCGGCCAAGTCGGCGTCGAGTGCCCAGAACGTCTTGACGATACGCAGGGTGTTCTGGGTGACTGGCTCGGAGAAGTCCCCGCCCGGCGGCGAGACCGCGCCGATGACAGAGACGGAACCGGTCGTCCCGTTGGTGTTCTCGAAGAAGCCGGCCCGCTCGTAGAACTGGCTGAGACGGGCTGCGAGGTAGGCCGGGTAGCCCTCCTCGCCGGGCATCTCTTCCAGACGGGAGGAGATCTCCCGCATGGCCTCGGCCCACCGCGAGGTGGAGTCGGCCATTAGTGCCACGTCGTACCCCATGTCGCGGTAGTACTCCGCGATGGTGATCCCCGTGTAGATACAGGACTCACGGGCGGCGACGGGCATGTTCGAGGTGTTGGCGATGAGCGAGGTCCGGGCCATCAGCGGGTTGCCCGTTTTGGGGTCTTCCAGCTCGGGGAAGTCCTCGATGACCTCGGTCATCTCGTTGCCGCGCTCGCCACAGCCGACGTAGACGACGATGTCGGCGTCGGCCCACTTGGCGAGCTGGTGTTGGGTGACCGTCTTCCCGGATCCGAACGGACCGGGGATCGCTGCGGTCCCACCCTTGGCGATCGGGAACAGGCCGTCGAGGACGCGCTGGCCCGACACCAGCGGCTTCGTCGGCGTCTTCTTCTCGACCGCCGGCCGGGGTTGTCGGACCGGCCACTCCTGGTGCATGGTCACTTCCTCGCCGGAGTCGAGTTCGACGACCGTCTCGTCGACGGTGAACTCGCCGGACTCGATGGCGGTGACTTCGCCGCCCTCGTAGTCCGGCGGCACCATGACCTTGTGTTCGATCGTTACTGTTTCTTCGACCGTACCGACGACGTCGCCGGCACTGACCTCGTCACCGACCTCGACGGTGGGCTCGAAGCCCCACTCCTTGTCGAGGTCGATGCCGGGAGCATCGACACCGCGGTCGAGAAAGGCACTATCCATCTTGTCCTCTAGGACGTCGAGTGGGCGCTGGGTGCCGTCGTAGATGGCATCCAGCATACCGGGGCCGAGGTCGACCGACAGTGGCTCGCCCGTGTTTTCGACGGGTTCGCCCGGGCCAACGCCCGAGGTCTCCTCGTAGACCTGAATCGTCGTGATGTTGCCCTCGATCTCGATGACCTCACCCATCAGCCCTTCCGAACCGACGTAGACGACGTCGTTCATTCGGGCGTCGAGATCGCGGGCGGTGACGACCGGCCCACTGACGCTTTCGATGACGCCGGTTGTGGCGTCCTGTTGCGTTGCTTGACTCATAGTTAGTCTTCGTCCTCCATCAGATCGATACCGATGGCGCGTTTGATCTGTCCGCGTAGTCCACCGCTGCCGGCTCCGCCCCCGAGGGTCACCAGCGTCGGTTCGACGCTGGTCTCGACGGCCTTCCGTGTCCCTCGCGAGAGGTGTGGCATATCATCGTCGTGCATGACAATAATACCCACGTCGTCGTCGGCGAGGACGTCCTCGACGGCGTCGTCGAGCTGTTCGTCCTTCCGGTCGTCGGGGACGTTCTCACAGACGCGGACGCCTGCGAGCCGAAAGCCGGTGGTGAACTCCGGACTCCCGATGACTGCGATTTCCTGGCTCATAGGATCACCAGCTCCCCTTCGATCTCGGCCTCGCTCAGTCCGGCCTCACGGCCGCGAGCGATCGCACGGATGTTTTCGACCTCGCGTTCCTTCATCAGGATGTAGGCGACGACCGGGCAGATCGACAGCGGATACACGTTGCCCAGCCGCCGGGAGTATTTCAGCAACACCGATTCGAGAGCGCGCTCGAAGGCGATGAGGCTGTCGGCGTCCTCCAGTTCGTCCAGCGGTCCCGAGAGCTCACGGCCGTAGCTGCTGTCGCGGATCGTCGAGACCAGCTGGTCGGGGCTCTGGACCAGCCCCTCCAGTTCCCGAGCGTTGAACAGCCGCCCGCCTTCGATGAAGTACTCCGCGGGATCGATGTCCGCACCGCTGCGGGCCAGCCGCAGGGCGTTGCGGGCGTTCCGGAAGTCGATCTCGGCTTCGAGGAACTCCCGGTAGAGATCGATCGCCTCGCTCGACGGGAGGTCGGCCAACAGCTCCTCGTAGAAGGTGCGGTCGACCGCGTTCTCCAGCGGGACCAGCACGTCGGTCTCCTCGAAGTCTTCGAGGGCCGCCTCCAGCGGGTCACCGAAGATGGTGCCGTCGAGGCTCGTGATCACGTCCTCGATAGTCGAGGCCTCCAATAGCCGGTCGAGGAACGACTCGTCGAACTCGCCGGCCCGAATCAGGTCGGTCTCGATCGACTCGCGGTCGGCCCCCGAGTAGACGCCTCGCATGATTGTCTTCACGTTCCAGGCGTCGAACTTCCGGAGATACCGGGCGATCAGGTCGTACATCCGGCCCTCCGAGAAGCCCAACAGGTCGTTGAAGTGTTTGGCGAGGTTCCGGTTCAGCGAGTACTCGATGAGGTCGACGCCGCTGTGTCGGCTCCCGAGTTCGTTGATCTCGCGTTCGTACTCGGATTCCTCCATGTAGCGGGCGATCTCCGAGGGGGTCATCCGGACGAGCTTACGGTACTCGTCGTCGCTGAACAGCGCCGCACGCCGGGCACGGACCCGGGCGTTGACGTACTCCGGATTCGAGCTCCCGGTCGTACTCATTGTTCGAAGAGGAGCGCCGAGATGTCCTTCAACTGGTCGTCCCACACCGACTCAAGCACCGAGTCGAAGGTGTTGTTCACCCGAACGCGGGAGGTCTCGCTTTCGACGATGACGCCGCCGAGGCAGTCGACCGGCTCGCCGACCGAAAAGCCGTCGTACGACGCGAGCAGCTCCTCGAGCAGCTCCTCGTCGTCGGCCCGGCCGTGGACGACGACGCTATCGTCGTCGTCGAACTCGACGGCCGCGGCCTCGATGAGGCTGCCGGTCAGCTCCTCGCGGGTCTCGTCGTCGAGGTCGACCAGCGCCGCCTCGATCTCCTCGTATACCTCTTCGAGGACGTCCCGGCGGGCTTCGAGCCGCTGCTGTTTGGCCTCGAGTTTCGCACTCGATAGCGCCTGGTCGCGCTTCCGGTCGATCTCGGCGTCGACCTCGTCGCTACGGGCGGCCTTGATCTCCTCGGCGTCGGCCTCGGCGGCCGAGACGATCTCCTCGGCACGTTCCTCGGCCTCGGCGCGGATCTCATCCGCACGCGCGCGGGCCTCTTTTTCAATGTCGTCTCTGACTTGTTCCAAACTCATTGGTTGAAAGGAGCGCGTCGCTTACAGCAGGAGGATGACGACCAGCAGCGCGAGAATAACGAGTGTCTCGGGCAGTACTGTCAGGATCAGGCCTCGCGCGAAGAGGTCCTCGTTTTCGGCCATCGCACCGACGGCGGCCGCGCCGATCGCTCGCTGGGAGTAGCCTGCACCGAACGCCGCAAGGCCGACGGCGATCGCCGCCGCACCCAGTTCGCTGAGTGCCGGGCCGCCTGCTTCTCCAGCTTGTAGTACAACATTACCAACCTCTGATGCAAGTTCCAAACTCATATTTTGTGTCTCGTCCGCTATGGTTGCGTTGGCTTGTAGCCGAACAGTTTCTATTTGCCTTCAGGCCCATCATAAAGCTTCCCAAAACACCTGGGCGGAACACTCTATACGGCCGATAACGGCCGATTCGTGCGAAGGCCTCACAGCCGTGGCTCAAGCGGCAATACAAAAGGCTGTGTCGACCGAAACGGGCGGTCGGACCGACTACTCGTCGGTCGTCGTGTAGCTGCGGTCGTAGCCGAACGGGAGGTAGGCCCGGCCGCCGCCCTCGTAGAACTTGCCGAAGAACTCGACGTACTCCAGTCGGACCGCCTGGAGGCCGGCACTCGTGATTCCGAGGGCCAACACCGCCGAGTGGCCGACCAACAACACCAGTAGGCCGGCGATGAAGCCGAGGGTGCCGCCGGGCATGAGCCCGCCGAACATGATCTCGGCGCCCTCGGGGATGTGGTCACTGAGGAAGATGAAGTGGTAGTTGCCACCCTCGTTGTAGGCCCCGAAGACGATCAGGTTGACCGCGAAGGCGGTGCCGGCCTTCGCGAGCAGCACCGCGGCGATACGCGTGTAGGACAGCACGTTCACCAGGATGTTGAGGAACTCGACGGCCTCGATCCACGAGCCGAGCGCGAGCAACACGAGCCCGACGCCGGTGACCGCCAGCCCGACCTGCCCGACGAGGAGCGAAAAGCCCTCGAAGCCGAAGGGGAACGGCGCACCGCTGAACGCCGTAAACAGGAACTCGGGTTTGGCGCCGGCGAACAGATCACTGAAGACGAACAGCCAGAAGCCGTTGAGCATCAGGATCCACGAGCCGCTCTCCAGCAGCGCCTCCTTGAAGCCGTGAATCTCGAAGTCCTCGACGAACGAGAGGATGTAGCCGATGTTGAGGTGGACGACCCCGATCAGCACGCTCACGACGAACCACGCGAGTGCCCACTCGGCGTACTCCGGCTTCAGCCCCTTATGCAGGACCGGCAGGCCGAGGTACGTTGCCATCGGCTCCGACAGCGGGTGGAGCCCGAAGACCTCGTCGTAGAGGATCCCGAAGAAGGCCGTAAAGCCGCCGGCCCAGACCGCGACGCCGCCGATGTCGCTGAGACCACCGTCGTAGTTGCTGTAAAGGTAGTAGCCGATCGCCATATACAGCAGCCCGAAGCCGACGTCGCCGATCATGAAGCCGAACATGAGCGGGAACGTCAGGAACACGAGAAACGTCGGGTCGAACTCGGAGTACTTCGGTTTGGCGACCGCACCGACAAGCACCTCGAAGACCCCCGATCCGCGGGGGTTGTCCTGAACCACCGGTGGCTGGTCGTCGACGGTAACGACACCGCCGTCGGCCCGGGCCTCCTCGGGTTCGCCGCTGCCATCCGCGGCAGCCGGTTCCTCGACCGCTGGGGAATCGCCGCCGGCCGGCGACTGGTCGGCGTCCTCAACGTGGTGGTCGCCGTTGGACTTGAACTGGGCGCGTTTGATCTCGTCGATGTCGAGCGGCCCGTCGACCGCCGCAGTCAGCGAGGATTCGAACGCCTCGAAGCGATCGGTCGGGATCCAGCCCTCGGCGACGAAGGCGTTGTCGGTCGTCGCAAACGACAGCGGTGCCTCCTTCTTTTGGGCCTCGATCGAGAGATGCTCCTCGGCCGACAGCAGGAAACCCGCCTGTTCGGCTCTGAGCTCGTCGAGATCGGACTCGATGGCTTCGAGATCGGAGTCGACGCTGGCCTTCTCGGCCCGGAGTTCCTCGATGTAGGCCTCGGGACTCCCTTCGGCGTCGGGGACCGACAGCGTGGCGAACTCGATGCCGACCAACGCGTCGGCGAGCACGTCACCAGTGGCGTCGGCCGCCGGCTTGGCGAACACCGCGTGGGTGCGGCCCGACGACATGACCTCGAAGACGTCGACCGCATCGCTGTTCTCGAGGGCCGCTTCGACGGCCGTGCGGTCGCCCTCGCCGACGCTGACGACGAGCGAATCGTAGCCACCCAACAGGTCGATGTCGATCCCGAGGTCGACGAGCGGTTCGACGGCGGCGATCTCCTCGTCGAGCTCGCGGCGTCGCGCGCGGAGTTCGCCGCGGCGGTCGTCGAGCTCGTTGACCTGTGCTCTGAGCGATTCGAGCTCGTCGTCGAGGGCCGTCTCGTCGATGACGATCCGCTCGTCGACATCCTCGGCGGCGACGCCGAGCATGTTTTCCAGCGAGCGGACGGTCACGAGCTTCTCGTTTACCTCCTCGGCCCCCTCCAACGAGCGGCCGAGGTCGAACTCCGGCCACGACTCGTCGTACTCCGAGAGATGGAGCAGCCCCATCTCGTGGGTCGCCTCGATGGTCGACTCCAAGACGCGCTTGGAGCCGGCCACCGAGACCTTGCTCATCCGCTCAGGTCTGAGCATCGACGGCCTCCTCGAATCGTTCTAAGGCGAGGTCGACGGCGTCGTCGATCCGGTCGCTGGCGTCGTCGACGAGCGCCCGTCGGGTCTCACGTCCCTCTTCGAGGAGGTCCTCACGGCGGGCCTCGATGTCTTTCTCGGCCTCCGCAAGGCGTTCGGTGGCTCGCTCCTCGGCTTCCTCCCGGGCGGTTTCGCGGATCTCGTCGGCCTCGGCTCTGGCCTCGGCGATCCGCTCCTCGCGGTCGGACTCGGCTTCCGCGATGATCTCGTCGGCCCGCGTTTCGGCCTCCTTGATCTCTTTGAGAACGTCTGGTCTCGGCATACTCACTAATCGTTCGTGTGTGCTGTATCTGCCTATAAGGTGTTTGCGGAACCGACCGGCGACCAACGAGCGCCGGACCGATCAGAAAACCGCACCGTTATTGTCCGGCCGCCCGTACGTGTGGTCGACAATGGGATTCCTCGAGAACAAGGCCCGGGCCCGCCTGTTCTACAAATATCTCTCGCAGGTGTACGACACGATCAACCCGTTCATCTGGAACGACGAGATGCGGGACGAGGCACTGTCGTGGCTCGCAGTGGGGGAGGGCGACCGCGTCCTCGACGTGGGCAGCGGCACCGGGTTTGCCACCGAAGGCCTCCTGGAGTACACCGACGAGGTCTACTGTCTCGACCAGTCGATCCACCAGATGGAGAAGGCCTTCGCCAAGTTCGGCAAACACAGTAATGTCAAATTCCACCGTGGCGACGCCGAACGGCTCCCGTTCGCCGACAACAGCTTCGACCATCTGTGGTCGTCGGGCTCTATCGAGTACTGGCCGAACCCGGTCGACGCTCTCGAAGAGTTCAGACGTGTCACCAAACCCGGCGGGCGGGTACTGGTGGTCGGTCCCGACTACCCCAACTCGGTGCTGATGCAGAAGCTCGCCGACGCCATCATGCTGTTTTACGACGAGAGCGAGGCCGACCGGATGTTCACCGAGGCGGGGTACGACGAGTTCGAACACCACATCCAGCAGGCCAGCCAAGGGAGTCCGAAGGCGATTACGACGGTCGCAGCCGTCCCTGAAGAGTAGCTACGCCTCCGTTTCGAGCCGGATAACCCGTCCAGCGTCGGTCGTCAGTCGCACCGAGACGATCGATCCCGACTCGATCGTCGGGCTGTTGGTGCTCGCGACAGTCAGGCTCGCGGTTTCGCCGGCCGACCACTCGGGATCGCTCGCGGAGTTGAACGGCCCGGTCGGGCCGGGTTCGAACCCGGTCGACGAGAAAAACGGGACCGGCGGCTGGTGGGCCAGTGGTTCGCCGTCTACGAGGATCCGAACCGACAGCGTTCGGACGTCAAGCGTGTCGCCGCTCTCGTGAGTAAACCGCAGCGTGTCGCCGTCGACCGACAGTTCGACCGCCGCTGTCGGCGCGGGTTCGGGGGCGGTGTCGACGCCGACGAGCGCGGTCGCCGCGACGGTCGCGACGACGACGGCCAGCCCGACGACCAGCAGGCTGCCGACGAGCGGCGCGCTGCCACGTGTTGGGTGTCGATGCGGGGACTCGCGGAACGGAACCGGGGGCCACATACGGCCGGCTGCTCCCGGCATGGTACAAAAGTAGTCGTCGACTACTCGCCGGACGCGACCGCCTCGGGCGGTGGTGAAGTGACGTCGACGAACGCCGCGTCGGTGTCACCGCCGAGGACAGTGATCGTAAACGGGCCGCGGGGGCTGAGGAGCCAGAGCGTCCCTGCCTCGTCGGTGGTGCCGACCTGCTGGCTTTCACCGCCGTTCTGGCCGACGGTTACCGTCGCATTGACCGGCTCGCCAGTGTCGGCGTCGGTGACGGTGAGCCGAAGCGGGCCGCCAGCGTAGGTCTGATCGGCAGTCACGTTGAGTCCGTCCTGCTGTTTCGTCGTCGTCTCGCCGGTAGTGACCATCGACAGCGGGAGCCGCTGGTGTTCGATAAACCGCTGTTCGGTCGGGCCGTCGATGAAGCTCCGGAGTTCGCCGCCGCTGAACTCGACGCCGACCATCACGACGGATCCGGGCCCATCGGAGCTCCAACTCGTCCCGCGGTCCCAGAGGATCGGATACTCGGTCTGGATGATCTCGATCGCCCGGTCGGCCGATACCTCACCGGCCGTCTCCCCGCGGAGGCCACGACGCTGGACCTCCCGGAGGTACTGGTCGTCGTCGACTGCCGCGAGGGTGATCGCCCCGCCACCGGTCTCGACCAACACCCGGTCGGGCGGCGTTGCCCCGCGGAGGATGTCGGCCGCGTGGGCGCGGACCGGCCCTTCGAGCATCCGGAGGTCGTACTCGATCGCCCGGAACCGGTCGGTCGAGATCGGGTTCGAATCGAGGGCGGTAGCCTGCGATTCGAGCATCTCGGCGCGATCCCTGAGCCGGTCGGCCGTCAGGTGGATCGTCGCCAGTTCGGTGACGTACTGGCGGGCGGTCGTCTCTCCGGTGCCGAACTCGCGGGTCGCGGCCCGTTCTCTGGTTTCGAGCCGGTCGACGTCGGCTTCGACGGCGGCGAGTTCCTCCTCGAGGCGGATCTCACGTTCGCGACCGTCGAGGGCCTCGAGTTCGCGTTCGATCGTCCGCGTGACGAGCCGGTTGGTCGTCGTGTCGGTATCGAACCCCGCTGCAGGCCCCAGATCGGCGTGCTGCCGGTCGACGCCGCTGCGGTCGATCGTCTCGGCGGGGATCCACAACACGTTCGTCATCCCCGGAGCGGCCGCAGCATCGCCGTCGAGTTGGGCGGTGTACGTCGACCGCCGGTCGGCGGTGGCCGACTGGGTGCCGACCGGCTGGCTATCGGTCGTCACGGAGTCCGTCGGGCTGCCGTCGGCCGCCGCAACGCCGGCGGTGTCTGTCACTGGGGCGGCCACGCCGACAACCAGCACGGCCGCCACCAACAGGGCAACCACCACGAGCGGGAGCCGTTTCATTCGTAGGGAGTCTCTCGCCCGGATGAACAAAAACCCATCTACCGGACCGGCGTCCACCGACCAGTAGTCACCGCCTACCGGCCGATGGACGGTCGACGGTAGCGGGGTAGTAACCTCCTACTGGTCGGCTATCGCCGACGCCTAGCCGACTGCATCGATCCCCCAGTCCCGGCGGACGGCGGCGATGACGACCGGCATTCGACCGTCTGACGCCGGCGTTGAGGGCGGCGCAGTCATGCGTTTTTTACTTTCACTCCGCGTGGCGTACGTTTATGTATACAGCATCCGTTATGCCAGTTGCACGTCACACGCGTGCATTCCCCAATTCCCCCTCGACACCCACCGAAATCCCTTAGCGGCCGCCACGGCGAGAAGGAGTATGCTTTCGCTCTCGGCGATCGAAGCGGCCGCCGACCGGGTGTCGGCCGTCGCCCGGCGGACGCCCCTAGAATACTCCCATACCTTCTCGGAGCGGACCGGGGCCGAGGTCTTTCTGAAACTGGAGAACATGCAGCGCACCGGCGCGTTCAAGATCCGCGGGGCGACAAACCGGATCGCCACACTGTCGGACGCCGAACGGGACGCCGGCGTCGTCACCGCCAGCGCCGGCAACCACGCGCAAGGGGTCGCGCTCGCGGCCACGCGAGCGGGCGTCGACTCGAAGATCGTGATGCCGGAACACGCACCGATCTCGAAGGTGAAGGCGACCCGCTGGTACGGTGGCGAGGTCGTCCTCGACGGCGTCGACTACAGTGAGGCCCAGACGCGAGCCCACGAGATCGAACACGAGGAGGGTCGGACCTACGTCCATGCCTTCGACGACGAGGCAGTGATGGCCGGCCAGGGAACGATCGGCCTCGAAATCCTCGACCAACAGCCCGACGTCGAGACCGTCGTCGTCCCCATCGGCGGCGGCGGGCTGATCGCCGGAATCGCTACGGCGATCAGATGCCAGCGGCCCGACGTCCGGATCATCGGCGTCCAGGCCGAGGGGGCCGCCAGTGTGCCCGCGTCGCTCGAAGCCGGCGAGATCCGTACCCGAGAGCGCGTCGACACCGTCGCCGACGGGATCGCCACCCGGTCGGTCGGCGAGCAGACCTTCGAAGTGATCGAAGAGCGGGTCGACGAGGTGGTCACGGTCTCCGACGAGGAGATCGCCCTCGCGGTGACTCTCCTCTTAGAGCGGAGCAAGACGCTCGTCGAGGGTGCGGGCGCGGTCGCGCTGGCGGCGGTGTTGGAAGCGCGGTTCGACTACGCGGACGGGGAGGTGATCGTCCCGGCACTCTGCGGGGGGAACATCGACATGAACGTGTTGACGACGGTGATCCTGCGGGGGATGATCCAGATGGGCCGGTATCTGAAGATCACGACCGTCCTCAAGGACCAACCCGGCGCACTACAGGGCTTGATCGGGATCATCGCCGCCCACGGGGCCAACATCTACGCGATCCACCACGAGCGGGCCTCCCGAGAGATCGGGATGAGCGACACCGAAGTCGAGATCGAGTTGGAGACCCACGGCCCACAGCACGCCGCCGACCTGCTAGACGAGTTGGAGTCTGCCGGCTACGAGGTCGACGTCATAAAGTAGACGGTGACTATCGGGAGGTCGTCATACAGTAGGCGGTGCCTACTGCCGGTTGGTCACGTCCGTACTCCCACACTCCGGACACTGGGTGATCCGGCCGAAGGGTGGTGCGCTGATCCGGTTCCACGCGTCGCTTCCCGAGGCTGCCGTGTAGCCACACTGTCGGCACACCGAGCTTGAGTCGCTGTCGGTCGTGATTGCCATGATTGATCATGTGGTGGCGACTCGAATAACGGTTTTTCAGCCACGCGGAGTGGTCGACACTCGGACCGATCAACGGGGACTTATGCCGTGGGTGGCCCACCCATGGGTATGAAGCGGACGATCAGCACGGATGCGGCACCGGCGGCTGTGGGGGCGTACAGTCAGGCGACGACCGACGGGTCGACGCTGTATACGGCGGGGCAGATCCCACTGACGCCTGACGGCGAGTTGCTCGCCGACCGCTCGGTCGCCGAGCAGACGAAACAGGCGCTGGATAACGTGGTTGCGATTCTGGAATCGGAGGGACTCGGTGCCGGCGACGTGTTGAAGACGACCGTCTATCTGGCCGACATCGAGGATTTCGAGGCGATGAACGACACCTACAGCACGTATTTCGACGCCGAGCCGCCGGCCCGGAGCGCGGTCGAGGTGGGGTCGCTGCCGAAGGGCGTCGACGTTGAGATCGAGGCCGTGGCGACGTTCTCGTGAGACGGCGAACCAAATCGAGCCTGCTGTGGGGGGCGATCGGTGCGCTGACGTTCCTCGTGCTCGCACAGGGGTACCGTATCGTCGGCGGCCCGCTGCCGACGGGCTATCTCGGGATGGTCGTGATCGGACTCACGATCGGCGGCACCGTCGGGACGGTGTCGTATCTGGCCGAGCCGTGGCTGGCCGCGAAGGGAAGGACTTAAAATCGCCAGCAGGCTATGAGCGTATGCAAGCCAGGATGGCCGAGTGGTAAGGCGCACGCCTGGAAAGCGTGTTCCCTTTGGGATCCGGGGTTCAAATCCCTGTCCTGGCGTTTTTACGACGAACAACACCGCCGAGCGAAGCCGATCGGTCGACCACGAGTTTCCTCTTCCGGGGGAAGGTTCATTACCATGGGTGGTGTTAGCATAACTATGCCTGACACCAAAGCGGGCCGCGAACGAAAGGGCCGGAACAAGCGCGCACAGTTGGAATCGGAGCTCAACAGCCGCGAACGGGAGCTCCTCGACGAACCTGCCGAGCCGCCGGAGCCCGAGGGCGTCGACAGCGAGTTCCTGACCGACCCCAACGAACTCGAAAGCTGAGCGTCGCGCTCTTTTTCGGAGCTTGACCGGAGCCAGTGGACACGCTCCGGTCGCCGTCGACCGATGACATCCAGTGGCAATGCTCCGGTCGCCGTCGACCGATGGCATCCAGTGGCAACGCTCCAGCCGCCGTCGACGACCGACCTGTGCTCGATATATAAACGACCGACCAAGACGCGGTGAATCACGGATCAGACGTATGTTAGCGGGCCACATGAATTGCATAGATCGTACAGCCCTCCCCCAGTTTGAGACTGTCGACGGGGGATCGAGGGCGACGGGCTGCCGTCGCGCAACCACAGCTTTTATATAGAATCACAAACAATCAGTCGGTGTACTATGAGCCAGCGAATGCAGCAGGGACAGCCGATGATCATTCTCGGAGAGGACTCTCAGCGCGTCCAGGACAAGGACGCCCAGCAGTACAACATCTCTGCGGCCCGCTCGGTCGCCGAGGCCGTACGCTCGACACTCGGGCCGAAGGGGATGGACAAGATGCTCGTCAACTCGATGGGCGACGTCACCATCACCAACGACGGGGTGACGATCCTCACCGAGATGGACATCGACAACCCGACCGCCGAGATGATCGTCGAGGTCGCCGAGACACAGGAGGACGAGGCCGGCGACGGGACGACGACCGCCGTCGCCATCGCGGGCGAGCTCCTGAAGAACGCCGAGGACCTGCTGGAACAGGAGATCCACCCGACGGCGATCATCAAAGGGTTCCACCTCGCCAGCGAGAAGGCCCGCGAGGAAGTCGACAACATCGCCGAGCCGGTCGACCCCGACGACGAGGAGCGTCTCAAGAAGGTCGCCGAGACCTCGATGACCGGCAAGGGCGCGGAGCTCGAAAAGGACGTACTGGCCCAGCTCGTCGTCGACGCGGTCCAGCAGGTCACCGTCGAAGCCGACGACGGCAGCCACGTCGTCGACCTCGAAAACGTCAAGATCGAGACCCAGACCGGCCGCTCGGCCGGCGAGTCCGACCTACTGGTCGGCGCGGTTATCAACAAGGACGCGGTCCACGACGACATGCCGTCGTCGATCGGCGACGCCGACACGCTGCTGCTCAACGAGGCCATCGAGATCGAGGAGGCCGACGTCGACACCCAGGTCTCCATCGAGACGCCCGATCAGCTCCAGAACTTCCTCGATCAGGAGGAAAAACAGCTGAAACAGAAGGTCGAAAAGATCGTCGACAGCGGTGCTGACGTGGTCTTCTGTCAGAAGGGGATCGACGACCTCGCCCAACACTACCTCGCCAAGGAGGGCATCCTCGCCGTTCGCCGGACCAAGAAGTCCGACATCAAGTTCCTCAAGAACGTCCTCGGCGGCTCGGTCGTCTCCGACATCGACTCCCTGACTGCCGACGACCTCGGCGAGGGCTCGGTCGAGCGCGACGACGAGGACGAGCTGTTCTACGTCGAGGGCACCGGCGACGAGGTCCACGGCGTCACGCTCCTGCTCCGCGGCTCGACCGACCACGTCGTCGACGAGCTCGAACGTGGGATCAACGACGCCATCGACGTCGTTTCGGCGACCGTCTCCGACGGTCGTGTGCTCGCAGGCGGCGGTGCCCCCGAGGTCGAACTCGCCTCCCGGCTCCGCGATTACGCGGACTCGGTGTCGGGCCGCGAGCAGCTGGCCGTCGAGGCCTTCGCTGACTCCCTGGAGCTCGTTCCGCGTGTCCTCGCGGAGAACGCCGGCCTCGACTCGATCGACCTGCTGGTCGACCTCCGTGCGGAACACGAGGGTGGCGACACCCACGCCGGCCTGAACGCCTTCACCGGCAACGTCGAGGATACCTACGATGCGGGTATCGTCGAGCCGGCCCACGCCAAAGAGCAGGCGCTGTCCTCGGCCACCGAGGCCGCGAACCTCGTGCTGAAGATCGACGACATCATCGCCGCGGGCGATCTGTCGACCGACAAAGGCGACGACGAGGGCGGTCCCGGCGGTGCCGGCGGCATGGGTGGCATGGGCGGTATGGGTGGCATGGGCGGCGCTATGTGAAAGTCAGGTCACTGACTTTCCCACATGCCACCGAGCTTCGCTCGGTGACGCCGATGTAAACGCGGGCCACAGCCACACCCCGTCCCCGTACCGCGCGACAATCGACTCGTTTTTTCGCCGACGGCGAAGCCTTCCCAACCGGTTAATATCGCGGCCGCCAAGCGGTCGGCATGCAGACGCTACTACTCGATAGCGACGACGTCCGGGCGAACGCGCCGACCGACCGACTGATCGCGGCCGTCGAGGCCGCCTTCGAAGCCGACCAGCGGGGCGACACCCGGATGCCGGCGAAATCCTACGTCGACCTCCCGCAGTACAACGGCGACTTCCGGTCGATGCCGGCCTATCTCCGCGTCCGCGACGACGACGGTGAGGGGTGGGACGCAGCCGGCGTCAAATGG
Source organism: Halohasta salina (assembly GCF_024178165.1). Lineage (GTDB taxonomy): Archaea > Halobacteriota > Halobacteria > Halobacteriales > Haloferacaceae > Halohasta > Halohasta salina. Next base: position 298,400 of record NZ_JAMZIE010000001.1, on the reverse strand, counting down.
GTGAACGTCCATCCCGACAACCGGGCCGACCACGACCTGCCAACGGTGCTCGGGACGATGATCTACTCGGATCCGGAGACGGGCGTCCCGCTGGCGATCATGGACGGCCGCGAGCTGACGATGCTCCGGACCGGCGCGGCCGCCGCGGTCGCTACCGACCACCTCGCAATCGAAGGGGCCTCCTCGTTGGGCATCGTCGGCGCGGGCGTCCAGTCGTACACCCAACTCGAGGCCATCGCTGCCGTGCGGCCGATCGAGGAGGTCGTCGTCGCCGACGCCGACGCCGAGCGCGCGGCCGCCTTCGTCGAAGCCTTCGCCGATCGCTTCGAGATCCGGGCCGGCTCGATCGCCGAGGCCGCTGCGTGTGACGTGCTGTCGACTGTCACGCCGGTCGAGTCGCCGATCGTCGACCGCGAGGCGGTCGGCGACCACACCCACATCAACGCGATCGGTGCCGACGCCGCGGGGAAACAGGAACTCGATCCCGAAATCCTCCGGGCGGCCACACTCGTGATCGACGACCACGAACAGACGACCCACTCCGGGGAGATCAACGTCCCCTACAGCGAGGGGACGATCACCGACGCCGACATCCACGCCTCGATCGGCGAGATCGTCGTCGGCAACGCGGAAGGCCGAACCGCCGCCGACCGCATCACCGTCTTCGACTCCACCGGACTGGCGATTCAGGACGTCGCCGCCGCCCACGTCGTCTACACGCGGTCGACCGAGCAGGGCAACGGCACGCCGTTCGACCTGCTCGGGTTGGCCGACTAAGTCGACTCCTGCCGGCCGCCGAGGGCCGCTGCGAGCTTGCCGAGGCCGACGATCGCCAGCGCCAGCGGAATCAACGGGAACAGCAGTGTGAAGACGCCGAGAAACAGCACCCAGCCGAGAAGATCCATCCCAGTGTCGTCGCGACTACCGTAGCCGGGAGTAACCGTTCTGTACGTCGATTCGAGGACGCCGGTGTCGGTATCACGCATACCCTACACTACGTGCCGAGACAAGATAAACGTCTAACATGCGTCTGACGAAACCGACAGGTTTTGTATTCGGTGTGTATACGGTGGGTAGATGGCAACCGACTCACGCGCGGACGAGGCCGCCGGCAGCGTTCGCCGAGCGGTCGGCCCGGTGGTGTCGGCGCTCTCAAAGGCGGTGTTCGGGGTGTGTGCTGTTGCGACCGGCGTGTTGGCCCTGCTCGTGGCGGCCGGCGGCGGGACGGCCGGCTCCGGTACCGCATTCGTGCTGCTGGGGGCAGTGGCCCTGCTGGTCGGCCTCGTCACGATCCGTCGACTGCCGAAACCCGACACCGAGTCGGCCGACGGAGACGAACCGCGATAGCAGCCCTCAGAACTCCCCGAGGGACGTCTGTTCGGCCGCTGCCAGCACGTCCTCGCAGGTCGACCACGACCGGCGGGCACACGCCGGGAGGTCGCCGTGGCGGTCGACGTAGGCCGCGAGGAACTCCCTCGTCGTTCGGTCGCTCGGGTAGCCACTTCCTACCGGTCCACAGTCGGGGTAGTCGGATCCTACTGCGGCCATCCGACGGTCCCGCTCGACTTTGGCCACGATGCTTGCGGCCGCAGCCAGCGGGTGGCTGTCGTCGGCCCCGTGTTCGGCGGTGACTGCGATCTCGACGCCCTCGCTGGCGACGCCCTCACGGACCCGCCGACCGAACCGCGATTCGGAGACGTCGCCGGCGTCGACGATGGCCTCGTCGCCCGGTTCGGCGACGGCCGCGATCGCCCGGACCTGTGCGTCGACGGTCAGGCCGTTCATATCCGTCTCCGGATCGTCGATCTCGTCGACCGTGACGACGCCGAGGCCGATGTCGACGGCCTCGCTGTCCCGTAGCGTCGCCGCCAGCGATTCCCGTTTGGCAGGCGAAAGTCGCTTCGAGTCCGCGACCGCGGTCGGTAGATCGGCCGCCGCTGCGCGGACCGCCGCGGCAGTCATCGGTCCCAACACCGGGCCTTTGCCCGCCTCGTCGACGCCGATCCGAAACGTGGTCATCGTGTTGGTAATCACCGGCTACTTAGAGGAAGTACGCCTCGCGCTCGAACGGTTCGTCGACGCCCTCGACGGCCGTCACGTCGAGATCGGTGACGGTCGCGTCGACGCCGAGCAGTCCGGCAAGACTCGGCTCGGTGCGGCCCTCGTCGCCAGAGACGAGTTCCTTGATGTAGAGGCCGCCCTCGCCGTGGATCTCGACGGTTGCGTGGTTGGGATCGTCGAGTTCGCCGCTGGCGCCGAGCACTTCGCGGGTGCGGGTAAGCCCGGCCCGACGGTGGTCGACACGCTCTGGCGTGTACTGTTCGATCGTTGCGCCGTCGAGTTCCGCGATGGCCGCCTGTAGCTCCTCGCTCGTCACCGCGGCGTCGAACGCGACGGCCGCGCGGTAGGTCTTCGAGGCGTCGAGTTCCTTGACGCGTTCGACCATCTCGTAGTCGGCCAGCCGGAGCCCTTCGACCTCGACTTTCCCCTCGGCGAAGGCGTTGATATCGCCCTCCAACCGCTCGGTGTCGACCGTCCGTCGATAGGGTTCTTCGATCTCGATGACGAACGGCCGACCGGTTCCAAGCATCAGGGCGTCGACGTCCTCCCGGCCCGCGCCGTGGAAGGTCGCCTCGGTGCCGTCCATCACGTCCATGACGACCGGCGCAGTCAGTTGCTCGACGCTCTCGGGATAGAGATACCCCTCGCCGTCGCAGTGGTCGCAGGGTCGACTCCCCTTGCGGCCGCTGCCGTGACACTCCCGGCAGGGCCACTCGGTCTGGGGGATGTCGCGTTCCAGCTTGCGGTAGCGCCCGTAGACGAACGCCGAGTTGAGTTTGGTTTCGACGCGGTCGGCCGTGATGTCGAGGGTGATCTGGACGTCCGGGCGGCCGAAGTCGACTTCGGTCCCGGTCTGCTGGCCGATGCGTTTGCCGACCTCGCGGTTGAAGTTCGATTTGAACAGTTCGCCACGGTCGGCGTCGAGCCCGGCGTCCATCCGGAGCAGTTCGTCGTTCTCCTCGATCAGCGGCGGGGTTTTGGTGCCGACCTGATAGGTCCCGAATTCGGGATCGCCGATGGCGTCGACCGCGCGGTCGGCCCACTCGTCGAACCGGCCGCACTCGCCCTCACAGACCCAGCACTCATCGGGGTCGACCGATTCGTAGGGCTCGTCGTCGTCGAGGGCGACCGCGATCCGGAGGCTCCGGCCGCGGTCGGCGTTCGAGAGGCCGAAACTCCGGTCGGCGAACACGCGGCCGACACAGCTGTCACAGACCGGACCGGCCTCGACGACCGCCCGGGCCTCGGCGAGAACACTCATTGTCCCGTATCAATCCACGGCGGCGATAACTGTCTTGCCCTTTTATTCCGTCCGGCGGCGACTGTCTCCGGTTACCCACCGTCTCCACGATTACGAGACTAACGGCAACATAACAAACCGGACGGTGGCTGCCGTTGGCGTATGGCATCGGTCGACAGCCGAGAAGCACGGACTACCGGGCGCGAGGCGTATCGGATTCGCCGCTACAGGCCGGACGACCGGGCGGCCTTCGATTCGCTCTACGAATCGGTGTTCGGCCGTCCGGCGACCGACGACTGGTTCGCGTGGCGGTTCGTCGAGCCGCCCGCGGTCGACGAGATACCGATCTTCGTCGCGGAAGCCGACGGCGAACTCGTCGGCGCACGCCCCTTCCTCTGCTTTCGGCTCGAAACCGGTAGCCGACGACTACTCGGCGTCCAGACCTGTGATACGATGGTTCACCCCGACCACCGACGCAGGGGGTTGTTCACCCGGATGACCGAGCGGGCCTACGACCACTACGGCTCCCGCGAGGAGCCCGTCGTGCAGTTCAGCGTCCCGAACCAGTACTCCCGGCCGGGCTACCTCAAGCTCGGCTGTGCAGTGGTCGGTCCGTTTGCGCTCTCTCACCGCATCCACCGTCCCGAGTCGCTGGTCGACGACGACCGGCTGGCCCGACTGGCGGGGGCCGGTCGACCGATCCTCCGGCTGTACAACACGGCCCGCCAGCGACTGACCGCACCGACTGGCGGCGACGACATCGGCGTACGCTGCCACGACCGGGTGCCGAGCGAGACCTTCGAGGAGCTCTACGAGACGGCGGTGCCGAACCGGATTCACGCCGTCAGAAGCAGGGCGTTCTACGAGTGGCGGTTCGACAACCCACGCTGGACCTACCGTGCCTACACGGCCCACCGCGGCGGGGAGCCCGTCGCGGGCATCGTCACCGGCACCAAGACCGCGAACGGACGGACACGGATGCAGTTGACCGATGTCGTGCCGCTGGTCGGCGGCCGATACCGGCGGTCGGCGCTGGCGGCGCTGCTTCGTCGGATCCTGTCGGATGCCGGGTTCGTCGACCTCGTGTCGGCCCGCCCAGGTGCGATTCCGGCAGAACTGCTGGCCGCCTTCGGTTTTGCTCCCGACGACCGGTTCCCGCTGTCGCTGGCGACCACGACGACGCTCCTGATTACGAAGCTGATCGACGGCCGCGAGGACGATCGGTGGCTCGTCGACGGCCACGACCTGCAGGACCCGACGAGCTGGCAGTTGGCGCTCGCCGAACACAACACGGCGTAGCCGGCTGTTTCGGAGGGCGTACGCTTAGGCGTACTGTGGTTCGGCGGCGAGTTCGTCGCGGGCGATCTCGCCCATCGTCATCACGTCGACTCGACCGGCCTCGCGTGCGGCGGCGAGATGCTGCCAGATCGCTTCGAGTCGGTCGACGTCCGCCAGCGTCGTGACGTTGTTCGGATGGAGCCACATGTGGAACAGCCGATCGGTAGCTGCGACCCGCTCGATGCCGCCGATCGCCTGCCGAACGATGGGATCGGTGCCGACCAGTTCGGCGACGTTGCGGCCACATCCCTCGAAGCCGAACAGGTACAGCGAGGCGGGGATGGCGACTAGCCCGTGGTCGTCGATACGCGGCCGCACCAGCGGCGGCGAGCCGATCGTCGTCTGCCGGAGTTTCTCCAGTTGGCGTCGCGCCAGCGGCTCCAGCTGCCGGGTCGGCGAGAGATCCCGGTAGCAGCGGTACCCCCGGTCGACCAGCAGCTCGCGGTGGGCGATGTGGTTTCGCGGAAAGACGAACGACGTGGCGTCGACCCCGTAGTCGTCGGTTACCGCCTCGAACTGGGAGAGCTCCGCCCGGACGACGGCGTCGGTGGTCGACTCGACGGTAAAGTCGGGGTGGGAAAACGAGTGGCTGGCGAGTTCGTGGTCGACGTCGGCCGACAACACGTCGTCGACCAGCGACGGGCCGAACCGGAGGGACTGCCGGGTCGACCACTCGGTTCGCTCCCGCTCGAACCGCTCGGCCCCGAGCGGATGCTCGCGGTGGACCCCGTCGCAGTCGTCGAGACAGAGGTGGCCGACGACCGCCCACGTAGTCGGGATCCCGTAGCGATCACACAGCTCACGGAGCTGGTTCCACCCCCACACGGCTCGGTTGAGACGCCCCATCGGTGGCTCTGCAGTGTCGAAAAACCCCCAGCCGAGTTCGGCGTCGACCGAGATACAGACTGTTCCCATCGCCAATGGTGTGACGAGCCAGCGATCTAAATACCGAACTCGGTTGCTCGCTGCAACGGTCCGCTCGCTACTAGTTCACCGGCAGGCGGTCGAGTAAGGCGATTACCACCGACGGCGCAACCGGTCGAAGCAGTAGACCGCGCCGACGGGATCCGCCGAGCGGTGCGGAACTGTCGGCGTAGGTGAATACTAACTACATGCTTTCCGTGGGCTGCGGCAATCGTTATCGGACAACCGCCATTGACATCGACCATCCGGTCGTGCCGGCAGTCGACCGCCGCGCGACCGAGCCCGATCGTCGAGACCGACTCGGGGTCCTGACCGTGCGCGTTCAGTTCCGTATCGACCACCCGTCGCAGGTCGACCGCTCGGTGCACGCGATCACCGCGCTGGTGAGCGACGGCCATCGAGTCGGGATCTGTGTTCGCCACGACGACGCCGTGAGCGCGCGACTCGAAGCGGCCGCGTTCGAGCATACCGTGCTCACGACGTCCCCGCCATCGCCGCTGGGTTCGACTGCCCAACGACTGTTCGGAACGGTTCGGCTGGGTCGATACACCCGGGCGTTCGATCCGAGCGTGATCGTCAGCCAGTCGACGCCAGCAGTGCGGGCCGCACGCCGGCTCACCGGCGCACGGCTGGTCACGTGGAACGAACCGACCACCGCAGACGGAGAGGCCATCTCGGCCGAACTCTACGGGGCGGCCGCTCGATACCACGCCGACTGGTCGTCGCCCGACGAGGCGGTTCGGGAGCACCACAGCGTCGACGAACCGGAGGCGTACACGATTGCCCGGTTCACGGCCAAAGCCAGCCCGTACAACACCCCACAGGAGGGACTCAGTCGGCGAACGAAACAACGGCTGGTCGAGACGCTCGCGACGGTCGGGCGAGTGTACGTCGACAACGTCGACGACCCACATCCGGCACTGGCCGCCAGCCGGATCACGGTGCCACCGCGGGAGACGCCAGATCTCGCCTGCGGTGCGTCGCTGGTGGTCACCGATTCGGCGCGGGTCGCGGTCGGCAGCGCGCTCTGTGGGGCTCCAACCGTCTACGCACACCTCGCGGAGGGCGATCCCGTTCCCGATCCGGTCGACGAACTCGCCGCACGGGACCTCGTTCGCCTCGCCGTCGGGGACGGCGAGGCACGGTCGACCGTCGAGGTGCTGGCGGCCGACACCGACCGCGAGGCAATCTGGGAACGGCGGCTCACGCGGTTTCGGGAGGCGATCGGGGATCCGACCACGGAGCTACTGGAGGCAGTACTGGGGTCGACCGACGACTCTCGGCAGGCGACAGCGGCCACACCACCGGTCGACGAAACCGGGATCGAGCCGACCTGACGGCGGCTACAGCCACGGCTCGATCGATCGGGGCCGGTCCCACTCGGTGTCACTTCCGCAGAGCCGCCGGAGATCCGGATGGTCGGCCAGTCCAGTCGGTTTGCGCCCGGTCGTCGCGACCCGATCACGGAGCCGCTGCCAGCGATCGTGGCGAACGAGCACCAAGGCCGGAACCCGGTCGACGCCCAGCAGTGTGGCGATCGACAGCCGGTTGCGGCCGTCGGCGAACAACAGCTCGCCGTTGCGGCCGATGTCGACCGAAATCTCGTCTTTGATCAGCCGGCCGAGCCGATCGGTCCGCCCGGCCCCCATCGGATCGTCACCGTCGTGGTCGAGCAGTTCGGGCTGGCTCAGATACCCCTCGCGGTCGATCCGGTCGTAGAGCGCGTCGAGCCGTCGACAGCGCTCTTCGAGGGCCACTCGCGAGTCACAGCCCCACGGCGTCCGGCCGAGTTCGATCCCGGCGGCCACGCGCTCGAAAAAGGCCGTTTCGGCCCACGGCACGCCGCCGTCGAAGTGGCTTTTGAACCCCTGAAAGATGTCGGTCTCGGCAAACCGGATGTCCGGCACGTCCCAGTCGCCGCCGACTACCCGGCCGAGTCGCTGGAACTTCGGGCCCTCGAACTCCGCGGCGACGTACTCGATGTCGTCGGGGTCGACCCACAGTAGTTCGTAGGGGTCGATCGGCGCGGCGTGCTGGCGGCGGTGCCGCCACGCGACGGCGTCGAGAATCGCTCGGACGTAGGCCGTGCGGGCGGCCGAAAGCGGGCCTTCGAGCCGCGGGGCGGTGGCGATGACTCGGCGGCCGGTCGACCGGAGGGCCGAATCGATTGCGGAGACCATTGGGAAGCGTGGGGAATACACGGGCTTCGACCGGGTTATGGATTGTTCACGTCGAGTTGAGAGTCACCACGGTCGGCCTGAACGGGACCGTTGTCGCGTACTCCGCGAGCGCGTCGACCGTCACGTAGCGTAGCCCCCGACCGCCGATCGAGACTGTGAGACACAGCCACGCAGGAGCCCGATCACGCAGTATTTAGGTGGCAGACTCATATCGAACGACTACGATATGACTGATTCGACCGCGTCGACGGGTGAGCTGCCAGACTCCCTGTCGCGACTCTACGACGACCCCGAGGCGGAGGCGGCGACCCTCCGCGAGCGGGCGGGCAATCCTGCGGTCGCCGACCGAGTGAGCCGTCTCTGTGGGACGCTCTCGAATCCCCTACGGCTCCGCCTGTTGTGGGCGCTTCGGGACGGCGAGTGTTGTGTCTGTGAGCTGCAGACCGCCGTCGACGCGCCGCAGTCGACGGTCGCCTCGCAGCTTCGCCACCTGACCGATGTCGGACTCGTCACTACCCGGAAGGAGGGCAAGTGGAGCTACTACGGCGTGGCCGACGACGGCGTGTTCGAACTCGTCGACCGCGCGGCCGGCCTCGCCGATCGGACGGAGGTCGACGAATGAGCGGGCCGGCCCTCGAAATCCGGGAGTTGAAAAAGGAGTACGAGGACGTAACGGCCCTCGATGGCGTCTCGCTGACCGTCCCCGAAGGGAGCTTCTTCGGCCTGCTCGGCCCCAACGGGGCGGGCAAGACGACCTTCATCAACATTCTCGTCGGGCTCGTCCGGAAATCCGGCGGGACCGCCCGCGTCTTCGGCCACGACGTCGAAGCGGACTATCAGGAGGCTCGCAACGCCATCGGCCTCGCGCCACAGGAGTTCAACGTCGACCGCTTTTTCCCGATCCGAGAGGTGCTCGAACACAAGGCTGGCTATCACGGGATTCCGGCCCACGAGGCCCGCCAGCGGGCCGACGAGGTGCTCAAACAGGTGGGCATCTACGACAAGCGGGATACGCGCTTCGACTGGCTCTCCGGCGGGATGAAACGGCGCTTTCTGCTGGCGCGGGCACTGATCACCGATCCCGACCTGCTGATCCTCGACGAGCCGAGCGCCGGCGTCGACGTCCAGCTCCGGCGAGACCTGTGGGATCTGGTCACCGAACTCAACGAGCAGGGGACGACAATCCTGCTGACGACCCACTACATCGAGGAGGCCGAACGCCTCTGTGACGAGGTCGCCATCCTTGATTCGGGGTCGGTGCGAGCGGTCGCTACCCCCGAGGAACTCAAAGGCCGTGGGGCCGACCGGATCGTCGTCGAACTCAGGTCGACCCCGACTGAAGTGCCGGCGCTACTGGCCGGCGACGACCGCGTGGAGTCGGTCGACCTCAACGGTCACAAACTCGAAGTCACCGCCCGCGAGGGTGGACTGGTCGCGCCGGAACTGGTCCGCGAACTCGACCGGGCCGGACTGGAGATCGTGGATCTGGAGATCGCTCGGACCTCCCTCGAAGAGATCTTCGTCGAGATGACCCGCACGGCCGAACGCGACGCGACGCCCGACGAGCGGGCGAGCGACGCGGTCGACGAGGACGAACCGGCGGAAGAACAGCCAGTGGCTCCCGATGGCGGCCGGAGCGAGGCGGTCGACCGATGAGCGTCGTCGACCGCATGGCCGCGTCGGCCGGCGTCCCGACCGGGTTTTATACCCTCGTGAAACGGGAGATCCTCCGGTATGTGCGTCGACCGCGAAACACCTTCGTCCCGCCGTTTATCACCAACGTGCTGTACTTCTCGGTGTTCGGCGTCGTCCTCGGCGACCGCGTCGGCGAGATCATCGGCGTCCCCTACATCCTGTTTATCCTGCCCGGCCTCGTGGTGCTGGGGGCGGTCTCCAACGCCTTCGAGAACGCCTCGTTTTCGATCTTCCACGGCCGGTGGAACGAGTACATCGACGAGACGCTGACCTCGCCGCTGTCGTATGCGGGGATGGTCTGGGCCTACCTGCTGTCGTCGGCGTTGCGCGGCGTGCTGGTCGGGACGCTCATCTCCGTGCTCGGGGTGGTGATCATCGGCGGGCTCTACCAGTCGGTCCCGGTCGCCCAGCCGCTGTTCCTCGTCGCGTTCATGCTCGTGATCACGCTGCTGTTTGCGAGCCTCGGCATCGTCGGCGGACTGGTCGCCGAGGACTTCGACGACCTGACGATGATGAACCAGTTCCTGTTGCGGCCGCTGGTGTTTTTCGGAGCCGTCTTCTACTCGCTGGGTGATCTGCCGCCGCTGCTCCGGGACATTTCCTTGTTGAACCCGATGGTGTACATGGTCAACGGCGTCCGCTACGGCTTTCTGGGTGTCGCGGAGGTCGACCCCCTGACCTCGCTGGCGGTGTTGTCTGGCGGGGCCGCCGTCGTGGTGGGGCTCGACATCGCGCTGTTCAAGCGGGGCTACGGGCTGACCGATTGAAACGGGGGCCCGTGCCGTCTCGACCGGCGGCTACCGGGCGACCGAGCGGCCGTACGCGGTGAGGCGGTAGATGACCTCGCCGCTGACCGGTTCGAGCAGGCCGGCGGCTTCGAGAACGAGACAGCGGCGTTCGACCAGCGGGACGTGGAGCCCGGTGTTCGAGGCGATCAGTGCTGGGTAGTCCGCACCCGAGACCGCGAGGTATGCTAAAATACGTCTATCGGCCGGCGTGAGCGTGAGATCGCCGTCCGAGGTCCCACTAGACATTCCTTCTCATGGAAGGCCGTCCGCTTATAAGAACCTACCGAGTCGACATCTGTCCGATCGGTCGGACTGACCGACGGTCGACCGGTCGGGCCGAAGCCGGGGGCGCGGGGGCTACCACTCCATGCCGCCGTTGACTCCGAGGATCTGGCCGGTCATGTAGTCGGCGTCGGGGCCGGCGAGGAACCGGACGATGCCGGTGATGTCCTCGACCTCGGCGAACCGGTCCAGCGGGATCCGGTTACGGATCTTCTCGCGGACGCGCTCGGGGACGTCGGCGAGCATATCGGTCTCGACGAACCCCGGCGAGACGCAGTTGGCGGTCGTCCCCGTCGAGGCGAGTTCGAGGGCGATCGTTCGCGTGAAGCCGAACAGGCCGCTTTTGGCCGCCGCGTAGTTGGCCTGTCCGTAGTTGCCCTGCTGGCCGACGACGCTGGAGATGTTGATCAGCCGGCCGTGGTCGGCCGCCCGGAGGTCGTCGTAGAAGGCGTCGGTGCAGTTGTAGACGCCGCCGAGGTTGACCTCCATCACCGCATCCCAGTCCTCGCGGGTCATCTCGTCGAACCGCTTGTCGACCGTGATGCCGGCGTTGTTGATCAGGACGTCGGCGGGCCCGAAGGCGTTCCGAACCCGGTCGGCCATCGCGTCGACCGCCTCGCCGTCGGTGACGTCGGCCTGAACGGCGATGGCAGTGCCGCCGTCGGCCTCGATGGCGTCGACGACATCGTAGGCCTCGCCTTCCGACGAGCGGTAGTTGACGACGACGTTCGCGCCGTGGCTGCCGAGTTCGGTTGCGATTCCTCTGCCGATACCGCGTGACGAGCCGGTCACAACACACGTCTGAGAGTCTAGGTTCATATTGCGGGGATCGAGCGGTTACACTGGGTGTGAGAAACGCCCCTGTCTCGACGAGCTGTCGGCTCGGTGGCTGTCGAACTGGGGGCGATCGGTGGAGGGAGTAGTGGGGACACACCGTGTCGACCGCTTGTCTACTGGTGTGTCGAATCCGCCATTAAGTCTTGTTACAGTAGCCAGTACGGTCAATTCGAGCAGAAACAGATCGTGACAGACCGGACCCAACTACGCGCCCACTCAGGAACCGTGGTTCCCGGCGTTTTCGATCCACTCGGCTGCGCGGTCGACCGAGACACCGACGTCGTCGGCCAGCCGTTCGGCGTCAGCGTCGACGAGAGCGTCGATGCTCTCGACGCCCGCCTCGCGGAGCTGTTCGGCGTAGTGGGGACCGATTCCGTACACCGACTCCAGCGGCTCGGTCTCCTTGGTAAACGTCGGCTCTCGGTGCTCGTCGTCGGGTTCCGCGGGTGACTCCGTGTCGGTCACGTCGCTTTCGGCCTCGTGATCCTCGTCACGCTCGACGTCTTCGGCGTCGTCGCTCTCGGCGACCTCCTCGTCGCCGTACTCGCTGTCGAGGTCTTCATCGCCGTACTCGCCATCGACCTCCTCGTCGCCGTACTCGCTGTCGAGGTCTTCGTCGCCATACGCTGCCTCGGTGTCGACGTCGCTGTCGTCGATCTCGCGGGCGTCGGCCTCGCTGGCCGTCGTCGTCTCGTCGGCTTCGGCTTCGTCCTCGGGTTCGTCGCTGTCGGCTTCCGGCTGGGACCGCTCGGCGAACCACGCGGCGACGTTCGGCCACAGTTCGTCGTGGGATGTCGAGGAGACCGATAGCCCGATGTGGCCCGACCGTGCCTCGAAAGTGGTCACGTTGCCGGGCACCAGCTCGTTGAATCCCGTACTCGACTCCGGGGGAATCAGGTGGTCGTAGTGGCCGATCACCTGCACGATCGGCAGGTCGATGTTACCGAGGTCGACGTGGTCGTCGCCGAGGTAGTACTCATTGCGCGCGAGTTTGTTGTCCTGGTAGATGTCCTCGATGAACTCCGTGTAGGTCTCGCCCGCGACGTCGATCCCCTCGTCGAGCCACCGCTCCATCCGAGCGAAGTTCTCGACGAACTCGTCGTCCTCGACGTTCTCGTAGAGCCGGAGGTACTTGCTCACGTAGTTCGAGACCGGGTCCATCAGCGCGAAGCCGATATCGAGGAAGTCCGCCGGGATGTTGCCGAAGGTGTCGGCGACCTGTTCGGCGTCGTAATACGCCTCGTCGCCCCAGAGTTCGAGGACGCCACCGGTGTCGTCGAAACAGAGCCCGGCGGCCATCAGTCCCAAATTCCTGACCTTCTCGGGGAACAAGGCGGCGTACATGACGCTCATCGTCCCGCCCATGCAGTAGCCCAAGAGGTTGATCGACTCCTGATCGGAGCGCTCGGCGACGACGTCGACGCAGTTGTCGGTGTACCGCCGCACGTAGTCCTCGATGGTGAGGCTCGCATCCAGCCGGGAGGGTTCGCCCCAGTCGATGAGGTAGACGTCGAAGCCGCCCTCCAGAAGTCGACGGATCACGCTGCGGTCGGGCTGGAGGTCGAGGATGTAGGGTTTGTTGATAAGCGCGTAGACGATGAGGATCGGGACGTCCTGTCGGGTCTCGGGCTCGATGCCCGCCATCTCGGGAGTGTAGTGGAGCAGTTCGAGCTTGTTCTCCTCGTAGACGACCTCGTTGGGCGTCAGTCCGACCTCGATGTCGGCGACGCGGTCGACCTGTTCGGCAAGCTTTGGGACCTTCTCGAAGTACTCCGCGGCGGCATCGAAGCCGCGCTGCTGGGCGTCGACGGTGGCGGTAAAGGGGTTCATGAGTCGTCGTGGTCGAGGCGTTCGAGCACCTGATCGAGTTTCCGTTCGACGGCCTGCTGTCGGCGTTCGAGTTCGACCAGCCGCTCGCCGACCTCCGCGATGTCGTCGTCGGTGGCGAAGCCGAACGAGTGGAGCGTCTCCCGATTGAGCTCGTCGAGCTGTTCGCTCGCTTCGAGCATATCGCCGACCGTCTGGCCCGTCGCCGCGGCGAACGCGCCGGTTCCCATCACCTCTTTGAATGCGTCGTTGGCCGCGTTGAGCCAGACGTCACGGAACGACTCCAGCACGACGTCCTCGCCGCGGAGCGACTCGTCGACCAGTTCGTACTGGGCGTCGGCGGCCTCCATCCAGACCTCGTAGGCCCGGCTGACCCCCTGCATCCCGTCGACGGTCGTCTCGTCGAGACCGCTGTCGGCGAGCGACTCGCGCCACGAGTCGAGAAACTCCGACTGCATCCGCATGTTCTGCTCGAAGGCCTCGACGAACGAGCGGTTCATCTCCTCGGCGTACTCGCTCCACTGTTCACCGGCTGCTGTCGACTGATTAGTATCGGACATCGGAGGGCTCTGCTGGCTGTTTAGGCCGTCTCTTCGTCGTCGATGTCGACGTCCATTCGGGTCGTCCCGATGTCGCCGCCGTAGCCGACGCCTTCGCCGACCTCCGACTCCATGTCTTCGAGCGACTCGACGACGGCGTTGACCGACTCCTCGGTCATCGAGGTCGACTGGTCGACGAACTCGGCGTAATTGTCGGCGTTCTCCTCGAGCTGCCCCTCGATCGACTCCCACGTCTGGTCGCTGATCTCGTCTACGGCCTCGAACTGGTCGTCGACCGCCTGATGGAGGCTCTCGAAGGCCTCGTGCTGACGCTCGCTGGCGTCGTGTTCGTCCTCGCCGACCATCGGCTGGTCGCTGGGGACGCTCGCTTCCATCATCTCTACCATCCCTTTGGCGAGGCTGCGGCTGGCTTCGAGGCCCGTCTTCTGGACAGACCGCTGGGACTCGATCGCGTCCTTCCACATGCGGGGCAGCTGCCGCTGGGCGTTCATGCTCTGGGAGAGCATCTGCTGGCCCTGTTTGATCGACTGCCGCTGCATTGCGATCATCGATGCCATCGGGTTCATACGCGGGGACTGGTTGGTATTACTCATTGGAATCACTGAGATCGTGTTACTGATCGGAACCGCTGGAGGACTGCGGTACTGGAATGACGAACGTCTGGACGATATCTCCCTCGTCGATACCCAGCACTTCGCGTTCGGTGTCGGGGATACTGATACGACCACCGCTCTGCACACGCGTTTTGAACATCGCCATCTCGGTTCCGAGCGAGGTCAACCCCGCCGGATCGAGCGTCGACTGACTGCTGTCTCGTCGCCCCGACAGGAGTTCGGTGAACGCCTGCATTTGCTGGGTGGTCATCTCTTGGCTCGCCTCCTGCAGTTGTGTCGCAAACTGCATCGGCGACCACGCCATCTCGTCCGGACTGTTCGTCATCTCGACTACAACTTCGGCCGACTCCTACTTAATCCTTGTCGCCAAATACCAACTCGTACCATCTGATGGCAACAAATGGTAAATGACGGAACACCGTACAACAGGTCGACTGATGTTGATGGCGACCGTCGACAGGAGGGTGGTGACCGAAACGGATAAGAACGGTACCCACTGAGTTCCGAATATCATCAATTATGAATGGTGAAGAATCAACTGCAGGGATCGAGGCAGTACCGTACAACATGGCCGATGCGTGGGTTCGGGCGACCGGCCATCTGGTCCGGAGTGCCGTCGAGGTCAACCGCGCAGCGCTGGCGGCCTACGGCTTTAGCGACACCGACCGAACCAGCGGCGGGCCGTCGGTCGCCTACGCCCGTCCCGAGTGGGAACTCACCCGTGAGGCCGACGCGGAAGACGAGCTGACGGTCGGTGACCGGATCACGTTTACGAAAACGCTTACGGACGAGGACGTGGCCGCCTTCGCCGAGGTTTCGGGAGACACCAACCGGCTCCACCTCGAAAGCGAGTTCGCCGAGGAGAGCCGGTTCGGCGACCGGATCGCCCACGGAACCCTCGTCTCGGGGCTGATCAGCGCCGCCCTCGCGCGGCTCCCCGGTCTGACGATCTATCTCTCACAGGATATGACGTTCCTCGCTCCGGCCTACATCGGCGACCGACTGACCGCGACCGTCGAGGTCGTCGACGACCTCGAAGACGACAAATACATCCTGTCGACGAACGTCCGTAACGAATCCGACAAGCAACTGATCAAAGGCGAGGCAGTCGTACTGATCGATCCGGTGCCCGAACCCGTCGAGTAGGAACGGACCGTCTTTTCTTCCTGAGGAAACGCCCTTAGCGTACTGAACGTCGGCGCTGAGACGGGTGTGGCATTATATACCGGTGCTAAGCGTACCGCCCCCATGATGATCAACGGGGACGAGAAACCACACCGACGGGTCACGCTCTTCGTGCGGGCGGACCCGGAACTCGGCTGTGAGCAACAGAAACAGACGGTGTTGGATCGACTCGACGATCT
The DNA here is from genome assembly GCF_024178165.1 of Halohasta salina. Lineage (GTDB taxonomy): Archaea > Halobacteriota > Halobacteria > Halobacteriales > Haloferacaceae > Halohasta > Halohasta salina. The sequence goes on along the minus strand of NZ_JAMZIE010000001.1, from coordinate 282,690 downwards.
CGAAGCCGAAGGCCGCATCGACGACTTCGATATCAACGTGTGGACGAAGGCGATCCGGATCGCGGGGCCGCTCGAAGGGACGACCTACTACCGGCGGGTGTTCGACCACTTCACCACGTTTCAACAGTGGGCCGTCAGGGAGTCGGTAGCGCTGAAATCGGCGTTCAACGTGGAATCGGTCGACTGCGAGATCACCAACGAAACCTACCGGGTGCTGTCGCTGCCGTGTCTCTGTCTGGCCGTCTACGAGGACGACGAGCTGTGTGCGGTCTACCCCCACGTCGACGGCGAGACGACCCGAACGATCACCGACGGGCTCGACAGACTCGACGCCGACCGACCGCTCGAATACGCAGGCTGATAGATACGAATCGAAAACAGTCGACTGCAAGCCGTTTTAGGTGTTTAATCGGTCCGGAAGACATCCAACTGTACCCCACACAACAGCTATTACCCAGCGGGTGGACCACCGAGACGAAGCGTCCGACGAGACCGGTTGTGGGCGTGGTCCCCGACACCGAGAGCGACAGGATACCCCCGCTCGGCTCGTCGGCGTCAACCCACCTACGCATGTCCGATACAGAATCACCCACCACGGAGTCGTACGGTCCTACCGATCCGACATCGGTCACGGTCCCCGCCGAGCTTACGTCGGATGGAACGAAACTCGTCTATCTCTACCTGCAGGTCACCGGGGAGTCGACGGTCGACGAGCTGAATCAATCCCTCGAAATGAAGACGATCTCGCTGCTGCCGATCCTCAACACGCTGGTCGGTATGGATCTGGTTGCCCGCGAGGGCAACACCTACCTGCCGACGGCCGCGTGAGCGCCGAGCGAAACCACCAGCGACTAACCTACCCCGGCGCGAGTCGGGGGTATGCGTCAGTTCATCGTGCTCGGCCACGACGCCCCGACCACCCCCGACTTCTCGTTGTCGGATCTCGCCGGCGGCGCGGGCCGGCTCGACGTCCTGTGTCGGTGTGTCAACGCCGGGCTGTTCCGCTCGCATGGCATCCGCGAGGACGTCCGCGTCCATCTCGTCCTCGACGACGAGTACACGGTCCGGTTCGACGGGTCGACCGCCAAGCGACTGTATCCCAACGAGCGGGCGGTCGCCTCGCGGATCCGGGGCGCACTGGAGGCCCGACAGGACGCCATCGGCCACCAGCCCGCCGACGTCTCGCCGGGCGTCGAACTCTACCGGATGGGCTTCGAGTCGACACTCGAAGCCGTCGCCCGTGAGGGGACGGTCCTCGAATGCCACGAGGACGGCGAGCCGCTGGTCGACGCCGCGCCCCCCGAGAATCCGATCTTCGTGCTGTCGGATCACCACGATTTCACCGCCGCGGAAGCGGAACTGCTGGCCGAGACGGCCGACCGGCGGCTCAGCGTCGGCCCCGAGGTGCTCCACGCCGACCAGACGATGACGGTGGTCCACAACTGGCTCGACACCGCAGGCTACGAGACGTACTGACGTGGGGCAGCGAGAACACAACCGTTAAAATCGGTGGGGGCGTCCGGTCGACTGCGGGCCGGTGGGGTAGCTTGGTATCCTTCGGCCTTCGGGTGGCCGTAACCGCAGTTCGAATCTGCGCCGGCCCACTTTTCCCGCATTCTCAAAACGCCGAGCGTGACGCTACGCACCACGCGGTGTGTGTGTGTGTGTGTGTGTTCTCGGATCTATACCGGCCGCTTAGCTATCTTCGATCGGAAAACAGCAATCGATACCACAGGCCGTGCTGCCGCGTGGTCGGCTACTCACTGTTGAGTTTCTCGAACTGGTCCAGCAGCTCGTCGGCCGACGCGCCCGTGTCGTCGGTCACCGAGCCGCGGAACTCCTTGCGTTCCTGATCGAAATCGGCGTCGACCGTCGACGCCTTCGCTTCGCGCCGCTCGTGTTCGTCCTCGTCGTATGCCCCCATAGACATGGTATACCATACCTTGGAGCGGTGTCAATTTATACCTAACGGTCGTTCAGGTGGATCTCGGCGGCGGGCGAGCGACCGGTGTAATCCGAATATGTAACTACCCCCGTTGTCTCTGCACAGACGTGGCACGACCGCTTCGGTTCAGATACGCCCCGGAGGGCTGGTCGCTCGACCGCGTTCGGTCGGCGATTTTCCAGCCGCTGGATTCGAACCTCGGTGCCGAGATGCGTGGGCCGTGGTACCAGTCGCCGTCGGGGTACGACGCCCGGCGCTTCGAGATGGACAACGGCGATATCGCACTGTTCTGCTGGACCGACGGCGACGAGGGTCCCGACGGTACGGACGGCGGGCCGGCCGGCTACTGGCTCGGGAACACCGAAACCCCGAGTTCGCTCTGGAAAACCGATAAGTACGGCTTTGCGGAGGTTCCGTACCCCGTCCGGCGGTGGGCCGAACGCGAACTGCTGGCCCAACTCCACATGGAGTCGCCGTGGCTTGCGGACTACCCGCATCTCTCTTGGTTCTTCCTGCCGGTCTTCCTCTCGAAGGACGGCCGGGAGACGACCCGGGAGTTCTTCCGAGACCACGCCGCCGGCTTCCCCGACACCTCCCGGGAGGCGGCCCTCGACTACTACGAGTCGGTGCTCCACACCGGCGCACTCGACCCCTATCAGGAGGAGATGGCCGGCAAGCTCGGTACCTCCGACTACATGGATCTGACCCGGATGACCGCCGCGATGGGCGAGTTCAACGTCGCGAAGGTCCTCGTCGACGCCGGCTACGAGATCACCCCCGAGATCGAGGTGACCACGGGTCACTCGATCGACTTCCGGGCGGATCCACCCGACACCGATGGCGGGCAAGGGGTGCTCGTCGAGGTGACCCGGCCGCTGCCGACCGGCCGGCGGGCCGCGGACTCGCCGCTGTCGGCGGTCCGTGATACAGTCAAAACCAAAACCGACGGCCAACTCGACGCCCACGCCGGCGGCGTCGTCCTGCTGGTCGACTGCTCGTCGTTCCCCGACGACGAGTGGGCGGCAGTCGCCGACGAACAGCCGGACGTCCGCCACCGGCCGGCGGTCGTCTTCCGGGCCCGCCCCGACGGCTCGGTCGAAGGCTATCGGAAGGGTCGGCTGCCGCTGTCGCTGGACGACGCGATCACCTTCGTATAAAAGTAGTCGGCGGCTACTTAAAACGAGACCTGCTCGGGGCCGTGTTCGCCGGGCGAATACTGGTCGCGGTCGCTGTAGAACCGCCGGCCGATCGCCTTGTGGCTGACGCCCGTCAGCAGCGCCTGACTAACGGCCTCGGAGTTCTCGTAGGTGTCGTCGCCCAGTCGACCGAGGATCTCGCCGACCGTCTCGGTCCCGTTCGGGAGGGTGATCTCGCTGTCACCGTAGTCCGCGACGAGTTCCGCGGTTGTCGCTGGATAGTTGTGGTCGACGAACGCGTGTTCGGTTCTGGTCAATCGCATACCCAGTTGTGGGTGCCACACTAACTTAATGATTGTCCATGAACTATTGGGAGGTCGACCCTACACCTAATATTCATTAAGGATTGTCAGAGATCGCTTCACCTATCCAGCGACGGTCGTCCGACATCGGTTTGAGTAGTGGTTGCCTACCGCTGGTATGGGCACGGCTCCGGTTGCGGATCTCCACCTGCATACGACAGCCTCCGACGGCGTGCTCACGATGGCGACGCTGCCAGCGGCCGCCCGTCGGGCCGGCGTCGACTGGGTCGCGGTGACCGACCACGACATCGTCCACCCGGCGCTGTCGGCCCCCGTGACCGACCACGACGGGCTCACGGTCGTTCGGGGGATCGAACTCCGGGTCGACACCGGCGACGGGCGCGTCGACCTGCTGGGCTACGGCGTCGACCCCACCCCCGAGTTGGCCGCCGAACTCGACCGACTCCAGGCGGACCGCCGCGAGCGCGGCCGGGGGATTATCGACCGCGTCGAGTCGCGGCTCGACGTCGACCTCGGGATCGAGCCTCACAGCGGCATCGGCCGGCCCCACATCGCGCGGGCGATCGCCGACAGCGACGCCCCCTACGACGTCGACCGGGCGTTCGCCGAGCTGATCGGCGACGACGGCCCCTGTTACGTGCCCCGATCGGTGACGCCGGTCGACCGCGGTATCGAGCTGCTGTCGGCGTCGTGTGCGGTCGTGAGCCTCGCCCACCCGTTCCGGTACCCCGACCCGGAGGCGGCCCTCGAACTGGCGGCCGACCTCGATGCGATCGAAGGACCGTATCCGTACGACCGGCCGGTCGACACCGACCGGCTCGACGAGGTTCGGGAGCGTCACGATCTGCTCGTGACCGGCGGGAGCGACGCCCACGACGAGCGGCTGGGACGGGCGGGAATCTCGGGGGCGGCGTTCGACCGGTTTCGGCGTCGTCTGGCGCGAGCGGTGGGTTAAACCGTCTGGAGCCCCACCGTCGGGTATGCGCTGTCACTACTGCGAGGAGGAGGCCGCGTTCGCGGCCGAAAAGGGTGGTGTGAAAGTCGGCCTCTGTACCGACCACTTCCGCGAGCGGCTCGAAGTCATCAACGACTCCGAGGAGCTCGCCTCGCTCGAAGACCAGCTCGACGTTACCCGCACCGACTGACGGCCCTCAGCCCGCCGTAGAGCGATATCCCTTTGCCGCCGGCGTTCCCATGTCGAGATATGTCATTCGAGCCCAGCGACCGCCCGCGGCGGCTCCGGACCGACGGCATCCGGCCGCTCGTCCGGGAGACGACACTCGACGCCCGCGACCTCATCGCGCCCGTCTTCGTCGACGAAACGACCGACGAGCGCGTGCCGATCGAGTCGATGCCCGGCCACGAACGCGTCCCCGTCGACGAGGCGGCCGCCCGGGTCGAAGAGATCCGCGAGACGGGCGTCAAGGCGGTCATCGTCTTCGGCGTCCCCGACGCGAAAGACGAGGTCGGCAGCGAGGCCTACGCCGACGACGGCGTCGTCCAGCGCGGGATCCGGGAGATCACCGCCAACACCGACGCCTACGTCATCGGCGACGTCTGTCTCTGTGAGTACACCGACCACGGCCACTGTGGCGTCGTCGAGCCCCACGCCCACGACGACCCGACGCTGACGGTCGAAAACGACGACACCCTCGAGTTGCTGGCGAAGACGGCCGTCTCGCAGGCCGAGGCCGGCGCGGACATGGTCGCACCATCCAGTATGACCGACGGAATGGTCGGGGCGATCCGGGCGGCCCTCGACGAGGCGGGGTTCGAGCACGTCCCGATCATGAGCTACGCCGCCAAATACGAGTCCTCGTTTTACGGGCCGTTCCGGGATGCCGCCGACGGCGCACCCGCCTTCGGCGACCGCAGACACTACCAGATGGACCCCGCCAACAGCCGCGAGGCGTTGCGAGAGGTCCGACTGGACGTCGAGGAGGGTGCGGACGTACTGATGGTCAAACCCGCTCTCCCCTACCTCGATGTCGTCAGCGAGGTCCGCCGGGAGGTCGACCAGCCGGTGGCCGCATACAACGTCTCCGGGGAGTACGCGATGCTGCATGCCGCCGCCGAGAAGGGGTGGCTGGATCTCGAAGCGACGGCCTACGAATCGCTGTTGAGTATTAAACGGGCCGGTGCGGACCTCATTTTGACCTACTTCGCCGAGGATCTGGCCGACCGGCTGTAGGCCCCCGGTGGGCGGTCAGATCCGATCCTCGTCGACGCCGGTCTCGAAGTCGTAGCGGCGGGCGCGGGTGTCGAGTTGCTCGCCGAGTTCGGCCAACAGCGTGAGCAGGAAGCCCATCCCGCGTTTGACCTGCGGATCGTTCAGCTTCCGGGCTGCGCCGATCGGCCCCACCCCGTCCGGGGGGTCGGCCGGATCGGCGGCGGTATCGCTGAGCGCGGCGGTGAGCAGTTCGAGGTTCCGGATAGCCTCGGGTTCGCCGGCGGCGCTGTCGAACAGTTCGCCCGCGTGGACGAGCGCCCGGGTCGTCGACCGGACCATGTCCTCGTCGACGGCTTCGGCCGCCAGCGAGACGACGTTCGCCGCCGCCGCGAGGTCGTCGAGCGTGCCGGTCTCTTCGAGTTCGACCAGCGTGTCGAGGGCGTTCTGTACCGATTCGGCGTTCGGATCGAGTTGTTCTCCACTCATAGTATCACGCGAGTCCCCGCGCAGTCAGCCAGTAGGTCTCGTTGTACGCGAGTTTCGCCCAGTGGACGAACTCGGTCTCGTTGCGGATCACCGGCTCGCTGTCGTAGGTGAAGCTCATATGTGAGCCGGAGTCGGTGCCAGCTTCCAGGAAACAGATCGCATCGCCGTCGAAGGTCGTCCGGGGTTCGTGGCCACGGGCCAGCGCGGCTACCCGGTCGACGACCGTCCCGGCGGCGTAGTGGGCGACACTGCCCGCCTTGCTCGTCGGGATGTTCGTCACGTCGCCGACGCCGAAGACGCCGTCGGCGTGGTCGGATTCGAGGGTGTGTTTGTCGACCTCCATCCACGACTCCCCGAGCCCCGACTCCGCGATGAGCGGGCTCGGCTCGAATCCCGGGACCCCGACCAGCAGGTCGTACTCCAGTTCGGTGCCGTCGGCGGCGTGGATCACCTCGGCGTCGGAATCCACGGTATCGAACGCGAACTCCGTGTAGGTCTCGATTCCCCGGTCGTCGAACCGCGGTTCGACCCACTCGGCGGCGGCGTCGACGCTGTGGAGTTGGGAGATCGGGTAGGTGTAGGTGATGTCGATGTCGTCGCGCGTCCCGAGCTGTCGGAAGCGGGCGTCGGCCAGCATCGTGAACTCGATCGGGACGGCCGGACAGACGTGGGGCATCTCGACGACCGAGAAGACGAGCCGCCCGCTGTCGAACGCCGACAGCTCCCGGCGGAGTTCCATCGCCGCCTCGGCGTCGTAGATGTGATGGCCGTTGCCGTCCGCGCCGAACCCCGGGGTCCCCTCGATATCCGGGGCCGCGCCGGTTGCGACGACGAGGTAGTCGTAGGGGATCGAGCCGTTCTCGGCGAGGTCGAGGGACTTCCCGCTCGTGTCGATGTGGGTGACCCGATCGTAGACCAGATCGATCCGCCGGTCGACCAGATCGGCCAGCGGCCGGCTGGCGTCCTCGGGTTCGGCCTCCCCCCACGGGACGTAGAAGAACGTCGGCTTGTAGACGTGGTACGGCGTCTCGGAGACCAGCCGGATCCGGACGTCGCCGCTCGATACCTCCCGGTGGAGCTCCTTCTGCAACCGGTTGGCCGTTACCGTCCCGCCGACGCCGCCGCCGACGATCACGATCTCGGTAGTCATACGCCGACCCTCCGCGGCGGCAGCCGCCGGACCGGTGGGGCGTCGCTCGCCGGCGTCGGGACGGCCGTGGGCCCGTCGACTGCCGGTCGCCGGCTCCCGGTCGTTCCGTTCGGTGATCGACTCATCGATCCCTCCGCGCTCCGAGCGTCCAGTCTGAATTGGCTATCATCATCAACCGTGTAGGAACTGGGAAGGATATCGAATATAAAAATGTGTGTAGATTACAAGACTATGGGAAACCCTTTCGAGGAACCGATCCTAGAATCAGTCTACAATTAGTTTGTAGATTATCCGTTGTTTGATACCCACACAACTACGGCCGGCAGTGAGAGGCAATCGCGGGCGGGAAACGCCGAGCGGTCGGTAGTGGCCGATCGAGGACCGTAGCGAGCGGTCGACGGTGGCGGTAAGAAGTCGTATTGGGGGTGCCGGCCACTCAGCGGGGACAGCCGTCGGTGTCCTCGACGAGTCGGGGGTAGGCACCGAACCGCCATTCGTCGGGCTCGGTGCCGCTCGGACGGGTCGGCTGCGGTGGTGTCTCGACGGGCTCGGGTCGGCGTTCGGCGTCGGTGTCGACGGTCATACCACCACAAGCGTCCCACGAGGGCTAAAACGGGACGGCCGGTGCAACGGTGACGGGCGTCTGCGACGCGCTCGCGCGGGGCGAGCCGGCCGAATCGCGGGCTCGGGGCCGGTCGACCCGCTGTTGGCCGGTTGGACGTGCCAGCGGCCGGTCACAGAAACCCCGAACGGTTGCGGCTATCTCGGTCGACGCTCGACCGACCACAGCGCCGGTGAAATCGCGTTCAGCCCGACTGTAGAGACAGGAAGCCGCCGGTGATCGCGGGGAGGGCCCTCCGAGACCGGGGCAATTCTTGCAGCAGTGTGCCCGTGGCCCGCTCACGTCGGCTGACCGCTCAGAGCAGCGCAGTCGCCCCAAGCCAGCAGAACAGTAGGCCGAACCCCGCGAGGACCGCGGCGCTTCCGGCGGCGATAGCGGGTGCGAAGCCGTCGACCCGCCGGCCGCCGGCGACGAGGGCGGCCGGGAAGGCGGTGACCCACAGCACGATCCCGCCGAAGAAGCCGCCGACCAGCGTCGGACTCCCCGTCTCGACGACCAGATCCCCCACCACTGTCGCGACCGGCGCGGGGACGTGGTCGGCCAGCGCGAGCGTGCCGGGGCGAGCGAGGCCGACACCGACGGTGAGCCAGAAGACGATCTGGTAGGGGTTGGTGATTGCGAGGACGAACGCCTTCTGGAAGCCCGTGGCTCCGACGGTCGTCTCGCCGTCGACGAACCCGGCCTCGGCACGGGCGTTCGAGGCGGCGTCGACGGCGAAAAAGAGCATGAGGCCCCCACCGAGCAGATACAGCAGCCCCGACAGCAGGTCATACCGCTGGACGACCGCGGTGACGCCGACGAGCGTCAGGACGAAGAAGATCGCGTCGGCGAGCAGTGCCCCGAGGCCGGCGCGAACGCCAGCCGTCCACCCGCGGAGGACGCTCTCCTCGGCGATGATCGCGTTCATCGGACCCGGTGGCGCGGCCAGCGAGACCCCGAACACCGCGCCGGCGACCGTCGTTACGAGCAGCGAACTCACGTGTGGTCGCGCCTCGGCGGGACAGCCGTATCACTGTTATGAGTCGACGCTGAATCCGATAACGAGCCGGTCGCTACTCCTCGGTGATCGTCTCGCCGTACTCCTCGGGGTCGAGGTCACCCGTGTGAATCTTCGCGCCGTCCTTGGCGACCTGATTGCCCAACACGGCACAGGGGATCCGCATCGGCGAGATGGTGACCCCGAGCATGTCGACGATGTCGTCGGTCTCCAACGCCTCGAGTTCGTCGAGTGACATCCCGACCAGTCGCTCCGAGAGCATGCTGGCGGAGGCCTGTGAGATCGCACAGCCGTCGCCGGTGAAGCTGACGTACTCGATGGTTTCGCCGTCGTCTTCGAGCCGCACGTCCATTTGGATCGTGTCGCCACAGGAGGGGTTCTCCCCGGTGTGAGAGAAGTCCGGATCCTCGAGTTCCCCGTAGTTGCGGGGGCTCTTGTAGTGATCGAGGATCTGCTGGCGATACATGTCCGAGCCCATTCCCATATACACCAGTTTTGACGTGGCGCTCGCAAAAGGGTTCCGGGGCGGGCGTTCGCTACGCCGCCGGCTCGCGTTCGAGCAGTGTCAGCCCGTCGGTAACCAGCCACCGGACGAACACCTCCGCCTCCGCCGGCGACCGCACCCGGTAGTCGGCGACCGTCTCGCGGTCTCCGACGTGGACGGTGATCCCGTTGGGCGTGATCGCCTCGAAGGCGGCCTCGTCGGTCGTGTCGTCGCCGATATACAGCGGCTGCCAGCCGTCGACGTGTTCCTGGAGTTGGGCGATGGCACTCCCCTTGTCCCAGTCGGCCGCGGGGCGGAGTTCGAGGCTCTCCTTGCCGTCGTGGATCTCGACCTCGTCGTCGCCACGTTCGGCGACGGCGTCGAAGACGTGCTCCCGGACCGTCTCGACTTCCTCGCGGTCGACCATCCGGTAGTGGATCGTCGCGGTCACGCCCTTGTTCTCGACGACCGTCCCCTCGATGTCCGCCAGCCGGCGGCCGAGTTCGTTGCAGATCTCCTCGATTTTCGGTTCGGCTACGGCGGCGTCGGGATGGGTCTCCCGCCGGCCGTCGATGCCGAGTTCCAGTCCGTGGTTGCCGACGTAGTCGACGCCTTCGATGCCGACGCGCTCCCGCAAGTCCGCCAGCCCACGGCCGCTGATGACGGCGGGCCGGACCTGTGGATGGTCACGCAACGTCCGCAGCGACCGCAGGTTTTCGGCGGTCGGCTCGGGGGCCTCGGGGTCTTCCTCGATCGGCGAGAGCGTGCCGTCGAAATCGGTGCCGAACAGCAGGCCATCGGCTACACGGAGTTGTCGGCGGACGGTCCGAAGATGGTCCCAAACCAGCGGTGTGTCGGGACGCGTGTCGGTCGTGTCGGCGGTCTGTGAGGGGTTATCGTGTTCTGACATCGGTCTCTGTCGGTGGGTGGTCGAGTGTGAGCGTCGACGCGAAGACGTCGGCCATCCACGACTGGATGTTCGTCGTTTCGACGGTCGACCGGAGGGCGGTCATCCGGCGGCGGCGCTCGGCGTCTGGCATCGAGAGGGCAAGATCAAGTCGGGACGCAAAGGTCTCGGTGTCGGTCGGATCGATCGAGACCGCCGCATCGCCCAGCAGTTCGTCGGCCCCGGCCCGTTCGCTGAGGAGCAACACGCCGTTCCGGTCGATCTGGGCGGAGACGTACTCCATAGCGACGAGGTTCATGCCGTCGGCCAGCGAACTCACGATGGCGAGGTCGCTGTGTCGACACAGGCCGTAGAGAGCTTCCTCCGAGAGGTAGTCGTCGATTTCGATGATCGGCTGCCAGTCGTCGGTCCCGAACCGGTCGTTGATCCGCTCGACGGCGCGGTCGACCTGCCGGCCGAGTTCGCGGTATTCTGGAATCTCGGTGCGGCTCGGGGTCGCCTTCTGGACGTAGGTGAACTCCCCCAGCCAGTTGGGGTGGGCCTCAAGCAGTCGCTCGATAGCGGCCAGTCGCTCGGGGATGCCCTTGGTGTAGTCGAGCCGATCGATGCCGACCGCGACCTGCTGGTCGTCGAGGATCCCGTAGTCGGCGCGGAACTGCTCCCAGAATCCCTCGTCGGGGGCCGCGGCGTACTCGGCGATCCCTTCGGTGTCGACGCCCATCGGGAACGCTCGCACGCGTGATCTGTGATCGGTGTCGGCCAGCGAGACGGTCCACGCCTCCCAGTCGACCGCCGCCTCGGGGAGCATCGTCGACACGCAGTCGAGGAAGTTCGCACAGTACGCCGGAACGTGGAATCCCAGCAAGTCGTTCGCGAGGAGGCCCCGAAGCAGTTCGGCCCCGTGGGGGCAGTCCCGAAACACCTCGCGTTCGGGCCACGGGATGTGCCAAAACTGGCTCAGCAAGGCTTCGTCGCCGATGGATTCGCGGACGAACTGCGGGGCGAGGCCGAAGTGGTAGTCCTGAAACCAGACGACGGTATCGTAGTCGGTGGGGGTGTCGTGATCGCTCGGGGTGTCGTCGACCGAGTCGTCGGTGTCCGAGGCGACCGTCTCGACGACGCTGTCGGCGAATTTCTGATTGACCTCGCGGTACCGCTCCCAGTGGCGGTCCTCGAAGGTGACCCGGTCTACGAGGCTGTGACACAGCGGCCACAGCACCCGGTTGCTGAACCCGTAGTAGTAGTCGGCGACGTCCGACTCCGAGAGCCAGACGCGTTTGAGCGTGTAGGCCGGATCCTCGGGGGGGACCCGAACCGCATCGTTGTCGTCGGTGGTCTCCCTGTCGGCGTCGCCATCACCCCAAGCGACCCAGGTGCCGTCGGTCTTTTGGACGACCGGATCGAGGCCGGCTGTCAGCCCGCCGGCGGGGCGGTCGACGGCGATCTCGTCGTCCTCGTCGAAGGTGTGGCGGTACGGCTGGCGGTTCGAGACGACGACCAAGTGCCAAGCTTCGAGCACCGACAGCACGTCGTCGAGCGACGGGTCTCCTGATTCAGACATGGGTGACCTCGGAGGGGAGACGAACGCCGCCGGGGGTTCCAGGGGCGGGTCCCCACCGGAGCCGGCGGTCGGTCCTGCGCGTGTCGATACACAGTGCCGTTGTGGCGGATGGTGCGTCCGCTGGTGGCCGAGAGACCCGAGCCGGGGCAGCGGCGCAGACAGCCGCGTCAGGTGGAGGGTGTCGGATACTCATTGCAGGGTCCAGACGTCTCGCGGTCGGCCAGCCACGAACTCCGGCGACTGGGCGACGAGACACTGATGCAGTCGCGTGAGCGCGAGACAGCCTCAGAGGCGACAACGGCGCCTGTCGGAATGTCGCTGTTGGCCAGCCTGCGGCCGACTACGCAGTAGATACATACCGGATACGTACACACGCCTGTCGGCAATCCGTACCTATTTGACCCTAAGCCGCATCTATACAGTCGCATGCGTGCCCGGCTGAACCGGTATCTCGAACGGGTCCAGGAGGAGCTCTTGGAGGCGTTCGCAGGGGACTACACGTCCCAAGAAATCGCCGGCAGCTTCGCCCTCGGCGTGTTCATTACCATGCTACCGACGCTGGGCACCGGACTGCTCGTCTTCGTCGTGCTGTCGTACCTGTTCGCACGGATCAGCAAGGTCGCCCTGTTCGCCTCGGTGCTGGTGTTGAACCCGGCGGTCAAATGGGGTGTCTACGGCACCAGTATCAGCCTCGGGACGTTCCTGCTCGGCCCCGTCGAGGGGATCGAAAGCGTCCGCAGTGCCGTCTCGCTGGATGTCGGTTGGGACGTCCTGGTCCGGCTCTGGGTCGGGAACCTGATTCTCGCGGTCGTGGCGACGGCCATCGCCTACCCGCTGGCTCACAAAACGGTCACGAGCTACCGCAACCGGGAACTGGGACTCCTCGAGACGGTCACAGATCCGATCGCCAGCCGAGTGACGACCGGATCGGAGTCGACGGCCGACACCGCCGACGAACAACCCGACGTCGAGTAGTCACCGACCCCGGTTTCTGCAGTTGCCACCTCCGACCAGCCACGATAGCTACGCCCCGATATAACTATATTATATCAGCAACTAATATAACCGGCGTGGCCGATAGGAAAGGTATGTCCGATACACAGATGTCCGGGAGCCAGCGGCTCCTAGATGTGGGCGCAGCAATCTGGGCGGCACAGAAATCCCACCCGTTCGTGACCGAACTCGCCGCGGGGACGCTCGACGAAGCGGCGTTCGAACACTGGGTCAGACAGGACTACCGGTATCTGCAGGACTACGCTCGACTGTTCGCCGTTGCGGGCACCAAAGCCCGCGACGAGGAGACGATGACCGACCTGTTGGGTGTCGCCCACAGCGTACTGGACACTGAGATGGACCTCCACCGGTCGTTCGCGGCCGACTACGGGATCTCGCGAGGCGAGCTCGAGGCCACCGAGAAGGCCCCGACCTGTGTCGCCTACACGAACTTCCTGCTGCGGACGGCCTACGAGGGAAGTCTCGCGGAGATCGCCGCCGCCCTCTACCCCTGTATGCAGGGGTATCTCGACGTCGCCGACCACATGGCCGAGTTGGCCGACGAAGAACACCGGTATACGCCGTTTATCGAGCTCTACACGAGCGACGAGTTCCGCGCGGAGGTCGACTGGTGCCGGGGGTTCGTCGACGACTGCTGGGACGCCTCTCCCGGCCAGCAGGAGGCGATGGAGGCGGTGTTTCTCACCAGCGCGAAGCTCGAATACCGGTTCTGGGAGATGGCCTACACTGAGGAGGGATGGGGGCTATGAGCAGCGACCCGGCGGCCGCGGCGCCCGACAGCTACGACGCGTACGCCGCAGCGACCGACGACCCGCGGTTCACCGACTGGCTCCGCGAGCGATCGGAGCCCGCGTGGACCGAGGCCACGACCCACCGGTTCACCCGCGGACTCGGCGCGGGCACGCTTGACGACGCCGTCGTTAGGCGCTACCTAACGCAGGATTACGCCTTCGTCGACACGTTAGTCGGTGCCTTCGGCCACGCGGTCGGCGAGGCCCCCTCGATGGCGGCCAAGCGGCGACTGATCGAGTTCCTCGATGTCGTCACCGACGACGAGAACGACTACTTCGAGCGTGCCTTCGAGGCACTCGACGTCCCCGAACCGGACCGAACCGATCCCGACCTGACCGCGACAACCGAGGCGATGGTCGACCTGATCGAAGCGGCGACCAACCGTGGTGGCTACGCCGAGACGCTCGCCGTGCTCGTCCCCGCCGAGTGGGTGTACCTGACGTGGGCGACCGCCGAAGCCGACGACCGACCCGACGCGTTCTACCTCGCCGAGTGGATCGACCTCCACGCGAATCCGGGATTTATCGCCTTCGTCGGCTGGCTCCGCGAGCAGTTGGACGCCGTCGGGCCGACGCTCCCCGCCGACCAGCAGGCCCGCGTCGCCCGACACTTCGAGCGCACCGTCCGACTGGAGGCCGACTTCTTCGAGGCGGCCTACGACACCTGATCAGTCGACCAGCGTGCCGTCGGCGATGTTCGCGGCCAACGCCGCGGGGTCCAGCGAGTCGACCGTCCCGCTGGCGACGACCGGCGGTTCGGTGTCCGCGCGTTCGCCGACGGCGATCTTCGGATACGCCGAATCGTGGAATCCCTCGACGAGGACGAAGTCGTACCCCTCCGCACGCAGGGAGTCGACCGTCGCTTCCAGCAGTGCCGTCTCGCTGGCCGCCGCGTCCTTCCCACCGGGGGTCACCTGAAACGATAACGAGGGTGTCAAGCCAACGACGGTGTCCGCGCCCGCCTCGCGGTGCCGATAGGTGTCCTTGCCGGGGGTGTCGATCTCGACGTCGTGGTGGATCGATTTGACCGTCGCCACGCGGCCGTAGTCACGGAGTTCGCCGATCAGCGCCGTCAGGAGCGTGGTTTTGCCGCTGTCGCTCGGCCCGACCAGACAGATCGTGCGCATAGCTAGGCGTTCGCCCGCCCGATCAAAACACCCCCGGAGACGCCATCGTGTCGGATGCATCGCCGCAACAATTGTTCTGTTGACAGTTCTGTCGTCGACGCCAGATCCACCCCAAAGGCGGTTCGACGGACGAAGCCGTGTCCCGTGAGTACAATAACTGATAATTTGAGACAGAGGTTTAATTGCTGAAGGTGGGAACCGATGGGCAGAGCATATGAGCAGCCGGGATACCGCCGCCGACCGGTCCCAGCCACGGATGCAGATCGTGGTCTACGAGATGTCGGACACCCCGCAAACCGAACTCGGCTCCCGGCTCGATGCGACGCTGTCACGGACGACCGTCCGGATCGCCTCCGATCCGGTCGACCTCGTGGCTTCCCTCACGGAGCCGACCCCCGACTGTCTCGTCTGCCACTACGGCACCGAACCACCCCCGTCGACCGATTCACTCGGAGCGGTCCTCGCAGAGCGTCTCGCCCTCCCCCGCGTGGCCTACGTCGAATCGCCCGATTTACTGACAGTCGCCCGCGACCGCGGCTGTGCTGCCGTTCACGTTCGACGCGAGCACGACGATGCCACCGTGTTCGGCGAGCGGATCCGCGCGGCGATCGACGCCGCCGACACACCACCCGAGCCACCGGGGCTTGCCGCGGCTATCGTCGACCCCGACGGCCGAGTCCGACGGACTGCCGGCGACGTTCCCGCACCCACGCCGGGCGACGATCCCTCACCACTGTGGGCCCTCCCGTCGACGCCCGCCGAGGAGTCGATCGCCGGTGCGATCGATCGGCTGGATGCCGATCCCGACGAGCCCGTCGTCGAGAACGTCGACGGCGGCCGCCTCGTTGCCACCCCCGCCGGCGGGGCCGCCACGGGGGCCCCACCCGACCGGGTCGCCGTCGTCTGGACGTCCCCGTCGCCGACCGACGCGACAGCCGACGGTGAGCCGACTCCGGCGATAGTCGACGACGTCGAGCGCTACGAGGGGATCCTCGAAACCGTCTCCGACGGCGTCTACGCGCTGGATCCCGCCGGCCGGTTTACGTACGTCAACCGGGGGCTGGCGGATCTCACTGGCTACAGCCGGTCGGAACTCCTCGGCTCGCACGTCAGTGTGTTCAAAAGCGACCGGACGGTCGCTCGCGCCGAGCGGGCGCTCCGGGAGGAGATCCGCCGGGTGCGCGAGGATTCGACCGCCGAGGCCGAACTCTCGCTGGATCTCGATATCGAGACCGCCGACGGCCGGACGGTTCCCTGCACCGACCACATCGCCCTGCTGCCGTTCGACGACCAGTTCCGCGGCAGCGTCGGGACGCTCCGAGACATCAGTGACCAACAGGAACGGGAGCGAACCCTCAGCGGACTGCTGACGGTGACCCGGGCGCTGATGGTCGCCGAAACCACCGGCGAGGTCGCCGAACTCGTCGTCGAGGCGGTCTCCAACGTGCTCGGATACGACCGGTCGATCGTCCACCTGTTCGACGAGGACGCCGGGGAACTCCGGCCGGAGGCGGCGACCGAGGTCGTCGACAGCGAGGTCGAGACCATCCAGACGGCCGTCGCCGGCGAGGGGCCGATCGGCTCGGTCTTCGAGTCGGGAGCGGCCGAGGTCTACGATCCGGCCGAGGCGGCCGGCTCGGCCTACCGGGACGCCGAGGCGCTGCTCTGTGTGCCCCTCGGGGAGTACGGCGTCCTGACCGTCGGGGCCGAGGGCGGCGGCTTCTCGGAGTCCGACCGCCAGCTGGTCCAATTGCTGACTGCAAACGCCGAGGAGGCGCTCAACCGGACCCAGCGCCGCCAGACGCTCCGGCGCTACGAGATGATCCTCGAATCCGTCCAGGAGATGATGTGTGTGGTCGACTCGGCGGGCCGGATCAAGCTGCTGACCGATCCGCTGGCCCGCCGGCTCGATGCCGACCGGTCGACGATCGCCGAACGGGGGCTGGCGGCGTTCCTCGCCGACACCGGCGCGGATCTCGACGACGGCCCGCTGGCCGATCTCTTCGACCGAACGGCCAGCGACGTCAGCTTTACCGACTCGCTGCTGGTCGGCGACGAGGCGGTCCCCGTCAGCGTCGAGGCCTCGACGCTGCCCCACATCGAGGGGCGGCCCGAGGCGGTGGTGACGATCCACGACATCTCGGATCTCGTCTCGGCCAAGGAGGCCGCCGCCGCCGAGCGCGAGCGGTTTACCTATCTGTTCGAGAACCTCACCGATCCCGTAGACGAGATCCGCCTTGAGGACGACGGAGCGACCGTCGAGGGTGTCAACAGCGCCTTCCGGTCGCTGTTCGGCGACGGGGGCGACGATGCGGCAGCCGAAGCCGCGCCGATCGCCCTCGACGACGACCGGGTCGTCGAAAGCGGGATCCCCCAGTCGGCCGACGGGCTCCGCTCGGAGGGCGAGTGGGAGCTGAAGCTCACGACCACCGAGGGGACGAAGTACTTCCTCTACCGGAGTGTGAGCTACGACCTCGGGGACGCCCCCGGCGGCTTCGAGATCTACACCGACATCACCGCGCTCAAACAGCGGGAGATCCAGCTGCAGGTGCTCCACCGGCTGCTCCGCCACAACCTCCGGAACGATCTCAACGTCATCGAGGGGTTCGCCGAGCTGCTGATGAGCGAACTCGACGACGAGCGCCACCGGCAGTTCGCCGACCGCATCCGGTCGAACGCTACCCAGCTGGCCGAGCTCAGCGAGACCGCCAACACCATCGAGTCGGTCGTCGGCCACCGCGAACTCGACCGCCGGCCGGTCGAACTCGACGAACTCGTCGACGGCACCATCGCGGCCTGCGCGACGACCTACGAGGCGGCCGACGTCTCGACCGACGAACTCGCGTCGGTCACCGTCGCGGCCGGACCGCCGCTCGAAACGGCGATCACCGAACTGGTCGACAACGCGGTCGAACACAACCACCGGGAGACGCCCGCGGTGTCGGTTGCGGTCGCGGCCGACGCCGACACCGCGACGATCACGATCAGCGACAACGGCCCGGGCATCCCGCCGGCCGAGTGGGCGGTCGTCACCGGCGACACCGAGATCTCACAGCTCGAACACGGCAGCGGCCTCGGCCTCTGGCTGGTCCGGTGGGTCACCGAGGCCTACGGCGGCGAACTCACCTACCACGAACGCGAACCCGGCAGCACGGTCACGATCCGGCTACCTATCGTCGGCTCCGACGACTCGTAGCTCACGGCTCGTAACTGTGCCTTTTGTTCGACGTCGTCGCTCCACGACGGAAAAGTAGTCGGCGACTACTTATACGAAGTCCGAGAGCCCGGCCTGATCGTCGTCGACCTCGTCAGCGTCGTCGTCGACCTCGTCGGGGGAGTCGGATGCGGCATCACTCTCGTCGGCCGGGGCGGTGGCCTCGCCGGGCGCGTCGGCGGCCGGGGCTGTCGAGTCCGCGCCGTCCGCGCCGGTCGACCCGGCGAACGCGCCGCCGGAATGGGCCTCGATCGCATCCGCACGCTTTGTTTGGGCATCCTCGACGATCGAGGCGACCTTGTTGGTCGACTCCCCGCTCCCGGTAATAAACGCGACGTGGGACTCGTCGAGATCGTAAGCCGCCGCCATCCGCACGGTGAGCTCCCGCGGCTTGCAGTGGTGGGTCATCGCCGAGAGGAACGGGAGGATCGCCCGCCGAGCGATGGCGATGCTCGTCCCGCTCCGTTCGGCGATCCGCTGGCAGACCGCGTCGGCGGTCTTGTCCGAACTCGGCCAGAACTGCGGTCGACCGTAGCGGGTCCAACCGCCCTTGGTCCCCTCGCGTGCGGCGGCCACGCCGGCGGCGGTGTTGTCGCCAGCGTACCGCCAGTAGCTGTAGTTTTGGGTGGCCCGCACCCGGCCCAGCCACTGGTCGGCGTTGGCGAGGAAATCGTAGGCGACGGCCGCCTCCTCGGCGTCGTAGACGTCCAGCATGTTGTCCTCGATCCACTTGGTGAGGTCGTCGGGCGTCTCGTCGACGCTGTAGGACGCCTGCAGGGCCTCTTGGGCCGACTCCTCTTTTAATACGGCGTCTAGGAAGGGGAAGATCCCCATCGACGTATCTCGCTCGCCCGTGACGACGTCGGCCTCGGTGATCGCATCGCGGCCCTCGGCGGCCGCCTGCAGGTCCTTGACCGCCCCACGGAGGTCGCCGCTGTTGGTCTCGGCGATGGCGTCGAGGGCGTCCTGTTCGTACTCGATGTCCTCGTGTCGACAGATATCCCGCAAGGCGGGAACGATCGAGCGCGCGCCGACGTCGCGGAACTCGATGTCCTGACAGGCGTTCCGCAAGCCGCGAGACATCTCGTAGAACTCGTTTGCGATCAGGACGATGGGTTGGCCGGAGTTCTTTACCAACTCCGTGATCGCGGCCTTGCCGCCGCGGTCGTAGTTGCCGTGGATGTTGTCGGCCTCGTCGAGGACGACGAGTTGTCGACTGGCCGTATCGCCGCCGACTGCGCCGCCGCCGGCGGCGGACCCCGAGAGGGTGGCGTTCATCGCCGCTCGGCCGGCGAACCGCTCGATCACGTCGGCGGTCCGCTGGTCGGAGGCGTTGAGTTCGACCGTCTCCCACCCCATATCGTTGGCCAAGGCGTGGGCGGCGGAGGTTTTGCCGACGCCGGGCGAGCCATGCAGGACGACCGCCTCGCGGTGGTCGTCCCACGTCTCGGCCCACTCGCGGAGGGCGTCGCGGGCCTTGTTGTTGCCCCGGAGCTCCGAGAGGCTCTGCGGGCGGTACGTTTCGGTCCAGTCGACCATTACCGGAATATGGGTGGTCCGGTGCTTAGGGGTTGCGAAGCCGTCAACCACCCCACCGACGCGAGCACTGCGGCCCCGGCCACGCCCACCCCGTGTCGTAAATAGATGGGCTAAGTAGTCACATAATGTGGCATATATCAGTGGCTTAACCGCTGTCTTCGTGATTGTATCGTCAGAAACCTTTTAATTGGCCGACACTGCTCGGCGGTATGTATCCCTCCGCGCCGTCGACCGCGAGCGTCCTCGCGGCGGTCGAGAGCCTCGCGCCGTCCGGGACGCCAGTGACGGCGGCGGAGGTCGCCGATGGCTTCGACGCGCCGGATCAGGTGGTCGAGACCGTCCTCGCCGAACTCGTCGACGAGGGCATCCTGCAGACGAGGACCGTCGGCGAGCACCACGTCTGGTGGGAGCCAGCGGACCACCTCGGAACCGCGTCACGTCTCGACAGCGATGGCGTGTCGGCTGCGACCGAGGGTTTGCAGCGGGCTATCACGAGCGAAGGCGGCTCCGAGGTGTGGGGAGACCGGAACTTGATCTACAACGTGATCTTCAACCGGACCTTCGAGTTCATCGGCGCGGTTGCCCCCGATGGCACGCTATTGGAGGCGAACGCCTCGGCGCTCCAGTTCGGCGGGTGCAGTCGGGGCGATGTGCTCGGCAATCCCTTCTGGGAGGCCCCCTGGTGGCGGATTTCGACCGCGACACAGCGCCACCTCCAAGCCGCCATCGGGCGGGCCGCCACCGGGGAGTCGGTCCGCTACGAGGTCGAGGTGCAGGGAGCGGGCCACACCGTGATGATCGATTTCTCGTTGCGGCCGGTCACCGCCGACAGCGAGGTGACGCTGTTGATCGCCGAGGGCCGGGATATCAGCGACCGCAAAGCAGCCGAACGTCGACTCCAGCGGGAGCGTGACGACCTCGAATCGGAGCTCTCCGAGGTGCTCGACCGGGTTTCCGACGGCTTCTACAGCCTCGATACCCGGTTCCGGTTTCAGTACATCAACGACCACGCCCAGGCGCTGCTCGGCGTCGACGAGTCGGCGCGGGGGGCGGTTATCTGGGAGACCATCGAAACCACCGACCGGTTCAGAACCGCCCTCGAAACGGCAGCCGAGAGCCAAGAGCCGGTGTTCTTCGAGGACTACTACGAGCCGCTCGACGGCTGGTACGACAACGCTATTTACCCCTCCGAGACCGGCTTGTCGATCTATTTCCGCGATATCACCGAGCGTAAACGACTCGAACAGGAGTTGCGAACCGAGACCGAACAGTTCCGGACGGCGCTCGATAACTCGCCGGTGGTCGCCCTCAGACAGGATACCGACCTCCGCTACACGTGGATCGGCAACCCGATCGAGCGGTATTCGGCCGACGACATCCTCGGGAAACGGGACGACGAACTCCTCGGCCCCGAAGACGCGGCGGCCGTCGAAGCACTCAAACGGACGGTGCTCGACACCGGCGAGGGCGTCCGCGAGGAAGTCACGCTCCAGCTTCCCCGCGGCGAGGTCGTCTACGATCTCGCAGTCAAGCCGATCTCCGATGACACTGGCGAGATCACCGGGCTGGCCGCGACTGCCGTCGACCTCACCGAACAGATACGGACCAGAGAGGCCCTTCGCCGGAACGAGGAACGCCTGCGGCTCGCCTTGCGGGCTGCGGATGTCGGAACGTGGGAACTGGATCTCCGGACCGAGGAGTCGCCCGTTCGCTCGCCCGAACACGACCGGGTTTTCGGCTACGACGAGCCGGTCGACGACTGGAGTTTCGAGATCTTTCTCGACCACGTCCACCCCGACGACCGGCCAGCGGTCGAAGCGGGGTTCGAGGCGGCCTTCGAGACCGGCAACTGGAAGTTCGAATGCCGGATCCGGCGTGTCGACGGCGTCGAGCGGTGGATCGCCGCCGAGGGCGAGTTCCACACGGACGACGACGGCGAGCCGGTGTCTGCGGTCGGCGTCGTCCGAGACATCACCGACCGAATGACTCGGCAGGAGCGACGGCTCGCAACGCTCGATGGACTCCACGAAACCGTCCAGGATATCGCCCATCTCGTCATCGAGTCCTCGACACAGGCCGAGATCGAGCAGGTCGTCTGCGACTGCTTCGATGCCGCCGAGGCCTATACCGCGGCGTGGGTCGGTCGACTCGATCACACCGGCCCGACGATCCGCCCATCGACCGCGGGCGGTGACGACGACGGGCAGCCGGTCGACCCTGCGGGGTGTGCCATCCCGGTCGACCCCGACGAACCGTCGATCGGGGGTCCGATCGCTGCCGCCATCGAGACGGGCGACCCCCAACAGGTCCATACGAGTCCGACCGACCCGATCTATCGGCAGTGGAGCCAGTCGACGCCGATGCGGCACCGGCCCGGGATCGTGGTTCCGATCCGGTACGAGAGCCACGTCTACGGGGTCGTGGTCGTCTACACCGACCGCGATGGCTTCGAGCCGCGCGAAGCGGAGACGCTCGGGCGGCTCGGCCGGATCATCGGCCACGCGATCAACGCCATCGAACGGAAACGCGCACTGATCAGCAACCGGATCACGGAGGTGGTCGTCCGGTCGGACGCACTCGCCGAGCCGTTCCTCGCCGGAGCCGACGACGAGTCGATGACGATCGACATTGACCGCGTCGTGACGCTGGGCGAGCGGTCGCTGATCTACTACACGGTCGAGGGGTCGCCCCCGAGCGGTTCAGCGACATCATCGAACGTCTCGGCGGCGGTACGGTTCGCCTGCTCGAAGCGGATGGCAGTCGCTCGCGGCTCGAACTGTCGACCGAGGCCGAAACGATCCACTCGGTCGTCGCGAGCCACGGCGGGCGGATTACGGAGGCTGCGCTGCGGGACGGCAGCTTCGAGATGGCGATCCGGATCCCGCTGGGCACCGAGGTGCGACCGGTGTTGGACGCCGCACGAACCATCTACCCGGATCTGACGCTCGCCTCCCGGACCACGGTCACGCCGTCGACGCCGACGCCAGCCGACGCGTTTGCGCGGCTCGCCGACCGGCTGACCGACCGCCAGCAGGAGGTGCTCGAAGTCGGCTACTACGCGGGTTTCTTCGAGTGGCCCCGCGAGACCAGCGGCGACGAACTCGCCGACCTCATGGGCGTGACGCCCGCGACCGTCCACCACCACCTCCGGCACGGCCAACAGAAACTGTTGGCCGCGTTCATCGACCGGCCGTCGCAGTAGGCTCCCTTCTAATCGGTTTGAAGACGGGGTTAATTCGATACGCGATAACTGTACAGTACAGTATGACAATCGATTCGACGATACCATACTGCACCTCCACGCCCCGGCCGACACCCGGCGCCGACCCGGAGAACGGACCGGCACCCCGTTTCCCCTACCCAGACTCCGTTCGCCTCGGCGACGACTCCCCCGGAGTCGCCGGGGCTGCCGCGTCGGCGCGGGCTACCACGTCCGTCGCCCCCTACCGGACGTGTGACGGCCGACGGCGTGCCCGCCGTCGCTAACCGACGGGCTTCGGTCGACCGTTCCACAGAGGGCATGGCGGTTCGGCCGGCCGTCTCCCCCGCCAGCCACGGCAACGTTCCGGAAACCCGGAATCTACCGGTGGTTTCATTCAGCCATCCATCATATGGTCACGTATGTCACGAATTCGGTCCACGGAGCTCGACGGTGATGAGATCGAGTCGCTGCTCGGCACCGGCGGGGTCGGTGTGATCTCCTTTGCCGACGACGACGAGCCGTACTCCATCCCGATCTCCTACGGCTACGACAGCGGCACGCGGGAGTTCTACGTCCGGTTCGGCTTCGCCCCCGACAGCGACAAACGGCGCTTCGTCGACGACGGATCGGTGGCCTCGCTGGTGGTGATGGCCGAGGCGATCGACGGCTGGCAGAGCGTCGTCGTCCGTGGCTCGCTCCGTGAGGTCACCGAGATGGCGATCGACTCCCACGCCGCCGAGAGCGTCCGGAAGATCAACATCCCGTTCGTGACGATCTACGACAGACGGGCCAGCGAACTCGAGTTCGAACTCTACCGCCTCGAACCCGACACGATCACCGGCCGCCGCGAACGGTAGCGGTCGGTCCGGGGTCCGGTACGTTTTTGCCCGCGACGACCCCTCGATCGGTATGAAACAGCACGCGGTGGGGCGGCGATGACGTCGTCGACGCGGGAGGATCTGGCCCACCGGATCGCCGGCGAGATCACCCTTAGCGAGGACCCCGGCGCGACCCTCCGGAAGTGGCGCACCGATTTCGAGGTCTCCCAGACCGATCTCGCCGACCGGATGGACGTCTCCTCGTCGGTGATCTCCGACTACGAGAGCGGTCGCCGCTCGTCGCCCGGCATCGGCATCGTTCGGCGACTCGTCACCGCGCTGCTGGACGTCGACGAGGCCCGCGGCGGCAGCCGGATCCGGCAGTACGGCCGGGTGCTGTCGGCGGGGTTCGAAAACGACATCGTCTACGACCTCCGGGAGTACTCGACGGCGCTGCCGATCGAGGACCTCTACGAGGCACTCGATGCCACCGAGATCGTCCGCGGGAACCGGGACTACGTCAACGGCCACACCGTCATCAACAGCATCCAGACGATCACCCGGCTGTCGAACGAGGAGTTCTACCGGCTCTACGGCCAGTCGACCGACCGCGGGCTCGTCTTCACCGACGTGACCCGCGGCGAGGGGCCGCTGGTCGCCATGCGTGTGGTGGCGCCGACGCCGAACGCGGTCATCTTGCACGGGATCGACGCCGACGAACTCTGGGAACACGCCGGCGCGCTGGCACAGGTAGACGGCTTCTCGCTGG
Source organism: Halohasta salina (assembly GCF_024178165.1). Classification (GTDB taxonomy): domain Archaea; phylum Halobacteriota; class Halobacteria; order Halobacteriales; family Haloferacaceae; genus Halohasta; species Halohasta salina. The sequence continues at coordinate 258,435 of NZ_JAMZIE010000001.1, read as the reverse complement.
CGACGTCGACGCGGGATCTCGACGACGCCCTCGAAGCCCTCCGGGAACTGGCCTGAAAACGAGTCGACGACTTACTCGACGTACTCGTATTTCCGCTCGTTCATCCGGCCCCAGCCGGTGAAGACGAACTCGTCGTCCGGGCTGGTGAACTCCTCGACGTCGACGCTGCCCTTGTCGTAGTTGTGGCTGTCGTGGACCGTCTCGTACTCCTCGAAGCTCAGGTCGTAGCGGGCATCGAGTTGGGCGTCGACGTTGAGGCCCGCGATCTCCTCGCGCCAGCCCTCCTGGACCGTCTCAGCGTGGATCTCGGCCTGGGCGCCCGAGCCGTACGAGCCGACCAGCAGCTTCTCGCCGGCGAGATCGCGGTCGTTTGCGGCGGCGTATTTGAGGGCGGCGATGCGGGCGATGTGGACCGAGCCGGTGTACCAGTTGCCGACGTGCCGCGAGATGCCGAGGGTGGGCTCGATGGCCTTGTCGTACCACGCGCGGTACTGGTCGGTTCCCTTGAGGTCGTCCATGTAGTCGCGGATCGCCTCCTCGTAGCCGTCCCACGAGGTGTACTCGTCCCGACGGGGCTGTCGACCGATCTCGCCTGCGAGTTCGTCTTCGATCTCGGTGTCGCGGCTCATGTGCCGGTAGCCCAGCAGGGCGGCCTTCCGGACCATCCCCGGGAACGGCGTGTGGAACGGAATGTAGGCGAAATCGTCGGGGTGCATGTCCCACGCGACGGATTCGAAGTCCTCGACGGCCTCCCGCATCCGCGAGAGATACACCTGCATCGACCGCTTGCCGTCGACGGAGGGGAACTGCTGGTTGGGTTTGAGGAAGTCCGTCTCGTCCATGCTGCCGTACCCCTGCTCGGTCGAGATCTCCACGAGGTCGGGGTTCTCGTCGACCAGCATGGCGACCGCACCCGCGCCCTGCGTGGCTTCGCCCGGATCTCCGCGGGCATAGAGGGCGGTGTCGGTGGCGATGACGAGGGCGGCGCGGCCGCGGTTGCGGCCGGCGCGGATCCAGTTGTAGGCGTCGTCGATCGACTGGGTGCCGGCGACGCAGGCGAACTTGCGCTCGCCCTTGTTGGCGTGGCGGAAATCCGCCTCGAAGTACTGTTCGAGACAGCCCGCGATGTAGGTCGACACCGGTTTGGAGTTGTCGAACGCCGACTCGGTGGCGACGTCGATCCGGCCGATGTCCTCGGGCGTCAGCCCGCGGCGCTCCATGAGGCGCTTGGCCGCGTTGGCGCCCATCGTGACGATATCCTCGTAGAGGTCGGGGAACGAGGAGTGTTCGAGGCCGATCCCCTTGCGGTACTTGTCGGGGTCTTCGTCTTTGGCGGGCGCGAACGTCTCCGGGAGGTTCAACTGGAGTTTACCGGTCCAGATCTCGACGGCGTCGATGCCGACAGGAGTCATAAGAGGGGATTGCGAGACGGTGCATATGGGTGTGTCGATAGTATATACGTCGACTGTCGAACCCGACGGCAGGAAGTGATAGCCAAACAATCACTCTGCCGCGTATTTATATGCACAAAACCCGATTGGTCAGTATCAGATGACTGGAATCGGTCGTCCGTCTCGAAACTGGCCTATTCCGACCGCAGGTTTTCGTTTGGCGGCGTTGATCGATTGTGAGGCCCGGAGAAATACGAGGAGTTCGGCGGCCATCGACGCACCGATCCGACCGCTTCGTCGACTGCGATATCGGTTCTCCGATAGGAACAACCATCACACTACCAGCAGGCGGATACCGATTGGAGCACCGGACAATGCGTGATCGAGGCTCCGGGGGAAAGCTGGCGACCGACCGGCGTGGCGTCTCAGAGGTCGTCGGCTTCATTCTTGTCTTCGGGTTTCTGGTCCTCGCGTTGACGACCTATCAGGCGGTGGTCGTCCCCCAGCAAAACGCCCAGACCGAGTTCCAACATTTCGAGGACGTCCGTAACGAACTGATCGAGTTTCGGGACGCAGTGTCGACCGCCGGGCAGTCCGATGTTGCGCAGTTCCCAAGCGTCACGCTCGGGACGAGCTACCGATCCCGACTCCTGACCATTAATCAACCTGACCCGGCCGGGACGATACAGACCAGCAAGGCATACAATATCACCATCGCGAACGCGTCCGGATCACAAACGAATATTTCGACCCGATTCGTCCAGTACCGGCCGGGTTACAACGAGATCTCGATCGGGTCGACGTGGTTCGAGCACTCGGTGCTCTACCTCGACGAGCGGGACCGCGGCGGCGTGAGCGTCATCGAAGAGCAAAACATCGTCAAAGACGGAACAGTACGGATTACTGCGCTCCAAAACCAGTTCCAAAAATCTGATATTGGGCGTGTGACGCTCGAACTGTACCCGCAAGACGAACTGAACGCGAGTGATTTTCCGGCGGCGAACGGATCCAATCTCACAGTTACCGTCCCAACGCGGCTAAATGACAGTGATTACTGGGACGGCGCACTGGCTGACTCCGGCGGTATCTATCAGGGCGTCGACTCCGAGGCACACTCAGACGACGTCCACGCACTGAATTTGAGCGTCAATTCTACCGATCTACAGGTGAACACAGTGGGAATCCAGGCCGAACCGGCCGAAGGCCCTGCAACGAACGTCGAACGCTCGACCGACAGTAGCGTCGACGCTAACATCCGTGTTTTCGATACTGTAGGCGCTCATACATGGACCATCCCTGAGGGAGTCAACGAGGTCGAAGTACTCGTCGTTGCTGGCGGTGGGAGTGGCGGCTCCGTAGAAGACTACAACACTGCTGGTGGCGGCGGAGGCGGCGCGGGCGGCGTCGTCTATCGACCGAGCTACTCGGTGACAGGATCTCAGGTTGATGTCGTCGTCGGTGCTGGAGGAACGGCTCCGAGCGGTGACCAACCGGGAGAAAACGGAAGTAACTCCGAGTTCGGTTCGCTCGTCGCCCTCGGCGGCGGTGGCGGCGGCGGCAACAGTCCGGATCCCTCACCCGGTCGAGCCGGCGGCTCTGGGGGTGGATCGAGAGACGAAGATGACACGCTTTCGGGAGGAGACGGACTGCAGCCAAGCAATTCCAGTGGGGGCTTCGGCACCGATGGTGGCGAGGGGCAAGGAGGCAGCGGCAACGACCAAGGTGCCGGTGGCGGCGGCGGTTCCGGCGAAGCAGGGCGGCCGAACAGCAACGACGACGGTGGTGACGGAGGCGACGGGACGTACTTCGGCGATCGGTTCGGGACCGATATCGGCGTCGGCGGCTGGGTTGCTGCAGGCGGCGGTGGCGGCGGCAGCACCGGCAGTTCGACCGGAGGCTCGGGCGGTCGGGGCGGTGGGGGCGATGGGACTGTGACGGGTGGAGACCCTGCAGGGAACGGTCGACCGAACACCGGTAGTGGCGGCGGTGGTGGCGGCTCCAGTGGGGGTCCACTCCCGGGCGACGGGGGCGACGGGGTCGTTGTAATCCGATGGTCGCCATGAGGTCTGACTAACATGTCTCGTTTCAATTCAAACACGACGTTTGGTGACGATAGACGCGCTGTAACAGCCGTCCTTGGGTTGATTTTGATCTTTGCAATATTGGCCCTCACCCTGACGATCTATCAAGCCCAAATTGTCCCGCAGCAAAACGCGCAGGTCGAATTTCAACACTACCAGAACGTTCAGAACGATCTCATTCAACTCCGAAACTCCATCTCGACGGCAGGACAGGCGGATACCTCACAATTCACACGCGTGACGCTGGGAACGACCTACCAGACTCGGGTGGCAACGATCAATCCCGTCGCCCCGGCCGGAACGCTCAGAACGTCCGACGAGTACAATATCACCGTCGACAACGGGGATGTTTCGAAGAACGTGTCGACACGGTTTCTCGAATACGAACCACGATACAACGAAATAACGGCTGGCTCGATCTGGTACGAGCACTCGGTGCTGTACGTCGACGAGAGAAATCAGGGGACAGTACGCATCATCGAGGATCAGAACCTGATGACGAACCGCAGTAGTTCGTTCCGGCTTACCGCCGTCCAAAACGAGTTTGAGGAAACAGGCACACATCGAGCGGTTATCGAGATCTATCCGAGCGAAAAAATAACCGAGTCCGATTTGCCAGAGGGCGAAATCGATATCACGATCCCGACTCGTCTGAACAAGTCGGAATACTGGGGCGAACAATTCGGTTCGGATGTCGACGTGACGGAAGACTACTACGATACCGGCGTCCACAGGCTTGACCTAAGCAATCTGAGTATCAGTTCGAACAATTTCAAATTCAACACTGTCGGTATTAGAGAGAAACCGGAAGCCGACCAACCAAAACAGAATGTAGGGCCGTCGAGTCAACGTAGGAGCGACGAAAACGGCGATACTAGTGATGACAGCGATGAGGGGCAAGCCGGTGCAATCCAAGTAACACCGGATGTCAAGTCTGCAGGTAATAGTGGGATGTATGAATTTGGATTAGAAAATACAGGCGATATCGATGCAACAATTGTTGCTATCGGTGTGAATGATACAACAGTATCTTCAGTTGAGAAGGTTGGTGGGAAGAGTAACGATGATATACTCACTGCGGTAGGCTACGGTCAAATTGTTTCAGATGTCATACAAATAGACAGCGACAACCCAAATCAAGCAAATAGATACAATTTCAGTACGGATGTTGTGATTGCTCAAAATAACGAACAATTGTTTGAGTTCGATCGGTTCAGGGACGCCAGTAACGGTAATGGTGCCATGAAAGGCAGCAGCGTGACCATTACGTTGTGGTTCAGTGACGGGACGTCGACCACGTTACTACTAGATCCAAATGCGTAGCAAACCAGTTGAGAAACGCTCGTTTAATTATTCCTCGTCGATGACTTCCGGATCCGCAAACGCGTCCTGCAGGCTGTCAAGCCCGTTGAGCCACTCGGAGACGATCCACGACTCGATCTCGTCGACCTCGCTGCCGTCGAACTCCGCGCCGTCGATGATCTGGGTGCCCGCCTGCACGAGGTAGGCGAGGGCGGCGTCGACGTCTTCCTCCTCGACAGCAACCTCGATGGCGGCGTCGATACACTCCTCGATGGGGTACTCCTCGACGGGGCCGCCGATGACGTACTCCTCGGCGGCATAGAAGACGGGCACGAGGCTGGTCTGGACGCTGTCGATCAACAGCAGTTCCTCCTCGCCGTCGAACTCCGGTTCGGCCATGACGACCTCATTGATGAATTCGAGCTTGTCGAGGGTGGTCTCCTCGTCGACGCGGCCGTCCTCGGCCGCCGAGATCACCTTGGCGATGGCGATCGTCGTGTCGTTCTGGAGGTTGAAATAGAGCCGGGCGAACTCCTCGCTTTCGGGATCGAGCTCTTCGTCTTCGACCCGCGTTAGCCAGTTCTGCCAGCGATCTTCGGAGTAGAACGTCTCGGCGGGCTCATCTGTCATACGTCATTACTCTGGGTGGGGACTCAAATGCCTTTCTTATCCACCGACGCCTGACGGCCGTAGCTGGATCGTAGCCGTGGTATTTCTCATGATATTCTACAACCAACCGATAACAACGGCCGGTCACGGCTCTCGTCGACGACCTATATGACAGAATAAAATACAGTAGCCGGATAGATCGTCTATCGACTCGGTTACCCCCTACGTGATGAATATTTTTAATAAGGTTATTATTTATTCAACCCTGCTATATTCGAATGGTAGCGACAAATGTCGGTATAGGATTATTATTTTTCGCTGCTGCGGTCCCGTGTTTTGCCGGCGTCTTCCGTGTCTCGCGGCTCCAACAGCGGGACGTGCGCCTCGGACTCCGCGCGCTCCTGTTGACGGTCGGCACGTGGGCCCTCCTACAGGCTGCCCAGATGCTGACCCAGTCGACGACACTCGCGACGGCGCTGTTTACCGCGGGACTGATCGTCGGCTTCGGGACGGTCTTCGCGTGGCTCTACTTCACGTCGGCCTACACCGGCCGAACACTCCACAGACAGCGTTCCTACCGGCTGTTCGCGGTCGCGCTGTACGCCACAGTGGTGCTGTTCAAACTCACGAACCCGATCCACGGCCTGCATTTCACCGCCGAGATGGCGACCGAACCCTACACCCGGCTCGTCGTCGACCATGGCCCGATCTACTGGCTGCTGTTCCTGTCTGCCTACGGGCTGACGGCGATCGGGATGTACTTCCTCGTTCGGATGTTCCGGCAGTCGACCCAGTCGACGTGGAAACTGACCGGCCTCGTCGGGATCACCGGGCTGGCTATCGTACCGAAAGCGGTCAGTGCCGCCTATCCCGCGGTGCTCCCGGAGTTGAGCTACGAACCCATCGGCGTGGCCCTCTTCGCGCTCGGGGCGCTGTATCTCGTCGAGGATACGTTTCTCAGCCTCGAAACACCGGTGCGGAACCAGCTGTTCGAGCGGACCAACAAGGGCGTGATCTCGGTCGGCTCGGAGGGCGAGATCCACGAGTACAACCGACAAGCGGCGACGTTCTTCCCGGCGCTCGACGGAGGAATCCGGACCGTCGACGATCTGTTCGGTCGGCTCCCGGTCGAACAGCTCACAGACGACACCCGGATCGTGGAAGCCGACCGGAACGGCGAGGAGTGCGTCTACTTGCTCACCAGCCGGTCACTGGAGCTCGGCCCTCATCAGGTCGGGCGGACGCTCATCGTCCAGGACATCACCGAGAGCTACGAACGGAAACAGGACCTCCAGCTGTTCCGCAAGGCCGTCGACAACGCGAGTCAAGCCATCCTCATCACCGATCGTGATGGGGAGATAGAGTACGTCAATACCGCCTTCGAGGACCAGACGGGGTACACCGAAGCCGAGGTGCTCGGCCGCTCGCCGAACGTCCTCAAATCCGGCAAGCAGGATTCGAACTACTACGCGAACTTCTGGGAGACCATCGTCGGCGGCGAGCAGTGGGAAGCGACGATCGTCAATCAGCGGCAATCCGGCGAGCTCTACACGGTCAGACAGCAGGTCTCGCCGCTCACGGACGACGACGGCGATGTCACTCACTTCGTCGGCATCGAGTCGGACGTAACCGAGCAGCGACGGCGAGAACAGCAGTTGACGGTGCTCAACCGGGTGTTACGCCACAACCTCCGGAACGGGATCAACGTCATTCAGGGCAACATCGACATGCTCAAAGAGCGACTCGACGACGAGGCGCTCCTGTCGCTTGTCGACGCGGTCGACAGCCGGGCCGAAGAGCTGGCCCGACAGAGCGCGAAGGCTGGCAAGCTCCAGTCGCTGATGGATCAGGAGCTTTCGTCGGATGCGAGCTACGACGTCTGTGGGACGCTCGAACGGCTTCGAGACGAGTTCGCCGACAGCAATCCGAACGCGTCGATCGCGGTCGAGTGTTCCCAGCGCCCGCAGGTAAAGGCGGATACGCGACTGGAACTGGTCCTGACGGAACTGTTCCGGAACGCGATCCTCCACAACGAGCGGTCAGACCTCCAGATCACGGCCACGGTACGACCGGCGACCGTCGAGCAGACCAACACTTGGATCGCGATCTCCATCGAGGACAACGGGTCGGGGATCCCCGACCACGAAAAGGAGACGCTGGAAACTGGGGAGGAGACGCCGCTCCAGCACGGTACCGGGCTGGGACTGTGGCTCGTCCACTGGACGATCGACCTCTTCGGCGGCGAGGTCAACATCGAAACGCGTGGCACCGGAACGCGCGTCACTGTGACGCTCTTGGAGGCCGACGAGCCCGACGGCGAAGACCCCGAAGCGAACGGGAAGTGATCGACAGGTCACCGACTGAGCGTCGACTCGGTGTCGATCCCGTAGACGCGCTCGGGGGCCTCGACGTGGGCCGTCCGGATCGCCTCGTCGTACTCGGCGGCCACCGTCTGTCATGTCTCGCGTGCCTCACCGGCTGTTTCTGAATAGTTGCCACACTTCAGTTGTGTATTCGCTGGATTAGCTACAGAACAGTCATTTTAGTCATCCCTAAGCCCTTGTTTATAACTAACTCACATCTAGGGGTATGCCACGCACACACAGACGTCGTCAGATGCTACAGAGCGCGGCAACTGTCGGGCTTCTCTCAATCGCTGGCTGTCTCTCCGCGGCGGGCGATAGTCCGGAGTCGGAAGCCGACAACAGCGAGTTGACCGACGAGTATACCCAAGCCACCGAAATCGAGCCGCCAGAGTCGGTCGACGAGTGGCTCGAGAGCGCGAACGGTTACACCGGCGACCGGATCCGAACCGGTACTCGCGGACGCGCCGACATCCACGTTGGCCACGAGTACGACGACGGTCTCGGCTTCGATCCAGTCGTCGTCGAGGTGTCGCCCAACACCATCGTCCGGTGGAACTGGACCGGCCATGGCGGCGTTCACAACGTCGTAGCACTCGATGGGACCTTCGACAGCGGCCGACCGAACGCCCAGCCCGGAACGAGTTACGAGTACGTCTTCGAGGAGCCCGGCACCTATCCCTTCGTCTCGGAGCCGGATCGGGACGACGGGATGAAAGGGCTCGTCGTGGTCGACGAGCCGCCGTCGACCGGCTACGAGACGGTCGACGAATGGGTCGTCCACAGCAGCAACTTCGATGGCGAAATCACCGACCGAACCGACGCCGAGACCGCATCGATCACTGTCGGTGCTGATGGCAACGGCGGCAGCTTGGCGTTCGCGCCTGTAGTGCTCCGGATATCACCCGACACGACCGTGACGTGGGAATGGAGCGCCGAAAGCCCCACGGCGACGATCAGCTTCGAGGAACGCGACATCGACTCCGGAGAGCTGACAAGCGACGCCGACGCGACCTTCGAACACACGTTCGACGAACCCGGCGTCTACAGGTACGCCAGTCTCCCACACAAATCGATCGGCATGCGCGGTGCGATCATCGTCGAACAGTAAGCCGAAGCAACTCACGAGAGCGTCGACTCGGTGTCGATCCCGTAGACGCGCTCGGGGATCTCGACGTGGGCCCTCCGGATCGCCTCATCGTACCCCTGCTCGTGGAGCCACCGCACGCGCCGTGGGACCGTCTTCGGGCCCAGAACCGCACCGGGTCGGTCGGGATCGTCGATGAAGTCGGTCTCCATCAGGAACGGCTCGCCCGACTCGGCGGCGGTCTCGATCCAGTCTTTGTTGCTCATCACGCTCGGCGTCGGGCCGGCGAGCCGCCCGCCAGCGTAGTGTTTGACGACCCGGTGGGCGGGGAGCCCGCGATCTTCGGCCCACTCGGCGACCTCGGTGAGGTCCTCGCTGGCCTCGGTGTGGAGCTGGACCGCACAGTCGACCTCCGCTCCCAGCTCGAAGGCGTGTTTCATCACGTCGTTCGAGGCGTCCCACACCGCGTCGCTTACGTCGTAATGTGGTCGACCCGATTTGAGGCCGAGGGCCTTCCCCTCGCGGACGTAGTCGGCAGCGATATCGAGCACGCCCTGCATGCAGTCGCGGGCCTCGGCGGGCGAACAGCCGCGATCCTCGACGAGCCGACTGATCAGCCCCGGATGGGCCCCGAGGATTGGCCACGCCCGGCCCGGCAGGTGGTCGGTTGCCTCCTCGACGATCCCGATAGTGGTCTCGAACACCGGTCTGAAATCCTCCGGGTCCGTCGAGTCGACGCCGAGTTTCCACGACGGTTGGTTGACGATCAACAGGTGGGTGCCGCCGAGGCGGGCGAACTCCTCGACTGCCTCCATCCCGCGGCCCCGCTTGGGGTCGAGATGCAGATGGTTGTCGAGAACGGGCGTCTGTAGCTCCTCCATGCCTGAGAATTCGTGTGGCCGCCTAAAAGTCGGCAGGTCTCGTTACTCGAAGGCGATCTCGACGGCCGATTCGGGGTCGTCACTGACCGCTTCGGGCTGGGCGGCGAACCCCTCGTGGAGTCGCTCGTAGGTGTCGTCGACGGCCTCGACGATGACGTTCGTCTCACCGACCACCGGCATGAAGTTGGTGTCGCCCCTCCAGCGCGGGACGATGTGGGTGTGGATGTGGTCGCCGATCGAGCCACCGGCACCCTCGCCGAGGTTCATGCCCGTATTGACCCCGTCGGGATGGAGACCCGCATCCAGCGCGCGGAGCGTGACCTGTTTGAGCCGGGCGTGGTCCAACAGTTCGGCTTCGGTGAGGTCCTCGTAGCTGCCGACGTGTCGACGCGGGATTACCATCGCGTGGCCGGGATTGTAGGGATAGTTGTTGAGCAGGACGAACGCGGCGTCGCTTTCGGCGACGACGAGGTTCGACCGGTCGGCGTCCCGTTGCGGCAGTACGCAGAAGGGACAGCCATCGAGGTCGGCGTTCTTGTCGTCGCGCTCGACCCAGTCGATCCGCCACGGGGCGAAGATCTGGTCCATACGAACGGACAGCCACTAAGAACGTATAGTCATGTCCGTTAGGCAGTGACTACTGACTGATCACCGACCGAACATTCAGGATTGTCGGATACTGGTTTTATTCCCGTGTGCGGCCTACCTGCGGCCATATGGCCACGACGCCCTCCACCCCGGACAACACCGTCGAGTACTGTTCGCAGTGTGGCCGTGAGACGCCTCACGCCGTCCGCGTCGAGATCCGCACCGAGAGCCAGAAACCCGAAAACGCGGAGTTCTCCCGGGAGCCCTACCGGGTTACCCGCTGTGTCGACTGCGGCGCGGAGACGACGTTACGGATGAACAACGCGTGAGCGGTGCCGCAACGACGTCAGTCGAAGCCGTGAATGCCGGCGGTCGTAACCTCACAGCCGTCGTCGGTAATTAACAGCGTGTGTTCGGCCTGACTGATCAGCCGGCCGTCGTCCTCTTTGAGCACGGGATACCCCTTGACGACGTCGGCCATCTTGAGCCGCCGGAGGGCCATCTCCGACCGCGAGTTGTCGAGCCACCGGGCGGCAAACGGTAGATCGTCGAACTGGGATAGCTCCTCGAGGAGCTGCCGGGCCCGGCGATCACGAACGCTGCCGTCGGCGACCTGCTCGTAGATTTCCTCGGTCGACCCCTCGCCGACCTTGCCGCGGCCGTCGGTCGCGAAGGGTTCGATGGCGATCGCCTGGCCGACTTCGAGTTCGACGCTCCGGTCGACCGCCCGGTTCGGCACGCTCGGACCGGTGTGGGCGTCGTAGCGCTCGACGCCGTGGCCCGTCAGATTGTAGATCGGCGTGTAGCCGTAGCCGTCGATCACCGACTCGATCTCCGCCCCGATTTTCCCGACCTCGACGCCGGGGCCGGCGGCCTCGACGGCGGCTTCGAGGGCCTGTTCCGAGGCCTCGACGAGTTCGTCGTTGCCGGTGAAGTCGACGGTCACGGCGGCGTCGGCGATGTAGCCGTCGACGTGGACGCCGATGTCGAGACAGATCATCTCGTCGCCGAACTCGGTGTCGTCATCGCGGGCCGGCGTCGCGTGGGAGGCTTCCTCGTCGACCGAGATGTTGACCGGGAAGGCGAGTCCCGCCCCGGCCTCCCGGATCATGTCCTCGGCGTACTCGGCGACCTCGAGTTGCGTGACCCCCGGCTCGATCATCTCGCGGGCCTCGGTCATCGTCTCGGCGAGGATTTCGCCGGCCTCACGGTAGCTGTCGACTGCCGTCTCATCGAGGGATCCACTGCTCATACCTGCTCGGTTGGCCGGTCGTCGACAAAGAGGTTCCGACCGCTGGATCCGGCCAACGGCCGACCGCCGCCGGGACGGTCAGGAGGTCGGCCCGGCCCCGCTCGACGCCGAAGCGTCGTCGACCGTTCCCGGAGCATCGCCAACTGATCCCGTATCGACGTGGATCCGGCCGGTCCCCCAGACGGTGACCTCGACCGTCCCGTGCTGGAAGTTCATCATCCACGACTCCGAGGCGGTCGACTCGAAGAGCCGAACGAGGGTGTCCGGATCGATGCTCTCGGCGAGAACCGGCAGCTCGCCGTCGGTGGCCGCCTCGATCGCCTCGACGACCGCCAGACAGGGATCCCGAACGGACGGGTCGAACGTCGTCCGGTAGACCCCGTCGTCGACGGCGGAGACGTCGGCTGCTGATGCGGTCATACCTCATTATTTATCGTGTGGAGTGACTTAACCATCCGGGGTGAATTATCGCCCGAGAAACAGTATCGGGTCGGCCGCCGATACGTCCGCCCGCTCCAGGCGACTCACTGCGTCGATCGCTCCGGCGGATTATCGGGGGAAGGCGTCTCTCGCGGCCGTATTACCAGTGGGAATGGCCACCACGCGGAGAACGGCAGGACTTTTACCCACCCCTGAAAATTCGTGACCGTCTATGAGCTACGACCAGATCGATGTCCCCGAAGACGGCGAGCAGATTACGCTCGTCGACGAGGAAACCGGGGAACTGAACGTGCCGGAGACGCCAATTATCCCGATTATCTACGGCGACGGAATCGGCTCGGATGTCGGCCCCGCCGCCCAGAAAGTGCTGGACGCGGCTGCCGAGGCCACCGGACGCTCGATCGCGTGGATGCGACTGTACGCCGGCGGCTCGGCCCGCGAGAAGTACGACGAAAACCTCCCGCAGGAGACGGTCGACGCCATCCGAGAACACCGCGTCGCCATCAAGGGGCCGCTGACGACCCCTGTCGGCGCTGGCTTCCGCTCGCTGAACGTCGCGCTCCGTAAGAAGCTCGACCTCTATGCGAACGTCCGACCCACCTACCATCTCGATGGCGTCCCCTCACCCGTGAAGAATCCCAGCGCGATGGATATGATCACCTTCCGGGAGAACACCGAGGACGTCTACGCCGGCATCGAGTGGGAGGCCGGTACCGACGAAGTACAGGAGGTAAAGGAGTTCGTCGAAGACGAGATGGGCTTCGACAACACCATCCACGACGGCCCGGTCGGCATCGGCGTCAAACCGATCACCGAGTTCGGCTCGAAACGACTCATCCGTGAGGCCATCGACTACGCCATCGCCAACGATCGGCCGACGGTCACGCTCGTCCACAAGGGCAACATCATGAAGTTCACCGAGGGCGCGTTCCGTGACTGGGGCTACGAGGTCGCCGAGGAGGAGTACGGCGAGGACGTCCTCACCGAGGACGAACTCTGGGAGGAGTACGACGGCGAACAGCCCGAGGGCACCGTGGTCGTTCAGGACCGCATCGCCGACAACATGCTCCAGCAGATCCTCACGCGGACCGACGAGTACGACGTCATCGCCACGATGAACCTCAACGGCGACTACATGTCCGACGCCGCCGGCGCACAGATCGGCGGTCTCGGCATCGCGCCCGGCGCCAACTTCGGCCACGGCCGCTGTCTGGCCGAGCCGGTCCACGGCAGCGCACCCAAGTACGCCGGCGAGGACAAGGTCAACCCGACGGCGATGATCCTCTCCGGTCGGGAGATGCTTGACTACCTCGGCTGGTCCGACGCCGCCGACCTCGTGCGTGACGCGGTCGAACAGACCATCAGCGAGGGGACGGTCACCTACGACCTCCACCGACAGATCGAGGGCGGCGAGAAGCTCGCCACCAGCGAGTTCGCCGAGGCCGTCGTCGACAAGATCGACGAGCTGGCCTGATCGCTCCCGAACGGAGCGACCCCGGCTGTCACGGTCGACCGCACCGATCTATCACGTTTTTTGTCACTGCAACGAATAAAAAGAGACACATACTATCAGGTAGTTATCCCTTCGTAGATGTATTCGTGGGCGAGCCGACGACTCCAGCAGACCTACGAGCGCCTCCTCCGGCGGGAGATCGGCGACGGGCCGACACACGTCGCCATCATTCAGGACGGCAACCGGCGCTATGCGCGCAAACAGGGCGGGGCTGCGCCCGAGGGCCACCGCGCCGGGGCCGAAACCTCCGAACAGGTCCTCGATTGGTGTGACGACCTCGGGATCAAGGAGCTGACGCTGTATACGTTCTCGACGGAGAACTTCGACCGCCCGGCGGTGGAAAACGAGCCGCTGTTCGACATGATCACGCGGAAGCTCTACGAACTCGCCGACAGCGACCGGCTCCACGACCGGGAGGTCGACATCCGCGCGCTCGGCGAGATCGACCGGCTTCCCGAGCGGGTCCGGGAGGCCATCGCCTACGCCGAGGCCGAAACCGCCGACTACGACCGCTTCCGGCTCAACGTCGCGCTGGCCTACGGCGGCCGCAACGAACTGCTCCGGGCCACACGGGAGATCGCCGCAGCCGTCGACGACGGCGAGCTCGCACCCGAGGCGATCGACGTCGAGACGGTCGAATCCCACCTCTACCGCCAGCCGGTGCGGGACGTCGACCTCATCATTCGCACGGGGGGCGACGAACGCACCTCGAACTTCCTGCCGTGGCACGCCAACGGTAACGAGGCGGCAGTCTACTTCTGTGCGCCCTACTGGCCGGAGTTCTCGAAAGTCGACTTCCTCCGTGGGATCCGGACCTACGAGTCCCGCGAGGAATCGTGGCAACAGAGCAAGGTCGACCGCGCGGCCGCCCTCGTCCGGGCGCTCGGCAGCCTCGAACTCGACGAGGCCCGCCGGGTGGCCGGCCGGCTCCGGGACCAGCTTCCGCGGTCGGCCGCCGAAACGCTGGACGCCGAACTCGCCGACACCGACGCCGAACTCGCTGACACCGACGCCGATCTCGCCGGCGGCAGCACCGAGTCGGCCGACTGACGAGCCGAGAGGGCCGTGGGGCAGGGACTGCCGGCGGCGATCGGCCCGTCGACCCGCTTCAGGTGCCGAACCGGCGCTGGCGGTCGGCGTAATCCAGCAGCGCCCGCAGGTAGTCCCGCTTGCGGAAGTCCCGCCAGTTGACGTCGGTGAAGTACAGCTCCGAGTACACCGACTGCCAGATCATGAAATCCGAGAGCCGCTCGGCCCCTGTTTTGAGTACGAGATCGGGTTCTGCCCGGAAGACGAGCCGGTCGTCGATGTGTTCGGTCTCGATCTCCGCGGGAGTGAGTTCGCCGTCGTCGACGGCCGCCGCGAGCTGCCGGACGGTCTCGGTGAACTCGCGTTTGCCGCCGAGGCCGATCGAGATCCCGATCGGCTCGTCGACGGTTTCGGTGTCGCCGGGTGTTCTGACCGCCAGCGGGAGCGGGGCATCAAGCTCGGCGAGCTCCCGGCGCAGGGTCGGCACCACCGCCTCGTCGAGGACGCTGACCGAGACGGTGACCCGCTCGGCTCCGAACTCGACGGCCCACTCGAAGAAGGCCGCCAGCGTATCGTAGGCCCCCTGTTCGAGCAGGTCACGCTCGGTGAGTACGACTGCGACGTGGCGCGGGGCCTCTCCCGCGTGCCGTCGGAGCCGAACGGCGAGGTAGGTATCGTACAGCACTGGCTGTCCGTTCGGCCGGCCGGCTACAAAAGTCCGTTGTCACCGTATCACAGGGCGTTTCCGCATGTCGGGACCGTTAAGTGCGTCTCGGAGATACCCCGTGGTGTGACAGACCGGCTCCGACGCGCTGGCGGATTCGCGGCCGTCTCCAGCCTCGCGCTGGCGGCCCCGGTGCTCGGGTCGGCGGCGGCGATCCCGTTCGCCGCCATCGCGCTTGCGGCGGCGCTGGCGATCTCCGATGGGCCGCTGTTCGAACTGTTCGCCCGTCCCGGCGATTGGGAGGATCGCCGGCTCAACGGGTTGGCCGGCTTCTCGTTGGCGGCAGCGGCGCTGGCCTTGCTGGCGACCGTCCCGACGACGCCGCTGCCGACCGGCGTCTTCGTCTCGACGGTGTTGATCCTCGGCTTCGGCAACCTCGGCACCGAACTCGTCCGGCGGTACACCGACGAGCCGTTTTTCGTCGTCGCGGGGTTCGTGGCGACCGGCTTCCTGGCCGGGATCGGCGGCCACGTGCTAGTCGACCTACAGGGGTCGACCCCGATCGAGTGGCCCGTGATAACGTTCCTCGCGATCGTCGGGGCGCTGATCGCCGCGCTCCTCCGGGAGTTGCTCTACGAGCAGGACGACCCGCTGGTGTTGCTCTCGGTCGGCCTCGTCGGCTGGCTGTTCGCCGAACTCGTCGCTGCGATCCCGACGGCCGAACTGCTGGCGGCGCTGGCGGTGACGGTGTTCCTCGGGGGGGTCTCCTACGGGCTGGGGACCGCCTCGGTGTCGGGGATGTTGACCGGCGTCCTGTTGGGCGTGTTGACGATCGTCCTCGGCGGCTTCGGCTGGTTCGCGGTGCTGATCGCCTTCTTCGGGATCGGCGGGCTCTCCTCGAAGTTCCGCTACGGCGACAAGGAAGCCCGTGGGGTCGCCGAAGGCAACGACGGGGCCCGCGGCACCGGCAACGTCCTCGCGAACGCGGCAGTCGCACTCGTCGCCGTCCTCGGCTTCGCCGTGGTCGACGGCACGGGCCCGCTGGCGGCCGGCTTCCTCTTCGCGTTCTGTGGCTCGCTTGCGACCGCCCTCGGCGATACCCTCTCAAGCGAGATCGGCGGCCTGTTCGACGACCCGCGGCTGATCACGACGCTCGAACCCGTCGATCCCGGCACCGACGGCGCGGTCACCTGGCAGGGCGAACTCGCCGGCCTCACCGGCGTCGTCCTCACCGGCCTGCTGTCGACGGCGGTCCTCCCGCTGGGGCTGACGTGGCCCGCCGCCGCGGTGGTCGCCGGCGGCGGCCTCCTTGGGATCACCGTCGACAGCCTGCTGGGGGCGACGCTCGAAGGCGGCCGGCTCGGCAACCAGTGGGTCAACTTTCTCGCCACCCTCACCGGCGGACTGGCCAGCGCCGGCCTCGCGGTCTGGCTGCTCTGATGGCCCCCGATTATTCCCTCGTTCGGCCGGCTCGACCGGCCGACGCCGCCGCACTCCGCAGACTCCAGTCGCTGCTCATCGAACCGAGCCCCGAGCTGTTGTCGACGGCGCTCGCCGAGCGCTCGGAGTCGCTGCCGATCCGTACCGCTACACTGCTCGTCTCGCCGACTGCCGACGACCGACCGGTCGGCTACCTGCTGGCGGTCGGCAGCGACCCGACCCATGTCGCCGAACTCGCCGTCGACCCACGCTTTCGCCGCGAGGGACGGGCGAGGGCGCTGCTGGCAACGGCCTGCGGCGACGCCGACGCGGTCACGGTCCACGTGGCCGCCGACAACGAGCCGGCGCGGTCGCTCTACGAGGAGTTCGGCTTCGTCGAAACCGGGCGGTCGGCCGATCGGTTCGACGGTAGTGACTGCCTAACGCTGCGATACTGTCCCGGATCAGACCAGTCAGAAGAGTAGTCGACGCCTACCGAGGGCAGTTAGACCTCGGCTTCGAGGTCGGGATCGGCCGCCCGGAGCTGGTCGGCGGTCAACACGCGAGTGCCGACCGGCTGTTTGACGAACTCGCCGGTCGACCGGGCGACGACGTGGTCCAGTCCACACTGGGCGGCCACGTCGAGCTGGCGCTGTGTGAGTTCGCCGTCGATGACCGCCGCAAACGGCTCGTCGGCGGCCTCGATCGCCGCAACGAGCTCGTCGGGGTCGACCTCGTCGAGGAGTTCGAAGGACGATCCCAGCAGGCGGGCGGTGCCGGTCGAGCCGTCGATGATCGCCCGGAGATGACTCCGAAGCGTCGGCGGCGACGCGGCGTCCCCGTCGGCTTCGCCTGCCGGCTCCGACGCGGTGTCGTCGACCGTCGCGTCGGCGGTGGCATCGTCGCCGTCACCCGCAGGCTCATGGGTGGGCGTCGACGGCTCGGTATCGGTCGTCTCGGTCGTCTCGGTCGAGCCGGTCGGGATCACCTCGACTTCGGTCGGCGACGACGCCTCCTCAGCACCGATCGAGTCGTCGGTCGACGCCGGTGGCTCGGTGGTGCCGGTCTCGACGAGACCGGTGATCGTCTCCCGGAGGTTTCGAGTGTCGCCGAGCCGGTCGGCGGCGATCTTCTCGCGGAGCAGCGAGTGGACCTCACCCCGCGAGAGGTCTTCGACCGACCGGCCCGCGGGTGCGAAGACGACGTAGTCGACGTCGCCGACCTGCAACAGTTCCCGGAGGATCAGCTCGCCGCCCCGGTCGCCGTCGACGAAGGCGGTCGTCGTCCGCTCGGCGGTCAGGTCCGCGACCGCCTCGGGGACGTTGGTTCCCTCGACGCCGATGGCGTTTTTGATCCCGTAGTCGAGCAGTTGGAGCACGTCGGCCCGCCCCTCGACGACGATGATCGCATCGGAGCTCTCGGCGCTCGGCCCCGCCGGCAGCCCGGCGTACTCGTCGATGTCGGCGACCTCGACGGACTGTCTGACGTCGGCCAGAATGTCCTCGCTGTCGACGGCCGTCTCCTCGAAGGCTGTCGCCAACAATTCCTTGGCGCGGTCGACGACCGCGCGGCGTTTGGCCGCTCGCACGTCCTCGATGGAGGTGACCTCGATCGAGGCCCGACAGGGGCCGACCCGTTCGATGGTCTCCAACGAGGCACCGAGGACGGCCGTCTCGGCCTTATCGAGACTGGTGGCGATCGTGAGCTCGCCGAACGACTGGCCGTTCTCCGAGCTGATTTCGACGTCGATGCGACCGACTTTCGAGGACTGCTGGAGGTCCCGGAGATCCAACTCCTCGCCCAGCAGGCCCTCGGTCTGGCCGAACACCGCACCGACGACGTCGCTCCGTTCGACGACGCCGTCGGCGGCGATCCGGGCGTGAATGAGATATTTTGCTGTATCGTCCATGATATCGTTCCCCTCCGAGATGCCGACCGTATCGTCCGAGAGAACGGTCCGCGGCAGTGGTGATACTGCTTATAAATACCACGGAAACAAATAGCTGTCGTCGGGCGTCGACGGCCCAAGTTGAAGAAATAATTCCTTCAATCAACTACTCCGAGTGTAATTAGTAATCTTTAGGTTCGGCTGTCGGCTAACTGTGGTAATGACCGGACGCCTTCGATCGCTGCTGTGGGTGGTGACTGCCTGTGTACTGGTCGTCCTTTCGGTCCCGTGGTTCCTGTGGGGCGACGCCCGGACGGCCGCCGGGGTGCCGATCTGGCTCTGGTGGCACATCGGCTGGATGGTACTCGCGAGCCTCGTGTTCTCGCTTTTCGCCCGTACCGACTGGGACCGATATATGGGGGTCGGCGATGTCTGAGCTGAGCCTCCAACTCGGGATCGTCGTCGGCTACCTCGTCGTCGCACTGGGGGTCGGACTCGTCGCCTACCGGCTGACCAGCAACGTCGCCGAGGACTACTATCTGGCCGATCGCTCGATCGGGACGTTGGTGTTGCTGTTTACGACCTTCGCCACGCTGCTGTCGGCGTTTACCTTCTTCGCCGGCCCGAACATCGCCTACGCGCAGGGTCCCGAGTGGATCCTCGTTATGGGGGTCATGGATGGGATCCTGTTCGCCATCCTGTGGTATCTCATCGGCTACAAACAGTGGCTCGTCGGCCGCAGACAGGGGTATGTGACCCTCTCGGAGATGTTGGGCGATCGCTTCGGGTCGACCGGACTCCGTGGACTGGTCGCAGCCATCAGCCTCTTTTGGCTGTTCCCCTACGTGATGCTCCAGCAGATGGGCGCGGGCGAGGCGCTGGCGGGGCTGACCGGCGGGGCACTGCCCTACTGGGCCGGCGCAGCGCTGATTACGGCGTTTATGATCCTCTATGTCGTGATCGCGGGGATGCGCGGTGTGGCGTGGACCGACACGATCCAGGGGCTGTTCATGCTGTCGGTGACCTGGATCGCCCTCGCCTGGGTCCTCGGCGCGGTCGGCGGCCCGGCGGCGGCGACCGACGCTCTCGGGTCGACCAACCCCGAGTTCCTCGCACTCGGCAGCGAGTTCTACACGCCCGCGTATATCATCTCGACGGCGGTGGTGATCGCCTTCGGCGTCACGATGTTCCCCCAGATCAACCAGCGGTTCTTCGTCGCGGGCTCCGACCGCGTGCTCAAGCGATCCTTTGCGCTCTGGCCGGTGCTCGTCCTCCTGCTGTTCGTTCCGACGTTCCTGCTGGGGACGTGGGCCGCCGGCCTCGGGATCGACGTCCCGGCGGGCGAGAACGTCCTCCCGGTCTTGCTCTCGGAGTACACTCCCGTCTGGTTCGCCGCGCTGGTCATCGCAGGCGCGCTGGCGGCGATGATGTCCTCGTCGGATTCGATGCTACTATCGGGCTCGTCGTATTTCATCCGGGACCTCTACCGCCCGTTCGTCGACCCGACGCTGAGCGAGGCCCGCGAGGCGTGGCTCGCCCGCGGCGGGGTGGCGATTTTTGCGACCGCGTCGTTCCTCGCCAGCCTCAGCCGGCCGGGAACGCTGATTGAGGTCGGAAGCACCGCCTTCGGCGGCTTCGCCCAGTTGACCCTGCCCGTGCTGGTCGCGCTCTACTGGCGTGGCACGACCCGAAACGGCATCCTCGCCGGCATTGCAGGGAGCCAACTGCTGTATCTCGCCCACGTATTCGTTCCCACGGTCCCGGTCGACATCGCGGGGTCGACGGTCCCGCTGTTCGCCAGAACCTACGCTGGCTGGGACGTCGCCCTCGCCGGGATGACACTCGGCGCGCTGCTGACCGTCAGCGTCTCGGCGCTGACGAGCCCGACCGCCGACGAGGACGACAGCCGACTCGTCGTCAGCGCAGATTAGACGCCGCCTACCGGCCGGTAGTCGTCGACTACCGACGGATCACTGCGACCGGTGGCCCCGAGTCGACACTCTCGGTCGGGGCCAACGATAGCTATTGGCAACGTCGTGGTAGCTATCGCCAGCTACTCGACATGAACCGCCGAGCGTTCCTTCGTACGATTCTCGGAGCCGGTAGTCTGCCGCTGGTCGCCGGCGTCAGTCGTGGATCGACCGTTGGTGAGTCGGCCGCAGACGGGTCGATGGTCCGGATCCGGCGCGGCCATCGGGTCGTCGATCAGGCCCGGTACGACGACGGCAGCCGGCCCGAGGAGTCACCCGACTACGAGATCGAGACGACAGCGATCAACGCCGCAACCGCCGCCGCAGTCGACGCCGGGCGCGGGCTGGTCGACGAACTTCGCGCCCACGTAGCCGATCTCGACACCGAGTTGTCCGTCGACGCCGACTCGGCCGCCAGCACGGCGGCCGACGTGGGAGCGGTGGGAATCAGTATCCAGTACGCCGACGATGGGCTGCGGCTGTTCGTCGACTGTCCCGAGGGGGTCGACACCGACCGGGTGGCCGCCGGCGTCGACTCGGTCGCGTCGGCGGTCCGGTCGGCGGCGGCCGATCGGCTTCCCGAGGGGCTTTCGGGGGTCGAAATTCGGGTTCGAGACCGACCCACTATCAGCCCGGAACGGGCGTGTGTCGACAGCATCGGACGGTTCGCCGACGCCCAGTACCGCTCGCAGGGGATCGCCATGGGGGCGGCCGTCCGGAGCGAAGCGCTCGGCGAGATCGCCTCGACGGGGTTCCGCGGGCTCCGGGCCGGCCGGGCGGTGGTGGTGACGACCGCCCACACCTTCCGGAGTCGGACGGTCGCCGACGCCGCCGACATCCGCGGCGATCGGCTCTACCAATCTCGACGGCCTCACGCCATCGGCCGGTGTCACGCCGTCGGCTGGCGCGACGACCCCGAAGTCGACGCCGCCGCTGCCGCGGTCGACACCGACACCTACCCGAGCCGGTATCTCGCCGAACCCGGCGGCGACAGCTACACCGAGCGGCCGATCGTGGGAACTGCAAGCTGGGAGCTGCTCGAAACCGCACTCGCCGAGGAGCGGCCGATCTACCGGCAGGGGGCGGTCACCGGTCGATGTGAGGGGACACTCACCGAACTCCGGACGTTCGACAACGGCTACCGCGAACTCGACGTCGACATTCACAGCGGCGGCGGCGACTCCGGAGGGCCCTACTTGCTGCCGACCGACGGGGGGTATCTCGTCGCGGGAGTCCACCTCGGCACCCGCGAAGACGGGCCGCTACGGCGGGCGGTGTTCGTCGGATCGGTGCTCGACAGCCTCGGGGTCGACATCTACTAGTTAGGGACAGTCGACGCCCTCGAAGGAGTCGGGCTCGGAGCCTTGGTCGACCGCCTGGGTCGCCCCCGAATCGAGCGTGACGAGCATCGCCCGCCCGCCGTAACCGTGGGTCCGGTCGTGGCCACGAACGACGACACAGTCGACGTCGCCCGGTACGTCGACCGTCTCGGAGCGTGTGAACGGGGCCGTCGAGTTGGCGTGAGCGAGGTCACGGCGGCCAAGTCGCGTCCCGTCGCGCCGCTCGATTTGCCACCAGTCGGCATAGCCGTCCTCGCCGTCGTCGTCGTGATAGAGTTCGACACTGAACTCGACGTCCTCGCCGTCGTCGGTCACCGTAACGTCGGTGACGTTGGCCTCCCGGAGGTCGAGGTCGTCGGCCTCGGTCGACGCCGCGTCATCGGGGGTCGACGAGTCGGCGTCAGTCGACGTCTCGCTGGCGGTCGACGAGTCGGTGTCGGCACAGCCGGCGAGTGGGCCCACCGCGACGAACCCGACGGCAGCGACGACGCGTCGGCGCGACCGGCCCACACGACGTGTCATACGGACCGCCACGGCCCCCACTCGGAAAAAGCTCGTCCGGTCGCTGATCCGGTTCGCACAGCCGCCGGAGCCGACCACTCATGACCCTCCGGCCCCACCGTACGGTATGCACCTCTTCTGGCACCGGCGGGATCTCAGGATTCCCGACAACCGGGGGCTTGCCCGGGCAGCGGCCGACGACACCACGCTTCCGGTAGCGGTCGTCGACCCCGACTTCCGCGAGCGACTCGGGACGCGACAGCGGGCGTTTCTACTGCGTGGCCTTCGACGGCTCAGGGCCCGCTACCGTGAGTTGGGTTCGGAGTTGCTCGTCCGCGAGGGCACGCCGGCCGCAGTGCTCGACGACATCGCCGCGAAGTACGACGCCGACCGCGTCTACTACAACCGTCACTATCGACCCCACCGCCGCGAGCGCCAGCGGCAAGTCGACGAGGCGCTGTCGACCGAGGCAGTGACCGATCTCACGCTGGTCGACCCCGCGGCGCTGGCGCCTCGGTATCCGAGCCACAGCCAGTTTTACAACGACTGGCAGGCCGTCGCAAAACCGACGCCCGCGGCGGCACCGGACAGCGAGGCCCTCGCCGAGGTGACCGACGACACCACGATTCCCGAAGTCGAGGCCGACATCGAGCTGCCCGAAGCGGGCCACGCCGCCGCAAGAGCGCGGTACGACCAGTTCCTCGCCGACGGGATCGAGACGTACAACGACACGCGCGACGAGATGGCCGCCGCGGTCGACCAGCCCGTCGGCGCGGTCTCGCGGCTCTCGCCCTATATTGCGGCCGGAATGATCGGGGTTCGTGAGCTGTGGGCCGACGCGACCGAGCGGTACGACGCCGCCAGCAGCGACAGCGAGCGGCGGAACATCGAGAAGTTCCGCTACGAACTCTCGTGGCGCGAGCAGAACTACCACCTGCTGTACAACAACCCGGCGCTCCCCACCGAGAACTACAAGGAGATCCCGAACCCCATCGCGTGGCGGAACGACCCCGAGGCGTTTGCGGCATGGAAACGCGGCGAGACGGGCTACCCGCTGGTCGACGCCGGGATGCGCCAACTCGATCAGGAAGGGTATATTCACAACCGCCCGCGGCAGAACGTCGCCTCGTTTCTGACCAAACACCTGCTGGTCGACTGGCGAGAGGGTGCCGACTACTTCGCCGAAAAACTGGTCGACCACGACCCGGCCAACAACAGCGCCAACTGGCAGTGGATCGCCTCTACGGGCACTGATACGGTCGACGTGCGCATCTTCGATCCGGTGGCGCAGATGGCGAAGTACGACGACGACGCGGTGTACGTCAAAGAGTACGTGCCGGAACTTCGTGGGGTGGCGGCGGGGAAGGTCGTCGACTGGCCGACCCTCTCGACTGCGGAGCGACAGGAGTTGGCACCTGAATACGACGAACCGATCGTCGACCGGAACGCGGCCTACGAGCGCGCCCAGCGCGTCTTCGAGGAGGCACTCGGCAAGCGGTGAGGTTAGAACAGGCCGACGAACGGCCGCAACAGCCGACCGAAGAGGCGACTGAGGCCGCCGGCAGCCAGTCGACCGACGCCGCTGGTTCCTACCTTCCGGTCGTCCAGCGCGTACCGCGGCTCGTCGGCAGCGGGGTCGATCGGATAGATCGTGTCGTCACGGCTCCCGAGCTCGATCGCCTCGTGGACCCGTGAGACGGTAAGATCGCAGTCGACGGCGAGTTCCTCGACGGTCTTGGGCTCCTCGGCGAGCGACCGCGCAACGAGTTGGATGTGCTGCAGGACGACCATCGCCTCGCCGGAATCGAGATCGTCGACGGCCTCGGGGTCGGCGAACTGTCGCCCCTCGACGAAATCGGCGCGGGCGTCCAACACCACCCAGAGACTCCCGACGATCGCGACCGCCGGCAGCCACAGCGTGCGATCGGCGGGTGGGGTTTCGAACTCGCCGTAGAGCCAGACGCTGCTAGCCATCAGCAGGACCCCGCTCAACCCGACTTTTACCCAGCGCTCGTCGACGTCCGGATGGGTGTCGAGGACGTCGACGGCCTCGGTCACGACCACGGCTGTGAGGAGTCCGGCGAGGAGCGCGAGGTTCCGCGTGACCGCGTAGATCCCGCCGAAGACGAGCAGCCAGACGACCACCGTAGTCGGATCGAGCCGTCGGTCGACGAACCGGCGAACGCCCCGCATCATGCGTCTGCAAACCGAGCGCCGAACTAATAAAACCGGCCGTCAGTCGTCGCCGCGACGCTCCCGGAGGCTCTGCCGGGTGAACTGCGGCCGGGCGCGAAGCCCGCGAGGCTCCTTGAACGACCGGTAGAGGAAAAACACCATCGGCACCGTCAGTCCGAGGATCGCAAGCGAGATCCGCCACTCGTTTGTGAACGCGTAGATGATCGACGCCGACAGCAGCCCGACGGCGACGATGATCGAGTAGGAGATCCGCTTGGCGAGCTTGTCCAGCACGTGGTTTTCGTCGTCGATCTGAACGTTGACCGTGAGGTTCTCCCGTTCGACCGTATCGAGGACGCGTTCGAGCTTCGGCGGCACGGTAAACAGCGCTTGAGCAGTGCGTTGGACCTGCTGGCCGCCCTCTTCGAACAGCCGCTTGGCCGTCTCCTCGCGGTAGCCCTCCTCCGAGAGGTAGTCGGTGGCCACCGAGATGAAGTCGAAATCCTCATCGAGGGTGACACAGACTCCCTCGACGACCGTCGCCACCCGTAACACGAGCGCGAGGTTCCGGGGGAGTCGGAGCGGGAACTCGTAGATCGTCGACTCGACCTGCTCGATGATCTGGTTGACCCGGTACTGCTCGATATCGTCGCCGCGAGCGTCGGCGATCGCGAGTTCCATCACGTCGCCCATTACCTGTCGGTCGGCCGTGGGGCTGAGTGTCCCCATGTCGACCAGCGTATCGAGGATGGCGTCGATATCTTGGTTGGCGACGGCGATATAGAAGTCGACGATCTTCTCCTGGATGAAGGGGTCGACCGTGCTGGACATCCCGAAGTCGTAGAAGATGATCGTCCCGTCCTCCGCGACCGCCAGATTGCCGGGGTGGGGGTCGGCGTGAAAGACGCCGTCCTGAATGATCATCTGGAGGTAGATCCGCTGGAGTTTGGTCGCCAGTTCGGTGCGGTCGATCCCCAACTCGTCGAGGGTCTCGATGTCGGTGATCTTGGTGCCCGGCAGGTACTCCATCGTCAGGACCCGTGGCCCGCAGGCGTCGTCGACCGGTTGGGGGATCTGGATGTCGCGATTCTCGCCGAAGTTGCCGCGGATCTCTTCGAGGATGTCACGCTCGCGGCTGTAATCCATCTCCTGACGGATCGTCTTGGCGAACTCCTCGGTGAGGTTGTCCAGCGAGAAGGCTCGGCCCTCCCCGAGGAACCGCACGAGGATCGGCACCGACCAGCGCAGCACCCGGAGGTCGGCCTCGACCAGCGACTCGATGTTGGGGCGACGGATCTTGACCGCTACTTGCTCGCCCTCGTAGACCGCGAGATACACCTGCCCGAGGCTCGCCCCGCTGATCGGCTCGGTGTCGAACTCGTCGAAGACCTCCTCGACCGGCCCGAGTTCGGCCTCAATGACTTGTTTCGACTCGGCCCACGGGGCCGGCGGCACGTCGTCCTGCAGGCTCGACAGCACGTCGATGTAGGCCTTCGGGAGGATGTCGGGACGGGTCGACAGCAGTTGGCCGAGCTTGATGAACGTCGGACCCAGCGTGAGCAGGGTATCCAGCAGGACCTCGGCGCGTTCGAGTTGGGTCTCGGTGGTGACGCGTCTCGACCGACCGAACACGAGGAACCGCTTGCGGTCCCGAAGGTAGGCGAACAACAGCGGCGAAAAGCGATAAAAGACGACGACGAATCGCCAGTAGGCGCGGAGAGAGACCAGAGTGACCACCTACTCCGCGGCGTCGTCGATCGGGATGGGTTGCCCGGACCCGTCGTCGGTTTTCGGCAGCGTGATCTCGAGGACGCCGCGGTCGACCGCGGCACGCGCGTCGTCGCCGTCGGCTTCCGGGGGGATCGGGAGCTCGGCGTCGAGGAACAGCGGTCGGTCCTCCCGGACGTAGCGGAACGCCTCGGGGGTATCCTTCTCCCGGCGAGCCTCGATGGTCAGCCGGCTCCCGTCGACGAAGATGTCGGCGGTGTCAGCGGTCACGCCCGGCACGTCGAGCACGAGCCGGTAGGCGTCGTCCGATTCCAACAGGTCCGCGAACACCGCATCGGGGAGCTCCCGAAGCGCATCACGCAGTGGAGACATACTCAAACGTATGAACGCGAGGTCGAAAAACCCCGCGGTCGGTCGCGGGCAATGGACGGCCGTGGCGGGCAGCGACCGGCCGCGGTGGCGATACCGCGCGGGCTTATGGGTCCGGCGACGAAACGGAGGGTATGGCAGACGAGAGACGACACTCCGGGTTCAAGGATCGAACTCGGCTGTCGACCGCCCGACAGCGACTTCTGGAGACGGTCGCTCCCCACGACCGAACCGAGCAGCTCCCGCTTCGGATGGCCGACGGCCGCGCCGTTGGGACCACCGTTACCGCC
Organism: Halohasta salina; assembly: GCF_024178165.1. GTDB lineage: Archaea > Halobacteriota > Halobacteria > Halobacteriales > Haloferacaceae > Halohasta > Halohasta salina. The sequence goes on along the minus strand of NZ_JAMZIE010000001.1, from coordinate 231,554 downwards.
GACGATCCCGTACCGGGCTACGATCGGGCGGCGATGGACGGCTACGCCGTTCGGGCCGCAGACACCTTCGGGGCCGACAGACACGCCCCGGCGCTGCTGGAACCCGTCCCCCGGACCGCAGGAGTCGACCCCGGCGCTGCCAGCCGGGTCCACACCGGCAGCGAACTCCCCGACGGGGCCGACGCGGTCGTCAAAATCGAGCAGGTCGACGACAAGGCCGAACAGGTCGCGGTCAGACAGCCGGTCGCCGCCGGCGAGAACGTCGGCGAGACCGGCGAAGACGTCGCCGCGGGCCAGCCGCTCTACGAGCCGGGCCACCGGTTGCGGCCCTCGGATCTCGGCCTGCTGCGGTCGGTCGGCCGCTGGGAGGTCGAGGTATACGAGCAGCCGACCGTCGGCGTGATCCCGACCGGCGAGGAACTCGTCGAGGCCGACCCCGAGCCGGGGGAAGTCATCGAGACCAACGGGCTGACCGTCGCCCGGCAGGTCACCCGCTGGGGTGGCGAGGCGACCTACCGGAACATCGTCACCGACGACGAGTCGGCGCTCCGGGCAGCGATCCAGCGGGACCTCACCAAGGACATCATCGTCACGACCGGCGGTTCGTCGGTCGGCCAGCGGGACCTGCTACCGGAGGTAATCGACGACCTCGGGGAGCTGCTGGTCCACGGTGTCGGTATCAAACCCGGCCACCCGGTCGGGTTCGGCGTCGTCGAGTCGACGCCGGTGATCATGCTGCCGGGGTATCCCGTCTCCTGTCTGGTCGGGGCGGTCCAACTGCTCCGGCCGGCACTCAAACGGATGGGCCACCTCCCGATCGACCCCCTGCCGAGTCGGGCGGCGACCCTCGCACGGAAGCTCCCCAGCGAGCCCGGCACCCGGACGTTCGCCCGCGTCGCAGTCGACCACGAGGACGGCGAACTCATCGCCACCCCGACCCGGACCGGCGGGGCCGGGGTGTTATCCAGCGTCGCGCTGACCGACGGCTGGGTCGTCGTCCCCGAGGACCGGGAGGGGTACGCCGCCGGCGACCGCGTCGCAGTGGAAGACTGGGAGGCGAAGTCATGAGCCTCCGGACATGGGGAGGCAAAGTCATGAGCCTCCGGAGATGGGAGGCGAAGCCATGAGCCGCAAGGAGTTCCGCACGCTGGCCGACCCGGAGGAGGTTCGGGCAGCGATCGACGGGCTCGCACTCGGCGGCGGCACCGAGACGGTCGACCTCCGGGCGGCCCGCGGCCGGGTGCTTGCCGAGCGCGTCGACGCGGAGGTCGACGTGCCGGGGTTCGACCGGGCGTCGATGGACGGCTATGCCGTCCGGGCCCGCGATACGTTCGGGGCGGGCGAGGCGGCCCCCGAGCGGCTGGCGCTGGCCGGCGCGGTCCACGCCGGCGAGGCTCCCACGGTGACCGTCGACCCCGGCGAGTGCGCCGAGGTCTCGACGGGCGCAGTCCTCCCCGAGGGGGCCGACGCGGTGGTGGTCGTCGAGCGGACCGAAGAGATCGAGGTCGACGACGGGACGACGATCGAGATCCGCGATGCGGTCGCCCCGGGCGACAACGTGATGACCGCGGGAGCCGACATCGCCGCCGGCTCGCGGGCCCTCGGTGCGGGCCGCCGGCTGACGCCCCGGGAGATCGGGCTGCTGTCGGCGCTCGGCGTCGACGCGGTGCCGGTGCGGGCCGCCCCGAGGGTCGGGATCGTCTCGACGGGCGAGGAACTCGTTCGGCCGGGCGAAGACCTCGACAGCAGCCGCGGGGAGATCTACGACGTCAACAGCAACAGTATCGCCGCGGGCGTCGAGGCCGCCGGCGGCGAACCGGTCGTCTACCCCCACGCCGGTGACGACTACGAGGAGTTGGAACGGCTGCTCCGCACGGCCGCCGAGGAGTGTGATCTGGTGGTCTCCTCGGGGTCGACCTCTGCGAGCGCGGTCGACGTGATCTACGAGGTGATCGAAGACAGGGGTGAGCTGCTGTGCCACGGGGTGTCGGTCAAACCCGGCAAACCGATGCTCGTCGGCCGGCTCAACCGCGCCGACGGCGGGCAGTCGGCCTACATCGGGCTGCCGGGCTACCCGGTCTCGGCGCTGACGATCTTCCGGATGTTCGTCGCGCCGGCGATCCGCGAGGCCGCCGGCCGCCCCGAGCCCGCGAGCGCCACCATCGACGGCGAGTTGGCCGTCGAGGCCCGCTCGGAGAGCGGACGGCTCCGGCTGCTTGCAGTCGGGGTCGCCGACGCTGGCGAACGCCGGCTCGTCTACCCGGTCGACAAGGGATCGGGGGCGACCACCAGCCTCGTCGCCGCCGACGGCGTGGTCCCGATCGACCCGGATACCGACTACCTGTCTGCCGGCGAGTCGGTAACCGTCCGGCTGTTCTCGGCGGACGTCAGCCCCCCGTCGCTGCTGGGGATCGGCGAGGACGACCCCGCCGTCGACCGACTCCTCGATGCCCTCGACACGCCGCGGTACCTCCCCTACGGCAGCCGGGCAGGGCTGGCGCGGCTCCGCGATGGATTGCCGGATTTCGCGGTCGTCGCCGGCCCAGCCGACGACGTCGATGCCGTCTCTGTCGCCCGGTGGCACCGCGAGTGGGGGCTGGTCGTCCCCGCCGGCAACCCCGCCGACGTCTCGGGGCTCGCCGACCTCGTCGACCGCGACCTCCGGCTCGTCAACCGCGGGACGGCCTCGGGACTCCGGACGAGCCTCTCGAATGCGGTCGCGGCGCTGGCCGACGATCGGGGCGTCTCCCGACACGACATCGTCGAGGCGATCGCGGGCTTCGAATCGGCGGTCGATGCGGTCGAGACCCCGGCCCGCCGGGTCGACGACGACCGGGGTGACGCCGGTCTCGGCCTCCGGTCGACGGCCGAACGGCTCGGCATGGAGTTCGTCCCGCTGGGCGAGCAGCCGGTCGAGCTGCTGGTCGCTTCCGACCGACTGGAACGATCAGCCGTCGACGAACTCCGAGAGGCCGCCGCGAAGCTACCGGACCGCTGTCGATCGGTCCCCGGCTACCGGTTCGGCGGCGAGTAGGCAGCCCATACCCGTCGGTAGCCACCGAATACGAACTGCCGGCCGATCGGTAGTCACTGGATACAATCGTCGGCTAGCCAGTAGCTCCGATATAACAACGACCGCGGTAGGGAGACTTGCGGGGAAATGAACCGGTATGTGGTTCGGGATACCGTGGTTTTCCTGACGCTGTGTCTCGGTGGGGTCGCCGGACTCTCGGCGATAGCGGTCGTCATCCGGTCGACCCAGTTGAACCGGTTGCTGGTGGACATCCAACTGGCGGTGGTCTGGACGACCGGCCTCGTTGGTCTCGGGCTGCTGTGGCGGTATCGGTCGGCCGGCGACGCCGATAGCTGACCGGTGGCCTCAGCCGTCGGCGTCGCTGCCGTCGGATGATCCGGTCGAGGCCTCCTCGTCGCCCACGTCGGCAGGCGGGTCGACCGGGAGCGATTCGAGTTGGGCGGCGACGGCGGCGGCGTCGGCGGCGACCGTCTCGTAGTCGGCACCGGCCTCGGCAGCGACCGCGCGGATGTGGGTCGCCAACAGCGAGATCGCCAGCAGTTCCGCCTCCGACTCGCCGCCCGTTCGACGGGAGGCGACGGTGTCGACCGTCCGATCATCGTGGATAACGCCGACGTGGACGGCAGTGAGATCGTCGGCGTCGAGCAGGCTCCGGGCGCGGTCGAGTTCCGTCTCGAATCCGGTTGAATCGGCCATGGGGCTACTCGGGGTAGCAGAATCAAAAAGCCGAGGGGGAACCTACTCCGTGCGCGGCCGAGCGATATAAAGCGCACTCACGATCGAGAAGGGGTCGTACACCGACTGGTGACACTGGCAGTAGACGTCGTTGGCGGCGTCGTACTTTGGCGCGTCACCGGCCGTCTTGTAGCTCGGCACACAGCAGAAGTGGGTACACTTGTTGAGCCACGCAATGACACCCTGATCGGTGCTGGCCTGCAGCCACTCGTTGTCTTGGGCTGCCTCTTCGATGGTTTCGGATCGGAGGAGCATCACCGGCAGTGGGTTCTCGGAGTCCTCCGAGCGCCAGATCGCCTGCCCGGGCTTGCCGACGCCGGGATCGCCGATCCCGCTTTCGGCGTCCCACTCGGTGTAGTCGTCGAACTCCGAGATGTTGAACCGGTCGCCCTCGGATTTGTCCGCCTGCCACTCGTAGCCCGCACCCGGATCAGTGACGAAGTAGTTGTCCGAATCGTGGCCCGGATCGAGCCCGTTGTTCGACTCCAGCCCGCAGTACTGGAACCACTCCTGAGAGTAGGTGACATCGCCGGGCATATCCTGACGAGCGATTTCGACTTCGACACCTTCGACCGTTTCGGTCTGGATTTCTGGCCAGATGCCCTTGATGAACCCCTCGTCGTCGATCTCGATCGGGATCTGCGGCATTCCGCGCGGCGCGGGACCGTCGGTACGCTCGATCACCATCGCTTCGACCGGGCCCCCACCCGCGCCGGAGGAGGTCGTCAGTGTGTTGATGCTCACTGCGCCGGTTGCGCCCACACCGGCGAGTGCCGCTCCACCGACAACCCCCTTGACGAACCGTCGCCGCCCGGACTCCGCGGGATACTTGTCCTCGTCTGCGCTCATAGAGCCGTATTGACTGTCTGTAGTCAAAAACATGACGAAGTGGACGGTTCACACACGTAACCGGTGGAAATTCCGAACGACGAGAAACGAAAGGTGTCGGCGAGAAGGACTGCCGAGGCCGGCTAGATCTCGTTGAGCTTCCGGAGGAGCTGGCCGCGGTACTCCTTGTCGGCGTTGATCCCTTTCAGTTCGAGGACGTTGCGTTCGAGCTTGTCGAGGGCGACGTGGAAGGCGTGGTTCGCGCCGTACCCCTCGCCCGAGCCCGCGAGCTGGCCGTGGCTGGTCCGCAGCCGGATCTGGGCCTGAATCAGCGGGGTGCCGCGGAGCTTCTCTTTGTGTTCGTGGAACCGAACGTGGGCGTGCATCACGTTCATCTCCTGGTATTTGTCGACCACCTGCGTGATCGAGTCGACGATCTCCTGCCGCGAGATGGTATCCAGCAGTTCGACGTTGGTGATCTGGACGTCCATCGTCTCCTCTTCGGTGAACGTCAGCGCACGCATGACGTCGGTTTTGGTGACGATCCCCTCGATGCCGCCGTCGTCGCCGGCGACGACCAGCCCGGAGACGTCGTTGTCGAACATGCGCTCGACGGCCGTCCGGACGCTTTCGTCGGGGTTGGCGGTGAGGACCGGACTCGACATCAGGTTCTCGACGGGGAGATCGAGCATGCGGTCGTTGTCGCCGCTTCGGTCACCTTTGTGTTGGCGCTCGTGGTCCCGGACGACGAAGTCGACGATGTCGTGGGTCGTGAGTACGCCGTCGAGTCGCCCGTCGGCGTCGACCACCGGCAGCCGCGAGATGCCGTGTTCCCGGAGCCGGTTGATCGCCTGACCGACGCTGGATTTCGCCGAGACACTGACGACGTCTTCGGTGTACAGCTGGTCGACGACCAGCGCATCGAGGTTCTCGATGACCGCCTGCAGGATGGCGTCGGTCGTGATGATCCCCGCCAGCGTCTCCCCGCGGAAGACGGGGGCGATCCGGACGTCACCCTCGACCAGCAGCCGGGCGACCTCCCGGACGTCCTCGTGGTTGTCGACCCGCGGGGCGGAGGTCATCAGGACGCTCGCTTTGGTGTCGTCCTGGATCCGGGATTTCACCAGCTCCGACTCCCCGATAACGCCCTCGTAGTCACCGTCGTCGGTAACGATGACCCCACGTGGGTTCTCCTCCTCGAACCGTGCCCGCACCTTCGCAAGCCGTTCGTCGACGCCGACTTCGACGAACTCAGTCATAACAATATCAGTGATATCCATAGTCCAACGTGTGTGTACACCACCGGGGGTATTGAACGTTGTTGCACCGCTACACGGCGGTCGAATCCGGCCGCATCCCCGCCGTACGGCTTACTGTCGCCGGCTCCGGGAGGCGGCTACATCGACGCCGGGGCTGTAGTAGTACACCGGTTCGGCGTCGGGTTCGGCGAAGCCGTTGGCTTCCAGCAGCGTGTTGGTCTCGACGTCGGCCGCGGCGGGATAGAGCGTCCACGGCTCGTGGTCGACGTCGCTGTACCGGATCGAGCCATCGGGAGCCTGCGTGTAGAACCGGTAGCGTTCGACGAGGAACTCGCCGAAGGGGTCTTCGGGAGCCGCAAACGGCTCGCCGGTCGGCCAGTAGCGCGCCGCGTAGCCCGCCGGCCGGTCGCCGGGATGGAGTCGCCGGCTCCGGAAGTCGACCCGACCGTCGGCCCACTCTAAGGAGATCCGGGCGTAGTAGTACGGGAGATGCTGGAACAGCCGCGCACCGAGCACGCTGACGACCCCCTGTGCGTCGAGACTGAAGAAGTAGACGCTGGGGACGCCGTCGCGGGTGACGTACGTCCGGAGGTTGAGTTCGGGTAGCCGGATGCCGAGCTGCCGGGGAAATCCTTTCGGGCGGACCGCCACGTTCGTGAAGGGGACGACCGAGAGCCACGCCGCCCCGTCGTAGGTGTCGGGCTCCAACCCCGCAGGGAGGTGGGCGTCTACCACCTCGGGGTCGACCGGCCAGTTTTCGAACAACAGCTGCCGCCACCCCATCTCCAACGGAACGACCATACTGAACGTACGGATGCCGGACAAAAAGCGGTTGTGTTCGCCGGCGTGATCCCCGAAATCGGCCCCGCTGGAAACGGCAAACCGATACCCAGAGCGCTGTGTCGACGCTCCGCTGGCTCCCGCTGGGGTCGACGACGGGTCGTCGTTAGTTCCACGAGAGCCCTCGGGGTGTCTCCGGCGGGGCAAGTGGGCTCGTCGGCAGTGCAGCGCTCGGATCCGGGTCGTTGTAGGCTCTCGGTGCCACGTCGTTCGGTGCGTCGGGGTAGAACAGTGAGGCGATCGCGTGGATGTGTTGGCGTCCGACGTCGAGTTCGAACTGGCCGCCGCCGAACAGCCGGATCCCGTGGTCGCGGCAGTACTCGATGGTGTCGAACAGCGACTGGACCGACCCGAACCGGGAGGGTTTGATGTTGAGCCACGCCGGTTCCCACGGGAGCTCTTCGATCGTCTCGACGCCGCGAATCGGGTAATCCCACGTGACACGTGCTTCGTGGCCCTCGAACAGCGGCCGTGTCTCCGGGGTCAGTTCCGGGTCTTCGATGAGTGCCTCGGGAAAGCCTTCGATGATTCGCTCATAGAGGTCCGGGTCGGCAGGCTGATCGACCGTCGTCCCGTGGTACTGTCCTTTGAGGTCCAGTGTTCGGACGGCGTCGGTCGACGCGAGCCGCTCGATGACCGCGGGCGTCCACTCCGATGTCGGGTCGAGTTTGAACTCCAGCTCGTCGTTTCGGTCGAGCCAGTCGACCACCCGATCTCCGGTCGGTGGCTCCCCCAGTCGCGTGCTCACGACGAACCGAACCGGATCGTACGTACGACCGAGACGGTCGGCGAGGTTCGTGTCGGCCTGTCTGAGTGCGAGGTCGAGTGCGGCGCTCTCGAAGGCCCACTGTCGGTAGTTGCGGTAGATCGACTGGCCCGGTTCGTCCCCGACAAAGAGATCGATCTCCGAGATCTGCTCGGAAAACTCGTCGACGGTATCTGCTCCCGTAATAGGGAACTCCGCTGGTCGGTCTCGAAGCGTCTCGTGTGGATCGGTGTCGTAGGTCACGTCCTCACCACGCCCGACCTCGCCGTCACCGTACAAGCTGACCACTGTCGACGCTCGTGTGAAGTCACTGGAGGTCTCCCGCTCGTGGTATTCGAGGTCGTAGTCGTCGATCCGGAGTTCGAGGGCAGCGACGTGGTCGTACAACATCGTGTATCACTGCTCGAACGGGCGACAGTAATAGACACGTGTCGACCGCCGGACTCGTGGCGGTCCGTTGGGCCCTCAAACACTCCCAGTAACCCAAATCACTGGTGATCGTGAGTACCTGAAATAACTGGATCGATCATAGCGAACTCTTCGGGTGTTTCCTCAAAGGCACGCTGACACGTCATCGAACAGAAGTAGTAGGTTTCACCACCGTGGGTGACGGTTGGACTATCCCCGTCGGTCCGCATTCCACAGACTGGATCCCGGTACTGTCCGGGGGCTCCCAGACCGCGCCGGTAGACGTAGAGCAGGAATCCCGAGAGTGCGAACGCGATCAGGTTGAGGTAGAACGTGTAGTTCAGTTCGAAATAGGTCTGCTCGCTCGCAGTCATGCCCCCGGCGAGATTGGGGACGATACCCAACAGATCGAACAGTTGCTCCATGAGAAACCCCGTGAACGCCATCGTCACGAAGAACACGCCGAGGATGTACAGCATCACACCCCAGCCGTAGTACTTCCGGTAGACGTTCAGCACGGGGACTGTAATGAGGTCGGCATAGACGAAGGCGATCACACCGGCGAAGCTCACACCGCCACCCCAGAGCGCGACGGCGAACGGGACGTTTCCCATACTACCGACGAAGCTGATGACGGCGATAGCCACGCCCATGATCGCGTTCTCGGCGCTGACGAGCAGGCCGTCGCCACGGAGAAAGAGCGTGTTCCAAACCCACTGTGGGACGAACACGATGACGAACCCGGAGATCAGAAAGCCTGCTATCACGTCCGTGTAGAGCATCGACCACTCCTTTCGATACTGGTTGCCAACCTTGTACCAGCCGCCCCACGAGACGAGTTCGTCTCGCCACCCACCACGGCTGGCCAGTTCCTGCTGATAGGTCTCCATACAGCCCTCCGAACAGAATTTCAGGGTCTCGCCACCGTCGGTGACGAGCGAATACTCGTCGGTCCCTTCCATCCCACAGGTCGGATCCTCGGTCACGCCGTGGTCGTGCTCTCGCTGATTCAGTTCGGTGCGAACCTCCTCAAAGAGGGTTTCTGGAAGCGTCAGGTCGACGATCACCGTCATCACTGCGATGAGGACGAGCCCGCCGAGTAGTTCGGCGACGAGGAACTCCCTGCCCAACAAGATTAGGATCATCAAGCCGAGTTCGACGATGAGGTTCGTCGAGGCGAACATGAACGCGAGGACGTTCACGACGTGGGCACCCTTTTTGAAAAGCCCCTTTCCGATGGCGACCGCACCGAAGCTACAGCCGCTGCTGGCAGCGCCGAACAGCGTGGCCTTCGTGACACCGGCTACGTCATCGTCTCCGAGCACGGCAGCCATTCGCTCTTTCGAGACGTAGACCTGAACGAGACTGGTGATCACTAATCCCATGATGATCGCCCAGGCCGCTGTCCAGAGGAAGCCGATCCCGATCCGCAGGGCCTCGGCGACCGCCGGTCCCAGTGGTGCTAACATCGGCGGACTACGGTTCGGTTTCGAGTCGGTCCCGCCGTCGTTCGTACTCCTCGTCGCTCAGGTCGCCACGTGCGTAGGCAGCCCGGAGCTCTTGGACTGCAGGGTCGGCTTCGCCGTCCCGGTTGCGCATCGCTCGATAGCCGAGGGAGACGGCCCCGACAATGACGGCAAAAAGGAGGAGCGGCATGCCCACGCCAACGATGAGCATCCAGCCAGACATGCCATTCGTCCCCCACATGCCGGTACCCCACATCCCGCCCATCATCGGTCCGGCCCACAGCATGCCGAACAGGGGAACAATGATCAGAGCGGCAACGATTGCGAGGACGATCCAGACGAGTTGTCGGTCGGTTGTCTTGGAGGTCATGATCGGATCCTAGAGCCGCGTCAGAACGCGACCCTACTCTAAACGAACGGGTGCATCGTTCACTGTCGTTTCCCTTACGATACCGAAGCGAATACCGTTCAAATACTTAGATTGCAATCCGTGTTCCGATTGAAGGAATGATCTTGATCCGAACACGGCGCTACGCCGAGGCTTCGATCCGACGTCGACGACTGTCAATCGTTCGTATCTGAAGTGGCGATTCATGCATCCGTTGGTCTGCGCAGGATGGGGACGGCCTCCGTGTAACGTCGGAAAATGTCGCCCGGAACACTAACGTCCGACCTCATCCTGTCGGCGGCATGCCGTGTCGGTCGGGAAACCCTCGTGCCGGGCGGCTGTCGGTCGCGGTCGACAGCGGACCGTATGTCGCGTGCCTGGGTTCTCCGGTCGATCATCGCTCCCAAAGAGGAGTACTCCGCCGGGGACTAGGGCACGCAGGTCGACCTCGGCCGGCCAGCGATTTACGCCTTCCGTCCGAGCGAACGGGTGCCGTCGACCGTCTCAACGCTGACCGGCGGCAACTGGGGGTCGCAGTCCAGAGAGCCGCGTCTCGTGGAACCGGTCGAGAACGTCGCCGAGAGTACACGCGGCTGAGCCGTGTGTGATCGATTCAGGAGACGGCCATGTCACCGGCACACGAGAGTCGACTGTCCAGCGAGCCGTCGGCCAGAATCCGCACCGTGAGGTCGGCGCTGCCGTTGTTCGGCCCACACTGAACGATGCCCGGACCGTGGGTCGCCCGGGGCCCCGCCTCCGAGTGGACGATGTAGACGACCGCCGACCCCGGCGGGACCGCTTCCAGCGTCAGCCCGACGCCCCGGTTCGGGGCGAGCCTCACCGTCTCGGCGTACCGATCGTTGCCGTCGACCGAGAGTGCCGTCACGTTCCGGGGCCAGTCGGACGGCAGGTCCTCAATCGGGCCGTCGAAAGTGCGTGTCGACCCGTTTTCGTAGGTGAGTTCGATCCCCTCGGCGTCGGGTGGGATCGCGTGTACGGTGACAGTGTAGGTCGCGGTGTGCTCGTTCGATAGCGTGACGCTCACGTCGGTGCCGGCTGGTGCAGGTGGCTCGTCGGCCTGCGGTGCGGTACAGCCTGCAAGGAGGACGAGCAGGATCACGACAATCGAGCGGAGGCGCATTACAAACCGACTATACCTGTTGGAATATATACTGTCTCGGTTTCGGTGACGCCGCTCACCGTGGCAGGGTCGAGGAGTTCGTGACCGTCCATGTAACACGTATCTCCCGAAGGAAGGTACGTAACACCGGGGGCCGTGATCGTTGCATCGTCTCACTTTTGAATGAAACTCGTTTTTAGCCCGTGTCGACAAGGGGTAGGCAATGGTCGGACTCCTCGCCGCGCTTCTGCTGGCTACGGTCGCCGTCGCCGTCATCTGGAAGGGCAGCACCCACTTCGAGCGGGCCGCCGCTCGGCTCAGTCGGTACTACGGCCTGCCGGTGGCGGTCCACGGCGCGGTAGTCGTTGCGGTCGGCTCCAGTTTCCCCGAACTCAGTTCGGTCGTGATCAGCACCCTCGTCCACGGCGAGTTCGCCCTCGGTGTGGGCGCGATCGTCGGCAGCGCCATCTTCAACCTCCTCGTGATCCCGGCAGCCTCGGCACTCGCTACCGACGAACTGGAGGCCACGCGGAGCCTCATCCATAAGGACGCCCAGTTCTACATCATCAGCGTCCTCGTGCTCTTTATCGTCTTCGCGCTCGGGGCGACCTACGTCCCCGGCGGCACCAACAGCGCGGCGATTCTCACACCTGAACTCGCGATCCTCCCGCTGGCGACCTACGGCGTCTACATCTTCCTCCACCAGCAGGACGCCAGCGACCACGTCTCGACGGGCGCGGTGGACGTCGACGCTCACCGGGAGTGGGGTGTCCTCGCGGTCGCGCTGCTCGTGATCACCGTCGGCGTCGAGGGACTCATTCGCGCGGCGCTCACGTTCGGCGACATCTTCGAGACGCCGAGTTTCCTATGGGGGCTGACCGTTATCGCCGCCGGGACGAGCCTTCCCGACGCCTTCGTCTCCGTTCGTGCCGCCCAGAACGACGACAGCGTGACGAGCCTGACGAACGTCCTCGGGAGCAACACGTTCAATCTCCTCGTTGCGATTCCGGTCGGCGTCCTGCTGGCGGGGTCGGCGACGATCAACTTTCTGGCGGCGATTCCGACGATGGGATTCCTCGCGTTTGCGACGCTCGTGTTCATCGTCTTTACTCGAACCGACCTCGAACTCACCGACCCGGAGGCCTACGGCTTTCTGGGGCTGTACGTCCTGTTTCTGGTCTGGATGACGCTCGAATCGATCGGGGCGATCGAAACTGTCCGGGAGATCTAACGGCGGCAGTTGACCCACGGACCAAACAGAGGCGGACGCCGCCGGGGACCACGGCACGCAGGTCGACCCCGGCCAGCGATGTAGGCCTGCCGTCCGAGCGATCAGCCGTCGACGACCACCAACGCATCACGGCTGAATTTACAAACACTAACCGAAACGGGGGCGGAGATAGACAAACACGACGCGGCGACAGTGAGTAGTTCTTTTATATACTACTGTGGCCAAAATAGGCTGACAGTTCCGATCGAGTTTCGCCGACAGCGGCCGTGTTTGTCCTGATTGTTCGAGAACCTACCGGCAATCCGACCCACTTATGTGTATGAGACTGCACCCCACGGTAATGGCAGTACAAGTAGGCATTCTCGGAGCGACGGGCGCGGTCGGACAGCGGTTCATTCAGCTGCTCGACGGGCATCCCACGTTCGAGATCGCCGCCCTGACCGCGAGCGAATCGAGCGCCGGACAAACCTACCGCGAGGCGGCCAAGTGGCGGGTCGAAACCCAGATTCCCGACGAAATCGCCGCAATGGAAGTCGGCGCAACGACGCCCGACGATGTCTCCGACGACGTCGACCTCCTGTTTTCCTCGCTGCCCTCCGGGGTCGCCGCGGAGGTCGAACCCCAGTTCCTCGAAGCGGGCTACGTCATCTCCTCGAACTCCTCGAACGACCGGATGGCCGAGGACGTGCCGCTGACGATTCCGGAGATCAACCCCGACCACCTCGGGCTGATCGAAGTCCAGCGCGACAACCGCGGCTGGGACGGCGCACTCATTAAGAACCCCAACTGTTCGACGATCACGATGGTCCCGACGCTGGCGGCCCTCGACGAGTTCGGCCTCGAACGCGTCGACGTCACCACGCTGCAGGCCGTCTCCGGGGCGGGCTACTCCGGGGTCACCTCGATGGAGATCATCGACAACGCGATCCCCCACATCGGCGGCGAAGCGCCGAAGATGGAGACCGAGTCCCGCAAGCTGCTGGGCAGCTTCGACGGCGGCGAACTCAGCCTCCACGACTCGACGGTCAACGCCTCCTGTAACCGGATTCCGACCCTCGACGGCCACCTCGAAAGTCTGTTCGTCGACCTCGCAGACGAGCCGACCGCCGAGGAGGCCCGCGAGGCGATGCGGGAGTACCCCGGCGTCGACCTCCCGAGTGCCCCCGACCAACTCATCCACGTCTTCGGCGACGAGGAAATGTACCGCCCGCAGCCCCGCCTCGACCGCGAGCGCGAAAACGGGATGCAGATCTCCGCCGGAGGGGTCGAACAGACCGACTCCGGGATCAAGTACAACTGTCTGGCCCACAACACCATCCGCGGCGCGGCCGGTGCCAGCCTGCTGAACGGTGAACTGCTGGTCGAAGAAGGCTGGATCTAACCCGGTCGACGACTGGCCACTCGAAACTGTTTCTGCGGGTCGAAACTGAACACGAGTCGACAGCACGCCGTCTTTTCGTCCGGGACCAAGGTTTTTGTATGTGTATAGGTATCACACTGTATGGCAGACATATTCGTGGGCCGGTTGATGACCTCGCCGGTCGAGACGGTACGACGGGAGACGCCAGTACGGGAGGCCGCAACGAGACTGCTCGACGAGGATATCGGGTCGCTCGTGGTGGTCGACGACGACAACGCCGTGGTCGGCATTCTGACGACGACCGACTTCGTCCGGATCACTGCCGACGACACCGCCGCCGAGGCGACGGTAGGCGACTACATGAGCACCGACGTGACGACCGCGACCGCGAACGATTCGATCAACGACGTGGCCGGAACGATGATCGACAACGGCATCCATCACATCCCCGTTGTCGACGACGAGGCCGGGGTCGTCGGCATGCTGACGACGACGGATCTGACCTCCTATCTGGCGACGGTCGAAGTGCCCCAGCCCGCCTAAACGACCCGGTTTTCGTAGTCGGTTTCGCCCCGGCGATAGCGGTCGACGTTCGTCGCCAAGATATCGGCGAGTCGCTCGTAGTAGTCGGGGGTGTGGCCCGCGTTGTGGGGTGTGATCGAGACCGAGTCGAGATCCCACAGCGGGTGGTCGTTCGGCAGCGGTTCCGGGTCAGTGACGTCGAGGGTCGCGCCGGCGATCCGGTTGGCTTGCATTGCCGACACGAGGTCGTCGGTGTCGACCACGCCGCCACGGGCGATATTTACCATGAACGCGTCGGTCGGCAGCGTCAGCAAGGCCTCGCTGTCGATCAGGCCCTCGGTTTCGTCGGTCAGTGGACACGCCAGCACGAGGAAGTCGGTCCGGGCCAACGCGTCGTGAATCTCGTCGAACCCCAGTACTTCGTCGGTCGGCCCGCCCTTCTCCGGGGTATACCGGACGCCGATGGTCTCGACGCCGAATGGGTCGAGTCGGTCGACGACCGCCTGCCCGATCGCACCGAGGCCGACGACGGTGACAGTGCTACCCTGCAGTTCACGGGCGGGGTAGGAGCGCCACTCGTTGCGCTCGGCCTGTCGCCACGCCCGCTTGAACCCCCGGACGAACGAGAGGATCGCCCCGAGGACGTACTCCGAAATATTCGGCCCGTGGACGCCCGAGGCGTTGGTGACGGCGGTCCCGTTGGCCTCGAAGACGTCGAGATCGAGGTGACCCACACCCGCATAGACGCAGGCGAACAGGTCCATGTTCGCGGCAGCCTCGACCTCGGCGGGCGTCATCGAAAACCCGGTGACGATCGGGGCCGACTCGATCAGGTCACGCTCCTCGGCGGGCGTCCGGCCGACGGTGACCTCGACGTCCGGCAGCCGAGCCCGGAGCGCGCTCGCGTAGTCGACGGCCGACAGGCCGTGGATTTTCTGGCGGAGCACTGCTATCTCCAGTTGGCTCATAGCCGACTGTTCGCTGCCACCCATATGAGTGTAAGGCTCGCCGAATGTGGCTGTCCCCGTCGAGTGGCATCGAACGGAACCACTCGGGGTCGGCGTGGAGTTCGATCCCATGGAAAACCGCGCGGGACGGAAGCCAGCGTCGACAGCGAGGCGCTGGTCGTTGGCGACCGGCCGAGGTCCGTCGTCACCGCCGAGACGTTCGAGGCCGTCAGCCCTAGAGGCCCCGACTGTCGGTCACGTCCTCTTGGAGGCCGACCCAGTTGCTGATCGTCCCCGTCTCGTCGGGGATCGGCGCGATCGCGAGGTGGTTCCGAAACGGCGTGCCGTCCTGCCGATAGTTGCGGAGGTCGACGACGACCGGGGCCCAGATATCGATCGCTTCGTGGAGATCCGCTACCGGGGCACTGGCGGTCCCGGATCCCTGGAGGAGTCGGAGGTTCTCGCCGAGGACGTCGGCCTCGTCGTAGCCAGTAATCTCCTCGAAGGCCGCGTTGGCGTAGTAGATCGGGTTGTCCCGATAGGCCGGCCCCGAAATCGTCACGCCGACCGGTGCGTCGTCCATCGCCGGGGTATTCCACGACAGGGGAGCGTCCTCGCCGTGGTGGGCCTCCGGGCCGGCCGCGGTGCGGATCCGTCCCAGCGTGTCGGCGACTGTCTCGACGACGTCCATCGAATCGATCAGTGGGCCGTCCGATGCGGCGTGGGTCTCGAACAGTCGACGAAGCTCGGCGTCGGCGGACATACACCGTCTACGGGACGACATTATATACCGCCTTCCGATCCGTAGCGGTGAGTAGTCACTACCTACCGCCCAGATACGGACCGATAGTTCAGTGGGTTTAATACCGACTCGGCGGGGTATTCGGTATGGAACGCGTAGACGTGGCTATCGTCGGTGGCGGGCCAGCCGGCACCGCAGCGGCTCACGCGGCCGTCAGCGGCGGTGCCTCCGCGGTCGTCTTCGAGAAGGGCGTCCCGCGGGCCGACCGCGATGGACTCGGCCCGGACTCGACTGACGCGGCAGGGATCCTCGACTACTGGGTCGACATCATGGACATCCACCCAGCGGAGTTCCCCGACGACGTCCTCCTCCAGCAGCTCGATCGGGCGGAGTTCGTCGGGCCGACCGAGTCCTGTACGCTCACGAGTACCGGTATCGATTCCTCCTATGATCACTTCGGCTATACGTTCAACCGCGCGCGGTTCGACGACTGGCTGCGGGAGCGCGCCGAATCGGCGGGCGCGGAGTACCGACTCAAGGTGAGAGTAACGGGTGTCGACACCGATCCCGATGCGGATGGTACCGGCGAACCGCGTCACGTCGTCTCGCTGGCAAACGGCGACGAAATCGGGGCCGATTTCCTGATTCTCGCCGACGGCCCACAGCGAACGGTCACCAACGGCGTTCTCGACGAGTATCTCCCGGATGGATCGAAAGCCTCCGACATCCTCGCTTCGCCGAAAGCCAACCACATCGCCTATCAGGAGTACCGAGAGTTCCCCGAAGCGGTCTTCGAGGAACTCAAAACGGCGATCACGTTCTGGTGGGGCGTCATGCCCGGTCACACCGCCTATCCGTGGGTGTTTCCGAACGACAACCGCGTCTGCCGGGTCGGGCTGACGATGCCCATCGGCCTCGACATCGACGCTGTCGAGGACCGAGACGAGTACAAACTCCTTCGACCGGAAGACGACAGTATCCCACAGGGGTCGACCTACATCCGCCGACTCCTCGAATGGCAGTGGGGCGACGAGTACGACATCGAGACCGACTTCCCGCTGGTCGAAGACCGCGGCAAGCGCGGCGGGACCGAGACCTACAGCATTTCGTCGACCAAACCGATCGAGTCGCCAGTCGAGGCCGGCATCGCGGTCGCTGGCGGCGCGATGGGGACGACCTCAGCGTTCCACGAGGGTGGCGATCACGTCGCGGTCCGGACCGGAGCCATCGCGGGCGAGCTGGCCGCCGACGGCGACCTATCGAGCTACAACGTCCGGTGGCAGGAGACGATCGGCGACGAACTGCTCCGGAACGTCACCTTCGCCGAACTCTGCCGCGACTACGGACCGAGCGACTGGGATCGAACGTTTAAATCAGTTCGCGGGATGCTGGCGGCCGACGGGCCAGACCTGCTCAAAGCGAGTACGCTTCGCTCGGGGCTCTCCGGCGCAAAAGTACTGTACAACTACAAAAAACAGAAACGGTCGCTCAAAAAGAACGGTTACACCCAGCTCACTGCCGACGACTACGTCTACTGAGTGGTGTGTGAGCGTGGTTCGGCGAGTCGCGTCCGAAAATCAGACCGTTGCGGCTTTCTTTCGCGTGATGTATCCGGCGACCCGGTTGCGGACGCCCTTCGAGTCGACGGTGGTGAGTTTGGCGACGTTTTCCTTGTTGGTGTCGAAATCGGTGTTGAACGCCTCGGGATACCGTTCGAGGAGGGTCGTTGCGAGCTGTTTGACGTACTTCGGTTTGATTGCCATACGGCCATCTCGGTCCGAGCGACACTAAAACGATTCGTTCCGTCCTCAGTACTCCCGCCACCCGGTCTCGCTGCTCAGCGTGGCGAACGCCTCCCGCTCTCGGGGGCCACCGCACTTCTCGACCGTTTCCTCGAAATACCGAAGCCGCTCGACAAGTTGGTCGGTGTCGAAGCTCGGTACGTCGAGCCGCGAGGCCGCGACGGTGGCATCGATCACCGCGTAAAACCCCCGGTTGATAGTTAGTGGCCGACTACTCTCGGCGGTTCCCGCCGCAGTCGGTTGGAGTTCCCATCGCTCCCACTCGGTGCCGCCATCGGTGCCACTGTCGACCGACGTGGCCTCGATTTCGACCCACGCGTCGGCGTTCGGCAACAACGGCTCGCCGTCCTCGCGGATCGTTACCGCGGCGTCGACGAACTCCCGCGGATCGGCCGTGAACTGAACGACACCACCGCCCTGCCGGTGGAAGTTACGCTTGGTTCGGGTGTTGCCCCACGTCGTCGCCGTCACCGGTTCGTCCGGCTCGTCGGGCGCATGCAGGCCGAGAGCGGCCATGTTCCACAGGTCGTTGGGGCCGAGCGTGGCGACGATCGACTCGGTGACGCCACGGAGCTCGACCGGCCAGTCGTGTGTGTCGCTCATACCTCAAGCCCCCGTTGGAGTGCGACAAACAGCGCCGCCGCGGTAATATCTGCGGTCGTCCCCGGGTTGTACCCCGCCTCGACGAACTCGTCGGCGAGTCCCTCGGCAGCATCGAGGTCGCCGTCGACCGCGGCCGCCCGCGCCGAAACCTCGCGGGCAGTGGCCTCGCCGTGGTTGGTGGCGACGAGCGTATCGGGCTCCTCGGCGAGCAGATCGAGGAAGACGCGCGCAGTGCGGTCGCCCACTGGCCCCTCGTCGGCCAGCAGCCGGTCGGCAGCCCGAAACGTGCGCTCGAAGCCCGAGACCCACTCGCGGGCGTTGCCATCGCCGATCCGGCCGTCGGGATCGGCCGACAACGCCATGATGTCGTACAGCGTTAGGCTTCGCCTACGGAGCGCCTCGGCGGCGTCGCTCCCTCGACAGACGTCGAGTTCGTCGGCCTCTGGTGGCGGGTCACCGACCGCGACGTCGACGTGTTCGAAGGCTCGATAGAAGCCGACGGCGTCGTCGACCGTCGTCGACTCGACGACAGACCGCACACCCTCGGGAGTGAGCGACCCGTCTGCGGCAGCTCTTATTAGTGGCACGAGCAACAACAGACAGCCGAACTGGGTGTTGCCGCCCTCTTGGTTTGACATTCCGTCGACGGCCTGCTCGAAGGCCGCGCCGACCGGGTCGCCGTCGGCGGCACGGTCGAGCCCGTCGCGGGCTCCGACTGCACCAGCCACGAACTGTTCGAATCGGAGGTCATCGAGGTCACGGTGACGGTCGACGTTGCCCGGTTTGGGCGTTCCCGCGACTTCGAGCAACAGCGCGAGTTGGGCGTTTTCAGCCGTGGAGCGGCCGCCGCTATCGTCCGGGCGACTCATTGGATCGGAGCCTCCCACTCCTCGACTGCGGCGGCGACCCGCCGCATCACGGGGCCGGTCGGTTCTCGGCTCGGTCGACCGACACTCACCGCGTCAGCCCCGTAGTCGAGATACTCCCGGACGCTCTCGCGGTCCCGAACCTCGTTGTTGGCGATCACGAACAGGTCGGTCGCGGCCGCAACGTCCCCGATTACGGCCTCGGAGTCCATCGCGTCGACGTGGATGGCGTCGGCACCGGCGGCCTCGACTCGCCGGGCGACGATCGGGAGATCGACATCCGGAACCTCGGCGCGAACTTTGACGCTCACCGCCGCCCCCTCGGCGGCCGCCGCCTCGACGTACTTCGTTAGGCGGTTGCTATCACCGAGCAGCGTTTCGCCACAACCGATCTCGCGGAGTTCGGGTTGTCGACAGTGGGCATTGATCTCCAGTATCGCGTCGTGAGCCGCACAGATCGCTGCGGCCTCATGGATCGGGTCGACCGTCGTCGCCCTGACGTTGACGCCCGGCTGGATCGCCACGTCGTCGAGCGCCGTTAGCTGGTCGCTAACGAAGTCGAGCGGATCGTCAGGGAGGAACTCCCGACGATCGCGGTCGACGAGCGCCCGTGCGGCCTCGCGGCTCGGCTCGTCGAGGGCGATCCCACCTACAAAGGCCGCCCCCGCGAGGTCGGCCCCCGCGGCCGCCCACGCGGCGTCGGCCTCACCGCTGAGACTCGCCAGCGCCAGTCGTGGCTCGAACGGTAGACACTGGCTGTCTCGCCGTCTGTCGGTCGACTGCTCCCTGCTCATACGTCGATCCCCAACTCCGCCAGCGCGTCGAGCACGGCCCCCATCACGCGTCTGCTGTCGGCCTCGTCGTCGATCGTCGTGTCGGTTCGGACGACCGGACGGTCGAGGTCGGTGCCGTCGTCGGTGTCGAGAACGAAGGCGTCGACGAACGGGTAGGCGTCGGCGACGCCCTGCGTGCTCGGCTCGCGTCCCGTGCCCGCCATGAGCTCTGCCGCGGGTCCCGAGAACACCTCGTCTTCGATGAACGGCGAGACCGCAACGACGGGGGTCCGTTCCAGTGCCGCCTCGATGCCCGGCACGGCGAGCATCGGGCCGATGCTCGTCACGGGGTTCGAGGGGCCGATGACGACCGGGGCGTCGAGCGCGTCGAGGACCTGGTTCGTCGGCTTGGCCTCGTCGGCCCCCCGGAACTCGATACCGGTAACCTCTCTGTCGGCTTTGTCGAGCCAGTACTCCTGGAAATGGATCGGCCCTTCGTCGGTCGACACGATGGTCGCAACGGGATCGTCGCTCATCGGCAACAGTGTGAGGTCGACGTCGAAGGCGTCGGCGAGAATCTGGGTAGCCTCGGTGAGCGTCTTCCCCTCATCAAGCAGACTCGTTCGCGTGATGTGGACCGCCCGGTCACGGTCGCCGATAGTCATGAACTCCGCGATCCCCGAGAACCGTCGCCAACGGGCGATGGGTCGACCCTGTGTCTGCTTACGGGGCGGGAGGTATCGCGGCCCGGTGTCGAGGTCGGCTGACTCGGCCAGCCGGTGGAGTTCGGCGTTGGTCTCGTGGCTGTCGTCGTCGATCCCCCACCATCGCTCGGTGTCGAGAACACCTCCCTCGTGGAAGAGGACGGTATCGAGGTCGGGACAGACCAACAGGCCGCCGAGTTCGATGTCGTCGCCGGTGTTGCCGACGACGGTGAGCCCGTCGGGATCGAACACGGCTGTGGCACCGGCCAACAGCTTCGGCGTCCCTGTGCCGCCAGCGAGAAACGTAATCATGGGCGTTCGTAGGAAGGGCGTGGCTTTGTATCCGACGGCTCTTTGGGATGGAGTGACTACTGGCGACAATGAACGAGACACGCCGTGCGCTGCTGTCGGCTTTCGAGGCGGGGCCGGTCGGCGGACCGGAGCTGGCCGAGCGGCTCGGAGTCTCGCGGGCCGCGGTCTGGAAACAGGTCGAGGCGCTCCGCGAGGAGGGGTTCGAAATCGAGAGCACCGATGACGGCTACGCGATCACCGACGTCCCCGACTACGGCGAAGCCGCCATCGAGTTCGGGCTTGATGCGCCGTACACCGTCGAGTATCACGACGCAGTCGACAGTACGAACAACCGCGCCCGCGAGTTGGCTGATGCGGGGGCAGTCGACACGGCCGTCGTCGCCGACGAACAGACCGGGAGCCGAGGCCGACTCGACCGGTCGTGGACCGCCCCCAGCGGCGGCGTCTGGTGTTCGGTCGTCATCCAGCCCGACCTGCCTGCGGCCCACGTCCCGCTGGTGGCGCTCGCGGCTGGCGTGGCGACGGCGAGCGCCTGTCGGGAGGCGGGCGTCGACGCCCACCTCAAATGGCCCAACGACGTGTTGGTCGGCGAGACGGGCGAACGCGGCGGCCGCAAGCTGGCCGGAATCCTCACCGAGATGGAGGGCGAGGCCGACCGCGTCTCGTGGCTCATCGCTGGCATCGGCGTCAACGCCAACATCGACGCCGAGACGCTGCCGGATGGCGCGACGACGCTCCGAGCCGAGTGCGGCGGCGACGTCGACCGCCGCGTCTTCGTCCAGCGGCTCCTCGAATCGCTGCACGACCTGCTTGCGGACCCCGATGCCGTGTTGGATCGGTGGCGAGCCTACAGTTCGACGCTCGGCCAAAACGTCCGGGTCGAGCTACCGAACCGGGTTGTCGAAGGCGAGGCCGTCGACGTCGAGTTCCCCGGCGGGCTCGTCGTCGAGACCGAAGCCGGCACGGAAGTCGTCCACGCGGGCGACTGCGAACATCTGCGGCCGCAGTGAGGTCGTTCAGTCGTCGGCGCCCTCGTTTTGGCCGCTCTCGAACGTAGCCGGATCGGGTTCGATATCGGCGTACTCGACGACGCGCCGGCCGAGGGTGTCGACCCGTTTTTCGGTCCCTTCGTCGACGAACTCGCCGTTTTCGAACGCCGAGCCGACGTTCGGAACCGCTGCCTGATGGGGGAGTACCCAGCTGTCGAGGGCCCGACAGACCGACCGGAGGTGTTCGAGCGTCGTGATGGGGAACGAGCCGCCCGACACCGCAAGGAGGCCGACGGTTTTCCCCTCGAACTCGTCGAACCCACAGTAGTCGATGGCGTTCTTCAGGACCCCGGAGTACGAGCCATGGTACATCGGGCTGGCGAGGATGATCGCGTCGGCCGTCCCGACGCGGTCGACGAGTCGCTGGCTGTCGCCCGGTTCGTCGCGGTCGGTGTTGAGCGGCGGGAGGTCGTACTCCCGGAGGTCGAGCAGTTCGCCGCGGCCGCCAGCGGCGTCGACGCCCTGCAGGGCGCGGTTCGTTGCGAGACGCGTGTAACTCCCCTCTCGGAGGCTCCCCACGAGGGCGACGACGTGTATCTCGGACATGCGTGTGCAATGGAGAGACGGAACAAAAAGGTCAGTCGACAGAGGGCTGCGCGCCGAGCGTTACTCTTGGGCGGCGGACTGTCCGCCCTCCGGCGTCCGGTAGGTTTCGACGATGTCGTCGAGTAGCAGGCTTCGGGGATCGGTCGCCGGATAATGGGTGTCGATCAGGTCGTGAGCGGTCTCGATCTCGCCGCGGATGGCAAACTGCCGGACGCGGGCGGCGATCTGGTAGAACTCCGCGCCCGGTTCGGGGACCCCCTCATCAGTAAACGCCGAGTCATCCGGGAACACCTCGTCGCGAACGTCGTCGAAATCCAGCATCTCGGGCTCGTAGTCGTCGATCTCCGAGAGGACGAACTCGACGGCAAACCGCTGGAACTCGGATTTGCTCGAAAACGTCTCCCCCTCGACCAACTCCTCGACCCGGTCCATTACCGCATCCGAAAACCGGACTGTCGACTTGACCATTATACGCCTACTAACTAAGAGATCTATGTAAAGCTACCTCCCAACCGTCACGACTGGAGGCGGACGACGGTCGGCTCGCTGTCGGCATCAATCTCTACGAGTCCGTCGTCCCGTAGGTCGGCGAGTAGCTCGCGAAGCCACGCCTCGCCAGTCTCGCCGCCGTAGTCGACCCGGACCCGCGGCCCCAGTTCGTCGAGTGTCAGTTCGTCGTACTCGCCGAGCGTCCGGATCACCCGCCCGCGCATCTGTCGTCGACTGCCCTCGAAACTCGGCTGCGTCGGGACGTCCGGCGCGGTGAAATCGCCCGACTCGTAGGCGTGACACCACTCGCGCCACGGACAGCCCGCGGTGTCACACGTCGGCGTCTTCTCGCAGGCAACCCCGCCGAGTTCCATGATCGCGTTGTTCCAGACCCGCGAGCGCCCCGCGGGCATGAGGTCGGCCGCGGCAGTCTCGAAAGCCGCATCGTCGTCCGGAACCCCGAAGGCGCGATACAGCACGCGTTTGACGTTGGTGTCGACCACGGCGTCGCCGTTGTTGAACGCGAACGAAGCGACGGCGTTGGCGGTGTAGGGGCCGACACCCATCAGTTCCTGCAGTTCGTCGGGCGTCTCGGGGAACTGGCCGTCGTATTCGTCGACGACCTGCGTGGCGGCCTCGTGGAGATACTTGGCGCGATTGTTGTAGCCGAGGCTGTGGTCGCTCCAGAATGATACTACGTCGCCGCGGGCGGCGTCGGCCAGCGCCTCGACGGTGGGCCACTCCTCGAGGAAGTCGTCCCACGCCGCAACCACCCGGTCGAGTTGGGTCTGCTGGCTCATGATCTCCGAGACGAGAATCGCGTAGGGGTCGTCGGTCTGCCGCCACGGATACTCGCGGTGGTCGGTCTCGTACCACTCGATCAGGGCCGACCGGATCGCATCGAGAGTGTCGTCGTCCCGGAGGGCTCCCTCGCCGTCTGCGCCCGAATCGCTCATTGTCGACGCTCCGCACGCGGGCGGTTTAGGGGTGCTGATCCAGCCGAACAGCAACGCGTTTCCGTCTGCTGGCCCAGACGCCGGTATGAGTCTCGACGAACTGACCGAGGACATCACCGACGAGTACAGCTCACTCGACGACGAGTTCGTCGTCTCGCTGGATCGGGAGACGAAAAACGAACTCGCCATGCTGGCGGCTGCCTTCGAGACCGACGACCCCGCGGAACTCATCCGCCGTGGCGTCCACCTGCTGTATCGGCAGACCGTCGACTCCGGCGATCTCGACTTCCATCTCCGGTCGGGGTACGACGTGACCTACGACGAGTACCTGAGCGGGATGACCTACGACGAGATGACCGGTGGCGACAGCCTCCCGTCGCTCGACGACTCGAACCGCTACCGGATGTAGACCGGCGTCGACCCACAGAATCGGATATCAGGGCCGTGGGTCGAGATAGTCGGTCAGGCACGCGCCGAGGGTGTCGACCAGTTCGGCCACCGCCTCGCTGCCGACCAGCAGGTCGTAGCCGTCTTCGAGCGCGCTTTCGACGTGGACGCCGAGGCCGACCTCGAAGATCGCATCGCTGTCGAGATAGGCGGCGGCGTCGGTCCACTCCCGTGGCCGTTCGACCACGTAGCGGTCGCCATCGAGGAACGGCCCGACACACGACTCGTCGTCGACGTAGGTCTCGTAGAAGCCGGTGGCGTGCTCGCGGACCGACACCGGGGGCCCCTCGTGGCGTTCGACCGCCGGGAGTTCGGCGGTCGACAACTCCACGAGCAGAAGTGCCGTCCCGCCGTCGTCGCCGACCAACCGCGCCGACCGAAAGACCTCGAAGCCGTGGTTTTCGAGCCCCGACTCGATCCCGGCGAGGGATTTGTCGAGCTGTGGGTAGAGCTGATCGTCGACGATATCGGGCGTCTCGAACCCGATCGCAAGCGGTGTCGTCGCCCGGTCAGCCAACCGCTCGCGGACCGCGTCGACGGACAGGGGCTCCCGATCGGGCGGGAAGAACAGCGCGAGATCGGGGTCGGCCAGCAGCTCGCGGGCGTAGTGTTGGAGCCGGGCAACGTTCTCGGCCGCACAGACGGCGGCCACGTTACGGTCGGGATCGGTCGGATCGATTACGACCAGCGGGTCGTCGAACGTCGTGGTGCCGTGGTCCTCGGGATCGAACTCGACGGGCGTCGACCAGTCGGCGGCCGCCTCCAACAGCGGTTTGAGGCCGCCGTACTCGACGACCAGCAGCTCGGCGAGATAGCCCGAAAAACCGCGGGTCTTGAGGTCGCTGCCGTAGGCCCCGATCCCCTTGAGGAAGCGTTTGAACACCCGAACGTCGCCGGCGAGCTCGTCGTCGATCCGGGCATCAAGGTACTGGGTGTGGAACGGCGTGCGGTCGACCGCCGACCGGATGTCGGTCGCCGAGTCGACGCGGTAGCAGGGAACGCAGTCGACGTCGAAGCCGTCGACTTCGCCTTTGACGTAGGGGTGTTCGGCGTACTCCTGATGGCCTTCGGGGAGGACGTCGTGGCCGATCGCTAACCCATGGGTTTCGAGGTCTTCCCGTGGGAGATCCGGCGGGAACCGGACGAAGAGGTCGATATCGCGGTCGCCAGCGAGCCACGTCCCGCGGGCGGTCGAGCCGACTTGGAGCACGTCGGCCGCGAGGTCGCGGTCGTCGATGGCCTTCTCGGCGCGGGCGATCAGCCGGTCGGCCGTCGCCGACAGCCGCCGGCGCTCGTCGGCCGTCGGGGTAACCCGCTCGTGGACCGTCGACAACACGTCGTCGAGACTACTCATACAGCCGGATTGCGCGACGGCGTGTGAAAGCATGTCGCTTCCGTCGGGTGGAAAACGAAAGCCCTATTAAATGCATCCGACTACCTTTGGTTGCGTTGGGCCGTCGTAGCTCAGATGGTAGAGCACCTCGCTGTTAACGAGGTGGTCCCAGGTTCGAGCCCTGGCGACGGCGTCTTCTCTCGGAACAATTCACGAGGAGCGTCGGCTCCGAGTGCCAACTGTCGCGGCTGTGGTCGTCTCGGCACGGTTGAGCCTCGGTCGCGGGGGCTGTTGGTGCCGAGCCGACTGCTGGACCGGTGGTCGACTGAACGGTGGGTCCCCGTCTACGCACGGCGTGTCGACAGCCTCATATGGGACTAGCCGGTATTTCGGTTTAAGGGCCCTTAGCTTAGTCCGGTTAGAGCGCCGAGCTCATAACTCGGTGGTCGTTGGTTCGAATCCGACAGGGCCCATTATGCTGGTCCTTTGACTGAGAAAATAGGTATGTGGACTGTATAAAAACGAGAACGGCCGAACAGCAGATGAAACGGGGCCGGACTAGACGACGAGATACTCTTCGAGCTGGCCGCGGTCGGCCAGTGCGTCGCCGTCGAGTTCGTCGACGATCTTCCCGTGGTCGATTGCGTAACACCGATCGGCCAGCCCTTGAATCACGGACAAGTTCTGCTCGACGAAGAGGATCGTCGTGCCGAACTCGTCGCTGATCGCTCGGAGGTCCTCGGTGATCGACTGGACGATCGACGGTTGGACACCCTCCGAGGGCTCGTCGACCAACAGCAGGTCGGGGTCGCCGACCAGCGCGCGGCCGATAGCGAGCATCTGCTGTTGGCCACCGCTCATCGTGCCCGCCTTCTGGTCGGCGCGCTCTTCGAGGATCGGGAAGTACTCATACACCTGTTCGTACCGCGTTTCGTCGTCACGGCCGACGGACTCGCCGACCAAGAGGTTCTCCCTGACGGTCAGGTCGGGGAACACGTCACGGCCCTGTGGGACGTAGCCGATCCCGAGTTGGGCATGTTCGTCGGCCCCCATCGTCGTCAGCTCTTCGCCGCCGTACCGGATGCGTCCGGTCTCGGGTTCGAGCAGCCCCATGATCGCTTTCAATAGCGTCGTCTTGCCGACGCCGTTGCGGCCGACGATCCCGACGATTTCGCCGTCGTCGACGCTGAACTCTACGTCCCTGAGGATTGGGGTGCCGTCGTAGCCGGCGTTCAGGCCGGTGATGTCGAGACTCATGCGTTCTCACCCAGGTAGATCCGACGGACCTCCTCGTCGCTCTCGATCTCCTCGATGGGTCCCTGTCGGAGGATCGACCCCTGATTGAGGACCGTCACCTGCTCGGAGATCTTGCGGACGAACTCCATGTCGTGTTCGACGACGAGGAACGTCATCCCGTCGTCGTGCAGCGAGCGGATCAGCTCGGCGATGTCGGCCGTTTCGTCCACGGACATCCCGGCGACTGGCTCGTCAAGCAGCATGAACGTCGGGTCGAGCGTGATTGCCATCCCGATTTCGAGGCGCTGTTTCTCGCCGTGGGAGAGGTCGCTTGCCGGCTCGTCGGCCTTCTCGGACAACGAAATCCGGTCGAGCGTCTTCTCGAGGACCTCCTCGATATCCCGGTCGGTCCGTTCAAGCGGCACCCGGAGGTTCTGGGCGACCGAGAGGCTCTCGTAGATGTGTGGCGACTGGAACTTGACGCTGATCCCAGCGTCCATTCGCTCGTGTGGCTCCATATCGGTCAGGTCGTGACCGTCGAAGTAGATGTCGCCCTCGGTGGGCGACAGCTGGCCGGTGATCAACTCCAGCAGGGTGGATTTCCCGGCCCCGTTGGGGCCGATCAGACAGCGGAGCTCACCCCGTTCGACGCTGAAGTCGACACTATCGGTGGCTGTGAGGCCGCCGAACTTCTTGGTGAGCTGTTTGGTCGCGAGTATCGTCTCGGTCCCGCCGCCGGTCGCGGCGACCGCCGGCTTCTGTCTGACGTTGATGTCCTCCGGAGTGCTCATTCGACCACCTCCTCCGAGCCGGTCGGCGTGTCGGTCTCAGAGACGTCGACGCCAGCCGAACCCAACAGTGTTCGGACACGTGTCTGGACTGTCTCGCGGCCGCGGTCGATTCCCTCGCGGACGCCGTGTTTGTCGAAGAATACGTAGACGTCTCTGATGCCCGGGAGGATCCCCCGTGGAAGCACGAGCACCGAGATCATGAGGATCACGCCGACGAAGACGATCGCAAACTCCGAGGCGTTGACCGAGAACCACAGCCGGAGCCGCTCGATGATGATCGTGCCGACGATCGCACCGAGCAGCGACTCCCGGCCGCCGAGGGTGACCCAGACGATGGGGATCGTTGCGAACGTGATCGTGAACACGCTCGGATCCATGTAGTTGCCCCACGTCGCATAGAGGACGCCGCTGAGCCCAGCGAGCGCGCCCGACAGCGTGAACACGGCCAGCTTCACTTTTTTCACGTTGTAGCCGAGCATCGCGGTTCGCTCCTCGTCCTCACGGATCGCCACCAGCGCGTAGCCGTACTTGCCGTTGACGAGCACGCGGGCACCGAAATACGTGAGCAACAACAGCCCCAACACGAACCAGTAGAACCCCGACCCAGAGAGGCTGATCGACGCGCCTTCGACGCCGAGTGCGAAGTTTCTGATTCCCGGAATCCCGTTGAAGCCGCCGAGTTGGACGGAGCCGACCGACCACTCGGAACCCGCAGTCTGTGCCATGAACGTCTCGAGGACGAGCGTCACGACGAGCGTGAGGATGGCAACGTAGACATCCCGCACCCCACCGTAGAACATGAAGTAGCCGAGAACGAACGCCGACAGCGTCGCGACCGCGACGGCGATTGGCAGCGCAACCGTCTGGCCGAACACGCCGCCGAGGTTGAGGCTCACGATGGCGTAGGTGTAGCCGGCGATGCCGAAGAAGGCGACCTGGCCGAAGCTCAGGATGCCGGTGTATCCCCAGATGAGCGACAACGACAGCGCGAGTAGCCCGTAGACCAAGAACAGCGAGGTCTGTCCCGCTGCGTAGGAGCCCTGAACCAGCGGGTAGGCGACCATCAGGGCCATGCCGACGGCGAAGGCGGCCCAGAACGCCGGCGAGTTGCCGAGGGTGTTCGGGCCGTTCAGTTTGTCGGCGATACCGCCGAGTCGTGGTGGCAGGCTCACATCCATCATTGGCGTTCACCCAGCTTGTCACGGATTGTGTTTGCGAGGCCGGTCAGTCCATCCGGCAGCAGTCGGATGACGATGATGGCTGTAACGAGCAACGCGATCTGCCCGATGAAGTTTCCGTAGAGGTTCGAGAAGATCGCGTCGATCGTGCCGAGGACGCCACCGGCCAGCGTCGTGCCGAGCAACACCGTCGACCCACCGGTGACGACCGTCACGAACGACTCGACGAGGAACGCCTGTCCCATACTGGGGACGATCGTCGCCGAGGGCGCGTACAGCGCGCCGGTCAGCCCGGCGAGGCCGGAGCCGATGGCGAAGGTGACGGTGTACATCCGGTCGGTGTCGACGCCCATCGCGCGGGCGGTCTCGGGGTCCTGGATCGTCGCTCGCGCGCGAATCCCGAACTCGGTGCGAGTGAACACGAGGTAGGCACCGATGAGGACGGCGATCGCTGCGAACAACAGCAGCACGCGGTACCCCGAATAGGTGTACCCCGGAACGTTGCCGAAGGGGGTGCCGATCGACTGCAGGGAGTTGCCGAAGATGATCCGGGTTCCCTGCGTCAAGATCAGTCCCAGACCGAAGGTGACGATCATCGAGTCCAGCAGTCGACCGTAGAGCTGTCTGACGATTGTGCGTTCGATGATTGCGCCGAAGGCTGCGGTGCCGAGCGCGCCGAGTACCATCGCAGCCGGGAGCGGCAGCCCCACGACGTTGACCGACAGCGTCGTGATATAGGCACCCATCATGATGAACTCGCCGTGAGCGAGGTTGATCACGCCCATCATCCCGAAGATGATCGTCAGTCCGATCGCCGCGAGGATGATGAACGCGATGCTATCGGCCATCTGCAGGAGCTGTGGGACCGGAACGCCGATGCTGTCGAGCGCCCCCAACACGTCGCCGATGACGAGAGGGGTGGGCGTGCCGGTTGCGCCGAGGCCCGATGTCATCAGTTACTCTCCTGCTGCGTCGTAGTAATCGGTCGGCGTGAACTGTTTCTCCATCCCGTCGTCTTTGCCTGAGAGATCGATGCCGACGGTCTCCGAGAGGAACTGCTCGGGAATCCGCCGTTCGTCCTCGACGGTGATGTTGTGCTCGGCGTCACACTTCATCACACGCATGTTGTGTGTCATGTGGTGAACCGGTCCCTGGTGGCTGATGTCGCCTTCCGGGGATTTGTCGCCGGTAATCTCCATGCCACTTTCGAGGACATCCCGAACGGCCTTCTGATCGGTCGTGCCGGCCTCCTCGACGGCCTCCTTGTACATGTAGATCGAGAAGTAGTTGTTGACCGACTCCTCGTTGGCGTAGCCGGCGTCCGGCCAGCGGTCGTAGTATCGACTGACGTAATCCTCGTTGCGCTCGGTCGGGATCTCTTCCATGTAATTGAACCCGCCGTAGACGTCTTTGAGAGCGGGTGCATCGAGGCGTTTGTGCTGGTAGCCCTGGGCCATCACGGTCGAGGTGCCCATCGGAATGTCGAGGCCCGCGGAGGTTCGCTGGTTCCAGAACGACGAGTGGTTGTTGCCGACGAGGATCGCCATCACGAAGTCCGGATCGGCCTCCTGGATATTGCTGATCGTCGACCCGAAGTTCTGGTTCGATAGCGGAATGAACTCCTCGTTGTTGACCGAGGCACCGTTCTCCTGGGCGATGACCTTCACCCAGTCGGCCGACAGCTGGCCGAAGTTGTAGTCGGCCGCGATCGTGTAAATGTCGGTCCCGAAGTTCTCGATCATGTAGGGGACGACGCTGCCGAGCTGCTGGCGTGCGGTCGGCCCCATACAGAAGACGTTCTCATCGGCGACGCCGCCCTCGTACTGGGTCGTGTAGAAGTACAGTTGGTCCTCCCGATCGATGATCGGGCGGATCGCCTCGCGGGTCGCCGAGGAGTAGCCCGCCCACAGCGCGTCGACCTCTTCCTGCTGGATGAGCCGCTCGGTGAGCTGCTGGTAGCGTTGGTTGTCGGACTGGGGGTCCGGATCGAACAGCTCGATCTGTTTGCCCATGATCCCGCCGTTCTCGTTGATCTCCTCGATAGCGAGCTTGCTGGCACGCCACTTCGGCGTGCCGACCAGCGAGAAGTTGCCCGAACGATCCTCGAGCACGCCGATCTTGATCGTGTCACTTTCGGAGCTGCTACCGCCGCCGCCAGAACAGCCCGCAACCGAGACACCGAGTCCGGTCCCAGCTGCCGCCAGAACCGAGCGTCGAGAGAGACGATCAGGGTTCATTGACGATCACTAACAGTAACAGCAAAATTGTGTGCATATTCGGCTTGGTCAGTTCGTTTTGACGTCGTTTGTCTACTCATATTCGACAGAACGGTGCACATGGCTGTCACATATAAATGTTTTCAGTCAGATTTGTACAACAAAATATATTCTCGTAGGGGGATGTGAGGTATTTGTATGTCCTTATATATTCAATAAATTGCGTTTTACTGTGTTTTTGTCGACTGAAAATCGAATATACGTATACTTATATCCGAGTAGTTTTGAATATATAGATATGAGACGCATCTGTCGTTTTTCTGTCAGTGTAGATACATTTACAGTCTCGCGTCTACCGAACGATGAAAGCGGCTACAGTTACCGGTTCGACCACCGACTCGGAACACACGGTGGTCTCGCGCGCTGGACTCGTCGACCCCCGTTGAGGTGGTAGTCAGTGCTGTTCGTCGACGACGATGGCTTTGACCTGTTGGACGCCGCTGAGCGCCCGCAGCCGGTTTGCGAGGTCGGTAATCTCGCTGCCGGGGCCGGTGACGACTAGCGTCTCCATACAGGTGTCTTGGGAGAGGTGGATGTGTTGGACCGACGTGATCACATCGGCCATCTCGTGCTGGATCGTCTGGAGGTCGTCGGCCAGTCCGTCGACGTGGTGGTCGTGGACGACGACGATGGTGCCGTGAAACGGACCATCGCCGCCGGTCTCCCACTCGTAGGTCCCGAAGAAGTCCCGCAGGGAGTCTCGCACCGCCTCCGAGCGGCTGTCGTACTCCCAGTCGTCGACGATGCCGTCGAGGCGGCCGATCATCTCCGAGGGCAGCGTGAGGCTGATTCGCCCGATGTCGTCAGTCATACGTCCATCAATTTACGGGAGACACATATGTATGGCTGCTTCGGGCCAATAATACTGCACGATACCAAAGTATTATCCGTCGGTCGAAATATACCGCAGGTATGCATATTCCGGACGGATACGTCGACATAACGATTGCCGTGCTGTTCGGCGTGCTGTCGGTGGCGATTCTAGCTCTCGCCGCCCGCCGCGTCGGTCGGGAGGTCCCCGAGAGCCGCGCTCCGCTGTTGGGTGTGGTTGCGGCGGGGATCTTCGCTGCACAGATGCTCAACTGGCCTATTCCCGGCGGAACGAGCGCCCACTTTGTCGGTGGGGCCTTTGCGGCCATCCTGCTCGGACCCCACCTCGGCGCGCTGTGTGTGGCGACCGTCGTGACGATTCAGGCACTGGTGTTCGGCGACGGCGGGCTCGTGGTCCTCGGGGCAAACGTGTTCAATATGGCCATCGTCGAGGTGTACGTCGGCTACGGGATCTATCGCCTGCTGGCACCCTACGGCGAGTTCCGGGCGGCCTTCGCGGCGGGCTGGCTGGGGATCACCGCGGGCGCGCTGACCGCTGGGCTCCAACTCGGTTTCTCGTCGGCCTTCGAGTACCAACTGCTGACGACGCTGTCGATCATGGGCGTCGGCCACCTCGTCCTCGGACTGATCGAGGGTGGCATTACGGCAGTTGTCTACCGATACCTCGCCGACGCGCGGCCCGATCTCCGACCGACCGCTGACGCGGAGGTGAGCCTCTCGTGAGCCATCTCCCCGACTGGCTGCCGCGTGCGTTGGCAGCTTTGGTCGTCCTGACGCTGCTCGCGCCCGTCTTCGGGTGGGCGGCCGGGGCGGTCGGCTACGCCGAACCCCTCGAAAACGCGGCCGAAGCAACAGGTGCGGTCGACAGCGCCGAAGCCGTTGGAATCGCCCTTCTCCCCGACTACAGTGTGGCGGGCCTCGGTGCGGCGACCGGCACCTTCGTTTCGGCGGTCGTCGGAACGGCACTGACGCTCATCGTCGCGCTGGGAATCGGTCGACTACTCGGCTCCGAACCGAATGCGGAGTGATCTGCTCGACCGAACCGTCGCGGGGATCGCGGCCCGTGCCCAGTGGTTCCTCCTGACCGAGGAGCTCCCGACTCGGAACGGCTTTCTGCAGGCGGTGACGCCGAGTCTGAAGCTCGTGGGGATCGTGCTGCTGGTCGCGGTCACAGTCGTCCAGCGGGAGCTGTGGGTTGTCGGCCTCTTGGTCGGCCTCGCGGGGTGTCTGGCGGCGGCCTCCCGCATCCCGGCCCGAACGTTCCTCGGTCGACTCAGTGGACCGCCGCTGGTCGCTGCCGTTGTCGTCGCGCCGCAGGCGGTTCTGATGGAGGGCCCACGGTTCGCAGCCCTGCCGCTGTCGGTCGAGGGCGTCGACTACGTCGTGACGTTCACCGTCCGGGTGGCTGCCTGCGTCGGTTTTCTATCGTTGCTGCTGTTGACGACCCGGTTTTCGACGCTGTTGGCGGGGTTCGACCGACTCCGCGTGCCGCGGCTCGCCGTTTTCCTGTTGGCGATCACCTACCGGTATTTGCTCGTGTTTTTCGCCGAACTCGAACGGATGGTCCGGGCCCGCCGGAGTCGAACGCTGACCGACCCCGACCTCCGGCGGACGTGGCGGGATTCGGGGAACTTCATCGGGACGTTCCTGCTGCGGAGCCTCGAACGCGGCGAACGCGTCGGGCGGGCCGCCCGCGCCCGTGGGGGGACCGGAGGGACCACACACCGGCCTGCCGCCGGGTTCGGCCGGGCCGACCTCGCCTTCGGGCTGGTCGTCCTCACAACCGTCGTCGGTGTGATCATCGCATGACCGATGGCGTTGACGGCGATGCCACCGCCGATCCGATAGCCGACACCGCCGCC
Organism: Halohasta salina; assembly: GCF_024178165.1. GTDB lineage: Archaea > Halobacteriota > Halobacteria > Halobacteriales > Haloferacaceae > Halohasta > Halohasta salina. Next base: position 197,854 of record NZ_JAMZIE010000001.1, on the reverse strand, counting down.
GCTGTCGACGCCGCTCCCGTCATCGAGGCGACGGGGCTGCGCTACAGCTATCCCGATGGAACCACCGCACTCGACGGCGTCGACGTCCGGATCGAACAGGGCGAGCGGGTCGCACTCTTGGGTCCGAACGGCGCTGGCAAGTCCACGTTGCTCCAACTGCTCGGCGGACTGATCGAGCCCGACGCGGGGTCGGTCAGCTACTTCGGGTCGACGACTGACGCCGATTCGATCCGCGACCGGCTCAGCGTGCTCACCCAGAACCCCGCCGACTACCTGTTCAATCCGACCGTCAGGGAGGACCTCGCCTACGGGCCGACCCAGCAGGACGTACCACAGCAGCGTGTCGACCGTCGAATCGAAGCAGTCGCCGAGCGCCTCGGGCTGACTGAACTCCTTTCGAAGCCGCCGTTCCGCCTCAGCGGCGGCGAACAGCGACGGGCGGCACTCGCCAGCGCGCTGACCGTCGAACCCGACGTCCTCCTGCTCGACGAGCCGCTGAGCAACGTCGACGCGGCCAACCGCGGCGAGATCCTCGACCTGCTCGGCGAACTCTCGGCAGACGATGTCACGCTCGTCACCTCGACGCCCGACACCGAACTGTTGCCCCATCTCGCCGACCGGGTGCTGCTACTCGATGCCACCGGCTCGGTCGTCGCCTCGGGGTCGACCCGGGAGATCCTCACCGATACCGAACTGCTGGCCGACTGCAACCTCCGCCCACCGCAGGTCGTCCGGCTGTTCGAGGGCGACGAGCCCGTGCCACTGACGGTCGAGGAAGCTCGCCGTCGACTTGACCAGCGCTAACGACGACTGTCGACGCCGGATTCGCACCACACTCCTTTCCGACGGTCTTCGAGTGGACAAATAGTCAATTCAAGTCCGCTTCATTGCTAATAATTTACCATCTGTCCGATTAGAATGTCAGATTTACGCTGAAAGAAAGGACTTTATTTACGTTATACAAATCAGAGCGTGTTATGTTGATACAACTGATCAATAGCGGCACAGGGACTACGGATGGTGGTCGCCGATGAGTGACCTCGTTCCGGGAGAACTGTTGACCGACGACGAACCGGTCGTGATCAACGCCGACCGCGAGACTGCGGCGGTCACCGTCGAGAACACCGGGGATCGACCGTCGCAGGTCGGCTCGCATTTCCACTTCTTCGAGTGCAATCCGGCCCTCGATTTCGACCGCGAAACCGCCTACGGGATGCGGCTGGACATCCCTGCGGGGACGGCGATCCGGTTCGAGCCCGGCTGTGAGGAGGACGTCGACCTCGTGGCCTTCGGCGGCAACCGGATCATGAAGGGGATGGGTGGGCTGGTCGACGGCCCACTCGACGACGAGGAGGTAAAGGAGGCAGCGCTTGAACGCGCTGCCGAAGCGGGGTATCTGGGGGTCGACGAATGAGCCGCGAACTCTCCCGGGAGAACTACACGAGCCTCTTTGGCGCCACGGAGGGCGACCGGGTTCGGCTTGGCGACACGAACCTCCTCGCGGAGATCGAAACCGACCACACCACCTACGGTGACGAGGCGGTCTTCGGCGGCGGCAAGACGATGCGCGACGGGATGGGCATGCAGCCGGGGACCACCCAGGCCGAGGGAGCCCTCGACTGGGTCTACAGCAACGTGGTCCTCATCGATCCCGTCCTCGGCGTCCGGAAAGGCGATCTCGGCGTCCGGAACGGCGAAGTCGCTGGCTTCGGCAAGGCCGGGAACCCGGATACGATGGACGGCGTCGACGAGGACCTGATTATCGGCCCGAGCACCGACGCGGTGCCGGCCGACGGCCTCATTGCGACGCCCGGCGCGTTCGACATCCACGTTCACTTCAACAGCAAGGAACTGTTCGAACACGCCCTCGCAAGCGGCGTGACGACGATGATGGGTGGCGGCTACGGCGGCGGGGCGACGACCTGTACGCCCGGCCCCGAGAACATCAAGCGGTTCCTCCAGGCCGCCGAGGAGTACCCGATGAACGTCGGGTTCTACGCCAAGGGCAACAGCAGCCAGCCCGAACCGATCATGGAGCAGATCGAAGCCGGGGCCTGCGGGTTGAAGCTCCACGAGGACTGGGGGTCGACCCCGGCGGTGATCGACAGCGCGCTAACGGTCGCCGACGAGGAGGACGTCCAGGTCTGTATCCACACCGACACCCTGAACGAATCAGGGTTCGTCGAGGACACCTTCGACGCCATCGACGGCCGGACGATCCACACCTTCCACATCGAGGGCGCTGGCGGGGGTCACGCCCCCGACGTGCTCGAACTCATCGGCCACGAGCACATGCTGCCGTCGTCGACCAACCCCTCGATGCCCTACACGACCAACACGTTCGACGAACACCTCGATATGGTGATGGTCTGTCACCACCTGAATCCGGACGTTCCCGAGGACGTGGCGTTTGCCGAGTCGCGGATTCGCTCGGAGACGATCGCTGCAGAAGACGTGCTCCACGACATGGGCGCGATCAGCATGATGACCTCCGACTCCCAGGCGATGGGGCGGATGGCCGAGGTCATCTGCCGGACGTGGCAGACCGCCCACAAGATGAAGGCCCAGCGCGGGCCGCTGCCGGCCGACAAGGGCACCGGCGCGGACAACAGCCGGATTCAGCGCTACGTTGCCAAATACACCCTCAACCCCGCGAAGGTCGCGGGCATCGACGACTACATCGGCTCGCTGGAGGTCGGCAAGATGGCCGACATCGTGCTGTGGGAGCCGGCGTTCTTCGGCATCAAACCCAAGTACGTCATCAAGGGCGGCTTCCCGGTCCACTCCGAGATGGGCGAGGCCAACGGCTCGCTGATGACCTGCGAGCCCGTCATGCAGCGCTCGCGGATGGGCGCGGTCGGCAAAGCGAAAAACGCCCTGAGCACGACGTTCGTCAGTCAGGCCGCCTACGAGAACGACATCGGCGAGGAGCTCGATCTCGACTCGACGGTCCGTCCCGTTCAGGGCACGCGGGAGGTCGGCAAGTCGGATATGCTGCACAACGACTACGCCCCCGACGACATCGAGATCGACGCCCAAACCTTCGAGGTCGAAGTCGACGGCGAACACGTCACCTGTGAACCGGCCGAGGAGATCCCACTCGCACAGCGGTACACACTATGAAACTCTCACCAAAGGACAACGAACGACTCACGATCTTCATGGCGGCCGAACTCGCGCGCCGCCGGAAGGACAGAGGCATCGAACTCAACCATCCCGAGACGGTCGCCTACATCTCCGATTGGGTCTGTGAACGCGCCCGCGAGGGGATGAGCGTCGCCGAGATCCGCAAGGAGGCGACCAGTCTCCTGAGTCGGGAGGACGTGATGGAGGGTGTCCCCGAGATGGTCGACATGGTGCAGGTCGAGCCGACGTTCCCCGACGGCACGAAACTGGTGACGGTCCACGAACCGATCCGGGCCGACAGCGCGGAGCAACTCGACTGATGGGTCACAGAGACGTCGCCACCGTTGGCCTCGGCGGGCCGGTCGGCTCGGGAAAGACGGCGATGGTCAAACGGCTCGTCCCGCGGCTCGACGACGCTGGCTACAACGTCGGCGTGATCGCCAACGACATCATGACCCAGGCCGACGCCGAGCAGCTACAGGCCTCGTTCGAGGGTCGACTGCCCGAGGACCTCGTCGCCGGTGTCGAGACCGGCGCGTGTCCACACACCGGGATCCGCGAGGACCCCTCGATGAACCTCGCCAAGATCGACGAGTTCACCGAGCGCCACCCCGACCTCGACGTGGTACTGGTCGAATCGGGCGGCGACAACCTCGCGGCGACATTTAATCCCGAACTGGCGGACTACTTCATGTTCGTCATCTCGGTCGCCGAGGGCGACGACATTCCCGCCAAGCGCGGGCCGGGCGTCACGCAGGCCGACCTGCTCGTCATCAACAAAAAGGACCTCGCGCCGTACGTCGACGCCGACCTCGACCTGATGGAACGCGATTCCGAGCGGGTCCGCGGCGAGGAGCCGACGGTCTTCACGAACTGCAAGACCGAAGAGGGGATCGACGAGGTCGTCGACCTGATCGAACGGAGTGTCCTCTTCGCGTGAGCACGAACACCGACAGCCCGCCTGTGCCGCCTGCCTTCCGGGAGTACGGCGAGCAACACCTGCCACAGTCGCCGGCGTTCGGCCACGGGAAGAACGGCGTCGCCGAGCTGGTGGTGGCCCGCGAGGGCGACAATCCAACCCGGCTGGTGTCGGATTACGTGAAGGTACCCTACCACCTCACCGGGACCCTCGATTCCGATCCAGCACCGGGGCTGACGACGATCTGCCTGCAGGATCCGACCGGCGCAGTCACCCAAGGCGACCGCCACACCCTCTCGGTCGAGGCTCGTCCGGGTGCGCGCGCACACGTGACAACGCAAAGCGCGACGAAAGTCCAGACGATGAAGGCCAGCTACGCCCATCTGGACGCGACGCTCGTCGCCGACTCGGGGGCGTATCTCGAATACCTGCCGGGGCCGACGATTCTCAACGAGAACGCTCGGTGTCTCCAGACGACGAGCGTCGAGATGGCCGCCGACGCGACGGTCATCGTCGGCGACGTATTCGTTCCCAATGGCCTCACCAACCACGAGCCGTTCAGTTTCGACCACTACCACAGCCGACTGGAGGCCTCAGTCGACGACGCACTGGTCTGTGCGGACGCGGTCGACCTCCGGCCCGACGAACGGGACCCGCGGGATCCGGCGACCGTCGGCGAGTTCGGCGTCGTCGGCACGCTCTACGTCTTCGCACCCAGTTGTGAGGACCTCGATGGGCTCGCAGACGGGATTCACGACCGACTCGCCGAGGCGTCCGACGTTCACGGCGGCACATCGCTTTTGAAAGACGACGCCGGCCTCACAGTTCGGGTACTCGGCGACCGGAGTGCCGACGTGACCGCAGCCATCGAGGCGGCGTGGGACGAGAGCCGACGGGCACTGCTCGGCGTCGGCGCGCCGATCGGGGAGGAAAAGCGATGATACGATCGGAGGGACGGCGATGATCCGCGTCGACGGCATCGTCGGGAACGTCGACGATCCCGATCTCGCCGACGCGATCGCCGCCCACGAAGCCGCGGGTACCCTCGAAACCGTCACCCTCGACAGCGCCGATCGCCGGAAGTCCCGGCTCCGCGTCGCAACCGACACCGGGACCGACCTCGGCGTGCTGGTCGACAAACCGGAACTCGCCGCGGGCGACGTCCTCGTCTGCGACGACGACCGCGCGGTCGTCGTCGCCTTCGAGTCCCGCGAGGCGTTCGTGATCGAGTTGCCCCAGTCGACGCCCGCGGCCACGGTCGAACTCGGCCATCGGATCGGCAACCAACACTGGGATATCGCCGTCGAGGACCGAACGGTGTACATCCCGGTCGAAGCCGACCGGGCGATCATCGAGGACGTGCTCGGGCCGTATCTCCCCGAGGGGGCCGAAACGCGGTACGAAACCGTCGACGCCGACCGGTTCGTCGAGGAGTCGACGCCGGACCACGACCACGGAGCGGGTCACGGCCACGATCACGGAGCGGATCACGGCCGCGATCACGGACCGGACGTCGACCACGGCCACAGTCACGACGAGGACCACGAACACAGCCACTCCCACGACGGAGGGCATAGCCATGACTGAGTCGGCGGCGTTCCTGACGGCGCTGCGGCTCTCGGATTCGATGCTGCCGGTGGGGACCTACACCGCCTCCTACGGGATCGAACAGTACCTCAACGAGGGGCGGATCGAGACCACCGGCGACCTCGCGGACCTCGTGGCAGGCTACCTCCGGGGGATCGTCGGCCCGGCCGAGACGGTGGCGCTCGGCTGCGCCCACCGGTCGGCGGCGGCCGGCGATCTCGACGGCGTGCTCGCGGCCGACGAGCGACTCGCGGCCTCGACGCTCCCAGCGGAGTTTCGGGAGAGTTCGACGAAAGCCGGCGGCAAGCTACTGGATCTGTTGGCCGACGCCGACGGCCCCTTCGAGGGGGCTGCGGGCGACGAACTGGTCGAGGAGTACGCCGCGGCGCTCGATGCCGGCGAGACCGCCGGCCACTACCCCGTTATTCTCGGCCTACTCTGCCAGCGGGCCGGGATCGGTCGACGGGAGGCAGCGTTAGTCGGTGCCTACTCGACGGTCACCGGGCTGTTGGGAGCCGCCCAGCGGCTCGGCCGGTTCGGCCACACCGAGATCCAGTCGGCGCTGTCGGGGCTGTTCCCGACCATCGAGGCCGTCTGCGACCGCTATCACGACGCCGACCTCGAAGCGATGTGTTCGTTCGCGCCGCTGGCCGACGTGATGGGAATGCGCCACGAGCGGGCCGACCGCCGGCTGTTTATGAGCTGAGCCGCCCGATCACGGAGCTCCCGCCGGCTCTCTCGGCACACACAAATATTGATATATCTGTGATTCCTACTTGTTGGTAGTACTGTCTCGTCGACCCACTCGTTGCCGACGGGGGGCGGGACGGCCGGGGCCATAGATGAAACGTCGGTACTTCATTCTCAGCGCGAGCGCGTTGGCGACGATCAGCCTCACCCTCAGCGGGACGATGGCGAGTTTCGCGAACTCGGCGTCGGCGCTGGCGAACTTCCAGACGGTCGTCCCGATGGACACCGAGACCAGACTGGAGTTGATCCCGGATTCGGCCGGCCAAGAATCGACACACGTCTGGGAGTTCGGCTACCTCTTTATCGACGACGACGTCGACACGATCACCGTCGACTACCCCGCCGGGACCAGCCTCGATGGCCTCACCGAGAAGGACGTCATCGTGGAACTCGACCGGAGCGGCGACGGAGATCTGAAGGAGATCAAGGTCAACAAGGTCGACAGCAGCTATTCGGGGTCGACCGATACGTTCGATCTCGCGGGGAACTTCAACACCAACATCGAAGGGCTGGCCAAAGTGACCATCGAGGGAGTCACGAACCCCGGTTCGGGCGTTTACGAGCCGGAGATGACTTTCGATACCGGAACGGACAGCCGCACCCTGAGCGCGGAGATGGGGGTCACCGGCGATGCGGCGTTCTACGAACCCGCCATCGACAGCGCGCCGTCGGAGGTTACCGTCGGCGACGATCTCGTCGCCGACTACACGATCACGAACACGGGTACCGGCCCCGGCAATCAGGAGATCACGATCACCGCCGGTAGCGGCGAGGAGTCGACGACGAAGGCCCTCGACGCCGGCGACTCGTACAGCGACACGTTCAGCTACACGACGTCGACCGACGACGCCCCGTCGGTCGACCTCGTCGTCGCCACCGAGGACACCAGCGTCTCCCGAGAGATCATCGTCGGCGGCGAGTGGGATCTGGATCTCGACCCCGCCAAACAGAACACGAGTTCGATCCACACGTGGAGTACCGGCTTCATCGACTACCAAGGGGAAGTCGATACGATCACCGTCGACTACCCCGGCGGCAACCAGGGGGCGAGCCTCGATGGGTTGACCGAACAGGACGTCACCGTCGAGATCACCCGCCAAGGTGAGGATCAGCCGACCACGATCGATGTCAACACGGGCAACTACTCGGGGTCGACGGCGACGTTCGACCTCGACGGACGGTACGACACCGACATCGACGGCCCGGTGATCGTGACGATCGACGGCGTCGAAAACCCCAAGAAAGGCGACTACACCGCCGACATTACCCTCGATGGCACCGAGGAAACCGCCACCTACACCGTCTCGTTTACGATCTAACCCGCCGAATACCGGCGGGAGACGGGTTAGCCGAACAGTTCGACAAACCGGCTGGCGGATGCATCGGTGCCGACGACGACCAACTCGTCGCCGTGTTCGATCCGGAACGTCGGCGACAGATCGGTGTGGAGTTCGCCGTCGCGTTCGACGGCGACGACCGTCGACCCGGTCCGTCCCCTGATGTCGGCCCCCGCCAGCGTCTCGCCGATGAGTCCGGGGGCGGGCGTCCGAATGCACTCGATGCGAGTGTCCATCGAGAGGATCTCCTCGTCGTCGAGGATCTCCTCGGCGATCGCCCGACCGCTGACCGTCGACAGCGAGAGGACGTACTCCGCGCCCGCGCGGTACGTTTTGTTGATCGCGCCGGCCGACTCGGCGCGGGCGATGATCTCGGCGTCGGGGTTGAGATCGCGGACGATCAGTGTGGCGAACTCGGTGGCGGTGTCGTCGGGCAGCGCCAACACGACCGACCGGGCGTCGGTGACGCCGGCCCGTTCGAGCACTGCCGGGTCGGTTCCGTCGCCGACGACGTCGACGCCCTCCCGATCGTCGGTGTCGACGACGGTATGCGGGAGGTCGGCCGCCGCGAGTCGGTCGGCGACGATGCCGCCGACCTCGCCGTGGCCGACGACGACGGTCTCGCCGCGGCCGAACGATCTGACCGCCGCGGTCGCCTCGCTTTCGAGCCGGTCGAGCTGTGGCTCCTCACCGGTGACGATCAGCGTAACCCCGGTGTCGAGGACCATCTCCGGATCGGGCGGCATCTGGAAGTCGCCGTTGCGCCACGCGCCGACGACCGTCGCCCCGTAGCGGTCGTGGATCGCGCTCTCGGCCAGCGTCGACCCCGCCAGCGGCCCGTCACGGTCGATGGGAATTTCGGCGACCGCAAACGAGTCACCGATCTCGATGGCGGCCTCCAGATCGGCCCGGGCGGCGGCGGTGAGCTTCCCCGCGAGGTTCTCCCCGAGAATCGTCCGGGGGGAGACCACGGCGTCGGCGCCGGCCAGTCGGTGGTAGCGCTCGCGGTCGGGGTCCTCGACGACGCTCACCACCCGCACCTCGTCGTTGGCCTCCTGGGCTGCCAGTACGATGCTCGCGTCGACCCGATCGGAGACGTCGGCGACGATCGCCCGCGCCGAGCCGACGTTGGCCGCCTCCAGCCCCGCGACCGACTCGGGGTCGGCGTAGACGACCGGCAGCCCCCGGTCGAAGAGTTCGTCGGCCCGGTCGCGGTCGCCCTCGATCAGCACGTACTCCACGCTGTCGGCATCCAGCTCGTCGATCAGCGTCTCGGCCCGCGAGGAGAAGGTACAGATGATCACGTGGTCGGCCAGTTCCGGGTCGGCACTCGTGGGGGCCGACGTCGAGAGCGCCTGCCGGAACACCGGCAGGAACACCGCGGGGAGGGCGACGAAAAACAGCGCGACGCCGGTGATATCCAGCAGCATCACCAATACGTTCATTTGGGGGCTCTCCCACGGCGCATGCGAGCCGTAGCCGGTCGCGGTGAACGTCTCGACGACGAACTGCACCGACTGGAGGAACGAAAACGAGTAGTCGGGCTCGTAGGTTCGACTCCCGACATCGTAGGCGACCGCCGACACGAGGATGATCACCGCGATCCCGATGACGTAGCCGATCGCCCGCCGTCGTACCTGCCCCATACCACCGGATACCACTCGCCGCGAAAAGCCCTTCCGTTTGGCCTACTCGGCGGTGGCGTAGGCCCGCGTCACGTCGACCAACGCCTTGCGGTACTCGCTTTCGGAGGGTTCGTCGCCGAGTGATTTGAACCGATCTTTGAACGCTTCGAGGTCGACCGCCGGCGCGTTGGCGGCCGCTGCGTGCGCGAGATCGTACAATCGGTGGCTGCTGTCGACCAGCCCGTGGCGTTCGAGCAGTCCGAGGGCGAAGGCAGCGTTGACCGCGGTGATCTCAGGGTCGGCCCCCGGGGTTTCGAGCCGCGAGTCCGGCGGTCCCTCGGCCGGCCGGTCGGCGATCGCCGTCCCGAGCTTCGCGGCGAAGAAATCGATCAGCTTGGTCGCGGGGGCCAACTCGAGGGTGATGTCGTCGGCGTAGACGTCCTTCATGTGGTTGGCGATCTGGTAGCAGTGGCTGAGCTTCCGGCGCTCGACTGATTTGCCAGCCAGTGCGAGAAAGAGCGCCTCCTCGGTCGACTGGCGGTGGGAGGCATGCCGCTGTTCGTAGCGAGCCATGTGGGCGAACTCATGCAGGGCGAGTTCGCGGGCCATCACGCTGGTGGCGGCCTGTCGGGAGATGTTGAGGACGTGGCGGTCCTCGTAGTGGGCCGCCCACGTCCGCTCGTCGGGGTTCTCCCGGATCTGGACGTCGACCGGCCGCGAGAGTGTATACTCGGTTTCCAGCAGCGCGGCCGCACTCAGAAACGGGTCCGGAGCGACGGTCCCCTTTACTCGCAGATCCATGTGTGACTGTATCATGGGGCGAGCGCTATATGGGTGTTTCGCGCCCCTAGAAGACGATCCGTTCGAGCAGTCGGCGGAACAGCGGCGGGCGGCGCGATTCGTGGGGGTAGACGGTGACGGTCGTACAGCCGGGGCTCGGCAGCGTCGGCCGGTCGTCGAACAGCGCCGTCCGCAGGCGATGGTCGGGGCCGCGGCGGACCAACAGTTCCGGCAGGGCGTGGTCGCCGCCGTCGGTGCGGAGCGGTTCGGCAGCCACCGCCACCGACAACAGCTCGCCGAGTTCGGCCTCGTACTCCGCCATCGTCTGCTCGTACTGGTCGGTTCGCTCACCGTCGGTGGGATACCACAGCGAGATCGCCCCGTCGTTGGCGGCGGCGACCGCCTCGCCGACGCTCACCGCCAGCGGGACGTAGGGGCCGCCGTCTCCCGAGAGGACGACCCGCCGGGGAGCGTCGTAGCCGAGATTGTCGACCAACAGCACGTCACAGGGGGCGTGGCGGACGACCCAGTCGATGGGGTCGCCGACGATCCGCGAGCGGAGCCGGAGCGGTTCGTGTTCGGCGACGATCGTGTCGACACCACGGTCGTCGGCGAGGTTGACGATGGCGTGTTTGGTGTCGTGGCTCACGATCTCGTCGGCCTCGATGTCGACCCCACAGTCGTCGGCGAGGGCTTCGACCCGCGTTTCGAACGAGCGGTCGGTCGCCGATTGGATCGTCGCCGCCTCGGTCAGGGGAGCCTGATCGGGGATCTCCTCGAAGCGGACGACGACCACCCGGCCGTTGTCCTGTCGGACGGTATCGGCGGCGAGTTCGATCAGCGCCCGCTCGCGGGCCTCGTCGACGTCTTTGGTCAGGGCGACGAGGATTTCGTCGGTCCCGTCGACGGGCGCGGCGACGTCCGAGAGGGCCTCTTCACCGACCTGTCGACGGATCGCATCGCTTGCGGCCCCCTCGCGGCTGACTCGCGGCCGCACGTAAAGGAGGTACCAGATGACACTCCCGACCGTGATGGCGACCGCGCCGATCAGCGCGACCGTCCCCATCTGTGTGAGCAACAGCAGGCCGGTGATCGCGCCGAAGATCTGCATCCACGGATACAGCGGCGAGGTGAACTCCGGCTCGTACTCCATCGACCCCTCGCGGAACGCGATCAACGCGACGTTGATCAGCCCGAAGACGAGGATCTGGAACGCACTCGCCAGCTTGGCGATATCGAGGATCGGCACGAACGCGATCAACACCAAGAGGACGGCTCCTGTCAGCGTGATCGAGGCAACGGGTGTCCCGAACCGCTCGCTGACCGTCGACAACGACGGCGGGGCGAGCTGGTCGCGGCTCATCGCAAACGGGTACCGCGACGACGAGAGGATGCCTGCGTTAGCGGTCGACACCAGCGCGAGGATCGCCGCGAGGATGACCGCGATGACACCCGCCCGCCCGAGGGTCTGCTCGGCGGCGACCGCCACCGGCGTCAGCGAACCGGCGACGCTCCCCGGATCGGTGACCCCGACCAGCACGGTGACGACCGCGACGTAGAGGACGGTTGTGAACGCCAGCGAGCCGAGAATCCCCAGCGGAATGTTCCGGCCCGGATCCTCGACCTCCTCGGCGACGCTGGCGACCTTCGTCACGCCCGCATACGAGACGAACACGAGGCCCGTCGCCGCCAGGAGGCCGCCGACGCCGTCGGCGAAGAAGTTCGCGTAGTTGGTCGACTGCACACTGGGGGCGCTGCCGGCGGCGAACCAGCCCAGCGCCGCCAGCATGACGACGACGATCACTAACTGGAGTCGACCGGTCTGTTTGGCCCCGAAGACGTTCACCAAGATGAGTAGCGCCGCGAGCCCCAACGCGACCGGCTTCAGGGGGAGATCGAACAACAACAGCAGGTAGGGAACGCCGCCGACGAGCGCGAGCGCTCCCTTGAACGAAAGCGAGAACCACGTGCCAACGCCGGCGATCGTCCCCAACAGCGGGCCCATCCCCCGCTCGATGTAGATGTAGGTGCCGCCGGCCTCCGGCATCGCGGTCGCCATCTCCGATTTCGACAGCGCCGCCGGCACCACCAACAGCCCGGCCAGCAGATACGCGAGGATCACCGCCGGCCCGGCGATTTCCAGCGCCAGCGCCGGTAGAATGAAGATGCCGCTGCCGATCATCGCCCCGATACTGATCGCAAGCACCGACGGCAGCCCGAGGTCGCGTTCGAGTTCCTTCATGCAGTGCGTGTTGTCGACATCTATATGACGGAACAACATAAAACGGCCGACTGAATTGACGACCTGTCAAAATATGGCCCTCATATATAGACTATTGATTATATTAGGTCGGTTAGTCGGCCTTGCGGGCGTCGACCGGCGGGGGCGACTGGTGGTGGCGGTCGGCGGTGGCGATCAGCGGTGGCGGCACAGCCAAAGCTATACGGGACCGGCAGCCAGTCGACGGTACTGATGAAAGACGGCGAGTTGGACGACGTCGACAGGGGGATTCTGTATTATCTCCAGCAAGACGCCCGGCGGACCTCCTCCAGCGACATCGCCGACCGGCTCGATCTCTCGGCGAGTACGGTGCGGACGCGGCTCACCGAACTGGAAGACCGGGGGATCGTCCGGGGCTACCACCTCGATATCGACTACGAGCGGGCGGGGTATCCGCTCTACACCAAGATCATCTGTACCGCGCCGATCCCCGATCGGGACACGCTGGCCGATCGGGCCCGCGAGATCCACGGCGTGACCGCCGTCCGGGAGGTGATGACCGGCGAGCGCAACGTCTACGTCAACGCCATCGGCACCGACCACGACGACCTCAACCGGATCACTGAAGACCTCGACTCGCTGGGGTTGACCGTCGTCGACGAGACGCTGGTCCGCGACGAGTACGTCTGTCCGTACCACGGCTTCCTCGGCGGCTACGAGGACGCCGAGTCCGACGCCGAGTAGCTGGCAGCCAGCGACCACGCGTCGACGGGCGCGAGCGACCGGCAGCGAGCGCGGTAATTTATGATTCTACACGTCCCTTGACCGACAATGAGTCTCGTCGTCCCCTTCGATGGAAGCGAACTGTCGAAGACCGCCCTCGTCCGGGCGGCCCAGTTCGACACCGTGTTGGATCAGTCGGTCGAGGTAGTCTCAGTCGTCCCGCGGAACAACGCCACCTACGCCCGCGATCGGGGGTGGCTCGGTCCCGACGACCCCTTCGACGGCGAGGCCGTCGTTTCGGCCATCCGGGCGATGGTCGACGAGATCGCCCCCGAGGCGACGTTCCACCACATCTCGGTCGGCCGCCACGCCCCTGCGGGGACGATCGCCACCCGGATCCGCAACTTCGCGCGGGACCGCGGGGCGAGCATCGTCTTCGTCGGCAGCGAGAACGCCGGCCGGATCGCCAGTTCGATCAGTGTCGGCGCATCGGTGTCGGCCGACCGCTCCTACGACACCATGATCGTCTCCAACGCCGGCCCGACGACGATCGAGGATCTCGAAGCCGCGGTCTCGACCGAAGACGCCATCGAGTAGTGTGACAGACGGTTCCATACCGAGCCCTCGGGATTCCGGCGTGCTGCGGTCGGAGCCGATGGAATCGGTGGGACCGAAACACTACCCTTTTGACCCTCCTGCCGGTAGCACCCTGTATAATGGGCCGACGAAAACAGATCGTCCAAGAATGTGAGCGGTTGATGGACAAGCCGGAGAACATCCGGAACATCGCCATCGCCGCCCACGTCGACCACGGGAAGACGACGCTCTCGGACAACCTCCTTGCTGGGGCAGGCATGATCTCCAACGAGACCGCCGGCCAGCAGCTCGCGATGGACACCAAGGAAGACGAACAGGAACGCGGCATCACCATCGACGCGGCAAACGTTTCGATGACCCACGAGTACGAGGACACCAACCACCTCATCAACCTCATCGATACGCCGGGCCACGTCGACTTCGGTGGCGACGTGACACGCGCGATGCGCGCCGTCGACGGCGCGCTCGTGGTTGTCGACGCGGTCGAAGGCGCAATGCCACAGACCGAGACCGTGCTCCGACAGGCACTCCGCGAGGGTGTCAAACCGGCACTGTTCATCAACAAGGTCGACCGTCTCATCAACGAGCTGCAGGAAGGACCCGAGGAGATGCAGAAGCGACTCCTCGATGTCATCAGCGACGTCAACGACCTGATCCGCGGGATGACCGAGGAGAAGGACTACGACTGGACCGTCTCGGTCGAAGACGGCACCGTCGGCTTCGGGTCGGCCCTCTACAAGTGGGGCGTCTCGATGCCGTCGATGCAGCGGACCGGCATCGACTTCGGCGACATCATGGAGCTCGAACGCAGCGGCGAGGAAGGCCGCGACGAGCTCCAGGAACGGACGCCGCTGTCGGATGTCGTCCTCGATATGGTCGCCGAGCACTTCCCGAACCCCGTCGACGCCCAGCCCCGTCGTATCCCGACGGTGTGGCGTGGCGACGACGAGTCGGAGGTCGCCGAAAGCATGCGTCTCGTCGACGAGGACGGCGAGGTCGTCTTCATGTCGACCGACATCTCGATGGACCCCCACGCCGGCGAGATCGCTACCGGACGCCTGTTCTCCGGGACGATCGAGAAGGGCCAGGAACTCTACGTCTCCGGGACCGCCGGCAAGAACCGCATCCAGTCGGTCGGGATCTTCATGGGTGGCGAACGCGAGGAAGTCGAGAAGGTACCCGCCGGCAACATCGCCGCGGTCACCGGCCTGAAGGACGCGATCGCCGGCTCGACGGTCTCGTCGATCGAGATGACGCCGTTCGAGTCGATCGAGCACATCTCCGAGCCGGTCATCACGAAATCCGTCGAGGCGAAGACGATGGACGACCTGCCGAAGCTCATCAAGACGCTCCAGCAGGTCGCCAAGGAAGACCCGACCATCCGCGTCGAAATCAACGAGGACACCGGCGAACACCTGATCAGCGGGCAGGGCGAGCTCCACCTCGAAGTCATCACCCACCGGATCCGTGACAACCAGGGGATCGACGTCCACACCGGCGAACCGATCGTCGTCTTCCGAGAGCAGCCACAGGAGAAATCCCGCGAGGTCGAGGGCGTCTCGCCGAACAACCACAACAAGTTCTACATCACCGCCGAACCCCTCAGCCAGGACATCGTCGACGCGATCAAGCTCGGTGAGGCGTCGATGGACATGCCCGAACTGGAGCGCCGTGAGGCGCTGCAGGAGGCCGGCATGGACAAAGACGACTCCCAGAACGTCGAGCACATGTTCAAGACGAACATCCTGCTCGACGAGACGAAGGGGATCCAGCACCTCAACGAGACGATGGAGCTCGTGATCGAGGGGCTCGAAGACGCCCTCGAAGACGGCCCGCTCGCCGCTGAGCCCGTCCAGGGTGCGCTGTTCCGACTCCACGACGCCAAGCTCCACGAGGACACCATCCACCGCGGGCCCGCTCAGGTCATCCCCGCGACCCGTGATGCGATCCACCGCTCGCTGATCGACGCCGAGGTCCGACTGCTCGAACCGATCCAGGACGTCCGGATCGACGTCCCCTCGGAGTACATGGGCAACGCCTCCGGCGAGATTCAGGGTCGACGCGGCCGCGTCGACGACATGTACCAGGAGGGTGACCTCATGGTGATCGAGGGTATCGCGCCCGTCGAAGAGATGATCGGCTTCTCCTCGGACATCCGCTCGGCAACCGAGGGTCGTGCCTCGTGGAACACCGAGAACGCCGGCTTCCGCGTGCTCGTCGACAACCTCCAGACCGAGCAGATCATGGAGATCCGAGAGCGCAAGGGAATGAAGCTCGAACTGCCGCCGAGCGTCGACTACATCTAAGGCGGCCCCCTTCTCCCGATTTTATTTTCTCCGCGTTGGGAGCCACGGCTTCGATGAACTCTTATACCTGCTGAAAAAACAGCCTCGATGTATATGCGGACGAAAACGGCAGTCGCGGTCCGACGGATCAGCATCGAACGACGGAGCAGTTGCTGTCTGTCGGAGACAACACGGCCTCCCGCGGAGGTGGGGCTGTGAGCGACACCGGCGGCGAGGTCCAGACCTACACCGTCCGGCTGGAACTCGTCGACGAGCCCGGCGAACTGCTCGGGGCCCTACAGCCGATCGCGGAGGCCGGCGGCAACCTGCTGTCGATCTACCACGAACGTGGCAACCTCACCCCGCGGGGCCACATCCCCGTCGAGGTCGACCTCTCGTGTGCGCCCGCGCGCTTCGAGACCATCGTCGAGTCGCTCCGGGAGGCCGGCGTCAATGTCATTCAGGCCGGCTCCGAGCGCTACGACGAGGAGCTGGTCGTCATCCTCGTCGGCCATCTGGTCGACACCGACCTCTCGGACACCCTCCGGCAGGTCGAGTCCTGTGCGGACGCCTCGCTGACCGATCTCTCGCTGTCGGCACCACGCGGCAGCGACGACACCTCCAGCGCCCGCCTCCGGCTCAAAACCCGGTCGGGAACCAACGGCAAGGCGCTAGATAAGCTCCGGGAGATCGCCGCCGACAAGGAGCTACAGGTCGTCGAACCGCTCACGGAGGCGAGCCAATGAGTGGCGCTCGCCTCGCGGTTCTGGGCGCTGGCGCGGTCGGCCGCTCGGTGGTCGAACTCGCCGCCGAGTACGGCCACACCGTCACCGCAGTCGCCGACTCCTCGTCGGCGGTCGTCGACCCCGACGGCGTCGACACCGAAGCGGTCCTCGACCGCAAAGCCGACGCGGGCGTCGTCGGCGACGCCGACCCGGCGGACGCGATCGAGGGGCCATACGACGTGTTGGTCGAGGCCACCCCGACAACGCTGGGCGATGCCGAACCCGGCTTCTCCCACGTCAAACAGGGCCTCGACCGCGACAAACACGTCGTCCTCGCCAACAAGGGACCGGTCGCCGAGCGCTACGGCGAGCTTCGGGAGCTCGAAGCCGACAGCGAGGGGGAGATCCGGTTCGAGGCAACCGTCGGCGGCGCGATCCCGATTCTGTCGACCATCGAGGACTTCGGCGCGAACCACATCACCGCCGCCCGCGGCGTCCTCAACGGCACCGCTAATTTCATCCTCTCGCGGATGGCCGCCGAGGGACTCGACTACGAACACGTGCTGGCGGAAGCCCAGGATCTCGGCGTCGCCGAGGCCGACCCCACCTTCGATGTCGAGGGGATCGACGCCGCCCTCAAGTTCGTCATCCTCTCGAACGTCTTGGCCGACGGCGACCAAGAGTTCACCCTCGACGATGCCGCCGTCGACGGCATCACCGATATCCCGGGGACGGCACTCGATCTCGCCGCCGAGGACGGCCGGACGATCCGGCTGATCGGCGAGTCGACGCCCGAGGGCGTCAGCGTCGCCCCGCGGCTCGTCCCGGCCGACGGCCCGCTGTCGGTCACAGGAACGCTGAATATCGTCCAACTGGAGACCACCCACGCCGGCCGACTGAATATCAGCGGCCGCGGGGCGGGCGGTCCGGAGACGGCGACGGCGGTGCTGTCGGACGTGAGTCGACTGGTCGAGTAGGCGGCAGCGACGCCCAGTGGCGGTCGCTGTCGGGCGTACCGTTCTTGCAGGAGCTAGCGTCGAATGGGGAGCCACTGGCTACGGTGGGTGGACGGACGGAGGAGAGTGACGAGCCCGACCACCGGGAGGTCGGAGTCTACTGTGGCGGCTGCCGGTAAGTGTCGGGACCACGCTCGGTGTCGGGACCACGCTCGGTGTCGGGAGCCTGCTCGCTCGCTCCGTCGGAGCCGCCCCGGTCGGTCCCTACACCGGATCCGTCCCCCTGGACGGTCGTCCCGTTAGGCCCGTTTTCCGACTCGGTGCTCCCGTCGCGCCCATCCGTCCCATCGGTACCCCGGTCGTCACTCGGTCGGTCGGTGCCGGGCGGCTCCGCTGATTTGCCCCGGTCGGCGGAGCGGTCGTCCGTGGGGCGTTCGTCGACGCGTGTCTCGCCCTCACCGGGCATAGCTCCCGGCCCGCGGGTGGGGGACTCCTCGGGTGGCCCCCCAGCCCGGCCGGCCCCGGGGGTGGTGACGTTCGGCCCGCCGATCTCACGGGCGATGGCGGCCGTCTCCGGTCCGTTGAGCTCCCTCGCCTCAGCCCGGAGTGCGTCGAGGTCGTCGGTGCTGACGCCCTGTTCGGCGAGGACCGCCCTGGGGAGTTGGCCCGCCGTCTCGTTAGCCCGTTCGGCAGCGCGTTCGGTGGCCGCCGTCTCGGCGGCGAGCGTCGCTACCTGTGCCCGGTAGCGACCCTCGCTGATGTTGCCCGCCTCGCGGGCGGCCCGTAGCTCGGCGAGTTCGGCCCGGTGGTCGACGAGCCGACCCTCGATCTCGGTGCGGCGCTCGGCGACGATGGCGGC
This sequence comes from Halohasta salina, assembly GCF_024178165.1. Classification (GTDB taxonomy): domain Archaea; phylum Halobacteriota; class Halobacteria; order Halobacteriales; family Haloferacaceae; genus Halohasta; species Halohasta salina. Next base: position 179,364 of record NZ_JAMZIE010000001.1, on the reverse strand, counting down.
CCGCTCGGCGTCGGTGTCGGCGTTGTCCAGCCGTACTGCGTACCGTCGCTCCGAGAGGTCGCCGCCGACCGCGGCCTCTTGCACCCCGACGACGCCGGCGAGACGCGCACCCGGAGCGACCTGGTCGGTCGCGTTGGCTCCGCCGCTGTCGGTGACTGTCGCCGACACGCCGAGCGGTACCGCTACCAGTCCGCTGACGAGGGCAATCGTGAGCAGTAGTGTCCCGAGTCGACTCATTGGATCCGTGTATGTCATCTGTACTGATATACACTCTCGGTGTTGTCGCCGAGTTGCGTTCGTTTAACGCCAGTTTCGAACCCGCCGCTGTCGTGCGGTTGTGGCGTCGAGCGCAGCCGGATCATGGGCTCGGCTCCCGTGGATCGTCCTCGGGGGTCGTGAGAACGTTTTCGCGGCCGATCCGGAACGACTCGATGGTTCCCGCCTCGCGCATCCCGCTGACGACCTTGCTCGTCTTGGCGTCGGTCCAGCCGAGTTCCTCGACGACCGTCTGCTGTTTCATCCGCCCGCCGTTGGCCTCCAGGAGCCGCATCACCTGCTCTTCGTTGCTCAACAGCTCCGCGTCGACCTCGGCTGCCGACGACTCGTCGTCGACCGGCCCGTCGCCGGCTGCGTCACTGTCGGCTCCGGTCGCTCTTTCCTCGTTGGCTTCCGCTCCCTCGCTGGTTTCCGCTCCCTCGCTGGTTTCCGCTCCCTCGCTGGTTTCCGCTCCGGTTGGGGTGGTGGCCGTCCCCTCCCCAGTGGTCGAATCCGTGGTGGCGTCGACGGTCGGACTCTCGGTGGTATCGTCAGTCGACACGCCGGGGTGGCCCGCTCCGGGGCCCCCGTTGGACCGTCGACGGAGGAGCCAGCCGGCCAGCCCCGCAACGACGGCGAGGGCTGCCAGGCCGGCGGCGACCGTCCCGGCACCGACGCCCGTCCCTGCCGGGGTGACGATCACCCGCGGCTCCCCCGAGATGAACTCGGTGCGCGTGCCCTGCCAGAGGACGGCAGTCTCGCGTCTGTCGTCGGGCTCGGGGGCGACCGACTGGAGCTCGTACCCCGCGGGCCAGCTGATCAGCAGCCGCGTCCGGTCGTCGAGATAGATCCCCTCGATGGCGTCGCCGGCCGCCAGCGTCTCGCCCTCGACGGCGGCGAACCCGTCCCACTCGAAGCCGTAGCGGACGACGCCGTACTCCCGGGCCAGCGACTGGCGGTCGGTCTCGACGGTGAAGCCGTCGGCAGTCATCTCGCGGCCGGTCGCGTTGCTCGCCGCGCCGACGGTGGTGTCGATCCGGCCGGCGAACTCCCGGGTGTAGCTGTCGGGGTCCTCCCGGATGTCGCTCCGCAGCGACTCGAAGGCCGCCCGGCTCTCGGCGTCGTCGAGGACGCGCCAGAACTCGATTCGCCAGGCCGCCGACCCGTTTTCGCGGACGTCGACCGAGATCCGAACCTCGTCGGCGTCGATCGCCTCCTGCTGGAACAGCGCCCCGGACTGGCCGCCGACCGGCCCGACCAGAAGCGAGAGGCCGCCGCCGACTGCGAGGGCGACGACGAGACAGACCACGAGGAGACGGCGATAGCCGGCGTTCATTACACGGTGTACATTCACCGAGGGTTAAAAATGAGTCCGTCGCTGCCGGTTGGCAGGCGGCTGTCGGATACGGGCGTCGTGTGTGTCACTTGCTCCCACAAACCGCAAGACGGCGCGGGTGTCCCCCGGGCGACGTATCGAAATGGTTTTACGGGAATCAGTCAAAAGACTCCCCACAGAGCGCCTTAGCGCGTTACTTACCATGAGTGAGAAACCGCACCAGAACTTGGCCATCATCGGCCACGTCGACCACGGCAAAAGCACGCTCGTCGGACGGCTCCTGTACGAGACAGGATCGGTCCCCGAGCACGTAATCGAACAGCACAAAGAAGAGGCCGAGGAGAAGGGCAAGGGTGGATTCGAGTTCGCCTACGTCATGGATAACCTCGCCGAGGAGCGAGAGCGTGGTGTCACCATCGACATCGCCCACCAAGAGTTCGACACCGACGAGTACTACTTCACTATCGTCGACTGTCCGGGCCACCGTGACTTCGTCAAGAACATGATCACGGGTGCCTCGCAGGCTGACAACGCGGTCCTCGTCGTCGCGGCAGACGACGGTGTCGCACCCCAGACCCGCGAGCACGTCTTCCTCGCCCGCACGCTCGGTATCAACGAGCTCATCATCGGCATCAACAAGATGGACCTCGTCGACTACGAGGAGTCGAGCTACAACGAAGTCCGCGAGGAGGTCACCCAGCTCCTCAAGCAGGTCCGCTTCAACACGGACGACGCCGAATTCATCCCGATCTCGGCCTTCGAAGGCGACAACATCGCCGAGGAGTCCGACAACACGGGTTGGTACGACGGCAACACCCTGCTGGAGTCGCTCAACGACCTGCCGGAAGTCGAGCCGCCGACGGACGCGCCGCTCCGACTCCCGATCCAAGACGTCTACACGATTTCGGGTATCGGTACGGTCCCGGTCGGACGTATCGAAACCGGGACGCTCGAACCGGGTAACAACGTCTCCTTCCAGCCCTCGGACGTCGGCGGCGAGGTCAAGACCGTCGAGATGCACCACGAGGAAGTCCCGAGCGCCGGCCCCGGTGACAACGTCGGGTTCAACGTTCGTGGCATCGGCAAGGACGACATCCGTCGTGGTGACGTCTGTGGTCCGGCCGACGACCCGCCGAAGGTCGCCGAGACCTTCCAGGCCCAGCTCGTCGTCATGCAGCACCCCAGCGTGATCACCGCCGGCTACACGCCGGTCTTCCACGCCCACACGGCACAGGTCGCCTGTACGATCGAGTCGATCGATCAGAAGCTCGACCCCTCGACCGGCGAGGTCGCCGAAGAGGATCCCGACTTCATCAAATCGGGCGACGCCGCCATCGTGACCGTGCGCCCGCAGAAACCGCTCAGCATCGAGCCCTCGGGCGAGATCTCCGAGCTCGGTAGCTTCGCCGTCCGTGACATGGGTCAGACCATCGCGGCCGGCAAAGTGCTCGAAGTCAACGAGCGATAAATGCAGCAAGCACGCGTCCGCCTCGCTGGTACCCACCCCGAGGACCTCGACAACATCTGCGACGACGTTCGAGAGATCGCCGAGAAGACCGGGGTCACGCTCAGCGGGCCGATTCCGCTGCCGACCAAGACGCTGGAAGTCCCCTCGCGGAAATCCCCTGACGGCGAAGGGACCGCGACGTGGGAGCACTGGGAGATGCGCGTCCACAAACGGCTCATCGATCTGGATGCCGACGAACGCGCGCTCCGCCAGCTCATGCGTGTCCAGGTGCCGAACGACGTGAGCATCGAGATCGTCCTCGAAGACTGATCTCCGCACCGAGCGGTCGCGGCTCGTTCGTCGACCTGCGACCGAACCCACCGCGGCGCTAAGGCGTCCCGCGCCTCTAGACTTTTCATTTGTTTTATCCCGGTGAGCTGCTGGTGTGTACGACGAATACGTGTCGACTGGAGAGGGTCAATCCAGTATTGAGGCAGTGAGCGTGTCGACTGCAAAGAACCAGAAAGCCCCCGCTCTCTCGACTCCCGCGGCTCGTTGCGCGCTTCGGCCGCTTCGCGGCCTCCAGTGCTTACGTCGCCGGGGTTCGTCGAGAGAGCGGCCCCTTTCAGTCCCACCCGATGGCGGCTGATCCACCGGCTGTGGGTGGGACTGAAAGGGGCGACTGGCTCCGGGAAGACGGCCGAAGTAAGCACCGGAAGCCGCGTAGCGGCTGAGGAGCGCAGCGAGGCCCTCGACTGGAGCCAGTCGGGGCTTTCTGGTTGTTCACGTTCGAGGAGCCGCACAACGCACCACCCTCGAAACCATAATATTGCTTTTTAAGCTGGTCGACCAACCCTACGTATGGCCTCCGCACGAAGCCCGACGGTGGAAACCCTCCTGCTCTTCGTGGTCGTCTTCGCGCTCCAAGGCGTCGCCAGTCTCGTCGGCCTCCTCGGGCTGTTCGTGCTCGCGCCGCCGATCACCGCCGACCCGTGGACGATCGTGACGAGCGTGTATGCCCACGGGTCGATCCCCCATCTGCTGTCGAACAGCCTCGCGCTGCTGCTGGCCGGGCTGCTGGTCGAACGCCGGACGACGCGCTGGCGGTTCCACCTGTTTTTCCTCACGGTGGGCGCGCTCGCGGGGATCACACAGGTGGTCTCTACGGGCCTGCTCGGGCCCGGCACGGCAGTCCTCGGCGCGAGCGGGGCGGTATTCGGCCTGATCGGCTACCTGCTGGCGGGGAACGTCGTGGCGTCGACGCTGCTGGATCGCATCCGGCTTCCGCCGCGGGCGCAGTTCGCGCTGTTCGCGCTGGCGGCGCTGGTGGTTACAATAGCGACTGGTCGACCGGGCGTCGCGCTGGTGGCCCACTTCACCGGGCTGTTGCTCGGGTTGCTGGCAGGCGCGGTCGGGTTGTTGGACACGTAAATCGAAACAGAACATACAAGTACAGCGCTCGGCTCTGTTCGGATGCGGGCTCGTAGATCAGCGGTAGATCGCTTCCTTCGCAAGGAAGAGGCCCTGGGTTCAAATCCCAGCGAGTCCACTTCACTTCGTTCTCGGTTTGCTCGAACTCGCTCAGTGGCCTCGCCGTACTCTCTCCCTCGCTCACTGTGTTCGCTCGTAGGAGTCCCAACGCCATCTGTGGCGAGGAGTCGACGAGTTGCCGACAGCGGTCGACGTACGCATCGATTTCCGTCCGATCCAGAGGTCCCAGTTGCACAACGAGCCCATGTATAAGATGGTGATCTCGCCGGATCCGGGACGATCCCATCTTCTGCCGAGTCGGGACCGACGTGCTGCTACCACCGCCGAACCGCCGCGGTAATCAGGAGGACGGCACCGACGATAGCCGCCCACAGCCAGCCGCTGTCGACGCCGGGGAATGACGTCCCGAGCGGTTCGATGACGCCGACGCCCGGCCCGGCCTCGACGGTCACTGTACCGACCGTCGAGCCGCCGACCGCGAGCTCGTACTCGCCTTCGGTCTCGGGGGTGAATGCGAGGTCGGTCGTCACCGACTCCCCGGCCGGCACCGTCACCGACCGGGTGTCGACGACCTGCCCGTTGGCGGTGAGCCGGAGGGTCGTCGTGTTATCCAGCAACCCCTCGTTGTCGAGGGTGACGGTCGCGCCGACAGCATCGCCGGGGGCGACCTTCTCAGCGGTCACCGACCGCTCGGTGATCTCGACGGGCCGCCGGTCGGAGCCGATCGGGAACACCGACAGCCCCGGCGACTCGCTTTCGAACCAGTAGTGGGTCTCGTTGTCCCTGAGCTGGCGGGTTTCGAGGGCGTTCCACCCCGACTCGTTGCGTCGGTAGAGGGCGAGTTCGTCGGATTCGGTCGCCCGGTTGTCGAGGTAGGATTTGGCCACCCGGAATTCGAAGTCGACCTGCGACAGCGACTCGTCGGCAGCGGTCGCGTCCACTTCGAGGTAGCCGATCGGGAGCCGCTGGGTCGACCGCTCGAAGTCGGCGACCGTCTCGGACCGGGTGTCCGTCTCGGTCTCCCCATCCCTCGTGGTCCGGATCCGGCCGTACTCGTAGCTGGCCGAATCAAGCCGGTAGGATGCCGACTCGTCGACGGTCATCGACACCGACTCCAGCGAGAGGTTCTCGGTCCGCGAGAGCGACGACAGCCCGGTCGTCTCCTTGTTGAGGTCGACTGGCTCGCCACTTGGGGGGTTCTCGACGACGATCGACGTAGCCGTCTCGCGGACGTCGACCGGCTCGTCTTCGTTGACGTCGTCCGAGTCGTCGCCCCCGTCGACAATGATCCGTGTCGTCGAGTCACTAGAGCCACTGCTATCGGGCTCCGGTTGTGGGAGCGAGCCGACCGGGAGCGACACGTTTCGATGTGGACCGTCAGGAACTGCAAGTTCGAGGCCGACCGTGGAGTCGGCATCCGCCTCGGTCGACTGGTAGACCGTCGTGACCCCACCACTGGCGTCGCTGGTATCGTTTGCTGCCGAGAGCGTTCCGTTGCCGCCGTGGCTGAACTCGACGGTGGCCCCCTCGAAGCCGACGTCGACCTGATCGCGGACCGTCGCCGAGACAGTCACGTTGTCGCCCGGATCAATCGAGTTCGGATCGAGGCCAACGTCGGTGATCGCAACCGGTTCGAGTGCAGTCACCTCGACGGTCGTGTTCGCTTCGATGCCGGTCTCGGTAGCGACGGCCGTGATCGTCACGTTGCTATCAGCGTCGACTCGCGCCGGTCCGTAACTCGCCGCAACGGAACCGGTCGCGTCGCTGGTGTCGGTCGACGGCGTCAATGTGCCGTTTCCGCTCTCGAAGCGCACCTCGGTATCGGCCAGCGACTCGTTGTGCTCGTCGACCACATCGGCGCTGACCGTTGTTGTCTCATTAGGCCCGATCGTCGACGGCGTGGTCGTCACGTTTTCGAACCCCTGTGGTGTCGGCCGAACGTCGAACTCGACCGTCGTGTTGGCGCTGCCGTTGACCGATTCGAAGGTCACGCCGACGGTTTGGCGGACGTCCGACTCGTTGGCCCTATAGGTCGTGTTGACGAGGCCGTCGTCCCCGCTGGTCACGTTTGTCGCGCCGAGCGTGCCGTTTCCGTCGGTCTCGACGGTCACGTTCCGGCCCGGCAACGGCTCGTCGAGTTGGTCGCGGACCTGCGCGCTCAGGTTCGTTTGGTTGCCCGCGACGATCTCGCCGGGCGCGGCAGTCCCGTTGTCGAAGCGCGTCGGCAGAAGCTTCGATACCTGCACCGTCGCGTTCGTCTCAACGCCGGTTTCGTTGGCGATCACCGTCACCGTCACGTTGCTGTCGGCGTCCTCTCGGGCCGGCTCGTAGGTCGTCGACACTGCTCCCGACTGGCTGGTGTTGGTCGATGGGGCGACCGTCCCGTTCCCGTCGGTTCGGAACGTGACGTCCACACCGTCCAGCGATTCGTTGCGCTCGTCGACCACGTCAGCGCTGACCCGCGCCGTCTCGTTGGGCTGGATCTCCGGCGGGTCGACGCTGACGTTCTCGAAGCCCTGCGGCGTCGGCCGGACGAAGAACCCGACTGATGTATTGGCAGTCCCGTTGTCCGCCTCGAAGGTCACGGTGACCGTTCGGTTGACGTCCGACTCATTGGCCCTGTAGGTCGTGTTGACCCAACCGTCGTCGCTCGTCACAGTGTCGTTGCCGAGCGTGCCGTTCCAGTCGGTGTCGACGCTCACAGTACCGCCGTCGAACGGATCGCCGAGCTGATCGCGCACTCGCGCACTCAGGTTCGTTCGGTTACCTGCGGTGATCTCGGCGGGCGTTGCATCGACGTCGGTGAACGTCGTCGGTTCGAGATCCAACACCCGTAGCGTCGTGTTCGTCGACGCGTTGGTCCGATTGGCAGCAATCGTGATCGTCGCGTTTTCGGCGGCGGTCGGCCGGAACGTCGCGTCGACCGTGCCGTTGGAGCCGCTCGTGGCGTTGTCGACCGTCAGCGTGCCCGTCGCGTTCGTCTCGAAAGTGACTGCCTCTCCGGGGAGCGGTTCGCCGAACTGATCCTCGACAGTCGCGTTGATCGTTGCCGTCTCGTTCGGCTCGACCCGCGCCGGCGTCGTACCCGCGTCGGCGATCGCCACCGGTTTGAGATCGTCGACCTGAACGGTCGCGTTCCGTTCGGCGTCGGTGTCGGTCGCGTTGATCGTGACCGTCACATTGCTGTCGGCGTCGGCACGGGCCGGGTCGTAGGTCGTTGAGACGTTCCCGTCGCTGCTATTGTCTGTTGACGGGGTGACGTTTCCTTCGCCGTATGGTTCGAACGAGATGTTTGCACCAGTCATTTTCGTGTTGTTTTCGTTCAGTACCGTCGCAGAGATGGTCGCTGTCTCGTTGGGGTCGACGGGTGTTGGGATGACGTTTATATTCGTAATATTGTCGGCATTTTCAGTAACCTCAATCAATTTCACGACTGAGTCTATATCTTCAGTAGCAGGGTCAATAATGAACCTGACGCCAGTATCTATATCTTCCGGGACTATACTAATTTTTGTTGATATATTCCCATCTGTTCCACTAGTGTCTTCACCCGGATAAACAGTTGAATCTTCAAAATTTCCGAATTCGACATCTTGTCCTGAATATGGATTGTCTGCCTCATCAACAACAGTCAGCGAGATATTGATCTCGTCTCCCGGATCTGCCTCGTCGGGGATTCCGTTTATACCCTTAAGATCATACGGGTTAGCCGTTACATTGACTGTCAGGTTCGTCTCGGCGTCGCTGCCGGTCGCGTTGAGCGACACTACGACGGTCGTGTTAGCATCATTTCGGTCGGCTCGGTAGGTCGTGTTGATCCACCCATCATCGCTCGTTACGGTCTCATTACCAAGTGTGCCGTTGCCCTGTGTGACGTTGAACGTGACGTTCGCATCATCCAGTGGCTCACCGACCTGATCGAACACGCGAGCACTGAGATTCGTTTCGTTATCCAGCGTGCCGACGCTGTTGAGCGGATCGATCTCATCAGAGTCCGTCGACCGGTTGCCGAACGATTCGATGGCCAACTCGTCGACCGCGACCTCGACGGTCGTGTTCGCGCCGGTTTCGGTGGCGTTAATGTCAATCGTGACGTTTCCGCCGGCGTCGTCCCTCGTGGCCGTGTATCTGGCTTCGACCGTGCCGTTGTCTCCACTGGTGTTGGCAATCGACTCGACGGTTCCATTGCCGTCATCGCTGAAGCTGACGTTCTCGCCTTCGATCGTCTGGTCCAGCGAGTCGTAGACCGTTGCGGTGATCGTCGACGTGTTACCGGGAGCGACCGTCGACGGCTCGCCGCTCGCGTCGCGGATCGTGTCGGCATCCAAGCGGTTGACCGAGAGGGTTGCGGTCGCGTTCGCGCCGGTTCGGTTGGCCTCGATCGTGATGGTGACGGTCCCGTTGGCATCCTCGTCGTCGGGCGTGTACGCGGCCTTGACCGTCCCGTTGGCGAGACTCGTGTTCACGATCGGGTCGACCGACGTGTTGCCGTCGGAGTCGAAGGTCACGTTTGCACCCTCAAGTTCGTTCGCGTCTTCGTCGAGAACGGTGGCGTTGATGATCGACCGCGTGCCGGCGTCGACCGTCGCCGGGTCGGCGGTCGCGTTCACGATCGCGTCGGCGTTGGCAGTGACAGTGACGTTCTGAGTCGCCTCGACGCTCCGGTCGGTGGCGTTGATGGTGACCATGACGGTCTCGTTGGTGTCACTACGGGCCGCTTGGAAGGTGGCGTTGACCCAGCCGTCGGAGTCGCTCTCGTCGTCGACGTCGGTCAGCGTGCCATTCTCGGAGTCGGTGGTGAAGCTGACGTTCGCCCCCTGTAGTGGCTCGCCGACCTGATCGAACACGCGGGCGCTGATGTTCGTCGTGTTGGTCCGGTTGCCGGTGTTTACGGGGTCGATCGCCTCGGGGGCCGCCGAGGCGTTGATTGTGTCTGCGGCCCGCTCACCGACGGTGAACGCGACCGTCCTGTTGGCGTCAGTCTCGTTGGCGGTGACGTCAATCCGAACTTCGGTGTCGGCATCCGAGCCGTTCGGGGTGTAGGAGGTGTTGAGCCAGCCGTCGTCGGTGCTGGTAAGGCCGGTATCGTCGAGCGTCCCGTTGGCCGAGGCCTTCGTGAGTGCGACGCTGGCGTTTCCGAGTGGGGTATCGGACTCGTCGAGGACCTGCAGGGCGATATCGGTCGACTCGTTGGGCTCGGGAACCTCGGGAGTGATCGTCGCCTCAGTGAAGTTCGCCGGGTTGGCCGTCACTTCGACGTCGACGGTGGCGACCACCTCGCGGTCAGTCGCGTTGATGTAGATGGTGTCGGTCGTGTTGGCGTCCGAATCGTTGGCAGTGTAGGTGGCGTTGACGAGGCCACCGTCGACGCTCGTGTTCTGGACTCCCGAGAACGTCGCGTTGCGAGTGCTGGAGAAGTTTACTGTCGACCCGTTGAGCGGCTGGTCGAACTGGTCGTAGACCGTCGCGTTGATTTCGGTCGTGTTGCCGGGGTCGACCGCGCCGACCGTGAGAGTCGTCTCGTTGATCGTCGTCGCCGCCAGCGGCGGCACGTCGAAGGTGGTCGTGTTCGTGGCGGTGGTGTTGGTCGCGTTGAATGCCAGTTCGATGGTCTCGTTGGCGTCCTCGCGGACCGGATCGTACTTGGTTTCGACGAGGCCATCACCGTCGCTTTCGACGGTCGCGTTCGTGACATTCCCAGATCCGTTGAGTGCGGTGATGGTTATTTCCGCCCCGTCGAGTTCGGTCCCCGATTCGTCGAGGACGGTCGCGTTGATGTCGACCGTCTCGTTCGGCTGCTCGTCGGGGACTGCGTTCAGGTCGGAGATCCGGTCGGCGTTGGCAGTGACGGTGATCGAGACGTTCGTCTCGGCGCTGCGGTCGGTGGCGTCGATGGTAACCGTCACCGTTGTGTTGGCGTCGCTGCGGTTGGCCACGTAGGTCGCGTTGACCCAGCCGTTCTCGTCGCTCTCGTTTTCGACGTCGGTCAGCGTGCCGTTCTCGGAGTCCGTCGAGAACGTGACGTTCGCCCCCTCCAGTCGGTCGCCGACCTGATCAAGCACGCGAGCGCTGATGTTCGTCGTGTTGGTTCGGTTCTCGTCGTCGACGGGATCGATCTCGGGTGAGGCTGCCGAAACGTCGACGAACGACTCGGCGGCGCGTTCACTGACGTTGAACGCGACCGTCGTGTTGGCGTCGGTCTCGTTTGCGGTCACGTTGAGCCGGACCTCGGTGTCGGCGTCCGACCCGTTCGGCGTGAAGGTGGTGTTAAGCCAGCCGTCGTCGGTGCTGGTGAGGCCGGTGTCGTTGAGCGTGCCGTTGGCCGAGCCCCTCGTGAGTTCGACGCCGGCGTCCGGCAGCGGGTCGTCGGACTCGTCGAGCACTTGGAGGGCGATATTGGTCGACTCGTTAGGCTCGGGCTGCTCGGGGATGATCGTCGGCTCGGTGAAGTTCGCCGGGTTGGCAGTCACTTCGACCGCGACGGTGGCGAACGCTTCGCGGCCGGTCGCGTTGATGTAGATCGTGTCGGTGGTGTTGGCGTCAACGTCGGCAGCCGTGTAGGTGGCGTTGACGAGGCCGTCGTCGTCGCTCGTGTTCTGGACCGCCGAGAAGGTCCCGCTGCGCTGGCTGGTGAACGTTACGTCCGACTCGTTGAGCGGCTGGCCGAACTGGTCGCGGACCGTCGCGTTGACCTGTGTCGTGTTGCCGGGGTCGACTTCCGTAACCGTGAGGTTCGTCTCGTTGATTTTGGTCGCCGCCAGCGGCGGGACATCGAAGGTGGTCGTGTTCGTGGCGGTGGTGTCGGTCGCGTTGAACTGTAGTTCGATGGTCCGGTTGGCGTCGTCGTAGACCGGCTCGTAGGTCGTCTCGATGAGTCCGTCGTCGCTCCTGACAGTCCCGTCGGTGACGTTGGTCGACCCGTTGAGCGCGGTGATGTTTATGATCGCCCCGTCGAGTTCGTCCCCGGATTCGTCGAGCACGGTTGCGTTGATTTCGACCGTCTCGTTGGGTTCGCCACCGGGATTGGCGTTCAGATCGGTGATCCGGTCGGCGTTAGCAGTGACGTTCACCTCAATCGTCGCATTGACACTCCGGTTGACGGCGTCGGCCTCGATTTCGACCGTCGAGCCGGCGTCGCTGCTGTTGGCCGTGTAGGTCACGTTCGCCCAGCCGTCGTCACTACTGTTTGTCGAACTCGTGTTGAGATCGCCCGTGCCGTTTGTCACGGTAAACTCGATCTCGGAGTCGTTGAGTCGGTCGCCGACCTGATCGAGTACCAGCACGCCGACGGTCGTCTCGTTGTCGCGGTAGGTGGTGTTGAGAGGGTCGACCTCGGCGGGATCGGCAACGGTTCGGTTGAACTCTTCGGCGGCGCGCTCGCTGACGTCGAACGTGACCGTCTCGTTGGCGGTGGTCGCGTTGGCGGTCACATTGATCGTCACCGACTTGTTGGCGTCCTCGCCGCTCGGGGTGTAGGAAACGTTGGCCCAGCCCGCGTCGGTGGCGTTGAACCCGGTCCGGTTGAGATCGCCCTCGCCGTCGCTGACGTTGAATGCGACGCCGACGTCGCCGAGTGGGTCCTCGGACTCGTCGCGGACCCGGAGGGCGACCGTCGTCGACTCGTTGGGCTCGGGCGGCTCGGGGTCGACCGTCCGGTTGGTGAAGGTCGTCGGGTTGGCCGTCACGTTGAACGGGATTTCGGTCTCGACGCCGGTCGCGTTGGCCGTGATGTTGGCCACAATCTCGATGCCGGCGTCGGCGTCGGCGGCCTCATAGGTCGTGGTCACCCACCCCGTCTCGTTGCTCGTGTTCGTCGGCGGCGAGAGCGTGCCGTTGCCGTCGGTCCCGAAGGTCACGTCCGCGCCCGCTGCGTCGCCGCCGGTTTCGTTGCCGACGAACGTCTCGTTGAACTCGTCGAGCACCCGCGCCGAGAGCGTCGTCTCGTTGCCGGGGTCGACAGCCTCGAGTGTGACGGTTTCGTTGTCGAAGCCGGCCGGCGACAGCGCGCTGACGTCGATCGTGACTGTCCGTGTCAGCTCTGTTGCGGTCGCGTTGAGTTCGACCTCGACGGTCCGGTTGGCGTCGGTCCGGTTCGGCTCGTAGTCGGCCGTCACGAAGCCGTCGGTGTCGCTCTCGTCGCTCGTCTCTATGCTTCCGTCGAACGTTCCGTTCCCCACAACGCGGGTGAAGTCGATCGTCGCTCCGTCGTATTCGTCTCCGGACTCGTCGAGGACCGTCGCGTTGATCTCGATCGGATCCGAGGGGTCCGCCGGCGGGGTGGCGTTGATCGCCTCAAAGCGGTCGGGGTTGGCGGTGACGTTGATCTCGATGCTCGCCGTCGCGTTCTGGCCCGTGGAGTTGGTCGTGTTGGCCTCGATGTCGACCGTGACGTTCGTGCCGGCATCGCTGCGGTTGGCCGCATACGTCGCGTTGACCCACCCCGTCTCGTTGCTCGTCGACCGGTTGACCGTGAGATTCCCATCGCCGTCGTCGCTGAACGTCACGTTCGCGCCGGGCAGCGGCTCGTCGAACTGGTCGAGGATCTGCGCCGAGAGGTTGGTCACGTTGGCCCGGTCGCCGGTGTCGACGGGGTCGATCCGTGTGGGGCTGGCCGTTCCGTTGGTGATCCGCTCGGGCAGCAGCGACCCGATCTCGACGGTCACGTTCGTGGTGGTGTTGGTTGCGGTCGCGTTGAGCCCGATCGTGACGTTCGTGTCGGCATCGGTCCGGTTCGGTTCGTAGACCGCCTCGACGAATCCCGTTTCGTTGCTGGTGTTTGTCGTCGTGGTCCCGCCGCCGATGAACGTCCCGTTACCGGCGGTCACGTTGAATTCGACCGCTTCGTCGGCGATCGAGGTGTTCGACTCGTCGACGACCTCGGCGCTGATCGTCGTCGTGTTGCCGGGGTCGACCGGGTCGGGGGTTGCGGTGGCCCCCTCGAAGCGGTCGGGGTTCTGGCTCACGGTGATTGAGACGTTCGTCTCGACCTCGCGGTCGGTGGCGTTGACCGTGACGTTCACCGTCGAATTGGCGTCCCCGCGGGCGGCCGTGTAGTTCGTGGTCACCCAGCCGGTGGCGTTGCTCGTGTCCCCGCTGGCCGTGACGTTGCCCTCGCCGTCGTCGCTGAAACTCACGTCCGACTCGTTGAGCGGGTCGCCGAACTGGTCGAGCACCTGCACCGAGACGTTGGTCTCGTTGCGCCGATCGCCGGTGTCGACGGGGTCGATCTCGCTCGGCTCGGCGGTCCCGTTTGCGAACCCGCTGGCCGCCAGCGGGCCGACATCGAGGGTCACGTTCGCCAGTACGCTCCGATTGGCTTCGGCGACGATCCCGAGGTCGACCGTCGTGTCGGAATCGTTGCTTGCCGGGGTGTAGTCCGCGCTGACGCTTCCCGCCCCGTCGGTCGTGTTCGAAACCGCCTCGAAGTCGGTGCTGCCGTTGGTCTCGAAGCTGACGTTGGCCTCCGGCAGCGGGTCGTTCGACTCGTCGCGGACGGTTGCCGTGATCGTCGTCGACTCGTTTGGTTCGGGGGCCAAGTTCGTCGCCGTCGCGTCGGTGATATTGGTTGGGTTGGCCGTCACGTTGATCTCGACGACGGCAAAGGCGTCCCGATCGTCGGCACTGGCGTTGATGTAGACGGTGTCGGTCGTGTTGGCGTCCGCATCGACCGCCGTGTAGGTGACGTTGACGAGCCCGCCGTCGACGCTCGTGTTCTGGTCGCGGTTGAACGTCCCGTTGCGGGTGCTGGTGAAGTTCACCGTCGATCCGTCGAGCGGCTGGCCGAACTGATCCCGGACGGTCGCGTTGATTTCGGTCGTGTTGCCGGGGTCGACATCCGCGACCGAGAGACTCGTCTCGTTGATCGTGGTTGCGGCCAGCAGCGGGATCTCGAAGGTCGTCGTGTTCGTGGTGTTGGTGTCGGTCGCGTTGAATTCCAGTCCAATGGTTTCGCTGGCGTTGCTTCGGTTCGGGGTGTACTCGGTTTCGATCAGGCCGTCGGCGTTGCTCGTGACGGTCGTGTTCGTGACGGTTCCGGAGCCGTTGAGCGCGGTGACGTTCACCGTCGACGCGTTGAGTTCGTTCCCGTCCTCGTCGAGGACGGTCGCGTTGATCCCGACCGTCTCGTTGGGTTCGTCACCGGGAACCGCGTTCAGCTTGGTGATTTCGTCCGCATTGGCAGTAACCTCGACTTGGATCGTCTCGGTGACGTTCCGGCCGGTCGCGTTGGCCTCGATGTCGACCGTCGAGTTGGTGGCGCTGCGGGTGGCGCTGTAGGTCACGTTCGCCCACCCATCGCTGCTACTGTTGATCGAACTCGTGTTGAGGTCGCCCGCGCCGGCAGTCACGATGAACTCGATCTCGGTGTCGTTGAGCGTCTCGCCGACCTGATCGAGCACCTGCACGCCGACGGTTGTCTCGTTGTCGCGATAGGTCGCGTTGATCGGGTCGACTTCGGGTGGGTCGGCGACCGTCTGGTTGAACTCCGCGGCGGCGAGTTCGGAGACGTTGAACGTGACCGTTTCGTTGGCATCGGTCGTGTTGGCGGTCACCTCGATGTCGACCGAGTCGTTGGCGTCCGAGCCGTTGGGGGTGTAGGAGACGTTGACCCAGCCGGCGTTGGTGGCGTTGAAGCCGGTCCGATTGAGGTCGCCGTCGCCGGTGGTGGAGAACTCGACGCCTGCATCCGGAAGGGGACTGCCGGACTCGTCGCGGACCCGGAGGGCCACCGTCGTCGACTCGTTTGGTTCGGGTTCCTCGGGGTCGACCGTCCGATCGGTGAAGTTGGTGGGGTTCGCGGTCACCTCGACGTCGACGCTGGCCGAGGCGTTCCGATCGTCGGCGCTGGCGTTGATGTAGATGGTGTCGGTCCGGCCGGCGTCCGAATCGTCGGCGGTGTAGGTGGCGTTGACGAGCCCGTCGGCGTCGCTCGTGTTTTGCATCCCCGAGAACGTCCCGTTGTATGTGCTAGTGAACGTTACGTCCGACCCGTTGAGCGACTGGCCGAACTGGTCCCGGACCGTCGCGTTGATCTCGGTGGTGTTGCCGGGGTCGACTTCGGTGACCGACAGGCTCGTCTCGTTGATTTTTGCCGCTGCCAGCGGCGGGATGTCGACGGTCGTCTCGTTTTCGACACTCGTATTGACGGCGGCAAACGTCACGTTCAGCGTCCGGTTGGCGTCGTCTCGATCCGGCGTGTAGGTCGTATTGACGAGGCCGTTTTCGCTCGTGACGTTTCCATCCTCGATGGTTCCGGATCCGTTGGTGGTGATGTTTATTATCGCCCCATCGAGCTCGGTGCTGTTTTCGTCGCGGACGGTCGCGTTGATCGACACCGTCTCGTTGGGCTCGTCGCCGGGGGTCGCCCTGAGAGCCGTGATCTCGTCAGCATTGGCGGTGACGTCGACCTCAATCGTCTCGGTGACGTTCCGGCCGGTGGCGTTGGCCTCGATGTCGACCGTCGAGCCGGCGTCGCTACGGTTGGCCGTGTAGGTCACGTTCGCCCAGCCGTCACTGCTGTTTGTCGAACTCGTGTTGAGACTGCCCGTCCCGTTGGTCACCTCGAAGTCGATCTCCGAGCCGTTGAGCCGGTCGCCGACCTGATCGAACACCAGCACGCCGACGGTCGTTTTGTTGTTTCGGTTGGTAGTGTTGAGCGGGTCGACCTCCGGCGGGTCGGCGACCGTTTGGTTGAACTCGGCGGCGGCGCGCCCCGAGACGTTGAACGTGATCGTCCGGTTGGCGCTGGTCTCGTTGGCGGTCACCTCGATGGCGACCTCGGTGTCGGCGTCGTCGCCGGTCGGCGTGTAGGTGGCGTTGATCCAGCCGCGGTTGTCGCTCTCGGTCGGCACGGCTTCGAGACTGTTGTTTCCGGTGGTGACGTTGAGTTCGATCCCGGTCCCGTTCAACAGCGAGCCCGACTCATCGCGGACCCGGACGGACACGTTGGTCGACTCGTTCGGTTCGGGCCGCTCGGGGTCGACGGTTTCGTTGGTGAACCGATCGGGATTGGCGGTGACGGTGACGGTCGCGTTCGCCGCCGCGTCGGCATCGTCGGCCGTCACGTCGATCTGCACGTCGGTTCCCGCGTCGTCGCCGGCGGCCGTGTAGCTCGTGTTGGCCCATCCCTCGTCGGTCGTGTTCAGATTCGTTTCGTTGAGTTCTCCCTCGCCGCCGCTGGCCTCGATGCTGATGTTCGCCTCCGGCAGCGGGCTGCCGGACTCGTCGAACACTTGCGCGCTGACGGTCGTCTCGTTGCCGGGGTCGATCTCCGAGGGGTCGACCGACGCGTCGATACGGTCGGCGTTGGCGGTCACGTTCAGCGTGGTCGTGTTGAACACGTCCGTGCCGTCGGCGCTCACGTTGATCGTCACCGTCCGGTTGGCCGCCGAGCCGTTCGGCGTGAACGTCGTGTTGACCACGCCGTTTCCGCCGCTGGTTGCGTTCTCGGAACTGAACTCCCCGGCGTCGACGTCGCCGTCGATGGTGGCGTTAAACGTCACGCTCGCGTTGTCCAGTAGATTCCCGGCCTCGTCGAAGACCTCGGCGGTGACGTTCACCGCCTCTCCGGGGTCGGGGGTCGGCGAGTCGGCCGAGACGTTTCGGATCGCGTCGGCGTTGGCGCCGACCGCGACGGTCACGTTCGTCTCGGCGTTGGTCTCGTTGGCCGCGATGGTGATCTCCACGTCGCTGCCCGCATCGCCGGGCGCGGCTTCATAGTTGACGGTGATGTTCCCCTCGCTGTCGGTGTCGACCTGTGTGGTGCTCAGGTTGCCCGCACCGGCGGCGTTGATGTCGACCGTCCGGTTCGCCAGCGACGCGTTGAACTCGTCGCGGGCCTCCGCGGTCACGGTGGTGTTCTCGCCGGGGTCGACCGTCTCAGGGCTGGCCGATTCGTCGGCGAAGTCGACGATCGACAGCGGCGCGAACGTGACCGTTTCGTTCGTCTCGGCGTTGGTTCCGGGCGCAAGTGTCAGTCTGACCGCCGAATCGTTGTCCGCCCGGTCGGGGACGTAGGTCGTGTTCACGTACCCCGTCGCGTTGCTTGTGGCGTTCTCGCGGATGAACCCGCCGGTTCCGTTGGTCCCGAAGTCGACGGTCGTGTCGTTGAGCGGGTTGTTGGCTTCGTCAAGGACTCGCGCGGTGAAACTGACGTTCCCGTCGGCTGTGGGGTCCTGTGGCTCCGCGGTGACGTTGTCGAAGCCGGCGGTGTTGGCGGTGACGTTGATCGGGATCGTCGTGTTGGCGTCGGTCTCGTTGGCGGTAATGTCGACTGTGACTGTTCGGCCAGCGTCGGTGTCGACCGCCTCATAGGTGGTGTTGACCCAACCGTCGTCGTTACTGGTTACAGTTGTTTCAGTTAGATTCCCATTTCCGTTATTTATCTCGAATATGACTTCAGAATTGCCAACAAACGGCTCGTCGATTTCATTGAAACCACGTGCTGAAATGTTGGTCTCGTTGCCGGGGTCGACAGGGTCGGGTTCAATTGTCCCATTGTGAATGTTCTCTATACTGAATTCAACATAGAACTCTTTGTCAACAGCATTTCCGCCAGATATCACATATACCTCTGTAGTACTACCAACATCATCTCCAGTTGGAGTATAATTGTATGTAGCTACTCCTGTGTTGTCGCTTGTACCACTTATTCTTTGAACTTCCTCACTATCTCTATAAATCGTAGCATCTTCCTCTACACCTTCGACAGGTTCGCTATCATTGAGAAATTCTACGCTAATTACTATATCTTCACCGGGGCTTGACCGATTCGGATCGATACTGATAATATTTACTTCGTCGACCTCCTCGCCATTCTGCGCCGAGACCACCCCCACCGCATCGTCGACCACGGCCACGCCGGCGGTCCCGGCTACGAAGAGACAGACCGCAACCACGAGTCGAGCCGTGGGGTCCGGTACGGCCGCCATCGCGTTTCACCTCTGTAGACGGCGGGCCGGCCGTTGTCCGCTCGGGCGTACGTCGACGGACCGGCGGCTATGCCGACCGATGACTGCCCGTATTGCCGGGGGGTGCCGGCGGGGACGACCGCCGGATAGGCCCCAGACGGGAGGGGAACGATACATAGTGAATCGACCGGTCGAGCCGTGACAGTCCCACCTGTTGTCGACACGGACGCCGGTTCGAGGTATCTTATCGCTGATGTAGATAGTCCTACCTGATTAAACATTCGATACTACCGGTCTCGACACTGTAACGTCGGAACTAGCCTACGGATGGATTGTTCCCGCGTTCCGTAGCCCACTTATATCAGAACTCAATACGGTTAGACAGATGTTGTCACTGCTCGCAATCGCTGGCATCCTCGTCGCCGTGTTCGTCGGGTTCAATATCGGTGGCTCGTCGACGGGCGTAGCCTTCGGCCCCGCAGTCGGCAGCCGGCTCGTGCGCAAAACGACCGCTGCAGGGCTGTTCACGGCCTTCGGGTTCGTCGGCGCGTGGACGGTCGGCCGCAACGTCATCGACACGATGAGCAGCAGTATCGTCCCCGCCGCGCAGTTCACGCCGGTCGCCAGCGTCGGCGTCCTCTTTTTCACGGGCCTCTCGCTGCTTGTTTCGAACCTCTACGGCGTCCCAGCGTCGACCTCGATGACGGCGGTCGGTGCGATCGTCGGTCTCGGGCTGGCCACCGGGACGCTCAACGAGGCGCTCATGTTTACGATCCTCTCGGCGTGGATCGTCGCCCCGTTGGTCGGCTTCGGTAGCGGGGCGCTGATCGGTCGCTACGTCTACCCGTATCTCGACCGCCGCGTCGCGTTCACCCAGTTCGACGCCCCGCTGTTCCAGTTGGATCGCTCCGGGAGGCTCCCGCGGCTGACGGTCAACGGCAACGCCTCCGCGACCGATATCGTCGGCTCGGCGATGGTGCTGGTCATCGCCTGCTACATGGCGTTTTCGGCGGGGGCCTCCAACGCCGCCAACGCGGTCGCCCCGCTGGTCGGCCAGCAGGGGCCGCTGACAGTCGACCAGGGCGTCCTGCTGGCGGTCTTCGCCTTCGGGCTCGGCGGGTTTACCATCGCCCGGCGAACGCTCGAAACGGTCGGCGACGACATCACAGAACTCCCGATTTTGGCCTCGCTGATCGTCTCCATCATCGGCGGCACGATCATCACCGTCCTCTCCGTCTTGGGAATCCCTGCCAGCCTCGCGGTGAGCACGACCTGCTGTATTATCGGATTGGGCTGGGGCCGCGCGAGCCGCGCGGTCACCGTCTCCGAACTCGCGACGCCCACTCCCGACACCCAACCCGAGTTGGACGTCTCGACCGGTGCGCTGGTGGCCTCCCGAACCGAGGGCGTCCCGACGAGCCCGACTGTCGGCGATCTGGCGCGTGGCGAGGCTCCCGCCGAGCAGTCCGCCGCCGACGTGCCCGAGATTCCGGATATCGGCGAGGAGGGACCGGCGGAACTCGACCGCCGGAGCCTGTTCGATCCGACAGCGGTCACCCGGATCGTCTCGATGTGGGTGCTGACACCGACGCTATCGGTCGTTGGGTCGTATCCGCTGTTCCTCGTTGTTCTCTGAGACGGTCGGTCGACACGGACTACCGTCGACCCCGCGGTCGTGCCGAGCCGTTAGCTGCCCAGCAACCGGAGGACCACCGAGACGAACAGGACGACGAGCGATGCGAGTATCGCAAACGGGGGCAGTGGGACGAACAACAGGACGATCCCGAGCAGAAAGCCGAGCGTACTGAGTCTGACCATACGGCGTCGACGACGAGAGGCCGCCTACCGATTGTGGCCTTCAGGCCGACAGTCCCGATCGGTTAGGCGTCGACGCCGTGGACGCGTTCTTTCTCCTCGTCGTCCAACGCGGCGATCTCCTCGTCGGAGAGCACCTCCAGCCCACGGTTGTTGATCGCGTGGGGGTCGAGATGGATCTCGTTCATGTACTGCTTGTACAGCCGCTCGGCGGTTTCGCCGTCCTTCTGCTTGTCGGAGGCCTTGTCACAGAGTTCGACGAGGTTCTCGGGGACGTCGTTCTCGTGGACGATCCAGTGGTTGATCAGATCCGAGAGCCGCCGGATCGGGCTCGTGAAGTGGCCGTAGATATCGAAGTTCAGCGCGTGGTGGCCGCCGAAGGGGTCGTTCATGTATTTTGCGCGTGGCATCACCTTCAGCACCGCCCGCTGGATCTTGTTGAGTTGGCGGCCGGGCGACTCTTCGAGGGCCGCGTTGACGGCCTTCCGCGGGTCGTCCCACGAGCTGCCGGGAATCGAGACGCCCTCCATCTCTTGGATCTCACGGAGCGCGTCGTTCCACTGATCGGGCGTCGGCTGTGGGTGGACGCGGTACATCGCCTCGACGCCGCGGCCCCACATCAGCTCGTGGGTGACGGCCTTGTTCGCCTTCAGCATACACTCCTCGACGATGGTGTGGGCGCGATCACGCGCCGGGTTCAACACGAGCGAGCCGTCCTCCTTCCGCTGTTCGTGGAGCTGTTCGGCCAACTCGAAGACGAGCGCACACTCCTCGTGAAGCGGGGCTCCCTCCTCGTCGATCCGATCTTCGGCCTGCGTGTAGGTCATCCGCTCGTCGCTGTGGATGACGGATTTGTAGATGTCGACCTCCTCGAACGACAGCGTCTCCCGGTCGATCGTCATCTCGACGGTGTGGGCCAATCGGTCCTCGTTGGGGACGAGCGAACAGACCGTCTCTGCAAGGACTGGCGGGAGCATATGAACCGTGTAGGCGGGGAGATAGACGGTGTTACAGCGTTCGAGCGCCTCGGCCCACATCTCCGAGCCGGGGTGGACGTAGTGGCTGACGTCGGCGATGTGGACCCACAGGGTGTAGTGTTCGTCGTCCTCGTCGATACTGATCGCGTCGTCGAAGTCCTGGGCGTCTGCGGGATCGGTCGTCCACGTCGTCAACTCGCGGAGGTCCCGCCGGTCGTCGAGTTCGGCCTCGATCTCGTCGTAGACGTCCTCGGTTCGCTTGCGGGCCTCCACGAGTACGTCACTTGGGAACGCGTCGCGGATCTCGAACTCCTCGAACAGTTCCTCCCGTTTGTCGGCCAACTGATCGGCGATCGATTCGGTGATCCGGACCGGCCCTTGGCCCTCGGCCGTGCCGGCTTGGGCCTGCTCATCTGACATACCTCCCTCAATGGGGGTCGGATAGAAAGACGTGTCGGGGGCGGGACGTTGCGGTCAGGATTCGTGGTGATCGGTCGACCGCTCGGGGTCGACGGCGGCCAGATACCGGTCGAGGAACTCGGCCTGCGAGAGCCCCGCGGCTTCGATCTCGGTCAGGGTCGCTTCAAGGTCGCCGCGCGGCTGGTGGCACAGTTCCCGGAAACAGTCCTTACAGAAGTGCTCGAACTCCTTGTCGTGTCGCTCCCATCGGTTGCCCTCCTTGTCGTACTCACGCGCCTCCGAACGCGGGACCGACTCACCACAGGCGGTACAGCTCACCGTCGTCCGACCCTGATTGCTCCGGGCGCGCCACATACCACTCCCTTTCGTTCGAACCCACTTATCGTTTGTTCCTCCCCGTCTGACGGGTGTACGACGACGTTTCGGCGTCGACACGACCGCCGGTCGGCGCGGAACGGTCGATTTATTCGGTGGGACGGCCACCCACTGGTATGCAGGTCAAATCCAGACACCACCTCCGGAGCGACGCCATCTCCTCGCTCCAAGCGTCCCTCGACGAGGCGTTCGGAGCCGAGGTCACCGGCGACAGTTTCGAACTCGTCGAGTTGAGCGACACGCCCTTCGACGTCGTCCTCGTCGACAGTGAGCAGTTGGTCGCCGAACTCGACGACGAACCGTTTCTCACCGTCCAGGGCGCAAACGCCTTCCCGCCGACCGAGTCGGTCGTCACCGTCGACGCCGGCGCCGTCGAGTTCGTCTCCAACGGCGCGGACGTGATGCGGCCCGGCATCGTCGAGGCTGACGCCGACATCGCGCCCGGTGATCTGGTCGCTATCGCCGAGGAGACCCACGGCAAAGTGTTGGCGATCGGCCGTGCGCTGACCGACGGCGATGACATGGTCGGCGACTCGGACAAGGTCGTCGAGTCGATCCACCACGTCGGCGACGATCTCTACACGTTTTCGGTCTGAGTTATTCCGGCGAGACGTCGCCGACCTCGTCGGCGTAGGCTTCGCGACTCTGTTCGTATCCCAGCAGCGCCGCCTCGTAGGTCGTCCGTAGATCCGCGACCGGCGTCTCGCTGGCGTCGACGCGCAGGTCGTTGTAGAACGTCCGGGGGGTCGGCTCCGCGGTGTCGACCACCCGGACGGCGGCACTCCCCACGGTCAGCGAATCGCGTCGGTCACCGCCGGCTTCGACGCCCGCCGCCAGCGCGTCGATCAGCCGCTCGGCCAGCGGCAGGTCGCCGAAGGCCGTCGTCTCGTAGCTCCTCGCGGTCGCCGCAAGCACGTCCTCGCTGGCCAGCAGGTTGCCGGCGGCGGTGAACTGGCCGGCCTCGCGGTGGCCCGCGAACTCGACGCAACCGCTGCCGGTGACGGCGACGCTCCCGTCGGCGTCGACGCCGTGGATCTGCCGGTTGCGGCGATTGTCGTCGGCCGCCAACAGGGCGTCGACCGCGTCGTCGACCGCGAGGCCGTCGGCGAGATAGGCCAGCGTTCGGTCGCCGAGCCAGTCGCTGGCGTGGCTCTGGACCGCCACCGCACCGTGTTCGGAGACGAACGGACAGATCGCGCCGACCCCCGGCAGCCGGGTCGTGACCGCCACGCCGAACCGGAACTGTCGACCGTCGTCGGTCCGGTAGGGTTCGCGGACACACAGACTGAGGGTCATACGGACCCCTCTATGCCTGTGGTGAAGCCACTTTGGGAGTCGCCGCCGACGCGGGGCGTCTGACGTAAGAACTAATGGGTAACCCGCGCCCATAGAGGGTATGGGTATCATGAGTAAGATTCTCGGCGGCAGCGACCAGCGGAACGCCGAGGACTACGTCGAACTCGACCTCGACAGCTTCGAAACTGCCACCGGCGGCGCTGGGCCCTCCGTTCGCATCGCCGAAATCGCCGGCCGTCAGGACGTGATTCCGATCAAGGACACCGTCTACGACGGGGATCTCGTCATCGCCGATATCACCCGCCACAGCACGCAGGACCGCACCGTCGAGCAGATCATCGACGAACTCCGGCAGGTCGCTGAGGAGGTAAACGGCGACATCGTCCAGAAGGGCGACGACCAGCTCATCATCACGCCGACCGGGATCTCGATCTCCCGCGAGAAGCTGTAACCGCAGCTACCAACCGGTGTTCGGCCGCTCGCTCGCCCCGACGGCGCGATACATCGAGCGGTAGTGCCAGATCTTCCGGAGCAAGAAGAGTCCGAAAACCCCGTCGAAGACGATGACGAAGACGAAAAACGCCGCCAGCGGCGGGAGTCCGAACGCCGAGGCGATGGCAAACGAGCCCAGTCCGACCGTCGAGTTGTAGGTCGCGTGGATGACCGCCGCCAGTAGGAGCCCCTTAACGATAATGGGGCCCCTGTTATCGGCGTTGAATTTGGCTAATCCGAGGTAGTAGCCGGCGACCGCCGAGTAGATGACGTGGCCCGGCCCGGCGAGCGCGCGCACCGCTGTGATGTCGCCGCCCGCGAGGATGGCTCCGAGGCCGAGGCTGAGTTCGGCGAGTTCGCCGGCCTCTTCGAGTTGAGTGACGATATACAGCGAGTTCTCGATGGTCGCAAAGCCGAGCCCGGAGATCGCACCGTAGACCGCGCCGTCGACGACCGAGTCGAACCGGGCGTCGGTGTAGGCATACAGCCGCACCGCCAGCAGTTTCACTGCCTCCTCGCCGGGGCCGACGATCAGGAAGTAAAACAAGACGAGTCCGAGCCCGCCGAGCGGCGCGAACAGCTCGCGGGCGTAGCTGTTGACGATGGCCGCGAACGTCGCAAACAGGATCGAGAGGATGAACGTCGCCACCAGCAGCGACAGCGGCTCGCCGGAGGTCACGTCCGACCGGTAGACGTAGGCCGCCAGCGCCAGCGCCGGGATCACCGACAGCACCGTCAGCAGCCCGACGGCCGGCTCGCTGATCGCTGTGAGGCCGCCGATACCGACGAGGATGCCCAACGCGAGCAGGACGACGACCCACTTGGCCGTCCGAGTCAACAGCCAGTAGAGGGCGACCGCCGCGCCGTCGACCGAGGTTCGTTCCTCCCAAGTCGCCACGTCGTAGAGGTCCCGGCTGCCGTCGTCGGCTGCCTCGACTGGATCCTGCCGGTCGCGCATAGCCGTCCTTCGGCCGCCCGGAACTAAGGTCTTCTCGATGCGGTAGCCCGCGGCCGAACGGACCTTTCAAATCCGCCGGGGTCGAACCGCCGCCATGTTCGCGCTGCGAGCGGCCACAGTCCCACGCGACGGCCCCACCGAGACCCCCGGGCCGTCCCGAACGACGACGACCGCGCGAGGAGAGAGCTATCGATGAGCGACGAGTCGACCGACGCCGACACGTCGGATTCCCCCCACCGGGTCCGGATCCGAGGCATCTACACCACCGCGCTCACACAGCGATGTCTCGATGCCGGCTGGCAGGTTGTCCAGGCGTCCGGTCCGATCGAGCGTCGGTTCGACGAGGCGTTCGGCACGGACGCCCACGACGTGGCGATCGAGACGACCGCCGACAGGCAGGGCGTCGGCGTCCACGGCGCGCCGGCGGCGGTCGACGCCGCCGCCGAACTCGTCGGCGACGTGGGGATCGACGCCCTCCGGTGGGCCGACCCCGCGCCCGTAGGGGCGGTGTTCGACGGGCAGGTCACTGACACCACGGGCCGCGGTGCGGTCGTCGACCTCGGGGACTGCGAGGGGTATCTCCCCTTCCGGCGAGTCGACGGCCATGTCGAGACTGGCGATTCGGTCCGGGTGCAGGTCGAGGAGGCGGCCGCGCCGTGGACCGACGACCGGCCGCTGGTCGACACCACGATCGAGGTCGCCGGTGGACTGGTGACGCTCGTCCCCGGCGACGGTGAGCCGACCGTCGACACCCGCGACGAATCGGCGGCCCGCGAACTCGTCGGGATGACGGACCTACTGGGCGTCGAAGCCCCCGACGGCTGGCGGATCCGATGGACCCACGCCGCCACGGAGGCCTCGATGGATGCCCTCGAAGCCGCCCTCGATCGGACCGCCGACCGGGCCGCCGACCTGACCGCGAGCCTCGGGACCGGCGGGCTCGACGGCGGACTCGCGGCCGCCGGCGACGCGCCCGACGAACTCGCGGCCCCGGCCGCGGGGGCGTGGATCTGGTTCGGCCGCGAATCCAGATTTGGGCTCGACGAGATCCGCAGAGCGGTGACGACGACGATGCCGGGCCACCACCGGATCAAAGCGGGCTCCTCGGATGCGAGTGCGGGCGTCGACTTCGTCGAAGCGCTCTGTGCGCCCGACGGCGCGTTCCCCTTCGAGACGGTCGCCGACACCTTCGGGCCGGCGGAGGGCGATGACGTCGAAATCGCCCACGGCAAACCGGCGGGTCACTGTATCAGTTTGGGCTCGGGGACGGTCACCGACCGCGACGCCGAGAGTCTCACGGTGCGCCGTTCGCTGTCGGGCGGCGGCACGTACGACGGCCTCGGCGTCGACCGCGAGCACGGCGACACCGCCACGACGACGTTCCGCGAGGGCCGATGGTGGTATCCGACCGTCTACCGCGACAACGAGGGGACGGTCAAGGGAACTTACGTCAACGTCTGTACCCCCGTCGAGTGTTTCCCCCAGTCCGTGCGCTACGTCGACCTCCACGTCGACGTGCTCAAACACGCCGACGGGACGGTAGAGCGGGTCGACGACGACGAACTCGATGCCGCGGTCGAGGCGGGTGACGTGCCCGAACCCCTCGCCGAGAAGGCCCGGTCGGTGGCGTCGGCGCTGGAAAACGCCCTCTGAACCCGCGCCGATAGCCATCGTCGAACGTCGAAAATCGTCGGCTAAAGATGTACAAAAGGCCAACAAACTCGCTGAACGTTCGTGAATAAAAGCTTTTACTCGTTGGCGAGTTATGATCCGACAACAATGACTACGATTATCTGCGACCACGTCACGCGCCGACGGGAGGGCAATACGCTGTGAGCACCGATCGCCCGTCGACACACCGGTTCGAACGCGCGCTCCATGAGGTCGACGACGCGATCGTCGCCTTCGAACTCGTCGGTCGGGACGAAGACAGCCGCTCGCAGGACGACGCCGAACCGATCGTCACCGACGCCAACCACGCCTTTCGGGATCTGTTCAGCCCGGACATGAAGCGTGTGCTTGGGCTGCCGCTCAACGAGTTGATCGTCCCCGTCGACAGACAGACCGAAGCCGAGCGATTCGACCGCCGGACGGCGGCCGGGCAACACACCGTCGCCTTCGTCGACCGGACCACCACCGGCGGCGAACGGACCCTCTGTTACTGTGGGGTCCCGACCGGGCCCGATCGTGGGCTCGCGGTCTACACGCCTGTCACCGGCGATCGGGAGGCGGCCCTCGAAGCGGTCGTCGACCGTGTGGCCGACCTCGCCGAGCGGCCGACGACGCGGGTGACCGCCGCCTCGGCCGACCGGGTCCGCCGGTTCGCCGCAGGGCTCCGGCAGTCCGGTCGCCTTGGAGCGTCGGTCGACGCCGACGATCAGGAGTCGGCGGCGAAGTAGCTAGTGAACAGTCCCGAAAAGAACGCCGCGATCGCGACCGAGAGGGCGACATCCGTGAGGCTGTACTCCTCGCCCTCCTCGGCGAACGCGACCGTGATGCCGACGCTGATGAGGAGCGAGACGATACCGTTAGTGAGGTGTTTGAGGCAGCCCATACTCAAACATCGGACTCCGAACCTATAGCTTTCGGGGATTGCAGGGTCGATAAAACGGAAAATCGGCGTCCGGTTAGCGGGCGGCGGCGGCGACGCGTTCGCGTTCTTCCTTCTGGTTGATCGCGTAGGTGCCGACGTCGTAGTCGGCCGCGCCGGTAAGCTGCTGGGCGAGCGCCTCGGCGGCACTCGTTTTCGACTTGTAGCTGGCGTTTTTCGTGCCTTCGGCGAGGAATTTGAGGGCCTCGTCGACCCGTCGCTGCGGGGCGACGTCGACGGCCTTCGGCACCGAGATCCCGCCGTACTTGAGGCGGACGGTCTCCTCACGCGGGGCGGCGTTCTCGACGGCGGTGACGAGCACCTGCACCGGGTTTTCCTCCGTGCGGTCGTGGACCTGCTCGAAGGCGTCGCGGACGATGTTGGTCGCGCGCTGTTTCTTGCCGGTGTTCTCCTCGGTCTGCATCAGGCGGTTGATCAGCCGCTCGACGATCGAGATCTCGCTTTTCTCGAACTGTTTCGAGGCGTGTCGACCCATCGTGTGGGCGATCGGCGTCACGTTGAGGTAGCGCCGGGTACTGGGGTCGTCGTACTCGATGTCGTCGACCGACCAGACGCCGAACAGCTGTGCGCCCTCGACGGCCGACTCCTCGGCCTCGTCGGCTTCGGTTTCGGCTTCCGCTGCTTCGGCGTCGACCGCTTCTTCCTCGGGGGCGTCGGATTCGCTCTCGGACATTATCGCACCGGTTTCTCGGCGTTACCGCGAACGAGTTCGATCATCGAGACGCCGTTTACCTTCTCGACTTTGTAGTTGACACCCGAAAGGTCGCCCATCGCACGACCCTTCGCGCCACCGATCCCCGCGATCGTGACCTCGTCGTGTTCGTCGATAAAGGAGATCGCGCCGTCACCGGGACAGAAGGCGGTGACCTGTTTACCGTTCTTGATCAGCTGGACCCGGACACATTTCCGGATCGCGGAGTTCGGCTGCTTTGCTTCGATGCCGACCTTCTCGAGGACGATCCCGCGGCCCTGCGGTGCGCCTTCGAGGGGGTCGGACTTCTTTTTGAGCCCGCGCTCGCGTCGAGCGTACTCGGAGTCGGACCAGCGTCGCTTCTGCCGGTCCTTGTTGAGCTTCCGGGCGGCGTATTTGCCGTTAGCCATGTACCCCCTCGTTTCGGACGCGGCTACTTAAGCGTCCCTCTTTGCCGCCGGCGAAACCCACGGAGATCGCTCCTTAGGGGTCGCTAATCGAATCTGAGGGAGTTTCCCACTCGTCGGAGAGACCGATCGACAGGAGGCGAAACGGACCGAACGGCGCTTAGGGCGTGTCGACGACACACGACGCGTGTTGGGGCACCGACGGGTTCAGGTCAGTTGAATGTCGTCGATATCGTGTTGTCGGCGGGCCAGCCGCCGGGCCGTCTCGATATGCTGGCCGCCAGCGCCGATCGCGACGCCACGGTCGGCCTCGACGACCTCGACGTAGGCGACGCGGTCGCCCTGTTCGGAGATCGTCACCCCGCGGACCACGGCGGGGGCCAGCGCGTTTGCGACGAACGCTTCGGGCGTCTCGGCGTCCTCGACGAGGTCGACCGAGCGGCCGATCTTCTCTTCGACCCGTCGGACCGTCCGGCCGTCGGGGCCGATCGCGTCGGCCATCTCGCCGGCGGGAATGAGGAAGACGACCCGCTCGCTCTCGACGAGACAGTCGGTCGGGCTGACGCCAGTCTCCTCGTCGAACAGCCCGATGTACCGCCGTGCCTCGTCGGAGAGCGTGACTTTCATGCTAGTCGTCGGCGGGTGTGCTGTCGATCGAGCCCATCCGCAGTTTCACGTCGCCGGTCCCCAGCGCGATCGGTTTGCCGGCGATGACGTTCTCGATGATGCCGTCGAGGTCGTCGCTCTGGCCGTGGATCGCCGCATCCAGCAGGTGGTTGACCGTCACCTCGAAGGCCGCCCGGGCGAGCACCGAATCCTTCGAGCCCGAGATGCCGTGTCGACCGATCGACTCGATCGTTCCCTCGTTGGTCATGATGTCGGCCACCAACATGAGGTGGCGGATGTTCACGTCGTCGAGCCCCTGCTCGCGGAGCGTGTCGACCGTCTCGTTGATGATCGCCTCGCGGGCGGCCTCGATCCCGAGTTCCTCACGGATCTCGTGGATGTTGTTACAGGTCGACCGGGTTGCGTCGACGCCCTCAATGTCGAGCACGTCGCCGAAGGCAGAACCCTCGGTGTAGAGGACGAACTCCTCGCCGGCGTCGGTCTCTTCCTTCCGGATGACGACGCGGCTGATCTCCTCGATCCCTTTGAATACGATATCCCGAAGCTGCTCGACCAACTGGAGCAGCTCCCGATAGCTCGGCTCGTTCGGGCCGAACTCGATAGCCATCCCCTGCTGACGGGTCGAGACGCCGAGTTTGTCGTCGATCGTCTCGGCGATCTCCTGGGCCACCAACTCGGCGGAGTCGACGGTCGGCCAGCGTTCCAGCAGCGTCTCCTCGTTGAGATCGATCCGCACCAGCATGTCGGCGACGTTCGTCGAGACATCGCCGAGCGCGAGGATCTTGGTTGCTTCGAGCGCCCAGACGACCTCGTGGGCCTTCTCGCGGTCCTCGGCGTACTCGTCTTCGAGATACACCGTCATCATCGGCGTATCCGGCGTCTTTCGGGCGTCGACCAGCTCGATGAGCCGGGGCAGCCCTTGGGTGACGTCGATCTCGGCGACCCCCGCGTAGTGGAACGTGTTCATCGTCATCTGGGTGCCGGGTTCCCCGATCGACTGCGCGGAGACCGTCCCGACCGGTTCCAGCGGATCGACGCGGGTGTCGACGTACTGGGATTCGACCGCGCGGGCGATCTCGTCGGCCTGTTCGGTCGTCACGCCCTCGCGATCCTCGATGGTATCGTAGACGCGATCCTTGAGCCGCCGAGGCAGTTCGGTGTCCTCGACGATGGCTTCGATATCGTCGGTGACGTGGCTGTAATCAGTCATCCGACTCCACCTCCTCGAACCGCGGCTCGGTATGCTCCGAGAGGTTCGTCGGCGGCTCCCGCCGGCCGATGAACGCCTCCTTGTCGGCTGCGTCGTCGAACTCGGCTTCCAGTACGCGGTCGGTGATCCCCTCGACGTCGACGTCGAAGTCGTCGTCGGAGGAGACACGCACCGGCGAGGTGCCGTCCTCGCCGAACTCGAACTGGACGACCGTATCCGAGGTGTCCCGGACGGTGCCGTCGTACTGGACTTCGAGTTCGGACAGGGCGTTGATCAGCCGGCGCTGGAGGTAGCCGGATTTCGAGGTCCGGACTGCCGTATCGACTAGCCCCTCACGGCCACCCATCGCGTGGAAGAAGAACTCCCGCGGCGTGAGGCCGCTGCGGTAGGAGTTCTCGACGAAGCCGTGGGCCTCGGCCGACAGATCGTTCTCCTCGTAGTGAGCGAGGGTTCGGTCCTCGTAGCCACGGTTAATCCGCTCGCCGCGGACTGCCTGCTGGCCGACACAGCCGGCCATCTGGGTGAGGTTCAGCATCGAGCCACGCGCGCCGGACCGGGCCATCACGACCGCCGGGTTGTCGTCGCTGAAGTGGTCGTCGGCGATCTCACCCGCGGAGTCCCGGGCCTTGCCGAGCGTCTGCATGATCTTCATCTCCAGCGTTTCGTCCACGGTGCGGCCGGGCAGCGATTCGAGGTCGCCGTTCTCGTAGGTGTCGATGAGTTCCTCGATGCGGTCGTAGGCGCTATCGATCGCCTCGTCGACCTGCTCGTCGGCCACCGGCGGAATCGACTCGTCGTCGATCCCGATCGAGAACCCGAAGTGCATGATCGCCCGCATGGCGAGGGCAGCGACTTCGTTGATGAACACGCGGGCGCGGGTCTCGGAGTACTGTTTGACGATGGTGTCGACGATCTCGCCGCCGAACGCACCGACGGCGTCCTCGTCGATCGTCCCCTCGATGAGGTTGCCGTCCTCGATGACCACGTCGCCGCCGGTCGAGGAGGTGAACTCGAGGTTCAGTCCGTCCGGCAACAGCAGCGAGAAGACGGTCCGGCCGGTCCAGTAGGGGCCGGTTTCGTTCTCGCCGTCGGGGTCGGGCAACTCGTCGACGCGGGTCGCCCGCAGCAGGTCCAGCGCCTGCGTCTCGGTGAAGTCGGGGTTGTCGTTGGTCAGCAGATAGGTCCCCGAGATGTGGTCCTGGATCGCGCCGATGATGTTCTCGCCGAAGCGCGGCGAGAGGATCTGTTCTTGGACGCGCATCAGCACACGCGCCTCCGCGCGGGCCTCCTCGGTCTGGAGGGCGTGGAGGTTCATCTCGTCGCCGTCGAAGTCGGCGTTGTACGGCGGACAGACGACCGTGTTGAGCCGGAAGGTCTTGTACGGCATCACGACGACCTCGTGGGCCATAATCGACATCCGGTGGAGCGACGGCTGGCGGTTGAAGATCACGATGTCGCCGTCGACCAGATGGCGGTTGACTTCCCAGCCGGCCTCGATCTTCGTGGCGAGCTCCTCGCAGTTTTTGGGTGTGACCTTCAGTCGTCGACCGTCGGGCCGTTTGACGTAGTTGGCACCCGGATGCTGTTCGGGGCCGTTGGCGACGTACTGGCGGGCCTCCTCGGTGTTGCGCTCGGTGACGTTGATCGTGATCGTCATCTCGCTGGCCACGCGGTCGGGGATCCCGACCTCGTTGAGCGAGAGTGTCGGGTCCGGACTGATGACGGTCCGTGCCGAGAAATTAACGCGTTTCCCCGATAGGGAGCCGCGGAAGCGTCCCTCCTTGCCCTTGAGTCGCTGGCTCAACGTCTTGAGCGGTCGACCCGAGCGGTGGCGGGCCGGCGGCGTCCCCGAGATCTCGTTGTCGACGAACGTGGTGACGTGGTACTGCAGCAGTTCCCAGAGGTCCTCGATGATGAGTTGGGGCGCACCGGCCTCGCGGTTCTCCATGAACCGCTGGTTGATCCGGATGATGTCGACCAGTTTGTGTGTGAGGTCGTCCTCGGAACGCTGGCCGTTGTCGAGCGTGATCGACGGGCGGGCCGTGACCGGCGGCACCGGCAGCACGGTCATGATCATCCATTCGGGCCGGGAGTTCTCGGCGTCGATCCCCAGCACTTCGATATCCGAATCCGGGATGTCCTCGAACCAGTCGCGGATATCCGAGGGCATCAGCTTGTTCATGTCCTCCTCGGTGAGGTCGACGTCGAGGGCCTTCTCTAAGGCCCGGCGGTCCTCGTCGAGCGGGCGGAACTCGCCGCCGAGGATCTGGTTGATCCGCTCCAAGGAGATGCCGGTCTGGTCGGCCAACTCCGAGGGACTGATCCCTTCGTCCTCCTCGTCGTCGGCGTCGGGCTGCATCGCCGAGGCGATGACCTCCGAGTACTCCGATGCGAGGACGTTCTCGACCTCGTAGTAGGTCGTCGGCTTCTCGTGTTTGATATCGGCCTGTGGCTCCCCACAGTGGGGGCAGGTCCCGGCCTTGCGGGCCTCCCGGACCGCCGCCTTCAGCACCGTATCGGGGTCCTTACCGAGTTCGTCGGCCCGCTCCTGTTGATCGCGGTACTCCTCCATCTGCATCTCGTCGAGCGTCAGCCGCCCACACTCCCGACAGGTCGACCGCAGGAGTCGGCGCATCAGCGTCGTGAAGCCGACGTGGATCACCGGCGCGGCGAGTTCGATGTGGCCGAAGTGGCCGGGACAGGAGCCGGAGTGCTGGCCACAGGTCCGACATTCGAGACCGGGGTCGATCACGCCGAGTCGGGGGTCCATCAGCCCCATGTCGATCGGGTAGCCGTCGTCGTCGTAGGTATCGGCCGTGATCACTTTCGTGGCCGACAGGTCGCGGTACGTCTCGGGATCCATCAGGCCGAAGCGGATCCCGCCGAGCTGTTTGGGTGTTTGCATTGACATTAGACTGCGTCCTCCAGTTCGAGCGTCGGGCGAATGCCGAGCGCCATCAGTTCGTCAAGCAGGAGCTTGAACGCGTAGCTGATCTCCAGTTCGTGGATGTTGTCCTCGCTGCCGGTCGCCGGATCGTACACCCGGCGCTGCTCGCGGTCCTCGATGGCGATCATCCCGGTGTCCGCCGAAACGTAGACGGTCTCCTTGTCCGAGGAATCCAGCAGGCGTTCGTTGAGCACCATCGCCGCCCCGTGGCCGATGATGGTGTCCCGCTCCATCTCGCCGACACGGAGGCCACCCTCGCGGGCACGCCCCTCGGTCGGCTGGCGAGTGAGCACCTGCACGGGCCCACGGGAGCGGGCGTGCAGTTTGTTCGAGACCATGTGGTACAGTTTGTGGTAGAAGATCGTCCCGACGAAGATCTCGGCGTCGATCTTCTCGCCGGTGACGCCGGAGTACATGACCTCCTTGCCGGAGGATTTGAAGCCGTGGTCCTCCAGCGCGCCGCGGAGTTCCTCCTCGTCCTCGCCGAGGAACGGCGTCCCGTCGACGCGCCGGCCTTCCAGCGCGCCGACTTTCCCGCCGAGCATCTCCAGCACGTGACCCACGGTCATCCGTGATGGGAGGGCGTGGGGATTCAACACGAGGTCAGGAACAAGTCCTTCCTCGGTGAACGGCATGTCCTCCTGTGGTGCGAGGTGGCCCACGACACCCTTCTGGCCGTGCCGGGAGGCGAACTTGTCCCCCAACTCGGGGATCCGTTCGTCCCGAACCTTGACCTTCGAGAGCTTCGAGCCGTCTTCGCCCTCCATCAGCGTGACGGTGTCGACGACGCCGTCTTCGCCCGAGCGCATCGTCACCGAGGTCTCACGCCGCTTCTGGGGCGAGAGGCCACCCATGTCGTCGGGTTCTTCGAGGAACCGCGGCGGGCTCGTCTTGCCGAGTAGCACCGAGTTCTCGTCGACGACGGTCTCGGGGTTGACGAGGCCGTCCTCGTCGAGGTGCGTGTAGGCGTCTTCCCCGCGTGCGCCGCGAACGTCCTGACTCGGAATCTCGAAGTGGTCCTCCTGACCACCGGGGTAGCGTCGTTCCTCGCCCTCGTAGGTCCGGAAGAAGTGCGACCGCATCAGCGCGCGGTCGACCGAGCCCTGATTCATGACGAGGGCGTCCTCGATGTTGAACCCCTCGTAGCTCATCACGGCGACGACGAAGTTCTGGGCTGCCGGCCGGTCGTCGTAGTTGATCTGTTCGGTGGTCTGGGTCTTGACCATCGACAGCTGCGGGTAGTGCAGCAGGTGTTGGCGGGTGTCGGGCCGGATCCGGTAGTTGGCGGATGGCAGCCCGAGGGACTGTTTCATCATCCCCGCGCCCATCGTAATCCGGGGGCTGGCGTTGTGTTCCGGATACGGAATCATCCCCGCACCGATCCCGAAGATCAGCGACGGGTCGATTTCGAGGTGGGTGTGCTTTTCGGAGAGGTCGTCTTCGTCGACCGCGATGAGGACGTCCTCTTCCTCCTCGGCGTCGATGAACTCGACGTAGCCGCGGTCGACCAGATCCTCGAACTCGAGGTCGCCGTTCTCGACGGCGTCGATCTCCTCGTCACCGAGCAGCGGCTCGCCGTCCTCGACGACGATCAGCGGTCGACGGGCCCGGCCGGCGTCGGCGTTGATGATGACCTCTTGGGTCCGGTCGCGGACCGAGACGTTGACCATCTCGCTGACGTCGCCACGGCGGCGGGCCTCTCGGATCTGTTCGGCAAGCTGTGCTGGGTCCGGGTGGGTGCCCACCAGACTCCCGTTGACGTATACTTTCGCTTCTCGTGCCTGAGCCATGTTAATCGTCCGCAGGGGTTGTTCGTTCGATACTGTCGATGCCGGGGATCCCCTCGACTCCCATCGACGACAGCTCTCGTTTCAGTCGCTGTTCGTCCTCGATGTCCTGACTCAGCTCCATCGCTTGGGCGAAGTTCTTCACCAGGCCACAGTTCGGCCCCTCCGGCGTCTCGGAGGGACAGATCCGACCCCACTGGGTGGCGTGGAGGTCCCGCGCCTCGAAGTGGGGCTGGGAGCGGGACAGCGGCGAGCGGAGCCGACGCAGGTGGGAGAGAACGCCCATGTAGTCAGTTCGGTCGACCAACTGGCTCACGCCGGAGCGGCCACCGACCCAGTTCCCGGTCGCGATCGGGTGTTCGAGCCGCTCGGTCAGGACATCGGATCGGACGACCGTGCTGACCGAGAGATCCCGGTTCCGCATGTTGGCGCGTTCGAGCTGGTATTTCACGTCCCGCGAGAGTTTGTTCAGCGCGGTCCGGAACAGGTCGGTCATCAGGTCGCCGCTGACCTTCAGCCGCTTGTTGGCGTAGTGGTCCTTGTCGTCGGGCTCGCGCCGTTCGAGGGCGAGTTCGAAACAAGCCTCGGCCATCCGACAGAGGTAGTAGGCCTTGTTGATCCGGACCTCCTCCTCGTCGACGCCGT
Source organism: Halohasta salina (assembly GCF_024178165.1). Classification (GTDB taxonomy): domain Archaea; phylum Halobacteriota; class Halobacteria; order Halobacteriales; family Haloferacaceae; genus Halohasta; species Halohasta salina. The sequence continues at coordinate 143,670 of NZ_JAMZIE010000001.1, read as the reverse complement.
CCTCGTGGAGGTGTGGCAGCAGGTAGCGGTCGATGACGTAATTCGCTCGCTTGAGCTGGTAGTTTTTGCCCTGACCGGAGGCGACCCGCTGACCGAGGGTCTCGATGGCCTCCTCGGTCGTCTGCACGGAGGCTTCCTCCAGATTCTCCAGCATGAACTTCACGATCTCCGGATCCTCGGAGACGCGGTGGACGATCTCCTCGTCGGATTCGAGCCCAAGCGCGCGGACGAGCGTGACGAAGTCGACGCTGCCCGAGACCGACGGGAAGCTGACTTCCAGCAGTCCTTCGCGGTTCCGCTCACACAGCACGAGTGCGCGGTAGCCGCGGCGCTGGCTGAAGGTTTTGGCGACCTGGATGTCGTCGCCGTACTTGGTGTCGTTCTCGGCGAGGATCTTGTTCGGCGCGAGGTCCTCGCTGGTCATCAGGACGCGTTCGGAGCCGTTGACGATGAAGTAGCCGCCGGGGTCGACGGGGTCTTCGCCGATTTCAATGAGCTCTTGATCCGAGAAGCCCTGAATGTTGCAGTTCTGGGAGCCGACCATGATCGGCATCCGGCCGACCTTCGTCTCGGTGGAGTCGACGACCTGTTCTGGCTCGTCTTCTCCGCCGCGAATGATCGACATCTCCATGAACACCGGCGCGGCGTAGGTGATGTTCCGGAGGCGGGCCTCCTGCGGATACAGGAGTTCTTCGGAGCCGTCGGCCTCGCGCACACGCGGCGTGAGAATACGAACATCACCGAGTTCGACATAGACGGGCTCTTGGCCCTCCTTGTCGCCGATGTCGGTGTCGATCGTTTCCTTTTCGTCGACGACCTGCTGCATCCCCCGGTCGAGGAACGCGTTGAACGACCGGAAGTGGTGTTCGGCGAGCCGTTCGTCCGAGAAGTACTCCTTGGATATCGTCCGTCTGTCTTGCCGGTTCATTCGATCACCAGTCGGTATGAGGTCGCAGTGTCGGTTGTCCGGGAGTCCCGAACGATCTTGATGACGTCGCCCGGTGTCGCGTCGTCGGGAAGCGCCGGATCGTTGCGTTTGATTTTCGGCAGATCGGTGCGGCTGAGACCGTACTCCTCGAGGACCGAGTCGATCTCGGAGTCCTCCAGCAGGACGTGGTCAGGTACGAGTTCGTGTTGGCTTGCGTCTACCATGGGTGGGGTATCCGTCGGTGGGGAGAAGCTACTGTCACGAGATACTACAGCGAGTTACTAGACCGAGCCATTTAACAGTTGCCAACTCCGCCCGCACCAGCGGCTCATCAACCGCTGGAGGGCGTGATAGTACACCACAGGCTGTCGGCCAGTATATGCCTTTGGGCCGGCTACTCGTCGACCCACTGGCGGGCCGCATCCCGGAGTTCCGCATCACGGTCGGACTCGACGGTGAGTTCGGGCACCGCGGTCGGCTCGCCGTCGTCACCGATGGCGACGAAGACGAAGACGCTCTCGGTGGTGAGGGTGTGCTCGCCGGAGCGGGGTTGCTCGCGAAACGCCCGCAGCCGGACCTTGATGCTGGTGCGGCCGTGGTCGAAGACGTAGGCCCGGATGAAGGCGGTATCGCCCTGCGGGATCGGTCGACGGAAATCCATCTGGTCGATGCTGGCAGTGACGCAGGTCTCGCCCGCAAAGCGCATCGCCGCCATCGCGCCGACCTCGTCCATCCACTTCATGACGATCCCCCCGTGGGCCGTCTCGTAGTTGTTGGTGTGGTTCGGCTGGACGCGGTGGCGGTTCTCGATGAAGGTCTCCTCGACAGTTGGCATGGTTTTGTTATAGAGGGACTACTTAAAAAGAGTCAGTCGACCCGATGGAAACCGTCTTTTGGGTGTTGGGCGTTGGGTCGACTGGCCGATGACGAACGCACCGCTCCGAGACGGGGTGGCTCCTGTCGGTGACGAGCCCTATGAGTGCCGAGGCCAGCTTTCTATCCATACATTTGCGCGGAGAAGTGAACGAGCGTCAGAGAATCGCGTCTGCTACCCTCTGAGACAGATTAATTGTTGATGGAGGTCGAATAGAGTGGACTCTAAGTCAGCACGTACGAGTCTCGGTCAGTGATCAACAACCCATTATCCGCTATGGCCCAGACGACTGCACCACGCCGTTCAGTTGAGTTCTGACCACGAGACATTATCTCCTGATGTGGCGGTCGTCCCGAACTGGATAGTTACCGTGTCTTGCACTCGGAGGTGGTCGTATGATTTTCCTCCGTCACCGTCGGTGTCGGACCACTCGACCAATCGGATGTCGTCGAGCCGGGCGACACTCTCGTCGCCGCCGTCGGGCGGGTACAGGCGGAAGTAGATCCGAACGTAGTTGGCCGTGGCTGGTGTTTCCAGTGGCTGCTTGAGACGTTCCCACCCGGTAGTCTGCCCGAGGTCGATCGACACCGAATCGAGCTCGGAACCACTGGTCGATTCGTACCATCGTACGAGCAGTTCCAGTCGGGTGTCCGACTCGTGCCGATACTGCCCGAGCAGCGTTGTCGGCCCTGCGAGCGGTACACGCGCGGCCGTGGTCAGGATCCTTCGCTGCGTGTTGTCGGCTCTCCGAGTCAGTTGAATGCCACCGCTGTCTCCGTGCCCGAATCCCGGTCCGTTAGACTCCTCTCCACGGCTAAATCGCCACAAAGGCCCTTCGTAACGCTCACCGTCTATATCCGAATTGTCGAACGTGCCAGTCGGTAGCAAATCGCGGCCAAGTTCTACCGACGACTGGCCGTCGAGGACCCTGTCGATCCAGCCGGACTTCCGTTCGAAAATCGTTCCCTCACCGTTCAGTGTGCGGGTAACGGTCTGAGTCGTACTATCTTTGCCGTCGACGTATTCGAGCGTTCGCTCATCGAGCGAGAATTCATCGGACGACAGCGCAGCAGTGTTCCGTAACTGCCACGTTTTGGGTTTCCCGACGACCCCCTTCGGAACGTACCCCTCGATCAGGAGTGGATCGACGTACGCCCTAATGACTCCATCTCTCGTGGCATGGACAGTCAGTAGATAAGACGGAAACGTCGACCAGAGTTCTTGATCGAAGACGAGGTTACCGAGCGTCCAAGCGACCAGTGCGCCGTCTCGACGTTCGACTCCACCGGTGACGTGTGGGTGATGGTTGACGACGACGTCCGCACCAGCCGAAATAGCCGACTCCGTCAGTTGTTCTATCTGTTCCGTCGGCTTCGGTTGATACTCATTACCGCCGTGGATCTGAACGACGGTCAGATCAGCGTTCGACGTGGTTTGTGCAACGTGTTCCGACAGTTGTGGCTCTGTCGCTGCTGCGACCCCAACACTTCCCGAGAACGTCAGCGTCTCGCTGTCGGGGGTTCCCTCAGCGCTCTCCTCCCCGACCGTGTAGGTTTCTGACTGACCATCCTCTGCCGACCAGTCGATGTCGTACTGATCGCCCGTCACGGTGGTACAGGAAAGCATGCCGACAGTGAGCCCCTGTACGTCGAAGTAGGTCGGCTCCCACGCCGCCGTGCTCGACTCCCCGGCACCGGAGTTTTTGACTCCGGCATCCGAAAGCGCCTGAAACGTGTCGTCCAGTCCCGGAGGTAGTGCGTCTAACGTGTGGTTGTTCCCGAGCGCGGCGTAGTCGATACCGGCCCTCGACATCGCTGCTGCGGCGTCAGGATGTGAGACGAACGAGTACAGCTTCGACGGGTGGCGCCAAGCCGTCGTCGTGAGTGGCGTTTCAAGATTTATCGACGTGATGTCGGCATCCCCGAAGAGCGGCGAGACGTACTGTAGAATCGTATCGTGTGAAGCACTCCGCTCGTCCGGTTGGATCTGCAAATGTGGTTCGAGCGGGTCGTCATCTTGGTAGAACCGACGACCGAACATCACGTCGCCGCCGAACGTGAGTGATACTGTCCCGTCACGCGGGGTGAGTGCGATACGCCGGGTCGCACCCGGCGCAGTAGCGACGGTACGTTGAACATACCCCGAGGCGGTAGCGCGCACCCAGACTGGGGCACTCGGCTCCCCGACCTCGAAGCGACCCTGTTGGTCGGTCGTCGTGCTATCCACAACGCCCTTCTTCGGCACGATCACGTCTATCGTCGCGTCCGAAATCGCGCTCCCAGAGATTCCAACAACGTTCCCCGAGACTGGCACGCCTTCCCCCGCGTCTCCTCCGGGTTGTCCGCCTTCCCCGGGAGTGCGCGATTCCTTTTGAGTCGGATCGGATCCCGGAAGAGCGTTGCAGCCTGCGATTCCCGCTGTGGTCCCAACCGTCACGAACTGAATGAACTCACGACGGGACCATTGTCTCATTGGTTCCATTTTTTGAATCCTCTGATACAAATAGGATGGGATAAGTTGGTGAGTACTGGAAGCGTTATTTTTGTCGCCAGACGCGTATCTCTTGACGAGACGACGAACTAGTCGGAGAGTCGTGGTTGCTCTGAAAACGGGAGATTCTGATTGCCACGAGTCCTGATTTCCGGAATAGCGTATGCCGAGAAGTCGCTGTTCCGTTACTCTTCGTCGTGAACCGGCAGGTCTGTCAGTGCCTCCGGGTCACAGTCGAACGGACTCGGGAGTTCGTCAACGAATGCTCGAACGAATCCCGTGGTTCCCGGTTCGACCATCACTTCGGCGTTGGCGTGAACCGTCTCACCGTCCTCGTTCTCGTAGGTCGTGGGGACGAGTACGGGGACGCCCTCCTCAAGATACTCCTGCGAGACGTTTCTGAGCGCCTCGCTCTCCGTGTCGAGATTCCCATTCGTGTCTATCGTCCCGACAACCTCACCGCGCTGGTGATTGAGTATCTCGACCCCGACGACCTCGTGCTCGTCTTCATCACCAGCGTTCGCGGCTCCCTCAGCAACGGCCCACCCGAAATCCTCCTCCATCCACTCCGCTATCTCAGCGGCATCAGCGTCGGGGGCGGGCCGCTCAGGCCGTTCGGAGTCGTCCATACGGTGTAGTATTTCTCCTGACAGTATTTAATCGCCAGCGATGCTTTACTCGTCACCTCCGAGTGCCCACAGTGCCATATCGAGCGTGCGGAGACTCACGTCGTATTCGTTCGCTATCGCCCAACACGCACCAAGATATAGCAAATAATCCTCGACAGTCGGGTCATCGGGCATTTCGTCGGGCAAGTATCCGTTCTCATGTAGCACACCCCATGCTTTCCAGTCGAGAACGGTGAAGCGGTCGGGATTGATGAACAAGAGGAACGCAGACCCCATCCGTTCGGCTACACCGCTTATTTCGGTTAAGTGCGCTAGTTTCTCTCCCGGCGAAGAGGCAGCGACCGTTTTCTCGATTTGCGAGGTGACAAACGTCTCGTCGTTCGAGTTGAAATCGTCGAGAACCTTCCCGACGAACGGTGAGCTGGTCATTTTCCATCGTACAATCCATTCCAAATCGTCCCATGTCCATGTCCCCTCTTCGAACGCTTTCGGTAGCGTTTCGAGACGTTCCATTTCCTCTGCGTACTGGTCTTCCTCCGCCTCGTAGGCGACTTCCTGCTCTTCGAGTAACTGCTGGGAGAGAGTCATACGGGAGAGTCCTTGCACAACCCTCCGAGCAGTAAGAAGTTATAGCTTACTCAAGTCGAGATAGACTACTTTAGTCGTTATTTCATTTCTCCGACGTAAGTTTCGCACTATCGCTGCGATATCTTCTATGCGATACTCCGCTCGTTGGATGACTATCTGCGACGAGCGTATCCTCGAACGTCTATCAGAGGTCGAGACAGACACGCCGAAAGGCATGGCCGACAGCGGTGATGTGCGTTTCAGTCGGCAGTACATCGGGGAACGCTGTCGAAGACTGACGGACTACGGGATGCTCCAGCATCTCGGCAATGGCGTCTATCGAATCACGGAAACCGGAGAGCAGTATCTCGATGGCGAAGTCGATGCTGAAGACCTCGAATCCGACGAATCCGAGTAACGAACGACTGTCTCTCATCGTAGACCGAAGAGACTCGCGTGAGACGCGGGAGCAGCAGGACGCCCCGAGGGATACATCGGAACGAACGAGGAACCGCAGAGACGCGCATTGTCTTGAGATAGAACGAAATACGCTGTTCAGACCCATTTGAGGGGACTGTCATCAATATCGATGTCCACAGATGGTATGACGTATCGAAGGGTGCTCCCCATTTTTTCCCGATTCACTATTGCAAGAAGGCCTTCTTCTGGGTCGGTATAGAGTTCGACATCTCCGTTCAGTTTTTCAAAAATCATTCCAAGGTACTTTGGATAGTGTTGCTTAACATCTGGTCCTTCCGCTGAATGCACTGCCAGTTCGCCATGAACCCAGTTCTCAGAGTCTCTTTCAGGGAAAAATGTGAATTCAATCTTCTCATCCCTCACCACCAGAGGATACACAATTGAGTCATCATCCTCGTCAATAATTGAGGTGAACCATGACATCTGGTCAGCAGGAATTCTGATATGAATCGGGGCTACCTTCTTTCCATCTGCGTCAAGAAAAGTGTCATCTGCTGGTACGTGTTTACCCCGAGATCGATTCCGCCAGTCTCTCGTAAGGGTGGCCTGATAGGTGCTGTATATCGATGCATCAGGCGAGTGAACACCCTTCTGAGGGATGGTCTCCGGCCAGGAGACCATCCCGTCTCGCCTGTCGATGACCTCTTCGGAGCCTACCAAGGAAGAGATTCTTGAGCGTCTAGTCGCGCTTGAGGAAGAAAACAAGAAACTCCGTGAGGAGAACAAACGCCTAAGAGCCAAACTTCGCTGGTACGAGGGACCGCATACACCACCGAGCAAGGATCAATCGGGTGATGAAGAGTCGTCCTCGTCCAGCGGTGACGAGGACGACGAACAACCACGTACAGATGGCGGCACGCCGGGGCGAAAACCAGGACATGATCCGGAGTGGCGGTCCGCACCTGATCCAGATCAAGAAATTGAGGTTACCTGTGACTGCTGTCCTGAGTGTGGCGAAACGTTCGACGAGTCGGCGGGCGTCAGCCCCCGACTCGTCGAGGAACTCCCGGATCCACAACCTCCGGAGGTCACACAGTACAACCGTCACCACTACGAGTGCCACTCTTGTGGCTCCGAGACTGTCGCTTCTCACCCCGACTGCCCCGATGAGGGGCAGTTCGGGGTGAACGTCATCGCCCAGGCAGCTTTGACTCGGTACGACTACCGTCTTCCCTATCGGAAGATTGCTGATCGTTTCGAGCAACTCCATGGATTGGAGTTATCAAGCGCGTCGGCGTGGCACGCGACCGAGCGCGCTGCGCGCGCCGGTCGCTCCGAGTACGAGCAAATTCGCCAGCAGATCCAAGATGCTGAGGTAGTTCACGTTGACGAAACAGGCGTCAAACGCGACGGTGAACAGGCGTGGATCTGGACATTCAGAACGGACCAACACACGCTGTATGCTGTCAGGGAGAGCCGTGGGAGTGATGTTCCCGCTGAAGTCCTCGGTGAGGACTTCGCGGGAACAGTCGTCTGTGATGGCTGGACAGCGTATCCAGCGTTCAGCAGTAGTCTTCAACGGTGCTGGGCACACATTCTCCGAGAAGCTGAAGACGCAGCTGAGAATCACGAGGACGCAGAGCCGATTTATCGGAAACTCAGGCAGATGTATGTCGGTCTCCAGGCCTGGCTGGAGACCGACCCGAGTACTCGTGAGCGAGCACAGATGCACCGATCAAGCCAGGCTGGGCTCAGATCGCTCGTTGAGCGATCAGTAGCAAACGAACCAGTGGCAACACTACTCGGAAAGATCAAAGGCGGGATCGATCACTGGCTCACCTTCATCGGTGAGCCAGAGATCTCACCGACAAACAATGCCGCAGAGAATGCACTTCGTGAACCAGTCGTCCTTCGGAAAATCATCGGCACGCTCCGCAACGACCGCGGTATGTTCGTTCATGAAACGTTGCTGTCCCTGCTGGCGACGTGGCGCCAGCAGGGACGCAATCCTTACGACGAACTCAAGCGAGTCGCCCAAAATAACGAGATGATCTCACGAGCTCACGCTGTGCCAGCTGTCGCATCTTCGGGATAAACACGTACATAAAAAAGAAGCCAGCCGAGATGATCGAGCGAAGGTTGTAGACGATCACGCCAGCGACGAACGGCCGGTTCGTTAGCACACCTAGTGGCACCAGCGGCGACCCCCCGGCGCGTTCCAGCCTGCGCTCGTACTGAATGAATGCCGCAAACACGAGGAGGCCAACCCCGAGCAACCAGATCGCTGGCGACGTTCCAAACGGATTGAACTGCGTCTCGCCGATGAAAAACGCCCGCCGTTCGATGAGCCACCCGTACTTCCCGCTCAGTAGGAAGCCAGTGACGAGCGAGGTCGACCCGACGACCGACAGCACGGTTCCACCTTTGTCCAGCGAATTATCAGTGTCCGACAGCGGATCGGGAGTTACGTACCGGACGAAGTAGAGGATCACTGCCACACCAACAAGCTGGAGTGCGAACCCCCACCGCCAACTCGCGTAGGTGGTGAGTGCGCCGCCGATGATCGGGCCGAGCGTCGACCCAAGCCCACTAATGGCAGCCAGCAGGCCGAACGCCGTCGCCCGGTCGTCGTCCGCGTAGCTGACCGTCAACACGGTGTACGTCAGCGGAAACAACACGGCCGCGGCCGCCCCCTCGATGAACGCCCACCCCAGATAGAGGACCGCCGTGTTCCAACTGATCGCTGCCACCACTGTCCCGGCGGCGTAGACGACCAGTGCGACGGCCATCACACGCCGGCTACTGCGTCGCGACGGCAGCGTCCCGGCCGGAAGGACCAGCGCGGCGATCACCAGCGAGTAGAGGGCGACCGCCCCCTGAATCACGGTGACAGTGGTCTCGAACTCGTCGACCATCGTGGGGATGGCCACGTTCATCAGAGAGGCGTTGACGACGATGAGGAACGTCGTCAGACTCACGGCGATGGCTGGGGCCCAGTGTCGGACCCCCGTCCGCACCGTCGAGAGATGGGGACTCCCCACCGGAGGCGATCCGTCCGCGGGCATACAGCGGGCTACCACGTCGACTCTCAAATAGCGTGGACCGGATTACCGAGACGGAACGGGAATCCGACCGGTCGGCCGGACAGTACCCGCTGGGGTGAGTACCGAGGCCGCGACGCCTGTCAGTCTAGTGCGGGCCAGTGGACGATCTCGATCTCTCGGTCGTGGACGGCGTCGACCTCGGGGTCGGTGTCGGCCGGCAGCCGCGGGGGCGACGAGCCGCACTCCCGGGCGGTCAGCGCCGCGACCAGCGCGTCGATGATGTCGTCGCGCCCGCTCTTGCCGATAACCGGTGCCCATTCGGGTTCGGTGAACGTCTCGACGGCCTCCTCGTAGAGCCGGCGGGCCGTCGGCAGCGCCGTCGAGAGGACATCGAGCCGCTCGTCGCGGCCCGCGGCGGTCTGTTTGTCGTGGACCATCGGCTCGCCGCCGTTGAGCGCCGTGAAACACACCTCCGGATGGGTCTCCCTGACCTCGGTATCGGCGAGATCGTCGGCGAACATGGTCAGGAACTCGTCGACCTCCCTGATCCGGGGGACCAGCGCCCACGCCTGGTTTTGGACGCTGAAATCGAGCCCTTCCTGGGCCCGTTTGGCCTCGATAATCGTCTCGGCGGCGACGGCCTCCCGCGTCGGCGTATAGAAGACGCTACTCCCCCGGCTCCCGCCGAGGAGCCGTCTGGCTTCGACGTCACAGGCGCGTTTGCCCCCCGACCGCAGCCCGATCGGGATGTCGACGAGGATCCGGTCGGCGTCGTCGTGGTGGTACCAGAGGTTGAAGATCGACGGGTAGAGTCCCATCTCGGCGTCGCCGTCCGCCGAGAGCGCGACCGCGAACCACCCGCTCGACGCCCAGTCGACACCGACGTACGTGCTCATCGGTATCTGTTGGGGAGGCGAACGTATTAATCCCCGACTACGCACGGAACACGAGTCAGCCGTCGGGCGATCACACCGGGACGGAACAGCCGCCGGAGTAGCCACGCGGTACCGGCTGGTAGGCACCGCCTACGGGACCGGAATCCGGGTACTGTGGCTGTCGACGGGGTCGGCGATGGATATACATGCATCTGTGTCAAAACCAGATGATATGTATCACGCCCACATTCCGAACCGCGTTTCCAGGCCAGTCGCCGTCAGCCACGGTCGGTGACCGATGACTGGGTACGCGCGGCTGTCGGTTGCGGTGGGGGTCCTCGCGGTGCTGCTCGTTGTCGGATCGGGAGCGGCGAGCGCCGCAACCGCCGATGCAGGCGAGCCAGAGGTGCTGTACGCCCACGACAGCAACGAGGAAATCGAGGCTGACGATCACCTCGACTCCGGAGGAGTCTACTGGCAGGGTCAGACGCTCGGCCTCACCGACCCCGACGAGCGACTCAACACGACAAGTCTCTCGATACGGGAGTACGACCCCGACGACGGCGAGTTGGGCTCGCTCGTCCGAGAGATCGAGTACGACGCCGAGGGGATGGAACTGGAGACCGGTGATCTGGAGGGAACCTACGTGTTGACCCTTCCGACCCAGCGGAACACCGCCGTCGAGTTCGCCGATGGCGTCGTCGATCTGACGGTCGCGGCGGGCAACGCGAGCGCCTTCGAGATCCAGCGCCAGACCCTCGAAGTGGGATGGGAGGGCGGTCGCGCCGGGACGGTCCAGTCCGACCGCGAGCTAGTGATGGAATCCAACCGGGTTCGGTACAACGTCAACATCACCAGCCCAAGTCTCTCCTACGGGCAGTTAGAGCAGGTTTTCATGGGCAGCCGACAGCTTCGCGCGGCCAACGAGCCGTTCGGTGACCGCAAGCCGTTCGAAAAGCGCTACCGGATGTACGACACCTACGAGGACGAGGGGACGATCGTCCTCCGCGGGTTCGGCAACGGCGGTCTGGAGACGGATTTCAGCCGGATCGACCGGTTCCCCGAGGCGATCACCGTCGAGGTGACAGACACAGGGGTCATCCGGAGCATCGAGCCGCCGAGCAACGCGGACGAATCGGGGCCCTTCAGCATCACACAGCTCGAAGTCACCGACAGCGTCAGTCCCGGTGACGACGTGAGGCTGTCGGCGACGATCAGAAACGAGTGGTCGACGACCGAGACCGACGAGATAACCTTCGAGCTCGGTGAGGCTTCGTCGACGGTCGGGACGACGCTCGACGGCGGCGCGGAGACCACGGTGTCGGCCACCGTGGCCGCTCCCGAGGAGCCGGGTGAGGTCGGCTACGTGGCACGGACCGACGGCGATCGCGTCGAGGGGACCGTCACCGTCATCGACCCGAACCCCGAGCCCGAGGACGAGTCGAGCGACGAGAGCGGCGATGGACTCGTCGAGACGTTGCTCGGGCTGTTGTATCCGCAGGCGCTGATCGGGCTCGTGATGACGCTGCTCTCGTTGGGGACCGTTCTCATCTGGCGGCGGCGGTAGCTATAGCAAAACGTAGACCGCCGCCCCGATCAGGGCCAAAATGGCAGCGATCGCCGCGTTCGCCTCGACTTTGAGCGGCGAGCCGAAGGCCCGCGCCGACAGCAGCCGGACCGGCGGGAACAGCAGGATACCGCCGAGCAACACCGGTACGCCGCCGGGGTTCGGAAGAACTGAGACGCCGGCGACGACGAACAGGAATCCGAGGGCGTAGCTCACGCGCGCGATCAACTCCTCACGGTCGTCCATCCCCGTCGACCCGGAGCTGGCCCGCTTTTCGGCCTGCTTGTCGATCATCCGATCGAGTTTGTTCCGCGCCTGCTCGTTTTGTGGTTCCCCGCAGTTCGAACAGAAGTTGTCCGACTCCTCGACCGGGGACCCACAGTTCGTACACTCCGGCATACTCCTTGCTGGCCTATTGAAAGGTTCCTACATCAAGCCTTGCATCCAGTCGGCCCGCTGGCCCCAGCAACAGCCGCACGGATTATACACTCTGAGAATTACGTCAGGAGAATTAAATACGTTCGTACCCGACTGCCGCCATTCTGTATCCGATCCCGTCCGGTCGCATGAGACAGTCAGTCGTCGACCACACCGGTCGTATCGCAGCGCTCTCCCTGCTGTTGGTACTGGTGGGTCTCGTCGCCGCGACCGGGACCGTCGCCGCCGACGGAGGGTTCGAGGTCGAGATCACCGACGTCCCCGACACCGTCGACGAGAACGGCGACCTCGAAATCGAGGCCGAGATCAGAAACACCGGCACCGACACCACGACACAGGAGCTTCGGCTGGAGGACGGCGATGGGACCGTCCTGCAGAGCAAAAGTCAGGTGTTGGGTGGGGGCCAATCGGTGACCGACACGTTCGTCTGGAGCGACGTGCCCGGTCGCCCGACACGAACGATCACGCCGACCGTTCGCAGCGAGGACGACAGCGACTCGGCGTCGACAACCGTCGAATGGACGGAGTTCGAGGTGCGTGAGCTGGACCTGAGCCGGGATGCGGTCGCCGGCGGCGATCCCGTAACGGTCACCGGCGAGGTCAGGAACATCGGGACCGCCGTCGGCACCCAAGAGCTCGTCTTTACCGACGTCTCCGGCAACATCGATACGGAATCGGTCACTCTCGATGGCGCCGAGTCGACGGACGTCACCTTCGACGTGACCGCTCCGACCGATCCCGGAACGTACACCTACAGCCTCTCGACGGCCAACGGGAGCGCCGACCGATCGCTCCGGGTCCTCGAATCGGCCGCCTTCGACGTGACCATCACCGAGACGACCACCGACGAGACCGGGTTCGAACTCGTCGCAACAGTCGAAAACGAGGGGGAAATCGAGGGGATCGAGGACGTGACGTTCTCGGTCGACGGGGAGACGGTCACGACGCGGTCGGTCACCGCCCAGCCAAACGAGACGCTCACCGAGACGTTCAGCTACGACACCGGCAGCAAGTCGTTCGCCGTCGAGGCCGCAGTCGAAACCGGGGCGACCACCGACACGACGCAGGTCTCGCGGGCGGCCATCGACGAGGGGCCGGCTATCGAGGCGGTCACCCCGGCGGTCGTTCGGAACGACGGGGTCGTGACGGTGACCTACACCGCCGCCGGGCCGGCCGTCGACGCGGCCTCGCTGACCGTGACCGATCCGAACGGCGAGCCCCTCGTGTCGCGTGCGGTCGATCCGGGCACCGAGCGAACGACGACCGTTCGACTCCCCGGCCGGGACGAACTCGTCGCGGGCCAGTACGACGTCGAACTCACCGCCGAAGACGATTCGGGCCGGAGCGAGTCGACCAGCCGCGCAAACGCCTTCGAGGCCGAACCCCTGCGAGCGGCCGACGACGTCGGCTTCAGCCGGGAGCGCTACGAGACGCCGGCCGGCGACTTCGTCGAAGTCGACGTCTCGGCGGGCGACCGCGAGGAACTGTACGTCCTCGTTGCCGGCCCCACCGATGGTGGCGACGCCGCAGGGCGCTATCTCGACGTGTTGCACGTCTCCGGCGACGCAACGTTCGTCGTCAATACGCGGCTCGTCGGCACGGACCGTCCCTCGACGGACGTCTACATCCCGGTCGACGGCGAGGTGACAAGCTACGCCCACTCGATCGGGGCCGACAGCGAACCGCAGGGGGCGTTCGATGGCCTCTCGTTCCGGAACGAGGACGGGACCGAACGCGCCGACACCCTCGCTGCATTCAGGGACGAACAGGGACACACCGCACTGGAGCGGCCGCTCCAGCCCGGCGAGTACCGGCTGGTCGCCGCCGGCAGCGGCGCGGTACTCGGCGGGGACGGGACTGCCGGCGTCCGCCATCCCATCGCCCGCGCTAATCTCGCGCTCACGCCGCCGGAGCTCGGTGCCGTGCGGACCTACACGCTCCCGCCCGCGGCGGCCGACCGCCTCGACCAGTCCGCCGGCGACGCCGTCGGCGTCGACGACATCGGGCCGCTACTCGCGCGAGCGACCGAGACCGACACCGTCGCCGAGGGCGATCGACTCCTCATCGAGATCCAGTCGACCGGGATCTACGGCGCGCTGATGGCCGATACCGCGGCCACCAACCCGGCGGTCGCCGCCGACAGCGACGGATCGGGAGCGATTCCGGCGGGCGACGTCGCGACGCTGCTCGACCGCCGCGAGGGTGTCCGTCTCGAACTGACGGGAACCTCGGCGTCGGGCGGTGGTTCCTCGGAGCTCCGCTTTGGGGGCGTCGACAGCAACGATCTCTACGTGCTGCCGGACGATTCGGCCGACCAGTGGCCCGGCAGCGACGCAGTCGGCACCGAGCCACGGATCGGCGGACTGTACCTCGTCGTCGACACCCGCGACAACGAGGCGTTCAACGGCCGGCCGACCCCCGGCGACGAACTGACCGTCGAGGTCAGCTACGAGTCGTCGGCCGGCGACCGCTACGCCTATCCCGACGCCTCGCTGGTCGACGGCGACCAGCCCGCTCCGTTCAGTCCCGCAGCCGACGGGACCGAACAGTTCCCGTACGCCAGCACCGCCACGGCGACGGTGAGCGTCACCGACTCGTTCGTCGTCACTGAGCCCGGCGTCGCATACGACGAAACCACCCTCGACGGCGAGCTGCTCGTCCCCGCCGAGGCCGACGGCGTCATCACCGGCGAGACCACCATCGCCCCCGGCTCGACGGCCGAACTCCGGTTGGCTGCGGCCGACGGGGAGTCGACGGTCACGATCGAGGACGTCGAGATCGGCCCGGATCGCTCCTTCGAGGCGACCGGGGAGTTCTCGGCGTTCGAGCCCGGCGAGGACGTTGAGGCCGCGTTCTACTCGGCGGAGCGGACCGGCGAGAACCGACTGCTCGACAGCCGGAGCGTCCGCGTCGTCGAGGATCTCGACGATCCGGCCCGCTTCGAGATCGGCGGCGTCCCCGAATCGGTCAGCGTCGACCGCGGCGAACGACTCGGAGATATCGCCGCGACGGTCACCAACACCGGCGAGTTCGCCGACCGCCAGCGTGTCGCGTTCAGCGTCGACGGCGAGACGGTCCGCGAGCAGTCGACGGTCCTCGACAGCGGCGAGTCGACGACGCTGGCCCTCGCCGAGGAGTTCGTCGTCCTTCCGGCCGGCGAGTACCGCTACACCGTCAGCACCGACGACGCTCGGCGGACCGGCACCCTCACCGTCACCGATGGCGGGGACGCGGGGATCACGGCTGACGACGGCGGGGCGACGCAGTCGACGCCGCCCGAAGAGGACGGCAGCGACGGCGAGGGGACCGGACTGTTCGGGATGGTCGGCCTCCGGGGCCGCGACGTCGCGGCTGCGGCGTTGGTCACCGCCGGGACGTACGTCCTTGGTCAGTGGGCCTGATCGATTGTCCACGGCGGCGTGTGTCGACGGAGGTGACACACTGGTTATACAAAATGAGAATTTCAGGAAGAGGATTAAATACCTATGGTCGGGAAATACGGTGACTATCGAGTACCCCTCCGTAATCATGAGACTCAGAGTTTTCCGAGGCTATCGCCGTACTGTCGTTTTTGCGCTTTTGGTGATAGTATTGGCTACCGTGCTCGTAACCGGGAGCGCTGTCGCCAGCCATGGCGCAGAAGCGAGCGGCAATCTCACTGGCACGGTGACCAACGAGGCTGGCGATGCGATCGAGGGTGCGGCGGTCAATATCACAGACCACGGAACACATCTCAAAACAACGACCGACTCGAACGGCGAGTACGAACTCACCGATGTGCCGTACGAGACCCAGACTGTAGAGGTAGTTCACCCGGACTACGAGACCGAGAGTACGTCAGTCGCCGTGTCGACGACCAACTCACCAGTAACGGAGGACTTCGAACTGGTGCGAAAAACGGGGACGATTACGGGGACGATCAACTCCACACAGAGTCAGGTCGGTGACGAAATCGAAGGTGTGACCATCACCGTCGAACACGACGAGTCGATCGATCAGAATCTCATCGAAAGCGGTGCTGACGGATTGGAGACGGAGACGACCACAGACAGCGACGGGAGCTACGAGATCGATGTTCCAAACGGTAGCGTCGATCTCACAGTTAGTCGGGACGGCTTCGAAACGGCAGACCGGAGCGTCACCGTGGATGCGGGCAAAACTGTAACCGAAGATATCGATCTGGATGCGATCCTCACGACGATCGAAGGGACGGTTACGAACGAGAACGATGACGCTATTTCGGGTGCGGACGTGTCGGTCGACGGTACTGACTCAAGCATCTGGGGGTCACTCAGCACGACGACCGACAGCGATGGTGACTACCAAATCACCGACGTACCGGGGAACGAGAACGGAGCGACACGGACAGTGACGGCCGATGCGGAGAATTTCGAGGAAGGTTCAATTTCGGTTCCGGTCGACGGTTCGACCCAACCAAATACTGACAACGACCTGAGTCTAGTTCAAGACAATGAGAATTTCCAGCTCACAGTAACGGATACCAACGGAAATCAGCTAAACAATATTGATGTCGAAGTGGAGGGCGTCGACCAGGACCAAACTACGACCGGAGAGAACGGCCAATATAGCGAGAATCTCCCGTTCGGTACGCATACTGTAACGGTCTCCCATCCGGATTACAAATCTAACAGTCTCACGACTGAAATCGAGCAAGGCAAGTCGAAACAAGAAGAAATCTCCATCGAACGAGATACGCCGGTCGACATCAGTATCGACAGCGTGACGCCAAATTCCGTGCAGTCCGGGAATGAAGTGACCGTGAAGTTTTCTTTCAGTGAGAAAGTGTACGACACCGTCGAATTCAGTGCGTCGGGGCCTTCGGACGGATTTGCGCCCTCACAGACGTTTGACACCGGCTTCGACAGCGATTATAGCGACGAGGTGACGTTCACTGTCCCGGAGAAAGGCGAGATAAACGACGGACAGTACACCCTCTCGGTTAGCGCACTCAACGAGAGCGCAAGCCAGTCGGTTAGCGTGTCGAACGTCTTCGACTCCGAGCAGGTCGAGTTCACCGAGGAACGCTACCAGACGCCGGCTGGCGATTTCGTCGTGATCGACGTCTCGACCGGTGACCTCGACGAGGCGTACCTCCTCTTCGGCGGTGACCGAGAAGTAAACGAAGGGAACCTCCAGAACTACCTCGATGTGCTCCACATCGACGGCGACGCGACGTTCGTGATCAACACGCGGCTGGTCGGGACCGACGTGCCCTCCGAGCAGGCATACATCCCAGTCGACGGCGAGGTGACGAGCTACGCCCACGACAACGGGGCCGCAAACGCCCCACAGGGCGTGTTCAGCGACGTCTCCTTCCAAGACGAAAGAGGCAACCAGATCGCCGGGAACCTCGCGGAGTTCCGCGACCACGTGGGGCTATCGTCTCGGGGAAGCCCGCTGCAGGCCGGTCGCTACCGACTGGTCGCCGGCGGAAGCGGGACGGTGATCGAGCGCGACGACAACATTCCCGACTTCCGCCAGCCCGTCGGCCGGTCGAACCTCGTGTTGCAGCCGCCCGAAATCCGTAATGTGACAACCTACACGCTCCCGCCCGCGTCCGCCGACCGCGTCGACCAGTTCGAGGACGCCGACGAGCCCGCCGGCGTCGACGACATCGGATCTCTCTTGGATTCGGCGACCGAAACCGACACCATCGCCGAAGGCGACCGGATCCTTATCGAGGTCCAGTCGGTCGGGATGTACGGCGCGCTCATGAAGGACGTGGCAGCCACCAACCCGGCGGTCACCGACGACGGCGACGACCCCGGCGGAATCCCGAACGACGACGTCGACGCCCTCCTCAGAGATCACGAAGGAGTCCACATCGAGTTGGCCGACAGCCAACTCGCCGCGCCGAACCGACCGGGCGCGAGGCTCCAGTTTGCGGGCGTCGACAGCAGCGACCTCTATGTCCTCCCGGACGACACCGCCGACCAGTGGAACGGCACCGATCCGATCGGGACGGATCCACAGATCGGCGGCTTCTACGTCATCGTCGACACCCGTGACAGCGAGGCGTTCGACGGCCGACCGACCGACGGCGACGAACTGACCTTCGAGATCGCCTACGAGTCACCGGCGGGCGAACGCTACGAGTATCAGGAGTACTCGCTCATCAACGGCGAGCAGCCCAAACCGTTCAGCCCGGCCGTTAGCCCCGACGACGGGGTCGAACACTTCCCGTACTTCGGCGATAGCGACACCACGGTGAGCGCCAACGACTCGTTCACCTTCGAGGAGCCATACATCGACTACGGCGAGACCACCCTCGAAGACGAACTGATCGTCCCCGCCGAGGAGGACGGTCTCATTTCGGGTGAGACGAACATCGCGCCGGGCTCGCAGGCCGAGATGCAGTTGGTAGCGAGCAACCGGCCGGTGCCAAAGGTGGTCACGATCGAGGACATCGAGATCAGCGAGGACCGTACCTTCGAGATCACCGAAGACTTCTCCGACTTCGAACCCGGCGAGCGGGTCGAAGTCGAGTTCTACTCACAGGGCCGGCTGATCGACGACCGACTGATCGACAAACGTGGGGTCCGAGTCGTCGACGACCTCGACAACCCGGCGACCTTCGAGATCACGTCGTTCCCCGAATCGGTCGAGGTCGAACGCGGCCAAAATCTCGGCGATATCGCCGCGACGATCAACAACACCGGCGACATCGCCGACCGCCAGAACGTCAACTTCACGGTCAACGGCGAGACGGTCCGCGAGCAGACGACCGTCCTCTACAGCGGCGAGGAGACGACACTTGACCTCTCCGAGGAGTTCGTCGTCCTCTCGCCCGGCGAGTACAGCTACACCGTCAGCACCGACGACGACGAACGGACCGGCACGCTCACCGTGACCGAATCCGAGGACACGGAGGTCACGACCACCGATGGCAACGCCACCCAGTCGAGCCCGCCGGAGGAAGACGACGGTGACGACGACTCCGAAGGGTCGGGACTGCTCGGCATGGTCGGCCTCCGGAGCCGTGACGTCGCGGTCGCCGCCGCAGTGACCGGGGCGATGCACGTGCTGGGCCAGTGGACGTAGACGGCTACTCGTGGCGCAGGGCGTCGATCGGGTCGACGCGGGCGGCGCGCCACGCCGGGTAGAGGCCGGCGACGACGCCGACGAGGATGCCGACGACGACCGCCAGCGCCATCCAGTCCAGCGCAAGTGCAAAGCCGACGTCGGCATACCGGGTCGCTCCATAGCCGACCAGCAGGCCCAGCGGGACCCCTAGCACCGACCCGAGTGTACCGAGCAGGCCGGCCTCGATGAGGAACACCCCCATCACGTCACGGTTGCGCGCGCCGACAGCCTTCATGATCCCAATCTCGCGGGTCCGTTCGGTGACGCTGACCAACATCACGTTGGCGATGCCGATGGCTCCGACCACCAGCGAGATGACGCCGATCCCGGTGACGAAACGGGTGATCTGTTCGATCACGTCGCTGATCGAGTCGACGAAGTCGCTGCCCGAGCGGGCGACGAGTTCGGTGTCAGAGGCCGATAGTTGCCGGGCGTCCGACTCGGCGAGGAAGGCCTCGATGTCGGCTTTGGTATCGGGAATCCGTCGCGGATCGGCGACGACAGTCACCTGTGGGTAGGCCCGCTGGCGGACGCCCGCCGAGGGGCTCTCGACGACGGATTCGTAGAAGGGGTCGACTGGGGCGAAGATCCGGGGCTGGCGGGCGAACTGGCCGACCGGGAGTTCGCCGCGGGTGCCGGTGACGACACCGGTGACGGTGACCTCGCGCTCCTCGCCGTCCGGCATGACCATTGTCAGCGTCGACCCGGCAGTGAGGTTCTGGGAGAAGGCGGTGGCCATGCGCTCGTTGACGACGATCTCGTTTTCGCCCGGTGTGAACGTCCGCCCGGAGACGACCGAGTCGGAAGTGATACTCTCGGGCGTCGTCGCGGTCACCTGTTGTCTGGCGAGGGTTTCGTTGCCCTGTCGTACGGAGCCGACCTGTATGATGCCGCGCGGGAGAACCGCCTCGACGCCCTCGATCTCACGGAGGGCGTCGACATCGGACTCGGTGAAGACTGGCTGGAGGGCCCGGTCGAACCCCTCCTCGTCTTCGGGGGTGCCGAAGACGTAGATGTTCCCCGCGCTGCTGTCGCCGATGTCGCCGACGATCTCGGCTTGCACGCTCGCGCCGAAGGTGGCGAAGGTGATGACGGAGGCGATCCCGATGACGACGCCGATCACCGTCAGCGCCGACCGGAGTTTGTGGGCCCGGATCGACCGGACGGCGATCCGCAGGGACTCGCGGCTATCCATCCGTAGCCTCCCCAACGGCTTCGATAGTCCGGACGTTACCGTCCTCGACGTGGACGATGCGCTCGGCACGCTCGGCGACGTGGCGCTCGTGGGTCACAAGCAGGATGGTGTTGCCCGCCGCATGAAGGTCGTCGAAGATGTCGAGGATCGTCGCGCCGGTGTCGGTGTCGACGTTGCCGGTGGGTTCGTCGGCGAGGATCAGCGCCGGGTCCGGGGCGAGCGCGCGGGCGATGGCCACCCGCTGGCGCTGGCCGCCGCTGAGTTCCGCGGGGACGTGGTCGACGCGGTCGGCGAGGCCCACATCGTCGAGGAGTTCGCGGGCGCGTCGGCGGCGGTCCTCCCTGCTCCAGCCGTCGAAGACCAGCGGGAGGGCGACGTTTTCGACCGCCGTGAGCCGCGGCATGAGGTTGAACGTCTGGAAGACGAAGCCGATTTCCGTGCCTCGAATGGCGGCACGTTCGGCCTCGCTTTCGGCCGACACGTCGTGGCCGTCGACCGTGACGCGGCCCGCAGAGGGGGTGTCGAGGCCGCCGACGAGGTTGAGGAGGGTGCTTTTGCCGGAGCCGCTGGGCCCCATGATCGCGGTGTAGGAGCCCCGCGGCAGCGAGAGGCTCACGTCGTCGAGGGCGGTGACGGTGGTGCCGGCGGCGTACTGTTTGGTGACGCCGTCGACGACCACCGTCGGATCGGCGTCGGCCGGGCTGCCTGCTGATTCGCTCACGACCACCTTTGGGCGTCGTCGGGCATGAACGTTCGCCGGCGCAGGTGGATCGGAGCAACCTACTTACGCCGCAAGCCCCTAACGTAGACAATGCGAGTATCCGGTAGTAGTCGACAGGCGGCAGTGGTGATCGCGGTCGTCGTGGTCGGTCTCGTGGCCGCCGGCGCGGCGACCGGGCTCCCGGGAGCCGACAGCCAGCCCACCGGCGAAGCGATCCTCGACGACGTCGAACAGCGCTACGACGACGCCGAGACGCTGACCGGCAGCGCCGACGTGACGGTGGAAAACGAGAGCGAGACCGAGGAAGCGACCGTCGACTTCGCGTTCGCCGAGCCTGACCAGTTCAGGTTCGTCATCGAGAAGGACGGCTCGACCTCGGAGGTCGGCTCGAACGGCTCTGTCGTCTGGGCCGTCGGCGAGGAGGAGTCCTTCGCTCGTGAGATCCCGGCCGAGTCGGAGTACGACGACCACGAGCAGCCGGACGATTTCGTGCCGGATGAGAACGTCGACGCCGAACTCGTCGACACGACCGAACTCGACGGCGAGGAAGCCTACGTCGTCGAACTGACGCCGACCGACGAGGCCGACGAGAAGTACGAGGACGTCGAGTCGACGGTCTGGGTGTCGACCGAGGACTCGCGGGTGTTGCAGGTCGAGACCACTGACGGTGACAAGCAGATGACCGTCGAAGTAACCGACCAGCAGTTCGACGTGAGCATCCACGAGAGTACCTTCGAGCCGCCGGAGGATCGGGTCGAGGTGACGATGACCGAGACCTACGACGAGTTCGACGACCTCGAGGCGTCGACCGATCTCGACGTGCCGGCGTACGACGACGGCGAGTTCGATGAGGCCACCGAGTTCAGTTCCGCCGACGGACAGGCCGTGATCCAGCAGTACACGACCGACGACGGTGAGGTCCAGATCATCACCGCGACCGGCGCAAGCGACCGCCTCGGCGACGCCGAGGACGGTGAGAGCGTGACTGTCGACGGTGAGGACGCGACCGCCGTCGAGCGTGAGGGCCGCAGCGTCGTCTTCTGGACCGACGACGACGTGACGACCGGGGTTGTCGTCGAGGGCAGCGTCGACGACGCGGTTTCGGTTGCCGAAGAGGTCCGGTAAGACGCTGTTTTCAGTGGGTGTGAATCGCTTCGTTTTTCGCAGCTTCGGCGGCTTCGACGAGGTTTTCGGGGAACGTCGGATGGGCGTGGAGCGTGGTGGCGATATCGTCCAGCGAGGCGTCCATCTCTAAGGCCAGCGTCGCCTCGGCGATCGTATCCGAGGCCCGCGGGCCGACGATCCGCACGCCCAGCAACTGTTCGTCGACGTCCGCGATCACCTTGAGATAGCCCTCGGTTTTGTCCATC
This sequence comes from Halohasta salina, assembly GCF_024178165.1. Taxonomy (GTDB): domain Archaea; phylum Halobacteriota; class Halobacteria; order Halobacteriales; family Haloferacaceae; genus Halohasta; species Halohasta salina. Next base: position 121,448 of record NZ_JAMZIE010000001.1, on the reverse strand, counting down.
GTCAGCGCCCGCCCGGAGGCGGTCATCGGCACCCGACCGACCAGCACCTCGTCGTACTGTTCGGCGGCGTCGGCCTCCGAGAGCCCGACGGTGGCGACCTCCGGGTCGGTGTACATCACCGTCGGCATGTACTCGGTGTCGACGGCCCGGTCCTCGCCAGCAGCGACCGCGGCGGCGACCTTGCCCTCGTGGTAGGCGACGTGGGCCAAGTACGGCGGCCCGGCGGCGTCGCCGACCGCGAGGATGCTGTCGGCGCTGGTTCGGCACTGGTCGTCGACCGCGATGAACCCGTTTTCGGTCAGATCGACGTCCGTGTTGTCCAACTCCAGCCGGTCGTAGGCCGAGTTGGGTTCGCGGCCGGCGGCGACGACGATATAGTCGCCCGACAGCCGGAGTTCGTCGCCGTCCGTTTCGGCGACGAGGATCGGTTTCCCCTCGTCGTCGTACTCGACGCCCTTGGCCAGCGTAGAGGTGTAGATGTCGTCGCTGTACATCTCGCTGGTCTCCTGTATCGAGTCGACGATCTCTTCCTCGAACTCCGAGAGCACTCGATCAAGCGCCTCGACGATCTTGACGCGTGCGCCGAATTTGCTGAACTTGGTGACCGCCTCCATCCCGATGTAACCGCCACCGACGACGACGATCTCCTCGGGGACTTCGTCTACTTGGAGGACTTCCCGCGAGGAGATGACGCGGTCCTGACTGTATTCGAGGCCGGGGATTTCGAGCGGTTGGGAGCCGGTGGCGATGACCGCTGTCTCGAAGTCGAGCGTCCGGGTGTCGCCGTCGGTCTCGACGTGGAGCGTGGTGGCGTCGGCGAACCGGGCGGTGCCTTCGATCAGGTCAACGCCGTAGTGCTCCAAGCTTTCGAGAACCTGTCCGTCGAGACGCTCGATCACCTCGTCCTTCCAGTCTTGGATGGCCTGAAAGTCGACGTCGACGGGACCGGTCTCAATGCCGAGTTCGTTCCAGTGGTCGATGTCACGCTGGAAGCCAGCGGCGTGGATCAGCGCCTTGGCGGGGATACAGCCGTGATTGAGACAGACGCCGCCGACGGTCTCGCGTTCGACGAGGGCGACGTTGAGCCCCTTCTGTGCGCCACGAATGGCCGCGGTGTAGCCGCCGGGACCCGCCCCGATCACCACGAGGTCCGATACTGTGGACATATCCTTTCGTGGGGGCCTATCCTGATAGCCTTTCTTCAGATTCGGCTGAGAGGTTGGCTCGTCGACAGGGGGCCGCCCCCCGTCGGGCAGCTACGTGTGGTAGGACGACTCGCAGCTCGGGCCACAGAAGAGTTTGTACTCGACATCGCCGTCGTCGGTCGCGGTTGCGACGACGCGATTGGTGGGGTAGTCGACGACGCGATCGCTACAGACCGCACACTTCGGTGCGTTTTCTTCCGGGATCGTTGTCTCGGTCATACGCCCTTCGATAGGGTGCAAACACGCATGAGCCTACTGGCCATGGGTGAATCGCACGCACAACCCGTCCCGGACCGCCCGTTGTTTTGTCCGAGTAGCCCTACAGGAACGTATGCACACGACCGATCCGTCGAGACGGAGACAACCTACCCTGAAGACGAACCCCGGAGACGGCCGATGAGCGCCGGGATCGAGACCTGCCGGGCGAAGGCGGTCGGCGCACTCGCCAAGCGAGCCTACGAACGGGCGGGCGACGAGTACACCCGCGTCGGCTGGCAGACACTCGCCGCACCGCGGGAGGGGATGAGCGGGTTCGAGCCGGACGAAAAGGGATGGATCGGCCGAGGGCTGTCGGCCCTCGCCGTTGCGGCCGTCGCCTACCGGGTCGCCGGACGGGCCGACCGGGCGACCCACCGTGGTGTCGAAGGCGTCGCCGTCGCACAGGATCTCACCACGACACTCGCCGAGCCGGTCCAGCAGGCGTGTTTGGCGGAGTTCGTCGCCGACTTCCGCGTCGTCGGTGGGTTGAGCGACGCCGCGGCGGCCTACGACGACGCCGCAGCGGCGTATGCGGAGTTGGGCGACGACATCGACCCGCAGTACTGGGGCACGACGCCGCTGTTCCAGGCCGCGGCCGCCCCGATCAAACAGGCCGCCCGGTCGACCGACAACGGCGAGATCGCCGTCACGTGGGAGGCCCTCCACGGCAGCGATCCCGCCCAACCGGGGGCGTTTCTCGCACACCGGGCACGGTACAAGAACCAGCGATTCCCGATGTTCGTCGAGCAGGTGGTCGACAAGGGGTATCTGGCAGCCCCGCGCGGGACGACCGCGTACAACACTGACCAGTACCGGTGTCCGAACTGCGAGTCGGCCGACGTGAACTGGATCGCCGACAGCGTCCTCTGCTTGCGGTGTTCGACGCCGATGGACGAGTGATCAAGCCGGCTGTCGACCGAACGGAGAGACGACACGGCGTCGAAGCGATGATACCGGATCAGTCCGATATTTCTGTATGGACACTGCGACACTCTCGGTCCCGATCCTGTTTGCGGTCGGCATCGGCGCGGGCATCGTGTCGACGCTGGTGATGGACGTCGTTATGGCCCGGCTCCCGGAGGGCAAGACCCCAATGTACATCGCCGCCGGGGTGTTGACCGACCGTCCGCCGGGCGAGGCCCCCGGTCGACTGGCGGCGGTGGTCCACTACGTCGCGGGGTTGCTGACCGGCCCGCTGTTCGTCTGGCTGTTGTTCGCAAGCGAGGGGCTGCTCGGCGCGTCGGCCGTCTCGACGCTCGCCGCGGCGGTCGTGCTGTTGGTACTGATGGTCGGCTTTTTCGCGGTCGTCGTTCTCCCGCGGTCGCGGGTCGACGCTGGTCGACTCGGAACGATCCGTCGGGACTAGACGCTGGCTGCGGCTGCCTATCTCGTCGTGTTGGTGCCGCTTGTCGCTGCAGCCTCCCGGTTGATCTAACGCACCAACCAGCGTAGGCACGGTACGCCAGTTGGAGAGAACCGAGCTCGCACACGGCATCGAGGGCGGCTGGACCGCTTCGCTCGGACTCGCCACCGGTTCAGTTCCAGTCGCCCGGTTCGGTCTCCAACCGCATGCCGCCGATATCCGACCCCGTGAGGTGGGTATCGTGCTGCTAGCCGGGAGCGATCTCCGAGTAGTCCGTCCAGTAGTGTGCTCCGCGGGAGCTGCCCCTTCTCGCGCGCGAGCGATGCAGCCACTCCAACGGATCTCTCGAGAATCGGCTGTCCCATAGGTCCGCGCGAGTGACAAACAGGAAAATATAGCACAACTACCATACTAGTATGGTAGTCCGGTTATACACAATACTACCCTAACGATAAACGCATTATGACGGATCCAGGTACAATGGTAAGTCCAGGTGGCGAACAATTGTGGCTATGGCTCGGGACCATAGGAATGCTCCTCGGGATGCTGTACTTCATCGCCCGCGGATGGGGCGAGACGGACAGACGCCGACAGGAGTTCTACATCGTGACGATATTCATCACGGCCATTGCGTTCGTGAACTATCTCGCGATGGCGCTCGGCTTCGGGTTGACGACGGTCCAACTCGGGGGTGAAGCAGTGCCCATCTACTGGGCGCGGTACACCGACTGGCTGTTCACGACGCCGTTGCTTCTGTTGGACCTCGCGCTACTGGCGGGGGCCAGCCGAAACACGATCTACACGCTCGTCGGCCTCGACGTGCTGATGATCGGCACCGGCGCGGTTGCTACGCTGTCGACGAGCGCCGCGTTCCTCGGCCCGGTCGGCAACCGCCTCATCTGGTGGGGCGTCTCCACCGGCCTGCTGGTGGTGCTGCTGTACTTCCTGTACGGCGAGCTGGCCGACGAAGCACGCAAGCTCTCGGCTGAGGCCCAGTCGACGTTCAGCACGTTGCGAAACCTGATCGTGTTCGTCTGGCTGGTCTACCCGGTGTGGTGGCTCCTCGGCACTGAGGGCCTCGGCGCGGTCAGCCTCTACACCGAGACGGCCGGGTTCATGGTGTTGGACCTCGTCGCGAAGGTCGGCTTCGGTATTATCCTGCTGTCGAGCCGTGAGGTCCTCGACGCCGCCGGAGCGGCCGTCGGGAGCGCCGCAGGCACCGCCGACTAACAACCAATCGCTGCTGTCGACACGCCGCTGACCGCTCGGGGCACCCGCCCTGAGAGGGTTTTATCATGTACACTCATACACGGATCATCCCGAAAAACCGGCCCGACTACCGAAAGGACCGATCATGAGCGGGCCGACGTACTTCCAGTTCCATTTCGCGTTCCTGATACCGGTCGTCGTGGGGCTGTTGGCCGTGGCGACGGTGATGCGGACCCGGACGACCAGACCGACGGTGTGGACCGTCGGGAAACCGGTCTACTGGACCGGGGTCGCTGCGATCACGCTGATCGCCGTCGTCTACACGACGCCGTGGGACAACTACCTCATCGCCCACGGCGTCTGGGGGTACGGCGAGGGCCAGACGTTTGCCCACATCGGCCTCGCACCGGTCGGCGAGTACGTCTTCTTCCTGCTCCAGCCGATCCTGACCGCGCTGTGGCTCGGCCAACTGACGCTCCGCCGCGGGTGGCCCGAAACGGGACTGCTCGACTGGGCGGACGGCACCCGTCGACTCGATCGTGAGCGGCTCCGACTGCTGCCGCGACTCCTCGGCGGTGCCCTCGCCGTCGGGATCGGCCTCGTTGGCGTCCTGCTGCTGGGCACCGACCGGACGTTCTACCTCGGGGCGATCCTCGCGTGGGCCGCTCCCGTCTTCGCCATCCAGTGGGTCGTCGGCCTCCCGCAGTTGGTGTATCAGCGCCGCACGGTCGCCCTCGGAGTTACCGTGCCGACGCTGTATCTCTGGGTCATCGACCGCATCGCGATCGCGACCGGCATCTGGCACATCTCGCCCGTCTACACGACTGGCGTCGACCTGTTCGGCCTCCCGGTCGAGGAAGCGCTGTTCTTCGTCGTCACCAACCTCTTCGTCGTGCAGGGGTTGGTGCTATTCCGGTGGGTCGTCGACCACTGGACGGCGGCCCCCGCTCGAAAAGCCGCGGTGTGATCACTGCTCGAAGAACGCGTCGACGAGCTTTCGTTCGGCCGCCCGGAGATGCTGGTGGTAGGTCGCCCGGCCGATGTCCATCGACTCGGCGAGGGTGTCGCCGGTGACGGAGCGGTTCCACTCGTAGAACCCGCTGACGTGGGCCTTCCGGAGCGCGGTCAGTTGGCGCTCCGTCAGGCGGGTTTTTATTTCGCCGACGAAGGCACGTCGTGTCGACGGCGGCTGTTCGACCCGCCGCTGAGAGAGGATCTCCGTCTCCGGATACCGCTCTTTGAGGAGTTCGATGATCGCCCGGACGTCGCCTTCGGTGGGGAGTTCGAGGTCGAGACTGGCGACGCCGTCGTCGACGCTGATCGCGTCGATCCGGACGCCCCGCTCGGCGAGGGCCCCCGGCAGCGAGTCGTCGGTGACAACGAACTCGAACAGCGTCTCGCCGTCGTACTCGGAGAGTGCCTCGACCGAGACGATATGGGGGTAGTCGGCGGCCTCGATGATTGCCTCGGCAGTGGCGTCGGATTCGAAAAACAGCAGGACGCTGCCGTCGTCGCGGTACACTGCGCCGTTGTAGGTCAGCGACGCGCCCGTCAGCACTGAGAGGTCGACGAAGAACAACCCCCTGTCTCGGGAGCTGATTTCGATCCGCGTCACGCTGTCGCTGGCGATGAGTCGACCGCGTTCGAGGGCGTTGATCGCCGTCGCCGCGGCGCGACCGATCGCCCCAAGGACGGTCCGCTCGTAGTCGTTGAGCGTTGCTGCTTCGATCGTACACACCGACAGGACGCCGTAGGTCGTCTCCCCGTAGACGAGCGGAATGGCGGCGATCCCCCCGAGGTCGGCGGCATCCACCCACGGGGACGCCGACGCGACAGCCGACAGCGTCGACGGATCGGTGACGACTCGTGGTTCACCCGTCTGATAGGCCGAGGCGGCGGGCATCACGTCCACGGCTGTGAGGTCGATTTCGAGGTCGGCCTTCGAGACGTCCCACTCGCCAGCCGCAGCCGTCGCCACGAGACTGTCGATGGCGCGATCCGGCACGCCGATCCACGCGAAGTCGTAGGTCTCGGCGGCGGCGACCTGTTGGCAGACGGCCGCCTCGACGTTCGACCGGGATTGTGCCTCTACGAGTTCCTCAGTGACGTTCCGTAGCAGGCCGTCGATCCGGCGCAACAGGTGTTGGAGGTCCGTCCGTTCCCGTTCGAGCTGCATCTCGGCCTCCACCCGTTCGGTGATATCCGTCTGAAACCCGACGAAGTGCGAGACCTCGCCGTCGGCGTCGTGAACCGGGGCGATGTCGACGCGGTTCCAGAACGGCTCGTCGTTCTGCCGGTAGTTCAGCAGCTCGACGGAGGCCGACTCGCCCGCGTCGACGGCGGCCCGCAACTCGTCGACGGCCTCGGGATCCGACCCCTCGCCCTGCAGGAACCGGCAGTTCAGCCCGACGGCGCGCTCCTTGGCGTACCCCGTCAGTCGCTCGAAGGCGTCGTTGATGTAGATCATCGGCTCGTCGGGCTGGTCGGCGTCGACGATGGTGATGCCGACCGGCGCTTCGTCGATGGCTCGCTCCTTGAGTCGGAGCTCCTCCTCGGCGCCGAGTGCTTCGATGGGCATCCCCTCGGCCTCGTCTGGGCGAGCGGGCGACGACGGAGCCAGCGCTGCCGACACTCGTCCGTAGAGCCGGTCGGCGGCGTCGGGGCTCCCGGCGGGGACGAACTCCGAGACCCCGGCAGCGACGGCGTCGCTCGCAACGGTGAGGTCGTCGGCGACGACCACGACCGGGAGGTCGGGATCGAACCCACGGACTCGTTTCAGGACATCGACCGCGTCGACACCCTCGCCGTGAACGGCGACGACGCAGTCGGTGTCGGCGAGCCCCGAACCGAGTTCGTCACCGCAAGGCATCAGCGTCACGGCGAGGTCGGCGTCGGCTTCGAGCCCGTCCACCGGGTCGGCGGTCCCGGCTGTGATCACGAGCACGCGAGACGGCCGTGTTCCGGTCATCGTTGATACACTCGTTGTGATGCGTCAGCCAGTCGCATAAACGTGGATGTCGAACAGTCGACGGTCACCCCAATCGTTCGGCGGGCAGCCGATTGCCCTGTCAGAACCACTCACCGAGTGGCGGCACGAGATCCAGCGTCGTGGCCCCGAGGTAGAGCCCGAAGAGCAGAAAGACGATGCCGAAGCCGAGGCCCGCCGTCAGGCCCGCTTCGGCGGCCGAGACCACCATTGCACCACCGAGCCAGACGAAAAACGCGGCGATGCCGAGCAGCAACAGCGTGCCCAAGACGCCGAGGATCGCGTCTTCGACCGCCGACCGGACGACCCGGTAGAGCGCCTGCTCGTCGAACCCCGTCTCGTCGGTCGACTCGGCCGGTGGGGAGGCCATACTGAATTCCAGCGTGAGCGGTTGTAAAACGGTGCTGGTGGCTTCGATGGGTGTTGTACTGACCATCGTTTGGAGGGTTTATCGTTGGTTGATAGACCAATAGTGTTATCTCGTTGGTCCACATACCAATAGCTGAGGATGGGCTCTCCGACCGATGCCGAACTCGATGGTGTGAGTATGGGGCAAAAATACCCGGATGGCACTGTCGTTCGGGTATTCTGTCTCAGAACTGAGCAGAACACCTATCGGTCAGGCTGGGCCTACAAGCTCCACTACGGCGCGACGGAGCCGGACCCGCCTCGCACACTGGAGGATGGCACGATCCGGCGCTATGACAATTCACACGCCGATACGAAGGGCCACGAACGCCATGTCGCGCCGGACCCCGAACCGGAGAGCATCGAGTTCCCCGGCATGGTTGCGCTCTGGAATCGGTTCTGGAGCGAGATCCCGAAACCCGAGTTCGAACTCGACTAACACAGGAGAAACCCATGACCGACACCCCACCACTACACCCGATGGAACGCGAACAGCTTCGAGCCGCGTCGACGCTCGTCGTGACCGTGAACTCAGCCACCGGATTCGACGACGAGGTGACCGAGGCGATCACGACGCTCGACGCTGGCGAGCCAGCCGACAGCACGCCGACGCTGTCGTTCACCAGCTACGATGATCTCTTGGCGACGCTGACGCCGCGTGTCCTGGATCTCATCGAGGCGATCCGCCGCGAGGAGCCGGCGAGTATCAACGCGGCCGCACGGGTGGTCGACCGCGATGTGAAAAACGTCTACGAGGAACTGAATCGACTCGCCCAATTGGGAATTATCCTCTTCGAGGAGGAGGGTCAGAGCAAGCGGCCGGTCGTCTGGTTTGACGAACTCGTGATCTCGCTGCCGTTCGAATCGGAGTCCGGCGAGACGTCGACGGCGGCTCCATGAAGGGCTGACAGTCTGGTGCGGTGGTTGCTGTCAGGAATCGGTTCGCGACCTGTGATTTCACTCCCAATACTATCTGTAGCAATCATAGCTGCGAAGTTCCTGTGGAACTCTTACTGTCCACAACCGCATCCAACAACACTTATCCCCGCCTGTCGGTTTCCGGAATACATGAGCGAAATCGCTGTAATCCTCCCGGACGGCACGGAACTCGCCGTTCCGGAGGGGTCGACACTACAGGACGTGGCCTACGAGATCGGACCGGGACTCGGCGACGACACCGTCGCGGGCAAGATCGAGGGCGAACTGGTCGACAAAGTCACTCCCGTCGCCGACGGCGACCGCATCGAGATCGTCACCGACCAGAGCGACGAATATCTCGATGTCCTTCGGCACTCGGCGGCCCACGTCTTCGCCCAAGCGCTCCAGCGACTGTACGACGACGCCCAACTCACCATCGGCCCGTGGACCGACGAGGGGTTCTACTACGACATCACGGGCGTCGACCTCGACGAGGACGACCTCCAGGACATCGAAGACGAAATGCAGGAGATCGTAGAGGAAGACTACGACATCGAGCGCACCACCTACAGCCGCGACGAGGCCGTCGCCAAATACGAGGGCGACAACCCCTACAAGCTGGACATCCTCGACCGCGAGGCCGCCGACGCCGACGAGATCTCCTTCTACGAGCAGGCGGAGTTCGAGGACCTCTGCCGTGGCCCCCACGTCGAGTCGACGGGCCAGATCGGCGCGTTCGAACTCCTCAACATCTCGTCGTCCTACTGGCGCGGCGACGAGGAAAACGACACCCTCACGCGGGTCCACGGGACGGCCTTCGAGAAGGAGTCCCAACTGGAGGAGTTCCTCGACATGCGCGAGGAAGCTAAAGAACGGGACCACCGCAAACTCGGTCAGGAACTCGATCTGTTCTCGATCCCCACGGTCACGGGACCGGGGCTGCCGCTCTACCACCCCAACGGGAAGGCGATCCTCCGCGAACTCGAACAGTACGGCGAGTCGATGAACGACGAGTACGGCTACGACTACGTCGAGACGCCCCACCTCTTCCGGACGGAGCTCTGGAAGCAGTCGGGCCACTACGACAACTACGTCGACGACATGTTCCTCCTCGATGTGAACGACGAGGAGTACGGCCTCAAGCCGATGAACTGCCCCGGCCACGCAACGATCTTCAACGAAAAGTCGTGGAGCTACCGCGACCTGCCGGTGCGCTACGCCGAAAACGGGAAGGTCTACCGCAAGGAGCAGCGCGGCGAACTCTCCGGGCTCTCCCGCGTCTGGGCCTTTACCATCGACGACGGCCACCTCTTCTGTACCCCCGACCAGATCGAACGGGAGGTCGACGACATCATGGACATGATCTACGAAGTCCTCGAAACGTTCGATCTCGACTACGAGGTCCAGCTCGCCACCCGCCCCGAGAAATCGGTCGGCAGCGACGAAATCTGGGAGAAGGCAGAAAGTCAGCTCGAATCGGTCCTCGAAAACTCGAAGATGGACTACGATCTGGAAGCCGGCGACGGCGCGTTCTACGGGCCGAAGATCGACTTCGCCTTTAGCGACGCACTCGGACGCAAATGGGACGGCCCGACGGTCCAGTTGGACTTCAATATGCCCGAGCGCTTCGATCTCACCTACACGGGCGCGGACAACGAGGACCATCGTCCAGTGATGATCCACCGCGCGCTCTACGGGAGCTTCGAGCGCTTCTTCATGGTGCTCATCGAGCACTTCAACGGCAAGTTCCCGCTGTGGCTCGCCCCCGAACAGGTCCGCATCCTGCCGATCAGCGACGACGAACTCGGCTACGCCCACCGGCTCAAAAACGACCTCGAAGACAACGACTTCCGCGTCGACATCGAGGACCGTTCGTGGACCCTCGGCCGCAAGATCCGCGAGGCCCAGACCGATCGGGTCCCCTACATGGTGATCGTTGGCGGCGACGAGGTCGAGGACGGCACGATTTCGGTTCGGGATCGCAAAGAGCGCGAAGGAAACGATGTCGACCCAGAGGCGTTCGTCGACCACCTCGTCGACGAACGCGCCGACAAGCGCGAAGAGCCGGACTTCCTCGACTAACACAGGACAGGTCGTGGTGTAGATTTCTGCAGCCCACCCCGACAAAACGAGCGTGGCCGGGTTCCACTCACAACCACACAAACAGATAATATCCCCCGACACCTGCACCTAGTATGGGGGGTGACAACGATCACCGGTCACAACCGCTGGATGGCTCGGAACCAGTGGTTTCACTCGAAGATATCCCCCTCCACTCGACGAATCTGCTGTCGTTGCTCGACAAAGACGGCATCATTCGGTATCAGAGCCCGGCGATTGCACGGCTCTGTGGGTTCGACCAAGACGAGTTGGTCGGGATCTCGTGTGCCGATGTCTTTCATCCGGACGATCACGACCGCGTGTACGACGCGTTCAAAAACGTGGTTGCGAGTGAGGAGTTCATCATCGAAGCCGTCGAGTATCGCCATCTGACGGCCGACGGGAGCTACGTCTGGGTCGAATCGGTCGCCTCGTCCAATCCGACGCCGGACGGCCACTACGTCATCAATACCCGAGATATCTCCGAGAAAAAGGCCCAACAAAAAGAACTCGAACACGCAAACGAACGGCTCGAATCGTTCGCTCGGATCGTCTCACACGACCTCCGGAACCCACTCGGTGTCGCTCAGGGCTACCTCCAACTGGCCGAGACGGAGTCGCCGAGCGACCACCACGCGACGGTCGCGACGGCACTCGACCGGATGGAGACGCTCATCGAGAGCCTCCTGTCGGATGCACGCGGAGACACCGACGGGCCGACGGTCGAACTGGTCGACCTCACACGGCTCAGCGAACGCTGCTGGCAGCACATCGTCCACGAGGAGGCGAGACTCCGGACCGACGTCGACCGACCGATCTACGCCGACCCGCTCCAGCTCACCCAACTGTTCGAGAACCTCTTCCGGAACGCGATCGAACACGGGCGTGCGGACGCCGTCGTCACCGTCGGCGGTCTCGAAGACGGCTTCTACGTCGAAGACAACGGCACCGGAGTCCCAGAGGCAGAACGCGACCGAATCGTCGAACGAGGGTACTCGACCGCGCCGGACGGAACCGGATTGGGGTTGGCCATCGTCCAGCGAGTCGCCGAGTCCCACGGGTGGGGGCTCGGCGTAACCGAAGGCGAGACCGGCGGCGCACGGTTCGAGCTTACTGGCGTCGAGTTCGCGGCCTGATACCGCGTCGAGGCCCGACGGATCATCGTCGACACCGAACAGCGCGCCGGACAGTCGTCGATACTGGTCACTGCATGTCATTATGTGCCTTGCAGTCGTCGATGGACACATGCAGGGGCTCCGCTGGGTACAACTGACCGACGAGGAGCGCGACGAGTTTCTCAGAACCGGCGGCACCGGCGTGCTGTCGTTCGCCACCGACCGCGGGGAGCCGCCGGTGTCGATCCCCGTCTCCTACGGCTACTTTGCCGACGCCGATAGCATCTATTTCCGGCTCTCGGTCCCCGAGGACAGCCGGAAAACGACCCTCGTCGACAACCCCATCTCGTTCGTCGTCCACCGCGAGACCGAGGCGGGCTGGCGGAGCATCGTCGCCACCGGTCGCCTCGAAGCCGTCGACGACGCGCCCTACGAATCGGCTGCCCTGCAGGGGTTGTGGGCCGTCGACATCCCCACCGTCGACGTGTTCGAACGCCCACCCTCGGAGATCCCCTACGAGACGTATCGACTGATCCCCGACGAACTCACGGGCCGAAAGGAAGTCGGCACCGAGGAGTAGGCCGACCATCCCTTTTATTCAGGCACCACCCCTCTGAACCCGTATGCGCGCAGTCCGGTTTCACGATCACGGCGACACCGACGTACTGCAGGTAGACGAGATCGACCAGCCCGACCCCGAGGGCCACGAAGTGCTGGTCGAAGTCCACGGCGCGGGCGTCAACCCCGTCGACACCTACTTCCGCGAAGGCTCCTACGAGCCGTTTACGCTGCCGATGATCCCCGGCATCGACGTCGCGGGCGAGGTCGCCGCCGTCGGCGACTACGTCGACGGCTTCAGCGAGGGCGAGACGGTCTACGGCACGGGGATCGGCAGCCAACACTACGGCGGCTACGCCGAGTACGCCGCGGTCCCCGAGGATCGACTCGTCGGCCTGCCGGCGGGCGTCGACACCGTCGCCGCGGGCGGGGCAGGCGTGGCTGCCGTCACGGCGTGGCGAGCGCTGGTCGACCACGCCGACCTGCAGGTGGGCGACCGGTGTCTGATCCACGGCGGCTCCGGCGGCGTCGGCCACGCGGCGGTCCAACTCGCGGCCGCGGCTGGCGCACAGGTGATCACGACCGCCTCGCCGGAGTACCACGACCGACTCCACGAGCTGGGCCCGGATGTCGTCCTCGACTACCGGCGGGACGATCTGGCCGAGGCAGTCGTGGCGGCCGCCGACAGCGTGGCCGGAGAGTCCGATGGCGTCGACGTCATCCTCGACCACCGGCTGCACGAGTACCTCCAGTTCGATGCCGACGTTGCGGCCACCGGTTGTCACGTGGTCGGGATCGGCGAAAAGGATCAGAACGTCGGCTTCACGCAGTCGTCGGCTGCTCGCGGCAAGGACCTGAACCTGACGCTGATGAGCATGTTCAACACGCCGGATTTCCGCCCCCGACTCTCGAAACTGGCGTCACTGATGGCGAGCGGCGACCTCGACATACAGGTCGAGGAGACCTACGGACTCGACGAGGCTGGCGAGGCCCAGCGGGCCGTCCTCGACGACAGCTTCCTCGGGAAGCTCGTCGTCACGCCGTAACGGTCGACCGCGCGACTCGCCCCACCGATTTATAAATCGAGCCGTCGACTGTCACCATATGACAGTCGACTTCGATTTCACCGACCACGTGGCAGTCGTCACCGGAAGCTGTGGGGCACTTGGAAGCGCCGTCGTCGAGGCCTTCGCCGAGGCAGGCGCGACGGTGGCCGCCTGCGACATCGTCGACATCGCAAGCGAGGACTCGCTGCTGGAACCGCGGGACGGCGTGGCCTTCTATCAGGCCGACTTCACCGACGAGGCCGCCGTCGAGGAGACGATGGAAGCGGTGGTCGACGACCACGGCCGGATCGACTACCTGTTGAATATCGCCGGCACGTGGCGCGGCGGCGATCCGATCGAGGAGACTGACGTCGGGCAGTTCGACATGCTGTTCGACGTGAATCTCAAAACGATGTTTCTGGCCTCGAAACACGCCCTCCCACACCTACAGGAGACGGAGGGCGCGATCGTCAGCGTCTCGGCGCGCTCCGGGCTGGAGGGCGGCGAGGGCGACGGGATCTATCGGTCGACCAAAGCGAGCGTCAAGATACTGACCGAGACGATTGCCGAGGAGAACCTCGGCACGGTACGCGCCAACTGTGTGCTGCCGAGCGTGCTGGATACGCCGATGAACCGCGAGATGATGACGCCGAGCGAGGAGTGGGTCGACCCCTCGCAGGTCGCTCGCGTCATGCAGTTCTGCTGTTCGGACGCGGCGGAAGTCACCAGCGGCGCGGCTGTTCCGGTGTACGGCGAAGCCTGAAAACGGATCGGCGAACCGCGGCCTCAGAAGAACGTCGACTGGATGAACTCGTAGTATTCGACGACCGCCAGCGCCAACGTGATGATCAGGACCGGCGGCACGAAGTAGCGGACGGTGTTGAGCCAGACGGGGCCGACCCAACTTTCGGTGCGGCCCTTCTGCAACTCGTGGCGGGCATCCGAGGCGTAGACCCAGCCGATGAACAGCGAGAGCAACAGTCCACCGAGGATCAGCAGGATGTTGTTGGCGAACTTGTCGTAGGTGTCGAGATAGGTGAGGTCGAGCGCGGTCGGGATGCCGATCAGGAAGATGACCACGGCGAGGATCACCGAGGCACGCACTCGCGTGATCTCGAAGGTGTCGATCGTAAAGGAGACGACGACCTCGAAGATACTGAACGCGCTCGACAGCGCCGCCAGCAGCAGCATGAAGAAGAACACGCCGCCGAGCAGTTGGCCGGCCGGCAGGCCGTTGAACGCCCCCGCGAGGCTGATGAAGATCGCTCCGGCTCCGCCCTCACCGGGCGTGACGCCCTGCGTGAAGAGGAACGGGAAGACGACCAGCCCGGCGAGAATCGCGATCCCAGTGTCGATCACGACGATCAGACCGCTGTCACGTAGCAGGTTCCGATCCTCGGCGAGATACGACGAGTAGGTGATCATCACGCCCATCCCCAGCGAGAGGGTGAAAAACGCCTGTCCGGCCGCCGCCGGCAGCACCGAGACGGCGTCGGTGAGTAGCGTCGACAGATCGGGGTACAGGTAGTACTGGTAGGCTTCGGCCGCCCCGCCGAGCGTCGAGCCGTAGATCGCCAAGCCAACCAGCAGCACGATGACGCTCGGGACCATCACTGTCGCGGCCTTTTCGAGGCCGTTACGGACGCCCAGCGCGACGATCCCGGCGACGAGTGCCATGAAAATGGCGTGGAAGGCAACGGTGGTCGGTCCGGAGGCGGTACTCATGAAGAACGCCTGGGCATCGGTGCCGTAGCCGCCGGTGAAACTGGCGAGCAGATACTGGATGACCCAGCCGCCGACGACGCTGTAGTACGAGAGGATGATGAAGCCGGCAATCGCGCCGACCGCCCCTGCGAACTTCCACTGGGAGTGGTTCAACTGATCGAACGCGCCGATCGGGTTGCGGTTCGACCGCCGGCCGATCACGAACTCGACGAGCAACACCGGGAGGCCGACAACCAACACCAACGCGAGGTACACCACGAGGAAGGCTGCCCCGCCCGACTCGCCGGTCAGAAACGGGAACCGCCAGATGTTGCCCAGTCCGACTGCGCTTCCGGTCGCGGCGAGAATGAATCCCAGCCGCGTCGCCCACGTCTCACGTACGTCCATAGCTACACGCTGGATTTCGATTATATAAATATGCATGATATCCGATATAAATATCGCACGGACAGACTGTTCAACGATCCCACAGCCAGAACCCGTCGACATCCTAACCGGTTTTCGAATGAGACAGTCACGTATGCTGTTGCGGAACCCTTTTGATGCCGCTGGTAGTCGATTACAGCCAATGACTGGTGGTCCGCAATGACGATGGACGACCGCATCGAGGAGTTGAGAGCCCGGCGGGCCGAGGCCGAGCAGGGCGGTGGCGAAGAGCGCATCGCCAAGCAACACGATAAAGGCAAGCTTACCGCCCGCGAGCGGGTCGACTACTTCCTCGACGACGGGACGTTCCACGAGTTCGACCAGTTCCGGACCCACCGGAACCACACCTTCGGGATGGAGGAACAACAGATCCTCACCGACGGCGTGGTCACCGGCTACGGCGAGGTCAACGGCCGAACCGTCTTCGTCTTCGCCCACGATTTCACCGTCTTCGGCGGCTCGCTCGGCGAGGTGTTCGCCGAGAAGATCTGCAAGGTGATGGACCGGGCGATGGAGGTCGGCGCGCCCGTCGTCGGCCTCAACGATTCGGCCGGGGCGCGTATTCAGGAGGGCGTCGGCTCGCTTGGCGGCTTCGGCGAGATTTTCCAGCGCAACGTCGACGCCAGCGGCGTCATCCCACAGATCTCGGGGATCATGGGCCCCTGTGCGGGCGGTGCGGTCTACTCGCCGGCGATCACCGACTTCGTGTTCATGGTCAAGGACACGAGCCACATGTTCATCACCGGGCCGGACGTCGTCGAGACCGTCACCGGCGAGGAGGTCAGCTTCGACGAACTCGGCGGCGCGGTCACCCACGCCTCCACCTCGGGGGCGGCCCACTTCGCGGTCGACGACGAGAAGCAGGCCCTCGACGAAATGGCGCTGCTGTTGTCCTATCTCCCCCAGAACAACGTCGAGGATCCCCCGAGAGTCGATCCGTGGGACGATCCCGAGCGCCGGACCGACGAGCTGGCCGAGATCGTCCCCAAAGCGCCGAAGAAGCCGTATGACGCCACCAACGTCGTCGAGGAGGTCGTCGACGAGGGGTCGTTCTTCGAGGTCCACGAGAGCTATGCGAAGAACATCGTCGTCGGTTTTGGACGCTTGGATGGCCACTCGGTCGGCATCGTCGCCAACCAACCGCGGGTCAACGCCGGAACCCTCGATATCGAGGCCAGCGAAAAGGGCGCGCGGTTCGTCCGGTTCTGTGACGCCTTCAACATCCCCATCGTCACCTTCGAGGACGTCCCCGGCTTCATGCCCGGCACCGATCAGGAACACGGCGGGATCATCCGCCACGGTGCGAAGCTGCTATACGCGTACGCCGAGGCGACCGTGCCGCTGCTGACCGTGATCACGCGCAAGGCCTACGGCGGGGCATACTGCGTGATGGCCTCCAAACATATCGGCGGCGACGTCAACTACGCGTGGCCGACCGCGGAGATCGCGGTGATGGGGCCCAAAGGAGCCGTGAACATCCTCTACCGGAAGGAACTGGCCGAAGCCGACGATCCCGAGGCTCGCCGGCAGGAACTGATCGACGAGTACCGCGAGGAGTTCGCCAACCCCTACACCGCCGCGGATCGGGGCTTCCTCGACGACGTGATCGAGCCCGGTGAAACGCGGGCGCGGCTGATCGACGATCTCGACATGCTGCTGTCGAAACGCGAGGACAAGCCCTCGAAGAAACACGGTAACATCCCGATCTAACCATGGCTATCGATTCAGGCGTCGTCGACGAACCGGCGACCGACGCCGACGCCGGCGACGGCGACGCGCCGACCGTCTCGGTCGACGACCTCAGTGGTGTGGCCGACGCCGACGAGGCCGAAGCCGCGGCCATCGCGGTCGCCATCGCGGCCCACCTCCGGGACCGACAGGCCGCGGCCGCAGCCGCCGCGGCGGCTGACGACGAGGAGGGTGAGAGCCGCCGGAGCTGGGCGTTCGCCGGTCGACTCGAAGCCGTCGGCGAGGCCGCGGGTCGACCGCCGACGTCGACCCCAAGAGATGGGTGGACTGCGGCCGGTCGGAGCGACCGGTTCTGAGCGGCGGGATTTCACACCCGGCGGAAGATGCTGTTTTCGATATTATTGGGATACCGTGGAAGATAGAAGCCACCGCTTGGATCACTGGCTCGGAGCGTTCGCAGGTCGAGCGGGTCGACGCGGCGAACGGCTCGCCTGAACTCAAAACCGGTACTCGTCGTCGCCCTCGTCGACCGGCTGCTGGAGCGGTACCGACCGGGTCACGACCGCCGGTACGAGGACGGCGATACCGAGGAACACCCCGAACTGAACGGGTAGCGCGATCTCGGTGAGCGCGCCCAAAAAGAAGTAGCACGTCGCCCCGAGGACGATCGCCGTCCACTGTATCTGCTTGCCTGTGAGCGTCATATCGGACCGGTCGAGTCGGGAGACCTGACTGTTTCGATCCAGGTGACGGCCGACAGCAATCCGGCCGATAGCTATCAGTATTCGTGAGTAGATGGCCGCTACGGGGGCTCCGTCGACCGATAGAATCAGGTGGCCGATGAGCAAACAACACCCTATGTTCAGCAAGGTTCTGGTCGCCAACCGCGGCGAGATCGCGGTTCGCGTGATGCGTGCCTGCGAGGAGCTGGGTGTCCGGACGGTCGCGGTCTACAGCGAGGCCGACAAACACGCCGGCCACGTCCGGCAGGCCGACGAGGCCTACAACATCGGCCCCGCCCGCGCCGCCGACTCCTATCTCGACCACGAGGCGGTCCTCGGTGCTGCCGAGAAGGCGGGTGCCGACGCCATCCACCCCGGCTACGGCTTCCTGGCCGAGAACGCGGAATTCGCCGCCAAAGTCGAGGACAGCCCCTTCACGTGGATCGGTCCGGATGCCGAGGCGATGGAAGCCCTCGGCGAGAAGACCAAAGCCCGCTCGCTGATGCAGGAGGCCGACGTGCCCGTCGTGCCGGGGACGACCGAGCCGGTCGAATCGGTCGAGGAGATCACTGCTATCGCCGACGACTACGGCTATCCTGTGGCGATCAAGGCCGAGGGTGGCGGCGGTGGCCGCGGCCTGAAAGTCGTCCACAGCGAAGACGAGGTCCAGTCCCAGTTCGAGACCGCCAAACGCGAGGGCGAAGCCTACTTCGACAACGACTCGGTCTACGTCGAGAAGTATCTGGAGGCCCCCCGACACATCGAGGTCCAGATCATCGCCGACCACCACGGCAGCGTCCGACATCTCGGCGAGCGGGACTGCTCGCTGCAACGCCGCCATCAAAAAGTCGTCGAGGAAGCGCCCTCCCCGGCCCTCGACGAGGAACTCCGCGAGGAGATCGGCGAGGCAGCCAAACGGGGCGTCGACGCGGCGGGCTACACCAACGCCGGCACCGTCGAGTTCCTCGTCGAAGACGGCAACTTCTATTTCATGGAGGTCAACACCCGGATCCAGGTCGAACACACGGTGACCGAAGAGATCACCGGCCTCGATATCGTCAAGTGGCAGCTCCGGATCGCCGCGGGCGAGGAACTGAGTTTCGAACAGGACGAGGTCGACATCGAGGGCCACGCCATGGAGTTCCGGATCAACGCCGAGAACGCCGCCGCCGACTTCGAGCCCGCGACGGGGACGCTGGAAACCTACGACCCCGCCGGGGGGATCGGCGTCCGGATCGACGACGCGGTCCGACAGGGCGATTCGATCGGCGGCGACTACGACTCGATGATCGCCAAACTCATCGTCTCGGCGTCGGACCGCCAAGAGTGTCTGGTCCGCTCCGAGCGCGCACTCGCGGAGTTCGAGATCGAGGGGTTCCACACGATCATCCCGTTCCACCGGCTGATGGTGACCGACGAGGCGTTCTCGAAGGGCGAGCACACGACCAACTATCTCGACGAGGAACTCGATCAGGCCCGGATCGAGGAGGCTGTCGCCCAGTGGGGGCCAACCGACGACGGCAGCGAGGGCGACGACGACGAAGAGTCGACCGAGCGGGATTTCACCGTCGAGGTCAACGGCAAGCGGTTCGATGTCTCGCTGGAAGAACGCGGCGCACCGCCGATCGCCGTCGAATCGTCGAACCCCGGCAACGACGGCGGTAGCATGCAGCGCCCCCCACAGGCCCGGCAGGACGACGACGAGGACGAGGCGGCCGTCGAGGGCGGCGACACCGTGGCCGCCGAGATGCAGGGGACGATCCTCTCGGTCGACGTTGAGGTCGGCGACGAGATCGCCCCCGACGACGTGGTCTGTGTGCTGGAGGCGATGAAGATGGAAAACGACGTGGTGACCGAACGCGGCGGTACCGTCACGAAGGTGATGGTCGAAGAGGGCGATAGCGTCGACATGGGCGACGTGCTGGTCGTACTGGAGTAGCCACCCCCGACTCCGCAGTACTGTTTTTCAGGCTGGCGGTGAAATCGACCGTATGGCCACGATCAAGGACAGCGTCCACGACCACATCGAGATCGAGGGCGTCGCCGAGGCGCTGCTCGATACGCCGACCGTCCAGCGGTTGCGGCACATCAAGCAGTTGGGGACGGTCCAACTCGTCTACCCGTCGGCCAATCACACCCGCTTCGAACACAGCCTCGGCGTCTACCACCTCGCCAACCGCGCCTGCAGCGAGATCGGCATCGAAGGTCGACAGGCCGAGCGCATCCGAGCGGCGGCGCTGCTCCACGACGTCGGCCACGGTCCCTTCAGCCACAACATCGAGGAACTCACCCACCGCTATACGGGCAAATACCACGACGACGTCGACGAACTCCTCACATCGGGCGAGGTCGGCGAGATCCTGCGGGACCACGACCTCGATCCGGGCCATATCGCGGGGCTCGTCGCCGGCGAGGGGCAGTTCGGCCAACTCGTCTCGGGCGAACTCGACGTCGACCGGATGGACTACCTCGTCCGGGACGCCCACCACACCGGCGTCCCCTACGGCACCATCGACACCGAGCGGCTGATCCGGGAGCTGACCTTCGTCGACGGCGAACTCGTCCTCGATGCAGGCAACGTCCAGACCGCCGAGAGCCTGCTTTTGGCCCGCGCGCTGATGAACCCGACTGTCTACATGCATCCCGTCGCCCGGATCAGCAAGGCGATGCTGCGGCGAGCTACCGAACGACTCATCGAGGAGACCGCTCTCGACGCCGAGCGGATCCGCCGGATGGACGACCACGACCTGCTGGTCGCACTGCGCAACACGCCCGAGACCGAAGCCTTCGCCGAGCGCTACGGGAGCCGCCGCCTCCTCAAACGAGCCGTGTGGGCCGAACTCCAGCACGTCCCCGACTCGCTGCTCGAAGCCGAGCATAGGGAGATCCGCGAGTTGGAGTCGACGATCGCCGAGCGTGCGGAACTCCCTGCGACGGACGTGATCGTCGAGATCCCCGACGAGCCGACGATCCGGGAGTCGACGACCCGAGTGGTGGTCGGCGGCGAGATCCGCAACCTCGGCGCACAGTCGCCGTTAGTGAGTGCCTTACGGACCGCCCAGCGTGGCCAGTGGCGGCTCGGCGTCTACACCCAACCCGAGGCGACGGACCGAGTGGGTCGACTCGCAGCCGACGAACTCGGCCTCGATCCCCCAGACGGACTGATCCGGAAGCGAGGCGGGGGCGTCCACGCGACCCTCGACGAGTTCGAGTAGTCGACGGCTACCGATGGGTCGCGGGCGTCGGTCGACGAGGCCGCCCCTCGTGTGGTCGGTTCGCGGTCCGAGGTATCGCGTCTCACGGGGGGTTTATGACGCTGGAGCTACTCAGTGCAGATGCAATGGCGCAAGGAACCGTTGATTTCTTCAACGACACAGGCGGCTACGGATTTATCGACACTGACGATGCTGACGACGACGTCTTCTTCCACATGGAAGACGTTGGCGGCCCGGACCTCGAAGAGGGTCAGGACGTCGAGTTCGACATCGAGCAGTCCCCGAAGGGTCCACGAGCGGCCAACGTCGAACGCCTCTAAGGCGTTCGCCCACTGTGCAGTAACGACGCGTCGCGGTATCGACGCAATCCGTTTTGCGGATTTTTGATGGCCGAGCGATAGCACTGGCGTCGACTCCCTGGCTGGAGGATTCATCACCGAGAGCGACATCTCACCCCCGCTGAAATAGAGTGATACGGCAGGCGGGCCAACTGCTGGCTGTCCCCCCACAATGCCAGCACCTCAGCGAGGCCATTCCGTTCGAGTATGTACCGGCTAATCGCGGTCCCGGTCCGGATCGCCGTCCGGTTGATCGTCTTCTATCTGGTCGTCATCGGGCTGGTCGCAACCGGCGGCTTTGCCGGGATGGGGCCGCTGGCCGACGATCTCGGTGGCCAGCCGGTCCCGTTCGTCGGCGCGTCGGCCGGCGAAATTACCGAGGCGATTGCCGGGACCGTCGGCGACTCCGCGGGCGAGTTCGACGGCCAACCGGTCACCCAGAACGCGACCGTCGCCGACGAGCAGGCCATCGAACGGCTGATACACGCGGAAGTCAACGCCGAACGGACCGCCGCCGGCCGCGAGCGGCTGTCGACCGACGACGACCTCCAACGGGTGGCGCGCAGCCACAGCGCCGACATGATTGCCGATGGCTACGTCGGCCACGAGAGCCCCGACGGTGTGACGCCCGCCGACCGGCTCACGGCCGCGGGCTGTCGGGCCGGCGGCGAGAACGTCGCCCAGTCGTGGATCGACGAACCCGTCGCCGTCGACGGCGAGACGATCGTCGCCGAGAACGAGTCCGCGGTCGCGACCCACCTGGTCGACCGGTGGATGGCCTCACCGGGCCACCGTGAGAACATCCTCCGGGAGTCGTTCGTCGAAAGCGGCGTCGGCGTGATCGTCACCGAGAACAACCGCGTCTACGCGACCCAGACGTTCTGTACGGACTCGGCCGGCGGCGTCAGCTAACCGTCCGGTACAATCAAACCCATCTCGGACAAAGACTGTGGTATGAGCACGGATCACGCACAGCGAGCCACCCGGTGTCTCGTGGCGAAGGTCGGCCTCGACGGCCACGACCGGGGAGCTCACGTCATCGCCCGCGCGTTCCGGGATGCAGGCTTCGAGGTGGTCTATTCGGGACTCCACCGCGCGCCCGAAGAGATCGTCCAAGCCGCCGTCCAAGAGGACGTCGACGTACTGGGGATCTCGATCCTCTCGGGGGCCCACAACACGCTGATCCCCAAAGTTATTGAGGGCCTGCGGTCGTACGACGCCTTCGAGGACACCCTGATTCTCGTCGGCGGGATCATCCCCGAGGAGGATAAACCCGAACTCGAAGAAGCGGGCGTCGACGCGATCTTCGGCCCCGGCACCTCGACCGAGGAGACCGTCGCGTTCGTCCGCGAACACGCGAGCAACGAGTGACCATGGCCGAACTCAGCGACGCCAACGCCCAGCTGTACGAGTCGCTACTCGACGGCGATCACACCGCGCTGGCCCGTGTCATCACCAAAATCGAGAACCGCGCGCCGGGCTACCGCGACCTCCTCGCTGCCCTCCACGCCGAAACCGGCACGGCGTCGGTTGTCGGGGTAACCGGGAGCCCGGGAACCGGCAAGTCGACGCTGGTCGACGCGCTCACCAAGCAGTACCGCGAGGCCGGCGAGACCGTCGGCGTCATCGCGGTCGACCCCTCCTCGCCGTATACGGGTGGGTCGGTGCTTGGCGACCGGATCCGCATGGGGTCGACCGCGGGCGACATGGACGTCTTCGTCCGGTCGATGAGCGCCCGCGGCCGTCTCGGAGGGGTGTCGATGGCGACCGCCGACGCGGTCAAAGCCCTCGACGCCTTTGGTAAGGACCGAATCATCGTCGAGACCGTCGGCGCGGGCCAAAACGAGGTCGACATCGTCGAAACCGCCGAGACGGTCGCGGTCGTCGTCCAGCCGGGCTCCGGCGACGACGTCCAACTCCTGAAGGCGGGGATCCTCGAAATCGGGGATCTGTTCGTCGTCAACAAGGCCGACAAGGACGAGGCCGCCGGCACCGTCGCCGATCTCGAAACGATGATCCACATGGATGCGGCACCCGCGGCGGGGCTGTCGGCCGGCCACCACGGGCCGAACGCGACGGATTCGGAACCAGCGGCGGTCGACGACGGCGGCTGGACGCCGCCGGTGATCGAAACCGTCGCCACCAGCGGCGAGGGCGTCGACGAGTTCCGGACGGCACTCGACGATCACCGACAGTATCTCGTCGACTCCGGGACGGGCGAGGGGCGCCGTCGGCGACAGGCCGAAACGGAGATCAGGCGGCTGCTCCGGGCAGACGTGGGGGGACTCGCCGAGGAGGTCCTCGACGGTCACGGCGGCATCGAAGCCGTCGCCTCGCGGGTCGCGCGACGCGAGACCGACCCCTACACGGTTGTCGGGGAGTTGGTCGACCCGCTGGAATCGGCGGTCGAGGAGTCCCTCGCTACGAGACCCGAGGCATCTGAAAAGTAGGTGGTGGCGACTAGACGAGGAGTCGGCGACTACGGCAGCACCGTCGCGACCTGCTCACCGTAGACGAGCGCCTGCGGCCAGACGTAGTAGAGAATCCCCGCGAAGGCGACGATCTCGGCGCCAGTCACGAGGACGGTTACGAGATCGGATTTGCTGCTAGAGACCGGGATGCCGACCGGGAGATTGTACTCCTGACTGAGGAGGGGGTACCACAGGGCGATCCCGCGTGTGCTGCCGACCACATCGAGGATGTAGTGGGTGGCAACGCCGATCCAGACGTACTGGAGGTTCCCGAAGTAGAGCGGCCACGCCATGAAGATCGCCAACATCGGGAGGTTGTGGAACGTCTTCCGGTGTTTCCCGAAGGCAGTGTCGACGTCCGGCATCAGTGCCCCCAGCGTGACCGGCACCGAGAGTTTGACGATCATCTCCGCAGTCGCTAGATCCCAGGTCGGCTGAAGGACGGCTCCGAGTCCGATACTCAACAACACCGCGTTCATCACGTGCCCGCGTTTGTTCATTATGCAGAGACTATCTGCCCAGCTATGTGTATGTTTCCGACTGGTGACTGACAGCGATGGCGAAAGAAAGAGGGGTTCGGCCTCGAATTCCCGCCTATGAACTACGAGACGCCGCAGTTCTTCCACGTGATGCAGTATGCCGCGGCGGCCGACGGTGACGTGATCGACATGGTCAGCGGCAACCCCGACTGGGAGCCGCCGGAAGCCATCCGCGACGGACTCAGTGCGTACGCCACCGCCGACGCCGATGAGTTCCAGTATCCCCCGAGTGACGGTCTGACGCCGCTTCGGGAGGAGATCGCCCAGCGCCGCAACGTCGACCCCGACCGGGTGATCGTCACCAACGGCACCGGCGAGGCCAACTACCTCGGGATGGCCCGCGCGCTCGACCGCGAGGCCGGCGACGAGGCCGTCCTGATTGACCCCGTCTACCCCTACTATCCCGGCAAGGTGTCGATGCTCGACGGCGAGACGCGACTCGTCGACGCGGCCCGCGACGGTAGCCTCGATGTCGAGGCCACCTGCGAGGCGATCACCGACGACACCGCGCTCGTCGTCCTCAACACGCCGAACAACCCCACCGGTGCGGTGTACGACATCGAGTCGGTCCGGGCGGTCGTCGAGACGGCCGCCGACCACGACGCGCTGGTCGTCGTCGACGAGGTCTACGACCACTTCGATTTCTCGGGCCACTTCGAGAGCGCGCTCACTCTGGATGCGGACAACGTGATCGTCACCAGCGGCGTCTCGAAGTCGATGGCGATCACCGGCTTCCGTGTGGGGTACGCGATCTTCCCACCACACCTCGTCGAGGCGGCCAAAACCCGACACATGCTGGTCAATGTGACCGGGAGCAGACCCGCCCAGCAGGCGGTATACACCGCCTACCGCGAAACAGGCCCCGACTACTACCGGGAGGCACGCGAGCGACTCACCGAGCGCGTTGAGGCCTTCACCGCGGCGCTCGACGAGGCCGGAGCCGAGTACACCACTCCCGACGGGGCGTTTTACGTGCTGGCGCGGTTCGATGGCTTCCCCGGCACGATGCAGAACGTCAAGACGCTGGTCGACGAGGCCGGGGTCGCGGGGATGCCGGGCTCTACGTTCGGGAATGCGCGCGAGGAGTGGCTCCGGTTTGCGCTCGTCACGCCGCGGGTGACCGAGGCCGCCGAACGGCTGGCCGACTACTTCGAGGCGAGGTGAGGGGGGACCGACGGCTACACAAGTCCCGGCGGTCTCCCCTCGGGTATGAGCGAGATCGATGTCGAAGCCGTCGACGAGGTCGAAGGCGAGGAACCCGAGGCGGAACACACGGCGGATACGGGCCCACAGCCGGTCGAGGTCACAGCGACGAAAACCGACCTGCCGGCAGGTGTCGACGCCCCCGAGTACGTGCTGTACGGCGGAAAGGGCGGCGTCGGCAAGACGACGATGGCCGCCGCGACCGCGCTGTCGAGCGCCGCCGGTGGCACGTCGACGCTCGTGGTGTCGACCGATCCGGCCCACTCGCTGTCGGACACCCTCGAAACCGCGATTCCACCGACGCCGACCCGAATCCGTGAGGAGATCCCGCTGTGGGCTGCCGAGATCGATCCCGACGAGGCGATGGGCGAGGGGATGTTCGGCACCGACGAAAACCCCCTCGGCGGGATGGGCGAGATGGGCGAGCAACTCGGCCCGATGGGTGATATGCTCGGCGACGACGAGGAAGAAGGGATGGGCGGGCTGGCCGGAATGATGGGGATGGGCGGCTCGATGCCCGGCGCCGACGAGGCGGTAGCGATGCGCCAACTGCTCGAATACCTCGACGATCCACGCTTCGACCGGGTGATCGTCGACACTGCACCGACCGGCCACACCCTGCGGCTGCTCGAACTCCCCGAACTCATGGACTCGATGGTCGGCCGCGTGATGAAGATGCGACAGCGAATGCAGGGGATGTTCGAGGGACTCAAAGGGATGTTCGGCGGGGGGAACGACGCCGATCCGTCGGCCGATTTGGAGGAGTTGCGGGAGCGCATCGAACGCCTTCGGGGTGTGCTCCGTGACCCCGAGCAGACGGATTTCCGGGTCGTGATGATCCCCGAGGAGATGAGTGTCGTCGAATCCGAGCGGCTGGTCGACCAACTCGACGCCTTCGGTATCCCGGTCGGGACGCTCGTGGTCAACAGAGTGATGGAGGACCTCGCGGAGATTACCGACCACGAGGTCGACCCCGAGTGGATCGTCACGCCGAACTTGGAGGACTGTGAGTTCTGTCAGTGCCGGTGGGGCGTCCAGCAGGACGCCTTGCAGGGGGCGACCGACCTGTTCCGCGGCCGCGAGGTAAAGCGGGTCCCGCTGTTGGCCGACGAGGTACGCGGCGAGGCGGCCCTCCGGGTCGTGGCTGCCTGTCTGGCGTAACTACGTGAACCGGCGAACGACCGACCAGAGCTGATCGCGGATCGTATCGGGAATGAACCGAGCGAGGACGCTCACGCGGGCGGCCGTCCCGACCGGGACACGGGCGACCGGTTTGGTCGCGCTGGCGGCGTTGACGATATCCTCGGCCACCCGTTCCGGCGACACCGAGCCGGGGCCGTCGCCACCGATGGCCTCGGTGTCGTCGAACAGGCTATAGAAGTCCTCGTAGGCCCCGGTGCGGTCGTTGCCGTCGGCCTCGGCTTCGGCCCGATCCGAGAAGCTGGTCCGGACCGGCCCGGGCTCGACGACGACGACGTCGACCCCGAACGGTTCGACCTCGGCGCGGAGGGCATCCGACATCGCTTCGAGGGCGAACTTCGAGCCGCAGTAGGCGCTGCCGCCGGGGAAGGCGACGCGGCCCGCCACGGACGAAACGTTGACGATCGTCCCCTCTTCTTCCCGGCGCATGTGGGGCAAAACGGCCCGGATCAGTCGGTGGGGGCCGTAGACGTTGACTTCGTACTGTTCGGCGACCTTCTCGACCGGCACGTCTTCCAGCGAGCCGAACTGGCCGAAGCCGGCGTTGTTGACCAGACAGCCGATCGCGCCCTCCTCGTCAAGGATGCGGTCGACCACCCGGTCGATGTCATCCTGTTCGGTGACGTCGAGCCGGTCGGTCCGACAGCCGGCGTCTTCGAGCGTCTCGATGTCGGCCGGATCGCGGGCGGTCGCGTACACCGTCCACCCCTCGTCGGCGAACGCCAGCGCAGTGGCCCGCCCGATGCCGGACGAACAGCCAGTAATGAGTACCGTCTTCGGTTGCACACCCTACGTTCCGCCCCGTGGGTGTTAATTATACGGTGTTTGTTGGCCGGACACGACCGACTCACTCGTCGACGATCTGCGATTTGACCTCGTCGGCGTAGCTGTCGGCCAGCCGCGTCGGCTCGGGGAGTTTGTACCCGCCGCCGAGGACGGCCACGAGGTCGACCGCGGTCTCGGCGCTCACGCGGTGGCCCGGACTCACGTAGAGCGGATTGATCGACTGACTGCCGGAGTCGTACTGTCTCGACTGATGGGCGTAGCCGATTGTCGTCCCCGGTGGACAGTCGACCGCGTCGGTCGACTCGATGGGCGTGCGCCACCCCTCGGGTCGGTCGTCGACTGACTCCCGTGGCGTGCCGCAGAGGAGGTTCTTAGCGATCCCGATGGCTGGCAGGTCGAAGATCACGCCCATGTGGGTCGCTAATCCTGCTTGCCGGAAGTGGATGCGGCCGCTGCCGTCGAAGCAGGCGAGGTCGGGCTCGCAGTTGAGCGTGGCGAACGCGTCGACGATCGCCTCGCCCTCCCGAAACGACAGCAAGCCGGGAATGTAGGGCACCGACAGATCGGTGACGGCGTGGGTGCGTTCGATCACCTCGCCGTCCCGGAGGGCGACGATAGCGCTTATCGCGGTATCGTCGACGAAGGCTTGGTCGACGCCCGCGATGACCGGCGGCTCGTGGGTGTCGCTCGCCATATCGGTCGTCCCGGAGGCGAGCGTCGACTGCGCCGATCCTGTTGTGTCGGCTGGTCGGGTCGACCGGGTGACGACAGCCGGATCGAACGGCAGTCGGTCGGTGAACTCGGCATCGGCGGCGACAGTCCGCTGGAGGGCCTCCATCTCTTCGCGGGACAACGAAGGGTCGGGGAGGAGATCCGGGCGGGCGGGCTCCATTCAGAACCGACCGCGACCGGGACCGCCCATACCGCCGCCGGGGCCACCGCCGCCGAGGCGGAACCGGTTCTGGGTGCGGATGTTCTGGGTTTGTTTGATGTACTGGCCGTAGGCGAGGCCGACGATCAGGCCGACGAGGTGGGCGCCGTGGGCGATCCCGCCACCGCCGGCCTGCCCGGAACCGATGAAGAAGACGCTCACCGCGGCCGTCACGAGGGTGAGCAGCCAGATCGGCGCGGGGATGATGAAGTAGATCAACACCTTGAGCTTGGGGTTGAGGATCGTCAGCACGCCCATGATCGCCAGCGCCGCGCCGCTGGCTCCGAGGACGCCGGGCGTCGCTGGGGTGACCGTCGTTTCGAAAATGGTGAGGGCGGTCTGACTCAGTCCGGCGAGGACGCCGCTGCCGACGAACAGCAGGGCGAACTTCTTCGAGCCGATGTAACGTTCGACCAGCGGGCCGAAAAAGAAGATCACCATGCTGTTGAACACGATGTGGAAGAAGTTCGTCGGCGAGTGGGCGAACACCGAGGTAACCCACGTCCAGACGTACTCGGGGAAGGCGGGCCGGAGGACGAACAGCGTCTGGTGGAGCCCCCCACCGCCGACGAGGATGACGAGCCACTGGAGGATGAACGTGACCCACATCAGCGCCAGCATGGTGTAGGCCATGTTCCCACGGAAATACCCCAGTGGCCCGCCCGTGCCGGTCAGTTTGTCGACCATCCCCTTGGCCGTCGAGGTTCGGCCGCCGCCGTCGACCGAGTCGTCGAACCCGCTATCGAAGACGCCGCCGGGGTCGTTCCAGTCGTCGAGCCCCGGACAGTCGTGGTTCTCCGGGAGTCGGTGGTCCGCACAGAAGGTCCGGCCACAGCGCCGGCACTGGTACGGCATGTTTTCGTCGACGCCACACTCGTCGCATCTCGCCATTAGCTACCTCTAGCGGCGGTGGGATGAAAGACGTTTGGCTCCGAACCGGTTCACTGGTCGTCGTCGGACTCGTCGGGGTCGTCGACCGGCTCGAAGTTCGTCGGGACGACCGTCGGATGCCGGATCCCGAAGTCGGATTCCGTTGCTGACATCACGACTATTCGTTCGGTCCACACACCCAAATAATTACCCATGCGCATACCACATTCCGGCCGGTGTGAGTATGCATCTGACACATTCGCGGCCGAAACAGTGAACGAACGCGGCGAAAACAGGGATGTCGGGCGGTTAGAACGTCTCGTCGTAGAGCTCTTGGCTGTGTTCGATCGCGTCGATGGCGGCGGCTTTGTCCTCCCAGTCGAGAACGTCAGCGCCTTTGCCCTCTTCGAGATTCTTGTAGGTGTTGAAGAACTCGGTGATCTCGTCTTGAGTCTGCTGTGGGATGTCGTCGAGGTCTTCGATGTGGTCGTAGCGTGGGTCCTCGGTCGGGACGGCGATGACCTTGTCGTCCTGCTCGCCGCCGTCGTCCATGCCCATCAGTGCGACCGGGCGGGCTTCGATCACACAGCCGGGGAAGGTGGCGTCCTCGACCAACACGAGTACGTCGAGAGGGTCGTCATCGTCGTACCACGTCTGGGGGATAAAGCCGTAATCGGAGGGGTAGTGGACGTTCGAGTGGAGCACCCGATCCAGCACGACCGCCGGGATGTCCTTGTCGTATTCGTACTTGTTCCGCTCGCCTTTCAGGCACTCGACGACCGCGTAGATCGTCTCCGGCGCGTCGGGTCCCGCATCGAGGGTTTTCCAGAGGTTCGTCATTCCATCTACCGATTCCCAGACACACACAAAAGTCCTTTCGGGACTCCCCGGCCGTTCGTGTCATCCACACGCATTCACTGCCCGGCAGACATCTCCAATCTCGGACACACGATGCGAAACACGCGCCGTTTTTGTCGACCATCCGTGACCGACGGCGGCGATAAACGGGTGATTGAACGGGTGGTGGCCGAAAATAGTTCTCCTTCGATGGTGGATTCCGATTCTGATTACGAAGTGTTAAATAGCATGATGACATTAATCCTACTATGTCAGAGGCACAATCAGTCAGTGATGAGACGGGCATGGCACGCGATCTGACCGCGTTCCAACAGAACATCCTCATGATCCTCGCCGAAGAGTCGCGCTACGGGCTGGCGATCAAGCGCGAACTCGAGGAGTATTACGGCACCGAAGTCAACCACGGTCGACTCTACCCCAACCTCGACGATCTGGTCGAGATGGAACTGGTCGAAAAGAGCGAACTCGACAAACGGACCAACCAGTACGAACTGACCGAAACGGGCTACGAGGCCATCCTCGGCCAGTTCGAGTGGGACCTCTCGAAGTTCGTCACCAACCACGACCGCGCACAGGACATCTACGACCTCGTCGACGCCCTGAAATAAGGTTACTCGGAGGCCTGACCTGGGCAGTCGGCTTCGGAGACGGAAACAAGGTATTCGAGGGAGGTCTCGACGACCTCTCGCTGTTTTTTATCGGGCCACGCGTTCCGTGGGAAGTACTCACGAGTGAACTCCGCGAGCTGTTTGTCGGTCGCCTCGTCGACGCGGGCGAGATAGTGGTTCCCCATGAAGTCCGCGAAGGCGCGGGCGTTTTTCGCGTGAATCTCGCCGTACTCCTCGGCGACGGCCTCGACGAGGGCGGCGTTGTGGGCCTCGATCTCCGCCCACGACCCCTCGCCGCCCGCGGTCGACAGCGGCACCTCGACGGCGCGGTCGGTATCCTCGATCCGATCGAGGATCACCGTGCCATCGTCGTCGAGCCACGCGTCGGGATACAACACGAGCGTCTCGTCCTCATCGCGGACGCGGGCGGTGTACTCGTGTTCGGCGAGCGTCTCGGCGCGTCGCTGGCGGTAGGCGTCGGCCTCGGCCTCGTCGCCGACCTGGCGGGCGAGTTTAGTCAGTCGCTCTGCGGCGTCGACTGCGTCTTGTGGGAGCTCACTCATCGAGTGCCTCGTTGGCCAGTTCGTCGGCGTGGCTGTTTATCTCTCTCGGCACGTGTTCGAGCGACCAGCGGTCGAACCCCGTCAGGAGTTCCCGGACCCGCACCCGCCGCTCCCGGAGCGTCGGCTCGTTGGTGTTCCACTCGCCGCGGACCTGTTTGACGATGAGTTCCGAATCCCCCCGGATGTCGACCTCGTCGAGTCCGTAGTCCCGAGCGGCCTCCAACGCGCGAATCAGGGCCTGATACTCGGCGTCGTTGTTCGTGGTCTCGCCGATCCGGGCGTTGCCGTCGGCGGCGATCCCGTCGCTGGTGACGATCACCCAGCCGACCGCCGCAGGGCCGGGGTTGCCGCGAGAGGCCCCGTCGAAGTAGACGTGGGCGCGGCCGCCGCCCTCCTGTAGCAGCGTGGTGAGCCGGCCGGGATCGGCGCCCTGGACGACGACCTTGTCATCGTAGGCAACCGCGACCGCCCCGTCGCGTTCGGCGCGCCACGCCTCGTGGGGGATGTTTCCCGGCTCGATGTCGACGCCCGCAGCTCGGAGGCGGTCGGCCGCGTCGTCGGGATCGCAGTCGATCGTTGGCATACCGCCGCTGGGGACGGGATCCTCAAAGGTGATTCGTTGCCGACCGGCCGTGAGGCCAGTGGCCCCGCCGGCAGTGGGAATGGTACCCAGTAGGTTTACAATCGTTCCACGGATTACTATGCAACGGGATGACACGGTCAACCCGCCAGCGCGTCGACGGCGAGACGCAACACGAGGAGGGCGACGCCGAGGGGATCGACCTCGACGACGTCGACCCCGAAGACGTCGTCCGTACGTCGGACGGCGAGCTCATGCACGAGCCGACCGGGCTCATCATCGAAAACGACCGGATCGACCGCGGCCCCGAGTGGCGGGCGTTCACCCACTCGGAGCGCCAGGAGAAATCCCGCGTGGGGGCCCCGACGACGAACACGATGCACGACAAGGGGCTGACCACGACCATCGACTGGAAAAACGAGGACGCCTACGGGCGGTCGCTGTCCTCCGAAAAGCGGAGTCAGATGCACCGCCTCCGGAAGTGGCAGGAGCGCATCCGCACCAAGGACGCCGGCGAGCGCAACCTCCAGTTCGCCCTCAGCGAGGTCGACCGGATGGCCTCGGCGCTGGGGGTCCCCCAATCGGTCCGGGAGGTCGCCTCGGTGATCTACCGACAGGCCCTCAACGAGGACCTGATTCGCGGCCGCTCCATCGAAGGGGTCTCGACGGCGGCGCTGTATGCCGCCTGTCGGAAGGAGGGGATTCCGCGCAGCCTCGAAGAGATCGCCGAGGTCTCCCGTGTCGACCGCAAGGAGATCGGCCGGACCTACCGCTACATCTCCCAGGAACTCGGCCTGGAGATGCGGCCGGTCGACCCCAAGAAGTACGTTCCCCGATTCTCCTCGCAGCTCGATCTCAGCGAGGAGGTCCAGGCGAAGGCCAAGGAGATCATCGACACCACCGCCGAAGAGGGGCTGCTGTCGGGCAAGTCGCCGACCGGCTTCGCCGCGGCGGCGATCTACGCGGCCTCGCTGCTCTGCAACGAGAAGAAGACCCAACGCGAGGTCGCCGACGTCGCACAGGTAACCGAGGTGACGATCCGCAACCGGTATCAGGAGCAGATCGAGGCGATGGGGCTGTCGGGGTAGGCCGAACGTTCAAATCCGCCGGGGGCCTCGGGTCGACCGATGCGGCTCTCGGAGTTCATCGAGTACGAGGCCAACGAGCGCGCCGAGCGCCGCCGCCTCGCCGCCAAAAAGTCCTACGAGATCCTCGACCGCTTAGAGGGCGTCGACGACCAGTTCGCCGACGTCGCCGACGACGGGGCCTTCGGCAGCGTCTCGCCCTCCATTTTCGTCGGCCGCGCGGGCTACCCCGAGGTCTCGACCGGCCTCCTGTCGCCGGTCGGCAACGAGGCCGACGCCGCCCAGTTCGCCACCAGCGGCGAGTGGTACACCGAAGGCGTCTCGATCGGCGACGTCTTCGAGCGGCGCACGTCCCTCCTAAATGCGAGTCAGTCGACGCCGGTCGAGACCAACGTCCACGACGCATGGAACGGCTTCCTCGGGGTCCAGCGCGAAGTCGCGATCGCCGACCGGCCCGTCGGCGTCGAAGTCGGGCTCGACGGCACCCCGGAACTCGATGTGGGGCTCTCGCCGGGTGACGTGTCGACGCCGACGGGACCTCGCGCACGCGCGAACGAAGCGACACTCACCGAGAACCCACACGTCCCGCGGCCCGTGGAAAAGACCCTCGAAGACGACGACTGGGCTGCGACGGGCGCGATGAACTACCTCTACGGCCGGGGGTTCGACGTCTACGAGATCAACACGATCCTCTCGGCGGGCGCACTCGGTCAGCAAGACAACCGGCGGCTCGTCCCCACGCGGTGGTCGATCACCGCGGTCGACGACACGATCGGCCAGTTCCTCCGGGGCAAACAGCGGAGCGCGCCGAGCGTCGACACCGTACAGGTGTTCCACAACGAGTATCTGGGCAACAGTTTTTGGATGATCCTCGCGCCGGGGCAGTGGGAGTTCGAGTTGGTCGAATTCAAAGCGCCGGGCAGCGTCTGGAACCCCGACCCGGAGGCGGGTATTTGGTTAGCCAGTGACTACGAGGGCAAATCGGGCCGGACGAGCTACGTCGACCAGACCGCGGGAGCCTACTACGCCGCCCGGCTAGCAGTGCTCGAACACCTCGACGCGATCGGTCGACAGGCCAAAGCCCTCGTCCTCCGGCACGTCTCCGACGAGTACTGGGGGCCGGTCGGCGTCTGGCAGGTCCGGGAGGCGATCCGGCATGCCTTCGACGGCGAGCGGGGCGAAAGCGAGACGTTCGATGCGGCGATCAGGGGAATCGTCGACCGGCTGCCGGTGTCGATGGCCCAGCTTCGGCGGCAGTCGACGCTGGCGGCGGGTCGACAGTCCGGGCTGGACGCGTTTTTATAAATTGTTCTTAAAAATGGTCAGTCCCACGTGACCCACAGCAGGAACGCGAGGGCGACCGTCTGGAAGACGTGGAGGACGATGTTCGCCGTCCACGCTTGGGGCGGCATATCGGTCGCGAACCACGAGGCGAGCACCGGATGGAACGAGTAGAAGTACAGCGTCAGGCCGTTCTGTGCGAGCAGTACGGCTCCGAAGACGGCGAGCCCGATTGCGTGTTTGGATCTGAACGCCCGGTAGTTGCGTGCCCAGATACCTGTCAGTACGAACAGCATGAGCACGTTCAGCGAGACGCTGACCTGCGCGATCGCTATCCAGTCGGTCATCCCTCCGCCCCCGTGTGTCTCGTCGGTGTCATAGTGGTAGTTCCTCCGCGATCTCCTCGATGAGGTCCCAGTTCCGTTCGGCCCCCTCGGTCGGGGAGTAGACCGCGCCGTAGTTGTCGCCCGTCTTCTTGATGATGCCGTGGTTCCGAAGGACATCCAGATGGTGACGAACCGTCGAGTAATCGAGCTCCAACGTTTCGGCGAGCTGGTTGGCGTTCCGCGGCCGTTCGTCGACCGCCCGCAGGATGCGGACACGGTTCGGACCCCCCCGGGTACCGGTCAACACGTACCACAGGACGGCCTCCATACAGGCTGCGATGTGTGGGACGCGCCTAAATATGTTGGTACGTTGGTGGCTCTACTCGGCGTCGACGACGAGTTCGAGGTCGAAGTGCTCGTCGGCCGGGGCCTCGTCGGGCGCGAGATAGCCGACCGCGAAGCCGGAGTAGACGACCCCGGCCTCGGGTGCGACGTCGAAGGTGGCGACGACGTCGCCGTCGTTGTCCTCGGTCGCTGGTCGGACGTCGAGTTCGTACTCGCCCGGCGGCACTTCGACCGCGCCGGCCGCACCGAACGGCACGTCCTCGAAGAGGACATCGCCTCCGGCAGTCACGTCGACGTTGGGCGCGTCGGGTGCGGCGTGGACGAGCCGAACACGGGCGTTGTCACCCGGATCGGAGACGTCGTCCTCGTAGACCTCGACCGCGAACGGTTCGTTTTCCTCGGCGAGTTCGCCGACCGCGGCGACGGTGATCTCGGCGGCCGGGACGTCGAGTTCCTCGTCGAAGACGACCGTCTCCATGTCGCCCGCCGCGGTGATCATGACCTCGTAGGTTCCCGACGCGACGTCGAGATAGTCGCTGACCGTGCGGTAGGGGACGTCTTCGAGCACCGCGTCGCCGTCGAGATAGACGTCGACGTTCGGCGCGTCCGGCGAGAGATGGGCCACTCGGAGGCTGGCATCCGGGTCGGGCTCCGACTCTTCGGAGCCGCCCATATCGGCGTCGACGACGAGTTCGAGGTCGAATGGCTCGTCGGCCGGGGCCTCGTCGGGTTCGAGGTAGCCGACCGCGAAGCCGGAGTAGACCACGCCGGCCTCGGGTGCGACATCGAAGCTGGCGACGACGTCGCCGTCGTTGTCCTCGGTTGCGGGCCGGACTTCGAGTTGGTACTCGCCGGCGGGCACCTCGACCGCGCCGGCTGCGCCGAACGGAACGTCCTCGAAGAGCACGTCGCCGCCGGCGGTCACGTCGACGTTCGGCGCGTCAGGTGCGGCGTGGGCGAGTCTGATCCGGGCGTTCTCACCGGGGTCCGACAGATCGTCCTCGTAGACCTCGACCGCAAACGGGTGGTTTTCCTCAGCGAGTTCGCCGACCGCCGCGACGGTGATGTCGGCGGCCGGAACGTCGAGTTCCTCGTCGAAGACGACCGTCTCCATGTCGCCGGCAGCCGTGATCATGACCTCGTAGGTACCCGAAGCGACGTCGAGGTAGTCGCTGACCGTTCGGTAAGGAACGTCTTCGAGCACCGCGTCGCCGTCGAGGTAGACGTCGACGTTCGGCGCATCCGGCGAGAGGTGGGCGACCCGGAGGCTGGCATCCGTTTCGGGCTCCTCGGAGCCATCCGTCTCCTCGGAGTCGTTCATCTCCTCGTCGGAGCCGTCGGTCGACTCCTCGTCGGTGCCGCCACCCGTACAGCCAGCGAGGGTACCGACTACGGCAACGCCACCGACCGATTTCAGTATCGTCCGTCGTTTGTGGTTCGACATATGCGTCCGTTCCAACGGCGAACCCCCTCATGAACGATTTCCGAACTCCCGCTGGAATGGTTCCCGGATGGGCCCACCCTTCGACCGAACTCTCTCCCAAATTCGTCCCTGATTCGGAGTCGAAACGGACCGCGCGCGTCGAGGGTGTCGTCCGTCGGGCCACAAAAACGTCGACAACAGTCGACTGCCGGCTACTCGTCGTCGGCGTCGAGTTCCGCGAAGACCGCCGCGACCATCTCGCCGGTGTCCTCGATGATCGCGTCCATCTCGTCAGCATCGTCGGCCATCCCGAGCAGCCGCGCGATCTTCATGATCGAGACGTGGTAGACGCGCTGGAGCCCCGGCTCCTCCTGCCAGATGATCATGTTACAGGGCATCAGCGCGCCGAGCCGCTTGTCGGTCGCATCCAGCGCCCGGTCGGCGATGACCGGATTGCACGCGCCAAGCACGTAGTAGGGGTCCCGGTCGGCGTCGACCTTCTTGTTGAGCATCTCGGAGGGTGAGAACTCGACGGGAACGCCGAAGCCGGCGTCGGTACAGACCGCCCGGACGTACTCGATGGCCTCCTGGTGGCCCATTTCGAGGGTGGCCTGTTTCTCGCCGAACTCCTCGGGGTCGACCGCCGCCGGATCGAAGGGGAGCGACATACCCACCCTACGCGTCGGGGGGCAAAAGGAGGCGGGGTACGGCGGCGTTACTCGGTGGCGACCGGTTCGTGGCCGATCTCCTCGAAGACCGCCTCGACGAACGTCTGTCGGCGGTCGTAGTAGGTAGTCTCGACCGGTTCGAGGAGTTCGTCGAGCCGCTGGGGGCCGTCCGGCGTTCGGATCTCCGTCTCGCCGACCTTGGTGAGGATGTCGCTTTTCGTCTGTGGCCACGTGAGCCGGGCGGCGATCCGGGCGACCGGCGCGCCGTCGACGGCCCGTCCGTCGCCGAGCTGGACAGTCGGCTCCGCGTCGGCCTCGTCGTCGTCTGCCATACTAGTAGGTTCGGTGCGGTCCGCCTAACGTTTTCGATCCGGTCGGCGACCGAATACCCCCCGAATTGTTTCCAACCGGTGACTGTCTGACATACTGTTTTGTATCCCCGACACATAGCCGGTCGCATGACCGATCTATCCGAGGCCTACAAGGGGAGTGTCGCCGCCCGGCAGGGGCGGCACCGCCTCTATCTGGGCGTCGGCCTCTTTCTCGTCGGGGCGGTGCTGCTGTTGACGGCGATCGTCGTCGCCGGCTCGGGCGTGTTGACCTCCCGTGGGTACTCGATCGGCGAGACGCGGTGGCTCGGCGGGGTCCTCGGCGGAATCGGGCTCCCGGCCCTGTCGCTCGGCGTCCTCACCGTACTGCCGGCCGACCGGCGGACCCGGACGGCCGCGCTGGTCGGGGCGTCGCTGTCGATCTTCGGGGTGGCCATCTTCGCCCACGCCTACCCCTGCCAGTGGATCGGGACGACCTGTGCGAACCCGGGGGTCGACCTCACGCTGCCGACCGCCGGCGTCTACGCCCTCGGCATGCTGACGACCATTGGCTGTCTGCTGGTCGGCATCGCCAATTTCAAGATCCGCAACGATCCCGGCGGCACCGTCACGATGGAGGTTACCCGGCAGGGTGAGACCAGAACCGTCGAGGTCGACCGATCGGAGCTCAACGGGTTCAATGGACTCGGCGGGATCGGCTTCCTCGGTTCGACGCCCGACGGCGAGGTCGACACCCAGACAGCCGGCGACCGCTCGGCGACGCCCGGCGCGACCACCAGCGACGGCGGCGCGGCGACCGAGGCGATCAGCTCGCCACTTGAGGGGACGACCACACCCGACTCGCCCAATACCTCTGAAGAACCCGGTGTCGACCGGATCGGCCCGGGGTCGCCGAGCGGCTCGGCCGGCACGCCCGACGCCGAATCCTCGGTCGACCGCTACTGCGGCAGCTGCGTCGAGTTCAAATACGTCCGCACCGACACCGGTATCCGCCCCTACTGCGCCTACCACGACGAACTGATGGACGACATGGACGCCTGCGAGGAGTGGGAACCGCGGTAGCCCGTGGTTACCACGGATCGGTGACCCGGTAGGCGTCGACTACTTTCCGCTAACGTTCGACTGCGAAGAACCGCGACCGGAGTGATACGGTGATCGAGCGGCCGGGGACAGTCGGCGAAAGGCTAGGTGGTCAGAAACGACCGCAGTCGGTCGACCGACCACGTGTTGATGACGTGGTCGGCCTCGGCCCAGCCACGGCGGGCAGTCCGAACGCCGAACCGGACGTTCTCGAAGGCTCCGGGGCCGTGGGCGTCGGTGTCGATAGCGATCGTCCCGCCGGCGTCGACGACCGCGCGGACGGCCTCGCCGTGGAGATCCAGCCGCATCGGGTTGGCGTTGACTTCGAGGGCGGTGTCGTGTTCGG
This sequence comes from Halohasta salina, assembly GCF_024178165.1. Lineage (GTDB taxonomy): Archaea > Halobacteriota > Halobacteria > Halobacteriales > Haloferacaceae > Halohasta > Halohasta salina. The sequence continues at coordinate 82,675 of NZ_JAMZIE010000001.1, read as the reverse complement.
CCGCACACGCCGCGACGGCAGCGAAATCCAGCGGCAACCCCTCTCGGTTGTTGATCATCCGCCCGGTCGGGTGGCCGACGATGTCGACCGCAGGGTGTTCGATCGCCCGGCACAGTCGCTCGGTGGCGGCCTCGGTCTCGCCGTCGAGCGCGCTGTGTGGCGAGGCGACCACCACGTCGAGGTCGGCCAACACGTCGTCGGCCGTGCTCAGCGAGCCGTCGGCCTCGATGTTGGTCTCGACGCCGTGCAGGAGGTCGACGTCGACCTCGTCCCGTACCGCCGCGATCTCGTCGGCCTGCTCGCGGAGATCAGCGTCCGACAGCCCGATCGACTCGATGATCCCCGCGCCCGTGGCGTGGTCGGTGACCGCATGGAAGTCGTAGCCACGGTCCGCCGCCGCCGCGGCCATCTCCCGGATCGAGTACCGGCCGTCGGACCACTCGCTGTGGGTGTGGAGATCGCCACGGATCACCGCCTCCTCGACGAGATCCGGCAACGACCCATCGGCCGCCGCGGCGATCTCGCCGGTGTCCTCCCGGAGTTCCGGTGGAATCCAGTCGAGTCCGAGGGCGTCGTACATCTCGGCTTCGGTCGATCCGCCGAGTCGAACCCCCTCCCGGCGGGCGTCTTCGGCGGTCGACGCTGCGGGGTCGTCGAGACCCGAGACGTCGAAGACGCCGTACTCGTTGAGTTTGCGCTCCTGATCGATGGCGACGTTCCGGAGGGCGACGTTGTGGTCCTTGCTCCCCGTGAAGTACTGGAGGGCTGCGCCGAACTCCTCGGGAACGACCACCCGGAGGTCGACGCGCATGTCGTCGGCCCGGAGGCTGGATTTGTGGCTCCCGGCCTCGATCACGTCGTCGGCGTGCTCCCAGTCGGTGAACGCCTCGACGACGGCTTCGCTGTCCTCGCTCGCGGCGAGGACGTCGACGTCACCGATGGTATCCTTCCAGCGACGGATCGACCCCGCGACTTCGACCCGGTCGACCGGGTCGACGCTCTCCAGATACGCCAGCACGCGGTCGGCGACCGGGCGGGCGTCGCCGAGTCGCTCGCGCTGCTGGCTCTGGCGGGCAAACGGGATGTTGTCGAGAATGTTCTGTTCGGTTTTCGCGCCGAACCCCGTGATCTCCCGAATCTCGCCCGCCTCGGCGGCGGCTTCGAGTTCGTCGAGATCGGTGATGTCGAGCGCCTCGTACAGCGAGCCGACGGTTTTCGGGCCGACACCTTCGACGCTGGTCAGCGCCTCGATGTCGACGGGCATCGATTCCCTGAGTTCGTCTAGCTCGGCGATCCGGCCGGTCTCGACGTACTCGACGACTTTCGAGGCGATCGCATCGCCCACACGGTCGATCTCCTCGACGGCGTCTTGGCCGGTCGCCGCGAGTTGGTCGACCGGTTCGGGGTGATCGGCGATGTTTTCGGCCGCTCGCCGGTAGGCGGTGGGCTTGTACTCGACGCCCTCGGCTTCGAGCCGGTCGGCGAACTCGTACAGGAGGCGGGCGATCTCGTCGTTGTAGCTCATTGCCGGCCGTTCGGACGCCGCCCACTTAGCTCCCGGTTCCGGGGTCGACCGAGCGTGTCGGCCTGATCGGCGGCTCGCCTCACCGCCGGTTGCGTTTGTTGGCGTCCTCGTGGCCCAACGCCTTCTTCAGGAACTTCGTCCACCGTTTCGTGTCGGCGGCCGCCTGCCGCTTGCTCTCGGCTTCGAGGTCGACCGGGTCCAACTGATCCAAGGCGTTGAGCGCCCGATCGATACCGATGATCGACTCGGCGAGTGCCTCGCCGCGCTCGTAGCTCACCGCGTTGTCCTCGATCAGCGTGAGGCGGTCGACCCGCTCGCGACGGAGGTTCCGTTTGGCCTGCTCGACGCGCTCGCGTTCGCCCGGCGGGATCGTCTCCCGTCGCTTGATTTCGAAGACGAACGTCCGGAGATCCAGCTCCTCGCCCTGCACCTCGATGGCCTCGGGGATCTGTGCGCCGACCGTCGACCCGTCGCGGCCGACACGTTCGAGAAGCTGTTTTCGCTGGTACTCCTGCACGCCCGCCGGTAGGACGGGCGCGTACTTCGGTGTATCGCCGCTGGCGTCGGAGATAGCGCCCGAACCGGCCCGAAACTGAAACTTCTTAAGGGACTCACCAGTAGGGCCAGTATGGGTTTGTTCGATCGGCTGCGTGGCGACGACGCGCCGCGTGTCGCTTTTATCGGCATCGATGGGGTCCCGTTTAGCCTGCTGTCGGACAACGAAGACCGGTTTCCGAACATCGCAGCGTTGGCCGACGAGGGGTCGGCGGGCTCGATCGACAGCATCGTGCCGCCGGAGTCGAGTGCCTGCTGGCCAGCCCTCACTACGGGCGTCAATCCCGGCGAAACAGGAGTATATGGATTCCAAGATCGGGAGATCGGCTCTTACGACACCTACGTCCCGATGGGCCAAGACGTCCAAGCGACCCGGCTCTGGGACCGAATTAGCGAGGCAGGACGGGATGCCACCGTCCTCAACGTCCCCGTCACCTTCCCGCCCCAGCGGAACGTCCAGCGGATGGTCTCGGGGTTCCTCTCGCCGGGCGTCGACAAGGCCAGCCACCCCGACGAACTGCGGGAGACACTGGAGTCCGGCGACTACATCATCGACGTCAACGCCAAACTCGGCCACAAAGACGACAAAAGCGAGTTCGTCGACCACGCTCACAAGACCCTCGACCGGCGATTCGACGCGTTCGAACACTACCTCACTGCCGACGACTGGGATCTGTTCTTCGGGGTCTTCATGACCACCGATCGGGTCAACCATTTCCTGTTCAAAGACTACGAGGACGACGGCGAGAACAAGGAGGCGTTCCTCGAGTTCTACGAGCAACTCGACGACTATCTGGGGCAGATCCGCGAGCTGCTACCCGACGACGTCACCCTCGTCGTCGCCTCGGATCACGGCTTTACCAGTCTCGATCACGAGGTCCACTGCAACACCTGGCTACAGGAAGAGGGATGGCTCTCCTACGAGGACGACGACCACAGCGAACTCGGCGACATCGCCGACGAGACGCGGGCCTACTCGCTGATCCCCGGCCGATTTTACATCAACCTCGAAGGCCGTGAGCCGCGCGGGAGCGTCCCCGAAGACGAGTACGAAGAGGTTCGTGCGGAGCTCAAAGCCGACCTCGAAGCACTCGAAGGCCCCGACGGGACGCCCGTCTGTGAGCGCGTCGTCGAGAAGGAAGTCGCCTTCCGCGGCGACCACGACGACATCGCGCCGGACCTCGTGGCCATCCCAAACCACGGCTTCGACCTCAAATCCGGCTTCAAGGGCCACGACGAGGTCTTCGGGATCGGCCCGCGAAACGGGATGCACAGCTTCGACAACGCAACGCTGCTGGTCGACGACCCCGACGTCTCGATCACCGACGCCGATCTGTTCGACATCGCGCCGACGATCCTCGACCTGATGGACGTCGACTACGAACGCACGGCGTTCGACGGCGCGAGCCTCCTAAAATAGGCCGTCGAGTTCGTCGTTCTGGAACGTTTTGTCGGCCTCGGTGGCCCCCACGGTCTCGACTTCTTCGGCCTCGCTGGCGGCCTGCTCGGCGCGGGCGAAAAAGCGCTCGATGCGGTCGGAGCGTTCGAGTCCGCCCAACAGCACGAGCGAGGCCAGCCGGCTGCTGTCGATCGGGAAATCCCCGCCGCGGACCTGCATGCTGTCGGTTTCCTCCTCGACCCACCGGCGGGCCTTCTCGACGCCCTTCCGGGAGATCCGCTCGGGCTGGCCGGCGACGACCACCAGCGCCGCGTCGGCGGTCGTCGCCCCCGGCAGGCTCGACCCGGTCAGCACGGCGTTGCGGGTCGTACTCGTGATCAGCGAGATGTTCTCGGCGGCCTCCTCGGCGGCAGGCGCGCTGGCGTAGCCCAAGGCGGCGATACCGCCCGACCGGAGGGTGTTGATGATCTCCGAGGAGTCGACGACGCTTTCGGCGACTCCTTCGGTGGCCTCGCCGGCGGCCAACAGCAGCCCCACCCGGCGGGCGATGTTCTCGTTGATCGCCTCGTACCCCTCGCTGAGGCTCTCGCTTTCGGCTTTCCACGCGTCGTTGTCGATCAACAAGGTCGCGTCGGCCTCGCCGGCCAGCGTCTTCAGCGACCGGCCGGCGTTGACCTGATACAGCGCCCCCTCGTCGGAGCCCGGCAGCACGCCCAGCGCGTACACCGGGACGTCGTAGATCCGGCTGAGCCGGCGGACCAACACCGGCGCACCGCCCGAACCGGTGCCGCCGCCGAGCCCGGCGACGACAAATATTGCTTCCGTCTCCGAGGTGATCCGGCCGCCGAGGGCATCGAGGACCTGATCGGCGTCGGCCTGCATGATTTCAGCGCCGCGTTCGTTGTCGCCGCCGACGCCGTGGCCGCTGACCTTGTCCTGGCCGATCAGGACGGTATCGAGGGGGATCGACTGGAGATCCGCGGCGGCGGTGTTGACCGCCAGCGCGTCCCGGACCGCTCCGAACCCCATCTGCTCGTCGAACTCCGCCAGCGCGGTCGACAGCTTCCCGCCGGCCTGCCCGATACCTACGAGGACGGATTTCATACCTGTAGGTGGCTCATCATACTGCTTGAATGTTCCCCACGAGTTTCCCGCCCGGAACTCCGCAGTGACAACCGTTTTGCAACCGCGCGGGCAAGACGGTGTATGTTACACGACGTTGCCGAGGAGGGCTCGGAGCCCACGCCGTCGGCGCTGCGGACTGCCTACGCGGATGTGCTTCGGTCGACGGTCGAGGCGGTCGGCCCCGGGACAGTCGACGCCGAAACCGACGTTGAGGCCGACCGGATCGAGGCGCTGGCCGCGGGCGACTCACCCAACTTCACCGTCGAGGAGGCCGCCGCCGTTCTCGCGGTCGACCCCGACCAGCCGGACGCCGAGGCGATCGTCTTCGAGCTTCGGGACCACCTGCTGATGGGGATGACCACCGGCGTGTTGGACGTCGACACGATCGCCGCCAACGTCGAGGTCGATCTCACGGGCCAAGAGATCCAGCAGGCCATCGAGGGCCGAACGCCGATGACGCTCGATCAGTTGGCGGCGATCCAGTCGGTGATCGACGGCCGGAGGGCGTAGATGGACCGCGCGCGCGTCGTCATCCTCGGCTGTGGCTACATCGGGATCGAACTCGGTCGACAACTCACGGCGGCGGGTCACGACGTCGTCGGTGTTCGTCGTTCCGACGAGGGCGCGGCGGCCATCGAGGACGCCGGCTTCACGGCCCACCGGGCCGACCTCACCGACCCCGACGACATCGCCGGCCTCCCCGACGCCGACTGGCTGGTGTTCGCGGCCTCCTCGGGCGGCCGAGACGCCGAGGCGGCCCGCGAGATCTACGTCACGGCCCTCGCCGACGCCATCGACGAGTACGGCAGTCGAGCGGACCCACCGGACCGGCTGGTGTACACCTCCAGTACGGGCGTCTACGGCGACCACGACGGCGAGTGGGTCGACGAGTCGACGCCGCTGGAGCCGACGACCGACAAGACCCGCGTGCTCGCCGAGGCCGAACGCGTCGCCCGCCAGCGGAGCGCGGAACAGGGGATCGACGGCACTGTCGCCCGGTTCTCCGGGCTCTACGGCCCCGACCGCTACCGACTGGAGCGCTACATCAAGGGGCCGGTCACCGAGGGCTATCTGAACATGGTCCACCGCGCGGACGCCGCGGGCGCGGTCGTGTACCTGCTGACTGCCGACCGCGCGCGCGACGAAGTGGTGCTCGTGACCGACGACGAACCGGTCGACAAGTGGACGTTCGCCGACTGGCTGGCCGACGAATGCGGCGTCGACAGTCCGCCGAAACGGACGAAACAGCAGCGACTTACCGACGAAGGGCTCTCCGAGGCGGCGCGTCGACGGATCGCCACGAGCAAGCGGTGTTCCAACGAGAAACTCCGCGAACTGGGATACTCGCTGGAGTATCCCACGTTTCGTGCAGGCTACCGCGACGTAATCGACGCCTACCGAAACCGCGACGCGGAGTAGCCACCGGCTACGACGGCCGGCCATGCTGGGTGCTGGCGGCCCGTAGGAGCCGTCTCTCGGCGGCCAGCGACGCTCCGACGTATTTTGTCCCACGTGAACCGACGTAAACGCTGCCAACCTTCTTATTGGACGACGATGACGTGGGACGTATGGGGCAGCTAGCTGTCGGCGGGGTCTTCGCGGTGATCGAAGAGTTCGTCGGCTCGCGGACCGAGCTGTTCGTTGCGATCGTTGTCATCGTGGGAACGGTGGGAGCGGCTGCAATCGTCTACCGGTGGCTGCGGCAGTCCAACGGCGAGCGGTTCAGAGGACTCCTCGCCGATCAGGAGGCGGTGGCGGTGTTGCTCCACCCGAACCCTGACCCCGACGCGATGGCCTCGGCGACGGCGATCGCCGCCCTCGCCGCGCAGGTCGACACCGAGGTGACGATCCAGTACCCCGGCCAGATCAGACACCAAGAGAACCGCGCCTTCCGGACGGTGTTGGATCTGGAACTGGACAACATCGAACACGTCACCGATCTCGCCGCCGAGTCGGTCGTATTGGTCGACCACAACTCGCCGCGCGGGTTTACCGGTGCGGAGGGGATCTTGCCGCTGGCGGTCATCGACCACCACCCCGGCGAGGGGACCGGCGAGCTGTTTACAGACGTGCGGACCGACTACGGGGCCTGTGCGAGCATCGTCGCCGAGTACTTCGAGGACATCGGCGCGGTGCCGGTGCCGGCCGACCAGCACGCCAGCGAGACCGGCGCGAAGTACGTCCTCCCATCGGCGGCCGCCACGGGACTGCTGTACGGGATCCTCTCGGACACCAAAGATCTGACCGTCGGCGCGAGCGCGGTCGACTTCGAGGCGGCCTCCTACCTCCATCCGGGGGTCGACGGGGACAAACTCGACCGGATCGCCAACCCCGAGGTCGACGCCGAAGTCCTCGAAATCAAGGCCCGAGCGATCGCCGGCCGCCGGATCGAGGGCTCGTTTGCGGTCTCGGACGTAGGAACGGTCTCGAACGCCGATGCGATCCCGCAGGCCGCCGACGAAATCATCCGGCTCGAAGGGGTAACGGCGGTCGTCATCGCCGGCGAGAAGGACGGCACGATCCACCTCTCGGGGCGGTCGCGGGACGACCGCGTCCACATGGGACAGGTGCTCGAAAGCGTCACCGACGGGATCTCGAACGCGAGTGCGGGCGGCCACGCGCGTATGGGTGGCGGCCAGATCGCCCCCCAGCCCCAGCTCTCCGACGGCGGCGAGCCGATCGGCACCGACACCGTCCCCCGGGAGGCGCTGATCGATCGGCTGTTCGCCTCCATGTCCGGCGAGATCTAGCGGTTCGGAACACCGTGTTTATTCGAGCCGACCGGCTAGCCGGAGTATGGCAACCGCAGACGGCACGTGGGCCTACCGCGACCGGTTCGGCGACAGCTTCGGCCGTACCTACTTCCGGCGCTTCCCACCGGGCGTCTGTTCGTCGGTCGGCATCGGCACCTACCTCGGCGAGCCGACCGACACGGTCGACGCCCAGTACGTCGCGGCCGTCGAAACGGCGCTCGAACACGGGATCAACCACGTCGACACCGCGATCAACTACCGGTGTCAGCGTAGCGAGCGCGCCGTCGGCGAAGCCCTCCGGCGGGCAGACGTCGACCGGGAGTCCGTCGTCGTCTCGACGAAGGGCGGGTTTCTGCCGTTCGACGGCGAGCGACCCGAAGACCCCGGCCGGTACATCCGCGAGCAGTTCGTCGAACCGGGGATAGTCGACCCCGAATCGTTAGTCCAGGGGAGCCACTCGCTTTCGCCGGGCTTCGTCGACGCGATGGTCGACCGGTCGCTCTCGAACCTCGGTGTCGACCGGATTGATTGTTATTACCTTCATAATCCCGAGACACAACTGCTCGAAAACGACCGTGAGGCCGTCTACGAACAATTAAAGACCGCCTTCGAACTGTTAGAACGCCGCCGAGCGGCCGGCGAAATCGGCGGCTACGGGCTAGCGACGTGGCAAGCGTTTCGGGTGCCCCAAGGCCACGAACAGTACCTCTCGCTGCCGGCGGTGCTCGACCGTGCGGTGGCGGCCGCCGAGACTGTCGGCGTCGACAATCACGGCCTACAGGCGCTCCAACTCCCGTTCAACGTCGAGATGGCCGACGCGTTCACCGTCAAATCGCAGCCGACCGACGAGGGGCCGGTGAGCACGCTCGAATACGCCCACGAGTCGGGACTGTCGGTCGTCACCAGCGCCTCGATCGGACAGGGTGATCTCGCGGCGGCGATCCCGCCCGCGGTCGACGCGGAACTGTCGGGCGACACCGCAGCCCAGCGGGCGATCAACTTCGCCCGGAGCGCCCCCGGCGTCACCACGTCGCTGGTCGGCATGCGGTCGGTCGACCACGTCGCCGAGAACGTCGCTGCGGGAACGTTCGACCCGCTGGGGGCGACGGCGTTCGACACGGTGTTCGAGTAGCCCCCGGTGACTGTCACCAACAGGAGTATTAAGCGAGCGGGGGACCGACGGGGGAACGAATGCGACTCGCACTGATTGCCCACGACAAGAAGAAAGACGATCTGATGGCGTTTGCGAGCGACCACGAGGAGGCGCTGTCGACCGCCGAGTTGATGGCCACCGGGACGACCGGCAAGCGGCTGATGGAGGTCACCGACCTCGACATCGAGCGCAAGGAGTCGGGACCGCTGGGCGGCGACATGCAGATCGGCGGCGAGATCGCCGAGGAAACCTGCGACGGGGTGATCTTCCTCCGGGACCCACTGACGGCTCAGCCACACGAGCCCGATATCAGCGCGCTACTGCGGCTCTGTGACGTCCACGACGTGCCGCTGGCGACCAACCTCGCGTCGGCCGAACTGCTGGTCGACCAACTGTTCGCGTAAGCCGGCGCGTCGACCGGTCAGTTCACCGTGGTGTTTAACCCGACCCGCGAGAAGGTACAGCTATGGACTTGCGGGTCGCGGCCGTCATCTGCTGTCTGCTGGTGGTAACGGTACCGCTGGCCGCACCCGTCGCCACTGCGGCACCGTCGCCGACCGGCCCGGCAGCCGGTGGTGACAGTGCCAACGGCTGTTTCCCCAGCGAGGGCTACGAGTTCACCATCGGCACGCAGGGGCCGCAGATCGGGATGGTGCTCCACCTCTCGCTGTTGACGAACCTCGGCGGTCCCGGCGCGGTCGGGATCGAACTGTCGGGGTCGATCGACGGCCCGCCGATCATCGAGCTCAAAACCGGCGTCGCCTTCGACGGCATCGAGAGCGTCGGCGCGTTCCTCAACGACCCCTTCGCGGCTTTTTCGATCATCTACGACTACCGGTTCGAGCTACCGATGCTCGGCAGCGGTAGCCTCGACCACGAGGAAAGCGAGCCACCGATCTCCGGTCCGATCAACACGACCGGCTGCTGATCGCCGGGCTGTCGACGAGAGCCACCCCACAGCGACGTCTCAGTCGGCGTCGGCGGGGTCGACCACCCGCTCGTCGATCTCGTCGACGCCCACGCGGTCACAGGAGTCGTACAGCGGGCAGGCTTCGGGCCCGTCGAGACACGCCGGCTTGCGTGCCGAACAGTACTCCCGGCCGAACTGGATCATCGCCGTGTGGCCGAAACCGCATTTCGCGGCCGGAACGGCGGCTTCCAGCGCCTCGCGGACGGCCTCGTGGTCGGCGTCGGGATCGGCCAGCCCCATCCGGCGGGCGATCCGATGGACGTGAGTGTCGACCGGAAAGACGCCCCCGCGGCCGCCCGCAAACAACAACACGCAGTCGGCGGTTTTCGGGCCGACGCCGTGGATATCGAGCAGCCGCTTGCGGACCGTTGCGGGCGATTCGTCTTTGACGAAGGCGTCGAAGTCGGCGGCGGTCTCGAACTCCGCGCGGATCTCGGTGGCGGCGTCGATGATCACCGCGGATTTCTGGTTGTAGAGGCCGGCACCGCTGATCGTCTCGGCGAGCGTCGACTGTTCGGCGTCGGCCAGCGCCGCCACGAGATCCACCTCGCTGCCGCCGTACCGATCCATCAGCGCGTCGTGAGCCGGCTGGCTGGCCTTGTCGCTGGTGTTTTGGCTGAGGATCGTCCGCACCAGACACTCGACGGCGTCCTGCCCGCCGTAGGCCGTCTGCCAGTACAGCTCGCCGAGTTGGTCGACGACCGCCTCGGCCCGTGTCCCCGCCGTTTCGGGCTCGAAACTGGCCTCGCGGCCGCCGCCGCTGGCTCCGCCGGAGATGTTCTCGGCTGGCTCCTCGGGCATGGTCGACCCATGGTCGCCGGTCGTGAAAAAGTGTCCCGAGCGACAGTCGTCGGCTGATGTTAGTCGTCGGCTACCGGCGTGTTAGTCGTCGACTACGACCCGCAGTTCGACCGTGAGCGCCGCGCCATCCGCGAGGGCGTCGACCAGCTCGCGGTCAACGTCGGCGGCCGCGCCGTCGGCTCCGACCATGATCGTCCGGTCGTCGACGTAGTCGCTGGTGCGGCCGACCGCGCTGCGGTCGCCCTCGTAGGTGAGATCGGGGTGGCCGCGGCCCGTGATGGTGTGGCTGTGGTCGCCCGTCGAGAGGGTGGCCGTGATCTCGGCGTCGTGTGACTGGGCAGCCTCGACGAACGCCTCGCTGAAGTCGGCGGGCGTACGGTCGGCCTCGATGGCGAGAATGCAATCGCCGGCGGGGGTGAGCCAGTCGTCGCTGGTGACCTCGAAGGTGCTTCCGTGGGTCGACTGGACGTGTTCGTGCCCGCGTGCGTGGATGACTTCGGCGTGTGCCATACCTCGTCTCTCTGAGCAGGTCGAAAAGATCAATCGATCTCCGCCTTCGGGGAAGCTGGTGGCTGTATCCGCTGTCGACTCGTCTTCGCCTCGTACCGATCATTTATATATCAACTCGACCCATGTCAAAAAGCCACATGCGTCGAAATCGGGCGGTATGGTACCTCTTTCCACAGTCATCGTCACCGAAGTATTTATATTGGGTCCGGCGGTATTGGTAGGTACCAGAACGCCTCCGGCGCTGGTGGCATCGCACGCAGAATGATCGGGAACTCTTATCCACGGTCGGTCGCACAGTGGCAGGCCACTGCCATGTCCGGAGCAACAATGGTACCGAGGTTTCAATTATGAGTGTAGTCAACGAATACGACATCGCAGCGCTCGACGAAGCGGACAACGTCGAGTTCACGGACGAACGGCTCGAAAACGGCTCGAAAGGCAAGCTGATCAAACTCGCTGGCCAGCTTCGAGACCGGCGAAACGAACTGAACCAGATGGCCTCCGAGCGCGCTTCCAAGCGCGACGACCTCAACGCTAAGACGCGCGAGAAGGTCGACGAGGCCCAAGAGCACCGCGAGAAACGCGACGAGCTCAACGAGCAGGTCCAAGAGCACAAGGAGAGCCGCAACGAGCTCAACGCCGAGGCCAACAAGCTGTTCAACAAGGTCGAGGAGATGAAGGAGGACCTCGAGCTCGACGATGGCAAGTCCATCGAAGAGCTCGAATCCGAGATCGAAGACCTCGAGTTCCAGCAGCAGACCGAGGTGCTCTCGACCGAGGACGAGCGTGAACTCATCGAGAAGATCGAGGCCAAACGCGAGGAACTCGCCGAGAAGAAGGAGAAGGTCGACGACACCGGTGAACTCGACGAGCTCGTCGAGGAGGCCGAGGAAGTCCGTTCGGAGGCCTCCCAGCACCACCAGAAGGTGACCGAGCTGGCCGACAAGGCCCAAGAGCACCACAACCAGATGATCGAGTCCTATCGCGAGGCCGACGAGATCCGCGATAAGGCCGACGAGATGCACGAGCTGTTCGTCGAGGCCCAAGAGGCCGCCGACCGCCACCACGAGGACTTCGTCCGCGTCCAGAAGCGACTCCGCGAACTGGACAAAGAGGAAGAAGAAGAGCGGAAGGACGAGCGCCAGGAGAAGATGGAAGAGGAGAAGCAGGAAGCCGAGGACATTTATCAGAAATTCAAAGAGGGCGAGACCCTCGACACCGAGGATCTGATGAAGCTCCAGAAGACCGGCCTGCTGTAAGACGACCGAACGTTTCTGCGGTTTTTCCGGCCAACCGACGGGGTTTTTACCGACAGGTGTGTTTTGGCCGGCTGTGACGACGCTCGTCTGTTGTGTCGACCGCGACAACGAGGTCGGCCGACAAACCGGGGTTCGCCCCCCGGTCGACGGCTGGGAAGCCGTGCGCTCGCTCGTCGTCGACGTCGGACTGGCCGAACCCGAATCGACGGGCGTCAACAGCCTGCTGGAGGCCTTGCGAGTAACACGTGAACTCCGCGACGAGGGCGTCGACGCCGTCGTCGCGGTGCTGTCGGGCAGCAGCGAGTCGGCGATCACCGCTGACCGCGCCATCGCCGCACAGATCGAGACGCTGATCGAGCGCTACGAGCCGAGCGAGGCCGTCATCGTCATCGACAGCGTCGAGGACGAACGTGTCGTCCCCATCGTCGAGAGCCGGCTGCGGGTCGACGCCGTCGATCGGGTGGTCGTCCGGCAGGCACGGGATATCGAGTCGACCTACTACCTGCTCAAGCAGTTTCTGGCCGACGAAGAGCTCCGAACGACGGTGTTGGTCCCGCTCGGGATCGGCCTGCTGTTGATCCCGCTGCTGTTGGCGTGGTTCTCGCCGGCGGTCGCCATCGGCGGGGTAGCCGCGTTACTCGGGCTCGGCATCCTCTATAAGGGGTTGGGGATCGACGAACTGGTCGGCTCGCTATCGGCGTGGGGTCGGGAGCTGTTGTACTCCGGGCGGGTCGCGGTCGTGACCTACGTCGCCGCCGCCGGGCTGGCGGCCGTCGGCCTCTTCGTGGGTGTCCTCGGCGTCTCGGACGTCGGCGGGTCGGAGGCGCTGGCGGCCGTCGCGTTCGTCCACCACAGCAGCCCATGGCTGGCAGTGGCGGCGGTCACCGCGGGGACCGGGCGGCTGCTGGACGAACTCATTGCCGCCGAAACGGTGCGGACTCCGTACATCAACCTCCCCTTTGGACTGCTGTCGCTGGGGATCGTGGTTCGCGGCTTTACCGGCTACGTCTTCGAGACCGAACTCGTGGTCGGGGCGGCGGTGTTCGCGCCGGTCTACCGGCTCGTCGCCTACATTCTCGCCGGCGTGGTCGTGAGCCTCGTCGGTGTCCGACTCGCCGGCCTCCTCGAAGCACGGACCGGGCCGACGGCAGTCGACCGACAGCGCTAGCGTGCGGCCTGATACTGGCCGTGTTTGAGGCCGATACCGAACGTTATGAGGCCGAAGACGACCATCGAGGGCAACACCATCATCAGTACCGTCTGGGCGGTCATCATCGGCGCGGCAATGAGCGCGAGGGTTCCGATGGCGATGACCGCAGCGAACAGTCCGATCGTCGTCGTCCGGTTGAACTCCATAGAGATTGTAGGGGTTCGGGGCTCCTAAACACACCGGAACGTCAGTTAGTCGTCTTTGGGGCGGACGAGGTTCGCCAGCGCGACCAGCACGCCGAGGCCCCATCCCAGCGGGATCGAGAGCCCGAACCACATCAGGACGTAGCCGATGCCTTCGAGGGCGAACTGGTCACGAAGCACGTCGTTGAGCCCGCCGACGACGAGGATGGTATCGAGGATCCAGATCGCCAGCTCCTCGCTGTTGGGAAAGACGATGTCGCCGAGGGTCGGCTCGTAGAGGGCCGCGACCACCGGCGGGAGGAACAGGGCGGTCATCGCCGACGGATAGGCCAACAGCACGCTCGTCGCCCGGCCACCGACACGACCGAAAAACACCGCTGCCGCGGCTGCGACCGTCGCGACGGCGCTGGCCGCGAGGACGGCCATGAACCCCTCGGTCGACAGTTGGAAGCGGGCCAGCACCGACAACGCCCCCCAGACGACGACCGACAGGAGAATCGCACCGATGATCCCGAGGCGGGCGGCGGCGCTGTCGAGTTTGGCCGCGTAGTACCGGGTCCCGAAGCCGACCAACAGGAAGGGGTAGCCGACGAGCACGGGAAGCAGCCCCAGCACTCCCCAGAGGTAGTAGCCGACCTTCTGTACGCCTGATTCCGGTTTCCACTTGCCGAGCACGTGGCCCGGATCGAGCTGGCGCGGGAAGACGACCTCCATCCACGTCTCGTGGAGCCGCGTCATGTCGATGCGGACCGCGCCCAACAGCCCTGGTGATCGACGTTCCATTTACTCCTACTGATAGGCCGGAGAATGTGAACTTTGTGTTCAACGTACCAGCCTGATCGCCCACCTCGAACCGTACCGACAGCGCGCAGTCAGTTCGCAGGGACGATCAGTTCCAGGGGCCGAAACTCGGGTCGACGCGGCGGCCGGTCTGTTCGATCGACTCGATGCGGTCGATCTCCTCGTCGCTCAACGTCAGCGACAGCGACTGCCAGTTGTCCCGGATGTGGGCCTCACCCGTCGCCTTGGGGATCGCCGTCACACCCTGCTGGCGGAGCCACGCGAGGCTCACCTGCGCGGCGCTGGCGTCGTGGTCGTCGGCGATCGCCTGTAGCTCCGGCACGTCGAAGACGTCGCCGCGGGCCAGCGGCGAGTAGGCGACGAGTTCGACGCCTTCCTCCTCACAGACCGCTCGAAGCTCTTCCTGCTGGAGCAGCGGGTGGCACTCGACTTGGTTGGCGACGATCGGCGCATCGGAGATCTCGATGGCCTCCCGGAGTTGCTCCGGTTCGAAGTTGCTGACGCCGATCCGGTCGATCTTCCCGTCGGCGTGGAGTTCGTTAAACGCCGCCAGCGTCTCCTCGGCGTCGTAGGTCCGGGACGGCCAGTGGACGTACATCAGGTCGACGCTCTCGACGCCGAGGCGGTCGAGACTGGCTTCCGTGGTCTCGATCACGTCGTCGTGGGCGAGGTTGTCGATCCAGACCTTGGTCGCAAGAAAGATCTCCTCGCGGTCGACGTCGGCGGCGGCGAGCCCCTCGCCGACCGCGGTCTCGTTGCCGTAGGCCTGGGCGGTGTCGATGTGACGATACCCCATCTCGAGGGCGGTCTCGACCGACGCCGCACACGCCTCTGGGTCGTCGTTCTCCCACGTTCCGAGCCCGAGCATCGGGATGTCGTTGCTGGACGGACAGTCGTCGACGGCTGGATCGGTCTGAGACATGCCCGCGAGAGTACGCACCGTCGCCGAAAAGGGGTTGTGATCCGCCGCCGATCGGTTTGACGAGTGACACTCGGGGAGCGTCACCCCGGCAGACGAGCGAGTCCGACCGGATGGCGGGAGAGGACAGCGACTAGTATTTCGGATCGGCACCGGAGATCTCGTAGATCTCGTCCATGAGGTCGTCGCGGAACGACTGCCACGCGGGGAACCCCTCGGGGGAGGTGGGGTACCGCTCGTAGTGGTCGACCAACGCGTTGGTCTTCCGGCGAACGCGGGCGAGATCGAGCAGATCGTCCCAGTGGCCGAAGGTGTCTTTGATCGTCCGGAGTTTCAGCGACAGGCCCATTGGGCCGGTGTCCTTGCCGGCCATCGCGTCGGCGAGGTGTTGGGCCGGCACCGCCGAGACGATCTCGGTCAACTCCTCGACGTCGTGGGCGGTCCCCCAGATGTTGTAGCAGTCGATGGCGGCGAAATGTTTGCCAAAGTCGGCCATGACATCGCGGTTGTACTCCCACAGCGCCGCCTCGCTCACGTCGCCCGCCTCGATGGCTGCGATCGCTCGCTTGGCGGCCCAGTGGGCCGATTTGGCCGCACCGGGGATGCCGCCGCCGGTCGTCGGGTTGACGTGGCCGGCGGCATCGCCGACCGCCACGTAGCCCGGCGCCACCGCCGAGTCGTAGGGCCGTCGGGTGGGGACAGCCGCCCCGAGTTTGTCGACCACGGTCGGGTTTTTGAGGTCGGGTCGTGATTCGATATCCTTCTCGATCGCCGAGATCATCTGCATCTCGGGTTGGTCCATCTGGAAGCCGACGCCGACGTTGATCCGGGTAGGGGTGCGGGGGAAATACCAGAGATAGCCGAGCTGCTCGGTCGGTTTGAAAACGATCGCGTCGTCCCAGTCGACGGGTTCGTCGACCTCGATCACCTCCCGGTAGGCCGAACAGAACTGTGAGTAGCGGACGTTGGTATCGAAATGCGTCCCCGCGAAGTCGGTTTCCTCTTGGAGGATCGACAGCGCGCCCGCGGCGTCGATGACGACCTCGGCGTCGTAGTCGACGGCCTTGCCCTTGTGTGTGCCCGTCACGCCCGTGACGGTGCCGTCGGCGGCCTGTGTGACGTCTTGGACGACCGTATCGTAGTGGATCTCGCTGCCGAGCCGCTCGGCCTCTTCGAGGATGACCTCGCCGTAGCGCTTGCGGTCGAGGACGGCCCCAGGCCCGCGGAAGCCGATCTCGATGTCCTCGTCAGTCAGGGGGTTCTCGAAGACGGCCCGCATCACCGACTGGTTCGTAAACGACTCCGCTTTGAGATAGTCGAGATCGATCACCTCGGGGAAGGTGGCCGTCCCCTTGATAGCATCACCACAGGCGATGTGGCCCGCATCCTCGGCGGGCTTGCGCTCCAAAATAACCGTGTCGAGACCCGCCTTCGCCGTGGTGGCGGCGGCAAACGCACCGCCGGTGCCACCACCGACGACGACGACGTCGTATGACTCGGCAGACATAGCCGTTCTATACCGGCTGACGATAAAAAAGGTCAGCATCCGGCGGCCACCCCGTCATCGACCGGACAGGAGCCGTCGGCTCGACGCTACAATCCCGCTTGAAGCCTCAGCAGAATTCAAATACGAAGACTGTCACCGAAACAAAAATATGTCCCCAATGGGTGGTGACAGTATGCACCGTCGACGGGTTTTGGCGTTACTTGGCGGCATCGGTACGGTCGGCATGGCCGGCTGTCTCGGCGAGGACGGGAACTTCGAGTTCACCGCCGCGCCGGCGGCGATCCCCACCGCCGCCGAGGCAGGCTACGAGGCCGAGGGACCGGATGCGATGGGAATCAACGAGACCGTCGAGGTCGGCGGCGTCGAACGCGATGTCGACATCGAGACGTGGTCGGTAGCCTACAACAACCCCGAGAGCCAGTCATCGATCTTCCTCTTTAGCACGCCCGACGTCTCGTTTGCCGGCGTCTCGGCGAACCCATTGGCCCGGCTCAGCGGCGCGGACCTCATCGTGCGGGTCCTCGAAGAGGGGCTAGGACAGTCGCAGGGCGACGCCGCCATCGAGGAGCTCGAACAGGAAGACGAGCTCACGCTGTCGGTGCTCGGCGAAGAGCGGAGCGCGCCGGTGTTTTCGGCCGTCCTCGACACCGGAACGGACGGCGGCGCGGGGAGCCAGCAGAGCGGCGGCTCGGGGTTCGACGCCGCCCAGAACGGCGAGATCCCGATCCGGCTCTACCTGCTGTCGTTTACCCACTCCGCCGGGGAGAGCGACGACGTGCTGTTGTCGATCGGTCTCCATCCACAGGCCGTCGAAGCCGAAGCAGAGATGGTCTCGCAACTGGAAGCGATCGACCACCCCGTCGAGGCACCCGAAAGCGAGTCGGCTATCTGACGGCGCGGGCGGTTCAGCACTGTTATTCCGCGTCGGCGCCTGCGTCGACGCATGCTTACGTTCATCGGACTCGGCCTCTACGACACCCAGTCGATCACCTGCGAGGGACGGGCCGCCCTCCGGGAGGCCGACCGCGCGTTCGCCGAGTTCTACACGAGCGAACTGCTCGGGGCGAGCGTCGAGGAGCTCGAAGCCGCCCACGAGGTCGACATCGAGGTTCGGGACCGGGCGGGTGTCGAACAGGATCCCGAGCCGATCCTCGCGGCCGCCGAAACCGAGGACGTCGCCTTCCTGACCGCCGGCGATACGATGATCTCGACGACCCACGCCGACCTCCGGATCCGGGCGGAAACACGGGGGATCGAGACGCGCGTACTCCATGGCGTCACGGCCGAAACCGCCGCCAGCGGGCTGACCGGCCTCCAGAACTATCGGTTCGGCAAGGCCGTCACCCTCCCGTTCCCGTTCGTCCACGGCGCGGGCGACGTGCCGCCGAGCGTGATCGAGTCGATCGAGGCCAACCAAACGCGGGGGCTCCACACGCTGGTGTATCTCGATATCAAAGTCGACTCCCACCCTCGCCGGGGGGCTCCGGACGACCACGAGACGTATATGACCGCCGACCACGCCGCCGAGCTGCTGGCAAGCGAGTGGGATGGCGACCAACTAGGCGTGGTCGTCGCCCGAGCGGGGAGCCCCGAGCCGGTAGTAGCGGCCGACCGGCTGTCGACACTGGCCGACCGCGAGTTCGGCGATCCTCTCCATCTACTGGTGGTTCCGGGCGAGCTCCACCACGTCGAGGCCGACGCCCTGCAGGCGCTGGCTGACGCGCCCGTGGGGCTGGTCGAGACCGAGGACTAGTCGGCCCGGTCGACGCGGGTGGCTTCCGGCTGGTCGACGGCAGGCTCACGGGGGAGATCCAGCGCCGCCTGCAGGTCGTGTTCCTCGCCGGTCAGTACGTAGAGGACGTCTTCGAGCACCGTCAGCAGCGCGGGGAGTTGCCGGGCGACCAAATAGGTGATCCCGATCAGCGCGACGACGGCCAGTAGCTGGCTGATGATCCGGTCGGAGACGAGAAACGACACCCGGTAGGGATTGGTCTCGCCGAACAACAACAGGACGGCCTCGGGGAACCAGTGCATGAGTTGGGTGCCGGAGGCGATCGAGATGAACGCCGTCCGGAAGACGTTGAGGACGAAGATCGTCGGCACAGCGACCGCCAGCCCCCGTAGCTTCCGGTCCAGCGGCGCGCGGACGGCGGCGATCAGCCCGCCGAAGATGGCGATGCTGCCGAGGCCGGTGCAGGCCAGCACGATCGAGACGTTGTAGCGGTGGCCGTCCGCCAAGATCCACTGGTAGGTCGCCATGTACCCCTCGGAGCTCTCGATGAGCGTCGGCGAGTAGCCGAACAGCGAGATGATGTCGCCGGTGAGAACGGCCACGAACTCGATAAGGAACTGCCGGGGGGCCGGCAGGGTCGTCCCCGCGAGAGTGACTGCGGGGATCGTCTCGAAGGGGAGGTAGATCAGCCCCATCACCGCCACCGCACGGGAGAGGACGAACAGCGTATCCCGGCCGTCGTAGAGGTGTTTGGCGACGTACAGACAGGCGGGAAACGCGGCGAGACTCAGCAGGCCCTCGACGAAGCTCTGGTGTTCGAACGCGAAGGCCGGAAAGAGGTTGAGCCAAAAGAGGCCGAAGCCGACCCACGCGGCGGCCGCGATCGGCCGGGCGGTCGACATCAGGTCGGCGTCGCTCCGCCGGCCGTACCACTCGACGCCGCCGGCGAGGACGAACAGCCCGATGACCAGCCACGCCAAGGCGTCGGAGACCGGCCCCACGGTGAACAGTTCCGCGCCGAGCCAGTCGATCGCCGCTTGCATACCTGACTGGTCGACGAGGATGCCTAAATCGCTTGTCGTTGCGGGTGCCGCCAGCGTCCAGCCGCCGCTTAGTCGTCGTCGGCCGGGGCTTTGACCGTCGTCACCGGCAGGTCGGTCGTCTGGATCACCCGCTCGGCGACGCTGCCCAACAGCAGCCGGTCCATCCCGGTCCGGCCGTTGGTTCCCATGACGATCGCGTCGGCGTCGACGGTGTCGGCGTAGGCGGTAATGGTGTCGGCGGGCGCGCCCTCCCGGATGCTGGTCGTGGTTTCGAGGCCGGCCTCCGCCGCGCGGTCGGCGATCTCGCCGGTGGCCTTCTCGCCTTCCTGCTGGAGGGTCTCTTTGATGTGGTCGGTTCCGAGTTTCGGGGCCATCCGGCTGACGCGCTCGTGGTCGACGACGTACAGCACGTGGAGTGCGGCGTCGTGGCGCGCGGCGAGGTCGATCGCGTGGGCCGCCGCCTCGGTTGCGGTGTCGCTACCGTCGGTCGGGAACAGCACGATATCGTACATATCGGCACCTCGGACTCGACCGATGTGAATCAATCGCTCTCGGGCGAGTGCTGCGGCTCGGCGGTTGATAAATAAAGAAGGGCCGGCACGCGGCCGGTGGTTGAGTGTGAAATCGGGAGCGGCTACTCGCTGCGGGTCGTCAGATCAGTTCTGACGGCGCGCGGCGAGGAGTGCTGCACCGATGAGGGCAACGAGGGCGACGAGTGCGCCGAAGCCGGGCGTCTCGTCATCCGTGGAGTCTTCCTCGGTGGAGTCTTCCTCGGTGTCTTCCTCGGTGTCCTCTTCAGTGTCTTCTTCAGTGTCTTCTTCGGTGTCTTCCTCTTCCTCGGTGTCTTCCTCAGTGTCTTCCTCAGGAGCGTCACCGAGCGAGCCCTCTTCGACGATCACGGATTCGACGGTGTCAACGGACGAGCCACCAACGCGGTAGGTCGTGTCGAACAGGTCGCCGACTTCCTGATCGCTGAAGTCGAACTCGGCCGAGACCGTACCGTCTTCGCTGATGTTGACGTTCTGTCCGTTACGGAACGAAGTCGAAGCGTCGGTCGAGGAGACGCGGAGCACCGCATCCGAGCCGGGTGCAACGTTCGTCGTACCGGTGATCTCGGAAGCCTCGACGTTTTCAGCTTGGAGCTGGTCGTCGGCGTTCACGTTGTCGAGGGTGATCGCACGCGGCTGGAGGTCGAGTTCAGCACTGTTGCTGATGACGTCACCGTCGAGCAGGTACGGGTAGTTCACCGCGTTGCTGGTTGCGTTGAACGCGTAGCCACCAGCTGTGTTCTGGAACTCGAATCGATCGTCGTCATTGTCAGCATCGTATTCGAGCGTTGCGGTGAAGCTGGTGTCGTCATCGGGTGCGTCGCCGTTCTTGAACGCATTATCTGCGCTCGTGTCAGCGATGAGGAAGAACTGTTCGTTCTCCTCGTCGAGCACCATGTAGGTGTCACTGTCGGAGGCTCCCAGGTTGACTTCGAGCGGATCCTGGTTGCCGGTCGTCGATTCTGCAACGACTTCGAAGGTGACCGATTCGTCGGTGTTGTCGACGATGTTCTGCATCACATTCGTATCGACACCGTCTTCGAGTCGGTCGTAGTCGATGTTGTAGTTAGCACCTTTCTGGTTCGGTCCGGCAACGAGCGCGCCGTAGAGCCCGCTTGCCTCGACCTGAACGACGAGGCGGTCGTTGATCGCGACCTCGTCACGCACGGTTGCAGCGTTGACGAGTTCTTCGATTTCAGTTTCGGCATCAGCGTTGTCTTCGGGTGCGGTGTGGACCGTGATGTCGCCGATCTCCGGCTGCTGGAGTTCGAGCACAGCGCTGCCGAGCTGGTCGGTGGCCTCGCCACCGGTGTCAGCGTCGAAGACCGGTTCGTCGCTGTCGACGTCCGTGCCAGCGAGCTGGATCTCGTAGTCGGTCGGCTGCATCGGTCGCACCAGCTGGTCAGTGTAGTTTTCACCACTGCTCCGATCGACGAGTCCGAGGTCGCCCTGGACGTAGTATCGGTACTGGCTGGTGTTTGCGTCGTCGTCACCGAACAGGGTCGCGTCGCTCGGTGCGTTGGAGTAACCGTTCGGCGAGTCGTGGAATCCGCTTTCGAGAACGTCGACGTTCTCGGTGTCGTAGACCTCGCCGTCACCGTCGAGGCTGGTGTCCGTACCGAGCAGACGGGTGTTGACCGAGATCGAGACCGGTTCGTTTTCGTCGTCGGCTTCGACGTAGAGCACGTCGACGAAGTCCGTATCCTCGTCACCGATCTGGACCCACGTACTGTCGGTGTCTTCGAGTTCGAACTCGAAGGTTGCAATGTCACCGGCGGCCGTCTGGACCGTTCCCTCAGTGAACGAGGCGTCCTCGTCGGACTCGCTGATGGAGATCGTGTCCGTCGCGGTTGCACCCGTGTCGGCCACGTAGAATTCGAACTCGTACTCGCCAGAGTCCGGCAGACCGGCTCCGGTGTCGAGGTTCGTGAAGTTCATCTCGAGGTCGTCACCCGAGAGCGTACCGTTTTCAGCCTGAGCCGACAGGTTGAGCGTGACGTAATCGTCGCCTCGGATGTCGTTGATGTTGTCACCGTCATCACGATCGTACCCGAGTCCGTCGAGCGGGAGGTTATCGGAGTCAGTGACCGTCCCAACCGAGCCGTTCGATGCTTGGAACAGGTCTTCGATCATGTCGGCGTCGAAGGTGTCAGGACCGTCGACGCTGACAGTCACGTTGTAATCCGTATTCTGTCGGTCCGAGGAGAGTTCCACGACGCTCTCGTTGTCGGTCTCGTCGACCTCGTCGTCATCGAACTCGGCACCGAAGCCTTCGTTGATGACCGAGAACGTTTGGGTGATGTTGGTTTGGTTAACGCCTTTGAAACTCGACTCGTTCGAGATCCCGTACTCAGTACCAGATTCGAGGTCAGCGGTGTCGACCTCGTAGTAGATGTTACCACCGACGGCATCTGCTGCCTCTGGATTGAGCGTACTGACGACAGTCTGACCGTCCAAGGAACCTGCATCACGCTGGACTTCAACAAGGAATGCGTTATCTGCATCCCCATTTGAGTCCTGCCAGTCGGACGTATTGTCGATACTCGTGTTGAATTCCTGTCCTGCATATGCCGGATCCTCGTCCGACATAGAGTCGATGCTATTCGGCGATGTCGCAGCTGCCGAGCCCGCGAACGCTGCGGACATGGCGACAACTGAGACCAGCATGATCGCGGCCAGGAACACTGCGCGTCCCTTTTGGCGATACGATGTGTCGTTGTTTCGTGTCATGTATGAGTTGTTGGTTCGCAACTGCACTGCAACGACAACACCCTATTTCCGTCCACGGCTTCACTACCCCGCGTCAATCGCACACGATCCGTGCCATCACGAATCGCCGCGACACCGGACGTACTCTACCGTGCTGTCTTGGGTAGGGGTGTCTGAAACACACGGGCAATCTGGTATATACTTTGTGTTTACCAGTCGGAGCGATGAAGCAATAGGCTGTCGTGGGTTCGAGTATCTATTCGGCGGTAGATGCGGTAATGAGGAACTGTGTCGGTGATTTAGCATTGCCGAGAGACGCGTACCGCATGTGAATCTATTCCACAATCGAAGCAGTGAATGGTCCATATTAAGTACCGCTTCGGTCCGACCCCGCGTCGACCGGTTCGATGGCCAACTCGCCGTCGACGGTCGTCGGTCGGCAGTCGAAGGCCGGCGACTGGCGAAAGGCATCCAACACGACCCGCGTGTCCCCCGACACCGACGGCTCGGCGGCGAGGGTCGACTCCGTGAGAGGGCCGTCAAACGAGTCGTAGAGTTCAGCGAGGTCGACGTCCTCGATCTTCGCCGATCCGCTCCCGCCGACGGAGTAGCGTCGCATGGGCGTCTCTTCGAACGTCCGGCGGCCGAGACACCAGATCACGTCGTCCCGGCGCTCGATGACAACCGTCTCGTGGACTTCGAGTTCCCGCTCACCGAGGGCATGGAGGATCCAGTCGTAGAGATCGCGGTCGACGCTCGTCGAGATCGGGTTCCGGCTCGAAAAGTCCAGATCCGAAAGGGCATCTCGGTTCTCCTCGACGAACCGCTCGGCGGCGCGACGCTCATCACCGACGACATAGAAGACCCCGGTAAATCGGCCCACAGGGACGTTTGGGGTCGACCCAACGGAGCCATCGATCCGGATCCGTCTGACCACCATCCGCTCGTCGGGGTCCAGCAGTGCGATGTCGATCTCCGTCTGCGGCCCAGTTCGGAGTGCGTCGAAAACGGCGGTCATCGAATAGTAGCCCTTTGTGAATGTATAGTGGTACTATCTGATAATGATTCCGTCATGACGCTGCTACCGCTACCGGACGACGTCAGCTCTCGGCAGTAACAGAGTGATTAAAAAAGAATTGAGGCCGATGCGCGCGACTACTCGTTTCGTCGAACAGCCAGCAGTGCAGCCGCGAGAACGGCGATGAGGGCGACGATCACGCCGAATCCGGGCGTTTCGTCGTCAGTTTCCTCGTCAGTCGAGCCGTCGTCCGTTTCCTCTTCGTCGACATCGTCTTCGGGTGTGTCGTCGGTCGGCTCGTCCTCGGGATCGTCTTCGGTGTCGTCACCCTCGTCGGGGAGGTCGCCACCGAGTGTTCCCGCCTCGACGAGCACCGAGTCGACGGTGTCGATAGTCGAGCCACCGACACGGTAGGTGGTGTCGAAGGCGTCACCGACCGACTGTTCGCTGAAGTCGAATTCAGCGGTGAGCGAGCCGTCGTCGTCGATCGTCACGTCTTGACCGATTCGGAACGAGTTGGACGCATCAGTCGATGAGACACGGAGTGTCGCATCGGAACCCGGCGCGACGTTCGTCGTCCCGGATATGTCCGCGTCCTCTACGTTCTCGATTTCGAGCACGTCGTCGGCGTTCAGGTTGTCGAAGCTGATCGCAGCGGGTGCAAGATCGAACTCGACGCTGTTGCTGAGAACGTCCCCCTGAAGCAGGTAGGGGTAGTTCACCGCGTCATCGGCAGCCGAGAATGGATCCGGATCGCTATCGCTGTCGAACTCGTAGCGGTCGTCGTCGTTGTCGGCATCGTATTCGAGCAGGGCGGTGAATCCGAGGTCGTCGTCCGGCGCATCGCCGTTGGCGAAGGCAGTGTCGGAACTCGTGTCGACGACGACGAAGAACTGTCCGCCGTCGTTGTCGATCACAATATAGGAGTCGGTGTCACCGCTTTCGAGGTCGACCTCCAGTGGGTCCTGATTGCCGGTCGTTTCCTCGGCGCTGATCTCGAAGTCGATCGATTCGTTGGTCGTCTCGATCAGGTTGTACAGCACCTGCGTCGAGACACCGTCTTCGAGTCGGTCCCAGTTGGGATCCGCAGCGTTCTCGTTTTCCGCACCAGCGACGAGCGCGCCGTACAGACCGGTCGCTTCCACCTGAACGATGAGTCGGTCATCGAGGGCGATCTCGTCGCGTGGCGTTGCAGCTTCGACGAGGTCGGCGATCTCCGTCTCGTCGTCCGCGTTCTCACCGGGTGCGGCATGGATGGTGATATCACCGATCTCAGGGTTTTCTAGTTCGATCACGGCGCTATCGAGTTGATCGTTCGCTTCGCCAGCACCGAGGTCCGCATCGAACAGTGCGTTGTCGACATCCGTACCCGCGATCTGGAGTTCGTACGTCGTTGCCTGTAGCGGCCGGGTTAGCTGTTCGGTGGCCGTATCGGCGATTCCGAGGTCGTTGACGTAGCTGTCGAGGCTGTTGTTCGTGTTGCTGCCATCATCCTCGAAGAGCGTCACGCCATTGGGAGTGTTCGTCATCGTCCCACCGTTGGCGTCGTGGTAGGCACTCTCGACAATGTCGGCGTTCTCGACGTCGTAAACCGCTTCACCGTCGAGGCTCGTCGACGTGCCGAGGAGACGCGTATTGACTTTTACTTCGATCGGTTCGGCTTCGTCGTCGGCTTCGATGTAGAGCACGTCGACGAAATCAGAATCCGCGTCGCCGATCTGGATCCACGTCTCGTCCGTGTCTTCGAGTTCGAACTCGAAGGTCGTGATGTCACCAGCGGCGGCCTGGTACGTTCCGGAACTGAAGCCTGCACCCTCGTCCGATTCCGCGATCGAAATCGTATCGGTTGCAGTCGCTCCCGTATCGGTAACGATGAATTCGAACTCGTATTCACCACCGTCGGGGAGGCCCTCCCCATCGGCAAGTGCCTCGAAGTCCATCGTCACATCCTCTCCGGAGATCGTCCCGTTGTTCGCTTCCAGGTAACTCAAATCGAGCGTGACGTAGCCATCGTCACGAAGCTCGTTGATACCATCACCCTCGTCGCGATCGTAGCCGAGGTGGTCGAGCGGAAGGTAGTCGGAATCGGTGACGGTCGCTCCGGTCCCGTTCGTCGCGTTGAACAGCTCTTCGATCATATCGGCGTCGAAATCATCGGGACCGTCGACGCTGACTGTCACGTTGTAGCTGGTCGTCTGTCGGTCGGAATCGAGTTCGACGGTGCTCTCGCTGTCGGTCTCGTCGACCGAATCGTCATCGAACGCGACACCGAAACCTTCGCTGATCACCGAGAACGTCTGTGTGATCAGCGTCGTGCCGCTCTGATAACTCGTGGTGTTCGAGATACCGTACTCGGTGCCGGGTTCGAGACTGTCGGTGTCGACCTCGTAGAACGTGTTGGTCCCATCATTTGTCTCAGGATTCAGGGTGCTGACGAGGCGTTGACCGTCGATGTTTCCAGCATCCCGCTGGACTTCGACGAGATACGCGCTATCGCCCACGTCGTTCCAGTCACCACCGAGAGTATTGTCTACACTCGTGTTGAATTCCTGACCGGGATAAACAGGATCGGGTAGTTCCGATACTTCTACCGGTGTGACTGCGGTTGCCGAGCCCGCGAACGCCACGGACATACTGACAACCGAAACCAGCATAATCGCGGCAAGGAACACGGCACGTCCCTTCTGTCGGTACTGTAAGTTGGTTTGCTTCATATTGGTTGTACTTTCTTTCAGACAACACATCGTACCCGTCGACGTCCGGCACGGCGTGCCCGGCGTGTCTATACCAGCACGGATTATTTCTGATAATAGACGAGTTCCGTTGTGCTGTTTTGGGTAGGGGTACCCGAACAGATATCAGTACAATATAAGTACTTTGTGTTTATTATGTCGCGCCACAATGGTAACCACGGTTAGAATGTAGCCGATTCAGAAATCGATTACTCCATGGCTTTCAGACACCTTCCGCAACCTTACAATAAACAACACTAAACAGTACCCGAATTTCATAATAGCCTTTATTAATGGCTGATTACACGGACGTATGTCCGCACCGACTGGTCGTTACATAGATGTAGATGGATCAAACTATTTGGTATTAGGAGTGTCTCACGATCGCGTAAGTCCCTCACCGGTTGCCGGCCGTTCGGACTGGGACCTGCCGTGGTAATTCATGTCTAAAAAATCATATTTATTGATAGGTGTCGTCGGTATCGTGCTTCTGATGCTCGTCACGGGAAGCGTTGTCTCTGCCCAAGCCGGTACGATAGATGCCCAAGGCTCGCCAGATATCAACGTCTACACACCCGACAACGAGGTCACACCGGGTACCGAAACGGCATTTACACTCCAATTTGATAACGACGGCGAGTTCATTCGGGGCAACGAGGCCGACCGACGGTACGTGACAACTGCTCGAAGCGTGGTTACCGAACTACATGCTGAAGACGCTCCGATCAGAATTAAAACAGGCACGCAGTCGATCGGCGAACTCTCGGAGAACGAGCCCAGAAACATCGACTTCATGATCGAAGTCCCGGACAATGCGAAACCGGGGACCTACGAGATGGAGGTCGACATCGACTACACCTATACAAGTAAAGCCGAAGATCAACCGGGACTACGACCCTCACAGACGACCCAGACGCGTTCTATTACGAGAGAAATTGAAATCCAAATCAGCAACGACGCCCGCTTCGAAGTCACTGAAGTCGACTCCACCCTTCGCGTGGGCGAAGAAGGCAAAGTGACGGGCCAACTCGAAAACGTCGGCGGCGAGGATGCCACAAACGCCGAGGTCCGGTTTGCTCCCGAGAGCGAGACCGTCGTCGCCCTCGAAAGCAGCGTCGCCGTCGGCGACGTTCCCGCCGGCGAAACGGTGAACTTCTCGATCCCCGTCGAGGTGACCAGCGAGGCCGAGGCGGTGCCACGGCGCTTCGATCTCCCTGTGTCGTTCCGTGACGAAAACGGAATCCGGCAGTCCGACGACGACCCCGAGTTCCTCGCCGAGGTCGCCGCAAAGCGGGACGCCTTCGATATCGAGCCGGTCGACGCCTCGGTCGAAGCCGGCGGCAGCCGGGCGCTCGACATCGAAGTGACCAACCAACTCGACGAGCCGGTCACCGACGTCGAGGGCAAGCTGTTCGCCGACGATCCGCTCGACAGCAGCAACGACGAGACGTTCACCGAATCCTTGGAGCCGGGCGAGACGACGACCGTCACCGTAGACCTCAGCGCCGACGCGGGGTCGACACCGAAGAACTACCCCGTCTCGATGGACTTCCGGTACACCGACAGCGATGGCGACAGCAAGCTCTCGGATAGCTACCGGATGGCGATTGGCGTCACCGAAGCCGAGGACGACGGCGGCCTCCCGATCGGTACCCTGCTAATCGGGCTCGTCGCGGTCGCCGGGATCGGCGCGCTGCTGTGGCGGCGCAACGGCGGCGACATCGGCGGCCTGAACTGATCGATGAGCGACGCCGGCCTCGATCTCGAACCGTCGCTCAACGCGGTCAACAGCGTCATCCTCGGCCGCCCGCTGGCGGTCGTCGCCGTCTTCCTCTTACTGACTGCGCTGTCGACCGGCGGCCTCGGGATGATCGAAACCGTCGAGGACCAGTCGGATGCCTTCTCCGAGGACATCGCCGCCCAGGAGGCTCTCGATGCGGTCAACGAGGAGTTCGGTGCCTCCTTCGACGGGGGCGACGAGTCGACCCAGTTGCTCCAAGAGGGCGACAACGTCCTGAGTAGGCAGGCATTACTGGACTCGCTGGCGGTCGTCGAACGAACCGACGAGCGCGCCGAACTCCGGCTGACCGACGCCACCGGTCCGGCGACGATCGTCGCCCAACAACTCGATCCCACCGCCGACAGCTACGCGGCCCAAAAGCGCGCGATCCGGCAGGCCAGCGACACCGAACTCAGGAACGCCGTCCGTGCGAGCGCCGACCGACCGGGATTTCAGGCGCTTGTCGGCACTGATTTCAACCGCCAGTCGGCCACCGCGGGGGCGTCGCTGACGGTACTGACTCACTCGTTCCCGCCACAGGACGACAACCTCCAGGCGGTCCAAGGCGGCGTCAAGGAGATCGCCGAGCGCAGCGATGGGAATATTCGCGTCTTCGGCCTCGGTATCACCAACAGCGAGACGCAAAACGTCATCGGCGATTCGCTGGGGATCGTCATGCCCGCGGTCCTCGGGTTGATCCTGCTGTTTCTGGTCGTCGCCTACCGCGACCCGATCGACCTCGTCCTTGGCCTCGTGGCCCTCCTGATGACGCTGCTGTGGACGTTCGGCTTCATCGGCTATGCGGGCATCCCCTTCGACCAGAACATGATCTCGGTGCCGATCCTGCTGTTGGCGGTCGGCATCGACTTCGGCATCCACATCGTCAACCGCTATCGGGAGGAACGCTCCCGTGGGGTCGACGTCAGAGAGTCGATGACCGTCACCAACAGCCAGCTGGCGGTCGCCTTCGCGATCGTTACCGTCACCACGGTCTTCGGTTTCGGCGCAAACTTGACGAGCAACTTCGAGCCGACACGGAACTTCGCGATCGTCGCCAGCGTCGGCATCGTCTTCACGTTCCTCGTGTTCAGCTTCTTCCTCCCGGCGGCGAAGATCATCGCCGACCGCAACCGCGAGCGGTTCGGCGTCCCGAGTTTCGGCTCGTCGCCGTTGGCGACCGAGGAGTCGATCCTCGGCCGCCTGCTGCCGGCGACTGCGACTGTCTCGAAGCGCGCGCCCGTCGCCTTCATCCTCCTGTTTCTCGTGATCTCGGGTGGGGCCGCCGCCTACGGGCAGGGCGTCGACCGGAGCTTCGAACAGGAGGACTTCCTGCCGCCCGAGGAACTGCCGGAGTACATCGAA
Organism: Halohasta salina; assembly: GCF_024178165.1. Taxonomy (GTDB): domain Archaea; phylum Halobacteriota; class Halobacteria; order Halobacteriales; family Haloferacaceae; genus Halohasta; species Halohasta salina. Next base: position 53,121 of record NZ_JAMZIE010000001.1, on the reverse strand, counting down.
GGGCTGCCCGAGCCGTTCGCACCGAGCGAGTACACCGCCGCCGGCAGCATCAACTTCATCGAGGACAACTTCGACGCCGGCGAGGACGACCAGATTACGATGTACATACAGGGACCGTTCAGTCAGGCCGACACCCTCGAAGCGGTCCATCGGACGACTCGGGATCCGCCCGACACCTACCTCACTACCGACGGCCGGGCGGAGACGACGAGCATCATCACCGTCATCGACAACTACGCCGACCGCGACCCCGAGTTCGCCGCCCTCGTCGACCGCAATGACCGCGACGGCAACGGCGTCCCCGACCGCAACCTCGATCGGATCTACGACGCCCTCGAAGCCTCGCCGGCGGCCGACCGCGCCGACGAGTATCTCACCGACGACCGCCGAGCGATCCGCGTCGAGTTCGCCGTCGAATCCGACGCCTCACAGGGTGAGATCACCGCCGACTCCCGCGACTACGCCGAAGACTTCCGGTACGACGCCACCCCCACGGGGACGATCGTCGTCTTCCAGGCGGTTACCGATCTCATCTTCCAGTCGGCCTTCCAGAGCCTGTTTATCGCCATCGGACTCACTGGGGTTTTCCTCGTCGGCGTCTACTGGCTCTTGGATCGCAAACCCCTCCTCGGCGTCGTCAACGTCTTCCCGATCCTCGTGACCGTCGCCGTCCTGTTGGCGACGATGCGGGTGCTCGGACTCTCGCTGAACGCGGTGACGGCGACGATCCTCTCGATCACCGTCGGCGTCGGCGTCGCCTACTCGGTGCATATGACCCACCGGTTTATCGACGAGTACACTGCCGGCAAGAGCACCGACGAGAGCCTGAAGGTTACCCTCCAGGGGACGGGCGGCGCGCTCACCGGCAGCATGCTGACCACCTCGATCGGGACGGGGGCGCTCGTCCTCGCGATCTCGCCGATCCTCGGCCAGTTCGGGCTGCTGATGGCGGTCAGCGTCTTCTACTCCTTCGTGGCCGCTATCGTCGTCTTTCCGTCGACAGCCTACGTCTGGGCCCGATACGATCAGGGCGGCTCGCTCCGCGGCTGGCTCCGGGAGCGACTCGAACCGCAGTCGGCCGCCGCCGACCCCGCCGAGCGCTAGTCGCGGTCGGCCGCGGCCCGTAGTTCTGTCACGCGCTGGCAGTCGCCGACGCCGGCCAACAGCACGATGGCGACGATCTCGTCGACGTCGGGTGTCGGCAGGTCGCCGCCACGGATCTCGACGCTCCCCGTTTCCTGGGCCAGCCACGACCGGGCATCCGAGATCGCTCGGCGGTTGAGCCACTCCGGCGGCCCGCCGGTCACCAACAGCCCACGCCGGACCGATCCCCGGTCGACGTCGACGGTTAGTTTCCCATTAACTGCCCGCCGGACGGTGGTTTCGATCGCTTTGATCGCCGTCGTCTCGTCGAGATCGACCTCGCGCTCGAACAGCCCCAGCCCGAACCGCGATTCGGTCGGCCGCTCGACCTCTTGGGTGGCATAGCCCAGTGTTGCGATCCCCCCGGCCTCGAGGGTGTTGATGAGTTCGGAGGCGTCGACGACGCTCTCGGCGACCCGGCCGTCGACGTCGGCCTCGCCGGCGGTAAACAGTGCGGTCACACGGGTCGCTATCGCCTCGTTGAGCCGCCCCCGGACGTCGGGGTCGTCCATCTCGTCGCCCGGCTTCGTCCACAGCGCGTTGTCGAACACCAACAACGCCTCGGTCGCGTCGGTGACCGCCTCGATGGCCACCCCGGCGTTGGCTTCGAGGCGCTGCTGGTTGTCGGCTCCCTCGTCGGGTAACACACCCAGCCCGTAGATCGGTAGCTCGTAGACCGCCCGGAGTTCGGCGGCGAGTGTCGGCAAGAGCGTCGACCCGCTGGCGCCGGCCAGCCCGACACACAGCAGGATGGCGTCCGCACGGGAGCTGACCTGATCGTCGACCGCGCGAAACAGTTCGGTCGACTCCTCGTCGGCGGCCGCCGCCGCCCGCTGGCGGTTGCCGGCGAACCCGCGGCCGGAGGCATCGAGGGCCCCATAGAGGTGCCGGGAGTCGGTCGGGATCGATTCGAGGCCGGCCAGCGACCGCTTGTCGGTGTCGAGGGCGACGCTGCCGTCGACACAGGAGCGTGCGTCCTGCCGATCGGCCGCCACGAGCGCGTCGGCGACCCGACTCCCCGCGCCGCCGAGACCGCAGACTACCAGTTGCATAGCGGCTCCTCGAAGCGATATCACAAAAAGTGTGTGCTGTGCGGACCGTCGACGACAGCCGGCTGGCCGATCAGAACGGGAACAGCGAGTCGGCCTCGGGGTCCCGTTCGATCAGTTCGATCTCGTGGCCGTCGGGATCTTTGGTGAAGGCGTACAGATCGTCGCACTCCTCGGGACTCCGGTAGTCGTCGGCGTCGCGGAGCATGAGCTGGTCCCAGTCCTCTTGGAGATCGTCGACCCGAACGGCGAGGTGGCCCCACGCGTCGCCCATCGTGTAGGAGCGGCCGTCGTAGTTGTAGGTGAGTTCGAGTTTCATCGCCTCCTGCGGCATATCCTCGGGGGCCATGAAGAAGTTCGCAAAGGAGCTGGCCTCCCAGCGGCTCCGGGGTTCGGTGTACTCGAACTTCCGGGTCCAGAAGCCCAGCGCCTCATCGGCGTCCTCGACGCGAATCATCGTGTGGTCCAGCGACCAGAGTGCGCCGTACTCCTTCTGGACGATCTCGACTTCGTGGCCGTCGGGGTCCTTGACGAACGCATACCGACCGCCGCAGGATTCGGGGTCCCGGTAGTCGTCGACCCCTTCGTCCATGAGCTGCTGGTAGTAGTCCTCCAGTTCGCCCTCGGGAACCCGGACCGCGATGTGGCCCCAGGCGTCGCCGACTTCCTCGGGCGTCTCACCGTGGTTCGAGGTGAGTTCGAGCATTGCGCCGTCCTCGTGCATCTCTTCGGGCCCGAGATAGACGATGGTGAACTCCTCGCCCTCGTGACGCTCTTTTTCCTCGTAGTCGAGGTGGGTCTGATACCAGTCGACCGAGGTTTCGAGGTCGTCGACGCGCAGCATTACGTGATCCAGGATGCCAGTCATACACCGTACACATTGGACGCCGGGTCGAAAAGAATACCGAACAATCCTCACAAATGTTCATCCGCCAAGTGGTCCGACCGGGACGTGGACCCGGGTAATCAGGGTGTACTCGGTGTCGATCGGACGAAACACGGGCCTACTCGGCCGGTCGACGGCCACCGAACCGGCGAAGCGCGGGCCAGTAGAACCACCAGACGATGGCACCGGTCGCTACCAGACCCACCGGAATCGTGCCCGAACTACCGCGTCCGACCAACCCCTGCCAAACCATCGCCGATCCGACGGCCGACAACACCAACAAGCCGACCGTCACCCGTGGATCCTCGCGGTCGACGAGGACGCCGCTGGCCGCGCTCGTCACGGCACCCAGATGAAATCCGAGACCGATCGGCCACACCTGAAGCGACCACGGCAGCGTTCCGAACCCACGTGTCGCATCGAAATACTCGGCGAGACTGAGGGCGTGCCACGGGTTCGTGTTGACGAGCCCCCACGACATGACGAACGTCACGTCGCCCGTCCCGTTCGGGACCGCAACCCACGGGAGCAGACAGAGCGCCACGACTGCGGCCAGCGCGGCCGACGAAGAACTGCCGGTCGATGTCGACATTACACCCTGCTACGTGGGACAGCAGTATATAAACGACGGTGCGGTGTTGACGGCTGCAAACGCCCGGTAGCTACCCGTCGGTGTCGACGCGTTCGCGGAGTTCGTCGCCGGTCAGCGACTCGATTTCGCCGTCCTCGCCGCCCTGAAGCCGGCCGCTGATGACGAACTCGGAGACGTCCTCGATGTCGTACTCCGAAAGCGAGCCGATCGACTCGATAGTAATATCGGCCTGCTTGGAAAAGCCGGCGGCGATATCGGTCCACGTCGAGTCGTCACCGAGGGACTCATCGCCATCGAAGGCCTCGATCCCGGTGTAGACGCTTTTGGTTTCCTCCTCGGCCTCGTTCGTGAGTTGGATGCGGGCACGGACCCCAGTCGAAAACCCGTAGGTGAGCGTGATCTCGTCGACGCTGATCTCCGGTAACACCTCGGTGTCCGTCTCCGCGGACTCGGCCTCCGGTTCGGTTTCCGACTCGTTTGCCTGTGGTTCCGATTCCTCCATGGGCTCGCTGCTGCCACTACAGCCGGCGACCACGACGGCTCCACCGACTGCCGTGATTCCGGCCAGCAACTGTCGACGACGTACCATATACCAACTAATTAGACTAAAATCAATTTATAACTATTGGATACTGTCAAAAACGCCAAGTCGACGAGATACGGACTACCAACGATTCGATTACCGGCTCGTGATGATCCGCAACACGTCCTCGTCGGCCAGTTCGTGGTCTTTACCGACCTGCTGATCGTCGTGTTTCGCACTCGGGCCGCTGACGCGAGCGAAGCGGAACCGGTCTTCGAACTCCCCGCCGAGTTTGTGGAGGGCGTCCTCGATGGTCGCTCCCTCCCGGAGCATTAGCGGCTCCTCGTAGTCGACGCCCCGGCCCGGCTTGTCCATATAAATACGCACTAAGCCGAGTGTCTCGTATATCCGCTCTTTGAGGGCTTCGAGTCCTTTTTCTTTCTCAGCACTGATGAACGTGCACTCGTCGGGATCGATATCGTGGCTCCGGAGGTTCTCCTTGACAGTCGGAATGTAGCTCTCATCGATCAGATCGGTCTTGTTGACCGCCACCATCGAGGGGATGTAGATCCGGTTGTCCATCATCCCGTCGATGAGTTCGTCGATCGAGGGGTCACCGCGGACGGTTACCTCGGCGTTGACGTAGCCGTTCTCCCGAAGCACGTCCTTGATCGTCTGCTCGTCGAGGCTCACGCTGTCACTTTTGTTGACCTGAATCCCGTTTTTGTGTCGCTTGCGGATGTGGATACTCGGCGGCTCGGTATCCAGCCTGATTTTGTTGTTGTATAGCTCTTGGGCGAGCCGCTCGTACTGGTCGATCTCGAAGACCGACAGCATGAACACCGCGAGATCGGCCGTCCGGACGACCGACAACACCTCTTGGCCGCCACCACGGCCGTCGGCTGCGCCCTCGATGAGGCCGGGGACATCGAGGATCTGGATGTTTGCCCCGCGGTACTGGAGCATGCCGGGGTTCACATCGAGGGTGGTGAACTCGTAGGAGCCGGTCTCGCTGTCGGCGTTGGTCAAGGCGTTGATCAGCGTCGACTTGCCGACACTCGGGAACCCAACGAGTGCCACGGTGGCGTCGCCGTGTTTCTCGACGGCGTAGCCACCGCCGCCGCCCGCGGAGGACTGGTTTTCGAGTTTCTCTTTTTTCTCCGCGAGTTTCGCCTTGAGTCGGCCGATGTGGGCCTCGGTCGACTTGTTGTACGGCGTCTCGGCGATTTCCTCGCGGATCGATTCGATCTCCTCCTCCAATCCCATTACCGGCCACTGGGCCGTCGCCGTCGAAAAGCCTGTCCATTCGGTGGGTTCGGTCTCCGGAGTCGGAAGCCGAGGATCGATTCGACACGGTTATACAGCATCTGGGCGACCTGTCAGCAACGACATGTCGGACCCATCACGCCTCCGAGACAGCACCCAGATCGAGGTGCCGGCCGAGCGCTTGGAGGGGCTTCGAGAGGAGATCGAAGCCGAGTTCACGGTGACGATCGTCGAGGGTCAGTCGGCGCGGTGTCGCATCATCGGGAGCCCCGTCGAGATCAAGGCCGTCAGCGGCTTTCTCAGCCGTCACGGCGTCAGCCTCCCCTGATCTTTCCGAAGCGTTTCTTACCCCGGGGCACGTTGTGGCCGTATGGAAGAGACACCGGGGCTCAGCGACCAGTACCGGAAGGCCAGCCCGTGGCCGCTGTTTATCGCCCTCGGCGTGCCAATCTCCGAGCTCGGCCTGCTGTTCGATATCTTCCCGGTTGCGGTCGGGGGACTGTTGTTGTTCTGTGGCTGTGTCGTCGGCATGCTGCAGGAGGCCGGCTACATCCGGATGCCGTGGTCCGGGCTGGCGGTCAGCGCCGGGCTGCTGTTTCTGGCCGGCGGCGGCGTCCTCTACATCAACCCACAGGTCGGTGTCGACATGACACTGCGTGCGTACGCGATCTTGGCCAGCGGGCTCATCCTGGCGATGGGGGCGGGAGCCGGTCGCCTGTTCGTCCCGAAGAGTCAGTTCCCCGCCTGAAAGCAGAAACCTATTTGGGCGGCCTCTCCCACGTTGGCGTATGGAAGCCAAGATCTTCGACAGAGAGACGATCCTCGATCTGGTGGTCAACTTCATTCCACTGGGGATCATCCTCTTTTTCATCGGCGCGTTCGCGGTCTTCGCACCGTGGGGCTTCGAGCCGATGGCCTCCGGTCTGATGTTTGCGATCATGGTGGTCATGTTCCTCGCACTGGCGGTGTTGACCTACCTCTCGGCGAAGGCGATCGCCGGCGACGAGAAACGGGCGACCGTCTACGCGCAGGGACAGGCCGGCCTCGAAGGGGCCGAACCGATTCACGGACACGACGACGCCGCAGACACTTCGGCGGCCACCGACGCCGAGGTCGACGACACCGAGTCGACCAGCGAGTAACGCGCCGCCCATCCGGTGACGAAGATAGCAACCGGGCCGGCGTCGACCGGCCCGTAGCGCGCTGAAGACGCCGGAGTCGCGCCCGACAGACCCGAACCTTTCATTACCCTCCGATCCTGTATTGAGGGTATGGATATTAGCGCGCAAATCAGCCTGACGGTGTTGATGGGGGTGTTCCTCGTCGCCGTCGCCACGTGGCTCACACGTGTCGAAAACTGGCGCTCGTACAGTCCAGTCGGTGGCGGGGCCATCGTCGACCGCTCGGGGTACGTCGAAGAGGAGAAACCTGCGGGGATCATCCGCTGGCTAACGACGGTCGACCACAAGGATATCGGCATCCTCTATGGGCTTTACGGCATCACGGCCTTCGTCGTCGGCGGGCTGATGGTGACCGCGATGCGGATCGATCTAGTAACGTCCGAATCGCTGCTCGGGACGGCAACCTACAACGGCTTGTTGACCAGCCACGGGATCACGATGCTGTTCCTCTTCGGGACACCGATCATCGCCGCCTTCGCCAACTACCTTATTCCGTTGATTATCGGCGCTGACGACATGGCGTTCCCCCGGATCAACGCCATCGCCTTCTGGCTGCTGCCGCCCGCAGCACTCCTGATCTGGGCGGGCTTCTTCGCCAAGCCGCTCGGACTGTTCGGACCGGCCCAGACCGCCTGGACGATGTACACGCCGCTGTCGACCGGCGCGGCCGGCGGCAGCGCCGACATGGTCGGCGGCGCGGGTGTCGACATGATGCTGTTGGGGCTCCACCTTTCGGGGGTCGCCACCACGATCGGGGCGATCAACTTCATCGCGACCATCTTCACCCAGCGCGGTGAGAAGGTCACGTGGGCCAACCTCGACATCTTCTCGTGGACGGTTCTCACCCAGTCGGGGCTGATCCTGTTTGCCTTCCCGCTGCTGGGGAGTGCGCTCGTCATGCTGCTGGCCGACCGGAACTTCGGCACCACGTTCTTCCTCTCGGATGGCGGGAACATGCTGTGGCAACACCTGTTTTGGTTCTTCGGCCATCCCGAAGTCTACGTCCTCGTGTTGCCGATGATGGGGATCGTCAGCTATGTCCTGCCGCGGTTCGCGGGTCGACAGCTGTTCGGGTTCAAGTTCGTCGTCTACTCCACGCTCGCCATCGGCGTGCTCTCCTTTGGCGTCTGGGCCCACCACATGTTCGCGACGGGGATGGATCCACGACTCCGCACGTCCTTCATGGCCGTGTCGATGGCCATTGCGATCCCCTCGGCGGTTAAGACGTTCAACTGGATCACGACGCTCTGGAACGGTCGGATCCGACTGACGACGCCGATGCTGTTCTGTATCGGCTTCGTCTCGAACTTCATCATCGGCGGCGTCACCGGGGTTTTCCTCGCATCGATTCCGGTCGACCTCGTGCTCCACGACACCTACTACGTCGTCGGCCACTTCCACTACGTCGTGATGGGTGCCATCGCGTTTGCCGGCTTCGCGGGCATCTACTACTGGTTCCCGCTGGTCACGGGACGGATGTATCAGGCCAGCCTCGGCAAGGCCCACTTCTGGCTGACGATGATCGGCACCAACATCACGTTCTTCGCCATGATCCTGCTGGGCTACGGCGGCATGCCCCGGCGCTATGCGACCTACCTGCCGCAGTTTGCCAGCCTCCACCAGCTGGCGACCCTCGGTGCGCTGATCATCTTCGTGGGCCAGCTCATCTGGTTCTGGAACATGGTCTCGTCGTGGTTCGAGGGCAAGCGCGTCGAGAGCGCCGACCCGTGGAACCTCGCCGACGACGGCGTCAACACCATCGAGTGGCAGTGGTTCGGCACCAAGCTCGACACCCAACTGGCCACCGACGGCGGCGAGGCCGACGAGGTGGCGACCGACGGCGGCCAAGTCGACGCTGACGACGCGTCGGCTGACGCGGACGCTGATCCCGAAACGAACACCGAATAGCTGTTCTCCCGGCGGGTTTTGTGATCGACGGCAGTAGAAGACCCAAAGCGACAACTCACCAACCGGTACTGCTTTGGGCGTCGACTAGTCAGTGGCTAGTAATGAAGGAACACGAGAGAGCTACGACGAGACGCCGGCTAATGCGGTGGGGTGGTGTTGTCGGTGCGATCTGTCTCGCCGGCTGTGCGGGAACGACCGACGAGACGGAGACCGGAGACACCGAGATGACGACCGAGATCGATACCGACGCCCCGTTCCGAGCCATGCTTGTCGTCGACGACGACCACGTGCTGTTTACTGCCGTCGAGATCGCAGCGGTCGGCCCCGTCTCGGAGTCCGAGCGGACCGGGATCTCGATGCCGATCGAACTCACCGACGCGGGCACACAGTCGGTGACGGACACGGCCGCCGAAGTCGGTCTTCGGGAGAACTACCAGGCGGCGGAGATCAGTCTCGACCTCGACGGCGAAACGGTCAGTAGCTTTGGCATCGCCGAATCGCTCGCTGAGGCGTGGGCTGCTGGCGAGTGGAACGGTCCGCTCGTCGTGACGTTCGCGGACCGCGAGGGGGCCGAGACGGTCCGCGACCGGCTGGTCGAGGAGGGGTCGACCTGAGCTACATCACGAGCACGATGCCGGTGAGAAACATCATCAGCGCGATCCCGGCGAGAACGATACCGAGCAGGTCGCTGTCGTCCATACACGTTGTTCGCGTCCCCGGTGGAAAACGGCGTCGGTCGCGTGCGAAACCACTAATTCCGTCCCCCGGCGAGTAGAAGTGTGTCTTCCGGACTCCGCGGCCAACGCGTCGTCGTCACGATCTACCTCATCATCGTCGCGTTCACCGGCGTCGCCGGCTACATGACCGCGACCGTCGTCGGCGAGATCAATCCCCCACGGTTCCTGTTTCTCGTCGAGTTCCCCCCGACACCGCTGGGACTGGCGGCCTTCGGCGCGCTGACGATCGGCCTCGTCCTCGGGGTCCTCCTTGTGGCGGTGACGGTCGTCTCCGACCGCTTCGACGACGCCGCGCCCGGCGTCGACGAGTAGCGGCCACTGGATCACCGGAGCACCAGAGCACCAAAATCTTGTTGAAGTATAAACACTATTTCAGCCAATAATCGACTGTTTGCCCAACAATACTCGTTCTTACATAGTTTTTAGTGCCAACAGCGCGAGAAACATGTATGGATTTCCGTTCGAACGGAGTCGACGACGGGAGCGTCGAGGACGGACTGTACCTCGCGACCGACGAACGCGAGCGTGGATCGGCCGGGCCGTTGTATCCGGCCTACAGCGACGCCGACCGCACCGATCGCTACGGGTTCGTCTGTGGCTCCTGCGACAGCACCGCCGTTCAGATGGGACCGATGGGGCGGCTCGAATGCGCCGACTGCGGCAACGCCCGGAAGCCAACGGGGTGGGACGCCGCCTACCTGTAAGGTGGGCTCTCGGGACCAGTCGAGAACGTGGATTTATGTCGTTGTCGATATGATGGCACCGTATGGCAGACGGGCGTGTCCTCGCGGTCGCCGGAGCGAAAGGCGGCGTCGGCAAGACCACCACCGCGGTCAACCTCGGCGTCGCGCTCGCCGATGCCGGCGAGACGGTCGCCATCGTCGAGATGGATCTGGCGATGGCCAACATCGTCGACTTCCTCCAGTTCGAGCCCGAGCGAACCCTCCACGACGTGCTGGCTGGCACCGTGACGACGACCAAGGCGCTGTATGCGATCGAAGAGCGACTCCACGTGTTGCCCGCAGGGACGGAACTCGCGGATTTCAACGCGATCAACGTCGCCGCCCTCGCCCCCGTCGTGCGGAGCCTGCGGCCGGCCTACGACTGGATCATCCTCGATACCGCCGCCGGCGTCAGCCCCGAGACGATCTACCCCCTCCGGTTGGCCGACGAGGTGCTGATCGTCTCGACGCCGCGGGTCGCCTCAATCCGTGACGCCAAGAAGACCATCGAGCTCGCCGAGCGGGTCAATGGCACCGTCGGCGGCGTCGTCTTCGTCCGCGCGGGCACCGGTCAGGCTCCCCCACCCGAACGGCTCTCGGGCTTTCTGGGGGCCGACCTCATCGGTTCGGTGCCGGACGATCCGGCAGTCGCCGAGGCCCAAGACATGAGCCAGCCGGTCGCGTCGTACGACCCCGACAGCCCGGCGGCCGAGGCCTACGGGCGGATCGCCGACTCGCTGATCCTCTCGGCGCCCGACAGCGGTGACGGCGGCGACGGCGTCATCGGTACCGGCGGCGTCACCGATTTCAAGAACGCCGAGGAGATCGCCGAAACAGCCGCCGAGGCCGACCCAGACAACCTCGATGGGTCGACCCGACCGCTGGAGGCCGACGAACTCGACACCGCCGAGGAGGGCGAAGGCGGCTTCGAGTTCGTCAAGCGCAAGGGCGACAAGTGACATCGGTCGACGGCGAGGAGATGGGGCGGTCCACGGACAACAGCCCGAGAGACCATTGTTTACATACCAATAACTAAGTTAATTCGATCGAAAACCGCTGAAACAAGGAGTAGTAGAGACGGTCCAATGGAACAACTATCGGGACGGGACGGCTCCGTTCGTGGACAGGTCGGCATTGGGACGCTTATCGTCTTCATTGCGATGGTGCTCGTGGCGGCGATGGCCGCGGGCGTGTTGATCGACACCTCGATGCTGCTTCAGACGCAGGCCGAAGCGACCGGCGAGGAGTCGACCGCAGCAGTGGTCGACCGACTGCAGGTGAGTCAGTTCGTTGGCTTTTCCTTCCCGAACGAGTCGAACGTTCACGACCTCGATATCGTCCACCGGAAAGCACCGGGAGCGGGGCCGATCAATCTGACCGAGGCGACCTGGACCGTCGATGTCGAGGGGCAGTCGGTCGAGACGGTCCACGCATCCGACAGTGGCGTCTCGTTCCACGAGTTGTCCGGCACCGGCCAGCCGGATCCCGACCCGGTCGAGGGTGACGATCGGATCCTTCAGGATCGGGATGATTACGTGATGGTTATTATCTCGCTCAACAGCTTGGACGACATCGAGCCACTGGAGAGTGGTGATGACGTGACGGTCGTCGTCCACAGTCCGTCGGGCGCGAAAACGTACGCCCACGGTTCCGCGCCGGAATCGCTCGAAAACGAGTCGAAGCCGACGGCCTACGCGCTGTAGGCCGACGCCGGCGTTAGTCGCTGCCGAGTTTCCGCTGGATGTCCTCGACGACCTCGGGGTTTCGCAGCGTGCTCGTATCGCCGAGATCGTCGCCGTTGGCGATATCTTCGAGCAGTCGGCGCATGATCTTCCCCGAGCGGGTCTTCGGCAGTTCACGGGTGAAGATCACCGCCTCGGGCCGGGCGATCGGACCGATGGCGTCCTCGACACCCTCGACGATCGCCTCGCGGAGGTCCTCACCGTGGTTGTAGCCGTCCTCGGTGATGACGTAGGCGTAGACCGCCTCGCCCTTGATGTCGTGTTCGCCGCCGACGACTGCAGCCTCGGCGACCCCCTCGACGCCGACGATCGCCGACTCGATCTCCATCGTCCCCAGCCGGTGGCCCGAGACGTTCAGCACGTCGTCGACTCGGCCCAACACGGTGATGTAGCCGTCGCCGTCGATCTTCGCACCGTCCTCGGGGAAGTACACCCAGTCCGAGGACTCGTCGCTGTCGGTGTTGGAGTACTCCCGCCAGTACTCGTTGATAAACCGATCGTCGTTGTTGTACAGCGTCCGCAGCATGCCGGGCCACGGCTTGTTGACGACGAGATAGCCCGCCTCACCTGCGCTGACGGGACTGCCGCTCATGTCGACCACGTCGGCACTGACCCCCGGCAAGGGTGGCCCCGCCGAGCCGGGTTTCATCTCACAGACACCCGGTAAGGTGGTGAGCATCATCCCGCCGGTCTCGGTCTGCCACCAGGTGTCGACGACCGGGCACTCCTCGTTGCCGATGTGTTTGTAGTACCACTTCCACGCGCGGGGGTTGATCGGCTCGCCGACGGTGCCGAGCAGCCGCAGACTGGAGAGGTCGTGGCTGTCGGGGTACTCCGCACCCCACTTCATGAACGCCCGGATCGCCGTCGGCGCGGTGTACAGTTGGTTGGCCTCGTACTCCTCGATGATCTCCCACAGCCGGTTGCGGTCGGGGTGGTCGGGAGTGCCCTCGTACATCATCGTCGTCGTCCCCAGCGTCAGCGGCCCGTAGACGATATACGAGTGGCCGGTGATCCAGCCGATGTCGGCCGAACAGAAGTAGGTGTCTTCGGGTTTGATGTCCAAAACGGCGTGGGAGGTCCACGCCGCCCACGAGAGATAGCCGCCGGTGGTGTGTTTGACCCCCTTCGGCTGGCCGGTGGTACCCGAGGTGTACATGAGGAACAGCATGTCCTCGGCGTCCCGGTCGACCGGGTCGACGGTCTCGCCCGCGTGGTTCTCGACGAGTTCGTCGTAGCCGCGAGTCTGTTCGGGCCAGGTGTTGGCGAACGCGTCCTCGCTCGGCAAGCGCTCGACGACGACGGTGTCGACCTCGTGGTCGACGTTGTCGAGGCCGGTCGTGGCCTTGTCGAAGTGGTCCAGCGGATCGCCCCGCCGGTAGTAGCCGTCACAGGTGACGAGATACTCGGAGTCGGCGGCGTTCATCCGGGTGGCCAAGGCGTCGGCGGAGAAGCCGGCGAAGACCACCGAATGGGGCGCCCCGATCCGAGCACACGCCAGCATGGCGACCGGAAGTTCGGGGATCATCGGCATATACAGCGTTACGACGTCGTCCTCGCCGACCCCCAACTCCTGGAGGGCGGCGGCGAACTCGTTTACCTCACGATGAAGCTCGTTGTAGGTGTAGGTCCGGTTGTCCTCGTCGACGGGCTCGCCGACCCACTCGATGGCGGCCTCGTCGCCGCGCTCCTCGAGGTGGCGGTCGAGGCAGTTGGCCGAGGCGTTGAGTTCGCCGCCAGTGAACCACTCGTAGAACGGCGGGTTACTGTCGTCGAGGACCTGCTCGTAGTCGCTGCTCCACTCCAAGAGGTCGGCGGCGTCCTCCCAGCAGTGGGGCCAGTCGTTTTCGAAGGCGTCGTAAATGTCAGGATCGGAGACGTTCGCCTGTTCGATAAACGACTGCGGCGGTTCGAAGGAGTCCTGTTCGGCCAATCTGGCCTCGAGATCGGTATCGGTCTCGGACATACGTGGGAACTGTCTGTATTGTCGATGATAAACCTATTCCAACGCCGTCGGAGAATCGTCGCCGAGCGGTAGTCAGAACCAATATACATAACGGATCTGGAACAATCTGGGAGGGGTCGACACCGGTACAGTGACACACCACCCACGACGTGGTGAGACATCGGTGTCCTACGGGAGCCCGCCGCTTGCCTCGCGGCGATCGGCTGGTGCCGGAGCGGTAGCGCACCAGTGGGTTTATTCGTCCTACCCCCGCTTAGCTAGGCGATAGGCCACGCAGATGATCGATATGCAGACCGACGACGAGCCGATCCTCGTGTTCGACCCGGCCAGCGACGCGGTCGGCTCCTTTCAGTCGCCGTTTTATAGCTCGCTGTGGGCGGCCTTCGACGTCGACCACACCGATTCGGTCGAGACGCTCCGGGAGGCCGTCTCGACGAGCCAGTATGCAGCGGTGATCTACCGGTGGCGGTCGGGGACGATCGCGGACCTCGAAGGCGTGCTAGCGGAGCTGCCGACCTCACGGACGGTGCCGCTGATCGTCGCCGGCCCGGACGATCCGACCGCAGTACGGAACGTACTGGTGACCGCCGTCGACGGCTACGTGCCAGCCGGCGAGGCCGCGGCGGAGAAACTCGACGCCCGGATCGACACCACCGAACCGGTCGCCAAAACCGCCGGCGCGGAGACGGTCGATACCTCGGCGCTCCATGCGGCGATCGTCGAACAGATGCAGGACGCCGCGTGGGTGCTCGACGCCGAACTCCGGATCAGCTACGTCAACGAGCGGTTCACCGAACGCATCGGGCTCGCGGCCAGCGACCTCATCGGCCAACCGCTGGGAGCGGTGTTCGACGACGAGCTGCTGGTCGAGCCGCGCTACGACCGCTTCGAGACGGGACTCTCGGAGCTGGTGGCCGGCGAGCGCGGTCGACTGCGGATCAAGCTCACCCTCGCGCCGGCCGGTGAGCCGACGATCACCACCGACGTGCTCGCTCGCCCCTACCGGAACGACGACGGCGAGATCGTCGGCATCGTTGGTATCGGCCGGGACATCACCGAACAGCTGGCCGAACAGCGCCGGATGGAGCGCCAAAACGACCTGTTCCGGCAGGCCCAGCAGCTGGCGACGATCGGCGGCTGGGCGTGGGATCCGGACGATGACTCCATCGAACTGACCGACGAGGTGTACGCGATCTACGAGGTTCCCGAGAGCTTCGAGGCGACGATCGCCAACCTCTTGCAGTACCACCCCGACCCCGACGGCGAGGTCCGGGAAGCCTTCGACCGGCTCCGGGACGGCGAGGCCGTCGACATCGAGGCCCGACTCCGGACGACCGACGGCACCGAGAAGTGGGTCCGGATCCACGGCTCGCCGAAGCGGGTCGGCGGCGAACTCGTCGAGATCATCGGCTCGGTCCAAGACGTCACCGAGCGCCGGCGGCTCGAAACCCAACTCAGGGAAAACGTCGACTCCCTCCGGCGGCTCTACCAGCTGTCGACCGACACCGAACTGGCGTTTGCCGACCGGATCGAGCGCGTCCTCGAACTCACCTGCGACCGACTGGGCCTCCAGTACGGCTTCCTGTCGACGCTCGACGACGACACCCAAGAGATCGTCGTCGCCCACGGCGACCACGACGACCTCCGGCCGGGGACGACCCGGCCGGTGTCGGCGACCTACTGCCGAGAGACGGTCCAACAGGAGTCGCTGTTTGCGGTCGAAGATGCCAGCGCCGAAGGGTGGGCCGATGATCCGGCCAGCCAGCGGTTCGATCTCGACAGCTATCTCGGCGGCAACATCGAGATCAGCGGCCGGCTGTACGGCACGCTGTGGTTCGCCGACAGCGACGCCCGCCAGCGGCCGTTTACCGACACCGAACGCGCCTTCGTCGAGGTGCTGACCAAGTGGGTGAGCTACCAGCTCGAACGCCGCTCTACCGAGTCGAAGCTCCGGGCCTTACAGGAGACGACTCGGGCGTTCCTCACCGCCGACGACGACGAGGCGGTCGCCGAGTTGGCGATGGAGGCCGCCGACGAGATCCTCGAACTCCCGCTGACGGCGCTGTGGGAGCACGACGACGAGGCCGAGGCCCTGCTGCCGGTGACCCAGACCGGCCCCGCCGCCGACCACTTCGATCGTCAACCCCGCTTCGAGATCGGTGACGGCCTCGTCTGGAAGGCCTTCGCCATGAACTCGGTGGTCGTCGTCGACGACGTCCAGTCGGAGCCGAACCGCTACAACACCGACACGGCGATCGAATCCGAGATCATCGTTCCGGTCCAGTCCTACGGCGTCCTCGTGACGGCGACGCTCGAACAGCGGGAGTTCTCGGATCTGGAAGTCGACCTGCTGCGGATCCTCGCCACCAGTCTCAGTGCGGCGATGATCCGGGTCGAACGCGAGGCCGAACTCCAGCGCCAAAACGAGCGGCTCTCGGAGTTCACCGGCTACGTCTCCCACGACCTCCGGAACCCCCTCAGCGTCGCCCAAGGCTACATCGACCAGATCAAAGCCACCGGCAACACCGATACGCTGGCGGCAGTCGAGCGCGCCCACGACCGGATGCAGACGCTGATCGACGACATGCTGCTGTTGGCTCGCAAGGGCGAGATCATCGACATGGTCGGCCCGACACAGGTCGAGGCGGTCGCTCAGTGGGCGTGGGAGGCCGTCGACACCAAGGACGCGACCCTCGAAATCGAGGGCGAACTCACCATCGAGGCCGACGCCCCGCGGCTCCAGCAGGTCTTCGAGAACCTCTTCCGCAACAGCGTCGAACACGGCGGCCCCGAGTTGACGATCACGGTCAGCTGCGAGAACGACCGAATCCGCATCGTCGACGACGGGCTCGGCTTCGACGAAGAGCCCCCACAGCTCGACGACGAGACCCGCGAGTCGGAGACCGGTCTCGGCCTCGCGATCGTCGCCAAGATCGTCGAGGCCCACGGCTGGTCGATCACCGCCCGCAACGCCGCCGACGGCGGCAGCGAGTTCGAGATCGTCGGCGTCGAACCAGCCGACCGAACCGAACCGGAATCCGACGCGTAGTCGCTTCCTACCAACCAGTAAGAAGTGCCTACCCGAAGTTCTCGACTTTCAGTTCGTCGACTGGCACGCCGGCGGCCGCCGCCGCGTCGGTCGCTTCCTCGACGAAGTCCGCGAATCCGTAGACGAAGACCTGTTCGTCGTCCCGTCCGGTGATGGCATCGCCGGCGGCCGCGGCAATCGGGCCGTCGACGATGTCGACGCTCGCGCCCGCATCCGCGAGGGCGGCGAGCCGCTCTTCGTGGGCGGGGTCGGCGTCCCGGTAGACGATCGCTACCTCGCCGCCGTCGTCGAGAGCCCGCTCACCGATGCCGACCGCCGGGCCGACCCCCGGCCCGCCGGCGAGGACGACCACGCGGGGTTCGCCCTCGTAGTAGTCCGCGCCGAACGGCCCGCTCATCTCGATGGCGTCGCCCGCCGAGAGATCGGCGAGGAACTCGCTGAAGGGGCCGCCCTCCTCGGGATCGATCCCGACAGTGATCTCGGCGGTCCCGTCGACGTCGGGCGACGAAAGGGTGTAGAAGCGGGCGTAGCTCTCGCCGTCGACGGTTGCGCTGAGCTTGACGAACTGGCCGGGCTGGGCGTCGAACCCTGCCGGCGTCGAGAATTCGATAGCGACCGTGTCGGGGCCTACTGTCGTCGTGTCGGTGACGTCCACCGTCGCATCCATACGGTCGCTTCGGGACCGATGCTAAAGGATCTTCCTTTCGGATGGGAATCGAACGGTCGCCCGCTGTGGCGGACAAATTTGTCGGGAAAGAACAGGCATTTCAGAACCCTTTTGATTTGGCGTTGCCAAGCGGAAGGATACAATGCCCGCGGACTTCAACTGGGCCATCGGCGGCGAGGCCGGCGATGGCATCGACTCGACCGGGAAGATCTTTGCTCGGGCACTCTCACGGGCCGGCCGACACGTGTTTACCTCGAAGGATTTCGCCTCACGTATCCGCGGCGGATACACGGCGTACAAAATCCGCACGTCCGTCGACCGGGTCCAGAGTGTCGTCGAGCGACTCGATGTCCTCATCGCGCTGACGCCCCGGACCATCGAGGAGAACCGCTCGGAACTCCACGATGGCTCGGTGATCATCTACGACGGCGAACGGACGACGATGCAGAACGCTACCATCCCCGACGGTGTCGTCGGTCTCGACGTCCCGCTCAAACGGCTGGCCGAAGAGGCCGGCGGCGCGATCATGCGGAACGTCGTCGCGCTGGGGGCGGCCTGCGCCGTCGCCGACTTCCCGATCGAGAACCTCGACAGTGCCCTCGAAAAACGGTTCGGCTCCAAGGGCCAGAAGTTGGTCGACAACAACAAGGAGGCCGCCCGCGCGGGCCGGGACTACGTACTCGACAACTACGACCACGACCTCGACTACGATCTGGAGACGACCGACGAGGACTACGTCCTCATCAACGGCGACGAGGCCATCGGCATGGGGGCGATCGCCGCGGGCTGTCGGTTCTACTCGGGGTACCCGATCACGCCGGCGACCGATGTGATGGAGTATCTCACCGGCCGGATCGAACAGTACGGCGGCCACGTCATGCAGGCCGAGGACGAACTCTCGGCGATCAACATGGCCCTCGGCGCGGCCCGCGCCGGCGCGCGGTCGATGACCGCCACCTCCGGGCCGGGGATCGATCTGATGACCGAGACGTTCGGCCTGATCGCCACCAGCGAGACGCCGCTTGTGATCTGTAACGTGATGCGCTCCGGTCCGTCGACCGGGATGCCGACCAAACAGGAACAAGGCGACATCAATCAGATGCTGTACGGCGGCCACGGCGAGATTCCCCGCTTCGTCCTCGCGCCGACGACGATCGACGAGTGTTTCTGGAAGACCGTCGAGGCGTTCAACCTCGCCGAGAAGTACCAGATCCCGGTCTACCTCACCGCGGACCTCTCGATGGCGGTCACCGAACAGACGTTTGCGCCCGATGCGTTCGACATGGACGACGTCGAGATCGACCGCGGCAAGGTCGTCGACGAGGAGACCATCGACGAGTGGCAAAACGAGAAGGGCCAGTTCCAGCCCCACGCGCTGACCGACGACGGCGTGAGTCCGCGGACCTTCCCCGGGACGACCGACGGGGCCCACATGACGACCGGCCTCGAACACGACGAACTCGGCCGCCGGACCGAAGACACCGAGATGCGTGTCGAGCAGGTCGACAAGCGCAACCGGAAGGTCGAGACCGCCCAGGCGGAGGAAGATTGGAGCCCACGCGAGTTCGGCGATCCCGACAGTGACACGCTGGTCATCTCGTGGGGCTCCAACGAGGGCGCGATGATCGAAGCGATCGATCTCCTCGAGGCGGAGGGCGTCGACGTCCGCTTCATCTCGGTGCCCTACATCTTCCCGCGGCCGGATCTCAGCGAGGAGATAAACAGCGCCGACGACGTACTGGTCGTCGAGTGTAACAATACCGGTCAGTTCGCGGATCTGTTGGAACACGACGCGCTGGCCCGCGTCCAACGCATCAACAAGTACAACGGCGTCCGATACAAGGCCGACGAACTCGCAACCGAGATCAAAGACGCGCTGGCGGACGGCACGGAGGCAACAGCATGAGCTCAGACGTACGCTTCACGGATTTCAAATCCGACAAACAACCGACGTGGTGTCCCGGCTGCGGCGACTTCGGGACAATGAACGGCATGATGAAAGCGCTGGCCAACACCGGCAACGACCCCGACAACACGTTCGTCGTCGCCGGGATCGGCTGCTCGGGAAAGATCGGCACCTACATGCACAGCTACGCGCTGCACGGTGTCCACGGCCGGGCGCTGCCGGTCGGGACGGGTGTCAAACTCGCCAACCCCGACCTCGAAGTGATGGTCGCCGGCGGCGACGGCGACGGCTACTCGATCGGGGTGGGCCACTTCATCCACGCCGTCCGGCGCAACGTCGACATGAGCTACGTCGTGATGGACAACCGCATCTACGGCCTCACGAAGGGGCAGGCCTCGCCGACCTCACGCGAGGACTTCGAGACCTCGACCACCCCCGAGGGGCCGAAACAGCCGCCGGTCAATCCACTGGCGCTCGCACTCTCGGCGGGCGCGACGTTCATCGCCCAGTCGTTCTCGTCGGATGCGATGCGCCACGCCGAAATCGTCCAAGAGGCGATCGAACACGACGGCTTCGGCTTCGTCAACGTCTTTAGTCCCTGTGTGACGTTCAACGACACCGACACCTACGACTACTTCCGGGACTCGCTGGTCGACGTCGCCGACACCGACCACGACCGAACCGACTACGACGCGGCGAAGGATCTGATCCTCGATATGGACAAGGAGTATCAGGGCGTCCTCTACCAGAACGAACGCGCCGATTCCTATGAGCAGGCCCACGGCCTCACCGAGATCATGGCCGACATTCCGGACGGCGCGCCGGAGGACGCGACGGATCTCGTCCGCGAGTTCTACTGATCGGTCCCGACGGGGATCGACCAGTCCTTCTGGACGTCGTCTTCCAGCCGGAGTTCGAGTACCACGCTCCGCCCGGCGTCGGGGACCGTAAAGACGAGCCAGCCCTCGGCTTCCTCCTCGGGGCCGATCTCGTTGGTCGAGGGGAACAGCGGCCCCGAAACCGGCTCGGAGATCGTCGGCTCGATCCCGCTCAGAACCCCATCGAACTCCACCTGATAGGGTTGCTGCCGCGTCCCGTTCGACCGGAGCGTGAAGTCGTCGGCTCTGGGCACCGACAGCGGCTCGTCGGTCGTGTTTGTCACTACGAGACGCGGAAAGACGAACGTGATCGAGTCGCTGCCGCCGGCGATCTCGGTGCCGTTGCCGAACACGGCCGACCCCCCGGACTGTGTCTCGGCCGCTTCGAGGGTCACCTCTAGTTCGGTTTCGGTCGTGTAGCTCTCGCCGGTGTCGTCGGCGACGGAGTCCGTCGAGAGCGCGCTACAGCCCGAGAGCGCCGTCATACCAACCAATCCGCAGTACGTTCGTCGATCCATGGTTGTTCACAGTCGTTGATTGACTTATATGTCTTGGGAGATCGCTACCAGTCGGACGTCATCGACGGGACCTGATCCGGGGACGACGACACCGCGTCTCAGACGATCACGACCACGAGGAAGCCGACGAGGATCGACAGCGTGAGCAGGATCTGAAGGACCGACGACGCGAGCACGCCGGCGGCAGTGTACAGCGACCGTCGGACGGCCTGCGGTGGGTCGGTCCCTCGCCGGAGTTCCAACAACAGCACCGTGCCGACGACGCCGACGACGATCCCGACGGGACCGAGCACGAACAGCATGAGCGCGCCGCCGATCGCCGAGGCGACGGTCACCTCGGTCGACGCGCCGCTGGCGCGGGCCGCGATCGGCCCGCCGAACTGGTCGACGATGACCGTCACGATCCCCGCCAGCGTCAGGCTCGCCACCGCCAGCAGCCCCACGGGCTCGCTCCCGAAGCCGACGTAGAACCAGACGCCCGCCAGCGAGACCAGCCCCGACGGGACTAGCGGAACCAGACTGCCGACGACGGCGGCGATCAACACCGCCACGGCCACCAGAAACACCACCTCGACCATACCCGACAGTCGACCGGCGGCGATATAAGCGCCACGTCGGCGCCGATCGCCCGAGATTTTTATACGAACACGCGTCGAGTCGGCCTGTGAGTCCTCGCACCGACCATCGTCGACTGACCGTCGCGACCGTGATCGCCCTCGTCGTCCTGCTTGGAGCCGGCGGCACGGCCGCCGCCCACGGCAGCCACGCAGGGGCCGACGCGGGCCGGATCGTCGAACTCTACCCGAACCCGACGACCCCCCAGAACCACGGCGAGTACGTCGCCGTCGACCTCGACCGGTCGGGTAACTGGACAGTGACCGACGGCGAGGGAACCGCCCGGCTCCCCGACCGCGAGGGCGTCTTCGCCGTCACGCGCCACCCCGAACGGACGGCCGAGCACACGAACGCGACGACCGTCACGGCCGGCGGCTCGTTCCAACTGGCCGTCGGCGGCGAGACGCTCGAACTCCGGCGAAACGGCAGGGTGGTCGACCGGGTCAGCTACGACGACGCCCCCGAGAGCCAGCGGTGGCACCGCGACCGGGATCCCCACTGGCAGCCCGCCGGCTTCCGCCCCCGTGGGCCCGCGACCACCGACGGGGCCAGTGTCGAAGCCTTCGTGTTGCCCGACTCCCCCGAGGCCCCGATCGCGGCGATCGGAGACGCCGACCGCCGACTCTATCTGGCGGCCTACACGCTGACCGCCGAGCGGGTCGTCAACGAGGTGATCGCCGCCCACGACCGTGGCGTCGAAGTGCGCGTGCTCGTCGAGGGGGATCCGGTCGGCGGGATGTCGACCCGACAGGCCGACCGGCTGGACGAACTCTCGACGGCGGGCGTCGAGGTCCGGGCGATGACCGGCGAGCGGGCGCGGTTCCGCTACCACCACGCCAAGTACGCCGTGGTCGACGACCGGGCGGTCGTCCTCACCGAGAACTGGAAACCCTCCGGCACCGGCGGCGCGGACAACCGCGGCTGGGGCGTGACCGTCGAGGACGGCGGGACGGCCGACGACCTCGCGGCCGTATTCACCCACGACGCAGGATGGGAGGATACGGTCCGGTGGTCCGAGTTCCGGTCGACCGTCGAAACAACCGAGAAGGAAGCGTCGACGGGATCGTATGCCCAGAATCATCCGCCGATGACCGCCACGGCCGAGTCGGTGACGGTGCTGGCTGCACCCGATAACGTCGACGCGGAACTCGCCGAGCTCATTAATGAGACCGACGACCGCCTGCTGATCGTCCAGCCGTCGATCGGCAGCGCAGAGTTCCCGCTGCTCGAAGCGGCGATGCGGGCGGCCGATCGGGGGGTCGACGTCCGGATCCTGTTGGGCAGCCAGTGGTACAACGAGGATGAAAACGACGCGCTCGCGGCGCGGCTCCGGGAGCAAACCGAAGGATCCGACAATCTCGAAATCCGACTCGCCGATGGCAACGGCCGGTTCGGGAAAATCCACGCCAAGGGGATCGTCGCCGACGACACCGCGGTCGTCGGCAGCCTCAACTGGAACGACAACTCCCTCCAGAACAACCGCGAGGTGGCTCTCGCCATCGAGGACGAAGCGGTCGCCGACTACTACGCCGAGGTGTTCGATGGCGACTGGTCGAGCGATGGCACCCGCGAACTGCCGGTCGGGATCCTCGTTGTCACGGTCGGTGCCGCCGGCGGGACCGTACTGGCGCTGAAACGTCGACTCGAATTCGCGGCGAACGGACGCCGGTAGTTACTCCAGCGGTGCGGCCGTCGACAGCGACTCGTCGAGGTCGGCTTCGGCCATCTTCTCGACCAAGAGATCGATCACGGACTCGCGTCGACCCTTGACAAACTTGATCGAGCCGACGACGAGGTGGCCGCCGCCGGAGACGCCAGCACCCGGTAGCTCCTCGTTGAGTTCGGTGACCATCCGCGGGATGTCGAGCCGGACGCCGTCGGAGCGGAGTACAGCGAAGTCCGGCCCGTAGCCGATGGTGATGACGGGCTCGCCGGTCTCGGTGACCTTCTGGTCGTGGAGATTGCCGGTGGTTTTACCGGGCGCGGGGTAGGTGAATCGGTGGGCGAAGTTATCGAGGTCGACGCGGTAGAGGTGGGCTTCCGAGTCGAGCCGTTCGTGTTCGACGTGCGGCTCGACCGCCTCAAGCTGGCGGTCGATGTCGCGTTCGGCGCGCTCCGAGAGGAACGCGATGAGTTCGGCGTGGCGCTCGGGGTCGTCACAGCCGACGTCGAGCACGTCGGTGACGAGGGTTTTGCCCTCGCTGTAGCGGAGCCAGTGGGCGGCGTAGTCGAGTGCCTCGCCGATGTCTTCGAGATGCTCGCGGTCGTAGCCCGCCGCGTCGGCGAGGTCGACGTAGTCCGACATGGCGTCGGCCTTCGAGCGATCCGATAGCCCCGCAACCGCCGGGACGTGTTCGAGATCCGCGCTGATTTCGGGGTCGATCAGCCGGGCGAGTTCGACACACATCATCCCCGTCGTGATGCGGTAGTCCTCGCCGTACAGATAGGGGTTGACGTGGGCGTCCAACAGCGGGTCGACCGCCTCGGGGTCGGGGTGGTGGTGGTCGATAACCGCGATCGGAATGTCGTAGTGGGTCAGGTTCTGGTAGGCGGGGACGTCCTCCTCCGTCGAGCCGTTGTCGAGCATCAGGAGGAACGGCAGCTTCTGGCCGTGTCGTTCCTGCCCTTCGAGGGCGAAGTTGAGGTCACGAGTGACGTCCTCCATCTCGTAGTAGGGGGCCTTGCTCGGCAGCCGTTTGAACAGGTGCCGCGGGGCTTCGGGGTCGCCGTGGACCTCGGCGATCAGGTTTTCGAGCGCCAGTTGGACCGGCGCGGCCGCACACATCCCGTCGCCGTCGGCGTGGTGCCGGACGCGGATGGGTCGACCCTCCAAGACGGTTTCCCGGAGGAGTTCGGCGACGGCTTTCAGCTCCTCGAACACGGGTTCGAAGGCGGGCCACTCGATCAGCGGCTCGATGTCGGCGGCCGCCGCGCGGTCGGCGAGTTCGGTGTCAAGGGCCTCGCGGGCCGCGGCTTCGGTCTCACCCTCCAGGACCGCAAGCGAGTCAGCCTCGATCTGCTGGACGTCTTGGTGGGTTTCGACGTCGCCAGAGATCCGAACCATGTCGTCGATCTCGGCTTCGGGGTAGGCCCGAACGCCCGCGGCCTCGAAGGCGGCGGCGCTGACGATGCCGGTGCCGTCGTTGACGTGGAAGATCGTCGGGCCGCCGGTCTGTTTGATCTGGACGATCGAGCCCTCGATGGTCGCCTCGCTGCCGGTTTCGAGGTCGGCGATCGGCGTGATGTCGGGCTCGTGGTCGACGACCTCGGTGCGGTAGTTCTCGATGTCGGGGACGTCGAAGGCGATGTCGCCGTTTTTCTTTCGCTCTTCGAGTTCGACGACCAAGCGGTCGCCGACGCTGTAGTCCCGGTCGAGGTTCGATTCGTGCACAAGGCCGGAGACGGAGTCGGAGATGTCGACGAACACGCCGTAGGCAACGACACCGTTGACGACGGCGTGATAGTTCGCCCCAACTTCGACGTCTGCAAGCGTGCAGTCGGGCGCGAGATCGTAGACGACGGGACGCGAATCGTCCCGCTCGCCGGACTCCCCGGCGGTATCGTCGGTCATACCCCCCGTTTGGGCGACCGACGTGTTAAGCTTGTTATCTCGCCGCTGCCGCCGACGGGGTCGACAGGTCGGAACGCTTAGATGGACGCCGGACCCAGATTCGCCAATGCGGCTCTTCAGATCGAGCGAGATCCTCGGCATCGCCCGCGACACCATGGAGTTCGCGCTGGAAGCCTCCGAGGAGACCCACCCCAACGAGTACATGGGCTTTCTCCGGGCCGAAGACGCCCGCAAACTCGGCCTCGAAAAGAAGGGTCAGGTCATCACCGACGTGCTGGTCATCCCCGGCACCGTCTCCGACCCGATGAGCGCAACCGTCCGGAGCGATATGGTCCCCAACGACATCAAGGCGGTCGGCTCGGTCCACTCCCATCCGAACGGCGTCCTCCGGCCGAGCGACGCCGATCTCGGCACCTTCCACAAGGGCGACGTCCACATCATCATCGGCGCGCCCTACGAATGGGGCGACTGGCGCGTCTTCGACAGCAGCGGCGACCCACGCTCGCTTGACGTGCTCGATGTCCCACTCCCCGAAGAGCAGTTTTTCGACTTCACCCAGGAAGACATCGACGAGGAGCTATGAGCAGGTCGACGCGAGCGGTCGCCCAGGGCACCTTCGACATCCTGCATCCGGGCCACGTCCACTACCTCGAAGACGCCGCCAGCCACGCCGACGACCTCCACGTCATCGTCGCCCGCCGCAGCAACGTCACCCACAAGGCCCCGCCGGTCCTCTCGGACCGTCAGCGCGTCGAGATGGTGCGGGCGCTGGACGTCGTCGACCACGCCCGAATCGGCCATCCTGAGGACATCTTCGTCCCCATCGAGGAGATCGACCCCGACGTGATCGTCTTGGGCTACGATCAACACCACGACGCCGAGGGGATTCGAACCGCCCTCCGTAAGCGCGGCCTCGACTGCCGGGTCGAACGCGCCACCCCACGGGAGGACCATCCCGACGAACTGCTGTCGACGGGGCGGATCGTCGACCGAATCCTCGAACAGCGCGGCTGACCGGTGCTGCGCGGATCCTCGAACAACGCGGCTGACTGTCCTCCTTGATAAGTAGTCACTGCCTAACGGTGTTGTTTTGCGGGTCGCCGAGAAGGGAGTGGTATGTCGACGCTCGATTTCGACGCGTTCGTGCTGGCGGCGGCGAACGACGACCTCTCGGCGGAGCCCGCGGCCCGCGAGCACGCGGATGCCGTAGAGTTCCGCATGGACATGGCGACCGACCCGCTCGACCAGCTGGCGGCCTACGACGGCGAACTCCCGCTGATCGTCACCAACCGCGCTACGTGGGAGGGCGGCGAGGCCGACGACGAATCCCAGCGCCTCGATACGCTCGAAGCCGCACTCGATCACGAGGCGGTGGCCGCCGTCGACCTCGAATGCGGCGCGCTCGACGGGACCGTCGCGGCCGCCGACACCGAGCGGGTCCGCAGCTTGCGGGACGTCGCCCGCAAGGCGAACATCGCGGTCATCGCCTCGATCCACGACTTCGAGTCGACGCCGTCGGTCGACGGACTGGTCGACCTGTTGGAGCGGGCGAGCGACGAGGGCGACGTCGGCAAGCTCGCGGTGACCGCCACCGACCGAAGCGACGCCCTCGCCGTGTTGACGGCGACCCATCGGGCCGTCGAGTCCGGCTGGACCGTCGCCACGATGGCGATGGGTTCGGCGGGCCAACACACCCGGGCGGTCGCGCCGGTCTACGGCTCGGCGATCGGGTATGCCCCGGTCGACCCCGCGGGGGCGACCGCCCCCGGCCAGTACGAGTTGGCGACGCTCCGGCGGCTTGTCGACGACCTATCGGCCGACCGGTAGTCAAGGCGAGGAGGCCGAGGAGGGATCGGATTCCGAGCGCACGCTGTCGACGTCAGGTGGGGGGTCGTACTCGTCGCTGACGGCCGCCGCGAGCAGTGCGGCCAGCAGAAGAACGGCCTCCTCGTGGCGGTCCCGACGCGCGCGAAACGACACCGGCGTCACACCGAGATCCCGGTAGGGCGCGAAGTACGACCGGTCGACCAACCCCCGGTCTACGACCCGCTCGGAGAGAAGTACCAAAAGCGCATGGAGATGGACGAGTTCGGTTTTCTTCACGGTATGGTATTGGCTCGCAAGGTACCTAAACCCTCGGTGGTACGTATCCCCTAGACCGGAGGTAGGAACAGTCTACTACCCGAAAGAGACGGAAACGCGTTTCGGACCGATGTCGGCTCGGACCGGTTAGTCGATTGCAGAGAAATTATAAACGACAAAATGCTTTGATAAATCAATGGATGTATCGGGGGCCGACCAGCAGACCGCGGAGACGATCCTTCGCCGAGCGATAGTCGAGCCGGGGTCTTTCGGTACCGAGGAGGTCTCTCGGATGCTCGACCTCTTCGAGAGCCGTGACCAGACGGTGCGGCTGAGTGCCTCGTGGGCACTCGGGCTCGTCGTCTCGGTCACCCCCGAGGCGGTCGCCGGCTCCGTGCGAGCGCTGGCATCGCTGCTAGAGAGCGAGCCCGAATCGCGCCACGGAGAGATTATCCGGGCGCTTGGCTACGTTGAATCGGAGTATCCGGAGCTGGTCAGAGAGGCCATCGAGGAGTTCGAACTCGACGACGACGGGGCAGAAAAACGGATTATCTCGGCGTTCGAACGGTTCGAACCCTCCGGCGAGGGGAACGTCACCATGACCGCCGGGGCGGCCACCGAGTACGAAGGACTGGGCGCAGTCGCCCCCTCGTCGGAGTCGACCGAGACGCCGACCACCGGCGAGGAGCCACAGCGCGGCCATCCGCCGCGAGAGCCACCGCCGACGCCGCCGGCGGTCGACGTCAGACGGGGAGCCTTCGAGCCGGTCGCCACCGAAGGGGCCGGCAGCCACGTCAAGCTCTGGCAGGTGACCTACGAGACCGATACCGCGACGCATACGGCGCTGCTCAAACAGCTGCGGCACCCCGCGCCGTCGGCGTTCGACGCGGAGTTCACCGAGACGCTCGACGAGTGGCAGTCGATCGACGGCCACGACGCGATCGTCCCGGTGGTCGCCCACGGGACGATCCCCCGCCCATGGTTCGTCGTCGAGTATCAGGAGGGCCGACGGCTCAGCGAGCGGCTCGGGTCGCTCTCCCGACGGGAGGCCCGCTGGATCGCCGACCGGGTCGTCGACGCGGTCTGTCACGCCCACGGGGCGGGCGTGATCCACAGCGGACTCACCCCGCGAAACGTGATCTTCAGCCGGACCTACGAGGACGGCGCGTGGGCCTACCCCAAGGTGAGCAACTGGGGGATCTCCCGGTTGCTGTGTCAGTTGACGGCGCTGCCAATGGGCGTGCCGCCGCGCTACGCCGCCCCCGAGCAGGCTGCCCCCGAGCAGTACGGCGGCATCGACGCCGCGACCGACATCTACCACCTCGGGTTGATCGTCTACGAACTGTTGGCCGGCCGGCTCCCGTTCGAGGACCAGCCCGGAATCGTCCTCCGCAAGGCTGCCACCGAGCAGCCGCCGCCGGCCAGCCAGTTCGCCGACGACCTGCCCGAAGCCGTCGACACGGTGCTCGCGAAGGCCCTGCGGAAGTCCAAGCTCTATCGGTACGACACGGTGCGGGACTTCCAGACCGAGCTCAGACGCGCCCTCGGGAGGGGGTCGGCGTGACGCTGCTGGAGGATCCCACGGGGACGGTGGTCGTCACCCGACTGACGACCTACCTGCTGTTGGGCGTCGCCTCGGCCAGTCTGGCTTACTACACCGCCCAGAACGCCCGTCGACGGACGATCCACTCGGAGATGTGGGGGTACGTGATTCTGGCGGGGATCGCCGGCGGGCTGTATGCGATCACGGGCACCGGCGAGGTGTTGGCCGCCGCCGACGTCGGAAGCGCCAATATCGGCTTCCTCGGCGCGCTCCGACGGCTCTGTCAGCTGTTTTTCATTATCTTCCTCGCGCTGGCGATGCGGGAGCTGTACTTCGAATCCCCACAGCACACCGGCGACCGGACCACGTCGCTGCCGGTGTCGATCGAGTACATCCGGTACATCGAGGCAGGGCTGTTGTTCGTCGCCTTCCTGCAGTTCATGGCGATCATCCTGCTCGGATTGATCGACGTCAGCCTCGTCGTCCAGTTGGCCGCGAGCATCGGGTTTACCGCCTACGGCGTCTCGTTTGCCACCCGAATCAGGGGAGCGGCGATGTCGACCCGGACGGTCCTCGATACGATGCTGACTTACATTATCGCCGTTCTCCTGAGCGCCGGCGGGGCGAGTGCGGTCGAGGTCGGCGTTGTCGTCGGCGTCCAGCCGGCGATCGTCGAGTCGCTGGCAGTCGTGCTGACGGTGATGAGCGTCACGTTCCTGCTGGTGCTGACCACACGGCTCAAACAGAACGTCGCCGACACGACTGTTTAGAAGATGTTGGCCTGTCGGTGGACGCTCATCCCCTCGTCGGTCAGGTCGTAGGGCTTGGTGGCTCGGGAGTGGTTGGCGTCCCGGATCTTCTGGATCTCGATGGCCAGCCGGGTCTCCTCGAAGTTCGAGGTCCGGACGTACCGCAGGACGAAGACGGCGTCGGTGAGGTACTCGACCGCGCCGTACCGGGAGGCGTGTGAGGAGTCCTCGCTGGCCTCGGAGGTCAACAGCGTCGTCACGCCGGCGTCCTTCAGCGACCGGGTGAAATCGAAGATCTCGCTGCGGCGCTTGGCCGGGTGGTCGTACATCATCTCCAGCAGCGACACGGAGTCCAACACGAGCCGCGAGGCCCCGAACTCCCGGATCAGCCGGGAGATGTCGCCCCGAATGCTGGCGAGACTGTTTGCCATCTCGACGGGATCGAGGACGACCACCGCCAACTGGCCGGAGTCGGCGTACTCGCGGAACGGCCACCCCTTCTCCTCGGCGGTCGACAAGACGGCCTCTTCGGTCTGTTCAAGCGTAATGAAGACCGCGCGCTCGCCGTTTTCGAGCGCTTCGTTCAGAAACTGGAGCCCGAACGTCGTCTTGCCGGTCCCGGCCCCGCCGATGATACCGATCAGCGACCGCTCGGGGACGCCGCCGAGGATCATCTCGTCGAGGCCGTCGATCCCGAGGTCGATCCGGTCGATATCGGAGTCGAACTCCTCGTCGTCGAACTCCTCGGGGGCCGGGCCGCCGCCACCGCCACCGCCGCCGAACCCGCCGAAGCCGAAGTCATCGTCGGGCTGATCGCCGCCACCGCCGACCGACTGGCTGGCGCTGGTGCCGAAGCCGAAGGGGTCGTCCGCGCCGCCGGTGTCGGCGCCGGGTTCCGAGACGGCGTCGGGCGTCGACCCGCCGGCGGCCGGTCCATCGGACTCGGGTGTCGGCGCGTCGGTGGTTGGCGTGTCGGTGGTCGGCGCGTCAGTGGTTGGCGTGTCGGCGGTCGGCGCGTCGGTGGTCGGCGTGTCGGCGGTCGGCGTGTCGGTGGTCGGCGCGTCGACTGTCGACCCATCGGTCGAGGCCCCGTCGTCGAGGCTGAATCCGAACTCTTCGGCCGACTGGGCCGGCGACGGCTCGGGGCGGTCCCCCTCGCCGGCACCGTTGCCCGCCGGCCCCGCGTCGTCTCCATTCCCGGACCCGAAGCCGAAGGGGTCGGTCGAGTCCGCGTCGGGATCGGCCGGCTCGCCGGATCGATCCGTGTCGTCCGTCTCGGTCGATCGGTCCGCGTCGTCGGCATCAAACCCGAACGGATCGACCGACCCCGTCGCCTCCGAGCGGTCGGTGTCGGCGTCGAACTCGTCGGGCGACGCCGGAGCGTCGGCGGCCGTGTGGCCGGTCTCGTCCTCGCTGTCGGTAGCTGCGTCCGCGTCGGTGTCGGAATCGACGTCGAAGGCGTCCTTGATCGACGACTCGTCGGGATCGCGGTCGACCGGCTCACCGTCGGCGTCCTCGTCGATATCTTCGAGGGCCTCCTCGAACCAGTCGCCGCTCATCGTGTCTCACCCCCCTGACTGCGGGCTCGTGCCGGCGGCTCCGACGAACGAACCGAGCGCAGTGGTTGATGATCCATACACGATCAAAACAATCCGGAACTATGAATGTTCCCGTCACCCGGATCGGGCGGTGACGGAGGGCTTTTGCCCCCGGCTCTCGACGGCGACTGCATGGAGGTCGGAATCGTTGCACAGCGGAACAACAGCCGGGCGGCGGCGCTGGCGGCCGAACTCCGGGCGGCCCTCGGCGAGGACGGCGTCGGCTGCTGGTTCGACGAGTCGACCGCGGCCGCGATCGGCGACCCCGCAGCCGCTGCGAGCGTCGCGGGGTTCGACGCCTACGACCTCGTCGTCTCGATCGGCGGCGACGGCACCTTCCTGTTCGCCGCCCGTGGAGCCGGCGGGACGCCCATCCTCGGGATCAACCTCGGCGAGGTCGGCTTTCTGAACGCCGTCCGGCCGGAGGGGGCCGTCGACGCCGTCCGCGAGGAGGTCGGCGCGATAGCGGCCGACAACGCGGAGATTCGGGAGGCCCCGCGGCTCACCGCCGAAAGCGACGGCTTCGAGAGCGTCCCGGCGGTCAACGAGATCGTCGTCACGGGTCGGCGGGGCCACGGCGGCGGCGCGACGTTCGACGTCGACGTCGACGGCTCGGACTACACGGCGGGCCACGCCGACGGCATCCTGATGGCCACGCCGACGGGGAGTTCGGCCTACAACCTCAGCGAGGGCGGGCCGCTGGTCCACCCCTCGATCGACGGCCTGATCGTCACCGAGATGGCCGGCACCGAGGCGATGCCGCCGCTGGTCGTCGACGGCGACTGCGAGATCACCGTCCGGGTCGACGACGCCGACCACATCGTCGTCGTCAGCGACGGGCGTCGACCGCACGAACTCGACGTGCCCCGCGAGATCACCGTCTCACGGACCGAGCCGCCGGTGCGACTGGCCGGGCCGGCGGCGGATTTCTTCGAGGCCCTCGGCAAACTCTCCTGACTGACGACCGGCGAACCTGTCGATGAACACCGCGGTCAGTGTAGCGATACCGCCACGAGCGAGGTCCCTTCGGGTAGTGACACCGCCACGAACGGCGTCTCCTCGGGTAGTTGTGCGGTTTCGCGCGCGAATCGACCGTGAGTGACCACGTGTGACACAGCCACCTACGGAATGTATGCACGGTGAGTCCCGGATTCCCGTTTTGTGATATTTTATTCTAATTGAACAAATTACAAAAATGACTTGTGATATTTTCCCATACATGCCATAGAGTTAAGCTCATGGGCTCATTTCATGTCCATGTGAATTTCAATAATAATAGTGATTTTGGCGTGAAGATACGCCAGTTCGTTTCCAACATCCCGGACGGGAGTCGGATCTCGGACAGCGCCTTCGAGAGGCGACATCGAGTCGTGCTCACGGTCACTGCCCTCCTACTGCCAATTATTTTCGCGATCAGTCGTCTTACCGGAGTCGAGTCGGTGACCGGGGCGGAACTCCCCGCGATCCCGCTGGTGCACTCCGTGGTCGGGGTTGGGATCGTCGCAGTGCTCCTCGGTGCAGCCGTTGTCCCGGTGTTCCCGCGGAAGGTACGAACCTCGCTTGCTTCGCTCGCATTCATGACGACCGCTGCGGTGTTAGCGTACTTCACCGGCGGCTTCATCGAAGCACACTTCCTCTATTTCGTCGGTGTGGGTGTCGTTGCGCTGTACGAGGACTGGGTTCCGTTCGGGGTCGCCATCGGCTACGTCGCAACACAACACAGTGTGTTCGGCCTCATCGAATGGTTTACCGTGTACAACCACCCCGCAGCGATGTCGAATCCTGTTGTCTGGGGCGGGGTACACGCTGTGTTCGTCAGCATGCTTGCGGTGGCGATCCTGATTAATTGGCAGTCGTTGGCGGTCGCACGCAACGAGGTCGAAGCCCAACTCGCGGAGGTGCAGCAAGCCAAAGACGACATCGAAAGGGAGAGCACGAGGGCCGAAAAACAGCGTCAAGAAGCCGAAAAACAACGCCGACAGGTCGAAAAACAACGCGAACGGATGGCGGAACTCAACACCCAACTGGCCGACTCGTACGGCAGTGTCATTGCTGCCTGCGCCGACGGCGACCTGACACAACGACTCGACGAGGACGTCGACAACGAGGCGATGGCGGAGATCGCACACTCGTTCAACGAGATGGTCGACGAATGGGAGGAGACGATCGTTGAGATCCAATCGTTTGCCGTCGAAGTCTCGGAAGCGAGCGAAGACGCGACAGTGAGCGTCAGTGAGATCGAGCAGGCGGGCGAGGACGTCGCTCGATCGGTCGAGGACGTATCACAGCGTGCCGACACACAGACCGAGCAGCTGGGAAGCGTGGCCGACGAGATGAGCAACATGTCGGCTACGATCGAAGAAATCGCGTCCTCCTCGGAGGAAGTGTCGGCAACGGCAACCACGGCGGTTGCGCGGAGCGATACTGGCCGGGAGTACGCTGCGGAGGCAACGGCACAGGTAGATACGATCGAAGTGCAGGCACGTGAGGTAGCCGAACAGGTCGACGCGCTCGATCAGAAGATGGTTGAAATCGGCAACATCGTGAACATGATCGACGAGATCGCCGACCAGACCAACCTGCTCGCACTCAATGCATCGATCGAGGCGGCACGGGCTGGTGAGGCCGGCGCAGGGTTCTCGGTCGTTGCCGACGAAGTGAAATCACTGGCCGAGGAGGCCTCGACGGCGACCGACGAGATCGAACAGCAGATCACGGAGGCCCAATCGATCACCGACGAGACCGTAACCAGTATCGAGGAGATGACTACCCAAGTCGCCGAGGGGGCCTCGACTATCGACGAGACGATCGAGATCTTCGACGAGATTGCCGATACGGTATCCGAGGCCGAAAGCGGCATCGCCGAGATATCCGGTGCCACCGACGATCAGGCAGCATCGTCCGAAGAGGTGGCAGCAATGGCCAACGAGGCACTGACACTGAGCGAACAGACGGCTACCGACGCGGCAGCCGTCTCGGCAGCGACCGAAGAGCAGGCGGCGACGCTCGCGGAAGTCGCAGAAAGCGTACAACAGCTCGCGGAACGGGCTACAGAACTTCACGACGAGGCTGCCAGTTTCGAGACCACGACTACTGCGAGAACGGATCGAACGGCCGCCGAAGCAGGTGGGAAAACCCCCGTGACGACCGACGGCGGTCAGGATCAACAGCGGTAGTTCCCGTCCGGACGGCGAGATCGGCTGTCGTGAGGTGGGTCCCAAGAGGCGTGGGGAGTCCGGCGAGTGCTGGAACGGCCGGAACGCTGCTTAAGTAGACACTGCAAACGCCTGACGGAACTGTTCTGTCGTCGGTCGACTATTGAAGCGACGACGTGATCGTGTCGCTCGGTGGGGGGGAGCCGCGGATGTCTGAACGCGTGAGTTAGCGGCCGTCTACTTGCCCCACTCTTCGACCCGTTTCGGGCGGTCGGCGATCGAGACGACATCGATCGGTTCGTCGGCCGCTCGCAGGGCTTCGAGGGCGGCCTCGGCGCTGTCAGGTGTCGAAAAGTAGGTGATCTCCTCTTCGACCGCGACTTCGAGCAGTTCGCGGTCACGGGAGACGATCAGATCGAGATCGCCGGCGCGGGCGGCCTCGACGAGGTCGACGGCGTCGCTGAACGCGAAGAACTCACCGAAGCCGTCGGCGAGTTCCTCGCCGGCCGTCGAGTCGGGGTCGGGGAAGACCTCGGCGGAGAGATCCAGCGCCATCGTCCCCGTGGTCGGCAGCGGTTTGCCGGTCGAATCCTGGGCCTTCTGGTAGGCCTTGCCGAACGAATCGGCGCTGCCCATCACCTCGCCGGTCGATTTCATCTCGGGGCCGAGTCGCGGATCGGATCCCTGCAGTCGGTCGAACGGCAGGACGACCTCTTTGACGCTGGTCTGTTCGGGGATCTGTTCGTCGACCGCGAGTTCATCGAGCGTCGTGCCGGTCATCACTTTCGCGGCGAGTTTGGCGATCGGGACGCCGGTGGCCTTCGAGACGAACGGGACGGTACGCGAGGACCGCGGGTTCGCTTCGAGGACGAACACCTCGCTGCCCTTGACCGCGAGTTGGACGTTGAGCAACCCGACCGTTTCCAGCGCGGTGGCGATGTCCTCCGTAACTTCGCGCACGCGGGCAAGCGTCTCGTCGCTCAGCGACCGCGGCGGGATCATACACGCCGAGTCGCCGGAGTGGACCCCGGCGCTCTCGACGTGTTCCATGATGCCGCCGATCAGTACGTCCTCGCCGTCGGCGACGGCGTCGACGTCCAGTTCGACCGCGTCGTCGAGGAACTGGTCGACGAGGATCGGCTTGTCCGGCGAGACGCGGACGGCCTCTTCGATGTAGCGTTCGAGTTCGGCGTCGTCGCGGACGACACGCATCGCACGCCCACCCAGCACGTAGCTCGGGCGGACGAGGACCGGGTAACCGATCTCGTGGGCCAGTTCCAGCGCCTCGGGCTTCGAGGTCGCGGTGCCACCCTTCGGTTGGACGATCCCCATCTCGTCCATCAGTTCGTTGAACCGGTCGCGATCCTCGGCGAGATCCATCGCCTCGACCGTGGTCCCCATGATCTCACAATCCAGCCCGCGGCGGTCGATCTCGTCCTGCAGCGGTTCGCCGATGTTGACGGAGGTCTGGCCGCCGAACTGGACCATCACGCCGTCGGCGCCCGTCGCTTCGATGGCGTCGGCGACCTCTTCGGCCGAGATCGGATCGAAGAACAGCCCGTCTGAGGTGTCGTAGTCGGTCGAGACCGTCTCGGGGTTGTTGTTGACGACGTGGGCCTCGATCCCCAACTCGCGGAGCGCCTGAATCGCGTGGACCGAACAGTAGTCGAACTCGACGCCCTGCCCGATGCGGATCGGGCCACCGCCGACCACGACGACGCTTTCGACCTCCTCGTCGATCTTGAGTTCGCCGGCGGCCTTATCGCCGACCAGCGGGCCGCTGTGGAACTCCGGGAGCCGCGCCGAGTAGTAGTAGGGCGTCTCGGCCTCGAACTCGCCGGCACAGGTGTCGACCTGCTTGTAGTTGCGGCCCGGGACCTCCTGCTCGACGGCATCGACGTCGACGCCGCCGTCGGGGAGTTCGGCGATCTCGTTGTTCGTGTAGCCGGCGGTTGCTGCGGGCGTGAACTCACCGTCTTGCGCCGCTTGGGCCGCGTCGGCGATGCGTTTGAACCGTTCGACGTACCACTCCTCGATCCCCGTCATGTCGATAACCTCCTCGACGGTGTAGCCGCGGTCGAAGGCCTCGAACATCGCGTATGGGCGGTCCGGCGAGGGGCGTTCGAGGTACTCGCTGGTCAGCGTCGTGTCGTCGACCGTGTTCCAGTCGACGGCGGGGTCGTACTCCGAGGAGCGCAGCGCCTTCATCAACGATTCTTCGAACGTCGAGCCGATGGCCATCGCCTCGCCGGTCGATTTCATCGCCGTCGTCAGCTCGAAGTCGACGTCCTCGAACTTGTCTATGGGCCACCGTGGGACCTTGGTGACGACGTAGTCGATCGCCGGCTCGAAGGCCGCGGTCGTCTCGCCGGTGATCTCGTTTGTGATCTCATGCAAGCGCTTGCCGAGGGCGACCTTCGCGGTCACGCGCGCAATGGGATACCCAGTGGCTTTCGAGGCCAGCGCCGACGACCGGGAGACACGCGGGTTGACCTCGACGACGCGGTACTCGCCGCCGGGGGTGCCGTCGTCGCGCCACGCGTGCTGGATGTTACAGCCGCCTTCGATGCCGAGTTCGCGGATGACCTTCAGCGCGGAGTCGCGCATCTCCTGGTGGCCCTTGTCGGGGATGACCTGCGAGGGGGTGACGACCGTCGACTCGCCGGTGTGGATCCCCATCGGGTCGATGTTCTCCATGTTGCAGATGATGACCGTCGAGTCGTCGGCATCCCGCATCACCTCGTATTCGAGTTCGACCCAGCCCTCGATGGACTCGGTGATGAGGACTTCGCTGTTCCGCGAGAGGCGCAGCCCCTTGCGGACGCGCTCGACGAGCTTCTCGAAGTCGTCGACGATGCCCGACCCCGAGCCACCGAGGGTGTAGGTCGTTCGGGCGATGACCGGAAGGCCACCGACTTCGTCGACGGCGTCTCGGATATGCTGGCGGAACGTCTCCTCGTCGAAGTCGGTCACCGATTCGTCCTCGTCGAGCGAGATGGTCGTCGACTTGGCGACCGGTTCGCCGATCTTCTCCATCCGCTGGCGGAACAGATCGCGGTCCTCGGTGGCGTAGATCGTATCCAGCGGCGTTCCCATGATCTCGACATCGTACTCTTCGAGGACGCCCTCCTCGGCGAGTTCGGCGGTGACGTTGAGCCCGGTTTGGCCGCCCAGCCCGGCGATGACGCCGTCGGGGTTCTCCTTCCGGATGATCTCGGCGATGGCTTCGGTGTTGATCGGCTCGATGTAGACCTCGTCGGCCATCTCGGGATCGGTCATGATCGTCGCCGGGTTGGAGTTCACCAGCACGACGCGTGCGCCTTCCTCTTGGAGGGCTCGGCAGGCCTGTGCCCCCGAGTAGTCGAACTCGGCGGCCTGGCCGATCTGGATCGGTCCACTGCCGATGAGTAGAATCGTACGCTCTTCGGCCGCGGAGTCAGCGACACCCGAACTGCTGTCGGTACTCATTATGCGCCCGGAGTGCGTTCATCGTAATAAGGCCGACGATAAATTGCGAGATACGTAGCTATTTTCCGAATTTCGAAAGCGATGAGGTACCATACCATGCACGGCACTGTCCCGCCCGGCGGTGTCGGCACCCTAGACACCGGCTACCGAGAGTAGGCGTCGACTACCCGCGGAAGGCAGCGGCTACAGCCGGTCGTGGTCCCGGCTCGCGGAGTCGGTCGACCCCGACACCCCCGCAGAGGGAGTGTGACCGAACCGCCAATCGTAGAGGAGAAAGGCGGCACCGAGTGCCGACAGCGACAGGAAGGTGAGTTCGATGTTGTGAGCGCGAAACGCCGGCCCGTCGAGGGTCGCGTGCAGAAAGAAGATGTCGGCGGTCCCGCTGTCGTGAAACGCGTCGAACCACACACCCCAGCG
Source organism: Halohasta salina (assembly GCF_024178165.1). GTDB lineage: Archaea > Halobacteriota > Halobacteria > Halobacteriales > Haloferacaceae > Halohasta > Halohasta salina. The sequence continues at coordinate 15,190 of NZ_JAMZIE010000001.1, read as the reverse complement.
TCCATCAAGCAGCTTCCCTGCGTCGGGTACCAATGCCAAGCCTCCGCCGACAAATGCCCCCGTGAGCCGGTAGCGAGTAACCGGAACCAGCCAGAGGAGCGCCAGCACGGTCACGAACCCGACGGTGAAATGCACGATTGCGAAGGCCATCGCCTCGGTCGACGGGCCCGAACCCCTTGGTTAGGAACACCGCCACCGACCGAGACCGCTGGTAAGGAGTTCCTACTAACGGTAGAAAGAAACTACGGAGGCCTCACGTGTCGAGCTGGTAGCGGTAGGGCTGGGTGGTGTGGACGGTTACGGCCCCCCGATCGGCCCACCGCCCTAGCACGGTGGCGATCTGGTGAGGACTCTCGAATCCCGTCTCACCGCGGTCCTCCAGCGCCTGCAGTATCTCACGAGCTGTCAGCGGCTCGTCGGCGTCGGCGAGCACACCCCGCAGACGGTCGGCGTCCCGGTGTGTGGTGTGCATACGAGACGGTACGGCAACATCGGGTTTCAATCTACGTGTGACAGCTGTCAGACAGACTGCCTGTCGGGCGTTTGGGAGCTGTCGACGATCACCGCGTCAGTAGAAGGCCTCGGCGTCGAGATCACGCTGATCGCGGTACTGGTCGACGAACTCCGGAATGGAAAACTCGTGCATCTGTTGTTCGAACTCGGTGAGGGCGCTGGTATCGTCGGCGTGGGAGACGGCGTGTTCCATCAACTCGATGACGAGTTCGACGATGAGTTCGTGGAGCCGCCGGGAGTCGAAGTCGGTCACCCACAACATCGCAAAGCCGACGTCCTGATCCTCGGTGGCGTCGTGGGCGACCACCGCCTCGGGGTACTCTTCGAGGACGATCCCCAGCAGGTGCGGGGTACCGAACTCCGGCATCTCCTCGCTCGTGGTCTCGATGGCCTCCCGGAGGATCTCGACGAGGAACTCCGGAAGGAACCGATCGGGCGGGTGGACGTCCATGACGACGCCGTGGGTCGACCCGCAGTCGCAGTCGAAGGCCCGCATCCCGAGGTCGAAGCTCCCGAGCGGGACGCTCTCGCCGCAGGGGAGGTCGACGCGTTCGCCCCGGCCGCCCGGGACGCGTGGTTCTGCCATACACCGGCTTGGACCGCCGGCCTGTTAACTGCCGCGCTCTCGGCCGGCCCCGGTGGCTTAGCTGTCGGCGAGGTCGGTCTCGTCGAGGCCGGGGGCCTCGCTGGGGTCGACGCCGGCCGGTTCGGCGGTGCCGCCACCCTGATGGACCGTCCCGGTGTCGTCCTGCACGTAGACGTCGTCGGCGAAGCCCGCGATCGCGTTCTCGTAGGCCGGCTGGTCGCGTTTCTCCGGTGTTTCGGGCGCCGAAGGGACACCACCGGCCGGCTCGAACTCGCCGAGCGGATCGTCGACCGAGATCCCGTAGCGTTTGAAAAACGCCTCGTAGCGCCGGAAGTGGGCCTCGAACTCCTCGGCGGGGATCTCCATCATCTCGGTCCAGCCGTGGTTGAAGAAATCGAAGTTGGCCTGAATGTGGGTGATCTCCCGGGCCTCGGCCTCGGTGTGGCCGGCTTCGAGGGCGGCGACGTAGGTGTCCATCGTCGCATCGAAGAAGCCATCGAGGTGGGTCCGGCGGGCCTCGCGGGCCGATTCGTCGGCCTTCCCGAGGAAGATCTCCGTGTGGAGGTCGACCAGTTTGTCGTTGGCGACGTCCTTGATGACCGGCGTCGTCAGCGCCTTTTTGGCGGCCCAGTGGCGCAGGTTCTGGCGGATTTTCATCGGCTATCTATAGGGTTTCGACCGTCTTGAAGCCCACGCAACGGGTCGGCCGATGGCGAATCCGCCGGGTGTCCGGCACGTCTCGCCAACGGTCGGAGCGATAGCAACCCACTTTAGCCCGGGCTACGAACGCGTGGGTATGACCGAGTCGTACGTGATCATCGGCGACGGGATCGCGGGCAGCTCCGCGGCGGAGACGCTTCGCGAGGAGGCCCCCGAGGCCGACGTGACCGTCATTACGGAGGAGGGCGAAGCCCTCTACAACCGCATCCTGATCAAGGAGTTTGCGAAGGGCAAGCTCCCCGAGGCGCCGATCTCGATCCACGACGAAAGCTGGTACGACGACCGCGATATCGACCTCCAACTCGATACGGTCGTCACCGACATCGACCCCGCCGCCCACACGGTGTCGACCCACGAGGGCGAGACGATCGAGTACGACAAACTCCTCATCGCGACCGGCGGCACGCCGACCCAACTGCCGGTCGAAAACGCCGACGCCGACGGCATCCACCACTTCTGGACGTTCCAAGACGCCCGGGGGATCCGCGAACACATCGAGGGCGCCGACTCGGCGACCATCGTCGGCGCGGGGCTGCTGGGAATCGACCTGGCGGCGATCTGTGGGGCCCAAGAGGTCGAAGCCAACTACCTGATGCGCGGCGAAAGCTGGTGGCGCTACGCGCTGGAACCCGAGGGTGCCGAAATCATGCACGATGCCATGCGCGAACGGGGCGTCACACCCGTCTTCGGCAGCGGCGTCGACCGCTTCGAGACCGACGACGACGGCCACGTCGTCTCGACGGTCGACCCCAACGGCGAGGTCTTCGACTCGGAGTTCGTCGGCATCGCCATCGGCCTCGATTTCAACCTCGAACTGCTGCAGGACTTCGAGATTGAGACCGACGACGGCGTCGTGGTCGACAAGTACATGCGCACCAGCGCCGACGACATCTTCGCGGCGGGCGACCTCACCCGCTACTACGATACGATCCTCGGGGAGTACGCCCAGAACGGCTCGTGGGGCTCCGCGAAGGAACAGGGCACCATCGCCGCCAAAAACATGATCGAGCCCGAAAGCGACGCGTTCCGCTGGGTCTCGTCGTACTCGATCACCCACTTCGACTTCCCGTTCCTCTCGTTCGGTCACCCGACGCTGGGCGAGGAGGCGGTCTCGAAGAAGTACTCCGACACGGAGTGGCGGCGGATCGCCATCAAGGACGGCAAGGTCGTCGGCGGCGTCCTGATCGGTGATCTGGCCCCCCAGAGCGGTCTCAAACAGCTCATGCGCGAGGAGACCTACGTCGGCGACCAGAAAGAGGTCCTGCTGAACGAGGAGTTCAGCGCCGACGACATCGCCGCCACACAGCAACAGTAGCGACCGGCGTCGACCAACAAGCGAAGCGGTTTTCGGCGGTCGAGGAGTAACGCGGGTATGAACGGAGGAAGCGAGGGCGGCGAGATGACACTGGCGTTGGAACTCGACGCGTTGCAGTCGCTTGCGGACCCGAACGCCGTGTTCAACGACGCCCGACAGTGGACCGAGTACGTCGGCGTCGTCAGCGAGAAGCCGACCTACGTCGTGACGAACTTCACACGGAAACACCGCGTCCGGCAGGACTTCTTTTCGGGCCCACGAGGCGTCGCCGAGAGCTTGGAGAACGTCGCCGAGCAGTTCGATACCGACCGCCACGTCTTCATCGGCACCTCCGAGGACGACGAAGCGATCGCCGCGGAGACGGGCTGGGAGTACCTCCCCTTGGAGCAGGCCGCCGAGGCCGCCGAGTGGGAGATAGCCGCCGACGAGAGCGACGATGACTTTTTCGACGACGACACGCGCGACGACTGGCCCTGAACGCGGTCGACGGGACGACCACTAGCTAGTTGTGGGGTCTCAACGGTAGCTGCAGCGGTTTCGCCGACCGAAAGTCCTAATCAGCGGACACGCCTAATACGCGTAATGAGTCACCAGCTCCCCGACGTGCAGGCCGCTCGTCCAGAGGTCGCCGTCGGGCTCAGCCAAGTCGGTGTGACAGGCGTCGAAAAACTCGTCAAACTCGCCCGCAACGGGAAGCGGCCCATCGTTCTGATGGCGGAGTTCGAAGTGTTCGTCGACCTGCCGGGCGGCCGCAAGGGGATCGACATGAGCCGGAACATGGAGGTCATCGACGAGATCCTCGAAGAGGCCACCGAGGCCGAGGCCTACCGGGTCGAAGACGTCTGCGGGGAGGCCGCCGAACGCCTGCTGGCCAAACACGACTACACCTCGACGGCCGAGGTGAAGATGACCGCCGAACTCATCACGAAAGAAGAGACCCCCGCCAGCGACAAGCAGACCCAAAACACCGCGACGATCATCGCCAGCGCGACCGCCACCGAGGAGGGCACCCACGAGGAGATCGGTGCCGAGGTCACGGGGATGACGGTCTGTCCCTGCTCGCAGGGGATGTCCGAGTCCCGTGCCCGCGAAGAACTACAGGACCTCGACGTCGACCGCGACGTCATCGACGAGTTCTTAGACCGCGTCCCACAGCCGGGGCACTCCCAGCGCGGCCACGCGACGCTGACGGTCACCAGCGAGGGGAGCCCGGACGTCGACCTCCGGGATATCATCGACATCGCCCGCGACTCGATGAGCGCGCGGATCTACAACCTCGCCAAACGGCCCGACGAGGACCACATGACCTTCGAAGCCCACTCGGATGCCAAGTTCGTCGAGGACTGTGTGCGCGCACTCGCCGAGGGTGCCGTCGAGGAGTTCGACCACCTCGCGGACTCGGCGGTCGTTTATATTCGGCAGTCCAACGACGAATCGATCCACCAGCACAACGCCCACGCCGAACGCGAAGTCACGCTGGGCCAGCTCCGAAGCGAGCTACACGGCGACGCCTGAGTCAGCTCTTGTCTGCCGACGGTTCGAGCGGTTCGGCGCGGTCCCACCGCGGGGCGAACTCCTCGCGAACGTCGGCGGCGAAGGCGTCGTCCTTGAGATCGATCATGGCGAAGGCCTCGGTCGGATCCAGCGGGTTTGGCACTTCGATACAGACCTCGACCCCGTCGACGAGCATGAACGTGCCGTCGACGCCGTCGAGGATGCGGACCGCGAAGTTCTCGTAGTCGTCGAGCCGGCCGTGATAGCGGTTGACGCTCCGCTCGGAGAGATCGGCGACCACCGTCGGCGTCACGAGCAGGTCGACGTCGACCCCGCGGTCGAGGGCCGCCTGGAGCTTGTCGGTGACCCGGTCGGTGGCGCTCCGGAGGTCGATCCCCGAGCCGGGAGAGCCGGCGACGTAGATCAACTCCGCCTCGGCGGCCGCGATCCGTTCGAGCAGGAGTTCGAGTGTTTCCTCGGGGCCGACCGCGGCGGTCCAGAACTGCTCGTCGACCGGGGCGGTCGCGTCGATCTCCTCGATGAGGGTGTCGACGACCTCCTCGTACTGACGGGCCTGCTCGTCGAGTTCGCGCTGTTTGGCCTCCAGCAGCCGGTCGAGGGCCACCTCCGGCTCGACGGCGACGTACTTCTTCGGGCGGCCGGCGGCCTGACTCCGGACCAGATTGTGCTGTTCGAGGCTGTTGAGCACGTCGTAGATCCGACCCATCGGCACCTCGCTCGTTCGTGACAACTCCTTGGCGGTTGTCGGTCCAGTCCGGAGCAACGACCGGTACGACCGGGCTTCGTACTCCGAAAGACCGAGATCGCGCAGGCTAGGCATACCGGAAGAGCGTCATCCGCTACCAAAAACTCGTCGGAGGTTTATCGGTTCGCCGCGGCCGCCGACACCCGGTCGACCAGCGTCTCGGGGTCGGTCGCCGAGGTATCGCTGCCGCGGACCGTCGCTTCGCCGGCGTCGACCCCTGCGGCGTCGGGGACGACGACGATCTCGTGGTCGGCGACCCGGAGGGCCGCCCGGTGGAGGTCCGAACCGGCGGGGCCGCCGACGTCGACGACGAGATCGCCGCCGGTGAGTCGGGCGGCGACGCTGCCGTAGCCGGCGACCTGCACGCCGATCCGGTCCCACGCGCCGGCGAACGCCTCGATAGCCTCGGCCGCAACCTTGCGGTAGCGCTCCTCGCCGGTAACTGCCGCCAGATCAAGCAGTCCGTCGGCGAAGGCGACGCTGCTATCGATCGGGTACAGCGGCCGGTCGCAGAGCCCCTCGCCGCGGGCCGGGCCGTCGCGGAACGCGTCGCCGTCCCACAGCGTGTCGATCGTCTCGTCGGTAACTCGCTGGGCGACAGTGGTGTACCGCTCGCCGCCGAGGACCTGCCGGGCCCGACACCACGCTGTGAGGACGCTCGCGGCATCCTCCAGCAGATGGGTCTCGCCGGTCTCCTCGCCAGCCCGATAATGAGTGACGACGCCGGAGTCGACGTCGACCAGTTCGCCTTCGAGGGCATCGAGAATCCGCGCGGCGTAGCTTCGGGCCGTCTCGTCGTCGGTGTAGCTGTAGTAGGTCAGCAGGGCGTCGGCGGCCAAGGCGTTGCCACCGGCGAAGACGGTGAGATCGGTCCGTGGGGACTCGTGGTCGGCGCGTTCGTCGGCATCGAGGCTGTAGTAGGCCGCTCCTTGGCCGGGGCCTTGGCTGCCGCCGACAGCGATCCCGGTCCAGAGCGTCTCGGTGAGGTACTCGACCGTCCGGGCGGCGGGCTCGCGGTAGGCCGCCTCGCCGGTGTAGAGGTAGGCGTTGGCAAACGCCCGCAGGAGGGCGGCGTTGGTATCGAGGACCTTCTCATAGCGGACATCCGACCAGTCGCCGCCCGTGGCAAAGCGGAAGAAGCCGCCGTCGACCGTATCGTGGAGGTGTTGGGCGATCGCATCGAGCGTCTGGAGGGCCTGCTGGCGCTCGCGTTTGAGGGCGAACTCGATGGTCCGCGGCAGCGGGAACTTCGCCTCGGTTCCCCAGCCACCGTGGCGGGGATCGAACTGCTCGGAGAGTTGGCCCGCGATATGCTCCTCGATCCGTTCGTCGAGGTCGCCGGCGGGGGTCGGCTCGTCGGCGAGCGCCCGGGGGACCCGACCGGCCTCGGCACCCTTGTCTCCCCAGAGTTGGCGGATCCGGTCGACGACCTGTCGCATCCCGTCGGGACCGAGGTAGGTCGTCCCCGAGAGGAGTTCTCCCTGCGGAGTAAGGAAGGCAGTAGTTGGAAACCCGCCCATGTTGTAGCGTTCCCGGACGCGCGGGTGGCGGTCGACGTCGGCGCGGACGGGGACGAAGCTGTCGTTGACGTTGGCGGCAATTCGCGGCTCGGCGTAGATCCGGGCGTCCATCTCGTGGCAGGCCCCACACCACGTCGCAGTCAGCGACAGCAAAATCGGGGTCTCGGTGCGTTCGGCCTCGGCGAAGGCCTCGGGCCCCCACGGCCGCCAGTCGACGCGGGTCGGCTCGTTCATACGACCCCTCGGTGCGGCCGCCGCCTAAGGGCTTCGGCACGGGGACGTCGACGAAAGAGGTTATAGACGGCGGGACGCAATCAGGAGCCATGCGAACGCGCACCCTGCTCGTGTCGTTGCTTCTCATCCCGCTGGTCGACGCCTTCGTCCTCGTGGCGATCGTCGGGATGGAGTTGCTGACGTGGCTCCAGACGGTCGCGCTCGTCGTCCTCACCGGCCTCATCGGGATGGTTCTCGTCCGCGCGGAGGGCCGATCTACCTTGCGTCGGTTCCAGCGCAAGCTCGCGGCTGGCTCGCCGCCGACCGACGAACTGCTCGACGGCGGGCTGTTGATCGCCTCGGGTGCGTTTCTGCTCACGCCCGGCCTCGTCACCGACCTCATCGGCTTCCTGTTGGTGTTGCCGCCGACGCGATACCCGATCCGGGTCGCGCTCAAACGCTGGGTCGTCGTCCCCTACATCGACAAACAGACCGGTGGCCTCGGCAGCGGTGCGGCGTGGACCTTCGGCTTTCCCGACCCGGAGCAGGCGGCGGACCACGGGGGCGATGGCTTCGAGATGGGTCACGAACAGGCGACACGACAGTCGCGGGACGGCAACGTCGACGACGACATCGTCGACGTCGACTTCGAACAGGTCGACGACGAAACCGAACGCGAACCGCAGTCGGATTCCTAGCACGAAGCGGTCGTGTTGGCACTCGACACTGAGTCGTGAGTCGAGTGTGTCGACCGGCCGACGGTGGGACGGTGCGCCGTGAAACCGACTGACGTAACGGTGGGGAAAGGAAACGCTTAAACAGAACCCGGCGCTACGATGAGATGCGCCAGATCGGGTCGATAGCTCAGTTAGGTTGAGCGCTCGGCTGATAACCGGGAGGTCCGCGGTTCAAATCCGTGTCGACCCATCACAGGTTACGGCGCACCTCCCCAGCCAATTCTTACCGCACCTACACCGTCGAGACGTGAGTCCCGTGATCGACGGATGCGACGGGCAGGAGTTGCACGCTGCGTTACGACCGTGGAAACGGCCGCGTGATGCTGCTACACTACCGTCGCGTATCCCGAAAAATCGAGGAGAGACATATTGTTAGTCGGGTACTACGCGGTCGACACCGACTCCCTACTGGGCCATCGCCCGGCAGCTTTCGATACAGGGCTCCAACACTTCGGCGCAGGTCTGACAGTGGTCGGCGTCGAACTGCGCACACTCATCGCGGCAGGTTTCGGCGGCGTCGGCGACCAGCGACGCCTGTGCGGCGTGGAACTCGGATTCACGGGCCATAAACCGGGCATGCATCGAGGCGAGGTCGGCAACGTCACGACAGAGTCGGAGACACCGCACCATCTCCTCGCCCGCTTCGGCGCAGGCATCCGCACACATCTCGCAGGCTTGGACGGCCTCCGAACAGTTGTCGATACACTCGCTGAGTTCGGTGTTCTGCTGGTGGAGCTGTTGAATTGCCATCGCACACCAGCTATCCACGGGGGAAGCGACAGGCGTTATGGCGGGTTTGCATCGTGATACCGCCCTGTCTGTATCACGGGCGAAGCCACCGGCTACTCCCGAGTAGCCACTCCCTACTGGGTGGGTAAATACATACGTTCGGGCTCGGTAGTGGTGGGTGTGCCGACCCCGCCAGACGACACCGACCGAACCCCGCCAGCACTCGACGAGCCGGTCGACGACACGCCGACGATCAGCTGTTCGCGCTGCGACCGGACGTGGGAACTCACCTACGAACTCGAAACGCTGTACGCCGGCAACCAGGCCTTCGAGCAGTTCGCCCTCGACCACAAACGTCACACCGGTCATTTTCCCGACGACGTCTCGCCGTGGGTCGTCGACTGCGAGCAGTGTCCTGACACCGACGCCTATCTCGACGAGCGGCCGGCCCGACGCTGGGCCGAAACCCACGCCCGCCACACCAGCCACCCGGTGCGGCTCAGCTACGCCGCCGACGATATCGATCTCGTGGTGACTCCCGAGAGCCCCTAGCGGTCGACGAACCGATCGAGGCCGCTCTGGGAGCGGACGACTCCCTCGGGATCGGCCACCCACGGCCCCCGCCGGTTCCGGATCGCGTCGGTGTCGACCGCCGGCGGGTCGGCCGGCTCGAAGGCCTCGCAGTCGGCCCCACAGTCGGTCGCCGGCTCGACCACCCGATCGAACCACCCGCAGTGGGGGCGGCCGTCGTCGGTCCCTCGGGCGTGTCGACAGCCGGGGAACGTGTAGGTTCGCCACCCCTTGCCGTAGGCACGTTCGGCGACCCGGCGGCGCTGGCGCCCTTTTTCGTCCGGCGTGACGAACGCGATATCGGTCCGGAGCGGTTGCTGGGCCCGGAGTTCGACCCCCGGCTCGGCGGTCGACAGCGGCGTCGGCTCCCGGATCACGGTCCGCTCGCCGTCGTCGGGGTCGAACCGCCAGACGCCGACCGCTTTGGGGAGCCGATTGAGATGGGCGCGGGTGACGTAGCTCTCAGTGGCCAGAATTACCTCGTCGAACAGCCCCAGCGAGACGTCGAGCCGGAGTTGGCGGTCGAGGTCCCCCGGCCGCGAGAGATCGGGCTTGTTTTCGATCCCGACGAGCCCGCCGATCCAGTCGGGATACCGCGTGGTTTGCCGGACGTAGCGCCGGCCGTTGCGGCGCTCGGCGGCGAAAAACCCACACTCGACCGCCCGGTCGACGACGCTCCGGGCGTGGTCGGGCGAGCAGTCGAAGGCCTCGCGCCAGAAGACGGCCTCGCCGGCTCCGACGTCGCTCTCGATCGCCAGCGGGGGGATCGTCCCGCTCGTGATCGCGGTCCGTCGGTCGAACTCCGGGCCCGGCCGCAACCCACAGACGTCGACGATCCGGCTCCCGGGGTCGGCGACCGCGCCGCCGAGTTGGCGGGCGACGAGCCAGTCGGTGTGGGCTTCGAGCCAGCCGCAGAGCGCCACCTCGAACCGGAACTCCATGGAGCCAGCAGGACCGCCCGGCGCATAAACCCGGTGTCGAAATCCCTATTCGATACCGTCGCCAACGGTGAGTATGCGCCGAATCATGCGGAACGCCCTGCTGATCGTCGGGCTGGTGGTCGTCGGGCTGTTGGCGCTGGGTGCGCTGCCGGGCTATCTCGGCGCGGGGGAGTACTACTACCTCGAAGCGACGGCGACCGACGACGACGGGGCGGCGGTCGACGCCGAGTCGATCAGCGAACGACGGTATCCGTATCTGACGGCGGCGCTGGCCGCCGATGACGGCCGGTCGGACGGCTACCAGCGCGGCCTCGGCGGGTTCAAAACGACGTTCACCCACTCGCCGTTCGACGAGGTCGACGCCCTCCAGCAGCTAGAACCTGCGGCCGTCCGCGACGACGGCGACGGCGTCGTGATCGACCACGACAGCGGGCGCTACCACGTGACCGTCGTCACGGCGGGAGAGGGGGACGGGGTCGACGATGCGTGATCGCCACGCGCTGGCCGAACTCGCCGCCCCCGAGTGGCCCGTCGTCGAGTCGGTCACCGAGTACGAAACCGGCTGGTACACCGGCGGCTACGATATGGTCGAACAGCCCGACGGGTCGACCAAGCGCTACTACTGGGCCGAACTCGCGCCCGCCGTGGTAATCGTCGGCGTGACCGACGGGCAACTGCTGTTCGTCGAGCAGTACCGGCCGACCATCCGGGAGACGCAGCTGGAACTGCCCGCGGGGATCGTCGAACCCGGGGAATCGTTTTGCGAGGCGGCCGCCCGCGAACTCCAAGAGGAGACCGGCTTCGAGCCCGCAACGACCCGGCTGCTCCAGACGATGTGGTGTTCGACCGGCCTGCTCCGACACCGCCGCGGGTTCGTGGTCGCCGAGGACCTGTCGCCGGTCGACCGGGAACTCGACAGCAACGAGTTTCTGGTGCCCGAAGCGATCCCAGTCGAGGAGGCGGTCGCCGTCGGGCGCGAACAGCCGACGAACGACGCGACTGTCGAGGGCGTCCTGCTCGCCGAAAAAGAAGGCGTGCTGTAGCGCCGCTAGTCGGACTGTCGGACCGTCAACACCGGGGTATCGGCGGTCCGAACGACTTTCTCGGTGACGCTGCCGATCAGCTGTCGGCTCACCCCGCTGCGGCCGTGGGTACCCATGGCGATGAGGTCGATGTCGTTGTCCGCGGCGTACGAACAGATCACGCGGTGGGGTTTGCCCCGCTTGCAGGCGGTGGCGGTCTTGATCCCCTCCTCTTGGCTCAGCTCGCCGGCGATCTCTGCGACGAGCTCCTCGCCCTCGCGTTCAAGCACTTCGAGGACGTCGACCTTGTCGCGTGACATCCCACCCTGATCCTCACCGGGTCCGCGGCTTACCATGCCGGTCTTCCAGTTGCCTTCGGAGTCCCGCTTGAGCGTCATCGACGACTCGTTGTGGTCCGAGTCGACGACATAGAGGATATGCACGCGGGCATCGTACTGGTCGGCAAGACTCTTGATGTGGTCGATCGTCGCTTCCGAGGCCTCGCTTCCGTCGGTCGGATACAGGATGTGATTGTACACAGTGAACCACCCGACAGCTAGTTCAGACGGCTGTCATATAAAGCCAGTGTCCAGTTCGATGGGCAGGGAGTCGAGGGCTACGTGTCGAGTCGGACGGTCAACACCGGGGTTTCGGCGGTCCGGACGACCTTCTCGGTAACGCTGCCGATTAGCTGTCGGCTGATCCCACGGCGGCCGTGGGTACCCATCGCAATGAGGTCGGCATCGATGTCCGTAGCGTAGTCGGTGATCACCCGGAAGGGTTCACCCTCCCGGACGACCGGGACGGCCTCGATACCAGACTCGCGTAGTGTCTCGGCGATCGCCTCGGTCACCTCGTGGCCCTGCCGTTCGAGAGCCTCGAACAACCCATCGTCGTGCCGCGACATGTGGCCCTCGCCGGCGAGTTCCTCCTCGCGTTTCATCATCCCCGTCACCCGCCGGCCGTCCTCGTCGTGCCGAGGGGCCATCCCCGACTCGACGTGTTCGGCGTCGACGACGAACAGCACGTGAACCGTCGCGTCGTAGCGGCCCGCGAGGTCGCGAGCGTGGTCGATCACCGCGTCTGCACCTTTGCTCCCGTCGGTCGGATAGAGAATCGTGTCGTACACGGGGAAACCACTCCACCGGACGGTACGGGCGACGGCCGTATAAATGTGTGTGCAAGCACAGATAAAACAAACACTCTGTTATACTGTATAAAGTTCTCCGTCGGACTGTCGCGCCGACGGGAAGACTCGGGGGACTTATCCGAGTCGGCCGGCAGCCTCGGGTATGGACGCCGAGATCAGTCCCGCGGCGGTCGAGTCACTGCTGGGAACGGCCGACGAGCCGCGGATCGTCGACATCCGCTCGCCAGCGGCTTTCCGACGGGGTCACATTCCCGGCAGCGAGAACATCCCGTTTCCCGAACTCCCCCAGCGCGTCGCGTCGCTCGCCGACGCCGACCACATCGTGACCGTCTGTCCCCACGGCGAATCGAGCATTCAGGCGGCCCGACTCATCGCCTCCTACGAGGGCACCGACACCGCCCGTGTCGAGAGCATGCACGGTGGGCTCACCGCGTGGGACGGCGAGTTCGAGGCCGCGACCGCGGCCCCCGACGAAGGCCCCGAATCACCGTTTTAATCCGCCAGCCGACGTGCGGCCAGACTTATTAGTAGGAGCACACTAACCGCGGGGATCACCCCGAACCCCGGCGTGTCGACCGCGATCGGCTCGTCGGACGGATCGGGGATCGGTGGCTCCGACTCCGCCGCTTCGACCCGCAGGTCGATCCGGTCGTCGCCAGCGACGACGGTGTATCGGCCGGGGTCGTCGAAGGTGTGGGTAAACCGGTGGCTGGCGGTCTCGCCGGGAGCGAGCCGACCGCGTTCGGTCGACGTCCGGTTGTCGACGCCGAAGGGGAGTTCGTAGTCGCCGACCGTCCCGCCGACGTTCTCGACGTCGACCTCGACCGCGAGGGTCTCGCCGGCGGCGATGCGGGGGTCGGTGCGGTTCAGCGGTTCGGTTCGGTCCCCGCCCGCGACGGTGATCGACGCGTTGGCGAGTCGGAACGCGAATCCGGCCGGCGACTGACCGAACGCCGCGGCGTGGTCGGCCGCCGACCAGACGGCGGGCGTGGCGTCAGTTCGCGTATAGTCACCCGCAGCCGTTCCGACCGACTGCGTGGAGGCCGACGCGACAGCGGCCTCGAACTCGTCGGCGGTCAGCTCCTCACCGTTGCGGTTCAGCGACCCGAAGACGGTGCCGAAGCTCGCCTCGCCGTCGGTCGACAGCCGCATCCGCCGGTCGAGCTCGCCGACGACCAGCGACCCCTTCCCGTAGTTGGCGTCGGCCTGCCAGCTATCCGGGCGGCTCAGCGTCGACGTCGACTGGGGGGCCTTCGCGCCCAGTTCGAGGGCCCGCCGGAACTCGTCGAAGGCGATCCGGTCGTCTTCGAGGGTCAGCAGGGCGGCGTAGTAGGTCGCGGTCGCCTCGGTGAGCCACCGCGTGTCGGCGGCCGTCCGGTTGGCGAAGGCCTGTCTGGTGTGGACGTACTCGTGGATCCAGACGTTGGTTGGCGTGTCGAGCCGCTCGCTGTCTTGGACCCACAGCTCGGCGTCGCCGGTCTGGAGGCCCCGAACCCCCCAGTCGACGCCGTCGGTCGGCGCGGCGATCACCAGCACCTCCCGGTCACGGTCGCCGACCCGCAGGGCGTCCGAGGCGTGGCTCACCGAGTCGAGAATCGCCTCGGGCGACTCGGCCAGCTCCGCGGCCTCGGGAATCACGAGGTGGAACGTCTGGCCGTGGGCGGTCCGGCGGACGACGCTGTACTCGCCGAGATACGCCATTCGGTCGCCGGCGACCCCCGGCCCGTCGACGGCGGTCTCGCGGTCGACCGTGAGTTCTTCCCGGCCGGTCTGGGTCCAGCCGACCCCGACCGAGGGGATCCGGACCAGCGCCCACTCGTCGGTGGCGGTAAACAGGTACTGTCCGTCCTCGGCCAGCGGTCCCTCGTCGTCGGTCATCTGGTCGGCGTCGACGCGGAACGTGATCGATGGGGAGTCAGTTCGGCCGTCCCAACTGTAGTCACCCCCGTTGGACGACGAGAACCCATCGGTCCCGGTGACCGTCGCTCCCTCGGGAAGCTCCGGGGAGAGCTCGGTGACACGGTCGGGGAGCCGAAACGAGACCGTCGCGGCGATCTCGCCGGGATGGTCGGGAGCTCGGTCGACGGTCGTCGTCAGTCGAATCTCGTCGGCGGGCGCGGCCGCCCCGACGGCCGGCAGCACCGCCAGAGAGCCGACGAGGACGAAGATGGCCACGACGACAACGTCGCGTCGCATACCGGAGGGAAGCGTGGGCGGCCTAAAACTCTACAGGGTTTCTGATAGATCGGCCGACGACGCGGCCGCTCGAAGTGGTGAAAACAGTCGGCGGTCGACGTGTGGATTCAGGTGCCGGTCACGCGACGGTAAAGCCTTTCTCGCGGAGGAAATCCTCCACGCGGCCGCGGTGGTTCCCCTGGAGTTCGATCGCGTCGTCCTCGATCGTCCCGCCACAGGCGAACTTCGACTTGAGATCCGAGGACAGACTACTCATGTCCACGTCCCGCGGGTCGAATCCTTCGATGACCGTTACCTCTTTTCCATAGCGGCGCTCGTCGATGCGGATGTTGATCTGTTGAGACTCTTTGGCGACGTCCTCGCAGACGCAGAGTTCATCAGGCAATCCACACGTCGAGCAGACTTCCGACATTACGTCCGGACCTACAAGACGGCCATATTAAACAGTGTCGGGACCCCACCGGTCGCTCGCGCCGGTCGACGGCCGGTCGGCGTGGTAGTCACAGGCTACTGACCGTCAGTGCTAGCTGACTGTCGTGGGTAGCCACCCTGTACTCACACCAGTTACCGAGAGTGTGTATCGGGATTCGAGGCACTGTCTAGTTAAGCCAGTTTGAGAAGTGAGCAGTTCGTGGTTTGAGTTGTTGATGCTATCCCCAGAACTGCTCAGTGAGTCGTTAGACACGGCAAATCTTGAATGTTGGGAGCGAGAGCGGAC
>NZ_JAMZIE010000019.1 GCF_024178165.1 Halohasta salina | reverse complement strand
ACTCACGCCGTACCTCAGAGCGTTTCAGCTTCGTCGCCGAGTCTACCGAAAATCAGGAGAAGAAGCTCTGAAAACCATCCTCGACGCTGCACTATGACTCACCAACAATCTCCGCCACAAGAGCGAACATAATAAAAATAAGTGGGGGCTGCGATGGAGGACTTCTACGTCAACGGGGGCTCGTTGGGTGTACGGGAATTGCCACATTGTTTCTGTTACTCGCTACCGGCCCGTGTGCGTTAGCATTTAGCCGGTCAATCTGTACGACTGCAAACTAAGATACCCGCCGTGAACGGGTGAGCGTTAGTACGTTACTATCGTTACTGTCATTACCCAATGTTAAAGAAATACATCACACCTGATGAATTTGAGTCAACGAGTCCACATCGCCCCATTCGGTTTTGAACACGATCGGATCGTCCTCCCAGCCAAAGAGTACGACGCAGACCACGTGATCCTCCTCGATTTTATCGCAGACAACATCTCACGACCAGCCTACCACGAAGACGTCATCGCTGATTTAGAAACCGCAGGTATCACCGTGACACAGCTTGACTGTGACTTGTTCAACCTCTATGACAGTATGTCCGTCATCGCAAACCAAGCTATCAAACACAACGGAGACGGTGACAACGTCTACGTGAACCTCACTACCGGATCTACAATCACAGCTATCGGCGGCATGATCGCCTGCATGGTGACTGGAGCGGCAATCCCCTACTATGTGAGAGCCGATCAGTACGCATCCGGTACAGAACCCATTGGCCACGGGATGGAATTCGCCGATGAACTCCCACGATACCCAATGGACGGCCCTGACGAGCAACAAGTCGCTGTGCTTGCGTACCTCGCTTTCTGCAAGCAAGAATCAGAAAATGTCCCGGAAACCTACGACATTCGGAAAGACGATCTCATTGAGTTCGGCAAAGAGAGTAATCTGCCGTTCGCCACGGAGTACACGGGAGACTCGAAAAAAGGATACTATCGTCGTCTCGATCGACACGTCCTCGATCCATTACTTGATCAACAATATATTACCATCGAAGCAGTTGGCCGATCAAAACGCGTTCATCCAACGGACGGTGGCATCAACGCAGCCAAAGCATTCAGCTATCTTCTCCAGGAAACCGGCGCTGATATCCAACCAGACGACCTCAGTATGTAGTAATGATAGTAACGTCAGTAACGCACTAATTCTGAAGGACATATACTCGTTACAGTATCTTGTATGTCGCAGAATTCACTGAGCACGACGGAACTCATCGAACGGATGCATGGTGCAGACAACAGTGACAAACTCATGGATCTCCTCCGTGGTCAGTGGGAACCATACTACGAAACGGAATACCGTGCCCTACTGGCTACAACATTCCATCTCGCTTGGTGGAGCCAACACAAGAAATCCTTGGCTGTGCAGCTGTTCAATAAATCAGGCTTTGATTCGGAATGGCGAGAAACATTCGAGAACAAGTTCCAGTCGGCAGTAGAGGAACTCGGTGATGACATGTATGATCCTAACTGGGGAACGAACAAACAATCTACCTAATTACCTATTCTGCGACAAGATGTATCGACTCAACATGGATTATTTAACGGCGCTGTTAACCGCTTGATGACAGGAAACCTGTTTCAGAGACACAATCGAAAGATATGAACGAACAAGAACTGTATGCGGACGACTGGATGGGAGTACGCTGGACTGATTGGCTATCGCTCGATCCGTCTGACAAGGAGGTGAGCTCAATCTCAACTGATCCGGGACTCTATCGTGTCCGCCATGCAGACCGGGATGGAGTTGAGTATATTGGTCAGACCGGTCGGAGTACACGTGGGCGAGTCGGTGCCCTTGCTCGGAATGTGTTTTCTGAGGAGATGCCATTCCGTGATCCACACACTGCAGCACCCTGTCTATGGGCCGTTCGGGATGAGTATGGACCTGCATTAGAAGTGTCGACTGCAACGCCCTCGTTCGCCACTGCGGACCCACATCGGAAAGGATTCGAGGAAGCACTCATTGCGACTGCTCGTCGAGAGATGGGTGCAAGTCCGACGGCGAACTTTGGTCGGATCATCCCTGGCTACTCACAGTCCAGCTACCGGAGTGGTGGCTATGTCGGTGGGGTGCTTGTGGACGGCGATACCGAATCGAACGCTGAACCCGGTTGCGGGCCGATCCCATGGGAAAACGCCGACGACGTGACCGCACCCGACTGGATGGGACTTGCTTGGGAGGGGCCGTATCGGCTTCAGGATCGGCTCGACCCGGAGCTTCCCGAGGCAGGTGTCTACCGTATCTGGTATGAGGGAGATGCGCCCCCATTGGCGTACGTCGGCGAAACCTCAGCGTTCACGAATCGATTGCGAAAACACGAGCAGACCTTCGGTGGTGAGGCACTGTTCTCGGTGGCCGACCCCGGCGGCATGGACGCGAAACACAAGCGTACTGAGGTTGAGACCGACCTGATTGGTGCCCACTATCTTGCGATCCAGGAGCCACCAACTGCTCAGTTCGGACAATGATTTAACGAAGCTTCAGAACTTCTCGGAGCCCACCTGTGACGATTGGTTGCTGATCTACATTTCGGTAGTGAGTTCTCTGGCAAGCTGTTTTCCACCGGCCTCGTCGACACCAACTTCTCCGAAGAGATCTATCAGTGCCTGTTGGGAAGCCTCTCTATCCGGTTCGTTTCTCCCGATGATCTGACCAGCCTGCCAAATAATTGAATCTATACGGAGCAATGAGATGTGTCGACCAAGCCGCTGGCTTGTTTTCTCCATCACCTCGGCCCAGACGTCCAGGACTTGGTCAGTATCGTCGCTCTCAGTGATACCGGAACTCCACGAGACACGTCTGACCTGCAGATCACACGGGATTGGGATTTTTCGAGGGAACTCCATGTATTGTCCGTGTTTTACTAAGTGAGCAATATCGTAGACCTTCATCGCCAGCACCACCGTTTTAGCATCCTTATCAGTGTTTAGATCGTCGGCGAACCGCTCCCAGATATCCAGTGGAGCGACACTGTCGTGGTTCGATACAAACCATTCATCAAATCCAGCTTCGATCACTCTAATGAGCCGATCGCGCTTTTGTTGGTTGAGTCGACCGTTGATGTCTCTTTGCATGAAGTCGCCGAGGAGGTCCCGAACAGCTTGTACTGAATCGAGTCTCTCAAAGTCTTCTGCAGTCCGTTCTAATTCACTCCAGAAGAGCTGTGCATCACCGTTGAGTTGGTAATCCTGACTCGCTGCTAAGAGCATTAGCAGCTTCACGTGGGCCTCAGAGTCGTATTTCTCGTAGAGACACTCAATCGTACTGTACTCTGGTTCGGTCCGGTCAAAAGCTACAATCCCATCGTACCCGACTGCAGCCAATGCATCAGCAACCGCCTCTACACGCTCACGATCCATCGATGATTATTCTGTCTCTTTGATTCCACTTGATGATTTTCCCACTTGGACTGCGAATATTATCCGCCAAACAACCGCGAGAGCAATCCACTGGAATCATCAGCATCATCTCCATCTTCGTTCTTGTCTATGTCCTCTGTCTGAGCGATACCATCCCCAGTCTCTGCAGCACCGTTCAGAAGTTCGTCGACAGAGTAGCCGATCCACTCGGCGAACTCTTCTGGGGCACCGATATAGACGCTGGTGCCTGACTTATCGGACATAAACCGCTTCGATAAGCGCTTCTCGTAGTCATACACCTCGTATTCCTCGCGGTCGAAGTCAGCGGTGATCGCATCAGGCTCGGATTCGAACGTGACGCGACCACCCTGGATATCACGTTGCCATTTGAGTCGACCCGTGTCGTACGTCTTTTCGGCCGGTTCCTCCGCGGGGAAGTACTTCGGTTGCTCTCGACCGGCTTCGTCGTAGAACTCTCGGAAAATACGGCGGACGTCTTCGATAGTCCCGTTTCCATCAGTCCATGGTTGCTCGGTGAGCATCCGCCGAGCAACGTAACTGAAAATCGGGTTTTGCTGTTCCAGTACCTCCCCAAGATCTTCTTGGGCCTCACGGAATCCAGGATCTTCCGGGTTGGACGGGAACGACACGTCCATACTCAGGATCTTCATTCGGTTCCGGAACTCCGATTTCGGAAGGGCGTCGTTCGTTGTGAAAATGAGACAGGGCTGATCGACGTTAGTCGGCGTCCAGTCACCCCAGTAGTTCCGGATCGGACTCCAGTTCTGGATCTTGCGTTTCTCCGCGTCGATGATCGCGTACGGAAAAGAGGTGTCCCATTCACGGACCCCGCGAATCTCAGCCACACCAATATCGTCTGCATCGACTCCCGAAATGACGGTGTTGTCCGAGACGAGCCGAAGGATGTACTCAGTGAGTTTGTCCTTCCCGGCGTCACTCTTGCCCTCGATGTAGAGGTGCTGCAGGACGTTGTCCAGCGTCCGTGACGGTGAGGAGAGTGCCTCCGCGTACTGGTTGGCAAACGGGGCCCAAAAGCCATAGAGAAACGCCTCGTACATTTGCGCCATCACCGCAGTCTCCGACTGCGTGTGACCGTGGTCTCGGACCGTCTCAATATACGCCTCAATAGTGCCGAGACAGTGATCCAGGATTTCCGGCGTCGGCTCATCGGTTGCCACCAAGATCATTTCGTCATCCTCACCGATTACGATCTGTTCGGCCTCCGGGAGGACCGACATCGTGGGAATGGCTGTTGACTCCTTGACTTGGTTGTTGTATGCGCTCAACGGTGCGGTGATGCTGTGATCTTCGACAGTGGCCCCACGGTCACGAAGGCTGGTTCCAAATTCATCGGCCGTGTCTTTGTCGACCTTGCTTGTGCCCATCCGGATCTTCTCGTCGGGCGCTCGAACACGCGGACGATCTAAGGTTTCGGTGAGATTTGTCTCGTGGTCCGACTCAACCAGCCCCACGTCAGGTGTTTCCTCGCTGGCGTCCGGTTCAGTAGAATCAGCGTCGTTGTCGTTCTCTTCGTCCGTTGGATTATTGTCTGGTTCAATAACCGAACGGTCGGCGTTCTCGGGTTCTTCGACGAACGCGACCGTTCTGTCGGCCTCTTCGGGATCATCTACGACGGCCGTCACTTGATCGGCAACTTCTTTCAAATCATCCACGGCATCCTGGTTCAGCGCAGCCGTATCGCTCACATCGAGATCGCCAGCACCAACCCAATACTCGATGCGATTTTCCCGCTCTTCCGGTGAATCTGCTTCTTCGATCGCTTCGACGAGCCCCTCCAAGAGCGTCTGGTCGCTGTATCCGTCTCGATACTGGTCGATGAATTTCTCAAACTCTTGATCTAGTTCCGTCCCAACCTCGGTTGTGAAGACGGAGATCTGGTTTGTGTGGTACTCCCAGGAGTTCCGTGAGAGGTTTGCCGACCCCTGGACGAGCTTTACGGTCTCATCAGGCATCACGATGCGGTAGATTTTCGAGTGGACTGTCTTTCGATTCTTCAGTCGAACCGTGAGACGGCCATCCTGTCGAAGCTCCACCAGCGACTTCGCGGTCGAGACGTTGTTGACCTGCCCGGCGTAGTCTTCGGCATTCCCGATCAGCACATCTAAGGAACCAATGTCGTAGTCGGTCAACATCTGGACCATCAACTCAGGTGTCTCAGCATACGTCACCGCGTCGACGTGGTGAGCACCCTCAAATAGATCGAGAAAATCGTCTCGTTCTTTCACCATCGCCAAGCGATACTCGGCTGCACCCGAGCCATAGAACTCTGGCATATCCACGAATTTGTCAAACGAGATATTCGCTGTCAGTTCGTCCATGAAGAAAACACTATCTTGCCACGAATAAATCCGCGGCACTTGACAGTAGTCTAGGTGGTTCCACTCCCTACCTCTTAGGTTTGGCTCTGTTGAAATCCTATTCTTCAGACATATTTTCACCTGAAACAGCCGGTCGATGAGAGCTTCGTGGTGACCAACATTGATGTAGGAGGTCGCAGACAGTATCCTCATGGCTGGCATAGATTTAGAGAACCCGTGGATTCTCGGAGCGATTCTAATTATCATTGTCATTGTTGTTTCGGTGGGGATGGAAGCGTTCCTTCTGAGTGGTAACATCAGAGAGGGGCTGTTGCGAGGAATCTTTGGAGGGACTGCCTTCGCTATCGTGTATCTCTTTCTCCGGTCACGATACAGCGAAGATGCCCTGTGAGTTCCCTGTTTGACCACTTAGAGTGACCGGTCGAGATTATGAACGAGACAAGCGATAGTGAGTTCACGGAACTGTTTCCACCAGCGCCGTGAGCGAACAAACGCACCGTACTTCCGCTTGAGTGTTGAGTTAACCGTCTCGGACTGACTTCGTTGTCCGTAGAGATCAGCGTCTAAGCGTGTGTTCCACGCTTTGTGAAGCGATGTGAACTCACGATGCTTAATTAGTGGCCGAACCTCGTGTTGACGGGCAAGTCGTCTGATTTTCTGATCGTCGTACCCTTTGTCACCAAGCAGAATATCGATGGTCTCGGGGTTGCGTTTGATCAACGATGGAGCGATCTGACTATCGTGTTTTCGTGTCGTCGTTACGTGTAAATCAAGGATGGCGTTCACCTTCGTATCGACCAGTAGCGTCACTTTGAGCTGCTGAATCGTGAGTTCAGCTCGTTTCGTGTAGTGTTTCGAGGCGTGACTCCGGTCGAACCCTGACGCATCGACTCCAACGATTCCGCTCGTCGGAAGTAGCGAGGCTGAGAGAGTCAATATGACACGCCAGACAGCCATATCAAGCCGGTTGAACGCCTTACAGAGCGTTGATGCCGTAGGTAGTTCAGCTAATCCAAGAGCTTGACGAATGCGTGGCATCTCGATTAACTCGTCAAGCAGTCCACGGTAGGTCGTATTCTTCCGAACTTTGAGACACAGCAGAACAACGTGCTGCGGGAGTGTATAGCGGTGTTTGGAGAACTTCGAGGAGTATCGAGAAACCGCTCGGCGGGCCAGGTGAATCGCTTTCTCAGTAAAGCGGAGAATCTGCGACTTCGGGAGGGACTTCATCTCATAGAATTACGGGACGAACATGTAATTCTCTGAGGATTTCAACAGAGCCAACATTCTCTAAGTGTAGAATAATACTTGGTAAATGATTCTTGATGGTGTCTCACGAGAATTTGAGAACACCAGTGCATCACGTTGGTTTGACCGTGCGAACTGTGGTATAAATCACTCCTGAAAATTAGAAAGTTTCTCTATAAGTTCGGCATTGTATTCATCGCCATCTTGCCCATGATGAACACGGTAATGGCAATTCGGGCAGAGAGCAATCACTGACTGTGGGGTATCAGGACCACCCTGATTGAGTTCATAGACGTGATGGGCATGTAAATACGGTTCACCGTGTTTATCGAGGAACGGAGCTGGTTCACCACACCCTTCACAGCTATTCCCTGCTCGGTCCATTACGCGCCTTCGAACCGCGTCTGAGCCAGTATATTGAGGGGCACCTGTAGAATCAACAGAATCAGTAACGGTTGATTTAGCGTTACCCTCTGGGGCCTCGAGCGGGTCGTCATTGTTTTGATTACTCTGCTTATCAGTAGGAAGTTCAGACCCTCCTTTTTCAGCAGCTGGTGTATCCCCCGTTTCGATATCCGCAGTACCATCCGAAAGGTCATCTTGTGAAGAATTCAACTTCTCATCAGAGGGCAACTTTGAATCGGGGAGGACATTTACCACGCTATAATTATTGACGTCTAGAGAACCGTCGACTAGGATTTTGGTAAAGATATGCTCCGAATGGTCAATACTGAGTACTTTTTGTACTCGTCTATTCGATGGGAATGCTATACACCGTCGATAAAAATAGGTATTCTCTACTTCCTCCTTAGGTTGTGTGATCGGCCCTTTGAACTCTACACCGCTAGTTATTGCATTTTCTCTGACTTGAGATATCCATTGGTCCAAGAGATCTCGAGATTTAGAACAGGCAAACAGATAGATTCTATCTCCGGATAGGTTCACATCAGACTATAATCAACAGTGAAAATTGAATCCTCCGATGATACTCAACAAGCAAAATGACGATCATCTACACAGCGGTATGGGTTGTATTGTAGCAGCTGTGTGGCAAAGCAATCAGTACACTCAGTCGATCACATTGAGTTAGAGGAAGTGTCTGTTTGGACGTAGTGTGACACGGACCCAAACAGACAACCAGATCGAAGAAGAGCATCTGCTTAATTTTGTCGTCAACACTCTCGACGAGGAAC
>NZ_JAMZIE010000018.1 GCF_024178165.1 Halohasta salina | reverse complement strand
AGCAACTACCTCGCTATTGACTACGAGGACGGACCCAGCGAGCTGTATCCCGGCAACCGGCTGAAACAGGATAAACACTATTTCACCCGTGACGAGTACGACACGGATGGCGAGAATGGCCCCTCACAACGTGCAGTGAAAGCTCGACAGAAACTCTCACGCCGGAAAGATCACTTCTTACATACCCTCTCGAAACACGTTGTCGAACGGTGTGTTGAGGAGTGTATCGGAACAATCGCCGTAGGCGACCTGAGTGATATTCGGGAAGACGACGACGGTGAAACACGGAACTGGGGGCGATCAGGCAACAAGAAGTTGCACGGGTGGGAGTTTGACCGGTTTACCCGGCTCTTGGAATACAAAGCCGAGGAACACGGTATCCTCGTAAATCGGGTCGATGAGTCAAATACGTCAAAGACCTGTTCGTGTTGCGGTCAGATACGAGATAACAATCGTGTCGAGCGTGGCCTGTACGTCTGTGAATCGTGCGAGACGACGATGAACGCAGACGTGAATGGTGCGGTGAACATACGCAGAAAGATAACTCAAAGTCTCCCAACGGGGGATATGAGTAACGGCTGGTTGGCACAGCCCGGAGTCTACCTGTTCGATACAACCACGGGTGCGTTCCACCTACAAGAACAGGCGAGAGACTGCAAACCGTAATATCCCAACGCTCGGGAATCCTCGCCGTTTACGGCGGGGAGGATGTCAATCAGCCGGCAGTCGAGGAGTACACACGGCGGACGGTCACAGTCGATTTCCTCTATCTGGACAACGAATCCTGCGATCGATGTATGGGGACTGAAGATGCACTCGAAGCGGCGCTTGAACGGATCGAACCGATCCTTGATGCGCTGGATGTCGGTATAACCGTCAGAGACATTCACGTCTCAACACTGGAAGCAGCCGAAGCGACGCAACTTGCTGTGTCACCAACGATCCGCATCGATGGCCGGGATATCCAGCCAGACTACATTGAAAACACCTGCGAATCGTGTGGAGACCTCTGTGAGTGTGACGGAGGCGTTGATTGTCGCCTCTGGCAGTACCGCGGTGAGGAACACTCGACAGCACCTATCGGACTCCTCGTCGAGTCGTTAGTGCAAGCTATCGCACCGAACGGGATGCAACTTGGTGGATCACGGGAGATCCAAGCCGATCAGCTTTCGTCGAATGTTCGAGACTTCTTTCGAGGGTCAGGCATCGATGAATCGGACTGCGGGTGTAGTTGCTAAAATATAATTTTTCTTAAACATATTTGACTTAGTCTCGACTGGTGTATCGAAGAATCGAACGATCATCAAGGTCGACACGGCTCTCTTCGAAGGCCAGTGGGATGTGGACGTTTTTGATCAGTTCGCACACTATAATTAGCATACGAGTTTTAGTGATCTGATACCAATATCAGATTCGTTGGATACAGCCTCAGCAGGGAGCTATTCGTCGGCTGGTTCGCCGAGTTCGAGCGAACGAGTCACAGTAACACTTGTCTCGTTGGGGTCGGTCACCAAGTCGGTATAATCTAGTGAAAAAATGTATTCTCCCTGATCAAGTCTCTGCGTTACCGTCGTTTCGGTAATTCCCGTCCGACTATATTTGGATACGATAGAGACCTCACGATCTCCGTTTTGATAGGCGTCATACGCCTCTCGTTCGAACACGAGACAGTCAACCTCGGTATTCCCATCGACATTGATGTCGTAATGCAGGACATCACCGCTTGCCTGCGGGGAATTGGTGAGCGCGACTGCTGAAAACTGACCTGGTTGGAGCGTCTCGGTCCCGTCGATTTGAAATGACCGATATGCCCTCCGATCGTCAGTGGGATAATCATCGGTGGTATCAGGAACACCGTCACTGTCGCGATCGGACTCCGCTGTGGACTTCGAGGAACTGCGAGAACTCAGACACCCACCTCCGAAAACCGCTAGAGAAGCGATGAATACTCGGCGAGACTGTCGCATATCTAACCGAGTTTACCTGGGAGTTGATGTATATTCTGTCTGGCGAATATAATTATATAACGCCCTGTGGGTGGGGGTTCTGGAAGTTCCAAGACGTGGTTCGTGTACCTCGGATTCGACAGACAGCGTGTGTCTGGTTCTGGAAGTGTGTCGATAGAATTTTCGATTACTGGGAGGACGAACAGAGCTAAGTATTTCTAACTCGAATTATTACTTATGTCAAGTAATACTGAACAGAACGGTGAAGTGCATATCGTCTCTGTTACCGAGAAGGGTCAAGCGACGATTCCGAAACAATTCAGGGAGAAACACGGGATATCCGCTCCCGGACGGGTAAAATTCGTTGAAACTGAAGACGGCGAGATCGTGGTTCGTCCAATCGGATCGATGCGTGAATTTCGAGGACTGCAGCGCGAGGGCGCAGATGACCGTCCAGCAACGGCTGTCCTCCGCGACGAGCGGGATCGAGATCAACAGAAAGTCGACGAGTTGGTCGACCGCTATTCGGGCGAGGAGTCGACTGAATGATCGGTCGATTAGTGTTTGATACGGAACCACTGATCGCATATTTAGACGACGAGCCGGGCAGTGACACAGTCGAAGACTGGATCGACAAAGTTGCCTCTGGAGAGATTGACGGCTACATCAGTCCGGTCACAAAGACGGAGGTATTGTATGTCGGATCACGAGTTGGGTTTCGGTGGAACGATCTCCAAGCAAGTCTCCGGCGACTCGAGGAACTCGGCGTTGTCGTTCATGATTCACGCGAGTGTTGGGATACTGCGGCGAATCTCAAACGACAATACACGATGGCCCTTGGAGATGCCTATGCCCTCGCGACAGCGAACGATGTTGGCGGGACGCTACTGGTCGGTGCTGATGATGATTTTGATGATGTCGATGCATCTGTCGAACGGTTCCGGACAGATCCGGTGTAAACTGCCTCGGGGTCAAGCCCCGTGGCATCCGCCTTGTATCTCTGTGAACTCAACTCACGTTGTTGCGATGTTGGGAGAGACCCAGACGACGAACTTGTCGTCAGTTTTCACGATACCGTTGACATTTTCGTCGTTTGCCGTCGTTCCCTCATCAAGCATCTCTTGGGTTACTGTTCTAACCTGATAGACTTCGTCGACGATCCAGCCGATCGTCGTATCGTCATCAATCACGTCGGGATCGAGGACGATAATTCGGTTTTGTGCGCCGTCTTGGCCGTTATTGAACACCGTGTTCGGGTTGACGATAGTCGTAGTTCGCCCTCGAAGATCCATGACGCCTTCTACGTGCGGGGCAGAGTTTGGGATCGGTGTGAGGTCATTTGCATCGACGATCTCGTCAATAACATCGATGTCCAAGCAGTACATCTCATCGTCGAGTCCAAACTCAAGAACCTGCGTTTTCCCATCTGATTCAGTACTTTTCGTTTCGGTCTCCGTTTTGAATTTGCCCATTTTTAGTCTTTGATTTGTATTCAATTATAGTTTACTCAGATGATCTCGTTCTTCGTTCTTATTCGAGACCTAACTTACCGAATATTAAACTGCGGGTTGTGGTATCGGTGTCCGGAAACTGGTGGGTCAATGCTGGTTCTGTACAGTATCGATTTGTCATTGCACACAGAGGTCGTCAGCAAAAGACGAGAGACTGTCGTACGGGCACTCGTATGTCTCGAAGTGCGAGCGAGACAGACGGTCAGCCTGGGTATCGTATATATTGGGGCGGCGTTCGCAGTGCGCTCAGCCGCTGACTGGACCGGTGTCACAGTCCCGAGGTGCGCTTTGCGGGCCCATCCTGCAGTGGGTTCAAGCGCGTGAGTGCCTAATGAGCGGCATGGAATCAGTACCCGACCTCGATGGGCGGACAGCACTCGTGACTGGCAGCGCGAAACGTGTCGGTCGTGAGCTACTGTTGACCATCGCCGCCTGCGGGGCCGACGTCGTGGTCCATTACAGGACCAGTGCCGATGCCGCCGAAGAGACGGCCGCGGCGGCTCGCGAGTACGGTGTGGACGCGACCGCTGTCCAGGGAGACATCACCGATCCGGAAAGCGTCGACGCCATGTTCAGCGCCGCTGAATCCGCGCTGGGAACTGTCGATATCCTCGTCAACAACGTCGGGAACTTCGACGCCCGACACTGGGCGGACATCGAGTGGTCGGCGTTCCGCGACACCGTCGAAAGCACGTTCTATGGGACGGTGCTGTGCGCTCGGCGGGCACTCGATGGAATGCGAGATGCCGGCTGGGGGCGCATCGTGAACATCGGTTTCGCGGACTGTGATCGGATGCATGCCCACCCGGTGAACTTCCCGTACTTCGTCGGCAAGACCGGTGTCCTGATGTTCACCAGGATGCTGGCCGGGGACACACAGGACGACGGCGTCACGGTCAACGCCGTCTCGCCGTTCGCCGTTGAGAACACCGTCTCCGACGTGTCGTCGTATCCGCGGGGCCGAGCTGCGTCTTTCGAGGACGTGGCTGCGCCGGTTTTGTTCTTCCTCAGTGACGATGCCGGCTATATCAGCGGTCAGAACATCGCGGTCGACGGCGGCCGTCTCCCGGAGTTGTAGTCACGACGCCGCTACGACCATCGGTTGTTCGATATCGAGTACGCCCGCGCTGTATGCCCAGAGTCGGCGGGAAGTCCGTATCACGCGCCGTACGAGACGGGGTTGTCAGCTGTTGGTCCTGAAGGTCCTGAAGTACCGACCGGAGATGTCGGCGGTCTGTAGCGAGACGGCTGGAAAGAGGAGTTCGGCGGCCCCGTCGGCGACGGTGGTGACGCTGGGCACCACCGAGAGTGTCTTTGCAAGGCGGGGTATTGGCGTCGGGAGAACCCGACTGAATCCGGACCCCGGGATGGACGCTGTTTGACTTGACTGACCGGTCTCATCGAGCAGCTGAGCAGGTTCGGCCGCCCGCCCAATACCGCTTGTCGACCTCGTGACGAGCGCCTGCTGTCCAGTGCAATGTTCCTCTGTGACTCCTGGGAGTGACTCTGGCGACTCGGTCACGGCTCAGCAACGAACTGGACAAGTAGACAGACACTGCTCGTGGGACCGTATTCCGGCGAGTCCCGGGAGTGATTGAGTCAGGAACACATTCAACCGGATTGGGCACCTTAGAGACAGTAGCTTGAGTAAACGATGACAGCGAACGATTATCCAGTCAGCGGTCTCCCGACGCCGGACCCCTCGTACGAGCCCGAACGGGTCATTGAGATACAGTTGGACGCCCTCGAAGCGAACGACACCCCGGAGGAAAACGCCGGCATCAAGACGGCGTACAACTTCGCTTCGCCGGCGAACCGGCGGTCGACGGGACCGCTCGACCGGTTCATTCGGATGGTCGAAGGGCCACAGTATGCCCCGATGATCGACCACGTTGAGGCGGTGACGGGACCGCTCGAACGGGATGGAACACAGGCGACACAGACGGTGACACTGACCGGTCCGAGCGGCCGGACCGTGACGTACGACTTCGGAGTGTCGAAACAGACAGCGGGTCACCTCGCGGGCTGCTGGCTGACCGATCGTGTCCTTGTACAGTGAGTGTTAGCTAAATGATGGTTTGATAAAAATTAAGAAACGACCCAACATAGTCAAATAAATCCCACGTGTGGTTTATATCAAAATATGTCACTGAGTACGATGGCACGATATGATGACTCGCGCATTGAACCTCTTGACGGCAGTGCCATCGTCATTGGGGGCAGTATGGCTGGGCTGTGTGCAGCGCAAGTTCTCAAAGATGCCTTTGAGGATGTAGTGCTTATCGAACGAGATACGCTATCTGACGAGCCAACCATTCGTGACGGAGCACCACAGACCAGCCAACCGCACGCACTGCTTGAAGCCGGGCGAGCGACTCTTGAGGATCTCTTTCCAGAATTCAGCGCCGATGTCCTGAACGCTGGCGGCCTGGAACTCAACATGACGCGAGATATCGCGTGGTATGACAGGGGCGGAGTCGTTGCTGAAGCAGCGACCCCACTCTCAGCGCTCTATGCGAGCCGTCCACTGTTCGAACACATCGCCCGACAACGAGTGCGCAACGAACCGAATATCCACGTCAGAGACGGGTGCCACTTCATTACATATACGCACGACCCATCGGCCGATCGGATAACAGGCGTCAGGTTCAGAGACGAACAGGGCTCAGAAACGACGATTGAGGCGACGCTGACTGTTGATGCCAGTGGCCGAGCGAGCAAGACTCCAGCGTGGCTTGCGGAGCATGGGTATCCAAAGCCAGCTGTCGACCGTGTGAATATCGATGTTACATACGGCACTGTCTGTGTCTCCCGGCCTCCAGATGTCCAGCGCGGCGTTCTGATCGCTCCGGAACCAGATCGTCCGCGGGGAGCGGCGATGCTTCCAATCGAGGGAGATCGATGGCAAATTCTTTTGCAAGGACTCCACGGTGAGCGAGTTCCAACTGAGAAAGAGCGATTTATTGAGTGGGCTACGCAGCTCCCGATCGACGAGATCCCAGCCCAATTACGCACCCAACAGTGGCTTACTGAGATCCGTCGCTATCCATTTCCTGCCAGTGTGCGACACAACTATCACGAGCTTCGAGACTTCCCTGCTGGCTTAGTCGTCACCGGTGATGCGGTTGCCAGTTTCAACCCCATCTATGGCCAGGGTATGTCAGTCGCCGCGCTTGATGCCCTTGCACTTCATCATGCGCTTTCAGCAGGTGTCTCAGGGATCGGCCCGCGGGTATTCGACCAGATAGCTCCTGTTGTACATGAAGCATGGCGAACAGCGGTGACCAACGATTTCATTTTCGAGGAGACGACGGGCCCACAACCGTTTGCGACAGATCTACTCAACAAGTACACGACACGGTTGGTGACCAAAGCCCACGACGACGGCCAACTGACGGAAGCATTCCTTCGAGTCTTTCGGTTAGAACAGCCAGCAACATCGTTGTTGTCTCCGCGCATTCTCTGGCGGACGCTCAGACCGAGTTGACAGTGAGTGCAGTCGGAAATGACGAGGGATTTGCTCACTCATCGGCACGCTGGTATGGCCCTTGATCGAGTGCCCGGTCGTGACCGTCAACATCGAAGGGAACCCCGGTTAGTGTCGGATCCTGCTATTTCACTACAGTGATAATCCATTCGATTGCTTGGGTGACTGAAATTGCTTCGACGGCGGGGATGTCAATATCATCTGCAACACCACGACAGGTTGTCTCTATCCTCAAATACTCAACTGTCGTCATAACCAACGGAGCGAGGGCCGCCTCGCCGTGTCGGTCAACAACTGCTATCCTTGTCCAGCTCCTACACAATATTAATGGACCAATCGTTTTCGGTCGATACCCAGCCAATCATACGGGATCTTCAGGATCGTGACTTCACCATCAGTGATGACAATCCAGCTGTCGTTCAGGGGGACGCCACTGCGTTTGTTGGCCTCGACGCACCACTTGAGATCGTGCCGCTCGCCAACGGTCGACCGTTGACTATTATCTCAGCTATTTCGACTGCTGTCGACAGCGGGCGGGTTCCGATACTGGCCGTCGATCAAGACTGTGAGCATACCGTCGGCGAGTTCCTCTCGCCTCCATTTGGGCTCGCTGGGTCGCAGAACGGCACAAGACAGTTCTACGCTACCGAAGGGAGGATTCGACTCGGCGACGGCAGCTATGCGTGTGTCCCCACAAATGAAGCTCTCTCGTGGATTGAGGCCCCTGAGAGTGAGTCTGCTGAGCCGCGACAACTACAGCTCATGTCGAACTCCGAGCCGATAGCGACCGTTGAGTCCGCCGAAGCAATCGCTTGCCCTGCTCCACACCCAGATCGGTTCCAATACCGGTACGGCCGAAACGAGGATGGTCAGTTCGTCGTCTACAGTGGGACCGAAGCTGTCGGTACATACGCTGGGGTGTCTGCAATGCGTGCCGATGGGATCCAACCGATTCCAGCACCGCTGATTCCTGCACAGCATATCGCTTCAAACCCTCAGTTGGCACATGCAACCGTGCTTGCGGCTGTTGCTGACGGGAGTGTACGCTACAGTGGCACCGTCTCGACACAGTAACTCATCCACAACTGTCGACTTTCGGTACTGTAATTACCGACGCAGACACGTTACCGCGAGTGGCTTAGCCAGGCCGATCCCGACTTCATCCGCAATCAGGTGCTTGTCAGCCGTGACCGCCTCGGAGTCGACTCGTTCGATCTCTACCAACTCCACAGCCCCGATCCTGACACGCCCTTCGAGGACAGCCTCACAGCGTTCGCACAACTCAAAGACAGGGGTTCATCGATCATATCGGACTCTCGAACGTCAGCGTCGACCCGCTCGAAACGGCCAGAGAGCACGTCGAGGTCGCGTCGGTCCAAAACTACTACAACATACTGAATCGTGACCATGAGGATGTCCTCGAAGCCTGTGAGGCGTACAGGATCTGATTTATGCCTTATTTTCGATCGCTGCCGGGTCGATCCTCAGCATTGAGACCATCCAGAAGGTTGCTAACGCACATGACGCTACAGTCTCAGTCGATCACATTGAGTTAGAGGAAGTGTCTGTTTGGACGTAGTGTGACACGGACCCAAACAGACAACCAGATCGAAGAAGAGCATCTGCTTAATTTTGTCGTCAACACTCTCGACGAGGAACT
>NZ_JAMZIE010000017.1 GCF_024178165.1 Halohasta salina | reverse complement strand
GTCCGCTCTCGCTCCCAACATTCAAGATTTGCCGTGTCTAACGACTCACTGAGCAGTTCTGGGGATAGCATCAACAACTCAAACCACGAACTGCTCACTTCTCAAACTGGCTTAACTAGACAGTGCCAGTATACATAGATGGTAAAGAGTACCCGTCACGCGAAATACGAACTCTACTACCACATAGTATTCGTGCCGAAGTATCGGCGTTCGCACCTGACGGGGAAGACGAAGGAACGTCTCGAAGCCATCTTCGCGGAAATCTGTGAGGACAAAGACCTCGAACTGGCCGAGTGCGAGGTTATGCCCGACCACGAACACCTGTTCATCGGGAGTCCACCGAAGAACGCCCCGTCACTCATCGTCAACTGGGTCAAAGGCATCTCCGCCCGCAAGTACAACCAACGCTACGACGACCGCGTGAAGTGGACTCGTTCGTACTACGTCGGAACAGCGGGAAGCGCCTCGAAGGGCGCTGTCGAACAGTACATCGCTGAACAGGAAGGTGGCGCCAAATGAAGCGCGTCAACACCTTCGAGGTGGTTCCACAGACCGAGAACGACAAAGAGTGCCTTCTACGGCTACTCGACGCCTCCGCCTCCCTGTGGAACGAACTGACCTACGAACGTCGTCAGAACTACTTCGGTGACGGCGACGTGTGGGACACGTCCGAGTACCGAGGGCGCTACAACGGCGTCGTCGGAAGCGCGACTGTTCAACAGGTCACGCGAAAGAACAGCGAAGCGTGGCGGTCATTCTTCGCCCTCAAGGAGAAAGGCGAGTACGCCAACCCACCGTCGTACTGGGGCAACGAGGAGGACGGACGAGAACTACGTACCTACATCCGATGCAACCAGTACACGATTCAGTGGGGCAAGCGTAGCCGTCTCGAAATCCCTGTCGGGCAAGAACTGAAAGACGAATACGGACTCGGCTACCACGAACGACTCCGCCTCGGAGTCCGAGGCAACCCAAAGTGGGACGGCAAACAGGGTCGTCTGGAACTCGAATACGACGAGGTTAGCGACACGTTCAGGGCTTTCCAACCAGTCACAGTACCTGATTCTCGACTGGATTCACCACTGGCTTCAGAAGAAGCCGCCCTCGACGTTGGTGCAAACAATCTCGTCGCCTGTTCCATGACCACTGGGAACCAGTACCTCTACGACGGTCGGGAGTTGTTCGAACGGTTCCGCGGGACAACAGACGAAATCGCCCGTCTACAGTCGAAACTCCGAGAGGGACGCTACTCCTCGAATAGGATTCGACGGCTGTACCGACAGCGGACGAAGCGCCGTGACCACGCACAGAACGCGCTGGTACGCGACCTCATTGAACGGCTGTACGACGAGGGCGTGGCGACGGTGTACGTGGGCGACTTGACCAACGTACTGGAAACACACTGGTCGGTCAGGGTGAACGAGAAGACGCACAACTTCTGGGCGTTCAAGAAGTTCATCCATCGTCTCGCGTGTGTCTGTGAGGAGTACGGCATCTCTCTCGAAGCCGAGTCGGAAGCATGGACGAGTCAGACGTGTCCCGAGTGTGGCGACCACGGAGAGACGGTTCGCCACGAGGATACGCTGACGTGTCCGTGTGGATTCGAGGGACACGCCGACCTCACGGCGTCAGAGACGTTCCTTCGGGAAAACAGTGACACGGAAGTCAGGCCGATGGCATGGCCCGTGCAATTCGAGTGGGACGACCACGAGTGGTCGGGGAAACCATACCCTCACGAAAGTCCCAAAGAAGCGCGCACAAACCCGCAAGTTGCCTCCGTGGGTCGGTAGCCGAACCCCCAACGGAGGAATCCTCGCGCTTTAGCGCGGGGAGGATGTCAAGCCCGCCGTGAACAGCGGGATTCTCTCCTTGCAGAAAGATAGGTGATTTTTTGATCGATACTGCTGAGTCGGTAGATTCATTGGCTTCGTATGATTCCCACCTCTATGGCTGACGACTCTCTTTTGACAGTCTTTTCTCCGAGGGTATTGTTAGCCGGATTTATTATTGCCATTGCTCTCGCTATCGGTGCAGCCGCCGTCACGACATCAGCGACACTCACAGCCTACAACCCATCGTGGGATGGGACAAGCGAGATGCGAAGTACAATCGCCACTGACAGTAGTACCCAACCGGTTGTTGTCGATACCGCAGCTTACGACCGGGCAGAGGCCAACGACACACTCGCGTTTATTCTTGCCCCGAGAGAGACATACAACACCTCAGAGGTGAACCAATTACAGGCTTTTCTTGACCGGGGGGGCACGATTCTTGTTGCCGAAGATCAACGTACGGAGACTAATCAGTTACTGGCTGATCTAGGCGTCAAAGCACGTATTGACGGCGAACCCCTCCGTGACCCGCGCCAGTATTACCGAAACCCAGCGGCGCCCGTTATTACTGATGTCTCAAAAAACTCAACATTGGGTGAGCTCGATCAGTTCACGTTGAATCGTGGCACTGTTCTTCGGTCGACAGATGGAACGGCGATAGCGAACACATCCGACTTCGCATATATAGATCAAAACGACAACGAGCAATTAGATAGAAACGAGCCATTGCGATCATACCCGGTGCTCGCCAGCGAGCAAGTAAGCAACGGACGCGTACTTGTGCTCAGTGATCCCAGCGTATTCATCAATCAGATGGTTGCACGCGGCGGCAACCACGCCTTCCTCAACCAACTGATTGCATCCAACGATTACATCATGCTTGACTACTCACATTCACCTGGCACAACACCTGCGATTGAACTTTGGTTATGGACCAACCGCACTGCGTGGGCACAAGCCGCGATTGGTGCTCTCGCAGGGCTAGCCGTCGTTCTCTGGACACATGAGCCAGCACGGCGCGAAATATATACACGCATGAACCAAGCTCGAAACCGAATTAACCGACACCCCGACACCGACCCCATCCACCTCAACGCGAACGAACGGGCTACGTTCTTACAAAACAAGCATCCTGAATGGGATTCCGATCGCATCCAGCGAATCGTAGAAAGCATGGACAAAGCAAATACCCAATCTTCACCCACCGATCAATCTCCACCTGACACAAATGAGTGACTCATCACCCGACACATCGCCAGAAGAACTGTACGACACACTATATGACGAAATCACCCGCGTCATTGTTGGCAACGAAGCCGTCGTTGAACGCATTCTCTATGCATTGCTCACCAATGGCCACATCCTGCTTGAGGGGGTGCCAGGCATCGCCAAAACGCTTACTGCCGAATCCTTTGCTCGTGCCAGCGGGCTCAGATTTAATCGCATCCAAATGACCCCGGACGTCCTTCCAGCCGACGTCACTGGGACAACAATCTACCGTGAAGCAACCGGTGAATTTGAAGTCCAACGTGGTCCGATCTTTGGCAATATCGTCGTCGCCGATGAAATCAACCGTGCAACACCCAAAACCCAAAGCGCACTTCTCGAAGCGATGGGCGAACAGCAAGTCACAATCGAAAACAACACCTACGCACTTCCCGACTTATTCCTCGTTATCGCCACCCAAAACCCAATAGAAATGGAAGGCGTCTACGAACTTCCGGAGGCCCAACGCGATCGATTTCAATTCAAACTTCAACTCTCATATCCGGACACAAGTGACGAAAGGACCATCCTTGACCGATTCGACGCAGAGCCCGATCTCACTCCCGCTTCAATCGAGCAAGTCGTAACCACGGACGAAATCAAATCAGCACGTCACGCCGTCGAAGACACCTTCGTCGCAGATCCCGTCAAAAACTACCTCCTAGATATCATTACCGCGACTCGCGATAACAACGAAACTGAAATCGGTGCCTCTCCGCGCGCAACACTTGACTTACTGAATGCAATAAAAGCGCACGCAGCTTTCAATGGTCGTTCGTATGTCATACCCGACGATGTGAAACACCTCGCCGGTGATGTCCTTGCTCATCGTCTCGTTTTGAATACTGATGCCGAACTCAGTGAGCGTACACCTACCGACATCATTGAAACAGTTCTTGATACTGTCGAAACCCCTAGTGGGAATATTGCACAGACACCACCCCAAGACGAGTGAATTGCTACGAGGCATTTGGAGTCAAAAAATTAACTGGGATTAGGTGCTAAGTTCCCTTCCTCAAGAAGCAACGCAGGGAGTGAAGCGACTGAGTACCGCAGTAGGGAGGGGATACAGCACCGCACAGTTCTCAAACACGTTCGACACTACACACTCGGATTCGATTCATTCAATATCACTACTTCTGGGAGTCATCCAGCCCGACGACGGTACAGGTCGACTCTCACAAAATTGTCTGAAGTCAATATTTTTATTATTACGGAATTGATTTACTCGGATAACATGGCTGTATCAAAATTTGACCAATTCCCAATATCCCCTGTTGTTCCCAAAGTGAGTACTTGGCTCCTATGACGATTACTGCTCAATCAGAGTTACTCAACAACAGCGAGACACCTGCTGGCACCTCTAGTGGGGATGAACTCCTCGTTGGCCGCCTTAGCGAACAAACTCCTACTCTGTCGATTGTTTTACCGACGCTCAACGAAGAAGAAGGAATTGCTGAATGTATCGGCCGCATCAAAACAGCCCTCGAAGAACTCCAACTCACCGCCGAGATCATCGTCAGTGACTCTTCAACTGACCGAACTCCAGCAATCGCTCGCAAATTAGGCGCGATCGTCGTCGAACCAGACGCCCCCGGTTACGGCTATGCCTACCGCTATGCATTCGAACGTACTCGGGGTGAGTACATCATAATGGGTGATGCCGACACGACATATGACTTCGAGCAGATCCCGCGTCTCCTCACCAAGCTCGATGAAAACAATGCTGACATGATCCTTGGGAGCCGTCTTAATGGCGAAATTAAACCCGGATCGATGCCACCTCTCCACCAATATATCGGTAACCCCCTTCTAACTGCCTTCCTCAATGCCTTCTACGACGCCGGTGTTTCAGACGCCCATTCTGGCTTCCGAATCTTCACCCGCGACGCTTACGAAACACTCTCACTTCACACAACCGGAATGGAATTCGCCTCGGAGATGATCATGGATGCTGGTGCCAAGGATCTTGATATCATCGAAACCCCAATCACCTACCACGAACGTAAGGGGGAGGAGACGCTTGATAGCTTCTCTGATGGCTGGCGACACGTTCGGTTCATGCTACTCAATGCACCGGGTTATCTCTTTTCGGGCCCGGGGACATTCCTAACGATATTCGGAGGCGCAATCATGTTAACAGTTCTTAGCGGGATTGAAATCGTTGATGTGAGTCTTGGAACCCACTCGATGATCGCCGGGAGCCTCTTTACGCTCCTCGGCTATCATGTATTTACCTTCGGCCTCTTTACACGCGTCAATAGTAACCCAATCCGAACTCCCAACGACCCAATCACTGCTACCTTCACAAACTGGCTTACACTCGAACGCGGTGCCGTTCTCGGAGCTGCCATTTTTGCGATCGGTAGCCTTCATGCGGGTTCTCTCGTTCTCTCATGGCTTTCTAATGGATTGCAAGCGCTCCCATTCACGGTATCTTCGATCCTCTCATTTACAGTAATCATCCTCGGAGCCCAGACCATCTTTACAGCCTTCTTCCTCAGTACGCTCACTGACCAACGGCCACATTGACAACCTATTAGTCGACGAGGTAGGGTTCACAGACGAGCTCAATCCCTTCTTCGAAGCTGATCTGGGGCTCCCAGCCGGTCTCCTCGTTGAATTTCGAAATATCTGCGCAGGTATCGTGGACGTAGCCGTCGAAGGGACACTCGATATACTCGGGATTGATATCAGTCCCGAGCACGTCGTTGATCATTTCGACCATCGTGTTGAAGCTATAGGCCTCTTCGGTACCGACGTTGTAGACTCCCGTTAGTTCGTGGTCGGCGGCAAGCTCACAGGCGCGAGCGACATCACGCACGTGGGTGAAATCACGAGTCTGGGTTCCATCTCCGAACAATTCTGGAGCCTTCCCGTCGGCGATCGCATCGGCGAACTGCGCGACTGTATTGGCGTACTTGCCTTTGTGTTCCTCGTTTCCGCCGAACCCTTGATAGACTGAAAAGAAGCGCAGCCCCGCCATCGCCATGTCGTGATGGTTGGCGTAATACTCGGCATAGCGTTCGCGAGCCAGTTTTGAGGCCTCGTATGCCGTCTGGGACTCGACAGCCATACTCTCCGGGGAGGGTTCGGTTCGACTGCCGTAGATCGAGGACGTCGACGCGTAGACGACGGTATCACAGCCATGATTATGGGCGCGCTCGACGGTGTTGACAAACCCCTCGACGTTGACGCGGCAGCCCTGTTGTGGGTCTTCCTCGTGCATATTCCGTGAGGAAAGCGCAGCGAGGTGGAACACTACGTCAACATCTGTCGGAAAATCGTCGTCGAGAACGGACGCTTCGACGAATTCGACATTGCCATTGAGATTCTCAGGTGTTCCAAGGTAAGTGTCGTCGACAGCGACGACATCGTTGTCTTCAGCGAGGTGGTTGGCAAGATTCGAGCCGATGAATCCTGCACCACCAGTCACCAACACACGTTGATCGTTCATATTCTGAATATTATATTTTGATAGATTAATCCACCGGAACGACACGACGACACCGGTGTATCTCTTTCCCGCTTGTTCTCCCAGTCACTTCGTGTGGAAAGTGCTCGGCACCTGCAAATCTTCAATTCCAGTTCTCCTCTGCCGAGGTCCCCCACTGACACTCAATTATGAAATCTCGATTCTCTGCATTTCGGACACTGATACGGGTTGGTTCATCGAACGAAGTCGCCGCGCCAACTGCGATAAATGAGGGTATTGGATGATCGATTTTGTCTTGCTGCCTGTATGTGCTCCCGGTCACAGCGAGTACGCACCGCTTTTCGTCTTCTATTGTAGCGGTGACTTGATTAGCCAATTCAAACTGTTCAACTACCCCATCGGCTAATTGTTCAAATACTCGTATCGGCTCACCGGTGGATTGGTCATCAAAATCGACAGCAGCAGATTTGAATTCTTCAAATAAGCCCGCACCGCTAGGACGAACAGCAATCCCCCACTGACTCGGATCTTCCGAGAGTACGAACATATCAGTGAGTGTATTCGCATCGGGAATTGTATACTCACGCTGCTGTGGAAGGAACAAGCGGGTACTCACCTCGTCTGCACCAATCGCCGGGACATATACCGGTTTTCCTTGTAGATCGAGCTCCGATCGTATCGTGTCATATGTAGATTGTAGTGTCGCAGTAAGTGTTTCTCCAACTGTCGCTACGACAAATTTCTCAGGCGTCAGGTAGTACGTGAGAACGCCAGCGATGGTAGCAGTGCCACCCAATGCGAGCAAGATTTCACGTGCGCTTGGAAAGAGTACTGCACCACTAATGGCGACCAACCCAATAACTACGAAGCCGATCGCTGTTCGTCGGTACTGTGTCTGCTGAGCGCGCACATACTCTTGGCGTAGTCGCTCGTTTTCAGCTTGTACTAACTCAAGTTGGCCTTGTAGTTCAGCAATTGTTTCGTTATTACCAGTTGCTCTTGATTCTTCATTCGCACCTGTTGATGTTGCTGTACTGTCTTCCGAATCCATCTCATTGATGTCTTGATCTACATCCATTATTCAATTTCTCCTTCTGCAGAAGATGGTTGCTCTATAGCATTTTCATTTGATTCAGCTGTCAGTGCATCGTCTGTGTTTGTATACCCAAATTCGAGATACAGGACTACAACACCAACACTGAACAAGACCCCAAGGATGGCACTGAGTTGTCTCACTGGTATTGATATCCAAACCCCAGCCGCAGTGACCCCGGAGAACATCAAGATACCTATTTGAGTCTGAATCGCTGTCCTCCGAGATGGTGCAAGTAGGCCAAGTTCAATGATGAGCGGAGCAATGAGAAGTAGTTCCATTGCCACTACTGCCCACGCAACTTCAGGGAATATTTCAAGTCCAATAACTGCGAGGTGGCCGGTGATGCTCACCACGATCGCTGGCCCAGCAAGCCATGTGATGATAAGCCCACCGGCAACTATGAAATCAATCACGCGGCCAGCCGTTCCAAATAGTGCAACAACAAGAATCGCCCAAGTCAATTCGTACCACTGCCAGGTTGTAGCTTGAGTAATCGTACTAGTCGGTCCAGATCGAGTACGTGTCTGAATAGCTTGTAATGGCTGAGTGTGAGTGTTTGAGTCCATTTTGAAATTATCATTTAAGCTATTTAATTGATGAGAAAGGCGGTGAATTCATATCCGATTTGATATTGGATAGATCACTGAATTTCATTTCCATCTTGCTCAACTATAGACTGCAGTTTGCTTCCTGGAGTGACTTCAAATGCGGTGACATTCTCAAGTGTATCAAGTTGAGATCTATACCGTTCGAAAGCGGAGTATCGAGCATAAACATTATCAATTGCTGCAATGTCATCGGACTCAAACAGCACGGTTGGTGTGATGAATACCATAACTTCCTGACTTAGCTGTCCAGCTAGCTTTGCTGTCTCATATAATTCAGATCGTCGTTGGTCATCACAAAGAATAGCGACACGGACATTTCCTCTCTGTCTTTTGAGATAGGTTTGTGTTGTTTGCATCAATGGGCTACCCTCAACTTGATGGGTAGTTGTTGTCGACCCACGCAAGAACGGTGAGAGCTTAGTACCAAACGCTGACTGGTCGGTACGTAATCGGGTTACCGCTCTGTTCGTGTCTACGGTAGATTGTGCTGTTTGGGTTGTTTCGGCACCCATTTCTGACCCACTCACGGGGACCGTATTATAGAGCTGTCTTCGGAGCTGAATATATTGACTTCGACCGGCACTAAGTTGTTGTGAGGCCTCCATTTGGGTTGTGTCCACATCATAGAGTCCTACTGGGTCTGAATGGGTTTCTGCTTCGCTTACAAGGGAGATAGCAATATCTCTGCGATACTCTACTGGATTTTCGTACAGCGTATTTTGAGACGACTGACGCCGATCAAGTAGCACAGCAAGCGGTCGAACGGTTTCGGTTTCAAACTCACGAATATACACTTCATTGAGTCGTGCTGTTGCTTTCCAGTTGATACGGGAGGCTGGATCTCCTGGCATATACGTTCGAATCCCTGCTGGGACCGTCCCTTCTCCCGCATTCTCGACTCCGTGGTCGCCGAGGCCCGTTGCAAACTGATTGCCACCCTTCCCAATGTGCATACTATCAGTGTCTTCTGGTTCTACAGTGACTGATACTGTATTTGAAGCTCCGACAGTGGCCTCAAAAAACCCATACGTACTGGTAATTGTAATGGAGGCAGGCCCAATAGTGTAGTTTCCTGCGAAAGGAAAATGATAGTCTAACTTGAGACTGTCCATGCTGGCATCTGTGGCAAGCGTTTTTGACGAACTGGACTGGCTATACACGGCTACATCCGGATAATTGGATGATAGTGTTAGTTGAAGGCCAACATCATCTATATTTTGAATTTCTATGGTGATACCGACTTGCTGGTTTGTCTGAATCGTGTCTTGTGAGAGTGCATACGAAACCGAGACTGCATCAATAATAGCGACTACTTGACTTCGAAATAGAAATTCAAGCATCAATAGCCATCCTAAGAGTATTCCTACCGGTAAAAGAAATAGAGATACGTTTAGAACATAGCCCATCAGTCCAAAAAATACAGCGAGGCCGAGCGTCCCCCAGTACCGCTTTGTTCGGTCCATGGTCATATCTTCGAAATAAAATTGATTCTCATATTATACTCTTGAATATAAGATGATCTCTGGTACAAAGAGGTTTTGTATATCGGCTTCGTTGAGTCGTATACTTAGATGTCAATCTCTCGTATTACTACTGTTCTTCTATTTATATTTCTTATAACCAACGTGCTCTTATCGCCAGTTGCGACTGCAGAATCTGGAGGCTCTTTCTCCGGAAGTGACTCTCTATCACTAGGCACGCCGGCTGGTGAGGCCGTGATGCAAACCTCTGACATAGAGCCATCTAATACATCAAATACTAGTTCCCGGCATATCGGCCCAGAGCTAACACAAAATGAACCATCTGCTGAGATAGTGATCTCTGAGGCTGAGGCCCGCGTTGGGAGTCGGTTACTTAATAGTACAGATGCACTCCAAGCAGGACAATTCGATACTGCCGAAACAACGATCAGCGGGAACACAACTGATCTGCTCCGACAGTATGAACGACTAGCTGCTCAGACTGAATCTACAGCTGACGATGAGATTGCACAAGAATTCAATTTAACCGTACAGCAGCAGCGCGAACTTATTGGTACGGCTCGAAATTCAAGTTCTATCTACAACGAATATCAGCTTGCCCGGGCAAATGGAAATCAAACCCGAGCGAGACAACTGGCTCGTACGTTGCTGAAGCAAACACAGGATGGGAACCAAACTGCAGAGAGGTTGACCAACCAGTATGAAAAATTAGCGAATGAAACCGATCTCAATGCAACTCAAACGCTTACAGAAATTAATGACGCACAAGCAAGATTAGCAGAAATTCAAGACACTGTTCGGTCTGAAACTCTCACACCCACTTCTCTACGTGTATCTACCCCAGCGGCTGCTTCACCGACGCAACCGATGGATATCAGTGGAACATTGTCATCGAATAACTCTCAACTAACAAATAAAACTATCAAAATATCTCTTGGCGATCGCACAGTTCAAACGAAAACAAACGAAGCCGGTGAATTCAACGCGAGCCTCCGTCCATTGATGATTGCATCTGGTCAGCAAACTGTATCTGTTCAATTTATTCCAGAGACAACTTCAATATATGACGGACAACGTGTCGAGAAGAGTATTCAAATCGACTCCATCTCTCCTACTGCTGATATTCAGTATTCCCCGTCTCACGTCCAATTCAATGAAACAGTGGTAATCAACGGAGAGGTCGATGCTGGTCAAGTGCCATTATCAGATGTACCAGTGACAACAACAATTGCTGGTCGACCGTTCAAATCAGTACGCACAGATCATCAAGGCAATTTCCGCATAAGTGAATCTTTGCCTGCGACAATCCCAAATGGTAGTCAGCAAATTGATGTAGTTATTTCGAAGCAAAATGTGGCCGTACAACCGACAATAAAAACTGGTGAGATATATGTTAACTTAACTGAGACAGAATTGTCGTTCACATCGATTCAGACTGATGGTTCAAATATTACATTCGTTGGACAACTAACGACAACAGAGGGAACCGAGCTTTCTGATCGTAGAATCTCAATTTCACAGGGGAACAGTAGTTCGGTGGTTTCGTACACAAATCAGTCCGGATATTTTGATGGCTCGACATCTATGGAAGCAACTAGCGACATCTCGCAGCTGCTTTTCTCCCCCGATAAGCATACTCTAACCGCACGTTACGATTCGACTGGAGAGAATCTTGAGCCGAGCACTCAAACGACAATGGTCAGCTACAGTTCCCCAATCTCAATGCCACTACAGCAGATTGGCTTCGTGGGCCTCACTGTCGCAGCCATCATATACGCAGTATCGGTGTGGCGTCGACGTGAGAGCAAATCCAACGGATCTGAAGACGAATTATCCGGGGTGATCGAC
Organism: Halohasta salina; assembly: GCF_024178165.1. Classification (GTDB taxonomy): domain Archaea; phylum Halobacteriota; class Halobacteria; order Halobacteriales; family Haloferacaceae; genus Halohasta; species Halohasta salina. Next base: position 1,567 of record NZ_JAMZIE010000017.1, on the reverse strand, counting down.
TCCGAAGCGGCTCTGCCTACAGAGACAGTAGAAGAAGCATCACCAGACAAGCTCCTCAGTCATGCAAAAAAATATCATGATGCTGGTAACGTCGAAGCGGCCGCCGGATTGGGTTATGTTGCGTTGCGAAAAAAGCATATGAAAAGTCATGATGTTGCTCGATCTCTAACTCACTGGGAACTATGCCGGACACTAAGATCCGAACTAGACTCGTCAAGTCATGAGTTGCTGTACGAGGTGACAGAGATTTATGAGCGAGTATTATTTTCAGATAAGAAGTTTGTTTCAAATAGTGAATTAGATATCATATTTGAGAAACTAACTGATGTGATTACGAATGAAAATGAGTCCAACCTAGAACTAGAGTAACGCTGTTTGCCACCCTCGTCATCTGTTCCACACATCCATGAGACGAGTCTCCTCACAAGATGCCTTGTTTTGGCGCTGACTGACGGCAGTTTCAGACGCTCTCAAAGAGAGATTCCGTCAGACTAACCGGGAATTGGACGCCGTCTGGCGATATTGCATCGCTCAGACGGCTCGCACGGATGTGTCGAGATCTTGCCAAGCAGCATGTTGACGAACCGGACGTACCCGCCGCGCCAGATGGCGCGGACGGGTACGCAGAGTGGACACAGATCGCGTTGATTCTGTTCCGCGTCGAACTCGAAAAGAGTCTTCGTGAAACCGAAGACTACCTCAACGAGATGCCCGGTATCCTCGCTATATTTGATCTTGACGAGGCACCGCACTACAGTTCATTCTGCCGGTGGGAAGACGAGTATCGAATGCGTGAACTCCGCCGCCTGCTCCGCACTTCGGCGGAGCAGGCGGGCTGGAGTGGTGAAGCCGCAATTGACGCGAGTGGCTTCCAGCGTGATCAAACCAGCTTTCACTACCGCGACCGAGCGAACTACTCGTTACAGAAGCTGAAGACAACGATCTTGATCGACGTACATTCGCTAGCGATCAAGGACGTCCATTTCACGACGAAGAAGGCGTGGGACGGGCACATCGGGATGCAGGTCTTCCGCCGGAACGCGGAAGACCTGCGGGTGTTGTCGGCTGATGCGAACTATTCATGGAGCGACTTCCGTGAGGAGTGTCGCTCCAACTCGACGCGACCGTTGATCAAGCACAGAGAGCAGACACCGCTACAGAAGGCTCACAATGCCCGGATAAACGAGGACTACAAACAACGGTGGATGAGTGAGACAGGCTTCTCGCAGTTGAAGGAAGACGACGGCGAGAAGCTCCGCTCCCGGAGCTGGCACGGCCAGTTCCGGGAGCTCACACGGAAGTGTATCGTGCATAACCTGACGCAGGCGGCGAGTTAAGGGCTCGCCGCCTGCTCCCTTTCTCCGAATGTATCCGGGAGAGGCATCGCCGTCGTCACCTGAACAAGAGTGAAAGATACCATAGTTTTGATTGTTTAGGATCACCGGCACTGTCTAGTTAGCGACCTCCTCAGTTGGCGTTCGATCATCTAGCGATTGATGCGGTCGCTGGCGGTTATAATAATGTACAAACTGCGAACACCAGCGACGAACGCTCGACCGACTGCCCA
>NZ_JAMZIE010000016.1 GCF_024178165.1 Halohasta salina | reverse complement strand
CTGTACGGCGTACCGCAGGGGCGGGATCCCCATTTCTTCGGATTAGATCGAACACGGTTGAGGGGTATAAACCCGTCGAACCTCGCTCGGTGTGAGCGAGACGTGTTCGATCTGCTCCACGAGTGCCGGCCGAATTGAACGGCCTTGCAATCCCGTGTGTTGTCTGTTGCATTCCATCCGAATGCCCTTATACACTTAAGGGCATCGTTGTGGGATGGCCGCCGTCGGGCGATTCCGACGGCGGGTGTCGTCCGGGAGTGACCCGTGCGACCTTCGCATTTCTTCGGATGGGAGGTACACATTTAACCCCGTCGAAGGAAGGCCGCTTCGGCATGCGGTTTCATGCCGTGTGAGATGTCGAACACACGTCACTGACTTCACAGACACTGCTCGGATCCGAGCGTCGACGGAGACTCGCCTGCAGCCGACACTGGGTTGGGGGTGGCGTCTGCGTAGCGTCGACCACCGCCTCGGTAGTAGCTGCGATCGACCGACCAACCGGAAGAGCCACACTCTCGAGTAGTCGGCGCCACGGTGGGGAGCCTAGGAGATCGATTTCAAACCGCGTGAAGAGTAGCAGTCAGTAGCGGGATCGTCGCTGCGAAACCAATGGCCCGTTGATGATGCGCGCGCACGTGAGGGCACGTGTACGAATTGAACTAATACCTACAAAGACGACCGGTCGGGACTCGATGTCGACGCCGATTTGAGGTCGACGACGCCGATTTAAGCTCGACGACGCCGAAAGGTCGTAGCAGCAGAGGAGACATCTGTACCAATCGGTCGACGACGCGACAGTGAGAGGAGGAACGCAAACACTGGGGTCCGTCGACGAAGCGCGTACACGACGATCCGCAGACCGTGCTGACCGGTGGGATCCACCGACCGTACTGGTCCGTGTCAACACGGGTGTCAAACCAGTGACGAACCGATAGGCACAAAACCCCCTGTTAGAAGTGACTTCGGCGGATGTAGAACACGCACCAGACCGGCGATAGAAGGTTTGAAGCACCCGATTTGCGCAAAGTAGGTTCGTGCGGCTAGACAGGAAACGTATAAAACCGGCGAAAGTAGTTTATAACGCGTCGGTTTATAAGGGTGGCTTGTATATAAGCACGTATAGATGACAGCGCCGGCAGACTCCATCGAAATCCAGAACGTGGTCGCATCGACAGGCATCGGTCAGGAGCTCGACCTCGAAGCCCTCGCCGAGGACCTGCCGGGGGCAGACTTCAACCCCGACAACTTCCCCGGACTCGTCTACCGAACGCAGGAACCGAAGGCCGCCGCCCTGATCTTCCGATCGGGAAAGATCGTCTGTACCGGTGCGAAAAGCATCGACGACGTCCACGAAGCACTCGGCATCATCTTCGAGAAGCTCCGTGGGCTGTCGATTCCGGTCGAGGACGATCCGGAGATTACGGTCCAGAACATCGTTTCGAGCGCGGATCTGGGTCACAACCTCAACCTCAACGCGCTGGCGATCGGCCTCGGCCTCGAAGACGTCGAGTACGAGCCCGAGCAGTTCCCCGGCCTCGTCTACCGGATGGACGAGCCCGAGGTCGTGATTCTGCTGTTCGGCTCCGGTAAGATCGTCATCACCGGCGGCAAACAGACCCAAGACGCGACAGCCGCCGTCGAACAGATCGTCGACCGGATCGAGAACCTCGGCCTGCTGGGCTGAGAGCGGTCGACCTGTGTGCGGCCCACAGGGCGTCGGCGGCGTCACAGTCGCGTGAGAGCGCGCGAACGACGCAGTCGGTCCGGGGGCCGTTCACTCGTCTTCGGTCAGGACGTCTTTGACTACCTCCGGGTCTTCGAGCAGTTGGTGGTTGGTGTAGCTCCCCTCGGCGCTGCCGCCGCTGTGTTTGGACTGCTCGATGATGTCGAGGAAGGCGTGTTCCTTCAGGAGGTCTCGAACGCGCCGCAGCGAGAGGCTGTCGGAGCCCTCCTGCCGACAGATGTTCTCGTAGATGGCATACACCCGGCTGGTTCTGAACCCCTCCTGTTGACCCTCCGAAAGCGAGAGGACGGCGAGGGCTTGCAGGACGTACCGCGAGTGGGGCGTCGACCCACGGATCAGCTCGCGGAAGCGGTCGGTCTCGGCCCGCTGGCGGGCCTGCGTGACGAACTGTTCTTTGACGGTTGTCGACCCATTGGACTGGGCGATCTCGCCGGCATATCGCAGGATATCGATAGCTTTGCGCGCATCCCCGTGTTCCCGTGCGGCGAGGGCCGCGGCGCGTGGGATCGTCGACGGTTCGAGGACGCCGTCGCGGAAAGCGTCACTGCGGGCTTCCATGATGTTCCGGAGCTGGTTGGCGTCGTACGGGGGAAAGACGAACTCCCGCTCGCAGAGGCTGGATTTGACGCGTTCGTCCATCCGATCTTTGTACTGGATCTTGTTGCTGATCCCCAGCACGCCGAGCTTGCAGTCGGTGACCTTGCCGGCCTCGCCCGCACGTGAGAGTTGCATGAGAATGTCGTCGTCGCTGAGCTTGTCGATCTCGTCGAGGATAACGAGGACGACGTCGAAGCGCCGATCGAGAATACGCCAGAGCCGCTTGTAGTAGGTCGACGTGCTCAGGCCCTTGTCGGGGATGTTGATATCGGTGTCCTCGACGTCGTTGACGCTGTCAGCGATCGTCTGGACGGCTTGGGTTTCGGTCGTGTCTTGGGCGCAGTCGACGTAGGCAAAGGTCGCAGTGACGCCCTCGTCGCCGGCGGTCTCGATGAGCCGACGGGAGACGTACTTGGCACAGAGGGATTTGCCGGTCCCGGTCTTGCCGTAGATCAGGACGTTGCTCGGGCTCTGGCCGAAGATGGCGGGGTTGACGGCGGTGGCGAGCTGGGAGATCTCGTCGTCCCGGCCGACGATCCGCCCCTCGCCCGGCAGATGGCTGATCTCCAAGAGTTCCTTGTTGGCAAAGATCGGATCTTCACGGGTAAAGAGATCGTCCGCAGTCTCAGACATACACCAAGACACCGTGTTTCCGGTGAAATGGGTTTCCCTTTGAGTGTCGAGACACACACACCACGTTTCCGGTGAAATCGGCTGCGAGGGTGGGGTGGAGTCGAAGCGGTGGTCGACCGGTCGGTCGACCGTCATCCACCAACGGCGAGCGACGACCAGTGTCGACCGCCAACAGACCTGTGTGTAAGGATAGCCGGCGAGATCAAACACGCCGGAGTACGAATAGCACGGACCACGAATAGCACGGACCACGAATGGAACGGGCTGCAGATACGGCAGACGACAAATACGACGGTTTGCAGATGGAGTATTTCGACTCGACCCAACTAGCGCAGCTATAGAAGAGTGTTTGCGAGTAGTTTACTGGACTGTACACTAACACAGTATATAAATATAATTATATGGTTGAATTAATGCAGGATCAGACTAGTAAAATCATGAGAGAGAACCGGGTCCAGAAGCGGGTCGACACCGTCGGTCCACCCACGTTCGGCGGCTGTTTCACCGGAAACGTGGTGTGTGTCTCACATAGTAGCAGACCGGTGCGGACGGGGTGTCGACCGGATCGAGTCGGTGATCGGCTCATCCGGGCGGTCGGGCTTGGTGGTTGAGGTGCCGTCCTGCGGACGGTGCCACCGGGTTCATTTCACCGGAAACCCGGTGTGGGTCACTGTCTCGGGGTCGTCGACCTGCTGTGGGTACCGAGTGCGGATCGAACGATGCAGTGCCGACATACGATACCGGAGCAGATATGCCCACATTTCACCGGAAACCCGGTGTGGGGGGCTATCAGCAGCATGGCGACGGTGGTCGACCGAGTGGAGTTAGCCGACCGTTCGACACTGACCGTCGGAAACGTCCGTGTGTGGGCAAACGGGTGTATGAAGGAGTAGATTAATTACTGTAGGTTAGAGTGAACGTACCGTATGATCAGCGGGTTCGATGGGGGACGATCCACAAGGGGTATCGACGGACGACCGACTGTAGCTACTGAAACACGCTCACGGGGGGTGTAAGCATGCCGAAGACGACCGACTCGGTGATCTTCTCCGAGATCGAGCGGGAGATCCTCGAAACCGCACTCCGAAACCCGGAGCTGTCGAACAGCGAGATCGCCGACCGCACCGGTGCGCGACTCACACTCGTCCGAGACACCCGGCGGAAGTACGAAGACGAGGTCGAACTCTCCGAGGCGGCCGCCGACGCAGTCGACGACGAAGACGCCTCGCCGGCCGGCGTCGACGACGCCGACCTCAGCGAAACCCAGGTAGCGATCCTCAATGCGTTGCAGGCCGATCCCACACTGTCGAACGCCGACGTGGCCGACGAAACCGGCGCTCGAATCGCGCTCGTCCGCGATACACGCGCCGAGTACGGCGAAACCGTCACGGCAGCCGAGTCGACTGCCGAGGACGACACCGAGACTGATGCGGACGCAACGGCCACCCACGACGGGCCGTCCGAGGCACAGGCCGCGATCCTCGAGGTGGCGGCGGCCGAGCCCGGACTCTCGAACGCTGAGATCGCCGAGCGGACCGACAGCCGACTCACGCTCGTCCGAGACACGCTCCGGGAGTACGATACCGACGCCGTCGCTGACACCGATACCACAGCCGATACCGGGGGGGCCGCCGGATCGACACCCGAGATCGACACCGAGGCGTTTTCGGAAACACAGGTCGACATCATCGAGACCGCACTCGAAGATCCCGAGTTGACCAACGCCGAGATTGCCGAGCGGACCGACAGCCGACTCACCCTCGTCCGGGATACGCTCAGGGAGTACAACGCCGAGGCAGACGGAACCGACGGCGGGGCAGGCGACACGGAAACGGGAGCCGAAAGCGAGACTGACGCCGAGACGGCCGACGTGTTGGCGGGCGTCGACACCGACGCGTTCTCCGAGACGCAACTCGAGGTGCTCGAAACCGCGCTCCGGAACCCGGAGCTGACCAACGCCGAGGTCGCCGACCGAACGGGAACCCGGATCACGCTCGTCCGTGATACGCTCTTCGACCACGAGTACGACGAGAAACCGTGGGCCGGGAGTCCCGACGAGTCCGCCGACGAGGATGACACCGACGAGGGCGACGACGGGTCGGGCGACGAGGCGTCGACGCTGACGACCGAGGAGCCGGAACTCCCCGAAACGACCGCCTCGGACCTACTTTCGGACGCCGAGCGAGAGGTTCTCGAAACCGCACTTGAGGAGCCCGAACTGACGAACGCCGAAATCGCCGATCGCACTGGTGTGCGACTCACGCTCGTCCGTGATACTCGCCGGACCTACGAGGACGCGGTCGACCTCGCCGAACCCGACGAGTCGGCCGACGAGGCGTCGACACCGACGACCGAGGAGCCGGAACTCCCCGAAACGACCGCCTCGGACCTACTTTCGGAGACCGAGCGGGAAATCCTCGAAACCGCACTCGAAGAGCCGGAACTGACGAACGCCGAAATCGCCGACCGCACTGGTGCGCGACTCACGCTCGTCCGTGATACTCGCCGGATCTACGAGGACGTAGTCGACCTCGCCGCGGACGGCGAGTCCGAGCCGGCAGTCGAGACCACCGACTCCGAAGCCGCCGATTCGACCGAAGCCGCCGATTCGACCGAGGCAGCCGAGTCGGCTGGGGCGGCTGACGCGGTCGACTCGACCGAGTCGGCTGGGGCGACCGCGCCGGACGCCGGTTCAGACGACTCGAACACGGGGTTGATCATCGCCATTCTGGTCGGGCTGCTGTTGGTGGTCGCCCTCGCCGTCGCGGTGCTCTGACCACGGCCAACAGTCCGGTACCAACGACCGCCTGCAGAGCCGTAGTGCGTAATTATTTTGGTTACCCCTTCGAAATTTATTATAATGAATCGTGACGGTGAGCGGACGATCCTGATCGTCGACGACGAGGAGGATCTCGCGGAGTTGTACGCCCACTATCTGGAGGCCGACTACGAGACGCGGATCGCGCTGACCAGCGGCGAGGCGCTCGTCGAGCTCACCCCCGCGGTCGACCTGATGTTGTTGGATCGCCGGCTGCCGGGAATGTCGGGCGACGAACTGCTCGCCCACACCGAAGACTGGGAGGTCGACTGTCAGGTGATTCTGGTGACGGCCGTCGACCTCGATACGGACATCATCGAGATGCCGTTCGACGGCTATCTCACCAAACCCGTCTCCAGCGAGGAGCTCCGAACAGCCGTCGAACAGGCGTTTCTGGTCGACCAGTACGAGGAGCTCCTGTTGGAGTACTACACGCTCCGCAAGAAGTATGCCGCCCTCGACGCCGAAATCGACGGCGACGAAACCGACGGCGAGGGGTTCGATCAGCTCGAATCCAGACTGGATAGCGTCGCGACCGACATCGAGTCGACGCTCGATCGGTTCCCCGACGAGGAGCTCAGCGAGGCGCTCCGCGATCTCCACCGCTGACCGAGTCCCCACCGTCGACTGGGAGAGTCGACCGCGGGCCCCGTGTGTCCGACACGGAACGGCCACTGGTGACGCAGCGTTTGGCCGCAGATAGTATATAATACTAACACTAAATAGTAGCAATTAAAACTAGTACTTATACTTATCGACGTTTTCGACCACAATTCGGCGCAATCCGGGTCGACTACTGACCCGTTTGATGTACAGTCCACGTCGACGATTGGTTGCCGATGCGCAGAAACACGATCATCGCACTCGTGGTGACAGCCTGTCTGTTCGTGGCTGTTCCAGCGATGGCAACGACAGTTGGGGCACAGACTGCCGACGAAGACACGGATCTGAACGGGACCGACGACACCGAGTTGGACACCAACGAGACGGCCACGGACGGATCCGATAGCGACGACACCACGACGAACGACACCGACACTACGACGAACGGTACCGACACTACAACAAATGGTACCGATTCCACGACGAACGCGTCGACCGATCCCGCGTTCGCGGTCGGCATGGCGCTCGACAACGGGACGGCGATCGTCTCGGTGACGGCGAACGACACGGCCGTCGACAACGCGACGGTCGCGATCGACGGCACCGAAGCAGGCACGACCGATTCGAACGGTACCCTCCAGTTCGATCTCGGCAACCGGTCGACTGTCGAGGTCGCGGTGACCGCCGACGGCGAGACTCAGTCGACGACCTACGAGGCCGTCGGGGGCGAACTCATCACCCAAGAGAGCGCCGACGAGGCGACCGACGTCCCCGAGGAGGCAGCCGATCAGGTGTCGACGATCCAGAAACTGATCTCGGCGTTCCGGAACGGCGAGTTCGAGAAACTCGGGCCGATCGTCTCCGAAGCCGCCGGTGGCGGTCCACCGGCAGCCGTCGGCAACGGGCAGGGCAACGCACCGGACGACGCGGGACCACCCGCTGACGCCGGTACCGGGTCGGAAAACGCATCGGAAAACGCGGGCAACGGACAGGGCGCCCCACCAGCAAACGCGGGCAACGGCCACGGTAACGCGCCGGGCAACGCGGGACCACCAGCCGACGCCAACACTGGGCAGGGCAACGCACCCGAGCGAGCGGGCAACGATTCGGGCACCCCACCAGCGAACGCTGGTGACGGAGCGGGCACCAACAACGACGATGCGGACCGCAGCAACGGCGACAGCGATACCGACCGCGGTTCCGGCACCGCGGACCGTGACGACAATAGTGGCGGTCAGGGCAACGGCGGCTCCGCCGGTTCCGCAGGCGGCAACAACGGGCAGGGCGGCGGGCCACGATAACTCGACGCACCCCGCTGACGACTGATTTTACACCGATTCGGGGATCGGGCTCGATTCGTCGACCGACTCCCCGACGTCGACCGCATCAAGCGTGTCTCCCGGGAGGTCGAGGCTCTGGATTCATGTGGAATGTTGTCGACTTTCATGAACGGCCTACTCGTTTTCCCCGAGGCAAACATCTAAGTGGTTGTCACACGTTATCACGAACCAGTATGGCCTCAGCACCGTCAACCGACGACGAGTTGTTCGACGAGTTCCTTTCGGCAAACGGGCACGAGACGACGCCGGCAGGATGGGACCACTCGTATAACAAAAAGCAGTGTCCCGAGTGCGGAGGCATCCACGACGACGACGCCCGGCAGTGTAGCGTCTGTGGCTGGTTCCCCGAACGGTAGCCGGGCCGCTCGTCGGCGCGCCGAAGTCACGTCGTTTATCAGGTCGGGACACGTGTTGGTGTTACAATGAGTGCCACGGACGTGGAGATCACCCGGCTGTTCGGCGGTCCCGGCAGCGGGAAGACGACAGCGTTGCTCGACCGCGTCGAGACGATTCTCGAAGACGACAGCGTCGACACCCGTGATATTTTGGTCGTCTCGTACACCCGTGCGGCCGCCGCCGAGATCCGCGAGCGGCTGGCCGAGCGGATCGACACGAACCCTCGCAAGCTGCAGGGCAACGTCTGTACGATGCACGCCAAGGCCTACGAGCTGCTGGACCTCTCCCGCGGCGACGTCGTCGGCGAGGACGACAAACAGGAGTTCTGTGAGGAGTTCGGCCTCGAATACGAAGACGAGTACCAGAGCGGTGGCCGGCGAACCGCCCGGTCGACCACGCTGGGCAACAAGATCATCTCCACCAGTCAGTGGCTCCAGCGGACCCGCCGGGAGGTCGCCGACTGGTACGACGTCCCCTTCCAGTGGAACGTCGAGGAGGTCCGACTCCCGCCGGAGATCGACCCCAACGCCCAGGAAGGCAACAAGTACACCCCGACGTGGACCGCCGACGACGACCGCGTCGACATTCCCGAAGCGATCCGCGCGTGGCGCAACTACAAGGGCGAACACGGGCTGGTCGGGTTCGCTGACATGCTCGAACGCGTCAGACAGCGCTCGCTGCTGCCGAACGTCGACTACCTCGTGATCGACGAGTTTCAGGACATCACGACCCTCCAGTACGACGTCTTCGAGGAGTGGAAGCCGCACATGAAACAGGTCCTGATCGCGGGCGACGACGACCAGGTCGTCTACGCGTGGCAGGGTGCGGACCCGAACCTCCTGCTGGATGCCGACCGGGACCACGACGAGATTCTGCCGAACTCCTACCGGCTGCCCTCCCGGATCCTGAACGTCGTGAACAAGGAGATCCGCCACATCGACAAACGCCAAGAGAAGGACCTCAAACCCCGCAAGGAGGGCGGCGTCGTCGAGGGTGTCGAGAACGCCTCGATGCTCGAACTCGTCCGCAACGTCCGGTATACGATTCAAGAGGACGACGGCAGCGTGATGGTGCTGTTCCGGGCCCGCTACCAGTTGTTCCAGTTCATCGAAGAGTTCATCGACGAGGGGATCCCGTTCAAAGCGCTGACCGACCAGCGGCTCTGGACCGACCGGCTGGTCGACTACGTTCGGGCCATCGAGGCCTACGACGCCGGCGAGGAGTTGACCCTGTTGCAGGGTCGACGGTTGGCCGACATGCTCCAGACCTCCGCCTTCGGCTCGAACGATCGCGAGGAGTTCTACGACTTCCTCGAAGAACAGGAGGAGGCCGCCGAGACAGAGGACCTTACTGCGATTCCGCTTGCGCCCGACGACGTCAAGCAGTTCGCGCCGTTCATCCCGGATCCCGCCTCCGCGGGCGATATGGTCCGGAAGGTGACGAGCTTCCAGCGTAACTCCATCGAGGCCTACTTCGAGGGGGCCTATCACGGCCAGGATCCTAACCTCGTTCGCGTGGGGACGATCCACTCCGCGAAGGGCCGTGAGGCCGACCACGTCTTCGTCGGCACCGACCTCACCGAGAAGGTCGTTGAGCAGATGGCTGCGACCGTCACCGGCCGCGAGGAGACCGACATCGAAGACGACGACCTCCCCGAGGAAGAGGAGTTCACCAAACACACCGATCCGGTGCCGCTTCTGACCGACAACGAGCGCCGGGTCTTCTACGTCGGGATGAGCCGAGCCCGCGAACGGCTCGTCCTGCTGGAAAACCTGATCGACGGCGCGCCGACGGTACCGATCAGCGTCCTGCTTCACAACGAGCCACGCGAGGAGCCGGCCGCAGAGCTGCTTGCGGTCGCCCAAGAGCCCACCGCTGAGACGCCCGAACCCGAGCCGTGACCGCCAAGCGGCCCGATCCCCTGCCGCAGTCGGGGCTCGCGGCCGTCCGAGAGGCGGTCGACGACGCCGACGCGGCCGGCTTCGTCCACGTCGGCAGTCGACGCGATCCCGACCGTCGGTATCTCACCCGAGTCGACGCCCCCGACCGCGAGGCGGCACTCGTTTTCATGCCGTCGACCGACGACCAACCGGCGCGGGCTGTCTACTGTGTCCCCGCAGAAACGACCGCCGACGCAGCCCCGTTCACCCGGTGTGAGGATGGTATCGACCTGCACGTCGAAGCTATCGAGCGGCGCGTCGACGGCCGCAACCCACGGACCGCCACCGGCCAGCAGGTCCGGTCGGTGCTTGCCGACGGGCTCGCGGCTACTGAGGGCGAGACGCTCTTGGTCCCCCGAGGGCTCCCCCACGATGCGGCCGTCTTTCTTCAGGACGGGGGCTACGAGTTGCAGTCGACGTCCGCGCTCGTGACCGCCCGTGTCACCAAGACGCCGGCCGAGCGCGACCGACTCCGGGCGGTGCAGACCGCCGCGACTGCGGGACTGGCCCGTGCCGAGGCAGTGCTGGCGGCCAGCGAGCCCCGAGCCGAGGGACTGACATTCGAGGGCGAGCCGCTGTCGGCGGTGCGACTGGCCCGACTGCTAAACGGCGACCTCGCGGCGGCGGGCGTCTCGCCGGCGGCCAACACGACCATCGCGGCCGAAACCGCTTCCGACACCGCGGCCACTGCCCCCGACGACCCACTCCCGGTGGGCACACCGATCCGCCTCGAAGTCGCCCCGCAGGGGCCAGCCGGCTACCACGGCCACCTGATCCGGACTGTGGCCGTCGACAGCGACGGCGGCTGGGAGCGTCGGGCGTTCGTCGCGGCTGCGGCCGGTCTCGATGCCGCCGTCGATCACGCCGCCGCCGGCGTCGACGTGGCGGCGGTCGCCGACGAGGCGGCTGCCGAAGTCGGGGCCTACGGCTTTGCTCCCCCCGATGCCGAGCCGACACGCGCGCGGTCGACCGCGGCGGCCCACGGCATCGGCCTGTCGACCCACGAGCCGCCGGTGCCGGGACGAGGGCGGGAGCGGGGCGAACTCCGGCCGGGGTCGGTGATCGCCGTCAGTGCGGGCGTCGCGGACCCCGACCGCGGAACGATCCGGCTGGGGACGCTCTGTTCGGTCACCGAGTCGAGAGCTGACCGACTGGTCGACTACCCCACGTCGCTGTCGCCGGTCGACCGGCTCGATGATTCCGACTGATCGCGCCAGCCGACCGCAACTGGATTTGCCGACCGAATGCGACTAATGCAACTGGGTTCACCGACCGAATGCGACTGCTCCTGCCGATCGATTTCGGTCGAGTCCACTGATCGATGACACGTCTTTTTCACAACATATATTCGGACCCGTTGGATCCTGTCGACCATGTTCGAAGACGGACTGTCGTACCCCGCTCGCGGAGACTGGCTCGGACGAACGGTGATCGGTGGACTGCTGGTGGCCTTCTCGTTTCTGATCTTTCCAGCGATTCTGGTCACTGGGTATCTGATCGACGCGCTCGAACGGACTGTCGCCGGCGACGAGGAGCCGCCGGCGTTCGACGACTGGGGAACCCTGTTTATCAGGGGGCTCGTCGGCACCGTGATCACGATCGTCTACTCGGTGGTACCGCTCGTGGTCTTCGGCGGGCTCGCGTTCGTCCTGATCGCTGTCGTCGGTATCGCGGGCGGAGCCGGTGATGCCGGTGGAATCGTCGCCGGCCTCGGCGTCGCGGCGCTCCTGCTGTTGGGACTGTTGTTGCTACCGGTCGTGTTTCTCATCTACTACCTCGTTCCGGCCGCCCTCACAAACTACGCGATCGAGGACGAACTCGGCGCAGCTTTCGACTTCGGGACGATCAAGCCGATCCTGCTGAGCAGCGAGTACCTGATCGCGGTTCTGCTACCGCTGGTCGTGGCCGTACTGCTGTGGATCGCAACGAGCATCCTTGGGCTGACCGGGATCGGGCTGCTGCTGGTGCCGTTCCTCCAGTTCTACGGCCAACTGGCGGTGTTCCGGATGTTCGGCTCCGCGTTCAAAAGCGTCTCCGGTCGGTCTGCCGCCCGCGCCGGCGGCATCACCGCCGACTGATCGTCCGACTCGCGGTCCTGGAGCAGCCACATATTTACCGTTCGGTTCCCTACTGCTGCGTATGTCTGGTAGCTCACGCGACCCCCCGCTCCTCCCAGATTCGAGAGCCCTGTTGCGTCGCCAGAACCACCGCATCCGCTCGGTCTGAGACGCCGGCGGTAGCCCCGCTTTGCTCCCGATCGCCGCCTCCTATTCATATTGAATTGATAGAAATATTCATTACCGACCACCCGAACCTTTGTATGGAATGGTGACTGGTCGTGTCCGATGAGAGTTCCGACGACGCGGCAGTCGACGCCTTACAGTCGGTACGGTTCGTCGGGCCGGCGACGGCGTCGACACTGGCTGATCACGGCTACGACGCCACGGCCATCACTGACAAGCGGGTTTCCTATCGGCTGTTGGTCGACGCCGGGGTGAATCCCGGCGTCGCGGCAAAGATCCGCCGGGAGCATTCGTTATCTTGGTCCTTCGACTCCGGCGGCGACCTCGACCGACGATCGGCGCAGATCCGCGGGCTCGGCGCGGCCGAAGCCGAGTGGGTCGCGGCCTCCGCCGGCGACTGGGCGGTCGACAATGGCGCGGAAGCGTCCGACGCGGCGGAATCCGACGACGCCGACGCGGCGGAATCCGACGACGCCGACGCGGCGGAATCCGATGACACCGACGACGGGTGGCCCACCGAGCCGACGCCGTGGCCGACCCACGGCGAGGTCGACACCGCCGCGAGTAGCACCGCCGCGACCGACGGTAGCGGCGACGCGATCAGCGCCGAGGCGGCGTGGCGCGCCCGGAGCAAACCGACGCCAGTGAGCGAGTTGGACGCGGTCGACGAGGCAGCGGTCGACCGACTGGCAGAGGCCGGGATCACGTCGGTTCGAAGCCTCGCCACCGCCGATGCCGAACACGTCGCCGATGTGTTGGGGCTTAAAAAAGAAATTGTCGACGGGTGGTATCAGGCGGCGCAGGACGCTTACGGTCAGTCATAAAAAGACAGTGAACGGTATCGTTCACACCACTATTCGTAATCCGGGCCTTCCCACGAGGCAATCGGCATACTCCGATCACTGGAGTCCGGTTCGTACACGATCTGTGCCGATGCCTCGTTCAATCCGGCAACGTTTGGCTGATCCTCGTCCTCCGGGAACGTGACGACGACGAAGCTATCGCCAGCCGAGAACGATTCGTCGGTCTCGATCTGTTTAAATGTATATCCGGGCTCGTAGCCACTCCCGAGGTCGCCGAGGTACCCCGTTCTGTTGATAAATTTCACTTCGGTTCCATCCATTTTGATTCGAACATTCTCACTTGGGATATCATCACCACCGATATGTCTCACGGTGAGTCGATCCATGTCATATCCCCAGCTTGGTGCATATCCGGCCGGATTTACGTAATCCGTCGCGTTCTTCTCAAACTCGAACTCGAAGCTGGCCTGTGGTGCTGGCTCGGAAGCGGACGTTCCGGTATCAATTACTGTTGCTCCTATAGCACCCGCAATGACCACCGTGATCGCCACCATCAACACCGTCGCAATGACGGGCGAAACTGACCGCTCGTTGCCCCACAGCCCGTTTGTTTCCGTATACTCCCGTCGACTCACTCCTCTCAGTAATCGGGAGCTACTGATAAAGTGACGGGATCCAACCGAACATGTGTTTTCAAACCAACTATAATCATCGCTCTTGTGGCGGAGATTGTTGGTGAGTCATAGTGCAGCTTCGAGGATGCTTTTTAGAGCTTCTTCACCTGGTTTTCTGAAGACCTCACGTCGGAGCTGAAACGCTCTGAGGTACGGTGTGAGTTT
>NZ_JAMZIE010000015.1 GCF_024178165.1 Halohasta salina | reverse complement strand
GTCCGCTCTCGCTCCCAACATTCAAGATTTGCCGTGTCTAACGACTCACTGAGCAGTTCTGGGGATAGCATCAACAACTCAAACCACGAACTGCTCACTTCTCAAACTGGCTTAACTAGACAGTGCCCATCTTCAATTGTTTCCTCCTCACCTATTGGAATAATACTCTTCGCAAGACTCGCGCTGTGCATCTTGCACGCCAGCCAGTAACAATATCGTTAATCTGACTGTTGTTTCGCTCACTTAAGCAAGAGCTATTATTGTATCTATCTAATCATACGTGGTTCTAGTTCAACCATATGCGGGGTCCTGATTTGGTCTAATACAATGGTCAAAAATCAGTGTTCGAGATTCAATTCAGGAACAGTAAGGACCACTCTATCTAACCTGTGGATTTTTACCGGAGGCTAAACTATACTTCGAGTAGAAGACGTAAATCGGCTGATTACAGGGGTTGACTGGCAAGTCGAAGGCCACCTGCTTTCAAGGCAGGCGCAATAGTCCACTCTGCCATCCCACCTTCCGTCCTGCGGATCCACGTCCGGCCGCGGTCCTGTTGAAACTATCGTTCTCGCGGGACCGGCGTGTCGAAAGAATCAGGCCTCTCGGGGCCGACAGTCGGTCGTGAGCAGTCCACTGTCGGTTCTCGTCTACGACGGCCGAAAAGCGGCGTTCCGGACCGCAGTCGACGTGTTGACCTACGGGATGGACGACCTGATCGCCGTCCCGTGGGAATCGGCTCCCGTCCAGCGGTTCCTGGAGGCCCAGTTCGGCGGTCGACCGTTCGTCTTCGTCCTGATCGAGGGCGACGCCGTCCACGCCGGCGAGACGGCCGTTCGACGTGCACTGGACGCCCGCGGGGTCGCCACCCCCCTCGCCCGCGGCGTCGAGTCGCTGTACCCCCGGATCGCCGACCCCTTCGGGCGGGTCGTCCACGGCGAAGCCCCGGCCGACATCCACGGCACCTACCGGCTCGACCCCGACGCCCGCGAACACATTGAGGCCATCAGGGAGCGCCACGAACGCGGCTAGCGACCGAGTTCGGCCAGCGCCTCGCTGACGGCGGTCTCGATCGGCGTCTGCTCGATCGGGACGACCGACTGGAGATCCATCGTCTCGTCTACGGTGACGGGGTTCCGCATCCCCTCGGCCAGCGCTTGGGCGATCTCGAACTGCACCTCGGTCGTCAGCCGCAGCCAGTACGACGAGAGCTTCGGCGTCATCACCGGCACCGGAACGATCCGCACCGATTTCCCCTTCCGCGCGGCAGTCAACTGGAGGAGCGACTCGTAGGTCCACACCGAGGGCCCGCCGATGTCGTAGGTGGTGTCCCGCGTCGACTCGACGTCGAGGAGGCCGACGAGATAGGCGATCGTATCCCGGATCCCGATCGGCTGACAGGGGGTCCGGACCCACTGGGGGACCAGCATGATCGGTAGCCGATCGGTCAGGTCGTGGAGGATCTGGAAGCTGGCACTGCCGGCCCCGATGATGACCGCCGCCCGGAGCACCGTCAGGTCGTAAGCCGCGTCGGCCAACAGCGCCTCGACCTCGCGGCGGGAGTCGAGATGCGGCGAGAGATCACCCCTGTCTCCGCTGATCCCGCTGAGATAGATCACGCGGTCGACGCCGGCCGCCGAGGCCTGTCGCCGGAAGCGCCGGGCGTACTCCCGGTCGCGGGCGGCGAAATCGTCGGCCGTCAGCGAGTGGATCAGATAGTAGGCGACGTCGACCCCCTCGCAGACACCCGCGAGCGAGTCGTCGTCGCCCAGATCGCCGTCGACCGGCTCGACGCCGTCGGGAAACGACTCCTGACTGGCGCTTCGGGAGAAGGCGACGACCTCGTGGCCCGCCTCGGTGAGTCGATCCACCAGCCGACGGCCGACGAACCCGGTCGCTCCGACAACAAGCGTTCGCATCCTTTCGACCTACGGCCGACGGGGTCAATAGCGTTTGGCTCTCCGATGACCAATCAGATCGGTGATAGACTGTCGATCGGCCGCCCCGTCGGCGTGGTCGACCCGTCGCCGCCGGGTCCGCGAACCCGTCCGCGCTCCGATATATACGGCCAATCCGACCGCTTAAGTTAGCCCGCTGTAATGCTGGGTGTATGCCGACTCGCCGAAGGGCACTCGTTGTGATCGGCGGGGCTATCGCGCTGGCGGGGTGTACCGACGACGGCGACCAGCCCGAGACCCACTCGGGCAACGAATCGACGACCGGCACGAACGGCACGGTGTCGAACGGGACGGCCGGGTCGACCAACACCACGACCGAGGTGCCGGCGGCGGTCGCCCCCGAAGTCGAAGCCGCGCGGCAGGGCCTCGAAGCGGCGCTGTCGACGTACGCCGGCTTCGCCGAGGCCGACGAGCCGACGATCCTCGATGTCACGTCGCTGAATCAGGCGTACGACCACCTCGAAGTGCTCGACGAACTCGCCGAGGCCGACGACGCCCTCGACGATGCCGAACGCCGGGTCGAGGACGACACTGGCGGGATCGAACGGCTCCGCCGGGAGTACTACCTCCTCAACGAACTCGTCTACGCCCAGTGGCGGGGACAGCTGATCGGCATCACCGCCGACCGCTACGCCGGCAGCACCGCCAAATCGAGCCCGACTATCTCGCTGTTGGAGAGTCGCTATCGGGACATGCGCGACAAGCAGGGCTCCCTTACCCGACGACTCTCGAAAGCGGGGTCCCACCTCACCGACACCTTCCAGCCCGATATCGGCGGTCGGGAGCTGTACCGCCGGAAGATCCGGCAGCTCAGATCCGAACGGTCGACGTTCGAGGTGTATCTGGCGGCCCACGAGGATTTCAAGGCCGGCGTCGAGCAGTTCAACGCGGCAACCTCTAGGCTCGCGAACGACCGACCGGTCAGTGCAACCGCCAAAGCACGGGAAGCCGAACGCTCCTTCGAGGCGTGTCGCTCGACGCTCGAAGGCGCGACCGCCGAAACGCTCACGCCGGTCTCCGAGGCGTTCAGGTCGGGCGTCGACTCGAGTATCGCCGCCGCCCGCCGGCTGCAGGACCGCGCCGACGGCTAAGCCGTGTCGACGACGGTCAGATACCCCACGTACAGCAGGGCCGCGGTCACGAGCGCGCCGGCCAGTACGGTGAGGCCGACGTAGCCGTCGAGTGCGATCTCGGGATCGGCCCACAGTACGGCCGCGCCCTCGACCGCGAAGACGAACAGCGTGCCGTAACTCACCGCGAAGGCGACCGCCCGACCGAGGGCGTACAGCCCGAGCAGCCGGCTGTTGAGCAGTTCGACGACGAACAGCAGCGCGATCGCCAGCACGTACACCGGGACGGGGAACACCGCGCCCAGTTGTCGACCGGCCGCGATCGCCCCCACGCCGTAGTAGGAAAGCGCCAGCAGGATGCCACCGGCGAGGGTCACCACCACCCCGTAGCCGCTGGCGGCGTCGACGGCCTCGTCGGAGGCTACCATAGGCCGCTCCTTTTCGACGGGCTGACTTCGTTAGTCGGTCGGAAACAGGGCCCACCGTCTGCCGGGTCGACCCGCCGCCTGCTGGCAGTAGGCCGTGCCTACTCGGCGTCGACGACCAGTTCCGGCCCGTCGTCGCCGTCGATCACGTCCAGTCCGTGGTCGTAGACGAAGGCGGCAGTGTGTTCGGGAACGATCCGCTCGGCGGTAAAGCGGGCCCGCAGCAGCGGCAACAGCGACAGGAGATCCTCCTTGGTGTCGACACGCGGACTCATCGGCAGGAACTCGGTGTCGAGGTCGGCGTCGGCCGCGCGGTTAGCCAACCGCTGGAGTTCGATGCCCCCGAGACACCCCTCGAAGTCGACCGGCTCGGTGAAGCCGGCGTAGTAGGCCCGCCCCTCGGTCGCCGGCCCGACGACGACCGCATTGGTTCGAAGCTTCATCGCCGCCGAGTCGACGAGCGTCCGGCTCAACAGCGGCGCGGTGCCGAAGACGACTGCCGCGGAGGCGACCTCCTCGGTTTCCAGGAGGTGGGTGATCGTGTTGCCGGCTCGCGCCGAGACGGTCGAGCCGACCTGTGGCTCGAACCGCACGTTCGAGACGTCGTCGAGGGTGTCGGCCGCGATCGACCGGAGTTCGGCGACCGGGTCGACGTCGGTGTGGTATGCGTCTGGAAGTTCGTCTTCCGGGAGGTAGTTGACCAGCAGCTCGCCACCCGAGCGGTCGACGGCCAGCATGGTATCCCGAAGCATCGCCTCGTAGAACGCGGCGACGTCGTGCTCGCTCAGCGGGGTCGTTGCGGCCAGTTCGGACAGCACCAGTCCCGCACGCGGCGGCTTCGCAAGGACGGCGATCACGGTCATAGCCGACTATCGGGGCGGCGGCGTCTTGAACGCGCTGATAGCTACCGACTCTGGCGACCCTTCGTCTGTCGGTAATCCCGCGAGAAGACGTTTTCTTTCACGTGGTCGACGAAGGCCTCGCTGTCGGCGTCGGTCTGGCGGTTGAGTTCGAGCATCGGCACGAGTTCGAACCCCCGGCCCCTAATCGTCGTGGCGTGTTCGGCGTCGATATCGAAGCTCTCGGGTTTCCGGGTGGTGTACTCCATCGCCAGCGATTCCAGCACCCGCTGGCCGATCGGGACGATGATCTGGGGGTTGATCATCCGGATCTCGGCGTTCAGGTAGGGTTCGCAGGTGTCGACCTCGCGGTCGGTCGGCTCCCGGTCGGGGTGTCGACACCGCGTCAGGTAGGTACAGAAGGCGTTCTGGATGTCGGGCTCGGCGGCGTCGGGCTCGGAGCGGACGAACCCCAACTCGCCGAGGATCGACTGGAGCAGCCGGCCGTGTTCGTCGCCGGTAAACGGGACCCCGGTTCGGTCGGCCCCCTCGTGTGGTCGCTCGGCGAGGAAGAGGAACTCGCCGCCGACGTCGCCGTAGCCGTGGACGACGTTCGTACGGTGCTCACAGAGGTCGCAGTTCGTACACTGCTCGTCCATTCCGAAGGGGTTCTCGAACTCGGTCTGGTTTGCGTCCACACGCGTTCCAGGGGCGGCGACAGTAAAACAGTACGGTCGAGGTGGGGGTCAACGGGGGAACTACAGCCCGACGACGGCGAGTGCGGGCTCGGCAGCCCCGGCCAACTCCTCCATCTCGGGGCCGTAGACGGTGACGACGTACAGCAGCGCCAGCAGGATCGAGTTGTACAGCCCGTGGACCAGCGCCACGACGGTGAGGTTCCCGGTCCACTCGTAGAGCCCGCCGAAGACGATCGAGCCGCCGACCAGCGCGGCCATCGAGGCCGCGGTCGGCGCGAGACCGGCCGCGCCGAAGCCGTGGGCCGGGATGTGGATCGCCGCGAAGATCAGGCTGGCCAGCAGGATCGCGGCGGCGGGGCCGAACGACTCCCGGAGCCGCGCCTGCACCACGCCGCGGTAGAGCAACTCCTCGAAGGGGCCGACGATGAAGATCACGAGCGGGATCATATACAGGTAGAACCGTGGGTCGACGTCGCCCAGATTGCCGAGGGCGTGCTGGGAGGGTTCGACGCCGGCCAGCAGGCTGAGTTGGGTGACGATCCCGGTCACGAGGATCACCGCGAAGGGGGCGGCGACGATCGCCAGCGTCTCGATCAGCGAGGGCCGGCGGATCGGGACGTAGTCGAGCCCGCGACCGGTGTAGACGAGATAGGCCACCGACAGCCCGCCCATAACCATCACCTGGCCGACGACGAGTTCGAGCGCCGTCAGCGCCAGCGTCGACGTGGGAAACGGGAGGCCGAACTCGCGGACGACGAAGATCACCGGCAACAGGATGACAAACGTGATGGCGATCGCTCCCCAGCCGAGGCCGGTGGCGACGCCGGCGGTCCGGAGCTTCTCGCGGGCCGATTCGCCGCCGCTCGGTGGCGTGGTCGTTACCTCACTCATGCTGTGTCGGCGGTTGTCGACCGACCGGCGACGACCGAACCGCCAAGCCGTCGACCGGCGTCGTGTAGGGATCCATGCGTAACTCTTCGTAGGGTTGGGAGGCGCAAAAACCTCGTGTTTCAACGAACCGACGTATCGTCGGGGCGATCAGACGAGGCCGGCGACGAAGGCGACCCAGCCGGCGGTCACCGCCAGTCCGAGGCCGAACAGTCCGCTGTTGACCACTGGGTTGTCGGCCGGCGTCAGCGACAGCGAGACCGGCGACACCGGCAGCGGCCACAGGTAGTTCACGCCCATCGGCGTCAGGGTGTCGCCCAGCAGATGGGCGAGGATCGTCAGCGCGCCGACTGCGAAGCCGACCGCCGGCAGCGGGAGGTCGACGCTGACCACCGCGTCGGCAGCCACGCCGACGGCCGCGCCCGCCGCGCCGACCAGCGCGGCGAACGCCAGCGAGTGGGTCGCCCCGCGGTGTTCGACCATCGGCAGCCGGTGGTCGACGTCGGGCAGTGTCGCAAACTGGACCATGACGAGACCGGCGACGGCCGCAACCGCCGGGTGGCCAGCGTCGACCAGCGCGTAGCCGACCGGCGCGAACACCAAAAGCGAGACGCCGAGGTGGCCCTTTCGGTACATGCTCGCGTCCATCAGCCCTGCCGGCAAAAACGGTTCGGCTCGGTGTGGGTCCCCAACCGGCTGCGTGCGAGCCGCACGCATGATGCTACTACTTAACTGTTTCCGGTGCGTAGTCAGTTTGTGTCAGAAAACTCAGGGCGGAAGAACCTCCGCATGCCCAACGACGATGAAATGTTCGCGGTCGTCACCGATATGCTCGGCGGCGGCCGGGTTCGACTCCGGTGTAACGACGGCAAAGAACGCATGGGACGGATCCCCGGTCGGATGCGGTTCCGCACGTGGATCAACGAGGACGACATCGTCCTCATCGAACCGTGGGACTGGCAGGACGAGAAAGCCGACGTCGAGTGGCGCTACGACAGCCAGGACGCCCAACAGCTCCGCGACGAAGGCCACATCGACTGATCCGTTTCTCCACTGATTCCAGCGCGTCGAGCGGCGGCACTACCTAGTGGGTCGACCCCGAGCGGGTCGTCGTGCCGATCGGCGTCCGCTCCTGATCGGCCTCAACCGGCCGGTCCTCGGAGCCGCCGGCGATGGGTTCGGCCGACCGGTCGCCGGCGGCCGCAACCGTCGGGAACGACAGCGTCACGACCGACCCCCGCGGCTCGTTGTCCTCGATCTCGAAGTCGCCGTCCATCCCCTCGACGATCCATTTGACCAGCCACAGTCCCAGCCCGCTGATGTGTTCCAGCGGCGTCTCGATGCCGGCGGTGATCACCCGCCGTTCGGCCTCCGGGATCCCCGGCCCGTTGTCCGAGACGACGAGTTCGACCCGGTCGTCGGTCTCGGTCACCACGACGTCGATCTCCGGGGACTCGTGATCGTTGTGTTCGATGGCGTTCTCGATGAGGTTCTCGACGGCCGCCCGGACCAGCGTATCCCCCCAGATCGAGACGCCCTCGATCCGGGTCCGGATCGACGTCTCGGGGTACGACTGGTGGACCGACCGGACCTCGTCTTCGACGATCCGCGAGAGGTCGACCTCCTGTAGCTCGCGGTCGCGGCCGTGGAGCCGCTGGTCGATCTTCCGGACCTTCTCGCCGAGGTCGACCAGACTGCTCGCCTTCTGGCGGATCGTCTCGGCGTGACGGACCCGCTCGGAGTCCAGCGCCTCGACGAGGATCTCGGCGTGGCCCACCACGACGTTCATGTCGTTTCTGAGGTCGTGTCGCAGCACCCGGTTCATCACCTGTCGACGCTGCTGGTTCCGGAGCCGCTCGGTAACGTCCCGGGCGGTGATGATGACGCCGTCGGTCGTCGGCGACGACCGGCTTCCCCGGACGGTCGTCTCGATCATCCGCCAACTGTCGTCGCCGGCCTTGATCCGGTACTGGGAGTGGATCGTCTCGTCGGTGCCGGAGACCGACTCGATATCGTCGGTCAGCGATCCGGCGTCGTCCGGATACAGCAGGTCGGTGATCTCACGGCCGACGAGTTGGAGCTGTGTGTAGGAGAGCTCCGATTCGACCGACGGGCTCACGTAGCTGATCCGCCCTTCGGGGTCGACGATCGTCACCACGTCGGTGGTGTGTTCGATCACGGCCTGAAACTCCAGTTCCTGTTCGCGTTGCTCGGTGATATCCCGGAACACCAGCAGCTGGCCGTCGAAGGCCGTGTCGACCGGTACCGGCTCGGTGCTGACGATGAAGTGGGTCTCCTCGCCGCCGTCGTCGAGGATCAGCTCGACGCCAGATGGGTGGGGCCGAAGCTGGCCGTCACCGCCGTCGGTCCGGGGGGAGCCCGAATCGGGGCTGGCCGTCGGCATCGTCGCGTCTGGCAGCTCGCCCTCACTGAACCGCAGCAGATCCTCGCCACAGGGCAACACCGTCGCCGCGTCCTGACCGATCACCGGCTCCGGCAGCGACAGCTGTCGTCTGGCTGCCGTGTTAGCGATCCGGATCCGCCCCTCCTCGTCGACCAACACCACACCGTCTTCCATCGTCGAGAGCACCCGGTTGCGCGCCGCCGGCAGGATGTCGAACAGTCGATACTGGACGACCCCGACGAGGATCGCCGTGAACGCGACGCTGAGCAACAGCGGCGTCCCGTGGATCGCCGCCGTCGAGGGATCGAACAGCTGTTGGATCGGCTCGAACAGCGGCACCGACCCCGCGATCAGCAGCGCCAACACCTGCGGGTGGTAGGCCGGGTCCGTGTCGCCGAGCGTCCACACCAGAAACAGTAGCGCCGCGTTCGCCAACAGGAACAGGTAGGTCTGATGGAACACGAACACCGGACCCGGAACCGGCTGCAACACCGCAAACTCCCCGATCGCCCCGACCGTCCCGCTGCCGACGAACAGCTCGTGGGCCGGCGTCGACAGCGCGACCGCGAGCACGACGACCGGCTCGATCGCCACCACCGCGAGCACCGGCCGGGTGAGGAGGTCGTCCCGACCCGTGTAGGCGAGGATGAAGACGAACCAGCAGCTGATGTAGGGTACTGCCCCGAGCCACAGCCACCGGAGGAGGGCGTAGCTCTCGGCGGGGTCGGCCAGCAGATAGCCGGCGTAGCCACCGGCCCACACGAGGCCGCTGAGGACGACACCGGCGAACGACCCCGCGACGAGCCGCGACTGCGAGCGGGCGCGCCGGGCGGCCACACCGCCCACGAGCAGCGACAACAGTCCCGAGAGGATCGCCAGCCGAAACACCGGGAGCGACGAATACATATGAAATGTCCCTTCGGTTCCATCTAATTTTCTGACTATTAATCTATCGGTCGCAAATATCTTCACTGAGAATCGTGGCGATCGACTGTCGAGTCGGCTAACGCGGTAGTCTCCCGACCGGTGACTTATATTGCCGCCCATCCTGCGTACGGTGAATGCGCTTTCGCCGTCTGGTCCGCGGCCGGCTCGACTGGCCCCAGCTTGAGACCGTCGCCAGTGCCATCGCCGAGCGCTACGACCGCGAGACGGTGCGGGTCCGGTTTCTGGAGGCCGACAACTGGCTCTCGACCCCGATGGTGGTCGACGACGACCTGTTCGTGAAGGTGATCAGCAAACAGAACACGGTCGTCCACGCGCTGTTTACCACCGGACGCAACCTCGGGGCGTTTTCGACCGGCACCGAGGGGTTTTTCGAGTCGTTCCAGAGCCCTGCCGAGATGGCCCGCCACGAGCTGGAGGCGACCGAGCGAATGCGGACGCTGGGGCTCAACGCCCCCGAACCGATCGAGGCCTTCGAAGTCGACGGCCTCGGGGTGGTCGTCCTCGAATACATCCCGGAGTTTCGGGCGTTCGACGAGTTGGACGTCGAGACCGAAACTGAGCTGGCGGTCGACCTGTTCGACGCGCTGCGAACGCTTCACGACGCGGGGATGGCCCACGGCGATCTGCGGGCCGAAAACGTCCTGATCCGCGACGGAGAGCTGTTCTTTATCGACGCGACCAGCGTCAGCACCGGACGCCGGTCGGCGATCAGCGCCTACGACATCGCCTGCGGGCTGGCGGCCCTCGAACCACTGATCGGGGGCCGCGAGGCGGTCACGGCTGCCCTCGAGGTATACACCGTCGACGAGTTGATGGGCGCACTGGACTTTTTGAGCTTCGTGCAGATCCGCCCCGACCACGATTTCGACGCCGCCGCACTCAGAAGCGAGATCGAAAAGCGGGCGACCGGGTAAGCGGGCCGCCTCAGAGGCGGTCGGCGATGTAGCGCTCGATCCGGTCGACGAGGTCGGGCCGGAACGTCCAGAAGCCGTCCCAGACGTTGGGTTCGTCCTCGAGGGCGACCAGCGCGGCGTGGTCTCCCGACGACCCGGCCGGCGGCCGGAAGACGACGAACCACGAACACCGGTAGGGGTATGTGGTCCCGGTGTGGACCGTGACCGGAAGGGTCTCGCCCGGGTCGGCGTCGCCGACCCCATAGAGGTGGACGTCGACGCCGCCGTTGCTGAGCGTCTCGTAGACCTCGTAGGTGCCGCGCTCGTCGTCGAGCCGCGAGAGCCGCTGGAACGACGACCGAAGGGTGCCGCCGCCGGTTTCGGCGGCGATCCGTTCGATCACCCGCGAGACCACGATCAACAGCAGCTTCTCCTTGTTCGAGGCGGGGTAGCCGCGAAGCCGGAAGGGTACCTCGTCGAGCCCCCGGAGCACGTCGGGCAGAACCACGTCGACGAGGTCTATCGCACCGGTCTTGTAGAGATCGGAGTTGATCAACAGCACCGATTCGAGCAGTTCGTCCAGCGTCGACCGGGCCAGTTCCCGACCGTCTTCGACCAGTGCGACGACGTCGCGGTCGGTATCGGGCGCCTCGACGTCGCTGATCGACACCGACTGGTCGGTCAACAGCGAGTCGAGCATGTTCCGGACCGGATCCGGCGACTCCCGGTTGAGGACGACGAGGTGCCGGTCGGGTGCCTCGATATCGTCGAAGAACGACCGCAACGAATCAGCCATCAGACATGCTATGTCTGGCGGAAAGAAAATCCTTGCCCATCCGGCGCTAGCGACGATCCGTCGGTACCCGGCGTACACACCGCCACAATTGTCAAAAATAAATACAATAGAACAGGTAAAATTATGAACGTTGGCACCGAATGGCACGCTGATGAGTCAGACAGATCCCCGGGCAGGAACACGACTCACACTCGATCTCTGGCACCCCAACTGTTGGGCAATCGATGCAACGCGGGAAGCAAGCGGCGGCGTGTTAGCACATGCGATCTACAACACGCCGACGATGGACATGCAGTCGGCATCGGTCAACGGGTTGTTCACCGCGTTTGGCGACACCGTCGACGAGGTCGAGACGTTGCTCGAGGAGATCGACGCCTCACCGCACAGTGGCGACCTGTTGGAACTCCAAGAACGGTTCGGCACGGGCCACGCCGCACCGGGCAACGTCGTCCGCGAGTTCTTCCTCGAGTACAAACCCGGTGATATGGTCTGTCCAGTCCTCCTAGAACACGGGTTCGTCCACAGCGCTCCCGTCCGTATCGAAGACGGGCGCGAAGTGTGGGAGGTGTGTTTCGCCGGCGAACGGCCCAGTATCGAGCCCTCGCTCGATGGCGTCCGTGAGGATGCCGGCGCCGATATCGAAGTCAAGCGGATCATGGCCGCCGGAGACGTGCGGCAACCCGAACGACAGCGTCGACTCGATCTGCTCACTCCGGCCCAACGGGACGTGTTCGACCTCGCACGCGAGGAAGGGTATTACGAATGGCCCCGCGGCACCTCGACCCGCGAGCTGGCGGAGCTCGCCGACGTGTCGAAAACCACGCTGTTGGAACACCTCCGGAAGGCCGAGGCGAAACTGCTGAATCCGCAAACCGAGTCGTAGTCGGCGTGACCGGCCGGCGAGTCCACCACTACTGGCCGACGATCGCCCGAAGTGCGAAAAAGGCGTTTTCCTTCCGCTCGCGGAGTCGACGGTAGAAGTACGACATCCACTTGCCACCGTACGGGATGTACTGGTAGGTCGGCACGCCGTCGGCTGCAAGGTCACGCTGGGCGTCCTCCCGGACACCCATCAGCATCTGGACCTCGTAGTCGGTGCCGTACTCCGCATGGAGGTCGGCCGCATAGTCGATCATGGCGGGATCGTGGCTGCCTACTCCGATCCCACCGTCGAACTCGCGGAACGCGAACTCGAGTAGCTCCCTGTAGGCAGCGTCGACCGCCGCCTTGTCCTTGTGAGCGATGTCGGCGGGCTCGTCGTAGGCCCCCTTGACGAATCGGACTTTGCCCGGAAGGTCGGCGAGTCGTTCGACGTCCTCGCGCGTTCGCTTGAGGTTCGCCTGCACACAGAGGCCGACGTCGCCGTCGGTCCCGCGGGCGTGGTTCTCGAAGGCGTCGAGTGTCACGTCGGTCGTCGTGTGGTCCTCCATGTCGATCCAGACGAACCGTCCGTGTTGCTGGCCGGCCTCGACGATCGACGCGAGGTTCTCCTCGAAGACGTCGACACCGACATCGAGACCGATCTGCGAGGGTTTGACCGAGACACAGCCCGAGACATCGGCCGCCGCGAGGTCGGCGATGAGATCGATGTAGGCCTGCGTATCGGCGTCCGCTGGCGGTCGTTCGCTGTAGTGTTCGCCGAGCAGATTGAGAATGCCGCCGACGCCGTCACGGTTACACGCCCGGACGTGGTCGATGGCCGTTGCTGGATCCTCCCCGGCAACGAAGTTATTGGCAATCGGTGGAATCATACATTCTCTATCGGATGTATTGGGCCTCAATACCGACCCTACCATACTATTCTAACACTTTCTGTTCGGAATAAAGAACCGCTGGCACGCAACCGACCATGGGAGGGTCACCGTTGATGCGGGTCGTATCTATAGAGAACTACCATGGCAGATGATATCAAACGGAACCTGAATCGGCGGAACCTCATCAAAGCCTCCGGTGTCGCTGGCATCACGGCGTTTGCCGGCTGTATCAGCACGTCCGACGACGAAAACGGCGGTGGAGACGGCGGCGATGGTGGAGACGGCAGCGGCGGGAGCGACGGCGGCGACGGCGGAAGCGGGGGATACTCCATCGGGATGGTCGACTCGCTGACCGGCTCGCTGTCGGCGTTCGGTGAGCGCAACCAACGTGGGAAAGATCTCGCCCTCGCACGCGTGAACGAACTGGGAATCGACGACCGGGAACTGGATATTATCGTCGAGGACTCGGGCAGCGAGAATCAGGGCGGCATCTCGGCGGCCCAGAAGCTCGTCAATCAGGACTCCGTGCCGTTCCTCATCGGCGCAGTCGGCTCCGGTGTCTCGGTTGCGATCTACGAGAGCGTGGTTCAAGAGACCGATGTCGTCCAGCTGAGTCAGAACTCGACCGGCCTCGGTCTGACGAACTTCCCCGGACTGCTCCGGATGTCACCAACCGGACGGGCCCAGTCGCTTGCGCTGGCGAACATGATCGCCGACGACGGCTACGACAGCGTCGCGCTGACCTACGTCAACAACGATTTCGGCCAGAGTCTGACCGACGCCTTCGTCGAGGCGTGGGACGGCGAGATTGCCTACAACAGCGCTCACGATCAGGAACAGTCCTCCTATTCGAGCGTGATGTCGGAGATGAACAACTCCGGGGCGGATGCGTGGCTGTTCATCACCTACCAGGCGGAGTTCACCACGATGGTCAACGAGGCCTACTCCAGTGGGTACGAGGCCCAGTTCTACGGTGCCGACTCCGCCCAGGGCAGCGATGTGCTCGAGGGAACGCCGGAGGGAAGCATGGAGGGCATGAAGATCACGCTTCCCTCCGCACCGATCGAGCAGGACAACTACCAGGCGTTTGCGAGTGCCTTCGAGGAGGAGTACGGCGAGGAGCCGACCTCGTGGTCGGCCTACGCCTACGACTGTGTGATCAACGCCGCACTGGCGATCCAGGCGGCCGACGAGTTCACCGGCGCGGCGCTCCAGGAGACGGTTCGAGAGGTCTCACGGCCCGAGGGCGAGCAGGTCTCAACGTTCGAGGACGCCCACGCGATCCTCGCGGAGGGAGGCAGCGCCTCGGACGTCGACTACCAAGGCGTCAGTGGCCCGATCGACTTCGACGAGAACGGTGACCCGGTTGGCTTCCTCCAGATCGTGACCGTCGAAGACCACGAATACGTCGACGCTGGCTTCATCGAGGGCTAGTCGACGAATGTCCGTTCTCGAACTCGTCGCCAACGGGCTGATATTCAGCAGTATCCTCGTCCTCGGGAGTATCGGGCTGTCGCTGATCTACAGCATCGCGAACTTCGCGAACTTCGCACACGGCGACACGATGACGGTCGGAGCGTACTCGGCACTGGTGACGTTCGGTGCGGTCGGCGGACTCGGTGGCTCGGTGCTGGGACTCCCGTACGGCTTTTTTGTCGCGTTGCTCGTCGGAGCCGCAGCCGCGGCAGTCGTCGCAATCGTTACTGAAAAGATCATCTACGAGTCCCTCGATATCGGGTCGATCGGCCTCCTGATCACGTCGATCGGGATCGCGTTCATCTATCGCGGGATCATCCAGATCCGTTTCGGAGCCGACTTCACGCGGTTCGATATCGGGGCGCTCCGGCCCATCGAGTGGCTGGTCCCGTACGGAGTTCGGGTGACGCTCCACGATGTCGCTATCGTGATCTCGGCGGCCGTCCTCGTCGGTGGACTGCACGTGTTGTTGCAGTACACGGACCTCGGCCGAAAGATGCGTGCGATGGCCGATAACCCGGATCTCGCCCGCATCAGCGGGATCCGAACCAAACGGGTCACGCTCTGGACCTGGATCATCGGGGCTGGACTCGCTGGCGCTGGGGGTGTCTTCCTTGGGCTGTTCAATCAGCTCGCGCCACGAATGGGGTTCAATCTCCTCCTCCTCATCTTCGCGGCAGTCATCCTCGGCGGCATCGGCTCGGTCTACGGCGCGATGCTCGGCGGCTTCCTGATCGGCATGATTAGCCAACTCACACCAGTGCTCAAAATGGTCGGTATCCCGATCGGTATCGAGTACGCAAACGCGATCGCATTCGTAATCATGGTGGTCGTCCTGCTCGTGCGTCCAAACGGGATCGCCGGGGAGGCAACATAATGTCGCTCCGCAACGATGCGGTCGACTACTGGAGCGACCTCACACGGGCCGAACAGGGCGTCACCGGAAGTATCGTCCTGTTCGCGGCGGTGCTGCTCTTTGGGCTCGTCACTGGTGGCCTCAACCCGACGTACTTCCTGTTCCTCGTCGGGCTGGCCGGGATGTACGCCCTCATGTCGCTGGGACTCAACTCCCAGTGGGGCTTTTCCGGCCTGATCAACTTCAGCGTCGCCGCCTTCTTCGGCATCGGTGCCTACGGCGCGGCGCTGATGACGTCGGATTCGTCGCCGCTGCTCGGCGGCTTCGATCCGATCTTCGGGCTCGTCGTCGCGCTGTCGGTGGCTGCCGTGATGGCAGTGCTGATCGGCGTACCGACGCTCCGACTCCGGGCGGACTACCTCGCGATCGCCTCGCTGGGGCTGGCCGAAGTCGTCCGACTGCTGGTGCTCAACGAGCGACAGTGGACCAACGGCAGCGGTGGGGTGCGTGGCATCCCGCGGTTCTTCGACAACTGGCCGGTGCTGTCGACGTTCCCCGAGGCGATGCCGGGACTCGAAATCGTCATTATTCCGGGCT
The DNA here is from genome assembly GCF_024178165.1 of Halohasta salina. Lineage (GTDB taxonomy): Archaea > Halobacteriota > Halobacteria > Halobacteriales > Haloferacaceae > Halohasta > Halohasta salina. Next base: position 3,810 of record NZ_JAMZIE010000015.1, on the reverse strand, counting down.
CACCGATCGAACTTGGCACCCCGTTCTACCAGATGGTGCTCAACATCTCGCTCGTGGTGGCCTTCGTGGCCGCCAGCTACCTCGTCTTGCGCCGAGCTCACCGCTCTCCGTGGGGCCGGGTGCTCCGGACGATCCGCTCGGACGAGGACCTCGCCCGGGCACTCGGGAAGAACACCTACTCGTTCAAGATGCAGTCGTTCGTCCTCGGCAGCGTCATCATGGCGCTGGCCGGCGTCTTCTACGCCCACCTTAACCTCTTCGTGAGCCCGGGTGATCTCAACCCGATCACGACGTTCTACGTCTGGGTGGCAGTCATCCTCGGCGGCAGCGGCTCGAACCGCGGGGCGCTGTTCGGTGGGGTGGTCGTCGTGACCATTCGGGAGGGGACGCGCTTCCTCAACGAGTTCGCGTGGATTCCGTTCGATACGGCCCCGCTCAGGCTCCTGCTGATCGGCGTGCTGATCGTCCTGATCATGAAATTCCGTCCACAGGGGCTGTTGCCACCGCAGCGAGAGCTCATCTGGCCGGATGCCATCGCGGGGTCGGAGACGGAACCGGAGCGCCATACGAATCAGCGGCCTGGCGGTGATGCCAATGAGTGATACTGAATCTCTAGCCGACGACTCGTCGACCGAAACGCCCGCTGCCGAACAGTCGACGGCCGACGCGTCGACCACTGATCAGTCCGCCGAAAAGGACATCGTCCTCGAAGTCGAGGATCTGCAGAAATCCTTCGGCGGACTGGTCGCCACCGACCACGCGACCTTCGAGGTCGAGCGGGGGACGATTACCGGGCTGATCGGCCCCAACGGGGCCGGGAAGTCGACGATCTTCAACCTCATCTCGGGGTTCTACGAGGCCGACGGCGGCAGCGTCACCGTCAACGGAACCGACGTGACGAACATGGAGCCCTACCAGGTGGCCGACGAGGGACTGATTCGGACGTTCCAGACCCCCCGAAAGTTAGAGGGGATGACCGTCCGCGAGGCGATGCTCATCGGGCCACGAAACCAGCCCGGCGAGTCGTTCCTGACACTGTTTACGGATCCGGATGCGGTCAACGAAGCCGAATCGGCGAACCTGGCCGACGCCCAGCGGATCCTCGAAGAGTTCGAGATCGACCATCTCGCCACCCAGCCTGCGACCGACATCTCCGGCGGGCAGATGAAACTGGTCGAGTTGGCGCGGGCGATGCTCGCCGAGCCCGAAATCCTGCTGCTCGACGAGCCGGTCGCCGGTGTCAATCCGACGCTCAGAAACACGCTGGCCGACCAGATCCGTCGACTCAACGAGCAGGGGACGACGTTCCTGCTGATCGAACACGACATGGAGTTCGTGATGAGCCTCGCCGATCCGGTGGTCGTCCTCAATCAGGGCAGCGTCCTGATGGAGGGCGAGCCCGACGAGATCCAGACCGACGAGCGTGTTATCGAGGCCTATCTCGGAGGTGGCACATGAGCGAGCCCGTCCTCGCGCTGGAGGGTGTCGACAGCGGCTACGGCGATGCACAGGTCCTGGACGACCTCACGCTCCACCTCGATCGGGGCGAGATCGTCTGTCTGGTCGGCCCGAACGGCGCGGGGAAGTCGACCGTCCTCAAAACGGCCTTCGGGATGCTGACGCCGTGGGAGGGGACCGTCCAGTACCACGGCGACTACATCGGCGGGATGGCCCCCGAGGAGATCGTCCGCGAGGGGATCGGCTTCGTCCCCCAGACCGACAACGTCTTCGGCACGCTGAGCATCGACGAGAACCTTCGGATGGGTGGGGTCGCCCGCGAGGACGACCGCCTCGACGAGGTGATCGCCGAACTCTACGAGCGGTTTCCGCTGCTCAACGAGAAGCGGTCGGCCAACGCCCGGACGCTCTCAGGTGGCCAGCGACAGGTGTTGGCCTTTGCTCGGGCGCTCGTGATGGAGCCCGACGTGCTGTTGATCGACGAGCCGTCGGCCGGACTCGCACCGAACACCGCCGACGAGGTGTTCGCCGACGTGCAGGCGGTCAACGAGATGGACACCTCGATTCTGATGGTCGAGCAAAATGCTACAAAAGGGCTGAACATCTCGGATCGGGGGTACGTCCTGGATCAGGGGACGGTCGCCTACACGGACGAGGCCAGCGGACTGCTCGACAACCCCGAGGTCTCGAAGCTGTATCTCGGTGGCTGAACGTCGACTCCACGCGTCCGATTAATGAGGACAGTCACCGATTGCACTGGCCCCGCTTCTGGCTGCGGTGCTCTGGGGCGGGATGTATATCGTCAGCAAGTGGGGGTTCGACGCGATCCCACCGGTCACGCTTGCGTTTCTCCGCGTCGCCCTCGGTGCAGCAACGCTGCTCGGCGTGGTTCGGTTCGTCTACCCGACACGAGCGTTCTCGCGTCAGGACTGGACCGGGTTCGGATTTCTCGGTGTCTGGGTCGCCGTCACGATGGTGACGCAGTTCGTCGGGACGGATCTGACCACCGCGAGCGAGGGGGCGCTGATCACCGTCCTGACACCGATTTTCACCCTTGTGTTTGGGGTCGTCGTTCTCGACGAGACCCTCACGCGGCGGAACGTCTTCGGCATGGGCCTTGCAGTCTGTGGGACCGGACTCGTGCTTGCCGGGCAGTACGACTTGGCATCGGTCGGCCTCGGGAGTCTCTTCGGCGTCCTCTTGCTCGTGCTTGCGAGCGTCGGTTGGGCCGTCTACACCGTCTGGGGAAAACCACTGATTCGGCGATACTCGGCGCTGGAAACGGCGACCTATTCGACGATGCTGGCCGTGCCACTGATCGGGCTCCTCGTTCCAGTCGAGTTAGCAGTCGCCGATGTCGCGCTGTCGACGATCCCGTTCACGCTCCCGGTGGTGGCCGCCGTCAGCTATCTCGGCGTGTTGAGCACGGCGGTCGCGTGGTACTGCTGGTACAAGGGCCTCGAAACGCTCGACGCCGGGACGGTTGCAGTCTACTTCTTTGCCCAGCCAGTCGTCGGCGCTGGGCTCGGGGCACTGCTGCTCGGTGAGTCGGTGGGTCCGGGATTCGTCGCTGGCGGTGTGATACTGGCGGGAGGAATCTATCTCGTGCGTACGGCTCGCAGCGAATGATCAATCGGTGGTACTCGCTATATCAACGAGGCCAGCGGGCTGGTCGACAACCCAGAGGTCTCAAAGCTGTATTTCGGCGGGTAGCTGCGCGGGCTTTTGTTTTTGTGGTCCTTGTCGACGCTGGTGTAACAACAGAATGGTGATATTGATACTAGTTGGCATACAAAATATAGAGGATACATCCATCAGAATGACCAGACTCCGATCACAGGTGGGAAACAATCTCACAACCTACTTGTATATGGCATTTGGAAAGAATGAACATGCCGACTGAGCCGGAAGATAGTCCTGATTTTCAGCGCAGACGCCTTCTCCAATCACTTGGAGCAACAGGTCTGACAACTGTAGCAGGCTGTCTAGGGGGAGACGACACCGAATCTGATCCAGAGCCAGAACCTGAAGAGGGAACACAGGAACAAGACTCTGGACAAGAAACACAGGAGGAAGAAGAAGAACCCGAAGACTATGACACACCTGAATCCGAACACATAGACACAGAAATACTAGTAGAAAACTGGGGGACCACATACTCCGGCCACAAGAGGGCGGCTGTTGATTCATTCAGTCCTTCTCAGGTTTCAGACGAATATGACTTTCGCTCTTGGGTAGAAGATTGTTGGTCAGTTCTCAGCAGTAGCTGGCAGTCACAGCGGGCAAGGGTGACACGTTCGTGTCACCCGACAAACGATGTTCCCAATCAAGACGTTTGTCTCGGAGCGTCGA
>NZ_JAMZIE010000014.1 GCF_024178165.1 Halohasta salina | reverse complement strand
CTGTCGATACGCTTCCTGATCGACCGGTGGAGGTCGTCGCCGACCTCCACCTCGATCCCTACTACGGCGATGAAGACGAAACAGCAGCTCTCTACTCCTCACTGGCCAAGCGTGGAACAACGACGTTTCACGCCTATGCAACACTCTACGCACGGGTGCGCAACAAACGCTATACACTAGCGGTTCGCCAGCTGGTCGCTGGCGAAACCTCAAGTGACGTTCTCAGTGAGTTCCTCGAACTGCTCGACGGCCTTGACCTGGGCGTCAAGGCCGTCTACCTTGATCGAGGCTTCTACAATAGCACCTGTTTAGGGCTGCTGTACGCCTACAACTACGCCTACGTCATACCGGTTGTCAGGTGGGGTGAGACGATCCAAGACGAACTCAGCAGTGGTTGGAGTCGTGTGATCGAACACGAGCTAGCTGGGAAGGTGACGTTCCCTGTGTACATCGATTGCGTCTACCAGCAAGGTAGATACGACGAACATGGGGTGGCGCGTCACGGCTACGCCGCTGACGCGCCGTTCATTGAGACTCCACGCGATGCCCGAGAACATTACCGCAAGCGGTTCGGCATCGAATCGTCCTACCGGTTGGCTAGGAAGAGCCTCGCTCTTACGAGCTCTCGTGACGCCGGATTACGGCTGTTGCTGTTTGTCGTGAGCCTGCTGTTACAGAACGTCTGGCGCTATCTGCACTGGATGTACGTGGCGGCGCCCCGCCGCGGGGGGCGCCGCCTCTTGGAGTGGTCGTTCGTAGAGTTCTGCAACATGGTACTCCGCGCTACCTGGACAGCCCTCAGAGTTCGTCGAGTTGTCCCAGCGAACCAACCGCTCGAAAGCCGGTTCTTCCGGTAGTTGCCTTCGGATCAGGGCAGCGTTCCTGAGTGGCAACACCGTCGCGTCGGCGGCTGATCGCCGCCGACAGCGACTGGTAGCAGTAGAACTCACGGTTACTGTCTTGTTGAGGGCTAGCCAGCCACCGCAGACACGGATGCAGCACCTACTGGAGGAGGTCGTGAGGTTCTCGATGTGATCGACTGACACTTGTTCGACCACAAAAGCGGGACGTTTCTCACAAGGAACAGGTCGTATGGTAGACAGCCAAGTATCCCAACGTGTGGGATGAGAAGTCCGGGCGATTACCCCAGTGAAATTACCACGCGAAGTATCCAAGAATAAATGAACTTTTATCTAGTTATTGAATACTCTAAGACCCAAAAAATTACAAAATGTTGTTTTATTCGCTTAATTGATTTCGATATAGTGTATTAATATTTTGAATTCGGATTTCGAGAGGCGAGTGCGACTGATCCGGTAGTCTTTTGAATTCCAGCAGAGTAAGATTTCCCACTCCGATTCACTAATTATGGGTGCCTCTATTGAACGAGAAGTAGATTTTTCGCCTGATCTCCCAGAGGAGTACCAACGGCGATTTGACGTTTTGACCGACGAATTAGTTCAATTTCAGGAAGAACTGGACAGAGAAGTAGCCATTAGAGATGAGATTCGTTCCATAGAAAAGAATCTCGAAGACGAGTTTACAGAAGGTCGAGTACGATATCTTGCAGCGCTAGAAGTTCTTCTCGATTTGATCGAGATCAACTACGACATCCGGAAAAATTCGGAACTTCAGATTCTTAGACCGGACCCAGACCAATATAAAGACGATCCAGAGAAGTTCAAGGACCAAGAGAGAACTATTCTCAAGAAAGAGCGCCGATCCCAATTCCAAGAAGAAAGTGTCCGGAAATTCGTCCGGAACATGGAGCGAAATAAATCTCAGAATAATGATTCCGGCAGTATTCTTGACCTCATCAGTTCTGGTGAAGATCTCTATGATGACTTGGCGCCACTCCAAAACCAAAGCCAAGAGGAAATCGCCGATGATCTTGGCGACGTTATCCAACCCTATGTGCAAAAAGTAGAGACAGGTGAGAAATGCGAACACACGGGGTTAGACCTAATGGATATCTGGCGGTACTTCCGATACACGTGGTTGACACCCTACAATACCGTTCCGGGTAGAAATATAAACTTCCTGATCAGAAACGGTGCCAAAAGGAATCATCCGGTGATGGGTATTGCGACACTCGCAAGCCCAATGATGAACTTGTCAGTCCGCGATAATTATATCGGGTGGACCATAGACGCTGTAGAAGAGGAAATCAAGCGTAAGCAACGGGTCCACGAATACGAAGAACAGCTTCCAAAGGAGAAGCGAACACCAGACAAAAAAACTCGTACCGTAACCCAGACGGAGATGCTGGAATCGGAGGAGGAATACGAAAAGCGGGTCAGCCAATTCTGTTCTGATATACGGAACGCGTTAGCAAGCGCAATCGAGAACGCAATCTCGAACATCCGTTATGACGATTTTATCCAAAACCACTCCGAACTATCAGATGAGAGCTTTGTTGATCCTGATGAAGAGGTTCTTGAGATTCTGGCTGAGATAGAAGCACAGGCCGAAGAGATGATCGAAAACGGGGATGATGAGAATCCTGAGAAAATGGACTCATGGAAGGAACGAAGTGAGACAGCGTTGTTCCGAAAGAAGCGAGCTCGGGCCCTCCAAAAGCTGCTGCGGGATAGAAAATATTTCCAAGAAAACCAGGATCAAGACGATGAGACCTTCATTAGAACGGGGTTGACCGACGGCCAGGGTCGACGAGCAATCAAAACCGCTCTGAAAGAAATTAAGAAAGAGAGGGTTGGGGCCTCGATGATGAATATCATGGTCTGCGGTGCTATACCACCCTACAACAACGTTCTCGGCGGGAAACTCGTTGCGATGACCTTGACTGGGCCAAAGGTCATCAAAATGTACCAAGACAAATATGGAGATTATAAAAGTGAGATTGCCAGTTCGATGAAAGGAGAATCTGTGACCAAGCCCAGCGAACTGGTGTTTTTAGATACAACGGGCCTCTTTGAGATAGGGAGTGCCCAGTATGATCGGGTTCGGGTACCGACACAAAAAGGTCGGATCGAATACGATCACGTAGGGTACACAGAGGGCTATGGTTCGATTCAATTCGGACCCGAAACCCGAAAGCGGTTGAGCCAAGTCACGAAGTTCGAAGAGGGGCGACAAGTTGTGCGTGGGCGATTCGGAGAAGGCGTCTCACCACGGATCAGGAAGATACGGCGAGGTCTGAAGAACTGTGGGTTAGAGACTGACCTGCTGAAACACGAATCGAGACGGATCGTATACGGAATCGACGTTGCCAAAAACGCTCAGAACTACCTACTCGGGATCGACGATGAACCCGACTACTACTGGTTCTTCGAGGATCCAGAAGAAGAGCAACAGTCCATCTACGACCATTGGATCGACCGATGGGCCAGTATGCGAGTCCAGAGTGAAGATGTCCTCGAACGAATTCAAGACTTCGACAAACAGGAGTTCAAACTAAGCGCGAAGATTGATTTCGACAAACGGCAAGCCAGTCTGGGCGAATTCATTATAAGCAATAGTTAAAATGGTGGAATTACTCGGTAACATTATCTGTACTAAATATGGGAATTGAAGCCTCGACATTGAATCTGCGATTTCTCTCGCGGCTGGCACAAGGAGGATTCGCAGAAAAGCTGACTGATGAACAACGAAGAGAGATTCATATCACTACTCGATTGGACGGGGAGGGCTATCTACAGGACGCCCTGGAAGATGGGAAACAGATTGTGCTTACTGGAAATCCTGGCGATGGGAAAACCCAGTATATACTGCAGATGGAACCGGACTTCCCGGAGCCAGACTATTTCTATCTTTCTGACGCCTCAGAGTACGACGACTACACCATATTACTCGACGAATGGCAAGATGCACTCGACAACGATCGGCCGGGGATTCTCGCAATCAACGACGGTCCGTTGTACGAAATGACGAGTCGACACGTCGACAAATATCCGTTCCTTGAAGAGGTACGAAGCCAATTCCAAAATCAAATCATATACGACGACTCGGAAGCAGATAATGCGAATTTCGACTCCATCGTCGTCATCGATCTCAATAATCGAAACATACTCACACGCAAAGTCATACTACAGGCGATCCAAAACCTGACTTCGAGTAAATTCTTAAAGAAAGGTGACGGCACCAATATCGAGGGGCATATCGCCTACAATATCGAGAAATTACAGAACGATCAGGTAAAGAACAACATCATACGGCTTCTACAGTCAGTCGGCCAGCTGGATGCTCATGTAACCGTTCGTGACCTGCTCAATTTCTTGGCGTATTGCATAACTGGAGCCAAAAGTCGGAGCGTTACCGACTTTGGTGAAGATCTGAAGTATTACAACCTCGCATTCAGTGGTAGCGGGACTATTTTCAGCCTCTTGAATGAGTATTTTCATCCCCGAGATTTAACTCATCCATTCATCGATAGCAAACTCTGGGCAGACGCGGAGGAACAAGTGTCCGGGCGAGACGATGAAGATACAGTAGCACAGGTCGACGATCTCTTCATCCAGAAGAAACGCCGATTCTACTTCGAAGATACAGTTGTCGAAAACTTTGACGCACACGACCTCTACCACGATACCAACTACTCGTTCCACGACCAGCGGAACAGAGAACGACCGAATGACAGTGTGAAAGAGGACGTCATTGAGATGATCAACAGCTACTTCATGCCGGATTCATCGAAGGGGTCCGATCTTCGCGTCTGGCTGTCCCACAACTACCGATCGAAGAGTTCACTCTCTCTGATCTCTCGAACAGAAATTCCGAAACGTGAGCTGAACCGGCGGGTTCCGCATCTACATCCTGAGATCAGAGACGCTATGGACTACAATCACGACCATCATGTACTCGAGTACGAAGGCCGTGATTCCACAGTAAGACTCCGTATTGATCCTGAACTGTCTGAGACTTTGGGAGCGCTTGAAGGGAATATCCCGTATATTCTACGAGGACGTGAAGAAGAACAGCAGTTACTCGAGTTCATGGAGGAAATCGAGTACAGAGAAAGCCATGACGAGGACCACGGCACCGTCCATATCATGGATGCAGAAACCGGCGATCTCGAGATATTGACAATCAACGATGATCGGTACCAAATGGAGCGGCGGTGAATAGCTATGCCAATGAGACTCAATGATGTGAACGGAGATGCCTCGGAAGCAACGTTCGGATTTAAGGCCACCTCCAGTTCCACAAGACCCGTACATTTGGCACAAGTCATCTTTAGTAATATTCTTGGCTCTACGTATCAATCAGAAGATCTGTTCAAGTTTGTCGAACGACCAGGGAAAACACCGTCAGCGGAACTTGATGAAAAATATCATAACCTGTTTGAATCTTCTCGCGACCTGACTGATGAGCAGTTAGATAACCTGCGACACCGGATGAGGAAGGTCGTAGATAATGATAATGCGCTCTATGCCAGTACACCCTATCGTTCCGCGATGACCTCAATGAGCGACTGGTTTGTCGCGTACAGAACTATTGGTGTCACTCCCTCGAATTTCATTTATGCAGTCATAGAGCGGTCCAATAGTGATATCCAGGAAAAACTTAGTGATCAACTCCAAGACCACCACGATGCAATCTCTCTTTTGTTCCGACCACTGGCTAAAGAGGGGGAAAAAGACAATGTTACTGTCTCACCGTGGCAGGAACCGGAGCTCGGTGATGCCTTCGATGACGGAAACATGGCCGAAGAGTTCGTCTCTGGGTTTGACACACTATCACTACATCTCAAAGATTCGAATGGGGACTACGATCTGAATTACGCACGTGATCTTCGACGCGTTATCAAATTCAGCGGGTTCCTGTTTTATGTTTATATGGCGAACCGTCACAACGAGATTCGTGAAAACGGAAGCAAGGAAGAACCAGTTCCTCTCGTATTCAACTACACAGGGAACACAGAGAACCCGGTCGCAGATGCGAGTCTCGAATCCTTCCGTGTGGTCGGCTCGCAAATTCAATTGGCAACCAGACTCGGCGTCAAACACGTTCTCGACAGAGATGGTTACAAATCATACGACGAAGATGATATTTTCCGTGAGTTAGAGAATCAGAACTTCTTGGAACTGAACCGGAAAAAGAAAGATAAGGAAGACCAAGACTACGAGAAGTTCGAACAGGTGTTTCGGGCGTCACGTGATCCTGATCAAGACACTACCTTCCACCGGTTAGTTGATGCTGTCAGTAATGTTATCCACGACTTCTCAAACCGATTCGACACCTACACACCACAGTCTACAGCTCAAACCTACGGCTGGAGGGCAGGCCTGCTCAAACCACGTGGAAACCGTGCAAACAAACGTCGGTTCCGTCCAGACCCGGAGATGCTAGAACCAATTCTCCTCTCAGTAATTGAACCCGGTCAGAGCATGTCGTTGCAGGAACTCTCGGAGGAACTCCGTAGCCGCTACGGAATTATCGTTGGCGGTACCGAACAAGATCGTAGACATCTTGCAGAGTGGGATATCAGGCTGGGTGCAAGTGCATCCCAGAGTGACCCTCTGAATAATCAAAATCGCGATGGATTCAAAGACGCAGTATCGGACCTTGGATACGCGGAAGAATACGCAGACGGCGTTACCATTGTCTCTGTCCCGGAGGCTGAAATATGACCGAAACTACCGAAACACCAAACATAGCCCAGAGTACTGAAGGACTTCTCGGACAAGCGATCGGCACCGAGACAATCGACCAACTGACAGACGAGAATATTGGAGTTATAATCGAGTCACCGCCGCGCTTCGATGCAGAGACCTTCGTTAAAACGCTCTGCAAGAACACAAAATACGATGTTGGGTTGGCGATGGTGAGCATCGATGAAGCAGATATCGCCCCACTTCAATCTGTTACAGATGGCTCCTCCGTCAGACTCACGGACAAAGTTAGTGATGCGGTCAATTGGCGAAACGGTACGCAAACAGATTACGATTGGAACGGACGAGTCGAACCGGAAAAACTGGTGATCTTGGTTCGTGGAGATCATGCCCGACTCAATTCAATGAAGGATTTCGAAGGCATGGTCGACCTGCCTCTGGCAGAAATCACGCGAGAAATCACCGACCGGATGCAGGAACACGAGCAATTCTCGGACAGTCCTCCAGCCCAAGCCATCTGGAAAACTCTTGGATCCGATCTCTATGAGCAATTCGAGATCCCTGCTGTCGCGGACTATGCAACCGCTACCCTTCGGGACTCTCAACAAGACTCACTTGACGCTCTTGGAACGGAATTACACCGACTACGACTTTTCAACGACCCTGGACTCAACAACCCAGATGAGATCCCTGACCGGCTTAGCGACAACCTGGATTTAGTGCTGCGTGTCTCCCACATGTCCAATAAAGATCGCCGACGACTAACCAACAGCGTCACCAAAGTCGACGACAGTGATCGTGAGGGTCGGGAGCGATCAGTGGCCAAATTGCGTCGGTTTGAGAGAACAGGAGACTCCTCGATACTCGAAGACCTCACCTACCACGAGGTCGACCAAATATTCACTACGTCCAGTTCTTCCAGTTCACGCCGTTCGACCACCAGTACAAGGAGAGATACAGAATCAGCTGGTCTCGAAGCTGTCTTCGACGATGAAGACGAAGAACTTGAACGGATTTCAAGTAGTTTCGATAAGAATTACAAAGACGCAGTAGATCAAGAGGAAGACCGAATCGATTTAGAGTTTACTGGAGACGAACAGCTGGCGTTCGACGTTAATGACGATCTCTATTACTTCGTGGATCACTTTGTCACGAAGAACTCCTTCGGCGGTATCGTCCATAATCCGGAGGATCGGCAAAGCGCGGTAAAGAACTTCCAAGCATTGCGAACTGACCACCTCGAACCCCGAAATAAAGATAGTAGCTTCGAGAAATTACGTAAGGCCGCAGAGAGTACAGGCAAATTCGAGGACCTTGTAGATTCGATCAATACGTATGTCGAGGCACGTAGCGAGTTGGTTGATGCACTACCTGGTCTACTGTCAGCACCGCTGATTCGTCTGCTTGGAGATGAAAGTCTCTTGGAATCCGCAGAGGGGTATATCGAGGCATACCGAGAGGTCCAAGATAAATTAGATAAGAAATATCGAGAAATCCAGAAAGTAAGCTCTGAGGGCTCCTCAAAGCTCTTATCCGACTTTCTACTATTCGACACAATCATTTTCGAATATGAAGACGATCGAGAACTCATCCTCTCGCCACTTCACCCCCTCCACCTCTGGAAATATGCTCAATTGGCACGAGAGGTCCACAATGAAGAAGAGACATTAACAGAAGAAGAACGAAACTTCCTGCTTAACAGCGTCGAGGAACAGCCTCACGTCCTTCGAAGCATCCATGTCGGGGGTAACTATAGACTGCCTGATGAAACCTATCTGGTTCAATCAGCAGAACACGACAGACTGCCCGTTTATACTCGCATCGAGAACGCTGCCGAAGGGACGAATTCCAAATTCTATGATTATGTACTCAACAAATTCGTCTCTGCATACCCGCCGTCCAAACGTCATCTCAAGGTCAGCGTCATTGATCCACTCAACCCTGCGGACCTGCTGACTGATGTCGTTGACTTGGCAGAAAAAGGTCTGATCCAAGGCGCCACCGTAGAGTTTGCCTTTATTAAAGACGATGAGAAGCCTGTTCTCAACGGAAGTATCTCCAGCTCTGAGTCTGAAGATATCATCAATCTCTTCGGCCCAGACAACGATGCTGGTAGGTTCGAGATCGTTACCAACGAACACACTAGCTACGAAGCATATGCTGATGATCTAAACGGCGATCCAAAACACTTCATCCTAATCAACGACCAGAGCAACTTCAGTATCCAAACCTTTGAGCGGGACGCTGACACGACTATTCACCCGCTGTACGTCCCAAAGGAATTCAATTACGACCTCCTAGAGGACAAAATCAGTATCTCACCGTCTAAGGAAGGTGTTCTCTTTTCGGAGTACCAGGACCTGGTCAACCAACTATATAATCAACGGCAGGCCATACACAACGCTGAGGTCAACGAATTAGACGTAAACAAAGAGACTGTCGACAAACTTCTCGATAATGGAATCTGGGTTTCCATCTCCTCGCCACCGATGAATGGAAATCCATTCTGGAAGGATCATCTCATATCGAGAGAGCGACGTGGTGATCGAGATTTCGCCACGTACTCCGAAGATATCGATTATTTCCGACGAGTGCTGCGTCGTGTTATCAACGAGTACAGATTAGCCCCGGACGAGACAGATCTCGAAGAAATTGCTGAACGGATCGCTGACCTCCAGCAGAGTGGGCTTCTCCGTCTCATAACCCAAGAGACGCTCGGTGGCGGAAAGTCCCGTAATACCAAAGGCTTGCTAGGCTCGATTATTGCCGTTCAATGGCTCCAAGAGACACTAGCCGATCCGAAGCTTATCTTCTCTATCGATAATCCTCGAACACGTGAGTGGTTGAACTTAGGAGACAGCGAGAGCCGTGCAGATATCCTCACAGTCCAGTTCGGTGATGACGGTGGACTGATCCTCGATATTATCGAGATAAAGACTCTTGAGGAAACAAGCAGCGCCTATACAATCTCAGATGATGATGATACGAAGGTCGTAAAGGGAAGTGCTGTCGACCAGGTCTTCGAAACCACAGACACGATCCGAGGGCTGTTTACCGGCGATAGTAACATCACTACGTCACCCAGAAAAGAAGCTCTCAGAGAACAACTGTACTACGAACTTACCTCTGCAGAAGGCATGGAGGGGAAGGAAGATTGGGCAGACCGGATCAACGATGTGTTCAAAGAAGATGCCACGATTGAAATCAATCCGCGTATTATTTCGGTCGAGGTCACGAGTGAAGCTACCTCCGACGTTCGGATTGACGGAGTAACTCCGAATGCCCAGTCAATCCGCGTCGACAGACTCCCACGCCAATCTATTAAGCGATTGATTGTTAGTGGGATTGATGATCGCGAACGCCAGCAACCAGAGTTGGGAGATGAGGAAGGCGAAGAAGACGTCGAGAAAACAAAAGCAGAGGTAGCCGAGGAAACGGGGGGTGATGAATCAGGGTCTGATACTGAGGAAGAATCACCCACAGAAGGTGCGGTGTCCGAGAGAGATCAGGAATCGAACAGACGGTTCGGTGATGCAGCTGATCATGCAGAGTCCGTAGAGACCCTAAAAAAGGTGCTCAACGATTACAGAATCAATATCCGTGATATCGATCCAGACGATATCGAAGTTGGACCCAATGTCATCCGCTTCAAAATCCTGCTGGCACCCGGCGAAAAACAAAATTCCCTTGAGAAGCGGGCTGAGGACATCGCCCGGGAAATGGCGTTTGACAAAGAACCCATCATCCAACGTCTATCTGGTACAGAATACGTTACTTTAGATGTCCCCCGGGAGGACAATGTCATCGTCCCACTCCGAGACTACAGAGACGAATACGAGCCACAAAACCAGATTGAAACTGCCTCACTACCTTACTTGGCAGGCGTCACCCCGGACGGGGAAGTCTACCGCTCTGATCTTCAGGAAGCGCCGCACATGCTGGTTGGCGGAGCTACCGGCGGTGGGAAAACAGTCTTCCTATACACCCTGATTCTGAACTTTATCGAACAGAAAGGAGAAGAAAACGTCGAATTTGCCCTTGTTGATCCCAAGGAAACAGACTTCATTTTCTTCGACGCACTGCCAAACTTGGTAAAGGATAAGGTAATCACAGATTCCGAGGATGCAGCCAACCTCTTTGAGTGGCTTGTAGAAGAAGAAATCCCACGCAGGAAGCAACTTCTTCGTAAAAGCGTCTGTCGTGATATTGGAGAGTACAACGAACAGAACCCGGATAACCAGATGAAACCGATTGTCGTGATCATCGACGAGTACTCTGATCTCTTACAACAACTGGGTGCAGATGCTGATGAAACAGAAGATAACGTACGCCGTATCGCCCAGATCGCGAGAGCTCAAGGTGTCCATCTTGTAGTGTCCACCCAACGGCCCTCACACGAGTCCATAGACACAGACTTACGAGCGAACCTAGATACTCGCGTAGCCTTCCGTCTCCCCAAACAGTCCGACTCTCGAATATTGATTGATGAGGGAGGTGCCGAAGAACTTGGCGGGGACGGCGACATGCTACTGAAAGAAGCGGATAGAATCACCCGCCTCCAAGGCCTCTATGTCGACTCTGACGATATCCGCGAACTGATCACCCAATACAGATAGAAGACATCGCACTGGCATCGAGAAGATAGTACGTGCTTATTTGCCTTCTGTAACCGTGGTCTGGCCAGCATTGCACGAGTGCAGATATGGACAATTCGAGCACTTCTCAAATGATTCATCCGTTGGGAAATTAGTCCGGTCATTCGGATCGCCCCACTTCAGAACATCGCCAGCAATCCGGTCGTTAAGTTGAGCGAGATCCTCCTTTTCGACGGACTGACGCTCGATCCGACCATCACTTGTAAACACTAATTGAACCGAAATGCGATCGATATCTGGTTCGAATTGCTGATGACCCCAGAGAGCATATACACGCAGTTGAAGCGATGGATCTTCGAAAATAGCTGGTTGGCGGGACTTCCAATCAGTGATGACAAAGTTGCCACTATCGCGAGCGCACAGATCAGGACGGACCCATACTTTCGTAGATCCGACTTCGAAGGAACAATTCTCCTCATGGAGTATGTATCGATGATCTCGAAATTGGGGCCAAATAACGCGAAAGAATCGTCCAATATGGGCATCAGAGGTATGAACCAGCGACTCGGGGGTAGCATCCGAAACCACTGTAGAATTGTTATTGAACACCTCATGGATGTAGTCCCGGGCTACTTGCCGGACGATTTCAAGGCCTGTTTGCTCTCCACGAGACCACCGACTGATATGCTCACCGAGTGCAGTATGAATTGCAGTTCCAATTACCGCACCAACTCCAGGTTGCCCATATAGTATCTGTTCATCAGCAGCTTCGGAATCGTCATTTGCGCCGGTCCGTTGCCAGTAATGGTAGAATAGCGATCGTGGACATGACTCATACAAGCGGGCGTTCGAGTACGACCAATCAATCGTCATGTCATCGCTCATTTTAATCAGTCAAGTGACCGTACGATCTCCGTGGCGACCTCCGGTAATTCGTGTGTGAGTTGGTAATCGGAGAAATCTTCATCGGTATCACCTAGGTGACGCGGCTGACGAAGACATGATCGGATACCGAATTGGAAGGTGTCGTCACTGGATTCGACGGTCCACTGATCGTCATGAACCGGATCCTGAGTCATCTCTAAGGACGCATCTTGGAGTTTCAGGGATTGTTCAAGTCGAGACACCAGTGACGCCGCACGGTCCTGGTTCGGTTCAGGCGTTTTACCTGTTGTTGCGTATTCTAGCAGTGAATCACCGAGATACCGATTTAGTGATTCATGGAGGTGACGGTTGTCGTATCGACGGAGACACTTATGACACGCAGAATCACAGCAATCCTGATTTAGGAGACTCCGAGTCGTAGCAAGTACATCATCGAACTCCTCCCAGACTTTCGCTGAAAAGCCCGCTCCTCCCGGAGTTGTATCAAAGAGGAAGATCTCAATTAATCCTCGGCTGTCTTCGTCGTCTATAATGTCGGCAGACCGTGTTCGGAACCCACCTTCCAATTCATCATCCTCAATTCCAAGGGCCTGAGATGCACCCATAACCAGGGCTTCAGCCAGCGACTGACCAGCTGATTCGAACCAGTCTGCTTCAGGCATGAACTCAAGGGGTTCCTTTAGTGGAATTCGAAGCACGGTCAGGTCACTTGGGAATGAGTGGCTGAAGCTTGTTGTGACCGTACTACCGTCACACTGCTGAGAGTACCTCGAGAGATCCATCCTCCGTACATCCTTGGGGTATGGACGGTTGTGCGGACTTTGTAGCTCTTCGAGGCCAACAGCACCGCACTTCTTGCACACCTCGAACCCTTGGTCGTCAGGACCGAAATTGGCGACGATGAGTTGTTCGTTTCGCAATTGACCGACTGTCGACACCCCAGCGTCTTTTTCGGCTTCGAAACTTCCTGCACCAGATTCTGATTCTGAAGTTGGCGTAAGTGGGTACTTAGGTGGTGTTGCGTAAACGCGATCTTCGTTCGAGTAATCACTCTGCTCAGGTTGTCCTTGGCGGTCAATCTCTGGTGCAAAGGCTGGAGGCGTGAATTTTTGGACAGAAACGACGTCTGGCTCATCACAGACAGTACAGGGGTCATCATGGTCTGCCATGCTGTGATCATCTTGATCGAACACCGTCTCACAGACAGGACAGAAATTAATCCAATCAAGATCCTCCCACTCTTGTCCGCTCGCTCGATTTACCGCGTCTTCTGCGAACTTAAAGTACAGTCCGTACGATTCAAATGTCTTTTTGTCTACAACAATCTCTCGGCCAGGGACGTAGGTAGAGAGAGCTTGTTTCATGTCCCGAGACATCTCATAGCGTGTCTTCGGTTGACCTGTGTCCTTGTCTTGCCCTTTAACTGTAAAGTCACAGACATCGATCGGGAAGGAGAATGTCGGGAGAAGTGCGTCATCCAGCAATACCGTTAGCAGATCTGTTTCGTCGTCGGTGTCTGTGTCCCAGCCTCCACGATTACTTAGGGAGGTGAGATCATCGAGGAACTCTTCGGCTGCATGCTTGACAAAATCACTCCGCCAATTAGAACCTCGGGACTCTCCTAGCTCATTAGGCAGGAGGACACCGAGTTTTTCGGCTGTTTCTGAGTTGTCGAGGACATTCGACCGAGCCCATTGTTCGAATGCATCCAATGTGTAATTGCCATCCCCTGCAAAGAATGACGCCCCTGTTCCCAACGACTCGAACACGCTTGCTCCAGATTCGATTGTTGACGCATCAAAGAAGCGAGCTAACAATGTGGCATTGACGTGGCGTTGGGCAATCTTCTCGTTGCCAGCATAGATGATTGGTTCCGTACCAGGGTCACTAATCATATCTCCTGGCTGTTCGAAGTACCGTGTTTCATGCGGTGAATTGTCGGCGAACGTAATAATAGTCGACAGACCTGCACCGCGTCTACCAGCCCGACCAGCACGTTGCTCGTAGTTTTCGGGAGCTGGTGGAACGGTTCGCATTGCAACTCCTGTGAGGCTCCCGATGTCGATCCCGACCTCCATTGTTGTAGTACAACTGAGGACATCGATCGGTTGTTCAGTTTCATCACCAACCAAGATATCTTGAAAGAGAAGTTCGTACTCTTCCGAACGAGACATAGCTTCTGAATTATCTTTTGCGGTGAGTTGTGCAGAGTGTTCTTCTGACCGCAGCGTAAACGGTTCGGCCTCATCGTTGACGATCTTCTGAGGCGGCTTACGGAGGTAGCTTTTCCGTGAGTTCAGATGAGGGTCTGAATCATCGACCTCGACTACAGTTCCGCCACAATCCTCACGCGGACAGCCACCGTCAAGAGATACTGCTGAGAATTGGTGACACCCGGTACAACGGTACCAACTTCCGTCGACACGGAGTTCCAGTGTCACACTTTCGGGATCGACCATATATCGCATATTTCCAGCAGACTCGAAAGGCCCCTCGTCCTCAATAAGAGCTGTCTGCAGATTGGTGATGTCTGATTGGGATAGATGTTCTCCCACAATATCGAGGATATGCTCGGGAACTAACTCATCCCATTCCAAGCCTTGCTCGGACTCAGTGAAATAAGTCCACTTAATCGAATTTGAACGTTGGTGGGGACTAATATCACTATCATAGGCCCGTTCCTTACACGCAGCCCAGAGTATCTCGATGACAATTGATTCTACCAACTCTGGATCAATATCAGGGAGTGACGACGTGATATGTTCTAATCCGGAATCTGTTGGCCGAAGATATCCAATCAGCGCTGCGGGAATGGAATAGTGTTCATCACCCAGTGAGCTGAGTAGGGTTGAATCAAACTTACGTGGTCGATTGGACAACTCTGTTTTTGCTGCTGGGTGACTGGGGATCTCTTCAATCGAATCTAATCCGTATCGCCCTGCGATTTTTTCGAGATTATTGACTTGCTCCTGGAAGATGGACCGCGAACCCTCGTAGACAACATTGCCAGCAGTCTGGTATTCATCACTATCATCGAAATAGACGATCCCGTTCTTTTTGCAATATAGGACAAATTCGATGAAGAGTTCATCCATAGTCAGCGGCTCTTCTTGATTGCTAACAATGTCTGCAACCACTTCACGAAATGAATCTAACTCGACAGTCGCCTGTACATCACGGGCCAGCCGAGCTGCTTTTTGTCGCCCGTCAGAGAAACAAAGTATCTTTTTCCCCGCATTGGGATAATCATCGGAGTCGATCTTATCAGGATCCTCTGGCTGAATCGCAAACATTGAGCGGACAATATTTGCAAACGGTTCCTCACCTTTGGTCTCGAGATCCTGTATTTTTGTCTCACCGTGTCGCCAGGACTCTTCGATTCCACAGACAGGACACTGTGTCCAGCTATGTGGATGCTCATCAGATGGCGGCTCTTCAGGCGGCGTCCAGGCATCGATATACTGGTCTGGAGACTCGTGATCAACAAACCTGTCTTCGAGCAAGTGCCCCGTTTCAATGCTAAGTTTTCGCTTAGGGGTTGTCTCTCGAAGTGACCGCTCACTTGGACCTCCCTCACGTGGCTCTTCAACGCAAAGGTGGATCTCTTCGAGCGACTCTGAATTACTTCCTTCTGACCAAAGGAAGGTCCGACCAGTTGAATCGTTTCGTCGACGGTACGCTCGCAGGTAGGCTGCTCCGCAGGTGCGGTGACTGAGTAGTTCAAACACCCGGGCCCCACATTCGCACTCTTCGCGGGGATTTGTATACAACTTGCCGAGAAGATTCTCCCCTTCTGTGGCCCGACGTTCGCTACAATTCGGGTCAATGCAAGCAAACTGCCGTGGGAGGCCTTTCAAGAACATGTGAAGCCTCGTCGGCAGCAGCGCTTGACCTTCTCCTTCCCTCGCTTCGGTACACAAAAACAGGAAGTTCCCAGTTGCCTCCTTCGCAAGATCCTCGTCGACGTCATCAAATATTTCGTCTGCAAGCTCCGAAAGTGGAAGCGGTTCACCCTCTAAGAAGCTGTGGGCATATTTGAACAGTGGATCCGATTCCAACTGTGATGCGAGATACTCACGGAGGGCATCCGTATCTGACCCACCCTGATAGATGTCCCATCCACGCTCGTCTGCGAGGTTATTGATTTTAGAGGGGGTCAGTTCATACTCGACTCGTTCGAGTAGCTGTGCAGTCCGTTCAGTACCAGGGGAGCCACCCTCGTACTCGATCTGAGTCCCTTTAATTACCGCAAAGTCGTCTTTGTCACCAGCTGTAAGTTGGGCCGCGAACTCAGGTGCGGCTTCATCGATGTTGTCACCCATCGTCGCACTGGTGAGAATATAGCGGACACGGTCTCTGGAGATGCCAAGCTTCTGTAAGAGACGGCTCAATAGGAGACCAACCTCTGCACCCTGAGCACCACGATAGAGGTGTGCTTCGTCGAGAACAATATTGAGTTCATTTTCTTCGTCAGCAGTGAGCCACTCTTTCGTTTGTTGGAAGAATTTGTTCTCTATCGGGCGAAGGAGCATGTACTCCAGCATAGAGTAGTTCGTAATGAGAATGTCTGGAATACCACCGTGAGGATTGTCTTCGCCATGCATTTCCTGCCGAGAATACAACTCTGCATCTCCAGGCTGCGTGCGGAAATGCTCCGTCTTGAGCGCCCCCTTGTTTCGGTATCCCTCGAGATCCTTTGCAGGGATCCGGCCCATCTCATCGAGTTCCTCGTACAAGTCTGGACGATCTTGTTTGAGATTTAGATAGCGATCGATAACGGGTTTCAGCCGTGCATCATTCTTTTTTGTATCAAACTCACCGTGATACGGTGTACGTCCAGTATACATACCGAACTGGACTGTCCGACCCATGCGATCGGCGATCGTTTGTCGACCATCTGGATCACCGAACAGTTGCCGCATCCGAGCCAACTGATCGGCTACAAGTGCGTTCATCGGATACAACACGAGTGTTCGAACACCTCGTTGATCGGTTGTATTACCGCGTTGGGCTTCTTTTGCAAGTTGACCAAGGATCGAATACAGGAAAATTTCGGTTTTCCCGGACCCGGTACCTGTAGAGACGATAAGGTCCTGATCGTCGTTAAAGAAACTCTGCAAACCGTCTGCCTGGTGCTTATATGGAGGATCGAAAATATCGAGTCCGTCGTCTTCGAGATCCTTGAGTAGATCGACCACTTCTGTAGGAAGCCCCAAATCACGGAACTCCTGTCCAGATTTGTATGAGGGGGTCGCTTCGACCCACGGTTTGGTTGATGTTTCCCCATCATCCATCAACTGTCGTCGTTCCTCGATTAATCGTGGATGGTGCAGATGGTAGCTTGACTCAATGTACTGTTGGAGATCCTGTTCGATTTGTTCTGAGACTTCTTTGATTGATTTCATTGTTGGAATTAGTTTGAACGGCTATCTTTGATCTGTACGGGTAACTGTTCGAATGCCTCAATCACAGAATCAGCCGCACCATATGGGACTTCCCAATGGATACGATTGTTAGCGAATTCACGCCACTCTGATCCTACGGCTGTCAGCCAGCGGTACTGTGACCGGGGGGGTGAGAATGTCAGTGCTAAATGGAAATTTGAGGAGTCTGGGAGAGGGGAAATTTCAACAGACCTTGGGGTCCCGCTGATTGCATCGATGATCAGACACAGTTGCTTGAAATGCCGTTGCGGGACGTGGATTTCACTGACCATTTCGTCGTCCTCAACCCGAAGGTAGTATTCGTCGCCTCCATACTCGATCGGCTTTCGCCAAAGGCTCACGAACCGATCGCTGGTATCCTTGATTTCTAACGGAGTGTCTCGCCAAGTCCAGCCATAGCCAGATACGCCCCCATAGGCTTCCCAATCGTCCCCTCCTTGCCATGCAGTGGATTTCCGGGACTCGATGAATTCTGAGAGGAACTCGACGTCGTAGGTGTCGACTTCGGCTTGGGTATATTCATCACGTGACTGAACTGGAATGCCGTGAGACTGTAATTCCGATTTAGATGTACTATATATAACTCGTGATGAGCCTCTCAGCCTGATATCTAACCCAGCATCAAGGAACTCTGATGTTGGAACGCCAGATATTAGAATTGCAATTTCTCTCCCAATGAGGACGGCTCGGGTAGCACCAGCGGCATAGTACCCATTTGACAACTTGAGCACGTCCCCAAGGAATGATAGATTTGGCCCATTCTTTTCATCTAAGTATTGACGGAACCAGTCATCTTCCTCACTATTTGTCTCACCAAGGAGTGGCTCAAGTTTGTGAGTAACCCAGTGCCTGATACCGGTTATGTGAGCTCTCGGATAGGAGTCACTGCTTTCCTCTGCTTTGTTGGCCAAACAGAGCCGAATTGCCTCACTTATTAGCGCAGCCTTCAGTTGATCGGGATCTTCGGGTAACTGGTCAATGGGTACGCCAATGTATCCGGAGACAACCCTGAGGAAGGTAGGTTCCTCGAAGCCTGCATCCTGGAGCCACTGCATACGTGCCCAATGTCCAGGATTCTTAATCCGACTCACTTCGTCATACAGTTCAACTACCTCCCCAATAATTTGTCCATCCTCAAACTGAGAGACACGGACATCTAACTTCTGGCCAATTTGACCATCACAACCTGGTAAGGCAATTGGGATGTTTTTTACATAACAGATGGGTGTTTCCTCATCGAATTCAGCAATAGCACTCGTGTACTCATCATCCAGATTAATGGGAAGTTTGTCGTATTGTTCAGAGAGAATCCAAAACCGGGTATTGTAGTTCTCGCCCTGAAGTTCCTCGTCGACTACCCGTGCGTGCGTGGGGGAAACACCCACCACCTGTACGAAGTCACCTTCTTGTGCAGCCACGGGACCTAACCCAATTCGTCGTCCACCGGGTGATGCATACCCAATCCCGTCGTCGGAAATTTCATCTATCTTAATATATGTTTCAGTACCGGCGGATGGTGGACCATCGGGAGTTAGTAAGTCTATGATCTGACCAAGGTATTCGTTGTACTCCTCTTTATCAATAGCATGGTTGCTTAGACAAATCGCGAAGGTTGATGACGCGTTGTCAGCTTTTCGAGTACCAAGATATTGAAGTTGGACCCGTTCTCCCTCATCACAGGTTACGGGGCCGATAGTTATCGTCTCACCGTCAACGTTGACACTTCCAATATTATTATTTTTCCCATGAATACTCAATTCCCCTGAGAATCGGTCACCGCTTGACAGTGTCATGGTTTCACCTCTTCAGAGGACTGTTCGCCGAATGTTATCGATACAGATCCAATACCCTCGAACGTGACATCAATAGCGATACACCCCTGCATCACCCAGTTTCCTATATTGCCGAGGTCTGATTCTATGTCTTTGGTGGAACGACTGAACGACGGTGCCTCTGGATGATCCAACGGAAAGTGAGCCTTTATTTCGAGTTCGATTCCTTCTGGTCCGACATAGTCGATCATTTCCGGCAACGTCGCTGGAGTCACTGAAGACTCGATAGTGGTAGACTGAATCTCCCCAATTGGTGATAGTAGCACGGATTGGCCATCTTGATTGATTTCCAATCCGAGATCACCGTACATCGACTCTGCCAGCGGTTGCCTGTCTTCAGCCTCGACGGCATGGAGGTGGATCAACCGGTGTCGACTCGAATTTCGCTGGTGAACACTGACTCGCTTGGACCCCTGTTGTGGCACCCTAGTCCTGTAAAACCGGGTATTTCCCGGGCCAGTCGGGGTGAGTTCAACTGTGTCTCCTTTCCGTTTAGGAATAGAGACAATCTCAAACATCGGATCCTGTTCCTCCGCAGGGGTAACTCCGATCAATACCGTCGATCCGGGTGGGCTCTCAATGGGCTTGTCAGCTGTCGGGTGGGCTTCCGCAGGTAGTATCACGTCTGCCTCAAACCCGTACTCGTCAGTTCGGAGGTTTGCACCGTATGTATCGAGAAGCTCTGTAGTATCTTCTCGCGCTGGGAATGCTAAAATTTTCCACTCACCCAAGGTGTCCAATGACATCTCCTCACCAAGGGTATCGACGCTGCCATCTGTGACAGCATACACCCACTCCCCGAGTTTTATTTGTCGTTTAGAATGGGTTCGCCGTGCTCGTGTTTGGTCACCGACAAAAATGTCACTTGCTGATAACCCATCTGCAGACCACTCACCGACAATACTCTCTAAATGATCTGGGCCATCGACAGTGACAGTGAATTCTGCTGCATCGGGATCTAATTCGAAGAGGACCTCCGGCTCAGATGGATGGAAACTTCGTCCAGTCGGGGGATGGATAACACCGTTCGTCGATATCGTGCACTCCTGAAGAAGTGCTTCAACATCAGCTGCAACCCCGAATTGTTCCCACTCAGTAGATGGGACAACTCCGAAGAGTCGAAGTCGACCTCCTGGCTCTTCACCGATGTACGTACGGATCTGGCGAGCAGACTCTTGTTTTTCGATGTCCGAAGTCCGGAGATCGTCGACCATACGGTCGACGTCTCGTTGGGATGATAACGGACACTCGTCGTCTTCAAGCACACCGCGCTTATGGGCGAAATAACGGCGCTGCTCACCCATTCGTGGTGTGAGCGGGTTATCACATTTTGGACAATAGTAATAGTCCAATTTTCCCCTAATAGCCTCTGAGATCGGTACTTCGGTCCCATGTGGGTCCAAACCGAATGGAATCGAAACCTGACTCATTTCTCTGAATCCATCATGATCATATTTGATGCAATCTGAAATTGACAATATGACATTCAAATTCTGCTGATAAAAATCAACAGGATACTGGTTAAGTAGTTGTCACTATGAGCTCAAAAAAGTAGTTATCAGAAAAATATCAGCTCACAACAGATAGACGCCATATAATGATTGCAAGTTGACATTTGACAGTATTACCAAATTTATTATATAATCGTGCTGTGAAAATTTTCTCTCGGAATGTGTTCTCACGGCAGCATTATCAATTTGAAATTAGCTCAGGCATGCCAAATAATTCATAAGTCGTAGACCCATCGACGGCGTGTATATTCTCCATATTCCTGTCTTCCATCTCGATTTTGCCAACGACTAGTTTCATCCGTTTCGATCGACTCGCATTCAAACCCACAAGCTTCGTAGACGGTTCCGCGATTTCCAGCCACACCTGCGTAAGCTAACATTCGTTGATATCCGGAACGCTCTTGGGTAGATGATTGTTGGTCAGTTCTCAGCAGTAGCTGGAAGTCACAGCGGGCAAGGGTGACACGTTCGTGCCACCCGACAAACGATGTTCCCAATCAAGACGTTTGTCTCGGAGCGTC
>NZ_JAMZIE010000013.1 GCF_024178165.1 Halohasta salina | reverse complement strand
AGCAACTACCTCGCTATTGACTACGAGGACGGACCCAGCGAGCTGTATCCCGGCAACCGGCTGAAACAGGATAAACACTATTTCACCCGTGACGAGTACGACACGGAGGGCGAAAATGGCCCCTCACAACGTGCAGTGAAAGCTCGACAGAAACTCTCACGCCGGAAAGATCACTTCTTACATACCCTCTCGAAACACGTTGTCGAACGGTGTGTTGAGGAGTGTATCGGAACAATCGCCGTAGGCGACCTGAGTGATATTCGGGAAGACGACGACGGTGAAACACGGAACTGGGGGCGATCAGGCAACAAGAAGTTGCACGGGTGGGAGTTTGACCGGTTTACCCGCCTCTTGGAATACAAAGCCGAGAAACACGGTATCCTCGTAGATCGGGTCGATGAGTCGAATACGTCAAAGACCTGTTCGTGTTGCGGTCAGATACGAGATAACAATCGTGTTGAGCGTGGCCTGTACGTCTGTGAATCGTGCGAGACGACGATGAACGCAGACGTGAATGGTGCGGTGAACATACGCAGAAAGATAACTCAAAGTCTCCCAACGGGGGATATGAGTAACGGTTGGTTGGCACAGCCCGGAGTCTACCTGTTCGATACAACCACGGGTGCGTTCCACCTACAAGAACAGGCGAGAGACTGCAAACCGTAATATCCCAACGCTCGGGAATCCTCGCCGTTTACCGCGGGGAGGATGTCAAGCCTGCTGCAGAGTCCAGAATTTCGAACAGCGCGATCAGGGAATTGGGCGGCGTCGCCTGTGGGAAGAAACCACGGTGTGACGAAGCCGGATGCCCGTGGCGGCAGTGATGTCACGCCTACCAGACCGACGACTTCACCGCACCCGACGTTCCGACACAACCGAGCTTCGAAGGCAGTCGACGACAGTTTCGCGGACGCGTGGTTTGGCTCCTCGGCGAGCACGACGAGATGGAGCTTGATACCCTCGGCCATCGGATTCGTGTCGACTACACACCTGATGGTGAGCACGGTCGAGAATGGCTTCGAGGTCTTCTTTCGGATCTTTCCGACGACGGGCTCGTTCAGACAGAAGAGCGGAACGATCAGATAGTTGCTCGGTTTCAATAGTCTGATCTGATTTAGAGTCTATGTATTCTGAGCGGCCATCGAGACGACTTTTACTGTGTCAACTGTGGAGCGATCGCCTGTCGGAGCCACATCAAAACCGAGCGGCTGGAAGGAAAACCGGTGTGTACCGGCTGTGCGGTCACCGACCGGTTCGTCTTGAAGACGAAGTACTTCTACAACGAGGAGAACCTCCAGGCGTTCCGTGAGCAGTACGCAGCGATGTCAGTCTTCCAGAAAGCACAAGAAAATAGACTGCTGGCGGGCGGGATCGTTCTCATAGTGTTGCTCATCGTTGGTGTCCTCGTCGGTGCTCTTGCGGTCGTCTGAGAGTATGAATAGGGGTATACGCCGACCCACTACTTTTTAGAGGAATATAGATTATCCCCGAAATAGCTATACTCTTCTAACGGTGTTGTCTATGTATGCCCGATCTGCCTCCACCAGAACCGTTCGATGACGTCAATGAAGCTGTTATTCGGGAGTGGACACAGGAGACAACCCCTTACACCCGGGTGAGACAGATCATCAGTAGCGTGTACACACCACAATCGGTTGCTACGATCGCTGATCGAGCAGCCGTGTCGGAAAAAACTGCCAGAAAACACCTCAATACGCTCGCTGACGAAGGATTCGTCACTGCACAGCCGGGTGACCACGGAGCGACGCTGTATGCCCGCTCGTCTGAATCGCTCGTGGTCGAACAAGCGACCGATATCCTCGATGAACTGTCGGTGGCCGAACTGCGTGATCGGGTATCCGAACTCCGGTCGACTCTGCGTGAGTTCCAAGAGACGTACGATGCCGAGTCACCCGAAGAACTGGCCGTGCAGGCGGCCGACGAAACACTGAACAGCCAGTCAGTCGACCACGAACAGGTCGACGCCGATCTCCTTGAATGGAAAACGACGCGTCGAAACCTTGCATTTGCGAATGCCGCGCTCTCGATTTCGAGTGCACAGCAGTTCATCTCGGATGAGAATCTCGCGCCGAACCCGAGTGCATCCTCGTAATGGTGATGGCAGGTCCTACTCATCTCTCCGAAGAGGCTCACTCGTTGCGTGGTGCAATCGACCGAAAAGCATTGATTACCATCAGAGATCTGTATGCCGAGGAGGAACCGCTTGCAACAGCCCACTTGGATGACTACCTCTCACCATACCTGCTTACCATCGAACTCGATGATGGTTTACTCGATGCACAGTCGGCTCGGATCGATGTCCAGTGGACAACCCATGGAGACTACAAGTTCCACTATACAGACGAGCAGAACCGCAATTTCCGATGGGGAAACCATCCTACGGGAGGTGATTTCCCTCTCGTCGACGGTCTCGCTCACTTCCATCCGCCGCCAAACGCCTCGTCAGGTCCAAGCGATGTTGAAAACTCCTGTATCGAACAGGTCGACGTGTATCTGGTGACGCGAGCTGTGATGAAACTCTGGCGAGTCGCATACCACAGAGACACGCTCACATTCCTCAATGCTGGCGATAACCCACCGTAAAACATCGCTCGACGGTAACTCGGTGCTGATTCAGAACGATCCAAGCGAGAGTTCGTTCGTCTCCGAGAGCTGCTGTCGAATCCGGTCTTCGGACCACCCAGACGGCGAGAGGATGGATGTTGCGGCTCGAATGAGTTCCCTATCGTAATAGTCCGGGTCGTACCGAGTCGGGTTCTCCAGAGAGAGACGGACACGTTCTGCGGACTGTTTCGTGTCGTCTACAACGATATAGTCGACTGTCTGGCCCGCAGATCGCTCCAATCCCAGTGCTGTCGCACGCTCTAGTGCAGCCATCGTTAACGTCCGTCGCGTGTACTCTTCAGGATCTTTCGAGATCCGAATCTCCGTTACCAGCTTATTCGGGTTGACTTCACCACTGAAAAGCTGGTTTCGGAGCTGTGAGAGCCGACCGCAGACCGCTTCGGGATCCCGGGTTTCGTCGAAGACCTCGATGAGCTGTTTTTGCGCCTCACTGATGAACTCGGGCGTACTTCGCTGTCGACACTCGATTCCTCGGTACTTGTACTGACCATCTGTCGACCGCCCGAAATACTTGGTGAGTGCGCCGCGGTCAGCATTGCGCTGAGGGACGAACGCGATCCACTCGTACTCGGCTTCGTGTTCCAATCGAATGTCTGTCGCTTCCGAAATCTCTGCTGCCAATCTATCGAGTGCGGTCTGGGTGTCACCTACTCTTGGGGTCACCCAGAGACTGTCGACGATCCCGTGGAGGACGCGCCAGCCGCCTGCTTCCAACGTGGCTTTCGCATCGAGGAGGATCTGACGCGCGTAGGCGTTGATCGCCTCGTGGCACTCGATCCGGCCGAACTTCGCATTCGAGAAGCCCTGATAGCCGAAACAACTGACGAGGATCCATTTGATCGCCGACGACCGGCCCTCCAGCGCCGCTTTTTTGTCGCTATCCTCGCACTCACGTAGTTCTGCCTTGATCTCATCTCGGTCGCTAATCAACGGTTCGAGAACATCACACAGGTACCCACGATCATCACAGATACTGTAACCCAGTTCGGGCACATCCGACCGATCACAGTGGCACTCACACTGGACCGTTTCGGGACTTACGTTCCGTCTGACGATAATATTCGGATACAGACTCGAAAAGTCGAGTTCGTGGACCGTCTCGTGAACTCCGACCGCGGGCTCGAAGGTGAATCCCCCTCGGTCTGCGTCGTGGAGCGTCGATATCGGCTTGAAAAACTCGTGTCGCCAGGAGTTCCACGGCACCAAGACGTTCCGGGCTCTGGCTTCGCGGATTTGGATCGCTGTCAGCACGTTCCCGATCGATGCCCACGACAACTCTTCGAGCGGTTTTGATGATCGGGAGACGAGATCGAGACAGCCATCCAGATTCGACTCGTCGTAGAAAAACGTATTCGAGCGATCGATGATGATGCGTCCTGGAACCGTATACCGTGCTGGTGAATGGCCGGTGCGACCGTAGCTTTCGAACGTTGAGTCACCCGCCAATTGCGTGTATCCAGGATAGCGACCGAGACGCAACTCCGTGTCTGCTCCGGCTGCGGTGTCGTCCAATGTGGGGATGAGTTCGGCTGTCGACAGGACGAGCACATCCGGATCGACCTCGTCGAGGTGGGCTGTGAGATCTCCGATGAGCGTCTGTGGCGTCCCGGTGAGCTCGGTTCCGTCGACGGTGAGGGTTGTTATGGGTGGATCGAGTAGTTCGGTCTCTTCGATGTCGAGACGACAGGTTGTGAGGGAGCTGGTTGGCGTCGGTTCGGTGTCCGTTTCGAGACAGTAGCGGAACTGCGGGCTGAAATCAACGTTGAAACACCGGTTCGTGCCCGGGAGATCAGCCGCTCGGATCCACGTCGCGACGGGCCGAATACGGTCGATCGAATCGAGGTCGGCGCGAAGTACGTCCGTTGGTGAGTCCCGGAATCCCGGTCGCCACTGTTCGACTGCTGTCGAGACGACGTCGTGTCGACGGTCGAGGTGGCGTCGTAACGTGTCTAGATCATCGCTCGTCGTGTATATTGACGGTGTATAGGAGTCGTCGAGTGATTCGATCGCTCCCGTCGGAGTTTTCGACCAGCGACGTACTCCCTCGCCGGTAAAGTCGAGTGTGAACACCATCTCACTCGGCTGAATCGCTTTGTGTCCCCGCGAGTTCGGTTTCGAGTGCGTCGATGCGACGCTGTTGTTCGATGACGATCGAGAGCAACAGGGCTTGCCACGGGTCGACCGGATTCTGCTGGCCGCCAGCAGCCGCATGTGCGACGGCGTCGTCGAAACACTGATCGAAGTAGGGTTGGTCTGCTCGTCTCAATCCACGACGGAAGGGTTGCCATTCGTCTTCGAGTCGGCGGATTCGATCGCGGAACGTTGGATTCGTCCGCCCCATCGCTCAGTACCCCACCGTTGGAGACAGCGATTTGAGTTTGAAGTCGCTCTTACTGCAGTAGCGTTGGGCGACGTTTGCTAAGGCCTGCGTACGCAGAATGTCGGCGATGTTGTGCTGTACGAGTCGGTCGAACTCGCCGCTTTCGAACGCCTCTACTGCCTCGGCACTGTCGTCGAACGGATCGAGTGCGGTGAGTTCGCCGCCGATGAGCCGCTCGTAGACGCCTCCAAGCGTCGTCTGGTGGTCATCCCCGTTGCTGGGCGTCGTGTTGAATCGGGCTTTGAATATCGGTAGCAGATCCGCGTATGGGACATCCTCGAAGGGCCACTGAATCTCGTGGGCCAAAAACCGGGTCCGAAGGAACGGCAGATCGAAGCCGCTTTTCCATAACTCGCCGTTGTAAGCGGTCAGAAAGTATTCTCGTGGCCCGATTTTCTCCGAGACAGTGGTTGAGAACGCTGTCAATAGCGTTGCCTCTGAGTCGTGTGTCGTCAGTACGACGTGTTCATCACACTGTGCGGATTGGCTGGCTTCGAGTGTTTCGGCGTCGACTGTGTGCTCATCGATATTGACGAACACGCGAACCGCCTCGGGAAATACGAGCCCCAGAACCGTCACCTGAGCGGTCGCTTCGAAGCCGGTTGTCTCGATGTCGAAGGCGACTGGCGTGAGCGTACTCATGCCGTCGACCCTCCAAGGCTGGCCCGTTTCCCGTCGGAGGCATACACCGGCTGTCGAGCCTCGATAATCGACTGCCAGTAGGTGATCGTCGTCTGGACGACCCCGTTTCCGACCGGGTAGACGAGCGTCTCGAACGTTTCGCCGGTGAAGCGCGGCCCATACGGCGTGTGTTCACAGTGGAGTTCCTCGGTCA
Organism: Halohasta salina; assembly: GCF_024178165.1. Classification (GTDB taxonomy): domain Archaea; phylum Halobacteriota; class Halobacteria; order Halobacteriales; family Haloferacaceae; genus Halohasta; species Halohasta salina. The sequence goes on along the minus strand of NZ_JAMZIE010000013.1, from coordinate 16,780 downwards.
CAGCCGCCGTGACGGTGTCGCTCAGTTCATCCTCGCGTGTAACGGTGAGCAACACTGGACAGTCGTGCTCTCGTCTGAGTCTGGCCACCATGGCGACCGTCCGTGCCAGCAGTTCCTCGGCTTCGATACCCGTCATTGCTTCACGGTATAACGCGTCGACCGCTGGCACGACGATCAACCCCGGCGTAGTGTCTGCTGCCTCCGAAAAGAGTGTCTCGGCAATCGAGTGGTGTTGATACGGGGTGAACCCACGGGCAACGTGAATCCGATCTAAGATTCGTGGGCTTGGAGCGACGGCGGCGATCGGATCTGTCGCAGCATGGTTCCGAGCGTCGACCCAGTAGACTGGGCCATCGTTCAGGAGTGCGTAGTCGACGACCAGTGACGCGAGTACTGACCGAGGATGGTCGTCGGCTCTGAGCAGATAGAGTTCCGACTCAAGGGTCGGGAGTTCGGGAATCGGTTGCGATGCGTGCATACAATCCAGACTCTCTAGGGGTAATATAACTCTCTGCGGGGACTTTCTGGAAGTTCCAAGACGTGGTGATCGCACCTGATTCGAGAGACAGCGTACGGCTTCTTCTGGAAACAACGGTTGGAAACGCAGTTGCTCCGTCTTGACCAACAATCAGTCGACAGTACGTAACCGCTGGGCCAGTGGCACGAACAGAGCCAAATACAGGGTACGTGAGTAAGCTACCACGCCCTGAAGGGCGTGGCATTCAGCGTGGACTCCCGTTCTAACCGCTAAGGGCGGTAGGCGAATACTCGCCATTCACGTTCAACGTCCCGCTGTTCAAGCGCACGCCTACGGGTGCGCCTCCACGCCCAGACTTTTGCTGGTCGCGGAGATATTTCAAGCCGATATTCTTCGCGGCGTTGTAATCCGCGTGAACATCATACCCGCACTTCAAGCACTCAAACTCGTCCTGCCCGTTGTTGTGCGGGCGATTATCCTCGAGAGTGAACCCGCACTTCGAGCAACGCTGACTCGTGTACGCCGGATTAATCTGCTTCACCACAAGCCCTTCAGACTCGGCCTTGTATGTGACGTACTCGAACAAGCGGTGGAACGCCCACTTGTGAACCGCCTTCGCGTGCGGCAAGCGTTCGCGGATACCTTTCAGTTGCTCGAACACGATATGCGTACAGTCGTTCTCCAGAGCTTCGTCTACGAGTTCGTTCGAAATCGTGTGAAGCAGTTGCTCGAAGCGTCCAGTCTGCTTGCGACCGACTCGTTGGACATTGATATGCGCCCAGCGAGTCCCAGTCTGTTGGAGGCCGGCTTGACGTTTCTGGTACTCTCGATGCCAGTGGTTGAGTTCGCCGCCGCTCCAGAAGCGTCCGGTTGAGGTGGTTGCGATGTTTGTGATGCCGAGGTCAACACCAAGGACGGAGACGTGCTTGGCATCGCCTGTGTCGGTATCATCGTTCTCCACGGCAGGCTTTGTCCGAACGTGGAGGTAGAAACAATCCTCAACCGTGTCGTAGTGGAGCGTAGCTCCCTTGACGTCGTAGTCATCGTTGAACAAATACGCCGAGTGTGGCGTGTCACGCTGTTCGTCGGGAAGAACGAACTCCGCAGTCACTCGTCCATCTATTGTGGCGAGTGTGGCGTGGTCGTCGTTGACGGTGACGGTTCGTGCGTCGTAGCTGGCGAACCGCGAGGTGAACTCGGGCTTCGAGGCTTTCTTCCCTTCTTTCCAGCGTTCGATAACACCTTTGACGGCTTCTGCGGCGCGGTTTCGTGCGGCTTGCACGAGGTTGGCCGGGAGTGGTGAGCCGTCTCGAACGTCGTAGTACGTGAGGTCATGGAGTTTTTGTTTGCTGGTGATTTTCCAGTCTGGTTCCCACGCTACGTCCACGACGTGGTTGGCGGCGTCGAGGAAGTGATCAGTTGTCTGGTGGAGGAGGTCAGCGGCACTCTCGTCCACATTGAGCTTGATGGGGACGGTTCGAGTGCTTGAGTCTTCCACCATCTGTACTTCATATGCAGCACTGGGTATTTATACCAGTTTGGATTGGCGTGGGGGAGTCAGCCTGCTATCGAACGCGGTGTGTGTCCGGGTTGTCGGCTTCCTCCCGCGCCTGAAGTCGCGGGTTTCCGCCTTGCAGTCATTATGACGTCTCGTGTCGAATGATTCCGAACCGGACCACGAGGAGCACATCGTCGCTGTCTCGAAAACGGCGCGAGTGATGATCCCGAAGCCACTCAGGGAGAAACATGGCATCTCAGCGCCGGGAGAAGTGGCGTTTGTCGAGACACAAGACGGCCGCATGGTGGTTCGCCCGATCGGATCGATGCGCGAATTTCGGGGACTACAGCGCGAAGGCGCGGATGACCGTCCAGCGACGGCTGTCCTCCGCAAAGAACGGAACCGAGACACACAGAAGCTCGACGAGTTAGTCGACCGCTTCTCAGAGTGATTCCATATGCTACAGCTCTCCTCACGCCAATTTGTACCGTCGATCGTGACTCGTCCCTTCGGCGGCGATAAGGTTGTACCGGGTCATTTTCGAGAGATAGTTCCGAACTGTCCGATCGGTTTTCGGATCGTCGACTTCCGTACTGTACTGTTGGTACAGTTGGCTCGGCGTGATTTCACCGGCCTCCTCAATAATCTCGTAGACGACACGCTGATCGGGCGTTAACCGGTCGAGATTCTTCTGGTGGATCTCTTGGCGGGCATCCGGGATCGAGTCGCTGACGATCGACGAGGTGATTCGTTCTGCTTGTTCGAACTGGGCCGTTCGAGCGGCATTCCTGAGGATACTAATCGCAGCCCGGGCATCGCCTGCGCTCGCCTCGGCAATCGTTTCGAGCTCTTGGGTCCTGATCGCTCCAGAGACGAGGCCAGCCTCGGCACGCTTCCGAAGGATGGCGACCAGTTCGTCGTCGGAATACCGTGAGAATTCGAGCCGTTCGCTGCCGACGAGTCGACTGCTGAGCCGTTCGTCGACGCGAGCTAACAACTCCGCTTCCCGGTTCGCGATCAGAATCATCGAGATATGTGGGAGTTGATGGAGATCATAGAGAATTGCTGTATCCTGGAGTTGATCGGCTTCATCAAGGATGACGACGCTGTGTGAATCGCTGTAGGTTTGGAGCCGCTCGATGAGTTCGTCGTGTGGCGTCGACTGGCGATGAATGTCGACGGTCTTGCCGAGGCCCTCCAGGATTCGATACAGGACACGGAACCGCGAGTAGTTCTGCCAGCAGTTGATGTAGTGGATGTGGAGATCCAGCACTTCCTGTTTGAGCCGGTCGACGGCAAACTGTGTGAGACATGTCTTTCCGGCTCCCGACGGTCCGGTGACGATCAACGTCTCCGCAGGCTGGCCCTCCGTAAGCGGGCTGAGGACGCGTGAGATGTGCTGGATCTCCGGATCGCGGTGGACGACCTCGGCGGGAATAAAGTCGTCACGTAACACACGAGCATCCTCGATCATATTGGTATGTTCTCTTTGGTGGTTGTAAATTGAACTGGGTCGGTTCCACGTTTCCAGAACGAGTGACACACACCACTAACTCTACGAGTCTGACCGATGCGCGCGACGTTCGATCACTGTCTCACGATGCTATGACCGACCACTATGTGGTCTGTTATCTAGTCATGCAGTACCAGATACCATAGCGTCGGACTCACTCGATTAACCTAGTTTAGGCTGAATTAAGACGGGAAATCAGACGAAATTCGGGTGAACCCGGGGCTGGCGTCTGAACGGTTCAAGGGTGGCAAGAAGATTGGTCGGGTTACGATGAAGATCGAACGAGTCACACTGGTCGCAGTCACGCTGGCGCTGGTCATCGGCGCCATCGCGACGCTGTTCGCGCCGACGGTCGTCTCCGGTCCGGGGTCGGCCCCCGCCACTGCAGAGGCGACGAGTACCACCACCGCCGATACCTGGGCCACGTCGTTGTTCGGGGTTGCCCTGTGGGCCGTGACGCTGCTCTTCGGAGCGACCGCGCTCATCTGGATGGTCATCACCTACGTCGTCGGGGCGGGCTACGAGACACCGGCGAACGAATACGGTCTCGAGGACGTCCAGGTCCGTATCATGACCGTCGACGCTGCCGCGGTGGTTCAGGAGACGGTCGACTCCCTGCCCGACGGTCTCGATGACGTCCACGTAATCGCCGAATCGTCCATCGATGTGACTGGAGCGTCGGTCCATGTCGTGCCCGACGACTTCGACTGTCGAGCCGTCAGAAAGGGGCGTGCACAGGAGTGGGCCCGGCGAACGCTGGACTGCCACAAGGAGTTCGTGCTTTATCTCGACGAGGACAGCATCGTCGAGTCCTTCGACGGCCTGCCGGATGCCGACATCGTCCAGCTCCGGGAGAAGCCTCGGCGGACAGGATCGAACCTGAGTTTTCTGGCAGACATCTACCGGATGGGTGTCCAATTAGAACAGCGTGCGTTCGCGCGACTGTCGATTCCACTGTTCGCCTGGGGTGGCGGGATTGCGGTCCGATCCGAGATTGAAGATGCGACGACCTGGGACCGCAAGAGTTTGGTCGAGGACACCGCGTTCGTTTGGGCAGCGTTCCAGGAGCACGACGTGAGCTTCGCGCTGGCGGACGCCGTCTGCCGGAACGAGGCTCCGCCTTCGCTATACGAGATCACCCAGCAACGCCGCCGGTGGGCTGCCGGAAACCTTCAGGCCTCGGAGATGCTTCCGTTTCGGTACGAGGTCCTCACCCGAGTTCGTAACGCCGCCTGGGCGCTCTCGCCGATCGTCACGCTGATCGTCGTCCCGCTGTCGCTATTGAGCGTGACGGTCGCCTACGGCGGGTTGTTCTTTGCAGCGTCGATGGCGTTGGCGCTATGTACGCTCGCCTGGTTCCTCTTGGGTGTTGTCTACTACGGCGGCGACTATGGATACTGGGCGTTGGCCCTGCCGCTTGCTCCAGTGGTGACCGTTGTTCACTCGATGGGAACCGTTGCAGGCATCCTCGCACCGCCCGAAACGTTCCGGGTAACGACGAAGGTCGGTAGCAAGTAAACTGCCTCCATCGACCAGCTACTACGACCAACTGACGCCTAAACACACGCTGTTACTATCCCAACGTGGGAATCCTCGCCCCTCAGGGCGGGGAGGATGTCAAAACAACCGTTTCGGCGTCGAAACCGCTTTAAATATGAATATGATATGAATATGCATGAGTCGACCCCGAGAGCGCAAAGTCGGTGAACGGGGACAAGTTACCTTGCCGAAAGAACTGCGGGAGAAACTGAACATCCGAGGCGGTGATGAGGTACTTGTTCACGAAGAAGACGGCAAAATCACCATCGAGAAACCCGTGAGCCGTGAGGAACTCGCCGAGGGGTATCGACAGTATGCGGCAAAGTCCAAGGCCCTCGCCGCGGAGATGGCTGATGTGTCTCGGGAAGCCGACGAGTACCTCGGCGATGTGCCCGAGTGGTAGCCGATGAACGTTCGCCGCGGAGATATCGTTATTGTCGATCTCAACCCGACGGAAGGTTCGGAACAGCGTGGGACACGACCGTGTCTCGTCGTTCAAAACGATGTTGGCAACGAGAACGCCCCGACGACGATTATTGTCCCGTTTACGACATCGAACGGGGACAAACTGTATCCGTTCGAGGTACTCGTCTCGGCTGCGGAATCTCCGCTTCGAGAGGATTCAGTCGTTCTCTGTAGTCAGATTCGCACTGTGTCTATCGAGCATCGAATCAGAGACAGTATCGGCTCGATTCCGGATAGTCGTCTGAAGGAAGTTGATACGGCACTCGAATACAGCCTTGGTTTGAAAGAACTCTAAAGGTATCCGTTGGCACTGGTATTAAACTCTAAGACATCATGGAAGTTGAAAGGCTGCGAAGCCAAGTTTAGCGCGGTAATCAAGAAATCGTTGACCACCAGAGATAACACCTATCAGGATGTGAACTGTTCTATGGCACCGACAAACGAGAGCGGCACGTTCGATCTCGATGGAGAATTGACCGTGAACCGACTGGGATTCGGTGCGATGCGCCTCTGTGGCGAGGGAATCATCGGACCCCCGAAGATGAACAGTATGCCAAGGACGTCGTTCAGCAGGCCGTCGACCTCGGCGTCGACTTCATTGATACCGCAGACTCCCACGGGCCGGGCGTCAGCGAACGCCTGCTCGGTGAAGCAATTGATACCGAGGAGGTGATGATCGCCACGAAGGCCGGAGTACAGCCGGTTGGCAGAAATCGCGTCGACCAGTCGGTAGATCATAGTGTGCGGCTGTGTGAGCGAGTATTCAATATAGAAATTTGAATTTCCGAAATCTGAATTTCCATAATCGAAGCGTCCAAATAGGACGGCTGTATACAGAGTGATATGCAGGATTTCGTCGACCGGGCACAAGAGCGACAACAACTCACGTCGAGTTACGAGTCCGAGACAGCGGAGTTCATGGTTCTGTACGGTCGACGGCGACTCGGAAAGAGCGAACTCGTCCGCCAGACGATTCGTGATCGGGACGACGCAGTGTACTATCAGGCCATAGAGTCAACCGCTGAGAACCAACTCGACAACTTCGCCGAGACGGTGACGGCTGCATTCCCAGATCTGAAAAACGTTCGACGAGACTGGGAAGTTCTCCTCGAAGAACTCGGTAAGCGAGACGCGATCGTCATCATAGACGAGTTCCCGTTTTTGATCGAGGAAGACGAGTCATTGCCATCGCGGATTCAGCGTGTCTGGGATTTAGAGTTGCAGAATACAGGTCTGACATTGGTCCTCATCGGCTCGTCGATTAGCGTTATGGAAGAGAAGGTATTGGCCGGAGGGAGTCCACTTTACGGTCGACGAACTGCAACGATTGATTTGGGGCCGTTGTCAGTCGGCAATGCTCGTGAATTTTTCCCAGCATATGACCCCGAAACTGCTATCAAAACATGGGCGATCTACGGCGGGACACCGTACTACCTCCAGACGATCGACCCAGACAAGCCGCTGGCCGAAAACGTACAGCAGTCGATTCTCTCCGAACAAGGACTGTTGTACTCAGAACCGGAGTTCCTTCTGCGAACCGAACTTCGACAGCCAAACACGTATTTCAGTATCCTTCGAGCACTGGCTCATGGGCGACGCAAACCGAACGAGATCGCGGGGATGGCGGGCGTTGATTCAGGATCACTGAGTACCTACCTGCAGAAACTTCGCCGATTACGCCTCGTCGAGCGCCATATTCCCGTTACTGCATCGCCAACCTCGTCCAAACGTGGTCGATACCGGATTTCAGCGCCGTTATTCCGGTTTTGGTTCCGGTTCGTCTATGGTCGACAGGATCGACTCCGACTGCTTGACGACAATGCATTCGATGAAGTCGTTGCTCCCGAACTGGCTGATCATGTGAGTCCTCTGTTCGAACGGCTCTGCCAGGAGGTACTACCGCAGCTTGACGACCGACAGTATCGAGCCGTCGGTCAGTGGTGGTTCCAAGAGAACGAAATTGATGTGCTTGGGTTGACCACCGAAGGGCTCGTCGCTGGAGAATGTAAGTTCACCTCAAGCCCAGTTACCGAAGGAGTGCTTACTAATCTGGAACAGACGACAGAAGAAGTGCAGTGGTCGGATGAACCGGCTAACGGTTCGACTCAATACGTATTGTTCAGTCGATCAGGATTCTCCGAGGATTTAGAGTCGACAGCCCAGCAACGAGATGATGTCTCTCTATATAATTTGGAGGATATACTGAGTGCAACGGCAGACGAGGTATGACCAATTCTTATCCTACTAATGATTACGTAGAGTATGACCTTTCTCAACCGCATCTAGTTCATTGATGCGCTCAATAATTATCATCCCGGTGAAGTGAGAGTGTCAGTCTTCACCCAATAAATTTTGCTCACCACTTGACTCTCCACCACCCATATCAGCACTTTCAGACCGAGTCGGCTGCTCTTGATGTCGCTGATGGGCAGTTCGCCACTCCTGTGTCGCAGGAATACTGTCTGCCCCGTGCTGGGTGTGACGTTTTCGAACTTGAATCAATACGGGCGTATTCATCGAATCTCCAGACACGACTGCTTGGCCTGGCGTAAGCCCGGGAAGTTCCCTGAGCACATCTTCACCGGCGGCCTCGACGCTATTTTTGATCGCATCCTGGTCAGTAGGGTTCTGGATCTTCATCGTGACCTGTGTCCCGCATTGTGAGAGGACATCCTGATCGATCTTCGACGGTCGTTGACTGATGATGCCGAGTCCGAATCCGAACTTCCGACCCTCCGAGGTGATCGTCCGCATAATCGACAACGATGGAGCCTCTCCTGTGGCTGGGGCAAACCGATGGCCTTCTTCGAACAGCGAAAACAGCGGGAAATCGATTATTTCCCCATCGTAGTTCGGATCGTCTTCCCGGCCACGGACAGCAGCCAGACGAGCCTGATACAGACGTCGGAGAAGGACCGTCGCGATCATCTGTTGGTCACGTCGACTCAATGTATCCATCTGGAGGACTGTACAGCGACCTGGCGCAACAAGCTCTTCAAGAGGGACGTTCACATCCGTCGTGAATAAATCGTTACGCTGAATTGAGCGTCGGAGCCGCCATTCCAAGGCACCCACGCTGGAATCGTCTTCACCGTACTGCTGGTACATCTCTACTAACAACTCATCGACGCCCCACGTTCGGGACTCCCGTTGCTGCATCGCACGCCAGCCACCGTCGAGTCGCTCCTGCATCCGATCGCTAGGGTTGTCAAGGATGGACATTACGTCGCCGATGGAGAGCTCTGAAATGCGAATTTGCAGATTATCGGGGTCAAAGTACTCCACCTCTGGTTGATACCCAGACTCACCTTCGAATATGTCTTCGCCCCGCATCTCTGCGAGCGTGTCGTACTCTCCGTGGGGGTCAAAGACGAGGAGTGATGCCCGGACATCCGGCTTCATCATCTCTTCCATCAGTACCCCAGCGGTGTAGGATTTCCCGGAGCCGGTAGACGCAAGGATAGCCAAATGCGTTGCCGCGAACTCGTCGATCGGCACGTGGACGTCGACTGCCCCGGCTTCGCGGTTGAGGAGCCATCCCATATGGGCGAGTCCGTCACGCTTCGGTACCTCGACAGAACTCAGGTCCACCTCACCACCCGTTGTTCGAGCGTCGGCTTCGTCGACGCCAATATTCGGGAGCACGGCCTCCAACATCTTATCCGGAGCCGTGCGGAGTCGTGTGCCTGGCTGTGGCAATTGCCGGGGGTTGGCGAAGGTCTGCATCTGGGTGTCGTAGAAACCAATCACGGTGGCTTCGAGACGATACAGATCGATATCCTCGGTTGGAACACCTAAAGTTCCAGCGACCGTTTCAGGTGCCACGTTCGGATCGGCCATGAACGTCTCTGGGAGGCCACGGGCTTGCTCTCGGTTCGTCACCCGGGCGATCACGTCCTGTGGCTCGCCTTCGACAATAACTGAGTACGTAATGAACTCGCCAGTCTTCACTGCCTGCTCGTCTGGGGTGACAATGAAGAATTCGTTAGGCCCGTCTCCAGGACCAGCGACAGTACCAACGAGTTTGCCACCGTCTCCGGTTGACTCTGAAGAGGGTCCAAAAGAACTCATCGCATCACCCCACGGTCGACAGATGATTGCCAGCGAACGTCTTTCTCGATAACGTCCAGTACGCGCTGATGCTCGTCAGTTGGGAACGATTCGCGGAGTCGGTCAAGCAGTACCAACATGACTTCTGCACCGAGTGACCCAGCGAGGTCAAGCAATCGCTCCATGTAGGCGATTAAAATACCACCATCGGTTCCTGTATGGAACGCACGCGTGACGCCATCGGGGCACCGCTCGACGATATCCTCGACATCGAGTGTCCATCGCGGCATCTGATGACTCGGGTTCTCAATACTGCCATCGGCGGCAACCTCTGCGGTTCCGAGAAGTGCAACACCAGCTAATTTCGTTCGTTCTTCGACATACCCAGGTGTGAACTGTTTCTGGTCGCCCTGTGCGAGTCGTGGCCCAGAACGCCCTTGGTCAGGGTCCACGAGGTGTGTGTCGTAGATGACGCCCACGATGACGTGCTCAGTGTCCTGTATCGTCTTGTGGATGAAGACGGGTTGACCAAACTCACATTCAGCAGGACCCGGTGCCCGCTCTCGATCGGTCTCGTTGAAAATCTCGACGGTATAGTCCATATGGCTGTTCGAACTGACGATGCTCCCGATCGCAAGACAGTCAGTGATACGGGTGGTCTGACTGTCGGATTGATCACTCGGTGATGTGTTGCTCATTGATTGTGGTGAGTTGTGGAAATAACGGTTCCAGGAACGTGGTTAGGCTGCAATTCGGGCCCCTCAGTCCAGACCGTCGACGCAGTGTGTCTACGCACCATCTGTGTCGGACACACCAGCGGGTCTGTCTGTGTGTGAGTCATCGTCGACGGAGCTCCTTGCTGAGTGCTTTTGCATCCCATTCCAAGGGGATGTCGTTTGTTTCGGCCCACTTCTGCAGTAGGCGGAGGAACTGCTGTCGATCCTGTTGATCGAGCACTGCATCGGTGTCGGCCTGCTGAAGGACCTCTGGATACCCTCGACCGACGCCCGCTTCAGCGCGGATCACGTTCAGGGCATACTCGTACATACTGTCGTACTCGGACGGACCGTCTGTGTTCAGCACCCAACCAGGGAATTCCAGGCGATCGAGGCCCTCTCCCGGTGGTACCTTGAGATACGAGAAGTGAATCTCGTGGCTGAAGTCGTACTCGACACCTCGATAGGTCGTTTCGAGCGCGTCGACGCTCCCATCACGACGACAGAGGAAAGGGACTGTCGAATCACCCCATGGACTCATCATTCCGGCCAACACCCGGGCGTCGGGGATCGTTCGATCGGTTCCGAGATCGTCTTTGAGAAGCAGTCGGGTCATTTTCGACAGTTCGACTGCGTTGGTCCCGGCGACGTACCCGATCAATGGGATTTGATGGTGTTGGCTGGCAGCGATCAAACGGCTGATCGCCGACAAGTAACGATTTCGGATCGCCGGTCGTCTCGGATTGGCAAACGAAGCCACGAGTGGCCCATCATACAGCACAACGGGTCGACGGTCCAACTCACCAGCTTCGTATTGAGCTGCCAGATCCTCGATTTTCTCGACAACGAGGTCTGCCTCGTGTTCGTACCGTTCGAGACCAACGAGTGAACTATCGACGAATCGGTACTCATCATCTCCCTCATTGCCACCCGAGCGTGTGATGTCGCTTGGTGTGAGGAGCCGTCCAGTTCGGCCACGTTCGAGTCGTCCCTGAGGAGAGTGGTGATTGAGACACCACGCCGCCTGCACATACGCAAGCGGAATGTTGAACTGCGTCGTCGCCGGTATTTCGGAGCCGTCGACCGCAAGCATCGGTACGTCCATCAGGATCTCTCGTGCCCAGTCGTTGACTGCCTCGTGGTTGTCCCACCTATCAGAAACGCCGTGGTGGACCACAAGCGAGTCGACACTGTCGAATGCGTCAGTCGGAAGTGCCCCGGGATACGAGACAGACGACAACTCCTCGCGGATCTCACTAGCCGTCCCCTGATCTGGAAGCTCTCGAAAGGCTCCCTGATACCGTTTGACAAGGTCATCATCGTCTTCCAGATATGATCGAATCGGGTCGACGTTGTCGTCGAGGGCCGCCGCGACAGCCGCCTTATCGAACGCCATCAGTCACCCAGTACCGCTGAACTCTGATCCGGTTTCTCGATGGTGATGCTGTAATCGGTCATCGAATCAAACGTGGCGTCGTGACTGATGACAGTGAGTTGTTCAAACGTATCCAGTTTGTTGAGTTGCGACACGAGGTTTGCCTTCTTGTCTTGGTCGAGATTTGCAGTTGGTTCATCCAGAAATGCAACGCCGAGCCCGGAGATTTGCTCTAAGATTGCCAGTCGAACGGCCAGTGCCGCGGCCATCTTCTCGCCACCCGAAAGGGTCGAAAACGACTTCCGAACGTCTGCATCGACAACGATGATGTCATAGTCGGACGTCCATTCGAGTTGCTCGGCCTTCCGACCGCGGATGGATCGGAAGATGGTATCGGCACGTCTCCCGATGCGGTCGGTAATGACATCACGCATCTTCGGTCCGGCCTCACGGACGTTCTCGCGAACCCACGTGGCGAACTGTTGGTCTGCAGCGAGTTCGCGAAGGGTTTCGATTTTCGCGTCTCGCTCCTCCAATTTGTCCTCTAGTGTTTCGACTTCGTCGGCAATTTTGGTGAGTGTGTTTTCTTTTTCAGATTGTTTTGCTGAGAGTCCATGGACGTCTCCCTTGAGTTCATCAATTTGTTCCTCGAGTGTCTCAAACTCGTCTTGATCGAACGCTTCAGTCTGCATCTCGAGGTCCTCTCTCAACTGCTTGCGGTCCTCTTCGAGTGTCTCAAGGTCACTCTCGAGATCGTCTACAGCTTCTGTTCGCTCGTCCAGTTTGTTGGCCGTTTGTTCGTTCCGTTCGAACTGTTGGTACTCGTCTTCGTTCGTAGTGAGGGTCTCTTCGACGGTCTCGAGTTCGGCTTCAATATCACTGAGTTCTGCTATCTCTGTATCTAATTGCTCTATCTCCGATTCGAGAGAGTCGATCGACTCCTCGATGTCTACCAGTTCGTCCGGCGCATCTTCGTATTCGTTGGCCTGAGCTTTGGCATTGTAGAAGGCTTCCTTTGCATCCTCGAGTGACTCGAGGTCTGCCCTGAGACGGGGCAATTCATCTATGGGATCGACCAGAGAGTCAATCTCCTCACGTGCCTCTGTTCGTGTCTCACAATGGTCTTGAAGATCCTCTCGCAGATCAGATGCGCGGCTCCGATACATGTCGAGTTTAGCGACTCGCTCTTCGACTTTTTCGGCCTCATCAAGTTGCTCCTGAAGTTCTGTAAGCTCGCTACGGGCTGTCTCTTGTTCTTCCTTGGCTTCCGCAAGTCGTGTCTCGCGTTCTTCGATCATGTCGACTCGATGGGCTGCATCCATCGGCTTGCTGCAGGTTGGACATGGAGCATCAGCATCTGTGTTTTTGAGACGCTCAATTTTCTCCTGTAGATCGTCTATTTCTGCCTCTAAGGCTTTTATTTCGGCCTTCTTGTCTCCAATTTGACTACGGAGCTCAGTTGCGTCAGCTACTGCAGCTGCTTCGGCTTCAATCTCGTCTATCGTCTCAATCGTTTCTCGGAGAGATTCTAGATTATCTCGAGCCTCGCTGTCGACCGACTGTATCTCACTGCGAAGGCGTTCGATGGTATCCTGGTCGGTCTCCAGCTCGCTGATCCGATTTTCGAGTTCTTCGTAGCGTTCCTTCTGTTCGGCGTATTCATCGAGTTTTTCAGTAGCTGTTTGATATTTAGTTACTTGTTCCTCGAGTGCCTCCTGCTGTACTTCCAACTGTCCGAGCTTAGCATCCTTCGTCTGGCGTTTATCACGCAACGCCTCCAGTTTGTCCAGCTCTTCTTTGAGTTCTTCTTGACGGGATTTCGCCTCTAGGTACTTTTCGTGACCGTCTCGAGCAGCCTCACATTTGTCAGCGGCTTCTTGTGCGTTGTCGAGTTCCTTCTGTGCAGTCTCAAGCGACGATTCTTTGGCGGCAATAGCTTGCTCTTGCTGTTCGATCTCTTGTTTGAGGTGTGAAATCCGGTCTTGAATCTCGTCTAGCTCCTCGTATCTGGTAGTGATTTCCGCGAGGTCTTCTTTCACTGACGAGATTTCGGCAGCCAGCTCTTCTATTTCAGCTTCCAGTTGGCTCTGTTCGTCGCGTTTGTCGGGGAGACTCTGTACTTCCCCTTTGAGCTCCTGAATTGTGTCACGTACCCGATCCCGCTTGGCCTTGATATGGTCGGGGGCTCCCTTCAGTTGTTTCCACGACTCCTCGTAGGCATCGATGTTCAGGAGTTCGTCGAACGTCGTCGTCCGCGCTCCACTTGTCTGTGCGAAGTCAGATAAAAACCGAGTCTGTGGAACACCAATACAAGACTCCCAGAGGCTTTGGAGTTCGTCATTGTCGGCCAGATCGAACCTGGTACAAAGCCATTTGATATACTCTGACTTCGAGTCGATATCCTGGTCGACCCATTCGTCGGCCGTGGCGTCGTATCGTGCGATACCATACTTAGAATATCCAGCAGACCGTGTGACACGGTACTGCTGTACTCCATCGGTGCCATCTATTTCGATGGTCACTTCCACCGTCCCCGAGGATTCGCCTTCGCGGACGAACTCGTTGTATCGGAACGGCAGGGAATCGAATAGGGCAAAGCCGATTGCCTCCTGGATTGTCGACTTCCCGGAGCCATTCTCACCAAGAATTGCATTCACGCCGCCTTGAAGAGGAATCGTCGTTCTATCCTCGTACGATTTGATATTCTCTAAGGTTACTTCGATGATCTTCATTCGGCCTCACCTCCAGGCACAGCGGCAGTCTGTTGGTCTGATTCGTCGCCTTCAGTCTCGTCGTCAAAGAGATCTTCCTCAATATCCAGTGAGACGTCGGCTGTAACTTCAGGAAAGAGTTCTCGACGGTGGTCTGAAATGACGTCTGCGATGTCGTCAGCACTCTCGTTGTCCTGTGCCATGCGATGTGCCTCACCAAATAGACCCGCCACCTCGTCAGTGTGCTCACTGTACTCCGATTCAGTCGCAATTGTCTCGAAGACACGCTGTTCGAGGGCTGCAGTCTGTAACCGACCGTCGATGAACACCTCGTCATCGTCAAGGTCGGCCAGCAGTTCCTGGATCTCTGCAGTCGTGACGCGACTGGTGTTCGTCTGCACGTAGAGTGCATCACAGCCTCTGTGGGCCTCTTCGGCGAGTTCGTCGACCCGGAAGTTGCTCCGATCGAACTGAAGGGTCCCCTCGAATCGAAGGTCAAGCAGTGGTTGTCGACGTTTATCTCCAAACAGGAACTCCTCTTGATCCAACAGCTGTTGGAGTGATCGTTGGTTACGCTTGACGTAATCGTGGAATGCAGTTCTGAGTTCACCCGCCGACTCGTATGGGGTGACATCAAAATCGATCGTATAGAAGGGACGCCGCCGAGCGGGATGATGTGTCACATCGTGAGCGAGGTGGCCAGGCCCGTCGTACGTGTCGTCCGTGCTCAAATCGATCGAATAGTAGCCATGATCCCAGTCATCTCGGGCCTCAGACGTAGAGTGGGCTTCCGGTGATCCGGGGTTGTAGATCCAGTCACTGGAGTCATACCGCTTGTGGATGTGTCCCAACGCGAGATAGTCGACCACTTGACGCACTGGTCGGAGTTCTGCATGCGTTACGTTTCCACCGAGGGCAGGGACCTCGTCTTCGATGCCGAAGTGACCCAAGAGGATTGTATAGTCTGGCTCCCCATGTTCTGCTGCAGTTGCTTCGATTCCCGCTGCGACCTTCTCGAGGGCGGTGTCTGTTCGAGCTCCTCGCCACTGCAGTCCGAACACACGGACGGTCCCAGTCTCCGTTTCGATATCGTAGAAACCCGAGTCCTCTCCGAGGTCGTCGGTGTTGTGTCGGTCGAACTGAGCGGCCTCTGAGTGGGACTCCAGATCAGCCTCAAGCAAGACGATGTGTCCCCGCCGGTGGAGATAATTTAACCACGTCACGTCACGAGGCGTTAAATTCTCGTCGTGGTTGCCTCGGGAGACCAACACTGGAACGTCGTCTGGGACGACACTGAGGCCTCGTTCTGCGTCTTCCAAGATCTTCGGCCGAAGATCACGGGAGTCGAACAAATCTCCAGGTAAGAGAATCGCGTCGGGATCATCCTGCATAATGAGTCGGAGTGTCGCTTCGAACGTGTTGGCCATATCGTCTTCGCGCTGTTTCAGTCCGTACTGCCGATGCCCGAGATGGATATCGGCAAGATGTCCAAGTTTCATTGATTAGTATTTGTGATGGGCCATGGGGGTTGTCTGGGATGGCACTACGATTTCATAAAGCGTCCGAGTTAGACCCAATTACTCGTGTCAGTGTTAGTTTCGATTGTGGTCACTTATATTATGTAGGTGAAGATGAAGGTGGAACCTGGTGGAAGGAAGTCCGAATTGGTGGTTTGAGTTGATTGTTGGCAGGACCTCGATGTCAGTCACAAAATGGTACTCGCGTAGTGTGGGCCCGTGTTTGGTAACACTCGTCGATACGGTCGGCTACCGAGTTGGCTTCCTCGCCGTCGACGGGGTCGCTAGAGCAGACCCTTTTGAAGCACAGACGCAAGCGACTTTAGCCTCAGTCGGTGACGAACACTATGGCGAAATCTGCGTGCTGTATACGAGGGTTGTCTACGACTAGTTATCCAATATGTCTGCCTGAAACAAATGGTGATGCCAAATGATTGACGCCCTGTCTCTTGGGATCGGCATTGTCATCGGTGCTATCGTTGGTATTGGCGGCAGCATCTGGTTTGTGAAGCGGAAACTCCAGCAGATGCAAAATAATATGTTCGGACCGATGGGCGGGATGATGCAGGATCAAGCAACCCGACAGGACCAGCCGGATATGGAAGCCGTCATGGGAGATATGATGGACATGATGGAGGATCCAGACGCCGATGAACTGGACCTTGACCTTGATGACGATGAACTGAATATTGACGACGATGAGGTCGACTGGAAACAGTAACCGACACAGTTCGATTACAACTGACCCCGTTTACAGCTCAACTATTGTGACTGAATCCCACAAAACATAATCGCTCTTGGGTAGAAGATTGTTGGTCAGTTCTCAGCAGTAGCTGGCAGTCACAGCGGGCAAGGGTGACACGTTCGTGTCACCCGACAAACGATGTTCCCAATCAAGACGTTTGTCTCGGAGCGTCG
>NZ_JAMZIE010000012.1 GCF_024178165.1 Halohasta salina | reverse complement strand
CGTTCCAACTGTATCGACTCACCACACACCCCACGTTCCAACTGTATCGACTCACCACACACCCCACGTTCCAACTGTATCGACTCACCACACACCCCACGTTCCAAGTGTATTTTCTGATATGATAGGGCGTGGTCGACTCGGCGATCGGACCTCACGGCCACCTGCCCCCACACACCCCTCGTTCCAACTGTATCTCTCACCAGAACGACGGGTTCGTCCAACTGAACCGGCAGAATCGTATTTGCTTATGGTCTCGAATCCGTAATCCATCAGACAGCCGTTTTCTCTGCTGAATACGACGTATTTACAGTTGGAACGTGGGGTGTGTTCGGCGTCTAGAAGTCTTCGTTGATCCCAACTCCACCATGAGAGAATACAGTTGGAACGTGGGGTGTGGGGGCCCCCTCCTAGTCGTCGACTAGAACTAGAACAACAACAGCAACAACAGCAAAGCAACCGCCCAGCACCGACCGCACAGCAGCCGGCCCCGCTAACGGCCTAGCACCCACCACCGATGGTCGACTGGCTGTCGGCGGCTGCTAGTGGCCTCTCTATCGAGACGTGAGTAGCAGTTCCTACAGCCGATCGTTACAGTTGGAACGTGGAGTATGGTTAATCGACTACAACAAGTCGGCCACACCGTCGGGCGTCGTGACATGTACGGTCCCGCCGATCTCGGTGGCCAGCTCCTCAGCAGCGGCGACGGCGTCGCCGGGAACAACGATCTCGGTGGCCAACTCCTCAGCAGCGGCGACGGCGTCGCCGGGAACAACGAGCACGCGACTGTAGCCGTTCGTTCGGAACCCGTCGACCTGTTTGATTACTGGAGGTTCTTCAGGATACTCCCGCCAAGTCGGTATACTGTTGGCTCATGCCCGGACTTAAGACGAGGCTTTCGTCTCGAATTTTCCGTAATGATCTGGTTAATAGTTAGTAAGTTATGATTAACAAAGTATGGACACACAGAATATGATATTTGTGAGCCCAGATCGCGAAAGAAAGAGTTTGTTCGAGGTATTTGCGATTGCATTCTTGCTCGGTCTCTCAATCGCGCTGATGACAGTATTTAATGCAGCCATTCTCGGCGGAGGAACCACCGTCGTTGATGTTGCCCAACATGGTGAGATGGTACAGGAGTTGCTTCTGTTGCACTTCGTCGTTCTACCTACTGTCTCTGTCGGGCTCTATCACTGGCACCGCAGTTGAGATTCTCCTTGGGGTGTACAGTAGTTGACGAAAATCTGAGAGATAAATTTTTCTGACAGGATTGTGGCGTGTATGGGAACTTCTTGGAGTAGACAGCCCACTTCCGTGTTTAGGGGAGCTAAAGGATTCTTTGACAGGGCTGTCCCTCTCATTAGTGAACTACCTTTGGGTCAAGCCTCGAGGCATTCGCCCTGTCTATATGGCGACTTCGAAAGAGGTCGGTCAAGATTATCGTCACCGAGGTAACGAATAAACTCTTTGTGGCGACCTCCAGACGTACCTCAAAACAGACGAACTGTTTATAATTCTCTGAGAACTGTTTCTCCCGATCAGAGACCGAGTGTGAACTCAATTGGAAGCAATGAGAAGACCCGCCGTAGCAGGATATATCCAAACACACCAAGCCCCACAACGATCACCCACCGTAACCGGCGATACCAGAGAGGGCGTATATTAATCGGCAGCATTACCTCTGTAATCGCCAATATACCGATTAGCGATGTGACAAAAAACACCTCTAACGTGAACGCATTAATTAAGGTCATCGCGATTAGCACTGCCAGTACCCACGCAAGAAGATACTGTATAAATCGATATGAAATCGGCTGCATCCACGTATAGAGTGTTATGTCGTAGACCGATATATATTGTTTGTTAAGAAGACCCAAAATTCTCCAGTTACAGTGCGACCGAATTAAGCCAGCAGCTTAGCGATACATTCTTACTCTACAGGAGAATTACTTTACTAACGAACGCTCTAACAGAATTGTGCAACCCCAAAGCAGAGAATCGTCTTCTGGGGAAATTTAGCTACGAATAATGCCAATTTTAAAATATTTTCTCTCTGACCTGACCTACTCAGAAAAGGTTGCATTGATCGCTCTTGGACCGGTGGAAACCTTTCTTCTCGCACTGCTACCAGTGTCAGGATATGTTTTTTTCCGCTATCGTCGGCTACCAACAAGACCGATGCTGTTTGTTGTATTCGTCGGCAGCCAATTCCCGGATCTCGTCGATAAGCCACTCGAACTGGCTAGAGTCGTTCCATGGGGGCGGGTAGGAATGCACTCCCTACCGTTCGCTATCCCTGTCGCTGTGCTTGTGTTGATGTATGCCCGCACTACAGACCGTACGCATCTTGGGGTAGGATTTGTATTTGCATATACTGTACACTGGCTTACTGACTGGACTCCCAAATTTCTTGAGGGCACTATTCCGCCGAGTATATTCTGGCCGTTTACTACTATCTCGAAGTCGCCCGGAGCATGGTGGGGCGGCCCCGGACAAATATTCCTCATCCTTTGGAGTATATTCTCTGTTATATTACTTGGATTAGTATTCGTGCTACTTCTAAAGGATATATCACAGCGCTATGGACATAGAATCTAACCAGTGAAGAAGTCAGATAAAAACGGTTGATTAAGATTCATGTATAGTTAGTTAATTGAAATTCTCAGAGTATGTTTTTTACGCCTGTCTGAATGGAACACAGTTCTGATTCGTGATTATATCGTCGTTGCACAACAGGTTGCAAGCTTTCGTGGAGTTCACTTTTATCCGAAAGTGGCTCCCCCTCAATTGTGACGTCTTCCATTGAGTAGGTGTTGGTGCTAGTAAGTTGTCCGTTCTGCCAGGTGGCAATCTGCTTGGCCGTTTTCGTCCGAACTGTGATTAGATTCCGATCATATCGACCATCATAATCAGTTGCGATTGCCCACGTACTGAGCTGTGGCCGAGTGTTGGCATCAGTGAATTGTTTGACGATGTTGGGAATTTGTGTGAGCGAGATCGGCTGCGAGGGATCTCCATTGCACTTCACCGACTCCGAAACCACCAGCGGGACGTGGATGTTCTCCTCATAGAGTGAGGGATAAAAGTGTCCGTAGATATCCCGTTCACCGAATGCTTCTCCGTGGTCTCCGAAAACGATGTAGACGGGGTCAAATCCCGCTAGTCTGTTCCGTAGTTCAGCCAAAAGAACATCGCCGAACCGGATTGAATCGTCGTAGATGTCGATGATCTTTTGCACCTCTCGCTCGGAGAGATCCGGATCTAGGTCGTCGATCAACTGATTGCACCGCCAGTTGTAATAATATTGCTTGAAAAGCGTGCTCCACTTTCGATGCTTTCGCGGAGAGAGGTGTGGGAAATGCGTATCGAGCGAGAAGACCCACAAAAAGAACGGTTCCGATTGAGACGTAGCCCATTGTTCAATTTGATCGACATATCGGTCCCACGTTTTGAACGCCTCTTCGCGACGAAGATAGTTCCGGAAGTTACGGAGGAGGGTATACACTGTGGAATCCGAAAGATGCTTCTGGAAGATCTCCTGATATTGGTCTGTGGAAAACAAGAAGTCCTCGAAGTGGTCGAATCCACGGTCGAACCCGTAATGTCTGGACGCGTAAGCGTTCGGGTTGAATGCACCGGTTGTGTATCCTAGCTCAGAGAGTTCCTCCGCAAGCGTACCATAGCGGGCTAAATGGCGTCGCGAGTGCGATGGGTCGGCGACCTGATCTCTTGCAACCATCGGTTCGCCTGTGAATGTTCCTGCCATCGATGGATTCGTTCGGGACGCTGGGGAGATTGCTTCGGGAAAACTGATTCCCTCAGCTGCCATCTCATCTAAATTAGGCGTTGTGTCTCGCTCGTACCCGAGATGCCCGCAGTGGTCGGCACGCAAGCTATCGTAGGTAACGAGAACGATATTTCGCTGTGTCACGTGACGAGCACCTCTTTGTTCTGGTGAAGAAGCTCTCTGAGTCCCTCCACAAACTCAACTTTGGGTTCCCAACCGAAGTCGGACTGCATTTTAGAAATGTCTGCTTGAAGATGCGGGCGGTCACTCTCC
Organism: Halohasta salina; assembly: GCF_024178165.1. Classification (GTDB taxonomy): domain Archaea; phylum Halobacteriota; class Halobacteria; order Halobacteriales; family Haloferacaceae; genus Halohasta; species Halohasta salina. Next base: position 30,266 of record NZ_JAMZIE010000012.1, on the reverse strand, counting down.
CGAACCCGGTCTTTGTCCTGTATGATATCGATTTCCTCTTCAAGTGCCTCACTGGTCTTTTCGACGACTTCTTGAACCGAGTACTCGCTTCCGGTTCCGATATTGTAAACCCCGTAGCCATCGTCAAATTCAGTCAGAAGTGTCATTAGTGCGTCCGCCACATCTGAGACGTGAATGAAATCCCGTTTCGGGGTGAGGTTCCCGAGTTCTATTTTTCTGTCTCCGCTTCGTACTTGATTCAACACTGCCGGAATCAAGTGCTCGTTCGTTTCATTCGGTCCATAGACATTGAATAACCTGGCCACGGCGGTTGTCGTGTTTGTCTCCTGCTGAAACTGCCGAACCAAGTTTTCCCCGATTAACTTCGTCTTGCCGTAGATGTCAGTCGGTCCGGTCTCCGACGATTCACTATTGGATCCCTCACGGGGAGGGTAAACAGCTGCGGAGGATGCAAACATCATCATCTCGAGATTCGATAGTTCTCGCGCAGCAGTCAGAAGATTTCGAGTCCCCATCACGTTCACGTCGAAGGCCTCCTCGGGGTGTTCATTGCAGTACGGAATGTAATGGATCGCAGCGAGATGGACAATCACGTTGGGGTCGAAATCAGAAACGAGTTCAGAAAGTCGGTTGCTCTGAATATCGACCTGTTCGAATGCTACACCATCGGGAACCAGAGACTCGGAACCCGCAAAGCAGTTGTCGACCACCAGGACGTTTGCTTCGGTCTCGGACAATTTTTCGACGAATTCTGAGCCGATGAATCCTGCACCGCCAGTGACAAGTACATTCCTCGATTGCATGGACTGATCTTCATTTTGACTGGACTGCACTTGAATATACATCTTCTAGTTCGTCGACAATCACATCCCAACTGTGAGCCCGCCCGTATTCTGTAGCTTCAGACGATAGATCTGCAAGCAGCGCATCGTCGCTTAGACAATCTACGAGCCGGTCTGCAATATCTTCCGAGGAGACATCCGTAATGAATCCTGTAACGCCGTCCTCAACGACGGCTGTCGAGCCATTCTCTGCATGATCGACAATGATGCTGGGAACCCCGCAGGCGTTCGCCTCAAGAATCGTATTAGGAAACCCTTCACGAATCGACGGCAGGACAAACACCGAGGCGGCTTTGATGTTGCCGATGACATCTTCGTCGGATTCGACAAACCCGAGAAATTCTACTATATCGTCGACATCAAGTTTACGCGCGTAGGCTTCGAGTTGTTCGCGCTCTGGACCATCGCCAATGATACCACACGAGAGGTTACTGTCAAGACGTTCGGAAACAATGTCGACCGCTTCGAGTAGTAGATCGACGTTCTTGTGTTCTGAAAGACGACCTATATAAATGACATCCCAGTCGGTGTCTGCGCTGGGAATCTCCTGCAGTCGATCGAAGTCGACTCCGTTTTCGACGACTTCGAGTCCCCGGGTACGTCCGATATCTCTGATGTCGGATGCGATGTACTCCGAGATGGGAATAACCGTGTCTGCGAGGCGTAAAGTGGTTCGTTCGATGGCCTTACCGAAGATACCTTTTGCCCCCAGATAGTCATACCAATAGTCATCCCACACCTCATACCAAGTGATGACGAGGGTGCTGCTACGGAGGAGTTCGTGGGCTTTTGCCGAGAAACAGGGAAAGTAGGGGAACTCCTGACAATCGATCAGATCAAAATCTTCCTTTAATAGCGACGGAAGAACATTCAAAGCGAAATAGACCGCCTGTGGGATCGATCGTCGTCCCTCAACATAGAGTTCTCGTGGCTCGCAGACGCCGTGGAGTGTAACGCCTTCTCGCTCAATTACTGGCGGGCCATCCCAGTAGTGCATCCCATAGAGATGGATATCGTGATCGTCAGCGAGCCGACGGGCAAGCTCCCAGATGCGTTTCTGTGCCCCACCTTTTTCCCAAGGATATACCGCGTCATAGATGAAAGCGATACGCATTACTGAGATGTCACTCGTTCAAATAGCCGAGCGACTTGAGGCGCTCTTGAACCTGCTGCTCGTCGACTGATCCAGCAGCGGAGTGATCGGATTCCTGTTCAAGTTCATAGAGGACTTCTTCAAGAATGTGAGTGATATATTCACTTTTATTCTTGAATTCAGTAGCCTCTATACGTGGTTCAAGTCGCTTGAGAAGCTCAACCGGTACTTCTATCGACTCTACCTCCTGTGATTCAGCCATATTGACTTGATAAAAGTCGGGAGTTAAAGTGATACCGAAGTCAATGATTTCATAATGACTGCAAGGCGGAAACCCGCGACTTCAGGCGCGGGAGGAAGCCGACAACCTGGATACACACCGCGTTCGATAGCAGGCTGACTCCCCCACGCCAATCCAAACTAATATAAATACCCAGTGCTGCATATGAAGTACAGATGGTGGAAGACTCAGGCACCCGAACCGTCCCCATCAAGCTCAATGTGGACGAGAGTGCCGCTGACCTCCTCCACCAGACAACTGATCACTTCCTCGACGCCGCCAACCACGTCGTGGACGTAGCGTGGGAACCAGACTGGAAAATCACCAGCAAGCAAAAACTCCATGACCTCACGTACTACGACGTTCGAGACGGCTCACCACTCCCGGCCAACCTCGTGCAAGCCGCACGAAACCGCGCCGCAGAAGCCGTCAAAGGTGTTATCGAACGCTGGAAAGAAGGGAAGAAAGCCTCGAAGCCCGAGTTCACCTCGAGGTTCGCCAGCTACGACGCACGAACCGTCACCGTCAACGACGATCACGCCACACTCGCCACAATAGATGGACGAGTGACTGCGGAGTTCGTTCTTCCCGACGAACAGCGTGACACGCCACACTCGGCGTATTTGTTCAACGATGACTACGACGTCAAGGGAGCTACGCTCCACTACGACACGGTTGAGGATTGTTTCTACCTCCACGTTCGGACAAAGCCCGCCGTGGAGAACGATGATACCGACACAGGCGATGCCAAGCACGTCTCCGTCCTTGGTGTTGACCTCGGTATCACAAACATCGCAACCACCTCAACCGGACGCTTCTGGAGCGGCGGCGAACTCAACCACTGGCATCGAGAGTACGAGAAACGTCGAGGTGACCTCCAACAGACTGGGACTCGCTGGGCGCATATCAATGTCCAACGAATCGGTCGCAAGCAGACTGGACGCTTCGAGCAACTGCTTTACACGATTTCGAACGAACTCGTAGACGAAGCTCTGGAGAACGACTGTACGCATATCGTGTTCGAGCAACTGAAAGGTATCCGCGAACGCTTGCCGCACGCGAAGGCGGTTCACAAGTGGGCGTTCCACCGCTTGTTCGAGTACGTCACATACAAGGCTGAGTCTGAAGGGCTTGTAGTGAAGAAAATTAATCCGGCGTACACGAGTCAGCGTTGCTCGAAGTGCGGGTTCACTCACGAGGATAATCGCCCGCACAACAACGGGCAGGACGAGTTTGATTGCTTGAAGTGCGGGTATGATGTTCACGCGGATTACAACGCCGCGAAGAATATCGGCTTGAAGTATCTCCGCGACCAGCAAAAGTCTGGGCGTGGAGGCGCACCCGTAGGCGTGCGCTTGAACAGCGGGACGTTGAACGTGAATGGCGAGTATTCGCCTACCGCCCTTAGCGGTTAGAACGGGAGTCCACGCTGAATGCCACGCCCTTCAGGGCGTGGTAGCTTACTCTACAGAGGAAACAAGCAGAGTATCTCGGGGCTTTACCTCGAGGCAGTTCACTCGATAACCTCAATCCAGCACCACGTCGTAAGATCGGGGTCACTACCATCGTCGTAGTACAGCTGAAATTCGACTTTGTACCGTCCTGGAACAGTAGGTGCTGTCACTGATAACGGTACTTCACGAGTTTCATTGTTCGATATCTGTAAAGTACGTTCAGTTGATCTCGTCCCGTTCACAGTGGCGATAACCCGATATGTGCCTGCGCGATGTTCGTGATTCGCGATGGCGATGGTGAAATCCGTTGTTTCTCCGGCAGAGGTGCTTCTCTGTCCTGTATCGTCACCAGCAGCGTTGGGGAGGTAGAATTCAGTATGGCCAGTCGTAGTGAGTGCCGGATTCGCAGCAAGATAGCCGACACTGGCGACGAGGGTTATGAAAATAAAGGCAACGACCCGCGTGGCGGTAGTTTGACCCTTAGCGGACACGTATAGGAGGTTATCAGGTTTACATATAATCTTTTCTTGTGATGACGCTGCCAGCGCCCTTGACCAATACAGTCGGTTCGGAGTTCGTAGTGTCGTATTCATTTTCAGCGAACTGCTGGAACACGGAAGATTAAGGTCTGAGTGGTAATACTATCTAGACGTGAGCGCAGCAGAGAACGTCTTCCGGTGGGCTACTCGACAGACCGACTGGAACCGAGACACTAATCTACTCGGTGTTATGTTCGCGTTGTTCGCCGGAAGCATCATAATTGAAATGATCGGGATCGAGTTGTGGCTCATTCGTCCCATCATCGTTGTTCCGTTCTTGTCTTTCGTTCCGGGGTATCTAGTTCTCAGGATTCTACAGATCGAACCGAGAGATACGGTAACAGGCTTACTCTATGCGATTGGTCTGAGCCTCTGTTTTCTGATGATATACGGACTAGTCCTCAACACTGTTCTCCCAAGGCTTGGCGTTGGTGTCGTGTTCAACCAGATAGTACTGTTCATAACGATGCTTACAGGGATCGGAGGATTATTTATTATTTATATCACGCAGAACGACACCCAACGGATTAATGTTACAGCGTTCGTTGACAAGGTGTGGCACCCATGGCCGCTAGCTGTGCTTTGTCTCCCGTTTTTATCGGTACTCGGGGCTCGAACCGTTACCCGATTTGGCGATAATACACTCATCCTCGCTGTATTAACGGGTTTAGGGTTTCTCACGGTCGCAGCATATATCGGCCGCCTACCAAAGAAATATTTTCCAATCACAATCTGGGCAATTGCAGTGTCGTTACTCCTGCACAACTCAGTGCTAACGCACACACTGGCGTGGGACGTGGGCAAGGAATTACGCCTTGCGACGGTCGTCATTGAGAATGGCGTCTGGGACCCAACCGTGGGCGGGAGATGGATGAAAAATGCGATGCTGCGGATTGTCTTGTTGCATCCTATCTACGCGCTGCTTGCAGACATCGACCTAGTCTGGGAATTCAAGACTGTCAGCCCAATTCTCTTTTCTTTCGCACCAGTCGCTTTTTATAAATCTTATCAGACAGTAATAGATCGGTCGGATGCCTTCCTCGCGGTGATGTTACCCATGTCATTTTATTCATTTTTCACCGTTTTGTCGGTGAACAGTCGGACAAGCGGTGCATTGCTGTTCCTGTCGCTGACCGCGCTTGCAGTGACTGACCGGACGCTTACGCACCGAAAGGGACGTGTTCTCATGTTGGTGTTCCTGTTCGGGCTTATCGTCTCTCACTACGCGACGGCGTATCTTGTTCTCTTTGCAGTGGGACTGGTGCTTCTAGGAAACTGGGTGCTGTTTGGTGCTACTCGTACGAGAAAGTATGTGCGCACAGCCCCGACCGTTGTGATATTATTCGGGCTACTAGCATTCGTGTGGTATGTGTTTATTGTCTATGATGGGGGCGCATTCAACCGCTTGGTTGTCGAGTTCTACAACCTCTCTTTTGATCTGTGGCGGGATCTCGTTGAGGGGGGTAGTGTCGTCTCGGCAGAAGATTCGACGACCGCCCAGTACGCTACCACAACCTACACCTCCAACACAATCCGGTGGCTGAAGTCGATGAATTTCGCTCTTGGGATACTCGCAGCCGTAAGTATCGCTGTCCTCGGGTTGGTGCACCTGTGGCAGCGGTACCAGAAAGGCGTACTCGGCGACATTTCTTCGGATGCATCGATTGCCCGCACCGAATACTTCCTCTACGCGACTGCGTTTTTGGGCGTCTTCGGTATAACATTCGTTGGTGTCGACAAGCTCAGTACTGCGCGGACGTTGATGCCCGCGCTCATGTTTTTCGCGCCATTCGTAATCCTCACACCGCGTAGAGTACTGAAACTTCTCGGAGATCACCTCAACCGCTCGTCGCTCCGGACGGCTGGGAAGGCTCTGGCACTGACGTTCGTCCTCACGTATTTCGTGTTGAATGTCGGGCTGTACGGGGCCGTGACGGAGGAGTACCACCCGAACATCCTAATCGACAAGGAGCGGGTGGTTGAAGATGGATCGCTGGCCGAGAAAGACTACTTTTGGGCGATGCACTACGACACAATCTACGACATTAAAGGGGCCGCTTGGCTTGACAGCAGGAAACATGGGGATGGGAACGATGAAGCGTACTACCGATATAGCAGTCGGAAGGTTATCAGCGGTCTGTATAACTGTACAAATTTGGCTCGTCAGCCAATCGAGCGGCAGGGTTCGTGTGACGACGAACCAGTTCGGTCGGTCGACCGGATGGACAAAGTGTACGCATCGGCCGGGAGCCACGTTTTTTACAACGGGAGTCGTTGAGTGGTGTTAATAGATCTATAAAAACGACAGATGACTTGGATCTACCGTGTCCTCACGGCCCGATTTAGGACCATCAGATCACGTCCTCGTAAACTGCTTCAACTCGTTTGGCTACGTCCTCCCAGTTGCGGGTCCGGACGGCATTTTTTGCTGCCGTCGACATCGCAGCGAGTCGTTTGGGGTCGTCAGCCAGTTCTAAGATCCGACCGGCGAGCGCGGATGAATCGTGGGGACAGACGTATCCGTTCGCCCCGTCCTCGATCACGTCCGGAATCCCGCCGACCGGGGTTCCAATGACGGGGGTCCCGGAGGCTAGCGACTCCATAAACACAAGACCGAACCCCTCGTAGTCAGACGTGAACAGGGTGGCGTCGACTGAGGAATATAGAAGGGGCAGGTCCTCTTCCGAGACGTACCCGAGGAACGTCACCTGGTCGGAAACGCCGTGCTCTCTTGCGAGTTTTTTCAGGTCCGCTTCTAGCCGACCAGTTCCCGCGACCAAGAGTTCGATGTCGCTCCGGTCCGCAGCCGCTAGGGCCTCAATAGCCAGATCGGCACGCTTGCGGGAAACTAACCGTCCGACAAACAGAAGAGTGAGTGCGTCGGCCGAGACGGCCTCGTGTCGTTTCTCATGTGGTCGGTACCTGTTGGTATCTACACCATGTGAGATACGGGTAATCTTGGATTCGTCGAGATAGTATCGGTTGATGAGTTGCTCGCGCATCTCCTCGCTGATCGCAATGATCCGGTCTGCGCCCCTTGCGCAGATGTTATCCATCACGACGTTCATCGGGTGAAACGCGTACTTGAGGAGGTAGTCCGCTGGCTTCTCCGCTGAATGGGCGAACACTTCGCTGAGCGCAAAACTGTGACTCGTGAGGACGACCGGGGTGTCGACGGTGAATCGGTCGGTGAGGGCGATTGTCGAGGCGGGCATCAAGGTTCCATGAATCACATCATAGTCGTCAAAATTAACGCCCAACCTGGCACGAAGGCTGTAATAGAGTGTTTCGAACGTGACGAGATACCGCCGGGCCGTCGTGAGCGTGTAGACGGAGACATTCTCGTGTACGGACCGAGTCAGTTCTTCTCCCGGCTTCGACTGGGTGTAGATGTCGACGTCGTGGCCGCGAGCACCGAGAGCGTTCGCGATCTCATAGGCGTACATTGCTGATCCGCCCACAACCGGCGGGAACATTTTGGAGAGAAGGCAAATGCGCATATTGTAGTCATCTTGTATCACAAAACAATTGTACTTTGCCGTTCGAGATATTTTTGAAGCTGAATGAACATTGTATTGGTCACCATAGATTGTCTCCGACGTGACCGGTGTGGCATCTACGGCCATCACCGTGATACAACCCCTACACTGGACGCGCTCGGTCGGGAGGGGTTCGTCTTCGACAATGCGTATGCGACGGGGCCGGTCACTACGGAGTCGTTCCCCGGAATACTGGCCGGGCGGCTCTCTGCCCAGTGTGTCGCTGGCGAGAATCTCTACCAGAAGCGGATTCCAGATGGTGAGCCAACAATCGCTTCTCATCTTCAGGAGGCCGGTTACGATACGGTCGGCGTAATCTCCAACCCCCGGATCGGAACCCACGTCGACACGGATCGAGGATTCGAGACTTTCAGGAACCTCCGGACGGACGGTAGATCTGGGACCGTCACCGCGGATCGCTCGAGATCGGTTCTGCCAGATCTCCAGGTCGGGGAACGGCTGTACCAGCTTAGGGAATCGATGCGGGAGCACGACTCGGTTCCCTATCGGTATGAGCTTCCATTCCTTGGTTTCCGGACCTACCAGTACATCACGGGGTGGCCCTCGGTCCGAGGCGAGCGGGTGATCGATACGTTCCTCAACAAGCTGTCGGCGGCGGATGCACCCTTTTTTGGGTGGACGCACCTTATGGACGTTCACGGACCGATTCATCCGGATTCTGTCGGCGATGGTGGATTCTCGGACGGTAGGCTGCTCTCACAGTTCAGGTCACATGCCAGGCGGGTGAGTGATGTCCAAGATGTTGAGACAGAGGCACGGTACGACAGTGCAGTCCGGTACGCCGACAGTCAGGTGAAACGGATCGTCGACTGGCTGCAATCAAACGACATCTGGGAGGAAACCGCGCTCATCGTGACAGCCGACCACGGGGATGCACTGTACGATCGAGGTATCTACGGGCACCCTCAGCACTACACGTACGACGAGTTGCTCGCCGTGCCGCTGATTGTTCGTGTTCCGGGGGAAGATGGTGGACGGCTCTCGTGGGAGTTCTCACTCGGGTGGCTCCACGAGTTGATAACCGACCTCTGTGGTCTTAAAAAAATAGAGGCACCCCTTTCATTATCACGAGAACACTCCCTTACCACGGAGGCTACACAAGATGAAGGAGTACTACTTGCGGACTCGATCAGTCACTATGGGCACACCGTCGTCGCTCGGAGCGGAGCAGAGAAGCACGTGACACAGACAAATAAATTAGGGAAGACGGCGGAGATATCTATTCAGCCAGCTGGATTGTATCGGACAGATATCGATCCGAAGGAGCGCATCCAGTCGGATTCAGTGAATGCCGAGCTTCGTGACCGGGCCAACGAGATCGTAGTGGAGCCGAACTCACTCAACTCATTCACGTCGGGGGGCTTCGATCAGGCAACCATGGATCGACTCAAGCAACTCGGATACGCGGAGTGATGGCCGTGTTCTGTTTATTTGGCTCTATTGAATCACTAGACGGCGGCGGGATAGGTCGGTAAATCAAAGGAGTTGAAGCGGGAGAGTATCGGTTTGGATGAACGTTACCACCCGCTTCACCGAGGAGATGGTGTCGCTAGCAAAAAGTTATTCCGACGATTCGGACGAAACTGCCGCGCCGGAAGGCGGCGGCAGTTTCGCGGAGTATGCGATCATTTCCCTCCACGGACTGCGGATTTTCCTTGATGAAACCTACGAGATGATCATCAACCGCCTAGAAGTGATGCCGCCAATTTTGGAGATCATCGGGCTTGAGCCCGAGGATCTCCCGCATCCATCGACGTTGAATAAGTGGTTTGATAAGATTATCATGGAGGTCTGGCGAGTGCTTCTGCGCCAGTCGGCGCAGCTGCACGAGCCGTCTCCACACGTTGCCGTTGATGCAAACTACTACGAGCGATCACCGGCGAGCAAACACTACTGCGACCGTACAGACTACCGTGTTCAGACGGTTGAGGCGACGAAACTCGTCGATACAGAGACGCAAGCCATCCTAGAGGTTCACTGCACAACGACTCTGGAAGGAAGCGACGCAGAGTTGCGGACTCTCACTGCTGACAAAGGCTATGACAGCCAGTATTGCGTGAAACTCTTCGAGAGATGGGCATACGTCCGCTAGTGAAGCATCGCGTCTTCGCACCATATGACCACGCGCACAACGCCCGGATCTGTGACGATCTCTACAACCAGCGATCAATGACCGAGACGGTGAATTCCTCATTCAAGCGCTCGTACGGCTCCGCCGTCCGAGCGCGTGAGTGGTATCGTGAGTTCCGTGAAATTGTCCTGACGTGTCTCGTCTACAACATCAAACAGTACCTAACCCGCAAATTCCAACGCCGTATGGCGATTCAATAGAGCCGTTTATTTGAAGATTTGTTCAGCATACCGACGAGAGGGGAAAAGTTCGAAGTAAATGAAACCATTATATAAAAACTAATCTGGCTTTAGTCATCAATCCATAAAAATAATTGGGGAATGACCGCGGTGGATCTATAAAACTATAACTAGGGCATCATTTAAAACTCTCTGATGAGTCAATCACCACCGGAAGCGCTTCACTAAATTTTATTTATAACCAAGTGCTTCCAATCTATCTTGGACATAATCATTTTTCTTTGAGATGAAATCAACATTGTGCTCTTCACTGGCCCAGTTATCTAATGCATTAACCAGACTTTGTCGTGGATTTGACTGCGAAATATCATCAGACTCATTTGGATCACTTTTTATATCATATATCTCAAGATCTAAAGGTTCCATGTCTCGATCAAAAGTTCTTATTATTTTAAATTGGTCTGTTCGAATGCCTGCATAAATATAACCACCAACGTCGGGCGCGGACCACATATAGGCAGGAGTAAAATCTGAAGAATATGATTTTCCAGACCAAGATTCAGGGAGCGAACTGTCTAATCCATTGACAATGGTTGGTGCTAGATCCAGTTGACGTAGGGGTTCACCGAAGTCACGTTCTGAAAGTGTCCACCTACTGAGGAATGGGACCAATACTGTCTCATCATAAAGACGAGCATGGCCATAGACACCATGATCAAATTCCTCTCCGTGATCCCCAAGTAACAAGACAGTAGCATTTTCTGGGATTTTATCAACAAAAGTTGAAATCTTATCGTCCAACAATTCAATACATTCCCAGTATAGTTGTTCCACTCTCCTCTGCGTGAATTTTGTAAGAGATTGGGCCGTTTGATACTCTGTGAATTTATAGTCAAGATTGGCATAGTAAGAGCCCACCAATCCGATATCCCTCGCTCTGCGAAGGCCGGGATGATATGGTGAGTGAGGTTCCATTAGATGGATCCAAGTAAATGTCGGAGACGTCTGATTAGTCCACCAATTATTAGCTTTCCTGAATACTTTTTCCGCCGGGACTTCCTGTCGTTGAAAAAGTAAACGGTACAAGTACTCTACCGTCTTTTTCACTTTATTACTTTTCACCCTACCAGTAAAATATCCCGCGTTCCAGAACGTGTCGAATTCATCTGCCCACGCATTGAGAAATGGATTACCAGCAACGAAGCCCCCTGTTGAATAACCTAATTTAGAGAGTTTGCCCGGCAAAGAAAATGTACTATCTGATAATTCCCCGTCTTCGAAAGCTTCCCAAGCATGGTTACTCGCTAAGAGTGTAGGAAAAACTCCGGCTGTGTATGGAGAATGACAAACCGCTTTTGATTTTTGGAAATCTTCTAGACTATCCAGAACTTTTGGCATTTTTGAGATTGCATCATGACGCCAGCAATCAACTGTGATTATGATAATATCATTCATATTGTATTTAATCTAGTGAACTAATTTATGTCTATGTTTATTGCTACCAGATTTTTGATTTCTTCCATAAATTTATTTCTTTTGAATTCGGATTCTCTATTTGATAATCTATTTCGGATCGTCATGACGTTCTCTTTCGATTCCAAGCATCTGCTAATTTTCACCACCGCATCGTTGTTTGAACTATAACATAATGAAGATAGTCGTTTAACAATCTCTACTTGCCCCCCATTATTTGGTACAAACGGAATTGTACCTCCCGCGACAAATTCGGCGACCGCCATTCCAAAGTGTTCAAACGGTTTTGTGTGGAGGCCCCAACGGTGGCGTTCAATTACCTCATAGAGTTTTTCTTGTGGTACTCGGCCCTCAATTTTCAGCCAGTCGTAGTTTTCTCCCGCCCTTACTATCCGACGCCCATATTGTGTATCTACGTCAATATTCCCGACAAGATGAAGATGTACATCGTAACCGTTTGATCGGACCTCATTAATGATATCAATTGCTCGGTGAGTGTGCTTGTCACGCGACACTCGCCCAACTGAGACAAATCCATTTTCACGCTGGTTCCATGGTATTCCTTCGAATTTGTTGGTTCTAATTGGGGGGTACACGACAGCTGGTCGGTTGTGATATAGCTTCTCTATTTGATCGGCCGTCCATTCGGAGTTAGTTAATAGTTCGCTTTGTCGAACTACGTCCGGAGTAGCTCCACTAAGCATAGTATACGCCTTGTTGAAATTTTCGCCAAGCGGGCCCTCAATTTCGAAGTGTCCTCCACCTTTCCACCGATTTAAAAACGGGTGATGTAGATATTGGATAGCGGGGGGAGAAAGAGGGAGTTCGCCGTGGGTGCTGATTCTTAGATCAAAGGAATTCCACTCGCTTCCATATCGACGCGAAAGTGCTGATAATTCAAGCCCGGTTTGGACACTAGCAGCACCTCCGGTAGCCTTAGAACTGAGCGTATTGACCAAGCGTGTGGAGCGCGCGAGCCACGGTGGCGCATGTACTGTAACATTATCTACATCCGTTCCAAATGCTTTATTCAGTCTCTCAAACTCCGGTTCTTCGAGAGCGAACAGATGTACGTCGTAGCTATCCTGAAGTGCCTCGAGAATGTGAAAGCAAACGGATTCGCCACCGCCGATACCGAACTTGCGGTGGATGATGGCGATTCTCGTCATCGGTCGATGAGGTTCTCGTAGACATCATTGAGCCGACCTCCGATTGTGTCCCAGTTATATTTCTCTTTGATCAGCCGTCTAGCATTCCTCCTGAGACGGTCGCGCAGAGCATCGTCTTCCAAGAGACGCTCAATACTGGAGACAAATTGCTCGGTATCGGTATCACTACACAGTACGTGTTTGTTGTGCTCAAGCTCAATTCCTTCCGTACCTTTCTCCGTCGAGACGATCGGAAGTCCGACCGACATGTAATCGAACATCTTCAGCTTCGTCGCCGTCCCGGAAGTGAGTGGAACAACAGCCAAGTCCATCGCATTGAGAGTTGAATAGAGATCATCCACAAATCCCAGTGTAGTCACGTTCTCCAGATCCGTTTCTGGAGTCCCTTTCCCGATGATGAAGAATTGCACATCGGTACGGTCACTGAACTGGGGAGCAATAACGTCAATAATCCGTTCTGCGGCCTCAAGATTGTGTGTTCCAGTCTCGTAATTTCCGTGGAAGACAAGGCCAACCGTGTCAGGCCCAAGGCCGAGTTCGTCGCGGACGCTCTCTCGAGGAGTGAGCTCTGTTTGATCGACAGGGTCGGCACCATTAGGAATGACCGTAATTTTGTTCCGATGAATCCCGTTGAGTTGTTCCATCAGCTTTGCATCCTTCTCACTGACTGTGATCACGTGATCAGCGACTCTAGTCGCAATGGATTCAAGAGTGGGGATATAGATTTTGCGTGAGTGTTTCGTAATCGCGCCGAGATTTCTATTATCGAACTGCTTAGCGCGTTCGGTCATCACGTCGTGGGCATCAAGCACAACACTGGTGTCAGATCGAATGAGGATTGAAAGTAGTTTTGAGAGCACAATTCCTGATGGATACGGTATGTGAATAATATCTGGACTTTGCGTTCTAATGCTTTTATACAGGTGCCCAGCCAATGAGTAATCCAAGTCTGAAACAAATCCCGGTGTTTTACCATCATATACAATAGTTTCAATATTTTTTGGAACATCATTTCCGAATTTTTGGCCAATGACGGACACATTATACCTGTCTACCATTTTAATAATGAAATTATATAGTCTATTTTGCCCTCCAGATCCCGCTGGATCGAGAGGATCTGAATGAGGATATACAAAAATAACTGTGATATTTTCAGTCATTACCCTACTTATGCCTGAATGTTTTCAGACGGACTTCTTTGATTTCCTTGACGATTTTCTTTGGGATCATATGTCGTAGGTTTTATTTTTTGTCCCAACCAGAGGGACTTCTCGCATAGTGGCGTGTTGTACCCAATAGCGAGGGTCCCACAGCCATCGTTCACGTATTGTATAGCCATGATCTGATATAATTATATCGTATTTTAAGTTGAACAAGTCAGAGAAACGTTCGTCTTTAGTAAGCCAAGAACCGCCGTATAGCAGTAGATTATATACGTGTCTTTCGAGAGAAATGAGGAGATATTCGTGTGTCTAGGGAGATTATCTCAACTTGTCTTATGAGTTGTCTCAATAGCTTTTTAACCACCAGTTGCTCAAAAAAGTAATGTGAAGGGCGTGGTATTCTGTCACGCTCTCACAATTAACGACGATGCTTCCCATTTAGAGTGTTCCAGACTGTTCAACAGTATCAAGATTGAACTGATCAGTAAGGTGTCTGTGGACTGTATTAGCGTGTGGGGAGTCATCACTTATCTCACAGATTTCATAAACAAATGCCTTTGAGTCGGAATCTTAACACCCTTTGCGAGATATATCGGAAGCTTCTCTTTGAGGCTGTTGACGACAAATCAAACAGATGTTCATCTTCTATCTGTATACTGCTTGGTCTCACACTACATTCAAGCAAGCACTTCCTCTAATCCGATGTGGTCAACTGAGCCTACTCAAAGCAAATCTAAAATTACTGATTGGCTTCCTCTGAGACGCTTTATCCAGTTTGTGATTGGGCAGCATACAGATTTGCGTACTTTTCATCGTGTTCTACGAGCGTTCCGTGCTCGCCACTCTCTACAATTGACCCATCTTCCATCATGTAGATTCTATCTGCATCGGTGATGGTAGAAAGTCGGTGAGCGATGGCGATGATACCGTAGTCCCGGTCCATTGCCTCAATGGCCTTGTGAACATCGGATTCAAGATGGCTATCAAGATCACTTGTCGCCTCATCCAGCACCAAAAAATCAGCATCCTTCAAAATGGCTCTTGCAATAGCGACGCGCTGCTTCTGTCCACCAGAGAGACGAACACCATTATCTCCCAGAACAGTGTCGTATCCGGCCGGTAGATCGTCAAGGAACTCATCAACCTTCGCAATTCGGCACGCACTGTCAATTTCTTCATCCGTCGCGTCCCGGTTGCCGATTGTGAGGTTGTATCGTAATGTATCGTTGAAGATGAACGGATTCTGTCGGACCAGAGAGACACGCGATCGCCAGTCGTGAATCTCAAACTGGTTTATCGACTTTCCGTCTGCGGTAATTGTTCCACTGTCTGGGGTATACATTTGAATCAAGAGTGAGACAATTGTCGACTTCCCAGCACCCGAAGGTCCTGCGAATGCAACGAACTCGCCACGTTCGATATTAAAGCAAACCCCATCGAGAACCTGTTCCTGGGTCGTCTCGTAAGAAAAATCCACGTGATTAAACGAAATCTCTTCCATCGGGGCCGGAACCGACGCCTCTCCACTATCCTCTCGGTTGTTCTTCAGGCTCGTGACAAACGTCTGCGTCCTAACGAGGTGTGGGAGATCGTTCTCCAAAGTGTACACTACGTCGTTCAGGTTACTCAGTTTTGGCCCCAGCCGGAACATCGCGAACAGGAATACACCAAGTACCCCAACCGAGAGGTTCACTACCTCGATACCAACAAAAATCAGCGCGAAGACGGTTGCCGCCGTCATGAACTGATTGAAGTTATTGATAATCGCCTGATTCCGGCGCTGGCGAACCAAAGAGACGACATGTTGGTTCACCGCGGAACCGAAGTCTCCAAACAGTTCGTTGTGTAAATTAAACGCTTTCACGTCTCGGATGCCTTGCATCCCTGCCTGTACCGACTCCTGAACCCGCTCGTTCGCACTGGCTACCTTGCTTCCGACGCTGAACCCGGATTCAAGTACTCGACGGATTCCTAGCATGAATCCCCCTAAGACGACGATACTGGCGAGCATCAATACGGGTGAGAGTGCGACAGCAACGAGTACGTAGGCGAGACTGATGAGTGAGAGTTCGAGTGCCCGACGAATCCGACGAATCGTACTGGCCGCGTACTGTGTCTGCGTGATAATAGCGTTGAGCATCTCGTCCGAGCCTTTCTTGTCGAAGTACGCGATACGAGCATCTAGTGCATTCTCGAATGTCTCTGTCCGGAGGTATCGCATGTAATCCATCCGGAGCTTTGCGGTTAACCAGTCGATGACGAAGGCAAAGGTGTAGCGGACAGCAAGAATTGAGCCGACACCTAAAATGATGTATTGTAACGTGAACGGGATGCCGACGAAATCGTACGCCCGCGCGAACAAACCAACAAGACCCCCGCTTGCTTCGGTGTTCCCCTGAGTAACCTGGATAATCGGGTAAATGAAGCCCAACCCTACACCTTCAAGAACTGCGACCACGACACCTAATGCGACAATACTCGCGGTGAATTTCGGGCGGTAGCGTGCCACTTCCAGCAACGCCCGAAACTGTTCTCGTCGGGAGATCATCTCATCGGTCATACCCTCACCCCGTGATGGTGCTCTCTGAGAACCATTCTGTTCTATAACCAGACAATGTGAGGCATAAGTTTGCCGTTGTCCATACACTCAACAAGTATTGTACCTTTGCCCCTCTATAGCGGTAGTGTTTAGATAAGCTGGTTCCATGCTAAGCTGAGCGAGCTGATCCAGTCGTCGGCAGTCTCCGCTAAAGCTTTGCTGAAACAGTAGTTGGATAGCAAGACCAAGATACACCGCTCAGTGATGCCTCTCGTCCTTACCGAAGTTCTCTCCCACCCAAAATTGACTGGAGCTGTTCAGGTGGGTCAAGTCCTCGCCGTTTCCACGTCGCCAACATCGTTGTTATTGTCTCGTGAATCTGGACCCCTTCTGCCGAACGGAGGGTCCGAAACATCTTCCGAAGGACTACTTGCTCGCGCAGAGCCCGCTCTGCGCGATTATTCGTCGATTCAACGTCTGGCTCAGTCACAAACGTCAGCCAATGACCCAACCCATTGCTGATCTTCTTGATCAGCTGCTGAACCTCTCGGACCTGGTAATCTTCCCTAATCAGGCCCTCTAAGTGCAAGGACGCTTCCGCCCGCTTCTGCTCGCGGGCGGAAGCGGACGGATCTCCTTCGACGAACGCCGTTAGATCGTCGTGGAGTGCGTGCAACTCTCCAGACAGCCGCTCTGCTTCGTCGTACCGTTCAGCGACGTACTCGGCTTCCCGCAACAGATGCGCCCAGCACCGCTGAAGCTTCGTGTGATAACTCGGATACGCTGACCAGCCGTCACAACTGAGCGTCGAGTCCTCGGCGAATTCCTCGCCGAGGACGTCTTCCAGGACCTGACTTCCACGGCTCTCATCAACCCAGAACAGCACTTCGTCATCAGTGACGAACGTCCACGCCCAGTGTTGCTCTCCGTCAACCGGAAAGCCTGTTTCATCACAGTAGACGACCTCACTCTCTCGAATCTTCTCTTTGACATCGTTGTATGCGGGTCGCAGCCGGTCTGCGACCCGCTTGGTTAAGTTGTAGATCGTCCGGTGGGAGATCGGAAGGTCGAGCTCCCAGTCAAACAACTCGGCCTGTTTTCGGTTTGGCAGTCGTTGATGGAACCGACCGAGAGCGGTTTGGGCCAGGATATTTGGCCCAAACCGCCCCTTTTCGGGACAGTCAGGATGCTCAGCAACGACCTCGTTTCCACAGGAGCAGTTGTGTTTGCCGAGTTGGAACTCTACGACGGTGGTTGGAACGGGAAGCGGGACATCGATAACAGTTCGTGAGAGGTAGTTATCAGGGTTCGAGAGGATTTGCTCACAGTCTGGACAGTATCCCTGATCAACCCGAATCGTCTCTTCGGGTTCTGGTGGCGGTCGTGTTGTCCCTTCGTGACCTTCACTCCGTCCGGGCGATGAGTCGCTGGCGGCGTCAGGGTCGCCGCCAGCGTCGTCTTCTTCAGATTCTTCGTCTTCATCCCCGTCTTGACCGTCACCACCTGGTGATTTAGCCGCACCACCCTGCTTACTGGGTGGTGTGTTTGGGTTTTCGTACTGCTTGAGGCGTGCCTCAAGCTGTTCGATCTCCTGTTGTTGTGCAGTGATCTGGCGGCGTAGAAACCGGTTCTCAAGCTCTTTGATTACCAACTGCTGGCGGAGTAGCGGACTATCATCGGTGCGGATCACGGAATCTATCGATTCCGCTGATCCGCGACTCCCCAGCGACACAATAGTTCAGTACTGGTGAACGATCTATGAGACTGCTACGAAATCGTCTCGGCATGGAACTGCTATCCAACTACCTGAAACACTTCGAGAAACGGATAGTTCGACGATTTATATCTGAAGACACGTTCGACGGCATTCCGATCTCCATGTTTTTCATATTTGAAATCGTAGCTCGCTCGGTGACACGCAACTTGCAATGGTTGTGCTGCATCAATGAGATACACTGCCTCAGAGACGTCATGTTTCTCACCGATCTCAGTGAGGAACTGCTGAGCAATCATGGTGTTCTAGTTGTTTCAAGCAATTCGTTCGCCTCAGCATCGATTGCTGCATACAGCCAATACTGTTGGTCGTTGAGATGGATCACCGTTTCGTCAACCGCAGTGTAATCTGGATTCTTGCCAGATTTTGGCCGTAGATCGGCCTTGTGAATCCAACTATGAACTGTTGATTGAGCACGTTGGATACCGAATATCACAAATACTCGAACAATAGTCGAAAGTGAGAGACCCAACAGATGTAGCTGAATACTGAGCTTCATCAGAAACTCTGGTGTCGATTCTTGTTCCACAAAAACTCGAAGCTGAGAACATCTTCGACGGGCCGGAAGTAACTGGATTCGTCGTGGTCAGCGGCGGTATCTTCAACGTAGTGGAGGCTGAACTCGTGGTCCCCGGCAGTTGTGATGGCTGTGCGGGTATCGGTGCCGCGGCGTTGGAAGCGTTGTTCACTGTTGCCGTGTGCGTGTTTCTCGCCGCAGAGTGCCTCGACGCAGGCTGCGTCGAGGCTCTCGACAAGGCCTTCGAGGAGGACCGATTCGATGTTTTGGTCAGTAATGAACTCGGCAAGCGTGGCCAGCGGTATCGTTTTGTCGTCGTCGATGCTAACGGTCAACCGCACGTCGATTGTGGCGTGCATGGGGCACCTCTCGGACTGGACACCAGAGGCGTCCCTTTCCTCAAGGGAGTCAGTTGCTACTGAGCTCTAGAGGACTTTGCAACACGACTAGGCTTTCGATACAGCTCCCGGCGTAATTGGAACGCTCTGAGATACTGTGTCAACTTGTCTTTAGAGATGCCTCGATGCGGCGAGAGCCACCGTCGCACCAGCGACGCGTGGCTCTCGCAGGTATTGACGTGTACCCCGTCGTCGGCATATTCTCCGTCGCTATGGACGACGTATTCGCGGTCGAATGCGTCGTCCGATTCAAGTGGTTCGTACGCTCGAAAGCCGTCTGTATAGACGGTCAGCGACTCCTGGTGGCGGTCAGCCAGCAGGAGTCGAATCGTCGATTCGTCAGCGGCTTTCGCAGGGATAACGTACCGCTGTCCAGTACCGCGGTCAGCGATAATGAACACGGGTGGCTTGTCACTACCATATGTTCCGCGCCCACGCGTGGACAGGCCACGCGAGCGCGACTCTTGATCGCGCTCGCGGCCTTTCTTTTCGGCAGAGACGTACACCTCGTCGATTTCGACTGGTCCGACGAGATCGAGGGAAGGCGCATCAAGTGCTCTGGTGAAGCACTCGATGCGCCGGTGGACCGTTTTGTGTGTTACTCCAATTTCGTACTGTAGTTGGCTGAGGCTCGTGTTAAACCGGAGAAACGCATAAATCGAGAACAGCCACAGACGGAGTGCAATCTTCGAGTAAGCGAAAATCGTGCCCGTCTTATCGTTGAACGTGCGGTCGCAATTCTTACACAGATACCGTTGAAACTCTCTGTAGCTGCCGTTTCTGACCGTCCGGTCAGAACGGCAGCGAGGACAAGTTACACCGTCACACCAGCGAACTTGTTGGAGCAGATTCGCTGCGACTGCTTCCGATCCGAACACATCGAGCGGAATCATTCGTGTCGGCCACCGCTGACGCGGTGGCCTTGTCCTCTTCGACTCTGGAGCGACCGCTTAGCAGTATCAACAATCTCCTACGGATGAGCGATCGTTGGAACACTCGATAGCTAGCGTACCGAATCACGGATTCGGCACGCAGCGTGGGCAATGGACACCGTCTCGCCAGCGAACCTGTTGCAGCAGGTTCGCGGCCCGGCGATCCGAGACAAAGGTCTTGATTGGAAATGTTGTTTGTCGGGTGACACAAACGTGTAACCTCTACCTACTATGACTTTCAACTACTTTTGAGAACTGACCAACGATCCTCTACCCAAGAGCATCCATCAATGATAACCGAGTGCATGAAGACGCTCATCTCTTCCTATATCGTCGACACTACGGTCATATGACTTCGGACTATAGGTATTTAAATCAGAGGCAGCGGTTTTCACCCACGGGACGTTCTGCAAAGGGGGGAGTGGCATGTCGGGAGGATGCCCATAGATCCCCTGCTCTCCGAACAGCTGCCCGTGATCTGCAGAGATGACTGTGTCGGGGGCATCAAGATTCTCCAGGAGGAGTGCAACATCGTTTAAAACAAAAGCAAGAGTTTCTCGGTAAGCTTCAATGGCTTCGTCAAGATCAACATGACCTGCATAAATTGCTGGCCATACACCTAATCCCTCTCCGTAATCATTCTCACTTTGATTCCCCTCTAGAATTGTTTCGATGTCGTCATCTGATTGGCGTATGAACGGTGCATGAGGCTGCATGTAATGGATAATTAGTCTATCATACGATTGGGACCGTGCTAGCTTAATTGCCCTATCTGTCACCGGGCGAGGAGGGACCACATTGAGCGATGAATCTGTCGCATATTTCCAGACATGATCTAAAAACTCAACTTTTTGTACCTCTGGAATTTCTTCGCTAAATGGGTTGGCTGTTATATAGGCTGTGTTGTCTAGTTCGGTTGGGGTGATATTTGCGAATGTGTTTGACATCCAAGAAGGACTATGTGTTGCCACAGATGGAATTTGATTAAAGTCCGAGAGAAATTCAAATTTGCATGACTGTCTCTTGAGTTCATCCACTCTACAAGCATCTAAGAGAATCAATGCATCCCAATCACGTTCATATACATTTACCCCTATAACATTATTTTGGCTTCGTATAGATGCTTGTCTTTTCCAATACCTAATACCATCAACAAATCCAAATCTATTTATCTCTGTTTTCAATCGATCTGTAATACCAGGAATTATACCCATGTATTGTTGATAAGAATAGCTAAATAATTAACCTTTCTTTACATCGGATATAGTTAAAAACGTGGAGTAGTTCAATCTCATTTATTAATTTACAACTACGTTTTATATCTTTATCACTCTTTTGTTGTTCGTTAGAGTTAAACAGTATCAACGAAATAGCTACAATAACATTCAAACGCAATGGCACAGTATGAAGGAATATAAATTGTGAAATTAGTGTTAGCAGATCTGCATTGGAAAGGACATCATACCCCGTATGTATCTCTTATAAGCAGATATTTATTGAAAGAAGGCAATAAGGTTGTGTTTATAACGGACCCAAGTCACCAGCGGCTTGATGAGCTTCCTGATCATGAACAATTCCAAATTCAGGAAATTTCAGTCCCCTCACCGCAGAGGGATCCAAGCGAGGGACTCATAGGATCTATTTCAGAACAGAAAGTTCGCACCCAGCAGATCAAATCTATATTGAGTGCGGCGGAAGGTCAAAACTGCGATGTCCTCCATCTCTTGTGGTTCGACAGAACACTTGTTCCGTACACCATCGCCTCGTTGCATCTAAAAGCCTATGATTTCTCTGTAGTTGGGACCCTTCACAGAGACTCTTTCACGTCCTCCGGAGGGGGTGTTCTGAAACAAGCGACAAGACAGGTTTCCACGTTATCATTAGCCTCAGTTCTGAAGAGCAAAGCCCTTGATGTCCTCACAGTTCACGCAGACAGTATTAAAAAACGTCTCCTTGCGCAGACAATCTGCATCTCGGAAGAAGATGTCCAAGTCATCCCCGCTCCGACACCTGATCTTTCGACCCATTGTACCAAGCAACAGGCAAGAAAGAAATTGAATCTCCCACAAGATAAACCAATTATCTTGTTTTTTGGAGGACTACGATACGAGAAGGGGCCAGATATTCTCGGAAAAGAACTTGGAGCGCTAAACTGTGAGATCACAGTAGTCTTTGCTGGCTCTGCCGTTGATTATGATGAGGACGATGTCGATGAGTGGATTGAAGGAGCTAATGACTCTGTTGAGGTTGTAAGCCATCTCGAATTCATCCCTGAATCATTGGTCGACTACTACTTCATAGCTACGGATGTGCTTGTGCTGCCTTACCGTCGAAAACGTGGTATTTCAGGGCCCATGCGCAGAGCCTGCATGACCGGAGTCCCTATCATTGGTAATCAGGATTCAGACATCGGTGAAATAATCGATAGGTATGACCTCGGAGAAACGTTCACACGTGAGTCGGGTCAGGATCTTTGTCAAGCTATCGTTAGTCTAATAAACTCAGAAGAAGATTACCAGAATAGTCTTGAAAATTACGCAAGGAAACAACACTGGGAGGAAGCAGGCGTTGCTCTTAAACGACTCTATCGAGAGGTCGCCGAAACTTGATTAAGTGCGGATTTGCGTGAAGAACCCGTGACAGATTACCCAAATAGCGACGATACTCCTCATCAATCATTTCAACAAATTGATGACGATATTCGTTATGTGACAACAGAGGCAGATGGTAGCTGTGGGATTGGCAAATACACACAGCAACTAATAGAATCTTTTGAGAACGTCAGGGCAACAAAGACAACATTTGATGCTGATACTGCCACCATCCTAACCTACATTTCTCTCGCACTTAAGGCATGTATGTCTGGTGAAAAAATTATACATGTTCAGTTTGAATATGGATTGTATTGTGAATCCATTTGCGAAAAATCGAATATACCAGCTGTAGCTGCGGTTCTATTTTTTCCACTGCTACGTTTTCTTTGTTTTCTACATAGGAAACGAATTTTTACTACAGTCCATACAGTTCATGATAGTGAGGACGATCAACGTCCATGGTATGGGGCCATATATCTAAGATTCCTTCATTCACTGATAGCCTGGTCCTCAGAGACAGTTATACTTCTCTCGGAAGATAGTAAAGCGGACTTTGAGAGGGACAAGATTCTCGGGAAAATCGAAGACCTTCCACACGGTGCGGAATTGGATGAATCTACTTATATTCCATCTAGTGCTGCGAAGGTCACGTTTGGCTATAACAAAGATGAGACAGTAATAGCCCTCCCAGGTTACATGGAACACCGAAAAGGCCATCGTGACTTCATCCATCTAGCCGAACAATTCCCAGAGTATGAGTTTCTTATCGGTGGGGGAGCCAGAACCGAAACCATGGAATCTTATGAAGAAGAGATCCGCCGTCAAAGTGGTGAAAATGTACAGATTACTGGCACACTCGAGGAAGAAAGATTCAAGCGAGTCTTCCAAGCTGCAGACGTTGTTGTACTCCCGTATCGGGATATCGATCAAAGTGGAATATTTAATTGGTGTGTAGTCTATGAAACTCCTATTGTGGCATATGATTTGCCATATTTTAAGCGTTTGCAGGCTGGTTGGGGAAGTGTAGATGTCGTTCCTAAAAATAATGGAATCAAGGAGTTAGCTTCCGCCGTACAGCACACTATTAAGTCTGAGTCCCACCGTGAAAAACTAAAATCCGGCCTCCGTGCATATGGGAAAGCGAATTCTTTCCAAGCCGTCGCAAAGGCCCATGCAAACCTATATCAACAGACTATATGATGAAGAAGAAAAATATCGGAGTCGTATACTACCCAGGCCCGAAGTTATCTGCACGTGGAAAATTTAATAGAAAAGCTCTTGATCCTCTTGTAAAACGAATTGGTGCAGAGAAAGTGAAGATCGACGCGTACTGGCCTTTCCCAGATTTCGAATTCAGAGATATTCCTATTCTTACTTATATTGACTCATGGGCCACAACTATGCAGTATCGAAGGAAACTATATCAGGCCGCCCGTCAATACGACGTTCTCTTCATTTCCTCACAAGATTTTCTCTGGATTGACCCCGAGGTGGCAAATTCTACAATCATCCCATATGTGCATGATATTTTCCCGGCAACTACGCTCTTTTCAAGTAAACTTGAGCTCAATCGAGCTCGAAAATATCTTACGAACGTCGTGAAGTGCTCTGAGATCGTTTGTGCATCCGAGGAGACGAAACGTGATGTGTATCATCGAACACCCTTTGATGGAGAGGCAACAGTAATTTACCAAGGCGTTGAACAACCATGTGTACAAGTCAGCAATCGGTCGATTGATTTATTATACGTTGGAAGCGTGATTGAGCGTAAGGATCCTACGTTTCTTCGAGAATCTATCGCGTTAGCCGCTAAATCAGGATTTAATTGTGTCGCAGTCAATTTTAAAGAAATCGATTTACCGTGTAAGGTATTATCAGGAGTTTCTGGAAGACAATTAGCAGAAGTGTATGCATCCTCTAACTACTACCTTCATCCGTCCAAAGCTGAAGGTTTTGGACGGTCACCAGTAGAAGCACAGACGCATGGTACGATTCCTTTGGGGCGAGATATTAGTATCAACCATGAGATACTGGGAGAAGAAGGCAAAGATTGGCACTCTGTATCGACACCAAATGATGTAGTGAATATAATAGAGCGTGAGGTACCACGTTGGCAACGTAGAGCAGCAACTGAGAACGCCGAACGGTTCTCTTGGAACAAAACCGTAGAGGGATTGAGTGCGGTCCTGTCTGGCAATAGCCTGTGAATTACTTATATATTCAGTGGTTACTTCCAAGGTAAATAATTGGTCGCGTCGCAAAGTCCTCTAGAGTTTGCCTCTGGTGCTCTCAGTTGAGAGGTCACAGCTCATTGCTGTTTTGGTTGATCGCTGGAGCAGTTCGTCGAGGAACAGCTGGTAGTGAGATGGATCAGCGTACTTCACGAGCCGAAGTTGGAGTAACGCCTCTAGCCCCTCTGCTGTCCAGCGCATCCACTGGTTCTTACACCGCTTGCTGACTTCCCCCATCAGGCGTTCGACGGGGTTCGAGGTCCACGGCACCTCGAACCCCTCAATAGCCTCAGCAAATGTCACGATTGACGGCAACCACCCCTGGAGATACACCGCAGCCTTCAGAGTTCTACGAAACCAACCCCCATCTACTGATACTACAAAGCCGAAAATTCAGAAAACATTTATAATATAGGATTCGGAATTCTGTCCATGAATACTCACTTGAAGGGTGCCAAAAAAATATATTCTGAATCTGGGTTGCTAGCTCTGATTTCGCGCACATTTCAGTTCATCTTAAACCAAAAGGTGGCCCCTTGTACTCCTCGAATTTACCAGCGTTGTAATAAAGTCACTATTAGACATCACCGAATTGGTGAAATATGCTCAGCAGAATACGACACTGGTGGATTCATTCGGCCCACTTATGAGGAGGGTCTACGAAGGGGCGCTCAAAAGGTTATACAGCCGGGTGATGATGTTACCATTCTTGGGGGAGGCGCTGGGGTGGTAACAACACACGCTAGTCGCTATGCAGGACCAAACGGGAGCGTACGCGTTTTTGAGGCATCACAAGAGATGGTGGATGTATTAGAGGAGACTATCAGGCGAAATCGGACTAGCGCTCCTGTTGAAGTTAATCACGCTGTCGTTGGTGACATTGAAGAAGTCTGGGGAGAGCTTGGCTCACCAGAAAATGTATGTACTAATGAACTTCCATCTGCAGATGTATACATTATAGATATAGAGGGTGCAGAATTGGAAATACTAAATGAAATCCCACAGCCTCGTGCCGTTGTTGTTGAATCTCATGGTGTTCTTGAAGCACCCACAAATAAAGTTATTGGTACTCTCTTAGAGAGAGGATACAACATAAAAACGGTAGGAGTTGCAGAACCCTCACGAGAAGAGGTCATGAACAGCAAGGATGTCCGGGTAACTGTGGCGACGAAATAAGATCCTCTCACAAATAATCGGAAGAATTTATAAACATTAGGTAGCATCCATAAATATGATCCAAAAATGGAAAAGAGCTATAGAGATATTTCGAAATAACGGAGTAAGAAAATTATTTACTGAAACACGGAACTATACCAAGACACGACTGGAGGAATCTATATTTATTCCCATAATAAACAATACTTATTCAAGCGGGGTGGATATGGCGGTAGAGGATTGGGATCACCTATTGATATTGGATGCCTGTAGAGCAGATATGTTTGAGGAAGTGGTTGGAAAAGTTGGTGACTCCTACCAACGAAGGAGGTCAAATGGATCTGCCACTCCAGAGTGGATCAAGCGCACGTTCGCGAGCAAGTCGATGGGAGATACTGTGTACGTGAGCGCGAATCCGTGGGTATCTAGGCAAGCTCCTGATTCCTTTCATGATATCATCAATCTCTGGGTAGAACTCTACGATCTTGATCATGCTGACTTGGCTAATGCTACAGATATGAGGAAATTCGATTTTGACTATGGTACAACAATTCCTGCCCGTGATGTTACCAATCGAGCAATAGAGGTAGCAGAAGAGTATCCAAATAAGCGGATTATCGTCCATTATTTTCAGCCCCACGCCCCCTGTATTGGACTTCGAGATGGGACAGAACGTGAAGAACCTTCAAGGATACACCCGGAAGCAGACTCCTACATTGAAGGCGATGTTTCAAAAGAAGAGCTCTGGGAGGTATATTGTGAAAATACTGGATACGCTTGGCATCATGCACAGAGATACTTGGAGTCCGTTTCTGGAAAAAAAGTCGTGACTGCCGATCATGGTGAGTTATTTGGTGAACTCCTTCGCCCATTCCCTATGCGTCGCTATGCTCACCCGGATAATCTACATCATCCAAAATTAACTACGGTTCCTTGGGCTGAATTTGAAGATGAAAGACGAGAGATTGAAGATGATGGTTGTAATAGCATCCTTGTTGATAAAGAAATTATTGAAACTCGGTTAAAACAACTTGGCTATCAGTAGTATTAAGAACTAACTACACCTTCTGAATTGAATTTAAAGATTGTCGCTCTTGGGTAGAGGATTGTTGGTCAGGTCTTAGCAGTAACTGGAAGTCTCAGCCAAGGGTGACACGTTCGTGCCACCCGACAAACGATGTTCCCAATCAAGACGTTTGTCTCGGAGCGTCAAGCCGCGAACCTGCTACTAGTACCTAAGAGAAGAACTGCAAGCGAGAGCCGAGAAACTCATCGATCCACGATTTGGCGAAGCTGAGCCGAGAGGTGAGTTGCTCGAAGAGATCGGAGACGAGAGCGCGGAACTCGTTCCCGCTCTCGACGATGAGCGGTGAAGCTTCCCACTTGAGACTCTTCCAAATCTGCTCAATTGGGTTGAGATCTGGTGAACCAACCGGGAGGAACACAAAATCGATGCCAAGCTGATGGGCACGCCTTCGGGTGTATTCGCACGTGTGTGCGAAGTGATTATCTAAGACGAGCAGAATCCGCGACGCGGGATTCTGCTCGCGTATCCGTTCTAAGCACTCACAGATCCGCTCCTTCGTTTGATCTTCCGGAAAGCTAACTACGCTTTGACCGTTGAGTGCATAGAACCCGACCGCTGGTTCGAAAATCTGAACCAGCGGTCGTTCATGATGTGGATCATCTACATACTACATCCGTCGTGAGTTATCGTACGGCTGTGGATGTGACGCGTCGAAAAAGCCGACCACAGTACCACCGTCCGTACAGACATCGTCGTCAACAACCCAGCCTTCATCGTCGTCACCCTCGCGTTTGTTGTGAGGCCCATCTGTGTCCTCGGCGAGCGCGTCATCGACGCGCTCGTCGAGAATCTCTTCGGCGTTTTCTGGTCGAGAGGGTCGCTTTGTCCGTGGAATTGCGTACGAGAGACCGAGGTCTTTGAGAAACTCACTCAGATAGACTGGGTGGTATTCGACGCCAAATTCCTCGTTGATAAGATGCTGAATTTCCTGCGGTTGCCATGGTTGATCCTCACGGAGCATCTCAACGAGTTGCTCCTGTTCATCTTCGCCGAGCTTCGGGGGACGACCGTCCCCGAAGTTCGGCGTGAGCTGTCCAAGGCCACCTTTGTTCCACCTTCGCGCCCATCGACTGCCTGTTGATTCAGACTTTCCGACGCGAGCAGCTGCTTCTTCAAGTGTATCGCCTGCATAGAGATTTTTCACAAATGAGAGGCGGCGGACGACCTTCGGATCGTCCGCCTCCGATAGCAAGCGATCAAGATCATCCTCGCTGAGATGTCGAATAATCTCCTTCCGCCGATCTCCGCCCATGAGAAACTCTTCTCACGTATCCCCATAACTTCACTTGAGTACTACGACAGGTTCGCTGGCGTGACGGCATCTATTGCCCACGCTGCGTGCCGAATCCGTGATTCGGTACGGCAGCTATCGAGTGTTTCAGCGATATCGGTGTGAAAATTGCGACCGTACGTTCAACGATCAGACTAGCACGGTCTTTGAACACTCAGCGGTTGCTCTCAGAAAATGGTTCCTCGCTGTCTACACCTACATCCGTTTCAACACCAGTCTCAGACAGCTAGACGTGGTAATCGATGCTTCCTACAAGACTGTCTACCGGCGCCATACCTCGAAGGCCCGGTTGAGATCGACGAGCTGTACGTGAAAGCTGGACTCAAAGGCCGCGAGCGCGACCGACTGTCGCGCTCGCGTGGCCTCTCCACGCGCGGGCGTGGAACACATACGCTGCTGACAAGCCACCCGTGTTTATTCTCACAGACCGCGGCACCGGTGAGCGGTACGTAATCCCCACGAAAGCCGCTGATGAATCGACATTTCGACTCCTGCTGGCTGACCGCCACCAGGAGTCGTTGACTGTCTATACCGATGGCTTTCGGGCGTATGAACCGCTTGAGGAGGACGACGCATTCACCCGAGAATACGTCATCCATGGCGACGGCAAGTACGTTGATGAAGAGGTTCACGTGAATACCTGCGAGAGCCATGGATCGCTGGTGCGATCCTGGGTCTCGCCCCATCAAGGTGTCTCAAAAGACAAACTCACACCGTACCTCAGAGCGTTTCAGCTTAGACGTGAGGTCTTCAGAAAACCACGAAAAGAAGCTCTAAAAAGTATCCTCGAAGCTGCACTATGACTCACCAACAATCTACGCCACAAGAGCGTTGGCGTATTTCAAGTACCGCAGGTTTGCACTGATCGACGAGAATGACGGCTACTTCGTCAGCCGACTGAAACAGAACGTAAACCCGGTCATAACAGAGGAACTCCGCGAATGGCGTGGCGACGCCATTCGCTTGGAGGGAAAGCAGATCCACGACGTTGTAGATGACCTCTACCGCACATACATCGACGTAGAAGTCGAAGCAGAATTCAAACGGGGGCTGTACAACGGCACTCAGTCATTGGATAGGAAGCGATTCCGCGTCGTCGGCGTCCGCAATGAGGACGACGACGACTACCATCTCTACATCACGAACCTCCCGAGAGAAGAGTTTCTCCCGTCAGATCTAGCAACGCTGTATCGGTGCCGTTGGGAGGTAGAGTTGCTGTTCCGTGAACTCAAAACGCAATACGAACTGGATGAGTTCGACACATCCGACCCAGCGGTTGTTGAAATTCTGGTGTACGCAGCGTTGCTGTCACTGCTGGTGAGCCGTGATCTACTGGGGTTAGTCACTGAGGTGGCTGATGTCGAGATCGTCTTCCCACCAGAACGCTGGGCGGTGACCTTCCGGTCGCACGCCCAGCTGATCCTCTCGAAACTCGGTGAATTTTTGGGATATTCGCCACAGCCACTGCTTGAACGGTTGATCGAAGACGCCCAGAAGATACACCAGCAACGACCGATTCTCCAAGAAACGCTCTCTACAGCTACGCAACCGAAGTGTGTGTCCTAACTAAAGACAAATGTTGCCACGTTAGGATACAGGATCAACGGTGCGACTTGTTCTTGTGATGCCCTGTTGAACGCAAGACAGCGTCGGGGTAGGGTTAATTAATCGCGTCTCTACGGTCTATACTCGGTGATTCTCTACTCAGAAGATGCAGTAGCTGTCTTTGATCGGTGATCCGGCACTGTCTAGTTAAGCCAGTTTGAGAAGTGAGCAGTTCGTGGTTTGAGTTGTTGATGCTATCCCCAGAACTGCTCAGTGAGTCGTTAGACACGGCAAATCTTGAATGTTGGGAGCGAGAGCGG
>NZ_JAMZIE010000011.1 GCF_024178165.1 Halohasta salina | reverse complement strand
TCACGCCGTACCTCAGAGCGTTTCAGCTTCGTCGCCGAGTCTACCGAAAATCAGGAGAAGAAGCTCTGAAAACCATCCTCGACGCTGCACTATGACTCACCAACAATCTCCGCCACAAGAGCGAAAAATTATTTAAGATTTGCTGTCGGACGCTCGCCGAGAATTATCGTCGTACTGGACGCTCGCTCGGATCTACACGGACGATAAAATGGGGTCTGCAGAGAAAACAAGGCGAGTGCCTCGGGGCTTGACCCAAGGGCGGTTCACCACGAACTGGACGTCTTCGACGACGTGTGTGTGAAAGAATCAAGCGACTCAGCGAGTGTGGGTAGGACTGCTATGTCGTCTCGAAGGGGAACCCCGAGATGCCCGATTCGATGGTCGACCACGCCGAGATCGACGGTCTGATCGAAGACACGATCAGCGCCGACGAGATTCGAACATTCAAACCGGACGTCGACCTCTACCGCCACGCCGCCGGGCGAATCGGGACGCCGATCGAGGAGAGACCGAGTATGTAAATAGCTGATGACTAATTACGAATCCGAGTGATCGTTGTCGGAGTCGCGCACAGCTTCAACGGTCGCCCCCGTCCCGAGTTCGATGCCGATCAGTTCCGTGCCGGGGACGGCCATCCCCTTGGCGCGGCTCACGTGGAGCGCTGAGTTTATAAGGCCGATGTGGCTGAACGCCTGCGGGAAGTTGCCCAGCTGTCGGCCCGTCGACTCGGCGACCTCCTCGGCCAGCAGCCCCACGGGATTGACGTAGTCGATGAGTCGTTCAAGCCGCGCTTCGGCCTCCCGGACCCGCCCGACCAGCGCGAGGGCGTCGACGAGCCAAAACGAACAGAGCAGGAAGGTCCCCTCGCCGCCTGGCAACCCGTCATAGCCGTCGTAGCGGTAGACGAGCCCGGTCTCGGAGGTGAGTCGGTCGTCGACCGCCTCGATAGTGGCTCGGACTCGGGAGTCGTCGAACGGGAGGAAACCGACAAACGGAATCAATAGAGTTGCCGCATCGAGGACGTCCTCTTCTTCGAAGGATCGAACAAAGTACGAGCCGGTCGGATCGAGGCCGTCGTTCAGGATTGCCGTGCGAATTTTTTCGCGATGTCGACGCCAGCGGTCGAGTGGGGCGTCGAACGCTTGCTCTTCGGCGAGATCGATCGCCCGGTCGAGGGCAACCCAACACATCAGTTTCGAGAAAACGAACTGCATGGGTTCGCTTCGAACCTCCCAGATGCCCGAATCCGGCTCCTCCCAGACGTCGGTAACGTAGTCGACGATCTCACAGATCGCCCGCCAGTCGGCCTCGGTGAGCGGGATTCCCGACCGGGTCGCCTCGAAGACGGCCAACAGGAGTTCACCGTAGATGTCGAGTTGACGCTGGTCGGCAGCCTCGTTGCCGATCCGAACCGGTCCGGAGTCCCGGTAGCCCGAGAGATGATGCAAGATCCGTTCGGTGAGTCCCGACTCGCCGTGGAGGCCATACAGGGGTTGCAGCTCCGCCGGCGTGGTCGTCCGACACAGATCCAAAAACCACGATAGATACTCGCTGGCCTCCACCGTGTGACCGAGATTCGAGAGCGCCTGCACTGTGAAGGCGGCGTCTCGAATCCAGTTGAACCGGTAATCCCAGTTGCGAACGCCGCCGATCTCCTCGGGCAGCGAGGTCGTCGGTGCGGCCGCGATCGCGCCGGTTTCGTAGTGCGTCAGCAGCTTGAGCACCAGCCCCGATCGGACGGCCAGTGCGTGCCACGGGCCACCGAAGACACACTCGGACTGATCGTCACAGGAGTGGCTCCACTCGCGCCAGTAGTCGACTGTCTCGACGAGGGCCTGCTCGCAGGTCGCCGGGTCGGGAGCGATCAGTTCTCCGTAGCTTACGCCGATCGATGTCTGCTGGCCCGCCGACAGCGTGGCGCTGGCCGTCGCGCGGCTGGCTTCGGTGTCGATTTCGAACGGCTCAGGAAGCGTAGACCAACAGCACAGCGGTGTCTCATCGCCGGTTGCGTGAATTCCCTCGGTCGTGGTCGACAGCGTGGGCTCGGTACGAGCGAAATCGAATCGTGGCTCGAAGACGGCTCGGAAGTCGACGCGTCCCGCAAGACAGTCGAGTTTCCGGTAGAGCGTTCGCGCAGGGACCTCCGACTCGTCATCAGTCAGTGGGGCCATGAAATCCGTGAGTCGGAGTGTGCCCTCCTCGGTTCGAAACGTGGTCTCGAGGACGTTCGTTCGCTCGCGGTAGCGTTGGGTTGACTCGAAGTCGCCGACTGGTTCGACAGCGAAGCAGCCACCACCGTCATCGAGGATCCGGCTGAAGACGCTCGGTGATTCGAGATGTGGGACCGGAAACCAGTCGACCGATCCCTGTCGGCTCACTAACGCGCAGGTTTCGAGATTGCCGACGAGACCGTAGTTTTCGATCGGTTCGAACACCTCACTCGGCGGATCGCGATCGGTAGGTCGCTGATACTGTGACATGTACGTCGCTGCCACGATAGTCGATCCACCGGTCAATCAATCCAGTTCGTCGCCGCCGAGAGAGTCACTCGGAGTTGTAAAACGAGCAGGAGTCGTGGCCGTCCTGCTACGCGAAGGCGAACAGTCGACGGGCTAGGATCCGATGCAACTCGTGGCCGTCGACGACAGCCCGGCTTCCCCAGTGTCGACGACCGGTGGACAGCCGAGGGGCACATCGAGCGTCGACAGCCGGGTGGCGCTCCTGGCGGCCCGTGTCTGTGCCTCGATCCCGGTTCAAGGCCACCGCCATCCCGGCCACAGTATCCCCGGACCTCTCTTCCCTCGTGTCGTACCTCTCTGCCTGCCGTCGACTGCCACATCAGTCCGTGATCCCGGTGTCGACACACTGGGCCCGCTGACACAGTGGGACTGCTCTGCCGACATCCCCACCGTCGTCGACAGGTGGCCATTCCCTCCTGGTCGTCCACTGG
Organism: Halohasta salina; assembly: GCF_024178165.1. Classification (GTDB taxonomy): domain Archaea; phylum Halobacteriota; class Halobacteria; order Halobacteriales; family Haloferacaceae; genus Halohasta; species Halohasta salina. Next base: position 35,921 of record NZ_JAMZIE010000011.1, on the reverse strand, counting down.
GTGTCCCACCGTCGACGACTACCGGCTGTCGGTTCTGGGCGTCTCGACTTCTGGGTCGACGAGCTTGCCAGCTTACAGACGAGGCAATAATCCCTCGTACAGCACCGGGATCCAGTAAGACAGTACCACGGCGTCGACAGCGAGATTCGGAGTAGGTCCGCTCAGCTCGACCGCCGTATGGCGCGGTGCACGGTGGGTCGACGGATGGCAGGGGAGACGCGACCGCAGAGAGAACGGCCTTGGTCACAGTCCCACCAGCAACCGAATGCCAACGCGGGCACCAACTCGGTACCCCTAGCGGCATCCAAGTGAGTCCGGGTTGGCTTGTCGACGACAGACCGAAATCGGTCAGGAGTTAGCAGACTAACCGACAGTAGTCTACTAAGAGAAGTTGCAAGATTACGTCTCCAAGTCCCGCATCTTGTCTGGCGTCAATGACGACTCACAGCGACTCTGTCCCTGGAACGCGGGTCCTGTAAGTGGGTCGCTGCCGACACTGGCCGGCACTTTAGGCCAGAATCCACCGACGCCAGTGTTTAGTTCGACAACTCCGTCGTGATCTTTCTGAGTGCCTCTGCAGTCTCCTTGTCGGATTCGACCTGCGATACCATCTCGTCGGTCAGTGGCTGTAGTTCGTCGGTCACCCCGGAGAGTTCGTCCAAGATACGGTCGAACCGTTCGACCGCGGTACGGCTCAACTTTTCCGCCGAGGCGTATTTCTCGCTCTTGAGTTTGGAGAGTCCCTGACTCAGACTCTTTATTCCCGATCGGTAATCGTCGTGGATCGCCGCATAAAGCCTGAAGTTTTGGAGTTCGTTTTCGAACTGGGTGAGCTTCGCCTCGTAGAGACGCGACTCGTTGATCCTCGCCGACGGTAGGCGCTCTACCCGTGCCGAGACGGTGTCAACCGCCTCTGCGAACGATTCAATTCGCGGAACGAGGTTGCTGTGTATCTGGGATAGAGTTACTGTATCCCCCATCTCTTCGACATAGTTTTGCGCGCTCATAGCCGTTCTCTGGCCGCGATTCTGTGCTTGAGCAATGGCCTCGATGGCTCTCGCCTCCCGTCGAACGGTGCTGATCTCGTCCGATATTTCCTCGTTGGGTTCCCGCCGCGCTTTCCTGTCGAGGTCCTCGCTGACCGTCTGCATGGCGTTCACTATCGGGAGATGGTCGAACTCCTCGGACAACGAGGTGACTGCCAGTATATCGGCGTCCTCGTCGTCCAGAAACGCGACGTACGTATCGAGTGCGTCCTCTATTGTCTCGCGTTCCGGGGCAATCCGTTCTATTCGGTCACCGTCGTCCGATTGCTGGTCCGTTTGCTCCTGTGATTCGTTCTGTTGCTGATCTACTTCTTCCTGTGGCTGATCTCCCTGTGACTGGTTTTCGGCTTCTTGTTGTTCGTCGACTTGGTCCTCCTGTTGTTGGAACTCAGTACACCCCGCGAGTGCTACTACCCCACTGAGTCCAATCAGTACGTTCCGTCGGCTGATCATACAGATCAGTTGCAGAATAAGATACAAAAGTGTTGCAAACGGATTACAGGACAAGAGAGTATTCGGTGGCTGTCGAACAAGCCACAACCGACCGTTCTCAATCCAACTTGCTCACACTGGCCGATAGTTCACTCCTCGCAGTCGCATCTCCGTTATCTAATTCGTTAATAGTGATCTCAACCGCACTGTTGGCTTCAACCCCACGAGGGTTCGTCTGAAACGGGATCCCGAGCTGGGTGAGGCGCTCACCGGCCCGGGCTTCAACCCCACGAGGGTTCGTCTGAAACTCCATTTCCGGCCGTCGAAGTGCTCGCCGACGCGTTCGAACCCGCAATCGCGGGTCGCCGGCCAGCCGACGTATTGATCTATGGCCCCAGTGGGGTCGGCAAGACAGTTTTGGCACGCCATACCTTCAAACGACTCCAGCGACAGGCCACCGTCGACTTCGCCCACGTCCGGTCGCTGGGAAAGTCGCCAGCGGGAATCGCCCGTGCGGTCCTCAACGCACTCGGTGGCGATCCGACACGAACAACCCCCGAAGCGGAGCTGTGGCGACGGCTCCACAAGCGTGTCGAGCGACCGCTGATTGTCGTCCTTGATGAAGGCGACGATCACCAGCCCAAGGCCCTCTCGAAGCTCCCGACATTCCATTGTTGGCGGTTGTGGTAATTGTCCACCAACCCGAAGCACTCCTCTCGCGAGCCGAAGACGACCACGTCCACCAACGACTTGTGGGCCAAGAACTCGAATTAACACGGTACAGCACCACCGAGTTGGCCGATATTCTCGAACCACGAGTCCGCCACGGACTCCACGCAGATGTCGACCGGGCGTATCTAGAGTCGATCGCCGACCACGTTGGCGGTGTGGCCTAAGCCGGTATTCAGACGCTGCGAGCCGCTAGAGAAATCGCTAGCGAGGAACACTCGACAGTCGAAGCCGTCGACATCGAGACCGCATTCGAGCGAGCTGTAAACCTCGGGTCGCTCCCGCTGCACCACCAGCTGTTGTACGAACTGCTTCACCAGGTGGGACCGCTGACCCCGCGCGGCCTTCATAAGCGATACGAAGCAGTTGCAGACTGCGTGTATGCGAACCGCAACCGCGTCCCGGTCGGCCAGCGGGCCCGCCGGAACAAACTACAGAAGATCGAAGCATACGACCTCATCGAGATCACAGGTGCCAATCGCCATCGGGAGTATCAGGTCGTCGATGAGACAGTGTCGTCGGCAGAGGACTTCGAGTTTCAGGACCTACCGATAGCTTAAGATGAATTAGGATGAATAGTAGAATAATCTATATATACAACTCAGGAACGATAATGCAGCACACCTGCGATGACGTACGCTGGGACCATCAGGTACAGTAGCGGGCGCTTGAGCCGGGCCAGAACCCCAGTCACTCGGACCACAGCCTCTCGATTCGTTGCTCGACAGCAGACAGTACAATCGAGTACACTTCCAGCGGATGAGTCGACGGGAGTTCAAGATCAGTGATATCAGCAGCAGACGGTGGCTTATGGAAGTGCAAGCGGCTATTGTGAGTGTTTGGATGTCTGTCCCAGCGACATTCCCACGACTCTCCGTCGTTGTGTTCTTCCACGTAGTGCATTGAGAAATCGCCCGTCGTGAACCATCGGATATCGACTCTCACAGCAGTCGTCGACTCCGGATATCGACCCGTATCAAGCAGCGCTCGAAGCACTCTGGGTTCGTAGCTATCGGGATCAAATGCGGTCTCGGCGACCAGTGAGTCCGAGCTCAGGTGTTTCTCCAGGAGCCGCAACGTCTGTCGATCCGGTGGACCAGTCGCATCCGGTGTTGGATTCGAGTCGTCTGATGGCAGGCCCATCTATGCGGGAATGAGGCGGCCATCGTTTTGGGAGAGCTGACGAGCGAGTTCGTACAGCCGAATATCACGAATTACTCCCTGCCAGTCACTGACCGCAGCCATTCGCTCATGAACGGTGTCGTGGCGTTCGGCGTCGAACACAGAGACCGCCGTCGGATCTGTCGCCTCGAACTGTGTCTCGTACTCCTCACGCTGTGTTTCGAGTGATCGCACCCGATCGATGATCTCCTCGACAGCGAGTTCGTCAGCGATCCGGCTTGCATCCTGCCACTCTAGATACCCCTCATTGCGTTCATACTGTGCCGGTCGACTCTCTTGATTTTCTCGAACGATGCCCATTTCGGACAGACGCTCAAGATGCTTTTTTGCAGCATTGGGAGAGCAATCAGCTAGCTCTGCAATGTCCGTGTACGCTGTGGGTGACGTAATCCCCAGAGCGACCTCATAGACCCGGCTAAAGGTGTCAGTCCCGTCTTGCCATCGTCGACGGGGAGCCTCTGAATCAGGGACAGGATCAAACTCGGCCATAGCAACATCTACAATCGCGCACTCAATATATCTTTGTATTTTGCATATATCTGTGGCTTTTGGAGCTCGGTAATTCGTGACTCGGGCCGTCGTGAGATCGCCGCTGTCGATGGCATAGACAATGTTCTGAGCTCGTTCATGACGAGCATCCGAACTCGTGTCTTTGTAGTCGATGAGGATGTTGGTATCGACTACCCCAACTGCTATTCAGGTATCCTCAGTAAATGCGGGGTCTGCCTCATTCCCAGCGAGATCATGCGTTTCGAGGCTGTCATCGCCCATCGGAGCCTTCATATTGTCGTCTTCGAACGCTCCATAGCGCTGCTTGACCACCTCTACGGAGAGATTGCCTTCTTCGTCAGTGGTCCAGCGGAGCTTATTACCCGGCTCAATATCGAGATGTCGGCGGAGGACCGCTGGGATCGTGACCACTCCTCGGTCACTGACTTTGGTTTCTTCAGGAGATTCTTCGGCTGCCATACACTCTAGTACAGCCTCGTGCACAGTACATGTCACGTCACATGTTGTTCTGAAAAAGAACGTTCAACCACTCAATCGGGTTCTGCTATGTCGGGAAAATCTGCGAGACTCGTCGGAAATCAGGCAATAGATATCCTGACACACGTGATTGGAGTGCGGTTCGCATTGATTCGAAAATGTTCTGTTCAGTTGGAGCGGCGAGATGATTCGGTATACTTTCAGGAGCCAGCGGGGCTTCAACTCTGAACTGCTAAACGTTACAGACGAACCCTCGTAGGGTCGAAACCCCTGAATTTGAGGGATGGACGTCCGAGACCACCCAGTTACAGACGAACTCTCGTGAGATTAGCTTTTCCCGGTACTACGGTTTCTTCATTTGCTCTGAGAGGTGGAAGCAGTGGTCTGAACCAAACGATTATACTCAATCCCACTCCAAGTGGGAATATGACCAAGGTGGATTCAAAGGGGCGAATCGTCCTCCCGAAGAAGGTGCGAGAAGATCTCGGTATTACTCCCGGTACAGAAGTAGCGATTCGCGAAGAAGACGGGAAAGCAGTCGTAGAACCTGAAAACAGCCCCGAACAGATTATCGAACGCATGAATCGACTCATCGCCGAAACGTCTTCCGAGCGAGAGGAGACGAGACCGATTGACGAAGGGGCTGACCCCATTGCCCAGAAGCACAGAGACGCGGTTCGAAGAGGGACAGAGGAAAACAGCGATGAGTGACACTGATCGATCGTATCTTTTTGATGTCGGTGTGATAGCCCTCGCACACACAGCGGCTCCAGTCCGTGAGTCTGCGCTTTCGTACATCCAAGATGCCATCGCTGGCGACATAAATGCCGTTGTTCCGTACCCTGCGCTCTTCGGAGCCCACACCGTCCTGACGACGTACTACGGACAGTCAAATGCAGACGCATCTCGGCTGCTCCAGAATTTCATGGACGCGAAGCGAATCCACTGGTACGACGGGATGCCCAAGGACGTAGTTCGGAGCGGGTTTTCGCAGGCAAGTGAAGCAAACGTTGGTGGATGGGACGGGTACTATGCGCAGGTAGCGATAGACCAAGGGGTGGATACCGTATTGACGATCGACGACGATTTCGAACGATTTGATGCGTTCGACACCGAGGTCATTCTCTCACCCGACGAATTTAGCGAACTAAACAGATTTCTTGGAGGTTAATTTCGCACTACACGCTGAATGAGTCGACGGTGTTTCAGACGAACTCTCGTGAGGGTCGAACAGACGATAGCTCCAGCTCAGCGTACTGATGAACTGAATCAAAGTGAGTATTAACCAACATCGCCGCATGGGCAGGGATCTGTTGGTTAACGTTCGTGACCGTGGAGTCGACGTGCTGGACGGCCTCGATAGCGGCGAGACAACCGAGATCGACGCAGACATTGCCCCCGCCGGCCGCAACCCGAGGACGAGAACTCGGCGTTTCGGTACGTGCTCCAACCCCGTGGCCGGTTGGGTGGGCCTCGGCGAGCGAGCCGTGAGGAGCTATCTGAAACGGCTGTCGACCATGCCCGCTGGCCCCCAAGAGCAGGTCGTCGAGGGCCACGCCCGGTAAAACGGCTCCCCCGCATGTGCAGCCATGGACCTGTCCCCGTGTGCATGGCAGAGAGTTGAAGCGGGATCCGATCCGTCTCGGCGTTCGGAGCGTTTCTGCGGCTCGGTCCCGTCGTCGACCGGCATATCGAGATAGGTGCCGACGTCGGCTCGATGTCGATCTCGTCCCGCTCGACGAGCGCCAGCAACGCGGTTGCGACGACCGGGTTGGACACCGAGCCGATCCGATACGGCGGCTCCTCGGATCACAGGATCGGTAACAGGTGAGTTGGTTTTTAGTACCATTCCGCAAAAATGACAGTCTACCTACGACGCGGACCGACGAACACATGAGTCCTACACAACCTATCGATCGACGCACGCTGCTCAAACGGAGTGGCATCGTTGCGGCTGGCGGGCTGACGGCTCTCGCGGGCTGTATCGGGAGCAGTAACGAGCCACCACCACGGAAGTCGAACGTAATCGACGATGTCGAACTCTCGGCCGACGGGTCGACGCTCAGGATCGACCCGTTCGGCGAGTCGGACCGCTGGGTACAGTCCCGGCGTGATCTCGACGCCGACGGGTCGGCCGGCTCCGGAGACGGAACGAACACCGAGTCGACGGCGAGCCTGTCGGCGCTCACCGCCCTCTCGCCGGTCGGGAGGGCCCGGGCCGCAAAGGGTCGTGGCGCGACCGGCCGCGGGAGCGGCGGCTACAGTTCGGCCCCGCGGACCGCAAACGGTCGAGCGTGGTTCTGGGGTGGCACCTACACCAACGGCTGGTACAACGATCACGACGACGAAGTATCCCAGTATCCGGTCGACATCGCCACCCTCGGAGTCGCATACATCGGTTCGAACGCCCGCTTCGAAGAGCAGGATCCCGGTCCCGGACCGATCAACTGGGACGACACCTACGACTCCCCGACCAACGAGGAGATCGAAACCTCGGTCCGAGATGTGCAACCGGGCTGGTATCGGGTCGGTGCCAACATCGTCGTCGCCGAGGGCCCCGACGAAGGCACCGATCTCGGCTGGGAGTGTATCGATCTCCGTGTCGAACAGACCGTCGACGGCAAAGAGATCACCGAACGATGGAAAGTCTCACCCCGGATCTGACGGCCCCCGACGAGTGAGGCCCCTCTGGAATCTGGCGCTGGTCGACCGACAGGCAGTCAGTCACTCATAGAATGTCGAATGCTACGTTGTCGGGCGTCTCCAAGCAGGCGACGTTACACGTGATCGCGTGTCTCGTCGCCCTCTGTAGCTTCGCCTACGAACTCGTCTACTCGGAACTGCTGACCGTGATGTACGGCGGGACCGTCACACAGTACGGACTCACCATCGGGCTGTTTTTCTCCTCGCTCGGTGTCGGCTCGTTTCTCGTTCGCCACTTCGAGGACGCCCAGCACGCGAACTTCTTCCGGACGGAGGTGTATCTGGCACTCGCTGCGCCGGTCGGCTTCCTGTTCGTGCTCTGGCTGAACACCGCCGCACTCCCGGAGATCCTCCCGAACGGGATCTTACAGGTCGCCGCCCGCCTGCCGGTCGTTGTCGTCGGCGTGCTGTCGGGCTTCGAACTGCCGGTGTTGTTGTCGATGGTCCGGTCGGAGGCCGGCTCGACGTCGACGCCCGGCTGGGTCGACCGACTCGGGCGGGTCGTCGAGAACGGCTCGTTCCGGCTGCTCTCGGTCGCGTTTCACACCGACCGGGAGAGCACGGCGTACGACACCGACTCGACCGTGTTGGCGATGGACTACCTCGGTGGGCTCCTCGGGGCACTCATCTACGTGTTCGTGCTCTACCCACGACTCGGATTGATTCCGTCGGTGTTCGTACTCGCACTCCTGAACTGTCTCGCTGCCCTACTGTTCGTGGCACGGTTCAGCGACCGATGGGCGATCAGCAACCGCTTGGAGAGGACCAGCACCGACGATAGTGCGATCACCAGCCGTGAACACCGGGCGGTGCTAGTGGCCTGTTTGCTGCTGACCGGCGTCTACGCGGGCGTCAGTGTCCAGCATCAGGCGGTCGACGACGAACTGACGGGCTACTACATGGAGTCGCTGATCGAAGACGAACACCCACAAAACACGGTGTCGGCGTCGATCGCCGACCAGTATACGACCCGCAACCAGCAGGTCGTCCGTTATGAACGATCGTGGAACGGCGAATCGGAGAATCGACTGTTTTCCGGCGCGTCGGACACCTGTCTGCGGCTGGATTCGGCGATCCAACTGTGTGACAGCTGGGTCGACTCCTATCATCACGGGCTCGTCGACGTCCCGATGACGATGTACGAAAACTCGACTGAAACCGAGGTGTTGCTAGTCGGCGGCGGCGACTGGATCGCGGCGAACTACCTCCGGGACCACGACGTCAGCGTCGACCAAGTCGACCTCGATGGGGCGTTCATGGATCGGAGCAAAGACAGCGCGTTCCTCGCAGAATACCACGATGACGCCTACGAGTACGACAATCTGACCGTTTATCAGCAGGACATCTACACGTATCTGCAGGAGACTGACCGTGAGTACGACCTCGTCCTCTTGGATCTCCCCGGCGCCAAGAGCGACGACCTCCTCCATCTGTACTCCGTCGAGTTCTACAGCATGCTCGCCGATCGGCTCTCGGAGGAGGGACTGGTCGTGACGTGGGGGTATTCGGGCTACACCTACGGCCCACACAACAAAGCCTACATGAACACCGTCCGCGAGGCCGGCTTCGACCACCGGATGGCCTACTACGCCTACCGCGATGTCGACGGCACCGACCAACTCGGCGAGCGGTTCTTCGTGCTCGCCCCCGACGAACCCCGGTCGACTATCACCCCGGCGAACGGGACCGCTTACGTTCGTGACCACAGCGAACAGTACACATCGGTCGACTGGAAGGAGACGCCGCAGTACGCCGGCGTCGAGCCCAACAGCGTCTTCGATCCGAACTACGAGCTGATCGTCGAAACCAAGGTCAAAAAGGAAAAACAATGAGTCCACCCGAATCCCTTTACCTCGCATACACGGCCGAGCAACCACCGCTCGCCGAATACGATATCAAGCGGCGGGTACAGCGGCAGTTCTTCGGGACCGAGTTCACTTTCGCCGTGATCGGCGACTCACACTACATCGGCGCGCCGGAACTCGGCTTTCACGAACTGTTGTCGTGCAAACCGATCCGAGAGGGGCGTGTGACGACAGTTCCGCTGACAGACACGCATCGACCAGTCACGGACCGCCGGTCGACCGAGTCCGCTGGCCGACCAATCACGGACCGCCGGTCGACCGAGCCCGCTGGCCGTGATCGACAGGAGATACACACCGGCCGCTACCGGTTCGGATCGATCGGCGTAACGACGACGATCAGCCGAGAGCCGCTGTCGGCGTTTCCGGGTCCCGAACCGTTCGACATCGCCTACCGATTCGATCCGCAGGCCTATACGACGATCAACTGCCAGTCGACCACCAACTACGAGACCTACCACACCTACCCGGAGTACGATCTGGCGCTGTATTCAGAACACGAATTCACCGACCTCCCGGCAGCTCCTGTCGGTGGCGAACCTACATACGAAACTCCAAATACGAAACTGAAATAACTACAATCCATCATGTCTACCAATCCACCAATCGGGTCGAGATACCCATGACCTGTGCCTACGAGTTCGATCCCGCAGCACACGACTCGACGTCGATCGAACGCCGCTGGTCGTGTCCACACGAGTCACACGCATCGAGTGACTACTGCCCGTTCCACATGGCCCCCGACGAGCGCGAGGCCGCCGACATTTCGGCGGCCGATCTCACCGCGTCTCTCGTCCGGAAACTCAAAGACGACACCGACGCCACGCGGGCGTTTATCGGGGCCCACTTCCCCGAGTTGGATCTCGACTACGTCGACATCGAAAGCGACGACCAACACCCGGTCGACCTCCGGCATACGACGATTCCCGGCGGAATCTCCGTCCTTCACGGGCGGTTCGAAGAACAACTCGACCTGCGGCACAGCACCGTCGGCGGACTGCTGGCCGACAACTGTGATTTCGAAAACGGCGTGCTCTGTACGGACACCCGCTTTACCGACACGGTCGACTGCTTCGAGGCGACGGTTACGGGCGACGACACCGAGTTTACCGAAGCCACCTTCAGCCAGCAAGCGATCTTCGACGAGGTCGTCTTCGACAACGACGTGAGCTTCACCGACGCAGTCTTCGAGGCCGAAGCGAGCTTCGAGGGGACGCAGTTCTATGGCCGATCCAACGAGACTGGTGACAACACGACGTTCTCGGGGGCCGTCTTCGACGGCGATGTTTCGTTTCTGTACGCCACCTTCGAGTACATCGAGTTCAGGGACGTCCGCTTCGACGGCGAGGCCGTCTTCGAGAAGGTCGAAGCCGCAGGGACGGTCGTGTTCACCGGCAGCGAGTTCACCGCGACTGCTGACTTCGACGAGGTCACTTTCGCAGAGGACGTGTTGTTCGACGACACGCGTTTCGCTGAGGGAGCAACCTTCCGCGGTGTCGAGTGTCGCGGCGGGACGGCACTACTCGAAGACGACGTGTCGTTCGCCGCTGCGGAGTTCGGCGATCACGTGACCTTCGAACGGGGACGGTTCGGCTATTCGAACTTCAGCGACGCCGAATTCGTCGACGACGTGGTCTTCGAGCGGTGTGAGTTCACCGACGACGTGACGTTCGAAACCGTCCGTTTCGGTGGGAAAGCCGATTTCGATGAAGTGATCTTCGACGGCGATGCCGTGTTCACGAACGCCGTCTTCGGCGGTCCGACGACCTTCCGTGGTGCGATATTCAACGGTGGAACCAACCATTTAGAAGACGATGCCGTCTTCCGGAACGCGACGTTTGTCGGTGCTGTCGACTTCAGCGATATCGTCTGTACCGCGGCGGACATCACCGAGGTCGCGTTCAAAGAGAGCGCGGACTTTACTGACGCGGAGTTCACCGACTCGCTTCGATTGAAAGCCCAGTCGTTCGGTGATGATACGTATCTCGATTTCACCGAGGCGACCATCGCCGAGGGGCGTGTCGTCCAACCCGAAGACGGCTGGGTTCGGTTCGATCTGACACGGTCGACGGTCGGCGATGTCGAACTGACCGCGGAGAACCCGGCCGACGAACGGGAACTCCTCGACTACGTGCGGTTCTGCGATACGACCTTCGACGAGTTCACCTTCTCGGACCACACCGGTTATCTAGACCGCAACGACTGGAACCTCCACAGCTTCGACGACGGGAGCTGTCCCTACGAGTTTACCGTCGAGATGACACCCGACGTCATCGAAAAGACGTACCTCAAGGCGAAAAACAGCGCCTCGGCTCAGAGCAACGTAAAGGCTGCCGGCGAGTTCCGCGTCAAACGCCAACAGCACGCCCGCCGGAAGTTCTTCGAGATCGCCGCCGATTCGAGCGAAGCTCTGCTGACACGGGGGCGGAATGCGCTCCGAGGCATCGAGAACCTGTTTCTTGGGATCTCCTGTGGCTACGGGTTGCGGCTCTACCGGATCACGACTGTCTTCATCCTGTTTCCGCTGTTTGCCGGCCTCCTGTTTGCGGTCGGCGGCTCGCCGTTCGAAACCGGGGCCGGACAGATCGCCCTCACCGAAATCGCCACGTTCGATGGGCTCCAGACACTCGGGTTGAACCTGTATTTCTCGTATATCACGTTCCTCACGATCGGCTACGGCAACATCGGGCCGATCGGCCCCGCTGCCAGACTCGTCTCCGCGTTCCTCGTCTACATGAACGTGATCCTCGCGGGGCTGTTCCTCTATGCCCTGATCAAACGCAGCGAAATCTAATATCACGATCAAAAACACACCACTCATGACTAAATACACGACTCACAGTTAGTTGATACCAATGAGTTCCCCTTCGACAACCTACTCCGGCGATATTACGCTCAACGGTGACGAACAGCCACCAGTCAAACTCGTCGACCCCGAAAACGTCCACGTCAAGTCCGGGGCCGTCGACGGCGATCTAAAGGTGCTGAACGCCGAATACGTCTACACCAACACGCCGGCCGGCGGGACCGCCGAGATCGGCGACATCGAGACCGAGATCAGCGGCACGATCGAGGACGGCTATCTCGAATCGGGCGGAGTCAGCGGCGACGTCGTCGTTGTCGACGCCGAAGACGTATTTATCGAACACGAAGCGGTCGATGGCGATCTCCAGATCATCGGCGACGAACAGCGGTTCCACGACGAAAGTGACACCGAACCACACCCGCGGAACCAGTACGACGAGAGTATAACCGGCTGGGATCGCGAAGTGAGCGTCACCGAGCCCGACACCGGAGTGTCGGTCACCGGCGGGCGGAACTCGGTTCGGATCGAAAACACCGAAGCGGAGTTCGAACTCTATCTGACCGGGTGGAACAACGACATCCGGGTCGACGGCCACGGCAGCATTCGGCTCCACCTCGTCGGGTCGAACAACACCGTCGAAGTAAGCGCCTACACCGACGTCACCGTCGCTACCGAACCCGGCCACGACAACACGGTGAGTGTCGACGACTTCCCCGTCGAGGACCTCATCAAGACATCACAGAGCGCAGCCTACAGAGAGGCGTTCATGGGCCGGAAGAAGATCACCTACCAGGTCCCGGCGATGGACGAGGACTACTGTCCGGGCTGTGGCGCGACCGCCGACGCGGTCATCGAACGCCACCAAGAGGATGCGTTTTTCCTCTTCGGCTATCCGATTTACCAGTTCGAAGCCGGCAGCGGCTCCTACGAGTGCGAAGAGTGTTCGGCCCACGCACACCCGGATGTTAGACTCTCGGAGTCCGAACGCAAGGATCTGTTCAAGTAAGATTCTCAGGCGACCTGATTGGCGTACTGTTCACTAGTCGGATCTCGGGTAGTAGTTCCGGACTACGTCGACACGGATGTAGAGTTCGAAATTCATTGAAGAGACCGTCGAAACGACTGCTCGCACATCGTGTTCGAAGACTCGATCCAGATTCGGGAGAACATCTCAAGGTCGACGTGGCAACACGTCTGGGCGTTCCGACACCTCTACAAGGATGTCGAATACAGGACAGAGGAGCATGGCGTCGAAGTCGTGTAGGGTGACCCTCGGAATACGTCCAAACGGGTTCGGCGTGTGGGTGTACCGATAGCGACGGTCGGTCTGGTGAAGTGTTCTGTTAAGTGCAGGTATGAGAACCACGCTAACCACGACGCTTCGAAGAACATCGGTTTGCAGAACCGATATCGTCAGTAAAACGCAAACGACGGAAGCGTACCCGCAGATGTGCGCTTGAATCGCGGAATATCAAATGTGAAGCGAGAATATTCGCCTATCGCTTTCAGCAGTGAGAACGTGAGTCCACGCGAAAGCCTCGGGGCTTGACCCCGAGGCAATTTACGGACATAGGTAAGACCCGGATATTTATACTGTCCAGTTCTGCGAACTGTATGAAGGACTGGTTAAGCCACATACTTGTCGTTATTATTGCTATCTTTTTTATAATCGGTAGTGGTGGTTTGGTTGCCGCTACAGAGAGTACAAACACCACTCATGACCAGGAAGATGTTCGAGCCCTCATTCAATTGGCCGAGATCGAATCGTTTGACTCGAAAGAAGACCTGAAACAGCAGACCAAAGAAAGCCAAAGGCCGGTAATTGACTATCTCGAGCCTCTCGATGCGGTGGCTGTCGAACGGCAATTTTGGATCTCTAATAGCATTCTAGTGACTGTCGACACAGATCGTATGCAACCAGACGAGCTCGTAAGCCACTCGCAGATTGTCGCCGTCGAGGTCGATAAGAGAGTCGAGGTTCCTGATCCCTACCCGTCCTATGGGACCGAGAGTATGCCAGACGATCCCGGTACCTATGGTCTCGAACAGACCAACGCGCCGGATGCTTGGGAGACGTTTGATACGCAAGGTGAGGGGGTGACTGTCGGCGTGATCGACACTGGAATCAATCCGAACCACATCTCACTCGAACTGAACAACGGTGACTCTACGAACAACTACAAGGGAGCCTGGCACACCTATTACTACCCGAACGGCTCGTTTACACTCGGAGACACCCGGGAAGGCGTTAATGCCCCAGAACCATTCGACTCAGATGGTCACGGCACGCACGTATCGGGGACTATTGCAGGAGGTAATCAGACGGGCACTGCGATCGGTGTAGCACCCGATGTAAGACTCATTCATTCCACCCCGCTATATGACGGCAGCGGCTACGGATTCGATATCATTGGCTCGATGCAGTGGATGGCCGAACAAGATCCGGATATCGTAAGCATGAGTCTCGGATCGAGTACCCCAACAACATCTGAATTAGAAGAAGTGCAAAATCTACGGACATTGGGAATCACCGTCGTTTCGTCATCTGGTAATTCCGGAGAAGGCCACATCGGTTTTCCTAGCGCGTACGAGCCCGTCATCGGTGTTGGAGCTACGGACAGTTCGAGAAACGTTCCGTCGTTCTCAAGCGGGGGGACGTACAATCTGGACGAATACAACGTCACCAAAGATCAAAACAGTTGGGAAGACCCGCAGGTGAGCCCATATATTGTCGCACCAGGTGACAGCGTCTGGAGTGCCTCCTATTGGGATGAAGATTCGCTAACCCGGAAGTCGGGTACGAGCATGGCTGCCCCTCACGTCAGTGGAATTGTCGCGCTCATGCTGGCTAACAATCCAAGTCTCACCCCCGCTCAAATCGAGTACGTGCTTCGGGAGGGGGCAACCGACGCCGTTGGGGTACCCGATGGTCGGAATACTCGTTCGGGGTACGGGATCGCAAATGCATACAACTCGCTGGCTCTGAGCAATCCCGGTGGGTTCGCCACGGTTAGTTCGGTCGACGCACCGAGTGGTGTCGAGTACGGTGACACACTCGTTGTGACGGCCAACATCTCGAATGTGAATGTTCTCGGTGATGAGGCCACGAGGACGGTCACGACGTCTCTCAACGGCACTGTGATCGGATCCGAAAGTGTTCAAATCCCGTCTGGAGAGACTCAAGAACTCACCTTCGAATACCAGACTACCGAAGCAGACACCGGCGTCAAGAATGTCACCATCGAAACAGGGGATGTCACCTACAACAAGAGCGTCACAATCGCGGGGCCAGCGGAATTCCAGCCAGAGATTAACGGCTCGAATGTCTCTGAGCCTTTCGTTGTCGGCGAAGAAGCGAGCTTCAATGTCACAGTCACGAACGTGGGCGATCTCCGCGATACAGGCAACCTCAGCTTGTATGTGAACGAGAGCCTCGTCGTCACAGGAGACAATAATATCCCAGAACTCGGCCCGAACAACACTACCGACGTCGAGTTCAACTACACGGCGACCGAAGCAGACCTCCCACGGATCAACATTACTGCAGTAACAGATACACAGCAGACTGAATACTGGGCTGATGTCGCCGAACCCGCTTCGTTCGACCCGACGATCAACACTTCGGCTACAGACCCGTTCGTGGTGAACGAGACTGCAACGATCACTGTCGACGTCGAGAACGTCGGAGGCATCAGCGGTCCAGGAAGCGCCGATCTCTATGTCAACGAAACGCTCGTCGAAACTGGAGCAGGGAACATCCCCGAAACGGGCGTGGGCGAACAAGCGACCGTGGCATTCGAATACAACGTCACAGACACCGACTACCCCGAACTGAACGTCACAGTGAAGACCGAAACCGGGGCGTCGACAGAAATGGTCGAGGTCCTCCGGCCCGCAGAGTCCGCAGTCAGTATAACAGCGATCAATTCCCCAGTCGAGTCTGAGCAGATCACTGTCGACTTCCTCGTCGAGAATACAGGCGACCTCCTGCTCGAACAGAACGTGACTACTACCATCGGCGGATTCGCTACGAACAACACGTCCGTCGTGCTTGACGGAGGTAACTCGACGGCGCTGTCGGTTGGATTCCCAACTGACGTGGGCGACTACGGAACCTACACAGCCGAGGTGTCGACTCCGAACAGTACGGCGACTCAGTCTGTTACGGTCCTCCGTCAGGCGACATTCGATATCGAAGTTGCTTCGATCACGTCGCCGGTGAGTGCTGGAGATCCGATTACGGCGACCGTCGACGTCGAAAATATCGGGAACGTCTCTGGGACGCAACCGGTCACGTTCTCGCGAAACGGGTCAGAAGCGCCTCTCGATTCAAACGAGACAACGCTTGATGCGGATGCAAGCACGCAACTGACCTTCGAATACGACACCGACCTCGACGATATCGGCGAGAACACGTTCGTATTCGCGTCGAATCAGACCAGCGCCAATGGAGTAGTCATCGTCGAAGATCCCAACCCAGCCGAGATTACAGCGGTCGAAGCACAACACGACCTTGCCGGGGAAGTAGTCACTGTCAATGGGACTGTCACAGCAGGCAGTCTCCCGGTCGACAGCGTTTCGTTCGCACTGGAAGCCAACTTCACTGCCTATCGCAATAAATCGGCTGTCGAGGCAGATGTGAGCTCTGGTGGAGACTTCTCTACGGACATCCCCGTCGACCACCTCGTTGGCGATGGGCGCTACACGCCGGTCGCGACGGCCGTCGACAACGCGAGCCAAGAAGTCTCACAGAGTGGCTCTCCAATCACGATCGATACGACACCACCCGAGATCCGGCTCGATACTGAAAACCTCACTTCGGGCAGTGGCACGCTCCTCGTCGAAGGATCTGAAACCTTCGAAATTACTGATGTGACCATCGAAGCAGACGATGGTAGCGATAGAAGCCCGGGTACAAAAGCGATCCCGAGTGGACTCCAAGCGAAAGGAGACACAGCCTCTGTGGACTTCAACAGTAGTCAGTCCGCTACACCGGGTGTGAGTATCTTCAATATCACGGTCAAAGCAGTCGACACAACGGGGAATTCTATTAGTGAAAATCTCACTGCGTCGGTCGAAAGCTACGACTTGACCGGTGGACGAGGAACGGTCTCTCCGAGCGCGAACAGCCAAATTAGTGTCATCGCCAACGAGACGGAGGTTGGGTCCACCGCAACTCGAAAAGCGATCGTAAGCAGTGGTCGCACGTCGCCCGCCGGGACTGCATTACAACCGAACCAGATCGGTGGCGGATTCATCAACGTGAACGATATCGGACTCACAGATAGCGAACTCGAAAATGCGAGTATCCACATCCCACTGAGTGAACTCGATCGGGACGTCGTCGAGAAGTTCGACACCGATGAGTTGATGATTATGAAGTCCGACGATGGAAATTCGGACTACTACGAGATTGAAACCGAATACAACAGCACGGCAAACGCACTCGTCGCAACCGTCGATGGATTCAGTCAGTTCGCTGCAGGAGGCGTCGACACGGCAGCTCCCGAAGTCAACTCGGTAAGCGTCACACCCGGTACAGAGATTAAGAGCGATAGCGGGCCAATTAATGTCGTCTTCGAGTACACTGATCAACAGTCGGGAATCAACGTCAGCGAAACGGCAGTCGTTGCAGATGTTGACTCAAACCGCTATACGGCGACGACGACCTCGGCAAAGAGCGAAATCGAAGTGACCGGGTTGTCTGATGGGGAGTCAATCAAGATCGAGCTGACGGTGACCGACAAAGCCGGTAACACTGCTACAGAAACGGTCACGGTAGACGTCGACGATAGCTCTAACTCGAAAAACACAGGAGGAAGCAGTAGCGGTGGCAGTAGTAGCAGCGGTGGCGGAGGCGGTGGCGGTGGAAGTGGTAGTTTTGTCCGATCGGCATTACCCACACCACACCCTGAAGATGTCGTCATGCTCACACTCGCTAAAGGGCGCATCAAGAGCGCCGACGGATACAGCTATGCCCAACCAGGCAGTTTCTTGGATCGACCTGTTATTGAGACAGTCATCTGGGATGATCAGAATACGACCGGTGAAATCGAAGTGAGAGACTACAGCGACATGCCGTCGCGAGCTGGGACACCACCAGGGGAGCTCGTTTCTGCAAACGAGATCATGGTTCCGTACAAACTGCGAGACGAGACTGCAACACTCCGATTCAACCTAAAGAGGGTCGTGAAGCCACAGCGAGACCTCTCAAAGCTGGATCGAGAAACGCTCACGATCTGGCAAGAAGTCGACGGCGAGTGGGAGCCACTCAAAACAGAAGTTGTTAAAGATACGGACGAAGCGTTCGTATTAGAAGCGAGTACAGACCACTTCTCGCATATGGCAGTAACGACTGCAACCGGCATCAATGAAGACGCGACAGAAGATCTGAATGCTGCGGAAGAGGGGGACGAATCAGGAGAGACAGATGATGATACACCAGGATTCGGCTTTGGCCTTGCCATAGTCGCGTTGTTGGCATCGGTTTGGATGGCCCGGTTGAAATCGTCCTCTGTGTGAAGACAGAGCAATCCCGTCGGGAGTGGAGGTGCTACTTGTCTATCGGTCCCCAGCTGTCAATTCAATAATGATCGAGTAGAGTCGTTTTTGAGCGTTTTGCAGCGATGTTCTCGATTCGGCGGCGACGAGGATCCAAGTCGACACAGCGAATGTTCGGCGAAAGGACCTGAACCTATCGGGAGTAGAGTCAACGTTCTTCGTCCTACAGCCCCATATTATAGATGTGCCGCAAGTCCTCTCAGAGACAGACCGGATGAAAGTCGACAACAGTGACGATCGTTCATTCTATCAATCGCCACGATTCGTGACCCACGCAGATGACGCCTTTTGCTCACGGTTAACCGAACTGTACGCATCTGTGATGTCGCCTGGGGACCGAGTCTTCGATGCGATGAGCAGTTGGGTATCGTTTCTGCCACCGCTCTCGTTCGACCATGTCGTGGGCCATGGTCTGAACCAAGCCGAGCTCGAGGCAAACGAGCAGTTGGACGAATTTTTCGTCCAGAATTTCAACACCGAGCAGACGCTTCCGCTTGAGGACAACCAGTTCGATATGGTCTGTTGTGCCCTCTCGGTGCAGTATCTCCAGTATCCGGGAGAAATATTCACTGAATTTGAACGCGTGCTAGCGCCGGGCGGACGGGTGATCGTGAGCTTCACCAATCGAATGTTCCCGACAAAGGCAGTTCGTGCGTGGCGAATGCGATCGATGGACGAGCGTGCCACGCTTGTCGAAGAGTATCTCACTGCCGGCGGCCTCGCCCAGACCGAGTGTGTCGTCGACCAGTCTGGATCAGACCCGTTCTACGCGGTCATCGGTTCACCGATCGATTAAAACGAGACTGAATCACGGTGACAACACACTCACGGTAGATTGAATCACGGTAACGACTCACACGCGATCCCATCGCCGTCTTGATCCAACCGATGCGGATCTCCGGTAGTCTCCTCGTAGACGTGTTGTGCTTGCCCTTGTGTCTCGAACGTCGAACAGTCATAATCGCCATCTGGAGGCGGTGGGGGAACATCGTCGTCGGTCGTCGACACATGGCTTGCTGAGTCAGGTGCGGATTGCTCGTAGCTCCACACCCCTACGTTGTCATCTTGGGCCTGCTGTTCGGTCCCGCGAAACTGCTCACGGAAACTAAACTGACTATCATACGTCCGAGCGTAGCCGTCGGCCAACAGCCGTTCATTGAAATTCTCGCCGTCGACGTAGATGTATACCAACAACCGGCCGAAGTAGCCGCGGCGGTCGGACGCTGGGTCGACCGCGATCTCGACGTGGCGGCCCTCCAATTCAGTGACGGCGAGAGCAGTGGCGCGTTCGCCCCAGTCAAATAAGTGATCACGACCGCCAGTGGTGTCAGGTACCCCTTCGAATTCAGCGGGTGAAACACGAGACAGCGTCGTTTCTGGCGTGTCGACGCCTAGCAGGCGGACGGTGTCATCAGTGCCGTTGGGATACTCGATTGCCATGGTGTCACCGTCGATCACACGAGTGACAGTGACGGTCCGGGTGTCACTGACATCGGTAGCTGGGGATGCAGGATCCAGCGTAGGGCTCCCGCTACAGCCGGCCAGAACCGAGATCACAAGAACACCGACAAGGGCAAACAGACGAACTCGTCCCATACTGCTGGGTGGTGAGTTAGGGGTATGAATCAGCCGGTGATCAGTATCCACGTAGATACACATACCGAGTAGACGCCCCTGATTGCCGCTGTATTGACATCCTCCTCCGCCTGAAGGCGGGAGGAATCCCGAGCGGTGGGAGTTTCAGGTTTTCCAAGCAACTGACTACCAGACCTTTCGGGCACGGGTAGTCCCACAGCATCGGACTAGTGGATTGCTGGCCATGCCAAGTGGCCGTTACCCCTATCCTCGACCGTGTACGGCATCCCGGTGTTGTTTTGACCACGGGGATGCCAGCAGGCGTCGGCAGAGTCGGGGGTATCTTTCTGAGTCGCTGTGAGCAGTCAACACAGACACACGCTTCTAGCATGTGTGTTCACTGACTGCTGTTTCGGATATTGCCTCGTTTCGTGGGTGGACAGGCCACCTCCGAAGGACAGGACGGAATCCGCTCCGTTCCGACCGATTCCTACTCTATAACGTCGCCCCAGAGACACCCCTCAGTGCCGCTGTAAGAGTGACGTCCCCACCGACACCCCTTATTGCCGCTGTAAACTCGATACTGGCTCGGGAGAGATCCATCTCTTGACGGCTGTGCATCAGACACCCCTCGTTGCCGCTGTAAAACAATCTTGTATGGATGATATTGACCGAACATGTAGGAATAGCTGAAGACGAGTTGTCTCGGAATTGCGACATCGCTATTCATGAAAGACTATGCCGTCGCTGCCTCCGTAGAACAGAGACGTCGATCGAGATGAGACGTCGAGCGAGATTTGACCAAGTCTTCGTGAGGAAGCCGTCGTAGTCGATGACAGAGAAATACGCGGGCCAATGAGGATACACGGTCGTAGAGGGGCTCTCGATCAGGTGCCCCGTCAGTACACCACCCACCCCTCAGTGCCGCTGTAACTGAAGTTGAGTGACGGTGGGCTTGACTCAGGAGTGGACACAGAGGTCCCATCGGTTGGACGCTTCCCGCTCAGACGCACACCCCCCACGTTGCCGCTGTAAACTCCACAGGACTCGGGCCAACAGCGGTATACTAGGCCCGATGCTGGAAACCGGAGTTGTGGCTAGTCGTCTCCCAATCTAGTGGTTTTATATATTACTATGTCCTTTGCTACCGTACCACAATTTTGACGTACTGAACAGCCAAACTCGTTTTGGCTGTGAAGACTCGAACACAAGGAGGCGCTACTGTACTACTATGGTGCCCAATCCCGTGAATACAGGCTGTACGGCGCTATCGATAGAGAGTATCCAATGGATAGACTCCCCCATACAGTCGACCGTTACAGCGGCAACGTGGGGGGTGTGTGTAGGTGGCTATAGACCGTTACAGCGGCAACGTCGGGTGATTGGGTCAATCGGTGGTTCCTAGATCAGCGATTTTGAATCTCCTACCGCCCGTTTGTGAGGGGTTGTTAGGTATCGCGAATGTTTTACAGCGGCAATTGGGTGGGATAGATTAATAACCATCTACGAGAATAACCTGCATATGTCCGAGTCGAGTTCCTTTTTTGGCAGTCCCGACCCCATCTTTGCCAACAAGGACCTGCTCCGTGTTCAACACCTTCCGAAGAAAGACCGAATCATCGGTCGCACAGACGAGCTCACCAAACTCGCAAACGCGATCAAAGACGCCACCTACGGTCAGACACCGAATAACGTCTTGATTTACGGGAAGACTGGTACTGGAAAATCACTCTGTACTAAATTCATAACGAACGATTTGATGGAGTCAGCGAAAGAAAACGATGTCTCGGTCGGCGTCGCCTACGTCGACTGTTTTCAGGACTCAACCGAGACACAGGCTGTCCGATCGGTCGCTGATTCACTCAACGTACCTGCTGAGACTGACGTGTCTGTTCCGATGTCCGGGCTGAGTACGTCGAATTACTACCGTCGATTGTGGGACATTCTCGATGCTCAGTACGATGTCGGATTGGTGATTCTCGACGAAATCGACAAACTCGACAACGACAACATCCTCATGCAGCTCTCTAGGGCTACCGAGTCGGGGAAACTCACCGACAGTACTCTTGGCATCATCGGCATCAGCAACAAAATCCGATACAAAGACTCACTGAACGAGCGTGTTCGATCGAGTCTCTCCGAACGGGATCTCGTCTTTGCACCGTACGATGCGAATCAACTTCGCGAGATTTTGCGATCGCGGAGTGATGCCTTCCACGAAGGGGTACTTGATGACGAGGTCATCCCGAAGATCGCAGCTCTCGCTGCGAGAGAACACGGGGATGCCCGGAAGGCGATCGATATTTTGCGGTATGCCGGTGAGGCAGCCTACGAACGAGATAGTGAGGTCGTCTCAGAGGTTCATGTCGACGAAGCCCATGAACGAGAGGAACGAAACCGTCTCTCGGAGTTGATCTCGAAATTGCCGACCCACTCAAAACACCTGTTGAAGGCTCTGGCGTTGCAGGTCCAACAACACGACGAGGACGATCCAGAAATCCCCACCGAGGACATCTACTCACTCTATGAGATCATGTGCGATCAAGAGAATACCAGTCCACTCAAAAATCGCCGCGTCCGAGATCTGTTGTCTGAACTCGAGTTCCTATCGGTGATTAACCAACAGCACAAAGGGAGAGGCCGTGGGAGAGGTGCTCACACGGTAAACCAACTCGTGGATGACGCAGAACTGGTTATCAAAGCCTGTAACTCGGCTTGACCGAACTCTTACAGCGGCAACGTGGGGTGTCGATTCAGGTATTCTAGCGTTTTATTGTCGACGATTGTTAGATTTGGCGTAGAAAATAGAGCTTCTGCCAGATTGTCTTAACCAACATTGCGGTTCAATTGTGGCTATGAGTTGGTTAAGATACAGTGCCTCGACACGACTGACCGCACTGATACTACAGAGCAAATATTTGTGTTGGCTTTGTTTCGTCGAGGATTTCATTCATCTGAATTGACCGGTCCTTTGTACTTTGATTTGACTCGGTCTCCTTCTCGCCACTGCCAGTAGTAGTAGCGGTTGCTGTTGATTTCCTTGATTGTGATTGTCGCCTTCGATGGGACATCATTTGGGAGATCGTCTGGTCGTTCTTCGACCTCGCTTTGGTTGGCTTTCTCGTCGAGACGTGCTTCGCGCTCGCGGTATTCAGCTAACTCCTCGGCGTAGCTAGCAACGTTTCGAAGGAGGTCAGGTGAGTAGTCGTCGAGCGTGTCGACGACGCTATCGGGGAGATCTGTTGGTGGGTTCGGTGGCTCATAGGACATAGCTCCGTCCGTGTTAACCAACAGTATCCTCAAAATCATAGCTTTGTTGGTTAAGCAGATGTCGTTACATCGCACCGGCCAACTCTGCTCAAACGACCCCCCTTCTTGCCGCTGTATTCGTGGTACCCACCTCCGACGCATCTTCAACAACACTGAGAACCGGTTCGATTTCCGGGATCTGATCGACGATAACACGGCCTTTCTGTTCGACCTCGGTGATCTCCGCGGGGAGGCTACCCGCATCATGACGGGTGTGATTCTGACAAACCTCGATGATGCACTCAAAGAACGCAAACGCGACCTCGCACAGTACGCAGACGACTATGTTGTGAACCTGATCGTCGACGAGGCCGCATCGGTTGTGGTCTCGGGTATCATGAACGATCTCCTCGAAAAGGGTCGGGGTTTCCGCCTCTCGGTGGGCTTGTCGATGCAGTTTCCCGAACAGGCGACATCCTCCCCGGCGTGAACGCCGGGGCTTCCCCTACGAGGTGAATCCGGTAGGCAGGTTTCAGTCCGAATATGCTGTGAGCGTCATCTGTGAGGATTTCTCGCTCGTCTCACGCTGGACTGTGGCGGTGTCACAACCGCTCCCATCCTGAAGCGTGTCATTGTGTCCGGGTTCCCAACGGACGCTCTCACCCCACGGGTTGACGCGACCAGCGATGTTTACCGCCGCGTTGATATCTGCTTGGAACTCTGATACGTGGCAGTCGTCGTGTGGACACACGAACTCCGCTTGCTGATCTCGTCGACCGAGGCGACCGCAGGCGTGACAGGTTTGGGATGTGTACGCCGCATTGACGTACTCTACTCGAACCCCCGCTTCGGTGGCTTTGTCTTCAATTCGACCCTGTAGCCGAGCGAAGGCCCATGCGTGGAGTCGACGGTTCATCCACTTTCCGTAATCCAATCGTTCACGGATGTACGAGAGGTCTTCCAGTACGATCACTGGGTTGTCGAATTCTCGGGCGTACTCGATAGCCTGCCGAGACGCCTTTTCGACAATATCTGTGAGTGCGTCCTGATAGTGATCGAATCGCTCGTCGATCCGCCACTCGGCGGCATCCCGTTTCTGTAGCCGTCGGAGAGTCGTGAACATCTCTTTGCGGAGGTGTCGCGCTCGACTGCCACTGACGAGCATCAGCTTCCGTGGCACGTCGCGTTTGAGGGCACAGCCCGTAATCAACGCACTCTCACCTACGTCGAAGCCGATGTACGTCTCATTGTATTCGTCCGAGTTGGTCGGTTCGTCGACCAAGTATTCGACGGTGACGTGCAACTCCCACGACGTTCGGTGTCCACAGACATACTAATCTGAGTTAACTACTGGTCGAACTATCGTATATTTTTTTGAATTCCTGCTCGCCGCGGATTAACTCATCAACGCCCTCAGAGAGTGTTACTTCTCCGAATACAGTGGCTTGGTAATACGTGTATAGTCCATCTTGGCCTTTATCAGTTCGCTGGCGCTTTTCGACGAGGCCTACGTCGACGAGCTTGTTGAGATGATAGTGTAGCGTGCTGTCGTCGATACTGATCGCTTCTTCGAGTTCTTTCGGACTCATCTCTCCACTGTGGACGAGTCGATATAGGATCTCGTACCGGGTCCGATGGCCGACAGCAGCATGCATTGCTAAGTACTCCTCAAGAGTGAGGATACTATCGTCTGGCAAGAGGTCCTCGGGGCTCTCTGGGAACTCACCACCGCCCATTTGGACATCGTCCGTCGACATGATATGCTGAGATACGAGCGAGAGACTCTTAGCTTTTCTCAAGCCAACTATTCCCAAAAACACAATTCTTTAAATAGGCTGGGTAGGTACAGATGCGTATGTCAGTAGAGATCACACGCGATCTGATCGTCGACCGCTTGGGTCAGGTGACCTACGATCGATTTCTATTCTATTTGATGGGGCCATACAAATCGTTCAATCTCAACTACGTACTCAGTGAGGAGGAGCGCGATGAGATCGACATCGAAGACCTTCCAGGACCGTTGCGTCGCCTGTTTCAGAATAAGGATGATATCGATTCCGCACAGGCTCTCTTGAGGCGAATTCAGGGTCTGCTCCGAGTGAGACCCGGCATTAATGCGTTCTTGGCGCTCGATATTGATGTCGATACTGACGATGTCGACGCAGCAACACAGAGCATCGAATATACGAGGTGTAGTAATGCGACTGCGTTCGTGTTACCGTTTCTCGGGCACAACTTTGGCGTTGGTGAAGAAGCAGGAAGTATTCTCGAAGCACTGTCTGAGACCCATGGCGACCGATTGGTATTCGTTCACGAGGACAACGTCACAAGCGCGATGATCCGTTCAGCACGAGTACGGTGGGATCTGCGGGTCGAAACCTACGAAACAGAGGCGGAACTCGTTGATAAACTCCGATTCTTCGCTGGCGGTGTCATGCAACGGGAACGTCGAGGTGAACTCGATCGATTAGATTGATTCTAAAGATGTTAGGCACTGTCTAGATAACCTCCTCAACTGGCGTTCGTCCATCGAGAGCTTGATGCGGTCGGTGAAAGTTGTAGTATTGAACAAACTGTATCAACCACTCACGGACGGCTGACCGACTGCCCACCCACGAATTATGGAAGCGGTCAACCCTCATTTTGAGTGTGTGAAACCATTTTTCGATGGGGTTTCGCTCAACGTAGTCAAGCCGACCGCTCAGTCCTAATCGGGCAAGGGCAGTCTGGTAGCCGTAGCCATCGACGAGAAATATGGTCTCGGAGAGATCGTGTTTCTCGGTCAGTCGATGGAGAAACGCTGCAGCTGGATCGGTGCCATGTCGTCCGAACAACTCGACATCGAGAATCAATTTTGTCTCGATGTCTATTGCAGCATACAACCAAGACCACTCGCCATTGATTTTGACAGCGGTTTCGTCAACCGCAACCCGCTTCGGCTTCGCCTCAGGCGGGTTGTGACCGCTGTCAGCTAGCTGATGTACCCACTGCCAAACGACTTGGTGAGAGCGTTGAATGCCCAATAGACGAAGAATCCCTTTTGTTTCTCTCAGTGAACAGCCGGTCGCGTGGAGCTGGACGGCGAACACCCTGGCGGGTGTCGCCGTCCGCTCACGCTCCCAACATTCTTGATAATCCGCCGCCAACGACTCGCTGAGCAGGTCTGCGAGCATTCTGACCAATTAACTCAACGACCTGCTCACTTCTCAAACTGGCTTAACTAGACAGTACCGTCATACCATTCATATCGAAAAACCAAGTTGCTAAAACGACGTCTGAGCAAACAACCGGTCTCGACTGCTCACAGCTAAGCGCTAATACAGTCTCAAAAATATGGTCGAATATCCTCGTGGAGAACCACAGGAGGTGTGTGCGATCTGTGATGAGCCATTCAAATGGAAGGATCCCGACTTCGCTTCGAGGTATACCAATCTCGTCTGTGAAGATTGCGAGATGCGAGCGGTAGCTGAAAAGGGCAATGAACCGGGATCGTACCCGCCTACGGCGAGCATCGGCCATTACCCCAACCCAGTCTTTATAAACGGCCAGAAATGCTGGCGACGATACAAATTTGGCGGCTACATCACACGTCGTGACGAATACGACTGTGACTCGGAGGTGGAGTTCATTGATAAACATATGTCGGATTCTTAGCTCCACCTATAGAAGTGAGGGACCGCGAAATATTCGTCGTCGGTTGGAGCTATCTTAACCAACAGAGGGCGTATTTAATTCTAAACTGTTGGTTAACATGTCGCGCTCTTATGTAGAGCTGTAGAATACTCCTATAGCAAGACAATCCTCGTTGAGTGCAAGCACACCGATTCAGTCGGCAGACACGTCGTCTAGAAGCTCCACTCGGCAATTGCGACATTCGAAGTCGATCACTCTTACCTCACGATCCACTGTCGCCAAGATAGGGGAACACCCTACTCAAGAAGCGATCTGTGATTAGGTCTGGTGGCCGATTAGCCACGGGGCTGCACGAAGACTGCCAAATGATTCGTTTTCGGACGAAACTAGTGGTACCCAAATACTGACCTTCAGGAAAATAGTCAACAACGTCTATTCGTGTACACACCTAGAGTAGACGATGGATCGTTCGGGCCACATCGATACGCAAGAGGTTTTCAGGGTCTTCGATACGGTGGGTGATCCTACAGAGCCTCTTTCTACCGAAGAAGTCGCCAGTGCTGTGGGATGTGAGTTATTTGTAGCGTTGGCCACATTGGATTCACTGGGCAGTCAAGACCTGTTGAAGACCAAACTGATTGGTGACCACACACGGGTTTGGTGGCGACCACTGAAAGTGGGTGATCTGGCTCATCGACGTACTGAATCCGACAGCACTCGTGGCATCGTTCGTGTCCCAGGCGAAGATACACTCATCGAGCAGATCTTGGAGGCCAGCCCCGTGAGTATCGTCGTTGTCGACCCCTCTGGGAAAATCGAATTTGCGAACGGACGTGCTGAGGAGATGTTAGGCCTCGAGCGCAGTGAGATCACGAGCCGAACCTACAGCCAACCCGAGTGGAACATCTATCATGAAGATGGAACGCCAGTCCCTGTCGACGAACACCCAATCACACGTATATTAAAAACGAAACAGGCTGTGTATGGATTCGAACACGGGATCGAACTCCCAGATGGGACCGAACGATGGTTGTCGAGTAACTCAGCACCTGTACTCAATGCGACTGGGGATGTCGACTACATCATTGTGGGCATTGAAGATGCGACAGCGCTGAAAGATCGCGAAGACAAGTTGACGAGCGAAGAGACACGACTGATCGAACTCTCTTCAAAACAGCTGTTCGAGCCATTTGTGGCCGCTACTGATGCAGAATTCCAGATTGATTTCGATGAGGTTGTGAGGCTTCCTGATGGGACTGCACTTGAATATCTCACCGCAACTGGCATTCCAATAAAAACACTGCGTGAAGTCTTCGCACAGGATTCTACTGTCTTGGATACGAACCTACTCCAGTCGACTGATGAGAGCTGTCGATTAGAAGTCCATGTAGGGACCTTGTGTGTTCCATTAGTCTTTGAGGATCTCGGAGGACAGGCGATTTCTCTCATGAAAACCCAATCCGATGGTTCAGCGGCGCTTACTGGAAAACTACCGGGAGATATCGACCTACGAACTGCACTCAGAGAGCTTCGATGTGTGTATTCAGATTTTGAATTAGTGTCGCACGAACTCAACTACTCGCCACGGCTCTTGTATACTATCGTGCAAGATGCTCTGACCGAAAAGCAGCTCGCAGCCGTACAGATAGCCTACTATAGCGGCTACTTTGAGACACCACGAACAAGTTCCGGCGACGAGTTAGCAGATCGCTTGGGAATCACACGACAAACATACAATCGTCACCTCCGCAAAGCGGAACAAGCGGTCTTCGAACAGTTATTCGAAGCATCGGGAAAAGCACACACTGACTAGTCAGCTTCGCTCTTTATATTCTCCGCAGTCTTGGTTTCAAATGTGGATTCAGTTCCACTCTGTCTGCTGTGTGGGGGAATGCAGCAGTCGTATTGAAGCCGGGCTGACTGATATCCAGCAATAGGCCCTTCTGGGGGGAATGGCCGTCTTGCTGTATCAGTATCTGTTTGGGACTACTGGCAGAGACACCGAAGATAGGCTTTGGCCGGCTGCTACGTCAACTAGGCTTGCTGATTTGGCCTCGTAGAGAGAATGTTACCTCAATTGATAAATTAAAACCGCCTCAGAAATGAACGAGTCGACTCCTGAGGTGGATGTGATCCACGTCGTTGAGAGCCCCGATGATCCCGCGACCGAGCTGGAACCCGACGACAAGGGATGGAGTGACATCGGACAGTGGCAGTCGACACGTCGAAACTGTATGATTGCAAAGGCCGTTATTTACTTCGACGAAGCACACCGGCTGGCCGAGGTCGACGTGTGATAGATGACTGGGACCGAGTTGCTCACATTGCTACTGAACTAGCCTTCGGATCACTCCGAAAATGAGTCGAGTTTCTGTATGACTTTCGCATACATGCTGGGTGAGCAGTACCACCCCTGTTCGACCATTTCGTCGATCACCGTTCGTGCTTTCTCAATACCGATCACGTTCTGGCTAGCAAGGTACAATACAAGATACGCAGTGCCTCGTGTCGTGATTCCCTCAGTTGATGCGACGTCGCGCCCATATGTCTCGTCCATCATAGCCACACCGTCGTGAGCGGACGCACAGGCAAGGACAGCAACATCAGCGTCGCTTAGCTTGGGGTTGCGTTGTACTCGCGCAAAGAACTCATCGTCGTCTACTGAAATTACACTGAAGACATCATCCTCAACGCCCCGTTCGATACGTCGAGCATCTGGGTAGCCTTGTTCGATACCTGTGTCGACAACTTCGGTATAGACTCGCTGTGGGATGACACACGACTCGTCGAGGTGTGAGATCAGCGTGAGTTGGTCGACTTTCGCGAGATAGATGAGTGGCGTTGCATCGAAGACCCACATTCAGAGTGCCTCAAGATCGTCATCGAGGTGGTCGTCATCTACCCATGTGATATCGTGTTCTTCGGCCAACTGAGCAAAATCCCAGACGGACATGTCTGCGAGTTCAGCTGCCTTGCTGAACGTCACTTTCCCATCCGACAGCTGTTCGAGTGCCCGTTGTCGACGCCAGTCTTTGAGACTCTCTGAGAGTAGTTTCCGAACTGCCGTGGATCGATCAAGGTTCTCATCTTCAAGATAGGTCTCAAGTTCTGTCTCTAATTCATCCGGCACCCGTGCGGAAATCGTCCCCATGGTGTTTGCTATGTTTGCATTGTATACAAACGCTTCGGTGGGGAGACTCCAGAATAGAGCAGGATGAAAGAATCAATCACGCCATGAACACACTGCCAACGATCAGGGTGATAACGAATATCCCCAGAACACCGAAGACCCCTGTCTGGAGATGGCCGGCGACGGATGTGCCCGATTTGAAACCCAACAGGAGATACCCGAGGCCGAGGATGATCCCCGTTTGGACGGTGATCCGGACGAGTTCGGACAGTACCTTCCCGACGAACAGGGCGCTCCGATTCATCGGGGAGATGAGTGTCTTGTCGAACATCCCCGTCTCCATATCGTCGACCAGGCCGATGCCGGAGACGGCCGCAGCAGCCAACGCCGACTGAATGATGATCGCCGGGGTGAGATAAGTCACATACGAGACGCCACCGTCGACCGACTGAGCTAGGGCTCCACCAGCGACAGCACCGAGGACCTCCGCCAAGAGGACGAAGAAGATGATCGGCTGGACAAGCGAGGTGAACGTCACATACGGATTGCGGGGACTCTTGAGGAGCCACCGCTTGAAACTGATCCATGCGTCTGTCGGCGATCCGTTGCCGGATGCTCTCGTGGCCGACTCACCATCGATGGGACCGTGCTCGTCAGTAACGCCGCTCATTGAGCCACCTCGGAGCTTGTTGATTCAGCCGTCTCACGCTGCTCGTCGACAGCGTCGTCGCCGGTCACAGTAAGGAAGACGTCATCCAGTGTCGGTGATCGAATCTCGAAATCGTCGACCGCGGTGTCTGCGGCGGCCAACTCGGTGAAGAGGTCACTGGTGGCCGCACGAGCGTTGTCGGCGTCGATGACGAGGCCGTCTGCGGTGGTCTCGATCCTCGCCGCGTCGAGTGCGTTGAGACGACGAACCGCTTCCAGCGCACGGCGTTGGGTCTCGTCGGTCGGCTTATCTAGCGAGAGTGTGACCGTCTCGGTCCCGACGGCTGATTTGAGTGCCGCAGGTGTGCCGGTATGAGTGATCTGACCGTCCTGCAGGATGGCCAGCCGATCACACAACTCGTTTGCTTCTTCGAGATACTGCGTCGTGAGAAACACCGTCGTTCCCTGCTCGTTGATCTTCTCGAAGTAGTTCCAGACTCGAAGTCGTGCTTCGGGATCCAGACCGGTCGTCGGCTCGTCGAGGAAGACGACAGGTGGACGATGGACGAGGACAGTTGCGGTGTCGAGACGTTTCTGCATCCCGCCGGAGAACGTTTCTGCTCGCTTGTCTGCGACGTCCTGTAGGTCGACGAGATCAAGCAGTTCCTCGATCCGCTCTTCGCGCTGGGCTTTCGGAACACCGTATATCCGGCAGGCTACCCGTAAGTTCTCACGGGGTGTGAGTTCGAAGTCGATACTCGTCTCTTGGGCCATGTAGCCGATAGATTCGCGCACGGCCTGTGGATCGGTTTTCGTATCGTAGCCGTTGATGTGGACTGCTCCCTGTGTCGGATACAGCAGCGTGACCAGGGTCTTGATCGTAGTCGTCTTGCCAGCCCCGTTTGGGCCGAGGAACCCGAAGAACTCGCCTTCTTTGACGTCGAGAGAGACGCCTTGGACGGCTTCGGTTCCATCCTCATACGTTACATGCACACCGTCTGCGTCGATAGCAGTCCGACGCTTCGAGGTGGGTTCGTCCGCCTCGGACTATTGTCGTGGCTGTTGTAATGACATCGGCGATCGGGAAATCAGGACGGACTCGGGTAGGGAATTCTCGAATCTGTGGGGGCTTTTAAATACCCGTCCCGTGGCAGCCCCAACCGTCCTACTCAGTTGGGAAGTGGCGGCCACGTCGTCGCGACGGTCTCTTCGATGAGTTGGGTTTGTGCTCGGCGCAGTCGTTCGGAGACGGAGGACGGAGAGATATCCAGTTCCGTGGCGATGTCTTCTAGTGACGCCCGCCGTGGGATGTCGAAATAGCCCAACTCGTAGGCGATTCGAAGCGCCTCGTGTTGACGATCAGTAAGTCCATTACCTGCCGGTTCGGACTCCCCGTCTTGGGTCAGCCGATGCAACCGGAAGCCGGCGTTTTGCCGCCAAAAGGAGGAAAACGCACCGAACGCGTCCCGGTCGGCGAACCAGCCGGTCTGTCGCCATCCGTCCCGTAGCACCGCGATCCGCTCGATGATCGCGTCGACCGTCGCGAGGGCTTCGAGGCCTTCTATATCGTCGAGATGCTCTCCGAGTTGCTCCTCCAGACTCAGCGCTGGGTGTATCTGGTATCGACGGGTTTCTCCAGCCTGCCCGACGAGTGTCCACGCTGCAACATCGTATGCATTCGTGAAGGCGTTCTCGACTGCCTCCCGAGAGCCGTCTTGAACGGTGACGAGGAACACGGGTCGGTTTCCATGGTTGTACTGCAGTTCGAGTGTTATCGTCGCTTCAGGGACGCTTGCTGCCACTCCAACAAGTGGGAGAGCCTCGCAGTCGATATCGAACTCAGCATGAAGCCCCATATCCCACCGTATTGACCGTTTGCAAAGGGAGTGTCGGTCATTCTGACAAGCGATCTATCTCACTCGCACAGCGAGTCCACCAGTCGAGCCCGGAGCGGCGTATCTCTGTATAGCTAATTTAAACGGCCGAATCACTGAGAGAACGTCTTAGCCAACTCGCTCTCGAAGCCAGAGGTGCATGCAGTCGACTCAATTCGAAGACGAGACCAAACTCACGTATGAACGCCACGGCACCGGGCAACCGATAATCATGCTCCACGGAGGAATGGCTCCGCGGGAGTACTGGACTCCGGTCGTCCCCCACTTCGAAGACTATGCCGCAGTGGTTCCCCAGCGACCTGGATTCGGCACCTGCCTCGATGACCTGACCGAGACGATAGCCGACGAGGTGCTGGCTCGGGAAGTGGCCTACGTGCGGAGACTCGCCGATACCGTCGACGGCGATCCGATCTTGCTCGGCCATTCGTTCGGTGCACTCACAGCAATCGAGGCCGCGAGGGATGCAGCCGTCGAGGCAGCCATTGCATACGAGCCAGCAGTGCTCCCCGAAGCCTTCCGCACGGAGGCGGATCTCTCGGATCGTATGGCACGGCTCATCGATGACGGAGAGCCCGAAGCGGCGGTCAAACTGTACATCGAGCAGGTTCTCCATCCCGATGGCGTCGACGACTTCGATGCGTGGTTGGCAGAATGGCCGGTCTGGCCTCGCTGTGTAGAACTCGCCGACGAGGTCGTCCGGATGAATCGGGCCGTCGAGCAGTACCAGCTTCCATCCACGCTCGATGTCGATGTTCCCGTGCTGGTTCTGAGCGGCACCGACGGCCCGGATTTCCTTCGTGAAAGCGCTCGCGCTGTCCACGATGCGCTCCCACAGAGTCGTTTTGTGGAGTTCGACAGTGTCAGCCATAGTGGCCCTGCCGAAGCACCAGAACTGGTTTCAGCAGCAGTCGACACGTTCATGCGCAATGTCTGATCCACCGTCTACGTCGCCGGCTCTGTCGACGTTTCCAACGGTTTTTAGATTGTAGCGTGACCGAGACAGAGTTCGAGTCTTGCGCCTGCGTCTGCAACCGTTCCGAGGTGCAGCAGGAATCAGCTGCTGAATACAAACCGTAGGTATCTCTGTTAGGTATGGCCGAGCCCCCCGTCGACTGAGACCGACTCACCGTTGACGTAGGAACTCAGGTCACTGGCGAGAAACAGTGCCACATCGGCGATCTCTTCGGGTTCGCCGAATCGGCCGGCGGGTGTCGCACCCAGCATCGCCTTTTCGAGCTGCTTGCCAGCTTCGCCTTCTCCCATCCCACCCTGAGCTAACATTTGCGTTTCGGTGAAACTTGGTTTGATGGCGTTGACGCGGACCCCATGCCCACCGAAAACATCAGCCAGCGCGTAGGTCAGTGATTTCACGGCCCCTTTCGAAGCAGTATAAATCGTCTGATAAGACGCCCCTTGATCTGCCGCGAGGCTTGCCATATTAATGATCGTCCCTCCCTCATCGTTTTCGATCAGTCGTTGGCCAGCGACCTGCGCCCCTAAAAAGACGCCTTTGACATTGATATCGATGAGCTGATCGAATTCCTCTTCTGTAACTTCGAAAAATGGGGTCTCATTGTGGATGCCTGCATTGTTGACCATGATATCGAGGCCACCGAGATCTTCGGCAGCGTCGACGGCGGCTTCCAGGTCTGCTCGCTCTGTCACATCACACTCGACGTAGACCGCCGTTTGGTCGGTCTCGGTCGTGATCTGCTCGTGTGTCGGCTCGCCACCTTCTCGTGGCGTCTCGCGGACATCAGCAACGACGATATCGGCACCGTGATCGGCAAACGTCAACGCGATCATACGGCCGATGCCGCTTGCTCCCCCCGTCACGATAGCCGTCTCGTTTGCGAGTAGTTGACTCATTGGTCTCCCTCAATTGCTTGTGGATTGGTGTCGGTCATTTGAGACACAGTAACATGGATCGAATCGTAGACATTTAAACATCATAGTTTTGCAAGAAATAAGATTCAAGCTATGCAATTACAGTGAACACCGTTAGGAATCGTCCACGCACGGGCCACTGGTCAGACATGCGTGGAATCTGATATTAGCACGGGTTTTCAGATTGACTCTCCCGACAAATGTCGCTCCCATAGTTCGGGGAATTCGCGTTTGAGGTACGGACCGAGTGGGTCCGAGTCCGCCCAGAGCGTCTCAAAGAGGTCGCGTCCCCACTGTATTGCTGCCTCAGTCTCGGAAACAAATAGGGCAGTGGTATCAGCGATCGATCCACGTTCTAATGAGTCAGTCACCTCTGGCTCGTCATATCGACCTTTTGTGCCCTCGCTCACAGTCGGCAGTTCGAATTTTAGTTTGTTGTCAGTGACAACTGACGCAAACTGGCAGTCTGTCAGCCGGATACTTGCTGGATCTAAGTTGTTCAGCTCCTCACGGTGACCGTCCTCGTACCGCTGGAAGCTGACATCAATCACGTCTCGAGTTACCAACAAACGTGTGTCTGGGGTCGTCGGAATAGCCTCCTGATGGCGTCGTGAGTAGTACGGCGTTGTGAGCTCACAGGAGTCGGCTGATTGGAGTATACTGATAGCCACATCTTCGGACCGGTTCGGATATTGTGGCGTATCGCGGATGATCTCATACTCGCCGATCTCTGGGAGCCGCTGACGGAACCGCGCTGGAATAACGGTCGTCCGGTGGTTCTTCCAGAACGTCGGATTCATTTCGAGAAACGCTTCCGAAGATTGCCATGCCGAGACGCTGTCTGCGACAAGAGCGCCATGGGCCGTGAGTTCCCAACCATCCTCGTTCTGGGTTACCAGCCCACGATCTCTGAGCGTCCCGAGCGCGTCGTAGATCGCGGAGTCGCTCGCAGTAATTTCCGACAGCAGCACGTCGGTCGATGTCAGACTCTCCGCTACCTTGAGCACGATCTCTGTCCGCACAGAGGATGTGATGACGAACTCGTTTGGAGACTGCGACGGCATTTATTAGCATTCCCGTCGGCCTCATACTTAATTTGTCAGATTCCACCACAAACGGGATAGTGAACCACTGGGTAACCGTTCACCCGGTGATTCATCAACCTTCCACGCGATACTGTGGGATTTATGTCGCTGTTTTCGATGTTATGGGAGAAACAAGGCTAAAACCTCGCCCTTCAGGGCGGGGATACAGCCGACTGACCTCTCACTAACCACGTTCGATGGTATTGCTGGATATTCCACGTTCAGTCATTGGTTTTAATATATAATCTTCCATAACTTGTTATGAACACAGGACGATGTTGGAGACTACCCGCACCTATCGGGCAAAAATCGTCAACCACCAGCAGGTGTGCGACGACCTCGATCAGTGTGGGCTCTCCGCGTCGAAGCTGTGGAATGTCGCCCGATACTACTCTCAAGGCCGGTGGGACGAAGACGGGGAAATTCCCGACGACAGCGAACTCAAATCAGAATTGAAAGACCACGAACGCTACAGTGACCTTCATTCTCAGTCAAGTCAGCGAGTTCTTGA
>NZ_JAMZIE010000010.1 GCF_024178165.1 Halohasta salina | reverse complement strand
CTGTCGATACGCTTCCTGATCGACCGGTGGAGGTCGTCGCCGACCTCCACCTCGATCCCTACTACGGCGATGAAGACGAAACAGCAGCTCTCTACTCCTCACTGGCCAAGCGTGGAACAACGACGTTCGCTCTTGGGTAGAGGATTGTTGGTCAGTTCTCAGCAGTAGCTGGAAGTCACAGTGGGCAAGGGTGACACGTTCGTGTCACCCGACAAACGATGTTCCCAATCAAGACGTTTGTCTCGGAGCGTCGAGCCGCAAACCTGCTGCGACAGGTTCGCTGGCGTGACGGCGTCTATTGCCCACGCTGCCGTGCCGAATCCGTGATTCGGTACGGCAGCTATCGAGTGTTTCAGCGATACCTGTGTAAAAATTGCGACCGGACGTTCAACGATCAGACAGCCACCGTTTTTGACCACTCATCGATTGCTCTGAAGAAGTGGTTCCTCGCTGTCTACA
This sequence comes from Halohasta salina, assembly GCF_024178165.1. Taxonomy (GTDB): domain Archaea; phylum Halobacteriota; class Halobacteria; order Halobacteriales; family Haloferacaceae; genus Halohasta; species Halohasta salina. The sequence continues at coordinate 55,790 of NZ_JAMZIE010000010.1, read as the reverse complement.
CCTATATCCGCTTCAACACGAGTCTCAGACAGCTTGACGTGGAGATCGACGTTTCCTACAAGACAATCTATCGGCGCGTCCAGCGCTTCCTGCGGGCGCTGGACGCGCCTCTGCCACATCTCGAAGGACCCGTTGAGATCGACGAGCTGTACGTGAAAGCAGGAGGACTCAAAGGCCGCGAGCGCGACCAGCCGTCGCGCTCGCGTGGCCTCTCTACACGTGGACGTGGAACATATGAAAAGGACAAGCCACCTGTGTTTATTTTGGCTGATCGCAGCACCGGTGAGCGGTACGTGATCCCAGCGAAAGCCGCCAATGAATCGACGATTCGACTCCTGCTGGCTGACAGCCAACAGGAGTCGCTGACTGTCTATACTGACGGCTTTCGGGCGTATGAACCGCTTGAGGAGGACGACGCATTCACTCGTGAATACGTCGTCCATGGTGACGGCGAGTACGTTGATGGAGACGTTCACGTGAACACCTGCGAGAGCCACGGATCGCTGGTGCGATCCTGGCTCTCGCCCCATCGAGGTGTCTCCAAGGACAAACTCACGCCGTACCTCAGAGCGTTTCAGCTTCGTCGTCGCGTCTATCGAAAACCAGGAAAAGAAGCTCTGAAAACCATTCTCGACGCTGCACTATGACTCACCAACAATCTCCGCCACAAGAGCGTTCCTGAAAGCATACCTAATCACGCTCATGTTTGCAGTATATTTCTTTTGGAATCGTGTCAATTTTGGCATGAATGTCGAATAAATTCGCTAGGAGTCGGGACTGGAACTCCGATGAGGGTGCGGATCTGAAACTACAATATACCGGAGACAGCGCGTGAGATTCGAAAAGCACCCCTTGTGTCAAATGAAACACCGTGTCAATGTGGTACCGGAATCTACGTGTGTGATCTCGGATTCAACGACACCGTCATCTTCGAGTTGCTGTATCGCATGTCGTACCGTTCGTGACGTATAACTGCTACTCAAATTCAGTTGCGGAGCTGAAACTCGTGAGTTCATCGATCCGCGCTTCGAGGTCCTCGATCTCACGCTGAAGTTCCTCTGTCTGTGGTTCGTCGACAGCTGCAAGCTGATCTTTGAGGCCTTGGAGGCGAGATTCTTTGACCTCCTCGTCGACATCAGCCTTGCGAACGTACTGGCTTTCATCGATCTCGTAGAGATCAGACTCTGAAAGGTCGGTGACTTCGAGTGCTTCGTCGACTTTCGAGGTGTCGACAGTGGTGACACGTTCGCGGTCGATGCCCTGGGCTTCGAGTTTGTCGAGGACAGTCTCGTCGTCTTTGAGGCTTCGATTACGTCGACTGGTGCGCTGGACGGAGCCGTACTGGCCGTGGACAGGCTGGTCGTGGTGGAGGCGATCTAAGAGAAGCGAGCGCACATTCTGACGGAGATCGTTGGCATTGCGCTGGACATCCGAACAGAGGGTATAGAGATTGACGAGCTCAGCAGTCTCCATCGTTTCGAGGTCAGTCGGATCGTAGCGTTCGAGGGCATCGATCAGGAGCAACGAATCCGAGTAGAGTGGGAGATCGGGTTCTTCGCGAGTTGGTTCAGTTTGATCTGGGCTTTCGACAGAGAGCGAAGCGTCGACAAGCGAAGAGGATGCGGGAGAATCAGTGTTTTTGAGGACACCCTCGCGCTGGTCGATCTCGAAGCGTGGATGCACAGAAAAAATAGTCGCGTATGGTTCGGCATCAGCAGGGAGTCGATCGAGATCAAAGGGCTGTGGCGTATCAGAGACGCGTTCGTAGAGAGTTTCGAACTGCTCACGTTTGAGTGGGATAGTCGTCTCCTGCTCACGATAACCGATCAGGACACGGTGTTCCTGTACGTCCTCGAGACGGAACGGTTTGTCAGAGAGCGGCGTCCGGAAGGTCCCATCAGGTGGTACCTCGTCGAGTTCGTCGAGAATTGTGTGCCAAATACCTGAGAACGGCATATGAATACGTTAGCTTCGGGGGGCAAAACGCTAGTGCTGGCTGTATCCTGTTGTCTTCTTGTGTAATGTTGCCAAACATTATTATTGTTGGAGTGAATATCTCCAGTTGCGCTCCGCTTTGGAGGGCCGGAGCGTCAGCGGGGACCCACCTACCGATAGGGCCGTGACCTACACTGAGATTGTGTAGGTCTCACGGATTTTGCGGTGTATCTTTCGTGATTCACCTAGTGCTTGGACTACGTAACGGATGACAGTAGCGCGAACAGTCATGAACCTTTATGATGTGTGGTTGTTTCATAGAGAGATATGAGGTTACCACAGCTCAACACTTTGTTTGGAGGTCGCGGAGATCAGACCTACGCTGAGTGTCGGAGATGTGGATCGACGGTGGAGCCGGGAACAACAGTCTGTCCTATGTGTGAACAGCAGTCGGTAGCTGAATATGTCGTGAGTTGAGTTGGGGATTGATCTTCTCGACAGTCTCAAGTTCCTCGTTATCGCAGTGGTTCCTACGAACTCTCAATGGATATCTCTGAAGAACTCACCTGTCTGTTTACTGCTGAAATCGAAGACCATGACCAATCGTACGTTCTTGAAATCCCCAAACAGGAAGTTGATATCGGCTACGTTGACCCTGCAGAAGATTACCGAGTTGCAATCCTCAGGACCTCTGAGAAGCCTTCACAGTCACAGCCAGATCCCTCTGAATCGAGCGAGACCGACGATCAGCAATCGAAGGCCAATCGGCCACCCGTAAGCACAGGCGAAACTCGGATTGTCGAGATCTCGGAGTTAGGAGATCAAGGGGATGGTCTCGCTCGTGTAGAGCGTGGATTCGTTGTAATCGTCCCCGAGACCGAGAAAGGACAGTGGGTTCGGATTCAAATCGAAACGGTCTGAGAGACAGTTGCGTTTGGACACGTGATGGAACATCTCGGTAGAGCCGACTCCGCGGCTTCAAATTAGAACATCGAGCAGTAATCTTCCTAGGAGACACAGCGCTCCGTATTCGAACAGGACCTTCTATACCCTATGCCACCTGGTTCGGTTACTCCGATTCTGACTCGTGAAATTCAGTGACGAACAGCTGCCCGTCGACTTCGTAGAGCCAGCCGTGGTCAAGTAGATAACTTAGGGCGTGGTCGATATCGGCATCTTTAAGACCTGGATTGGCCTCAGCGATGAGGTCAGTAGCCTGTTGATGTGTAACGGAGTCTTGATCCGACTGGTTGCAGAGATACCGCTCAAGAGGGAAGTACGTATTTTCGATCCATCCTGGGAGCGATGGGTGGCCTTCTGGTGGCATTTCTGAAGGTTGGTATGGGATACTTCTCCCAGCCACTTAAGCGGGCGATTAGATTATTCTGGGCTACTATCTCTTGGATGCCGGGGGCAGGTAGCAGCTACGGAGAACCATTCTCTTCTCAATCGTCTCTCTCACTTCCAACACCGCCGAGACCACTTAACCAACAGAAGGTGTGAAGATTCCAGCGTTGTAGGTTAAGATCTACACGGAAGTTGATAGGCTGTCTTGTCGACTCAGATGAGGCGTGTCTGCAAGACTGCGACCGCACGTATCGCAAATTGTAGATTAATCAAGCCATTATTTGAATGAGGTGGCTGATTTTATTATATCACTAAATGACAATTTGATTGATAAAAAGAATTCTTGGGTGGTCTTACAGCGATACCGCCGATCGCTCGACGAGAGAGTCCGGAACTCGTAGTTCCTCAACCGTCGACGCACCTGATGCCGTCGTGAGTGTCAGTGTTACCGAGTCTCCACCGTTAAACCCACTGTCAAAAACATTAAATTCGTCATCGTTTGTACTAACGTTGATATAGAATTCAATCCTGTATCGATCTGATCGGCTAGTGATTGTGAGATCTTGTGTCTCACTCGTAATAGGGTAGACGCCACTATCATCGACAACGAGTCGACCTGTTTCAACTGTATCGTCCGTAACAAATTCGTAAGTTACATTTCTAAGGTTTATCTCGCCTGCACCTGGAGCTCTTGTAACAGTCACATTCATTTTATCAACTACTGGCTCACCGAACTCTTCTGTAACATTACCGGTTGCACTTTGGATTTGAAGTCGGTCGGTAACTTGTTGTTGGCTCTCCTCACCGGTGGCTTCGGCCTGTGTCTGGAGGAGTCCAGCAGTATCAATCAGTACACCTGCTGCAATCGCCGCCACAAGGACCATCGCAATGAACACAATGAGTGTTCCAATACCAACCTGACCCCGAGTATGTGTTTCGAACATAGTTACGTGTTTTTATGAAATTAATCTACAGCCGTTGTATATTGTTGTCACCCATCGTTAATTAAAACTAAGTTTTTGATTCTCAGAGATGATACAGAGAGACATCATGTATGTATTGGTTATTGAAAATAATTAAAATATAACACTAATCTAATGGATTTGATTTCGATTGATGAACAGCCTCTCTAAGTATAGCAATTTATCCTCTTAGAGGGTGCCAATCTGGCTTATTTATTTGGAATACTGTTCTTGTATTTCATGCTCTTCAGCAGCCAACTTTTCAACTCCCGTTTTGATACCATGAGTAAGGACAGTGTGGCCGATGTCGGTCAACATATAGTATGAATATTCATCTTCCGTTCCCGTGTTGGGATCACGCCGATTTCGTATCAGTGCTGTATCTTTGAGTTTTCTAAGGTGGTAATGCAACTTATTGCTCTCACGATCAAGGGCTTGTGAGAGCTCACTGGTACTGAGGTGTTCTTCAGTTTGTAGCAAGGTTAAGATAGTGAATCCTGGCTTAGTTGACGCGACGTTGTACATCTCCAGATAGTTGTCAAGGGTGAATAGACTCTCCTCTGGCAGCTCGATATCTAGATTGGGATCGCCTTTAGCGAGTTCAAAAGCGTCGTCCGTACTTGGCGTATCAACGGAATCGTCTTGCTTGTTTAATTCGTCAGCCATATTTTGTTTGTATCCAACCGAGTTAAAATTATTTATTATAGTGTGTTTGAGCCGTATATTTTCGACTGTCTTCGGTTGGAACTTGATTCGCTCTGCAAGTGGTGGTGTGAATTATATAATCCAAATTTAACATGCTGGGATAACTGACACTCCTCCCGCAGGGTGGAGATATCTCGTTATCATCCGATACACATCTTCTATCAATTGTTTGGAAATCTCGTAGTTGGATAGCAGTTCCATGCCGAGACGATTTCGTAGCAGTCTCATAGATCGTTCACCAGTGCTGAACTACTGTGTCGCTAGGGAGTCGCGGATCAACGGAATCGACAGATTCTGTGATCCGCACCGATGACAGTTCTCTACTTCGTCAGCAGCTCGTAGTCAAAAAGCTTGAGAACCGGCTTCTGCGACGCCAGATTACCGCACAACAACAAGAGATCGAACAGCTTGAGGCTCGCCTCAAGCAGTACGAAAATCCAAACACACCACCCAGTAGACAGGGTGGTGCAGCTAACTCACCAGGCGATGACGGCCAAACCGAGGACGAAGACGAAGAACCTAATGAAGACGACGCTGGCGGCGACTCTGACGCCGCCAGCGACTCATCGCCTGGACGCAGCGAAGGTCACGAGGGAACAACTCGAACAGCACCTGAACCAGAAGAGACGATCCTCGTCGATCAGGGATTCTGTCCAGACTGTGAGCAAATCCTTTCTAGCCCTGATAGCTACGTTTCACGGACTATTATCGACGTACCGCTTCCCGTTCCAACCACTGTTACCGAGTACAAACTCGGCAAACACCACTGTTCCTGTGGAAACGAGGTTGTTGCTGAGCATCCTGACTGTCCCGAAAAGGGGCGGTTTGGGCCAAACATCATGGCCCAAACCGCTCTCGGTCGGTTCCATCAACGACTGCCAAACCGGAAACAGGCCGAGCTGTTTGACTGGGAGCTCGACCTTCCGATCTCTCACCGGACGATCTACAACTTGACCAAGCGGGTCGCAGACCGGTTGCGACCCGCTTACGAGGATGTCAAAGACAAGATTCAGGAGAGTGAGGTCGTCTACTGTGATAAAACAGGCTTTCCGGTTGATGGAGAACAACACTGGGCGTGGACGTTTGTCACTGATGAGGAAGTGCTGTTCTGGGTTGATGAGAGCCGTGGAAGTCAGGTCTTAGAAGACGTCCTCGGCGAGGAATTCGCCGAGGACTCGACGCTCAGTTGTGACGGCTGGTCAGCGTATTCGAGTTATCACACGAGACTTCAGCGGTGCTGGGCGCACCTGTTACGGGAGGCTGAGTACGTCGCTGAACGGTACGAGGAAGCAGAGCGAATATCTGAAGAGTTACACGCACTCCACGACGATCTAACGGCGTTCGTCGAAGGAGAGCCGTCCGCTTCCGCCCGCGAGCAGAAGCGGGCGGAAGCGTCCTTGCACTTAGAGGGCCTAATTAGGGAAGATTACGAGGTTCGAGAGGTTCAGAAGCTGATCAAGAAGATCAGCAACGGGTTGGGTCACTGGCTTACGTTCGTGACTGAGCCAGACGTTGACTCGACGAATAATCGCGCAGAGCGGGCTCTGCGCGAGCAAGTAGTCCTTCGGAAGATGTTTCGGACCCTCCGTTCGGTAGAAGGGGTCCAGATTCACGAGACAATAACAACGATGTTGGCGACGTGGAAACGGCGAGGCCTCGATCCACCAGAACAGCTCCAGTCAATTCTGGGTGGGAGAGAACTTCGGTAAGGACGAGAGGCATCACTGAGCGGTGTATCTTGGTCTTGCTATCCAACTACTCTGAAAACACTACCACAGAGCTAACTTGCGTATTTAATTTTGTATCTCCGTAATCCGAATTACCCTCTACACCGGTTACCAAGATTTTGTCGCCCTTATTATATTCTTCTGTGGCGAGTTCATCACCCCATATGTTGACAGTGATTGAATCAGTCTCATCTTGGATTTTGAGTTCGCGTTTTTTATTCCCACTATACTCATTGATCTGCTGGACATCTGTTATTACACCTCCAACGTCGACAACGTCACCGTCTTCGATTGTACAAATCGGGGTTGGTTTGAGTGTATTATCCAATCTTAGATCAGACACCACCGGAGGGATACAGTCTTCGGAGATCTCGATAGTGGTCTGACCATCTTTTTGTTTCACATACCCATCGATTATTTCGAGCGTTAACCCAGATGGGACGAATTTCAACCGCTCGGCCATCTTACCCCACAAAGTGACGTGGGCATGACCAGATCCGTCTGCTATTACTAAATTCAAGACTGCATTGCTTGATCCGTTGTTGTCGAATCGCTTGATCGATCGCATACCAACGATCTGACCACGGGCATGTATCGAATCATCACCAACGGATAATTCTTCTATCGATGGACAGTTATCGAAGGTAGGCATTGCGCTAAACTCATCGACATACAATTGTTGGTCAAATTCGTCTATGTAATCTTCAGGCCGTATCTCACCTGTAGCATGGATCACCAATCCCGGATGTAATGACCTTGCTGCAACGACTGCCTGCTTATCCCAGAAAGTTAGACGTCTTCGACCGGTTGCATTTTCCAATACAACATTTGACACGAACCCAGTTTGCTCCCGGTCATTTTCCTCATTAGCCTCATCACGGTTGAATTCATGCAATGGAGTTACTGATTTTATTTTCCCGACAATCTCTGCTGACTCATATGGTTCGTCGAAAGATTCGTTACAGCCGAGTTTGTTGACCTGTGAGAAGTCAATGCTTGGGCCACACTGTGTATAATTTGTGGATAACTCGTCTTGATCAATTCTTTTTCGGGATCCTTTCTCCAGACCACTCTTGTCATTCCAGCGATAGTAGTTTATAAGAACATCCCGCCATACACCAGGCGAGGGCCGTTTATACGGATGGTACTTACCTCCGAGGAAAGCCGATTCAAAAAGGACACGCAATCCGATCGGAAGGGAGGTATATGTCGATTGCCCGCTCGTCGGCTCAATCAAGTCTGCTTTAGGATTCCAGTAGGGAAATGGATTTTCGCGCATCATCTCGACCAATTTGCCAGATGTTGCAAGACTTCCCTTGGCCTGGAATGGATTCAAATATGCATGCTCTGTGGGGTGGAGAATTCGGAACAACCAGACTGCCAGATTGAACGAGTCTGCCATCTGAGCTCCTTGCATAGAACTCGTTTCACGTTTTTCGGGCGGGACAGTCTCTTCATACATTGTCGACCCGTGGAACTGACTCTGATTTCCGTCTGCAATCGAATACGAGTCACAATCTATCAACGTGACTCGATCTTTATCATCACTGACAAAAATATTTTCATAATTGAAATCACCCACTGCATACCCACATCTATGAACAAAATATACTGCTGATGCGAGATTGTAAGAGAGTTTTATTCTTCGCTTGAGATCACCAGACGCAGATAATTGTTTTCTGATGTAGGTACGTATATTACTGCGATTATCAGTCTCTACACGCGGCATCAAATAACCTATAAATATGTCGTCGTAATATACTGTGTCAACTGGCCAAGCAAATATCAGATCGTTTTGGCCAATTCGACGCTTGTCTACGGGCCTATTATTCAGCATCACTTCGATCTTCTTTTTCATCCGGCTATTCTCAATTCGGTCTTGTTTGAACACCTTCACCGCCAGGTCGCTTTCGCTCTGTACGGCATAGACCGTCCCTTCTTTACCTCCCCCGAGTTCGCTCCCGATTGTGAGTGCTCTTCCCTCACCAGTAGTCACTGACTCCTTTTCGAAATCTGAACTATCGGGAACTGACTGCCCGTTACTATCGCTCACAGAAGAGTTTGTGTCCTCAGTCATGCCACTATCCTTTAATTTTCTAATGACGGATTTTTTCGCCTCCTCCGGAGGTACTTGGTACTCGTTGATCAGTTGATCTAGCATCTCGCGAATTTGCTCAACAGACGTATACTTACTGACGTTGTATTTTTCAATTATCTGTTGAGCGACTTTTGTGAGATTCTTTTGCGAGACAGTCATTTATTATTTTCAACCACACACTCAAGTGTAAACTGTTCGCTAATCATGAAAAGTAGCATAGAGGCCATAGCTCCTTATTCTCCAGACTGATCGACTTTCCAAAGGATTTCATTTCCTGCTTCACGGCTCGAAAGCACCCCGTCCTGTTTTAATTGGCGGAGACGATCCGCTGCAGTAGTGTGGGAACAGCCTACAATCTCTCCGACCTCAGTTATTGATGGTTGTTGAGCTGACTCAACGGCATTTTTGAACTCTCTATCCGAGAATTTTTTTCTTCCCGACGGTGAACTCGTAGTTCTAGACGTTGCCTGTGGTAGGTGAGCTACGACAAGCGTCTTATCATCGCTAGAGTAATTATGGAACTCATCACTGTCAACGAACTCGCGGAAGTCTGATTTAGCTTTCTCGCTTGACAACGAGTCAATGTGGGTTATGAAATCTTGTAATCGTCCGAAGAACTCTTGACGGGGCTCAGATTTGTTTTCGAGACTCCAGGCGAAGCGATCTAATCCATCACTGAATAAGACGACTGTTTGCATCCCGGTCTGATCGAAATCAAAACGATTTTTCTCTTTCACTAAGGTTGGCGATCCAGTTAGTGGAACTGTTGCACTTGAGCTGCTAGAGTCTTCGCGATCTACTAAACGTCGATATGTATCGTCTACAGTAATACCGACAACTCCACTATCACCAATCGCAATCGCTGCATACCAGTTAGGGGTATTACAGACTACCGATAAGGTGGTGTGGTATTGGTTCAAGTCATTATCGAACTCGGCGGCAACGGTCTCAATACGCTTTCGAGCGTGGATGATTGCACTCTGAAATGCATCTTTGGCTTCCGACTGCGAGACATTTTCCACATCTACCTCGTCCGATTGCAACCACTGTGTTAATTTTTTGACCGCTATTTTTGTTGCGAGTTGTGATCCTTCAGCAGACCGTGATGCAGTCCCAAGACCATCTCCGACAGCGGCTACAACATAATTTTCTCCGGCTTTTGCAGACCAGTTATCTTGGCATTCGATATTATTTGTTTTATGTCCTGGCCCTTGGACGCTCTCACCTATCACCTCTGGTTCGTTGAATTTCGATGGTGACACTTCCATAGGTAGTATGGTTACAACTGGAATATCTCTTCGAACTCGCCAGCCTCTTCGGAGAGGTCTATGTCATCGTCATCTTCTGTCGACGATACCTGTTCGACACTCGATGAGAGAAACTCAAAGTACTCCCTAAATTTCCCATCCTCAAGAGCAAGGGTGCGCTCTGGATGAAGTGGACTGATTGCTTCTTTTGCCCCTTGTCCGACAGCCATAATGAATAGTGCAAAGTGTTTCCCATTCTCTCCCGTCTGAATCCGATCATGGATATTTTCCCATTTCTCAGAGTTGGGTTTCATATCTGTAGGCTTCCCGTCGGTTAGCACCCAAACGAACGGCCGCTTGTATGCAATACCTTCCTGTTTGTAGGCTTCTTTCCGATCATCGACGAGATCGAGTGCCTTCTCTATGGCTCCTCCCATCGGTGTGCGACCAGATTCACTCAACACTGGTGGTTCCCAGTCAATGATTGGTGTAAATTCTTGCTCTACGGTCACCCCACCGCCAAAGGTCACAACAGAGACGTCAATTTCTCTCTTGACCTCTTCCATTTCAATTATTTCTTCTTTGAAGAACGACATCCCCTCATTTATTTGTTCAATCCGTGGTCGAGGCTCTTCATCCGCCGCAGGAGACACTTCCTCACCCATTGAGCCAGACGTATCGACGACGAGAACAGTCGCAGTACGCTCAAGGGCAGGATCGATACTCGGATCCAGTCCACTATCTTGTGACATCTTATTATAGTAGATATTCGAGACTGTATAAATTTCTTTATAAAACGGACTATTATCACGTTTCGAAGTAGTATCCTCGTTGGCTAAAATCGTGTACCACTCCCATCAGTTGAGATAACAGTGCCCTCTGACTCAAACTGTTGCATATTTATCATAATGCAAGAAGCCAGCCCTCGAAGCCTCAGCCTGTGACTGCCGTTGAAAAAGCACACTTCTCTTATCGACGATACGTTCTAACAGCTTCTTTCTGACTTCTGGATACGAGATGTCTATTCAATAATTAAGACCATAACGCTATCACTATCGTTTCGATCGCCTTCCGTTGAGTAGTCGTATCGAAGCCAGTGATACCACCTATCGAGTATTACTGTATCAGACTGATCTGGTATGGTCCCTCTCTAGCTAACAAAGGCGTGTATGCTCGTCGACATACCGGACTGTACTTTTCCAGATTTCAGATGTTGGATTAATCTCTGGCCGGGAGGCTTTGATTTTTTCACGCGCTTGGTCAGCATCGAGACCCTGTCTGACAGCGATTGCAGCGGTGCAGACCCCTGCACTCCGTGAGACTCCAGCTTGGCAGTGGACCAAAGTTTTGTCACCTCGATCTAAGCACTCAATCGTATAGTCGACTGCAGCCTCGAATATCTCGTAGTCGTGAGGCCCATCAGGAAACACGAATTGGTCGCCTGTCGTCGTCGGCTTTGGTGATTCGATTCCCAGATGATCTCGAGAGGAAAGAGAGACAACCTCATCAAATTCGTGATCTGCTGGTAGTTCGAGGAGTGCGAGTGCTTTTGATATGTAAAGATTTTCGGTAATTTCATCCATACGGTAGATCTCTAACCCATATTCGAGACTGTTGGTTATAATATATTCTGGGAAGTTCCCGTCTACGTTACAGACTCTTCAACCAATTAAAAAGTGTCTCGCTGGTATTATAAAAAATTAATTAGGTGGATAATAGAATTTCTATATGGAATATATTTCAGCATCGTCTGTTTCCGAATCTGATCCTGGCGGTGAAGCAGAACTCACGGTCTGGAACCGATTAAAACGCTGTTTCGACACAGACGAACGTGGTGTCTTGTATCACCAGTATCCGATTGTGAATAAGGGAGGAAACCGATTCGATCAAAAGCCTGATTTTGTACTTCTTCATCAACAGATTGGCTTGGTAATTCTCGAATGTAAGGGATATACAATTGACCACATTGAGCAAATCAAGGGTGATACGTGGCATCTGAAAGACATGACTCAGAGAACAGCCACGCCACTTGAACAAGCACGCAATCAGGGGTTCCATCTCCAATCATACTTTCAGCGAGAACAACAACTGCGTTCAGACAAGGGCCAATGCCGTATCGCAATGAACCCGATCGTTGTACTTCCAAATATTGACCGATCGGAGTGGGAAGAAAGAGGATTCAACGGACCAAGTGCCCCTCGAATCATCACTGGTGATGAGATGGGCCCAGTAACACTCAGAAATCGATTAGATTCACTGCCCGAATTCGGATCGCTCACAGAGTCGGAATACGACGTTGCTAGAGATGTTCTCAGTTGTGGTCAGGCGATCAGCGGAACACATGGTCGGCCTACCGATAATCCTCAAACTCGATCTGAGTACTACGAAAAGGTAACAACTGGAATTCGGGGACTTGATGAGGAACAACAAAAGATTGGCTTGAAAATACCACCCGGCCCGCAGCAAATACGTGGCATTGCAGGCTCTGGAAAAACAGTTCTCATTGCGATGAAGGCTGCTAGAATGCTTGCAGACCCCGGTGATTGGGAGACTTTCGACTCCGAGTATCCCCGTATTGCGCTCACTTTCAGTACGAAAAGCCTCTATGATCACATCACAGAACTCGTCGAGCGGTTCTATCAACGGTTCACCGGACAACCTCTTAGCGAATCAAACTTCGATATTGACATAATACATGGGTGGGGAGGTCACAAAACTGGTGACGGAATCTACTATCGAATAGCAAACGCAACAGAGGGAGTAAACTACAAAAATTACCCCGAAGCAGAGAAAGCATTCCCTGATGCAGAGGATAAACAAGAAGCGGTTGCCGCTGAAGTACGGCTTGCAGATGACATCCCAGAGCTCTGGGATGCAATTCTAATTGACGAGGCACAGGATTTTGGTCCAGAGTTTCTGAATATGTGTCGTGAGGCACTGACCGACGCCAATCGTCTTATTTGGGCATATGACGAGGCCCAAGACCTCAGGAGCTTGGAAGCACCAAGTCCGAAAAACGTGTTCGGAACCGATGAAGCTGGCGAACCGATTATGGATCTCAGCGGGACATACAAGAACGGACCACAAAAGACGCACATAATGCGAAAGTCCTACCGAGCACCACGATCACTCATCATGACTGCGCATGTGCTTGGAATGGGATTAAAACGTGATGAGGGTCCGGTCCAGACGATCACCCGACAAGATGGTTGGAACAATCTAGGGTACGAAATCGAAGGTGATTTCCGAAAAATCGGTAGTGAAGCAGTCCTCTCGCGTCCAATCGATAATTCCCCACACCCAATCCAGGGGGTCTTAGATCCGGAGTCGCTTCTCACACATCGGTCGTTTGCTTCGAAAGAAGACGAACTCCAGTGGGTCGCTAAACAGATTCGAGTCGATATTTTCGAAGAAGGACTTGAACCAGAACAGATTCTCGTCATTCCACTCTCGGGCCAGAAACGCGAGAGAAAAAAGAGCAGAAGGTATGTTCTCGATACGCTTGGCGACTATCTAAGTCAGGACGATATTGAGGTTAATCCCGTCTGGGAAAGCAATAACAAAGTGTTCTCAAAACCGGGTATGGTTACGCTTGCAGGAATTAATAGAGCCAAAGGCAACGAAGCAGCTTCGGTATACGTACTCGGTGTCGACTCAACGACCGAAGAAGAATGGCGTGGTGAAGAGGCACACCGGCGCAATCAATTATTTGTCGCGTTGACTCGCACGCGAGCTTGGTGTTCGCTGACTGGGACCAATCCGACAGCACCGATCCATGCGGAAATTAAAGAGACGTTGGAGGAAGTTCAGCAGGCAGAGCCACGGATTTCATTTGAAGTCCCAGATAGCAGAGAGCTAGATAACGAACTCGAAACAGATACTGAGGATCTTGTGAACGCTGGTCTTGACGATTTCTTCTAGTCCTGTCTGTTCAACCGAAGGCTCCTAATGGAAGTCCTAACGAGCAGGTCGGCACTCAGCTCCACTCGCCAAACTGTGTTTGAGTACTGTCGACATCGGCGTCTTCTTTGGGGTTGTCACTGCTCAGATCTGCCTCTAGTGTCTCAAGGTCATCTATGAGTGCACCACTGGATCTAATTGTACTCGTCGAGGAATCGGCTCGGATCTCGTCGATACCCTCGGCTGGAGTGATATCGGTCTCGTGTGGTGGGACAAATACGTGACGGCCCTGCTTTTGTGCAATCTCGTATTGTGCTTGCGTACCGCCAGAGCCGTCGGTTGCAACAACAATGAGTCCTGGACTAAGTGCAGAGATTGTCTTGTTTCTATCAATGAACGCATGCCGATTCGGTTCTGCTGGCGGCGGCCGATGTGAGATCACGAGACCACCAGCATCGACGATTTCAGCGAACAGCTCGGCGTTCTCTGGTGGATAGGCCACATTTAGACCGGTTCCTAAGACAACGATGGTCGCACCTGTGGCATCGAGAGCTCCCCGATGGGCTGCGGTGTCTGCTCCCAGTGCCCCACCGCTGACGACCGTTCTACCAGCCCTCGCGAGCTCAGAAGACAGTTCTTTGATCCACTTACAGCCCACACTATTCGTTTCACGTGATCCCGAGACACTCACTAGCGAGTCGGTCAACCGATCAGTTTCACCGCTTGCATACAACACCAGCGGTGCGTGCTGGCTTCGAAGTGCCTCTGGATACCGGCCGTCCTCGATACCAATCGGTACAATTCCATCGTCCAGGTAGGCTTCGAATGCTTCTAGATGTGTCCCCTGTTTTGAATCCAGAGTCTGCAACTCGGCGTGCGTCTGAGAGTCGACATAATGAAATTCCGAAAATGCCGACATTGGCTGGGAACTCAGCTCAGATATCGAATCGAATGCTTGGAACAACTCATAGGCACGACTGTCACCGATCCCCTCAATATCGGTTAGTGCGACCAAGCCAGCGAGTTGATCTAACTCCATCATTCAACCCCTGCGATAATTTCGGAGGCAAATGCATCGGGCTTCTTGATTACGCTCACGTCGTCGACCGGGCCACCAGGCGTAAACCCGAGTGTGACTCCGACAACACGGCTGGCCCCTGATTCTCGAAGCAAGTATGCACCAGCCGAGAGAGAACTCCCCGTTGTACAGATGTCGTCTAAGAGGACAATGGTCTCTCCGTCGAGCGACGCCCGCACACGAAGCGTTTCTTCGGGGTTGATTGCCACTTCCTTTCGGCCTGCTTCTGATTTTTCTCGTTGCCGACCGGTCGTCTCTGTCCGTTCGAGCAGTGGTGTATATACCACTGAGGTTTCGACAACGGCCTCCTGGGCGAGGTCGACGAGCGTTGAGCTCAATGTTTCCTTCTCGTGGCTGGGGAAGACGGTAATATAGTCGTAGTTCCACCGATCTCGGAGGAATCGACGATGAATCATATCCTGCAGGCGAGGTTTGAAATGGGTTATTGGATCGTCATCATCGTACTTTGCAAGGTTCTGGAGTTGGTTGAAAGATGGTGAGCGCTGCTGGTACCAGTCGAGTCCAAAGACGGGCAGTTGTCGTTGAATCGGCGATTCACTCGGTGGTTTGACTCGTCTGAAGAGGTGAGATAGCTTTCCGTAGTCGAGGAGCATCGATTCTGCATCAGCCTCAGACGTCGGTGTTGCATCGGCAACCGGCCCGGTAATCGGTTCCCCACTTGCCTGACCAGGAGGCGAAAGACGCGAGAGTTCAATTAGGTGCTCGTCGTGAACTTCTTCAAATAGGTCTTGATACAGCCTCTTAATCGGAATCGTTCTATCTCTGGTATCTACTTCGTCCGGGATCGAAGGGTAGGCGGGGAACTCGTTGAGGAGTTCGACAGCACGCACGAGTTCTTGTTTCGTCGTTACCATCTCTGGGAGCGGGTAGCCACTCTCCGGGGCCACTGGCCGCATGAACTGCTCGGTATCTGTGAGCCATGTATTGTTCGCGAGCCATGACTGTGTGTCTTCGCTGTAGCTTTCGACTGGAATCTCCTGATAATCAATTATTCCCTTGCTTCCCTCTCGATAGGCATCGCGGTAGTCATTGATACTGAATGGCAAGCGATCACGTTGTTGTAGCCCATAGCCCGTAAAATTCGCCTCAGTTAAGCCGTAGCTGATACACGCATCGAGCAGCACATAGTATTGGACTGCAGGATGTGTTAGGTCGTCGGGGACGATTTCAGTACCATCCAGCTGCATGACTGTCGAGACCACTTTTCGGACCGTTCGAAATGACTCGTAATACTCTGATAGTTGGTTACGAGCGACCTCGGGGCCTGTATCAGTGGTTGGGGTAGTCGCATCAACGGGTTTTTCGAGACCGTCGACTGCCTCAATGATCGGCTCTATATGGTAGTCGGTGATTCCGGGGATCTCTTTGACGATATCGAGGTGTTTGGGTTCTATTTCATCTCGTCTCGTGACCCCATGGCTTGCCAATTTATATCCAATTGCCAGACCCACTCCTGGAATCGAGTACAGGCCCTCATCATGAGCGTACTGCGAAACACACGATAGCGCCTCTTTGCGCGTAGCGCCGTAGGATTGCAGCTTGTTAACTTTGGTTTCGATAGACTCGGCCTCTAGTGTTGATGAAGACGCCGCGATCGACTCTACGGTAAGTTCGGTGGATTTTGCGTCAGTGCTGTCGATGTTTGAGTCCGCTGTGGTATGGGTATCCGTATCGGCTGTCGTATCTGTATGGGAGTTGCGTTCAGTTCGCTTGTCGATACCACGAGCGATCTCAACACGCTGAGTAACAATATTTTCAATCTCGCGTTTCGAGAGGCTCTCGGCGGTCTTTTCGCCACGAATTTCGAACATCACCGCCGCATCAGTTGGCAGGTCTGCAGGGAGCCTATCGATGACATCGGCTTTCGTTGCGTCGGCCGACAGCTCAATACGGAATCCAGTCGCAGGCCGTGCGTCTGTCTCGTGGACTGTGGTGTTGAGTTCTCCGTTGAGGAACTCACATTCGAGAAACCCTGGTGTCGAGGGCGTCGAATCAATGATCGATCGCCCGATTAGGCGTTCGGGCATTCCTGGAGACATCAGTGGGGTTCCCAACTCAGTTGTCGTGTTCGTCGCATCCGGTGTGCCAGTCAAAATAAGGTCTAGCTCCGGCTCTAGGGCTGTTTCAATCCCAGCGCCCTCCGAATACTCTGTCGCCGTTGTGATGTCATCATATAGGGCTGCGATGGTGGCTGTGGCATCTTTCGGTGGTGTCGTGGTCTGATCGCTGATCGAATCTGCGTCGACACCATGGACAAGCAGTCCAACAGAACCGACTTTGTGCCAGCCAGAATCTAAGATGCTCAGCAGATTCTCCTCTTCGAGTGTCCCGAGAACAGTTGATCCAGCGGCCGAATCTTTGGGCCCCTGGACGAGGAGAAACTCGATATCGTGATCTGCAAGCTTTCGAAGGAGTTCTTCGAGGCCATCGGTTGCTCTGTCTCGTGATCCTTTCGTCCAAAAGAGGTTCCCCAGATGGACCACCGCATCTGATCCTGTATCGATAGCACTCTGGGCTATCTCAGCGAGAGCCGACAGATAGTCTTCCTGTCTAACGACACGACTCATGTTCTTTCGATCGATGTAGGTGTCGGTGGTCACCACAAGCGACGTCTCGTCTTCGGCTTTCGAGTCTGTGTCACCGCTTGCGGTGGCTGTTTCGGCTGGCGTTGTACTGGGATCGACCTCTGTGTTGTCGGTACTGGCTACTCCAGGTCGGTCGTTGGTGTCTACTCCGACTGCATCTTCGATATTGGCGTTCGCAACGATGGCCTGCTCAATTTTCGCATCGGTGAAATCAGTGTCAGCTAGCGTCGCTCCGTTAAAGTCTGTATTGTACAACGATAGTCCAGCCAGCGTCGCATTCGTGAGATCTGCATCTCTAAAGCTAACTCGTGAGACAGTCGTTTCGGTGAAATCAACACCGGATACATTGGCTTCGGTGAACTCAGCATAGCTCAGATATACGTCGGTGAATTCTGAGCCTTCAAAATCCGCACCGCTGAAATCGACGCCAGTTAGAATCTCATCGGTGAGTTGGGTATCTCGAAGCACTGCACCGGCGAGTATTTCTCTCGGCAAATGGTTGTGAAGCCGGTTTGATTCCGATTCTCGGGCGTCTGTTAGCTCTTCGATTGGTTTGTCGATATCGGTATCAGCATGCCAAATACACCGGTCGAAATCGCGCCAGGTCGCGCGGTAACAACAGCTGGCCCGCTGTGTTTTGTCGGCACTCTCATCGGGTGGCCACACAAACCCACAGCGATCTGTTGGCGCGGTCTCGTCTGTCGTCCATATGTCCTTGCTTGTTGGCTTCGACAGCTGGCCTCTGTTTGTTCTATCAATTGTGACACGGTGGTCTGTGTCGATTTCTTCGACCGTACAGACCTGTTCATATACCTCTTGTATGGTGAATTTCTCTGGAGTATCACCATCACCAACTCCATCGTTGTCCCACGGCACCGATGGTCGTGTCTCGAATTGTGATAGCAACGAGAGACCCTGAGCAAGTTCCTCGCTACTCCACGGTAACAGCGGCAGTGGGGTCTGTGTTTCAGGAGCGACCGGGCGTACGAACACTGAGGCGTCTTCGACGAGGCCGTGTTCTTCGAGTGCCTGTTGGGTTGTTTCATCCAGCGGGGCTGTCTCGATCGTTTGGTAGTCGGTTATCCAGGATCTATTTTGACCGGTCGGATATTGGGTTTCATAGGCCGCCGATTCGGTTCCGTACACCTCTCGATACTCAGTCATTTGAAATGGGACACGTTCGGCCTGTTGAGTACCGAACCCGTCGACTCCTGCTGGCAGATACTTACTGGTCCCAATTACGGCCTGAATCACAGTGTGGTACTGTACCAGTGGCTGATCCGTCTCAGACGGAGAAACAGCACTCTCTGGGTATTCAATAATCGCGTCCAATACAGTCCGGAGACTTCGAAAGGCTTCATAGAGCTCAGAAATACGGTTTGGTTCGACTGATTGTGGTGGTGATGGCTCTGTGTCTACTGCACCAGCCTCTTTAGTGGCCGCTGTGTTTTCATTTTCAGTAACGTCCTTGGTTTCTATCGGGTTTTCGACTCGCTGGGCGGTCGTCTTGTTTGTCGCATCCAACTCAGTAGTCGTTTCCCACTGCTTGATGACGATATCCTCTATTTTATACCAATCATCTGTTATCCAGTCGACGTCGACAGCTGGACTGCCCTCCCAGACAATGAGTTGTATTGGTTCGGAATCTGGGGTCCGTACCGTTAATTCGTATGCACGCTGCTGTATCTTTGACTCAGTCACCTCACACAGTTTGACAAAAAGAGTCGCAACATCATTATGCTCGTACTCACTGAGAGCGACCATTAGATAGCAGAACATATCCATATTTGATAAAAGGGTCGTTCATCATCTTTCGCTGAAGTGCATACCATCACCATCCCACTGTAAGACCACAAGACCAGTCAGTCCGGTGGGACAGCTACCAAAGAACTATTTCATACACTACAAGATATTTACACATATCATGCTTCTGAGGGGGTATGGATGAGCGCCCTTCGGGTATCGAGGTTTCGATGAAGCTGAATTTGAACCGCCGTGGCCTACTGGCTGCGACCGGGATGGCTGCAGCTGCAGCGCTCGCTGGGTGTACAGAGGGTGCTCCAAGAAACACGACCGACAACCCCCCGAATACGACCGACGAGCCACCAGTCGACGAGCCTACGGGATCGCTGCCCGAGGGATCGCCCTCGTCGACGAACGAACGTATGGCCGAACTCGTCGCTGGCAATGCGGGATTCGCACTTGATCTCCACGAGCAACTCACAGCAGCCGACGACGTCGACAACGTGTTTGTCTCACCCTACAGCATTTCGATGGCACTGGCCATGACGTATGGTGGGGCCAGTGGCCAAACAGAGACTGCAATGCGAGAAACCCTTGGCTTCTCACTTAGTGACGAGACTCATCCTGCCTTTGACGAGCTGCAAGCAGCACTCGATGCGAGAGCGACCAGCGACGTGCCGGGTGACCCTGGAAAAGACACGACTGACGCCTTCCAACTCGAAGTTGCAAATGCCCTGTGGGGTGCGAGTGATTACTCCTTTGCCGAGGCGTATCTCGATCTCGTCGACGAACACTACGGTGGAGGGTTCAATGAGGCAGACTTCGGGAGTGATCCCGAGGCCGAACGCGAGCGTATCAACCAGTGGGTCGACGATGAGACAGGGGGTCGAATCGAGGAACTGATTCCCAAAGACGGCCTGTCGGCCCAGACGGTACTGGTATTGACGAATGCGATCTACTTCATGGCCGGCTGGCAACTGCCGTTCGATCCCGATGAGACGAGTGGATCGACCTTCAGGGCCCTCGATGGATCAGAATCAACGGTCTCGATGATGCACCAGAACCTACGGGCGGACTACGCCGACCTCCCGGGTGTCCAAGCAATCGAACTCCCATATGTGGGTGGTGAGGTATCGATGGTTGTTATCGTCCCCGACGAAGGCGAGTTCGAGGAGATCCACGGAGAGCTATCGGGAGCGACACTGTTCGGCATCTTCGAGGCACTCGGTGATGCCAGTGGAGATCTTCGAATGCCGAGATTTGAGTACGAGTTCGAGACCGAACTCAGCCAGGCGCTCAAAACGATGGGCATGGAGTCTGCCTTCGGACCTGGTGCGGACTTTGCGGGGATGGTCACGAGTGGTGGGGGCCCGGGCATCGACGATGTGTTCCACAAGTCGTTTGTGCGTGTCGACGAGGAGGGAACGGAGGCCGCAGCGGCAACCGGCGTCGTTATGAACGAAAGCGCATCGGAGAGGTCGTTCGATCTAACTGTCGACCGACCCTTCCTGTTTTGTATCCGAGATAGACCAACTGATGCGGTTCTATTCCTGGGCCAAGTGACCAACGTGAGTGCTGTTCAATCGTGAGGTCGAATCTTTAGGAGAACTTTCTACTGTGATGCCACTATCAAAACGCCGGTGAGGTTTGTTCGCTGTTCAGCGAGTGAGGTTCCCGACCCAGACGGCGACGTATGGGATATTACTGAGTATCGCGGTCGCTACGGCGGAGTCCTCGGTGCGTCCACGGTTCAGCAACTCGAACGCAAGAACCGCGAAGCGTGGAAGTCGTTCTTCAGCCTCAAGAAGAAGGGCGAAGCCAACGGCAAACCCGGCTTCTGGGGCAACTCAGAAGCTGGACGGGAACTCCGCACGTACATCCGAAACACGTCGTACTCCGTCGAGTGGGGTGAATACTCTCGGCTTGAAATCCTCATCGGGAAAGACCTGAAAGACGAGTACAGTCTTGGATACCGGAACGCCTCCGGCTCGAAGTTCGAGGCGATCCCAGCTGGAAGGAGTACGACAAGCAAGGTCGGCTGGAGTTGTTCTACGACGAGCAAGCACAATCGTTCAGGGCCTTTCAGCCAGTCACCGTTGATGATTCTCGGCTGGCACAACCACTGGCTTCGGAAGAAGCCGCTCTGGACATCGGTGCGAACAATCTCGTCGCCTGCACAACCACAACTGGCCAGCAACTCCTGTAAGAAGGACGCGACCTGTTCGAGCGATTCCACGAGACAACGCGAGAAATTGCCCTCCTCCAATCGCTGTTGGAGGACGGTCGGTACAGTAGCCACCGTATCCGACGCCTGTACGACTTGCGAACCAAGTGACGTGACCACGCTCAAGACGCACTCGCCCGTGACCTCATCGAACGCCTGTACGACGAAGGCGTTTCGATAGTATACGTCGGGGCGTTGACGGACGTGCTTGACACGCACTGGTCGGTGGAGACGAATGCGAAGACGCACAACTTCTGGGCATTCAGAGCGTTCGTGAGCCGATTGGCGTGTACTGCCGAAGAATACGGTATCTCGGTGGAAGTACGGTCAGAGGCGTGGACGAGTCAAGAGTGTCCGAACTGCGGTTCGACAGAGGACACGACACGTCACAGAGACACGCTGACGTGTCCATGCGGATTTGAGGGGCACGTCGACCTCTCCGCGTTGGAGACATTCCTGAGGTGGCAGACGACGGTAACACGCTCGATGGCACGGCCTGTATGCCTCAAGTGGGACGACCATCACTGGTCAGAGTCATCACGCTCAGTTCCCAACGAGGAGCATACGAACCCGCAAGTTGCCTCCGTGGGTCGGTAAGCGATACCCCCTGCGTGAGGAAACCCGGGCGTTCACGCCGGGGAGGATGTCATACCACTGCACTGCTAGTTCTTAAACAGTTGAGATCCGCTAATTCTGCTCAAATAGACAGTGCCATCTCAATACAGCGTATATCTTCTCAGTTGAAGTGTTAATTACCCTTGGTATTATGATGGGTTACTACCATGGATAGATATGTCCGAGTCGTCTCAGAAAATCACTGATGCAGACCGCCGAATGGTCGATGGAAGCGAATTGACGACTGAAATTGGTGTCGACGACGCTGAAATCAAGTGGCGGAAGGAGTACACGCAGTTCACCGACGAAGACGCACGAACATTAGCATCGGTGAACCATCTCTTCGAGGATATCGCCGACGAGCTTGTAGAGGACTTCTATAATCGTCTCGAAAGCTACAACGAAACGATCGCCATCCTAGATTCGTCGTCGAAACCAGTGCAGGCCCTCAAGAACGACCAACGACAGTATCTGATGGAACTCGGTTCGGGCCAATACGGACAGCGATACTTCAACCGCCGGGCTCGGATCGGCAAGATTCACGATATGCTGGACCTTGGCCCGAAGATCTACTTCGGAGCATATTCGGTCTACTACCGCGGAATCACTGAGCGGTTTGGTGAAGATATTAAGTCCTCATTTGATCCATCAGATTTTGAAGCTGCTATAGATACACTCGTGGACCGCATGTTAGCTGTTCAGAAATTAATCAATCTTGACCAGCAGATTGCTATGGATACTTACATCCACTCCTACAATGAGCAGGTCAGGGATGCGATGGCCCAACAGGAGGAATTGATGGAGCAAGTTGAGGCGGACCTACAGCGTCCCCTTGAGGAAGTCTCCCAAGCAGCCCAACATGCGACTGAGAGTACGAACAAGGTCAACAAGACAATTCAACAGCAGACAAATTCAATGAATGAAGTTGCGGGAGAAGTATCAAACATGAGCGCGACAATCCAGGAGATTGCCTCAACAGCGAGCGCAGTGACCAAATCGAGTAGTCAGGCCGAAGAGTTGGCAGAGCAGGGAAGTGAGTCTGCAGATGAGGCAATCGATCAGATGCAATCGATAGAGAGTGCTGTTTCTGAGGTGAGCGATGAGATGAGTGGCCTACGGTCTCAGATGGAAGAAGTAAGCGAGTTCACCAATTTGATTAACGATATTGCTGATCAGACGAATATATTGGCTTTGAATGCGAATATTGAGGCCTCACGAGTCGGCGAAGCAGGAGAAGGGTTCGCTGTCGTCGCAAATGAGGTCAAGGGATTAGCTGAAGAGTCCAAAGAGAACGCCGCCGAGATCGAGCAGACCATTGATGACGTGCAGTCTCGGACGAAAGAGACTGCAGAAAGTCTGTCTGAGGCTACTGAACAGGTGAATAAAGGAATTGCACAGGTAGAAGAAACACAGGCCCGGTTGCGGAACATCGTCGAGAGTATTCAAGAGACTGCCCAAGGAATTGATGAAGTCTCGCGGGCAACAGAGGATCAAGCAACTTCAACCGAAGAAGTCGCTAGTATGACAGATGCATTTGTAGATGATCTCGAAGAAATGGCTGACGAGATCGATGAAATTGCCGAGGCAAACCAGGAGCAAGCTACTCAGATCCAGGAAATATCCGACACAGTAGAGCGGCTCACTGACTAGTCGGTGAGCGACGGACGTAGCAACCCCTGTATTGTCTCATAGGAATTAGGAGATCAGCAATACGGCCACTGCATCGTATGTCAGTAGTCCAGACGTGACGCGGAAATACAGATGACTGAGTCAATCGTTGACAAATCGACTGTCAAGTGTAGCTCACCGACCTTCCAATCCCATTCCTATTTTGTAGATACTATATCCTCGTTTGGATCCAGTCGCCAGGTGAAGATTGCTCTCAGGACCACAACGAGGCTGTTCGTTTCACCCTCTCCCCAAATCGCAGTCTCCGACCGTGGATCCGACGATTTCGCGTCCTTCCCATTGGCGAGTGCGCTCACGAGTGTTTTCTGACCGTCGACCATCATGAGCCGCCCAGCTGGGGTGTCCGACCAGACCCACAGTGAGTCGAACATCTCCGCACCGGGGATATCGTCCTGAATCCGCGCCTGTACGTCCGCCGAGACTCCTCCGAGTCGGATCGAAACACCCCGTTCTGCGGCCCTACGTAAGCTCGAAAGGAGGTCCTCAGTAAGCAGGTCTTCGATAGTCATGTAGACGATCTCCTCTTCAGCACTATCAAAAAACTCCACCAGACGGTTAGTAATCGCTTGCTGTCCACTGACTGTCCATACCCCCCGTTGTTCGGCTCGCCGTTGGGCAGGTTCGAGCTCGTTCAGTGCAGTCCGCAGTATGTTATTGCTGCGTTGAAGTTCGTGTTCGAACGTTCTGCTCGCGGTTTCTGCAGAGACTGACCAGAACTCTTTGGGTGAGGTGTTCTGGATATCGACGAGTCCCCGGTCATGCAGTTCGTCGATAGCATCGTAAACCCGAGTCCGTGGCACCTCTGAGACTTGGCTTACGTCTTTTGCCGTTCCGCTGCCAAGGCTCGCCAATGCGACGAACGTTCGTGCGGCGTAGGTGCTCAATCCAAACCGTTCGAGCTGTTTGATCGCTGCAGACTGCGGGTCTTCGACTAGATTGTCACTCATTGTGGTTACTGCTGCCTTAGAGCACAACTCCGGTCAAACGGCGTGGCTGCTCGGTACACAGCAATCCCGTTGGTAGTGTTCAGACCTAGATTGCGCACTGATAAGACTGTAGAACTCTGCTCGACATATAATTTTTGTGATTAAATGAGTGAACTTGAATCACACCCGTTCAACACCACAAAACGTTCAGTACACGCAATTGTACATTTGTAACTTAAATAGTTACAGTATAGTGCGTTTATAACGTACTACTACACGGTCCACGCCCTGTATTAATAACTTGTATTTTTTATTTACGAACCCAGTGACAACACCTATTTACGTGGACATTCTCCTCTCAGCTAGATCCGAAGCTGTCGGACTGTCGTATCTATGGAGACAGGGGATAATATCAAAGAGGCGGTCGATGTACTCCAACAGCTTGGGCTCAAAGAGTACGAAGCACAGTGTTTTGTCGGTCTCTCGCAGGTGCCGTCGGGCACTGCGAAGAAGCTCAGTGAGATGACCGATGTTCCTCGAACGCGCGTCTATGATGCGGTTCGGGTACTGGAGTCCGAGGGGTTAGTCGAGATCCAGCATTCGAGCCCCCAGCGGTTTCGGGCCGTCTCAATGTCGGAGGCTACAGAGACGCTCCGAAATCAGTACGACGCACGCGTCGACCGGCTCCAGAGCGCCCTGGATTCTATCCAGATGGACACCGATGACGATGAGTCATCGATCCAGGAGGTGTGGTCAATGGCAGGCTCGACAGCAATCGAAAACCGGACGAACACACTGCTCTCGCAGGCCCAAAGCGAGGTCGTGTTAGTCATCGCCGACGAATCGTTGCTCACCGAGCGGCTGGTTGCTAAACTCAATGGGACCGACGATGGAGTCGACCTGCTAGTCGGTGCAGTATCTGAGTCAGTGAGAACCCACGTCCAAGATGTAATTCCACGGGCCACAACGTTCGTTTCTGGCTTAGAGTGGCTCCACGAAGGTGACGCAGACACCGACGAAACGGCAATTGGTCGGCTAGTGTTGATCGACCGCTCGACAATTCTGGTGAGTTCGATTGTGCCCTCGACCGGAGAAGAACACGCAGTTTTCGGCGAGGGGTTCGGCAACGGACTGGTCGTGATCGCGCGTCGACTGATGTCACAGGGACAATTCACTGCCGACAACTGAGTAGCTATCAATTGTCTGCAGCCAGTCGGCAGGAAGTTCGTCTTCGTTTGCTCCCAACAGTTCAAGCAGTGGTTTGATGTTATCGAACGCTGGGCCCTTGCTCACGTTGTCCGTTTCTTTATCCCACTTGATAATCCACTAAGTAGCTAACCTCGGGAAATAAACTATTTTTACACATGAGTGAATCAATGGTATCCTGTTCGGTATCATCGAAACCGGTTCTAACCTCTCCGTCGGTGGTCGATTCGAAGCGTGAACCGAAAGACACGACTTCCAGTTGGTAGAATTGTTTTTGATTAAACGAGTGACTCGTCGGTACTGTTTTATCAATTCGAATCTGATGCCAAATCGCAGGGATTAGGGGATCTCTGCGAAGGAGGGCCGGGGGCACCCCCCTCTTTCGTTATTGACGAGTACCATTCGGACATTTACCCTCTATATTCATCACCCCAAATCGACCCATCTTGGATATCTGGCAGTTGTTTCACTGGATTAGCGATGGAGTTTACTTAACTTTGGACTCTTCTTGTAAAGTCCAAAGTTTGACTTAGCTGGTAGCATGTCTCGATCATGGGCGTGACCAACTAACCCATCTGGATTCTATCAGAATCTCCCGTGCAAGATGCAGGGCGCAGGTCCACTAGTCAGGGTGGGAGATGGCGGTCGTAGACATTCCGTCGATGACCGACTGCTTCCACAATCAACCGGTCGGCTTCCTGATCCCAGGTGATGATGGCTCGGTAGTCGCCAGCGCGAAGCTTGTAGTATGGATACCCTGAGAGGCGTTCTAACCGATGGTCGGTCCACTCGGTTGCCTCCTCGACTTTGTTCAGTACACGATCGGCGACGTAGTCTTCAAGATCTGTGAGATGTTCGAGAGCCTGTTCGGTGTATTCGACGCTCGTCATTCGTCACTGTCATCGAGCCCGAGCCGTTCTCGGGCTTCAGCGGCCGACACCGTCTCACCGGTCTCACGCTGCTTGCGACTCTCCTGGAGGTCAGCCAAGATCTCTTCTGATAACTCGGGCGAGGGATTCAGCCAGTCACGGAGAGCATCGCGGACTGCCTCCGAACGAGAGGAGAAGCCTCGACGCGGATATTCGGACTCGATGGCATCAAGGACCGTCGAGGGAACCCGAACATCGATTTTTTCCATCCCTTCGGTGTTGGGGGTGTCGTCAGCATCAGTGCTCATATTCTGTGAGACGCGTGTCTCACAAATAAATCATTGGACTCTGTTCGAAACACGCTCAGACATCTACCATCTGTGAACTACCCCACCCTACTCGCTCACCGCTAACGCGGGTCGCTCGTTGAGGGTGGGGCTTCCTGCTTCTATGACACGCTTTGCAGATACGGATGTATCCACAGGGAGCGCAGTCTCCACAGGCGTTTCTTCGGAGTATCCCACTCCTAGCTGGCTAAAGTCGATGATACTCGCTCAAGTATTGCAGTACGTTATATACTCCACATCGAATTCTCGTGGTGGTGGTTGCTGGAATTGTGAACCCATATCCTTCGATGTATAGGGGTCTTCCAACACGGTCAACAACCCCTTAAATTTGGATAGATCACCAGTTTCGAGATACTCATCCAGTGCCGTTTCAATCAAGTAGTTGCGGGGGATATACCGCGGATTGGCTTCCTGCATCAACTCCTCATCTAGGCCGACAGCAGCCAATTTATTTCGAAGCTGTTCGAACTCTGTAGTTGCAAACACTGGATCATCAAACGTACCAGGCGTCTCCAATTCGAGGAACGTATTGGTATAGTCTGCGTTCGATTTCCGAAGCCACTCCAGGAATTCATCGACGAGCTCTTGCTCATCATCTGAGTTGATTCCCAGCTTCTTCCGCATCATTGTGCAGTATTGCTCATCAAACCGATCCTCAAATCCGTCTAATTTGACTTCGAGTTCATCATACGTGAGTGTTGATTGTGCACACAGGGGTTGGAGTGTCTCTGCGAACCGCTCAAGATTCCACCGCAAGATGGGTCGCTGATTCCCGAATGCATATCGCCCGTGCTTATCGATTGAGCTGAAGACTGTCTCCTCATCGTAGTAATTCATGAAGGCACAGGGTCCGTAATCAAATGTTTCGCCATTGATACTCATGTTATCCGTATTCATGACGCCATGGATGAATCCGACACGCAGCCAGTCAACAACCATCTCGATCGACGACTGCATGACCACATCGAAGAAGTCTAGATATTTTCGATCCTTTGCATTTAGCTGTGAGTAGTGCCTGTCGATAACATAGTCAGTGAATCGCTGTAGTTCGTCGGATGCTCGGCCTGCAACATACTGGAAGGTCCCGTATCGAATATGGCTGTTCATCACTCGAACGAGGACGGCTCCAGGTTCTGTCCGTCGTCGTTTGACTGCTTCGTCGGTTTCGAGGACTGCCAGACTTCTCGACGTTTTGATGTTTAGATTCTGCATCGCATATGAATACAGATACTCTCTGAGCATCGAACTGACAGTTGCGTTGCCATCGCCTCTTCCGGAGTACGGCGTTCGACCAGCCCCTTTCAGTTGAATATCGTATCTCTTGCCATCGTGTATATGTTCGCCGAGTATCATCGCTCTCCCATCGCCCAAGACGGTAAAATTCCCATACTGGTGGCCTGCATATGCCTGAGCGATTGGTTCTTCCAGAAGGTCTTGGCCTGCCAGCATTTCGACAGTGAGATTCGCTGTATCCAAGCCTAGATCAGCACATAGCTCGTCATTACGAACTAAAACCTCGGGAGTATCGATACTTTTCGGCGTTACTCTCGAATAGAGGTTCGAGTCCAAATTTTTGTAAGTGGTATCGAATGAAAAGGTCATTTAATTCTATATAGTATCATTTCGATTGTGTTAATAATCTTGTTTTTGAAAATATTGTCCAGTTTTCATTTATTGTTCTGGTCAGCCATCTGTTTCTAGTTCTGTAGCGGCCAATATTTCTCGATATCGCTGTCTGATTGTGACTTCGCTCACATTAGCTGCTTTAGATATCTCGGGCTGAATGATTGATTCTCCAGAAAGACGTGAGGCGGCATACAGTGCGGCAGCCGCAATGCCTGCGGGACTTTTTCCACTGTGTACCCCTTTCTCAGTCGCGTCTTCGATCAGTTTTCGAGCATACCGTTCTGTCTCGTTCGAACAGCCGAGTTGCGATGCGAATCGTCCCACGTATTCCATTGGATGCGATGGTGGTATCTGGAGATCTAACTCTCGTGAGATGTACCGGTAAGTCCGTTCAATATCCAATCTGTCGACGCGGCTCACCTCTGTGAGTTCGTCGATGGTTCGTGAGATATCATTCGTTCGTGTGGCAGCATATAGTGCACAGGTAGCTACCGACTCTATTGACCGACCAGGAAGTAGATCCTTATCTAAGGCTCGCCGATAGATCACACTCGCGGTCTCACGACTTGGCTCAGGAACCCCAAGGGCTGAGGCCATCCGATCGATCTCGCCGAGAGCCCGTTTCAGATTCCGGTCCTTCGAATTCTGCGTCCGGAACCGCTCGTCCCACGTTCGAAGCCGGCTCATCTTTTGTCGCTGACGTGCTGACAGAGGGTTTCCATGGGCATCCTGATCACGCCATCCGATATTTGTTGTTAACCCCTTATCATGCATCTGCTGTGTCGTCGGTAACCCCACTCTGGAAGCGGTTTCTCCCTGATCGAAATCGAATGTTCGCCACTCTGGTCCGTGATCAATAGCATGTTCAGCGACAACTAGTCCGCACTCCGAACAGACTGTCTCATCTGTATCGTCAGCTCTCACCAGTGTTCCCTCACATTCCGGGCACTGGTTTTCGAGCTGAGTCGAACGGTGCTGATCGCCGGTTGCTCCGTCGACTTTGGTTGACTGTCCGCTGACGCTAATCTGGTCGTTTTTCATATTATTTAGGGTGTGCTGGCACTAATTACTTGGCTCGTTGCTAGAGGTTCTTTTCTCATCCAAAATAAGATTTGTGACTAGAAATAGTTTCTAATAATGCCCAGAGAAACTATTTTTGATTTCGAAAGTAGGTTTAGCACCCGTACATATATACCTGCCAATATCGAAACGTATCGTATGAGTTCAAACGAAAACCTGAGCGAGACGAACACCGAGGCTCGGTTTGAATTTAAAAAGGAGGAAGCCTCTGCATTCAAGAGCGAAAAGGGACTGACCGAGGAGACTGTCCGGGTCATCTCCGAGGACAAAGACGAACCCGAGTGGATGCTCCAGCGACGCCTCCGCGCGCTTGAGCATTTCCAGAACATGCCGATGCCAACCGACTGGCCAGAGGGCCCCGATCTCTCAGAAGTCGACGTCAGCGAGATCGTCCCGTATATCCGACCAGATATCGAGACCCGTGGTGGCGTTGACGATTGGACGGATCTGCCAGACGACATCAAGGATACCTTCGACAAGCTCGGCATTCCGGAAGCCGAAAAGAACGCGCTGTCGGGCGTCGGTGCACAGTACGAGTCCGAAATCGTTTACCAGAACATGCAGGAGCAGTGGGAAGAGAAAGGCGTGATCTTCTGTGACATGGACAAGGCGGTCCGTGACCACGAGGAGCTCGTCCGGGAGCACTTCATGAACAAGTGTGTCCCACCGAGCGACAACAAGTTCGCCGCGCTCCATGGCGCGATCTGGTCTGGCGGCTCCTTTGTCTATGTGCCCGAAGACACCAAAGTCGAGATGCCGATCCAGGCGTACTTCCGGATGAACTCCGAGGGGATGGGTCAGTTCGAACACACGCTCATTATCGCCGAAGAGGGGTCGGAGGTCCACTACATTGAGGGCTGCTCAGCCCCGAAATACTCCGAGTTCAATCTCCACTCAGGCGGTGTCGAGGTCTTCGTCGGCGAGAACGCTCACGTCCAGTACTCGACGGTCCAAAACTGGTCGAAGAGTACCTACAATCTCAACACGAAACGCGCCATCGCCGAGAAAGGCGGACGAATGGAGTGGATTTCAGGCTCGATGGGTTCGAGAGCGACAATGCTCTACCCCTCAACGATCCTCAAGGGTCGTGGTGCCTCTGACAATCACATCACTATCGCGTTCGCGGGTGAGGGCCAGAACATCGACACGGGCGCAAAGGTCTACCACAACGCCCCCGAGACGAAGTCGACGGTCGAATCGAAATCGATCTCGAAGGACGGCGGCCGAACCAACTATCGTGGACTGGTCCACATCGCAGATGGCGCAGAAAACTCTTCGACGGCCGTCGAGTGTGATGCACTGATGTTCGACAACGAGTCGACGTCGGATACAATGCCGTACATGGAGATCAACGAGTCACAAGTCGACGTTGCCCACGAGGCTACTGTCGGCAAGATCGGCGACGAGGATATCTTCTATCTCCAAAATCGCGGCCTAGATGACGATGACGCCAAACAAATGATCGTCTCGGGATTCATCGAACCGCTTACCGAAGAGCTCCCTATCGAGTATGCCGTAGAGCTCAACCGACTGGTCGAACTCGAAATGGAAGGCAGTCTCGGATAATCCAATCCCAATCGAGTATCGATACGAGATCGACAAAAAAGCCGAACAGTGAACCTCGGTGCTTCGCTGTTTGATATCCAACACGTCACATCATCCTATGACAATTACACCTCTCGACTGTCTCCAGTGTGGAACTCAGTACACCTACATTGGTGTAGGGCCGCACAGCGCCGAGTGTCCCGACTGTGAATCAACATGTGTCTCTCCGGTCGGCGAATTACGGGTTACCGACAACGACTATTGGTCAGTACCCAACGGAACCGGTGAACTTCGGATCTACACCGTCGACGAACATGAGCGATCCTTTGAGTTCCGGGTCGGGTTTCAAAAAAACAGGGGAACGCTCACCACGATCACGATAGATGGGACGTCGGTTTCGGCGAAACAGTGTTCGGCAGCGTGGCCAATACAAGACCTCCTCAACGAGTCGCTGGCACGCTATGGCATAACTGAGTTAACTAATCCAATGAATTCGACCAATACCACTACCCAGAGCCAATGAACAACGCCTACGTTCGTGAGTTGCTCGCAGATCATAGCAGCAATCCACGAAACTATGGAACTGTATCGGACCCAGACCTTTCCGAAAGGGTCGACAATCCCCAGTGCGTTGGGCCGACACATCCTGAGGGTGACTGGGTATCGCTTTCGCTAAGACTCTCGGACAATGAGCCACACGTGATAGAATCCGTTCGGTTCGAAGGAGCTGGCTGTACCCTGTCGCAGGCGGCCACCTCACTTCTCACTCAACAAATGGAAGGGACAGATCTTGAGGAAGTCCGAAGTTGGGACCGTGAGTTCATCGAACAGCAGGTAGGTATGGATCTCACACCGGCACGGCTCCAGTGTGCGGAACTTGTCGTCCGTGCGGTCCGACAAGGAGAATACAATGATTGACATCCTCCCCGCGCTAAAGCACGGGGCTTTCTCCTTGATTTTCCGTAAGCAGGCCAGCCGTCTGTGTCGGGTTGAGTGGGATGTTTCATTGTTGACTAGTTGGTTGGATCGACCAGAAGATCGATCGGATCGGCCAGCTTCCAACACGCCGCGGTCGTGGCAGCTGACTACGAATTGAGCGTGACTGTAAACACACACCCTTCTGGGTCGTTGTCTTCGAGAACAACTGTACCGTCGTACATTTCGACGAGCGTGTCGACGAGATACAGTCCGATGCCGGAGCCTGAGCTTTCGAGTCCCATCTCGCCACGGCCGAAGATCTCGTCTTTCTGGCTGTCGGGAACCCCCGGCCCGTTGTCGGCGATCGCCACCGACACGGTCTCGCCGTTGTCTTCGACGGTGACTGTGATCTCCGGTTCCTGCTTGTCGTTGTGGGAGACGGCGTTGTTCAAGAGGTTCCGAAACACCGACGACAGCAGGTCGGTCGCACGGACTTCGAGGCCAGCGTGGAGATCTCCCTCGACGGTGATCGTCGTGTTGTCGTAGGCCGAGCGGGCCTTTTCGATCTCGTTGGTCAGGACGCTTTCGAGGTCGACCGGATGGAGCTCCGGCTCACTATCGCCTTCGAGCACGTCGAGGAAGTCACCGACTGTTTCGGTGATGTTAGTGATGTGTTCGCCAGCACTCAACATGCGCTCCAGGGAGTCTTGGCCCGCCTCGTCGACGTGGGGTTTGAGCCCGTCGCCCCACC
Organism: Halohasta salina; assembly: GCF_024178165.1. GTDB lineage: Archaea > Halobacteriota > Halobacteria > Halobacteriales > Haloferacaceae > Halohasta > Halohasta salina. The sequence goes on along the minus strand of NZ_JAMZIE010000010.1, from coordinate 22,646 downwards.
CCAAGATCACGGCCACGTCGTTGCGGATATCGTGGCGAACGACCTGATTTAAGAGGGCCAGTTCGGCGTTCCGTTGCCGGAGCTCCCGTTGCTGTTGTTCCCGACGGATCGCATACCGGAGCGTCTGCTGGAGCAGGCGTGGTGTCACGTCGTCCTTGACGAGGTAGTCCTGTGCTCCGTGTTCGACCGCGTCGACGCCCACGCGCTCGTCATCGAGGCCAGTCATGACGACCACGGGCGCTGGAACACCGACCGCGAGCACCTCATCGAGCGTCTCAACGCCGGAACTGTCGGGCAATCCGAGATCGAGAAGGACGACATCTACGTCCTCGGTGAGTGCGTCACGAGCCTCCGACAGCCGGTCGACGTGGTCGACGGTCGGCGCGTCGGCGTCGATGTTCGGCCACGACTGTTCGGCGAAGTATTCGGTTATGAGACGAGCATCGGCTGGGTTGTCCTCGACGAGGAGGACGCGTGTGAGTGCTGTGTCAGTCATTGGTTGCTAGTGTCACGGTTGTGATCCAGAAGTCGACGGTGGCGTCGATCATTCTGATGTAGTCGTCCGGATCTGCTGGTTTCATTACGTAGGCGTTTGCCGACTGTTCGTAGACGCGGTTGATGTCCTCCCGGTTTTCCGAACTGGAGACGACCACGACGGGCACGTCCGGAAACGCGGTCTCCTCGCGGATCAGCTCAAGGAGGTCGAACCCCGATTTACCTGGAAGGTTCAGATCAAGCAGTATTAAATCCGGGTGTGTTTCGGGCCGGTCGGCCTCGATGGCGGTGAGGCGTTCGGCCGCCTGGCGACCGCTGTTGATCTCTGTCACCGCGACATCGATCTCCGTGGCGTCGATTCCCTCCCTGACCATCCGGACGTCTGCAGGGTTGTCCTCGATAACGAATATCTGCGGCGTCGACGACTCGGAGACCGGGCTATGCATCGGTGGCCTCCTCCGGCAGTGTGATCGTAAACGTCGACCCTTCTCCAGGCGTGGACTGCACGTCGATGTCGCCGTCGTGACGGTCGACGATCTTTCGGCAGATCGACAGCCCGATGCCGGTCCCCGCGAACTCCTCGCGGGTGTGGAGCCGCTGGAACACCTCGAAGATTCCCTCGATCTGGTCGGCTTCCATCCCGATCCCGTTGTCGGTGACCTCGATGGTGACCATCCCGTCGTGGCGGTGGGCCGAGATATCGATCTCCGGCCGGTTCCGATTGTACTTGATACCGTTGTCGACGAGGTTCTGGAACAGTTGGGCGAGCTGGCTCGGATCGCCCCTGACGGTGGCCGCAGTCGACGGTACCGACACGGTCCCGTCGGTTTCGTCGATCTTGACCCCGAGACTGTCGGTCACCTGCTCGAAAAGCGTCGAGAGATCGACCGCCTCGAAGGACTCGCCGCGGGTATCGACCCGCGAGTAGGCCAACAACGCCTGAATCATGTTCCGCATTCGGTCGGCTCCGTCGACGGCGAACTCGATGAACTCGACGGCATCGCCGTCGAGCTCCTCGCCGTACCGGCGTTCCAACAGCGTGAGATAGCTCGAAACCGTCCGGAGCGGTTCCTGGAGGTCGTGGGAGGCCGCGTACGCGAACTGTTCGAGTTCCTCGTTGGACTGTTCGAGCGCGGCCTGGGTTTCCCGAAGCTCCGTCTCGCGTTCCGCACGGGCCAGGGCGGCCTCGACGGTCGACGACAGCACTTCGATGAGGTTCCGATCGGTCTCGGTAACCGACCGTCGGTCGGCCGATCCCGCACACATGATTCCGTACTCGCCGAGTGGAACGACGAGTTGGGTGCTGAGAGCCAGCTCCTCGGAGCAGATGTGAGGATCGTCAGAGACACGTATTTCACCGGCATCGAAGGCCTCCCAGGCGAGTGACGTTCCGCGCTCGAAGACCGGCTGCTCGGCGACGTGTTCGGACGCCGCTTCGGTCATCCGGTCGCCGACGAGGCTCTCGGTCGCGTCGTCATACCACCAGACACCGATGGCTGGCATCTCGAGGATCGACCGGGCAATCTCGACGGTGAGCGACCCGATCTCCGCCTTCGTTGGGGCGGCCATGAGCTGTTGGGCCGTCTCGTTGATGTCCTGGAGGTTCGTCTCGAACTCGTCGGTCGTAAGCTCGTGGCTGATCCACTGCACCAGTAGTTCGACGAACGTCCGCTCGGCGTCGGTGAACTCGTGGTCACGCCGCTGTCGATCGGCAAAACACAGCGTCCCGTACAGCTCGTCGCCGACGGTGACACTGCCGCCAACGTAACAGCCCAGATCGAACCGTTCGTAGGCTGGATCGCCCTCCCACCCCTCCGCAGCGGCGTCTTGTATTGTCAGTGGCGTCGACTGCTTGATGGTTTTCCGGCAGTAGGTCTCCGATTTCGGGGCCGAGGCTCCGGTCTGGAGTTCGGGGTGATCGCCAACGGCCTCCACGACGTGTTGTGTCTCGCCGTCGATGCTGTTCACAAAGCCGTACGGCAGCCCGAGCCGTTCGGTCCCGAGTTCGAGCAGGGCTTCGAGTTTGGCTTCGAACTCGCGGTCGGTATCCGAGGCAATGCTGGTGAGTTCTCGAAGCGACTCTTCGCTCTCTCGAAGCGACGCTTCGAGCCGTTTCTGCTCGGTGATGTCGATCAGGTAGCCGAGGTAGTGGGTGACCTCACCATCGGTGCGAAGCAGTTTGGTGTTGTCCGTGACCCACCGAACGTCTCCGTCGGCCGTGACCATCCGGTAGGGGTCGTGGCTAAACCGGTCCGTTGTCTCGTCAGTCTGTTCGTCGACCTCCCTGGCGACGCGTTCGAGGTCCTCGTCGTGAATCAGGTCGGTGTAGGGAACCGCCCCAGAGGTAAGCTCTTCGAGGGTGTAACCGAACGTCTCGGCGACGTTCTCGGAGACGTACTCGACGGGCCAGCCGTCTTCGTTTTGCCACTTGAAGACGACCGCTGGCCCCTCGGCGAACATGTCTCGTTCCTCTTCGAGATACAGCTTGGACTCCTTTTCCTCGGTGATATCCAGGTGGATACCGACCGCACGCGTTGGGCTGCCGTCGTCGTCACGGTCGACGACCTTTCCGACGTCCCTGACCCATCGCCACTCGCCGCCCTTGGTCTGCATCCGATGTTCACAGTCGTACAGTTCGGTTTCGCCGGCGATATGCGCCTGGAGTTGGGCTTCGACGTCGGCCATGTCTGCCGGATGAACGCGGTTTTCCCACGTTTCGAGTCGCGGTTCGAGTTCGTCTAGCGAGAAGCCGAGTATCGAGGCCCACTGTTCGTTGAACGTAACCGCATCGGTCTCCATATCCCAGTCCCAGACACCGAGATTCGCCCCTTCGACGGCCAGATCGAGCCGTTCTTTCACCTCGCGGAGTTCGGCCTCGCGTTCCCTGCGGTCGGTAATGTCCTGGAAGACGCCCAACGCGCCGGTGATAGTTCCGTCATCATCGAACTGCGGGCTGCCGACTGTTCGGACCCACCGAACGCGGTCGTTGGCGGTGACGATCCGGAGTTCGAGGTCGTATGGTTCGCCTTCTTCGACGAGTCGGTCGAAGGCAGCCTCGATCTCGGCGCGGTCGTCAGGATGATAGAAGTCCAATCCGTCCCCGAGTTCGATCGCTGTATCGGTCGGCACCTCGTGGATCCGGTAGACCTCGTCGGTCCATCGCAGAGAGTCGGTTTCGAGGTCGACCTCCCAGCCGCCGATGCTGGCGCTCTCTTGGGCTGCTTCGATAAACTCCCGGCTCCGTCTGAGTTCCGCTTCACGCTGTTTCCGCTCGGTGATATCCCGCGCAACGGCGATATATCGGTCGTTGCCGCCGACGTCGACTTTGTTCACCCACACCTCGACGGGGAACGTCTCGCCGTTCTGTCGGCGGTGTTCGCCTTCGACTTTGAGCGTCTCGTTTGGCTCCATTGCTGCCCAGATATCGACGAGTTCCGAGCGGTCGATCCCTGCCTCGAACTCGGCGACGTTCATAGACATGAGTGTCTCCCGGTCGTAGCCAAGCGTGTCGGCGGTGGTTTCGTTGACATCGAGTACGGCTCCGTCGGCGTCATGAATCACAATGCCGTCCGGAGAGTTATCGAACAGGGCTCGAAGTCGGCTGCGCTGTCGCTGGAGTTCCTGCTCCCGCTGTTTTTGCTCGGTGATGTCCCGGTTCGTACAGATCAACTCGCCGCTGTCCAAGAGTGAGAGACCGAGATCCTGATGCACGGGAGTGCCATCCCGCTTTTTGCCGATGGTTTCGCCACGCCACGATCCGGTGTCGGCGAGTTCCGGAAACACCTCGGCTTCGATGCGTTCGATCTCCGCGTCGCCGTAGAGGTCGCGCCACTCCCGGCCGAGCAGTTCCTCGGGGTCGTAGTCGAAGACGTCGGCGTGGGCCTGGTTCATATACACGTACTCGTCGTCATCGAGAATGGCGATGCCGTCCATTGCCGCCTCCATCGCTGCCGACTGGAGTTCGATCTCGGCGTCACGCTCCTTGCGGTCGGTGATATCGGTCGCGATCCCGACCAGTCGACGGTTGCCGTCGGCCCGGTCAACGAGCTCGGCGCGGGCTTCGACCCAGCGTTGGGTACCGTCGGCGTTGACGATACGGTACTCCTGTTGGAATCCCGTTTCCTCGTCGATAGCTCGGTCGATTGCCCGCTCGACATCGGGTAGATCGTCCGGGTGGACGAACTCCGCAGAGGCTTCGAACGTTCCCCCGAACGAGTCGAGATCGATGCCGACCAACGACGCCATCGACTCGGTCCATACCACGGCTTCGGTTTCGATATCCAGCTCCCAGACGCCCGTGTTCGTCCCCTCCAGCGCAACGGTGAGTCGCTGTGTCGCCTCTTCGAGTTCCTGGCGTTGTTCGACCAGCTCTGAGATATCGGTTGCGACACCCAACACCGCCTCCGTATCGTGGTCGACCGGATCGTACGGGATCTTGATCGTCTGCAACATCACCGTCTCGCCGTTGGCTTTCGTCAGTGGTTCCTGGGGAATGTGTTTCGGCTCCCCGGAGTCCATTACGGCGAGGTCGTCCTGTCTGAACTGTTCGGCTTCGGCTTCCGAGGAGACGAAATCCGCGTCGGTCGAGCCTTCGACCTCCTCGACAGTCGAGCCGTAGGCGTCTGCGATCGCCTGGTTCGCCAGGATATACTCGTTGTCCCTGTCTTTGGCGAACACCAGCTGTGGCAACAGATCGATGATCTGTCGGAGTCGGTCCCGGTTTGCGGCCGCCCGCTTTCTGTTCTGCTCTCGGCTCAGTTCCTTACCGATCCACTGGGCAAAGAGGCGCACGAGGGTTCGCTCGCTCTCGGTAAACGGCTGCTCGCGTGGAGCCGCCTGTGAAAAGTTGAGCGTGCCGTACTGCTCGCCGTCGACGATCACCGGTGTCCCGATGTACGCTTCGAGGCCCTGGGCTTCGTAGGCCGGATGCTCGGCCAGGTTACAGTCGCTGGCGTCGGTCACTGCCACGAGTTCACCGCTGTCGACGACGTGATCACAAAAGGTCTCGCCGAGATCGAACTGCTCACCCGGCTGAATGCTGTCGTCGGCTGCGTCGACCCCTTCGACGGTGTACTCGGTATCCTCGACCGCCGAGAGAATCCCGATGTCGAGTCCCAAATGCGCACAGCCGAGTTCGAGCACCGCGTCGATCCGCTCGTCGAGCGAGCGGTCGTCGTCGGTTGCGATCTCTTGAAACGCTTCGAGGGCGTCGTTGTGGAGATCAGCCGTCGTTTCGTGCGCGCTCCGTTCGTCGGTGATATCATCAAACCACGCTGTCGCTCCCACTTCGTCGGGATAGATACGAACGTCGAACCGGCGGTCGAGTGCCTCGATGTACTGGTCGAACCGCGTGGGGGTTCTTGTCGACATCGCCTCACGGAACTGCTCGCCGACAGCCGTTTCGTCGGCATTCGGCATCACATCCCAGAGTGCTGTGCCGAGCAGTTCCCCGGGTGTGTGATCCAGCAGCCTCGCCGCCCGGTCGTTGACGAAGGTGATCTGCCAGTCGGTGTCGAACGCACAGATCGCCTCGTCGACGCGACCGATAACGTCCTCGGCTGTGGCGTCTCCAACTGCATGGGTACGCGTGTCGGTACTCATTGTGGGGTCCCCGTCGACACGCGTTCGAGTATCTCGCTGTCGATCTCGTCGAACGTCTCCTCGGTCGGTTCGAGATCCGCAAGCCGGTCTCGAAGCCGTTGATACAACTCGTGTGTTTCGAGCGTTTCGTCGGGATACTCGGCCCGCAGCAGTCCGAGCTTCGAGCGAAGCCCGAGATACTCCTGGAGCTGCGCATCGTAGGCTCGGCGTTCGAAGAGGTCCGCAACCACCGATCGCAGTTCATCCTGGCGGACGGGTTTGGTGAGGTACTCGTCGAACCCCATATCGAGAAGCTCGAGGTCGACGTCTTCGGAGGTCACCACAACGACGCGGATGTCGTACCGCTGAGAGCGAATCCAGTCGAGTACTTCGTCGCCGGAGAGTCCCGGCATTCGTCGGTCGAGAACGACGACGTCGACATCGGTGTCGAGACTTCGGAGCGTCTCCTCGCCGTCAGTGGCTGTCCGAACAGTGTAGTCGTCTTCCAGCCACGCCGTGTGCATCGTGTTGACGCGCTTGTTGTCGTCGGCGACCAACACGACCTGTTCGGTCTCCGGCTCGGCGAGATGGGTTTCGCCCCAGTCGGCAAGCGATTCGATTACGGCATCGAGTTCTTCGCCCCGTTCGGTCAGCGTGTAGTTGACCCGCAGCGGGCTTTGGCTGATCTCTCGACGCTCGATGATTTCGTATTCCTGGAGTTCATCCAGTGCGTCGGTTAGCACCTTCGCCGAGACGCCATCGAGTCGGCGTTCGAGGTCGCTAAACCCCATGCCATCGTCGACTGACAGACACCGGATGACCGCCGGATGCCACTTCTTCGAGAGCAAGGAGACGCTGTCGAGAAGCGAGTCCGGAACCACCGGCGTCTCGCGTGCATGAAAATCTGTCATACTCATACTTCTACGTATCAGAATATAAGGACTCTGCCGGGTACTGTGCCCACTCGAACCAGAACTGCCCGACAGAGTCGATGAGATCAGTGTACTCCGCTACCGTTTGTGGTGTTTTAACGTGTGCGTTGCCGCCGGTGCTGTACGTTATCTCGGCGTCCTCGTCGGGATCGAGTACGACCACGGGCACCGTCTCGAGACGTGGGCTGGACTTGATCGCATGGAGAACTGTCAGCCCGTCGGGTAACTCGAAGTCACACTGCAACAAAACGAGATCAGGATCCGTGTGGTCGACCGGTGATTCGCTGGAGTCGGCGAGCCGTTGGATCGCCGTCTTGCCGTCGGTGACGATCTCGATGTCGACCGGTCGACTGCAGGAGCTATCACACGCGGCTTGGAGATTAATCGGTGGCGCGCCAACGAAGAGTACCTGGAGTGTCCGAAGCGATTGTGCGGAGCTGTCACCGTATCCCATCAGGCGACTCCAGTGTAACGGGAGGTACTCATATAGTTCGGATATCCGTACCGTAATGGGGTGTAAAATTGCTCGCTAACCACGATGTTAGCGGCCGACTTACCGCAGCGTAAGCGTGGCCGTGTACACCCCGCTAACCGCAAAGTTAGTCGGTTACTTACCTAATTGAAACCGGTTTATTATATATATTAACTCCCCACTTCATAACATGCTTGAGCGGATCGAACTGAGTGGTATCGACCTCAGACCGAAAATCGTCGTCGCCTTCGTCGTCGTCGCGCTCCTCGTGGGGGTAACTGGTGGGGTGGGGTACTATTCAGTGGGAACGGTCGACGGGAAGGCCCACCACGTTGCGGACGACGCGCACAAAATGGACGCAACGTCGGAGATGATCTTTGCGGTCGAGACTCAGCAAGAGGCGATACTCCACGCACAACTCGGCCATACTCAGATGGGCGAACGGATGTTCACAGAGGGAGATGACCACTTCGAAGAGAAGGGCATCGGCGCGTTCGAGTCGTATGAAACGAGTGACGCGGAGAGTCAGCAGCTCTCGTCGATCAGTAAACTGCATGACGAGTACGACGCTGTCGCTGCCGAGTTCTTCGAAGCCCAGGCAGCGGGCAACACGGAGCTTGCCGCCGAAAAAGCTACCGAGGCCGAGGAAATCAGTGCCGAGCTCGAAACAACTGCACGAGAGCTGAAAACGCAAGAAGAAACCGACCTTACCCAGCAGATTGCCAGTGCCGACGAGACGGCCCAAATGGCCCAGTACGAGATGATCGGGTTGACGCTTGTAGCGCTTCTCGCTGCAATCGGTATCGGACTGTTCGTGGCGCGACGGATTACAGAACCAGTCACACAGCTCGAAGCAGCAGCCATCGCTGCCAGCGAGGGGCGGCTTGATGTCGAGCCCGACGACCACATCGAGAACGACGAACTCGGGCGGATGGTTGCTGCGTTCAAACGGATGCAGACGGAACTCAACGGCGTCTTTGATACACTCGAAACCGTCAGTCGGGGCCTGTCGGTTGGCGAGTTCGAGCGGGACCTCGATACGGCGTACTCGGGACGATACGGCCGTGTGATGACTGATTTGGACGAGGCGACCGATCAGCTCGACAATAGCTTCACCGAGATCCAGCGAGCCAGCCAACAGCTTGGCGAGCAAAACCTGGACCAATCGATCGAGACGGACAAAGCCGGACGCTACGGTGTCGTCCTCGAATCGCTCGAAGCGGCTGTTGGTCGACTCAACGGCAGTCTCACAACGGTCGACCGGATCGCCCAGGAGGTTGCAGCCTCCAGTGACGCCTCCGCGAACACCGCGGCCCAACTCGACGAAGCGAGCGATCAGGTCGCCGCGTCGGTCGAAGAGGTCACCGAGGCAAGCGAGGACGTCGCCCGATCCGTCGAGGAAATCAGTGCCGGTGCCGACGACCAGAACGATGATCTACGGAGCGTTGCTGGCGAAATGAACGACATGTCGGCCACTGTCGAAGAGATCGCCTCGTCGGCCGAAGAGGTCAGCGCAACAGCGGAAACGGCCGTCGATCGGAGCCGGGACGGCCAGCAGTACGCCGCCGAAGCAACCGAGGAGATCGACGCAATCGAGTCGGAGGCCGACAGCGCAGCCCGACAGGTCGAAACCCTCGATGCGAAAATGGACGAGATCAGCGAGGTAGTCGAGTTGATCACGAACATCGCCGAGCAGACGAACCTGCTGGCGCTCAACGCCTCGATCGAGGCGGCTCGTGCTGGCGAGGCTGGCGACGGGTTTGCCGTGGTTGCCGACGAGATCAAGGGACTTGCCGAGGAGGTCGGCGAAGCGACGACCGAAATCGAGACACAGATCGACGAGATCCAGTCGACGACAACCGAGACGGTCGAGGGGATGGAGACGATGACGGCCCGCGTCGAACGGGGCTCGGAGACGATCGAAGAGACGATCGAACTGTTCGACGAGATCGCACAGTCCGTCGAGGAGGCGGGAGCCGGTATCCAGGAGATCACGACCGCAACCGACGACCAGGCTGCCTCCACGGAGGAAGTCGTCTCGATGGTCGAAGAGGTCGCAGCCGTGAGCGAACAGACCGCAACGGAAGCGGGATCGGTTTCGGCGGCAACCGAAGAACAGACCGCGTCGCTCTCGGAGGTCGCCGATACCACCGAAGAGCTCGCACAGCTTGCGGATACGTCGACCGCAGACCGGCTCTCGAAGCTGTCGGAGACGCTCCGCCAGCAGGTCGCGGCGTTCGAACTCGAATCCACGACAGCCGATACACCGGCTGCAACACCGACAGCCGACACTCCGGCTGCGACACCAACAGTCGACACCCAACGAGATACCACAGCCGCCGCAGCCTCACGGTCGCCTGCCCAGACCGACGGCGGGAGCAAACTGGGGAAAGACGACCAGTGATCGACCACCGTCCGGATCACCGGGAACGAGAGCTGACCGAACTGCAGTAACACAGGCAACCACCGATGTCCGACACCCAACTCACGGCGACCACCGTACGCACGCGCCTCAACGAGATCGTTCGTCGAGAGACACCGATCCAGGAGAAAGTATCCGACGTACTCGACCTCGGGGTGGCGTATCTGGGGGCCGATTTCGGCTACCTCGCGGTGACCGACGAGCACACCGACCGTTGGGATCCCGTCGTCACCACGGAGCTTCCCGAGGGCGTTCCGGAGCACACCCCTCGTGATCTCTCTGCGACCTACTGTCGACGAACGGTCGAAGGCGAAACACAGGTCGCGCTCCACGATATTCCGGCGCAGGGGGAGACCGACGATCCGGGCTACCAGTCGTTCGGCTGTCACTGCTATCTCGGCACGCCGGTCGTCGTCGACGACGCACAGTACGGGACGGTCTGTTTCGTTGCCGAAGAGCCACGAACCGAGCCGTTCGATGACGCCGAGCTGTTGTTCGGCGACCTCCTTGCGCGAGTGTTGGGACACGAACTCGAATGCGACCGAAAGGAACAGCAACTCCGCAACCAGTCCAATCTGACAACCGTTCTCAACCGGGTGCTTCGGCACAATCTCCGGAACAGTATGACCATCATTCGGGGTCACGCGCAGCTGGCGGCCGATCAGTTGGACGACGACAGCCACTGTGACCGGGTACTGAAGGAGATGGACGAACTCATCGAGTTGGGCGAGACGGCCCGCGATCTGGAGTCGGTTCTCGATCAGACGGCACCCCGAGAGCCGACCGATATCGGCTCGCTTGCCACCTGTGTCGCCAGCACCGTCGAGGAGGCTACCCCAGCCGTATCCGTCACCGTCGACGCCGAAGACGAGGTCACGACAGCCGTCCGTCCGAGCTTCGAACAGGCACTCTCGGAACTGATCGAAAACGCGGCCAAACACGCCGGGACACGGCCAATCGTTGCGGTTTCAGTCGACCGGACGCCGACCGATGTCGTCGTTCAGGTCACTGACGACGGGCCGGGACTCCCGAAACAGGAACGGGAGGTACTCGAACACGGGGCCGAAACGCCGCTCGTCCACGGCAGTGGCCTTGGCCTCTGGCTCGTCCACTGGATCGCCACCACCCACGGCGGCAGCGTCGAGTCGACGGTCTGCGAGGATGGAACAACGATGACGCTCTCGGTGCCACATATCACGGGATCGTCTGCCGAGTCGACCCCGGCTGACAGCCAACTGCCCGAGCTCACGCGGGCTCGCGATCAGTACCATGCCGCCTTCGAAGAGTCCAACGAGGCGATGGTAATCACCGACGGCGACGCTCGGATTCTCGATACAAACGAAACCGCCTCGACGCTGTACGACCTTCCAAAAACGGAGCTTCGCGGCCGGTCGCTCTCCGATATCGTCCCCGATAGCATCGACTTCGAGGCCCGCTGGGAGACGTTGACAACGGAGGGTACTGTGCGGGATACGGTGACGGTCCTAGATGCAGCTGGTCGAGAGCGGATCATCGAGTACGCCGCCACCGCGAACATCGTCCCGGACCAACATCTCATCATCGCGCATGATATTACAGATCGAGTTCGCCGAACCGCCGAACTACGGCGAAAGACACGGGCGATAGATAACGCGCCGATCGGAATCACGATCAGTGACCCGCATCAGGATGACAACCCACTCATCTATGTCAATGAGACGATCTGTGAGCAGACGGGGTACGCCGAATCAACGATCCTCGGGCAGAACTGTCGGTTCATGCAGGGTCCGGGCACCGACCGAGACACCGTCGACAGGATCCGGACCGCAATCCAAGACGAGGAGCCGATCACCGAAATCATCCGGAACTACCGGCGGGACGGCACGCCGTTCTGGAACCGGCTCACGATTGCGCCGATTACCGACGAGGCGGGACGTCTCACGAACTACGTCGGGTTCCAGGAAGACGTCACCGGCTACGTTGAGCGCGATCAGACGGAGACAAGCCGTCAAAAAAAGCTCGATGTCCGGAAGCCCGTCCGGTGATTCTTTTCAGAGCCGGGGTTGCGAACGGAGCAACTGTCGGGCTCTCCTGATCAGTCGTCGGTTTCGGTCAGCTGTTGTCTCACCTGCTCCAGCTTGAGGTACGTCGCCATCCCGATGATTGTTGCTGGCCACAGGCCGACAAACTGCCCGCGCTGTTCGTCGCCACGGACGTAGTAGTAGTACAGCGCGAGGGCAACCGACCCGATCGAGGCCAATCCTGCCGGACCGAGGCCGCTCTCGTCTACTTCCTGTGCGATTCCACTTGAAGCGGGTTCGTCTGAGGTCATTACACCTGACATTTGTTTCGTATAAATATAAAACTACCTGCAAAATACGCACCTTCGAGTCGAGAATCGATACGATTCGGCTATCGGGGCCGTGAGAAGCGAGCTATGGGACGCTCCACACAACAGTACTTACCAGTCGGTAACCCGTTTACTAACTTATCAGTTAGCTTATATTTATACGTGTTACGCGTCTCGAACAGTATGTAATGTCACAACTTACGAAAACGCTGCTCGTGGCGGGCATTCTCCTTGTTGCAGGGGTTTCCGTCGGAACGAGTGCGTTCACCACCGCACAGGTCGACCGGCAAGCAAACGTAGACGTCGTCGCTGACGAGGCCGGACTGCTCGGACTCACCGATGGCACCTCCGGCGACCTGGTGTTCCAGGACGGCGAGGGCCAACTCGGCATCGACTTCACCGCGGGCACAGCAGGTGGCGCGAACACCAACGCCCTCTTCGAGTTGGGCAATCCGGCCGACCCGACCAACTCACAGGCGTTCATGATCACGAACAACGACGTCGAGTCCCACGTGATCAACACCGAATACCGGGCCAACACCTCTGATGCCACCACCGAGGACAACCTCAAATTCGAGGTCTACGACGGCAGCGGCGCGCTCGTCGACACGATCAGCGCCTCGGGGGCGACCGCATCCTGGGAGGCCCCGGCGAACACCGCCTACTACGTGGTTGTCACCGTCGATACGGGCCACAGTTCGGACCTGCTTGGACCGGACGCCGACCTCTCGGGCACCCTCGGCTTCAGCATCGATGACACCGTCGAAGGCGGGGCCTAAGCCCGTCGTAATCCGGACTTAAGCCCGTCGTAATCCGGACCTGAACCGCGACTCCGACCGCTTGCGTTCCCCACTTCCCATCCCATGATACACAAGGCTGGCATCGCTATCGGGCTGTTGATCCTCATAGCGATCGCTGTGCCAGCCGGTGCACCCCTTCAGATCTCGTATGTCTCCTCGGACAGCATGTCGCCGACGATCGACACCAACGAGGGGTACGTTCTCGTCCCGGTCGGGACGGTGCAACCGGGCGACATCATCACCTTCTACTCCGAGGAACGGGCAACGTACGTGACCCACCGGGCGACACAGGTCACCCCCGACGGCATCGTCACCAAGGGCGACGGCAACCCCTCGACCGACCAGGCATCGGGCTACCCCCTCGTCAAGCCGTCCGACGTCTCGGGGAAACTGCTGACGGTCGGCAACAGTGTGGTCGTCATCCCATACCTCGGAACGCTACTCGGGACGATCACGAGCTACTGGTATGTCGTCGTCGGCACACTCGCTGGCTACCTCCTGGTCGGCGGTTCGAGCTCCGACAGACGACGTACCCGGACACACGTCCTGCGAAGCCGGGAGATCGTCCTCCCGGTCGTGGTGTTGGTGTTCGTTTCGGGTGTCGTCTTCGTCTCGCTGGGGGCCGTCCAGGAGACGGAAGTCTACACCGTCACCGAGCAGCCGACGCCCATCCCGTCGACGCTGACCGTCGGCGAGTCGGCAACCGAATCGATCTCGCTCCAGATGACGAAATCACCGTTCGCGCACGTCGTGACCGAGACCGATGGCATGGAGATCGTTCGGATATCGCCGGAGTCGGGCACGGCTGTCGACAGCCAACCGTCAGCGGAAGCCATGGGCTGGCTTCCGTGGCATCCCTTCGAATCGTCGACGCGGACGATCGACACCCGGATTCCGGCACAGGAGACCACAGGGCCACACGCGACCAGTATTCGGATGCACCCCTACCCAGCAGTCCTGCCGGGCAAGCTCATCACCCGACTTCACGGGATTCACCCGCTGATCGCGGCGATCTCGACGGTCGGAACCAGCATTCTGCCGCTGTCGCTGGTCTACTGGCTGTTCGTCGACACGACCGCACCGCTTCGGAGCGGCCGCAGTCGGCTCGAACGAACGCTCGGAGGCCGCCGATGACCGTCGGTCGACGATCACGCTCACGATCCCGAAACGGGGCGAACAGTCGGGCACTGGTCCTCGTCGTCGGGCTTGCGGTTGGGCTTCTTGTCGCCGGGTTCGTGGTCGCACCCTCGGCGGCGGTTACGACCGGCTCTGTCGACCGCGGAACGGCTGCTCCGGTCGCTGACGACTCCGAGGGGTTCCTCGGAATCGACGTGACAGACGGTCTGCAGGCGGGTACCGAGGGGCGGCTCGTTACCGTAACGAACAACCTCAATCGGACGCTGACCGTCGACGTCTCGGCGGCGGCATCGCTGTCGAACAGTCAGGCGAGGCTCGGCCCCGGCGAGTCGCTGACGACGGCCGCGACAGTCGGTTGTGAGTCGCCTCCGAGCGACCTGGCTGTGACGATCGCTGCGAGCGCCAACGGGCAGTTCAGCGGGCAGGCGACTCGCTCCGCGCTGGTCGACACGAGCGACTGCGCGGACCCGACGCTCGCCTTCGGAACTGTCGAGATCGTCGATCGAACGACGAACGCGAAGGGCGGGAAAGCAGAGTACGCGGTCAGCTACAGTATCGAAGGCGAGACCGGCTCGTTCGACCGGGTGAGCGTCGACTTCGAGAACCTCGACCGGAACGACGGCGTCGAGACCAGAGAATCGAGTGCACAGAGCGACACGATCGGCTTCACAAGCGGTGGCCGGCGGGACGGAGACACCTTCGAAATCACGGTTCGACTGTTCGACGACACCGGAGAGATCCAGAGCGAACGGATCGTCGTCACCGATACGGCCGACGGCAGTGGAACGGGTCTTCAGGTGTCGTGAACGGACTGAGGGGTCGTGGCCGACTCCCGTAACGAGAGCGTCGACCGACTTACCTGGTCGTAAGCAGCCCGCTCACGCCGGAGTTAGCATACGCTTTTTGACACGTATGGCGGCTGTAGTAGTATGGACGCTACACACACGATCGTGGAGGCTATTGGATGACGAGTGATTTGGAGCTCCGAACAAAATACATCTGCGGCAAATACTGGCATCGTCTCGTCCCAGCGCTGCTCCTCATCGGCGTTATTGCGGTCGCCACGGCCGTCGGTGGCGTGGCCTCGGAACCCGAGCCGCAGCAGGTCACCGTCGAAACCGATTCGATGACCGTCGAGACGACGCTCTCGACCGAGGCGACAGTAACCGGAAACACGTCGCTGTACAATCGGAGTGAAACGCTGACCGACATGCCGGTCTACCTTCGGACGGCGACTCCGGAGGTGGAGTTGATCGCCGTCACGTCGACGCCACCCGACCGAACCGTCTCAGTCACACAGCAAATCGTCCTCGAACTGTCGGCGACGCGGAACGGAGAGGTCTTCTGGCGGGATTCACAGACGCTCGCTATCGACAGCCAAAACGTGACCGACGGCACGGCACGGACGCAAGTCACACTCGATGTCCAGCAGCTCGCCCGCGACCAGTTGGCGAACGTGACTGCCGAAGCCGGAGATATCGGTACGATCGAAGCACGGGTCTCGGCTATCGCGCTGTACGACTCCGGCAGCTACAGCGGCAGAGCGACCGCCGAAACCCCGCTGACGATTACCGACCGCGCATACGAACTCCGGACCCCACAACAGGACCGACAGACCAACACGACAACTGTCCAGCAGGCGGTCGCTGGCGGCGGGACGAGCGGTCTCTTCGGGCCTCGTGGTCGTATCCCTCCGCGTGATTTAGGGGTTGGCCTCGCTGGCCTTGCTGCAATCGGTCTCGCGGGGGGCGTGTTGTACACTGGACGGCGGATCGACGATTTCGATTCGTTCCGGCGGCAGTACGAACGGGTGCGATACGTCGAATGGATCTCTCGGGGGACGATCCCGGCGACGGGCAACTATGCTCGCGTGCCGGTCGAAGCGTTGGTCGACCTGGTCGACATCGCGATCGACTCCGAGAAACGGGTCATTCACGACACGAACAAGGACATCTACGCCGTCGTCGACGGGAACCTGATGTACGAGTATCGTGACGGCGAAGACGGCAACACCGACGAGTTCGGGTTCGCAGCGTTTGGGCCCTCGTCGACACCGTCAGAGCCGTTCGACCAGGAGCCGGAGCCGATGAATCACGACACCGACCGGCCGAGTGAATAATAATCTGTGCAGCTTCCGGCCACTTGATTATATAATTACAAGGCGAATACACCCGCCTTCCCGTGAGGAAGGAGTGTTCCGACCGCACAGGTCGGAACCGAATGACGAATAGGCGGGTGATGAAGCCGACGTGGTGAGAAACAAACTTCCATTCAGATGGCTACTCCGAGTTTCCCACAGCAACGTTTTAATTGACTGCCCGCTCTACATTAAGGTAGGAATCGGTCGGAACGGAGCGGATTCCGTCCTGTCCTTCGGAGGTGGTCTGTCCACCCACGAAACGAGGCAATATCCGAAACAGCAGTCAGTGAACACACATGCTAGAAGCGTGTGTCTGTGTTGACTGCTCACAGTGACTCAGAAAGATACCCCCGACTCTGCCGACGCCTGCTGGCATCCCCGTGGTCAAAACAACACCGGGATGCCGTACACGGTCGAGGATAGGGGTAACGGCCACTTGGCATGGCCAGCAATCCACTAGTCCGATGCTGTGGGACTACCCGTGCCCGAAAGGTCTGGTAGTCAGTTGCTTGGACTGCAAACCTGAAACTCCCACCGCTCGGGATTCCTCCCGCCTTCAGGCGGAGGAGGATGTCAATGTATTCGGCACTGTCTAGATAACCTCCTCAACTGGCGTCTGTCCATCGAGAGCTCGATGCGGTCGGTGAAAGTTATAGTATTGTACAAACTGTATCAACCACTCACGGACGACTGACCGACTGCCCACCCACGAATTATGGAAGCGGTCGATCCTCATTTTGAGTGTCTGAAACCATTTTTCGATCAGGTTTCGGTCAACGTAGTCAAGCCGACCGCTCAGTCCTAATCGAGCAAGGGCAGTCTGGTAGCCGTAGCCATCGACGAGAAACACGGTCTCGGAGAGATCGTGTTTCTCGGTCAGTCGATGGAGAAACGCAGCAGCTGGATCGGTGCCATGTCGTCCGAATAGCTCGACATCGAGAATCAATTTTGTCTCGATGTCTATTGCAGCATTCAACCAAGACCACTCGCCATTGATTTTGACAGCGGTTTCGTCAACCGCAACCCGCTTCGGCTTCGCCTCAGGCGGGTTGTGACAGCTGTCAGCTAGCTGATGTACCCACTGTCAAACTGCTTGATGAGAGCGTTGAACGCCCAATAGACGAAGAATTTCTCTTGTTTTCTCGAAGAGAACAGCCGGTCGCGTGGAGCTGGACGGCGAACACCCTGACGGGTGTCGCCGTCCGCTCACGCTCCCAACATTCTTGATAATCCGCCGCTAACGACTCGCTGAGCAGGTCTGCGAGCATTCTGACCAATTAACTCAACGACCTGCTCGCTTCTCAAACTGGCTTAACTAGACAGTGCCAACAGCGAAATCATGAATCTGAGTCGGAAGTTCGCCGTCGATCTAGGAGCGAAGTAGGATCTGCGAGCTCTCAACTCATTTTGAAGATCCAAATGGCTTAGTACATCCGATACATAGTGATACATATGCCAATCAGCGCGGACCGGTTCGAGGAGATTGACGACGACAGTGGTCCGAATCCGGGAACAAATGCACACGAGATTCTATCATTTCTTGAATCTCATCAGGACCAGGCATTCTCCCAAAGCGAGATTGCAAAAGAAACTGGCGTCACAAGAGGGTCCTTGGGGCCGACACTCGTCCGTCTGCGCGAGGCTGGGCGTGTCGACCACAGAGGTAACTACTGGCGTGTGAGTGACCATGTTCAGAGTGTGGACGCTGCGACGGATCATGCTGCCAAGGTCGCGGCAAGCCACGAAGATGAACCTATGGCGTACGACGAATGGCAAGACCACGCTGTTGACCCCCGTAAAGACCGTGAGTGACCGATACCAGAAAGGGGATGTCATCTGGGCACCGGATCCGTTCAAGCAGGGTTCTAATCCGAGACTGTGGCTGGTTCTCAGCGCCGATACGCTTCCGTTCCCCGGAGAAGAGTACCTCTGTGCTGCGCTCACAACAAGTGATCTCCCAGCGAATCACGAGGTTGGAGATGACTGGGTGACTGGCCGCAACCCCGACAAAACATCGTACTGTTCGCCGTGGGTTATCGGGACGATCAAACACCGAGTAGTTGCGAATCCCCAGGGACACATATCGATGGCATTCACAGATCAAATGACCGATCGGTGTGAGGAATTCCTGCGCGAGAAGTAGCGCCGGTTGGCAGCGGTCGCGTCGACCAGTCGGTAGATCATCATGAGAGTCACACTTTAGCTACAGCTCTTAGATCGGTTGGGAAGTACCGATCTTGAACACTGGACCTGTGAACTGCCTCGGGGTCAAGCCCCGAGGCACTCGCCTTGTTTCCTCTGTAGAGACTGTGTTCCCATTTAATATGCAAGCTCTGCGCAAACGCCGCAATGATTATCCTTCTGTGTGCAGAACTTGCACATAGGATGAGTGCAAGTGATGATCCCAGACGAGTCCATTTCCAGTCACCGGAATATCTCGTCGAGCGGCTTGATGCGATCGCTGACCTCTTCGACAAGGATCGCACGGATGTTCTTGTTGAGGCGATGCGAGAGTATATAGAGGATACCGCCGACAGCGAGACCTTCCAAGAGTTGGTCGCGACGAAGTATTACGATGACCAACTTGATTTCGAAACGGCAAAACAGCTCGTCGGCGCTGAGACCGCCCAACGACTCCGGCTTCTCAAATCTGACCTATCCGATGAACCGCTCGATATTGCTGCTCCGGATGACGTCGATATCTATGATGGGGACACCACGACAGTCGCGACCGACGAAGTCGACGATCAATGAGTAGGTCACGCCTACGGACGGTCGTTGCCGACACAAGTGCACTCGTAAGTCTCGCTGTTCCGCGTGCTGACGAAGCGTACGATACGACGACCGCGTCAGATCCGCTTCAGTATCTGCTCACCGCCTGTGAGGTTACTGTCCCGCCCGAAGTCGTCTCGGAGCTTCGTGACATCACACAGTACCAGGATATACACAGTGCTGCAGCTACCAACGTTCTCGCGGCTCAGGACTACTACATAGTCGAAGATCCGTATGCACGGTCGGATACCGCCGAGGCGAGACCAACATTCGGACTTGACGACGGCGAAACGGATGGCATCGTTCTTGCGAACGCACTCGGTGTCGACGGGTTTCTGACAGACGAATTCGGTGGGACCAATTTTGCACTCATCCATGCTGTCCTTCAGGGACCACGGATTGTGCCCACACCACGGTTGATCTGTGCTTACGCACGGAGCGGACATACGACTCACTCGGAGGCACGGTCACTCATTACGAATATTAGTCCGCATCGGAGCTGGGACAACAGCACCTACGTCAGTCAGGTGCTGTCTCTCTTGGACTGATCACCGTCTGTTGGGTGGTTGTACTGTACAGGCGCAGGAGAGCAGCTTTCAGCACACATCGACTACTGTCTGCTTAGCACTACCAACTGTCGCGGAATGTTGAGGCTGGTTACCTACAATGATAAGCCCAGAAAACCAAACAGTCTCCATGGATTACAGACCAGAGCGAACGCCGGATAGTATCGAGTGGTTTCGTGAACGTGGAGAGACGCCGACGGTTGTCAGTATCAGCGATATCCACGGCTATCTTGAGGCAGCACGCAACGCGCTCACAGCCGTCGGGGAAACTGATTCGTTTGACCCTATTGTCACCACCGACGAAGAGGGTCGACTCCACTGGGCAGACAACGAGTACCTCCTCGTGGTCAACGGGGATTTGATCGATCGTGGGGATCAAAACCGAGCGTGTCTGGCACTCTTGGAGCGACTTGCCGGTGAGGCTCCGTCAGGCCACGTCCGATATCATCTCGGGAACCACGAGATGGCGGTGCTGTTCTCCGAACGATTCCATTGGCCGGGTGTCTACAGCATCGAAATGGACGACGACCTCCGGCGGTCGTTCATCGAACACGTCGCGGCGGGTGACATCACTGTCGCCTTCGAGGGATACGAACACACCTACACACATGCAGGCGCGAACGAGGCGTTTGATGTCCAGGCCGCCAACGAACAGGCACAACAGGCTGCCCAACGACTCCTGACGCTGCTCGACGAGGACCGATACGACGACGAACAACTCGACGTTGTTGCAGACTACGAGCTAGTGTTCGGGACTGGTGGAACGTTCGGGAGGGGGGCGTCGGCAGGGCTGCTATGGATGGATTTCAGACACATGCAAGAGAACGCGCCACCACAGATCGTCGGTCACTCTCGGCACCGACAGCCGACCCGAACAGGAAACACCATCTGCCAGAACGTTATCCGCGACAATCTCGACTCCTCGGGTGGTGAAGCTGTGGTGATCGAATCTCCTGATGAGGTCGTTGCGGTCACGAACACGTCGAGAGGGGCGGCCGTGAGCACATTCGAGTGACACTCCGTTTTCCAACGAGTTGTGTGGCGTTCCGAAACGCCAGTCGACGACATCGGGCTCTCGGGAAGGTGTCGGTGCCCGAACGGCTGGGGAGTCTACACTGAACCCTTCCCATCTGCTAATGGGTAGCTTAGCGAGACTCGATTTCTTCGTCGACCCTTTTTTGAAATTCTTCATCGGACAGCCCTAGATAATCCTCACTGACCTGTTCGAGGTTCTCTCGCCAGTGGTCGATTCTCGAAATGCAGTACTCTCGTGGTGTCATCCCTGCGCGTCGAGCTTCGCGTTGGATGTGGGATGGAACATTACCGGACATCTTTCAGAACTCACCCTGTTGTGCGTGCTCCAAATCAGTCTCTAACCTGGTGATGTGTTTCTCCAAATCCTCGGAAGACCAGTCGACCATATGTCGATGCTGTGGAACAATACAGTCTTTCCGCGCTTCGATCATATTTCGATACGACAGTGACTCTTCCATCTCAGAAATAGCGTGTGCCTCGCGCGCCCATTTCAATTCCTCGCGTAGCTGTCGCTCATGGTGGTTTTGCGTATTCATTGGTGAACACAACCTGAATGTCCGACTAAAAATATATACAAGCATCATATATAAAACACAAGATTTCGTTTTGTTTATATGCCATTTCTGAACAGTCGCGGTAGAACTTCTTAAACCGCACAATCCGATTGCTACTTCAGTTTGATATCGAGATCTCGACCGTCGTTCACAGAAAAGTCAAGGCGGATGCCCCGAGGCTTGACCTCGGGCAGGAAGCCGACAACAACTGACGCAAACCACGTTCGATAGCAAGGCCGACTCCCGACTAATTAAATAACTCCGGCTTGATATGTGAAACACAGTGGAGTACCGTCGAACCGCCGTCATCAAACTCGACACTCCTGAAGGGGCCGACCCGCTCCTCCGTGAGACTGTCGAGCAGTTCAAACACTGCGCCAACACCGCCTCAGAGTGGTGCTGGTACGGCGACGACGGATACCACGTCACATCCAAACAGAAAGCCGAACGCGCTCTGTATGACCAACTCCGCGACGAAACCGACCTCACCGCAAACCTCGTTCAAAAGGGGATTCGGCGGGCTGTCGAAGCAGTCAAAAGTGGAGTAGAACGTCTCAAGCGTTGAGAGAATACGTCACGTCCCTATTTCTCTGCAGACAGCGCGGTGTACGACAAACGAAGCGCAACGTTCCACCGCGACCACGTATCCCTCTCCACCGTTGATGGACGTATCAAGTGCGACTACATCCTTCCCGACGACTCGGAAAGACCACCGACGAAGTACGTCTCCGACGAGGACTTCGAGTTCAGGATGGCACACTTACAGCACCGAGACGGCGAGTGGTACTTACACGCCTCGATGAGAAAGGTCGAAGCAGACGATGAACCCGAGTCCGATTCCAAGCACAGAACAGTCCTTGGTGTGGATTTGGGCGTCAACAACATCGCCGTCGCTTCGACGGGGCGCTTCTGGTCGGCAGACGAGTTCAACCACTGGCGCAGGGAATACGAGAACCGTCGTGGGTTGCTCCAACAGTGTGGCTCTCGCCACGCTCACGAGAACATCGAGAGTGTCGGTCGCAAAGAGACTGGACGATTCGAGATATACCTACACTCGGTGGCGAACGAGCTCATCGGGGAGGCCGTCGAACACGACTGCTCGCACATCGTGTTCGAGGACTTGACCCACATTCGGGAGAACATCCCGAAGGCGAGGTGGCAACATGTCTGGGCGTTCCGACGACTCTTCGAGTACGTCGAATACAAGGCCGAGGAGTACGAGGTGGCAGTCGTGCAGGTTGACCCTCGGAACACGTCTAAGCGGTGTTCGATGTGTGGGTTTACCGGCACTGTCTAGTTAAGCCAGTTTGAGAAGTGAGCAGTTCGTGGTTTGAGTTGTTGATGCTATCCCCAGAACTGCTCAGTGAGTCGTTAGACACGGCAAATCTTGAATGTTGGGAGCGAGAGCGGAC